>NC_017249.1:1590000-3990000 GCF_000284375.1 Bradyrhizobium japonicum USDA 6
CTTCGTGCGGTGCGTCTTCCATTCGTCGGCCGACAGCAGATCCTCGCCGCTTTCGATGGTGAGCGCGCCCTCGCGCACCTTCGTCATCAGCGCATTTTTCTGCTGGTACAGTGATCAGTCGCAGGTCGTGATTTCAGGTGATTCCTGACACCAGGCTGAACGCCACCGCGCCGCAAGTGGCAGCCGCCTCGCGAGGCGGCAAGCAGATGGATTGCATGCAGAACAATGTTTGGTGATCGCAGGACCCACCACAGGGTTGTGATCATTCAGCCATGATCGGCCCTTAGCAGACGCAAGCGGAGTTCATCCGCAGTTCATTCCAGGCTCCCTAGTTTTTCCCTCGTCGAGACCTTCGATCGCCAAGACCTTCCGCTGACAACACCAACCATCCCCTTCAGGAGGAGACTCCCATGCCAGCATTGCTTCGTCCCGCCCTCACCGCGTTCGGCGTCGCGTGCCTTCTGTCCGCCGCATCGCTTGCCTCCTCCGGCGCCGCGTTCGCGCAAGCCAAGCAGGCCGCGCCGGCTCCGCAGGCCGCGCCCGCGCAGGCACCTACCCTCAAGCAGATCGCGCTGACCGACAAGCAGCTCGACGGTGTGCTCTCCGCGCAGAAGGACATGGATGCGATCACGGAAAAGCTGCCGGAGAACACCGCGCCCGACCAGAAGGTGATCGGCCAGCTCGACGGCGTCGCCAAGAAGAACGGCTTTGCCGGCTACGACGATTACAACAACGTCGTCGACAACATCAGCCTCGTGCTCGGCGGCTTCGATCCCGCGACCAAGAAATATGTCGGCACCGAAGCCGTCATCAAGGCGCAGATCGCGCAGGTCCAGGCCGACAAGAAGATGCCCGCCAAGGACAAGAAGGAGGCGCTCGACGAGCTCAACGAAGCGCTGAAGACGCCGGCGCCGCAGGTCGAGAACAAGGCCAATATCGATCTGGTCGGCAAGTACTACGACAAGCTGGTTGCCGCGCTGGGTGACGATCAGAACTGAGCGCTATCGCGGCAAGCGCCCGCCACACCCACCGCTGTCATGCCCCGGCTTGACCGGGGCATCCAGTACGCCGCGGCCGATGTGGTGAGAGCGTGCTCTCCAATATGGGCCTCTGGAATACTGAATCGCCCGGTCAAGCCGGGCGATGACAGCTTCGGTGTGGTTCGGGCTCCCGCCTCACCACGCTCTTGATGCCGAAACAAAAAGCCCCGGAGACATCTCCGGGGCTTTTGTCGTTTTCAGACGCCGTGAAGCGTCGTCACGTCCGCGTCCGCATCCGCATCATGAAGCTGTCATAGCTGAGCTCGGCGACCTGCATCCACGCCAGCGACTCGTTCCTGAACGCCGACAGGCTCGTGTACATCTTGTTGAAGTGCGGGTTGGTCTTGCTGAGATCGGCGTAGATCTCGTTGGCGGCGTTGTAGCAGGCCTCCAGCACTTCCTGCGGGAACGGCTTCAGGATCGCACCGGCCACCAGCAGACGCTTCAGCGCCGGCGGGTTGACGTAGTCGTACTTGCCGGTGACCCAGGTGAAGGTGTCGCGCGACGCCATCTCGATCACGGATTGATAGTGCTTCGGCAGCGCGTTCCATTTGTCGCGATTTATGACGTTGTGGCCTTGGCCGGTGCCTTCCCACCAGCCCGGATAGTAATAGTATTTTGCGACCTTCACGAAGCCGAGCTTCTCGTCGTCATACGGCCCGACCCATTCGGCAGCGTCGATCGTGCCTTTCTCCAGCGCCGGGTAGATGTCGCCGCCTGCGATCTGCTGCGGCACGCCGCCGACCTTGGCGATGATTGTGCCGGCGAAGCCGCCGACGCGGAATTTCAATCCCTTGAAATCCTCCATCGACTTGATCTCCTTCCGGAACCAGCCGCCCATCTGGGCGCCGGTCGAACCGGTTGGAATGCCGAGCGCGTTGTATTCCTTCAGCAGGTCGTTCAGCATCTCGGTACCGCCGCCGAACAGCAGCCAGGAAATATGCGCCCGCGTGTTCAGTCCGAACGGCAGCGAGGTGCCGAACGTGAACGCGGGGTTCTTGCCCCAGTAGTAATAGAGCGCCGTGTTGCCCATCTCGACCGTGCCGTTCGAGACAGCGTCGAGCACCTGCAGTCCCGGGACGATCTCGCCGGACGCGAACGGCTGGATCTGGAATTTGTTGTCGGTGGCGTCAGCGACGCGCTTGCAGAAATATTCGCAGCCGCCGTAGAGCGTATCGAGCGCCTTGGGCCAGCTCGCGGCGAGCCGCCATCTCACTTCCGGCGAAGATTGCGCGATGGCCGGCGCAGCAACCGCTGTGCTTGCCGCCAGGCCAACGCCTGTCACTTTCAGGAATTCACGACGTTTCATGCGTATCCCTCCGTTGTGCCGATTGCTCGACTAAGGGAACGATCTTCGTGTCGTCTTTTGCTTCGCCGAGAACCGAACTTGTCTTGGGTGCAAACTTGTCTTGGGTGAAGGTGTGAGTGTGTCCGACGGCCCTTCAGGGCTCTTTGTGGATCCCGTACGTTGCGGTTCCGTCCATCAGGATGACTGGTCGCTTCGCGATAATCAAGCGGCGTCGGAACGCTCGCAGTTGCGAAGTCGATTGGGACAACCAGGCTTGGTCCGAAACAGGAACCAAAGCACGTAAAACCCCGGAGATGGCAGCATCTCCGGGGGCTCCGTCTTTAGTCGTGTGAGCCGCTCAGCGCCTCACGTCTTGGTCCGCATCCGCGCCATGAAGCTGTCGTAGCTCAGCTCGGCCACCTGCGTCCAAGGCAACGAGTCATTCTTGAACGCCGTCATGCTCGCATGCATCTTGCCGAAATGTGGATTGGTCTTGGACAAGTCCGCATAGATCTCGTTGGCGGCGTTGTAGCAGGCCTCGAGCACCTCCTGCGGGAAGCCCTTGAGGATCGCACCGTTCACGATCAGCCGCTTCAGCGCCGGAGCATTCAGCGCATCGTACTTGCCGGTGATCCAGGTGAAAGTGTCGCGTGACGCCGCGTCGATCGCTGCCTGGTAGTGCTTGGGCAGCGCGTTCCACTTCTCGATGTTCATGATGTTGTGGCCCTGGCTCGTGCCTTCCCACCAGCCGGGATAGTAGTAGTACTTCGCGACCTTGGCGAAGCCGAGCTTCTCGTCGTCATAGGGACCGACCCACTCGGCCGCGTCGATGGTGCCCTTCTCCAGCGCCGGATAGATGTCGCCGCCGGCGAGCTGCTGCGGTACGCAGCCGAGCTTGGCGAGGATCGTGCCGGCGAAGCCGCCGATGCGCATCTTCAGGCCCTTGAGGTCGTCGAGCGTCTTGATCTCCTTCCTGAACCAGCCGCCCATCTGCGCGCCGGTCGATCCGGTCGGGATGCCGTAGACGTTGTGCTCCTTCAGGAGATCATTGACGAGATCCTGTCCGCCGCCCCACAACAGCCAGGAAATCTGCTGGCGCGTGTTCAATCCGAACGGAAGGGCGGTTGCGAACGTGAATGCGGGGTTCTTGCCCCAATAGTAATAAAGCGCGGTATTGCCGATCTCGACCGTGCCGTTCGACACGGCGTCGAGCACCTGAAGGCCCGGGACGATCTCGCCCGCCGCAAAAGGCTGGATCTGGAACTTGTTGTCGGTAATGTCGGCGACCTGCTTGCAGAAATATTCGCAGCCGCCATAGAGCGTATCGAGGGCTTTCGGCCAGCTCGTGGCGTAGCGCCACCTGACCTCGGGCGACGACTGCGCGATCGCGGGCGCAGCCACTGCTGTGCTCGCGGCCAGGCCGACGCCTGTCACCTTCAGAAAATCACGACGTTTCATGCGCATCCCTTCCATTGCGTCGATGCATCGACCAGGGAACGATCTTGCTGTCGTCTTGTCTTCGTCGAGGATCGACGTTCTCTTGTTGAGATTTGTTTGAGCGTTTCCGAATGGCCCTGATAGGCTCTTGTTGCTGGAAGCCGAGCGTTGCGGTTCCGTCAGCAAGGATGACCGTTCGTCCTGCGATAATCAAGCCTCATGCCCTCATCGCAGCCGCGAATGCTGGCCTGACGCAAGTCGGGACGGCCTGCGCCCTGCTACTTCTTGAGGCAAAGAACAAGCAGCAAGGGAGGCTCGCGCATGACGGGCAAGAAGGTCGCGGTCGCCGGGGCGACCGGCCTCGTCGGTAATGCGGTGTTGCGACACTTCGGCACAGCCGAGCCTTGCGAGGTCGTCGCGCTGTCCCGCCGCAAGCCGCGCAACCTCTACGGCGCCCGGCACGTACCCGTCGACCTCACCAGCGAAGCGGATTGCCGCCGAGCCGCGGCCGAGCTCAACGGCGCCACGCACCTGATCTACGCCGCGCTCTACGAGGCGCCGCAGCTCGTCGACGGTTGGCGCGATCCGCAGCAGATCAGGACCAACGATCTGATGCTGCGCAATCTGATGGGCGCGCTCGAGCCGGTCGCGCCTGAACTCAGGCATGTCGCCCTGTTGCAGGGCACCAAGGCTTACGGCGTCCATGTTCGACCTTTGACCGTGCCGGCGCGCGAAGGCCGCTCCGAGATGTATGAGCAGCCCAATTTCTATTGGGCGCAGGAAAATTTCCTGCGCGAGCTCCAGAAGGGCAAAGCCTGGCACTGGAGCATTTTGCGCCCGGTCCTGATCGTCGGCCTCGCCATGGGGGGCGCCATGGATCTGATCCCACCGCTCGGCGTCTATGCCGCGATGCTGCGCGAGCAGGGCAGGCCGCTCGACTTTCCCGGTGGCGCCGCGCGGGTGGCGCAGGCCGTCGACGTCGATCTCCTCGCGCGCGCGATCGCCTGGTCGGGCGAGGCCAAGGCGGCACAGAACGAAGCCTTCAACGTCACCAATGGCGATGTCTTCACCTGGGAAAACATCTGGCCCGCGGTGGCCGACGCGCTGGAGATGAAGCCCGGCAAGCCGGTCCCGCTATCGCTGGCCAAGGAGTTTCCAAATTGGGTCTCTTCTTGGGACGCGTTGCGACGCAAGCATGACCTCGTGTCGCCGGACCTCGCCGACTTCGTCGGCCTGTCGTTCCAGTACGCCGACTACAGCATGCGCTATGGCCAGACCGAGTCCGGTCCGCCCTCGATCGTCTCGACGGTCAAGATCAACCGCGCAGGGTTCACCGAGATGATGGACACGGAGGACATGTTCCGGAAGTGGTTCAAGCAAGCCAAAGAGAGCCGGCTGCTTCCATAGAGATCGCTCCTACGAAGGCAGCGCGCTTCCTCTCCCGCTTGCAGGGCCGGAGGTCGGGGCCGTTCCCACATCCAGTCGTGCACCCACCGCGTGACCTGGATGCTGATTTCGGCGAGAGCCACAAGCCGGCACGAAACAGGCGGCCCCTTTGGGGCCGCCTGAGCTGTTTAACGTCAGAGCAGATGACCTACTGGCAGAGATGCAGGAGGCCGTCGCTACCCTTGAAATAGGTGCCGGGCCGGCAGACGATGCCGTTGCGGGCAGCATACGTACTCCAGCTGCCTTGCCAGCCCATCTCGCCGTACGACATGCCGCCGGGCGACATGGCGTAGGAATTGCCCCAGCTGCCGACAGTCGCGCTCGGCGCCACCGGCTGGCGATATGCCGTTCGCCGAGTTGATGGCCGATATCGATAGTCGGGGGTGGTCCCCGTTCCAAGACCCGTGCAGCTGGCGAATTCAGCTTGACATGCGTCCGGATTGGAATTGTACCACTGCGCCTGTGCAGCAGAGCTGGACAGGGCAGATGCCACAACAACGATCGCACCAACAATTTTCAGATTTATCATGGATTGCTCCTTACGGTTGGACCGTGGTGCAAGATGCCACGTGTGTCAGTATCCGGGTTTTTTTGCGCGCAAAGCATCAAATCGACGTGACCCGTTGGGCGAGCACGAACAGAACGAGCATCCCGGTGTCATCCTTCGCGACCACTATCCTGACACTGCTCGGCCTGACCATTGGCTTCTCGGGGTTATCAATCGCTATGACCAGCGCAAGAATTTCGAGGAGGCCGAAGCCAACGCCATCGTGCGCGAATAGGACGCAACCTGCTGCGATCATAAGTCCGCACATGGGCGGACATAGTGCGGACTGCGACCGATGCCGGCTTCTGATCGCGACGCCGAACTCATGGTTCAACGTTCACCGCTTTGGCATAGCTACACTTCATCTATAATTCTCTTCCGTGGATCAGCTACAGGAGGCAAGAATGAAGCGATCAATTGCCTTGTCAGCGTCGCTAATTATTGGCTTCTCAGTTGGAAGCAATGCAGGCGCGAGTGCTGCAACTTACTGCCAACGCGTTGGCTATCCCGCCAATTGTGTCGTTCGGACCGGCGTCATGGTCGCGCCAACCCGTGATGTTCGCGGAATGCCACCATCAATTGATGCGGGCCCGAGCGGCGTTATAAGGCAGGACCTGTTCGCAAGGAATAATCCGAACAATTTGCGATCGGATTGGCCCAGTCCACCCGCCCAACCGGGGCAGTTCTAGACGTTATTTCGCGAACGCCGTCTCCATCGCCTTTCTTGTCCCGATCGTGTCGTTGTTGGCGTCGAATTCGACATCGTTCCAGCGCACGATCTCGCCATGGGCGACGTCGTGCTTCAGCTTCAGGCGATGTGCGAGACCGATCGGCAGGGCGCCTGCCTTCAGGCTCGCGGCCGCCGGCACCAGCTTGCCCCACACGGTGTAGCCGCCTTCGCCGTCCAGCATCTCTCCGGCGCGCAAGTTCCGCTTGGCCACGGCGGCGACGTCGCCGCGGAAGCCGTAGGGTTGGCCGGTCGGCTCGCCTCGCAGCGCCGCCGACAGGATCGAGATGTTCAGCTCGAGCCCGATCAGATGGTACGGCTTGTACATCGCCGCGAAGCGTCCGCTGCCGTCGGTCTTCAGGCCGTATTGCCTGAAGCAATCGGCGGCATAATCGTTCGGCGCCTCCAGCACGACATAGACGCCCCAGCGCAGATCGCGAAACACCGGCCGGCCGTCGCGCTCGAGTGACGACACCACCTCCACTACGCCCGACCGCTCCAGCACGCCGCCCTTGTCGCTGGGGCGCATGACATGCGGCAAGTCGTCGACGCCACAGGGTGGAAACAGCAAGCCGCTCGCGGGCACGTCGAGCCCGCAGGCATTGGCGATGGCGGCCATCTCGATCGCCGATTTGGTGCCGTCGAGGAAGGAGTTGAACATCTGCGGGTTCATGCCGGCCGACTGCGCTTCGCCCGCGGTGAGACCATAGTGCTGCCAGACGCCGTCAGGCGTCACGTCGTGATAGGCCGGCAGATACTTTGTCCCTTTGCCGGCTGCGACCACGCGAAAACCGGTGGCGCGTGCCCAGTCGACCATCTCGGCTGTCAGCGCCGGTTGGTCGCCATAGGCGAGCGAATAGACCACGCCCGCCTTGCGCGCTTCCTCGGCGAGCAGCGGGCCCGCCAGCACGTCGGCCTCGACATTGACCATCACGATATGCTTGCCCGCCGCGATCGCCGCGCGCGCGTGCCTGATGCCGACGGCGGGATTGCCGGTCGCTTCAACGACGACATCCATCGCGCCGCCGGCAATGGCGCGCGCGCCATCATCGGTGAAGACGGTGGCCGCGATCCGCTCGGCGCTCCAGCCCACGGTGCGGCACGCCTCACGGGCACGGTCGCGATCGATATCGACGATGATGGGCACCTCCAGCCCCGGCGTGTGCGGCACCTGCGCCAGAAACATCGAGCCGAACTTGCCGGCGCCGATCAGCGCGACACGGACAGGCTTGCCGGCGGACGCGCGAGCCTGGAGGAGGCGGAAGAGGTTCATGGGGGATGTATCCTGAGCAATGATCGTGTCCCGGACGCGGTGCAGCGTGAAACGCTGCTCCGCAGAGCCGGGACCCAGAGAGAAACTATCCGTGTGGCATGGGCCCCGGCTCAGCAGCGCATCACTGACGTGCTGCGCTGCGACCGGGGCACGAGACCTGTCTTACTCCGCCGCCTGTCGCGGTGCCCGTGCCAGCCGCACCAGGGCATCATCGTCCACCGTCTTGATCGGCGCAAAATCGCGGTGCGCGATGTACTCGGGCCTTGTCGGCGTGCGGATGTAGTTCGAGACCGCGTTCAGCGTCAGGTACACGATCTTGCGCGGGTAGGGCGTGATGTTGCCGCTAGAGCCATGCACGAGATTGCCGTGGAACATCAGCATGCCGCCCGGTTTGCCGGTCGGCGCCACGATGCCGCCCTGCTTGACCAGCCGCGTCACGGTCTCTTCGTCCAGCGTCCACAGTGGATAGGAGGTCGTCGCAAGGTCATGGGACGCCTGGAGATCGCCGGCATTCTGGCTCTGCGGCACCAGCATCAGGGGGCCGTTGATCGGCATCACCTCGTCGAGGAAGATCGCGATGTTCATTGCGCGCGGCTCCGGCATGCCGTCGTCGCGCTTCCAGGTGCCGTAATCCTGGTGCCACTGCCAGACGTCGCCGGTGAAGGCCGATTTCGCGTTGATCTTGAACTGGTGCATGTAGACCGGCTCGCCGAACAATTGCTCGACCGGCTCGATCATGCGCGGATGCGCGCCCAGAATGCCGAAGGCCTCGTTGTAGAGATGCGCGGCAAAGGCCGTGCGCGGCGCGCCGCTCTTCTCGCGCCAGACCTCGGGCCGGTTGGCGTCATAGATGCCGACAGCCTCGCGCGCGAGCAAGTCGACCTCCTCCTGGCTGAACAATTCGGGGAGGAACAGCCAGCCCTCGCGATGGAAGAACTCCAATTGTGCCTCGGACAGTTTCATGGGTCGTCCTCCTGTTTTGTTTGTTGTTGTCATTCCGGGGCGCGCGAAGCGCGAGCCCGGAATCCATTTCTCCGCCATCTCTGAGGCCCGATGGGTTCTCTGATGCGCAATTGCGCATCAAAGCTCGACGCTGCGCGCCGCCCCGGAATGACAGCTACGCCGCCGCCTCGTCCGTCGCCTTCAATCTCTCCTCAGTCATCCGTCCCGCCGTCTGCGCATGGGCCAGCGCCGCGCGCTCGGCAGCTTTCGCGTCACCTGCGAGGATGTGTTTTGCGATGTCGGCATGCTCGGCCCACGCGCTGCCGCGATAATCGAGCTCGGAGAGCACCGTCGCCATCGAGCGGCGCATATGCGGCCATTGCGGCGCGATCGTCTCCTCGATCACGGGATTGCCCGCGAGCTGATAGATCGCGCGGTGAAAATCGACGTCGAGCACGATCAGCTCGGCGAGCGAAGTCTTGCGGTCGATGCGGCGTCCGGCGGCGAGGGCCGCGTCCAGCCGCGCGCGTCCCGCCGCGTCACTTGCGGCGCGCTGAGCGGCGAGCCGGGCGGCCAGCGCATCGATGGCGCCGCGCACCTCGTAAAGCTGGCGGATGCGCGAGGGGTCGAGCTGGGTGACTTCAAAGCCGCGCCGGCCGCTCTCGGCGACGAGCCCCTGCCGGTGCAACAAATGCAGCGCATGCGACACCGGCTGGCGCGACACGCCGAGCTTGTCGGCGAGTTCGTTCTGCCGGATGCGCTGACCGGGCTGAAGCGTGCGGTCGGAGATCGCCTCCAGGATCCGCGCATAGACCTGGTCGATCAGGTTCGGGAGCGGGTCGAGAGGAATCACGCCGGCAACTCCGAGATACTAAATGGGAATACGGAATTCCGTATTCGAAAGTACTGCGAGAGGGGGAGAACGTCAAGATCGGCTTCGTGGTCCCCTCAAGCCGTCATTTTAGAGTGCGCTAAGCTATTGATATCACTAGGTCTGCCTACTGTGCATGGGGTTGTTTTCGCCAAACTGGCTTGGCTGGCCCCGGCGCTTATTTCTTCTTGCCCTGCTCGATCAATATCCGGCTCATCAAATAGAGCCGCGGCACGATCGAGTTGGTGTCGATGAATTCGTCGCGGGCGTGATAGCCGAAGCCGGCGAGGCCAAAGCTCTCGACCACGACCGCCTTGCCGCTGCGGTTGGCATAGCCGGCATCGGTGGCGCCGCCGGTCATCTCGGCGATGTCGAGCTTGCGGTCGATCTCGGCATAGATCGCCTGCCCCTCCTGCGCGAGCGCGCGGCCGCGATCGCTGGCGACGAAGGGCGGGCGGCCCGCCGTGATCGTCACCGTGGTTTCGGTGTCGGGCACGAACTTGTCCTTCACCTTCGCGTCGAGCGCCGCCTGCAATTTGGCGATGCCATCGGGGATGGTGAGGCGGATGTCGGCGCCGGCCTCGGCCCTTTCCGGAATCTGGTTGCGCACCGTGCCGGCCTGCGCCGTGGTCCAGTTGAGCTGCGTGCCCGGGATCGACTTGGCGACGTCCTTCGTCTGCTGCAATTGGTGCGCGAGCTCGATCAGCGCGTTGCGGCCGAGATCGGGCGCGGCGCCGGCATGCGAGGCGCGGCCCTTCACCTCCATCTTCGCCGTGGCAGTGCCGCTCGCGCCCAGCAGCAGCCCGTCATTCTTGGCGATCGGCGCAGCCACCGTCGGTTCGCAGGAGAGCACGACGTCGTGCTGGTCGGCGAGCTCGGCGATGATCTCGCCCGACCCGATCGAGCCGACCTCTTCATCCGGATTGAAGGACACGGTGAGCCTGGCATAATCCTGCCAGCCGGCGTCCTTCAGGATCTTGAGCGCATGCAGGACCACGGCGATGCCGCCCTTGTCGTCGGCGATGCCGGGGCCGTAGATGCGGTTGCCGTCGACACGGTAGGGCTCGCTTCCGAGAATGCCGCGCTGATAGACCGTGTCCATATGCGCGATCAGCATCAGCTTTCGCGACCCGGTGCTCTGGAAGGTGGCGATCACCATGTCGGCGCCCGTACCCGCGGTGGTCTTGCGCCGCTCGATGGTGGCGCCCAGCGCCTTCAGGCGCGCTTCGGTGAAGTCGGCCATCTTCTTCAGGCCCTCGGCATCGTCGCTGCCGCTCTCGATCATCACCATGTCGTGCAGGGTCTCGATCAGCGGCGCCTTCTCCTGCTCGGCCGCGGCCTTGAGCTTCTCGCCGGCGGCCGCAAGCGCGATCGTGCTGCCGGCGGCGAGGCCGAGCAGGGACAAGGCGAGCAGGGGAATGAAGCGGGCTGTCATGGAAGCGTCCTTTCGCGTCTTGAGCGCTGGCACCGCGCGCGATTGCGCCGAAAGCCTAGCATCCGGAAAGACGCGATGCCATGTCCCGCTAGCGCTCCAGCACCTCGACCTCCATCGTCGCGATCCGGTCAGCATCGGCGAGCGCCTCGATCCCGGCAATGCGGTCGCCGTTGAACGTCACGCGCAGCGCGATGCGCAGATGTCCGCCGAGAATGACGGCGACGCCGATCTCGCCATCGACCAGCGCCGTCCGTGCCGCCTGCGCACGACCCTTGTAGAGCTGTGCGACCGCATCCGCGCCGCGGATCTCCGGCAGCGTGCCGAGCCGCACCGCAGCCTGGTCGGCTCGGAACACGACGTCGGGATCGAGCAGGGCCAGCAGGCCCTCGAAATTGCCCTCGCGCGAAGCTTTGAGGAAGGCATCGACGATCGCGCGCTGGTGCGAGACGTCCGTCTCGGGGACCGGCGCACCCTGGACGCGCCGCCGCGCACGGCTGGCCAGCTGCCGCGAGGCGTCGACCGAGCGTCCCACGATCGGCGCGATCTCCTCGAACGGGACTGCGAACATGTCGTGCAGCACGAAGGCCAGCCGCTCCGCCGGCTGCAATGTCTCGAGCACGACGAGGAGGGCCGCGCCGACGGAATCGGCCATCTCCGCCTCGCGCTCCCGCGTCTCGTCGACCGGTTCGGGCACATGCGGGCCCATCGGGTCCTCGCGGCGCGATTTGCGCGCGCGTAGCATGTCGAGGCAGATGCGCGCGACCACGGTGGTCAGCCAGCCGCGCAGGTTCGCGACATCGGACGTGTCGTAGCGGCTGACCCGCAGCCAGGCCTCCTGCACGGCATCGTCGACCTCGGCGCTGGAGCCCAGCATCCGGTAGGCGACCGCGCGCAGATGGTCCCTGCTGGCCTCGAACTGGTGGCTGAGAAAATTTTCTTCGCTCATCGGTCACATTCCCTCGTCGCGATCCGTCATCCCCATGACGAAGCCAATCCGGCCGATGTGACCGGAACCGTCGAAATTTTCAAACGGAGACGAAAGATGATGCACGCCCGCATGAACCACCCCGTCATGGTCCTTCCCGAGGCCATGAATGTCCTTCAGTCCCTCGGCAATTTGACCAAGCAGGGTCTGCCGGAAAAGCTCCTGGAACTGGTGCACCTGCGCGCCAGCCAGATCAATGGCTGCAGCGTCTGCGTCGACATGCATCCGAAGATCGCCCGCCGGGCTGGCGAGACCGACGAGCGCCTGTTTGCCGTGTCGGCCTGGCGCGATGCGCCCTATTTCAGCGACGCCGAACGCGCCGCGCTGGCGCTGACCGAGGCCGTCACGCGCCTTGCCGATCGCGAGGACCCGGTGTCCGATGCGATCTGGAACGAGGCCGCCAAGCATTTTGACGAACGCGAGCTCGCAACCCTGATCCTCTCGATCGCGACCATCAACGTCTGGAACCGGCTGAACGCCACGATCAAGATGCCGGTCGGTGTTTGGAAGGTGTGAGTTTCTGTGCCCTCTCCCCTTGCGGGAGAGGGCAGCGCCGTTGGAAGATTCGAACTCTCCTGGGTGAGGGGTATTTCTCCGCAGATTCATTTGCAGATGTGATGCTCCTCCCACATCCGCCTTCGCCTGAAGGCTTCGGCGGACAAGAGGGGAGAAGGAAGAAAGAAAGCTACTCCGCCAGGAACCTGTTCACCACCTCACCGAACTCAAGCGGCGCCTGCTCGAACATCCAGTGGCCGGCATTCTCGATCACCGCCGTCTTGCTGCCGGCGATGTGCGCGGCCAGCACGCGCCACATCACCGAGAGGCTGCCGGTGGTCGCACCGCCGCCGATCAGCAGCGTCGGCGTCCTGATCGCCTGCGCATCCGCGAGCGTGTAGGGCCGGCGCTGCTCGTTGATCTGGCCGAGGAAGGTGAGCGTGTTGTCGCGCAGCTGTTGCTTCGCCGCCGCCGGCACGCGCCGCCAGGAGCCGTCGCCTTCGATGCCCTCGTAGAAATTCTGCAGTGCGCCGTCGAGATCGCCGGCGCGGATCATCTCGACCGAGCGTATCGTCTTCGCAGCGAGCGGCGGATGCGCCGGCGTACCGTCAGGCACCGGCAGGCTCGCGTCGAGATCACCGCCCGGCTCGGCCAGCACCAGCTTGCGCAGCAGGTCAGGCCGCGCTTGCGCGACGCGGAACGCGATGTGGCCGCCGCGCGAATGGCCCATCAGGTCGACCGGGCCGGGTTTGACCTGCTCGATGAAGGCGATCGTGTCCGCGACGTGCTGCGCCATCTTGTAGTCGTCGCCGACGGCGTCCCAATGCTCGGGAAAGAAGTGCCGCAGGCTGACCGAGATCACGCGATGGGACTTCGAAAGCGGGCCGAGCACTGAATACCAGGTGCGGAAATCACCTAACGTGCCATGCACGCAGACCAGCGGCGGGCCCTCGCCGACTTCGAGATAGGCCATGTCGTAACCGTTGACGCGAAAGCTCTGCATGATCAGCTCGCCAGGAAATCCAGAACCAGTTCGGAGTATTTTTGCGGCGCCTGCTCGAACATCGGATGGGTCGCGTTCGGGATGATCGCCATCTTGGAATAGGGCACGTGCGCGGCCAGCGCATGCAGCACCTTCGGCAGCAGGCCCTTGGTCCGTGCGCCCAGGATGAACAGCGTCGGCATCCTGATCGATTCCGCATCCCCCTTCGAGAACGGCGGCCGGTTGTCGCGGACCTGGCCGATCAGGGTATAGGCGTTGTCGCGCAGATTCTGCTTCACCATCGCAGGAAGCCGCGGCCAGGTGCCGGCGCCCTCCAGCGTGTCCACAAAGACGGCAAGGCCACCGTCGACATCGCCGGCCGCGATCTTCTCGGCCGAGGCCGTGAACCGCGCCAACAGCGGCGAGGGGCCACCGACGTAATCGGGATCGAGGCTCGCATCGAGCTCGCCGCCGGGTTCGGCCAGGACCAGCCGCCGCAACAGGTCAGGGCGCGCCTGTGCCACGCGAAAGCAGATGTGTCCGCCGCGGGAATGGCCCATCAAATCGACCGGGCCGACGTCGAGCTTCTCGATGAAGGCGATGACGTCCTGGACATGCTGGGCGATCGAATAGGTGTCGCCGACGCCGTCCCAGCGGTCGGGGAAGAAATGCCGCAAGCTGACGGCGATCACCCGATGCCGCTGCGTCAGCGGCTCGAGCACACAGCCCCAGACGCGGAAGTCATTGAGCGAACCATGCACGCAGACCAGCGGCGGCCGGCCCCGGTCTTCGCCCACGTCGAGATAGGGCATGTCGTATCCGTTGACGTGGAGGCTTTGCATTCGGGGCTCGCGGGAGGGGGGCAGGAACTCCTGTGCAAGATTCCCGGAAACCGGGTGGATCGCAACTATTTCCAAGCCTAGATGTAGGCGGAGACCACAATGGGGGCATGCGACGGGGACGCAAGCTCAGGAACCAAGCCATGACCGACCAGCATTTTGCCCTGTTCGACACCAGCATCGGCCTTTGCGCCATCGCCTGGAGCCCGCGCGGCATCAACGGCACGCAACTGCCCATGGGCGGCGAGGACAAGATCCGCACCCGCATCAGCCAGCGCCACGCTGACGCCAGCGAGGCCGAGCCGACCGCCGAGGTGCGAGAGGCGATCGATCGCATCACAAAACTGCTCGCGGGCGAGCCGGACGATCTCACCGACATCCCGCTCGACCTCGAGGGCGTGCCCGAGTTCAACCGCGGCGTCTACGAGATCGCCCGCGCCATCCCGCCGGGCAAGACCATCACCTATGGCGATATCGCCAAGCAGCTCGGCGGCGTGCAGCTGTCCCGCGACGTCGGCCAGGCCCTCGGCCGCAACCCGTGCCCGATCGTCGTGCCCTGCCATCGCGTGCTGGCGGCCGGCAACAAGCCCGGCGGCTTCTCGGCGAATGGCGGCGTGGTGACGAAGTTGAAGATGCTCGAGATCGAAGGCGCGCTGGTGAACCACACGCCGAGTTTGTTTGATTGACGTACAAGGTCTCTTGCCCCGGACGCAGTGCGGCACGAAGTGCTGCACTGCTGAGCCGGAGCCCAGCCCGTTAGCTTAGGCGTTTGGAGAGATGGGTCCCGGCTCTGCGGCGCACCGCTACGCGCTGCACCGCGTCCGGGACACAAGACCGCTAGATCTTCGCCGCCGTCTTCGGCCAGTACCGGTCGCGCAGATGCCGCTTTACCAGCTTGCCCGTCGGCGTGCGCGGCAGCTCGGCTTCGAAATCGATCGAGCGCGGGCATTTGATCGCCGAAAGACGTGTCTTGCAGTAGGCGATCAGGTCTGCCTCCAGAGCCTTGCCGGCGCGGCTCATGTCGTGCGGCTGCACCACCGCCTTCACCTCTTCGCCCATCTCCTCGTTCGGCACGCCGAACACGGCGACGTCGGCGATCTCGGGGTGGGTGATGAGAACGTCCTCGGTCTCCTGCGGGTAGATGTTCACCCCGCCCGAGATGATCATGTAGGACTTGCGGTCGGTGAGGAACAGGAAGCCGTCCTTGTCGAGATAGCCGACGTCGCCGAGCGTCGACCATCCCTTGGCGTTGTAGGCCTTCTTCGTCTTCTCAGGATCGTTGTGATAGGTGAAAACCGGCGCATCGGCGAAATAGACCGTGCCGATCTCGCCCGTCGGCTGCTCCTCGTCGTTCTCGTCCAGGATCTTGATCTTGCCGACCACGGCGCGGCCGACGCTGCCGCGATGCTCCAGCCATTGCTGCGAATTGCAGACGGTGACGCCGTTGCCTTCGGAGCCGGCGTAATACTCGATCAGGATCGGTCCCCACCATTCGATCATCTTGGCTTTGACGTCGACGGGGCAGGGGGCAGCGGCGTGGATCGCGCCCTTCAGCGTCGAGACGTTGTACTTGGCGCGGACCTCGTCCGGCAGCTTCAGCATGCGCACGAACATGGTCGGCACCAGCTGTGACTGGGTGACCTTGTATTTTTCGACCAGCTTGAGAAAATCCTCGGCGTCAAAGTGTTCCATGATGATGGAGGTGCCGCCGAGCACGATCGCCATCATGTTGAAGCGCAGCGGGGCCGCGTGATAGAGCGGCGCCGGCGAGAGATAGGTGCTCTCCGCATTCATGCCGCACATGTCGGCGCAGAGCACGCGCAGGAAGGCGTTCGGCACGTCGATCTTGTTGCCCTCGAACGCTTTCTTGATGCCCTTCGGACGGCCGGTGGTGCCCGACGAATACAGCATGTCGTAGCCGGCGACTTCGTCCGCGATCGGCGTTGTCGGCTGTGCGGACGCTTCCTTGTCGTAGGAGCGGAAGCCGGACTGGGGCTCGTCGACCATGTAGAAGATCGGCTCGCCCGCGGTCCCCTTGATCAGGGCCTTGATCTGGTCGGCGCATTTCGGCGTGGTGATCACGACCTTGGCGCCGCAATCGCCGATGATGTAGTCGATCTCGTCCTGCTTCAGATAGCGGCTGATGGCGGTGTAATAGAGCCCGCTGCGTTGCGCCGCCCAGCAGATCTCCATGAACGCGAGACGGTTTTCCATCAAGAGCGCGATGTGGTCGCCGGCCTTCAGGCCGAGCGAGCGGAACAGGTTCGCGCCCTGGTTCGAGAGCTCGTCGAGCTCGCGATAGGTGATCGCCTTGCCGGTCCCGGCCATCTGGTAGGCGATCTTGTCGGGCGTCGTGCTGGCGTAGATGGAGGGATGGGTCATCGCGGATATCTCGCAACAGAGAAGGTGTCGTCCCGGCCTGGTGCGCAATTGAGCACGGGAGCCGGGACCCATAACCACCGTTCCAAATTGTTGAAACGCGATGTCGCCCCAGCTCGCCCTAACCACAAATTCCCGTGGTTATGGGTCCCGGCGTTTGCCGGGACGACACCTTTAATGTGGCTGCGACTTACCGACGTCTCGGCTTACAGCCGCTCCACGATCGTCACGTTGGCCATGCCGCCGCCTTCGCACATGGTCTGCAGGCCATAGCGCTTACCGCGCTGGTGCAGGGCGTGGACCAGCGTCGTCATCAGCTTGGTGCCGGAGCCGCCGAGCGGATGGCCGAGCGCGATGGCGCCGCCGTTGACGTTGAGGCGGGACGGATCGGCGCCGGTGGTCTTGAGCCAGCCGGTCGGCACCGAGGCGAAGGCCTCGTTGACTTCGAACAGATCGATGTCGTCGACCTTCATGCCGGCCTTCTCCAGTGCGCGCTTGGTGGCGTGCAGCGGAGCATCGAGCATGATGACGGGATCGCCGCCGGTCATGGTCATGTGATGGATTCGCGCCAGCGGCGTGAGGCCGAGCTGCTTGAGGCCGCGCTCGTTCACCACCATCACGCCGGAAGCGCCGTCGCAGATCTGGCTGGCGCTGGCCGCGGTGAGCTTGCCGTTCTCGGCGATCAGCTTGACGCCCTTGATGCCGTCGAGCGTGGCGTCGAAGCGGATGCCCTCGTCGATGTGGTGGGTGTCTTTGCTGCCGTCGGCGCGGGTGATCTCGAGCGGCACGATCTCCTTCTTGAAGTGGCCGGCTTGCGTCGCCGCGATCGCGCGCTGATGACTGTTGAAGGAGTATTCGTCGAGATCATCCTTCGACAGCCCGTACTTCTCCGCCATCATCTCCGCGCCGGTGAACTGGCTGAACACGATGTTCGGATACTTCGCCTCGATGCCCGGGCTCTTGTAGTTGCCAAAGCCGTTCTTGGCCGGAAGCTGCGAGGACAGGCCCATCGGCACGCGCGTCATCGATTCCACGCCGGCGGCGATCACCACGTCCATCGTGCCGGACATCACGGCTTGCGCCGCGAAGTGCAGCGCCTGCTGCGAGGAGCCGCACTGGCGGTCTATCGAGGTGCCCGGAACGCTCTCCGGCAGCTTCGAGGCCATGATCGCGTTGCGCGCGACGTTGTTGGACTGCTCACCGACCTGCATGACGCAGCCCATGATCACGTCCTCGACCAGGGCGGGATCGACCTTGGTGCGATCGACCAGCTCGTCCAGCACCTTGGCGGCGAGATCGGCCGGATGCCAGCCGGCGAGGCGGCCCCCCTTGCGCCCGCCCGCGGTACGCGCAGCGGCGACGATGTAAGCCTCGGCCATGTCGGTCTCTCCCTGGATTGTTCTCTATCGAGTTGGATTGTCGGCGCGGATTTAATGGGCGCGATATCGTTTAGTCAATCGATCAATTAACTCTTGTGATGAGGCGCTGCTTCGGCTTATCTGCGGCCGCTTCAACCGGCGAGACCAGGGAACTCCGTGACTACCAGCGTACCGAACAGGCTCCCGAGCGGAAAGAATTCCACGGCAGAGAAATTGCTCGTGGCCGCGAGCGAGCTGATGATCGAACGCTCCTCGATCGAGATCTCGCTCTCCGACATCGCCCAGAAGTCGGGCGCCAATGCCGCGCTGGTCAAATATCATTTCGGCAACAAGGACGGCCTCTTGCTGGCGCTGCTCGCGCGCGATGCCGCGACCGAGATGTCCAACCTGGAATATCTGCTGGCGCAACCGATCACATCGACGGCGAAGCTGAAGCTGCACATCGCCGGCATCATCCGCGCCTATTACCGGTTCCCCTACATGAACCGGCTGATCCACTACCTGCTGCATGAGACCAATGCGGGCTCTGCCGACGAAGTCTCAAAGTTCTTCGTCGCGCCGCTGCTTGATTTCCATCGCCGCCTGCTCGCTGAGGGCATCAGCCGCGGCGAGTTCCGCGCCACCGATCCAGTGCTGTTCTACACCAGCCTGATCGGCGCCTGCGATCACCTGTTCTTCGGCCGGCACGCGATGTCTCGCGCGACCGGCGTCGGTCCGGTCACCGATGACGTCTGCCGGCAATACATCAAGCACATGGAAACGCTGATCTGCGGCGGCATCCTCACGCAAGCCGGGGAAGCGGCCGCGGCCGGATAATCCGGCCATCACTCTCAAGTCTAGAGAAGAAACGCCCAAGGAAAAGGCAGAGGAAAGGTAGCTTACGATGGAGTTGAAAGACGTAGCCGTTCTCATCACCGGCGGTGGTTCGGGCCTCGGTGAGGCCACCGCCCGCGCCATGGCGGCCAAGGGCGCCAGGATCGGCGTGATCGACCAGAACAAGGACAACGCCGAGAAAGTCGCCGCCGAGGTGAAGGGCGTAGCCCTCCATGCCGACGTCACCAGCGAAGAGCAGATCAAGGCGGCGATCGCGAAGGCGGAAGCCGCGCACGGCGTCGCCCGCGTACTGATGAACTGCGCTGGCATCGGCGGCTCGCAGCGCATCGTCGGCCGCGACGGCGTCTATCCGCTCGAAAAGTTCGCGCGCATCATCAACGTCAACCTGATCGGCACCTTCAACTGCCTGCGCCTGTTCGCCGAGCGCCTCGTCACGATCGAGCCGGTCGGCGAAGAGCGCGGCGTCATCATCAACACGGCTTCGGTGGCCGCCTATGAAGGTCAGATCGGCCAGATCGCCTATTCGGCCTCGAAGGGCGGCGTCGTCGGCCTGACCCTGCCGGCCGCGCGCGACCTCGCCAGCCAGAAGATCCGCGTCAACACCATCGCGCCCGGCCTGTTCTTCACGCCGTTGCTGATGGGTCTGAACGAGGAAGCCCGCAAGAGCCTGGGCGCCCAGGTGCCGCATCCCTCGCGCCTCGGCGATGCCAAGGAATACGGCGCGCTCGCGGTGCATATCGTCGAGAACGCGATGCTCAACGGCGAGACCATCCGTCTCGACGGCGCCATCCGTATGGCTCCGCGGTAGTAGAGGCGTACTCCGCTGCCGTCCTTCTCCCCTGGTGGGAGCAGGTGGCGCGAAGCGCCGGATGAGGGGTTCTCTCCGCGGAGACAGACCCCTCACCCAAGCGAACTCTGGGCTCACAGCGATCATGCCCTCTCCCACAAGGGGAGAGGGCGCAGCAATCGGCACCGCGATCGGCGGCAAGCAGGAGCGCTCCCATGTCCCAACCGCTGCTGATCGAGCACAACGACGGCGTCGACACGGTGACGCTCAATCGTCCTGAAAGCCTCAACGCGCTCGATCCCGCGCTGATCGAGGCGCTCAACGTCTATTTCCAGGGCCTCCAGCGCAACCGCGACACGCGCGTCGTCGTGCTGCGCGGCGCCGGCAAGAATTTTTGCGCCGGCCTCGACCTCAAGGCGGCGATGGCCCGCCGTGTCGGGCAGCAGGAACTACCCGGCGTCACCGAGACGCTCGACTCGCAGCGCCGCATCGCCGACATCGTGATGCTGATGCGGCGTTGTCCGCAGCCGATCATCTCGCTGGTGCAGGGCGCGGCGGCCGGCGGCGGGTTCGCGCTGGCACTTGCCTCCGATATCCGCATCGCGACAAAGTCGGCGCGGATGAACTGTGCCTTCATCAAGCTTGGCCTTGGCGGCTGCGATATCGGTACCAGCTACTTTCTGCCGCGGCTCGTCGGCGTCTCCGTCGCATCCGAATTGATCCTCACCGGGCGCTTCATCGGCGCGGAGCGTGCGCTCGCGGTCGGGCTCGTCTCGGAAGTCGTCGACGAAGACAAACTCGACGAAGCCGCTGAACCTTACGTCGATGCGATGATGACGGCCTCGCCCGTGGGGCTGCGCCTGTCAAAAGAATGTCTCAACATGAGCGTCGATGCGGGGGCGCTGGAATCCGTGATCGCGATGGAGGACCGCAACCAGGTCTTGTGCAGCCGCTCCGAGGAATTTTCGGAAGGCGTCAGGGCCTTCCTTGAGAAGCGAAAGCCTGTCTATATCAGGCGCTGAAACGAGAACGATCCGCAAAGGACGATAATTCCGGGAGACGCAAAATGAGTGGAAGCGCGGCGGCCGTGATGACGAAGCCCGCCTTTCGCAAGGTGGAGTGGCTGGCGCGCGACATCGACGTCGAGCGCCGCGGCGACGGCACGGTGGTGCTGAAGTCGCGCATTCCGCTGCAAGCCTACGAGACGCATCTTCCGGCCTCGCTGGCGAAATGGGCGAGGCAAGCGCCTGAGCGCATCTGGCTCGCGCAGCGCTGTGGAGCGAACCGCGAATGGCGCAAGGTCTCCTACGGCGAGGCCAAGCGTACCGTGGATGCGCTGACGCAGGCGCTGCTCAATCTCAGGCTCGACGGACGCCCGGTGACCATTCTCTCCGGCAACTCGATCGAGCATGCGCTGATGACGCAGGCCGCGATGCAGGCGCGCTCGCCGGCGGCCCCGGTGTCGCCGGCCTACTCCCTGATGAGCCATGATCACGTCAAGCTGAAATATCTGTTCGACCTGATCAAGCCGGCCGTGGTGATGGTGCAGGACGGCCCGACCTTCGAGAAGGCGCTGAACGCACTCGACCTCACCGGAGCCACCGTCGTTCACGTTGCGCGTCCCTGCGACGGCATCACGAGCGTCAGCTTTGCCGAGCTCGCGGCGACGTCCGTGACCGCCGATGTCGAAGCATCGATCGCGAAGATCACGCCGCAGACCGTGGGCAAACTGTTGTTCACCTCCGGCTCGACCGGCATGCCCAAGGCGGTCATCAACACGCAAGAGATGATGTGCGCCAATGCGGCGATGATGATGCAGGTGCGGCCGCGCGATCCCAGCGGTCCGATCTCGACCATGCTGGACTGGATGCCATGGAACCACACCATGGGCGGTAACGCGGCGTTTCACCCGGTGCTGGTCGATGGTGGCACGCTCTATATCGATGACGGCCGGCCGATGCCGGGCCAGTTCGAGGAGACGCTGCGGAATCTGCGCGAGATCTCACCGACCTATTACGCCAATGTGCCGGCCGGCTATGCCGCGCTCGCGGCGGCCATGGAGAAGGACGATGCGCTGTGCCGCTCGTTCTTCAAGAACCTCTCGATCATGGCCTATGGCGGCGCGCGCCTGCCCGACGATCTCTATGAGCGCATGCAGGCCCTCGCCGTGAAGACGACCGGCGAGCGCATCGTGTTCTACACCGGCTGGGGCTCGACCGAGACGGCGCCGACCTCGACCGGCACCTATTGGGACACCGAGCGCGTCGGCCTGATTGGCCTGCCGTTCCCCGGCGTCGAATTGAAGATGGTGCCGTGCGACTCGAAATACGAATTGCGCCTGCGCGGCGTCAACGTCACGCCCGGCTATTTTGGTCAGCCAGACCTGACGAAGAAGATGTTCGACGAAGAAGGTTTCTACTGCATCGGCGATGCCGGCATCTTCGTCGACGATGCCGATCCGGTGAAGGGCATCATCTTTGCTGGGCGTGTCGTCGAAGACTTCAAGCTCACCACTGGTACCTTCGTGCATGTCGGGTCGCTCCGCACCGATGCGATTGCCGCGGCGACGCCCGTTGTGCATGACGCGTTGGTTGCGGGACAGGATCAATGCTCGATCGGTCTGCTGGCCTGGCCCAATCTGCATGCGTGTCGCCAGCTGGCCGGCAATCCCGATCTGAGCTTCGAGGACGCCGTGAAGCATCCTGAGGTGATCGCCTGCTTCAGACGCGGCCTCGAAGCACACAATGCGGAATGTGGCGGCGCCAGCAGCCGCGCTATCGCGCGCGCAATGCTGATGGCCGAGCCGCCCTCCATCGACGGCAATGAGCTCACCGACAAGGGCTACATCAACCAGCGCGCCGGCCTGGAACGCCGCGCGGCGTTGGTGCAGCGACTTTATGCCGACAAGCCGGATCAGGACGTGATCGTGCTGCGATGAATGCGCAACTCTCTCAACTCGTCATTCCGGGATGGCCCGAAGGGCCAGGCCCGGAATCCATAACCCCTTCTGGTGGATATGGATTCCGGGCTCGCGCTCCGCGCGCCCCGGAATGACGGCGCAGATAAATGACAACGAATAAGCAGAGGTAGCCCGCCATGAACTTCGATTTCTCCGACGACCAGAAACAGCTCCGCGACCAGGCGCGCAAGTTCCTCGCCGAGAAGTGCTCGCCCAAGGCGGTCCGCGTCGTGCTCGACGGCAAGACTCCTTACGACAAGGACCTGTGGAAGGGCCTCGCCGAGATGGGTTTTCTCGGCGTCGCAATCCCCGAGGAGTTCGGCGGCGCTGGCGCGGGCCATCTCGAGCTCTGCGTGATCGCGGAAGAGATGGGCCGGGCCAATGCGCCTGTGCCGTTTTCCTCGACGGTGTATCTTGCCGCCGAAGCGCTGTTGATCGCGGGCAGTGACGCACAGAAGAAGAAATGGCTGCCGGCGATCGCCTCGGGCGAGGCGATCGGCACGCTGGCGCTGTTCGAGGGCAAGGGCAATCCGTCGCCGAAGAACGTCAAGCTCATCGCCGCGAACGGCGTGCTCAACGGCGTCAAGAAGCCGGTCGCCGATGGTGCGATCGCCGACTTCGCTGTCGTCGCCGCGCGCACCGGATCGAGCGGTCGCGACGGCGACATCTCGCTGTTCCTCGTCGACCTCAAGACCGGTGGCGTCGAGGTGAAAAACCTCACCAATCTCGATCCGACCCGCGGGCAGGCCGAGATCACCTTCAAAGACTGCAAGGCGGAGCCGCTCGGCGCTGCCGGCGAGGGCTGGAGCATTTTGACCCAGGTGCTCGACCGCGCCGCGGTGCTGTGCGCGTTCGAGCAGGTCGGCGGCTCCGACCGCGCGCTGGAGATGGGCCGCGACTACGCGCTCGACCGCATCGCCTTCGGCCGCCAGATCGGCTCGTTCCAGGCGGTCAAGCACATGCTCGCGGACATGTATGTGTCGGCGACGCTGGCGCGCTCCAACAGCTATTACGGCGCCTGGGCGCTCTCGACCAACGCGGCCGAGCTGCCGGAAGCCGCAGCCGCCGCGCGCATCAGCGCGACGCAGGCGTTCCAGCACTGCGCCAAGAACAACATCCAGGTTCACGGCGGCATGGGTTTCACCTGGGAGTTCGACTGCCACATGTACTACCGCCGCGCCAACGCCATGGCGCTGGGGCTCGGCAGCCTGTCCTACTGGGAAGACCAGTTGATCGACCGCATGCGCAAGAAGAACGCGGCGTAACAGATGATTTGTAGGATGGGTAGAGCGTAGCGAAACCCATCATGACGCGGGTGGTCTAACAGATGGGTTTCGCTTCGCTCTACCCATCCTACGACGCCGGCCAGGGATGAGAGACCATGAACTTCGACGACACCCCGCAGGAAGCCGAATTCCGCGCCACAGCCCGCGCCTGGATCGGTGCGAACGCGCCGAAGCAATACGAGGAGGAGCTGCGCAAATCCTCGCTCGGCCGCACCCAGCTCAAGAACGCCAATATTCTCGAGGTCGCCAAGGCCTGGCAGAAGAAGAAAGCCGATGCCGGCTGGGCCTGCCTGCACTGGCCGAAGGAGTATGGCGGCCGCGGCTCGTCGCCGATCGAACGCGTGATCTGGCAGCAGGAAGAGGGGCCGTTCGGCCAGCTCTCCCGCATGTTCATCATCGGCCACGGCATGTGCGGGCCGACCATGATGGCGTTCGCGCGCGAGGAGCATAAGCGTACCTATCTGCCGCCGCTCGCCTCCGGCGAAAAGGTCTGGTGCCAGCTGTTCTCCGAGCCGGCCGGCGGCTCGGACGTCGCGGGCCTGCGCACGCGCGCGGAGAAAGACGGCGACGACTGGGTGATCAACGGCCAGAAGATCTGGACGTCGGGGGCGCATTATTCCGACTACGGCATCCTGCTCACCCGCACCGATCCGACCGTGCCCAAGCACAAGGGCCTCACCATGTTCTTCCTGGACATGAAGAGCCCCGGCGTCGAGGTGCGGCCGATCAAGCAGGCGAGCGGCGCCTCCGACTTCAACGAGGTCTATTTCACCAATGTCCGCATTCCCGATCATCAGCGCCTCGGCGAGGTCGGTGACGGCTGGAACGTCTCGCTGACCACGCTGATGAACGAGCGCAGCGCGATCGGCGCGGCCGTCTCGACCGGCTTCCCGGAGCTGTTCGAACATTGCTCCAGCCTGATGCTCGATGACGGCCCGGCGATCGAGGACCGCGCGGTGCGCTCGAAGCTCGCGAACTGGGCGGTGAAGGCGAGCGGGCTGAAGTACACCAGCATGCGCGCGATCTCGGCGCTGTCGAAGGGCGAGCGCCCGGGTCCGGAGAATTCCATCGGCAAGCTGGTGGCGGGCTCGATGATCCAGGACGTCGCGACCTACGCGCTGGATCTGCAAGGTGCGAGCGGCGTCGTCAGCGGCGAGGATGGCGAGCTCGCCGGCCGTTTCCAGGCGATGCTCTTGCGCGCGCCCGGCACGCGCGTCGAAGGCGGTACCGACGAGATCATGCGCAACATCATCGCCGAGCGGGTGCTGGGCCTGCCCGGCGACATCCGTGTCGACAAGGACGTGCCGTTCAACAAGATCCCGACGAAGGGAAGATGAGTCCGTGTCCCGGACGCGTAGCGCTGCTTCGCAGAGCCGGGACCCCGAAGACTACGATGGGCCCCGGCTCTGCAGCGCACCGCTTCGCGCTGCGCAGCGTCCGGGGCACGAAAGAGGAGAGCTCGAAGATGAATTTCGATGACACCCCGCAGGAAGCCGCGTTCCGCGAGACCGCGCGCAAATGGGTCGACGCAAATGCGCCGAAGGAGTTGCATGCCGAGCTGTCCAAATCCTCGCTCGGCCGCATCCGGCTTGCGAAGCACGACATCGTCGATGTCGGCAAGGCCTGGCAGAAGAAGAAGTTCGAGGGCAATTGGGCCTGCCTGCACTGGCCGAAGGAATATGGCGGCCGCGACGCCACACCGATCGAGAAGGTGATCTGGCAGCAGGAAGAGGGCGTCTACGGCAAGCTGACGCAACCGTTCCAGATCGGCGAGGGCATGTGCGGCCCGACCGTGATGGCTTTTGGCAGCGAGGATGCCAAGCGCCGCCATCTGCCGAAGCTCGCCTCCGGCGAGGAGATCTGGTGCCAGCTGTTCTCCGAACCGTCCGCCGGCTCAGACGTCGCGGGGCTGCGGACGCGCGCGGAGAAGAAGGGCGACAGTTGGGTCGTCAACGGCCAGAAGATCTGGACCTCGGGCGCGCATTATTCCGACTTCGGCCTCCTGATCGCGCGGACCGATCCGAATGTGCCCAAGCACAAGGGCCTCACCATGTTCTTCCTGGACATGAAGAGCCCGGGCGTCGAGGTCCGCCCGATCAAGCAGGCCAACGGCATGCAGGAGTTCAACGAGGTCTATTTCACCGACGTGGTGATATCAGACAGCCAGCGCCTCGGCGCCGTCGGCGAGGGCTGGAGCGTGTCGCTGACGACGCTGATGAACGAGCGGATGTCGATCGGCTCGCGGCTTGCGACCGGCGTCCCCGAAATGTTCGAGTTCTGCTCCAATCTGATGCTCGAGGACGGGCTCGCCATCGACGATCCCGCCGTGCGCTCGAAGCTCGCGAGCTGGGCGGTGAAGTCGAGCGGGCTGAAATACACCAGCTATCGCGCGATCTCGGCGCTCTCGAAAGGCGATCGGCCGGGGCCGGAGAATTCGATCGGCAAGCTCGTCTCGGGCATGATGCTCCAGGACATCGCGACCTACGCCATGGACCTCCAGGGCGCGGCCGGCGTTCTCACCGGCGCCGACGAAGAGACGGTGCAGGGCCAGTTCCAGCAGATGCTGCTGTCCTCGCCGTCGATGCGCATTGCCGGAGGCACCGACGAGATCTTGCGCAACATCATCGCCGAGCGCGTGCTGGGATTGCCGGGCGACATTCGTGTCGACAAGGACGTGCCGTATAACAGGATCCCGACCAAGGGGCGGTAATCCAGCCTCTCGATATATCGCGTAGGGCGGGCAAAGCGAAGCGTGCCCACCATATGCAGGTGCGCCGGGGAGAGTCTGTCGGTGGGCGCAGCGCTCCGCGCCTTTGCCCACCCTACGAAGGGCGAGCTAATTTATGGACGCTAAAGTCAACCAGAACGACCGCATCGGCGTGCTCGAGGAGCTCCTCAACGAGCGCTACTCCGTCCGCGCCTTCTTGGCCAAGGAGGTCGACCGCGCGACCATTGAGCATGTGCTGGCCACCGCGCAACGCACCGCGTCCTGGTGCAACAGCCAGCCCTGGCAGGTCATCATCGCCAGCGGCGCGGCCAAGGAGCGCTTCCGCCAGGCGATCTACCAGGAGGCGTCGGGCGGATTGGGTGACGATTACGACTTCACCCCGCCGCGCGAATATGTCGGCGTCTATCTCGAGCGCCGTCGCGAGAGCGGTTTTCAGCTCTACAACACGCTCGGCATCGCGCGCGGCGACAGGAGCGCCTACGCAAAACAGGCGCTGGAGAACTACAATTTCTTCGGCGCGCCGCATGTCGCGATCATCCACACCAACGAGCCGCTCGGCATCTACGGTGCGATCGATTGCGGCGCCTATGTCTCGAACTTCATGCTGGCCGCCCAGGCGCTCGGGCTCGGCACGATTCCGCAGGCGGCACTGGCGCGTCACTCCGGGCTGATCCGCCGCCACTTCAATCTGCCCGACGATCGCCGCGTGGTCTGCGGCATCTCGTTCGGCTATGCCGACGACGCCCACAAGGTCAACAGCTACCGCACCTCGCGCGCGAGCGTTGTCGACACCGCCACGTTCGCGGACGAGTGATCCCGTCTCGCGTCCGCCATCCGGTTGTCACACACGCGCAAAGGCGGCCGCAGACACGGCCGCCTTCACATTCGTCGCGGTCCGATTGACGCGGCCGTTATCCGCCGCTGCCGCCGATCACGGCGCGCACGGTCTCGTCCGGCCCGAAGTCCTCGGCGCCATCGACATAAAGCAGCGCAGCGAGCTTCGAGCGCGCGCGATTGACGCGGCTCTTGATCGTGCCGACTGCACAGCCGCAGATCGAAGCTGCGTCCTCATAGGAGAAGCCGGAGGCGCCGACCAGGATCAAGGCCTCGCGCTGGTCCTGCGGAAGCTTCTCGAGCGCGCCGCGGAACTCCTCGAACTCGAGATGCGCGTTCTGCGACGGCTGCGTCTTCAGCGTCTTGGCATAGTTGCCCTCGGCATCCTCCACCTCCCGCCGCCGCTTGCGATAGTCGGAGCGGAACAGGTTGCGAAGGATCGTGAACAGCCACGCCGGCAGATTTGAGCCGGGCTGGAACGAGTCGATGTTGGCGAGCGCACGCAGAAGCGTTTCCTGCACCAGATCGTCGGCGCGATCCGCATTGCCGCTCAGCGAGATCGCGAACGCGCGCAGACTGGGCACGGCCGCGAGGATGTCGTCACGTAGGGAGTCCGTGAGAGGCATTAATCCCTCCCATTGTTATTGTCGTTGGAGCCCCCGTCCGTTCCCACTTGGGATGCGCCTCCCGGCGCATCAAGCTTCTTGATCAGTTCCGCGAACCGGTCCGGGACCCCCTGCCGCACCACGTCATCGTACATGGCGCGCAACTGGTGCCCGATCCGGGACTGAATCTCCGGAGTGAGGCCTCCCTTGCCGGGGGTCGTGCTTTTGCTGGCTTGAGACTTGAGATCTTTCATGACCTGTTCCACGTTTCCCCGAGTTAAGTAACTGTAAAATCGAGAAGTTCTCTCAACCGGGAGCCGTTCCCTGGATAGGCACAATTCCAGGTTCGACAAAAAGTTCCCAGATAAGCGGAACTTTTCTTGGTGTGAGGCGTAGTCAGCCCAGCAGGGGAACCCGGGCCTCCCCGCTTGTTGCGTGGTTCGTCAAGGTCGGCCCGAAGATGAATGGAGTGGGGATGTCCCGTTCGCAGCTTGTTGCTGAACACTTGCCGTTGTTGCGCCGGTACGCGCGCGCCCTGACGGGCAGCCAGGCCTCCGGTGACGCCTATGTCGCAGCCATGTTGGAAGCGATGCTCGGAGATCCGTCCGTGCTCGACGAGAGCCATGGTCCGCGCGCCGGCCTGTTCCGGCTGTTCACCCAGATCTGGAATTCGGTCTCCGTCAACGATGATGCCGAGGTGACGACCTTGCCGATGCCGCCGGAGCGGCGGCTGTCGAACATCACGCCGCTGCCGCGGCAGGCGTTCCTGCTGCTCTCGCTCGAAGGATTCTCGGAAGAAGAAGTCGGCTACATCCTCGGCACCGACGTCGCCGAGACGCGGCGGCTTGCCGATGCCGCGGGACGCGAGATGGCGGCCGAGATCGCGACCGACGTGCTGATCATCGAGGACGAGACCTTCATCGCCATGGACCTCGAGAGCCTGGTGAAGAATCTCGGTCACAATGTCGTTGGTGTCGCGCGCACCCATGCCGATGCGGTGGCGCTGGCCAAGAACAAGCGGCCGGGCCTCATCCTCGCCGACATCCAGCTTGCTGACGGTTCGTCGGGTTTGGACGCCGTCAATGAGCTGCTCCGCACCTTCGAGGTGCCGGTGGTGTTCATCACCGCCTATCCGGAGCGCTTCCTGACCGGCGAGCGCCCGGAGCCGGCGTTCCTGATCTCAAAGCCGTTCCAGCCCGCGATGGTGTCGGCGGTGGCGAGCCAGGCGCTGTTCTTCCAGCGCAACTCACGCAACCGCGCGCCGAAAGCGCCGGCGGCGTAAGCAAGCCTCTATCAGACAAGAGGACGGCGCGTCGCGAGGCGCGCCGTTTTTGCATGTGGCAGAGAATTGTTCTGCTCTGCTTCAGCAGCCGCGGCAGATGCTGCGAAGCATGGAGTTCAGCTTGGTATCGTCTGGCCCGGGGGACTTCGCATTCAGCCTGGCCTGGTCCTCGATCCAGGATTTGAGCAATTTTTCTCGTTCCGGCGACGGCCCTGGGTTTAGCCGCGTCCCGTCGAAGCTCACGAGGACGGTCACTCTCTGCAGGTCGTCCTTCGCCTCAGCGGGCGGTTTCGGGAATGGCACGGATCGCTCGACCATGGCGAGCGTTGCGGCATCTAGCGGCGCGAAGCCTGTGCTTTCTACCAGCACGTTCGAGATCAACTTGCCTGAACGATCGACCACGAACGTGACGCCGGTATCGCCCCTCTGACCGATCGCCTCCGGAGGAAATGCCCTGTGGCGCCAGACGTGTTGGGTGACCGTCTTGCGCCAGGCGGCCATGGGATCGGCCTCCGTGGAGGCGGGATCCGGCCTGCTCAGCACGACCCCTAAGGGCGGCACCTGAAATTGACGGCCGCCGAAGACAATCTGCACCGTGAAAGGAAACGAGTCCTCCTTGAGCTCCGAAGGTGGCGCCGGAAACGGTTCGGCGCGGGCGATGATCGCGAGCGCGGCATCGTCGAGCGACCGCGAGCCGGCGCTTTCAGCCAACGCCCGCGAGATCAACCTGCCGGACCGATCGATGACGAATGTGACCCTGGCTTCGCCGGTTTGCCCCAGTGCTTCAGCCGGAAATTGCCTGTAGCTCGCTATGTGGGCCGACAGCCTCGCCTTCCAGGCAGTCGCGCGTTCGGTTTGCACATCTGTCTGTGCGTGTATGGGGAAAACCGCCAACCATCCGAGAAGCGCGGCCAACAAGGGGAATTTCATCTGCATCGGTGCGGATACTAATCGCGGTCAGGTTGATTGCAAGGCTCGCTGCTCGTATCGCGTTTCTCAAGCTGTGGGCTATTCGAACGGCTGCCAAGCATCGGGCGCTTGACGCCAACCTCATTGCCCCGTTGATATTTCGGGCCGATGACATTCATCGCAGCCTCAAGCTGCCGGGAGAGACGTACCATGGACCAGCAACTCCTCGATCGCCTTACCATCCGCGACCTCGTCGAGAACTGGGCGGTGTGGCGCGACGCTGGCGACTGGGAGCGCTTTGCCACGGTCTGGCACGACGAGGGCTGGATGTCCGCCACCTGGTTTCAGGGGCCGGCGCGGGATTTCATGCGGGTCAGTCAGGAGGGGTTTGCCAAGGGCGTGCGCATCCTGCATTTCCTCGGCGGCACCAGCATCGATCTCGCAGGCGCGCGGGCCATCGCGCAGACCAAGATGACGATCTCGCAGCGTGCCACGGTGCACGACGTGCTCTGCGACGTCGTCTGTACCGGGCGCTTCTACGATTTCCTGGAGAAGCGGCATGACCAATCAGGTATTGGCAAATGGGGCATCGTCCGCCGCCAGCCGATCTACGAGAAGGACCGGATCGACCCGGTCGATCCCGCCGCAACGCTTCAACTCGACCAAAAAACGCTCGCCGCACTGCCCGAAGGCTACCGTCACCTCGCCTACATGCAGGAGCTGATCGGCTACAAGGTCAAGCGCGACATGCCGGGCCTGATCGGCACTGAAGTCGAGAGGCTCTATGGCGAGGGTCGGGACTGGCTCGCGGGGAAGCCGAAGTAAATCCCGGACAATGTTTGACGCGCCATGATCCGCTTCTGACGCGGATGTCTCGCGCAAATCTTGAATGCGCGTGGTCGCCGCAATTTTCGTCACGCTGCTGATAAATTCATCCAGCAATATTCACGCGCATACGCCTCACGGTTTTGTCACTGATCAACAGCGTGGCGAAAAATATGCGCGGCTTGACAGGCATTTTCAGCCGTCGCAGTTTTAAGTTGAAATGGTCGTCGAATGATTTTGCTTTGCTCGTTTGATTTTCCAGGCACCAAACGCGGAGCATTCATATGACGGCTATTCCTCCCGCCAGTGGCGTTACGCTCCACGACGGCGACACGATGGATGTCAGTGGCGGCGCCTCCGTCGATAGCACGACGATTTTTGCTGGCGGCTTGCAGACGGTCGGCGGATCTTTCGCGACGAGCACGGCAACCCACACTGTCATTTATGGCGGAGAACAGGACGTCGTCTTTGACGGCGTCGCCAGCTATACGACCATCTACCAGGGCGGCATCCAGCGCGTCACTGGCCAGTATATCCATGAAGGTCCAACCCCGGGCGCAGCCGATCACACCACGATCAATGGTGGCGGCGAGCAGGACGTCGACACGGGAAGCGCAACGGCGACGACTGTCAATTCCGGCGGCCTCCAGAACGTGACGAATGGTGGCAGCGCCAGCGGCACCATCGTCAATTCCGGCGGTGTTCTCAAGGTTTCGGGTGAAACGGTCGAAACGGCGCCCGTGTATCCGGAGCCGGTCATCCGAAGCGTGGCGACCGCTGCAACCATCAACTACCAGGGCGAATTCGCCGTCACTGGCGGCGGGACGGCAGTGAACGCCGTCGTCAACGGCGGCGTCATGACTGTCTCGGGATCGATACCCGATCCGTTCGCCAACGTCCCCGGCCAGCCGGCCGTCGACGCCAGCATGGCGACCGGCACCATCGTTGAAGGTTTTGGAACATTGACGGTGTCGGACGGAGCGGTCGTATCGGGCACGATACTCCAGAACTTCGGCACGTTGAACGTTGATGCAGGCGGCACGGCAACCGGCACGACCATCAATTACGGAACGATGGTGCTGTCCGCCGGCGCGACGGCGACCAACACGACCGTCAATCAGTATGGCGGCCTCATTGTGCTTGGCAACGCCGATTTTTCGGGGGCAGTCTTTAACGCCGGCAGCACCTTGCAGATCGGCGATGGCACGATTGAAAACGGATTTGTTGTCGCGAGCAGTGTGACGCTGGCCGTCCTGGACGGCGGTGTCGCCAAAAACACTGTTGTTTCCGCAGGCGCAACGCTCATCGCTGAAGCTGGCGCGACGCTGTCCAATACGACGTTCCAGAGCGGCGCAACGTTTGTAGCCGATTATGGCTACACGGAAAACGGCTTCACCGTATCGGACGGCGTATTGTTCAAAGTGTTCGGCACGGCCACCAACACGACGATATCAGCGGGTGGCAAGGAAATCCTGGGCAACTTCGACTTGGGAGCCACCGCCAGCAACACCGTTATCAATGGCGGCGAACAGGATGTCGGCCTTAGCTCCACCGCCAGCTACACCACGATCAACATGGGCGGCATTCAACGTGTCGCCGGCATCTATCTGCACGATGCGCCGGGGCCGGGCCGGGCCGATCACACCATCGTCAACAATGGTGCCGAGCAGGACGTCGATACCGGCATCGTGACGTCAACCACCGTCAATGCCGGCGGCGTCCAGAATCTCACCAATGGGGGCTTTGCCAGCGGCACCATCGTTCACTCGGGCGGCGTCATCAATGCTTCGGGAGAGACGCTCTATCATTCTCCTGGGGCCCCATACAGCACCGTCATCAGAAGCGAAGTCGATTTTGCGGTTGTCGACAGCGGCGCCGAACTGCACCTGTTCGGGGCGGGGATCGCCAAGAAAGCCACCATCAATGGTGGTGTGATGACGGTTTCGGGATCCGTTGCAGACCCCACGAACGACCCAAGCGTACCGGCGGTCGATGCCAGTGCGGCGAGCGGGACGATCCTCAATTCAGGAAGCATCTCCGTCTCGGACGGTGGCATCGTCACCTCCACGACTCTGAGCGGCGGCACGCTTGACGTGCTCGATCACGGCACCGCGAACGCTTCGACAATTTATCACGGCGCCACAGAATTCGTCGAAGCGGGTGGCATTGTCGGCGCGACCACGATTGCCGGCGGCATGCTTGATCTCAAGGCGGGTGCGATTTCCGACGACGCGATCACCTTCTCCGGCCAAGGCGTACTCAAGATCGAGCAGAAGCTGGTTTCGGGCCAATCGACCTTTGCGAGCCAGCTCAAGGGCATTGTGCTCGGCGACCAGATCGACCTGTCCGGGCTGTCCTATACAAGCGGCGCAACGGTGACTGTATCCGGCTCTAAGCTCACGGTCAGCAACGGTGCGGCCAGCGAGACCTTCACACTGGCGGATACGTCGGTCACGCGCTTTGGCATCGCGAAAGACAGCTCTGGCGGCATTCTGCTGACAGCCGCAGCCCTGCCGACCATCGCTGGAGCCGTGTCGGGACAAACGACCAGCAACGGAGCTGCGATCAATCCATTCGCGAGCGTAACGATCACAGATCCAAACGCAGCAGCAACGGACAGTCTGATCATCACGCTCGCGGGTGCCGCCGGCATCCTGTCCGGAGCAGGATTGATCTCGCTCGGAAACGGAACCTACGAGCTGACGGCTACCACCGCCGCCAACCTGACCGCCGAGTTGCACGCCCTCACCTTTGTCGCCTCGCCGCACGGAGATGGAAGCGCAACGACCACCTTCACCCTGAGCGACACGAGCAGCGTCGGCGTGACCGTCAGCGACGCCCATACGTCCGTCACAGACACGCATCAAGCCGGGAGCACGGCGATCGACGGCCCGGCATCCGGTTATGCGGTCATTCAGGGCACGACGGGCAACGACATCATCCACGCCTACGGCATGTTCAATACCATCCACGGCAATGGCGGGAGCGACACGATCTACGCCGGATCATACGGTACGGTTGATGTGTCGAGCGGCGACAGCACCGTCTATCTGGAGGGGATCGTCAACCACGTAACCGGCGGCAACGGCAACACCGCGGTGACGGGATCGACGGGCGCCACGACGATCGCGCTCGGCGACGGCAACGACATCATTAATGCCGGCGGATATGGGAGCGTCATCACGCTGGGTAACGGCAACGATGTTGTCCATCCCGGTGACGGCGCGAGCCAAACGACGGCCGGCAACGGCGACGACCGCGTGACGCTTTCTGGATATGGCAACACGGTCGTGCTTGGCAATGGCAACGATGTCGTCACGGGCGGAGATGGCGCCAACAGTGTCACTCTCGGCGATGGCAACAACACCGTGAATCTCGGCGGGACGGGAAACCAGATCACCGTCGGCTCGGGAACGAACACGATCATGGCCGGCAGCGGATCCGACAACGTCGTTGCAGGCGCGGGCCACGACACGATCACGCTTGGCGGCGCTGCCAATCACGTGGTGCTCAACGGGTCCCAGGCAAATGTGACAAACCAGATTGGCCAGGACGTCATTACGGTCAATGGCGGATCAGACCAGTTTAACTTTGTCGGGTTTGGCAATCAGGCCATCATCAATGGCCCGGCCCACGTCAACATCATCGATCACGGCACGGGTCTGACAGTCTCGATCAACTCCAGCAGCCAGGTCGATACGATTTCCGGATTTGGAAATGACACGCTCGGCGTCGTCGCTCTTGCGAACGGCATAGGTGATTACCACTCCGTCGCCGACATCATGGGCGCGCTCAGGAGCGATGGACATGGCGGGGCCCTGCTTGCGCTGGGGAGCGGTCCTGACGCAGGGTCTATCGACTTCGTCGATACCGCAGTCAGTCAATTGCACGCATCGAATTTCATGATCGTGTAGCGCGGAAGATGGCGGCGGACCCAAAAGCTTGGGAAAATTCCCCCGGACAAAAGTAAGGCGCGACTGGCATCACCACGTCCGTGGCGGGCTTCCGCGCGCGTCCCCCATCGTGCGCTGCTGTTGTAAACTATGCTAGAATCGTTTCGTTGAAAGTTCGCTGCTGCTCACGAGTGTTCGCCGCAATCCGTGTTGAATGGTGGGGCGGAAATGGGCAAAAGGCGGCTGCACAAGCTCTCGGCTCGGGAAGCCGAGACTATCGTTGAGCCCGGCCGTCACAGCGACGGCGGTGGGCTTTACCTTGCGATTGAGACGGGTACGCACGCGCGGCGCCAATGGGTTTTTCTCTACCGTGTGCGTGACACCGGGAAGCGTAGAGAATTTAGGCTGGGCTGGGCTGGGCTGGGCTCGGCCAAAGGCAAAGGCAGGGGTGGCATCTCACTCGCCGACGCTCGTCTCAAGGCGGCAGAGGCGCGCAAGCAACTAGCCGAAGGCAAGGAGCCGGGGGGCGGAGCGGCGCGCCAAAATAGTGGCGGCTAGCAACTCCAATCAACGATTAGAGAGGTGTGAAGCAGCACACATCGGGACTTTGCATGAGACGCTAATCAGGCCTCCGGCTCCCGCATGAGCCAACGGAGGTTCCCATGAGGCGTTTGATCGTTTCCGGACTGATTGCCGTCACGTCGTTCGCCGTTGCAGCAACCATGCTGCATTCAAACACATGGCCGACAAACACATGGCCGACCACCGGGACTGTCGGAGCGGCACGGACGCCCGTGGCACAGGAGTCTCGAAGCGGGGTGCTGGCGAGCAAACTTCCGGTCCAGGATTTCGATGATCGATCGCTGGTGTTTCCGCGCGAGACAAAGCCGCAATAGCCGCAACTGCCGGCTCTCCTTGCGACGCTGACTTGTTGCGCAAGGGAGGGGACGCAAGGGAGGCGGCCTTGGGCTCGTCCGCGGACGAGTTGCATGCGCTTCGATCGACTGAAGCGACAGGAACCCTTGACCCGTCAAGGGCCCATATCGGGTCTCATGCCGGTGAGATCGCCGAGCAGTCCCAGGGCCCGGAGCTCTGCATCGTGCTGATCGATTTCTAGTATCGCCAGCAGCAGGGCTAGCACGACCGTGACGTAAATGAGTAGCGGTGAAGCTTTTGCGCTCGCCGGATCATCGGCCGGCGAAAGCAAAGCGCGGAGCGTTCGCAGGTGCGAAATCATCAGCAGATACGCTTTGGATCGTATTTGCATGACGGGGCCCTCGCCGCCTCAATGCAATCTAGGACCGGCGCGACACCGTTCAAGCTGGCATGTCGTCGCGTATCCTGGAATTGGGGCGGATGGGGTGATCCTCCAAGGGTCCGCAAGGACAGGGCCCGCCCGGCCTGCAAGCCGCGCCGGATGGATCGACCAGGACCGTCGTTGCACCCGACAAATGATGCGATTGTCCCGGCGGCGAGTTCAGGCAAAATGGATGCTGTCCTTGTTCGGCGCTGTCCTGAAACGCTGATGAAGTTCCTCATACGTCTCGCGCTGCTCTCGTTCGTCGCGTCGCCACTTGCCGTCGCCCAAGTGGCACTCGCCCAATTGCTGGGGCACGGTGGACCGGTGCGGGCGATCGCTGTTTCAGCCGATGGAAAGACCCTGCTGTCCGGCGGTTTCGACACCACCGCCATCCGATGGTCGCTCGCAAGCGATTCGGCCGAGCAGGTGTTTCGGTTTCATTCGGATGCGGTTAACGCGGTGGGCTTCCTACCCGACGGGCGGATGGTCACGGCCGGTGCGGACGCGCGCATTGCGATCTGGACGCCCGGTCAGCAGGAGCCGGACCAGGTGCTGCAGGGACATCAAGCACCGATTGCCGGCATTGCGATCTCGCCCGATGGCTTGACCATCGCCTCCGCATCCTGGGACCATACGGTCCGGCTCTGGTCGCTACGCGACGGCTCGCAGCGGGTGCTTGAAGATCATTCGCAAAACGTGAACGGGGTTGGCTTTGCGCCTGATGGACGATCGCTCGTCAGCGTGGGCTATGACCACGCACTGCGGATCTGGCATTTGCCGGATGGCACGTCCGACACCGTCACGCTGCCGTCGCCGTTAAATGCGCTCATCATCGCGGGCGATGGTGAAATCGTCACGGGGGCGGCGGACGGCAGGCTGCGCTTGCTAAACTCCGACGGCGCGGACGGGGGAGAGGTTGCAGGAGGTGCGACGCCCATTGTGGCACTGGCTATTTCCAATGACGGTGCGTTGATCGCAGCAGCCGGCATAGGTGGCGCTATCGCCATCATCGATCGCAAGGTCCGCACCGTCCTGCGCACGCTGGTCGGACCCGGCATGCCGATCTGGTCCGTTGCCTTCCTGCCCGACAATGAGACCTTGCTGACCGGTGGTGCCGATGGAAAAATACGGCGCTGGAATGCGCGCACCGGCGATGCGATCGGCTCTCATCTTCTGGGCACGCCGGCTGATCCGCTGGCGGCCTATGCCGGTGATCGCGGCGCAGATGTGTTTCGCGCATGCGTTGCCTGTCACACGCTGTCGACAACGGACGTGCCACGCGCCGGTCCGACGCTTGCAGGGCTGTACGGCCGGAAGATCGCGTCGCTGCCAGGCTATCGCTTTTCCGATGCACTCAAGACGATGGATATCGTCTGGACGCCCGAGACAGTCGCAAAACTGTTCGAGATTGGTCCAAATGCCTACACGCCCGGCACCAAGATGCCGGAGCAACGCATCGGTTCCGCCGAAGATCGCCGCGCGCTCACGGAGTTTCTGGCGCACGCGACGGCGAAGTAGCTAACTAGCTCTTGTTGTCTCGCTGGCGCAAATAGTCGTCCGTCGTGCGCGGCGGGGCGCGTTCGGGAACGCCGGCGAACGGATCGAATTGCTGCTCGCTCATGGTGATGACACGGCAGTCGGCGCACATCCAGAGCGCCTCGAGGCGCTTGTCGCCGGCAGGATACATCCAATGGCGACCTTCGAGCTTCGCTGCGATGCGAGTGATCGTGCTCTTGATGCCGAAGGGTTTACCGCAGCGGATGCATAGCGCGGGCTCTTCCTCCTTGATCAGCTGCGCCTGCGCACGAGACGCGCGGAAATCGATCTGAGGCTTGAGCGTGATCACCTTCTCGGGGCAGGTGCTCTGACACAATCCACATTGCACGCAGGCATCCTCGACGAATTTGAGGACTGGACGCTCCGGATCGTCGCGCAATGCGCCGGTCGGGCAGACGGAGACACAGGACAGGCACAGGGTACAGCCGTCGGTGTTGACAGTGATGGCCCCAAGCGGGGCACCCTGGGGCAGCGCAATCACATCGGTCGGGCTTGGAGCGACGCGGTGCAGCTCGCTCAGGGCAAAGCGCAACAGATCGCGCCGCTTGCCGACCGTCCTGAATGTCGCGGGCTGGCTGACGGTCGCGAGCGGCTCGACCGCCCGCAATTGTTCGCCGAGCGCATCCGGGTCGTCCGTCTCGATCGTCGCGACGCGGCGGCCGGCAAATCCAAGACCGGCGAGAATGGCCTGCGCCATGGTGATGGTCCGCGACAGTCCAGTCAAATCGTGCCGGGGTTTTGCCCGCAGCAGGAAGCGCACAGCGGCCGCGCCATGGGCAAAGGCTGCCACGACCGCCTCCAGTCCGAGCTGGGTCACTTCGTTGGCGGCGAAGGGCAGCACGTTCGCCGGCAGGCCGTCGCCATGGCGCGCCAGCGCATCAATCAGCGGGCCGCCGTGCTGGCTGTCATGAAACAGCAGCAAGGGCCGGGTGCCGCCGGCGTCATGATAGGCCAGCAGCATCGCGCGCAGCTGGTGCAGTTGCGTGTCGGCGGGGGGCAGTGTGTAGGCGGCCGCGCCGGTCGGGCAGGCCGCCGCGCATTGGCCGCATCCAGCGCAGACCTCCGCATTCACGCTGACATGGTCGCCGGCCGGCGTGATCGCGCCGGTCGGGCACAAATCCAGGCAGCGATGGCAGCCGGTGATGTTGGAGCGCGAGTGGGCACAGAGTGCGTCTGTGAAGTTAACGTATTTCGGCTTGTCGAAGCTTCCGACGAGGTCGCGCGCTTTCAGTACCGCGCGCAGCAGAGCGGCCGGATCGCCGGGGTCGGCGCGCAGATAACCGTCGCGGAGATCGTGGGCCGGAAACAGCGGCGCGCCGCCAGACAGATCCAGCACAAGGTCGCAGCGCGATGTCGCGCCGTCGCGGGAGGTCTCGAACACAAAGCGGTCGCGTGACGAGGGACGGGGAGGAGCGTAGTCGTCGACGGTCAATTCAAACGCACCAAGATGCCCCCTTGCGTTGCGGATCGTGCCCTTCACGATCGGGAAAGTTGTAGTCGCCGGCGGCGTGATGTCGCCCGGTGCCTTCAGCATAACGGTCACGTCGAGGTGATCGGCCAACAGCGTGCCGGCCTCGATCGCGGCCTCGTCGCACCCGTAGATGAGGATCACGCCGTTGCTGGTGAGCGTGACAAAGCGATAGTCGGGTGCGGGCACCGCCGACGCCGCGAGCAGCGCAGCCATCTTGGGACCTGCTGCCGCGCCTTCGCGCGACCAGCCGGCGGTCTCGCGCACGTTGACGAATTCGATTCCATCGGTCCGCTCGCCCGCTTCCTCCGTAAACAGCGCCGCCTGCTGCGTACAGGCCACGGTCAGGGGGCCCTCGGCCCTTGCCGCGTTGCGGAAGTGCTCGAGCTCGGTCCCGCAGAGGTGACGGAACATCCTGATGTCGCGGTTGCGGCAACCACGGCCGATGGCGGCCGCGTCAAGACGCATCGTGTCTTCGCACGAGCAGACCAGGATCGTTTTCGGGGGCTGCGCCAGGTCAACCTCTCCGCACGATGGCGCATCACGCGGACTCGCGCCGATGCTTCACCTCGTATAGATATTCCAAAGCGGGAAGAAATGGAAACGGGAGGACGACCTGTCGCCGACCGCGAACCCCATCATTTCAACGGCCGAACCGATCCAATTGCCGCCGCCGTTCACCTTGGTGCGGTTGCGTGAGAGCGGGGATGCGTTCGCCCATGCATGCCGCATTGCAGCGACGAGCGGCGCTGGCACGCTCGTCTACGTGGGACGGTTCGATCTCGCCGAGTTCGCCGTGGTGCTCGAACCGAACGAACCGCTCCGGACTGCCCGGCGCGCCTTCTATGCAGGAATGGTCGCGCTGACCGACGCCCTGCGCGCATACGCGCCGCCGATGAAGGCGGTGACGATCGATTGGCCCGATGCGGTCCGCATTGATGGCGGATTGGTCGGTGGCGGCCGGCTGGGCTGGGCGGCCTCGGCGCGCGAGGACGAACCGCGGCCATGGCTCGTCTTTGGCGCCATGACCCGCACCGTCGCGATGACCGGGGAGGACGCCGGCATTCATCCGCTTGCCTCCGCCCTCGAGCAGGAGGGGTTTGGCGAGGCAGGTGCGGTCCAGGTCACCGAAAGCTTTGCGCGTCACCTGATGCTGGCGTTTGACGCCTGGCAGGTTGACGGTTTCGAGAGCGTCGCGCGCGACTATCTGGCGAGGCTGCCGCGCGAACGTCAGACCCTTCAGCGCATCGATGAAAACGGCGATCTCCTGGTCCGGCGGATCGGCAGCTGCAGGGCCAGGCGCCATGGACTGGTCGAGGCCCTCAGAGAGCCGACCTGGCTCGACCCGGAGACGGGAGGACCGCGGCTGTGAAGCTGTTGCGCACCATCGCGCTCGATCCGTCCGACACCTTTGTCTTCGAGGTGCCGGCCGAGCCCGGCGAGTGGGCGGTCTCCGGCACGTTCCGGTTCTGCGACCGGGACCTGGCCAAGCTGAGCGGGAAGGAACGCTCAGCCTTCCGCAGCGGCTTCCTCGGTGTGCAGTCATGGGGATGGTCGACGCTGGTGCAGATTGTCCCGGCGACGGAGGACGATCGCACGGCGCTGGTGGAACTCCTTGCCATGCAACTGGTCGACCGGTTCGGCGCGCCGGATATTGCAACGGCGAGGGCGGCTGCGGAAGACGAGGTCGCCTTCGCGCGATCGCTCTGCACGCATCCGATCAGTTCGCTCATTGCGGTCCATCGCTCGGCGAGCGATGGCGAGGTCCGCGAGTCCTTCCGCCGGCTGCGATTGCGGGAAGGACAAAGGCACGGCAAGGCATTCTCGTTCATGGAGGTGGAGGATGACGTCGAACCAGACAATGATCTCAACCTTGCGGACATAAGCCAGGAGCCGCGCCGCTCATGAAAGATTTCTGGATCGCCTGCGGCCACCATCTGCTCGATCGGGATGCGAGCGGCGGGCTTCGCGTCACGGACGAATTCCTGAAAGCCTATTTTGCTCGCCTTGAGCTGATGCCGCCGCAGGATGCGTGCGCGGTCGAACGCCGGCTGCACCGCGAGCTGCTTGCCGATCCGCGGCAGCCGGTGAGTCCGGACGAGATCGCGGCGATTGCGGATGACGATGCCCGCGGGAATTGGCGCTTCGTGCTCGCATTTCGCGATCATTTGTTGCGGCATCCAACGCTGGAGGCCGCCTATCTCTCGCTGGTCCGTTCGGGGGCAAACGATCTGCCGCCGCTCTTCGTCAACCAGCTCGCGCACGTGATCCTGCGCAATGCGCTCGATGGCTGCCGAGACCCGCTCGTGCTGCGCGCCGCCGAGCTGTTCTTCCGGCCGCAGCGCATCCTGCAGCATGAACAGGCCTTGCTGCTTGGTGATGACGAGATGATCGGCGGGCACAGTCTGACCCCGGTGCTCTCGCTGATGTCGATGCTGGGGGCCGCGACCCATGCAGAGGTCGATGTGCTGAGTGAGGAGAATGCCGAGGACTATTGGCAACGAAGCGACCATTTCGACATGGCTTTCGACCTTACCGCAGGCGGTCGCGGACCGGGCGCCCTGGGTCAGGCGATGGCGCGCTGGATCTCCCATCTGCTCGGGATCGACGCCGCCATCGTGCCGTTGCGCGAGCTGCAGGATGCGAGGCTCACCTGGTATGTGGGACTCGATGTGGCTGCCACCCAACTGGGCGACCGTCTCTGGCATGGCGAGGAGCTTGACGAACGCAGCGAGGGGCGCGTGCTGGCACTGTTCCAGTTGACGTTTGCGGACGCGAGCCTGGCCATCGAAGAGGTGCAGGGAGAGCCGGTCTATTTGATCCTGGCAATGACGCCCGATCAGAAGCTCCGAATGAAGCCGCAGAATCTGCTGACGGGTTTGCCAATAAAGCGCCTGGAGATGGTGACGTGAGCCCCGTAGCTCCACCAGTCGTGCGCCTCTCCGTTGGCCTTGTGGTCGAGCGGCGCAAGGCGGAGTCGCCATGGGTCGATTTCGTTTGGCAAGCCGTGGCCGTTTTGCCGGATGAACCGGAGACCAAACCCTGGACCGTTCTTCGCGAACAAGGCGGGGCCACCCTTTTCTACGCCGGCAGCGCCACGGTCGATCTCTATCCTTCCGAGACCGCTCGCTATCGCGACAATCTCGCCTTGGGCAGTCCGAGCATCTGGACCGTGCTATCTCCCGCGGAAGAAGGCTCCTGGCCGTATTCGGTTGTTGCCGCCACTGCCGATCCCGCGGAAGGTGAAGCCTTTACCGCGGCCGGCGCCAATCTCGTTGAAGCTGTGCCCATGCCGGAGATCCTGCGCGAGGCGATTGAAAGTTTTGTTGCCGAGCACCACGTCGAACGGGAGTTCTTCAAGCGAAAGCGGCGGCAGGCCGATCCCGAAGCGCTGGCGCGGTGCCGGCATGAAGGTGGACGCGAATGAGTGAGGAAGAGTTCCTTGCGCGTTGGTCTCGCCGTAAGCGAGAGGGGAGGGCAAACGCCGCTCCTCCGGAATCGGCAGAGCCAGGCGATGCATCATCTACCTCGCCGTCCCCCACCGCCAACGCCGGTGAATCCGAATTCGACCCGTCGAGCCTACCGTCGCTCGACTCGATAACCGCTGCGACCGACATCACCGCATTCCTACGCAAGGGGGTTCCGCAGGAGTTGACCCACGCGGCTCTTCGTCGCGCCTGGAGCGCCGATCCCGCCATTCGCGACTTCGTCGGGTTGGCGGAAAACGCCTGGGACTTCAACGATCCGACCGCGATGCCGGGCTTTGGACCGCTGGATTGCTCGGAGACGGAACTGGCCGCACTGGTCGACAGGATCGTCTCTGGCGTGCGTAAGGCTGCTGAAACCCTGCCGGACCCAGCCGTTGACGCTGAGAATCCTGCGGATTTTGCACGGGAGCAGCTTCAAGCGGAAACCTCAACCGTCGCGGAAGTGGTGGACCAATCCGCTGCGACCAGTCCCGCCACTGTTGCGGCGCAACCGGCGGTGGCTGAAAAGATCGAGAGTGAACTCGACCCCGCTCGGCGTCGCACACATGGTGGCGCACTGCCTCGCTAGACCAATGGCTATAGCTTCAGGCTATAGGGACGCGATTGACCCCCGCAGAATGAGGTCTACGCTTTGATTAGTGCTTTGGTTACAAAGCACTAATCAGTGCACATGGGGCCGGATGGGAGGTCCAAGTGCGTGATGATGGCCTTGATCGCGCCATTGACGCCGCAGGCGGCGTTGCCCAGCTCGCGCGCAAAATCGGTATCAGCCAGCCTTCGGTATCGAATTGGGCCAAAGTACCCGCACAACGGGTGATTGCAGTCGAAGCTGCAACCGGTATCCCCCGTACGGAGTTGCGGCCTGATCTGTTTGGCGGGCGAGGTTTGTCAGAGGGGACGGTCGAGCCAGTCGATGCGGCGCGGGCTCAGGAGTATGCGTTGCTTGCGACGTTGCTGTCGGCACCACCTTCGAGGAAGCTGCTCGATCAACTTGCTACATTGACCGGAGATGCAACGCCGGTGGGAAGCGCTCATGCTGTGCTGGCGGAAGCCGCTTCTGCCGCGGTCCCGGCGCAAATCGAACGCGAATATTTCGACCTCTTCGTGGGTCTCGGGCGCGGCGAATTGCTTCCTTATGCGTCCTATTATCTGACCGGCTTTCTCAACGAGCGGCCGCTGTCGCGCTTGCGCGCAGACCTCTCGGCATCAGGCATCGAGCGGGTCGCGAACAATTTCGAGCCGGAAGATCACGCGTCCATCCTGTGCGAGATCATGGCCGGCTTCGCCGAGGGCCGCTTCGAGGCGTCGTCGGACAAGCAGCGCGCCTTCTTCGAGAAGCACGTGTCGTCCTGGATGGGGCGGCTGTTTGCCGACCTGGAAAGCGCGGAGAACGCAAGGTTCTATCGGGCTGTCGGCGCGCTCGGTCGCCTTTTCATTGGGATTGAGACAGAGGCATTCACGTTTGCGAACTGACCAACACGCGTTGGTCCGGGAGACATGCGATGAGCGACGAGAAGGACAAAGAGGGAGAGAGAGTCACAGTCCGGCGCCGCGACTTCCTCCGCAAGGTTGGCGTCGGCACCATTGGCGCCGGCGCGACGCTCGCGACGCCGCTGGTCGGGTCCGCGCAGGCCGACAGCGAGACCAACGATGAGAAGCGGAAGGCGCGCTACAAGGAATCCGATCATGTGAAGGACTACTACCGAGTCAATCGCTATCCCGTTTGAAAGGGAGGCTGCCCGTGCTTATCAAGCGATCACAGCGTTCCGGTTCCGATCGTCGCGGCTCCGTCGCCGAGAGCCTTGCGGGTCAATCCAGCGGTCTCGATCGCCGTACCTTCCTGCGCAAATCAGGTCTTGCCGGCGGTGCGCTGGCCGCGCTCGGCGCCTTGCCTGTTGCGAGCGTGCGCAAGGCGGAAGCGGCCGCCGCGGGCCCGCTGGCGGCGGGCGCCACCGTCCGCAAGAGCATCTGCACGCATTGTTCCGTTGGATGCACGGTGACCGCGGAGGTGCTGAACGGGGTCTGGATCGGCCAGGAGCCGAGCTGGGATTCCCCGATCAATCGAGGATCGCATTGCGCCAAGGGCGCTTCGGTGCGCGAGCTTGTGCATAGCGATCGGCGGCTGCGCTATCCGATGAAGCTTGTGGGCGGGCAGTGGACGCGCGTCTCCTGGGACACCGCGATCAACGAGATCGGCGACAAGTTCCTGGAAATGCGCGAGAAGTCGGGCCCCGATTCGATCTACTGGCTCGGCTCGGCCAAGATGACCAACGAAGGCGCCTATCTGTTCCGCAAGCTCGGTGCGTTCTGGGGCACCAACAACACCGACCATCAGGCGCGCATCTGTCATTCAACGACCGTCACCGGCGTAGCGAATACCTGGGGCTACGGCGCGATGACCAACAGCTTCAACGACATCCGCAATGCCAAGACCCAGATCATCATGGGCGGCAATCCGGCCGAGGCGCATCCGGTGTCATTGCAGCATCTGCTCGAGGGCAAGGAGCTGCAAAAGGCGAACTTTGTCGTCATCGACCCGCGCCTGACGCGAACCGCGGCACATGCGACTGAATATGTCCGGATGCGGCCGGGCACCGACATCCCGGTGCTCTACGGCATGATGTGGCACATCTTGCAGAACGGCTGGGAGGACAAGGAGTTCATCAGACAGCGAGTCTATGGTTTCGACGATCTCCGCAAGGAAGTAGAGAAATGGAATCCGGAAGAGGTCGAGCGCGTCACGGGCATCCCCGGCGAGCAGCTCAAGCGCGTCGCCAAGATGTTCGCGACCGAGAAGCCGGCAACACTGATTTGGGCCATGGGCCAGACCCAGAAGACCGTCGGCACCGCCAACGTGCGGGCGAGTTGCATCGCGCTGCTGATGACCGGCAATGTCGGCAGGGCAGGCGCGGGCGCCAACATCTTCCGTGGTCATGACAACGTGCAAGGCGCGACCGATGTCGGGCTCGATATCGTCACACTGCCGTTCTACTACGGCCTTGCCGAAGGCGCCTGGAAGCACTGGTCGCGGGTCTGGGACGTCGACTATGAGTTCCTGAAATCGCGCTTCGACTCCAAGCAGATCATGGAAACCCCCGGGATCCCGCTGACCCGCTGGTTCGAAGCGGTGACACTGCCGAAGGATCAGGTCGCGCAGAAAGACAATGTGCGGGCGGTGTTCGTGCAGGGACACGCCAGCAACAGCATCACGCGTATTCCCGAATCCCTCAATGGGCTGAAGGCGCTCGAGTTGCTTGTCATCGCCGACCCGCATCCGACCACCTGGGCCTCGCTCTCCGTCGAGGCGGGACGCAAGGATGGCGTCTACATTCTCCCGGTCGCCACGCAATTCGAGTGCAAGGGCTCGCGCGTTGCCTCGAATCGCTCGCTGCAATGGGGCGAGCAGATCGTAAAGCCGATCTTCGAATCGAAGGACGATCTCGAGATCGTCTATCTCCTGGCGAAGAAGTTCGGCTTCGCCGACCAGATGTTCAAGAACATCAAGGTCGAAAACAATCTGCCCGAGGCGGAGGATGTGCTGTGCGAAATGAACCGCGGCAGCTGGTCGACCGGCTATTGCGGGCAATCGCCCGAGCGCCTCAAGGCGCACATGAAGAACCAGGCGAAGTTCGACATGCTGACGATGCGGGCGCCCAAGGACGATCCCGAGGTCGGCGGCGACTATTACGGTCTGCCCTGGCCGTGCTGGGGATCACCGGAAGTCAAGCATCCGGGCACGCCGCTGCTCTACAACACCAATCTGCATGTTATGGACGGCGGTGGCACGTTCCGGCCGCGTTTCGGCGTCGAGCGCGAGGAAAAGCTGCCGGACGGCACGACGCGCAAGGTCAGCCTGCTGGCGGACGGCTCGTATTCGAAGGGGTCGGCGATCCAGGATGGCTATCCGGAGTTCACGCTGGCGAGCCTGAAGAAGCTCGGATGGGACACCGAGCTCACCGAAGCCGAAATGACTGTTATTAACAGGATCAATCCCGCCAATCCCGACGCGGTGTCGTGGTCGCTCGACCTTTCGGGCGGCATCCAGCGCGTCGCGCTGATGCATGGTTGTGTGCCCTATGGCAACGGCAAGGCACGCATGCATGCCTTTGGTCTGCCCGATCCCATACCGGTTCACCGCGAGCCGATCTACACGCCGCGCGTCGATCTCGTCGCCAAATACCCGACGCTGCCCGACGCCAAGCAGTTCCGGGTGCCCAATATCGGCTTCTCGGTTCAGAAGGCAGCTGTCGAGAAGGGGACCGCGAAGCAGTTTCCGCTGATCCTGTCGTCCGGCCGTCTGGTCGAATACGAGGGCGGCGGCGAGGAGACGCGTACCAACCCCTGGCTCGCCGAACTGCAGCAGGACATGTTCATCGAGATCAGCCCTGCCGACGCCGCCGACCGCGGCATCAAGGACGGCGGCTGGGTCTGGGTCACTGGCGCCGAGAACAATTCCAGGGCGAGGATGAAGGCGCTCGTCACCGAGCGCGTCGGCAAAGGCGTTGCCTGGATGCCCTTCCACTTCGGCGGCTGGCTCGCGGGCAAGGATCTTCGCAGCAACTACCCGAAGGGCACCGATCCGATCGTGCTCGGTGAAAGCGCCAACACGATCACGACCTACGGATACGATCCCGCGACGAACATGCAGGAGACCAAGGTCACCCTCTGCCAGATTGCGGCGGTATAAGGAGCAACGACGATGGCACGTATGAAATTTCTCTGCGACGCCGACCGCTGCATCGAGTGCAACGCCTGCGTGACGGCCTGTAAGAACGAGCACGAAGTGCCCTGGGGCATCAACCGGCGCCGTGTCGTCACCATCAATGACGGCAAGCCGGGCGAACGCTCGGTTTCGATGGCCTGCATGCACTGCACGGATGCGCCGTGCGCGGCGGTGTGCCCGGTGAATTGCTTCTACACCACCGCCGACGGCGTGGTTCTGCACTCCAAGGATCTCTGCATCGGCTGCGGTTACTGCTTCTACGCGTGTCCGTTCGGCGCGCCGCAATACCCGAAGATCGGCAACTTCGGCTCGCGTGGCAAGATGGACAAATGCACCTACTGCGCCGGCGGCCCCGAGGCCGATGGCAGCAAGGACGAATACGAGAAATACGGCGCGAACCGGCTTGCCGAGGGCAAGCTGCCGCTCTGCGCCGAAATGTGCTCGACCAAGTCGCTGCTCGCCGGCGACGGCGAGATCATCGCCCAGATCTACAAGGAGCGCGTCGTGAAGCGCGGCTATGGCTCGGGCGCATGGGGCTGGAAGACCGCCTATCGCGAGACGATCGAATCCTGAGGGAGGCCGCGGTCGCGCGGCGTAAATGCCGGGAGGAACTCATGTCGTCATTTGGAAGCTTCATCCGCCTCGCTATCGGCGCGTGGGCATTGCTTCTGTTGATCATGGCCGCACCGGCACCGTCACTGGCCCAGCAGATCAACCCGACCGCGAGTTCGGTCAACGAGCGGCAGTTGCTCCAGGAAATGGACCGGATCCAGGGGCGCGTCAGCATTCCCGACCAGCGCTCCGGCGTGCTCATGCAGCCGGCCGGCCGCGAGTGGCGTGAATTCCGAAACGTTGCGCTGCGCTGGATTGGCGGGGTCGCCATCCTCGGCATGCTGGCTGTTCTCGTGATCTTCTATTTGACGCGCGGCATGGTCCGCCTGGAAAGCGGTCGATCGGGCCGCACGATCGTGCGCTTTACGTCATACGAGCGCTTCGTGCATTGGATGACCGCGACCTGCTTCATCATTCTTGCGATCTCCGGACTGAACATCACTTTTGGCCGCCCGTTGCTCCTGCCGCTGATCGGCCACGAGGCGTTTTCCGAATGGTCGCAGTGGGCGAAGTACGCGCACAACTTTCTCAGCTTCCCGTTCACCATCGGAGTCGTGCTGATTTTTCTGCTGTGGATCGCCGGCAACGTCCCGAATAGGCTGGATGTCGATTGGGTCAAGCGCGGTGGCGGTATCGTGGGTCACGATCATCCGCCGGCCAGTCGCTTTAATGCCGGCCAGAAGGCGATCTATTGGATCGTGGTCCTCGGCGGTGGCCTGGTCGCAGCCACGGGATATGAGCTGATGTTCCCCTTCTATCTGTCAGGGATCGAAGGGATGCAGCTTGCGCAGATGGTCCACGCAACCGTGTCGGTGCTGTTCGTGGCGGTCATGCTCGCGCACATCTATATCGGCACGATCGGCATGGAAGGGGCCTTCGAAGCGATGGGGAACGGTACCGTCGACGTTAACTGGGCAAAGGAGCACCACAGCCTCTGGCTCGAAGAGCAGAACGCCCGCGCCGAAGCCAAGGAGCGGCCCCGGCCGGCGGTCACTGCGGCCGAGTAGGGATCGCGCGGCCCATAGGGTGCGGGCGCTTGGGGTGCAGGCGCTTGGGGGTAGGCGCAAGCGTTTGATCAGAGCCGCACGCCCGTCGTCGCAAATGCTTGTTGGACGGGTTCTTGCACCCGGTCTAGGACGACAAAGCCAGCCGCCGCGATCACGATTGCGGCTGCGCAGGCGAGCAGGAAAGCTTTCATGGCGAGGCTCCGCAGGAGAGCGGTGGATAGTTTACATGAGAGAGCCAGCTGCCGGCAACTGAATCGGCGCGCGCCAGGAGGCGCGCCAAGAGTTGCGCTAAGCTTCGATCGTTGGGCAAGTTTCGAATTGCGCCGCGTTGGGGGGGCGCGTTCTACGTGTCTCCATAGATGTCCGAGGGGAATGAATGCGGCAGATTCCGTTGGGAGCCAAGGGAACATCGACGTTGCGGGTGCAACCCGAACATCTTGCCAACCGTTTCAAGGACGCCCTGCTGCCGCAGGTGCTTGCGACGCCCGTGATGATTCTGGTCATGGAAAATGCCGCGCTCAATGCCATGAGACCGTATTTTGACGCAGGCGAAAGCGCGGTTGGCACTGCAGTGGATGTAAAGCACTTCGCTGCCACGCCCGTAGGTCACGAGGTGCGCGCGACGGCAGAGGTCATTAACGTCGAAGGAAGACGCGTTGACTTCAAGGTGTCGGCAAGCGACGACAAGGAGGAGATCGGCAGCGGAACCCACCAACGAATTGTGATCGATCTTGGTTCGTTCAACGAGCGCCTTGCCGAAAAGGGCACGTCGTTGCGCAACGGTGGGCCTGACAGCTTCCGGCACAAGGGGTTGCCGGCTGATCGCGGCGACGGGTAGAGATCAGCCTCCATCCGGTTCGCAGCGCGCTATCGGTCGCGGGCCAAAGACGTTCATGGGACAGCAAGCCAAGCGAAAATGATCGAAAAGATGGTGAGTTTCTTCGAGCGTCTCAAGACAGCAGCATCCGCCGAGTGGCGGGCCTACACGGAGCATCCCTTCACGAGCGGGTTGGCGGACGGCTCGCTCCCGGAAGCTGCGTTTCGTCACTACCTCGTTCAGGACTACCTGTTCCTTATCGAGTTTGCTCGCGCTTACGCGTTCAACGACACTCTGAGTCAATGTGGCGCCAGTTTCGACTGAGGCATGGCGCGTGGAACATCACCGACGTCGTCAAGATCGGGCGCTTGGCCGTAGCCCATGCGTTTCATCTGTTCGTGGACCTGTGCCATTTCGGTCTCGCTGAGGCGCGGAGGTTCGCCGATCGCCAACGCGTGGACATACATCTTCGCCAGGGTCTCCACCTCCACGGCAAGCCAAAGCGCCTTTTCAAATGTCTGCGCCGTTACGATCAAGCCGTGATGGCCGAGCAAGCAGGCATTTCGTCCTTCGAGCGCATCGACGGCATAATCCGACAGCGATTGTGTGCCGAAGCAGGCATAAGGCGAACAACGGATATCGTTGCCACCGGCGACCGCGACCATGTAGTGGAAGCAGGGAATGCCACGCTCGTGCACGGCGAGAATGGTGCTGAAGGTGGAATGCGTATGAAGCACGACGTTTATGTCGTCCCGCGCGCGCAGAATATCGCGATGAAAACGCCATTCTGAAGAAGGGCGATGGTTGCCCTGGTAATTCGCGGAAAAATCCATCGCGACAATGTCTTCTGGCCGCATACGCTCGTAGGGCAAGCTTGTCGGTGTGATTAGCATGCCGTTTGGAATCCGATGCGAAAGATTGCCGGAAGTCCCTTGGTTGAGACCGCTTCGGTTCATCTCCTTGCAGGTATCGACGATGCCCTGGCGGAGATCGGCATGATTGCGGTCTGTCATGATGGGCGCTCCGAGAAGGAAATCCAGGATTGATAGGCGGCGGAAAGGGTGCGTTTGCACTCATCCTCGCCGAGCGGCGTGACAGCTTCAAGCACCACGCTCGAAACCGGAATCGTACGCGAAAATCTCCGCCACAGCAGCGCCGCGCCGAGCGCCGTTCCATCCCGAGATTGGCTCACCGAGACGCTCTGCGATGGCCGCAACGCGGCCAGAGCGCGCGCGAAGGGCAGGTTGGCGGCGAAGCCACCGTCGATGACGATGTGTTTCGAGCTGCCAAGCGCATCTAGACAGCGGTTTGCGCTGAATGCGGCGTAAAGAACTGCCAACCCCGCCATTCGGCTGGCGTCTCGGGCCGCGGTCCGATAATGCGTCCGCGGTGAGCTGCACCGGGGAACAGTCCATCATCCCCAACGAAGGAGGGGAGTGCCAAGGTTCCAAGGGCCAGTAGACTCGGCAATGCGGTGAGGACGGCTGCATCAGAAGCGTCGTGGTCTCCGCTGATCAAGTCGTATTCGCGGCCTGTCGCGATCAGCGTGGAGGGTACGTTCTCGCCGTCGACATCGATATTGAGCACCATGCCGCGTGTGGCGTCGAGCTTGTCTAGCGCGAGGCCGCGCTGAAAGCCGATCATCCAGGTGCCTGTTGATAGGATCGAGGTATCGGCCATGCCGGCGGCCTTGTAGCGGAACAGGTTGGCGTTGGAATCATGCACGCCGCAGAGGATTTCGGTCGAGCGCGCCAGGCCGGTACGCTTGGCTACAGCCTCCGAAACCCTCCCTAGCACCGCACCGGCGGATGCCCGCTCCGGCAGAAGACGGTCCCAGCCGCGCTTGCGCATCAGGGAGGAAGGCTGATGGTGGAAAAGGTCCCAGATATGGCTCTGAGCCGCGAGCTGTGAAATTTCACTTGCAGCACACCCGCCGAGCCGCAAGGCGAAATACTGCGCAGTCGTAAGATAGGTTTTCGCGCGGGCGAATTCGGCGGGATATGCGCTCTCCTGCCAGAGCAATTGCTTGCCGAGCCGCATCGCGCCGCTGCTACCGCAAAACACTTCATCATAGGCAGGCGCAATCCGGGCGTAGGCCTGGTCGATCTCAGGCGGCGAGACCGCATCATAGTCCATCATCGGCAGCACTGGCTCGTCACCTTCGACAAGAACGGCGCCACACCCATGCGCGGTCGCGATCACCGCGCCGATGGTGTGGCGTTGCGTCACCACGGCCAAGGTGTCGAGGAACCACTCTTCCAGCCCCGGAAGATCATAGGCGAGGTATGGCCCTGCCGTGGTCGGCACATTCGGGATCGAAAGTGTTTCGAGCGGCCAGCCGTCCTCACTCGCGACCAGCAGTTTCAGATTCGTCTTGCCAATGTCGAGAACCGCGATCCGGGGAGAGGCTTCCGATCTTGTCATCGTTGTCTACCGGGGCGCTTTGCCGCCCAGATGAGGAACCGCGGCAACGGCAATCAGGATGCCACCCCAGATCGCCAGAGTGAGGAACTGGCTGAGATTGAGAAGGTTGAACGCCGAGGAGATCACCTGAAGGATTATCAGCGCAAGCAGCAATCCGCCGACTTTGCCAAAGCCGCCAAATGGATCGACGCCACCGAGCACTGCTGCAAGAATGGTGACGAGCAGATAGCTCTCGCCATATGCCGCGTTGGCTGAATTGAAACGTGCCAGCATGACGACCGCTGCGACACCGGCGAGCAGGCTCGAGAGGACATATAGCTTGAGCAGGACGGCGCGGGTATCGACGCCGGAGTAGCGGGTTGCCTTCTCGTTCGAGCCGATCATGTAAATCCTTGCCCCGAAGGGCGTTGCGTTTAGCATGAGCGCGACGGGCAACGCACAGAGCGCCAGCACGATCAGGGCAAAAGGCACCCCGAGAACCGTTCCATTGCCGATGAAAACAATGGGCTCCGGAAATCCGGAGATGACATTGCCGCGCGTCAGGCCGATCGCGAGTCCCTTGCAGAGTGTCATGGTGCCGAGGGTTGCGAGGATCGGTGAAACGCCGAGGTAGGCGATGACAAATCCGTTGACAAGGCCGACCAGTGCCGCGACGGCAAACCCTGCCGCAATCGCCATCACCTGTACGCCGGCCCAGGCAATGCCCTGAGTGCCCGGAATGTAGTGCGTCAGCAGGAAGGCAATGGTCAGCCCAGAGAGATTAGCGGTGGCGATGATGGAAAGGTTGAGGCCGCCGGATAACAAGGCCAGCATCATCGCAAGCGAAAGGATGCCGAGCTCCGGCATCTGGAAGGCCATCGATTGCAGCGTGTTGACGGAGAAAAACCGGTCGCCGATGGTAACGGCGAACACCAACCAGAGCGCGACCAACAACAGGATGAGGGTTGCGATCGTCCCGCTGCCGGCCAAACGGATCAGGCGTCCGCGAAGCGCGAAGGTGGACGCATTTCTCATGGCCGCGCGCTCCGGGTCCGCCGTTCTCGCTGCGACCAGGCTGTCGCCGAGACCGAGATCAGAATGACCAACCCGACAAAAAATGGCGACCAATAGGACGAAACGCCCAGCAAAATGATTCCATTCTGCAGGATAGCGAGCAGTGCCAACCCCAGAAACGTGCCGAGAACGGTGCCGACGCCGCCCATCAGGCTGGCGCCGCCGAGCACGACGGCCGCAACCACATCGAGCTCCTTGCCCACCAGCACCGTCGGAGCTACGGACTGTGCAAGCTGCGCCTGGACCAGCGAGGCGATACCGGCCATGACCCCCATGTAGCAATAGACCAGCATGTTGAGGCCGAAGACATGGAAGCCGAGTCGCTGCGCGGCATCGGTATTGCCGCCCATGGCGTAGATCTGACGACCGATATTGCTACGATTGAGCAGGAGCCAGGTGAAGAGAAATGAGAGCCCGAGCGCGAGGATCTGCAGGTTGACGCCGTAGGACGTATCCTTGCCCCAATCGAACTCGAACCAGAATATCCCGGTCGCGAACCAGTCGGGTAACGAATAGATGTATTTACCGCCCGTGAAGAAAATCAGCAGCCCATAGAAAATGTTCAAGGTTGCGACGGACACGATGATTGATGGTATCCGAAGCTTCTGGATGAAGATCGCGTTGAGGGCGCCGAGCGCACCGCCAATGCCGATCGCGATCGCAAAAACGCAGATCCAGTTCGCGCCGTATGCGTTCGCCACCGTAAGCGTGACATATTGCGCCACCGATGCCGTCGCCGTGAAGGAAATGTCGATTCCGCCGGCGATCAGCACCACGAGCAGCCCGAGGGCGAGGATGCCTACGAATGCATAGGAGGTCAGCAGGTCGAACAGATTCTGCATGGTCAGGAACTGGCCGTTCGCCGCGCCCAGGCTGGCGCAGAGCACGAGGATCACGATCAACAGCCAGAACTCGTGGCTGCGCCGAAACCTGCCAAATGAAGCAAACCGCGATTTAGGCATTGACCGCCTGCCGAAGCGCATCTTCGGAGGTGTCTGCGGCCATCACGTCGGCGGTCAAACGCCCTTCGCGCATCACCAGCACGCGATGGCTGTGATAAAGCACCTCGGGGATTTCGTCTGATATCATCAGCACTGCGACGCCCTCGCGGGCCAGCCGCCGGATGATCTCATAAATCCCATCCTTGGCGCGGATGTCGACACCGACCGTTGGGCTATCAAGGATAAGCACTCGTGGGTTGGTCGCCATCCATTTGGCGAGCACGATCCGCTGCTGATTGCCGCCGGAGAGCGTCTTGACCGCGTTGTTGGGGTCAGAGACCTTGATTCCGAGTTCGGCGACCCACCGCGCAACATGGCTTTGCCGCGCGCGCGCGCCAATCAGGCCGAACGCGCCAGCGAGACGTTCCAACACAGTCAGCGTGACGTTCGACGTGATCGACTGGTCAAGGATGAGGCCAAGTGTAAGCCTGTCTTCAGATACGTAGGCGATGCCTCGACGGATCGCGTCTGCATTCGTGTTCAGCGCGATGCGGTGGCCGTCAAGCGCCATGGTGCCTCGATCGGGTGGGTTCATGCCGAACAGCGACAGTGCGAGCTCGGTTCGGCCCGATCCAAGCAATCCGGTAAGCCCCACGACTTCTCCGGCGCGCAATTGCAAGCTCACATCGTCGTAGTCACCATCGCGGCCAAGGCCCTGGACTTCGAGGACAACCGCACCCACGGCAAGGTCGGGCACCTGTTTCTGATACTCGAAAGCCTTTCCGGTCATCAGGTGACTGAGTTTGGTGCCGTTGATGGTCGCTGCGGCAAAGGTGCCTACCTTGGCGCCGTCCCGCAACACCGTCACGCGTTCGGCAATCTCAAGCACCTCGTCGAGGCGATGGCTCACGAATACGACGCAGATACCGCTTCTTTTCAGGTCGCTGACGAGCTTGATCAAGGTGTTGACCTCGTGGCGGGTCAGCGACGCCGTCGGCTCATCCATGATGAGAAGTTTGGCATCCGCCGCCAGGGCCCGGCAGATCGCGATCAGCTGGCGTCCGGCAATGCTGAGTTCGGAGACTTTTGTTTCTGGATCGACCTCAATGCCGACCTTCGCCATTGTAGCCATGGCGATGGCCCGCATAGAGGACCAGTTCACCGTGTGGACGCCGCCAAGATGGTGCGCCATGGCAATGTTCTCGACGACGGTGAGGTTGGAGAATAGCGATAGATCCTGATAGATGACCTGAATGCCGCAATGGGTGGAGTAGACCGGGCTTAGTTTTGGGTACTCCCTGCCGGAAATGAAGATCCGGCCTCCTGGCTCCGGCGCCTCGACGCCGGAAATGATCTTGATCAGCGTGGACTTGCCGGATCCGTTTTCGCCGACAAGGCAATGCACCTCTCCGACCTCCAGCGTCAGATCAACGTCGCGAAGCGCATGCACGCCGCCGAAACGTTTTGATATGCCGGACATCTCCAGGAAAGTCGTCAAGGCTTCGTCCTGTAATGGGACCGCTCGTCAAGCGATCGCCTCGACGAGGATCGCATTCCCGGCCGGAAAGCCGGGAATGCAGCGCGACGAGGCGGCTGGGACCGGTGTAGTTCTAGAGTCCTCCGGCGATCAGTCCGTCGATGGTTTCTTTGTTGATCCGCATGATCTTGTCGACCTTGATCTGCTTGCCGGCCACATCGACCGCAGCCTTGCCGAGGCCGGGAACATCGACGCCATCCGTGATTGGCTTGCCATCAAGCACGAGCTTGGCAACTGCAACCATGGCGTAACCTGCATCGGTGGGATTCCACAGGAAACCCTCGCGGATGGTATCATCCGCGATGAGCGATTTCGCCTGGCTCGGCAGCACGGTGCCGACCACGGCGATTTTCTTGCCAAGGCGTTGCTGACGCACCGCATTGCCGGCCCCGATCGGCCCATTCGAGCCGAAGCCGAGAATGCCGCGCAGGTTCGGATAGGCCTTGATCACGTCAAGAGTCGTGCGCTGGCTGGTATCGATCTCGTCGGCGCCGGGGAAACGGTCGGCGACGAGCTTCATTTTCGGGAAATTCTTCTGCTGATAGGCAATCGCGGCGTCGGCCCATTTGTTGTGAAGCGGCGTCGTCAACGTCCCGACATAAACCACGTAATCGCCTTCGCCGCCCATGTCCTTGGCGAGACGCTCCATCTGCACTTCACCGAAGCGAACGGAATCGATCAATTCGACATTCCAGTCACGGCCTTCTTGTTCGGGGCCCTCATGGGTGATGACTTTGATGCCGGCCGCCTGGGCGCGCTTGAGCACCGGCTCGCACACTTTGACGTCCAGCGGCACCAAGCCGATCACGTTGACCTTTTTGGCAATCAGGTCATCGAGCAGCTTTACCTGTTGTGCCGGATCGACGTTCGCCGGTCCAACCATGGTGGCATTGATGCTGAAGTCCTTGGCGCCCTTCTGGATTCCCTTTTCAAGAGCGTTGAACCACGGAATGCCGGCGATCTTCACGACCGTGACCATTTCCTTTTGAGCCTGCGCAAAAGCAAACCCCGGAAAGCCGGTACCGGCGATCGCCGCCGCACCACCAAGCATTTTGAGTGTCTGGCGTCTGTCCATTGTTCCCTCCCAGGAAGCTATTTTAGCCTCCGCTCCTTTACCCGGCACTCGCCTGGCGGAGCAGTTGGCTTCATTCTTGATTGGCGGCGAAAATTTCACCTCCAGCCTCAGGACTTGCGTGGGGATTAGAGACCAACGCTACGAAAGGTGTCAAGCAAGTGACATGTCAACCAGCCCCGCCTGCGGCGATGTCCGGGCATGGCCATGGCCGACCCGCAGCTAGCAACCGCCAAAGTCTGCCCTCACGAAGAGAGCGGACCAAATCCTTACAAACGTAGGCAGATCACGACCGGCGGAAGTCTTTGGAGGAGGTTGTTGCGGTCTCCTGGCTCAGCGAAGCTGGGCCGGAGAACAAAGCAATGCTTCGAAGGCAAAAGGGCAGATCGCACGCGCATGTTGGTGTAGATTGCGACGGGCTGTCGAATGCGCATTTGCAACGCGCGAAGCCCTCAAGCCAGCCTAGCTCCAAGCCACTGACCGCCAGTCACCAATTCCCGGGCAGCCTCTTCCACTACTGCCACCACGGTGGCTGCTGCTGGAGATAAGGCTGCTCCCGCCGCCTGGCACAACACAATGGTACGATGGCAGCCGCCCTCCGCGAAGGGCCTCGCCCGAATACGGCCCTGCTCGGCATCCATGCGAATGCACCCGCCTGGTAGCAGCGAGACGCCAAGCCCGGCCTGTACACATTGCGTGATCAGGGCGATGGCATCGACTTCGTGTTTGACGTTGAGCGGCAGGGAGCGGGCGCGAAAATGTCCTTCAGCCGTATGGCGCAGCCCATTGCCGACCGAAGGAAGGATAAATTCGTGCGCTGAAGCATCCATGAAGGAAATATGGGTCTGACGGGCACTCAGGTCGGCTGAGGTCGGTCCGACAAAGAGAAGCTCCTCTTTCAGAAGTTGCTGGCAGTGCAGGCCCGATGCTGAGCGCGGTTCTGCCATTACGGCGAAATCCAACTTTCCCGCTCGGATATCATTAACCAGCAAATGGGTGTGCTCTTGCTTCAGCTCCAGGCGAACATCGGGATAGCGCGCCGTAGTGAGCTGCAACAGTGGCAAGGCGAGCACCGTCATCAAGCTGTGCGGTAGCCCGACGGTCACTACACCCGACGGTCGTTCGATCGATTTGCGTACATCGTGCCGGGCCCGATCGAGTTGCTTAAAGACAATCTGACAGTGCTCGTAGAGCCTGGCCCCTGCTTCCGTCATAGCAACACCCTTGGCCGAGCGTTGCAAAAGCACTGCACCTAGTTCTTGTTCGAGCGACTGGATGCTCTTGGTCAAGGCAGGCTGGGCTACGTGAAGACTCGCAGCCGCTTTGCTGATGCTTTTGGCCTCGACGACGTCGACAAAATATCGAAGCTTGCGAAGGTCCATGACTGCACGTTTTGATTGTTTATGGCATTCCCTGCAGGAATGCCCCTCTAACAACATTATATTTGCCGAACAAGCAATCTAGGGATGGAATGACGCAGCTTTCCGGAAAAGCCAACGCGAAAACGGGGGCTCGCTGGACGGCGAGGTATAACCCGCTCTCATAGGTAGGTCGTGGCGATGTCTGCTACCCGTTCCCCGTCGATGCGAAGCAAGCTCTTCGTTCCGGGTTCCCGTCCCGAGTTGTTCGACAAAGCGTGGCAATCGGCCGCTGATGCAATCTCGTTTGATCTCGAAGATGCCGTCGCGGAAGACCGCAAGATCGAAGCGCGCGACTACGTCGCGAGGGCGCTTGAACGTCGCACAACGTCGGGAAAGGTTGTGATTGTCCGCATCAATCCCTGGGGCGAGCCTTTCTTTGCCGACGATCTCGAGGCGGTCGTGCGACCCGGCCTCGACATCGTCAATCTTCCGAAGGTCGAAAGTGCCGAAACGATCCTGGAGACGGCGCGCCTCCTCGATCGGCTCGAGCCCGAAAACGGTATCGGCCGCCGCGTTGGCATTCTCGCCAATATCGAAACCGCCCGAGGCCTTCGTGTGGCGGCCGAGATCTCGTTGTCCCATGAGCGGGTCATCGGCTTGCAGCTCGGCTTCGGCGATCTGTTCGAACCACTTGGAGTCGAGCGTAGTCCGCTTGCGCTGGCACCGGTGCGGCTGGCTGTCCGGCTTGCCGCTGCCGAAGCCGGTATCGACGCCTTTGACGGAGCATTCGTCGGCGTGGCGGATGGCGAAGCGTTCCGGATGGATGCTGAAGCTGGCCGCGCGTTAGGTCTTGCGGGAAAGAGCTGCATCCATCCTAGTCAGATCGACATCGTCAACGCGGTATTCTTTCCACGCGCCGCGGAAATCGAAAACGCACGGCGTATCGTGGCCAAAGCCGAAGAGATGCTCGCACGCGGTGTTGGGGCGTTCATGGTCGATGGCGTTATGGCCGATGGGCCATTCATCGACCGGGCCCGCACCGTACTGAGAATCGCTGAAGGGGCGGCCCACCATGCCTGAGACCATGAAAACCGAACTCACCATGCCTGCAGCCGCAGGCCCTCTGAAGGGTCTGCGCGTCATTGATTGCGCAACGCTGTTCGCGGGACCGATCATCTCGACGCTGATGGGCGATTTCGGGGCGGACGTCATTAAGATCGAGCATCCGAGCGGCGATCCCTTACGGAACATGGGCGCCAAAAAAGAAGGGCACGGCCTGTGGTGGAAGACCACAGGGCGCAACAAGCGTTGCATCGCGCTCGATTTGAAGACTGCCGCGGACGCGGAGATCTTCAAGGCGATGATCATCGACGCAGATATTCTCGTGGAGAATTTCCGAACCGGAACGCTGGAAAGTTGGGGGCTTGGGTGGGACGTGCTCTCGAAGATCAATCCCCGACTCGTGATGGTGAGGGTGACCGGCTTCGGCCAGACCGGGCCGTATAGCCGGCGTGCCGGGTTTGGCACGCTGGCGGAGGCGATGTCCGGCTTCGCTCATATCACTGGCCAGCCCGATGGGCCGCCGACGTTACCGCCATTTGGCCTCGCCGACGGCATCGCGGCTTATTACGGCTGCTTCGCCTCGATGTTCGCGATTTACGAACGTGACATCGGCGGCAGCGGCAAGGGCCAGTATATCGATCTTGCGATTTACGAACCGATCTTCGCCTTGCTGGGACCGCAGCCGATTATCTTCGACCAGCTCGGTGTAATTCAGAACCGCACCGGAAATCGTTCGGTCAACAACGCGCCGCGCAATGCCTATCGTACGCGTGAGGGGCGCTGGGTGGCGCTATCGGCGGCGACACCCAGCATCGTCAGGCGTGTGCTCGACCTGACGGGGGGGGCGGGTACGGCGGATGATCCGCGCTTCCAGACCAACCTCGACCGCATCAAGCATGTCGAGGAGATCGATCGGATCGTCGGTGGCTGGATCGCCAAGCATGATTTGCCTCAAGTCCTCGAGACTTTTGAGCGCGTCGAGGCAGCGATTGCGCCAATCTATGATGTCGAGCAAATCTTCGGGGATCAGCAATATATTGCGCGAAACTCGGTGGTCTCGGTGCCGGACGAGGATCTCGGGCCGGTGCGGATGCAGAACGTCTTTCCGGTGATGTCGCGCACGCCCGGCGCTATCCGTCGCACCGGCGCGCGGATCGACCAGGACCGTGAAGAGATTATTGATGAGTTGCGGGTCGCAGGCCGGCTTCCGGCACTGGGAGAGGACAGAGCATGACAAGCGTCTGGCGGCCGAGTTCCGAACATCCGCGTGATTTTGTTGGTTACGGCCGAAAACGCCCCGATCCGCGCTGGCCTGGCAACGCCCGGATCGCCGTGAATTTTGCGATCAATTATGAGGAAGGGTCGGAATACAGCGTTCCAGACGGCTGCGGTCGCACCGAGCTTGGCCTTGCCGAGGCCCCGGGTGGGCGGGTGCCGGCCGGACAGCGCGATCTCGCCTTCGAGACCATGTACGAGTATGGCAGCCGGGTCGGAATCTGGCGACTGTTCGATCTATTTAAGGAACGGCAGTTGCCGGCAACGGTGTTTGGCTGTGCCGTCGCGCTGGAACGCAATCCGCAGGTAGCGGAGGCTATCGCTGCTTCGAATTTCGATGTCTGTTGTCATGGCTGGCGTTGGGAAGAGCATTTCCGCCTTAGCGAAGAGGAAGAGCGAGAGCGCATCGCGCGCGCGGTTGCTTCGATCAAGCGCACGACCGGCAAGCGGCCGCTCGGATGGTATTGTCGTTTCGGGCCGAGCGAGAATACGCGGCGCCTTATCGTCGAGGAGGGCGGCTTTCGTTACGATTCGGACGCCTACAATGACGAACTGCCCTATTGGGTCGAGGTCGAGCGCAAGACCCATCTTGTCGTGCCCTACACGATGGATGCCAATGACGGGAAGTTTGCGGCTCCCTCCGGCTTCTCTGCGCCCGACGACTTTGAAGGCTATCTGAAGTCGGCTTTCGACCAGCTTTACAAGGAAGGTGCCGAGAAGCCCGGGCTGATGTCGATCGGCCTGCACCCGCGCATTACGGGACGACCGGCAAGGGCGCGGGCTTTGGCGAACGTCCTCGAGCACATCCTCAAGCATGACCGCGTCTGGCTCTGCAGGCGCCTCGATGTCGCCGATCATTGGCACGGCCACCACGCGCCGTCCGAGGTTGACCGATGAACGACACAACCGAAACGAAAATCTGGGATAACTATTTGGGTGAGGCAGACCGCGCCGTATTGGCGAGGGGACGGTTTGCGCAGCGGATGGGCTTCGGCGCCAGGCCCGCAATCGTAGTCATCGATGCGCAACGCTACATGGTCGGCGAGCGCGGCATTCGCGACGAGCGCTATCCCTCATCCTGCGGCGAAATTGGATGGGCAGCAGTCGATCGGATCGCCGCCATCCTGGACGCCGGACGAGAGGCAGGCGTTCCCGTGTTTCTAACCCGCTTCGCCCTCGACGCCAGCGGCAATGATATCGGTGTCTATGGTCGCAAGCGCGCCTTCATGAAGGAGCGCGATGACTGGTGCATCGACGGAACGATGGGCGCCGAATTGCTGCCCGAGGTCGGACCCAAGCCAGGCGATATCGTCTTCGTGAAGAAAAAGCCCAGTGGTTTCCACGGGACGCCGCTGCTCGGATATCTCGTCGAGCGCAATATCGACACCGTGATCGTGCTCGGCGGTGCGACCAGTAATTGCGTGCGCGCCACCGTCTTCGACGCCGCTTCCTACAATTATCGCGCGATCGTTCCGGCCGACGCGGTGTTCGACCGGTTGCCGATCTCGCACGCGATCAGCCTCTTCGACATGGATCGGCAATTCGCCGACGTGACGGATGCGGCGACCGTCATTGCCAGACTGCAGAAATACAGCAAGGGGGATAGACAATGAAACGTTTCGCATTGGCGGCTCTCGTGTTCGCCGCATCGACCTTCTCCGCGGACGCGCAAGAAACATGGCGCATCGGGGCACTCTACCCGCTGACAGGCGGCCTGGCGCTGCTCGGTAATGAGAACCTTAATGGCGCGCGTATTGCCGTTGACATGATCAACGAGAAAGGCGGCATCGCCGGCAAGAAAGTCGAACTCGTCCAGGGCGACGCCTCGACCCCGGACAAGGCTCAGTCGGAGGCCGAGCGCCTGTCTTCACTTGAGAATTTGCAGATCATCACCGGCACCTATTCGAGCGGGCTGTCTTACGCCGCAAGCCAGGTGGTGGAGCGCCGCGGCGGGATATATTGGGAGACCGGCGGCATCGCCGACGGTTTGACCAAGCGCGGTTTCAGCGGCTATTTCCGCCTCGTGTTCACGGCGAGCTCGAACGGTCAGCTTGCCGCCAGTCTCGCAGCGAGCGCCATTGCACCACGTCTTGGCAAGAAGCCTGCCGATCTCAACGTGCTCATCGTCCACGAGGATTCGGATTACGGTACCTCAGTTGCGACCGCGGCCGAGACCAAGGCCAAGGAACTCGGCTTCAAGGTCGCGGGGCGTCTGCCGTACAAGGCCGCGACCACCGATCTCGCCCCACTCGTGCTGCGCATGAAGGCGAGCAGCGCTGACATCGTCATCGCCTCGTCCTATGCCAACGACGCGCTACTAATCCAACGCCAGATGAAGCAACTCGGCATCAATGTCGGGGCTTTCATCGGTACCGGTGGCATTTACGGCCTGGCGAGCTTCGGTGAAGGATTGGGGAGCGCCGTCAATGGAATCTTCGACACTGAGGGGTCGGCGGGGATCAATCCGGCGTCGCTTTCGGAGGAGGCGCGAACGTTGCTCGCCGAGTTTCAGAAACGATTCCAGACCAGTCAGGGCAAGGCGCCATCCTATGTCGGCACCCAGGGCTTTGTCGGTACCTACATTTTGCTCGACAAGGTGCTGCGCACGGCAGGCGTGACGGATCCCGCCAGGCTGAAGGAGGCCGCGTTGGCGCTCGACATTCCCACCGGCGGCACTTCGCTCGGCTGGGGCGTCAAGTTCGTCCGGCCGGGTAGCGAGATGCAGGGGCAGAACGAGCGTTCCTTCCCGGTCGCGCAGCAATGGCAGGATGGAAAGCTCGTCGTGGTGGCGCCGGATAACCTCAAGACCGGCGATCCGGTGCTGGTGCCGCTCCAGACCTGGGACAAGCGCTGATCTGGCCGCGGTGGCTGGCAATGCCAGTCATCGTCCATAGCCTGGATACGAGATGCTGGACATCCTTCCTCAATTGCTTGTCTCGGGCCTGCTCATCGGCGGTGTCTACGGATTGCTATCGATCGGCCTCACATTGATCTTTGGTGTCCTGCGAATCGTCAATTTCGCGCAAGGCGAGTTCATCATGCTCGCCATGTTCGGCGCCTTCTGGCTTAACACGCTTTGGGGGATCGACCCCTATGTATCTATCCTTATCGTCACACCGGTTCTGTTCGGGCTTGGCTTGCTCGCCGAACGCGTGGTGATCAAGCCGATTCTGCACGCGCCACATGCGATGCAGATATTCGCGACCTTTGGCCTATCGGTAGTGCTTCAGAACGTTGCCCTTACCTTCTGGGGGCCTGACTACCGTTCGGTTCAGACGACCTATTCGTCGCAATCCCTAATCGTCGGGAATGTTGCCATCTCCGTGAGCTCACTTTACGCCTTCATCGTCGCCTTTCTGATGGCGGGAGCGTTGATCGCGTTCTTGCAATTCTCGCGCGACGGCAAGGCACTGCGCGCCATGGTGCAAAACCGGTATGCCGCTTCGCTGATGGGGGTGAACACGGACCGGCTGAACCGGCTGGCGTTCGGCGCCGGCGTTGCCTGTGCGGCGGTGGCAGGCTGCATCCTGACGCCGATGTTCTATACGTTTCCGACCGCAGGGGTCGACCTGATCATCACTGCCTTTGTCGTTGTCGTTCTCGGCGGGCTCGGCAGCGTCGCCGGCGCTATGGTTGGAGGGCTGATCATTGGCGTCACCCAGACGCTGACAGGCTTCTACGTCTCGGTCGAACTCAAGGACGTCATCGCGCTCGTGCTGTTCATTCTGATTCTGTTGATCCGTCCTCAGGGACTATTCGGCCGCGCTGGCATGGAAGAGGTCGGCACCAAATGAGCGCGTTCTTCAATGACTACTACCTCAACATCGCCGTGATGACCTGTCTCTGGGCGGCCCTGTCCGGCGCCTGGAATTTGATGGCGGGTTATGGAGGCCTGGTGTCGCTCGGACAGTCGGCGTTTTTTGGTATCGGCGCCTACATCACTGCGATTGCCTTCACCAGATACGGTGTTTCGCCCTGGCTAGGCCTGATCGCTGGTATCTTTGTTACGACCGGGCTTGCCGTCGCGATCAGCTGGCCTTGCTTTCGGCTGCGGGGAGCATTCTTCTCGCTCGCAACGCTGGTCTTCCCGATCGCGATGGAAATCGTCGCCAATAACTGGAGCGATCTCACGCGCGGCCCAAGCGGCATCGCGATCCCGTTCCAACCGGGTATCTCTACATTCATGTTCAGCTCGCGGTGGGCTTATCTCGTCGCGGCCTTCGCGCTGATGATGACAGTCTACGCGATCACCCGCTGGATGCATCGTGGCAAGCTCGGCCTCTATCTGATCGCTGTTCGCGACGACGAGGCAACGGCGGCCAGCATGGGTATTAAGACGGTCAAGGTAAAGTTAATCGTCACCATGATCAGTGCTGCACTCACAGCCGTCGGCGGCTTCTTCTATGCCCAGTACATCCTGTTCCTCGATCCGCCGAGTGTGTTCTCGATCAACATTTCAGTGCAGATCGCGCTTTTGAGCATCATTGGTGGGCTTGGCACACCGCTTGGCCCGATCGTGGGTTCGCTGGTGATGACTCCGCTCGATGGGGTGTTGAGCCAGTTCTTTGGCGGCGGGCCCCGGCTATTGATCTATGGCGCCGTGCTTCTCGGGACTGTGCTGTTGGCGCCCAAGGGTATCGTCGGCACACTCAAGGCATGGCGCCCCACATGATGGACACGGCCAGCCGATCTATTGGTAAGGAACTGTTGCGCGCGAGCGGGCTTGTACGCCGCTTTGGCGGACTCGTCGCCGTGAACGAGGTGTCGCTGAATGTGACCCACCGCGAGATCGTTGGGCTCATCGGTCCAAATGGCGCTGGCAAGACATCGCTGTTCAATATCCTGAGCGGTCAACTTGGGCCCGATTCCGGCAACGTCAGTTTCGCCGGCCAGGACATTACCGGTGCTTCTGCAAGTGTCTGCGCTCGCGCGGGAATTGGCCGTACGTTCCAGATCGTCAAGCCCCTCGTCAGCCTGACGGTGCATGAGAATGTCACCGTCGGCGCGTTGCTGAACTATCCGCTGGCGACGGCACGCGAAAAGGCCGAGGAGATCATCGGCCGCGTCGGCATGCGTTCGTTGCTCAACCAGCAGGCGGGCAGTCTGACCTTGGAGTCCCGCAAGCGGCTAGAACTCGCGCGCGCTCTCTCGATCGAACCAAGGATGTTACTGCTTGATGAGATACTCGCCGGGCTCAATGCTTCGGAAATCAACGAGAGCATCCATTTGATCCGCAGCTTCGCGCATCAGGACGGCCTCGCCGTCATCATGATCGAGCACAATCTGCATGCCGTGATGTCGCTCGCCGACAAGGTCATAGTGCTCGACTACGGACGCAAGATCGCCGAGGGCAAGCCGGAGGTAGTGGTGCGAGACCCCGCTGTAGTGGCAGCTTATCTCGGAAGCGACGACTGATGGCGCTCGATGTAACCGATCTCAGCGCCGGCTATGGCGACGTTACCGTATTACGCGGCGTCACATGTTCGGTATCAGCCAACAGCGTTGCTGCATTGCTCGGCGCCAATGGTGCGGGGAAGACCACCACGCTGAACGCAATCTCCGGCCTGCAGGCGAATGTCTCCAGCGGTACGGTCCGGCTCGAAGGCATCGATATTACGCGTATGCCGGCCCATGAGCGCGTCGAGGCGGGCATCGCACATGTTCCGCAGGGTCGCCAACTCTTCGCCTTCATGAGCGTGCGCGAGAATCTTGAACTCGGAAGCTACGCACCGCGGGCGAGGGGACACGAGAAGGACGCGCTTGACCGGGTCCTTTCCATTTTTCCCCGGTTAAAGGAGCGGCTTGGCCAGCAGGCTGGGTCGCTATCTGGCGGCGAGCAGCAGATGTGCGCAATCGCGCGCGGCCTGATGTCGAGGCCTCGCTACCTGCTGCTCGACGAGCCCTCGCTCGGCCTGGCTCCCATTGTGGTCAAGCAGGTTATGGCTGTCATCGGCCAGATTGTGGCACAAGGCATCGGCATTCTACTCGTCGAGCAGAATGTCGCCCTGGCCCTCAAGCAGGCGCAGTACGCTTACGTGCTGGAGCACGCCAGGATCGCGATCGAGGGCCCTGCCGCCGCTCTCCAAAACGATGATCGGGTCAGAAAGGCCTATCTCGGACTTTGAGCTCGCTGGCGAGTATCAAGTCACGGCAAAAAGGGAAAACCATGGATCTTAAGCTCGCCGGCAAGGTCGCGCTTGTCACCGGTGCCAGCGTCGGCCTCGGCCGCGCGATCGCGCAGAAGCTTGCTGAAGAGGGATGTCGTCTCGCAATCGTGGCCCGGCGAGAAGACCGCCTAAGAAATGCTGCGGACGAGATTGCGGCTTCTGGACGCGAGCGGCCGTTGATGATCGTCGCAGATGTCACACAGCACGAGGCAGCCGCGCGTATCAGAGATGAGGTGCTTGCCGCTTTCGGCCGCCTCGACATCCTCGTCAACAATGCCGGCGGTTCGCGGCCCTTCGACGGCCTAGGCACACGTCAGCAATGGGATGAGGCTATGGCGCTTAATTTTCATGCCGGTCGTGAACTCGCCCATGCCTTCGTGCCCATGATGCAGGCTCAGAAATTCGGTCGGATCATCAATCTGACCGGAGGCGATGAGCCGTTGGCGTTGAATGGTGGCATTCCGCCCAATGGAGCCACCCATATCTGGGCAAAGTCGCTTTCCCGTGTTGTCGGCAAGGATGGGATCACGGTCAATTCGATCCCGCCCGGCCGGCTACACTCCGAGCAGATCGATCAGAAATTATTGCCGACCGAGGAATCTCAGCGCAAATGGGTCGCGGAGAATTGTCCTGCTGGCTATATCGGGGAGCCGGAAGCTCTCGCAGTGCTTGTCGCCTTTCTTGCCTCTCCACTTGCCCGTTACATCACGGGCCAGGTAATCCACGTTGACGGAGGTGCGCGACGCTTCTCGCACTAGGTCCGGTTCGTGAATATTTGTCAGATCGAAGGCAAGATCTCATTGCCACCGCCGTGACCGGCGTCGTCAGGAATATGCAGCCTAGTGGTCTCCCATCGCTTGTGCAGTTGCCAGGCTGTGGACAATGGTCCGCTGATGTCGAAACGACCGTGGATCAGGGCGCCGGGAATGCCGTTCAGCGAGGGCGGCGCAGATGCATGCCGCTGGATGCGGCGATCACCCATTGGGAACGAGAACATAAAATAAGGAGCCGGATGGATCTCGCTCAGCCGACCAGGGCCATAGCGGAACCATCGTCCTGCAACTCGAACGGTGCTCGCCCGTTGCAGCCTGTCAGCAAAAAGGCCGCAGCGGCTTGCGACGCTGCGGCCCCGCCGGGTCAAAAAAATACGTGAAATATGGTCCAGCCCCGGCTTCGACAAAGCTACGCCCGAGGTTTTTGCGCCGCAAATAGAAACGGTGCGTCGCTTTACGAACGAGACTAGCTGTTACCGCTGGACAACTAAAACCTCAGGAACCTTGACCTACAGGTCGGTCGAGGCTTGTGGGTTGATTTAGGTCAACTATCTGGTGCGACAGGCTGCCGCGCCGACAAAGTCCTCCCTTATCGATTTCTCCAGTATGCTTGGCTTGCGCTCGGCGGGGCGTGCTTCACGAGGGATGGAGCGGCCCCGGCGCTTGCCAGCCCCTGCCGGGGTCGCTTCCCTAGTGAATGTCCACGCTCATCCGAGCCGTGACACCGGCTGCAAGCGGCGCAACGGTATGTGCGCCAAGTCAAGAGAGCGACCTTCCGAGTGCGCAAAGCGACTTCAGTTGCGCAGCCGAACGCGCGACCCCTTGACGATGGACGATACGACCCGATCGTAGGTTTCTAGTGCTGCCTCGGTCGCCAACTTGACCATTTCGCGATAGGCGATTTCGTCCATTTGAGTGAAACTGTCCCGGATCACTTCAGCCAACTCTTCATCGGTGACCGATGATCGATTTGGATCTGCTTTTCCCGTCAGGCGGCTATACAAATTGAGACGGTAGACTTCGGCCGAAAGTTGCCAGGCCCAATCTTCGAGATTTAGCTGTTCTGTCATCACCGCAATGCAGGATCCGGAGGGTGGTAAGTCGTTGCAGCGGAGATCAGATAGCTGATGAAGATCGGTCTAAACACCAACCCATGGTTGGACCAATAAGCTGCTCTGGTTGCACCGCCGTTGTTTGGGGCTTCGTAGAGTTCCCGGGACGCAGCGATTGACGATGTCCGCTATTGGTAACCTATTCCACGCGCAAGCATCATCGCTTTAGTTGTTCCCTAGACTCCGCTGTGTGTCACCCTAGCGACCCAGCGTTCGGCGATCTGCTCAACCGATCCTCTCCGGTGTCGGCGAAGCGGCAACGTATCCCTCCGATCGCCATACGCCTTCGCATGGGTCAGGTGCGATCGAGACCAATTAGCGGCACGGTCCATTTGGGGCGGCCTCAGTGCTGACGAGGCAAAGGCAGCTCATAGACGTTGGACAACCTCTTGCATTGGGGCCGCAATCACAACCGCCGCCAGCGGCGATCGGATATTTTTGCGGCCCTCGCACCTAGAGGCCCGGGTGCCCTTTGCAGAGCACAATATACCCGAATTTGTGCGGATCGCCGGACGAGTCCGGGTATCTACATGTGATGCTCAACGTTGATCGCAGCACAAGGAAACTACGACCTCACGTTAATCCAGCCACCCGCGGGATCGACCGCCTCTTCGCTGGCCTTCGATCCCAGCGGTGCTACTCTTTCGAAAAACGGAGGGAGGAAGACATGAGAGATCGATCGACGCAACCTACGTGGGATCCTCTTGTTCTCGCCGGCCAACTGCACTCGGTCGCGAAGCAGAGCCAGTTGTTGATGCAGCGGTTCGCCACATCCCAGGCCGACGCCACGAAGGTCGGCATGGGAGACACCTCGACGCTCGGGTTTGATTTCGTCGATCTCATGACAAGAATGATGTCGGACCCGACGCCGGTGGCGAAGGCCCAGATCGACCTCTTCAACGACAGCATGGCGGTTTGGAAGTCGGCGGCAGAAAGCATGTGGCTGACGCGGCCTTGCGAGTCCGACAAACCCAAGGACAAGCGTTTCAAGCATCCCGACTGGACCGAGAATGCGGTCTTTAACTACGTGAAGGAAAGCTACCTGGTCGCCGCAAAGGCAATCCTTTCGACCGTCCGAGACGTCAAGGGCATGGACGACGCCACTGCTCGAAAGGTCGAGTTCTACACGCGTCAGTTCGTCGACGCCATTTCTCCTTCGAACTTCGTCGCCACCAATCCGGAGGTGCTCAAAGCCACGCTGGAGACCGGAGGACAAAACCTGCTCCGCGGGCTGGACAACCTGCTTTCCGATCTCGGTCGTGGCGAGGGTCGCCTCTCCATCACGATGACCGACATGAAGGCATTCCGGCTCGGCGAGAATATCGCGACGACTCCCGGGAAGATCGTCTTCCAGAACAACCTGATGCAGCTTATCCAGTACGCTCCTTCGACAAGCGACGTACGCAAGCGGCCTCTCCTCATTATCCCGCCGTGGATCAACAAGTTCTACGTCCTCGATCTTCAGCCGAAGAATTCGCTTATCAAGTGGGCGGTCGACCAAGGCCATACCGTCTTCGTCATCTCCTGGGTCAATCCGGACGAGAAGCTCGCTGAGAAGGGCTTCGAAGACTACATGCTCGAGGGTCCGGTCGCGGCCCTGGATGCAATCAAAAGGGCGACCGGCGAAGAGCAGGTCAATGCCATCGGATACTGTCTTGGAGGCACTCTGCTCGCCTCAACGGCCGCCTACCTGGCCGCGAACGAAGACGACAGGATCGCAAGCGCAACCTACTTCGTGACGCTGGTGGATTTCGCGGAAGTCGGTGATCTGGCCGTCTTCATAGATCAGGAGCAGCTCGCAACGCTCGAAAGGCGCATGCGCGAGCGCGGATATCTCGACGCTCAGGATATGGCGACATCATTCAATATGTTGCGGGCCAACGACCTAATCTGGTCCTTCGTCGTGAACAACTACTTGCTCGGCAAGGAGCAGCTCCCGTTCGACCTACTGTTTTGGAACTCGGACTCCACACGGATGCCCGCTGCCATGCATTCATTCTACCTCCGAGAGATGTATCTGGAAAATCGTCTATCCAAGCCCGGCGGCATCACGCTCGCTGGCACCCCGATCGACCTGTCGCGGATCAAGATCCCGTCGTTCATCCTGTCCACGCGCGAGGACCATATCGCCCCATGGACGTCGACCTATGCGGCGACGCGTCTATATTCCGGTCCCGTCAAATTCGTTCTGTCCGCCTCAGGACACATGGCGGGAGTCATCAGCGCACCGGGCAGCAAGTACGGCCATTGGACGAACGATAACTTGCCGCCTACCCCCGACCAGTGGTTCGCAGATGCAACCAGTCATCGGGACTCCTGGTGGCCCGTTTGGGACGAGTGGGTGAGCCGCCTGGATCATCAGCGCGTTCCCGCGCGCGAACCGGGCGGCGGCAACTTGCCGGTCATCGAGGACGCTCCTGGCTCCTACGTGCGCGTGAGAGCGGTAGCATCCTAGCTGATCCGCACACGCGCAACTGCTCCGAGGAAAATCGGTCGGCGGCGACGGCGACCAGCGGACTTCTTCACCGGCCCAGTCCCTGAGCCATAATCTCGGCTGATTCCGGCCCGACCCTGCCAGGGCTGAAGGGTGGGGACCCGTCGAAAGTGATCAGATTGTTTGCCTTGGGAGTGGCTGGCCTGGCGGCGCTGGGTGCTGTTGCGGCGCTTGGTCGAAGCGCTGCTCCGGTCGCCTCCGCTACAGTCGCGCCCGAGATTGTGAGCTACCCGGTTGTATCCGGTACCAAGGGTGACCGACTGCTCGCGGCCCAAAAGGAAGATGTGGCGCTTGCCGTTTCCGCCGCCACGATAGATCCGAATCCGACACCCGAGGTCGTCGTATCGACGCCGGCTCCTCAAGCGAAGGCCAAGCCGAAAGAGCCAGCCTTCATCCCGCGTCATTGGCACGATAACGCCGCTTCCGGCTACCAAATCCGCAAGCGCAGCGCTGCCCAGTCAAAAGACGCTCAATCCAGAGCGATCGAGAGGCCAAAACAGAGCTGCAGCCAGGACGGGCTCAGCCCTTTGCTTCGAAAGCTCAATCTGCAACCGAACTGCGAGCTTTGATCTCCGCGGAAGCTCAAGCAACCGAGTGCCGCTTCGCCTGCATCGACGTCCGCGCCTCGAAGCTGGTGAACCATGCGGCGCATTTCGGATGGCGCGAGCGCCAGTCGAAGTCGGGGAAGCGCAGATCAAGATAGCCGAAGGCGCAGGCGAAGATGATCGTGCCGATGTCGACGCGCTCGCCGAGCATGGGGCAGCCTTCTATATCGCGGAAGCAAGGTTTCGACCTTGTCCAACTGGCCATCGAGCCGGGCAGCCAGAGCTTCTCGGGCGGACGGACCGCAAGCTCGTAGCGCGAGAGCGGCGTGGCGGCCAGAATGCCGTCGGCAGTGCCCTGATCGCCCAGCGCTCGCCAATGTTGCGCCTGCAACTTCGGAAACAGTTTTCCGTCTGCGAGGTCATTGAGATATTCGCAGATAACGCGGCTTTCAGCGAGGACACCTGTTCGTGGAGGTTGTCCGCCGTCCGCCTGAAGGGAAAATGCTTGCTGCGCACCAACTAGAGCGGCGAGTGTCACGATACAGGTAAGGAAATGTGACGTGAGCTACTCACTCGATCCGTGAGGACCACCTTGATCGTTGACCTTCCGGTCTGTCTCCAGCACGCTTGGAATCAAGCGACTGCCTTTTAGACCGGAGGTACCATGACGAGCGACACATTGGACAACGATGGACGGAGACAGCCCGGAAGTGCGTTGTCGTCTACGAATGGTGGCGATGCGAAAGCAGTCCCATTTCGCGAGCGGCTCAGTTGCACGATAGACGAAGCTTGTATGGTAACCGGCTTGGGGTGCGCAAAGCTTTAAGAGTTGATAGGATCTGGCCAACTTATCACGGCAACAGTCGGACGCCGCCGCTTGGTGATAGTGCGATCACTGCTCGCACTTCTGGACGCAACTATTTCGGCGTGACTAGGCGCTGCCTTCTCGTGAGCCATTCCAGCCTCTGAGCCGCGTAAACGGATGAATTCCGCGGTGCGGCATCGAACGCTGAGCTACCGCCGCAATTGTTCACCCCACCGCCGTGCCCAACCGCGGCCATTCCGGTCGATGCTCTCAGCTTGAAAAGATCGACCTATTTCTTCGCCGCCGCCCAGCCCAGTGAATCGGCGCGGCTTTTCGTCAATTGACGAGCCCAGGGGAAAGGTAGGGCGGATGGTGGGGCGGAACGATAAAAGATCAAGAAGACCGCCGGACAAAAGTAAGGCGCGACTGGCATCACCACAGTCGCGCCCTACGTCGCCGGCTTATGGGGCAGGGGGGAATAGCCGGCTGTTGAAACGACTCTCGGGCCCGGGAGTCGTTCCAGGCGGCTGAAAATTTTTTTGTGCGGCGTTTTTATGCGGCCTGCCGTGAATTTCGCACACGGTTAAGTGATCTGAACGGCTGAGAACTGCCGGTCCTCCCATCGCGTTGTTCCCGGGATCGCCGATGGGGCGAGGGATTGTCAGTCATGTTACAGATTCAAAAGGTATTTTTGGGTGCTGTTGCGATTGCCGCGACCCTTGGTGCCGTCCAGGTCGGTGCCGTGCAGCTGACCTCCGGCCACGATCTGGCCGACCGCTGGCAGGCGGTCGCCGACAGGTCCACGCAAGATGCGGTTCACAACGTCAACCGTTCCGGCAAGGCCGACCGGTTCGCCGACCTGAAGCAGGCCCGGGTTCCCACCCGTACCGTGTCGATACGGCTGAACGATCTGGCGGAGACGTCGGTGCTGCTGCGGGTCCCCGCGGTCATCGAGACTGGCAACGCCAAGCCCGTGCTGCTCGAGAACCGGAAGCAGGGCCCCAAGAGGCCGACGATTGCTTGCGAGCCGATGGTCAGCTCCCTGACCGAGGTCGCAAAACTGCTTCAGCCCGGCCGCTGTGTGACCTGATCCTTCTTCGCCGTCCCCGGCCGCCATGGACAAATCGCCCTCCCGCCGGGAGGGCGATCTTTCACGTCCACTTGATCCCCTATCCCCTCGCGTTATATCCCGGGTTTCTTTCCCCCTTGATTGACCGGATAAACGCATGACGACGTCAGATACGGCCGCGCATACGCAGCCTTTCCAGGCCGAGGTTTCCGAGCTTCTGCACCTCATGGTGCACTCCGTCTATTCCGAGACCGATATCTTCCTCCGCGAGCTCGTCTCCAACGCGTCCGACGCCTGCGACAAACTGCGCTATGAAGCCATCGCCAGCCCGGAGCTGCTGGGCGAGGGCGACGCGCTCAAGATCCGGATCATTCCCAACAAGACGGCCGGAACGCTCACGATCGCCGATAACGGCATCGGCATGGAGCGCCAGGAGCTGATCGACCATCTCGGCACCATTGCCCGTTCCGGCACCAAGGCGTTCGTCTCGAAGCTGAAGGAGGCCAAGGACGGCCTCGGCCTGATCGGCCAGTTCGGCGTCGGCTTCTATTCCGCCTTCATGGTCGCCGAGAAGATCGTCGTGGTCAGCCGCCGTGCCGGCGAGAGCGACGTGTGGAGCTGGACGTCCTCCGGCGGCTCCGGCTTCGAGATCGCGCGCGCAAGCGATGAGGAAGCGGCGCGCGTGGCACGCGGCACCGAGATCGTCCTGCACCTGAAGGACGACGCGAAGAAGTATCTCGAGACCTACGAGATCGAGCGCATCGTCAGTGCCTATTCCGACAACATCCTGTTCCCCATCGAGCTGGTGCCGGAAGAGGGCGAGCCGCGCCAGATCAACTCGGCGAGCGCGCTGTGGCAGCGTTCCAAGTCCGAGCTGACGGCCGAGGACTACAAGAAGGCCTATCAGCAGATCGCATCGGCCTTCGACGATCCCGCGATGACGCTGCACTACCGCGCGGAAGGCCGCTATTCCTACGCCGTGCTGCTGTTCGCGCCGTCGACGAAGCCGTTCGACCTGTTCGAGCCGAACCGCAAGGGCCGGGTGAAGCTTTACGTCCGCCGCGTCTTCATCACCGACGATGCCGATCTGCTGCCGGGCTATCTCCGCTTCATCCGCGGCGTGGTCGACAGCGAAGATCTCCCGCTCAACATCTCGCGCGAGATGCTCCAGAACAATCCGCAGCTCGCCCAGATCCGGAAAGCCGTGGCGACCCGGGTCGTATCCGAGCTCGAAAGCCTCGCCGACAAGGACCCGGAGAATTTTGCCAGGATCTGGGACGCCTTCGGCGCAGTGCTGAAAGAAGGCATCTACGAGGATTTCGAGCGGCGCGAAAAGCTGCTGTCCTTGTCGCGCTTCACCACCACCTCGGGCGAGAAGCGTTCGTTGAAGGACGTCATCGCCGGTTTCAAGCCGAACCAGACCGAGATCTATTATCTCGTCGGCGACAGCATCGAGCGGCTGAAGTCCAATCCGCGGCTGGAAGCCGCGACCGCCCGTGGCATCGAGGTGCTGCTGCTGTCGGATCCGGTCGACGCCTTCTGGACCTCGATGCCATCGGAGTTCGACGGCAAGCCGCTGAAATCGCTGAGCCAGGGCGATCTCAATCTCGACCTGATCCCGCGCACCGACGAGCCCGACGAGGCGAAGCAGGACGAGCCGGCCGCCGACGAGGCCGCCACCATCGCGATGATCAAGGCCGCGCTCGGCGAGCGCGTCAGCGACGTCAAGGTCTCGACGCGCCTCACCAGCTCCGCCTCCTGCCTCGTCGCCGACAGCCAGGGCCCGAGCCGCGAGCTCGAGCGTATCCTGTCGCAGCAGAACCGCGGCATGCGCACCAAGCCGATCCTCGAGATCAATCTGCGCCATCCGCTGGTGACGGCGATCACCAGGGCGCAAGCCGGCTCCAGGGCGGTCGATGATCTCAGCCTGCTCCTGCTCGAACAGGCGCAGATCCTGGACGGCGAATTGCCCGAAGACCCTGCCGCGTTTGCGGCAAGGTTGAACCGGCTGGTCCTGCAGGGGCTGGGCGGGTAGCGCGCGCAGCGCACCCCGCTCACCTTGCCGTCATCCGCCGGAGGAACAGTCGCCTCCGGCGTGGTGTTATGCCATAGGAGGACGTCGGCACGAGATTCGACGCCGCCATCGATTCGAGGATGTCTCCATGCGCCTGCCTATCCTGACCCTCACCGCGATTGCCGCGCTGTTCGCGTCGGCAGATGCCGACGCCCAGACCTATGATCCGCGCTATCCGGTGTGCATGCACGTCTATACTTCGGGCGGCCGGGGCGGTGGCGGCGACTATTACGACTGCTCGTTCACCTCGATCCCGCAGTGCCGGGCCACGGCGTCGGGCCGCGCGGCGAGCTGCGACGTCAATCCCTACTATGCTTTCGACGAACCGCCGCCGCCGCCGCGCCGGCGTCAAAAGAAGTCGAACTAGCGATTGCGATATCGGGGACATTTTTCATGCTTCGCTCATTCGGCCTGATCGCGTTCGTCGGTGCATTGCTCATGGCCGCGCCGTCGCATGCGCAGACCTTCGATCCCAGCTTTCCCGTCTGCATGCACGTCTACTCAGGCGCGAACGGTGGCGGCGGGGAGTGGTACGATTGCTCCTTCACGTCGCTGCCGCAGTGCCGCGCCACGGCGTCAGGCCGCTCGGCGAGCTGTGACGTCAATCCGTATTATCCGGTCAACGCTGCGCCGCCACGCCCACGTTACAGGCGAGGCGGCTAGCGCCTATCGCTCGTTCGGCGCCCGATCCGACGGAGCATGCTGAACTAGGTGTCGTAAGGCGTCGCCGCGAAGATCGCGTCGGTCAATTGCCAGGTCATCTTGTCCGTGGTCCAGTCGCTGGCGTGCAGCCTGGTGTCATCGCCCGGGTCGACCAAACGGTCGAACGAGATCCTTGCGACCTCGTGCCAGCCCTGCATCAGCGCGAAACGGCGGAAGACGTTGACCTGTTTCTCGTACGCGATCTGGCTGATCGCCCCGACCATGGCGTCCGCCTTGTTGCGCTTGGCCGGTGTCAGCACCGCAGGCACATATTGAAGGTCCATCAGGATCACGTCGATCCGCTTCGCGCCGAGCAGCTGGTCGACACCCTCCCGGATGGCCTTCGTGGTCTCCGCAAACGAGGGACCGTCGGCCTGCCACACCGAATTGGTGCCGACCTGCCAGATGACGAGATCGGGGTTGAGATCGAAGACGTCGTGCTCGAACCGCTTCAGCTCCAAAGGAGCGTCTTCGCCGCCGACGCCGCGGTTGATCACCTCGATTCCGACATTTGGAAATTTGATCCGAAGATCCGCCAGCAGTCGCTGCGGATAGGGCGCGATGCCGCCTTCGCCCGCCGTGGTCGACGAGCCGATCGCAACCACCCTGGCCTGTCCACCCATCACGCGGCTGGCGAAATTCGTCAGGCGCTGCTCGAACGGCTTGGCCTGGACCGGAAACTCTGACGGATCGAGAGCCACGGGACGCCTCCCTTTCGTAGCCTGACAACGCAGGGTAGAAAAGCATAACCCGTTTACCAGGGAGCGCCTAGCCTCGGCGGGGCCGGATCGCTATTCCGTCCTGATCTCCGACAAACTCGACCACCTTGCGCCAGCGCTAGGTCTCCACCGTCTGCATGCCGCCAAACTCGCCCGCGTTGGATGGCCAGAGTTAATCACGTACTAACCTGGCTTTACCTTGTCTCTTAACACCTGGGCAGGGCGTGCGAGCTAAGCTTCGGGAAACCGCAGACACGTTCCGAAAGAATGGACGGCATGACCACCGGCGTCATCGAGCAACCGAAAGTCGCGCGCGCACCTTCGGCTTCAAAGATCTGGCTGAAGGCGATCGAGCTCACCGCGCGCATCGAAACGCTGCCGGGCCGGCTGTTCGCCGACGTCGTCGACGATTGGGCGCGGCGTCAGCCCGCTCGCGCCGCGTTGGTCGCAGGTGAGACAACGATCGACTACGCAGGCCTCTCGAAGCGCATCAACCGCTATGCGCGCTGGGCGCGCTCGGTCGGCGTGGCCAAGGGGGATACCGTTGCCCTGATCATGCCGAACGGCATCGACTATGTTGCCGCGTGGCTCGGCATCAGCCGGGTCGGCGGCGTGGTCGCGCTGATCAACACCAGGCTCGTCGGCCAGTCGCTGGCGCATTGCGTCGATGTCGCCAGGCCGTCGCACGTCATCGTCGCGCACGAGCTCATGGAAGCCTTGGACGGCGCGTCGCCGCACCTGAAGACAGAAGCAAAAGTCTGGACCCATGGCGATGTCCGCAGCGAGCGCGCGATCGACGTCGCACTTGCCGCGCTCGAGGACGGGCCGCTCTCGCCGGACGAGCATGGCGACGTGACGATCAACGACCGGGCCCTGCTGATCTACACCTCCGGGACCACCGGCCTGCCGAAGGCGGCGAGCATCAGCCACCGCCGCATCCTCAACTGGGGCTTCTGGTTCGCCGGCCTCACCGGCGCCACCCCGCAGGACCGGCTCTATGATTGCCTGCCGCTGTTCCACTCGGTCGGCGGCATTGTTGCCCCGTGCAGCATGCTCGCCGCCGGCGGCTCGGTGGTGATCGCGGAAAAATTTTCGGCCTCGAACTTCTGGTCAGACATCGTGCGCCACGATTGCACGCTGTTCCAGTACATCGGCGAGCTCTGCCGCTATCTTCTGAAGGCGGCGCCGTCGGAATACGAGAACCGTCACCGCCTGCGGCTCGTCTGCGGCAACGGCCTGCGCGGCGACATCTGGGAGGATTTCCAGAGCCGCTTCGCCATTCCGCGCATCCTCGAATTCTACGCGGCGACGGAAGGCAATTTCTCGCTATTCAACGTCGAGGGGCAGCCGGGCGCGATCGGCCGCGTTCCGCCGCTGCTCGCGCATCGCTTTCCGGCGGGTCTCGTCAAGCTCGATCCTGACAGCGGTGCACCGCTGCGCAACGAAGAGGGCTTTTGCATTGCCAGCGCCAGGGGCGAGGCCGGCGAAGCCATCGGCCGCATTGGCACCGCGGACGAAGGCGGCGGCCGCTTCGAGGGCTATACCGACGCCGCCGAGACCGAAAAGAAGATTTTGCGCGACGTCTTCGCCAAGGGCGATGCCTGGTTCCGCACCGGCGATCTGATGCGCCTCGACGACAAGGGCTTCTTCCATTTCGTCGACCGCATCGGCGACACGTTTCGTTGGAAGGGTGAGAACGTCGCGACATCGGAGGTCAACGACGCCGTGCGCGATTTCACCGGCGTGATCGATGCCACCACCTATGGCGTCAGCATCCCCGGCACCGACGGCCGCGCCGGCATGAGCGCCATCGTCGTGAACGAGGGCTTTGACATCGAGGGGCTGCCCGCCCATCTCGCGCGGCGCTTGCCGGCTTATGCCCGCCCCGTCTTCATTCGCATCTCCGGTGAGCTCGATGCGACCGAGACGTTCAAGCAGAAGAAGGGCGAACTGTCTCGCGATGGCTTTGATCCGAGGTTGATAAGCGATCCGCTGTTCATGCTCGACCCGAAATCGGGCGCCTACGTCGCCTTGGACGCGGACGTGTACGCAGGGATCATCAATGGCGCGATCAGGCTCTAGCCGCACGAAAATCCGCCAGATAGGTCCAATTTTATCTGAATTGTCCAAGAAGCCATTTACTTCTGTCGGGTAAACAACACGGGCCTTGGGGAGGCGGTCATCAAGAGCCGCTGCAACACGAATCATCAATAACAAGAGTGAGCCAGCCATGTCGGTAAGGTCAAAGGTCATCGAAGCGATCCAGCAGATCGCCAAGGAGCAGCACGTCACGCTTCCCGCACTCTCGGACGATCTGTCCCTGCACGAGACGGGTTTCGATTCCCTCGCCTTCGCAATTCTGGTGGCGCGCCTCGAGGACGAGACCGGCGTCGATCCCTTCACCATTTCCGAGGACGTAGCGTTCCCCGCCACCGTGGGCGATTTCGTGCGGGCCTACGAAAATGTCCCCGCGTGAGATCTTCGCGCTTCGCGACTATCTAAGCCCGGAGCTCAAGGGCCGCACGATCTCCGACGCCCATCATGTGGTGTCGCTGACGGACGTCCTCGGGCATACGGTTCTGGGCGGCGGCTTGCGTGAGTTGGCGGGCCGCTCTGTCCTGCTCAAGCTGTCGGACCAGCTCAAATCCGGCCTCGCCATGATCGAGCTCGACGGTGTCGCGCGGCGCATGCTGCTGTGCCCGCCCGATCTCAATCCGGCGCATCTCGATGCGCTGATCGCGGACGCCGAGATCGATGCCGTCGTCACCGACCAGCCCGCGCAATGGGCCGCAAAGGCGGTCGCGCTCGTCGTCACCGCGCAATTGCCGCTTCAGGCCGCCGCGCAGGCCAAGACCGAACGCGCCACGGAATGGCTGATGCTGACGTCCGGCACATCGGGCGTGCCGAAAATCGCCGGCCATACGCTGGAAGCATTGACGGGCGCCATCGTCGCCGAAGGCCCTGCGCGCGGACCCGCGCCGGTCTGGGCGACATTCTACGACATTCGCCGCTATGGCGGCCTGCAAATCTTCCTGCGTGCGGTTCTCTCCGGCGGCTCGATGGTGCTGTCCGATCCGCATGAAGCGCTCGGCGACCACGTCGCGCGCCTGAACGCGGGCCGCGTCTCTCATATCTCCGGCACGCCATCGCACTGGCGCAAGCTCTTGATGAGCGGCTCGGCTGCGCAGTTCGCGCCGGGATATGTCCGTCTGTCCGGCGAGATCGCCGACCAGGCGGTGCTCGACGGCCTGAAGGCCGCGTTCCCCAATTCCTCCGTCGGTCATGCCTATGCCTCGACCGAGGCAGGTGTCGGCTTTGCCGTCAATGACGGGCTGGAGGGTTTTCCGGCCGATTATCTCGGCAACCGCAACGGCGTCGAGATGAAGGTCGTGGATGGCTCGCTGCGCATCCGCTCGACGCGCACGGCGCATGCTTACATCGGCCGCAATGCGGCCGCGCTGACCGATGACGACGGGTTCGTCGACAGCGGCGACATCGTCGAGTTGCGCGGCGACCGCTATTATTTCGTCGGGCGCCGCGGCGGCATCATCAACATCGGGGGGCTGAAGGTTCACCCCGAGGAGATCGAGGCGGTCATCAATCGCCATGCCGATGTGCGGATGTCGCGGGCGAAATCGCGCCGCAGCCCGATCACCGGCGGCATCGTCGTCGCCGACGTGATCCTTGCCGACGGCACCGATCAGGCGCGGGCGAAGGAGATCCGCGACCAGATCCTGGATCAGTGCCGCGCGCAGCTTGCCTCCCACAAGGTGCCGGCGGTGATCCGTTTCGTCGAGGCGCTCGACGTCACCCCGGCCGGAAAACTGGCGCGCACCGATGCATAACGTCCTCGTCACCGGCGGCAGCCGCGGCATCGGCCTTGCCATCGGCAGGCGGCTGGCTGATGCCGGCTATAACGTGATTGCGGCGGCACGGCGCGAGAGCGACGAGCTCAGGGCGGCGATCGGCCTCTCCGAAGGGCGCCTGCATTTCCGCGCCTGCGACCTCGCCGTGATCGACGCGATCCCGGCGTTCGCGAAGCTTATCCGCGACGAGTTCGGCCCGATCTACGGCCTCGTCAACAATGCCGGCCTCGGCACCGAAGGCCTGCTTGCCACCATGCACAATTCCGAGATCGAGGCGCTGGTTCAGCTCAACGTACTGTCGCCGATCATTCTCACCAAATATGTCGCGCGCCAGATGATGGCCGATGGTGCCGGGCGCATCATCAACATTTCCTCGATCATCGCGACCACGGGCTACAACGGCCTCTCCGTCTACGGCGCGACCAAGGCCGCCGCCACCGGCTTCACCCGCTCGCTCGCGCGCGAGGTCGGCAAGCTCGGCATCACCGTGAACGCGATCGCGCCTGGTTTCATCGACACCGAGCTGACCCACAATCTCTCCGACGAAGGACGCAAGCGCATCGCCGGCCGTAGCGCACTGCGCCGCCTGCCCGAGACCGACGATGTCGCGCGCATGGTGGAATACCTGCTCGGCGAGGGCGGCCGCAACGTTACCGGTACCGTGTTCACGATCGACGCGGGGAATACGGCGTAAGCGGAACTCCGCCGCCACAATTGAGTTGATCCGGCGCAATGACATCAAGCCGGATTTGGTCGTAAGATGCCCCGCAATCGATTGGGTTACGTCAATCGATCTGCCCTAATCGAAGGGGAGCAGTCGATGGCCGCGCAGAGCATGACCGCTTCAAATCAGAGTCGGACCGAGCAGCCTCTTGCGAAGCCGGACGACACCCATTGCACGCCGATGACAAATCAGAATTCGGGCAGTCACGGCTATGAGATGTATCCGCAGCAATTCGTGCGCCTCGTCGGCTGCCACGACGCCTCGCTCGAGGCCTTGCGCAAGCGCGAGGACGAAAAGCTGCACTAGGCGTTCACGTCGCTTGCTTCGGCAGATCAATCCGGTCGTGTGAAAATTCCGGCGGTCCTTCGGTCAGGCGGCGGATGCGGCGTTCGCGTTCGTCCGTGGGCAATGCGGGGTCGAGCAGCAGCTCGATCTCGTGCACGGCCAGCGCCTCGATCCTGGTGGCGTCGGATGCGACCGGCTGGGCCGACGTGAGTGCCGGGGGCGCGATCTTCAGGCCCAGTTCGACCAGCCTGCAGATCGCAGTCGAACGCGACAGGTGATGAGCTTCAGCCCAGGCGTCGACGGCCGCGGTCAGTCCTTCCGGCATCTTCACTGCGCTAACCGGATCGGGCCCTGTGCGCCGGTGCATCGGAGCGGTCGAGTCCTTGTTGCCGAAGTCGGGCACCTCGATCATCCCCTCATCTCTGGAGCTGCCCCTACCATAGCCGCTCTTCCGGCCGGCTGTTTGACGCGGATCAATGACGGGCCGCGGCATTCGCGGCGGCGCGATCTTGTTGTCCGGGTGCATTTCGGCCAATGATCGGGAATCGAAAGAGGGGACGCCGGTCGGCGAACCCGGATCGATCCTGCCTCGTATCTTCCTCGGACGCGCTTCCCAACCATCCGGCAACACCCGATGACATCAGGCGAATCCTTCTACGGCGGCATTCCCGTCTTCCGCGGCTTCACCAGTCTGATGGATCCCGCGCTCTATTCGCCATTGCCTGACGACTGGAGCATCGGCGTTGCCGACATCGTCGATTCCACCAAGGCGATTGCGGCGCAGCGCTACAAGGCGGTCAACATGGCCGGTGCCGCCGTGATCGCGGCGGTGACGAACGCATTGGAGGGGCGCGAATTCCCCTTCGTGTTCGGCGGCGACGGCGCGAGTTTTGCGGTCGCGCCGTCCGATCTGGAGGCCGCCCGCGAGGCGCTGGCTGCGACCGCGACCTGGGTGCGGGAAGATCTCGATCTGACAATGCGCGTGGCGCTGGTGCCGGTGAGCGCCATCCGCGCACAGGGCCTGGACGTGCGCGTCGCGCGCTTCGGTCCGTCGGCCAATTTGTCCTATGCGATGTTTTCCGGCGGCGGGCTCGCCTGGGCCGACGCCGCCATGAAGCGCGGCGAGTTCGCGGTCGCCGAGGCGCCCGCCGGCACGCAGCCCGATCTTTCCGGCCTGTCCTGCCGCTTCGAGGTGATGCCGGCCGCGCGCGGCCTGATCCTGTCGGTGCTGGTGATGCCGGCCCGCGGTGGCGATCCGCAAGCCTTCCGCAAGGTGATCGAGGACATCATCCATCTCGTCGAGCGCAGCCCTGATGGCGGCCGTCCGGTGCCGCCGCAGGGGCCGCTGCTGAAATGGCCGCCGCAGGGGCTGGAATTCGAAGCCCGCACCAGGCGCGGCGGCCCGCTCATTGCGCGTCGCGCCAGCGTCCTGGCCTACACGCTGTTCGTCTACCTGATCATGCGCTTCGACCTCAACGTCGGCGGCTTCGTGCCAAACGTCTACAAGCGTCAGGTGGTCGAGAATTCAGACTTCCGCAAATACGACGACGGCCTGCGCATGATCCTCGACTGCACCCCGCAGCTCGCGCGCGCGTTGAGCGACCGTCTCGCGGCCGCGGCGCGCGACGGCGTCGTGCGCTACGGCCTCTACCAGCAGGACGCCGCGATGATGACCTGTTTCACGCCGTCGGCCCTGCGCAGCGACCACGTCCATTTCATCGACGGCGCGCGCGGCGGTTACGCCTCGGCGGCAACGGCGTTGAAGGCGATGATGGCCTGACGCCGCTCTCGTGCTCCGGACGCAGCGCAGCACTCCCGGCGATGCGAAGCATCGTCCGGTGTGATGCGCTGCAGAGCCGGGGCCCAGGGAAGTGTGGGTCCCGGCTCTGCGAAGCAGCGCAATGGCGCGTCGAAGACGCGCATAAACGCACTCTTGGCGCCGCATCGCGTCCGAGACACGAGAGAGGATTACCGTCCCGCGCGCGTCCAGGTCTCGCCGCCGCAGAGCGCGCCGACGCAGCCTTCGACCCGCAGCGAATCCGCACCAGTCACGGAGACGTTGCTCGCATAGGTGCTGCCGTCATCGGCATTGTAGATCTGGCCCGACCATTTGTTCGGCCCTGAGGGCTCCATGCCGCTGAACAGCGGCAGGCCGATCATCGCGCGTTTGGCGAGCGCGGGATTGGGATTCTTGCTGTCAGTCGCAGGCTGGCCGGTCGCGGTGTCATAGGGCTCGCGCAACCAGACGATATGACCGCAGATGCCGCCGCCGCATTTGCTGATCTTGACGCGCGCATCGCCGGCCTGCGTCAGCCAGGTCCCATCGGCGCTCTGCGCGTGGGCGGCGGTCGCACCGAACAGTGCGGTCAGGATGACGGAAACGATGGCGAATCTGCCGAACATAGAGAGCCCCCGAAAATGGAGGCGCCTCCATAGCAGTCCGGCAGGATAGTGCAACGCTGGATGGAATCACATTCCTGCGTTTATCCGCTCACGTTCATTTGCGTGCGCTCATTTGCCCCAGCGGGCGAAGGCGACCGAGGCCGCGGTCGACAGCCCGAACACCACCATGGCGCCGCCGACCAGTGCGAACAAGGTCCAGGCCGGCGCCTGCGCCATCATGAGACCGACGCCACCGATCGCGACGATCAGAAGCCGCGCCGTGGATGCCAGCACCGGACCGCCGACGCGCGCCGCGCCTTGCGAGGAGAAGTACAGCGACACGCCCATGCCGAAGAACACGAAGGCCGGACCGGCCCAGTGGAAATAGCTGTGCGCCGCCGCGGTGACGCCGGGATCCCTGGTGAAGAGCGATACCCACAACGCCGGATCAAGCGCGATGACGAGGCCGATCAGGCCGACGGTCAATCCCGAGGCCGTGGCCGCGGTCCAGGCGACACGTCGGGCGCGTTTCAAATGCCCGGCGCCCATCGCCATGCCGACCATCGGCACCGAGGCGATACCGAAGGCGAAGGTGATCGGGATCAGCAGGAATTCCAGCCGCGAGCCGATGCCGTAGCCGGCCAGCATCTCGGTGCCGAAGGTCGCGAGGATTTTTGTGAAGATCAGAATCGTGAGCACGGTCTGGAGCGGCGACAGGCAGGCGACCGCGCCGACCTTGAGGATGTCCAGGAACATCGCGCGTTCGAAATGGAAGGCGCGGATCTTCAGCGGCAGCCGGCCGCGGCCGGACAGGAGATACCAGACGAAGAAGATCGCCGCGCAAGTGAAGGCGATGAGCTGGCCGGCGGCGACACCGGGCATGCCGAATTGCTTCACGCCGAACAGGCCGAGCCCCAGCGTGCCGCCGAGCACGATCTGGAGCGCGCTCGCCCCGATCAGAATCATCGAAGGCAGGCGCATGTCGCCGGTGCCGCGGATCACCGAGGCCAGCGTGTTGACGAGCCAGATCGCGACCGCGCCGGAGAACAGCATTTGCGAATAGCCGCTGGCTTCCTCGAGCACGCGCTCGCGTCCGCCGAGCAGCGTGAAGAAGCTGCGGCCGAAGGCGAGCATCATCACCGTGAAGAACAGTCCGCCGCAGAGGCCGATGATGGCGGCGTGCAGCGCCAGCGTCGCGGCGCGGTCACGATCGCCTGCGCCGAGCGCGCGGCTGATCGCGGACGAAACGCCGCCGCCCATCGCGCCCGCGCTCATCATTTGCGTCAGCATCGCGAACGGAAATACCAGCGCGATCGCCGCCAGCGGAATGGTACCGAGCCGGCCGATATAGGAGGTCTCGGCAATCGCAACCAGCGTGCTGCCGACCATGGCGATCATGTTGGGGATCGCGAGCCGCAGCAGTGTCGGCAGGATCGGCGCCGTCAGCAGGCTCGCAATGGGGGAAGCGACCGGTGCACGTGGCGGCGCGGCGTCTGCGGAGGCGTCGATCGTCATGTTCACCGGGCGGAATATTGGATGATGATCGACATCTTATAGGGCGCAGCATCTTCGCGCCAGTCCTCCCCTCACGCAGGGCTCACCAGGGGAGGCCGCATAGGTCGATGGTGCCCAGCGTCGGCGCGCGGACGATGTTGAAGACGTAGGGCGCCATGTAGTCAAAGCGGATCCGACCCTCCGGCTGCTCGCAATAGACCTCGCCCTTGAAGGGTAGCCAGCTGCGGGCTTGGTAGAACGCAAAATTGTCCGGTTCGGAGAACAGCAGCCCGAAACGGACCGCCTCGTTGGCGCGCATGGTGTGGATGGCTGCGTCGATCGCCATGGTCGCGTAGCCGCGACCGCGCCGGTCCTCGCGCGTGCAGACCCCGCCGATGCCGCCGACATGGACCTTCTGCCCGTTCCAGGTGACGGTGCGGAAATAGATGCCGACATGGCAGACGAGGCCGTCCTCGGGCGTCTCGATCAGCACGCGAAGGTCGGCATTGGCCCATTTGACATGGGCCCAGGACGGTTTCTCGGCAGCGTCACGTCCCCAGACCGCGCTGAGCAGGGGCTGTGCGATCGGCCACGAGGCGTCGCCATTCAAAATGTCGATCTCGATGCTCATCGTTCTGTCTTTCGCAGCTCCGTTCCGTGGAGCATTCGTTCTGTCATAAGCGCTTCAAAGGCAATGATATTTTGCGGACCAACGCTCGCACCTGGAGAACATTCGCTTGCCCGCGTCGATTTTATGCAATCCGGCCAAGCGACCGCATCACGCATTTTCGCAAATTGGCGGTATTTTACGACGGTGGAACCTTCTATAAGAGTCCCCGTTAAGCCAATTCCCCATCAGTCGCGGACAACAACCCATGACCTTTACGCTGCCCCCACTCCCTTACGCCTATGACGCCCTCGGCCAGTTCATGTCGAAGGAGACGCTGGAATTCCACCACGACAAGCATCATCAGGCCTACGTCACCAACGGCAACAACGCGCTTAAGGGCACCGAATGGGAAGGCAAGTCCCTTGAGGAGATCGTCAAGGGCTCGTTCGGCAAGAACCCGGCCGTGTTCAACAATGCCGGCCAGCACTACAACCACATCCACTTCTGGAGCTGGATGAAGCCCAATGGCGGCGGCACCAAGCTGCCGGGCAAGCTCGAGAAGAAGATCAACGAGGACCTCGGCGGCTTCGAGAAGTTCAAGACGGACTTCCAGGCGGCCGGCGTCGGTCAGTTCGGCTCCGGCTGGTGCTGGCTCCAGGTCAAGAACGGCAAGCTCGAGATCTCCAAGACCCCGAACGGCGAGAATCCGCTGGTACACGGCGCCACCCCGATCCTCGGCTGCGACGTGTGGGAGCACTCCTACTACATCGACTATCGCAACCGCCGTCCGGACTATCTCAAGGCGTTCGTCGAGAATCTCGTGAACTGGGAATACGTCGAGTCCCTGTTCGACAAGGCGTAAGGCTTCTTGGTCATTCCGGGGCGGCGCGTCAGCGCCGAACCCGGAATCCATCGGGCGTCAGTCCACGTGGACAAATAGATTCCGGGCTCGCGCTCCGCGCGCCCCGGAATGACAAAAAGGCGGTCGCATGTGCGGCCGCCTTTTTGCTGTGCGGAATTCGCCGAACTAGTCCTGCGCAGTGCGCGCATCGGCCTGTGATCGTACTGTTTGCATCGCATGGGCGGCGCCCTTAAGCAGAATGGGCATCACCCTCGATCCGACCGAGCCGTTGTCAGAACCTTCCCCGAACAATCCTGCGCCTGCCGAGGACGCGGAGTTCGAGCCGCGGCCGGGGCGTGTGCGCAAGCCGATCGGTTGGTCGACCATCATCATCGCGGTGCTGGTGGCGGTGAGCGCGGGCCTGGTCTGGCGGCGTGATGGCACAGACGGTGTCCTGGAGATTCTCACGCACGACCTCTCGCTGTTCGGCGGCATCCTGCCGCGGGTGCTGGCGGGCTGCCTGCTCGGGGCCTTCATCTCCGAAATCCTGCCGCACGAAAAAGTCTCGCGCTCGCTCGGGCCGAAATCCGGCCTGATGGGCCTTCTGATCGGCACCGCCTTCGGCGCGATCCTGCCGGGCGGACCCTTCACCGCCTATCCCGTGGCGAGCGCGCTGCTCGCCGTGGGCGCCGATTTCGGCGCCACCATCGCCATGGTCGTGAGCTGGACCCTGATCGGCTACGGCCGCGCGGTGGCCTGGGAAATCCCGATCATGGGCACCGACTTCACGCTGTGGCGGATCCTGATCTCGTTGCCGCTGCCGGTGCTCGCCGGCGCGCTCGGCCGCTTCGTCTATGTCCGGATCTATCCGCAGCCGGCCGCGAAGGACGACGAGAATTGAGCGCGGCGCTTCTGATCGACATCCTGTTGTGGGGCTCGGTGTTCGGCGTCGGCCTGATCGCCTTCCGCCGTGGCCCTCCGGTGTTCAAGGCCTCGCTCCGCGAAGGCTCCATGGACTTCATCAACATCGTGCCGCGCATCGCGCTCGGGGTGATCGGCTCCGGCTACATCGCCGCCATCATCCCGCAGGAGGTGATCACCGGCTGGCTCGGGCCGGACAGCGGCTGGCTCGGGGTTGCGACCGCCGTGGTCGCCGGCGCCGCCACCCCTGGCGGGCCCGTGATCGGTTTCTCCATCGGCACGGTGGCGCTGAAGTCTGGCGGTGGGGTGCCGCAGGTGGTTGCCTATGTCGTGGCCTGGGCGCTGTTCGCCTTCCAGCGGGTGATTTTGTGGGAAATCCCGTTCATGCCGGCTCGGTTCGTCTGGTTCCGCTGTGCGGTGTCGGTGCCGTTCCCCTTCGTCGCCGCTGCCATCGCGATGTTGATCGGCAAGCCCTGAGCCGGCCGTGGACAGGGGTAATGTTATAATATAACGTCGCTGGCATGGCTCCCGCCGCGTCCCGCGCCCATCACCACGACCACGTTCATGACCATTCTCATGGCCACGCCCATTCGCATGGGCACGACCATACCCACGCCCATGTCCATGATGCGGCCTCGCCCCATCCGGCCCAGGACGCGCCCTGGTCGATCCTGCGCATGACCTTGGCCGGCCGGCTCGCGGCCGCGCTTGCCGTCTGTGCCCTGCTCTGGGGCGTGGTCTTCCTGGCGATGAGGTGACCATGGCGGCGGCACTGCACTTTCACAATGTCACGCTCGGCTATGACCGCCACCCGGCTGTGCATCATCTCAACGGCGAGGTCGCGCGAGGCGCGCTGGTCGCCGTGATCGGCCCGAACGGCGCCGGCAAGTCGACGCTGTTGCGCGGCATCGTCGGCATCCTCAGGCCGCTCGACGGCAGCATCCATCTCGGCGGGCTCGACAGCCGCGATATCGCCTATCTGCCGCAGAGCGCGGAGATCGACCGCAGCTTCCCGATCTCGGTGTTCGACTTCGTCGGCACCGGGCTGTGGCGCGATGCGGGCCTGTTCGGCGGCATCGGCAAGGCGGCGCGGGAGAAGATCCTGCGCGCGATCGCCTCCGTCGGCCTCAACGGCTTCGAGAACCGCCCCATCGGCACGCTCTCGGGCGGGCAGATGCAGCGCATCCTGTTCGCGCGCGTGCTGCTCCAGGACGCGCGCCTGATCGTGCTCGACGAGCCCTTCAACGCAATCGACAGCAAGACCACGGCCGATCTGCTCGCGCTGGTGAAGCACTGGCACGGCGAAGGCCGCACCGTGCTCGCCGCATTGCACGACATGGAAATGGTGCGCAACCATTTCACCGAAACGCTGGTGCTGGCGCGCGGCCCCGTGGCCTGGGGACCGACGGCGGAGGTGCTGACGCCGGAAAACCTGCTGGTCGCGATGCGGATGTGCGAGGCTTTTGACGATAGTGCCACGGCTTGCGCCGAGGACGGACGCTCGCGGGCGGCGTGATCGCAGATGATCTATGACGCGCTGATCGGCCCGTTCACCGAATTCGAGTTCATGCGGCGCGCGTTCGCCGCCGTGATCGCGCTGTCGCTGGCGGGGGCGCCGATCGGCGTGTTCCTGATGCTGCGGCGCATGAGCCTCGTCGGCGACGCCATGGCGCATGCGATCCTGCCCGGCGCGGCCGTCGGCTTCCTGCTCTCCGGCCTCAATCTGTTCGCGATGACGGCCGGCGGCCTGGTTGCGGGCTTTGCGGTTGCGATCCTCGCTGGCGTGGTCGCGCGTTCGACCGGGCTGAAGGAGGACGCCTCGCTTGCGACCTTCTATCTGGCCTCGCTGGCGCTGGGCGTCACCATCGTCTCGATCAAGGGCACCAATATCGACCTCCTGCACGTGCTGTTCGGCAACATTCTCGCGATGGACGACCAGACGCTGCTGGTGGTCGCCTTCAACGCCACGGTGACGCTGCTGGTGCTCGCGGTGATCTATCGCCCGCTGGTGATCGAGAGTGTCGATCCCCTGTTCCTGCGCACCGTCAGCCGTGCCGGCGGTCCCGCGCATCTCGCCTTCCTCGCGCTCGTCGTGATCAACCTCGTCAACGGCTTTCAGGCGCTCGGCACGCTGCTCGCGGTGGGCCTGATGATCCTGCCGGCGGGCATTGCCCGGTTCTGGTCGCGCGATCTCACCGCCATGATCTGCATCGCCGTCGTCGCTGCCGCCGTCTCGGGCTATGCGGGCCTCGTATTGTCGTTCCAGACCCGCGTGCCGTCGGGCCCTGCGATCATTCTGGTGGCGACAGTGCTTTACATCGTCTCGGTGCTGTTCGGCCGCGTCGGCGGTATTGTCCGGCAGATGTTTCCCGGCCGGCATCTGGAAGCGTGACGATGCGGCGTCTCCTGCTTTGTGTGCTCCTGCTGATCGCCTCGCCGCTGCATGCAGCCGAACGGCTCAACGTCGTCGCGAGCTTCTCGATCCTCGGCGATTTCGTCCGGAACGTTGGCGGCGATCGGGTCGACGTCACGACGCTGGTCGGCCCCGACAGCGACGTCCACGTCTACACGCCCGCGCCAAGCGATGCGAAGCGGATTGCGGATGCAAAGCTCGTCATCGTCAACGGGCTCGGCCTCGAAGGCTGGCTGCCGCGTCTGGTGCAGTCCGCAGGAAGCAAGGCGCAGGTGGTCACCGTGAGTGCCGGCATCGCGCCGCTGAAGCTCGGCTCGGCCGCGGATCCGCATGCCTGGCAGTCCGTCCCCAACGCCAAGATCTACGTGGGCGACATCGCCAATGCGCTGGCCGCGGCCGACCCTGACGACGCAGAGTTCTTCCGCGCCCGGGCAAAGGCCTATCTGGACACGCTCGAAGCGCTCGACCGCGAGGTGCGGGAGGCCGTGGCGAAAATTCCGCCGGAGCGGCGCAAGGTGATCTCCACCCACGACGCCTTCGGCTATTTCGCCGCCGAATATGGTGTCCAGTTCGTGGCCCCCTTGGGGGTCTCCACGGAGACCGAGCCCAGCGCGCGGGACATCGCCGCCATCATCGGCCAGATCAAGACCCAAAAGATCCCGGCCGTGTTCCTGGAAAACATCAGTGATGACCGCCTGATCCGGCGGATCGCGGCTGAGACCGGGGCCAGGGTCGGCGGGACCCTGATTTCGGACGGTTTGACCGGCGAAAAGGGGCTTGCACCCACTTACATTGATATGGTCAGGCACAATATAAAGGCCCTGACCAGCGCGCTTGACCACTAGGGCAGGGGGCCACCCCGCCGTGCGTCGCGCGGAAAAGCCCGACCCGGAGTTGCAATGTCTGAAGCGTCCCAAAAAATTCCCGTGACCGTGCTGACCGGCTATCTCGGCGCCGGCAAGACCACACTGTTGAACCGCATCCTGTCGGAAAACCACGGCAAGAAATACGCCGTCATCGTCAACGAATTCGGCGAGATCGGCATCGACAATGACCTCATCATCGGCGCCGATGAGGAAGTGTTCGAGATGAACAACGGCTGCATCTGCTGCACCGTGCGCGGCGACCTCGTGCGCATCATGGACGGCCTGATGAAGCGCAAGGGCAAGTTCGACGCCATCATCGTCGAGACTACCGGCCTTGCCGATCCCGCGCCCGTTGCCCAGACCTTCTTCGTCGACGAGGACGTGCAGAAGAACGCGCGGCTCGACGCCGTCGTCACGGTTGCCGACGCCAAATGGCTGTCGGACCGGCTCAAGGACGCGCCTGAGGCCAAGAACCAGATCGCGTTCGCCGACGTCATCGTGCTGAACAAGACCGATCTCGTCACCAAGCCGGAGCTCGCCGAGGTCGAGGCCCGCATCCGCGCCATCAACCCCTATGCCAAGCTGCATCGCACCGAGCGCTGCTCGGTGGCCCTGGCGGACGTGCTCGACCGCGGCGCCTTCGACCTCGACCGCATCCTCGACATCGAGCCGGATTTCCTGGAGGCCGATGATCATGACCACGACCATGATCATCACCATCATGGCCATGACCATCACCACCATGATCACGGCCACGGCTTGAAGCACTATCACGACGAGGACATGCAATCGCTGTCGCTCAAGACCGACAAGCCGCTCGATCCGAACGTGTTCATGCCCTGGCTCCAGAACCTGGTGCAGGTCGAGGGCGGCAAGATCCTGCGCTCCAAGGGCATCCTCGCCTTCCACGACGATGATGACCGCTATGTTTTCCAGGGCGTCCACATGATGCTGGAGGGCAACCACCAGCGGAAGTGGAAGGACGGCGAGCCGCGTGAGAGCCGCCTCGTCTTCATCGGTCGCGAATTGCCGGAAAAGGCCATTCGCGAGGGTTTTGAGAGCTGCATCGTCTCGTGATGAAAGAGTTTACGCCGGCCCCCGATTCCGCCTCGATCGTCTCCGTCACCGATCGCGTCAAGCCTGTTGCGTTCGGCATGAGCGTGACCTCGGTGCATTTCCTTGGGCCCCGCGCTGCCTTCGTCGGCGGCGAGGAGAACGTCGCGCTCGTCGACGCCAAGGGTGAGATCGCGACGGTCGCCGTGCATAGCGGTGGCATTCTCTCCACCGCCTCCGACGGCAAGCGCCTCGTCATGGGCGGCGACGACGGCAAGGTCGTTTCGCTCGATGCCAAGGGTGAGGCGACGCTGCTCGCCACCGATCCGAAGCGGCGCTGGATCGACGCGGTGGCGCTGCATCCGGACGGCGCCTTCGCCTGGTCGGCCGGCAAGACGGCCACCGTCAAGAGCGGCAAGGCCGAGGAGAAGTCGCTCGAGGTGCCCTCGACCGTCGGCGGTCTCGCCTTCGCGCCGAAGGGCCTGCGGCTCGCGATCGCCCATTACAACGGCGCCACGCTGTGGTTTCCGAACATGGAAGGCTCGGCCGAATTCCTGCCCTGGGCCGGCTCGCATCTCGGCGTCACCTTCAGCCCCGACAACAAGTTCTTGGTCACCACGATGCACGAGGCGGCGCTGCACGGCTGGCGGCTCGCCGACAACAGGCACATGCGCATGACCGGCTATCCCGGCCGCGTCCGCTCGATGTCCTGGAGTGCGGGTGGCAAAGGTTTGGCGACTTCGGGTGCCGACACAGTCATCATCTGGCCGTTCGGCAGCAAGGACGGCCCGATGGGCAAGGAGCCCGCGATGCTCGCGCCGCTGCAGGCGCGCGTGTCGGTGGTCGCGTGTCATCCCAAGAACGACATCCTCGCCGCCGGTTACAGCGACGGCACCGTGCTGATGGTGCGGCTCGAGGACGGCGCCGAGATCCTCGTTCGCCGCAATGGCACGCCGCCGGTGGCGGCGCTCGCCTGGAACGCCAAGGGCACGCTGCTGGCCTTCGCCGACGAGAACGGCGACGGCGGATTGCTGGAGCTTTAATCTGTCATCGTTCTGACCGTATAGGGGGCCATGCGGTTTCTGACGACCTTCCAGATTGCTGACTTCGCGGACACGCTGGTCAGCCTGTTCACGGCCTTCGTGCTGGGCACGCTGATCGGCGCCGAGCGGCAGTACCGCCAGCGCACCGCGGGCCTGCGCACCAACGTGCTGGTCGCGGTCGGTGCCGCCGCCTTCGTCGATCTCGCGATGCATCTGACCGGCGCCGACGGCGCGGTCCGCGTGATCTCCTATGTCGTCTCGGGCATCGGCTTCCTCGGCGCCGGCGTCATCATGAAGCAGGGCATGGACGTCCGCGGGCTCAACACCGCGGCGACGCTGTGGGCCTCGGCCGCCGTCGGCTCCTGTGCCGGAGCCGACATGGTCGCGCAGGCGGCCGCGCTGACCGTGTTCGTCATCGCCGGCAACACCATGCTGCGCCCGCTGGTCAACGCCATCAACCGCATTCCGCTGAACGAGAAGACCTCGGAGGCGACCTACTATTTCAAGCTCGCCGTCGCGGCCGACGCCCTGCCCGACATGCGCGACCGGCTCGTCGACAAGCTGGAGGTCGCGAAATATCCGGTGGCCGATGTCGACGTGGTTGAGATCGGGGATGACATTCTCGAGGTCGTCGCAAAGCTGGTTGCGACCGCAGTCGATCCGAACGAGCTGAACGCGGTGGCCACCGATCTCCAGCACCTGCCGGGTGTGCGCCATGCCACCTGGGAAGTCAGCACCTCGGACTGAGCGCGGCGTTTTGGCGCGCGAAGGCACGGTTCCCGCCTCGTCCGGCACGGAACCGCAGTCGGGCAAGTTCGTTGATCCCGCGGATAAAGGCGGTGATCGACATGCCCGGCCCAAATGACAAGCGCAGACTGAAACGCGACCTGATGATCGCCTGCTCGCTGTTCGCGGCAGGTGTCGTGGTGTCAGGTCTATCGCTGGCGCAGATCCGCGCCGAGAGCCGGATGCAGACGGCGCAGGCGACGCAACCGCTCCAGGGCACGCCGTCCAACGATCAGGACAAGACGCCCGCGGAAGCCAAGCCCGGTGGCGACCGTCCGACCACGCCGGCTCCCGAGCCCGCGCGCCCCGATCCGCAGACGCAGGGTGCGGCGACCAAGCCGGCACTGCCGGCGGCGCCCGCGGAGAAGATCGCGCCGCCGATCAAGGAGAAGTAGCCCGGCGGCGGCGTATTGTGACGCGCATTTGATCTCGCCTCGGCAGCCGGCCCGTTCCATAATCTGTCGCGCCAACGACAGATGGGGCCTCCCATGAAGATCGAAGACGTCCGCCGCACCGCTTATTCGATGCCGCTCACCAACCCGTCATTCCCGCCGGGGCCATATCGCTTCTTCGACCGCGAATATTTCGTCATCACCTACAGGACCGATCCCGAAGCCCTCGCCGCCATCGTGCCCGAGCCGCTTGAGGTGGCGGAGCCGGTGGTGAAATACGAGTTCATCCGCATGCCCGACTCGACCGGATTCGGCGACTACACCGAAACCGGGCAGGTGATCCCGGTCCGCCTCAAGGGCGAGGAGGGGGCCTACACCCACGCGATGTATCTGGACGACGAGGGACCGATCGCCGGCGGTCGCGAATTGTGGGGCTTTCCGAAGAAGCTGGCGCGGCCGAAGATCGAGGTCGAAAGCGACGTGCTGGTCGGCTCGCTGCATTACGGCTCGGTGCTCTGCGCCTCCGCGACGATGGGCTACAAGCACCGCAAGGTCGACCATGACGTCGTGCTGAAGTCGATGAAGGCGCCGAACTTCATCCTGAAGCTCATTCCCCATGTCGACGGCAGCCCGCGGATCTGCGAGCTGGTGCGCTTCCATCTCGAGGACATTACGCTGAAGGAAGCCTGGACCGGTCCGGCCGCACTCGGGCTGTTTCCTCACGCGCTCTGCGACGTCGCCCGTCTGCCGGTGCGCGAGGTGGTCTCGGCGCTGCATTTCAAGGCGGATTTGACGCTGGGGCTCGGCAGCGTCGCGTTCGATTACATGGCGAAATAGGTCACGAAACGATAATGCCCGGCACGAAGCCGGGCATTTCGATCGTTCGAGTCCGTTGGGCGATCAACGCACCAGGACATTCCGGAACTGCCAGGGATCGCTGGTGTCGATATCTTCCGGGAACAGCCCCGGGCGATCCGTCAGCGGCGTCCAGTCGGTGTAGAAACCCTTCACCGGGCCGAGATACGGCAACTGGATTTCCAGCAGACGATCGAAATCCATCTCGTCGGCTTCGACGATGCCTTCGTTCGGGTTCTCCAGCGCCCACACCATGCCGCCGAGCACGGCGGAGGTCACCTGCAGGCCGGTGGCGTTCTGGTAGGGGGCGAGCCTGCGGGTCTCTTCGATCGAGAGCTGCGAGCCGTACCAATAGGCATTGTTGTCGTGGCCGAACAGCAGCACGCCGAGTTCGTCGATGCCGTCGACGATCTCGTTCTCGTCGAGGATGTGGTGCTTCTCCTGCATCTTCGCGGCGCGGCCGAACATTTCATGCAGCGACAGCACGGCATCGTCGGCCGGGTGATAGGCATAGTGGCAGGTCGGCCGGTAGACCGCCGTGCCGGATGCGTCGCGCACCGTGAAGTAATCGGAGATCGAGATCGACTCGTTGTGGGTGACGAGGAAGCCGTACTGCGCGCCGCGGGTCGGGCACCAGGTGCGCACGCGCGTGTTGGCGCCGGGCTGCATCAGATAGATGGCGGCGCCGCAGCCGGCTTCGTGGGTCCGCGCATTCTCGGGCATCCATTTTTCATGGGTGCCCCAGCCGAGCTCGGATGGCTGCACGCCTTCCGACAGGAAGCCTTCCACTGACCAAGTGTTGACGAAGACGTCAGGCTCTTTCGGCGACTTGGAGCGCTGGGTGTCGCGTTCGGCGATGTGGATGCCCTTGATGCCGGCCTGCCGCATCAAATCGGCCCACTCGGCCCTGGTCTTCGGCTTGGGGGCATTGAGCTTCAGATCGGCGGCGACATTGAGCAGCGCCTGCTTGACGAAAAAGGAGACCATGCCGGGATTGGCGCCGCAGCAGGAGACGGCCGTCGTCGAGCCGGCGGGGCGCGCCTTCTTGGCGGCCAGCGTCACTTCGCGCAGGGCGTAGTTGGAGCGCGCTTCCGGGCCCTTCGAGGAATCGAAATAGAAGCCGAGCCAGGGCTCGTTGACGGTGTCGATGTAGAGAGCGCCCAGCTCGTTGCAGAGCTCCATGATGTCGGTGGAGCCGGTATCGACCGAGAGATTGACGCAGAAGCCCTGGCCGCCGCCTTCGGTGAGCAGCGGGGTCAGCAACTCCCGGTAATTGTCCCTGGTCACGGCCTTCTGGATGAAGCGGACGTTCTGCTTCTCGCAATGCGCCTTGCGGCCCTCGTCCTTGGGATCGATCACGGTGACGCGCGACTTGTCGTAATCGAGATGCCGCTCGATCATCGGCAGCGTGCCTTTGCCGATGGAGCCGAAGCCGACCATGACGATGGGACCAGTGATCTTCGCGTAGATCTGCGAGGGGTGGCTCATGGGATGGTTTCTCCGGAACGTGCTGGCAGACAAAGAGTGGGTGGATCAGGCGCTGCGGCGCTTGGCGGTGACTTCGATCTCGACCTTCATCTCGGGCTTGGCGAGGGCGGAGACGACGAGCAGTGTCGCAGCCGGCCTGATGTCGCCGAGAACCTCGCCGCAGACGGCGAAGTGGGCATCGATGGTGCTGGCGTCGGTGACGTAGTAGGTCGCACGGACGATATCGGCCATCTCGAATCCGCCCTCCTTCAGGGCGGCTTCGATGGTCTTGAAGCAGTTGCGTGACTGGCTCGTGACATCGGATGGCATCGTCATCGTCGTGTAGTCATAGCCGGTGGTTCCGGCGACAAAGGCGAACTCGCCGTCGATCACGGCGCGGCTGTAGCCGACGGTCTTCTCGAGAGGAGAGCCGGTGGAGATCAGGCGACGGGACATGGTCGTGGGCCTCGACTGAAGGGGGTGTTTGGCGGGTTAAAGGGCGTTTCTCAGGCCCGCGCAACCCCAAAGGAACGGGCACGCGCGGGCATCGCCGCGGATGGCGGCTTAAGTGGTCGCCATCATGGCGATCCCTTAGGCCGCGTGCGCCTGGAGGGCGCGAACTACCCTCCGCTTGGGCAGGACCGCACCGGTCGGGACGATCATTCCCTCAACGCCATCCAGCGCACCGGCCTGGAATTCGATCGCCAGCAGGCGATCGCGCTCGAACGGGCCGGGCAGCATCAATGCGCCGGTCTTCTCGGGCGAGAAGCCGAAGCGGACGTAATAGGGGGCATCGCCGAGCAGGATGACGGCGGCATGCCCGCGCGCCCGGGCGGCGGCCAGCGCTTGTTGCATCAGCGCGGCGCCGATCCCGAGCTCGCGGAAGGCAGGGTCCACCGCCAGCGGTCCGAGGACCAGAGCGGGCCTGCCTCCGGCGCTGACGTGCCACAGCCGCACGGTTCCCACGAGTGTCCCCTCGCGCACAGCCGACAGGGCAAGGCCCGCGGCAGGTGCACGTCCGTCGCGCAGGCGCTGGCAGGTGCGGTCATGGCGGTTCTCGCCAAAGCTTGCATCCAGCAGCGCTTCACGGGCGGCGACGTCGGCAGCGCGTTCCGCACGGATCGCGAACGGAGCGGCTTTCGAAGTGAGGGCGACTTGTGGCTTCCGAAAAGCAGTCATGGCGCGTCAGTCCCCGCTTGAACCCGCGTGCGAGAAGCACGCCGGCTCAAGACGTCGTCAGAATGGCAATGTCAGGAAGGGAGCCGGCGGACCGGCTCCCGGGTTCGTCAGGCCTCAGAACGAGAGGCGGATCAGATGCGGCAAATCAGATGTGGTACGTCTTCAGCGGCGGGATGCCGTTGAACGCCACCGACGAGTAGGTCGACGTATAGGCCCCGGTGCCTTCGATCAGCAGCTTGTCGCCGATCTCGAGCGTAACGGGAAGCGGATACGGGGTCTTCTCGTACAGCACGTCGGCGCTGTCGCAGGTCGGGCCCGCGAGCACGCACGGCGTCATGTCCGCGCCGTCATGCGGGGTGCGGATGGCGTAACGGATCGACTCGTCCATCGTCTCGGCGAGACCGCCGAACTTGCCGATGTCGAGATAGACCCAGCGCACCTCGTCATCGTCGCTCTTCTTCGAGATGAGCACGACTTCGGATTCGATGATGCCGGCGTTGCCCACCATGCCGCGGCCCGGCTCGATGATGGTCTCCGGAATCTGGTTGCCGAAGTGCTTGCGCAGCGCGCGGAAGATCGAGCGGCCGTAGGTCACGACCGGCGGCACGTCCTTCAGGTACTTGGTCGGGAAGCCGCCGCCCATGTTGACCATGGTCAGGTTGATGCCGCGCTCGGCGCAGTCGCGGAATACCTGCGAGGCCATCGCCAGCGCACGGTCCCACGCCTTCACCTTGCGCTGCTGCGAGCCGACATGGAAGGAGATGCCGCAGGGCTCCAGGCCCAGGCGCTTGGCGACGTCGAGCACCTCGACGGCCATCTCCGGGTCGCAGCCGAACTTGCGCGACAGCGGCCACTCGGCGCCGGCGCAGTCATAGAGGATGCGGCAGAACACCTTCGCGCCGGGAGCGGCACGGGCGATCTTCTCGACCTCGGCGGCGCAATCCACGGCGAAAAGCCGGATGCCGAGCGCGAAGGCGCGCGCGATGTCGCGCTCCTTCTTGATCGTGTTGCCGAAGGAGATGCGGTCGGGCGTCGCACCCGCGGCCAGCGCCATCTCGATCTCGGCGACCGTCGCAGTGTCGAAGCAGGAGCCCATGGACGCGAGCAGCGCCAGCACTTCCGGCGCCGGGTTCGCCTTGACGGCGTAGAACACGCGGCTGTCGGGCAGCGCCTTGGCGAAGGTCTGGTAATTGTCGCGCACGACCTCGAGGTCGACGACGAGGCACGGCTCGGTGTCGAGGCCCTCGCTGCGGCGGTTGCGCAGGAATTCCTGAATACGTTCGGTCATAGCACTCTCCCAAACGGCCCAGCGACGGGGATCCGTTCAAAAAATGTCGTCGGATAAGAGCGCTCCGGCCAGATCGCGCGATGGAGGCGCGACGAGCCAAAGACTCAAACCAGACTGTGCTGCCGTGGATTGGTTGGGATTGTTCCCGCCCGCACACCTGGCAATGAAGGACAAGCCTTTTCAGTAGCCCGCGCCGGCGTTGGACCGCCGGTAGAGACCAAAAAAGCCCGATCCGTCGTTGCTTTAAGTCGCGTCCCCCGTTGAGAGCGGGGTGCGCCGGTTCGCCTCCGGCTGCCAGTCACGGTTGCAAAAAGTGAAGTCACCTTCGACATGGCATCTCTTTGAGAGAGATGCTGGACGCTCCGGGTTTGCTTCCTCGTCCGACCTTTCGGTCGACTTCCGCACTTCCGAAGAGCCCCTCGGCTTCTTCACCCCTTGGCGGCTGTCCGGCCTCTTGTCCGGATACCTACCGACTGACACACGACCACAGGCACGTGCGAAATTGGGCAAGAGCGCACATAAGCGTTTTGACTCAGCTTCGCAAGAATTTTTTTAGGCTGAGGACAGAATTGCCTAACATCTGCTTGCGCGGTGTTGCGCGAGCGACGCGGAAGATGAACGCGCGTTAAGTTTTTTCAGCCGTGCGCGCGTCTTGCGCGCGCGAGGAAGCGTCAGCGGCGCTTCGTGAACGGCTCGACGCGCTGCGCAGCGCGGATGAACGCGGTCATCACGAGCACGCCGAGCGCGAACAGCGCGGCCTGCAGGATGTGCGTGCCCTGATCGCCGAGTCCGAACAGGATCGCGAGCGCCCAGCCGCCGGCGAACGCGGCGCCGAACACCTCGGCGCCGATCAGGATGGCGGCGCTGACGACAGTGATGACGCTCGGCCAGACGATCTGACGGGAAGAGGAGGCAGGCGCGTTCATGAGCTCTGGGGTCCGTGGTTTCGAGGGCCGCAATCTCCCCGAAAAGGCGGCCGGGAGCAAGGGCAAATGGCCCAAAAAAGCCCCATCGCGTGCTATAGCTGACCCCAACAATCGAGCCACAAAAACCGGGACTTGCGATGTCAGACCCCCGCCAAACCACGGACCCCGAGACCAACCCGCTGCTGAAGGCCTGGGTGACGCCGTTTGCGACCCCGCCCTTCGACGAGCTCAAGCCCGAGCACTTTCTGCCGGCCTTCGAGCAGGCCTTCGCCGATCACTCCGCCGAGGTTGCGGCGATCACCAACGATCCGGCGGCCGCCGACTTCGCCAACACTATCACGGCGCTGGAGCGCTCCGGCAAGCTCCTCACCAAGGTCGCGGCGGTCTTCTACGACCTCGTCTCGGCGCATTCCAACCCGGCCATCCTGGAGATCGACAAGGAGGTCTCCTTGCGGATGGCGCGGCACTGGAATCCGATCATGATGAACGCCGTGCTGTTTGGTCGCATCGCCCATCTGCACGAGAACCGCGCCGGTCTTGGTCTTTCGCCCGAGCAGCTCCGCCTGCTGGAGCGCACCTACACCCGCTTCCATCGTTCCGGCGCCGGCCTCTCCGAAGAGGCCAAGGCGCGGATGGCGGAGATCAACGAGAAGCTCGCCCAACTCGGCACCAGCTTCAGCCACCACCTGCTCGGCGACGAGCAGGAGTGGTTCATGGAGCTGGGGGAGGCCGACCGCGAGGGCCTGCCGGAGAGCTTCGTTGCGGCAGCCAAGGCTGCGGCGGAAGAGCGCGGCATGGAAGGTAAGGCCATCGTGACGCTGTCGCGTTCCTCGACCGAGCCGTTCCTGAAGAGCTCGGCCCGCCGTGACCTGCGCGAGAAGGTCTACAAGGCCTTCACGGCGCGGGGCGACAACGGCAATGCCAACGACAACAACGGCACCATCGTCGAGATCCTGAAGCTGCGCGAGGAGAGCGCCAAGCTTCTGGGCTATCCGACCTTCGCTGCCTACCGGCTCGAGGATTCCATGGCCAAGACGCCTGATGCGGTGCGCGGCCTGCTGGAGCGGGTCTGGAAGCCGGCGCGGGCGCGCGCGCTCGCCGACCGCGACGAGATGCAGGCGTTGATCACGGAAGAGGGCGCCAATTTCAAGCTCGCGCCCTGGGACTGGCGCTTCTATGCCGAAAAACTCCGCCTCCAGCGCGCCAATTTCGACGACGCCGCGATCAAGCCGTATCTCACGCTCGATCACATGATCGCTGCTGCCTTCGACTGCGCCACCCGCCTGTTCGGCGTCACCTTCGAGGAGCGCAAGGATGTGCCGGCCTGGCACCCTGATGTCCGGGTCTGGGAGGTGAAGGGGCCGGACGGCAAGCACAAGGCGCTGTTCTACGGCGACTACTACGCCCGGCCGTCGAAGCGCTCCGGCGCCTGGATGACCTCGCTGCGCGACCAACAAAAACTGGATGGCGAGATCGCGCCGCTCGTCATCAATGTCTGCAACTTCGCCAAGGGCGCGAACGGCGAGCCCTCGCTGCTCTCGCCCGACGATGCCCGGACCCTGTTCCACGAGTTCGGCCACGGCCTGCACGGCATGCTCTCCAATGTGACCTATCCGTCACTCTCGGGCACCGCGGTGTTCACCGACTTCGTCGAGCTGCCCTCCCAGCTCTACGAGCACTGGCAGGAGCGGCCGGAGGTGCTGCAGCAGTTCGCCCGCCACTACCAGACCGGCGTGCCGCTGCCGGACGATCTGCTCCGGCGCTTCCTCGCCGCGCGAAAGTTCAACCAGGGTTTTGCCACGGTCGAGTTCGTCTCCTCGGCGCTTGTCGATCTCGAATTCCACACCCAGCCGGCCTCTGCCGCGCAGGATGTCCGCGCCTTCGAGAAGAAGGAGCTGGAGAAGATCGGCATGCCCGAGGAGATCTCGCTGCGCCACCGCCCCACCCAGTTCGGCCATATCTTCTCCGGCGACCATTATGCCTCCGGTTACTACAGCTACATGTGGTCCGAGGTGATGGACGCCGACGCCTTCGGCGCCTTCGAGGAGGCCGGCAACATCTTTGATCCCGCGGTGGCAAAACGCCTGCACGACGACATCTATTCGAGCGGCGGATCGGTCGATCCGGAAGCGGCCTATGAGGCCTTCCGCGGCCGTCCGCCGGAGCCCGACGCGCTGCTGCGCCGCCGCGGCCTGCTCGACGACGCCAAGGCGGCCTGATGGGCATGCGTGCCCTGTTCGGCCTGTTGCTCGCCGCTGCGATGACGTTCGCAGCGGGCGTGGCGAGGGCGCATCCGCATGTCTGGATCACCGCGACCAGCGAGCTGCTCTACGCCGCCGACGGCAGCATTACCGGTGTCCGTCACGCCTGGACCTTCGACGACATGTTCTCGGCCTATGCGCTGCAGGGGCTCGAGAGCAAGACCAAGGGCGCTTACACCCGTGAAGAGTTGGGGCCGCTGGCGCAGACCAATGTCGAGTCGCTGAAGGAATACGCCTACTTCACCTTCGCGCGAGCCGACGGCAAGAAGGAACGTTTTAACGAGCCGGTCGACTACTTCCTCGACTACAAGGATACCGTGCTGACCCTGCACTTCACGCTGCCGCTGAAGAATCCGGTCAAGCCCAAGCAGCTGGTGCTCGAAGTGTTCGACCGTTCCTATTTCATCGACTTCCAGATGGCCAAGGACAATCCGGTCAAGCTGGTCGGGGCGCCCGCCGGCTGCCAGATGAAGCTCGATCGGCCCAGCGACGGCTCCGCCGCCGCGCAGAAGCTCAACGAGCAGACCTTCCTGAACGGTGAGAACTCGAATTTCGGCATGATGTTCGCCAACAAGATCACGGTGGATTGCCCTTGATCGGTCGTCTTCGCTCCCCGCTTGTGCGTGGGCTTCTGGCCTGTGCGGTCGTGCTCCTTGTTGTGAGCGTGGCCGACGCCGCGCTTCACGATCTCCTCGCGCAAAATCCGTTCGGCGCACCACGCCCGGCGCAGGCGGCCGAGCCCGAGGCCAGCGGCGTCATCGGCTGGCTGTTGGCAAAGCAGTCGGAATTCTATCGCCAGATGTCGGCGACTATCCGCGCCGCCAAGTCCGACGGCTCGGCGGTGTGGACGCTGCTCTTCATCTCCTTTGCCTATGGCATCTTCCACGCTGCCGGCCCCGGCCACGGCAAGGCGGTGATCGCCTCCTATCTCGTCGCCAACCGCGAGACTGCGCGGCGCGGCATCGCGCTGTCGTTTGCCTCGGCGCTGATGCAGTCGCTGGTGGCGATCCTGATCGTCGGCATCTCGGCCTGGGTGCTGAACGCGACCGCCAAGACCATGTGCAAGGCGGAAGGCGCGATCGAGATCGCGAGCTACGGCCTGATCGCGCTGTTCGGCCTGCGGCTGGTCTGGGTCAAGGGCCGCACCTTCATCCGCGCGCTGCAGGCGGTCCAGCCGGTGCCGGCGATCGCCGGCGTGCCGCACGACCATCATGATCACGGCCATCACCATCACCATGATGCCCATGATCATCATGACCACGATCACGGTCATGATCACCATCATCACGACCATGGTCACGCCCACGCCCATCACCACCATGGGCACGACCACGTCCATGACGAGCATTGCGGTCATTCCCACGGCCCCACGCCGAGCGAGCTCGCGGGCCCCGGTGGCTGGCGGCGCGGCTTCGCTGCGATCCTGACCGTCGGCATCCGGCCCTGCTCGGGTGCGATCCTGGTGCTGGTGTTCGCGCTCGCGCAGGGCCTGTTCTGGGCCGGCATCGCCGCGACCTTGCTGATGGGGCTCGGCACCGCCATTACGGTCGCGGCGATCGCCGTCGTCGCCGTCTCCGCCAAGGACATCGCCGCCCGCCTCAGCGCCGGGCGCGACGGCGGCGGTGCTCTCTTCATGCGCGGCATCGAATTCGGCGCCGCCGCTCTCGTGCTGCTGTTCGGCGCGGGCCTGTTGTTCGGCTACATCGCCGCCGAGCGGACGACGTGTTTCTAGGCTTCCTTCACCCTCCCCTGGAGGGGGAGGGTCAGAAACTCACACCGGCAGAAACCGCTTCAGCGCCGGCATGAAGAAGATCCCGAGATTGATCGCAAAGCCGATGCTCCAGAGGATCGAGCGCAGCGTCGGGCGGTTGCCGAGATAGGTCAGCACGTAGGCGATCCGCACGATCAGGAACAGCACGGCGAGCTCGTCGATCAGCCGCTGCGGCGAATCCCGGAATTCGGCAAGCAACACCGCGAAGGCGAAGAACGGAAAGGTCTCGATGCCGTTCTGGTGGGCGCCGAGCGCGCGCTGCGCGATGGCGTCCTCATAGAAGGCCGGATCGCGCGGCCGGGAATTGTCGAAGCCGCGAAACCTGATCCATTTGATCGAGGCGATCGTCGCCAGATAAAGCAGCAGCGCTCCGAATACGCACCATTCCGCGAGCGTCATTTTCCCTCCCCCGCTTGGGGGCGACCCTAGCGAAACCGGCCTCATCTTGACAAGTTCGGAGCAACGCGCGAGGCAACGGATACCATGACGATCGCTGCCCCCATCGAGACCGCGAAACCGGCCGCGCAGCCGGCCCAGCCGCGCGTCGGCGTGCTTCTGGTCAATCTCGGCACGCCCGATACGGCCGATGCCCCCGGCGTGCGTGTCTATCTGAAGGAGTTCCTCTCGGACGCCCGCGTCATCGAGGACCAGGGGCTGGTCTGGCAGTTCGTGCTCAACGGCATCATCCTGCGCAGTCGTCCCCGCACCAAGGCGCTGGACTATCAGAAGATCTGGAACAATGAGCGGAACGAGTCGCCGCTGAAGACCATCACGCGCTCGCAAGCCGGCAAGCTTGCGGCCGCACTGTCCGACAGCGACCACGTCGTCGTGGACTGGGCGATGCGCTACGGCAATCCCTCGATCAAGTCCGGTATCGATGCGCTGATCGCGAAGGGGTGCGACCGCATCCTCGCCGTGCCGCTCTATCCGCAATATTCCGCCTCGACCTCGGCGACGGTCTGCGACGAAGTTTTCCGCGTGCTCGCCCGCTTGCGGAACCAGCCGACGCTGCGGGTGGCGCCGCCTTACTACGAGGACGAGGCCTATATCGAGGCGCTCGCGATCTCGATCGAGACGCATCTGGCGACGCTGTCCTTCAAGCCGGAGCTGATCGTGGCGTCCTTCCACGGCATGCCGAAATCCTATGTCGACAAGGGCGATCCCTATCAGTCCCACTGCGTCGCCACGACGGAGGCGCTGCGCCGCCGGCTCGGCATGGACGAGACGAAACTGCTGCTGACCTTCCAGTCGCGCTTCGGCAATGACGAGTGGCTCCAGCCCTACACCGACAAGACCATGGAGCGGCTGGCCAAGGAAGGCGTGCGCCGCATCGCGGTGGTGACGCCCGGCTTTGCCGCCGACTGCCTGGAGACGCTGGAGGAGATCGCGCAGGAGAATGCCGAGATCTTCAAGCATAATGGCGGCGAGCAGTTTTCCGCGATCCCCTGTCTCAACGACAGCGATCCCGGCATGGACGTGATCCGCACCCTGGTGCTGCGCGAGCTTCAGGGCTGGATCTGATGGCGTGTCCCATGAACCGCCGCGAGACTTTGGCGCTTCTTGGGACGATCGCCGCGCTGCCGGCCTCGGTGCTGGCGCAGCAGCCGAACGCGCCGCGTCGACTCGGCGTGCTCTCGGTCACGGCCGCGGATGACGCGATCGGGCAGGCCCGCAGCACGATCCTGGTCGAGACGCTGGCCGCCCATGGCTGGAAGGAGCACGACAACCTCAGGATCGATTGGCGCAGCGGCGCCGGCGACCGGGCACGCATCGCGCGCCTCGCCGACGAACTCGTGGCGCTCAAGCCGGATATCCTGCTCGCGGTCGGCACGCCCTCGGTCGAGGAGCTGCGCCAGCGCACCACGACGATCCCGATCGTGTTCGCCGTCGTCACCGATCCCGTCAGCCAGGGCTTTGTCAAAAACCTCGCCCATCCCGGCGGCAACATCACCGGCTTCACCGATTACGACGGCCCGCTCGCCGGCAAATGGCTGGAGATGCTGACGCAGGTCACGCCAAAAGTGTCCCGCGTTATCGTCGTCTACAATCCAGCCACCGCGCCGTTCGCGCCCCTGATGCTGCGTACGATCGAGGACGCCGCACGGACGCTTCACGTGACGGTCGAGGCAGCACCGGTTCACGACGCTGGCTCGATCGCCGCGCTGGCTTCGCGGAAGGACGGCGGCCTTTTGGTGCTGCCTGACTTCTTCACCATGGCCAATCGTGCCCAGCTCCTGGCTGCAATCGGTGAAGCCCGCGTGCCGGCGGTGTTCTGGAGCCGCACCTTCGTCGACGAGGGCGGGCTGATGTCCTACAGCACCGACAGCGCCGAGCAGCTTCGCCGCGCCGCCAACTACATCGATCGCATCCTGAAGGGCGCGCAGGCGGCCGACCTGCCGGTCCAGAACCCCACCAAGTTCGAGCTTGCGATCAACCTGAAGACGGTGAGGGCGCTGGGGCTGGCGATGTCGCCCTCGCTGCTTGCGCTCGCCAACACCGTGGTTGAATAGGGGCGCCGATGCTCCCTTCGACTGGTGATTCCAGAATTCCTGGGGCAGAATGACGGTGGGGATGTTGCCGCGAGCGATGCGGCTCGAAACGGGGCGGGCGCGATTGGATGCGGGGATTGTTGCTTGTAGCTGTCGTGGCCTGCGGACTCGCTGGTTGCAACACGACCGGGGACGTTGCGTCGACCATGTATCCGGAAGCGGTGCGGGCCGGCGGTGCCGTCAAGAGTGATACGGCGATTGTCCTGGTCGCAAACGGCGGCAGCGAGACGATCAACTATCTTCAATTCGTTCACAGCGGTTTTCCCGCGATCAATGCGCGAGGGATCAGCCTTGCTCCGGACGGACTTGTTGCGATTCCGGTCGCGGTCGGAACGACGGGGCTTGAGCTGCAAAACTATACGACGACGGGTCGCCCGGGCACCTATCTCCCGAATGGCGCGTCGATGGGATTCGTGCCGGTGCATACGCCCAAGATCGATCTTCCTTCCCCCGGACTGTATTACGTTGCGACCGTCTTTCCGGGGCAGCAACGCAGTTTCGAGACAAGGCCGACGGCCGTCCAACTGGCGAAGCTGCGAAAAGAGCGGCCCGAGCTCGCCGCGCTGAAGCCGGTGAATTTTGCATGGTCCAACTAGGACACCGGTCGTTGCTAGGTTGCCTCCCTGCCGTTTCAAGGGCTTTCTCACAATACTTATCGGCGATCGTTCCGCCTCCGTACTTCTTGTGGAAATGTCGCTCCGCGCCGACGTGAATGGTGACCGCTGAACCGGTAAGGTCACGTTCCCGACCAATGACAGCGCGGGAAAGGGCTTTCCCGCCTTGGAGGAGATATGAGCGGTTTCGATGTTTTCGCGATTGTTCTGGTTTTGCTCGTCATCGTCACGCTGGTCGCCGGCGTCAAGACGGTGCCGCAGGGCTATGACTGGACCATCGAGCGGTTCGGCAAATACACCCAGACGCTGAGCCCCGGGCTCAACCTGATCGTGCCGTATTTCGATCGCGTCGGACGCAAGATCAACATGATGGAGCAGGTGATCGACATTCCCGAGCAGGAGGTCATCACCAAGGACAACGCCACCGTGACGGTGGACGGCGTCGCCTTCTTCCAGGTGTTCGATGCCGCCAAGGCGAGCTACGAGGTCGCCAACCTCAACCAGGCCATCACGGTCCTGACCATGACCAACATCCGCTCGGTGATGGGCTCGATGGACCTCGACCAGGTGCTGTCGCACCGCGACGAGATCAACGAGCGCCTGCTGCGCGTCGTCGACGCCGCGGTCTCGCCCTGGGGCGTCAAGGTCAACCGCATCGAGATCAAGGACATCGTGCCGCCTGCCGACCTCGTCGAAGCCATGGGCCGGCAGATGAAGGCCGAGCGCGTCAAGCGCGCCGACATTCTGGCCGCCGAAGGCCAGCGCCAGTCCGAGATCCTGCGCGCCGAGGGCGCCAAGCAGGGGCAGATCCTCCAGGCCGAAGGCCGGAAGGAAGCTGCGTTCCGCGACGCCGAGGCCCGCGAACGTTCCGCGGAGGCCGAGGCCAAGGCGACGCAGATGGTCAGTGAGGCCATCTCCAAGGGAGACGTCGCCGCGCTGAACTATTTCATCGCCGATAAGTATATCAAGGCGTTCGGGCAGTTGGCCGACTCGCCGAACCAGAAGGTCATCATGCTTCCGGTCGAGGCGATGAGCATGCTGGGCTCGCTCGCCGGCATCGGCGAGATCGCCAAGGCAACGTTCGGCGAAAGCGCGGCGTCCGCGGTCGCTGCCGCCCGCCGCGGCGGCTCGGTGCCGACGACCGGTCCCACGCCGCCGGCGGTGCCGCCGCGGCAGGGGTAATCAAAGCGCATGCGCTTCCGATGAGGGCATGCGTCAATTTAATGCGCATGCCCCGGAAAAAAGTGGAGACCGGTTTTCCGATCAGGGCATGCGCCAATAGAAGGAGGTCGTGTCATGACCGACATGTTCGTATCGCTCGGCACCTGGAATTGGCTGATCTTCGGCTTCATTCTGATGGCGCTGGAGGTGCTGGCGCCGGGCGTATTCCTGTTCTGGCTCGGGCTCGCCGCGTTGCTCGTCGGCCTGATCTCCTTTGCCGTCGCCGTGTCGTGGCAGATCCAGCTCGTGATGTTCGCAATCTTCGCAGCCGCCGCCGTGCCGGTGTGGCGCCGGCTGGCGCGGCCGAAGCTGGACGCAAGCAGCAGCCCCTTCCTCAACAAGCGAAGCGAGGCATTGCTCGGCCGCGAGTTCACGCTGGAGAAGCCGATCATCGACGGCAACGGCACCGTGCGCCTCGGCGACACGGTGTGGCGCGTCGCCGGGCCCGATACGCCAGCCGGGACGCGGGTGAAGGTGGTGCAGGTTGACGGTGCGAATTTGACGGTGGCCGCGGCGTAGTCCACCGTCATTGCGAGCGAAGCGAAGCAATCCAGAATCTTTCCGCGGGACAGTCTGGATTGCTTCGCTTCGCTCGCAATGACGAGTTTGTTGGCCGGTAACGCCAAGCCTAGACGCCACTCGAGCTGCGCCACCTCTCCGCAAACCGGTGCAGCGGCATGAACGTCTCGCACAATTCCCGCCCGAGCGCCGTCAGCCCGTAACCTCCACCGTCGCCCAGCTCCACGAACCCCGCTTCGCGCAGCTCCGTCAGCCGCGCCTGCAGCACCGTCGGCGAGGCCTCGTCGCACGCGGTGCGCAAGCTGCGCGAGGTGAGGGGGGCGTCGCGCAATTCCCACAGGATTCGCAGGCTCCAGCGTCGGCCGAGGAGGTCGAGCAGCGCCATGATCGGCCGGCCGGTGCGTGAGCCGCGCACGGTTCGGCTCCCTGATGCTGCCTGCTTCGCCATCCCGGCCCTCTTGCGTTGTGCTACAAATAATGTAGCGCCGTGCTACGATAATTGTAGCAACGGAGACAGCTGATGTCCCAGGCCGCGCCGCGCATCGCCCCGCTCGTCCCGCCTTATCCCCCGGAGATCCAGGCGCAGTTCGACCGCATCATGCGCGGCGCCCCGCCACTGGCGCTGTTCCGGGTGATGGCAGGCCACGCCCGCGCCTGGGACAAGTTCCGCGCCGGCGGCCTTCTTGATCCGGGTCCACTTTCCCTGCGCCAGCGCGAGATCGTGATCGACCGGACCTGTGCGCTGACCGGGTGCGAATATGAATGGGGCGTACATGTCGCGATCTTCGCCGGGCCCGCGCGGCTCTCCGAGGAGGAGGTGCACGCGACCGTGCGGGGCGATGCGACGTCACCGTGCTGGTCGCCGGCCGAGCAGGCGCTGATCGCCGCCGTCGATGGGCTGCATCACCGCGCGACGTTGGATGACGCCGAGTTCGCCGCGCTGTCGGCGCATTACGACGAGGCGCAGGTCCTTGAGATCATGCTGCTGTGCGGCTTCTACCGCACGGTGTCGTATCTGGCGAACGGCCTGAAGCTGCCGCTGGAGGAGAAGGCAGCGCGGTTTCCGGCGGTCTAACCACCGTCATTGCGAGCGCTGCAAAGCAATCCAGAGTCTTTCCGCGGAGGCAGTCTGGATTGCGTCGCCACCCTCGCAATGACGATGGGGAGGCAGGTGTCGCCACACCCTCACTGTCATTCCGGGGCGCGCCACTTGGCGCGAGCCCGGAATCCATGGCGAGACAAACTCTGCGGCATGATGAAGCCCGGGCTCATCGCTTCGCGATGCCCCGGGATGACGGGTCAACCTTACGCCACGCCCGCCCGCAGCAGATCGTGCAGGTGCACGATGCCCACCACCTTGTCCGCTTCGGTCACGACCAGCGTCGTGATCTTGCTTGTGTTCAGCACCTCGATCATCTCGGTGGCGAGCATCGAGGGCGGCACTGTCTTCGGCTGCCTGGTCATGATGTCGTCGGCAGACGCCGTCAGGAGATCCGGCCGCATGTGGCGGCGCAGATCGCCGTCGGTGATGATGCCCGCGATGCCGCCGGCATCGTCGACGATGCAGACGCAGCCCAGGCCCTTGGCCGACATCTCCATCACCGCGTCCGACATCTTGGTGCCGAGCGGCTTGAGCGGGATCTCCGCGCCCGTGCGCATGTAGTCGCGAACGAATTTCAGCATCGCACCGAGCTTGCCGCCGGGGTGGAAATGCGCGAACTCCAGCGCGGTGAAGCCGCGGCCTTCGAGCAGCGCGATCGCGATGGCATCGCCGATCGCGACCTGCATCATCGTCGACGTCGTCGGCGCCAGATTGTGCGGGCAGGCCTCGCGCGCCTTCGGCAGCTCGATCACGATGTCGGCGGCCTGGCCCAGCGAGGACGCCGCGTTCGACGTCACCGCGATCATCGGGATCGCGAAGCGCGCCGAATAATTCACGAGGGTCTTCATCTCCGGCTGCTCGCCGGACCAGGACAGCGCCATGATGACGTCGTCGGCGGTGATCATGCCGAGATCGCCATGGGCGGCTTCCGCGGTGTGGACGAAGAAGGCCGGGGTGCCGGTCGAGGCCAGCGTCGCCGCGATCTTGCGCGCCATGTGACCGGACTTGCCGAGGCCGGTGACGATGACGCGGCCCTTGGCGTTGCGGATCAGGTCGACCGCCCTGGCGAAGGTCGCGCCCAGCGGACCGCGCAGGGCGGCGGCGAGCGCATTGATGCCGCCGCTCTCCGTCTCCAGCGTGCGGAGCGCGGATTCGACGCTATCGGGGATGGGGCCGGATGATGGGGTCATCAGCGGTTTCGAGCTCGGCATGTTCAGGTCCAGGGAGGAGGGGCACTCGCCCGTTGGCGCCTGCTTAGCATGCCCGAGCGGGAGAGGCGACGCGGCCGCCAAAGCCCTCAACCGGTCATTAACCATAATTGTTTTAACTCCATTAACGATGGTTCCCGCCAACCGGTGGAGGTCATCATGGAAGTCTTTGATTCCGTTGGAGTTCTTACATCGTGGGGGCGCCTCCAGGCACGAGCCGGAGCAAACGCGGGCATTTCCTGCGCGCGGCTTTGCCGTGCCTCGCGCTGACGGTCCTGCAAAGCGCGCCGGCGGCCGCCCAGAGCCTCACGCCCGACCTGTTCAATCCCAACCGCGGCGGCTTCGCCGCGCTCGACACGCTGCCGACGCGGCGTACCGCGGGGGTGCCGCAGGCGCCGTCGGATGCGCTCCCGGCGCTGCCCGATCCCAATGCCGATCCGCGCAAGCGCCAGCAGGCGCCGGCGACCTCGCGTGTCGGTCAGGTGCCGACCTACGGCCTGCCGGCGGCCAACGGCGCCAACGCCTCCGGCTACGACTCGCTCAACCGCAAGCGGCAGCAGCCCAAGCTCTATCCCGGGCAGCCGAAGCCGAAGCGCCCGGTCGGACCGGGCTCGCCGGTGCCGTCGGCAACGCCGGACAGGACGCTCGGCCCGCCGCGCATTGCGCCGCCGCCGTCCGAGACCGCGCACAAGACACCGGTCGCCCCGGCGATGGCCGGCAACGTGCCGGGCCAGCCGCTGCGCCGTCGCCTCAAGGTCGATGACGACGCGTTCGGCGCGGTCGGCGACTATGCCGGCAGCTTCCTGATCAAGGGCGGGCTCGAGCTGTCCGCCGGCTACGACACCAATCCGGCGCGCCTGAACAAGCCGGTCGGCTCGCCGGCCTATGTGGTCGCGCCCGATCTTCTCGTGATGTCCGACTGGGAGCGCCACGCGCTGGTCGCCGATCTGCGCGGCTCGTTCTCCGGCTACACCAACAACATGCCGGCGACTATCGACGGCTTCGCCTCGCCGTCGCCGGTCGAGATCGATCGCCCCGATTTCACCGGCCATGTCGACGGCCGCCTCGACGTCGACCACGATTTCAAGCTGACCTCGCAGCTCCGCCTGCGGATCGCCACCGACAATCCCGGCAGCCCGAACGTGCAGGCCGGCCTGCAGAAATATCCTGTTTACGCCGCTTACGGCACCACGCTTGGCTTCGACCAGACTTTTAATCGCTTCCAGGTCGCAGCCGGCGCCACGGTGGATCGCATCGCCTACACCGATTCCAAACTCACCGATGGCTCGACCTTCAGCAACGGCGACCGCGACTTCAACCAGTATGGCGGCATCGGCCGCTTCTCCTACGATCTCAAGCCGGGCCTGAAGCCGTTCGTCGAGATCGAGGGCGACACCCGCGTGCACGACCAGGCCGCCGACCGCAACGGCTACTTCCGCGATTCGAACGGCGGCTACGCCAAGGTCGGCTCGTCCTTCGAATTCTCGCGCATCCTCATCGGCGAGATCTCGGTCGGCTATTCCGCGCGCAATTACGTCGACCCGCGCCTCAGCCAGCTCGCGGGCTTCCTCACCTCGGGCTCGCTGATCTGGAACGCGAGCGGCCTCACCACGGTGAAATTCGCTACCGACACGCAGATCGCCGAGACCACGGTCCCCGGCTCCTCCGGCGTGCTGGTGCACACCTACGGGGTCGAGGTCGACCACGACTTCCGCCGCTGGCTCACCGCAGTCGGCAAGTTCACCTACGGCACCTACGACTACCAGAACCAGAACCGCAACGACAAAACCTACTCGCTCGAAGGCAATCTGATCTACAAGCTCAACCGCAACATCTGGATCAAGGGCACGCTGCGCCGCGACATCCTGGACTCGAACCAGGCGGGGTCAAGTTCGCAGGGTACGGTGGTGATGCTGGGGGTGAGGCTGCAGAATTAGCGGGCATGGCGGAGCGCGTTTGAGCGTATGCGCATGCGGCTTAGTTGGCACCGCTCTCGCCACCTACTCCGCTGTCATGCCCCGGCTTGACCGGGGCATCCAGTACGCCGCGGCCCATCATTTTAACTTCAACTGTCTCTGGAATGCTGGATCGCCCGGTCAAGCCGGGCGATGGCAACGTTTGTTGAACTGGCAGCAGAACTAGGCGCGGTTACCGCGGCAGATCCGTCTTCCCCATCAGGAACGTATCGATCGACCGCGCGCACAGCCGGCCCTCGCGGATCGCCCACACCACCAGCGATTGCCCGCGGCGCATGTCGCCGGCGGTGAACACGTTCGGGCGCGAGGTCTGGTAGTCGAGCGTGTTGGCCTTGACGTTGCCGCGCGGGTCGAGATCGACCGAGAGCAGCTTGAGCAGGCCCTCGTGCACGGGATGCACGAAACCCATCGCGAGTAGGACCAGCTCGGCATCGAGCTCGAACTCGGTGCCGGCAATCGGCTTGAACTTGTCGTCGACGCGCACGCAGTGCAGCTTCTTGACCTTGCCGTTCTCGCCGGAAAACTTCTGCGTCAGCACGGCGTATTCGCGGATCGCGCCTTCGGCCTGGCTGGAGGAGGTGCGCATCTTGAGCGGCCAGTTCGGCCAGGTCAGGCCCTTGTTCTCGCGCTCGGGCGGGGCGGGCATGATCTCGAGCTGGGTCACGGAGAGCGCGCCCTGGCGCAGTGAGGTGCCGATGCAGTCAGATCCGGTGTCGCCGCCGCCGATGACGACGACATGCTTGCCGCCGGCCAGGATATCGGCGACGCCGCCGAGGGGCTCCTCGGAGACGCGGCGGTTCTGCTGCGGCAGGAAGTCCATGGCGTAGTGGATGCCTTGAAGATCGCGGCCGGGGATCGGCAGGTCGCGCGGGGCTTCGGCGCCACCGGTCAGCGCGACCGCGTCGTACTCGTTGAGCATCTCGCGCGGGTCGACATTGCCCTCGGCGCCGACATGGCTGTTGTAGTGGAAGGTGACGCCTTCGCCTTCCATCTGCTTGACGCGGCGGTCGATGACGCCCTTCTCCATCTTGAAGTCGGGGATGCCGTAGCGCAGCAGGCCGCCGGCCTTGGCGAACTTCTCGAACAGGTGCACGTCGTGGCCGGCGCGCGCGAGCTGCTGCGCGCAGGCCATCCCGGCCGGACCCGAGCCGATCACCGCGACCTTCTTGCCGGTCTTGACGGCCGCCACTTCCGGCCTCAGCCAGCCATTGTCCCAGGCGCGGTCGACGATCGCGCATTCGATGGTCTTGATGGTGACGGGGTTGTCGTCGATGTTGAGCGTGCAGGACGCTTCGCACGGCGCCGGGCAGATGCGGCCGGTAAACTCCGGAAAATTATTGGTCGAGTGCAGGTTGCGCGAGGCCTCTTCCCAATTGCCCTGATAGACGAGGTCGTTGAAATCGGGGATCTGGTTGTTGACCGGGCAGCCGGGCGTGCCGGGCGCGACCGAGCCGGTGCCGTGACAATAGGGAATGCCGCAATTCATGCAGCGCGCGGCCTGGTCGCGCGTTTCCTTCTCGGTCAAGGGAACGACGAACTCGTTGTAATGCTTCACGCGCTCGGCGACCGGGGTGTACTTGCGGTCATGCCGTTCGATTTCGAGAAAACCCGTGATCTTGCCCATTAAACCCGAAGTCCCTGCCGCTTAATTCGTTTGTTGCTTCTTCAACCGTCATTGCGAGGAGCGAAGCGACGAAGCAATCCAGTCTGTTACTGAGGAGAAAGTCTGGATTGCTTCGCTACGCTCGCAATGACGGGCGCTGATACTGTTACGCCCCGATCGCGATTTTCGGCTCGGCGTCCGCGTTGGCGGCCATTTCGCGCAGCGCGCGCCGGTATTCGACCGGCATCACCTTGCGGAATTTGGGCAGCCAGTCCTTCCAATTGGCAAGGATCTCGGCGGCGCGCTTGGAGCCGGTCGCTTTCGCATGGCGCGTGATCAGGACGTGCAGGCGCTCGACGTCGGAGTCGAGCAGGTTCCGGAACACGTCGACCCGGCCATGCGCCTCGAGGTCACCGGCGTGATTGTAGGTGCCGGCGTTGATCAGCTCTTCCGACAGGACCGGCTCGAGCTCAACCATGCTGAGATTGCACAGCTTGTCGAAGTCGCCGGCCTCGTCGAGCACATAGGCGATGCCGCCGGACATGCCGGCCGCGAAGTTGCGCCCGGTCTTGCCGAGCACGACCACGATGCCGCCGGTCATGTATTCACAGCAATGATCGCCGGCGCCTTCGACGACCGCCACCGCACCCGAGTTGCGCACGGCGAAACGCTCGCCGGCGACGCCGCGGAAGTAGCACTCGCCCTGGATGGCGCCATACATCACCGTGTTGCCGACGATGATGCTCTCTTCCGGCACGATGCCGCTGTTGGCGGGGGGCTTGACGATGATCTTGCCGCCCGAGAGGCCCTTGCCGACATAGTCGTTGGCTTCGCCTTCGAGCTCGAAGGTGACGCCTTGCGCCAGCCACGCGCCGAACGCCTGGCCGGCGGTGCCCTTGAGGCCGACATGGATGGTGTCGTGCGGCAGGCCGGCATGGCCGTAGATCTTGGCGACCGCGCCCGACAGCATCGCACCCGCGGAGCGGTTGGTGCTGTTGATCCTGGCCTCGATCTTCACCGGCGCGCCGCGGTCGAGCGCAGGCGTCGCCTTCTCGATCAGCGTGCGGTCGAGCACCGCCTCCAGATGATGGTTCTGGCGCTCGGAGTGATAGATCTTCTGGCCCTTCTCTTCCTTCTGCTTGACGAACAGCTTCGAGAAATCGAGGCCCTTGGCCTTCCAGTGCGCGACCAGCCTGGTCTGGTCGAGCAGCTGAACCTGTCCGATCATCTCGTTGAAGGTGCGGAAGCCGAGCGACGCCATGATCTCGCGGACTTCCTCGGCGACAAAGAAGAAGTAGTTGATCACGTGCTCGGGCTGGCCGGTGAAGCGCTTGCGCAGGACGGGGTCCTGGGTCGCGACGCCGACCGGGCAGGTGTTGAGGTGGCACTTGCGCATCATGATGCAGCCGGCCGCGATCAACGGCGCGGTGGCGAAGCCGAACTCGTCGGCACCCAGCAGCGCGCCGATCACGACGTCACGGCCGGTGCGGAAGCCGCCGTCGACCTGGACCACGATGCGGCTGCGCAGCCGCTCGCGCACCAAGGTCTGGTGGGTTTCGGCAAGGCCGATTTCCCACGGCGAGCCGGCATGCTTGATCGAGGTCAGCGGCGAAGCGCCGGTACCGCCCTCGAAGCCCGCGATGGTGACATGGTCGGCGCGCGCCTTGGCAACGCCGGCGGCGACCGTGCCGACACCGATCTCGGAGACGAGCTTGACCGAGACATCGCCCGTCGGGTTGACGTTCTTGAGGTCGTAGATGAGCTGCGCCAGATCCTCGATCGAGTAGATGTCGTGGTGTGGCGGCGGCGAGATCAGGCCGACGCCCGGCGTCGAGTGGCGGACCTTGGCGATGGTCGCGTCGACCTTGTGGCCGGGGAGCTGGCCGCCTTCGCCGGGCTTGGCACCCTGCGCCATCTTGATCTGCATCATGTCGGAGTTGACGAGGTACTCCGTGGTGACGCCGAAGCGGCCCGAGGCGACCTGCTTGATCGCCGAGCGCATGGAATCGCCGTTCGGCATCGGCTTGAAGCGGTCGGCTTCCTCGCCGCCTTCGCCGGTGTTCGACTTGCCGCCGATCCGGTTCATGGCGACCGCGAGCGTGGTGTGCGCCTCGCGCGAGATCGAGCCGAAGCTCATCGCACCGGTCGCGAAACGCTTGACGATGTCCTTGGCCGGCTCGACCTGCTCGAGCGGGATCGGCTTGCGCTTTTCCTCGTCCGCATTCTTGATCCGGAACAGGCCGCGCAGCGTCAGCAGCCGCTCGGACTGCTCGTTCAGGATCTTGGCGAAGGCGCGGTAGCGTTCCAGCGAATTGCCGCGGGCGGCGTGCTGCAGCAGCCCGACCGACTCCGCGGTCCAGGCATGATCCTCGCCGCGGCTGCGATAGGCATATTCGCCGCCGACATCGAGAGCGGTCTTGTAGACCTGCGCCTCGCCGAACGCGTCGGCATGACGGCGCACGGCTTCTTCCGCGATCTCGGCAAGGCCGACGCCCTCGACGCGGGTGTGGGTGCCGGCGAAGAACTTGGAGACGAAGTCGGCCTTGAGGCCGACCGCATCAAAGATCTGCGCGCCGCAATAGGACTGGTAGGTCGAGATGCCCATCTTGGACATCACCTTGAGCAGGCCCTTGCCGATCGACTTGATATAGCGCTTGACGATCTCGTAGTCGTCGAGCGAGCCGGGCAGGCGATCCTTCATCGCGATGATGGTTTCGAACGCGAGATAGGGGTTGATCGCCTCGGCACCGTAGCCAGCGAGACAGGCGAAGTGATGCACTTCGCGCGGCTCACCGGATTCGACGACGAGGCCGACCGAGGTGCGCAGTCCGACGCGGATCAGATGATGATGCACGGCGGCGCAGGCCAGCAGTGCCGGGATCGGCACGCGGTCGGTGCCGACCATGCGGTCGGACAGGATGATGATGTTGACGCCCTCGCGGACGGCGGCTTCCGCACGCGCGCAGAGCTCGTCGAGCACCTGGTCCATGCCTGCCGCGCCGAGACCGGCGTGGAAGGTGGTGTCGAGCGTGCGCGACTTGAAGTGCGACTCGGCCACATCGGAGATCGAGCGGATCTTTTCGAGGTCCGCATCGGTCAGGATCGGCTGGCGCGCTTCGAGACGCTTGGTGGTGGCAAGGCCCTGCAGGTCGAACAGGTTCGGCCGCGGTCCGATGATCGAGACGAGGCTCATCACCAGTTCCTCGCGGATCGGGTCGATCGGCGGGTTGGTGACCTGCGCGAAGTTCTGCTTGAAGTAGGTGAACAGCGGCTTGGCCTTGTCCGACAGCGCCGAGATCGGCGTGTCGTTGCCCATCGAGCCCGCGGCTTCCTCGCCGGTGGAGGCCATCGGCGTCATCAGGATGGAGATGTCTTCCTGGCTGTAGCCGAACGCCTGCTGGCGATCGAGCAGCGACAGGTTGGAGCGCACGCCGGTGGTCGGCACCTTCGGCAGCTCTTCCAGCACGATCTGGGTCCGCTCCAGCCACTCCTTGTAGGGATGGCTCCGGGCGAGCTCGGCCTTGATCTCGTCGTCCGGAATCAGGCGGCCCTGCTCGAGGTCGACCAGCAGCATCTTGCCGGGCTGCAGGCGCCACTTGGTGATGATCTGGTCCTCGGGGATCGTCAGCACGCCCATCTCGGACGCCATCACGATGCGGTCGTCTTTGGTCACGAGATAGCGCGCCGGCCGCAATCCGTTGCGGTCGAGCGTGGCGCCGATCTGGCGGCCGTCGGTGAAGGCGATCGCGGCGGGGCCGTCCCACGGCTCCATCAGCGCGGCATGATATTCGTAGAAGGCGCGGCGCTTCTCATCCATCAGGGGATTGCCGGCCCACGCCTCCGGAATCATCATCATGACGGCGTGCGGCAGCGAGTAGCCGCCCTGCACCAGGAATTCGAGCGCGTTGTCGAAGCAGGCGGTGTCCGACTGGCCTTCATAAGAGATGGGCCAGAGCCGGTTGATGTCCTTGCCGTACAGCTCGGAGCTGACGGAAGCCTGGCGCGCCGCCATCCAGTTGGTGTTGCCGCGTAGCGTGTTGATCTCGCCGTTGTGCGCGATCATGCGGTAGGGATGCGCCAGCGACCAGGCCGGGAAGGTGTTGGTCGAGAAGCGCTGATGCACCAGCGCCAGCGCGCTCTCGAAGTCCGCCTCGTGCAGATCGGGATAGTACTTGCCGAGCTGGTCGGCGAGGAACATGCCCTTGTAGATCACGGTGCGGCACGACATCGAGCACGGGTAATAGCCCGCAAGGCCGCGGTCGCGGCGCTGGTAGATCGCCTGCGAGATCGACTTGCGCAGGATGTAGAGCCGGCGCTCGAAATCGTCCTCGGTCTTGGCGGTGCCGTTGCGGCCGATGAACACCTGGATGCAGGCGGGTTCGGTCGGCTTCACGGTGACGCCGAGCGAGGAATTGTCGGTCGGCACGTCGCGCCAGCCGAGCAGGGTCAGGCCCTCTTCCTTGATCTGGTCGGCGATGATGCTCTTGATGACGTTGCGCCAGGCGGTGTCGCGCGGCATGAACAGCGCGCCGATGGCGTATTCGCCCGGAGCCGGCAATGCGAAGCCGAGCTCCTTGGCCTTGCGGCTGAAGAACGCGTGCGGGATCTGCACCAGGATGCCGGCGCCGTCACCGGCGCGCGGGTCGGCGCCGACGGCGCCGCGATGCTCGAGGTTGCAGAGAATGCTGAGCGCGTCCGCGACGATCTCGTGGGACTTCTTGCCCTTGATGTTGGCGATGAAGCCGACGCCGCAGGAATCTTTTTCCAGGCTCGGATCGTAGAGGCCTTCGGCCGGCGGGCGCGAATTGTGTTCCTGAATCGGGTCGGTCGTTTTCGAGGCGACCGTCGCCGACAGTTCTTCTGCCACGATGTTTGCGCGCTCGAATTGCGACCCGTTCATTGTTCCAATCCTCTCCATGCGGCAAGCTGCCTCACCGCTATCTTCGGCGCACCTTGGGCGTTCCGCGGCACCCGCCTCTGGGTCACCGCTCGTCCGCTGCGAGCCGCATTTTCTTAAATTCAGGCCAAGGCGTTCTTCGTCCCCGAGAACGGCTTTGCCTGTTGCCTTCCTGGCGCTCGAAAGCACCGAGTTTCGTTGCAATCCGTATGCCGGAACTGCAAGCAAAATTGAGACAGTCTTCCTGTCCTAACCATCACCTTGCCAAATTTTTGTCTATCACACAAGCGCGCGGAAGTCCCGATTCCCGGAGTGTCAATCAGCGCTTTCCGCATGGTATGCGGCCCCGGTTTTGAAGCAAACGCGCCCCGATCCGGCCCTGCCGACGCCGAAATCCCGAATGAAGCTTCGGATCAGCCCTTCGAAAGGCGCGCCACGCCGCAAGAAGCGAAAGAGCGCGAGACATTCGGGGGCCTGACAGGAGCGTGTCGACCATGAAGTTTTTCACAGGATGTGTGGCCGCTGCCACGCTGGCGCTGGTGGCGACGGCCGCCGAGGCGCAGGTTCCGGCAAACGGCGCTGCGCGGGGCGCCTATATCGCGGTCTCGGATTTCGACGGACCCTATGGGCCGCCCGAAGCCGCGCCGCCACCGCCGCCGCGCTACGGTTACGGTTATGGCTATGGCTACGAGGAGCGCGGCCCGGCGCCGGCGCTGCTGCCGCCGACGGAGGTCTACGCGGTGCTGCGCGACAACGGCTTCTCGCCGCTCGGCATCCCGCGCCTGCGCGGCAGCGTCTACACCATCGCGGTGATCGACCGCCGCGGCGACGACGGCCGGCTGGTGATCGATGCCCGTGACGGGCGAATTTTGCGCTTCATGCCGGCCGCTGACGCCTTCGGCATGGCACCCGGCGATGAGATGCCGACGGTTGCACCTTACCGTCCGCAAAGCGCGCTGCCGCCGCCGACCATGGTCCGCGGCGGCCCGCCGCGTCCGCCGGCCTCGATCCCGCATGTCGCCAGCCGCACCGTGCCGCTGCCGAAGGCCGCCCCGCGCCGCGGCGAGGCGCCTGTCGCCGCCGCCAAGCCGGCCGCGCCTGCACCGCAGCAGGCACAAGCGCCGCCGGCACAGCCCACCCAACAGACCGCTGCCGTGCAGGCAAAGCCCGCTGAAGCCGCCCCGCAAACCGCCGCGCCAACCGTCGGTCAGGCCAAGCCGGCCCCGACGATCATGCCGACGCAGGAGATGCCGGCGGCGCAGGGGCTGGACTAGCGCGTCGCTGATTTGACGCGACGGCGCGGATTACAGATTCGGTGTCGTCCCTGCGTTCGCGGGGACGACACCGGGGACAGACCTGAGCAAAACAAAAGCGCCCGAAAAGCTCGGGCGCTTTCTCATTGCGGCGATCGCGCGCTCAGCTCCGCGCATACCCCGCGGCTTCCAGGATCAGATTGGCCACGTCCTTTGGATGCGACACCAGCGAGAGGTGGCCGGCATCGAGCTCGATCGTGGTTGCGTTCATGCGCTTGGCGAGGAAGCGTTCGAAATCGGGATTGATGGTGCCGTCGTTCTTCGACACCGCGTACCAGCTCGGCTTCGTGTGCCATGCAGCTTCCGTGGTGCGGCCGGCGAAGATCGAGGCGGCCGTCGGCCATTGCACGGCGTAGAGCTCCCTGGCCTGCTCCGGCTTCACGCCATTGGCAAAATACTTCAGGAAGGCGTCTTCCGAGAGCTTTGTATAGCCGTCGCGCTCGACGATGCCGGCACGGGCCGGGCCTGCCGGAAACTGCTTCGACAGCGCGACGAAGTCTTCGTTCGCATCGGGCGCGCGTGCGGCGACGTAGACAAGGCCGGTGACCTTCGGGTCGTTGCCGACCTGGCTGATCACGGTGCCGCCCCAGGAATGCGCGACCAGCACGGTCGGGCCATCCTGTTCGGCGAGCGCGCGCTTGGTCGCCTCGACGGAGTCCGCAAGCGACGACAGCGGATTTTGCACGGCAGTGACGTGCAGGCCCGCGGCCTGGAGGATCGGGATCACCTCCGACCAGCTCGATCCGTCGGCCCAGGCGCCGTGTACCAGCACCACGTTCTTCGCCTTCACCGTCTGCGGCGTCTGCGCGTGAGCCAGGCTGATGGGGGCCGCCAGCAGGCCCGCGGCGACGAAAAGGCTGCGCCAAAGTGACATGATCGTGCTCCGTATTGTTCTTGCTGCGATGCCCAAAGGACGGAGCGTGTGGTCGCGGCGTTACGTCTCCTCACCGTTCTGTGATGCGATGCAAAACGAAAAAACGCCCCGGGGCACCGGGGCGTTTTCGCAACTTGGCGGCTGTCGGCGTGCTTAGGCGGCGACCGAGCTCTCGATCACCTGCGCCTTCGGCGCGCCCGCGTTGATGGCGATCTGGCGCGGCTTCTTGGCTTCGGGAATCTCGCGCACGAGGTCGACGTGAAGCAGCCCGTTCTCGAGCGAGGCGTCCTTCACCTGCACGAAGTCGGCAAGCTGGAAGGCGCGCTCGAAGGCACGCGCGGCGATGCCGCGGTAGAGCACTTCGGACTTCGAGTTCTCGTTGGCGACTTTCTCGCCCTTGATCGTCAGCGTGTTTTCCTTCGCGACGATGGAGAGCTCGTCCTTGGCAAAGCCCGAGACCGCAACCGAGATGCGGTAGGCGTTCTCGCCGGTACGCTCGATGTTGTAGGGGGGATAACCGGGGCTGCCGTCCGAACCGGCCTGGTCGAGCAGGCTGAAGAGGCGGTCGAAGCCGACGGTGGAACGGTAAAACGGAGTCAGGTCGTAGCTACGCATGGTCTAGTCCTCCATTGAGCGACTGTTGGTAACCCGCCCGCCAATCGGGCCGGGCTTTAGTCTGTGTGCAGCCTGATGTTCCGGTTCCGAAACACTGGTAGCGGCCTGCACCATGGTGATATGGGTTCAGGGGAACGGCGTTCAAGAGGGCGGCAATCTGCGCCTTTTCGGCGCTCCAGCCCCTTGATTTGCAGCATTTCTCGCCCAATGACGCTGATCTCGATTCCGTCCAATCCCGTTCCCGAAGACGTCGTCAGCGGCACCATCAAGACACCCGATGGCGCCGAGCTGCGCTTTGCGCGCTGGGCGCCGCCTGCGAACCGCAAGGGCACGGTCTGCGTCTTCACCGGACGCAGCGAGCAGATCGAGAAATATTTCGAGACCGTGCGCGACCTGCGCGACCGCGGCTTCGCGGTGGCGATGATCGACTGGCGCGGGCAGGGCCACTCCTCGCGCCGCCTGCGCGATCCGCGCAAGGGCTATGTGCGCGACTTCTCCGATTTCGAGATCGACGTCGAGACCTTCGTGCAGCAGGTGGTGCTGCCGGATTGCCCGCCGCCCTTCTTCGCGCTGGCCCATTCCATGGGCGGCACGGTGATGCTGCGGGTGGCGCATGCCGGCAAGCGCTGGTTCGACCGCATGGTGCTGTCGGCGCCGATGATCGACCTGCCCGGTCGCGCCACCTCGTTTCCGGCACGGGCGCTGCTGAAGACGATGCGCCTGATGGGGATGGGCGGTCGCTATGTCCCCGGCGGCAGCGACCACATCACCGGGCTCAATCCCTTCATCAACAATCCGCTGACCAGCGATCCCGTGCGCTATGCGCGCAATGTCGCGATCCTGGAGGAGGATCCGACGCTCGGGCTCGCGTCACCGACGGTCGCCTGGGCCGATGCCGCCTTCCGCGCCATGAACACCTTCAAGGGCAAGAACTACCCCTCCGAGATCCGCCAGCCGATCCTGATGCTGGCGGCCTCCAGCGACAACGTGGTCTCGACCGCGGCGATCGAGGAGTTCGCCTATCATTTGCGCGCCGGCTCCCATCTCGTGATCGCCGGTGCCAAGCACGAGATACTCCAGGAGCAGGACCGCTACCGCTCCCAGTTCTGGGCCGCCTTCGACGCCTTCGTGCCGGGCACGCCGCTGTTCAAGTGAGGAAGCAGCGGCGGTGCGCTCCCTCGCCCCGCTTGCGGGGAGAGGTTAGCAGGCAGCGCTACAGCGTCTTCAGATACTCGATCAGGTCGTAGCGCTCTTGCTCCTTGAGCACGCGGCCAATGGTGCCGTCCTTGCCGGGGCCCGGCGTGCCATCGAACGAATGGCCGGCATTGCTGTTGCCGAAGGTCTCGGTGCCATCAGACGCTCGCGTCGAGAAGCGCGACTGCCCGGTCTTGCAGCTCTCGCCGTCGACGACCGCGAAGCCGACCTGCTTCGGATCGTAGTCGCGACCACCACCCATGCAGAACGATTTGGGGCGCTCGGCCGCGGGGCTCAGCATCCAGTAGAGCGAGGGCACCGATCCGTTGTGCAGGTAAGGCGCGGTGGCCCAGACGCCGTTGAGCGGGCGCGCGCGATACCAGGGCCGCGGCTCCTTCGCCTCGGGCGGCTGCGGACCGGGATTCGGGCAGTTCTTGCGCTCACCCCACCAGGCCTGCTGGACCTTCGGGTCGATCTTCGCATCGTCCATCGCCTTGCGGCTGACGATGTCGACGAGCACCATCAGCCCGAGCGAGTACGGCATGTCGGTCGAAGAGACATCCGGCAGGTTGCAGCTCCACCAGGCATTGAGATTCTGCGTGGGATCGAGCTTGAGAAAGCCCGGGACCTGAACCGTCCGCGTCTCCAGCACGCTGGCCTGAGCGGGATCGGTGCCCATGCCTTTGACGCTTTTCTGGACCTCGTTGAGGAATTTGTCTTTGCCGATGGTCTCCCAGCGCGACGAGGACCAGATGCTCTGGTCCGGAAACTCGGTGTCGAACACGGGATCGTTGACCGGTCCGAGATGGCATTCGACGCAGATCTGCGCGTAGAGCTTGCGGCCGTTCTTGACGCGCTCGCCATCGATCTTCCAGGCATTGTCGCCGAAGATGTCCGACGGCCATTTCGGCGATGTCAGTCCGGAGAGCTGCTTTTTCGGATAGGGCGCCGACCCCTTCAGCAGATCCTCGATCCAATTCAGATTCTTGATATCCATCGACGAGCGGAACAGCGTGTCCTTGGGGGTATTGTCGGACAGATTGAGCAACGCCGTCACGCCCAGCGCTTCGCCGGCGTTGCGGATCAGCGGTTGTTCGATGGACGCGTCATATTGCGCGAATTTGAGCCAGGGCACGGTCCAGATCGGCGGGAAGCTGACCGGCGCGTCCTTGGCATGCAGATTCTTTTCGAAGCCGCTGAGGCCGCTGATCGTCATGTCCTGGGCGAAGACCTGATTGCCGATGCGGTTGAGCGCGTCGAGACGGCCGTATCCTTCCTCGGTGTCCTGCTGCTTCTCTTCCCGCTTCGTCTTCTCGTTGAACCTCGTCTTGCCGTCGATGGTCTTCGCGTAGGTCTTCTCCCAGTCGATCAGGAATGTGCTGATCGTGCGCAGCTTCTGCTTCAGCGCATCGCGATCCGCATCGCTGGCGGAGGGGCCGAGCACACGGTCGGCGAAGCGCGTAAAGCGACCCGGCACGAGGAGCGTGTAGGCGATCGACAGACCCGTCGTGACCTCGAGCTTCCTCAGGTCGGTCATCGCCGGGCCGCCGTCGAAACGGACGTCGATGCCTTTGTAGTGGATCTGGCCGGTGTGGCAGGCGGCGCAGGTCAGGCCGATCCGGTCCTCGCCGACCTGGCCGGTCGCAGGGTCCGGTACGCCGGTCATGCGCGCAAAGCCGACGGGCAGGCCGTCGACGTTTTCAGCCTGGGCGCCCCAGTTAACCGGCGGATCCCAAAGCCGCGCCGGTATCGGCTTGGTCTTGTCGTAGATGTTGGCGTAGCCGAACCGGCGCAGCGTGGCGTCATCGGTGTTGATCGTCTGCGGGCTGGGAATGAAGCCGAAGCGCTGCAGATGGTCGCTGTCATGCAGCATCCCGGGCTTGGCGAAGAAATGAAGCCGCGGCTGCTCGAGCGCCATGAACCAGCTATAGGGCACCGGGAAGGTCGCGGTGCCCTGACTGGCGTGATGAAACCAGTGCCGGTCCTCCAGCGCCCAGTTTTGCTCGAGCCAGTACGCGGCCCGGGGTTCGACGAGCTTCGGCAATGGCGGCGCCACGAGGTCACCGAGGATGCCGGGCAGCATCGGCTGGAATTGATCCGGAAAGCGCAGCGCCACGACGCCAAAGACGAGGAGCGCGGCGACGAGTCCGCCGGCAACGCGCAATATGAGCGAGGGCGGCTTGACAGGCTGGCTGACGATCCGCTGCGTGATCCTCTCAGGGAATTTGCGCTCGTTGAACAGCGTACGCACGTCGGCGATGGCGAGATAGCGGTTCTCGCCTTCGCCCTTGCCCATGATCTTCAGCAGGATGGGCCATTCGAATTGCATCAAGATCCGGTAATACCAGCGCGCAGCGCTCCCGGCGCGCTTGAGATTGTCGCGCATGTAGCTCTGTATTTCCGACGCGTTGATGCCGGGCTCGGTGCCGCCGCCGTTGGGATCGGAATAGTCCCTGCCGAAGCTGGCCAGGCGGGCGATCTGTTCCTCGTTGACCTTGCCGTCGACGCCGAGGATGCGCGAACCGGCGCCACGCTTGTCCAGCGGGCCGCCGCGCAGCGCATCGAGCTGTGCGCCCGAAAAGATGCTCTTCAGGATGTGACCGAAGCCGTTGGCGATCAGTGCGATGCCGCGGGTCTCGACGCGGGCCACCGTCTTCATCAGCCCCTTGTCGCCGCTCGCATTCGCGATCGTCTGCGATAGCTTGCCGATCGGGACGGTCCCGCCGTCGACGAAACCTTCGCCGACGAGGCCGCGCAGGAAGGGGCAGGGATTGTCTGGCGAGACCTGGATCGAGGGATCGAAGGGAGGCTTCGAGGCGGGGTCGTTCATGGCCCAAAATCCTGAAAACAGCGAATCGTGAAATGAAGACGCGCCGATAGAGCGCGGAAAGTCCTAACAAACCGACAGCAACTTATACTACTTCAGCGTGTAAAGAAGTGTGGCTGAATTCACTGTCCTGTCAATAAAAGCCGGCGCGAGGTTGCGAAGGGAGTGGATCGGGACCGAGAAGGCCGCCTGTCAGGACTCGGCCGCGCGTTTGACGTCGCTTTGCACCAGGGTCAGCTTGCTGAGCGGCACGCCTGCGTTCAGAAGCCCCTCGCGGTAATGGGCAAGGTCCTCGGGCCGCTTCCAGTGGAAATTGCGCAAGTGACGATCGACATTCAGCGTCGGGTAGTTGCGCATCAGCACGCCGACGGCCTCGCCCGCCTCATCGTCCCGCCCCAACTGTGCCAGCGCCGCGGCACGGATCGCCAGCGCCTGCATGTGGTTCGGGTTGATGTAGAGCTGCTCGCGGGCCCAGGACAGGGTCGCGTCGTATTGCCCCAGCAGATAATGGCTGAAGGCGTTCAGCGCGGCCCATTGGTAGCGCGGGTCGCTGTTGTCGCGCTGCGCGGCCATCGAGAACAGCTCGATCGCCTCGCGGTGCTCGCCGATGACGAAATGGCAGATGCCGAGCACGCCGCGCGCGCCCATGTCGTAGGGATTGAGCGCGACCGCGCGCTTGGCGGCGTCCATCGCGGCCTCGTAATGCCCCTCCATGGCATGCGCCCAGGACAGGATCGAGAAGGCGAAGGAGGAGCGCGGGTCGAGCCGGACGCTGGTCTCGGCGAGGGCCATCGCCTCGGTCCACATCTCGCGCGTGCCCTTGACCCACCCGAACTGGATGCTCTGGATCTGGATCGTGGCGAGATAGGCGTGCGCGATCGACAGTTTGGGGTCGAGGCTGATGGCTTCGCGGAACAGGCCGACGGCGCTGGCCAGGTCTTCCTTGGTCTGCCGGTAGTAGTGCGACAGCCCCTTGAGGAAGCGGTCCCAGGCGGTCACGTCGGTGGAGAGCCGCGCCGGCGCCGAGGCCTCGGCACGGACGATCTCGGTGGCGATGGCGGCGGACAGATTGGTGGTGATCTCGTCCTGCATCGCGAACAGGTCGCCGATGTCGCGGTCGTAGCGGCCGGTCCAGAGCTGCTCGCCGGTCTCCGGCGCGACCAGCTCGGCGGTGACGCGGATCTTGGCTCCGGCGCGCCGCACCGAGCCCTGGATCAGATAGGTGGCATCGATCTCGCGCGCGATCAGGCGGGTGCTGGTGTTCCTGCCCTTGAACGCGAAGGTCGAGTTGCGGCTCAGCACGCGATAGAAGGATTGCAGCGACAGCGCGTGGATCAGATCCTCGGTGAGGCCGTCCGAGAAATATTCGTCCTGGGCGTCGCTGAGATTGGCGAAGGGCAGCACGCCGACGATCGCTGTGCGGTACTGCTGCGACAGCGCCGACGCCTCCCGGAGCTCGGGCGCGAGCACCGGCGCACCCTCGGGCATCCAGGTCCAGACCCCGATCGGGTCCTTGATGTTCTTGAAGCGATGGTTGCCGGCATCGACCAGCAGCGCGGTCAGGTGCTTGCTCGCCTCCCGGTAGGCCTTGGCCGAGATGGCGAAGCCGCCGGGGCTCGCCACCGATTCGAGGCGGACGGCAATGTTGACGTCGTCACCGAATACCTCGTCCTCGTCGGCGATGACGTCGCCCATGTGGATGCCGAGGCGAAACTGCATGGCGCGCTCGGCAGGCAGGTGATGGTTGCGCTCCGCCATCAGCGTCTGCATCGCGATCGCGGCCTCGACGGCGCCGACGATGCTCGGGAATTCCAGCAGGAAGCCGTCGCCGGTGTTTTTGACGACGCGGCCGCCATGGTTGAGGATGATGGGATGGATCGCGCTGCGATGGGCCTTGAAGGCGGCATGGGTGCCGGCCTCGTCGCTGCCCATCATGCGCGAATAGCCGGCGACATCGGCGCAGACGATGGCGGCCAGACGTCTTTCCATAATCCGGAGCTCCAAGAGATCGATGACCGGCCACGGCGTGGCAGTCGCCTCGAATCCCGCATTTCCAAGAACCTTGCCTTTATAGAGCAGATAAGGCTGAGCGAAAGCATGATCCGCATTGCAAATTTGAGGTAAATTCCCCGCAATCCTGGCGGTGGACGGCGGCGGCCGAACCGAATAAGCCCGCCTTTCAGGACGGACGGGGGCACCTCACATGCTGGGCATTCACGAGATCTGGCTCTTCATCCTGTCGGGCATATTGCTCAACATCACGCCCGGCCCGGACTCGGTCTACGTGATCGGCCGCAGCATGCAGATGGGCTGGCGGGGCGGCGCCTCGGCCGCGCTCGGCATCAGTTTTGGCTGCTTTTTCCACGTCGCGGGCGCGGCAATCGGCCTTTCGGCGCTGCTGATGGCCTCATCGACCGCCTTCTCGATCCTGAAGCTGGTCGGCGCGGCCTATCTCGTCGTGACAGGACTTCAGATGCTGTGGTCGCGCCCGGTGCTGGCCGCAGTCACCGACGAGCCGGCGCGCAGCCCGCTGCGGCGGGTCTTCCTCCAGGGCGTCTTCACCAACGCGCTCAATCCCAAGGTCGCGCTGTTCTTCCTGGCCTTCCTGCCGCAATTCGTCGCAGCCGATTCCCCGGACAAGCCGCTCGCCTTCCTGACGCTCGGCCTGATCTTCATCTTTACCGGGACGTTGTGGTGCCTGGTGCTGGCGGCGTTCGCGGCAAGGGCCGCCCATCGCTTGCGGAGCTCCGAAGGCGCGATCGCCTGGGTCAATCGCGCGCTCGGCGGCCTCTTCATCTATCTCGGCATCCGCGTCGCCATGCTGGAGACGCGATAATTCATTCGAACGGATGACTGGTCCGGCATGCAGTCGGCCCGATAGAGGCCGCGCGGGGAGGTTTCGATGGTTCGTGGAAGCTGCCTATGCGGCGCCGTGCGTTTCGAGATCGATCAAGTGCGAGCGCTGACGCATTGTCATTGCGCCAATTGCCGCAAGCTGACCGGTGCGGCCTTCGCCACCTATGCCCATGTCGATGCCGACAAGTTTCGCTTTGTTGCCGGCGAGGACATGACCGTGGCTTACGAATCCGCGCCGGGGAGCTTCCGCCATCGCTGCAAGACCTGCGGCTGCCTGACGCCGGGCAAGGCGAGTTATCTGCCGACCGTCAGCATTCCCGCCGGCCTGCTCGATGACGATCCCGATGTCAGGCCCCGCCTCCACGTCTTCACCTCGTCGCGCGCGCCGTGGTGGACGATCCAGGACGATCTGCCCCAGCACGAAAAATGGGTGCCGGGCTACGAACCCAAATCGTAGGCCTCAGGCGAACTCCTTCAGCAGTGCGCTGCCGGCGAGATAAACGCCGAGCAGGATCATCGCGATCAGGAACCAGCGGCGAAACGCTTCCGCCGGCATCCGCGCCCGCACCGACTGGCCGACGAACATGCCGGCAAAGGCCATGGCCATGCCCACGGCGCCCGGCACGGCGTTCGCCGGCGTCAGCAATCCGCCGGCGGTGAGATTGAAGGCGAGCGCCAGCGTCGCCGTCGTGAAGAACACGCCGAGCGCCTGCACCAGCTCGTCCTTCTCCATGCCGATCGCCTGCATGAACGGCATCGAGGGGATCACCTGCACGCCGGTCGAGGCCGAGATCACGCCGGTGATCACGCCGACCACGCCGCCGGCCCATTTCTCGTTCTGCGGCGCGACCTGGAACTTGAACTTGCTGAGCCCGACGATCGCGTAGATCACGAGCAGGATTCCGAGCACGATCGTGCCGTAACGGGCATGGGGACCGGTCAGCGCGCCGGCATTGAGCCAGCATCCGATCACGGTGCCGATCATCAGCGGCCACAGCCGCTTCAGGATGTCGCGCAGATAGGGGCCGGCGAAGGTCTGCCAGATATTGGTGACGATGGCGGGCACGATCACGATGGCGATCGCGCGGCTCGGCGCCATGCTCACCGCGAGCAGGCCCATTGACACGGTCGGCAGGCCGAGCCCGACCACGCCCTTGACGAATCCGGCGATCAGGAAGACGGCGGCGATGAGGATGAGGAGCGGGTCGATGATCATATCTTGCACATTGACCGAAGCCGCGCGCCGGCACAATCTGGAGGTTACGGAGACAGCCTTCGTCCTTGCCGGAGGCTGAGGAGAATCCAGCCATGCGCTTCGACCTCGTCGACCTCCAGCTCTTCATCGCGGTCGCCGACCAGCGCAGCATCACCCGCGGCGCCGAGCGATCGAATCTCGCCTTGGCCTCTGCCAGCGCGCGGATCAAGGGATTGGAGGATGCACTCCGCGTTGCCCTGCTCAACCGCGGGCGCCGTGGCATCGAGCTGACGGCCGCTGGTGAAAGCCTGCTCGATCACGCCCGCATCGTCATCCATAATGTCGAGGCCTTGCAAGGCGATCTCGCCGCCTATGCCAGCGGTGTGCGGGCGAGCGTGCTCCTGCTTGCCAACACGTCGGGGCTCTCGGAGCACCTGCCGCGGGCGCTCGCGGCATTCCTCCGTGAGCATCCCGATATCAATGTCGACGTCGAGGAGCGCGAGAGCGCTGACATCGCCGCCGCGATTGTCAGCGGCGCTGCGGATATCGGCTTCGCGGCGGAGCATGCGCTGCCCGACAGCGTCGAACGATTTCTGTTCAGCGAGGACCGGCTGATGCTGGTGGCCGCGCGCCGAAGCGACCTCGGCAGTCGTCGCCAGATCGACTTCCAGGAGGTGACCGAACGCGATTTCGTCGGGCTTACGGCGTCGACTGCGTTGCAGGTTCACATCTCCCGGCATGCAGCGAAGCTCGGTGCCCGCCTTCGCGTTCGCGCCCGCCTGCGCGATTTCGACGCGATCTGCCAGATGGTCGCCGCTGACGTCGGGGTTGCCGTTGTTCCGGAAACCGCGGCAAGGCGCTGCGCGAGATCGATGCCGATCGTGGCCATCCGGATCCGCGACGGTTGGGCCAATCGAAGATTGACGATCTGCGCCCGCAGCTTCAAATCATTGCCGCGCCCCGCCAAGCAATTGGTGGACTATTTGCGTGCCGAAGTTCAGAGGTGAGACACGATCTTGAAGGTCGGGGGACGACGCAGCTCGCCAAGGCTCGAAAAGGCCACCCACAAGGTGGCCCTTTCTGTCTACTTTTTGAGGTCGGCGGCGAAAAACTTGGTCGCCTCGGCCTTGGCTTCCTGATCCGCCTTGGCGTCGTATCTGAGTGGCAGGTTGAACTTCGTGCCGAGCTCGGTCGCTTCGGGGTTCGTGAAGGCGTGCACAGCGCCCGGATATTCGACGATCCGATAATCGGCCTTGGCGGCGTCGAAATCCTTCTTGAGCGCATCGTATTGCTCGCGCTTCACGAAGGGGTCGTCCGCGCCGTTCAGGATCAGGATTTTTGCCTTGACGGTTCCCGGCCCTGGCGCAGGCGTATTGAGACCAAGCGATGCATGAAAGCCCGCAACGGCGGCGAGGTCGGCGCCGGCACGCGCCATGTTCAAGACCACTGCGCCGCCGAAGCAGTAACCAACGGCGCCGATCTGCTGGGGATTGACCGAAGCCTGTTTGGCAAGCTGGTCCCGCGCGGCCTTGAAGCGCGACTCCATCACCGCTGGGTTCTTCATCACCGCGCCCGACAGCGCGCCGGCGTCCTTCGGGTTGTCGGCGGTCTTGGCGTCGCCATACATGTCGGCAATGAAGGCCGTGTAGCCCTGCTGCGCGAACTTCCGCGCCTCGTTGTGGATGTGATTGGTGATGCCCCACCATTCATGCACCATCACGATTCCGGGGCGCTTGGCTTGGCTGGCGTCGTCGTACACGACGAAGCCCTTCATTGTGGTCTCGCCGTCGCTATAGGTGACCGGCTCCTCCTTGATCGCGGCGTTTGCGCTGGTGACCATTGCGATGGCGCAAAATGCTCCCAGTATCATTGTCCGCATGCTGACCTCCCGCGGGTTTGGCGCCAATTACATTGGCATGCCAGACATTGCAGCGCCATACTGCGAAAGCGGCGGTGTGCGACACAGGGCCGTGATTGCGTGGTTAGGCCGGCTCGCGGCAATTCCTTGTGTTGCCCCTCGGGCAAAACAGGCGAGATCCAGGTCAATTCAATTCGGGAACAAGTCTTCCGCTACTTCGCTGTTTCGACGCCGGCGTCCTTGATCACCTTGGCCCATTTCGCGGTCTCATCCGCGATGAACTGCCGAAAATGCTCCGGCTCATCGCCGATCAACGTTGCGCCTTGCGCGGCGAGCTTCTCCTTCACCGCCGGATCTGCCATCGCCTTCGTTGCCAGACCATGCAGCGCGGCGACGATCTCCTTCGGCGTGCCCTTGGGTGCGACCATGCCGTACCAGTTCTCGATGCGCAGGTCGGCAAAGCCTGCTTCCGCGGTGGTCGGCACGTCGGGCGCGGTCGCGGAGCGCTCGGCCGAGCCGACCGCGATCGGCTTCAACGCGCCGGCCTTGACCTGCGGCAGCAGCACCGGAAGATCCAGGAAGGTCATCTGCACCTGCTGGCCCAGGAGATCGTTCACCGCGGGAGCTGCGCCACGATAGGGCACGTGGACGATGTCGATCCTGGCCGTCAGCTTGAACAATTCGCCGGCGAGGTGCGGCAGGCTGCCGGGGCCGGAGGAGGCGAAATTGAGCTTTCCGGGCTGCGCCTTGGCGAGCGCGATCAGCTCGCCGATGTCCTTTGCGGGCACGTTGGTGGCGACGACAAGCATTTCCGGCACGGTCGCAACCAGCGTCACCGGCGTGAGGTCGCTCGAGGTGTCGTAGGCGACCCGCTCCATGCTCGGGCTGATCGCGAGCGCGCCGGCCGAGGAGATGGCGATGGTGTAGCCGTCGGGCGCGGCCTTCGAGACCGCGTCGGTGCCGAGCACGCCGCCCTGACCGCCGCGGTTGTCGATCAGCACCGGCTGCCCTGATAGCTCCGACATGCGCTGGCCGATCACCCGGGCAATGATGTCGTTGGGACCGCCGGCCGGGAACGGCACGATCAGCTTGATCGGCTTTGCGGGAAAATTCTGCGCAGAGGCGAGGGTGGGAAACAGAAGCAGGAATGTGAGGAGGAGCTTAGGCCAGTTGTTCATGCAGGCTCTTTTCATGCACGCTCCTTGGGGCGTTTATCCGTTGAGCAGTTTCAGTGCTTCTTCGTGAACTCTGGCGTCGCCGGCCGCGATGATGCGGCCGCCGCCCTGGGCCGGCTTGCCTTCCCAGGTGGTGACGACGCCGCCGGCGCCGGTCACGATCGGGATCAGGGCCGCGATATCGTAAGGCTTCAGCTCGGTCTCGACCACGAGATCGACGTGACCGGCCGCCAGCATGCAATACGAGTAGCAGTCGCCGCCATAGCGTGACAGCCGCGCGCCCTGTTCGATGCGGCTGAAAATGGCGCGATCGCGTTCGTTCATCAGCAGCGGGCTGGTGGTGTAGCTCGTTGCCTCCGACAGCGAGGCGCAGCGGCGGACCTGGAGCCGGCGCTCGCCCGACGGGCCTTTATAAGTGGCCGAGCCGTTGTCGCCGGAGAAGCGCTCGCCGATGAAGGGCTGGTGCATCATGCCGTACACCGGCGCGCCCTTGTGCAGCAGCGCGATCAGCGTGCCCCAGATCGGAAAGCCGCCGATGAAGGATTTCGTGCCGTCGATGGGGTCGAGCACCCAGACATAATCGGCGTCCTCGCGCTCATTGCCGAATTCCTCGCCGACGATGCCGTGCTGGGGGAAGCTCGCCTTGATCAGCCGGCGCATCACCGCCTCCGCGGCGCGGTCGGCCTCCGTCACGGGGTCGAAATCCTTGGTCTTGCTCTTGTCGTCGATCGACAGCGAGGTGCGGAAGAACGGCAGGATGGTTTCGCCGGAGGCGGTGGCGAGCCGTCCGATGAAGGCTGAGAAGTCGATCACCGTCACGGCGCATCCTCAAAACGAAAGTCGGGTGAAGCTCGCTCTTGCCTAGCTCAATTCGCTTCTCGCGTGCAGCGCTGAGTTGGTTTGCTCCCTGGTATTTTGGATGCCGCAACCGGCTGCCCCATCCCAGTCATATGCTGGCCAAATATCGATCACAGAGTTGAAAACTTAGTTCCGAGTATGCCTTGTTCGTATGCAAACGGTTATCAACCCATTGAATTTCCTTATCAAAGAAACTGAATCTGGGTTTCGCTATAAGCAAATGAGCCATGTGCATATTGCATGGGAAACGGCTCGAAAGCCCTTGCACTTTGTGCGTCGCGGCCGCATATTGTTGCGGTGCGGTAGCGCTCTGCGTTACCGCTGCCCTCCTTGGGCGTTTCCTCCCTAGACTTGGGCCGCTTCTTCATCAGAAGCGGCCCTTTTTTCTTTGAGCCTCGATCTTCACTTCGAGCGCGTGAAAACGCGAAGCGAAGATTCGGCGCACGATACGCTGGCAGCTTGATCTGATGTTTGGTCGGCGATGCGATCGCGCGGCGGCGGCTCGCTATTATTCCGCCGCGGCCTGGAACGGGCCGAGATCGCCGAACGGGATCGTCGTCGCCAGCACGTCGGCGAGCACGCCGAAGTCGCTTGCCACTTGCGCAAAGCGCGGACTGCGCTCGCGTCGCCGCTCGTCCATGTAGATCGCGCGGTTGAGCTCGAGCTGCACCGCGTGCAGGCCGCTTGCGGGGTTGCCGTAATGCTCGGTGATGAAGCCGCCGGCATAGGGCTTGTTGCGACCGATCGAATAGCCGAGCCCGCCCATGGTCTCCTCGACCCTGTCCGGAAGCAGCGGCGTGCAGCTCGTGCCGTAGCGGTCGCCGATCACGATGTCGGGCCGCCGCGGCTCGTCCCTGCTGACGCCGACCGAGGGCATCGAGTGGCAATCGACCAGTACCACGGTGCCGAACATCTGGTGCACCTTGTTGATCAGCCGGCGCAGCGCGCGATGATAGGGCTTGTACAGCGTCTCGATCCGCGCCAGCGCATCGTCGACCAGGATGCGTTCGCGGTAGATCTCCTGGCCGTCGCCGACCACGCGCGGGATGGTGCCTAACCCGCCGGCGACCCGCATCGAGCGGGTATTGGCAAAGCTCGGCAGCCGGCCGGTGAACATGCGGGGGTCGAGCTCATAGGGCTCACGATTGACGTCGACATAGGAGCGGGGAAAGTTGACCCGCACGGTCGGAAAGCCGCGCTCGCTCAAATGGCCGATCAGCTCGTCCATGAAGGAATCTTCGGACCGCCGCAGCGTCGTCAGGTCGATCCTGGAGGCGCTGAGGAATTCGTCCGGATAGGTCGAGCCGGAATGGGGCGAGTTGAAGATGACAGGCGCGCGCCATTGCGCGGGCTCCACGATCTCGAAGGCGGGCGACACGTCGCCGTCAAACCGGGTCATCTTCTCAGGCTTCGTCCCTTCGCGCCGCAGGATCCGGGTCTCGGATCGAATTGATTCGGCCGGTGGAGCGGCTCTTATGTGTCGCCATTGTCTGGAATCGCAACCATTCTGCCAAGCGAAAAGATGTGATCGGCGCTGGAACATGTCTTAACCGTGTGGGCAGGGAAGCGGGGATGCGCCGGCGGCTCGATTGATTCGTGCCGCATTCGGGTTCACAAGGGACCGGCAGCGCAGCCAGCCCAGGGTAAAGATTTTCACCCCAAATTTACCGTCTGTCGGGCTTAGTAACCTCTGCTGATATCCTCTGGGGATTTGACGTTTCCTGCCATGCCCAAAATCCTGCTCGCCGAAGACGACAACGACATGCGCCGTTTCCTGGTCAAGGCGCTGGAAAACGCTGGTTTTCAGGTCTCGTCCCATGACAACGGCATGGCCGCCTATCAGCGGCTCCGGGAAGAGCCGTTCGAGATGCTGCTGACCGACATCGTGATGCCGGAGATGGACGGCATCGAGCTCGCCCGCCGGGCCTCGGAACTCGACCCCGACATCAAGATCATGTTCATCACCGGCTTCGCCGCGGTCGCCCTGAACTCGGATTCGGACGCCCCCAAGAACGCCAAGGTGCTGTCCAAGCCGGTGCATCTGCGCGAATTGGTCAGCGAAGTGAACAAGATGCTGGCGGCCTAAATCGGCCCCCTTCGGTCCTTGCACCGGCTCCCCTGAGCCGTTATAGGGACGCGACCCGATCTAGAGACATCTAGGGCGCGTAGCTCAGCGGGAGAGCACTACCTTGACATGGTAGGGGTCACAGGTTCGATCCCTGTCGCGCCCACCATCCTTCGCTCGCGATCGCGAGAGTAGGATGCCACACCGAAGCCCAACGGGCGCAGGCGGGCTTGCCGCCGCAAGCCTCGGCCAGGCCCAAACAATCCGCGATTGCGAAGCGCGCGCGTAGCTCGCATGGAGCGAAGCGCAATCCGGGATTTGCCCCGGTGCTGCAGCAAGCCACGCCCGACGATACCCGATCGCAGCTATTTCAGTTCCGTGTTCGCGACCGGCAGGACGGAGGCGACGGACCAGCCGTTCGCATCCCGTACGTAGGTCTGGCTGATCAGAAACGTATTCTGTTGGGGTGGCTTGCCGGGAAGGCCGCGCGTGAAGACGATGGGAACGAGGACCTGCATGACCTCGTTCGAGATCACGGCGACGTGGAATTTCGACATGTCGGGTTCGAGGTGCCAGGTGCCCTCGTAATAGCCCTTGAAGCGGTCCGCGACCGCATCACGGCCTCTGGTTTCGATACCTCTCGCAAACAACAGCGTGCCGGGCGAATTCCACAACATGGCCTTCACATCGCCCGCGTTGTGCGCATTCTGCGCGGCAATGAATTTTTCGAAGATGGTTCGCGCCTGCGCATCATCTGCCGCGGCCAGCGCCGGTCCGGCCGACCAGGCGGTCGCCGCGAGAAACAGCGCTGCGGCAATTGCCGCAACATGACCGCGCCGTGCAAATCGTCGTAGCCTGATGGAGCCGCGGGACATCTTGGAAGGGGGCATGATCATCTCTCTTTTGGATGACAATGATCATACCATTGATCGCCTCGCCGGCTTTTCAGGATCGCGCGAGCGGCGGTCACCGTTGCATCACGGCTGCGTTGGTTCAGGCCACGTCCGATGCCGCGGACGTGGCGCATCGTCGTCACACGCCATCCGCCTCACGTCAGCGGCAACAGATGATCCGGGATCGGCACGGGTGCTGCCGGCACCAGCGATGCGACCGAGACGTGCGGCCAGGTCAGGCCGGCGAAATCCAGCATGACCTTCTGTGAGTACTGGATCTGCGTCGTCGCCACTTTGACGTGGCCGCCCTTGAAGCCCTTGTTGGGCACGAACGGGATCGTGGCGACGAAGCTCGGAACCAGCGGCACGTTGCTCCTCTGGCGCGGTTGCAGGATCACCGGCGGCGTTCCCGGCGGCAGGGCCGGCACGTCGATGTCGTAAACCACCGTCTCGATCCAGAACACCGCGTCCATCTGGAAGGCGTTGGCGTTCGCGCCATTGCCGCCCGGCGGCGGAACGGGCAAGCCTTGAAGGAACGCGATGTTCGCGGTGCCGCCGGCGAAGCTCGGCGCCTGCGGATGCGGGCCGGGCGAGGGGATGGCCGGCAACGGGCCGCCGGACAGCGGCGTGCCGGGCTTCGTGGATGTCTCGATGGCGATGGTCTGGGTGATGGTCTGATGCGCGATCTGACTGCGCAGCACCGTGTTCGGATCGGTGATCATGGCCTGGGTGAGCTTGCCGGAGGCCATCAGTGCGGTCAGATCCTGAGGTAGCCGGCGGGTGGTGTTGTTGGCCGCGGTCTGATTTTGGAAGGGGATCTTGTTGCCCGGATTGCCGCCGATGAACGGGGTGATGTCGATCGCTGCGATGGTCGGTTTGCCGCCGACCGGAGGCAGCGCGGTGCCTTGCGCGACGATCGTCGTGCCGTGCGGGATCGACGCCATGCGCGCAACGGTGAACGGCTCGTGCGGATTGGTGGTGGCCGGCACCGCCAGCCAGATGCCGGGTTCGAAGTGAATGCCCACGGGCGTTCCCGTGGTGATGTCGTTGATGGTCTGGAGATACGGCACGCCGTTGAGGAATGCGTCCGCCTGCTGCAGCGAGCCGCGATTGGGGATCGAGCCGAGACTGTTCGAGAACGACATCGTCTCGTCGGTGAGATTCAGCTCCAGCACGTTGTCGTCGGGGTCCGTGGTGTTGATCGGCCCCGGCATCGGCGTCGGCGTGATCTTGCTGTCGGGCCGGAAGATCGTATTGAATCCCTGTCCTGTGAAGGTGCCCGTGAAGGCCGACAGCGGACCGAGGATGGGCGGCAAGGTGACCGGCGGACGCGCAGCTCGGGCAGCGGCCCCCGCGGCGGGCTGCGCGGCGTCCCTGAACACCTCGTCGACCTCGTGGATGGAGAAATTCGCGGTCTTGGTGAATGCACTGGTGAGTGGTTTGGGCTCGTCCATGGTGATCCCTCGCGATGCTGCAACTGTCGATGCCGGCCTTTCCCCGGGCCGACTGTCCGGGCAGGTGAGTCCTGCGCTATTGCGCCTCGTGATCCCGATCGCGTCTCGTGATCCGCCCGATGCCGGGCATGACAACATCGTTCACGCGCGCTCATGTGCGCGTGCCGACTACGAACATCGATCGGCCCTATGTTGTCGGCCGGGCCGGATACTCAACGGATCCGCGTGAATCGGTCGTGATCTTCAACTTGCGGTTCGGGCAAATGTGCGGTCGGAAAATAGGCGAGCCCTGCGAACTGAGCGAAGCATTGCTTCCTTCTCCGTGGTCGAAAATGAGATCATTAAAATGGATGTCGGGCGACTGGGCGGCTTCGGTTATGCTGGACTATCATACAACCTTAAGATGGTCGCAAATGTGTGCCAGGTCACAGGGCCAAAGAGTTGCAGCAACGAGAGACGAGCGAGGCTGCCCATGAGCGTTTCCGTCATCGAGCAGGCAAAAATCCAGGCGCAGGTGCTGGTGCCGCTGGTCAAGGCATTGCAGGCCGAGCTCGGCGAGGCGCGCGCCAACACACTGGTGCGGAAGACGCTCGGCGATCTCTATCGCGGCTTCGGTGAGGAGTTCTGGAAAACGAAGAACGAGACCGAGAACAAGACCGATCTTAGCAAGGCCGTGTCGTCGGCGTTCAAGGCCTATGCCCGCGACGATGCCCTCGCCTATGACGTGATCGCGCAGACCGAAGACACCTTTGCGTTCGACGTGACGCGATGCGCCTATGCCGAGTTCTACAAGGCGCTGGGCGAACCGGAGCTCGGCTTTCTCCTGGTCTGCACTGCCGATTTCGCGACCGCGGACGGGTTTGGTCCCGACGTCAGGCTCACGCGCACGCAGACCATCATGCAAGGCGCCAGCCATTGCGATTTTCGCTACCGGCGCGATACGGGGGGATCACGGTGAAGGGGACGCAAATGATGCGGGCAAGCTGCCTTGCCATGGCAATGCTGGCGCTGATGGCGTCATGCGCCGATGCGGCGATCATCGACTGGCAGGCCGAGCTTCAGCGCTGCCGCGTGCTGCGGCAGAACGTGGCGCCGCTGCTTCAGGCCGGCGAGGGGATATCCGCCGTCGGCCGCTCCAACAGATCCGTCCGCCGTTGCATCTGGATCCAGCGCGTGGCGGTGCGCAAGAAGATCCCCGGCGCGGAGGTGTGGTAACACTCCGTCATTGCGAGCGCAGCGAAGCAATCCAGAATCTTTCCACAGTGACAGTCTGGATTGCTTCGCTGCGCTCGCAATGACGATGTGGAGGCAGCGACGTATTCAGGTCCATCTCCCGCGCAGCAAGCCCTTCAGTCCTGTCGGATAGAGGCGCGGCCCGCCCTCGACGTCGAGCTCCGCAAGATCGAACCAGCGTGCGACGATCTCTTCGCCGTTATCCTCGCGGAAGTCGATGCGGTCCTGGCCGCTGAACGCGCCGTCCGGAAGCGCGACCTCCGCGATGAACATCACCTCGTGCCCGGTCGATCCCTCGTGCACAAAAATGTTCTCCATCACCAGCGGCTCGCCCGTGATGGCGATGTCCACGCCGAGCTCTTCGTGAAATTCCCGCACCAGCGCCACCCGCCAGCTCTCGCCGAACTCGATTTCGCCGCCGAGCGGGCGCACGCCCTTGATCCGTCCTGCATCGTCACGCACCTCGGCCGCGAGCAGGCGCCCGTCCCGCCAGTGCAGGCCGATCGCGACGACGCGGATGTGAGGGTGGGGCCGCCACGTGGTCATGGGGCATCGTTATCGTGCCCGCCGCCGCTGCGCAATGCGCGGTGGCGAGGCCTTGTCGGGCTGGATACGCACCGCCTTCGGCAGGCAAATGCTTCGCAGCCTTGATCCGTGACTCTCCGCCTGCCATTGTCCGGTCATCCATGACGGCGACGAGCCTGGTGGGATACAATTTGCGGCGTTCGGCGAAAATTGTCGCTTCGCCGGACGTGACGAGAAGGCAGGTTTCCGAGATGAGCAGCGTGAACAAGCCCGGCGGCAACTATTTGCCGGTGATCATCCATGGTGGAATCGCGTATGTCAGTGGTCAGCTGCCGCGTCGCGGTGAGGACCTGCTGTATGCGGGCAAGGTCGGCGCAAATGTCGATATCGCGGCCGCGCAGGAGGCCGCTGCTCTCTGCGCCGATCTCTGCATTTCGGCCATCAACCACGCAACAGGCGGAGAGGACAGGATCGTCCAGGTCCTGCAGCTCGTTGGCTACATTGCTTCAGCGCCCGGATTTACCCAGCAGTCGCAAGTCATGAATGGGGCCTCCGACCGGCTGATCGAGCGCTTGGGCGATCGCGGTCGTCACACGCGCACGTCTGTCGGCGTCGCCGAGTTGCCGCGGGGCGCTCCCGTCGAGCTGAGTATGATTGCCGCTGTTCGGTCCTAAGAGGCGGTCTTATCCGACGAGATATTTCTTCACCGCCGCCTCGTCCCACGCAATCCCGTTGCCCGGCTCCTCGCCCGGCAGGGCAAAGCCGTCCTTGATCTGCAATCGCGTCGCCAGCACGGCGTCGGCCCAGTCGACATATTCCAGCCAGTGCGCGGTCGGCGTCACGCAGAGCAAATGCGCGCTGACCTCCGAGAACAGGTGCGTCGACATCTCGATGCCGGCGGCCTGCGCGAGCGCGGCGGCGCGAAGCCACCCGGTGACGCCGCCGATGCGCTGCACGTCGGGCATCACGTAGTCGCAGGCTTCCGCGGACAGCGCCGCCTGCATCGAGAAGGCGCTGTCAAAATTCTCGCCGATCTGGACCGGGGTGCGCAGCGCATCCGCAATGCGCGCGTTACCAGCGTAATCGTCGTGGCGGATCGGCTCCTCGATCCAGGTCAGCCCCTCGTCGTCGAGCATCTCGCCGCGGCGGATGGCTTCGGTGACCGTCAGGGCCTGGTTGTAGTCGCACATCAGCGTGACCTGATCGCCGACGGCCTTGCGCACCGCGCGCACCACGGCGAGATCCTCCCGCGCATCGGGCCGGCCGACGCGGATCTTTGCGGCGTGAAAACCTTCGGCGAGCAGCTTGTGGGCTTCGTCCACCGCGGCGCCCGCCGGCATGATGCCGAGCCCCTTCGAATTGTAGGCCCTGACCGGCTTCGGCGCGCCGCCGAGCAGGCGCGCGAGCGGCAGGCCTTTGCTGCGCGCCAGCGCGTCCCATGCCGCCATGTCGATGCCGGATTGCGCCAGCCGCTGCAGGCCGGCGAGGCCGAGCAGGGTGAAGCGCTGGGTCAGCTTGCGCTCGATCTCAAACGGCAGCAGCTCGTCGCCGGCGAGGAGCTCTGACATTTCCGTGACCATCGCCGTCAGCGGCTTCAAGGCCGAAGGCGTGATCGAGAACAGATAGGCATGCCCCACCGCGCCCTGGTCGGTCTCGCAGTCGATCAGCACCAGCGGCGCCTTTGCGACCGCGCCGGTCGAGGTCTTGAGCGGCAAATTCATCGGCACGATCACGGGGCGCGCATTGAAGCGCTTGATGCGGATGGTCTCGGTCATATGGAGGATCTCCCGGCGGAGTGAATGCAGGTTAATGCCGATCTTAAACAATCGTCATGAAACGAAAAGCCATTTGCTGCGACCACCATGAAATGGGGTTGCGCGGCCTCGGATTTGCGGGCTCTCTGCCGCCGCAAGCTCTTGCCGCGAATTCCAGGGATTTGCGACAAGATCGCACACGACGGAGCCACAGGGTGAAACAAGAGATCTCCGAAGAACAGCGCAAGAGCGGCATCCTCACGGGGGCCGTGATCGCCTTGCTCCTGCTCGCCTTGCCGCTCGCGGTGTGGTTGGACCTGACCGACCTCAGCAAGACCGCGCTGCGCCGGCAGGCCGCCGACCTCAACTCGGTAATCACGAGCGTGCGCAGCTACTATGCGTCCAACGTGGTCGGCCGCATCCTGGCCAACCCTGATGGCACCACCAGGGTCGTCCACAATTACGAATCCGTCCCCGGTGCGATCCCGATCCCGGCGACGCTGTCGCTGGAGCTCGGACGGGTGATCGGCGCGCAGCAGGAGAACATCGCCTACCGCTTCGTCTCGGATTTCCCGTTCCGGAATCGCGCCGCGCACCAGCTCGACAAGTTCGAGAGGGACGCGCTCGACGCGCTTCGGAAGGACCCCGAGCAGAAGATCGTCGAGACCGAGACCTCGCTGTTCTCCGACAAGGTCCGGCTGGTCGCGCCCGTTACGATGGGGCCGGCCTGCGTCAGCTGCCACAACAGCCACCCCGAGAGCCCGAAGAAGGACTGGAAGGTGGGCGACGTCCGTGGCATCCAGGAGGTGATCATCGCGCAGCCGATCGCCGCCAACATCTTCTCGTTCAAGTTCCTGCTGGCCTATTTCCTGATCGCCGCGGGCTGCGGCCTGTCGTTCCTCTCGCTCCAGCGCCGCCAGGCCGGCCGCATCAAGGGCATGAACAAGGAGCTCGAATCCGCCAACGACTTCCTGGCTTCGCTCTCCATGAAGATCTCGCGCTACATCCCGCCGCAAGTCTACAAGAGCATCTTCAGCGGCCAGAAGGACGTCACCATCCACACCGAGCGCAAGAAGCTGACGATCTTCTTCTCCGACATCCAGAATTTCACGGCGACCGCGGAGCGGCTTCAGCCGGAATTGTTGACGCAGCTCCTCAACGAATATTTCACCGAGATGTCGGCGATCGCGCACGAACATGGCGGCACCATCGACAAGTTCATCGGCGATGCCATGCTGATCTTCTTCGGCGACCCCGAGACCAGAGGCGACCGTGCGGACGCTGAGGCCTGCCTCCAGATGGCCTGGCGCATGCAGCAGCGTCTTGCCGAGCTCAATGCGAAGTGGCGCGCGTCCGGCATCGAGCAGCCGTTCCGCTCGCGCATGGGCATCAACTCAGGCTATTGCAATGTCGGCAATTTCGGCAGCAGCGACCGCATGGACTACACCATCATCGGTGCCGAAGCGAACCTCGCCGCGCGCCTGCAGTCGATCGCCGAGCCCGGTGGCATCGTGCTGAGCTACGAAACCTTCGCGCTGGTCAGCGACATCGTCCGCGCGCACGCATTGCCCGCGATCACGATGAAGGGCATCAGCCGCGAAATCATTCCCTATTCGGTCGACGCGCTCAACGACGCGACGGCGGAGAAGAGCGGTGTCATCACCGAGCGCGCGCCCGGCCTCGAGCTGTATCTCGACCCCGCGGTGGTGAAGTCGGGCGATGCCGCACGCGTCCGCTCGCTGCTGGAAAACGCGCTGGCTTCGCTGAAGCCGGCGTGAGGGTGCGGACTCGCGAGCATCTTCTTTTTCCATCGAGAGAGTGTGCCGTGTGGCACCCCGCTCCCTAACCCTCCCCCGCAAGGGGGGAGGGAACGCAGTTGTGCGTGTGGCCGCTTCAGGGTGATGATGATTGGCTTTAGTTCTGTGAACTCATTGAGCTTGTGAGCCCAGCTCTCCCTGCGCGGCACAATGCGCTCCCTCCCCCCTTGCGGGGGAGGGCAGGGGAGAGGGGTGACCCAGCAAAAGGTGCGTGCTTGAACGCCGCGCCGCACCAACCCACCTCGACGCGAGACTCACCGCGCCGCCCCCTCGGTAAACGCAGTCTCGATCACATCACCAAAAGGCTGCCACGACCTGCCGTCGAACTGCACCAGCCGCATCTGCTTGATCGGCAGGTAGCTGTTCGGCGAGGTGTTCATCCTGATGTTGGGCAAGGCGACGGAGGGCTGCTGATCCCGCAGCGAAGCCGCCTGGCGCATGATGTTGTCGCGTGACAGGTCGTCGCCACATTGCTTCAGCACCTGCGTCAGCGCCTCGGCTGCGGCGTAGCCATAGACCGCGGCGCTGTTGTTGGTGCTTTCGACGTGGTGGTACTTGTCCATGAAGGCGAACCAGTCCTTCATGGCGGGGTCGTTCTTCCATGCGGGGTCGCTCGGATCCTTCAGGAAGGCCGCCGAGATCACGCCGGCCGAATTCTCCAGGCCCGCGGGCGCCATCGCGTTGGCGATCGAGGCGGAGGCGTCGTTGACGATGATGACCGGGCGCCATTTGAGTGACGCCGCGAGCTTAATCACCTTGGACGCCGTCGACGGCACGCCGAGGAAGACGAAGATGTCGGCGCCGGCGCGCTTGAGGATCGAGACGTGCCCTTCGAGATGCTCATCGTTGATATCGAAGGCGATGTCGACGAGAACGAGACGGTTCAGGTCGCCGAGACCTTCCTGGATGCCCCGGTAGAGCATGCGTCCGAACTGGTCGTTCTGCCAGAGCACCACGATCTTCTTCTTGGGGTAATAGGCCTGGATGTAGTTGGCATAGATGCGCCCCTCCGACCGGAACGACGGCTGCCAGCCCATGGTCCAGGGAAACGCCTTGGCCTGGCTGAGCTCCTCGTCGCCGGAGGCGACGAACAGCTGCGGGATTCGCTTCTCGTTCAGGTACCAACGCGTGGCGATATTGCCGGGCGTGCCGAACGAGCCGAACATCAGGTGCACGTCGTCCTTCTCGACCAGGTTGCGCGTCAGCTCCAGCGCTGTGGCAGGATCGGAATTGTCGTCGCGCGTGATGAAGCGGATCTTGCGGCCGTTGATGCCGCCGCGCGCGTTGACCATGTCGAAATAGGCGGCTTCCGCCTGGCCGATGGCGCCGAATTCCGAGAGCGGTCCCGAATACGGCATCACGTTGCCGATGCGGATTTCGTCGCCGCTCGCGGGTTGGTCTGCGCGTTGCTCGGACATGGCGCCAAGCGACGCGAGAGCGATCATCGAAACGAACAGCATCCTGCCGATGACGCGCATGCTCGATACCTTGATATTGGCCCCTCCAAGAGGTCGGCTCAATCCGCACCAAGTCCGCTTGATCTACGTCAAGCGTTTGTCAAAGCTGTGGCTTGATCGCCCGCTTCAAGGCGACGAATCGCGAACGAAACGACAGCCGTGTTGACGGGCTCCGACGGTAGTCTGCGTGCGTAGCGCGTCCTCGATTGAGAGGGTCCCCGTGTGGCACCCCTCTCCCTAGAGGGGTAGCTCGGCAAAGGTCGGAGTAATAAGCGAGCCGCGCGCCGCTACGGCAGCCCGCGCGCTTCGAGCTGATGCACAAGCAGCAGCGTCGGTTCGGCGAGGCTGTCGCCGGAGCCGTCGAGGCCGAAGGCGGCGGCGATGCCGTCGCGGCTGCGCAGCAGTGTGCTGCGCGGGCAATGGCCGGCGCCGCACAGCGTCTTCTTCAGGGTCTCGCCCTGCGCCACGACGCTCGCGGGATCGTTCGCGGCCCAGGCCAGCACGATCGGCGCGTCGACGTTGAGGATGCCGGGGAAGACCGACCGCTTGTCATATTCGGTGGGGTCGGTGCCGAGATAGGCCTTCTCGCTGTCGCTCGCGTCCTTGCCTGCGCGGTAGATCCCGGACACCAGCACGACGGCCGCGACATCGGCGCGATCGGTCTGGAACTCGGGATGCGCGAGCAAGGTGGCGACATGGAAGGCGCCGGCGCCGTAGCCGACCGCGACGATCTCGCGGGCATCGCCATTGAACAGGTCGATATTGCCATGGACCCAGGACAGCGCCGCCGCCACGTCGGTCGCACCCATCGGCCAGGCCGCCGCCGGCGCAAGGCGATAGCTGACGCGCACGCCGATCATGCCGTTGCGCGCGGCAAAGCACATCGCCTGGTCCTGGATCTCGCGGGACAGGTCCGGCGCGCCGCGATCGCCGGTAAAGGTGTCGCCCCCCACGAACAGCAGCACGGGCCGGGGCGTATCCGCCTTGGTCTCGCTGGTGGTGGCGACGTCGAGCACGTTGGCCTCGCTGTCGCCGTAGCGCAGCCCGCGCGAGAACGAGACCTGCTCGCACAGCCGCGCGGTGCCGCCGGCGGTCGTGTCGTTGTCGGTGAGGCCCACCCGGACGATATCGGACGGCCCCGTGAGCCGCGTCGGCGACGGACCGTGTGCGGAAGCTGCCGTCATGCCCAGGATGAGGAAGAAAGCAAGATAATTCTTCATGTTGGTATGTTGGTGCCGGCCCTGCGTGCCCGATATGGGCTCGCGCGTTTGGCCCGTCTTTTCAATTCGCCTTATTAGTTAGTTCGCCTTGAGGCGATTTCACGGCACCCGGTTTCTTGCCCACGTCCTTGCCCATGTTCTCGCCCATGCGCGGTTCAATTCCCCGGTTGGAACGTGCAGTCGGCCCCGCTGCCGTCCTTGCGGCGGATGGCATTGGGGTCGATCGTGCAGCTCAGCTGGCTCAGGCTCTCGAAGTTCGATCCCGCCGCACCATCGGGCGGAATGCCGGCGAGCGCTTCTGTCGCGAAAATTTCATTGGCCGTCGAGCCGTTCACGGTCCTGCTCTTCTTGCCGAAGGTCAGCTCGCAATTGCGTAGCGTGATGTCGACATTGCCGGTGCGGCAGACGATTCTGTCCACGGTCACCACGATCGGCTTCTTGTAGGGAATCTCGGCATTGGCGGCGAACAGCATCGCCACCGCCTTCTTCTCGGCGCCGGTCAGGTCCGGCGACAGCGGCGCGATCACGCCCGCGAGCGCCAGCGCCGTCGAGCCCGAGACTTTTGCAGGCGTTGCCCCCGAGGCTCCGGTGGCGTCGAAGGCACCGGCAAGAACGAGCGCGGAGACGATGCGGGCCCAAATCCGGGATCGGGCCCCTGTCGTGAATGTCATTCGCGTCGCTCCCTCTCCCGTCACGGCCTTGATGCCGCGAGGCGCCCCGAGCCTATGACAGAATTTCCGTCCCTGGCTGAGCCCTGCGCTTCAGGCTGCTTGTCGATGGCCTTGATGATCGCAGCCGCCGCCGTCTGGCCGGACTGGAGAGCGCCTTCCATGTAACCGAAATAGGCAAAGCAGGTGTGCTCGCCGGCAAAGAACAGGCGGTCCTCGAAACCCTTGGCCAGCAGCGGCCCGGCGCGGCAGACCTCGCCCGGGGCGGGACAGGAATAGCCGGCGGCGGTCCATTCGTCGCGCGGCCAAGCCATGAACTCCGGTTGATCGGCCAGATGCGCGACATAGCCCTTGTAGACGCTGCCGAGCTGCTGCGCGTAGAACGCATCGACCTGCGTCTGGTTACCGGGCCGGTAGTGCTTGAGAGCTTCGGCCGCGACATCGGCGCCGGCGAACAGGCTGAGCTCGACCGGGTGCTCCGGCGGGGCGATCTGGTTGTCCGTCCCTTCCCAGGTGACACCAAACTGGTTCGAGATGGCCGTCGGAGCGAGGCCCTCACCGATCCAGAAGCGCTTCTTGAGCGGGCTGAGATATTTCACCGCCGTCCCCATCGTGACGTAGTAGTCGTGCGGCAGGTGGGGCGTGATCGTGATCTTGGCGTTGGGTGAGTCCGGCCACAGGCTTGGGGGTATCGCGAGCACGGCATAATCGGCGGCAAAGGGCGCGCGTGCCGTTCCGTTGCCGGAGGGGCTGAACTCCAGGGTCACGCCTTCGCTGTCGATGCGGATGGCGCGCACCGGCGTCGACAGGTGGGTGCTGGCGCCGTTGTCCTTGATGTCCTGCGCGAGGCGAATGGCGAGCTCCTGATTGCCTTCCGAGCAGCGCAAGGTCTCGGTCTGGGTGAAGAAGGCGTCGATCTGGTTCTTCATCCGTCCGCCCGCGACGACGGCCAGATTGGCGAGAAGGCTCTGCTTGGTGGTCGGCTGGCCGGCGTCGTTGGAGAACTGCTCCTCCATGGCGTGCTTGGTGAGCTTCGAACAGTCGAGGCTCGCGATCCACTCCGCAATCGTCCTGGCGTCGAGTTTCCTTGCGCCCTTGGCGCGCCAGGGCTTGTCAGGCTTGACCCGGCCGGCCCACCGGCTGAGCTTGCCGAAAGCGTCGTCCATCTCATGATAGACCAGCTTCATCTGGCCGTCGGAGAGCTTGTGGCCGTCGAGAAACAGCGGCATGTCGAGCTCGAGCGCATCGAAATTGGTGTCCGAGGTGATAACGGACAGGCCGAGCTCGAACCGCTTGGCATATTTCAGCCAGAGCGGATGGTTGTAGCCGATCAGCTCGCCGCCGGCCTCGACGATCCCGCTCGGCTTCTTCTTGCTGAGAACCCGGCCGCCGAAGCGGTCGCGGGCCTCGAACAACGTCACCTCACAATGCGCAACGAGCTCGGAGGCCGCCATCAGGCCGGCGAAGCCACCGCCGATGATCGCGACTTTCGGGCGTCGCACCGCCAGCGCGCGGAGCGCGGTGGGTGAGCGGATCGCGGGCGGGGTGGGTTGAAGGGCGAGCTTGTCCTTGACTCGCCGCTGGCGCTCCGCCCCCGAAATCCTGGGCCCGTAACGCCGGTGCAGCCGCGCAAACAGCGAACGCATTGAAAAGACCCTCCAGGAAATCGCCGGGGTCACCGGTCCCATTGGCCTGTCGGCCTAAGGATAGACGGCAACCTCAGGGAGAGTCGAGTGCGGCATGAACGGCAAAACGATCGCAGCGGAAGCAGATGATCGCCCGACGATACGCGCGCGCATACCGCAGATGATCCGTCACGTTGCCGCTGTCACGCGCAGGCGCGCTGCACGCCGGCCGGCCCGGCGGCTCGCGGGACGACCTTAGCGCGCTCGATCGCCGAGCGAGTTCGCCAGACTTTCCAGGTTTTGCGGCCTCACCTCAATCAGGCCATGGCGAGGAGCATCGATATCGGCGATCAGGAGGAAGGCAAACGAAACGATCAGCGGTAGTACGAACAACATGCCTCGCCCGGCCTTGCCGCTTCGGTAGCCCATCAGCGCATTCGAACATAGCGCCATGATCGCCAGGAAAAACCATGCGGCAGTGGGGATCCGATTCCAGAACGCGGCCTGCGTATAGCCTTGCGAATTAAGCACATCGTTCATTCCGGCGATTGCCAGCGCTTCCACGGGCGTTGGCTGCGCAGACGAGGATTTGCGGACTGCAGACCAGAGAGCGGCTTGCAACTGAGCCGTCCGTTCTGCGATTTGCTTGCGCTGATCGTCGTCCTTGTTGAGATAGAACTGGATGCGTAGGCCCGTGTACTCGGCAAGGAGCTTGCGGACGATTGCGGCATCGGCGGCGGGAAGAAAATCGGCTCGCAACATTTCGGTTCCGATGGCGTTGGCTTCCGCCTCTTCGAAATTCTTGCGCTGATCATAACGATTGGCCGCCATCGAAAAGCTGAAGCCGATGATCAGGCCGAGCAACGTCAGGGTCGCCGCAAGGATGACGCCAAGAAGTTCGCTCTGCTCGTCGTCGGCGGTCGGATAATGTCTGCGTAGCCATGATCCTGCGACCGCAACGACCGACAGCGCCACAAAGGAAACAATGAACAAAAGCAGCGGGTTGTGTGTCAGATTTTCCATTGCGAACTCGGCAAAATCAAAGACTCCGACCTGCCCATTTCCGGTCGGCAAAGGGATAATCTAGCATTCATATTGCTGACAGTGTCGCGGGCCGCCTTCCAGTGGCCGCACGGTCGCTTAGGTCAACATGCGAATAATCCGACGTGAGCAAATCGCTCGCTCCGCCTCGTTGAGCGGGTCTCAATACAGCGTATCGCCACTTCGCTGATGGGCCAATAGAGCGCTTTGCCGGCGGCGCATTCCACTTGCCTGTTAGCACTTCCGCTATCGGAGCAGATCGGCAATTCGCTCCGACCGAACCATGACGTCGCCAAGGTCGACGAATCCGGCGAGGTCGTGCGGGGGTGCCGCAAGTCCGACGCCTTTGGTATCGCCTGGATGCGGCGCCCACACTTCTCGGGTATCAAGCAGGTAGACGCCATACACCGCCCGCAGGCCATGCGCGTCGTTCGCCCCGACCGCTTGCTGTATTGAATAGGCTGCGAGCGCGGCGTTGGTCACGATCGATGTCTCGATAAGGGCTTCCCGGTATCTCGGATGGTGCACAATCTCAGCACCGAACGCCGCGGCCAGCTTCCTTGCGCAGGTCTGAATCACGACCAGCAGACGATCCAGAATGTTGCGCAGCGAATGCTTCGTCGCGAGGGTCAGGTAGTCGCCGGGATCCAGGAACACATCCACAGCGCTGGTCACGGCGCCGCATCCGCTATGTCCCAGGACAACGATGAGCTTCAGACTGCCGCCCAGGTGCTCCACCGCAAACTTCAAGCTGCCCAGGACGTCGGTGCCCAGCACATTGCCTGCGACCCTGACGACGAAGAGGTCGTTCGGGCCTTCGTTGAAGATGAGTTCGATCGGCACCCTGGCATCCGAGCAGCCAAGAACCGCGGCGAAGGGATGTTGGGTGGGTGTTCCGATTGCGCCGGAGAGCAGGCCCAGATCACGCGCATCGACGGGCACGACTCTCTCTGTCCGCCCATGTTCGTCTTTGACCTGATCGAGCAGCGCGGCGAAGGTCCGGTTGCCTTCATCGAGACGAAGTCGCGCTTCGTCGCTATCGGATGGTCGGTGTCTCGCAGGTGCATCTGCTTGATATCGGTAGATGACGTCGACCGTTTTCACATCGGCTTCCTTTTGCGGACAGGGTTAGCCTGTCTGTCTCAGGGTCACCAAAAGCACCTTCTCGACAGTTGCTGTGCGATCGATGCCTCCGACCTTGTTCTCGAGGCCATCGGCGCGCAGGAGATCGCGCACCCTTCCGTGGGCGCCGACGATCCGCAGCGCGATACTTCGGCCGGAGAGCTCGGCCTCCAGCTCGCGCAGCATCCGTGAGCCCGCGAGATCGATAAACGGTGATGCGGACAGATCGCAGACCACCAGACGGATCGGGCCCGAGGTGGATTGAACGCGGGCCAGAACCGCTTCCCGCACGGCATCGGCATTGGGGTAGATCAGCGAGGCCTCCGGCCGAAACACGATCACGCCAGGCACCGGCTCGTTGTCAGGATGGCGGTCCATATCGGAATATTGTTCGGTCCCCGGAATCCGCCCGAGGAAGGCGACGTGGGGCTGCGATGCACGCGCCAGCAGCAGCAGAATGGAAGCCAGCGCCGCGAGCAGGATGCCGTGAAGAATTCCAAGCCAAAGCACGGCGAGGAGCGCGATCGCCGCTGCCAGGAAGTCGAGCCGGCTGACGTGCCACATGCGGATCATCGCCGGGAAATCCAATAGTCCATAGATCGCGGTGAGGACGACCGCGGCGAGCACAGCCTTCGGAAGGTTCTCCAGTAGCCCCGTGAGAAAGAGCAGGCACAGAGCCAGTGTGGCCGCGGCGAAGATGAGTGCTAAAGCTGAACGGGCGCCCGCCTTGTCGTTGACGGCCGACTGCGACAGTCCACCGGCAACCGGGTAACCCTGACCAATGGCTGCGGCGAGATTGGCGGCGCCGATGCCGAGAAGCTCCTGGCGTGCGTCGATTGCATAGCCGTGCTTTGCCGCAAGGGTTCGCGCCGCGGACACGCCCTCGATGTAGGCCAGCAACAGGCAGCCCCCCGCAAGCGGCAGGATGCCCTCGACGTCCCGGATCCGCAGAGCCGGCGGGGCGAGGCTCGGCAGACCCGACGGAATCTTGCCTGTCACGGGAACGCCAAGCGCCGGCAGACCGAGCAGGCTCGCGGCCGCGATAGCCAGCACGACGACGCCGAGCGCGACGGGGCGTCCCGGCATCAGGCGCCCGCCGGCGACGAGCAGAACGAGGGCCACGACCCCTACGAGAAGGACAAGCAGCTGGGTCTGACCGAGCTGTCCGACGAACAGATAAACCCGTTCGAAGAAGTTGTGACCGCCGCCCGGGACGCCGAACAGGCTCGGCAACTGCGTCATCGCGATGGTGAGGCCGGCACCAGCCTTGAACCCGACCAGAATGCTGTCACTGATCAGTTTGACCAGCGCGCTCAACCGCAACAGCCAGGCGAGGAAGCTGAGTGCGGCCACGGTGAAGGCAGCAAGGCTGGCGATCTGCACATAGCGGAGTGCGTCGCCGGCAGCCATCGCGCCCACCGTGCCCGCGATCATGAGCGAGATGGCGGAGGTCGGCCCGATCGCAAGCTGGCGCGACGAGCCGAACAACGCGTAGCCGATGCCTCCCAGCAGGTAGCCGTAGATGCCGACCTGCGGAGGCAGCCCGGCAAGTCCGGCATAGGCAAGGGAGACCGGGATTGCGTAGGCTGCGAGCGTGATGCCGGCGATGATGTCGGAAGGCAGCCAGGCCGCGGAATAATCCGCGAGCCACCGGGTTGGCGGTAGCCAGGACAGCCACGCGCTCTGCCGCTCGACGCTGCCCGTTGGTTCTGTCGCGTCTGCCATGGTGCCAAGCCTTTCGGCCGGTGGGACGGCAACACTGACGTGGCTGCCTCGCGATCGCTTGATCCAGGTCAATGCCCTCGAGGCTTCCCGATCGAAAAATGAAGCATAGACCGGGGTTCGTGATGGATTTTGCCAGTCACAAATCAGAGGCCAAGACGCGGCCGACTGCCGGCCCAACACCCCACATCGTCTTCCCAAGCGATCGCGCTGCCGCCGGCAAGGCTCTGCGCGACAAGCTCGCGCGCGAGCAACATGGCCGCTGGAAGCCATCCAAGGAGCGGCCGAGCCCCCTCGACATCCTGCGTAGATCGGACGCCGGCCGGGTGAAGGAGCTGGTGCCGATCCGCTATGGCCGGATGCTGCAATCGCCGTTCGCATTCTATCGTGGCTCCGCGGGCGTGATGGCCGCGGACCTGGCGCTCACGCCGAGCACCGGGCTGAACGTGCAGGCGTGTGGCGACTGCCACCTCGCGAATTTCGGCGGCTTTGCCACCCCCGAGCGCCATATCATTTTCGACATCAACGATTTCGATGAGACGTTGCCGGCCCCGTGGGAATGGGACGTCAAGCGTCTCGCCGCCTCGGTCGTGCTCGCCGCACGATCGATCGGATTGTCCGACACCACAGGCCGCAATTGCGCGATCGCTGCTGCGCGCGGCTATCGCGAACACATGCGCGGATTCTCGAGGATGGATCCACTCGCCGTATGGTACGCGAACATCGCCGCCGAGGATTTGATGGCGATCGCGCCAAAGAGGGCCCGGAAGCACCTGCAACGGCGGATCGACCATGCGGCCGTGGACAGGGGCTCGGAGCTGGATTTTCCCAAGCTTGCCGGCAGCATTGGCGGGCAAATCCGCATCACCGAGCAACCTCCGCTTATCTTTCACCCTGGAGCGGCTCACGGTTCTGATTTCCTGTCGACGCTCGAGGGGATCTTGCGCATTTACCGAGATTCGCTGGCCGACGACCGGCGTCAGCTATTCGACCGCTACCGGCTGGTCGACGCCGCCATCAAGGTGGTCGGCGTTGGAAGCGTAGGCCGGCGATGCTGGATCGTCCTGTTGATGTCGGAGGCCAACTGCCCTCTGTTTCTGCAGGTGAAGGAGGCGGCGCCATCCGCTCTGGAGAGCTATGCGGGAAGGAGTGCCTATCGTCATCACGGACAGCGCGTGGTTGTGGGTCAGCGCCTGATGCAGCCCGCGTCGGATATTTTCCTCGGCTGGCTCACGGGCCCCCACAACCGTCCGTTTTACGTACGGCAGCTGCGCGACGCCAAGATCAAGCCCCTGATCGAAACTTTCGACGCGAAAGTTCTGGAGGTCTATGCGGGCGCATGCGGCTGGGTGCTCGCGCGTGCGCATGCCAAGGTCAGCGAGATATCGGCGACGATCAGCGGGTATCTCGGCTCATCCAGCGACGAATTCGACCAGGCCATGGGCCACTTTGCGCTTGCCTACGCCGATCAGGCCGAGCGCGACCATGCCACCCTGAAAGCTGCCGTGAAGAAGGGCGACATCAGGGTGTATCTGGAATCCTAGCAACAGTGCTGCGCTGCGGACCAGCAAAGATCTCAGCGGCAGACGTAAGTGCCGTTGACTAGCACGCGCACGCAGGCCGTGCCGGCAGCGGCCGCACCTACGGCGGCGCCGCCAACGACCGCCCGTCGCGTCTGCCGACGCGCAACGCCCGCAACGCTGACAGGGGTCAGCGGGCGACCGACCCGCGCCTGAGCGCTCTCGACAGACAGCGAGACGCCGCCTTGATCGGTCCAGCCGAAAGAAAGCAACACCCCGCCCATCAAGGCGGCAGCTGCGACGGCAAACGTTCCCATCCGTTTCATAGGCCTTCTCCGTTACGCAACCAGTCCCCGCGCATGAGCTTGCTCGCGCCAGCTTCGCCAGTCTTGATTCAGATCAACGGGCCATCGCAGAACGATTCATCTCGAAGCGTCCTTTTCGACCAGAATGGACACGCTCACTGACATAACCCACAACGGGAATACCATCAGGCTCCAGTCGAGATAGTAGCTCTCGGCTAGGAGCCCGATCGCCACCGAGCAGTAATTCAAACTCCTGATTGACGGGGCGAATCATGCGCTACGAGCCCACCGACGATGAGTGGACTGGCATCGCTCTATCAACGTGATCAACCGAGCAGGTGACGTATGTCAGGCAGGCGCGCGCGGCGCATGTCCGCGCAGCGGTCAGAAGGGGCGTCTCAGGCCGCCTGCTTGCGCTTGGTCGGCTTGGCGGTCTTGCTCACCCTCTTCTTGGCTACCGTCTTCTTCGCCGCCTTCTGGGCCGCGAGATAGGCTTCGACTTTCCTGGAGGAATGGCCGGCCGCGGCGACGGCGGCCTTCAGCTTTGCCGGGGTGATCTTGAACTTCTTCGACCAGTAGCGGACCTCGTAGGCCTCGCTCAGCGCGATCCGGCTCTTGTCGGAGGCGCGGTGCTTCTGGAGCTTGATGTAGGCCTCGACCTTTTTGGCGGAGCGGCCGACCTTCTTGACGGCGTATTTCAGCTTGGCCGGCGTCACCTTGAACTTCTTCGACCAGTAGGCGACTTCGTATTTTTCGGTGAGCGCAATCAGCGCGCGATCGGCGCCGCCCCGCTTTGCCTTATTGTCGGCCATGCTTTCCTCCCCTGCCCTGGATGGCATCCAGTCTAGCATGCAACCCGATTTGGAACACAAGGCGTGGGTCGCGCGGCGATTGCGCGGTACGGCGGTTTTGCACCGAAGTGTCAAACGGTTGTCGCGCACAACCCCGCTTCAAGCCGGAAACGGCGTTCTACTGTGCATGGGGTTGTTTTCGCAATTTTAGTTTTGGACCGGCCGTTACGCCCGCTGCATCGTCCGAAAGGTGATCGAATAGCGGCGTGCCTCGACCGGCGGGATGCTGTGCTCCCAGTGCGACCGCGCCTCTCCGTCCATCAGGTAGAGCGAGCGCGGCAGGGCTTCGAGCGCGTGGCGCTCCCATTTGTCGCCGCTGCGGCGGCGGAAGCGGAATTTGCATGGCGAGCCCAGCGACAGGCCGAGGATCTCCTTGAAGTGCGGCTTGTCGCGGTGCCAGCCGATGCCGACGCCGGTGTCATATTCGGTGCAGAGCACCTGCCGGACGCTGCCGGCGGCGAGGCCCGCCCAGGCCTCGGCCTGCCGCGCGACGGGCAGGACCCACTCCGGGATCGGCTCGGCCTCGGCCAGCCGTTGCAGCGAATAGTCATAGCGATAGCCGAACGACGCCACCCGGCGGTTGCCCTCGAAGGCGCCGAACTGGAAGCGCTGCAGCGGCAATGCTGCGATGCGGTCGATCAAGTCCTGCTCGACCGCGGCCTCGACGAAGTCATCGGTATAGCGAAGCCCCGCAGGGCCCGCTTGCGGGTCGGCAAATAGACCAAGCTGCGTCATTGCTCGCATTTCCGTGATGGAACCTATTGGCGGCTGATGCGACTTACATAGGACACGAAAAAAAACGTGCGAGGCTGTCATGGCAGAGAAGCATACCGCCGATCCGGCGGAGATCATGCGGGCGACCGGTCATCCCGAGCTGGAATATGCCGCCGGCTGGACCATCGCCGGTCTGGTCACCATCGGCACCATCGTCGCCGCCTGGGTGTTCGCGATCTAGGGCATGATCCGGAAAAGTGTGAAGCGGTTTTCCGAACAGATCTTGCCAAAACAAAAAACTGAGGGGCGATGACCTCATCGCGCCTCAGGCAATCGGAAACTGGAGTTCGAAGGCCGCGCCCTCGTCGGTCGGCTTGAGCCTGATCGAGCCGCCATGGCTCGCCATCACCGCGCGCGCGATCGCCAGCCCCATGCCGGTGCCGCCCTGGTCGCGGCGGGTGGTGAAGAACGCATCAAAGATCCTGTCGCGGTTCGGCGCCGAAATCGGCTCGCCGTCATTGCTGACCGTCACAAGCAGGGTCGTCCGCTCGTCCACCGCCTCCAGCCTGATGGTCCTCGCCTTGTGCCGCATCGCGTTGTCGGCGAGATGCGACAGCACGATCAGCGCCTTCTCGCCGGACATGCCGATCGCCCGGTCGAGGCGGCCGCTGGCCTCGATCGAGCTTGCCGGAAAGCGGCTCCGGAGGTCGGCGACCACGGGCGCAAGCTCGGTGCGCTCGTTCTGCGGCAGGCTCTCGGCGCGGGCGAGCTCGCGCAGCCGCTGCGCCATCGCTTCAAGCCGCTGCGTGTCCGACAGGATGTTGGCGATGAACGTCTTCTGCTCGACCGGCGTCAGGCCTTCCGGCTTTCCTTGAAACGAATCCTGCAACAGCTCGGCCGCACCCTTGATCGAGGTCAGCGGCGACTTGAGCTCGTGGGTGAGGTGGGCCGAGAACGTCGCGATATAGTCGGAGCGCCGCGCCAGCTGCTCGGCCATGCCGAGGAAGCTGTGCGACAGCTGGGCGAATTCGCGGGTGCCGTAATGCCGGAGCGGCCGAAACGCCTCGCGATCGCCGCGGCCGATCCGCGCGGCGCGGTCGATCAGTTCGCGCATCGGCAGCGTGATGGTGCGAGAGAACACCAGCCCGATCGCGATGGTGCCGAGGATCACGGCAAGCCCCGCCAGCACAAACTTACCGCGCTCCTGGTAGAGATGATCAAAAATGTTGCTCGGCGTCCGCGTGGTGTAGATCACCCCCGCAACGCGGTTGTTGACGATGACGGGCATCGCCGAGAACACGTGCACGCCGAGGCCGCGGCTGAAGGAATAGATCGGCGGCGGCGGCCGATCCGGGACGCGGTTGCGCAAGGTGGCGCGGTACTGCCCGTGCAGCGCGTCCGCGACCTCCTCGATATGGGCGAGCGATTGCCCGACCTCGTAGCGCCCGGCGATCACCACGCCCTGCGGATCGAGGATGCGAAAGCCCGCCAGCGTCACCTTCTGGGTCTCGCGGATGATCGGCGTTAGCCTTGCGCCGATCTCGACATAGGCTGGCTGCGCCGGCTGCGGAGCGGCTTGCGCATCGGGCCGCCGCCGCAAGAGATCGTTGGCGGTGAGGTCGAGCGCGGGACGGATCGGGGTGACCTGGTCGCCGGGGTCGGGCAGCACGTTGGGCGGCACCTCGGCGCCAAGCGTCAGGCCGCTGTCGAGCCGCGCCGTAACCTCCTGCGCGTAGATGGTCGCGAGCACACGGCTCTGCGCGATCAGCTCGGCCTGGGTCTGGCGGATCAGCTGGTTGTCGTAGAGGCGGAAGAAGAACAGGCCGACCAGCGGCAGCACGCCGACGGTCGCAAGCACCGTGAAAATCACGAGGGTGAGCGACGGCCGCCATTTGTCGGGCGCTGCGCTCATGCATCTTTCTCGCAGCGGCCGAGCTTGAAGCCGACGCCGTGGATGGTCTCAATCACGTTCTCGCAATTGTGCGCCGCGAGCTTGGCGCGGATGTTGCGGATGTGGCTGTCGATGGTGCGGTCGGAGACCTGGATGTTGAGCTGATAGGCCGCCCGCATCAGCTGCTCGCGGTTGAACACCGAGGTCGGCCGGGTCAGGAACGCGCGCAAGATGCCGAACTCGATCGCGGTCAGCTTCAGCGGCGTGCCGGCAAAGGATGCGGCATGCTGCTCGGGATCGATCAGGAGGCCGCCCTGCGACAGCGCGCCCGGCCCGGCCTTGGCCTCGCCATGGCGCGGGCTGAGGCGGCGCAGGATGACGTTGACCCGCGCCACCAGCTCGCGCGGGCTGAACGGCTTTGTCACGTAATCGTCGCCGCCGATCTCGAGGCCGAGGATGCGGTCGATCTCCTCGTCGCGCGCCGACAGGAACAGGATCGGGGCGTCGGAGGTCTTGCGGATCTCGCGGCAGACGTCGAGGCCGTCGAATTCGGGCATGCCGATGTCGAGCACGATCAGGTCGGGCTTGTCGGCGGCAAAGCGGGCGAGTGCCTCCTTGCCGTCGCGCGCCTCGATCACGTCCATGCCGGCCTTCTTCAAGGCGACGCGGATGACTTCGCGGATGTGGCCCTCGTCGTCGACGATGAGAATGCGATGCGCCAAGAACCTCTCCGCTTCCTCAGCCTGCCCGCTGATCCTTCGCCTGCGCGTCCAGCCTGCGCTGGAGCCGCCAGCTCCGAAAGCCCCAGCTCCGCCAGGCCAGATCCTGGCGCTGCTGTTCTACAAGGCGGTCGCGGCGCGACACAAGGCAGCTCTCGGGGGCGCCGGGCCGGAGCAAGATGGCCTTGTCGATGGCAGGCAGCGCCTGCGGCCCGAGCGTCAGGAGATAGTTGATGTCGATCTGCACGCCCTTGCCCGATGCTTCCCGGCTGTGGACGACATTGTAGTCGGCAATGAACGCATCGAAGTTCACGAGCGAGCAGCCATAGAGCACGATCGTCAGCGCGATCAGATTGGCTCCGACGAGCCACTGGTTGGACCGGTTGAGCGCGATGCGCGCCACAATCAGGACCAGCCCGAGCGCCACCAGCCCCATCCAGATGAAGGCCGCGATCCGCCAGTAGGTCAGCATGTAGATGTCGACATAGAGATCGAGGCGGAGGATGGAGGAGGCGACGAGCAGGACGTTCTGCCCGACCCAGAGATAGACCAGCGGCCGGATCACCTTGGATTTTTCGGCCGCCCCGCCCGGGCGCATCGCCACCAGCACGAAGGCGGCGGCGAGCAACGCGGTCGCTATCAGCGGATAGGCGCCGCGATGGGCGTAGGCCGCATAGGTCAAATTGTCGGGCAGCGCCACATGGCCCCAGAGATAGATGCCGTCGAGGATGGACTGCGCCGCGAACAGCAGGTTGAACAGGATCAGCGAGCGCAGAATGGTGGAGGGGGGCAGAAATTCGGCCGAGACCAAGGGCGGGAGCGGGGGCGGCACGGGGCCGTCGGCAACGGCGGTGGTGACAATCGTCCTGCGCCGCCAGCGCACATGGATGAACGGCCAAACCAGCGCCAGCATCATGGCCCAGAACAGCACGCGCGGGATGCTGATATATTCGAGGATGAGCTTTGGATTGAGCAGTGACACCCACTGCTCGATCACCGGATTGGCCGCAGCGAACAGCGCGACGAAGACGGTGCTCAGCACGGCAGGCATCAGCCAGAGCGCGAGGCCGCGGGTGAACGCCGACAGGTTGAAGATCTGGAGCGCCTCGAGGAAGAACCTGAAGGGGCCGAGCAGGAAGAAATTGCGCAGCGCGCGGGCAGGCTCAGCGAACCCGGTCGTTTCCGGATTGGTTGCGATCAGAAGCGCAATGGTCAGCGCCATGGTGAGGATCAGCACGGACAGCATGTTGAGCTCCTCGACGGCCGGCACGAGACCGGCGACGAGAACGGCCGTGCCGATCATGGCGCGCCGCAGATCCAGGGCCGCTTGATTGAAGAGCACCGACACGCAGGCCATCGCGATCGCAAAGAGCGTCAGCGACAGCCCGATCCGCTGGCCGTAGAACAGCCAATCGGCGAGCGCGGCCAGCACGAGCGCGAGGCCGACCTTGGCCGGGATCGAGGAATGCCTGATCGGCCGGATTTCCGCTGCTATCGTCGAAGCCAGGCTCGTCATGTCCAAATGACCTTTCGTGATGGGTGGCATCACGAAGTCTGAACACCTCTTGTGCAGAAGGCGGGACCATCGTCTGCACGGTTTCAGGAGTCTTTTGCAGTTTTCGTGCAGGCGCGCGTTTGTCTCTCGCGCAGCGTGATTCGCTTTGATAGGTGCGAAGCATTCGCCACTCATAGCGTGTGACGCATCATGCAATTCCTCGGTCGTATCGGTCTCGTCCTGCTCTGGCTGGCCGCGCCGCTTGTCGCATTCGCCGCTGCCAACAAGAACGATCCCTATCTGGTCCCGCTGCGCGGCGCCGGAAACCTCGCGCTTGTCGCCGCAAGCCTCGCGATCGTCATCCTCCTGCTGCGCAGGGGACGGTGGCGCACCATCGCGGGCAAGCCGCTCGTCGTGCTCTGGTGCCTGCCGCCGGTCCTGATGTCGGTGGCGCATCTCAAGTTCGAGCTGCGCAAGCACGAGGTGCTTGCCGCGAGCGCCGCCGAGGCGCGTCAGCTCGGACCTCACTTCATGGTGGGCTATTCCTCCTTTCCCGAGGTTGCGCGCCTCGCCGAGCAGGGCTTGATCGGCGGCGTCTACGTGACCCGGCGCAACATCCGTGGCCGGACCGTCGAGACGTTGCGCACCGAGATCGCGGCGCTCCAGGACAAGCGGCGCGCCGCCGGCCTGCCGCCGCTGGTCGTTGCGGCAGACCAGGAGGGCGGCATCGTCGGACATCTCGCGCCGCCGCTGACGAGGGTGCCGGCACTGGCGACGCTCAGCGGGCTCGCCCCCGACGAACAGCAGGCCAAGGCCGAAGAGTTCGGCCGTACCCACGGCCGCGAGCTCGCCGGGCTCGGCGTCAACCTCAACCTCGCGCCGGTGCTCGACCTCAAGCCGCCGGTGCGGCGCAATCGCCTCGATTTTCATACGCTGATCGGCCAGCGCGCGATTGCGACCGACCCTGCCGTCGTCAGCACGATCGCGAGCGCCTATGTGCGCGGGCTGGAAGAGTCAGGCGTCGGTGCTACGCTGAAGCATTTTCCCGGTATCGGCCGCGTCCGCACCGACACGCATCATTTCAGCGCCAATCTCGATACGCCGGTGAAAGAGCTCGAAGCCACCGACTGGCTACCGTTCCGCGAGGTGCTGTCGCATTCGCGCAGCGCGCTCATGGTTGGGCATGTCACGCTGACGACCGTCGATCCCGATCGCGCCGCCTCGCATTCGAAACGCGTCATCGATGGCATCATCCGCGACAAGTGGGGTTACCAGGGCATGGTGATGACCGACGACCTCGTGATGGGGGCGATCTACCAGCACGACGTCTGCAAAGCCGTGGTCGAGGCGATCAACGCCGGCGTCGATCTGCTGCTGGTTGCCTATGACGGCGCGCAATTCTACCGGGTCTTCGCCTGCGCGCTGGATGGGGCGCGGCAGGGCAAGCTCGACGCGGCGATGCTGCGCACGAGCGCGGCGCGGTTGGCGCGGGGCTTCCCGACCGAGCAGGCGCGGGCCAACTTAGACGTCGTCCGCGTTGTCGAGCGGCATCAGCCCTTCGCGAACTGGCGGTAGTCGGGTTCGCGATGAAACCAGAACTCGTAGCCTGTGATGGCCTTTTGCATGGCGACGTCGTGGATCGGCTGGTTGAGTGGAACGATGGGAACGTCGCGCCTGCAGAGCGCGATGAAATCCTTCACGCACCGGTCGTATTCCGCTTCATCCGCCGTGAAGCGCGCCTTGTCGATCAGCGCGTCCATCGCCTTGTTCTGGTAGGACGAGATGTTGAAGATCGAATTGTTGCCGTGGAAATTCCAATAGAAATAGTACTCGGGATAATCGAGCCAGCCGCTGAAGCGGTTGAGCGCGAGCGGCAGCTCCTTCTTGTTCAGCGTCGTGCGCCAGTTCGCGCCGGGGATTTTCTCGATCGACGCCTTGATGCCGATCCTGGCGAGACTTTCCTGGATCAGGATGGCGGTCGGCTCGCCGACGGTCGCAGTGCCCGTGTCGAGCGACAAGATCGTCTCCAGACCGGACTCGAGGCCTGCTTCCTTCATCAGCGCCTTGGCCTTGTCGAGATCGGTGACATAGGGAGAGGGCTGTGGCCACACCGGCTTTGAGACATCGGCGGCGCCGCCGTACATCGGAACGGCGCGGCCGAAGAACGCGCTGCTCTGGATCTGCTCATAAGGCATCGCCCAGGCGATGGCCTGTCGTAGCTTCACATTGTCGAACGGCGGCTTCGCCGTGTTCAGCGCGACGTACCAGAGCGCGTTCGGGATCGGCACGCCCGAGACCTTGACCTTGCCTTCCTTGATAATCTGCTCGAAGTCTCGCGGCGCAAAGCCGCTGGAAATATCGGCATCGCCCCGCTCCAGCATCGCGCGGCGCGTGCCGGCCGAGGGGACGTCGCGCGCTATCACGCGCTTGATCTTCGGCAGTGGTCCGCTCTTCCAGTCGTCGAAGCGCGCGAGCACGGTCTCGCTTCCTGGCTTCCAGCTTTCGATCCTGTAGGCGCCGCCACCGGCCTCGTTGGTCCTGAGCCAGGCCAGCGCCCATGGGTCTTCCGGAGTCGCGTTCTTCTTGGCGAGTTCGGAATTGATGATGAAGGGCACGACGACGGCGACGTTGAACAGCAGCATCTTGTCCTTGCGGACATAATCGATGCGGAAGGTGTGGTCGTCGACGACCACGAACTGCTCGGGCTTCTCCAGCGAACCCGCCGACATCTGGAAGGTCGGGAAGCCGCCAACCTTCACGGCACGGTCGAACGACCATTTGACGTCCTTGGCGGTAACAGGCGTGCCGTCGTGGAATTTCGCGTCCCTGCGAAGCTTGAAGGTGCAGGACATGCCGTCGGCGGCGACCTCCCAGCTCTCGGCGAGTTCAGGCGCGAGCTTCTCGCGATCATGGGACACGGTCCCGTCGGGCAGCGTCCTGGAGGCGTAGGTGAGCAGGCGGTCGTAGCAATTCCAGGACAGGCCGTTCACGGTCTGGTTGGAGCCGACGCCCTGCATGTCGAGCGAGTTCGGCCCGAGCTCCTGCACCACCAGCAGCGTCTCGGCACACCCCTGGGCAGTGGCGAAGCGAGGTGCGATGGCGGTCAATCCCGCTGCGCCAAGGCCTCCCAGCAACACATTGCGGCGGCTGATGTCGAAAGACGATGCGTTCATCGATGCCTCCTTGAGCCAATTGCGACCAAAGGAGGCAAGCGCCATGCCATTAAATGCGACGCCTGGTGTCGCAGTCCGCCGTGCCCGCGGAACGGTCCGGCGCGTCCCTCATGGCGTCTGTTTCATGTCGGTTGCGAGATAGTCCACCAGAGCGCGTACTTTGGTCGAGGGGCGGCGGCCACCCGGGAAGACGGCATAGACGTCGATGGGCGAAAGCTTGTAGCTCTTCAACAGGGGGACCAGCGTGCCGGCGGCGATCTCGGGTCCGGCCATGACTGGCGATGTGATCGCGATGCCGAGCCCCGCCTGCACACAGGCGAATACGCCGGGGCCGGAATCGGTGGCGATGCGGCCGCGGACATCGACCGATGTCTCCGTTCCGTTCCGCGTGAACGACCAACTGGTGCGGCCGGACTGGCCTGGTCCGAAAATGCAATCATGGGACGCGAGGTCCGCCGGCGTTTTCGGTGCGCCACGGATGGCAAGATAAGACGGCGATGCCACCACGAGGCGCGGCAATATCCCGAGACTTCGCACGCCAAACCCGGAGTCGTTGAGCAGGCCGAGCCGAATGGCGACGTCGGTGCCCTCGGCGACGAGGTCCTGGCGTTCGTCGACCACGGATAGCTCGACGCGCAGCAGCGGATGCGCAGCCAGGAATTTCGGCAGGCGCGGGATGATGTTCCGGGAGCCGTACATGACGGGCATCGTGATGCGGATCGTGCCACGCAGCGAATCGATGCCGCGCGCGGCATCCTCGGCGTCCTCGATATCGGAAAGCACTTCGCGAGCGCGGGTGAGGAACAGCGCGCCGGCGTCGGTGGCGGTGATGCGGCGCGTGGTTCGCAGCAGCAGCTTGACGCCGAGCCGCGTCTCCAAGTCGCCGATGATGCGCGACACCGAGGGCTGCGACAAGCCGAGCTCGCGCGCGGCCTTCGAAAAGCTGCCGCTCTCGGCCGCGCGGACGAAGACGGCCAATTCTTGCAGTCGATCGCTCATTTGAAATCCGGATAAATGTTCTCCGTCTGCACTGTATACCCCTTCATTCACAAATGATCCAGATAGAGCGGGCCAACAGCAAAAGATGGAGCTACCCATGGCCCTGCAAGACAAACTCGACGCCTTCAAAGCCGATTTCGAAGGCGGCCGCTTCCCGCTCAAGCCCGGCAAGGAGGCGCTCGACACCATGCACCGCGCCACCGCCGAATTGATCGCGAGCGGCCAGGCGCAGCGCGCGAAGAAGGCCGGCGACGCCGCGCCGGAATTCATCCTCAGGGATCCCGACGGCAAGCCTGTGTCGTCGCGCGACCTGCTCGCAAAGGGACCGCTGGTCGTGTCGTTCTATCGCGGCGTCTGGTGCCCGTATTGTAACCTCGAGCTCCAGGCGCTGCAGGAGGCGCTCCCGGAGATCGCCGCGCGTGGTGCGAGCCTCGTTGCGATCTCGCCGCAGACCGCGCCGAACAGCCGCAAGTCGGAGCGCGAGAACAAGCTGTCGTTCCCGATCCTGAGCGACGTCGCGAGCGGCGTCGCCGACGCCTTCGGCATCCGCTTCGCGCTGCCGGCCGATCTCGTCGCGCTCTACAAGTCCTTCAAGAACGACCTGCCGACGTTCAACGACAATCCGGCCTGGGTGCTGCCGATGCCCGCGCGCTATGTCATCGGCCGCGACGGCATCATCGCTTATGCGGAGGTGAACCCGGACTACACGCAACGTCCCGATCCATCCGAATTGCTGCCGGTGCTCGACCGGTTGCGGGCCGGCAAGGCGGCTTGAGTCGTTCGCCATTCCGGGGCGAGCCGACGTGACCACGAAACGTGGTCGCGATTTCGCCCCGGAATTCCGACGGCGTCGCAGGTCTGCCCCCGGTAGAGCATGGCGCTGTTTCCGCTGTGGCCCGTTGGTCACACATCAAGATAAAGTCAACCTTAGGGGTGTGGCTGCTTGTCGCAACAACCCGTTTCCGGCAACAAGAGCGGCATTGCTTTTGGGAATTGGCGGGGGCCGGGAATGCATCGTCTTGCGGTGATTGGCGTTGGGTTGGTTTCGATTCTGGGATTTGCAGGCGCGGCAAGTGCGGCGGATCTGGCGGTCAAGGCCCCAGTGGCGACCAAGCAATTCAGCTGGACCGGGTGCTTCATTGGCGTTCATGCCGGTGGCGATTTCAGCTACGACAAGATCAGGAGCTCGGGCGATTTCAGCTCCACTGGTTTCATCGGTGGCGGGCAGATCGGCTGCGACTATCAGTTTGCATCGGCTTGGGTCGTCGGCGTCGAAGGCCGCGCGGCCTGGTCCAGCCTGACCAGCAAGACGCCCGGTCTCGGCAGTTTCGGCGGCGTGATCGTCCCGACGCAATTCACCGTCAGCAACGACTTCCTGGCATCGGCGACTGCGCGGCTCGGCTATAGCTTTGCCGGCAACTGGCTTGCTTATGGCCGCGGCGGCGTCGCCTGGACGCGGGAAAAGGCCGACAATGTTCTCACGCCTCCGCTTCTTGGATTCCCGGTCGATCCCAAGGCGACCGCGACGCGCACTGGCTGGACCGCCGGCGTCGGCCTCGATTGGGCATTCGCGCCGCACTGGTCGACGAACTTCGCGTACGACTACTATGATTTCGGCGCCAACGATTTCTTTCTGACCAATTCCGTCCCGCTGGTGACCTTCAGCGGAAACCTGAAGGACAGAATCCACGCCGTGACCGTCGGTGTGAACTATCGCTTCTGACCGAGGACCGGAGAAGTCCTACGGCGTGACCGCGCCGCGTGCGACCGCGCGCGGGGCGGTCAGTTGTTTCCATGTCGAGTTGGCGACGTGCACCGGCGAGAACGCCGGACGCTCGATGTAGTGACCGTCGCCGGCCTCGGCGCAGAGATCGCCATCCTTCCAGACGATGCGGCCACGCGAGAGCGTCGCGGCCGGTCCGCCGGTGCAGGCAAAGCCTTCGAACACGTTGTAATCGATCCGGCTCATCTGCCGCTTCGCGCTGATGGTCTTGCTCGCCCTGGGGTCCCATACCACGATATCGGCGTCCGAACCGACGGCGACGGCGCCCTTGCGCGGGTAGATGTTGAGGATGCGCGCGATGTTCGCCGAGGTCACCGCGACGAATTCTTCCTTCGTGAGCCGCCCCGTGGCGACGCCCGCGGTCCACAGAAGTGCGAGCCGATCTTCGAGGCCGCCGGTGCCGTTCGGGATCTTCCTGAAATCGCCGCGCCCGAACCGCTTCTGCTCGGTGGTGAAGGCGCAATGATCGGTGGCGACCACCTGGAGCGAGCCTGATTGCAGGCCGGCCCAAAGACTGTCCTGGTGCGATCTGTCGCGGAACGGCGGCGACATCACGCGCTGTGCGGAATGATCCCAGTCCCTGTTCTGGTACTCGCCGGCATCCAGCAGCAGATGCTGGATCAGCGGCTCGCCATAGACACGTTTGCCCGCGGCCCGTGCGCGGGCGATTGCCTCATGCGCCTCACGGCAGCTCGTGTGCACGATATAGACCGGCGTGCCCGTCATGTCCGCGATCATGATGGCGCGGTTGGTGGCTTCGCCCTCGACCTCCGGCGGCCGTGAGTAGGCGTGGCCTTCGGGGCCGGTGACGCCGCGCGCGATCAGCGCTTCCTGCATCAAGGCGACGACGTCGCCGTTTTCCGCATGGACCACAGGCATGGCGCCGAGATGGGCGCAGCGCGCGAACGAGTTGTAGAGCTCGTCGTCGTTCACCATCAGCGCGCCCTTGTAGGCCATGAAGTGCTTGAAGGTGTTGATGCCGTAGGTTTTGACCACGGTCTCCATCTCGTCATAGATCTGCTTCGACCACGACGTCACCGCCATGTGGAAGCCGTAGTCGGTCGCCGCCTTCTCGGATTTGTGCCGCCACTCCTGATAGGCCGCGAGCATCGACTGGCCGGGATCGGGCAGGCAGAAGTCCACCACCATGGTGGTGCCGCCGGTCAACGCCGCCTTCGTTCCGGATTCGAAATCGTCGGCGGTCACCGTGCCCATGAACGGCATTTCGAGATGGGTGTGCGGATCGATCCCGCCCGGGATGACATAGGCGCCGCCGGCATCGACGATCTCCGCGCCCGTCGGTGCATCGAGCGATGTTCCGATCGCGACGATGGTCTCGCCATCGACCAGCAGGTCAGCACGGCGCGAATGATCGTGATTGACGACGGTGCCGCCGCGGATGAGGAGGGACATGGGAGACTCCGGAGAGAGGACGAGACGCGGCGAAAGCTAGGCGTGCTGCCAGCGATGCGACAGGCGAAATTTTAGTCAGGCGTCGCCGCCAGTTTCGCTGCGCTCTCTCGGCTTCTACGCCGCCCTAGCGATCAAGCCGTCGATCATCGCCCGCACCAGGCCCGCGATTTCCTTCCGCAGCGCCGGCAGCGGCACGGCGACCAGCCTCTGCTCGAGCCCCAGCGCCACCATGCCATGCACGGCCGAGAACAGGCTGCGCGCGGTGATGCCGAGCTCCTCTGTCCCTCTGTCCGGAAACAACGCTGCCAGTGGCGCGTAGATGTGGCGGAACAGCTGCAACTGGTCGTCCACGGACCAGTCGGGGACTTCCTTGCCAAGCTCCATGCGATGCTCGAACATTGCGCGCCAGAGCTCGAGATTCTCTGCGGCGAAATCGCAATAGGCGATCGCGATGCGGACCAGCGTCTCCTGCGGCGATGGATTGCCCGCGCTCACCGCCGCGCTGAGCACCTTGTCGAGCCGGAGTAGCGTGCGCGAGCCGACGCGCAGGACCAACTCGTCCATGTCGGCGACGAGATTGTAGACCGCGCCATTGGCGCAGCCGATCTCGCGGGCGAGATCGCGGGTTTTGAGACCCGCCAACCCTCGCTCAGCGATCATCCGCTCGGCCGCCTGGATCAGGTCGGCCCGCAGTTTCTCTCGACGTTTCAAAGCTCTAGTCATTTGTTAATCAAATTCTTGAGCAGCGCTCAAATATTTATTGAACGATGTTCAAGGTCTCTGCTACAAACCATTCGTGAGCAACGCTCATAACAGGGAGCAGCAAATGTTCAAGACCGTAGTGACGCTTTTCCGCGGCAGCGTGGCCGCCGCGGGCGAGGAACTGGAAGACCGGACGGCCCTTCTGATCCTCGACCAGCAGATGCGCGATGCGGCCGCCGCCGTCGAGCGCAGCAAGCGGACGCTGGCACTGGCGATCGCCCAGGACCAGCAGGAAGGCCGCAAGCTCGAGGCGACCGTCGCCCGCATCGCCGACCTCGAGACCCGCGCGGTTGCGGCGCTCGACGGTGGCCGCGAGGACCTCGCCAAGGACGCGGCCGAAGCCATTGCGGGCCTGGAGGCCGATCGCGATGCGGCGATGACGGCCCGCGCGTTGTTCGCGACCGAGATCATCAGGCTGAAGCGCCACGTCGCAAGCGCGCAGGCTCGCATCACCGAGCTCGATCGCGGCCGCCGCGTCGCCCGTGCCTCCGAAGCGGTGCGCTCGCTTCGCCGCAGCGGCATCGAGGCGGCACGTCCTTACGAATCCACGTTGCCGGAAGCGGAGAGCACCTTGAGGCGCCTGCGCGACCGGCAAATGGAAGCCCAGGCCGCTGACGACGCGCTGGTCGAGCTCGATGCGGCCACTGGCCCGCTCGCCACCGCCGAAAGACTCGCCGAGCAGGGCTTTGGCCCCCGGCTCAAGACGACCGCGGACGACGTGCTGGCGCGGTTGAAGTCCAAGCGCATGCCGACGGCCTGACCCCAAACTCATCATTCGAACCGACAGGAGACCATCATGAACCAGAACGGCCAGCCCCACAGCAGCGCCTGGGTGACCTTCACTTACGCGTCCTTCGCAGCCTCCGCGTTCCTCGTCGCCATCGGCATCTTCTTCCTGCCGATCGATCTCTGGATGAAGGGCTATCTCACCATGGGCATCGTGATGCTGATCCAGACCTGCATCACCCTGACCAAGACGGTGCGCGACAATCACGAGAGCAGCCGGCTGGTGAACCGGATCGAGGATGCCAAGGCCGAGCGCCTGCTGATGGAAGTGTCCAAGGCGGCTTGAGGCGAGAGCGCATATAAGCGTGATGCTAGTTGCAATATGGAGCGGCGGATGCCCTGGCATCCACCGCTCGCGCCGTGAGACCATCCACCATCGAGCAGCCGTGGCGTGCGACGATCGCGGAGCTTCATACCGCGCCTGCGAAATGCAACCGAGCCATGACGGATCGCGCGGGCGGGCGACCTTGCGCGCCGGCGCGGGCAGGGGCACTCTGCGCAAGCGGCGCACAAGAACGCCGCCAATAAGATTGCGCGAGGAAGCTTCATGGCGGTGACGCGGATCGACTGCGATATCCACCCGGCGGTTGGTGGCACACGCACGACGCTGCTTCCCTATCTCAGCGATCACTGGAAAGAGCAGGTCGTGAGCCGCGCCATCGACGGGCTCGATCTCACCTCCTATCCGCCGAGCATGCCGCTGACCGGCCGTGCCGACTGGCGGTCGGCAAATGGCGCCAAGCCCGGCTCCGATCTCGCCATGGTGCAGAAGGGCGCCTTTGATCAATTGGGCGCCAGCCACGCGATCCTCAACGTGCTCTACGGCGCGCAGGCCGTATTCGACGCCTATATGGCCGCCGATTTCTGCAAGGCGATCAACGACTGGATCGCCGCCGAATGGCTGTCGCGCGATCCCCGCCTGCGGGCTTCCATCGTGGTGCCGATGCAGGACCCGGATCTCGCGATCGAGGAGATCGAGCGCCGCGCCGGCGACAATCGTTTCGTCTCCATCCTGGTGTTGGCGCAGGGCGAGACGCTGCTGGGACGGCGGCATTATTGGCCGGTGTACCGGCTCGCCGAGAAGTACAGGCTGCCGCTCGCGATCCATGCCGGCACGCAATATCGGCAGGCGCCGAGTTCGGCCGGCTGGCCGTCGCATCGCTACGAATACTACTTCGTCGAGGCGCAGGCGTTTCAGGCGCAGATATTGAGCCTGATCTATGAGGGCGTGTTCGGCAAGTTTCCGAACCTGAAAGTCGTGCTGATGGAATCCGGCGTGAGCTGGCTGCCGGCCTTCATGTGGCGCGCCAACAAGACCTGGCGCGGCGTCCGCGTCGAGGTTCCCTGGGTCGAACGCGAGCCGGCCGCGATCATCCGCGACAATTTCCGCGTCACCATGCAGCCGTTCGACGCGCCTAACGATGCCAAGAGTGTCGAGGAGATCATCGACCAGATCGGCTCGGAAAAGATGTTCTTGTTCGCGTCCGACTATCCGCACTGGCAGTTCGACGGCGACGATCCGATCCCGCCGAACCTGCCGAAGAGCATCATCGCGAAGATGTGCGTCGACAATCCGCTGGAAACGTTTCCGCGGTTGTCGCTGAACTAGCGCATGATCCGGAAAAAGTGGGAACCGGTTTTCCGATAAGATCATGCGCAAACAAAAAAACTGGAGGATCGCATGAGTGACGTCATCGACCGCCCGCTGCTCGACGAGGAAAAGCCCGCCACCTCGCGGCTGCGTATCGTCGATTGCGACGTGCATCCGAGCCTGCACTCGTTCGACGATCTGAACGAGTTCCTGCCAAAACGCTGGCAGCAGCATCTGAAGGAGTATGGCAGCCATTTGCGCACGCCTTATCTCTTCACCACGCCCTATCCGCGTTCCTCGCCACTGATCGCGCGGCGCGATGCGTGGCCGCCGACCGGCGGGCCGCCCGGCTCCGATCTCGCTTTCATGCAGAAGCAGCATCTCGATCCGCTCGACGTCGAGTTCGGGATTCTGCAGGTGCTCGATCTCTTCATCTTCTCGCAGCAGAACCTGGAGTTCGGCGCCGCGATCCAGCGCGCCATCAACGACTGGCAGCTTGCGTTCTGGTCGCACCGCGATCCGCGCTTGAAGGCCTCGATCCTGGTCGGGCAGGACGGCGTGGATCTCGCCATCGCCGAGATCGAGCGCTGCGCCAAGATCGGCGAATACATCCAGATCAACGTCTCGCCGCGCGCCAACGAGCCGCTCGGCCGCCGTCGCTATTGGCCGATCTACGAGCGTGCGCAGGCGCTGGACCTGCCGCTCGGCATCCATGTCGGCGGCTATGGCGGCCATCCGCCGACCGGCGGCGGCTGGCCGTCTTATTATGTCGAGGAGCACCAGTCCAACGCGCACACCATCGCGGCGCAGCTTGCGAGCCTCGTCATCGAAGGCGTGCCGGAGCGCTTTCCGAAGCTGAAGATCGTCTTCATCGAGGGCGGCTTCGGCTGGATCCCCTCGGCGGTGTGGCGGATGGACCAGCATTTCGAGCGCTTCCGCAGCGAGGTGCCGCATCTCAAGCGCAAGCCGTCGGAATATGTGCGCGAGCATTTCTGGTTCACGACGCAGCCGATCGACGAGCCCGACGAGGCGCGGCATCTGCGTTCGCTGATCGAATGGGTCGGCATCGATCGTCTGCTGTTCTCGTCGGACTATCCGCACTGGGATTTCGACGATCCGCGCTTCGCCTTCAAGACGCCGCTGACGGAGGCCGAGCGGAAGAAGATCTTCAGCACCAATGCCCGTTCGGTCTACAAGTTCTGAGCAAGGAGGTTCTGAACGGATATGGCCCGTCACATTGTCGCGCGCACCTCGGAGATCCCGCCCGGCGGCAACAAGGTCGTCGATATCGCGGGCCGCGACATCGTCGTGTTCCACGTCAATGGCGAGTTCTTCGCGCTGTTGAACCGCTGCCCGCATGAGGGCGCGCCGTTGGAGAAGGCGGCTTGCGTCGCGCGGCTGACCTCGCCCGAGCCCGGAATCTATGAGCGCTCGCGCGTCGGCGAGATGCTGCGCTGTCCCTGGCACGGCTGGGAATTCGACATGCGCAACGGCCAGTCCTGGTTCGATCCGAAACGGGTCAAGATCCGGTCCTATCCGGTCGCGGTGGAACGTGGCGAAGAGTTGCAGAAGGGCCCGTATGTCGCCGAGACGTTTCCGGTGCATGTCGAAGACAGCTATGTGATTGTCGAGGTCTGAGCCGGCATTGCCGATTGAGATTCCAACGCAGGTGCGTTATGGCTCTCGCGCTTTCCAGAGGCGGAGATGAGCTTTGTCGAAACAATCCCTGCGTGAGGAGGCCGAGCGCCTGATCCGCGAATCGATGGAAAAGAAGACCATCGTCGTCAAGCAGGGCTCGACCCGCATCGAGGCCGTCTGCGGCAAGTGCGGCGCGCCGAACCGGGTGCAGGCTGAAAAAGGCCAGAGCCGGGTCAAGTTCGCCTGCAAGAATTGCGGGCATCAGCAGGAAACGCTGTAGCGTTCTTAACCTCTCCCCGCCCTTCTGCGGGGAGAGGCGTAGGCCGCCTTTCGGCGGTCGTTCTCAAGAACGCCGAAGCAAAGCTTCAGCTATGTCACCCTCGGCGATGCGAAGCATCGTCCGACGCGATCCGGGTGAGGGGCATGGCACAGAGCCGCCGCGACAAAAGTCTCGCCGACTCCACGCCGTCCGCTACGGAATCCCTTTCAATAATTCGCGCCGCAGTTTGCGGATGCGGCGCCTCACCCCACCCTCTCCCCGTAAGAACGGGGCGAGGGAGTGAGAGAGCGGTGCAAGCCTACGCCCCCTTCACGAACTTCGCGAACGCGTCGGCATAGTCCGGATGCCAGCGCGACAGCGGCGGGCGGTTCTCGACGATGTCGCCGGCGGCCCACAGCATCCGCTTCTCGTCGAGCGCGCGAGGTACATCGTTGTCCGGACAGAGGATGTAGAAGTCGCCGGCCTCCAGCCGCGCCAGCATGAAATCCACGGTCTGCTCAGCCGTCCAGGCTCCGGCCGGCTTCTCGGTGCGGCCCTTTGCGGTCAGGCCGGTGAAGACGAAGCCGGGAATGAGCAGATGTGCGGTGATGCGGCAGTCCTTCGTGTTGCGCAGCTCGTGCTGGAGCGCTTCCGTAAACGCCTTCACGCCGGCCTTGGAGACGTTGTAGGCGGGATCGCCGGGCGGCGTGGTGATGCCCTGCTTCGAGCCGGTGTTGATGATGAGGCCGGGCCTGCCGCGCGCGATCATGCCGGGCGCGAAGATGCGCGAGCCGTTGATGATGCCCCACATGTTGACGCCGATGATGCGCTGCCAGTTGTCGGGCTCGGCGAACAGCGTGCTGCCCGGCTGAATGCCGGCATTGTTCATGAGGATGTCAGCACCGCCGAAGCGCTCGCGCACGCCGCGTTCCAGTTCCGCCACGCTCTCGGCCTTGCTGACATCGACCGCGAACGTCATCACATGTGTAGCAGGCGTGACGGATGACAGTTTTGTTGCAGCTTCCGCCAGCCGCGCCTGATCCACATCTGCGATGCACACCTTCAAGCCGACGCGCGCGAAGGCCAGCGCGGCAGCCAGTCCGATACCGGATGCGCCGCCCGTGATCACGGCGACATTGTCTTTGACGATGGCGGAATGTGGCATGGTTGGTCTCCGGGGAAGGGATCGGTCGAGCTATAACATGGCACTCGCGCGACCCTGCACAAGTCGGCATGGGAGGTCTTCGTTCCACGCCGCCTTTACGCCTTTCCGGCGGCGCTGTATTCTATTTGACCTAACGATCCCGCCTAGATCGGACCAATCAATCATTTGACAGGGAGTGCAGCCATGGCTGTGTCGCAGGCTATTCCGATCACGCGCCATCCGTTCGCCAACGGGTCCTACAAGCAGATGCTGATCGACGGGAAGTGGGTCGACGCTGCCTCAGGCAAGCGCTTCGAGACCCACAACCCCGCCACCGGCGAATTGCTGGCGACGGTCGCCGAGGGTGACAAGGAAGACATCGACCGCGCGGTCGCCGCCGCTCGCCGTGCCTTCGAAGGCCCCTGGAGCAAAGTAAAGCCGTTCGAGCGGCAGAACCTGCTGCTTAAGCTCGCCGACCTCGTCGAGAAGAATTTCGACGAATTGTCGCAGCTCGACACGCTCGACATGGGCGCGCCGCTCAGCCGCACCCGCGCCTATCGCCTGCGCGCCGTGGGCATGCTGCGCTATTACGCCGGCCAGACCACCGCGATCCACGGCGAGACCATCGAGAACTCGCTGCCCGGCGAAATCTTCTCCTACACGCTGAAGGAGCCGATCGGCGTCGTCGGCGCCATCATTCCCTGGAACGGCCCGCTCACCGCGACGATCTGGAAGATCGGTCCGGCGATCGCGACCGGCTGCACCGTGGTGCTGAAGCCCGCCGAAGAGGCGCCGCTCACCTCGCTGCGTATCGCCGAGCTGGCGATGGAAGCCGGCATTCCGCCTGGCGTCGTCAACGTCGTGCCCGGTTATGGCGAGACCGCGGGCGCCGCGCTCGCTTCGCACCACGACGTCGACAAGGTCGCCTTCACCGGCTCGCACGTCACGGGTCAATCGATCATCCGCGCCTCCGCCGGCAACCTCAAGCGTGTCTCGCTCGAGCTCGGCGGCAAGTCGCCGGACATCGTGTTCGCGGATGCCGATCTCGATGCCGCAGTGCCGGGCGCCGCGATGGCGGTGTTCGCCAATTCGGGGCAGATCTGCAGCGCCGGCACGCGTCTGTTCGTCGAGCAGTCGGTCTACGAAGAGTTCGTCGGCCGCGTCGCCGAGTTCGGCAAGAAGCTGCAGGTCGGCAACGGCCTCGATCCCAACGTTCAGATCGGCCCGCTCGTGTCCGAGGAACAACTCAAGCGCGTCACCGGCTATCTCGATATCGGCCAGAAGGAAGGCGCGCGTGCGCTCGCCGGCGGCGGCCGTGTCACCGAAGGCGCGCTGTCGAAGGGCTTCTTCGTCTCGCCGACCGTGTTCGCGGGCGTGCAGGACAACATGCGCATCGCGCAGGAGGAGATTTTTGGTCCCGTCATCTCCGCGATCGCATTCAAGGACATGGACGAGCTGGTCAAGCGCGCCAACAACACCACGTTCGGCCTCGGCTCGGGCCTGTGGACGCGCGACGTCAGCAAGGCCCATGCGGTCGCGAAGAGCCTGCGCGCCGGTTCGGTGTGGGTGAACTGCTACCAGGCGATGGACCCAGCCGTGCCGTTCGGCGGCTACAAGATGAGCGGCTATGGCCGCGAATCCGGCAAGCAGCATGTCGAGGAATATCTCAACGTGAAGGCCGTCTGGATCAAGACGGCGTAGGGCCTGCTCCCTCCGGCGTTCCGCGAGAGGGAATATCTGGTTTTAATGGGGCGGCGCCTTTTCCAGGGGCCGCCCCTCGCTATATGATCCGCATCCTTTCATAGTCGTCTGAGGCCCACATGAAATTCGAGGCGTTGTTCAAACCGTTGCAGGTCGGTCCGTACAAGCTCGCGCATCGCGTCGCGTTGGCGCCGCTGACGCGCATGCGCGCCGAGCGCGAGAGCTTCTCGCCGCGGCCGCTCAACGCCGAATATTACAGCCAGCGCGCCACGCAAGGCGGCTTGATCATCGCTGAAGCGTCGCCCGTGCTCTCGCATGGCCGCGGCAACCCCGCGACGCCCGGCATCTATTCGGAGGCGCAGATCGCCGGCTGGCGCAAGGTGACGGATGCCGTGCACGCCAAGGGCGGCATCATCTTCCTTCAGCTCTGGCATGTCGGCCGCGTCTCGCATTCGTCCTTCCACGGCGGTGAGCTTCCGGTCTCGGCTTCGGCGATTGCGATCAAGGCCGAAGGCATGAAGGCCATGACCGCCGACGGCAAGATTTCTGATTACGAGACCCCGCGCGCGCTGGAGACCGACGAGGTCAAGGGCATCGTCGAGGCCTTCCGGCAGGGCGCCAAGAACGCGCTCGCCGCCGGTTTCGACGGCGTCGAGATCCACGGCGCCAACGGCTATCTGCTCGAGCAGTTTTTGCAGTCGCGCAGCAACCAGCGCACCGATCAGTATGGCGGTTCGATCGAGAACCGCGCGAGGTTGCTGCTGGAGGTCACGCAAGCGGCGATCGACGTCTGGGGTGCGAACCGTGTCGGCGTGCGGCTGTCGCCCCACGGCATCGCCAATGATTCCGGTGAGCCCGATCCGATGCCGCTTTACACGCACGTCGTGAAGGCGATCGACAAGCTCGGCCTTGCCTATCTTCACTTCATCGAGCCACGCTCCAGCGGCGCCGGCCGTGCCGACGTCCACTGGGAGAACGTGCCCTCCGCAATGGTGCTGTTCCGCCCGCTCTACAGCGGCGTGCTGATGACAGCCGGCGGTTTCACCGGCGAGACCGCGAATGCGGCGATCGCCGACGGCCACGCCGATATCATCGCCTTCGGCCGCATCTTCATCTCCAACCCCGATTTGCCGCGCCGCCTTCGGCACGACTATCCGATCACGCCGTATAACCGCGCGACGTTCTACGGCGGCGAGGAGAAGGGGTATACGGATTACCCGGTGTATGACGAGCTCGCGACGGCGTAAGTCTCTCCGTCGTCATTCCGGGGCGACGCTCGGGACCGCGCGAAGCGCGGCCCGGGAGCGTCGAGCCCGGAATGACGATCGTGTATTGTCGTCTTCGCAATGACGACGGAGAGAGACCATGGCCAAAGCCGCAGTCGCCGCAGGAACCGCCACCGGCCAATGCCTCTGCGGCAAGGTCACCTTCGAGATCGACGTCCCCGCGCGTTGGGCCTGGCATGATCATTCTGCCAGTAGCCGCCGCGCCCACGGCGCGGCCTATGCAACCTATGTCGGAAGCTGGAAGAAGCGCTTTCGCATCACCTCGGGGAAAACCGCGCTCGCCCGCTACGAGGACAAGGCGACCAAGACCGCGCGCAGCTTCTGCGCCCATTGCGGCACGCCGATTGCGTACGAGCGGCCGCGCGGACCGCACATGGTCAACATCCCCCGCGCACTGTTCAACGAGCGCACCGGCCGCCAGCCGCTCTATCACATCGCGATCGAGGAGCTTCAGGAATGGGCCTATACCGGCGAGCCGCTGGTGCCGCTGAAGGGCTTTCCCGGTGTGGTCTGGCAGCGCTCGAAAAAGAAGAAGCGCGCTAGCGGCGAAGACCCTTTCGAGCTCGGCCGCGAGGAGGTGCTTTAGCCTTGGCGGCGACCTTGGTCTTCGCCGCAACAGCCTTCCGCGGCGCCGCTTTGCGTCCCGCGGTATTCGCCGCCACGAAGTCGAGCCCGCGCTTGACCCATTTTTTCAGCTCGGCATCGCTCTGATAACCGTCCGGCGCGAGGCGCACAAAGCCGGTCATGATGCGCCCGCGCATTTCCATGGGGCTGGTATGCGGCTCCTGCAGCATGCGTGCATGCGCGTCCGGGCCGACGCGGATCAGCATGCCGCCGCGCCCGCTTACGGTGCAGCACATGGTGTTGTTCACCATGAAGCAGAGGCCGCCCATCATCTTCTTTTCCGCGACGTCTCGCTGACCCGCCAGCAATTTGCGCACCCGCGCCGCGGTGTTCTCGTCATAGGCCATCGCGTCTCCCCGTGCAGGTTTACGCCGGAGCATGTTCCCAGCTCGCCCGCGCCGACGCAAGTCTGCCATGACGGCGCTTCCTTGCGTGCCTCGGCCAAGTTCGGCCATCATGCCTCATCTTGCGGCAGCGCCCGCGGGTCTGGAGGACACATGAAGAACAAGATTACCGGCCGCTCCGCTTTTCTCGCGCTGCTCAAGGACGAGGGCATCACCCATCTGTTCGGCAACCCCGGCACCACCGAGCTGCCGATCATGCATGCGCTGAAGGACCATCCTGATCTCACCTATGTGATGGCAATGCAGGAGAGCCTGGTGGTCGCGATCGCGGATGGCTACAGCCGCGCCTCCGGCAAGCTCGTCGCCTGCAACGTTCATGTCGCGCCGGGGCTCGGCAACGCGATGGGCTCGCTCTACAACGCCCAGTTCACGGGCACGCCGATGATCCTGACCGCCGGCCAGCAGGAGCAGGGCCACGGCCTGATGGAGCCGGTGCTTTATGGCCCGCTGGTGCGGATGGCCGAGCCGCTGGTGAAATGGGCGGTCGAGGTGACGCGGCTGGAAGATCTGCCGCGCATCGTCCGCCGCGCCGCCAAGGTCGCGATGACGCCGCCGACCGGGCCGGTGTTCATCTCGCTGCCGGGCGACATCCTCAACAGCGAGGCCGGCATCGATCTCGGCCGCTCCACCCGCATCGATGCCCGCGTAAAGCCGTCGGACGAGGCGCTGAAGGCGTTTGCCGCGCGGCTGCTCAAGGCCGAACGTCCCGTCATCGTCACCATGGACGAGGTGGTCAAGAGCGATGCACTGAAGGAGGCCGCCGAACTCGCCGAGCTTTTGGGCGGGGCCGCCTATCAGTCCTCGACGCCCTATGGCTCGCATTTCCTCTCGGAAAGCCCGAGCTTCGTCGGCACGCTGGCGCGCGTGCAGAAGGCCGCGCGCGACACGCTTGCGCCCTACGATCTGCTGATCGCGCTTGGCGGCGATCCCCTGCGGATGTCGGTCTATAGCGAGGTCGATGCGCTGCCTGATGGACTCGGCATCGTCCAGATCGGCCTTGTCGATTGGGAGATCGCCAAGAACTACGGGGCTGAAATCGCGCTCAAGGCGGATCTGAAGGAAACGCTGCGGGCGCTGATCCCGGTGCTGAAGGAGATGGGCGGCGCTGCGCTGGCAAGCCGTGCAAAGCAGCGCCTCGCCGAGCTCGCTCCGAAGAACTGGACCGCGCGGCGCGCCGCGCTGGTCGAGCAGATCGGCAGGAGCGCCGGCCGCAGCCCGATCGATCCGGATTTCCTGGTGCTGCAAATGGTCGAGGCCATGCCCGATCATGCGATCCTCGTCGACGAAGGGCTCACCTCGAGCCGCCAGGTCACGGCGTTGCGTCCGCACCGCGACCGCTATGGCTATCACGGCCTCGCCTCCGGTGGCATCGGCTGGGGCCTGCCGGCCTCCGTCGGCGCCAGCATCGCCAATCCGGATCGGCCCGTGGTGTGCTTCTCCGGTGACGGCAGCGCGATGTATTCGATCCAGTCGCTGTGGACGGCGGCGCATCACAAGCTGCCGCTCAACGTCGTGATCGCCAACAATGGCGGCTACCGCATCATCAAGCAGCGCCTGCTCGCCTTCCATGGCGACGACAATTACGTCGGCATGGATTTCGTCGATCCGCCGGTGGATTTCGCAGGGATTGCGACGGCGCTCGGCTGCGAGGCGATCAAGGTGAGTGATCCCCGTGAGCTGAAGGCGACGTTGTCGTCGGCGTTCAACCGCCCCGGAACGAAGCTGATCGAGGTGATGGTGGACGGGAAGGTGTAGGGGGCAGCTATCGTGCTGGTATTCGCCGCGTTCTCACTGTCATCACCCGCGAAAGCGGGTGATCCAGTATTCCAGAGGCGGCAGTAATAGAGTCGAGAGGCCGCGGCGTACTGGATGCCCCGGTCCCGGCTCCGCCAAGGCTACGCCGGGGCCACAAGGATGCTCGGCCGCCGAAGCCTTTTGGCGAAGGCGGCAAGCCGGGGCATGACAGCGCACCTAAGGTAAGCAGCCTACCCCTTCTTCCCCACCCGATATCCCGCGGCCGGATGCGGCGCGTCGAGCCTTGCGCGGCCGTCGCCGAACAGCTTCTCCCGCAATGTGCCCTTTGCATATTCCGGCTTGTAGCGGCCGCGCTTGGTCAGTTCCGGCACCAGCATGTCGGCGATATCCTCGAAATCGCCGGGCGAGATCGCAAAGGCGACGTTGAGGCCGTCGACGTCAGTCTTCTCGAACCAATCCTCGATCTTGTCGGCGACGCTCTCGGGCGTGCCGACCACGACCGGGCCGGCGCCACCGATGCCGACATGCTCGATGACGTCACGCACGGTCCAGACGCGGTCGGGGTCGCCGCGGGTGACGTTGTCGAGCGCGCTGCGGCCGGCATCGTTCTGGACGTGACGCACCTGCTGGTCGAGCTCGTAGCCGGAGAAGTCGATGCCGGTTCATCCCGACATCAGGGCCAGCGCGCCCTCCGGACTGATATGCGACCGGTAGTCGGCATATTTGGCCGCCGCTTCGGCTTCCGTGTTGCCGAGGATGATCGTCATCATGTTGAACATCAGGATCTCCGCCGGGTTGCGGCCGAGCGCGGCGGCTTCCTGGCGGATTGCCGAGACGCGCGGCCCGATGATCTTGGCCGACGGTCCCGACATGAACACGCATTCGGCATGCTTCGCCGCGAACTGCCGGCCGCGCGGCGAGGTGCCGGCCTGGTACAGCACGGGCGTCCGCTGCGGCGACGGCTCGCTGAGGTGGATGGTGTTGTTGATGCGGTAATTCGCGCCCTCATGATTGACGCGATGGACCTTTGTGGGATCGGTGAAGATGCCGCGCGCCCGGTCGCGCAGCACGGCGTTGTCCTCCCAGCTGCCTTCCCAGAGCTTGTAGACGACCTCCATATATTCGTCGGCGATGTCGTAGCGATCGTCGTGCCCGGTCTGCTTGTCCTTGCCGGCCCCGCGCGCGGCGCTGTCGAGATAGCCGGTGACGACGTTCCAGCCGATCCGTCCCTCGGTGAGGTGGTCGAGCGTCGACATCCGCCGCGCGAACGGGTAGGGCGGCTCGAAGGACAGATTGCTGGTGACGCCGAAGCCGAGATTCTGCGTCACCGCCGCCATCGCCGAGAGCAGCAGCAGCGGCTCGTTCGACGGCGTCTGCGCTGCATTGCGCAAGGCCGCGTCAGGGCTGTTGCCATAGACGTCGTAGACCCCGAGCACGTCGGCCAGGAACAACCCGTCGAAACGGCCGCGTTCCAGCGTCCTGGCGAGATCAATCCAGTAGGGCAGGCGGTTGTATTCGGCGGTGCGATCGCGCGGATGGGTCCACAGCCCGGGTGATTGATGCGCGACGCAATTCATCGCAAAGGCGTTGAGCCTGATCTGCTTGGCCATGATGATCCCCCGGCGCCCTGTACCAAGCGCTCTTCGAATGATAGACGTGCGCCTCAACTTGGCGAAGTTCTTGCATATAATTGGCCCTTGGCAAGGGGCAAGAATAGAAAGGCTTGCGCTTGGCAAGGCCAAAATCAGCGGCGCTCCCGCTCTTGGCAAGCCAATCTCAAGAGAGCAAGAACGAAATCGCAAGAGAACTACAAGAACTGTCCAAGTCCCCGCCACTTTCGAAGGGCTACCTGTCTCGGGTAAGGTCCTTCGTCCCAACGCCCCGAAAAACCAGCCATGACCAGAGCCGACGCCATCGCCCGCGCCCGTGACGATTTCAAATCCGGTGCGTTCCTCACCGAGCTCGACCGCCGCGTGGCCTTCAAGACCGAAAGCCAGAACCCGTCGCGCGGCGCCGAGCTGCGCGGCTATCTGGAACAGGAGATGATGCCCTCCTTTGCCGCGCTCGACTTTACCAGCCGCATCGTCGAATCCCCGAGCGGCAAGGCGCCGTTCCTGTTCGCCGAGCATCACGAGAGCGCGTCAGCGCCGACGGTGCTGATCTACGGCCATGGTGACGTCGTCGACGGCATGGAGGGGGAGTGGCGCGACGGCCGCGATCCCTGGCGCACGACGGTTGCGGGCACGCGGCTCTACGGCCGTGGTACCGCCGACAACAAGGGCCAGCACAGCATCAACATGGCGGCACTCCGCGCGGTGCGCGAAGCCCGCGGCGGCAAGCTCGGCTTCAATGCAAAATTCATCGTCGAAATGGGCGAGGAGATCGGCTCGCCCGATCTCGGCAAGGTCTGCGATCTCAACCGCGATGCGCTCAAGGCCGATCTGTTCATGGCCTCAGACGGACCGCGCCTGTCGGCCGACCGGCCGACCTTGTTCCTGGGCTGCCGTGGCGGCATCCGCATTCATCTCGACGTCAATCTGCGCGATGGCGGCCATCATTCCGGCAATTGGGGCGGCGTGCTCGCCAACCCCGCGACCATTCTCGTCAACGCGATCTCGACGCTGGTCGACGGCCATGGCCGGCTTCAGCTCGACGCGCTGAAGCCGCCGCGGCTCACCAACCAGATCCGCAGCTATCTCGCCGACGTGCAGGTGGTGCCGACCGAGGACGAGCCGGCGCTCGCGGAGAACTGGGGCGAGGAAGGGCTGTCGGCCGCCGAGCGGCTTTATGCCTGGAACACGCTCGAAGTGCTGGCGATGTCGTCTGGCAATATCGAGAAGCCGGCCAACGCCATTCCCGGCCACGCCAATGCCGTGCTGCAACTGCGTTTCGTGGTCGGCACCAAGGTCGACGGCCTGATCGATGCCGTCCGCGCGCATCTGGTGCAAAAGGGCTTTCCGATGGTCGAGGTGCGGGCCGCCCAGAGCTTCGCGGCATCGCGCACCGATTTCGACAGCCCCTGGATCACATGGGCGGCGGATTCGGTGAAGGAGACGACCGGCAAGGCGCCGGCCGTTTTGCCGAATTTCGGCGGCTCGTTGCCCAACGACGTGTTTTCCGAGATCCTGGGCCTGCCGACGATCTGGGTCCCGCACTCCTATCCTGGCTGCTCCCAGCATGCGCCCAATGAGCACATCCTGCTGCCATTGACCGAAGAGGCCTTGACGGTGATGGCCGGGCTGTTCTGGGATCTCGGGGAATTGCCCAAGCCATTAAGCTGAGCCATTAACCTGAGCCGCAATCCAGCCGAAAGTCACATTCTAATCCGGCCTGATTTGTGCTTGCATCCGGCCGCATCATCCTGAAAGGGGAACAAAAAAGTGAGACATTTCCGTAGCATCGGCCTCGCGCTCGCCGCGACCTTCGCCGTCAGCCAGGCCGGGGCCCAGGAGCTGACCGGCACGCTGAAGAACATCAAGGACACCGGCGCCATCACGCTGGGCTTCCGCGATTCCTCGATCCCGTTCTCCTATCTCGACGACAACCAGAAGCCCGTCGGGTTCGCGATGGACATCTGCTACAAGATCGTCGACGCCGTGAAGAAGGAGCTCAAGCTCGACAAGCTCGAGGTCAAGCTCAATCCGGTGACTTCGGCGACCCGTATTCCGCTGATGGCCAACGGCACGATCGACCTCGAATGCGGCTCGACCACCAACAATGCCGAGCGCCAGAAGCAGGTCGCCTTCACCAACACCCACTTCCTGACGGCGAGCCGTTACGTCTTCAAGAAGTCGAGCGGCCTGAAGTCGATCGACGACCTCAAGGGCAAGACGGTGGTCTCGACCGCCGGCACCACCAACATCAAGCAGCTCACCGAGGCCAACGTCGCGAAAGGCCTCGGCGCCAACATCATTCCGGCCAAGGATCACGCTGAATCCTTCCTGATGGTCGAGACCGACCGCGCGGTGGCCTTCGTCATGGACGACATCCTGCTCGCGAGCCTGGTTGCCGGCTCGAAGTCGCCGGACGACTACGTCATCTCCAAGGACGCGTTCTCGAAGCCCGAGCCCTATGGCATCATGCTGCGCAAGGACGACGCCCCCTTCAAGAAGGTGGTCGATGCGGCGACTGCGGCGCTCTACACCTCCGGCGAGGGCCAGAAGATCTACGAGAAGTGGTTCACCCAGAAGATCCCGCCGAAGGGCCTGAACCTCAACACCCCGATCTCGGCCGAGCTGAAGAACGAGTTCGCAAAACCCTCGGACTCGCCGAACCCGGACGACTATAAGTAAGCTGAGTTGTTCGCCTCTCCCCGCTCGCGGGGAGAGGAAGCATATTCCGGCCATTCTGGAGGGAGTGGCCGGACATTTGCATAGGCGCCCGAGACATCTGTGACGGGCGCGTTCGCGCGGGGGACACGTGAACTACCACTGGAACTGGGGAATATTCTTCGAGCCGAACCCGATGGGGACCGGCACCTATCTCGACATGCTGTTGTCGGGGCTGGCGCTGACCCTGAAGACGGCCGTGCTCGCCTGGATCATCGCGCTGATCTTCGGCTCGCTGATCGGCGTCATGCGCACGCTGCCGTCCAAGCGCGCCAATTGGTTCGGCTTCTGCTGGGTCGAGTTCTTCCGCAACATGCCGCTGCTGGTGCAGCTCTTCCTGTGGTTCTTCGTGCTGCCGGAATTGCTGCCGAAGGCGGCCGGCACCTGGCTGAAACAACTGCCGAACGCACCGTTCTGGACGGCCGCGATCGGCATCGGCTTCTTCATGTCGGCGCGCGTCGCCGTGCAATTGCAGGCCGGTATCGGTTCGCTGCCGCGCGGGCAGAAGATGGCGGCGACCGCGCTCGGGCTGACCACCGCGCAGGGCTATCGCTACGTGCTGCTGCCGATGGCGTTCCGCATCATCCTGCCGCCGCTGACCTCCGAGTTCCTCAACACCATCAAGAACACGGCGGTGGCCATCACCATCGGTTTGCTCGAACTCACCGGCCAGGCGCGCTCGATGCAGGAATTCTCGTTCCAGGTGTTCGAGGCCTTCACCGCCGCGACCCTCCTCTATCTCCTCGTCAACGCCGTCGTGGTGACTGCGATGCGCTTCCTCGAGCGCTGGGTCGCGATCCCCGGCTACATCACGGGGAAATAGCGCCATGCTCAGCAATTTCGATTTCGACGTCATCCGCCGCTCGCTGCCCTATCTGTTCTACGAGGGCATGACGTTTACGTTGACGCTGACGGCGCTCGCCGCGCTTGGCGGCCTGATCTTCGGCACGGCACTCGCGCTGATGCGGCTCTCGGGCTTCAAGATCCTGGGCCGCATCGCCGGCGTCTATGTCGACTTCATGCGCTCGCTGCCGCTGGTGCTGGTCATCTTCTGGTTCTATTTCCTGGTGCCCTATATCGGGCAGTGGCTGACCGGCGCCTCGCGCCCGATCAGTGTCGGCGCGTTCGCATCCTCTCTCATCACTTTCATCATGTTCGAGGCCGCGTACTTCTCCGAGATCATGCGCGCCGGCATCCAGTCGATCTCGCGCGGACAGCCGGCCGCGGCCAGCGCGCTTGGGCTCAATTATGCGCAGACGATGCGCTACGTCGTGCTGCCGCAGGCGTTCCGCAACATGCTGCCGGTCCTGATCACGCAGACCATCGTGCTGTTCCAGGACACCTCGCTGGTCTACGTGCTGTCGATCACTGACTTCCTCGGCGCGGCCAGCAAGGTCGCACAGCGCGACGGGCGGCTGGTCGAAATGTACCTGTTCGCGGCCGTCGTCTACTTCACCATTTCCTGCATCGCGTCCTTCGGCGTTCGCCGCCTCCAGGCGCGCATCGCCATCATTCGATAGAGCGCATCGGTCATGATCGAAATCAGCCACGTCAACAAATGGTACACCCCGACCTTCCAGGTGCTGACCGACTGCACCACCAGCGTGACCAAGGGCGAGGTCGTCGTCGTCTGCGGTCCCTCGGGCTCGGGCAAGTCGACACTGATCAAATGCGTCAATGCGCTGGAGCCGTTCCAGGAGGGCGACATCAGCGTCGACGGCACCAAGGTCAACGATCCCAAGACCAATCTGCCGAAACTGCGTTCGCGCGTCGGCATGGTGTTCCAGCATTTCGAGCTGTTTCCGCACCTGAAGATCATCGACAATCTCTGCCTCGCGCAGCAGAAGGTGCTGGGACGGTCGTCCGACACGGCTGTGGCAAAGGGTATGCAGCTCCTGGATCGCGTCGGCCTGAAGGAGCAGGCGCAGAAATTTCCGGCGCAGCTCTCCGGCGGCCAGCAGCAGCGCGTCGCGATCGCCCGCGCGCTCGCCATGGACCCGATCGTGATGCTCTTCGACGAGCCGACCTCGGCGCTCGACCCCGAGATGGTGAGCGAGGTGCTCGACGTCATGGTCGATCTCGCCCGCGAAGGCATGACCATGATGGTCGTCACCCACGAGATGGGCTTTGCCCGCAAGGTCGCCAACCGCGTCATCTTCATGGACCGCGGCGAGATCGTCGAGGACGCGGCGAAGGAGGACTTCTTCGGCAAGCCGCGCAGCGACCGCGCGCAGAAGTTCCTGTCGAAGATCTTATCGCATTAACCTCTGCCGTCATTCCGGGACGCGCCTCCTGGCGCGGGCCCGGAATCCATAACCCGGCTGGTGGTTATGGATTCTCTGATGCGCAATTGCGCATCAAAGCTCGTCGCTCCGCGTCGCCCCGGAATGACGGGTTGAGGGTTTCGTGGCCCCAACAAATCCCGTATACGGACAGGCAAATCCCGCTTTCCCTGCCCAGGAGACCCGCCTTGGACTCGATCGCCTACGTCAACGGCTCATTCGTCCCGCTCTCGGACGCCAAGATCTCGGTGCTTGATCGCGGCTTCCTGTTCGCCGACGGCATCTACGAGGTTTCGGCCGTGCTCGACGGCAAGCTGGTCGACAACGCTTCGCACCTGACCCGCCTGGAGCGCTCGGTCGGCGAGATCAAGCTGAAGCTGCCGGAGACAGTCGAGCGCATCACCGAGCTCCAGAAGGAGCTGATCGCGCGCAACAAGGTCGAGAATGGCCTCGTCTATCTCCAGGTCACGCGCGGCGCCGACAAGGGCCGCGACTTCGCCTTTCCCAAGGGCGACGTCAAGTCGAGCCTGGTGATGTTCACCTCCGAGAAGGACATCATCAACGCCGCCTCGGCCAAGACCGGCATCAACGTGATCACGGTGCCCGACATCCGCTGGGAGCGGCGCGACATCAAGAGCGTGGCACTGCTCGCGCAGGTTCTGGCGAAGCAGGCCGCGGCCGAAGCCGGCGCCGGCGAGGCCTGGATGCTGCAAGACGGCTACGTCACCGAGGGCGGTTCGTCCTCGGCGTTCATCCTGACCAAGGACGACGTCATCGTGACCCGCAAGAACTCCAACGCGATCCTGCCGGGCTGCACCCGCAAGGCCGTGGTGGCGCTCGCCGAAGAGCGTCAGCTCCGCGTCGAAGAACGGTCTTTCACCGTGGAAGAGGCGCTGGCGGCGAAGGAGGCGTTCGCCACTTCAGCCTCGCTGTTCGTGCAGCCGGTGATCGCCATCGACGGCAAGAAGGTCGGTGACGGCAAGCCAGGTCCGATGGCAACGCGCCTGCGCGAGATTTACGTGGAGTTCGCGAAGGCGACGGCGGTCTGAGCCGCACGCCCAGCTATCGTAGGGTGGGCAAAGCGAAGCGTGCCCACCATTCCCCCAGCGAAGGCGTCAGAAGACGTGGGCACGGCGCAAGTGCGCCTTTGCCCACCCTACGAGATTTGCCCGAGAGGAAGCGCCGCCCCTCACGCCACCGACGCCTTCACCTTCACCGGATGCACCGCGCGGAACGCGATCGCGATCCGGTTCCAGGCATTGATGGCTCCGATCAGCATCGTCAGGTTCACCGTCTCCGCGTCGGAGAATTGCGCGCGGACCTGCTCGTAGACGTCGTCCGGCGCGTGGGTCTCGGAGATCAGCGTCACCGATTCCGTCCAGGCCAGCGCTGCACGCTCGCGATCGGTATAGAGCGGGGATTCGCGCCAGGCGTTGAGCAGATAGATGCGCTGTTCGGTCTCGCCGCGCTTGCGGGCGTCCTCGGTGTGCATGTTGATGCAGAAGGCGCAGCCGTTGATCTGCGACGCGCGGATCTTGACGAGCTCGATCAGCGATTTCTCGAGTCCCGTCGACTGGATCTGCTCTTCCAGCGCCATCAGCGCCTTCATCGTGTCGGGGGCGGCCTGGTAGAAGTTCATGCGGGGTTTCATGGTTGGTCTCCTTTTGCTGGGTTAAAGGTCAGTGGGCGCCACCGGCCGAAACTTGGCCGGGCTTCTTCAGGAAGAGGGAGGCGATGAGGGCGACGATCAGCGCGACGCCGAGCAGATAGAAGGTGTCGCTGAAGGCGAGGATGTAAGCCTGCTTCTGCACGACATGGCCGATCGCAACATAGGCGCGATGCGCAGCATCGACACGGTCGAGCACGCCGTGGTTGATGAAATACTGCGTGAGCTGCTCCAGCCGCGTACGGGTGGCCTGCTCGAACACCGAGACCGACTGCATCAGCACGTTGGAGTGATATTGCTCGCGCTTGGTCAGCAGCGTCTGAAGCAGCGCGATACCGATGGCTCCGCCGAGGTTGCGCATCATGTTGAATAGGCCCGATGCGGAACCGGCATTCTCCGGCTCGATTCCGGCGGTGGCGACGGCCGAGAGCGGCGCGAACACAAAAGCCTGTCCGACAGCGCGGACGACATTCGGCCAGAACAGCTGATCGGTGGCGTAGTCATTCGTCATGTAGATGTTCATGAAATTGGAGGCAGCGAACAGCGCGAAGCCGATGCCGATAATGATCCGGGCATCGAAGCGCTGCATCAGCCGCGGCACGAGCGGGATCAGCAACAGCTGCGGTAAGCCGGTCCAAGCCAGAACCATGCCGATCTGCTCGGCGTTGTAGCCCTGGATGCGCGACAGATAGACCGGCAAGATGAACACCGAACCGTACAGCGCGATGCCGAGCAGGAAGTTGGCGAGGATGCCGAAGCCGAAATTGCGGCGAACCAGCAGACGCAGGTTCAACAGCGGCTTCTTCGCAGTCAATTCGATCACCAGGAAGGCGGTCAGGGCAATTGCGGCGACAATGGACAGTTTGACGATGAAAGGTGAGCCGAACCAGTCGTCCTTGTTGCCTTCTTCCAGAACGGTCTGCAGCGCGGAGAGGCCGATCGCCATGGTGATGATGCCCGGCCAGTCGCCGGCGCGCAGCAGTGACAACTGCATCGGCTTGGCTTCCAGCGAGAGCCACAGCATCGCTATCATCAGCGTGCCGGGCACCAGGTTGACATAGAAGATATACTGCCAGCCCCAGTTCTCGGTGAGATAACCGCCAATGGTCGGGCCGATCGCGGGCGCGAATGTTGCAGAGATTGCAAAAAGCGCGAGTCCGATCGGTTGCTTCGTCTTCGGCAGCAACGTGATGATCAGGGTGAACGCCATCGGGATCAGCACGCCGCCGGAGAATCCCTGCACCGCGCGCAGCATGATCATCTGCGGAAGGTCCTGCGCCAGCGCGCAGGCCGCGGAGAACACCAGAAACAAGGTCGCGTTGGTGAGCAGATAGATGCGGATCGAGAACACCTGCGCAAGCCAGCCGGAGAGCGGGATCACCACGATCTCGGCGATCAGATAGGAGGTCGAGATCCAGCCGCCATCGTCGATGCCGGCGCCGATCGCGCCCTGGATGTCGGCGAGTGATGCGTTGACGATCTGGATGTTCAGCACCGCCATGAAGGCGCCGAGGGTGGCGCCGATCACCGCGATCCAGGTTTTTGCGGAAACCGCCGGCGTGGCGGGCGCAGCAGGGGCGGGAATGCTGGCAGCGGAGGCGGCGTCGGCGGTCGGTTGGAGCGTGCTCATGGAAGCCTCGTCTCGGTCACGGAGACAGGATGCATTAGGCGGTTGGTTTCGATAATCGAGGAAGCGTGGGAAGGATCGTCCGGCAGGACTTGATAATCCTGCCGGCCTTCCCGGCTTCAGCCGCCGTTCGGGCGGGGGCGTTGTTGGCGAGGCGCCCAGCCGTCTCGCGCTCGGCCAGCACAGTCGCCTTGGTGTCGATGGTCGGCACCGCCGACATGCCGGGCCTGAGCAGGCCGGTCAGGCTGTGGTCGTCGAGCACGATCTTCACCGGCACGCGTTGCACGATCTTGGTGAAATTTCCGGTGGCGTTGTCGGGCGGCAGCAGCGCGAATTCAAGTCCGCTGGCTGGCGAAAGGCTGTCGACGTGACCGCGAAGCGTGCGATTGCGAAAACTGTCGACCTGCAGCTCGACCGGCTGGCCCGCACGCACATGCGTGAGCTGCGTCTCCTTGAAGTTGGCGACGACATAAACCGCATCGAGCGGCACCACCGCCATCAATTGCGTGCCGGCCTGCACATACTGGCCGACGCGTAACGAGCGTGCGCCGACCGTGCCGTCCACCGGCGCGGTGATCTCGGTATAGGACAGGTTCAGCTCTGCCTGCTGTGCGACCGCGCGGGTGCGGTCGAGCTGTGCAGTTGCTTGGGCGCGCTGGGTGGTGAGCACGTCGACCTTCCGCTGCGTGGCCACCAGGCCTGACTTGGCGTGCTGCAATTGCGCGTTGCTGGCGCGGAGCGCCGCATCGGTCTGCTGCGCACGCTGGATCGTGCCGGAGCCCGACTTCATCAGGTCGTCGTAGCGGGCGCGTTCCTCCTGCGCGAATTTCAGATTGGCGTCGGCCGCGGCCACGTCGGCCGTGCTCTGCTCGATGATGGGCTGCTGCAGTTCGAGCTGGGCGTCGATGTTGCGCACCGAGGCTTCACCGGCGGCGACATCGGCGCGGGCCTGGTCGAGCGCGGCCCTGAAATCGCGGTCGTCTATCTTCGCGAGAAGCTGGCCGGCCCGGACCTTCTCGTTGTCGCCCACCAGCACCTTCGCGATGTAGCCGGAAACCTTGGGGGCGACGATGGTGGAATCCGCCTTCACATAGGCGTCGTCGGTGGATTCGAGGTAACGGCCGGTGCTCAGGTAGTCGTAGCCGAAGTCGCCGGCCGCGGCGATTCCGAGGGCTAGCGCCAAGCCGATGGCCGCCCGCTTGACCGCCTGCCGGGACGGGCGAAAGCTGATTTTCTGATTGGTTTCAGTGACATAAGAAGCGTTCGACATGGCATCCTCGGAATTCCCAACCGCCCCCGGTCCGAACGGTGCGCCGTTGATGCCGGCAAGATGCGCTGTCTTCCCGCTTGTGATAATCCCGGAAGAAATGGAAGCATTATCCAGCCATAGCGGATAATCCGGAGCCAGACCTATGGACCGCTTCACCAGTCTCACCGCCTTCGTCCGGGTGGTCGAAAATGGCGGCTTCTCCGCCGCCGCCCGCCGGCTCAACATGTCCACGACCATGGTGAGCAACCATGTCCAGGCGCTGGAGGACCGGCTCGGGGTTCGGCTCCTGAACCGCACCACGCGAAAAGTGAGCCTTACCGAAATCGGCAGGGCCTATTACGACCGCTCGATGCAGATCCTCGCCGATCTCGAACAGGCCGATGACATCGCGGGCGCGCTGCAATCGACGCCGCGCGGCACGCTGCGCATTCACACCGCCACGCATATGGTTCCGTTCGTGGCTCCAGTGATGGCTGAATTCCTCGCGACCTATCCGGAGGTGAAGGTCGATCTGCGCATGGGCGAGACCAATGTCGATCTGATCGAGGAGGGCTTCGACCTTGCGCTGCGCATGATCGCGCCGCCGGACTCCAGCCTGATCGTGCGGAGCCTGGCGACCTGGCGGCACGTGCTGTGCTGCTCGCACGGCTATATCGAGGCGCATGGACGCGTGCAGACGCTCGAAGAGCTTGCCGGGCACAATTGCGTGCGCCACATCAACTATCCCTTCGACGAGTGGCGCTTCTTCGATCGCAAGGGTACGCCGGCCTCGGTGCGCGTCTCCGGCAACCTGATCACCAACAGCGGCGAAGCCCTGCGCGAGGCCGCGTTGCAGGGCGCCGGCATCAGTCTTGCGGCCGGCTTTCTGGTGGGGGATGACCTCGATGCGGGCCGGCTGGTGCGCCTCCTGCCGGAGTACCGGCCGGTCGAGATGTCGATGAACGCGGTCTATCCGCATCGGCATCATCTGTCGGCGAAGGTCAGGACCTTCATCGACATGCTCGTGCATCACAGCGCCGAGCAGCAGAAGCTGATCAATCCGTATGCGTGAGTGGCGCGGCGGCAGAGCCGTAGGGTGGCAAAGGCGCGTTAGCGCCGTGCCCACCATCTCTCCATGATTCGAAAAGAGGTGGGCACGCTTCCGCTTTGCCCACCCTACGATGCCGTCAACGCGGCGGCGGCAATCGCCCGAACACGCTCTCAAGCGCCACGCCGATCGCAAGCAGGCGGCGATCGCTTCCCGCAGGGCCGTCCAGTTCAAGCCCGACAGGCAATTTGCTCGTCGCACCAAGCGCGATCGGGATCTGGACGCCGGGAATGCCGGCATTGCTGCCGGGGTCGGTGTTCTGGATGAACAGGCCGAAATTCTCGAGGCTGCTGGACTCTGGATTGGAAGCAATCGCGACGCGCGGCGTGGTCGGGAAGGCGATGGCGTCGAGCCGGTTGTTGGCAAAGGTCTTGGCGTAGAGCGCCTGAAGCGCGGGCCGCGCGGTCTTGATCGCGGCGTCATAGATCGGCTTGGCGTCAACCAAGGTGCCATCAGGGGTGGGCAGTTTGCGCGGGATCACCAGGCCGTCATAGGTGCCCTTCACGTCGGCGCTGGAGATCTCCTCCGCCAGTGCCTCGATGGTGAGGCCGGTGCCGGTGTGCTTGAGATAGGCGACCAGATCGAAATAGGCCTCGTACAGGGCGACAGGAAAGCTGACCTGGCCGTTGAACTCGGCCAGTTGCGGCATCTCGATCTCGACTACGACGATGCCCCCGGCTTTCATCTGTGTGACCGCCGCCTCGAAGGCGGCCTCGGTATCGGCATCGAGATTGGTCAGCATCGCCTTCGCGATGCCGATCCGCACCTGCTTCAAATCAGCCGGCGCAATCGTGTCGCCGCCTGCGATCACGCGATCGAGCAGCGCGACATCCGTCATCGTCGCGGCCATGGGCCCCGCGGTGTCGCGGGTGTGCGAGATCGGCGCAATACCCTCTTGCGGATAGCGTCCGACCGTGGGGCGCAACGCGGCGCATCCGTTCAGCGCCGCGGGCACCCGGACCGATCCGCCGGTGTCGGTGCCGAGCCCGCCCGCGACGATCCGCGCGCCGAGCGCGGCGCCCGTGCCGGACGAGGAGCCGCCGGCAATCAGCGTGCGGTCATAAGCGTTGCGCACGCCGAACTCCGCGCCGGTCTTGAACGCGGTGTTGTAGCCGGAGATGCCGAAGGCGAGCTCGTGCATACTGGTCTTGCCGATGATGACGGCGCCTGCAGCCCGCAGCTTCGCGACTACGGGCGCGTCGGTCTTCGGAACGTAGTCCTTCAGTGCCGGTGTGCCGGCGCTACAGGGCAGTCCCGCAACCTCGATATTGTCCTTGATCACGATGGGCACGCCGCCGAGCGGCTTTGTCCTGTCGCCCGTCGCGTCGAACGCAGCCGCGGCCTTCAGGGCACCGGCCTCGTCCAGCGTGACGAAGGCATTGAGCTCCGCACGGGCTTTGGCGCGGCTTAGTGCCTCTGTCGTGAGTGCGATGCTCGTGACTTTCCCGGCGCGCAGGTCGGCGACGGCCTGACTCAGGGTCAATTGGTCGAAATCCATGATGCGTCATCCGATTGCAGGGGCGCCAACAGGGGCCACCTAAAGCCCGGAGGCTGAGGCCTCACTGGTGCCGCGTCAACCGTGGACGTGCATCTTTTGCGTTACCGATGTCGCCAAATTCGTGAGCAACCTCTCGACCTCGGGCTTCACCTTGGCGATCGCGGTGTCCTTCACGGGTCCGTAGCCGCGGATCTCCATCGGCGCCTTTGCGACGGCAACGAGGTCGGGCAGATGTGCAGCCTCGAGCTGGCCGAGCATGCGTTCGATCAGGCCTTCATACCAGGCGATCAATTCCCGTTCTGTGCGCCGCTCATTCGTGTAGCCGAACGGATCGAACGGCGTTCCGCGCAATCCCTTCAGCCGCGCCAGCATGGCGAGCGGCATCTGGATCCACTGGCCGAAAGCGCGCTTGCGCGGACGGCCGCGTGCGTCAGCTTTTGACGGCAGGAACGGCGGCGCGAGATGATATTGGATGCGAAAACCATCCTCGAACTCGCGCTTCAGCTCGCCGAGGAAACCGCTCTGCATGTGCAGACGCGCCACCTCGTATTCGTCCTTGTAGGCCATCAGCTTGAACAGGGCGCGCGCGACCGCCTCGGTCAGCGCCTCGCTGTTCAGGTTGGCTTCGGCGCGGCGGACCCTCGCGATGGTCGTCCGGTAACGCGCAGCATAAGCCCTGTCCTGATAGGCGGCGAGGAAATCGGCGCGGCGATCGATGATCTGATCGAGCGTCTCGGCTTCGGGCGCCTCGTCGCCCCCCGGCAAAAACTCCGGATCGGCCGCGGCGATCCGGCCCCAGGCGAAGGCCTGCTTGTTGCGCTCGACCGCGACGCCGTTGAGCTCGATTGCACGCAGCAGCGCCGGCAGCGCGATCGGAATAAGCCCGCGCTGCCAGGCAAAGCCCAGCATGATGATGTTGGCATAGACGGCATCGCCGAGTAGCCGCTCGGCGAGCGCGTTGGCGTTGATGGTGTCGAGATTGTCGTTGCCAGTGACTTGTCGGATCGCGCGCAGTCGGGCAGGCGAGGCGAGATCGGCGTCGCGGAAGCGGACCACGTCGCCGGTCGGCATCTCCGCGGTGTTGACCGCGGCGCGCATGCCGCGCCGATAGGTGCCGGACGCCTTTGCTGAGGAGCTGACAACGAGGTCGCAGCCGATGAGCGCGTCGGCCGCGCCCTGGTCGATGCGGACCTGGTGCAGCGCGTCGGGACTCGCGGCCAGCCGGATATAGCTCAGCACAGGCCCGAACTTCTGCGCAAAGCCCGTGAAATCGAGTACCGAGACGCCGCTTCGTTCCAGATGCGCGGCCATGCCGATCAGCGAGCCGACCGTGATCACGCCGGTGCCGCCGACGCCTGTTACCAGCAGGTCGTAGGGACGGTCGAGCGTGGCGGGAGCAGGCAGGGGAAGCGTAGCCGCGCGGCCGACTACGTCGATCTCGCTCGCACTCTTCTTCCGGCGCGTCGCGCCTTCGACGGTGACAAAGCTCGGGCAGAAGCCGTTGAGACAGGAAAAATCCCTGTTGCAGGACGAGAGGTTGACCTGACGCTTGCGACCGAACGGCGTCTCCTTCGGCTCGACACTGAGGCAGTTGGATTCGACCGAGCAGTCGCCGCAGCCTTCGCAGACGAGATCGTTGATATAGGCAAAGCGCTTTGGGTCGGCCATCTGTCCGCGTTTGCGCCGGCGACGCTTCTCGGTGGCGCAGGTCTGCTGATAGATCAGGACGGAGACGCCGGAAATGTCTCGCAGCTCGCGCTGCACGGAGTCCATCTCCTCGCGCGGATGGATGGTTACGCCGATCGGCAGGTCTGCCGGCAAGAACTGCGCGGGATCGTCCGACACCAGCGCGATGCGTCCCACGCCCTCGGCGCGAACGCTGTGGGCGATGGCATGCACGCTGACGGGACCGTCGACCGGCTGGCCGCCGGTCATCGCCACGGCATCGTTGAACAGGATCTTGTAGGTGATGTTGGCCCCGGCGGCGATCGCCTGCCGGATCGCCATCGAGCCGGAGTGGTAGTAGGTGCCTTCGCCGAGATTCTGGAACACATGCTTGTGGCCGGTGAAGCGTGACGACGCCGCCCAGTTGACGCCTTCGCCGCCCATCTGGATCAGCGAGGAGGTCTCGCGGTCCATCCAGCTCGCCATGAAATGGCAGCCGATGCCGGCCAGTGCCTTGGAGCCTTCCGGCACCTTCGTCGACGTGTTGTGCGGACATCCGGAGCAGAAATACGGCGTGCGCGTCGCACCGCTGACGTTGATCGTGCGCGCGGCCTCGGGCATCAAGCCGGCCGCGCGTGCGGCGAGATTGAGGCCTGGGAACATCGGATCGAGCCGGCGCGCGAGCACGCCGGCGAGCGCACGCGGCGACAATTCGCCGATCCAGGAGATCAGCCGCGCCCCTCGCTCGTCGTGCTTGCCGACCATGCGCTCGGGCTTTGAGCCTGGATAGTCGTAAAAATATTCCTTGAACTGGCTCTCGATGATGCCGCGCTTTTCCTCGACCACGAGGATCTCGCGCTTGCCCTTCACGAAGTCCATCGCGTCATGCAGCGCCAGCGGCCAGACCATGCCGACCTTGTAGACGTCGATGCCGATGTCGCGGCAGGCCGCTTCATCGAGGCCCATCAGCCGCAGGGCCTCCATCAGGTCGAGATGCGCCTTGCCCGTCGTGACGATGCCGTAGGTGGCGTTGGGAATATCGTAGATGTGGCGATCGATCGGATTGGCTTTTGCAAAGGCGTAAACCGCGTGCTTCTTCGCCTCCAGCCGCTCCTCGATCTGGGGCCCCGGCAGGTCGGGCCAGCGATAGTGCAGGCCACCCGGTGGCGGCGTGAAATCGGGCGTGTTGAAGACGCGTGGCGGGCGCAGCGCGACGGATGCACCTGACTCCACGATTTCCGAGATCGCCTTGAAGCCGACCCACATGCCGGAGAAGCGGCTCAGCGCGTAGCCATATTCGCCGAATTCGAGATATTCGCCGACGCTTGCGGGGTGCAGCGTCGGCATGAACCAGCTCATGAAGGCGACATCGGATTGATGCGGCATCGAGGAGGAAACGCAGCCATGATCGTCGCCGGCAACGACCAGCACGCCGCCACGCGGCGAGGAGCCGTAGGCGTTGCCGTGCTTGAGGGCGTCACCGGAGCGATCGACGCCTGGGCCCTTGCCGTACCAGAGCCCGAACACGCCATCGACTTCGCGATCTGCCTGCGTCTCGACCTGCTGCGAGCCGAGCACCGCGGTTGCCGCGAGGTCCTCGTTCACCGCGGGGAGGAATTCGATGTGATCCCGCTTCAGCCGCTCCTGGATGCGCCAGAGCTCGAGATCGACGCCGCCGAGCGGCGAGCCGCGATAGCCAGAGATGAAGCCGGCGGTGTTCAGCCCGGCGGCGCGGTCGCGCCGCGCCTGGTCGAGCGCGATACGGACGATGGCCTGCGTGCCCGTGAGGAAGACGCGGCCCTCCTCGCGATCGTAGCGGTCTGAAAGCTCGTAGCTGTCGAGTGATGGAACGGCGTCCATGGCGGACCTCGTGCGGCATCCTGCCTGATGACGGAAGGGTATGCCGGGGAGGCTGGTAGGTCTTGCCTATTCACCCTGTCTTGATCGATAATTCGGTAAAATTTTGCGGAATACGGCAAAATTCGGTAAAAGTTACCGAATCGGGGGCTTCCATGATTGAAGAGCAGGACGCGCGGATTCTCGCCCATCTCCAGACGGACGGCCGCGCCACCAATCAGCAGCTCGCCGACGAGGTCGGCATGTCCACCTCGGCGTGCTGGCGCCGGGTGCGCGCGCTGGAGGAGGCCGGCGTCATCCAGGGTTATGCGGCGCTGATCGCGCGCGAGCAGGCAGGCTTTGCGATGTCGGCCATCCTGCATGTCTCGCTGGAGCGGCACGATGCCAAATTCGTCGACGAGTTCGTCGCGCGGGTGACCACGCGGCGCGAAGTGCTGGAGTGCTTCGCGACCACGGGCGACGCCGATTATCATTTGCGCGTCGTCGTGCAGGACATGGCGGCCTACAACCGCTTTCTCGACGAGTTCATGTTCCGCATCCCCGGCATCCGCTACGTTCGCAGCAACGTGGTGCTGAAGGAGATCAAGACGAGTGTGGCGCTGCCGTTTTGATGGCGCGGGACGTGCCGTGGTGCCGTAGGGTGGGCAAAGGCGCGCTTGCGCCGTGCCCACCGTCTCGCCTCCATTACGAATGCGGTGGGCACGCTTCGCTTTGCCCACCCTACGGCACCTCTACTACCGCTGTTCCCGAACAAACCTGTTCCGCAACGTCCCCACGCCGGTGATGTCGATCTCCACCACGTCGCCATGCCCGATGTCAGGCGAGGCGCCGTCCGTGCCCATCCAGATCACATCGCCTGGCCACAGCGTGAAGTACTTGGTCAGCTCGACCAGGAACGGCACCACGCCGAAGATCATGTCGTTGGTATAGAAGCGGTTGGTCTCCTTGCCGTTGACCCGGACGACGGTTTCCATTTTCGCCGGATTGGCCTCAGTTTCGATCCACGGGCCCATCGGCTTGAACGTGTCGGCGTTCTTCGAGCGCCACAGGCTGCGGTCGGCCTTCTGCCAGCTGCGTTCGCTGACGTCGTTGCCGATGGTGTAGCCGAACACGCAATCCATCGCATTTTGTTTGGTCAGATGCTTCACCTTCTTGCCGATCACGACGACGAGCTCGCCTTCATAGTGGATCTTGTCCGTCGCAAAGGACGGGATCACGACGTCCTCGTCATGCGCGATCAGCGCGTTCTGGGCGCGGTAGCCGATCTCGGGTCTGTCAGGGACGGCAGGCACCTCGCCGCGCTTGTCGGCGGCTTCCTTCAGGTGCTTCAGATAGTTCAAGCCGACGCAATAGAACGTGCGCGGGATCAGCGGCAGCTCGATCCGAACCTGCGCCAGCGGATGCGTGCGCGAGGTGCGCTGCCATTCGCCGAAGGGATCGCCGTCGACCGCGATCACGTGGTCGCCCTCGACGAGCCCCCAGGACGTCTTGTCGGAGGCGGTGAATTTCAGCCAGCGCATGTCGCGTCCTCCGATTATTCCGCGGCATCGCGCGGCTGCACCTTCCAGGCTCCGGCCGCGGGCCGCTTCAGCCCGAGATTTTCGCGGAGTGTCTTGCCCCGATACTCCTTCTGGAACAAGCCGCGCCGTTGTAGCTCCGGCACGACGTGTTGCACGAAGTCCGCATAGGAGCCGGGCACATAGGTCGCGGCGATGACAAAGCCGTCGCAGCCACGCTCGACGAACATCTCTTCCAGCCTGTCCGCGATCTCCTTGGGACCGCCGACCATGGCGTCGTGGACCTGGCCGCGGCCGGAGAAGGTGACGAAGTCGCGTGCGCTCGGATTGCTCTTGCCGGAATTCTTCAGCACGCCGTCGCGGATGCCCAGAATGCCCTGCATGCTCTTCAGCTCGTCCGTCGTCAACGGCTCGTCGAGGTCCTTGGAGGCAAAATCGTAGTTGAGCGCTTCGGCCAGCAGCGACAGCGCGTCGATCTCGAGCGGCAGCTTGTTGATCCGCGCCATCTTGTCCTCGGCCTCGGCCTTGGTCGCGGCGCAGACCGGCGTCGTCAAATTGCAAAGGCGCATCTGATCGGGATCGCGGCCAGCCTTGGCTGCCTCGTTTCGAACAGCGGCATAACCTTCCTTGGCACCGGCGAGATTGCGCGCGGCCGTGAAGATCACCTCGCCCCAATGGCCGGCAAAGCGCTGGCCGCGGCCGGATGCGCCGGCCTGGATGATGACGGGATGGCCCTGATCCGAGCGCGGTACCGTGAAGGGTCCGCGGGACTTGAAGGCCACTCCCTTGTGATCGAGCCGCTTCACCTTGGCCGGATCGGCAAAGCGGCCGCTTGTCTTGTCCATGATGAGCGCGCCGTCTTCCCAGGTGTCCCAATGCCCGAGCACGACCTCCATGAATTCGTCGGCGCGGTCGTAGCGGGAATCATGTTCGGGATGGGAATCGCGCCCCATGTTGAGCGCCTCGCCGTCATTGAGCGAGGTGACAACGTTCCAGCCGGCGCGCCCGCCGGACATCAAATCGAGGGTCGCGAAACGACGGGCGACGTCGAACGGCTCGTAATACGTCGTCGAGCAGGTGGCGCCGAGGCCGAGCTTGTCGGTGACCATGCCCATCGTGGTCAGCACGATCAGCGGATCCATCTTCACGCAGCGGATGCCGTATTCGACGGTGTGGGCATGATCGTTGCCGTAGCGGTCCGGCATCGCCAGCCGATCGTCGAAGAACGCCATGTGGAACTTGCCGGCTTCGAGGATCTTGGCGATCTCCTGATAATAGTCCGCCGACATCGAATCGTCGCGCGAGTCCGGATGCCGCCACGAACTCGGCAAATTCGTGCAGTTCTGCGCCTGGAGGAAGCCGACCAGTACCATCTGCCGCGTCATGCTGTTCTCCCAAATTCCGTCAGGCCAGATCGAGGACCGTGTCGAGCCGGTACTCGCCCGCCAGCGCGCGCAGCTTTTCCCAGGTCGCATCCTCGATCTCGATGCCGTCGCGCAGGCGTTGCTGCTCGCGCAACCCCTCGATTTCGCCGGGATAGTACACGCCCTTGCTGCTTTCGGAGGGCGGCGTCGATTTCAGATAGCGCGCGAATTCGGCGACCTCGCGCTTGAATTCCTTCAGCGGGCGGAACGCGGCGACGTTGAACACCGCCATGAAGCAGCCGTCATTGTGACGGCCGGTCGGTTCGACGCCGAAGCCGAGACCGGTGAGCAGGCCGCACAGCACCTCGACCATGGCGGCGAGGCCGCTGCCCTTGTAGCCTTCGGTGCCGCCGAGCGGCAGCAGCGCGCCGCCTTTGCGATATTGCGTGGGGTCGGTGGTGTGCCGTCCCTCGGCATCGATGATCCACCCCATCGGAATCTCCTCGCCGCGGGCGACCGCGAGCTGGATCTTGCCGGCCGCCACCGCCGAGGTTGCCATGTCCAGATAGAACGGCGCATCGAGATCGGACGGCACCGCGATCGAGATCGGGTTGGTGCCGAGCCGGGCCTCCTTGCCGCCGAACGGTGCGACGTGCTTCGGCGAGCGGCCGGAATCCGCCGTCGCAATCCCGATCATGCCTTCGCGCATCGCCATCAACGGATAGGCGGCGAGGCGGCCGACATGGCTTTGCCGGAACACGGTGCAGGCGGCGACATTCGCCGTCTTCGCTTTTTCGATCGTCAGCGCCATCGCCTTGGCGTTGACGTGGAAGCCGAACCCCCACTGGCCGTCGATCACGGTCGTGGTCGGCGATTCCTGGACGATGGTCCATTTGGCGCCGGGCACGATGTGGCCGGCCTTGATGCGGTCGATGTAGGTCGGAACCGCGATTACGCCGTGGGAGTCGTGGCCGGCGAGGTTGGCGTTGACGCAGCCCGTGGCCACCGCATCGGCCTCTTCCTCGGAAGCTCCGGCGGCGCGGAGCAGCGCGGCGCTGATGAGCGTGAGGCGGTCTGTCTTGACGATGGGCATGGCGTTCCCTCGGCATTGTGCCCTTAACGGGCTGCTTGTTGGGAGCCATCGTCTCAAAGCGTGGGAGCGATATCAATCTCCCGTAAACCAATACAGGGCTGCAAATTCGTAACGAGAGCGCGCCTTTGGCCGGAGAATCCTCCCGTGCGGCGGCATTCCCGACAGTTTGGCGCCGGCCGTTCGCAGCTCGTTCACTTTGATCGCGGGTTTGCAGCGCGCAATAACGACCACTTAGGCCGTCGCCGTTCATAAAGTACCCGGGAGAATTAGGCAGAAATGCCCGGGAGCTGAGACCGTGCAGACGACCCTCGCGCGCACCTTTGCAGCGTTGAGTGCCATCAACGAAGCGATCCTCTACGCGAAATCGCCGGACGAGCTGTACCAGAAGGTCTGCGACGCCGGGTTTTCGAGCGGAGACTTTCTGGCCGTTGCCGTGTTTCTGGTAGAGCCGGATGGCCGGCGGCTGTGCTTTGCGGCCGGTTGCGGCGATGACGTTGCGCGGCTGCGCTCCATCGTGATTACGACGGAAGCCGACACACCCGAAGGGTCGGGTGTTGGCGGCGAAGCCTTTCGCGATCAGAAGCTGAGCATCAGCAACGATTACCTGAATGATCATCGCTCGCTGGCGTGGCGCGAGGGCGCAGCCAAGGCCCACATCGGCGCGGCTGCGGCGCTGCCGTTGCTCTGCAACGGCAAGAGCGTCGGCGTGCTCTTTGTGACCCGCAGCGAGGCCGGCTCGCTGGACGAGCAGATGGTGTCGCTGTTCGAGCGCATGTCGGCCAACATCTCATATGCGCTGGACAATTTCGCGCGCGAGACCGCGCGGCAGACCAGCGAGCGGGCGACGCGACGGCTCAACCGCATGTTTGGCGCGCTCAGCGCGACCAACGAAGCCATCCTGCGCGCGAAGACCGAGTATGAATTGTATCAGCTCGTGTGCGACGCCTCGGTGCACGGCGGCAAGTCGCTGGCGACCTTCGTTCTGCTGAAGGAGCAGGACTCGCATTGGCTGAAGCCGGTCGCCGGTACCGGTGAGAATCTGGAGATCGTGGCCCGGACCCGCTACTCCGTCGATCCCGAGAATCCTTACGGTCGCGGCATCTCCGGCGAGGTGTTTCGCACCCAGAAGCCGTTTGTCGAACGCGATCTCGCGCGTCGCACCAAGGGGACGCCGTGGGAGCAGGCCAATGTCAACACGGGCGTTGCCGCCTGTATCGCGGCTCCCCTGATCCAGCATGGCCGAAGCATCGGCGTCATCTTGTCCTTCCTCAGCCAGTCCTGGGCGAAGGACGAGGAAGTTGTCGCGCTGATGCTGCGCATCGCCGAGAACGTCTGCTTCGCGATCGACAATTTCGACCGTGAGGCCGAGAAGGCGCGGATCGCCGAGGAGGAAGACCGCCTGGCGCGCATGTACGCGGCGCTGAGCGCGACCAACGAGGCGATCCTGCGCGCACGCTCGCGGGCCGAGCTCTTCGACCTCGTTTGCGAAGCGACGGCGAAAGGCGCCAAATTCACCTCGGCCACCATCGCACTCGTCGATCACCATGCCGAGCTGCTCCGCGTCGTCGCCTGTTACGGGCCGAACGCGGAGATGGTCCGCACCTTCAAGTTCTCCACCTCCGACCAGATGCCCGAGGGGCGCGGGCTGACCGGGACTGCCTTCCGGACGCGCCAGCCCTGCCTCAGCAACGACGTGCTGTCCGACGACCGGATCAAGCCTTGGCAGGCCAACGCCCGCCGCAACGGGATCGGATCCTCCGCGGCGCTGCCGCTGTTCAATGGCGACAGGGTCGAAGGCGTCTTCCTCTTCAACTCGCCGGAGCGCGGCACGTTCACGCCCGAATTCGTCGAGCTGCTGCAACGACTCCAGGCCAATGTCGCCTTCGCGCTCGAGAACTTCGATCGCGCCGACGAGAAGGCGAAGGCCGAAATGCAGCGCAACCGTCTTCGGGGCATGTTGGAGGCGCTGAGCGCGACCAACGAAGCGATCATGCGCGTGAAATCCCGCGCCGAGTTGTTCGAAGCCGTGTGCGAGGCCGCCGTGCTCGGCGGCACGTTCACGTCTGCCACCATCGCCTTGGTCGATCCGACGGGGCGCTATCTCGACATCGCCGTCACCAAGGGCGAGTGCCGCAGTCACGTCGAGAACTGGCGGTTCGCGACATCCGCCGATGAGCCCGAGGGACGGGGGCTCGCCGGCACCGCATTTCGCACCAAGGCACCTTGCGTCGCGAACGAGCTCCTCACGGACGTTCGTGCGACGCACTGGCGTCGAATCGCGCGGGATCACGGGACCAAATCCGGCGGCTGCTTTCCGCTGCTGAAGAACGGCACCGATGCCGTCGGCGTCCTTCTGTTCCTTTCGCCGGACGAAGGCACTTTCACGCCTGACCTCATCCAGTTGCTGGGGCGCCTCGCGGAGAACGTCTCCTTTGCGCTCGACAATTTCGCCCGGGCCGAGGAGCGGTCACGGGCCGAGGCGCAGAAGGAGCGCCTGACGCGCATGTTCGCCGCGCTGAGCGCCACCAATGAGGCGATCGTGCGGGCCAAGTCGCGCACCGAGCTGTTCGAGCTGGTGTGTCAGGCCGCGTCCACCGGCGGCAAGTTCACCTCGACGACCATTGCGCTCGCCAAGGCCGACAGCGACCAGCTCGCGATCGTCGCGGCCGCCGGGCCGTCCGCGGAGACCACGAGGAACGTTCGTCTCTCCATCGACGCCGACCGGCCCGAGGGGCGCGGCATGAGCGGCACCGCGTTCCGCACCCGGCAGCCCTGTGTCAGCAACGACTATGTCAACGACAGCCGTGTGAGCGCTTTCCATGCCGTTCTGCAAGGCGACGCCGCGCGCTCCGGCGCGGCGTTCCCGCTGATCACGCACGGCCAGCCCGTCGGCGTCATGATCTACATGTCGACCGAGCAGGAGACCTTCACAGCCGAGTTCGTCGAGCTGTTGCAGCGCCTCGCCGATAACGTCTCCTTCGCGATGGAGAATTTCGATCGCGCCGACGAGAAGAACGAGGCCGACGAGCGGATCGAATACCTCGCCTCGCATGACAGCCTGACCGACTTGCCGAACCGCGAGACCTTCAACGGGCTGTTGCGGGAGGCGATCGACCAAGCTCAGCGCCACGATCACCGTTTCGCGGTGTTGTTCATCGATCTCGACCGCTTCAAGGTCATCAACGATTCGCTCGGCCATGAGGCCGGCGACCTGCTCCTGCTCGAGGTGGGGAGCCGGCTGCGCGGTGCGCTGCGGGAAACCGACGTGGTCGCGCGCCTCGGCGGCGACGAGTTCGTGGTGATCCTCGACCAGTGCGGTGAGATCGACGACGTCCAGCGCATCGCGACCGGGCTGCTCGTGGCGCTCGCCGAGCCCATGGAGCTGGCCGGCCACGAATGCCACACCACGGCCTCGATCGGCATCGCGATGTATCCGGCCAACGGCTCCGACGTTCAGACGCTGACCAAGAACGCCGACATGGCGATGTATCTCGCCAAGGAAGACGGCAAGAACGGCTACCGCTTCTTCTCCAAGGAGGTGAAGACGCAGTCGATCGAGCGGCTGTCGCTCGAGAGCGCGCTGCGCCGGGCGCTGGAGCGCGAGCAGTTCTCGCTGAACTACCAGCCCAAGGTGGACATGGAGACCGGCCAGATCACCGGCGTGGAAGCGCTGCTGCGCTGGACGCACCCGGATCTCGGCAGCATCTCGCCGGCGCAGTTCATTCCGCTTGCGGAAGAGACCGGGTTGATCGTGCCGATCGGCCGCTGGGTGGTGAAAGAGGCCTGCGCGCAGGCCATGGCCTGGCAGCGCCGCGGCCTGTTGCCGGTGTCGATGGCGGTCAACCTGTCGCCGCGGCAGTTTGTCGACGAACATCTGCTGCAGGACGTCGACGAGGCGCTGGCGGCCTCCGGCATGTCGCCGGTGCTGCTCCAGCTCGAGGTCACCGAGAGCATGATGATGCGCAATGTCGGTCGCGCGCTGAAGGTGCTCGACGCCATCCAGAGCCGCGGCATCCGTCTCGCCATCGACGATTTCGGCACCGGCTATTCGTCGATGTCGCTGATGAAGCATTTCCCGATCGATACCATCAAGATCGACCGCTCCTTCGTGCGCGACCTGCCGCAGGATTCGGAGGACCAGGCGATCGCGCAGGCGATCATCAGCATGGGTAAGGCGCTCGGCATGACCGTGGTCGCCGAAGGCGTCGAGAACGCCGAGCAGGAGGCGTTCCTGCGCGCCCATGGCTGCGACGAGATGCAGGGCTTCCTCATCTCCAAGCCGGTGCCGGCGCGGCAGATGGCCGAGCTGCTGCGGCCGATGGAGCTGCCTGTCGCACCTCCGCTCCAGCCGGAGCAGGACCTCGCTGCGACCGAGGCCGCGGCGTTACGGCTGAAACGCGCTGTCATCTGACGGCTGCGGGTGCAGCTCGCGGACGTTGTCTTGCTTGACCTCCGCTTTGCGCGGAAAATCATCCGGCCAGGGCTGCGAGGTTTGCTCGGTGAACAGCTCGAGGAGGGCATGCGCACCTTCGGCAAAGCTTGAGCCGTCGCCGAGGCCCAGCTCGCAACACCACACCTGTCGCATCGGCTCGTGCACGTCGACCACCGCCATCGCCGGTCCCCACCACCAGGCCGGTGCCGGCGAGCGCTCGTCCTCCGGCACGGCGTGCCATAGGACGAGCTCGTCCATCACGCGCTCGAATTGCAGGCTTGCGGCCTGGTGCATTCGCTCCGTGCTCCCTGGGCTGCGCCTGAAAGCAGGCCGATGCCCGGACTCGATCGTGGCCTTCGCTGTGAAGAACAGGCTCGCGCTATTGGCGGAGCCTCACGTGCCGCTTCCATTGGCGGCCATAAGAGCAACATGCGGCGGTCGGGACATACGCCGCCGCCGGCTGTGACCATCTCTTTAGCCGCTCAGGGGCCCGACCGGCAAGTCGCAATACGGGCCCGTCTAGCGCGTTCTGAGCGGGTGCGCTGTCTGGTGCCAGGCCCAGGCAGTCCGGATCACCGTCTTTAGATCGGAATGGCGCGGCACGAAGTTCAGCACGTTTCGCGCGGCGGAGGCATCGGCGACCAGATAGGTGGGATCGCCGGCGCGACGCGGCTTCATGGTGTGCGGCACCTCGCGCCCGGTCTCCTGCCTGATGGCGTTCAGGATCTCGCGGACCGAAAAGCCGGAGCCGGTGCCCAGATTGAAGCTGCCGCCGGCATGTCCCGTTTCCAGGAGCTTCAGTGCTGCGACATGCGCCGCCGCGAGGTCGGTGACGTGGATGTAGTCGCGGATCGCGGTGCCGTCGGGCGTGTCGTAATCGTCGCCGAACACGGCGAAGTCGACATGGCCCTGCAGCGCCATCATGGCGCGCGGAATGAGATGCGTTTCGTTGTCACGCAACTCGCCGATGCCGCCGGCCGGGTCGGCGCCGCTGGCGTTGAAATAGCGCAGGCAGAACGCGCCGAAGCCGTAGGCTGCGCGATAATCGGCGAGCATGCGCTCGATCATCCATTTCGACGCGCCGTAGGGATTGATCGGCGCGCAGGGGAAGTCCTCCGGCAGCTCCTTGGAATCGGCGTTGCCGTAGACGGCGCCGGTCGAGGAGAACACGATGCGCTGGCAGCCCGCGTTGCGCATCGCCTGCAGCAGCGACAGCGTGCCCTGGACGTTGTTGATGTAGTATTTCTGCGGGTCGGTCATGGACTCGCCGACGAGGCTTGCCGCCGCGAAATGCATCACCGCCGTGACCTCATGGTCGGCGAAGGCGCGCGCCAGCGCGGCGCCGTCGAGCAGGTCGCCCGTCACCAGCGGACCGGCGACGAAGCTGCGATGGCCTGTCGAGAGATTGTCATAAACGACGGGCTGATAGCCGGCGGCAGACAGTGCGCGGCAGGCATGCGAGCCAATATAGCCCGCGCCCCCTGTGACGAGGACGGTCGGTCGGTCGGTCATGTCGTCTTCTACTCTTCTCTCAGCGATTGGAAGGCCGTTTGCGGCTGAAGAGAAGATAGAGCGCGCGAGGGTTGGTGGTCAAATAGCGCCAGAGCAGGCGGCGCGGCTCGAGCCATGTGCGCCAGGCCCATTCGAGTCCGATCTTCTGCATCCATTGCGGCGCGCGGGACCGGCTGCCCGATAAAAAGTTGAACAAGCCGCCGGATGTCTTGATAACGCCAACATTGGTCAGCAGCGGCGTGTATTCCTCGACGAATGCCTGCTCATTGGGCACGCCGAGCGCGACCCAGAGATAATCCGGGGCGAGCGCGTTGATCTCCTCGACTTTCGCGCGCAGGGCGTCGCCGCGGAAATATCCGTGGCTGTGCCCCACGATCTTGAGGTTCGGATACAGCCGCTGGACATTCGCGACCGCCGCGGCGTTCTCTTCCTCGCTGGCGCCGAACATGTAGAAGGTGCGGCCGACGGCTTCGGCCTTGCGCGCAACCACGTGGAACAAATCGGTGGTCGCGACGCGCTCCGGCAGCGGAAACCAGGATTGCAGCTTTGACGCCGCGACCAGCGGCTGGCCGTCGGCATTGATCAAATCGGCGGCGCGGAACAGGCGCTCGGTCTGCGGCTCGGTCGAGCAGCGCGCCAGCACCTCGCCATTGGCCGAGGTCAGGTACAGCGGACGGCCGATGCGATGTCTGGGATCGGTGGCCTCGATCATGAAGTCGGCGGTCGCTTCCAGGTCGAGCGCGGCCATGCGAAGGCCGCCGACGGTGATCCGCGGCACGTCGGCGGTTGCGGCCCGGCCGTCCAGATTGACGCGGCGCTCAAGCATATTGTCTGCCTCGCTGGCGCGCTTGAGTTGCGGGGGTGAGCTCGTCGAGCACGACGCCGACGAGCTTGCGCTCGGCGCGGCCGAGCGTGTTCAGGATTTCTTCCAGGCCGTCGTTGATGTCGAGGCTGGTCGGCAGCACCGCCACCAGCGCGTCGGCGTCGTCGAGCAGCTTGCGGCTGGCCGCACCAAGCGGCGTCATGGGGCCGTCGAGGATCACGAGATCGTAGCCGCCGGCGGCGCGCGCCTGCTCGATGGCCTTGCGCATGGCCTCAGTCGCCTTGCCGGCATCGCCGTCGGCGGCCGGCAGCACCGAGATGCCGTTGACCGTCTTGATCTCGCGCGCGGCCTTGCTGCCGATGGAGAGCCAGCCGAGCCGGCTCGGCTCGCTCTTGCCGGGGCGGCTCACCTTGTTCGAGAGCGAGTGTGCCTGATGGTCGGCATCGATCATCAGCACGCGGGCGCCGTCGCGCGCGGCCGCGAGCGCGAAATTCAGCGCGGTCACGCTGCGCCCGGTGGTCTCGCCCGCGCCGACGAGCGCGATGACCGGCATGGCCTTGCCGCCGGCACGCCGGGCCACGGCAGTGCGCATGTCGCGCCAGGTGTTGAGCAGCGTCGTCAGCGGAAAGCCGGGGCGCAGCGTCGGCCAGCCCAGCCGGGTCAGATCGACGCCGCCGCCGGTAGCGAGGATCGCGCCGAGCGTGTGAATGACGTCGGCCTCCTGGAGGCGCGCGATCAGCGGCTTTCCGATCAGCGTATTTTCGTCCATCTCAGGCTGCAGCGATGGCGCGGCCAGCTCCGGTAGAGATTGCGCAACCTCCGGAGCTCGCGGAGCCGGCTGCGGCTGGGCTATCTCCGGTGTCCGCGAAACCTCCGGCGCTCGCGGAGCCCGCGGTGCCGGCGTGCGTTCACGGCGCACCGGTGAGGGCGCTGCCGGCGCGGTCGCACCGGCGGACAGCAGCTCGGCCGCGACGAACCAGCTTGCGGCAGCGAGCGCGCCGAAGATGAAGCCGATCATGGCGAACATGCTCATCGCCGGCGGGAACGAGCGCCGCTGCGGCACGGTGGCTTCGCCGATGACGCGGGCCGCCGAGGTGTTCAGGGTCTCCTGCTCCTCGGTCTCGCGCGAGCGCTTGAGGAAGGACTGATAGACGTCGCGGCTGGCATCGGCCTCGCGTTCGAGCTCGCGCAGGCGCACGGCGGCCTGGCTGAGCTGGACGCTCTGCCGCTTCTGCGCTTCCAGCGCCCGGTTGAGCGAGGCTTCAAAGTCGCGGGCGCGCGTCAGATCGTTCTTGGCGGACTGCGCGAAGCGATCGATCTCTTCGTTGATGGTGCGCTTGAGATCCTCGACCTGCTTCTCGGTCTGGCGCAGCGCCGGATGCCGCGGGCCGAGCTCGCCGGCCTGCTCCGCATATTTCTTGCGGGCGTCGGCATATTGGGCGCGCAGGTTCGCGATGGTCGGCGATTGCAGCGCTTCCGAATTCGCGCCGGCATCGGCAGCGGTGCGCCGGCTCGCCTCGATCTGGTCGAGCCGCGCCTGTGCGTCCATGGTCGCCGCGCGGGCCGCGGAAAGCCGCTGGTTGCTGGCGGAGAGCTGCTGGTCGCTGATCAGCGCGTCCTGGGTGCCGACGAAATTGTTCTGGGCCTTGTAGGTGGCGAGCGCGGTCTCGGCGCTGCGCAGCCGCTCGCGTAGCTCCTTCAGGCGCCCGGAGAGATCGTTGGTGGCGCGTCGCGCGGCCGAAGCCTGCGAGTTGCGGGATTCGGCGAGGTAGGCGCTGGTCAGTGTGTTGGCGAGCATCGCCGCCTTCGCCGGATCGGTCGACCAGACCTCGATGTCGACGATGAAGCTCTTCTCGGTCTTGCGGACCGTGATGTGCCTGTTCAGCGCATCGAGCGCCGCGAGCTGCACTTCCTTCGTCTCCGCAGCGGAGGGCGCGCGGGGCTGAAGGCCGATCAGGCCGAGCAGCGACGACATCAGGCTCCTGGCATCACCGCCGCCGCCGAATTCGGGGTCCTTGTCTAGATTGGCCTGCTGGATCACCTGGAGCAGCACGCTGTTCGAGGTAATCAGGCGCGCCTGGCTCTCCACCACCATCGCCATGCCGGAGACGTCCTGCGCACGCGGCGTGAGCTCGCGATCGACGAGCTGAAGCTCGCGCGGGTCGACGTAGAGCTGGGCGGTGGCGGTGTAACGCGGCGTCACGCTCTTGCCCACGGTGACGGCAAGCGTCGCACCGAGGAGCGCGGCAGCGGCAATCGCGATCTTCCGCCGCCAGAGCAGATTGACGAGCTCCAGCACGTTGAAGCCGGCTTGAGACTTCTGCTGCGGGGCCTCCGGTCCGGCCCGATCTATCGGCTGGTTGTAGTCAAGCATAGTCCCCAGCTTTCATTCCAACGACCGCGGGCTGAGGGGTTACTCTTCGCTTCACGCCACGCACCCGGGATATAGGTGCCCAATCAACGCAACAGGGAAAATTAACCATACTCATTGAGGGACTATTCACCGAAATGGCAAACAAAGCGTTTAAGCGTATGCCGCTCTTCGACGCGTCGCGGTGACGCTGAGGTCCCCAAGGAATTAATGGTTCGTTACCGCGCGCAGCGAGGCCGCCAGGCTTCGCTCGTCCTGCGATGGACCGCGCGCGTGCCATGATTGTCAGCGCTTCCGCAGGATGACGTGGTAGTCACCGCGGCGAACGTCGATCCCGCCCGGCAGCACGGCGTTCATCACGGCGGCGGCGGTATCGACCAGAGCGGCGAACAGCGGCTTGCGCCGGCGCATCTCGGGATAGCGCGGACTCTCGACCTCGCGGCGGTAGATCATCTCGAGGCCGTTGGCCGCGGCGAATGCTTCGAGTCGCGGCAGCGTCACCAGCGGATGGAAGAAGGTCGGGAACGGCGGCTCTCCGGGCAGGCCGGCATCCTTGATGCCACGGATATTCCGGTAGAACCAGACGTGAAACCAGTGCGGCGAGTATTTGGTGACGACGCCCGACAACGAGCGTGGATTGGGCGCGCCGATCAGGATCATTCCGCCGGACTTGAGCGCGTCGCGGAAATTCAGGAGTGCGGCATCGACATGGGGCAGATGCTCGATCACGTTGTAGCAGATCACCAGATCGAAGGTTTCGCGTCCAAAGCTGTAAGTCTGCACGTCGCCGAGGATCGCCTCGTCCGCGTAAGTGTTGTTGCGGACCTGGTCTTCGTCGATGTCGACGACGGTGACCTTGCTGCGGTCGAGCAACTCCGGTGGCAGGACGCTGCACGAGCCACCGCCGGCCTCATAGGTGGCGAGCTGGCCCTGCGGCAGTTCGCGGCGCAGCACGTCGTGGACGGCGAGCAGGCTGTCGCGGGCTTCGCCGGGGATCAGATCGTGCAGCGCCTGGGTGCGTGCACTGGCCGCCGGGATTTGGATCGCCGTGGCTGTCGCGAAATCGATCGAGGCTGGCTTGTTCATTTTTTCTGACCGCGCTTGTTCGACTCAAATTTACAGGAAAAATCTCGCATGCCCGAAGAGCAAATCCGATGCCGCGCCGCTTCACCGGTCGCGGTGCTTACGGTCGGGTTAATGCGGGCAGGCGTTAACTACGGCATTGTCCATGTTGGGCTGTTGTCCGCGTGATGGACTGCGAATTGCACTATCACGTATGCAGGCACTTGCAGGAGAAACGCGCAAAAGCGGTTAAGCGTTTGGAGGGCGGGAGATCGGCGGCGTTGCGCCGTCGCGAGCCTCGGGCCCGCCGTTCATTTTGGGACTGATCTGCCCCGCGGCGATGTGCCGTCGCAGGACAGCGTCGATTCCTGCGCGATCGACGCAGGGCTTTTTCAATACATCTCGGACATCTAGGATGCCATGACACTGATCCCGACAGACCTTTCCGCCGGCCGGATCTCGGATGCCGTGCGCGATCCCAACCGGGAGATCGCGGCGAGCTCGCGCGTCATCGACCTGTCGGTCGGCATCGTCGTCTGCATTCCCTGCTTCCGTCGCCCGTACCATCTGCGGCTGACGCTGGACTCGCTGGCGAGCCAGCGCACTCCGCGCTCCTTCGCGGTGGTCATGGTCGAGAACGACGCGGTGGGGCGCGAAAGCACGCCGGTTGCCGCAGAGTATCTGGCCGATGGCCGGCTCCAGGGCGTTTGCCTGGTCGAGAAGCGGCAGGGCAATTGCCAGGCGATCAACGCCGCCTTCGAGACGGCGCAGGCGCTGTTTCCCGCCGCGACCCGCTTTCTGATGATCGACGACGACGAGATCGCTTCGCCCGACTGGCTCGAGCTGATGGTTCGCACTGCGGAGGCGACCGGCGCCGACGTGGTCGGCGGGCCGGTGCTGCCGGTCTTCGACGATGACAGCAAGCCCTGGCTGGCACGTCATCCCGCGTTCTGTCCCGCCTATGATTACAGCGGCGCGGTGCCGCTGATCTATGGCTGTGGCAACTGCCTGATCACGCGTGCGGCGTTCGAGCGGTTCCATCGTCCCGCCTTCGACCTGCGCTTCAACTTCCTCGGCGGCGGCGACTGCGATTTCTTCGTGCGGTGCCGCGATGCCGGCATGATCTTCCACTGGACGGCAGAGGCGGTCATCACCGAGACCGTGCCGCAAAGCCGCACCAGCCTCGGCTGGATCGCCAAACGCGGCCTGCGTATTGGCGCCATCAATTATCGCGTGCAGTACAAGGCCGCACGAAGCGCGCCCGCGCGGGCGCGAGTGTTCGCGCAGATGCTCGGACGGCTGCCGCTGTCGCTGGTGCGTTCCGCCCGTCTGCTCGCGACGTCGAAGGCCGTCGTCGCCATGCATCCCGCGCTGGTCGCGCTTGGCTCCATGCTCGCAGCGTTTGGCTTCGCACCGAAGCCTTATGAAGCGTCGAAAATCGTATCTTGACGCGGGTCAGATGCCCAAACAGGCGAGGGTGACCCTGACCGCGGCGCGCGGCAGCGCTTTGAGCGAGCGCCGGCCGACCATCCCGAGATAAGCCAAGGCGTCGCGATATCGGCCGAAGCGGACCGCCTGCATCGCCGAATAGGTAACGAGATGGACCTCGGCGGCCTGGCGCAGCCCGGCCGCCGTGCCCTCGGGCAGTCTCGCCAGGATCAGCCCATCGTCGAACACCCGCGCGATCGCGGGGAAGAAGTCCTTCGGCGTCCGCACGGCCGCATTCATGGTGTTGGCGGTGTGCAGGCGATAGTCGAGCAGGAGCTTTGGTGCGAACTCGAACTCGCCGATAGCGGCGAGGCGGCACCAGCAATGCCAGTCCTCGCAATATCTGAGGGACGTGTCGAAGCCGCCGATGGCGCGGAAGGCCTCCGCACGTGCGAGCGCGATGCCGCCATTGACGATGAAATTGCCGGCCGCGAGCCGCGCTAGCACGTCGCCGGACGGTTTGCGGCGTCCCTTCAGTAGGCCCCGTCGGCCGATCTGCCGTCCCTCGCTGTCGATCGTGTTGTAGTCGCCGTAGACGAGAACCGCGCGCGGAGCGGCGCGGGCCGCTGCCAGCAGCGCCGCCACCGCGCCGGGGCGCAGGCGGTCGTCGGCATCGAGGAAGAGCAGCCATTCGCCGCTCGCATATCGTGCGCCGAGATTGCGCGCGGCGGATACGCCGGCGGAGTCGTTGGTCATCAGGCGCAGCCGCGGATCACGAATGGCGCGGACGATGGCCGTGGTGGCGTCGCTCGAGCCGTCGTCGACGACGATCACTTCGGTGATCTCGCCTTGCGCCAGTGCGCTGGCGAGGGTTTCGCCGATATAGGCTGCAACGTTCTTGGCGGGAATGACGACGGACACCGATGTGGTCGAGCCGGCCGGCAGCGGGAGACGCGGCGCCGGAACGACGCGCGAGGTCGCCGGTAAATCGAGAACATCTTCGGCGGTGATCAGAGCCACGGCTCGCCTTTTAGGGATCTGTTAACCAGGGCGCATCTGCCGACTGGCATTGCGATCAATCGCACCATTGGCCCGCCGCGAATGATACTCGCATTACGACCAAATCGTTGTCGCGAAGGCCTGCGTGCCGCTGGTTTCGTCAATTAGCGTTAAGCCGCGGGCATTAAGCCTGTCGCAAATTTGGAAGAGTGCGACAGCCAGTCCCATGCGAGAATGCAGACCTGTTTGCCGCGGATGGATCTAGTGCCCGCAAAGACGTTCGAACACGACCCCGATGCCATCGTCCTCAACCTCTTCTACGAGGACAAGGACGATCGCTGGTTTCCCGGCGACCGGCATCTGCGGCGCATGGCGCGCCGGATGCTGCTCGGCGAGCCGCGCATGAGCGGGCAGCTTCGCGTGTTCCTCAATCTCTGCGCAGGGCTCGACCGGCTCGGCATCCGCTACCGCGTCAACGACTACGGCTACATCGCGCAGCATCCCGACGAGCTTGCCTGCATCATCGGCCGCACCTTCCTGCTCGACAAGTTCGCGTGGAAGAATCCGATCCTGCTCGGCGTCGCCGCCCACAATCATCCGCTGGACGACCCTGATCTGTTCAAGCGGCTGCCGGTGAAGAAGGTCGTGGTGCCCGGCCCTTGGTATGTCGACATGTACCGGCCGTACTGGCCCGACACCGAGGCCTGGCCGATCGGCATCGACACGGATCTCTGGGCACCGTCGCCGCCGTCGCAAAAGACCGTCGACGTCCTGATCTACGACAAGGTCCATTGGGACCGAGAGCGCTATGCGCCGGAGCTGATCGAGCCGGTCCGCGCCCGCCTGCTCAAGGAGGGCCGCTCGTTCACGGAATTGCGCTACGGCAGCTACAAGGAAGAAGACTATCAGGCCGCGCTGGCGCGCTCGCGCGCGATGATCTTCCTGTGCCAGAACGAGAGCCAGGGCATCGCCTATCAGCAGGCTCTGTCTTGCGGCGTGCCGGTGTTCGCTTGGGATCCCGGCGGCCCGTGGCGCGACCCGGATTATTATCCCCACCGCGTCCAGTTCGCGCCGGTGTCGTCGGTGCCGTATTGGGATGACCGCTGCGGTGCCAAGTTCATCGACATCGCGGGGTTCGAGGCGGGCTGGGACAGTTTCTGGGCCGGGTGCACCGCTGATGCGTTCGATCCGCGCGGCTTCGTGCTCGACAATCTCACGCTGGAGCAGCGCGCGCTGCAATATTACGAGATCGCGCGCAGCATCGTGCGCCCGCAGGCGGCAACGCAGGCCTCGGGCCTATTGGTTGACGGATGCTTAACAAGGATGGGCTAGACCAAAGCTTCCCCGGCTTCACCACCTGCCTTGAGCCATGGATCGAAGCATGGATCGACGCATGGATCGCAGCGCCGCTGACATGACCGACGTCGAGACCCGAACGCTGGGCCACATGCTGCACGATGGGCTCGCGGGGCTGAATGCCGCGCAGGCGGCGCGCTGCCTCGTCGCGGTTGCGGCGCTGCTGCTGGTGCTGATCACGCTCGATCCGTTTCCTGACCTTCGCAACGAGGATGTGACCACGGTCGTCGGCGGGCGCATGGCGCTCACCTATATCTCCTGGGGTCTGCTGGCTGCGGTCGCGATGTTGTTCGTCGCCGCCACCGATGCGCCTGCGCTGAAGAGCCTGGTGACGCCGCTGCATCTTTGTCTCGTCGGCTGGCTGTTGATCAACATCGTCTTCTCCGAGAGCCGCGGCGTTTCGATCCAGCGCTTCGTGCTGGCGGTCAGCGTGACGTCGCTCGCAGTGCTGTTGCCATTGCTGCCGCCGACACAGCGGACCTTCAACCTGTGCCTTGGCGGCGCCGCGCTCGTGCTGCTGGTGCTGTGCTATCTCGGCGTCTTCCTCGCGCCGCAATATTCGATGCACACCGCCCTCGACCTCACCGAGCCGCAGCTTGCCGGCGACTGGCGCGGCAGCTTCGGCCACAAGAACATCGCTTCGCCGGTGATGACCATCCTGGTCTATGTCGGAATTTACCTGTCCGCCGTCGGCTCGTTTGTGATGGGACCGGCGATCGCGGCGCTGGCCGGCATCTTCCTGATCTTCACCGGCGGCAAGACGTCGACGGTGCTGTGCCTTGCGATCTACGCGCTCGCCTCGCTGGTCTATGTCACGCCAGGCCTGTGGCTGAAGCGGGTCATCTGCTTCGTGCCGCTGATCGTGATGAACCTGCTGACGGTCGGCAGCGTCCTGAGCCCGGCGCTCGGGGCGCTGACGCGGCTGCTTCCGCTCGATCCCACCTTCACCGGCCGTTCCGCCATCTGGGAGTTCGCGCTCGCGGCCGTCGCCGAGAAGCCGATCATCGGTCATGGCTATGCGGCGTTCTGGGACGACGTGACCGCGCGGCAGACCGCTCAGGGATCCGAATGGGCGACGTCCGCCGCGCATAGCCACAACAGCTATCTCGACCTCGCGGTCACCATCGGCCTGCCGGGGCTATTGCTGGTGATTCTCGTCTTCGTGCTCGCACCGCTTGGCAATTTCCAGTCGGCCCAGGCTCACAACCGTAGCCGCGCGCTGGCAAAACTGTTCCTCACCGTGTGGCTGTTCGGCTTGTATTACGGGGCCACCGAGACCTTCCTGCTCGAACGGCAGAACCCGATCTGGTTCATGTTCGCGCTTGCAGTGGCTGGCCTGCATTTCCTCGCCAGGTTCCAATGCGTCGAACAGACGGAACCGGAGCGCTGACAGCTTGTCGCAGCCGGAGCGATAGTGATGTTGGCTTAACGATAAGCCGCTACGTCACTTGTGGTCTGCGACAAACATAATCTATCTGGAAACATTCAGTAATCGCATGTCCCGCGGATGACGTTTCTCAGCGTCGAGCAATCAGATGGTCTTGTGTCCAGCACGTCGGGAATCGCTGTCGATTTCGTGCGTGACTGGCGGCAGGCCGCATCGCGCCTGAGCGCGGGGCATCGCACCGCATTCCAGCACGGTTACTGGCTCGGCGCATGGTACGAGGCGTTCCACGACTCTGCACCGCTGATCGCGTTGATCTCCGATGCCGCGACCGGCAAGGACATCGCGGTGGTGCCGATGATCAGCCACATCAGGCGCGGCATCCGCATCGTCGAATTCGCCGATCTCGGCGTCTCCGACAACAACGCGCCGATCCTGGCGCTCGATGCCGCGTTGGACGCGGCGGCGACCGATGCGATCGGCAGGGCGCTGGTCGATGCGGTGCGCGCGTTGCCCGACCGCTTCGATCTGCTGCGGCTGAAGAAGATGCCGGCCCATGTCGGCGGCAAGCCGAACCCGCTGGTGTCGCTCGGACGGATCGGATCCTGCTCGCTCAACGGCAATCTCGTGCTGACGGGCGACGACTATGAGGCCTATCGGGCCTCGATCAAGCGCATGCAGATGCCGCGCTGCTGGCGGGTCTTCAGCCGTCATGCCGGCGCGCGGCTCGAGATCGCCACGGACGTCGCGCGTGCGCGCGAGCTGCTGGACGTGATGGATGTCCAGCAGCAGGTGCGCATGCGAAAGCTCGGCTCGCGCTTCGTCCTCAACGACGACGCTCATGCCCGATTCTATCGCGAGGTCGCCCGCCAGGGTATCGCGGAAGGCTATGGCGTCATCTCGGCGCTGGTCTGCGACGAGGCCGTCGTCGCGACCACGTTCGGCGTCAGGTCTGGTGCGAGCTATTTCCTCCTGCGCATCAGCCACGCCGGCGATTCATGGTCGAACTGCTCGCCGGGGCTGCTCGTCACCGAGCGGACCATGGCGGCGCTGCATGCAGAGGGCGTGCGCCGTTTCGATCTCAGCATCGGCAACCAGGACTACAAGCGCCGCTTCGGCGCTGCGAAGGTCGCATTGACCGACGTCAGCATCGCACTGTCCTGGCGCGGCGCTCCCTATGCATGGCGCGACCATGCCGCGCAGAACCTGCGTCGCTATCCCAGGCTCGCCGCCGTCGTCAGCCGGGCGATACGCAAGACGCGGTGACGGAGGCCGTCCGTACCGGCGTCATCTCGAAAGGCCGGCACTGAAGGTGTCCAGCAGCGCGCGACCCTGCGGCCAGTCGCCGAGCCCGCTCGACGCATTGATGTGGCCAAGGGCGCCCAGCACGATCAGACCGGACTTCCAGGCACGCGCTCGCTGCTGTGTCTTATCGAGCCCGCCAAAGGGATCGTCGGTGCTGGCGATGATGAGCGAGGGGAAGCGCAGCGTGCGGTCCGGCACCGGCTTGAACGCAGCCGCCTCGGCGGGAAAATTGGCGCCATCGGGATCGGGCACCGCGACCAGAAAAGCACCCGCGATCGTGGATGGGAAGCGCGTGGCCCAGTGCGCCACCAGCAGGCAAGCGAGGCTGTGTGCGACCAGCACCGGCGGCTTCGCGCAGCGCCCGACCGCCTGCTCCAGGGATTGCTCCCAATCGGCGAGCTCCGGCCGGTCCCAGCTCGCCGGCTGAAACCGCGTGAAACGTGTATCGTTGCGCTCCCAGAGTGTCTGCCAATGAGTTTCTGCGGAGCCGCCGAGGCCGGGCAAGGTGATGATGTCGTGCATGATCGTCCCGTGATATCTGAGATGAACGTGCAGTGTGGCCGGTCTTGGTGCTGCGTCACATGGCAAGTGATCGGCAAAAGAGATCATCTGCCGATGATCTCAAGGTGGAATGGAGAATTGTCTTGGATCGCTTCGGAAGCATTGACACCAAGGATCTGAAGATCCTGGAGGCATTGCAGGCCAATGCGCGCGTGCCGCTGTCCGAGCTCGGCCGTTCCGTCGGGCTGTCTCAGCCGGCCATCTCCGAGCGCGTGAAGCGGCTCGAGGAAGCCGGGATTATCGAAGGCTACGGCGCCCGCATCAATCCGCGCGCGCTAGGGCTCGGCCTGATGGCGCTGGTCCGCCTGCGCACCTCGCATGAGCACATCAAGACCTGCCTCAAACGGTTCAGCGAGATTCCGCACATCGTCGAAGTCCATCGCGTGACCGGCGATGATTGCTTCGTGCTCAAGGTGCTGGTTCCCGCGCCGGAAGATCTGGAGACGATCGTGGATCGTATCGCCGGCTTCGGCGCTGTGACGACCTCGCTCGTGCTGCGGAGCGAGCCGGCGCGACCGATCGGTAAAGACCTCATCAGGAAGAAGACCGAACGCGGTTGAGGCGTGGCCCGCGCGATCGACACGTCACCAGGCTGTCACAAAATCTTCGATTGCGCCGAGCTTCGATGATCGCGCGCGTTGTGCTATCGTCGCCCTCACTTTCCGGAGGCGGCATGGAAGATCGTTCGGCAAAATATCGCGCATTCTATGCGCAGTTGATCTGCGCTGCGGCCAAGACGACGGATCCCCGTATCGAGCAGGCCTTTCGCACGGTCAGGCGCGAACCCTTCGCCGGACCCGGACCGTGGTCGATCTCCGTCGGTGGCCATCCCTATGTCGTGACGCCCGACGACGATCCCGCCTTCCTCTATCAGAACACGCTTCTGGCGCTGGAGCCGGCGCGCGGCCTCAATATCGGGATGCCCGGCGCGCACGCCTATTGGCTCAGCGGCTGCGGCGTGAAGGAAGGCGAGACGGTCATCCAGATCGGTGCCGGCAGCGGCTACTACACGGCCATTCTCGCCGAGCTCACGGGACCTTCGGGCCGTGTCCATGCCTATGAGATCGACGAACGCCTGGCGGCACTCGCGCGCGAAAATCTGAAGGACATCCCGCATGTCGAGCTGGAAGATCGCTCGGGCATCGCGTCCGATTTACCGGCCGCGAATGTGATCTATGTCTGTGCGGGCGCGGCACAGCCGGCCACGCAATGGCTCGATGCGCTGCGGCCCCGCGGCCGGCTGGTGTTCCCGTTGGCGCCGGAGGGCATGCTCGGTGGCATGTTGATGATCACGCGCCCGGAGGAGGGCGCGGTCTGGCCGGCGAAATTCCTGAGTCGAGCCCAATTCATCGGCTGCGCGGGACTGCAGGACGCGGATGCCGGCCGGCGATTGTCCGAGACCTTCGCCAAAGGATGGGAGAGCGTGCAGTCGCTGCGCAGAGGCGGCGCTGCGGACGAGACGTGCTGGTTTGCCGGTGAGGGCTGGTGGCTTTCGACCGCTGCGGCGCTCGTCCCGACGGTTCCAATCAAGCCCCACGCCGACCTCACGCAGGCGTGACGGATCGCCCACGCCTTACGATTTCGTGCACCCGGCGCATTGCAGCCGGCCGCGTGAGGCGCGGAACAGGCTGCGGCAATACCAGCGCCGCGCCAACGCCTGCGCAGGCCTGCGGATCATCTGTGCGATCAACAAAAGTTCGAAAGCCATTGGTATCGCTTTTGGTCAAATATCCCGACCACGTAGATGGGGCGGCATTCCCGAATGAGAACGCCGCCCCCGTCGCATCAGCCATGCAGTCGTTCGCCAAGCCTGACTGCGAGGCTCAGCCATGAAGTTCAGCCGTGAAGTTCAGCGGTGAAGTTTCTTGGCGGTCTCCGCGATCTGGCGGCCCTGATAGCGCGCGCCGGCGAGCTCGTTGGCGCTGGGCTGGCGGCTGCCGTCGCCGCCGGTGATCGTGGTGGCGCCGTAGGGGGCGCCGCCGGTGACTTCGTCGAGCTTCATCTGGCCGGCAAAGCCGTAATTCATGCCGACGACGACCATGCCGAAATGCAGCAAATTGGTGATGATCGAGAACAGCGTCGTCTCCTGGCCGCCATGCTGGGTCGCGCTCGCGGTGAAGGCGCCGCCGACCTTGCCGTGCAGCGCGCCCTTGGCCCAGAGCCCGCCGGCCTGGTCGAGGAAGTTCGCCATCTGCGAGGCCATGCGGCCGAAACGGGTGCCGGTGCCGACGATGATCGCATCGTAATTGGCGAGATCCTCGATCTTGGCGACGGGCGCGGCCTGATCGACCTTGTAATAGGACGCCTTCGCGACTTCGGCCGGCACCAGCTCGGGCACGCGCTTGATGTCGACGGTGGCGCCGGCCTCGCGCGCGCCTTCGGCGACGGCATTGGCCATCGCTTCGATATGGCCATAGGCGGAATAATAGAGGACGAGAACTTTGGTCAAGGTGGTCTCCGTTGAGTGATGGGTGAGTTTTGTTGAGTGATGGGGTGGGCTCATCGGCTTGTTTGTCATTGCCGTGCTTGACCCGGCAATCCATCTCTTCAAGGACTCTCACGAAGGTGATGGATGCCCGGCGAAGGACTCTCGCGAAGGTGATGGATGCCCGGCTCAAGGCCGGGCATGACGATTTCGTGAGGAGTTGGAGCTTACGCCGCGTCGACCAGCACGAGCTCGGAGTCTTCCAGCGCCGTGATCTTCACGCGGTCCTCGTCCCGGATCGCGACACCGTCGCGGGCATTGACGCGCACGCCGTTGACTTCCACTGAACCTGCCGCCGGCACCAGGTAAACGTGACGCGACTTTTGCGGCTCGTACTCGGCGCTCTCGCCGGCCTTCAGCGTGGTCGCGAGCACCCGCGCATCGGCGCGGATTGGCAGCGCGTCCTTGTCGGCCTCGAACCCGCTCGCGATGGTGACGAGCTGGCCCGAGCGGTTCGCTTTCGGAAACGGCTTCGAACCCCAGGTCGGCTGGCCGCCACGTGCGGTCGGCTCGATCCAGATCTGGAAGATGCGCGTGTCGGTCGGCTCGAGATTGTATTCGGAGTGGCGGATGCCGCTGCCGGCGCTCATCACCTGCACGTCGCCCGCTTCAGTGCGGCCCTCGTTGCCGAGGCTGTCCTGATGGGTGATCGCGCCCTCGCGCACATAGGTGATGATTTCCATGTTGGCGTGAGGATGGGCGGGAAAGCCGGTGTTCGGCGCGATCTCGTCGTCGTTCCACACCCGCAAGGCGCCGTGACCCATGTTGTTTGGATCGTAGTGGCCAGCGAAGGAGAAATGGTGCTTGGCCTTGAGCCAGCCGTGATCGGCGCCGCCGAGCTTTGCGAAAGGTCTGAGTTCGATCATCTGCGTAATTCCTTTTTGCGATCCTTTGGGTTGAACGGCTGGCGCCTGGATCAGGCGCCGAACCCGCCGTCGACGTTGAGCACGGTGCCAGTGACGAAGGAGGCTTCCGGGCTTGCGAGGAACACGACGCCGGCAGCGACTTCCTCGGGACGGCCGAAGCGCTGCAGCGCGTGCTGCTTGCGCTGGGCCTCCGCGAAGTCGCGATCGTCATCCGGATTCATGTCGGTGTTGATCGAGCCGGGCTGCACCACGTTCACGGTGATGCCGCGCGGGCCGAGGTCGCGGGCCGCGCCCTTGGTGTAACCGACGACGGCCGCCTTGGTGGCGACGTAGTCGGCAAGGCCCGGGAACGAGGCGCGGTCGGCGAGCATGGAGCCGACGGTGACGATGCGACCGCCTTCGCCCATCAATTGCGAGGCAGCGCGGATCGCCGCGATCACGCCGTGCACGTTGACCTGATCCTGCCGTTCCAGCGCACCAGTGTCGGCATTGGCATCGTCGGTCGCACCACCGGCGGCAACGCCGGCATTGTTGACGAGAATGTCGAGATGGCCGAATTCCCTGGCGACGTCATTGACGAGCTCTGTCACGTCCTTGGCCGAGGCCTGGTCGGCCTTGAAAGCGCGGGCCTTGACGCCGCGGGCCTTCAGCTCGGCGACGACCGCCTCGGCCTTTTCGGGCGAGGCGACATAGCTGATGGCGACATCCGCGCCTTCATCGGCGAGAGCGCGGGCCGAGGCCGCGCCGATGCCGCGCGAGCCGCCGGTGACGAGGGCAACCTTGCCTGAGAGCTTCTTGGTCATTGGATTTCTCCATTCCGTGGGTTTGCGATTGACCCTTGGATAAGCCTCCGCCTGTGGTATAGAAATAGAAACTGTCGAAACACATTGTTTCCTGAAATACCCCGATTGGATCGGCGCACATGGCAAAACTCCCCGATTTCGAGGCGCTCGCGATTTTCGCAAAAGTCGTGGAATTACGGTCGTTTGCAGGGGTCGCGAGCGAGCTCGCGATGTCCAAGGCAACGGTGTCGAAGGCGGTCACGCGGCTGGAGGAACGGCTCGGTGCCCGGCTGTTCAACCGCACCTCGCGGCGGCTGGCGCTGACCGACGCCGGGCACAAGCTCGCCGAACGCGCCACGCGCCTCCTCGTCGACGGCGAGGCGGCCGAGAACGAGGCGCTGGCGCAATCGGTGGCGCCGCGCGGCCTGGTTCGGCTCGCCGTGCCCATGACCTTCGGGATCAAGGCGGTGGCGCCGCTGCTGCCAGAGTTCTTCGAAACCTATCCGGAGGTCTCGGTCGATCTGCATCTGAGCGATGCGACCATCGATCTGATCGGCGAGGGTTTTGACATGGCGGTGCGGATCGCGCGGCTGCCGGACTCTTCGCTGATCGCGCGGCGGCTCTTCACCATGCCGCGCTTCACGGTGGCCGCGCCGTCCTACCTCAAGAAACATGGCCGGCCGACGCATCCGATGCATCTCGCCGAACACAAATGCTTCAGTTACGCCTATCTCTCGACGCCCAATGTCTGGAACTACACCAATTCGGCAGGCGAGCAGGCCAGCGTCCGTCCGGGCGGACAGCTTCGCGTCAACAACGGAGAGGCGGTGATGCCGGCGCTGATCGCCGGCCTCGGCATCGCCGAACTGCCCGAGTTCATCGTCGGCGAGGCGATTTCGTCCGGCGAGGTCGAGGTGATCCTGAAAGACTGGAAGCAGGCCGAAGGCGGCGTGCATCTGGTGACGCCACCCGGCGGCCCGCGCCCCGCGCGCGTCGAGGCGCTCGGCGATTTTCTCGCGGCGAAACTGCCGGGCACGTGCAAGCGGCGGCCGCGCGGGAAGGTGAAGGGGGCGTAGCGCGAGCGGCCTCTACGGCCCCCGTCATTGCGAGCGCAGCGAAGCAATCCAGAGTGTCTCCGCGGAGGGATTCTGGATTGCTTCGCTGCGCTCGCAATGACGGAGCCTGACTACGACACCTTCACGCCGCCGATCGCGACAATGCGCAAGGCTGGCTTCAGCGTTCCCTCCAGCTGCGTCTTCAATTCGTGCACACGTGGGTCGGTCGAGCGTGCCGCGCAGGCGGCGTATTGATGGACCGATTGCGCCAGCGCGCGCCGCGCTTCCGGCGTTCGCGTCAATTCGGGCTTTGAAAGCCGCAGGACGATCGCTGCGAGATTCACCAGCATCTCGTCCAGGGCGACGTCGATGGTCGCAAGATTCCGCATCACTCACTCCTTCGGGTGGGCAACAGCGGGTTCACGGATGCGTTCCTGACGGGGCCGGACATGGTCAATGCTTCGTTAATGCCTTGTTCTTGCCGCGCGGCACGCTAGGCTGGCGAAACAAAAGAAAATCGGGGGGTAGGGGACCATGATGGATCGACGCGATCTCTTGCGTGCCGCTGCGGCATTGCCGCTGTTGCGGGCTGCATTGCCTGACAAGGCCTTTGCGCAAGCCTATCCGGTACGTAACATCACCATGATCGTGCCGTTTCCGGCCGGCGGACAGGCCGATCTCGCCGCGCGCCCGGTGGCGATGGCGCTGGAGCGGATCCTCGGCAAGCCCGTCATCGTCGACAACCGCGCCGGTGGCGGCGGCGGATCGGTCGGCAATGCCGCGGCGGCCCGCGCCGAGCCCGACGGCTACACGCTGCTGATGACGCTGTCCTCGCTCGCGGTGCTCCCCGAAGCCGACCGTCTGTTCGACCGACCCGTCGCCTACGAGGTCTCGCAGTTCATGCCGATCGCGCGCGTGCTGGCCGATCCCACGCTGCTCGCGGTGCCGGCCTCGGCGCCGTGGAAGACGGCGCAGGATTTCGTCGAGGATGCGAAGAAGCGGCCGGGCCAGATCACTTACGGCTCGTCCGGTCCTTACGGGACGCTGCATGTCGCGATGGAGATGTTCGCGAACAGCGCCGACATCAAATTGCTGCATGTTCCGTTCCGCGGCGCGGGCCCGGCACTGACCGCGCTGCTCAGCGGCACCGTGCAGGCGATAGCGGCCGCGCCGGGCACGCTGAAGCCGCAGGTCGACGACGGCAAGCTGCGCGTGCTCGGCAATTGCGGCGCCCAGCGCATCGCGAGCTTCCCCGACGTTCCGACCTTCCAGGAACTGGGCTACAAGGACGTCGAGATGTACATCTGGGCCGGGCTCTTTGCACAGAGTGCTCTTCCTGCACCGGTCGCGAGCCGCCTGCGCGAAGCGATGGCGCAGGTGATGACGAGCCCGGATGTGCTCAGGAGCTTCGAGGCCTCGGGCAGTCTGGTCGCCTATCAGGACGCGCCGGCATTCTCGCAATTCGTGGCGACGGACAGCGCAAGGCTGATCGCGGCGGTGAAGAAGATCGGCCGGGTGGAATAGGTTCCCGCCGCATTTTCACATTTTTTGTTGGTTCAGAACCTGACCGCGTCTCATTGATTGAAGACAAATCAAGGGAATCGAGAAGGATCGGGACATGCGAACAGAGCGAATTGCGCTGGGTCTGGTACTTGCAGTCAGCGGCATCGTCGCGCAGGGCGCGGCGTCAGCCCAAGAATATCGCGAATATCGCGGCACAATGGAACAGCAGATGGCGTGCACGCCGGATGTCTGGCGCCTTTGCAGCGACCAGATTCCGGATACGAACCGCATCGTGGCCTGCCTGCAGCAGAACACGCCGCAGCTTTCGAGCGCATGCCGGGCGGTGTTCCAGTCGAACAACCAGGCTCAGCCGCAGCAGCCGGTCCCGCGCGGCCGGGCTGTTCCGGCGCCGCGCTACAACAATGCGCCGCCTGTCGCCGCGCCACCACGTCCCTATGATGATGACAACGACTAGAGCATGATCCGGAAAAGTGTGATGCGATTTTCCGAAACGATCATGCTCAAGTCATAACCTGAAGCGACCGTCTCACTCCCGACTCGTTTGGCGCTCCCGCTTGCTGTTCGGCTCGGGTCGTTGCCGGAGCGCTGTCCGCAAGAGGGCACCGAAGAGTATTGCTGCGACCGGCCAATGGAACCAGATCTTGTGCATGCCGGTGAAAACGTTGATCAGAATCAGAAAGCCCGAAACCGTGAGGGCCGCTGCAACCGGGCGGGGCAGCTTCGCCAGCCAATCCGAGACGAAGCCCATCCAATTGGATGGCTCGTGCCTGCTGTCAATCCATCGAGCGCCAGTTTCCGATTCTGCAACTGCTCGCCCCTGGGGATTGACGCTGTCGTCAACCGGGAAGCTCCGTCGCCCAGCGCTTTGGCCGCTCATGGCCACGCGATAGCTGGTCATGGGAGCAACGTTCTTCATTGGTCGCTGGCCGAGACAGTCGAAGCCAACGGACAATTTGTTGTGGACCTGATCGTAGACGGAACTTGAGATCACGACGCCGCCGGGTTCGGCGAGCTCTTGCAGCCGCGACGCGATATTGACCCCGTCGCCATAGATGTCGGACCCGTCCACCATCACGTCGCCGAGGTTGATGCCGATGCGAAACCGCATCGGGTGGGCGTGCGGTGCGTCCGAATCCTGGTTGGAAATTTCCTGCTGAATTTCGACCGCGCATTGCACGGCCTCGACGACGCTGGCGAACTCGGCGATCACGGCATCGCCCCAGGTATTCACGATCCGGCCGTCATGGCGCTCCACCAGTCCCGCAAAGGCAGCGCGGTGGCGGCGCAGCGTCTCCAACGTTCCGGTCTCGTCTGCTCCCATGAGGCGAGAATAGCCCTGCACGTCAGCGCACAGGACGGTGGTCAATCGTCGTTTCACCTTGTCGTCGGCCATGGTCCATATGCTAGCCTTCCTGACCGGCAATTGCATCAGGCATCGCATCTGGCCCCATCGCCGCTCAACGACCGGTTGTCCAGTCCCGAAACCGTCATAACCGTGCAACGAATTGCAGCCAGCCACGTGCCAAAACCGACCTGGCGTGAGGTCGCCCTCCGTGCCGCGGTTTATGAGTGCAGGCCGGAGCCGCCTTAGGGCCTGTGCTCGCAGACGTCGACCCATTCGGCCGCGGTCAGTTCGGCCATCCGCTCGGGCGTGATGCGCACGGCGCTGTGGGTCGAGCCTGCGGCCGGCACCACGACGTCGAACGCCTTCAGCGATACGTCGCAATAGATCGGCAGCGGCGATTTCAGCCCGAACGGGCAGACGCCGCCGACCTCGTGGCCGGTGATCTCGGCGACCTCCTCCAGCCCCAGCATCTTCGGCTTGCCGCCGAACGCAGCCTTGACCTTCTTGTTGTCCATGCGCGAGGTGCCGGCGGCGACGATCAGGATCACGCGCTCCCCGATGCGCAACGACAGGGTCTTGGCGATCCGGCCGGGCTCGACGCCATAGGCTTCGGCGGCCAGCGGCACCGTGGCCGAACTGATCGGGGATTCGATGACGGAGATGTCGGGGGCTTTCTCGGCAAAGAAGGCACGAACGGATTGCAGGCTCATTCCAGTCAGCTCATTCCAGACTCATGGGCGGGCGGCAATGCTTAGGCGATCGTTGGCAGTTCCGAGAGCGCGCGGACACGATGATCCGGCGCGAACCCAAGCTCGTCCATCTGGGTCCGGATCGCCTTGAACATCGTCAGCGGTGCCACGAGTTCGTTCTCGACGCAAGCCAGCGCCATCGCCTCGGGCGTCACGCGTTCGATCCAGGCGACGTTCAGCCCGAACGACTTTGCGCCCGCGACGTCCCAGGGGTTGGACGAGACGAACAGAACCTCATCCGGCCTGGTGCCGAACGCCTCGCCGATCAGCATGTAGGCCTCTGGAGATGGCTTGAAGACCTTCTTCGCATCCACGCTGATGGTGGCATCGAGCAGACGGTCGAGCCCGGAATTGCGCACGAGCGCATTCAGCATGTCCGGACTGCCATTCGAGAGGATGGCGAGTTTTCGCGGCTTCAGCGCCGCAAGCGCGGCGGCTGCATCGGGATAGAGATCGAGATGCAGATATTTCTCGATCACCCGCTCGAACGCTTCGCCTTCATAGGCGAGGCCGAGCAGGCGCAGCGTATAGGCGAGCGAGTCGCGCGTGACGCCTGCAAAATCCTGGTAGCGCCGCATCAGCGAGCGCAGCCAGGAATATTCGAGCTGCTTGATCCGCCAGACCTGCGTGATGATCTCGCCGTAGCCTGGAAAGGCATCCTCGGTGATATCAGCGACCGACTGGACGTCGTAGAGCGTTCCGTATGCGTCGAAGACAACGGCTTTGAGGCTCAATTGACCGGTCCTCCGGGATCGTTGTGGAAGCTAAGGATTATACAAGGCGGCGCGATATCGATCCAAGCAGGAAACTCGAATTGACGCTATTCCGCTGGCCCGCGTCGCGACAAGGTCGGAACCTGCTTCAACAAATCGTCATCCCGTCGACCCTCGCGCAGCGGATTGACACTGCCGCCGGCAAGGCGTTCTATTTGGCGTACGGGGATGTGCGATCTCCCCGCGAGGCGACATGCCCAAGTATCGCGTCCTGGTCACCAAGGACGCTGCATGTCTTCCTACAGCTCGATCCCATCAGAGAAATTATCCCGTCTTATCGGTGTCGCCCACGCGCCGGCCCGCGTCGATGTTCGTATCGACGTGGACCGCGGGGCCGATCCGCGCGCTCAGCAAGACGGCGAGCACCAGGAGCGAGTGAGCACACGGGGCACATTGGGGACGACGATCAAGCGGAGGACTCCATGACTGCGAATACCGACCGCCGAGACTTCATCAGGGGCGTGGGGGCCGCCGCGGCATCGACCGCAATGCTCGCAGGGACGCAAGCCCTTGCGCAAGCCAATCAGCCAACAGGAGCCAAGCCAATGACATACCAGTCCAAGCCGATGCCGTTCGATCCGAAATCCATTGCCGGCATCTCGGAGAAGGTGCTCGTCAGCCATTACGAGAACAACTATGTCGGCGCGGTGAAACGGCTCAACGCGATCGGAACGCAGCTCGCCGAGCTCGACTTCGCCAAAGCTCCGAACTTCGTCATCAACGGTCTGAAGCGCGAGGAGCTCATCGCGTCAAATTCGATGATCCTCCATGAGATCTATTTCGACGGGCTCGGCGGCGCCGGCAAGCCGAGCGCAGCGCTCGCCGACGCGATCGCGCGCGATTTCGGCAGCATGGAGCGGTGGCGTGCGGAGTTCTCCGCCATGGGCAAGGCCGAAGGCGGCGGCTCCGGCTGGGTGATTCTTTCCTACTCGCCGCGCGACAAGCGGCTCGTCAACCAGTGGGCCGCCGACCACACGACGACTCTGGCCGGCGGACGCCCCGTGCTGGTGCTCGACATGTATGAGCACGCCTATCACATGGATTATGGCGCTGCGGCTGCGAAGTATGTCGACATCTACATGGAAGCGATCAAATGGGACAACGCCGCAACACTGTACGATCAATACAGGCGGGAAGCTTAGACGTTGTGCAAAAAATGAGCGTAGCGCTCCTGCGGGCGGCGTTGCTCCTATTGTCGGTGGAGGGAAACGCGATGGCAGAAACCGTAAATTTTGACAACGCAGCAACTGGCGCAGCGCCCGAAGGCTGGACGCTGACGATGACGGGTCGTGGCCAGCCCAAATGGACGGTCGAGGCGGAGCCCACGGCGCCAAGCAAGCCGAACGTCCTGAAACAATCCGGCCAGGCGACGTTTCCGGTGGCGCTCAGGAACGGCACCAGCATCCAGGATGGGTTCATCGAGGTGAAGTTCAAGGCGATCGCGGGCTCCGAGGATCGTGCGGCCGGTCTTGTCTGGCGCGCAAAGGATGCCGACAACTACTATGTCGTGCGGGCCAACGCGCTTGAAGACAATGTCGTGCTCTACAAGACGATCAAGGGTGTTCGCCGCGTGCTCGATATCATCGGCCGGAAAGGCGGCTACGGCGTCAAGGTCGCGGTGCCATCAGGTCAATGGCATACGCTGCGTTGCGAATTCGCGGGAGCGCGATTCAAGGTGACGTATGACGGAAAGCCGATGTTCGAGGTCGAGGACGCATCGATCAGGGACGCCGGCATGATCGGCTTGTGGACCAAGGCCGACAGTGTCACCGTGTTCGACGACCTGACATATGGCGCATTGAACTAGGTTGCCGTCGGCGTCGACCTGCTCGCGTCGGAGAAAATCATGCTCGCTCGAAACCTGCTCGGTGCGGCCGCCATCCTGGTTGCTCTCGCGCATCCCGTAATCGCGGAAGAGCCGCTCACGACCTACAAATCCCTGAGTCCCGAGCTGGCGCTCGATCTGGCCCGGGCATCGCTTGGCGATTGCCGATCCCGCGGGTATCAGGTCGCCGTCGCGGTCGTCGATCGATTCGGGGTGATACAGGTGGTCCTTCGTGACCGGTTCGCCGGCGCTCACACCGTTTCAACGGCCTCGGGCAAGGCATGGACCGCAGCAACATTCCGGACCAGCACCACTGAACTCAACGCCGTCAGCCAACCTGGCATGATGCAGGCCGGTATCCGCAATCTCCCCGGCACGGTCATCATAGGCGGCGGATTGATTGTCGAAGCGGGCGGCTCGCTGGTCGGAGCCGTCGGTGTATCCGGGGCGCCTGGCGGGGACGCTGACGAAGCCTGCGCCAGGGCCGGTATCGACGCCATACGCGACAAGCTGGAGTTTTAATGCATGATCCGGAAAAGTGCGCAGCGGTTTTCCGAAAAGATCATGCTCAAACAACAACCTAAAGCGCGATGACGATTCATCCTAATCTCAATCGCGGCTTAGGGGCGCGTTGCCCGCTTCATTGACTCCAGCCGCACGCAACCAGTGCGTCCAGTCCGCCCGGCTGTCGAGGTAGACGAGCGCAAACTCGAGGATATCGCTGGTCTGCCTAGATCCCCAAAAGCTTCCTTGCGTTCGCCTTCAGCACCTTCGGCCGGATCTCGTCGCGGATCTCGATCTTGGCGAAGTCCGACAGCCAGCGGTCCGGCGTGATCACCGGCCAGTCCGAGCCGAACAGCATCTTGTCCTGAAGGATCGAGTTGATGTAGCGCACCAGGATCGGCGGGAAATACTTTGGCGACCAGCCCGAGAGGTCGATGTAGACGTTCGGCTTGTGGGTCGCGACCGACAGCGCTTCCTCCTGCCAGGGGAAGGAGGGATGGGCGAGGATGATCTTGAGGTCGGGGAAATCCGCGGCCACGTCGTCCATGTACATCGGGTTGGAATATTTCAGCCGCATGCCCATGCCGCCGGGCATGCCCGAGCCGACGCCGGTCTGGCCGGTGTGGAACAGCGCGATCGCGCCGCCATTGTTGATCTCTTCGTAGAGCGGATAGGCCATACGGTCGTTGGCGTAGAAGCCCTGCATGGTCGGATGGAATTTGAAGCCGCGCACGCCGTATTCCTCGATCAGCTTGCGCGCCTCGCGCGCGCCGAGCTTGCCCTTGTGCGGGTCGATCGAGACGAAGGGGATGAGGACGTCGAGATGGTCGGAGGCGGCCTCGATCATCTCGTAATTGTTGTAGCGGCGGAAGCCGGTCTCGCGCTCGGCGTCGACCGGGAAGATCACCGCGGCGATGTTCTTGGAGCGGTAGTAGGCCGCGGTCTCCGGCACGGTCGGCGGATGCTTGTTCGGCGACTTGAAATATTCGGCCATCTGAGCCTGGAAGTCGTCATAGCCGTCGTCGGCATGGCAGCCGCAGGGCTCCTCGGCATGGGTGTGGATGTCGATCGCGACGACATCGTCGATGTTGGGCAGCTTCAGCTTCGGCATTGGTTTCCTCCCGACGGGTTGCCGAATTGATTATATGATATAACGAATTTGGCAAGGCGCGTTGTCGGAAGCGAAGTCCCAAGTCGACAAACGCGTAGATCGGGCCGATCCGGCCGTTTCTACCTTGCTTTCTACTTTGCATGGGGTTGTTTTCCAGAATTTGCTGGTCCGGAACCGGGCAGTTAACATTGACATCCGGTCCTCCCATGCCTTAAGAACCGCCCCGTCCCGGGCGGCCGGTCCGCCAGCGGGAAAGATCTCATTTTGCCACATTCGCGCGTGCCGAAACGGTAGTGCCGAACACGGCCTTTCGAACGTTCAGGATTCTGCCATGAAGGTCCGTAACTCGCTGAAATCGCTGCGCGGTCGCCATCGCGCCAACCGCCTGGTCCGCCGCAAGGGCCGGGTCTATGTGATCAACAAGGTGCAGCGCCGCTTCAAGGCTCGCCAGGGCTGATATTGCCCTCGCGGTCGCCTCACGCGCGCCTCACACGACCTCGCCTCACACGAGTTTGACGCCGCCTTTGCTTTGCAAGGGCGGCTTTGCGCGTCTAGACTTTGGCCATGGCAGTGAGATTCCCTTTCGCACGCACCCTGTGTCTGGCTCTCGTTCTGGGAGCCGCAGGTCTCGCTTTGGTCACTCCTGCCTTGGCGCAGGCTGATCCGCCGGCTCCACCCGGCAAGCAGAAGAAGCTTCCCGAGGCGCCGGCCAAGCTGCCGAAGGTCGACCGCAGCAAGAATCTCGATTTCCTGTTCGGCGCGCTGAAGGCCGCGCCCGACGAGGCCAGCGCCAAGCATGTCGAGGCGCGGATCTGGGCGATCTGGATCCAGACCCCGAGCGACACCGCATCGCTGTTGATGGCGCGGGCCAAGACCGCGGTCGACGCGCAGAAGATCGACATCGCGATCAAGCTGCTGGATTCGGTGATCAAGCTCAGGCCCGACTACATCGAGGCCTGGAACCGGCGCGCCACGCTCTACTACATGCAGAATGACTACGGCCGCTCGCTTGCCGACATCCGCGAGGTGCTGATCCGGGAGCCGCGCCATTTCGGCGCGCTCGCAGGCCTCGGCATGATCATGCAGGAGGTCGGTGACGAGAAACGTGCGCTCGAGGCCTACCGCAAGGCGCTGGCCGTCAATCCGCACCTCGAGAAGATCCCCGAACAGGTCAAGGCGCTGACCGAGAAGGTCGAAGGCCGCGACATCTAGCAGACAAGTTGATCATTTCCCGAGTGATTGCGGCGTGCGCGGATTAACCACGATCACACGTGCGGCGTTCTCGGGGGTATTGTTGAAGCGCGCGCAGGCCTACCTGCATGGCAGGAGCACGGCCATGAAGCGTTTGATCTTTGCAGGTGTATTGCTGCTCGCGTCGGGCTCGGTGAGCCTCGCCGACGGCTTGTTCTGGGTGGTCGGCAATCGCGCCACGGGCAGATGCAACATCGTAACCAGCAATCCCGTGATCATCGGCGACATCTGGTTCGGCGACGGTCCCTACAAGTCCAGGGCCGATGCCAAGCTTGCCCGTTCGACGATTCGCGCCTGCCCCGCGGTCACGCCGGACGAGGAAAAGGACGAGGACGGAACGAACTAGCCTGCACCTAGTGCAGGATGCTACCGGCGCGCTCGACAAGGCCGTGATCGGCGGCTGCGGCGTAGGCCTTTGCAAGCTCCGTCTCGAGATGCTCATTGATCAGAAGCAGTGCCCGCACGGCACCGCGCAGGTCACCGTTGCAGCTCGCCACGATCTCGTCGATCGCAGTGTCGTTGGATCTGAAGCTCATCGACATTCTCCGGTTCAAATCAGGACAAATCCTGCCGGTCTTTCCCGCATCTCCTGGAGTTGCGAGGAGGATCGGCGCCCACCCGCGCCTAGATGGCGGAACCGACCGTGGCGATTATATGGAGGCCGCGATGACGACTGCATGAAGCTGGCCTGAGGCTTGCGCGCTGCGGAGAATACGATTGATTTTGCTACGTTTTTTCTGCTCGAATTATGCACATATCCACAGCCCCGGCATTTCAAGTGGAGCGCGGGGCCCCACGGAGCGAAACTGCCGTCCGCTAGTCTCGTAACTGCCAGGTGCCCTGGATCGCCCGGATTCTCCCCATGATCGTGATGTCAGTCGTGACCGCGCTGGTTCTGCTGGCGCTGGCGACGCAGGCCGGCGTCCTTGCGGTGCAGCGCGCCTTTCCGCCTCAGGGCCGGATGGTCGCGGTCGACGGCGCTGTGCTTCACGTCGTCGATATCGGTCCGCGCGGTTCAGGCGTGCCGATCGTGATGCTGCACGGCGCGAGCTCCAATCTCGAAGCGATGCGGCGTCCGCTCGGCGACCTCCTCGCCAAAGACCATCGCGTCATTTTGATCGACCGTCCCGGTCACGGCTGGAGCACGCGGATGCGGCGGCAGGATTCGACGCCGCAGATCCAGGCCCGGATGATCGACGAGGCGCTTCGTAAGCTCGGGATCGATCGCGCGGTCTTCGTCGTGCATTCCTGGAGCGGTGCGCTCGGCGCGCGGATCGCGCTCGATCATCCCGGCCGCGTCGCCGGTCTCGTCATGCTGGCGCCGGTGACCCATCCCTGGCGCGGCGGCGTCGGCCGCTACAACGAGATGATCGCAACGCCGGTGATCGGCCCGCTGCTCGCCTACACCATCACGCTGCCGATGGGGTATTTCGTCGCCGAGGCCGGTGCGCGCAACGTCTTCCTGCCGCAAATCATGCCGGACGGCTTCGTGCAGGACTCCGCGACGCCGCTATTGCTGCGTCCGCGCGAGTTCATCGCCAATGCCTATGACCTGGTGACGCTGAAGGAAGCGGTGACGGCGCAGGCTGCGCGTTATGGCGAGATCAAGGTGCCGGTCACGATCATCGCCGGCGAGCCCGACAAGACGGTGAAGACCGACATCCACGCGCGTCCCTTCGCCGCGATGCTGCCGGGTGCGAAGCTGATCGTGCTGCCCGATCTCGGCCACATCGTGCAGAACGCTGTGCCGGATCTGGTGAAGACGGAGATCGAGACGATGATCGGGAAAATCGTCCCGGCGCAGGCGGCCGCCGATTAAAGCGTTTTCGAGCGACGTGGATACCGCTTCGCGTGAAGAAAACGCGTCAAAACAACAAGCCTGAGCTTCGGTTCTAACTCAATCAGAACCGAAGCCCGGGCGGCCGCCGCTCACGCTTACTGCTTGATTTTCCCGTCCTTGTCGAACTGCGCGACGAAGGCCCAGAGATTGTTGATCTCGTTCTCGTTCTTGATGCCGGCGAACGCCATCTTGGTGCCGGGGATCTTGGCCTTGGGGTCCTTGATGTATTCCTTGAACGTGGCTTCGTCCCAGGTGATGCCGGAATTCTTGTTCGCATCCGAGTAATTGTAGTCCGGCGCGGTGCCGGACTTGCGGCCGTTGAGGCCGTTGAGCTCGGGGCCGACCTTGTTCTTGGCGCCTTCGCCGATCGCGTGGCAGGCCAGGCATTTGTTGAACGACGATTTGCCGGCCGCAACATCCTGCGCCATCGCGGCGGGTGCGGTGGCAGTCACGGTGAGGATCATCAGTGCGCCAAAAGTCAGTTTTGTCATCGGGTGCTCTTCGTCTCTTCCCTGGTGGGTCTAGGCTGGTCGGTCTTGCCTGGTCGGCAAACGACGGCCCCGCCGGTTTTGGCAGGCCCGCCCGGCTTGGACAAGCCGCGAAACCATGACAGGTTTCATGCTGCCCTACTTGTCCCAGAGCGAACTCGCCGAAGATCGCCGTTCCGACTTTCGGATGGCCTACCCAAACAGGCGCGGACGTGGTTGATTTGGCGCGACAATTTGATCGTGGGCTGCGACTCGGAAGGATATGTTATGGCCATCATGATGCCCGCGAGCGACCAGACCGTGCTGGCGCGCCGCGCTGAGATCGTGGCTGCATTGCGCGCAATCGTGCCCGGCGAGGGCGTGATCGACAGCGCCTCCGAGATGCGGGCCTACGAATCCGACGGGCTGACGGCCTATCGGCAACCGCCGATGGTCGTGGTGCTGCCCGACACCACCGAGCAGGTCTCGCTCGTCCTGAAATATTGTGCCGCGCAGGGGATCAAGGTGGTTCCGCGCGGCTCCGGCACCTCGCTGTCCGGGGGCGCGCTGCCGCTCGAAGATGGCGTGCTGCTCGGGCTCGGCAAGTTCAAGCGGATCCGCGAGATCGATTTCGACAACCGCGTCGTCGTCACCGAGCCGGGCGTCACCAATCTCGCCATCAGCCAGGCGGTCGCGCATGCCGGCTTCTACTACGCCCCCGATCCGTCCTCGCAGATCGCCTGCTCGATCGGCGGCAATGTCGCGGAGAATTCCGGCGGCGTGCACTGCCTGAAATACGGCATGACCACCAACAACGTGCTCGGTTGCGAGATTGTCCTGATGAGCGGCGAGATCCTGCGCATCGGCGGCAAGTCGGCGGAGAACGCCGGCTACGACCTCATGGGCGTCATCACCGGCTCGGAAGGGCTGCTCGGGGTCATCACCGAGATCACGGTGCGCATCCTGCAAAAGCCGGAGACGGCGCGGGCTCTGATGGTCGGCTTCGCGCAGGTCGAGGCGGCCGGCGAATGCGTGGCGCGCATCATCGGCGCCGGCATCATTCCAGGCGGCATGGAGATGATGGACAAGCCGGCGATCCACGCCGCCGAGGCCTTCGTTCATGCCGGCTATCCGCTCGACGTCGAAGCGCTGCTCATCATCGAGCTCGACGGTCCCAAGATCGAGGTCGACGAGCTGATCACCCGCGTCGAGACCATTGCGAATGCTTGCGGCTCGACCACCTGCCAGATCTCGACCTCGGAGGCCGAGCGCAATTTGTTCTGGGCCGGCCGCAAAGCGGCGTTTCCGGCCGTTGGCCGCATCTCGCCCGACTATCTCTGCATGGACGGCACGATTCCCCGCGGCGCGCTGCCGAAGGCGCTGGCGCGCATCCGCGAGCTGTCGGAAAAATACCAGCTCGGCTGCGCCAACGTGTTCCACGCCGGCGACGGCAATCTGCACCCGCTGATCCTCTACGATGCCAACAAGCCCGGCGAGATCGAGCGCGCCGAGGCCTTCGGCGCCGACATCCTGCGCGCCTGCGTCGAGTTCGGCGGCGTGCTCACCGGCGAGCACGGCGTCGGCATCGAGAAGCGCGACCTGATGCCCGACATGTTCACCGAGATCGACCTCAACCAGCAGCAGCGGCTGAAATGCGCCTTCGACGCGCAGGGCCTGCTCAACCCCGGAAAAGTGTTTCCGACCCTGCACCGCTGCGCCGAGCTTGGCCGCATGCATGTGCATGCCGGGAAGGTGGCGTTTCCGGACATTCCGCGGTTCTGACGGTCGGATACCCGGCATGGCGGCGACATGGCGGACGTTCGGATCAGTGTGAGGAAAGAAGCGCCGGGCAGGCCGCTGGCGAAGTCGCGCCTGCTGTTCATCGACAACATCCGCTGGTCGATGATCATCCTCGTGCTGAGCATGCACGCAGCCGACACCTACAGTCCGTTCGGCAATTGGTACTATGTCGACCGGCGGGAGACCGGCTTCGGCACGGCCCTCTTCTTCGGCATCTATCAGAGCTTCCTCCAGGCCTTCTTCATGGCCGCGCTATTCTTCATCGCCGGCTATTTCGCCGTCGGCGCCTTCGATCGGAAAGGACTTTCGAAATTTGCGCGTGATCGGCTGATCAGGCTCGGCTTGCCGACTTTGCTCTACATGTTGGTGATCGGCCCGCTCACGCAGTATTTTCTGTCATGGACTTGGGGCAAGGGCGGTTTCGGCCATCAATGGCTGACCCATCTGATGGACGGCGAATGGCTTTCCGAGACGGGACCGATGTGGTTTTGCGCAGTGCTGCTGCTGGTCTCGCTCCTCTATGGCTTGATCCGCCAGACCGGATGGCGGGAGCCCGAGGTTGCGCCGTGCGGCACGGGGATTGTTCTGTTCGTTGCGGCCATGGCGGCACTCACCTTCGCCGTTCGCATCGCCGTCCACGCCGATACATCCGTGCTCAACGTTCACCCCGGCGATCTGCCGCAATACGCTCTCATGTTCGCAGCCGGCGCCGTCGGCTATCGTGGCAATTGGATGCTTGGGCTTGCCGAGCGCTCCTGTATCCGCTGGGGACTGCTCGCGCTGTCGCTCTCTGCGCCGCTGTTTGCAGCGCTCGTGCTGTTCGGGGAGGCCTGCAGGGCGACACCGCGCTCTATGCAGGCGGCTTCAACGTCGTCAGTGCCGGGAAGTGCCTGTGGGAGGCGCTGGTCTGCGTCGGCATGGGTCTCTTGATGCTGGCCGTCTACCGCCGCCATTTCGACGCGCAAGGGCCGGTCGCCAAATGGCTGTCGGACAACGCCTTCGGCGTCTACCTGATCCATCCGCCGATCCTGGTCGGCTTTGCCCTGCTTCTGCACGCACTGCCGCTCTTCGCACTCACGAAGGCGCTCCTGCTGACCATGTTGGCTACGATCGGCAGCTTGGCCGTCTCGGCACTGATCCTGCGCAGATCGCCGCTGCGCGAGATCATATAGTCGTATGCCGCGGTCCGGATCGAACCGCGGCATACGAGCCGGTGTTTACAAGAGTGCGTATTGAGCCCGTTCGCGCTTCGCCAGCAGCGGCAGGGCTTCGCCGGCGATCCAGGTCTTGAAATGTGCGCTCTCCTGATGCGCCTTGAAAGCCGCCTCGTCGCGGAACAGCTCGTAGAACAGGAACTGGGCCGGATTGTCCTTGGCGCGCGAGATCAGGAACAGCTTGACGCCGTCCTCGCGCTGCGCCTCCGGCAGGAAGCGGTCGAGGATCGCGGCGACCTTGTCGGCCTCGCCGGGCTTGGCCTCCCATTGCGCGACGACGAGCAGGCCGCCGCCGTCGACGGCGTCGCTGAGGGATTTCTGCGTGGCATAGTGGTTCATGGTCCTTGCTCCTTGCTGCTGAGCTTGAGATGACGCCGCCGCCCATGGCGAGAGATAGATCGCCAGGACGGCTCCGAAGGCCCGGATCACCGACCTGCGGCTGAACGCTTCGTGGACGCGCGGCACCAGCCGCTGATGTGTCGATCGCATGCTTGTCTCCATCGGTTGGCCTCGATCGCGATCGGCGCAAGCTTGTAGCGAGGGGCTGCCGGCTTTGGTTCGCCGCTGATCGAAGTGTCGATGTCGTGAACGCTTCGATCATGATCGAAGCGTTGTGGTCGCCCGTGCAGGATCCCGACTGCACCGGCGATGATCGCCGGCATCACGCCGCATTTGATTTTGGCGGCGAATTTCGCTACCGCCTTTTCCCGTGGATACGCTCAGGGTCAGAGACGCCAAAGACGTCGAAGAGGTGGTGCGCGCGGCGATTGCCAACGAGCAGCCGCTCGAGATCATCGGTCATGGCAGCAAGCGCAGCATTGGCCACACGATGGCGACCAACGCCGTGCTCGACCTCTCCGCGCTGAATGCCGTCACCTCCTACGAACCCAACGAGCTGATCGTCACGCTCCAGGCCGGCGCGCCGCTGGCCGACGTGCTGTCGCTGATCGATGCCAAGAACCAGCAATTCGCCTTCGAGCCGATGAATACGGCGCCGCTGCTCGGCACGCCCGCGTTGGGGACCATCGGCGGCATGATCGCGGCCGGCCTCGCCGGTCCGCGGCGGATCAAGGCGGGCGGAGCGCGCGACCACCTCTTGGGGGCGCACGCCGTCTCCGGCTTCGGCGACAGCTTCAAGACCGGCGGCAAGGTGGTGAAGAACGTCACCGGCTACGACCTCTGCAAGCTGCTGGCGGGGTCCTGGGGCACGCTGGCGGTGATGACCGAAGTCACGCTCAAGGTGATGCCGAAGCCTGAAGCGGAGCGGACACTGCTGCTGCGCGGGCTCGACGATGCCGCCGCCAACAAGGCGATGACCGCGGCGCTCGGCTCGCCCTACGACGTCTCCGCCGCCGCGCATCTGCCGAAATCGGCGTTCCGGGCGAAGACCGACGGGCTTGGCGACATCGCCAGCCAGGGCGAAGCGCTGACCGTGCTGCGGCTCGAGGGCATCACGGCGTCCGCCGCGCACCGCGCCGGCTCGCTGCGCGAATTGCTGGCGCCGTTCGGGACCGCGACGCTGGTCGAGGATGCGGCGTCCGCCGCATTGTGGGCCACGATCCGCGACGTCCTGCCGTTCGCGGCCGGCGGTGCAGTTGGGGCCTGGCCGGTGTGGCGGATCGTTTGTCCGCCGGCTTCCGGCGCGGCGCTCGGGACCCAGCTGGCGCGCGAGACCGGCGGCGACATCATCTACGATTGGGGCGGCGGCCTGATCTGGGCCGCGCTGCCGCCGAAGGCCGACGCGGATGCCCCGGCTGTGCGCCAGCGAGCAGATGCAGTCGGCGGGCACGCCACGCTGATCCGGGCGGCCGAGGACGTCAGGCGCGGTGTCGACGTGTTCCATCCGCAGGCATCAGGCATTGCCGCGCTGAGCGATCGGGTCCGCGCCAGTTTCGATCCGAAAACCATTCTCAACCGGGGGCGGCTGACGCGGGGCGCTGCGGCATGAAGACCGAATTCTCACTGGCGCAGCTCGCCGACCCCGACATCGCGGAAGCCGACAAGATTCTGCGCGCCTGCGTCCATTGCGGCTTCTGCACTGCAACCTGTCCGACCTATGTGCTGCTCGGCGACGAGCTCGATAGCCCGCGCGGCCGCATCTACCTGATCAAGGAGATGCTGGAGAAGGACCAGACCCCGACGGCCGAGGTGGTCAAGCATGTCGACCGCTGCCTGTCGTGTCTGTCCTGCATGACGACCTGCCCCTCAGGGGTGAACTACATGCATCTCGTCGACCAGGCCCGGGTCAGGATCGAGCAGCGCTATCAGCGGCCGCTGACCGAGCGGCTGTTGCGTCAGGTGCTGGCCTTTGTCCTGCCGAATCCGCAGCTCTTCCGCACCAGCATGCGGCTGGCGCGCCTCGCCCGTCCGCTTGCCGTATTCCTGCCGACGCCGCGGCCGTCGGCGACGCCCGGCCTGATCCAGCGCCTCAAGGCGATGCTGGCGCTGGCGCCGAACCGTCTGCCGTCGCCCGGCCCGCTCCCGGGCAGCGTGTTCGCGGCACTCGGCAAGAAGCGCGGCCGGGTCGCGCTGTTGCAAGGCTGTGCCCAGCAGGTGCTGGCGCCGCGCATCAACCAGGCCGCCATCAGCCTCCTCACCCGCCACGGCATCGAGGTTGTCCTGGTCCGGGACGAGCAGTGCTGCGGCGCGCTGACCCATCATCTGGGTAACGACCAGGATGCGTTGGCGCGGGCCCGCGCCAACGTCGCGGCGTGGCGAAAGGAAGCGGCCGGCGAGGGGCTCGACGCCATCCTGGTGACGGCCTCCGGTTGCGGCACGGTGATCAAGGACTACGGCTATCTGCTGCGCGAGGACACGGCGTTCGCCGCCGATGCAGCGCAGGTGTCCGCGCTGGCCAAGGACATCACCGAATATGTTGCCGGCCTCGGGCTCGCGACCACTACGCGACAGGACAACATCGTCGTCGCCTATCACTCCGCGTGTTCGTTGCAGCACGGCCAGAAAATCACGGGCCTTCCGAAAGAATTGCTTTCCAAGAATGGATTCGTGGTGAAAGATGTGCCGGAGAGCCATTTGTGTTGCGGCTCGGCGGGGACCTACAACATTCTCCAGCCCGAGCTTGCGGGCCGGTTGCGCGACCGCAAGGTGGCCAACATCGCAAGCGTCAAGCCGGACATGATTGCCGCGGGCAATATCGGCTGCATGGTGCAGATTGCCAGTGGCACGTCAGTTCCGGTCGTACACACGATTGAGCTTCTCGATTGGGCTACGGGCGGGTCGCGGCCGGCACTGAACGCGTCGAGCTGAACTTTCCTCCCGAGGTGACGGCTGAAGGCGCCCGATCGACCATTGTTCGGCGGCAACAGGAGGACCACGATGGCGAAAGCGAAGAAGAAGAAAAGCAAGAAGGCCAAAAAGGCCAAGAAGGCTGTAGCGGCGAAGAAGACCGCGAAGAGGGCAGCCAAGAAGTCCGCGAAAAAGTCTGCCAAGAAGGCTGTGAAGAAATCTGCCAAGAAGGCCGCCCCGAAGAAGGCCGCCAAGAAGGCTGCGAAGAAGGCTGCCAAGCCGGCTGCACCGAAGAAGGCCGCAAAGAGAGCGGCACCGAAGAAGGCGAAGGCAGCTCCTGCGCCGATGCCGTCAGCGCCGGTGGCAGCTCCGGCTCCGGAGCCCGCCGCCGAGACAAGCTGGGCGATGCCTTCGTCTTCTGCGGAGCCGACGCCGGCCGAGGAGCAAGGTTAGGCCCCGAGGGGCCTCCACGGTTAGGGTCCAAGTCAGGTCCAAGGTGTGGGCAAAGGCTGGATCCGTCCCGACGACAACGACCGACAACAGGAAGGCCGCGGCGGTGACGCTGCGGCCTTTTTGCATCGTCACGATGGTCGTGGTCGGGTTGTCGTTTCTCGCGTCAGCCTGATTCGTGGCGCAGGCACCACTGCACCGGCGGCTCCCGTACTAATCGGACGGCTCTGTGCACTTTGGAATGCAAATAATGTGATCGAGAAGCAACACAGGCGGACAACCTTCTTTGGAATCGTCATAACGCCTAAAAAGTCGGCAGATGCTCGTGATTTTTGCTTCACGGTTCGCATCCTCCCAGCCAGATTGTCGCGGTAACGAAATTTTGCAGTCAGGTCGTACGGCCCGGGGGCTTCCGGGAAACCGACTGTGTGGAACTGGTGATGGGGATCGAAATGAAAAAAGTGGCTTTGTTGGCAACGGCGCTGGCAATGGTGACGGGTTCGGCTTTCGCGGCAGACATGCCGGTCAAGGCTCTGAAGGCCCCGCCGCCGCCCGCCTTTGACCCCTGGGATGTCGCCTTCGGCGCCGGCATCATGAGCGATTACATCTTCCGCGGTGTTACTCAGTCGAACCACAATCCGTCGGTCACCGCCTATTTCGAGCCGCGCTACAACGTCAACAAGGACCTCCAGCTTTACGTCGGTACGTCCGCGGAGAGCATCTCGTTCCCGAACCGCGCCGCGGCTGAAGTCGACATCTACGGCGGTATCCGCCCGACCTTCGGCATGTTCGCCTTCGACTTCGGTATCTGGGGCTACCTCTATCCGGGCGGAAGCTGCTTCGGTTCGCAGGGCACCCTCGCCCAGGGCAATTGCGGCACCAGCCTCGACAATTCGCAGGGTGCGATCGGCCTTCCGATCAACGGCAACTTCGCCAAGAAGGACGCAAGCTTCTACGAAGTCTATGCCAAGCTGAACCTCAACATCAACGATCAGTGGGTCGTTGGTTTCAACGAATACTATTCGCCGAACTTCCTGAACCTCGGTGCCTGGGGCAACTACGCCTCGATCACCGCCAAGTGGACCGCCCCGAGCACCACGTTCGGTGCCAGCGGCGTCGGCATGTATGTGTCGGGTGAATTCGGCCGTCAGTGGCTCGGCACCTCGGACATCTTCTACGGTATTGCCGGCGACCCGCTGTATTCCAACGGCATCAAGGAGCCGAGCTACAACACCTGGAACGTCGGCGTCGGCTTCACCTACAAGGTGTTCACGCTCGATCTGCGCTACTACGACACCGACCTCTCGAAGGGTAACTGCAACGCCTTCACCAGCGACTTCTCGGCCACCAACTCCAGCCCTGGTTTCGTGACGCCGATCAATGGCGGCGCAAACGCGGCCACGGCGTTCGGCTCCAACTGGTGCAGCGCGGCCGGCGTCGCCAAGCTCTCGGTCGACCTGACGGCGATGACCAACCTGAAGTAAGTTTCTTCCCGAGACGACCTAACGAGGGCGGCAGAGCAATCTGCCGCCCTTTTGCTTTGGACTTGGGCTCGTCAGTGAGAGCGCTAGGGCTGCATGGTCCGAGACGCGCCGCAAGGCGGCGCGCCTCACCGTGAGGGTCGGATCTTGCCGCGAGGACAGACCTCATCCTGAGAAGCTCACCGGAGGCCGGCGTCTCGAAGGGGCCGCGACGAAGGTCCTGTCGAGGCTCGCCTCAGGCTTGGTTGTGCCGCCTCAGCTCGCCGCGGTCGACTCCGCCTGGGCCGGCTCGCCGTCCTTGCCGAGAACATGGATCTCGCCGTCCTTCACCAACGCCACCTTGCGGGTGTGGAAGGCGTCGAGCGTCGAGCGGTGGCCGATCGAGACGATGGTGGCCTGCGGCAGCTTCTCCGCCAGCAGCCGGTACAGCCGGGCCTCGGATGGCTCGTCGAGCGACGCCGTGGCCTCGTCGAGGAACAGGTAATCCGGCACGTGCAGCAGCGCGCGCGCGAGCCCCAGGCGCTGCTGCTCGCCGAGCGACAGCATCCGGTTCCAGTGGCCGTCCTCGTCGAGCCGCTCGGCGAGGACGGGCAGCCCGACCGCGATCAGCGCGTCCCTGATCCGCGCGGTCTCGAACGCGCCGGGCGCGGCGGGGTAGATGACGGCATCGCGCAGCACGCCGACCGGGAAGTAGGGGCGCTGCGGCAGCATCATCAGCTTCGCCCTCTCGGGGATGAAGATGGTGCCGGCGCCGAATGGCCAGATGCCGGCGATGGCCCTGAACAGCGTCGACTTGCCGGAGCCGGACGGTCCGGTCACCAGCACCCGCTCCGGCGTCTGGATGGCGAAGGCGTCGGCGGCGACCAGCGGCGTGCCGTTGGGCAGGTTCACGCAGAGCTGTTCGAGGGCGATGTTGCGGCCGCCGCTGGCGGCCTTCAGCGCGATCACGGGCTCATGGGCCGGCGGGTTTGTGGCTGAAGCGACCGACATCTCGAAGCCGTCGAGACGTGCGACGATCGAGCGCCATTCCGCAAGCGACCGGTAGGCCACCACGAAGAACGACAGCGCCCCCTGGACGCTCGAGAACGCCGACGCCGTCTGCATCATGTCGCCGAGCTGGATCTTCTTGGCAAAGAAGGCCGGCGCCACCAGCACGTAGGGGAAGATCACGGCGGCCTGCTGATAGCTCGCGGTGAACGCGGTGAGGCGCTTGGTACGGCTCATGATGGCGTACCAGTTGCCGATCACGTAGCCGAACCGGCCCAGCAGGCGGCCGCGTTCGGCGCCTTCGCCCTTGAGCAGTGCGATCTGCTCGGAATTCTCGCGGACGCGGACGAGGTTGAAGCGGAAGTCGGCTTCATAGCGCTGCTGCTCGAAATTGAGATTGACCAGCGGGGCGCCGATCCAGTGCGTCAACGCGGTGCCGAAGATCGCGTAGATCAGCGCGCCCCAGCACAGATAGCCGGGGATCATGAGATCGGTGCCGAACAGGTGCAGCGGCGCGGCATTGGACAGGCCCCAGAGGATGATCACGAACGAGAACAGCGTCACGATCGCCGACAGCAGGCCGAGCCCGATCGTCAGCGTCTGCTCGACGAAGTTCTTGACGTCCTCGGTGATGCGCTGGTCCGGGTTGTCGGCCGCGTCGCCCTTGAGCTGCATGCGGTAATGCTTGGAGCCGTCGAGCCATTCGCCGAGATAATGCGTCGTCAGCCATTGCCGCCAGCGGATCTGGAGCCACTGATTGAGGTAGAGCTTGTAGACGGCCAGCGCGATCGCGGTGAAGGCGAGGGCGATGAAGATCCAGATCTGCGTGACGAAGGCGTCCCAGTCGCTGTTCTGGAGTGCGCTGTAGAACCGGTTCTGCCACTGGTTCACCAGCACGTCGATTGCGACCAGCGCCAGCTCGATCGCGATCACGGCGGCGAGCAGGCCGCGGCCGGCCCACTTGTCCTCCGAGCGGAAATAGGGGACGGCGATTCGCCAGACGATCGCGAGCGTGGCGCTGATGTTCTTCACAGAGCTCTGTCTCCTGAGGGGATGTGCACAACGGCCATAGGCCAAATGGTTGTGGCAATGGCAGAAACGGGCGCGCTTAGACTAAAGTCGCAAGTTCAGCAATTTGCGTTGGATTGTCGCAGCCTGCAATCCTAGCATGAGCACGACGGCGCGGGGTGGGGGCCTCCAGGACTTCGCGGGCTTGTGAGCGGACGGGAACCGCCGCACTCGCGAGGAATTCGCGTCCAGTCCGGGGGTATCGCTTCCAGCGTCAAGCAGGTCCGGCTGTCCACGCGGGCCGCCTGCCGCAACAGGCGTGGGGGAGGAAGCCATGTGGAATCAAATCTATAATCCGCTGAACAACGCGGGGCTGTCGACCATCGCGGCCGCCATACCGGTTGTCTCGCTCTTGGTCATGATCGCGAGCGGGCGCGTGAAAGCGCACATTGCGGCCGTGATCGCCGTGATCATCACCAACCTGATCACGATCTTCGTCTTCACGATGCCGGCAGGCATGTCGATCCGCGCCTCGATCCTCGGCGTCGTGACGGGCTTCTTTCCGATCGGCTGGATCGTCCTCAACGTCATCTTCCTCTATCAGGTGACGGTGTCCACCGGGCGCTTCGAATTGCTCAAGCGCGCCATCGGCGGTGTCACCGAGGACCGGCGCTTGCAGCTCCTGCTGGTCGCGTTCTCGTTCGGCGCGTTCTTCGAGGGTGCTTCGGGCTTCGGCACGCCGGTCGCTATCACCGGTGCCGTGCTGATCGGCCTCGGCTTCTCGCCGCTCGCGGCATCAGGCTTGTCACTCATCGCCAACACCGCGCCGGTCGCTTATGGCGCGCTCGGCACGCCGATCCAGGGCCTTGCGTCCGTCACCGGGCTCGATCCCTACATCCTCGGCGCGATGGTCGGACGGCAGTTGCCGTTCTTCTCGATGATCGTGCCGTTCTGGGTGGTGTGGGCGTTCGCGGGTTGGCGCGGCATGAAGGACGTCTGGCCGGCGATCCTCGTGACCGCCGTTTCCTTTGCCATCCCGCAATTCGTGATCTCGAACTTCATCAACCCCTGGATCGTCGACATCGGGGCGTCGCTGATCTCGATGGGGGCGCTGATCCTGTTCCTGAAGGTGTGGCAGCCGAGGCAGCTCTGGACATCGCCGGAACTGCGCGGTCACGACGAGTCGGCCGCGCAGATGGAAAAAGCAACGCCGCTCGACAAGACGCCGCTCACCCAGTCCGAACTGTGGAGCGCGCTGCTGCCGTGGATCATCGTCTGTATCGTGATGCTGATCTGGGGCAACGGTGCCTTCAAGACCTGGGCGAACGGGATTTTCACCTGGAACTATGCCGTTCCCGATCTGCACCAGATGATCAACAAGGTGCCGCCGGTGGCGGCCAAGCCGACGCCGGAAGGCGCGGTGTTCGCGTTCACCTATCTGTCCTTCACCGGCACCGGTATGCTGATCGCCGCGATCGTCTCGGGCTTCCTGATGGGCGTCGGCCCGGGACGGCTGCTGGTCGAGTATGGCCGTACCATCCGGCTGTGCGCGATCTCGCTGATCACGATCTCGGCGATGCTCGCGATCGGTACGTTGACGCGGCTGTCCGGCGTCGATGCGACGCTCGGCCTCGCCTTCGCCGCAACCGGCGTGCTCTATCCCTTCTTCGGCACGCTGCTCGGCTGGCTGGGTGTGGCGCTGACGGGATCGGATACGGCGTCGAACATCCTGTTCGGTAATTTGCAGAAGATCACCTCCGAGCAGCTCGGCCTGTCGCCGGTTCTGATGGCGGCCGCGAACTCGTCCGGCGGCGTGATGGGCAAGATGATCGATGCGCAATCGATCGTCGTCGCCTCCACGGCCACGCGGTGGTACGGGCACGAGGGCACGATCCTGCGCTTCGTGTTCTGGCATTCGATCGTGCTCGCCTGCCTCGTCGGCGTGCTCGTGACGTTGCAGGCCTATGTCTGGCCGTTCACGGCGATGGTCCTGAAGTAGCAGGCCACGCCTCGCTTCAACGCAAATCCCCGCAGGGCTTCGCCGCCTTGCGGGGATTTTTGCATCTGAAGCATGATCCGGAAAAGTGCGAAGCGGTTTTCCGAAAGGATCATGCTCAAACAACAACCTGAAGCGCGATGACGATTCGTCCCAATCTCATCGTGCTTTAGCCTCCGCGAACCTTCTCAACGGCGCCGCCGTCTTATAGAAGGTGCCGCAAATCAGGTCGGTCGAGAGGTCTCATGGTTTCGCTCAAGCAGATGGCGTGTTTGGCGGTTGCAATGCTCGCGATGTCCACGCTCGCGCGTGCAGAGGACGGTTTTCCGTTCGGTACCGAGATGACGCTGGAGGCCCTGCCGCAGCCGGGCTCGAAGCGGATTCCGAACATCGAGATCGGCGACAATGGCGAAGTCGTGCTGGAGCTCTGGTGCAAGGGCGGCAAGGGCCAGTTCTCGGTCGCCGGCAACACGGTGATCTTCGTCCCCGGCCAGATCCAGGACCGTTCCTGTCCGCCGGCCAGGGCGCAGGCCGACGACGAACTTATCGCGGCGCTGGGCAGCGTCGAGACCTGGAAGCGCCAGGGCGACGTGCTGACGCTGATCGGCCCCAAGCCGCTGCGCTTCAGGACGACGGGGAATTGAGGCGCGCTCGCTGTCGTGCCCCGGCTTGCCGCCTTCGCTGAAGCTTCGGCGGCAAGCCGGGCGATGACGGCGAGAGTGGGTGTCTGCGCCTACTTCCACACCGACTTGTCGGCGTCCCAGCGCTGGCCCTTCAGCTCCTTGGCGAGCGCTTCGATCGAGCCGTTGTCGTCGGGCTGATCGCCTTCCTCGTCGGCCGAAGCGTCATCCGAGAGATTGAGCTTGGCGCCGCTGCCCTCATCGGCGGTCGTGGTCGAGGGGCTGCCGATCCAGAGCATCAGTTTGTCGGTCGTGCCGGGCTTGTCGGGCGAGATCAGGCCAGCAACCTCGATCGTGTCGGTGAGCTCGAGTGCCGGATAATCCTGGTTCGGCCGCTTGAAGACGAGCTTGAGCTTGCCGGTGGCCGGGTTGAAGCTGTGCGAGACCTGCTTCGCCGCAAGCGTCTTGCTGAGCACGCCCGCGACGGCAGCCGCGAGCTTGTCGCGGTCGAGCTTGTCGCCGGCACGCCAGTCGGCTGCGGGAAAGCGGATGGTGCGGTCCATCTCGGTCATGCCCGCGGTCCAGCCCGCCGCGGTGACGCCGGGCATCGCCTTCAACTTCGCCAGCAGCGCGCCGGCACGTTCCGGATCGACCGACATGTTGATGGTCTGCTCGCCGGCACGCAGCGCGTCGCAGCCGACGGTCAGGCTCGCCAGCGTCACCTCGACATCCTGGCCCTTCAGGCTCTTCAGGAACTCGGTCGCCGCATCCAGCTTGACCTTGACCGCGATCGCTTCCGGCGAGACGTCGGTGAAATCCTTCGGCTGCGGCGTGATGCCGTCGTCGGAGGTCTGGTTGTCCTGAAATTCCTTCTCGCTGAGATCGGAATTGTCGGGCGATGTGACCTCGGTCACGGTCTGGCCGATCGCGATCTGGCCGCGGAACTCGAACGTGTCGCCGGCCTGTTTGCGCAGCAGCTTCACGGTGACGGGCGCCTTCTCGCCGAGGCTCTGCGTCGTGCCCGTCAGGTTCTGGCCCGCGACCTGGAGATTGACGACGAAGCGGTCCTTGCGGTCGGAATTTTTTGCGACTGGATAGCAGACGTCGAGCACGGCTGCCGTCACCGTCTTGCCCTGCCGCGTCTCCTTCAGGATCACGTCGGCATTGCCGTCCATCAGGCCGTCGATCGAGGTGAAATAGCGGGTCTCCGTCCCTCCCGGCGCCGTGGCCTTCGGCGACAGCTTCATCTGGGCCGATGCAACATCGGGCGAGACGGCAAGCAGGGCCGCCAAAAGGGCTGTCGAACAAACCAGAAGCGCACGCATCGATGAATCCTCGCGCAGTGGAGCATGATCCGGAAAAGTGTGAAGCGGTTTTCCGAAAAGATCATGCTCAAACAAAAGAATCGGCGCCACCGTAGTGGGTTTTGGCCGCCGGTTGAATTGGAAAGCAGAAGGGGCAGGGTCGGCAAAAAAGAAGGCCGCCCGGAGGCGGCCTTCGCAACATTGTAGCGGAACGCAGGCTTAGAAGCCGCCCATGCCGCCGCCGCCCGGCATGGCGGGGGGAGCTTCCTTCTTCGGCGTTTCGGCGACCATGGCCTCGGTGGTCACCAGCAGGCCGGCCACGGACGAGGCGTCCTGCAGCGCGGTGCGGACCACCTTGGCGGGATCGATGATGCCCTTCTCGACCATGTCGACATAGTCCTCGTTCTGGGCGTCGAAGCCGAAGGTCTCGGACTTGTTCTCCAGGATCTTGCCGACCACGATCGAGCCTTCCACGCCCGCGTTCTCGGAGATCTGGCGGATCGGGGCTTCCAGCGCCTTCAGCACGATGTTGATGCCGGCCTGGACGTCGGCATTGGCGTTGGTGAGACGGCCCACGGCCTTCTTGGCCCGCAGCAGCGCGACGCCGCCGCCGGGGACGATGCCTTCCTGCACCGCGGCGCGGGTGGCGTTGAGCGCGTCCTCGACGCGGTCCTTCTTCTCCTTGACCTCGATCTCGGTTGCGCCGCCGACGCGGATCACCGCGACGCCGCCGGCGAGCTTGGCGAGGCGCTCCTGGAGCTTCTCACGGTCGTAGTCCGAGGTGGTCTCCTCGATCTGGGCCTTGATCTGGCCGACGCGGGCCTCGATCTCCGGCTTCTTGCCGGCGCCCTTGACGATCGTGGTGTTCTCCTTGTCGATCACGACCTTGCCGGCACGACCGAGCATCTTCACCGTGACGTTCTCGAGCTTGATGCCGAGGTCTTCGGAGATGAGCTGGCCGCCGGTGAGGATCGCGAGGTCCTCGAGCATGGCCTTGCGGCGGTCGCCGAAGCCCGGCGCCTTGACGGCGGCGACCTTCAGGCCGCCACGCAGCCGGTTGACGACCAGGGTGGCCAGCGCCTCGCCCTCGACGTCCTCGGCGACGATGACCAGCGGCTTGCCGGACTGCACCACGGCTTCCAGCACCGGCAGCATGGCCTGCAGGCCGGACAGCTTCTTCTCGTGCAGGAGGATGTAGGCGTCCTCGAGCTCGGCGGTCATCTTCTCGGCGTTGGTGACGAAGTAGGGCGACAGATAGCCGCGGTCGAACTTCATGCCCTCGACGATGTCGACCTCGGTGTCGAGCGACTTGTTCTCCTCGACGGTAATGACGCCCTCGTTGCCGACTTTCTGCATCGCCTGGGCGATCATCTTGCCGATGGCGGCATCGCCGTTGGCCGAGATGGTGCCGACCTGGGCGACCTCGGAGGAGGCGGCGACCGGCTTGGCGCGTTTCTCGATGTCCTTGATCACCGCCGTAACCGCGGTGTCGATGCCGCGCTTGAGGTCCATCGGGTTCATGCCGGCGGCAACCGCCTTGGCGCCTTCGCGCACGATGGCCTGGGCCAGCACGGTCGCCGTGGTGGTGCCGTCGCCAGCGGTGTCGTTGGTCTTGGAGGCGACTTCGCGCAGCATCTGCGCGCCCATGTTCTCGAACTTGTCCTCGAGCTCGATCTCCTTGGCGACGGTGACGCCGTCCTTGGTGATGCGGGGTGCGCCGAAGCTCTTCTCGATGACGACGTTGCGGCCCTTCGGACCGAGCGTCACCTTGACGGCGTTGGCGAGAATGTCGACGCCGCGCAGCATGCGTTCGCGCGCGTCTCCGGAAAACTTGACGTCTTTGGCAGCCATTTCTTCAATCCCTCGTGTTTCGTGACGTGTCTGCCGCTTGCGGAATGACCGAATGCCCGGATCGCGCGATCCGGGCATGACATTCAGCGGCTGTTCAGGCTGACGGCCTTAGGCCATGACACCCATGATGTCCGACTCCTTCATGATCAGGAGCTCTTCGTTGTCGATCTTGACCTCGGTGCCCGACCACTTGCCGAACAGCACGCGGTCGCCGACCTTGAGGTCGATCGGGATCAGCTTGCCGGCCTCGTCGCGGCCGCCGGGGCCGACGGCGACGACCTCGCCCTGGGACGGCTTTTCCTTGGCGGTGTCCGGAATGATGATGCCGCCCTTGGTCTTTTCCTCGGCGTCGATACGTTTGACCACGACACGGTCATGCAGCGGACGAAATTTGGATTTAGCCATGACGTTTCCCTTTGGAGGCTCGCTTCGGAAGGAATGGAAGTGGGTAGGGGCGGCGTCCGTCCACCCTCTTGCCGAGGATCGAACGGCGCGCTTAGCAATCGGGCTTTCCGAGTGCTAATAGTGCGCCCGGAAATATGGCTTGGCCGCGATCCTGTCAAGCAAGGGTGGTTAAGCGATTGGTGAGGCGGATATAGGATCGTGTCTAGAGAAACTTATTGGTCGCGCTGGCGTATAAAGGACGTCATTGCTCCGACAGCGGTTTTGCGCTTGGCTGCGGCAGGGATGCGGTCGGGGTCTTGTTTGGGGGACGGTTTGCTCGGGGGAATGTCATGATCAGTTCAGCTCACGCACGCACGGTTGCCAATCTGGTGGCCGCCTCCTGCCTGGCGCTGCTGCTTGGCGCCTGCGGCGGCGGTATGAGCCTGCCGTCCTTCTCGTCGTCGCCGCCGCCCGAGGCCGAGCCCGGCGCGGGTCCGGAAATGCCGGCGAGCATCCGCGCCGACGAGATCGTCGGCCGCTGGGGTCTCGCCTCGTTCCAGAACCCGGCCGACCGCGCCCGCACCGAGGCCGCGGCCCGGGCGCAGTGCAAGAACCCCTACGTGATCACCGCCGGTTCCTCCGGCGGCGTGATCATGCATCTCGCCGACCAGGCGACGCCGCAGGAGCTGCGGCTGAAGGGCTCGCCCAGCGGCAAGAATTACATCGGCCCGGCGGGTCCCACCCCCGGCGAGCAGGACCGCGAGATCGTCTCCTTCGACGGCCGCGTCCTGATCACCCGCTTCATCGACAAGGACGCCGCCACCCGCTACGGCAACATGGTCTACGTCCGCTGCGCGCCGAGGGCGTGATGATCTGACTTCCCCTCTCCCCTTGCGGGAGAGGGTGGCTCGCCGCGAAGCGGCGAGACGGGTGAGGGGTCTCTCTCCCCGAGTCCAACTCTCATTTGAATTCGCGGAAGCAACCCCTCATCCGGCGCTTCGCGCCACCTTCTCCCGCACGGGGAGAAGGAAGAAAGATCGCAGCAGCAACTCCAAAAACAAAAACGCCGGCTCCAGGGCCGGCGTTTTGTTTTTCTCTCTGCCGCGCCCGATCAGTCGAACAGCGCGTCGATGTCGTCCTGCGAGGCGTGGCCGACGTCGCCGGCGAGCTTGGGGCCGTTGAGGAGCTTTTCGTCCTCGCTGCGGGTGTCGGCCGGCGCGGGCACATGGGCCTTGATCGCGTCGACGCCGCCCCAGATCTCCATCATCGCATTGATGTGCTGCTCGATGAACTTCATCGTGGTCATGACCTTGCTGATGCGCTGGCCGGTCAGGTCCTGGAAGTTGCAGGCTTCGAAGATAGAGATGACGCGTTCCTGGATGTCGTCGGCGAGCCGCTTCTGCTGGTCGGCCGATTGCACCTTGGACATCGCGCTGGCCGCCTGGTCGATCGACTCGGCGGCTTCGAGGATCTGCTGGGTCGCCTGCTCGGTGCCGCCGACGACCGCGCCGAGCTCGCCATTGACCTTGGCCATCTCGCCGCCGTCAAAGCTCTTGCCGTGCAGCGTCGCGATCTCGCGCTTGGTGCGATCGATGGCGTCGTGGATGAGGTCCAGCTCGACCTTCAGCTTCTCGCACTGCTCGATCTGCGCCCGGTAGGTATCGAGCATGGTACGAGCCTCGGAGAGCTCGTGGGCAGTGGAGGCATCGATCGCCGCCATGGCCGCGCTGCCGGACAAGGGCACAGTGCCCTTCGCCATCTGTGCGCGGATCGCACGCAGCTCCGCCATGATCTCGTTGTGCATCGGCGCAGCCTCCTCAATCATTTCGGGGCTGGGCATCTCGCCGACAATAGCCTCTTCGACACGAAAACGTTTGCGGTGAATAGCCATCAGGAACTCCCCCCACCTCACTCACGCGTCTTTGTAGGCAGAAGCGATTTAACACGAGGTTCACAGCGGGAACTGTTGAGCGGCCGCACGCGACGCCACGAAAAGAAGCGATTAACCATGGAGCTGCGGCGTTCATCGAAAATAAACGCTGATCGCCAAATTGCACCCTCGCTCGCGACGTGGTGAATCGAAACGGCTGATACGTTTACCAAACAAAACGGCTTTTGCTCTTTATTGACCACGTCGCGGTCGCCGATCAGCCATCGGCTCTGCACGACGCGTGTGATCTAGACGAAACAGTACAGAGTACGTCGATGTTCAAGAAAATGTCTGTCGCGCTGCTCGGCAGCGCTTGCACCTTCATTGCCGGCGCGAGCAGCGCCAGCGCCTTCGACAACAGTGTGCCGAATGATCCGCCTGCGGTGCTCTACCAGCCGCGGGTGCCGCCGGCGCCGGTGCGCGTCGCCTCCAATGCGAACATGGGCGGCGGCTTCATCGAGTTCCTGTTCGGTGACGGTCCCGGCCGCGGCCCGGCCTACGCGCCGCAGCAGCCGGTCTATCAGCAGCAGCCCGGCTATTACGACCAGCGCCGCTTGCCGCCAATGGGCGAGCCGCAGATGCAGGGTGGATATCAGCAAGGCGCAGGGCTCCAGCAGGAGGCGGTCGATCCGCGCCAGCGTCCGTTCGATCCGAGATTCGAGAAGCAATCCGTCGACTATAGCGGCAAGGAAGCTGCCGGCACCATCGTGGTCGATACGCCGAACAAGTTCCTCTATCTGGTCGAGGGCAACGGCCGGGCGGTGCGCTACGGCATCGGCGTCGGCCGTCCCGGCTTCACCTGGTCCGGCGTGAAGTCGATCACGGCCAAGCGCGAATGGCCGGACTGGACGCCGCCGGCGGAAATGATCGCGCGCCGGCCCGACCTGCCGCGGCACATGGAAGGCGGCCCGGAAAACCCGCTCGGCGCGCGCGCAATGTATCTGGGCTCGACGCTCTACCGCATCCACGGCTCCAACGAGCCCTGGACCATCGGCACCAACGTCTCCTCAGGCTGCATCCGCATGCGCAACGAGGACGTCATCGACCTCTACGGCCGCGTCAATGTCGGCACCAAGGTCGTGGTGATGTGATCGCCTGACGCTCGACATGAAAACGGCCGCCTTCCGGGCGGCCGTTTTTGTTTGTCGCGCTGATCGGGCAGCCTCACGCGTAGTCGCTGCCGCCATCGTCTCCGCCGCCGAAATCGCTGTCGTCGTCGGCCATGTCCATATTGCCGTTGTCGTCGTCGTTGTCGTCGTAGTTCTGATCGTTGTTGTTGTCCCGGTCGTTCGACGCCTGGTCGGTGAAGCCCTGGCGGGAGTCCCGGTTCGAGCCGATGTCGTTGACGCCGGCGTCGCGGGCGAGCGAACCGCCGGACTGGTCGCTGCCGCCCCACGGACTGCTGCCACCGCGCTCCTCGATGATCGTGGTGTCGCCAAAAGCCTGCTGGTGCGATCCGCCCATCATGCCGCGGATGCTGGAGAGCAGCAGCGAGCCGCCGACGACACCGGCCGCGGCGGCCGCCGCGGTGCCGAGGAACGAGCCGCCGCCACCGCCCATCGGCGGGGCGCCATAGCCCTGACCCGGAGCTTGACCCGGACCTTGGCCGTAGGCCTGTCCATAAGGAGGCGGCGCGCCGTAGCCCGGCTGCGTCTGCGGCATCGCCTGACCGGTGTTCCAGACCGGCCGCTGCTCACGCGGCGGCACGTTCGGAACCGAGCCGCGCGAGGGGCCTCCGCCGAACAAGCTATCGCGCATGGTATCGAGGAAGCCGCCGGACTGCGCCTGCTCGGGCGCATGGGCCGCTTCCAGCTCCTGGATACGGTTATGAGCACGCTTCAGCGCTTCGTCCTGCAATAGCGTGGTCTGCACCAGTGCGTAGACCGCGCCGGGCGCCTTGCGCAGCCCGTCGGAAATCGCGGCGATCGCGTCGGGATCGCGCGGTGCATTTTCCAGTTTCGAAAGCCGGTCGAAAAGCTCGTCAACGAGCTGGCGTTCCTGCGGCGTCATGATCCGTCTCCCTCGCGCGAAACAATCGCAATCGGGATGTAGGGTTCCATTGTGGCCCCAACAGTGCCGGCCGGATTAAATTTCGGTATGCGACAAGCTGCCCAGCGGCTTGCTTTCCGCCGGGTTCACCCCAGCGTGACGCCGCTGTCGGCCAGCAGGCGCGCAAACCCATCGCCCGAGAGATAAGCGTGCTCGCGTTCGCGGACGTCGGTCATCGGATCGAGCCCGGCGAGGATGTCGTCGACGAAGCCGGGGTGGCACATCACGAGGCCGCCATCGGGGAGGCCTTCCAGAAACTGCCGCATCAACGCGCCGAAATCGGCCTCGCGGGTGAAATCATAGGCGCCGGCGAAGCCGGGATTGAAGCTGAGGCCGGCGCTGGCGGCGCGGCGGCGGAATTGTGCGCTCAGGATATCGAGCACCATGGCTTTTGGTGAGGCCAGCCGCTGCGCGAGCGGCAGGTCGCGCCCGCCCTGGCGGACCCAGGCTTTCGGCGCGGCTTCGCTGACCGCATCGACAAAGCCGTCGCGCACCTGCGGATAGAGCTGCACATGCTGGTGGCCGTCGACGAAGTCAGGCGCGCGTCCGAACGCCTCCGCGAACGCTGCCAGCTGCGCCTTGACCTCATTGCGAAAGAATTCGCGGTCGAGCCGGCGTGCAAGGCCGGCGCGCAGCAGCTTCGGGAACGGCATGAACATGTCGCCGTCCAGCGGTCGGAAATGCATGGTGAGCGGCCGGAACGGCGCCGACAATGTCACGTGCAAGCCGATCGCGCAGCGCGGGCTCGCTTTCGCGGCCGTCTGGAGCGCCTCGATCTCGCCGCGCTCGATCGCCGGTCCCACCATCATCACCGAGGTGGCATTGAGACGGCCGCGTTCGATCAGGTCGCGGATGGCGCGATTGACGCCCGGGCTGATGCCGTAATCGTCGGCGCAGAGCCAGATCCGCCGCAGGCCCGCGGCCGCGCTCATTCGGCGGCCGTCCTCTTCGAGGCGTCGTCGGCCTTCCCGGTCTCGAAATGCTTTTCGCTGTGCTCGGCGACGAAGTAGATCGGGCGCGCCTTCAGCTCGGACAGGATCTTGCCGATATATTCGCCGACGATGCCGATCATGATGAGCTGCACGCCGCCGATGGTCATCAGGCCGATCACGAGCGAGGGATAGCCGGGCACCTGCTTGCCCGTGGTCCAGACCTCCCAGAGGATCGAGAGGCCGAACAGGAAGGCGCCGCCGGCGAGGATCACGCCGAGCAGGCTGGCGAAGCGCAGCGGTGCCACCGAGAACGAGGTCACCCCTTCGATCGAAAGACCGAGCAGGCGCGCGGCGCTGAAGGTGGTCACGCCATGGGTGCGCGGCGCGGGCTCGTAATCGACCCGGATCTGGCGGAAGCCGATCCAGCTCGCAAGGCCCTTGAAGAAGCGGTTGCGCTCCGGCAGCTGCCTGAGTGCTGCGACCGCGCGCGGCGACAGCAGGCGGAAGTCGCCGGCGTCTTCAGGGATCTTCTGGCGCGCGCCCCAATTGATCAGCGAATAGAACCCGCGCACGGCGACGCGGCGCAGGAAGGGCTCGTTGTCGCGATGGGCCTTGGCGGTATAGACGACGTCATAGCCGTCCTCGATCCAGTGCCGCACCAGCTGTTCGACCAGGGCCGGCGGATGCTGGCCGTCGCCGTCCATGAACATGACGGCGCCGAGCCGGGCATGGTCGAGGCCGGCCATCAGCGCGGCTTCCTTGCCGAAATTGCGCGACAGCGACACCACCTGAACGTCGACCGCGTCGGCCGGTAGCGACCGGGCGATCGAGAGCGTCGCGTCCGCGCTGCCGTCGTCGACATAGACGACCTCGCAGCCGAGGCGATAGCGCTGCCGCAGCGTCTTGGCGAGATCGCAGATGCGCTGGTGCAGGACGGCGAGGCCCGCCGCCTCGTTGTAGACGGGGACGACAATCGACAACCCCTTCGCGGCGGCACTGGCCGCGGTGGTCGTCATGCCGGAAACGTCAGAGCCCAGCGTCATTGATCAAGGTTCCAGAGGCGTCCATGGTTCTCAACAGCATATGGTAGCTGCCGTTTGCTGTCGCTACGCTGAACGAACCTGAGGCTCACCGCCGCAGGAATGCCTCGAGCTTGGCGAACAGCGGGTTCTCCCGGTCGAACACATAGTCGAGCGAAACCACCGAGACGGTCTCGGCGCCATGCTCGCGCAGGAAGCTCGCCAGCGCATAGAGTTGACCCGGCGGACAGTGCAGCGTCAGCATGCCCGACGAGGTCGGTCCGCCGAACGGGGCCTCGACGCCGAAGCGCTCATGGGCTTCGCCGAGCAGGGCGGCGTCGCATTGCTGGAAGCGGGTGCGCACCTCGCGGTATTTGTTGGCCCGCGCCCGTGCTGCGATGTGATCGAGGATGACGCGCGCGGTCTCCCGCGCCTGCGGCGACCAGTCGGCATCCTTCGAGGCGACCAGATTGGCCTGGCTGCGCAGGATCACGCCGTCGTCGAGCACCCGCAAGCCGTTGGCGGCGAGCGTCGCGCCGGTCGTGGTGATGTCGACGATCAGCTCGGCGCTGCCGGCCGCCGGCGCGCCTTCGGTCGCGCCCGCGCTTTCGACGATGCGGTAATCGGTGATGCCGTGGCTCTGGAAGAAGGTGCGGGTGAGGTTGATGAACTTGGTCGCGACCCGCATCCGCATGTGATGCTGCTCGCGGAAGCCGGTGGTGACGTCGTCGAGGTCGGCCATGGTGCGGACGTCGATCCACGCCTGCGGCACCGCGACGACGACATCGGCATTGCCGAAGCCGAGCCCGTCGATCAGGGACACGCGCTTGTCGGCATCCGCGATGTTCTCGCGCACCAGGTCTTCGCCGGTGACGCCGAGATGCGCGAAGCCGCGCGACAGTTGAGAGGCGATCTCGCTCGCCGAGAGATAGGCGACCTCGACATTGTCGAGGCCATCGAGCGTGCCGCGATAGTCGCGCGCGCCGCCGGCCTTCGACAGCTTGAGCCCGGCGCGGGCGAAGAACGCCTCGGTGTTTTCCTGCAGGCGGCCCTTGGAGGGAACGGCCAGGACGAATGGCGCGCTCATGACTTAAGCTCCCACCTTGCGACCGATCCGGGTCAGCGCGTCGACCCAGACCGAGAAGCCGACCGCGGGGATCGGCTCGGCCGATCCGAGCTGGGTCATCAGCCCGTCATAGCGGCCGCCGGCAACCAGCGGCTCGGCGCCGTTGCCCCTGTGATGCAGCTCGAATTCGAAGCCGGTGTAATAGTCGAGGCCGCGTCCGAACGCGGTCGAAAAGCGCGTCTGCTTCACGTCGATGCCGCGCGCGGCCATGAAGCCGACCCGGCTTTCGAACTGGTCGACGGCAGCGCTGAGGTCGAGCTTCGCGTCCGTGGTGAGCGCGCGGAGCTCGGCGACGGCATCGTCGGGATTGCCTGCGATCGACAGGAAACGCTTGAGCACGGCGATCGCCTCGCGCGGCAGCGCGCCGCCCTTCAGCGTCGACTGCTCGAGGAAACGGTCGGCGATCTCGGCCGTGGTGCGGCCCCCGACATTGGTGGTGCCGGCGATCGACATCAGATCGGTGACGAAGGCGAGCGCCGCCTTGCGGTCGGAGCCGGCGAGCGCGGCGAGCACACCCTCATATTCGCTGCGGGTCGCGGTCGTCGCGGCCGCCAGCTTCTCCAGATCTTTTTCCAGGCTGATCTTGCGGTTGAAATCCTTGACCAGGCGGCGGCGCCACACCGGATAGAGGTCGAGCGCATCGAGCAGGGCGTTGAACAGCGCCACGTCGCCGGTGCGGATCTCGACATCGCGGACACCGAAGGCGGCGGTCGCTTCCAGCGCCAGCGCCAGCATCTCGGCGTCGGCCGCGGCGCGGTCCTGGCGGCCGAACGATTCGATGCCGGCCTGAAGAAACTCGCTGGCCTGGCCGCTGCGGTAGCGGAACACCGGGCCGAGATAGCTGAACCCGGCCGGCTGGCCGGCGCGGCTGGAGGCGAGGTAGTCGCGGGCGACGGGAATGGTCAGGTCCGGGCGCAGGCAGAGCTCCTCGCCGGACAGGTCCGTCGTCAGATACAGGCTCTTGCGGATGTCCTCGCCGGAGAGGTCCAGGAACGGCTCGGCCGGTTGCAGGATCGCGGGCTCGGCCCTGACATAGCCGGCCTGCGCGAACGACAAGAGCAGCGTATCCGCCCAAGCGGCGGAGCCGGCAGCATTTGAGGTGGCAGTCGCGGTCATAACAGGGGTCCATCGTCCCGGCGGAACCGGGCAGGGCTAAGGGGAGGCGAATTGGCGCAGGCCTTAGCATGGCGCGAAAGCGGTTTCGACCTCCAAAGGATCAATCGCTTAACGGCTTTGGAGGTCGGACGCAGCCATCTGTCAGAAAGTATTCTAGGTATTTTAATACCTGGAGCGGGAGGGGCTTGGCTTTCATTCAGTCCGGCCAGGGCGATCCCTGGGCGCATCGCCAAGCGATGCATCGGTCGAGGCGAAGGCAAGCCCTGCGGTTTCGGAGGCGGCGTGATCTGCGAGCTCCTCGGCAAGCTCGAGAATTCTCTGCCTCCTGCTCGGGTCCCTTATGCCGAGAAATGCCTTGATGAGCCCGAACTCCTCGCGTCGCCACCTGTCCGATGCAATATCGTCGTCCATGGCCATGTCGTCCCGCGCGACAGCCTCATTGCCCGTCGCTGATTTTGTCCGCGCATGCGACTCAATGCAGCAACCGCAAGCTCGACGTCACATTGAGAAATTGAGGAGGACAGGCAAGTCGTCGCATACTCATATTGGGTATGGCGGATGATCCGTTTGCTGCTGCCTTCGTTTACAATGTGAATATTGGTTTCGATTCATGCGCAATGCATCAGATGTTATCCGGACGGTCTCGCGGCACACTCTGGCCTATATGCTGTTTTCGATCAGCGAGCTGTTCCGGCACTACGACGAATTCGATCCGCTGGACCTGCTGATCGTTCATGCGATTCTCAACGCGAACGTCATCAATGTGATGAACGATCCATCTCTGGACGAGAGATTCTCCAGCATTCACGCGGTCGAGCCGGATGCGATCAAGCAAGGGGTGTCCCGCGCGGCGCTCTCTCGCTTCCTCAGCCTGCCGCTCGAGACGGTTCGCCGTCGCGTGACGGGACTTAAAAGACGAAAGATTCTCGCCGAAACCAAGGCCGGGCTCATCGTGACCGAGCAGAACGCATTCAGGTTTGGAAACAATCACGAACTGCAGAAGACTAACATGCTGCTGCTCACAAAACTGCTTCGCGATCTCAAGCGCGCCGGCATCAATGGTCCGGATGATCTGCGTGCCCCCAATGGCACTGCATCGACAAGGAAGGCGAAGTAAGCGGCAGGATATGGATCAAGGCCTTTTCGATACTGCTGGCGATGGAGCGCAAAGAACAGCATTAGACGGCTTGCTGTCGTTCCAGGGTCTCAAGCCATCCGCGGCTCTCGAGCTCCAATCGTACGACATCGATCATTTCGGAGAGAGTGAGAGATATGCCGGCGCATCCAGCATGCCGCTGTCGGCCGGGGCGACTGCAATCAAGCGCGCCCGGCTCAGCCTGCCGGTCCTGACGCTGTCTTTGGTGAAGACCTTCCCGCGGATCATCCGCGGTTATGATCTGGCGCACGCCATCGCGGTGGCGGTGCCGATGGACCATGTAACCTCCACCCGCATCAACGGGCAATCAATTGGCAGCTCGATACTCGTTCTCAAGGGGAGATCCGATTGCCTGGTCTATGAGCCGGCAGGGCGTTTGTGGGCTGTCGCCTATTTCAGCCTGCCCGAGCGCGAGCCCTGGTCTCAGCTGGATGACGGCTATCATTTGCTGAGCCCGGCATCGGACGTACTTGCCTCCCTGCATCGCTCGATTTCCACGACGCTTGAAACCGCTGCACATGATCCAGACTTCCTGAACGAGCCGACGTCGCGAACGGCGGTCGAACAATCCCTGTTCGTCACAATGGATGCTGCGATTCGGTCCAACGCGAATCGCGGGCCCATGCACTCCACGACGGACAGCTATCAGCGGATCGTCGCAGAGATGGAACGATTGATCCGCCACGACCTCGCGATCTGGCACAAGACGACCGAACTGGCGGAGCGGGTGGGCGTGTCCGTTCGGACCCTCCAGAGTGCGACGCAGGCCATCTGCGGCATGAGCCCTCATCGCTACAGCCGGGTCTTGCGCCTCTGGTCGGTGCGAAAGCAGCTGCGCACCGGCCCGGCTCGCCGCAGTGTGAAGGCCTGCGCAATCGGCCATGGCTTCTGGCATCTGAGCGAGTTCGCAGCGAGCTACAGGGCGGCTTTCGGAGAGCTCCCGTCCGAGACCCTGCATCGGTCGAAGCGAGAGGTTATCTAGAGCGCGAACCTGTAGAGCCGCCGCGCGCGAATCGACGTTAGGTTTGCTTGGCTAGGTTTGGTTAGGCGCGGTCCCAATCGCCCAGCACTGCCTGCACCAGCGCCAGGGCCGCCACCGCGGCCGTGTCGGCCCGCATGATCCGGGGTCCCAGCGCCAGCCGCAGGATTTTCGGCTGCCGCAGCAGCAGGGCGCGCTCCTCCTCGGCAAAGCCGCCTTCGGGGCCGATCAGCACGTCGATGCCAATTCTGCCTTGGTCAAGTCCGGCCGCGCGGGCCTTCTCCAGGCTCCGAATGGGGCTTTGGACCTCCGCCGCCTCATCGCAGAAGATGAGCAGCCGGTCGGGAGGGCGCTGACTGAGATACCGGTCCAGCGGCACCGGCTCGGCCACCGTCGCGATGCTCAGGATGCCGCATTGCTCGGCAGCCTCGACGACATTGGCACGCATCCGCTCGGTGTTGACCCGGGAGGCCTGGGTGAAGCGGGTCAGGACCGGCTGAAGCGTGGCGGCGCCCATTTCGATGGCCTTCTGGACCATGTAATCGAGCCGGGCATGCTTGAGCGGCGCGAAGACGTAAGCGAGCTCGGCCAGCCGGTCCTGGGGCCGGGTCTGCTGGAGGATGACGAGGCCGTCCGGCCGCTTGCGGCCTTCGATCGCGGCCTGCCACTCGCCGTCGCGGCCGTTGAACGCCAAAACCTCGGCCCCGGCGGCAAGCCGCAGCACATTGCCGAGATAATTGCTCTGGTCGCGGTCGAGCGGAACCCTGGCGTCCTGGGCAAGGGGGACGTCGACAAACAGGCGGGGGGCACGAAAATCGTGGGAGGGCATCGTTCAAAGGTCCAATTTGTCGCCGTTATTAACCGAAAGCCGCCATTTCGGGGGTAAATATTGCCGAATCGGTGCGTCGGCGCGCCGCGCTCTTGCCCTATTCGGCGGGTTGTTAAGGGCCGGCGGGAATCGTAAAATCGCGAGCACGCTGGTTGCGCTTCAATTGAGAAGACGCCGAGCCCCGTAAGCTCCTGCCGGAGAGACTGCCTTGATGATCCGTCATTTGATGGTTCCGATCACTGCCGCCATGGTCACCTTGGGCGCCGCGGGCGCCCACGCGCAGGGCTTCCCTGCGCCGCTGCCTGGCCAAGCCCCAACCAGTTCCGCGTTTCCGCCCGTGAATGGCTCGGCACCGACTGCTTCGGTCGGTGCAGCGCCCCAAGGATCGTTTCCCGTCAACGGCGCCGCGCCCGTCGGTGGCGCGGGTGCCTTCAGCGCCGCCCCGCCGACGCAAGGCGGTCCCGGCGAGGACTGCATGAAGGCGTTCATGCCTCTGCGCGAGGAAGCCGAGAAGCGCGGCAAGCTGATCAAGGCGGCAAGCGACCGTCACGCCCCGCCGGACGAGGCCTGCAAGCTGATCCGCAATTTCAGCCAGGCTGAGTCCAAGATGATCAAGTACATCGAGGCCAACGCGGCGAAGTGCGGGATTCCGGCGCAGGTCAGCGCGCAGATGAAGGACGGCCACAAGAACACCGAGGCCATGTCGACGAAGGTCTGCAACGTCGCGCAGCAGATGCAGAACCAGCCGCGCGGTCCGGCCGGTCCGTCGCTGAGCGAGGTGCTGGGCTCGGGCTCTGCGCCTGAAGCCAATGCCGGCAAGAAGGGCGGCAGCACCTTCGATACGCTCAACGGCAACGTCCTCACCCGATGAGTGATACATCCGCCCGCGTTGCCGATTCCACCGGCAACTGGGTCGATACGCTCGCGCCGCAATGGGCGCGGCCCTATTTGCGCCTGTCCCGCTTCGATCGTCCGATCGGCTCCTGGCTTCTGTTGATGCCGTGCTGGTGGTCGGCGGCACTCGCCGCCGGCATGGCGCATGATGTCCGCGGCCTGCCGCTCACCATCGCGCTGTTCTTCATCGGCGCCTTCGTGATGCGCGGAGCAGGCTGCACCTGGAACGACATCACCGACCGCGATCTCGACGACAAGGTCGAGCGCACCCGCTCGCGGCCGTTGCCGTCGGGCCAGGTGACCACGAAGCAGGCGCTGGCCTTCATGGTCGCGCAGGCGCTGACCGGTCTCGTGGTGCTGCTGCAATTCAACCGCTTCGCGGTCCTGACCGGCATCGCCTCGCTTTTGATCGTCGCGATCTATCCCTTCATGAAGCGCATCACCTGGTGGCCGCAGATCGTGCTCGGCCTCGCCTTCTCCTGGGGCGCGCTGATGGGATTTGCCGTCACCTTCGGCCGCATCGAATTGACCGCGCTGGTGCTCTATGCCGGATCGATTTCGTGGGTGATCGGCTATGACACGATCTATGCGCATCAGGACGCCGAGGACGACGCGCTGATCGGCATCAAGTCCACCGCGCGGCTGTTCGGCGCGCACACGCACCAGGCGCTGATCCTGTTCTACGGGCTTGCGGTGATGTTGATCGGCGTCGCGCTGGCCTCAGGCGATGCGCGCTGGCCGGCCTGGCTCGGGCTTGCCGCGTTCGCGGTGCATCTGGCGTCGCAGATCGTGCGGCTGGATATCAGCGACCCCTTGCTCTGCAAGCGCCTGTTCTACTCGAACAAGTATGCCGGCTTCCTGCTGTTTGCGGGATTGCTGGTCGACGCTGTGATGCGGGCGGCGTAGCTGTCGTAGGGTGGGCAAAGGCGCTCTTGCGCCGTGCCCACCATCTTTCCGAGATTGAGATAAAAAAGGTGGGCACGCTTTCGCTTTGCCCACCCTGCGGCACCGTGCTTGCCGTTCAATCCCGCGCGATGATCTCGCGCTCTTCGCGATGAACCGACAGTTCGCGCGTCATGGCGGTGCGCCGGCGCATCAAAAATTTCGGACGGCGGGCGCGGATCGCGTTGGCGCGGCGACGGCGCGGCGTGGGGTTGCGGGCGCCTTCGTCGAGTTGTGGAAGCGCGAACAGTTCGCTCCAAATCGCCCATGCCTCGGCGAGCTCGTCGCCATCGCTGCTGACCAGCAGCGGAACGGACAGCGAGGGATCGCGATGCACGAGGACGAGGGTCTGCGCCTCGTCATTGCCGCGCAACGCAACGCCGGTGAAGTCGCTGACGCGGACGTTGATCGCCATCTGCATGCCGCGAACGGCACGGCGCAGCACGACACGCTCGCGATGAAGCTCGATCTGCCTGGTGTACCCGTCGGCGCGCGGATCGTGCGCATCGAAGCGGACCGGAAGGGAAAGAGGGTCGAGCCGCAAGCTGCGGCCCGACCCGGCGGGAGCGATCCCGCTTGTTGCTGTTTGACGCCTCACGGCTTTAGTTCTCCCCGCCGGGATTATGTTCCCGGTCGATGCGAGGACCTTAGCGCGCGCCGTTCCGAAACCACTTAAGAAGGCTGGTTAATCCAGCGTCACCACGGCTCATGATTGACAAGACCTTGGCACGCATGATTGACGAGACGTTGCGCTGGACTTGCGAATCTGAGCTTTTTGCGGGCTGAAAACGCTTGAAGTCCGTACCAATTGGGCACATCTGGTGTTCAGGGCCGGTATCGCCCCGAAACCTCCCGCCGCAACAGGATTTCGTTTGTGAACCCTTCACCAAGCTCGACGCTTTCGCCCCAGGATTCGTCCAAAGCCAATCGCGACCTGTTCGATCAGTCCGCGCTCTCCGATCTCGCGCAGCGGCTGGTCGAGGCGGCCAAGCGCGCCGGTGCGGATGCGGCCGATGCGGTCGCCGTGCGCGGCGTCTCGCAGGGCGTCGAGGTGCGTGACGGGCGCGTCGAGGAATCCGAACGCTCCGAGGGCGATGATGTCGGCCTGCGCGTGCTGGTCGGCCAGCGCCAGGCGGTGGTCTCGACCAACGACGTCAGCGGCGATGCCGTGACCAAGCTTGCCGAGCGCGCGGTTGCGATGGCGCGCGTCGCACCCGACGACAAATATGTCGGCCTCGCCGATCCCGCGCTGCTCGCGCGCGACTTCCCCGATCTCGATCTGCTCGATCCCGACGTGCCCGCGACCTCCGAGCTCGAGCGCCGCGCGCTCGAAGCCGAGGCTGCCGCGCTCGCCGTCAAGGGCGTGACCAAGTCCGGCGGCGCCTCCGCCTCCGCCGGCATGGGCGGCATGGTGCTCGTCACCAGCACCGGCTTCCATGGTTCTTATTTGCGTTCCAGCCAGGGCATTTCGGCGACCGCGATATCGGGCGAAGGCACCGGCATGGAGCGTGATTACGACTTCACCTCGGCGCCGCACGGCGCCGATCTCCTGTCGCCGGAAGTCGTCGGCCGTTCCGCCGGCGAGCGCACCGTGGCGCGTTCCAATCCGCGCAAGGTCGAGACCTGCAAGGTGCCGGTCGTGTTCGATCCGCGCGTCGCGGGCTCGCTGGTCGGCCACGTCGTCGGTGCCATCAACGGCGCCTCGATCGCACGCAAGACCAGCTTCCTGAAGGACAAGCTCGGTCAGCAGCTGTTCGCCAAGAACATCCGCATCATCGACGATCCCCTGCGCAAGCGCGGCCTGCGCTCGCAGACCTTCGATGCCGAAGGCGTCGCGGTGAAGAAGATCGCGCTGGTCGACGAGGGCGTGCTGACGACCTGGCTGCTCGACTGCGCGACCGCACGCGAGCTCGGCCTCACCACCACCGGCCACGCCCATCGCGGCGTCTCGTCCTCGCCGTCGCCGGGGCCGTACAATCTGCATCTCGAACCGGGCACGCCGACCCCGGCCGAGCTGATCGCCGACATCAAGCAGGGCTTCTACGTCACCGACCTGATCGGCTCCGGCGTCAACGGCGTCACCGGCGATTACAGCCGCGGCGCCTCGGGCTTCTGGATCGAGAATGGCGAGCTGACCTACCCCGTCAGCGAGGTCACGATCGCGGGCCATCTGTTCGAGATCTTCAAGTCGATGCAACCGGCGAACAATCTCGAGTTCCGCTACGGCATCAATGCGCCGACGGTGCGCATCGAGGGTTTGACGCTTGGCGGACGCTGACGCGCATGCAACGGACGAAACCATCCTGACGCGCGAGGCGGCGCTGCTGCAGGACGCGGTGCGGGAGGCAGGCAGCCTCGCGCAGTCGATGTTTCGCACCGAATTGAGGAAGTGGACCAAGGGCGCGTCTTCGCCGGTGTCGGAAGCCGACATTGCCGTCAACGACCTGCTCGAAGCGCGCCTGCGCGCGGCGACGCCCGATTATGGCTGGCTGTCCGAGGAGAGCGCCGACGACGAGGTGCGGCTGTCGCGGCGGCGGACCTGGGTGGTCGATCCCATCGACGGCACCCGCAATTATCTCGGCGGCCATGACGAATGGTGCGTCAGCGTCGCGCTGGTCGAGGATGCCTCGCCGGTGCTGGCTGCGGTGTTCGCGCCCGCAACCGGCGAGTTCTTCTTCGCGGCCCGCGGGCAGGGCACGACGCTCAATGGCAAAGCCGTGCGGGCGGCGTCCGGATCCGCGCTCGACTTCTCCCGCGTCGCCGGCCCGAAGCCGATGGTCGAGCGGCTCAATACGGCCGGCGGCGACATCAAGCTGCATCCGCGAATCGGTTCGCTCGCGCTGCGCCTGTGCCGGGTCGCCGATGGCGTGCTGGATGCGGCTTTTGCCGGGGGCAACAGCCATGATTGGGACCTTGCGGCGGCCGATTTGATCGTGCAGGAAGCGGATGGTAGGATGAGCGACCTCTCCGGAGATCCCATCCTCTATAACCGCCGGGAAGTCACGCACGGGGTGCTGGTGGCAGCGGGTCGCGATCGTCATGCGGGCATCGTCGCGCATTTTCGAAATCGGCCCTTGCCCTGAGTGCATCCGCCGTGCTTCTCGAACACTGCTTTGCCGGGCAGCCCGTTAGGAACAGAACCCATGCCAGATAGTGCCCCGCAACAATTGCTGCATCTCGTCATCGGCGGCGAACTGCTCGATCTCGAGCACAACACCTTCAAGAACCTCGATGACGTCGAGATCGTCGGCCTCTATCCGAACTATGCGTCCGCTCACGTCGCCTGGCGCGCCAAGGCGCAGAGCACGGTCGACAACGCGCAGATGCGCTACTTCATCGTCCATCTCCATCGGCTGCTCGACCCGAATCAAGAACCGGCGCGTTGAAAAAACTGCTTCGCAATACGCTGCGAAGCAGCTGGCTTCAGCGTGCCGTCGGGGTTCTGGCGGCCGAATATCTGCGTCTGGTCTGGCGGACCAACAAGTTCACGTTCGATCCGCCGGATGTCTATGAGATCGTCGAGCCCCAGATTCCCGCGATCTTCGCCTTCTGGCACGGCCAGCATTTCCTCACGCCCTTCATCAAGAAAAAGGAGTCCCACCGGGCCAAGGTCCTGATCTCGCGGCATCGCGACGGCGAGTTCAACGCGATCGCCGTCGAGCGGCTCGGCATCGGCCTGATCCGTGGTTCCGGTGACCACGGCGGCGCCTTCCACCGCAAGGGCGGGGTGGGCGCGTTCAGGGAAATGGTGCACACGCTCCAGGACGGTTGTAATGTCGCGCTGACCGCCGATGTCCCGAAGCGCTCGCGCGTGGCCGGACTCGGCATCATCATGCTGGCACGGGAATCAGGGCGGCCGATCATGCCTTTCGCGATGGCGACCAGCCGCTTCATCCGGCTCAAGAACTGGGACCGCACCACCATCAACCTGCCGTTCGGGCGGGGCGCATTGGTCGGCATCAAGGAAATCCACGTGCCGCCGGATGCCGACGCCGCCACCATGGAAGCGCTGCGGCTGGAGCTGGAAGAGACCTTGAACGAGGCGACCCGCCGCGCCTATGCGCAACTCGGCCGTCCGGGGCCCCAAGATGGCTAATTCGCTGCCGATAACGCTGCGGATGTACCGGCGCCTGGCCTCGGGCCTGGTGCCGCTTGCGCCGGCGCTGATCAAGCGGCGGCTGAAGCAGGGCAAGGAGGATCCCGCGCGCGTCGACGAGCGGCGGGGCCTGTCCCGGGACGTGCGTCCGCACGGCCCCGTGGTCTGGATTCACGGCGCCAGCGTCGGCGAGGTGCTCGCCGCAGCCGCGCTGGTCGAGCGCCTGCGCGACCTCAATCTGCGCATCCTGCTCACCTCGGGTACCGTCACCTCCGCCGCCGTGGTCGCAAAGCGCTTTCCGCCCGACGTCATCCATCAATACGTGCCGTATGATTCCCCGCGCTATGTCGCGCGCTTCCTCGATCACTGGAAGCCGTCGCTGGCGCTGTTCATCGAATCCGATTTGTGGCCGAACCTGATCCTGGCGGGCGCCGCGCGCCGCCTGCCGATGGTGTTGATCAACGGGCGGATGTCGCCGCGCTCCTTCCCGCGCTGGCGGCGGATGTACGGCACCATCTCGGCGCTGCTGTCGCGGTTCGACATCTGCCTGGCGCAATCGAAGACCGATGCGGAGCGCTTCTCGGCGCTCGGCGGCCGCGACGTCGTCACCACGGGCAATCTCAAGCTCGACGTGGCCGCGCCGCCGGCCGATCCCGCCAAGCTCGAGCGGCTGACGGCGATGACGCGCGGCCGCCCGATCACCGTCGCGGCCTCGACCCATCCGGGCGAGGACGAGATGCTGATCGCGGCGCATCGCAGCCTCGTCGGTTTCTTCCCGCAGCTTCTGACCGTGATCGTGCCGCGGCATCCGGATCGCGGCGCCTCGATCGCGGGCTTGATCACGGCGTCGGGCCTGAAGCCGGCGTTGCGCTCGCGCGGGGAATTGCCGACCGCCGCGACCGACGTCTATGTCGCCGACACCATGGGCGAGCTCGGCTTGTTCTACCGCCTCTCGCCGGTCGTGTTCATGGGCGGATCGCTGATCCGCCATGGCGGCCAGAATCCGATTGAGGCGATCAAGCTCGGCGCCGCGATCGTCCATGGTCCGCACGTCTTCAACTTCGCCGATGTCTACGAGGCGCTCGATAGCAGCGGCGGCGCGCGCCAGGCCGACACGCAGGAGACGCTGGTCAAGCAGCTCGGTCAGTTGCTGGCCGATCCCACGGTGCGCGACGGGATGCAGCGCGCAGGCTCAGGCGTGGTCGAGGATCTCGGCGGCGCGCTCAATCGCACGATGACGGCGCTCGAGCCCTATCTGCTGCAACTGACCATCGAGATGGGGGCCGCCAATGCGTGAGCCGGCCTTCTGGTACCGGCCGCGTTCCTTCAAGTCTCATGCGTTACGGCCGTTGGGCTTGCTCTATGGCGCGATCACCGAACGGCGCATGCTGCGCCAGGGCTTTGACGCCGGCATCCCCGTGATCTGCGTCGGCAACTACCATGTCGGCGGCGCCGGCAAGACGCCGACCGTGCTCGCATTGACGAAGCTGTTGCGCGAGCTCGGCGAGACGCCGGTGGTGCTCAGCCGCGGTTATGGCGGACGCCTCAAGGGTCCGGTCATGGTCGACCGCGAGCGCCACACCGCGTCCGACATCGGCGACGAGCCGCTGATGATGGTGCGCGACGTTCCTGTCGTGGTCGCGCACGACCGTCTCGAAGGCGTCGCGCTCGCGAAGTCGCGGGGCGCGACCGTGATCCTGATGGACGACGGCTTCCAGAACCCGCGCCTGCAGAAGGACGCCTCCCTGATCGTGATCGACAGCGAGCGCGGCCTCGGCAACGGCAAGGTGTTTCCGGCCGGTCCCCTGCGCGCGCCGCTGAAGGCGCAGCTCGCGCGCACCGATGCGCTGGTGCTGATCGGCAATGGCCATGCCGCCAACGATGTCGCGGCGGAGCTTGCGAAGCGCAACAAGCCGGAGCTGCGCGCGCGCCTGAAGCCGGATGCGGCCTCGGTCGCGCAACTCCTCGGTAAACGCGTGTTTGCGTTCGCCGGCATCGGCGATCCCGCGCGTTTCTTCCGCAGCTTGCGCGCCTGCGGCATCGAGGTCGCGCGCACGCGCCCCTTCGCCGATCACCACATGTTTTCGCAGAACGAGATCGCCGCGCTCGCAGCGGAGGCGCAGCGCGAGCAGCTCACGCTGGTGACGACGGAAAAGGATCTTGCGCGCCTGCGCGGCCGCGAAGGCGTGCCCGGCGGCATCGTGCCGTTCGCGGTGCAGCTCGAATTCGATGATCCGGCCGCGCTCCGGCAATTGATCAGCGATCATCTCTACAAGGCGCGCGAGCGGCGGTTCGCCAGGCGATGATTTCTTTATGATTTTTTGATGATTTCTTGGCGCGGACAAAGCGCTCCGCCGTAACCCAACACCGCGCGCCATGGGATATGCGGCAATTGATCGGGGCGACATGTCGCGGCGGATGAATTGTCTTCCGCACGTTCGGGAGTTGATGTAGCCTTGCACGAGAGCCGTCACCGGGACGTGCCGAACTCCCGGCAATCATCGGCGGCGTTTATGCCCACGGCGGGCAGCGTACCTTCATCATTTCAGACGCGAGACCGTTACGATCAGTTCGGAACGGCAGGAGAGTTATTGCCAAAAGCTCAGAGGAGAACATGCCATGCATTTTTGCCTCACTGGACAATATACGCCACGCGCTCTCAACGCCATTTTGGAAAACCCCACGACCAATCGCCAGGAGGCGGCGACAAAACTCATTGAAGCGGCCGGTGGCAAGCTGATTTCGATGTACAGCGTTGCTGCCGACGGTCCGGGCGTTCTCGTGATTTTCGATGTGCCTGATCCCAGCGCGGCACCGGCCATTTCCGGTCTGACCGTCACGGCGGGTACCTTGCAGAACGTGAAACTGACCCGGCTGTTCACGCAGGACGAGATCAAGCAGGTCCGCCAGAACGCGGCGAAGCTGCGTTCCTCGTATATTCCGCCCGGAGGCTGACATCCGGATCTCAAGCGATGCCGCCGCAATCGTATCAGGCGGCGGCAACGCTCACCTCACAGCAAGAAGCAGGTCTGCACGCTGAGGCGAGGCGGAGGCCTTCCGGCATCCATCGACGGACGATGCCAGATGGCGCCTGCTGCGTCCGGCGCCGTACGCCGGACTGAACGTGCTTGCCAGCGGACCGCTAACCGCGTGCAATCCCGGCTCAGCGGTCGGTCCCCTCACCAGGCTCCAACAGCCATCATTCCGATGATGGTCAGGCACGAGACGCAGGCCACCATGACAGTATAGCATTCGGGTGTATTCATCGCTTGCTCCCAAACTGCCGCCAATTGCTTGGTCACTGCTACGCGGGAGAGTTCGCCGGTCTCGGGGCCGCTTCAATGCGGCACGCCCCGACCGGTCTTGCGTTGTGCGTCCGTCCTCTCATCGTCACCCTGATCCGCAAGATGATGATGCGCTTCGGGAGCTTCAGAGCGTTGAGCTATGATCAGAAGCTGTTTCCGCATTTCAGCGAGGCGGGCGCGGCAATATTCACGATAGAGCATGTCTAGTATGGTGGGCATGATCACCCCCATCCTTTGACTTTCGATTTACAAAATATGCCACCGCGAATTTTCGAGGTGATGGTAGCCCGCCAGATGGCTCTTCGATATGAGCCCGTTCACAGACTGCGCCAATTCCAAAGCTCAATGGGCCGTTTGGTTGACTTGATAGTCTGTGCGGCAAAGGAGCAGGGCTAATTACCTAACATGCAGTTTAGCAGCGCTCTGTTTCACCAAGACTTCGTCAAACAACTTGAGGGCGCCGAACCGCAGCGAAAAATCCAACCACAGCGCGAAGTGACGTACCACGGAGTGCAAGCGCGGATCGATGCAACGCGGATCGATGCGACGGAGATCATTTCGGCGGCGAGGCGCGCAGTGCAAGTGCGCGCGAACAGCGTCTCCATCCTCATGCTGCACGAAAAGCCGTGCCGCCCGTGCGACGCCGGCAGGAAAGTTACGCTTTGCTCATCCTGCAGCGGCCTGTCATTCAGGCGACATTCATCGCAAGACGCCTATCGGTTCCGGAAGATCAGGAGAATCCGATGAAACTGCCATCCGCGGCCGTTGCTGCCAGTCTTGTGTGTCTGATCATTGCGCCCGTGTTTGCGCAGACGGCGCCGACGACGGCTCCCGCTGCGTCAACCGGCACGGTGCCCGTCCCCGCGACCAAGCGCGTCACGTGTCTTGCGACGACGCAAAGCCTGAAGGGACAGGACAAGCGCGACCAGATGCAGCTCTGCATGGCGCAGGCACGGGTCGACTGCCTGAAGCAGGCGATCGATCAGAAGGTTGTCGGCGAGCCCAGGAAGAGTTTCATCAAGACCTGCCTGGGCGGCGATGGCACGGAGCAGCAATAGTCGCGTGCCGGTGGCCTCACGGCTGCGGCTTCAGCGCGCCGGGGAAATGCCGCTGCAGCACGGCGGCGGGCGTGGCGTAGGCCTCTTGCAGGTCCACGCTCCAGTACTTCAATTCGTCGAGCGGAATCCGCGTGTCGGTGATCGCGCAGCGCACGAAGGTCCCCGGCGAGATCACGCGGAAATCGCCGTCGAGATATTGCACCTGCGCTTCGCCATGGCCCGAGGGGCCGAACTTGTTCAGCACGGTCGAAAGTCTCCGTGGAAGGCCTCTCCGTGGAAAACCCTGGAGGGCACGATGTGTTGGACGGGATTTAGCATAGATAGGGTGGCTTGTCCGCCCGGTAAACCCACCGGTTTGTGATGTTTTGCCGCCGTTTCCGCATGATAGTGCTTCGCGCGAGGGATGGCCGGTTCCGGCATCTTTCACGGCAGAATCCGATGCGCCTTCGACTGACCGCCCTGTTCCTGATGCTGCTGATGTCGGCCGCGCACGCCGCGCCGGCGCCGCAGCAGGTCGACATTCCGCTGTCGTCCGGAGTCCTGCATGCGCAACTCTACAAGCCCGAAGGCGAGGGGCCGTTTCCGACCGTGATCGCGCTGCACGGCTGCGGCGGCCTTGGCAATCATTCAGAAGCGGTGCTGCCGCGCTATCGCGACTGGGCGCTGCAATTGCTGAAGGCCGGCAACGCCGTGCTGCTGCCCGACAGCTACGGCTCGCGCGAGCTCGGGCCGCAATGCCGCGTCAAGGAGATGCACGTCAAGGCGCGGCGCGAGCGCGTCGCCGACATCGCGGCCTCACGCGCCTGGCTGATGAAGCAGAGTTGGGTCGCGCGCGACCGCGTCAGCCTGATCGGCTGGGCCAATGGTGCCAGCGCGCTGCTCTGGGCGGTGCGTCCACAGAGCGCCGCGCGCGAAGCCGGGCCGGATTTTCGCGCTGCGATCGCGTTCTATCCGGATTGCCGGATCTCCGCCGGCCTCGGCTGGAGCGCGCGGGTGCCGACCCTGGTGCTGATCGGCGCCAATGACGACGTCTCGTCGCCGCCGGCCTGCCGCCAGATGGTCGACGGCGCGCGCGGCCGCAGCGCGCTCACGCGCATCGTGGTCTATCCCGGCGCCTATCACGATTTCGACCGCGCCAATACGCCGCTGCACGCAGCTGCCGGCACCACCGACGCCGCCGCGCCCGAGCACGGCCATCTCGGCACCGATGCGGAGGCACGCGCGGAGTCGCAGCGGGAAGTGGCGGAGTGGCTGGCGCGGTAGCTTGGCTGAGCGGACTTGTCGCGCCGTAGCTCGACAGAAGCGAAGGCGGAAGCGGGGCCGCCCGAGGAACAAATCTGGCGGACAGCCCCGCATCGACCACCGCCCTGCACAGAGTATGGCCGACCGTGAATCTACGTATCGCGTGTCGCGGCGGTTTCAGCAGGTGACGGCGCCTTAGTTCGACCACGATGTCGATTAAACGCAGTCCTCATGCGCAATCGCTTCGTCCTGTTCTCATCCGCACTGATCGTCTTCACCGTCGCGATCTTCCTGTTCGAAGCCCACGCGGGCGCGCCGCAACGCGTACCGGAACATTGCGGCTTCTGGACCACGATCGACGCGGGATTGTCCTGCCGGTAGGCGGGCTGCAATGACGTGGTTGGGGCTGCATGCGCGCACCACACACTCGGTGTCGTCGCCCGGCTTGACCGGGCGATTCAGTACGCCGAGACGTCCGTGGGTCACCGAGAAGCCGAGGCGTACTGGATTCCCGGCCTGCGCGGGGCATGACACCGAGGGCGGAACGCCGCCCTCGCGCCTCAGAACAAATTGCCCTGATCCACCGGCTTGGCCACGCGCTTCGGCGCGGGCTTGGCGTCCTGCGCGGCCGGCTTTGCTTGCGACGGCGCGCGCTTTGCGGCAGGCGCCGGGCGATCCGCATCCGCCGTCGCGCCGACACGGCCGTCCGCAAACTCGATCTCGACGCGTGCGCCGGGACCAATCGCGTCCGCCGCATGCAGGGGATGGCCGGCTTCATCCCGCACCAGCGCGAAACCGCGCGCGAGCACGCCGCGATACGACAATGCCGAGAGCAGCTTGCCGCTGTTCTCGACGCGGGCATCCAGCCGCTGCAACAGCGTGGCAAGCGCGCGGCCGGCGCGTTCGGCCAGACGATGCGTGCGCTCGCGCTGGCGGGCAATTGCGTTGCGCTGCGCCTGCGCATTCGAAAGTTTCGAGGCGCGCAAGCGCACCTCCAGCCCGGCGAAACGGTCGCGCCGTTGCCGCAGCAGCGAGCGCGCGGACAGGCCGAGCCGCTCGCCGCACACGGTGAGGCGGTGATCGGCCTGCGAAATCTGCCCGTGCAGCACCCGCAGCGTCAGCTTGGCGCTGGCGGCGGTAAACCGGCGGAAATGCGCATGCGTGTTGGCCTTGAGCCCGCGGGGTAGCGACGCCCCCGCCGAATCCAGCCGCTGCCGCGGGATCGCGAGCAGATCGCCGGCGGCCGGCAGTGCGCGCGCGGCGGCGCGCAGCTCGCTGCGCCGGCTCTCATGGGCACGCTGCCAATAGGCGCGGGTGCGCCGCGCAAGATCGGCGACCTCGACGAAGAGATCGCTGCGCACCGGCACCGCCATCTCGGCCGCCGCCGTCGGCGTCGGCGCGCGCTTGTCGGCGACGAAGTCGATCAGTGTGATGTCGGTCTCGTGCCCGACCGCCGAGATCAGCGGGATCATGCTCTCGGCTGCCGCCCGCACCACGATCTCCTCGTTGAACGACCAGAGGTCCTCCAGTGAGCCGCCGCCGCGCGCGACGATCAGCACGTCGGGCCGCGGAATCCTGCCGCCCTCCGGCAGCGCGTTGAAGCCGCGGATCGCAGCTGCGACCTGCTCGGCCGAGCCTTCACCCTGCACCTTGACCGGCCACACCAGCACGTGGCGCGGAAAGCGGTCCTCCAGCCGATGCAGGATGTCGCGGATGACGGCGCCGGTCGGCGAGGTCACCACGCCGATCACCTCCGGCAGCCAGGGCAGCAACTGCTTGCGCGCCTCGTCGAACAGGCCCTCGGCGGCGAGCTTCTTCTTGCGCTCCTCCATCAGCGCCATCAGCGCGCCGATGCCGGCGGGCTCCAGCGCCTCGATCACGATCTGGTACTTGGATGAGCCCGGATAGGTCGTGAGCTTTCCGGTGGCGATGACCTCGAGCCCTTCCTGGGGCTTGAAGCGCATCCGCCCGTGCACGCCCTTCCAGATCACCGCCTCGATCTTGGCGCTCTCGTCCTTGAGCGCGAAATAGCAGTGGCCGGATGAGTGGGCGCCGCGGAACCCGGAGATCTCACCGCGGACCCGGACATGGCCAAAGGCGTCCTCCACCGTCCGCTTCAGGGACTGCGAGAGCTCGGAGACGGTGAATTCGGGGGCGTTGAGCAGTTGTTCCGCGGGCGGCATCGGCAAACGATTCGGCATTTTGGGGTCGGACCCAACGTTAAGGATTTTCACCGCGCGGCGCCAATCCGGGGATTGATGTGAAGAGTACTCTGTATTATAGAGTTCTCTATTGATTGATAGATTCAATAGATTCAAGGGAGTTGAGCCATGGCGATCCGGCTGCTGCGCGGCGTCTTGCATGGACTGAAATGGGCCCTGTGCGCGGTCGGCGCTGTGGCGCTGATCCTGGCCGCGATGATCGCAACGCCGCTGGAGCGGCCGCCTGAGATGCGATCGGTTTCGGAGTCCGTGAAGCTCGTCGACTTCTCGACCATGCCACCGCTCGAGCGCTTTCAGGCCCGCGACGGCACCTGGATCGGCTTCCGCCACTACGCTTCGAGCGGACCCGCGACCGGCCGTGGCGCGATCTTCATCCATGGCTCCTCCGGCTCCAGTGGCACCGTCAATCACGCGCTGACCCATGCCATCGCCGCGCGCGGGGTGGAGACTTGGGCGCTCGACATCCGCGGCCACGGCGGCTCCGGGACGCGGGGCGATATCGGTTATGTCGGCCAGCTCGAGGACGACCTCGTCGATTTCGTCGCTCATGTTCGCAAGGGCGCGCCCGACCTGCCGCTCACCCTGATCGGCCATTCCGCTGGCGCGGGCTTCTCGCTGCGGCTCGCCGCGACCCCGATCATGCAGGACATGTTCGTGCGCACCGTGCTGCTCGCGCCCTATCTTGGCTATGACGCGCCGACCAACCGGCCGAGCAACGGTGGTTGGGTCAGTGCCGACGTTCCGCGTTTCCTCGGGCTCACGGCGCTGCGTAAGCTCGGCGTCGACTGCTGTGCACAGCTTCCGGTGCTCGCCTTCGCCGTGCCGGCGAATTCGGCCAAGTACCTCACCTCTACCTATTCCGACCGCCTGATGCGCAACTTTGCGACACGCGGCTACCGGCTCGATCTACCGGCAACGACACGACCGATCACGATTATCGCCGGCGCCGAGGACGAGATGATGATCTCGGACAAATATGCCGAGACCGTCCAGGCGATCAAACCATCGGTCGACGTCAAGATCATCGACGGCATCAACCATATGGGCCTCGTCACCAATCCGAAGGCAGTCTCCGTGATCGCCGAGGACGTCGCAACGCGAGGGGCCGGGCAGTCATGATCGACAGCAAGGAGGCGTCTGCAGCGCTGGCCGACATCGACGATATCGTCCAGCGCGTAAAGCAATCGCAGCTCTATGAGCTTGCAAGCCTCGCAGCGGTCTGGTGGGGCGCCCTGGTGTTCGCCGGCAATCTCGTGACCTGGCTCTGGCCGGTCTACGCGGTCTACGCCTGGGGTGCCGTGGATGTTCTGGGCGTCGGCGGTATGGTCGGAATCCGGCTGCTCAATCCACCGCTCCGTCCGCATGGTGCCGCCTTCGATGTCAGGCTCGTTCTGGTCTTCGTGCTGTTCTTCGCCTTCGGCTATATCTGCACCAACGTCGTCGGCCATTTCGGTCCACGCCAGCTCGGCGCGTTCTGGCCGCTCTACTTCATGCTGTTCTACACGCTGGCGGGTCTCTGGTTCGGCTACGCCTTCGTCGCGATAGGCCTCGGCATCGCGGCACTGGCATTGTTCGGTTTCTTCTACATCGGGGAGGCGTTCCCGCTCTGGATGGCGTTCGTCAATGGCGGCGGTCTGATCCTCGGCGGACTCTGGATGCGGCGGATCTAGCGCATGGCCGAGCTCGACGACATCATCCACCAGCCGCTGCGGCTGAAGATCATGGCGGCGCTGAACGCGCTGCCGGTCTCCGTTGGCCTGGAGTTCTCGCGATTGAAGAAGCTCACCGGCGCCACCGACGGCAATCTCGGCGCACATATCGAGACGCTGGCGAAGGCGGGCTACGTCTCGGTGGACAAGGCCTTTGTCGGCAAGAAGCCGCAGACCACGGTGACCGCCACCGCCGCCGGCCGCGGCGCCTTCGCGCGCCATGTCGCGACGTTGCAGGAGATCATCGCGGGGAAGCAGGTTTAGCGGCGATACCGATTATTGCGCCCTCTCCCCTTGCGGGAGAGGGCAGCGAGGACGGTAGACGCAGACTCACTAGGGTGAGGGGTTCGCTCCTCATCAAAAGGTCTTTCCGCGGATAGATACCCCTCATCCGGCGCTTCGCGTCACCTTCTCCCGCAAGGGGAGAAGGGAGACAGCGAACCGCAACGCCCCGGAATGACTGGGAGTTCGGGCCGTTTCCCCTTGAGACCCGCCGCGATTCGTGCGACCTCCGCCCCCAGCAAACCCCTCATTTCGAGCCCTCGATGCACATTCTCCTGCTCGGTTCCGGCGGTCGCGAACATGCCCTGGCGTGGAAAATCGCAGCCTCCCCCCTGGTGACCAAATTCTGGTGCGCGCCCGGCAATGCCGGCATCGCGCGGGAGGCGGAATGCGTGGCGCTCGATGTCGCCGACCATGCCGCCGTGATCGACTTCTGCAAGACCAATGCGGTCGAGCTCGTGGTGGTCGGCCCGGAGACGCCGCTGGCCGCCGGCATCATCGACGACCTCACCGCCGCCGGCATCAAGGCGTTCGGGCCGAGCGGGGTAGCGGCGCAGCTCGAAAGCTCCAAGGGCTTTACCAAGGCGCTCTGCACCGAATTCGGCATTCCGACCGGCGCTTACAAACGCTTCACCAACGCCAAGGACGCCAGCGATTACGTCCAGAGCCAGGGCGCGCCGATCGTGGTCAAGGCCGACGGCCTTGCCGCCGGCAAGGGCGTCGTGGTCGCCAAGACCGTGCGCGAGGCCGAGGACGCCATCGCCATGATGTTCGAGGGCGCCTTTGGCGATGCCGGCGCCGAGGTCGTGATCGAGGAATTTCTGCCGGGCCGCGAGATCAGCTTCTTCGCGCTGTGCGACGGCGAGACCGCCATTCCTCTCGCTTCCGCGCAGGACCACAAGCGGGTGTTCGATCACGACGTCGGCCCGAACACCGGCGGCATGGGCGCCTATTCGCCGACGCCTTTGGTCACGCCCGCGATCCACGACGCGATCATGGCCAAGATCATCCTGCCGACGGTTGCCGGCATGAAGCAGCGCGGCACGCCGTTCCGCGGCATCCTTTACGCCGGGATCATGCTGACGACGCAGGGCCCAAAACTGTTCGAGTTCAACGTGCGCTTCGGCGATCCCGAGTGCCAGGTGCTGATGCTGCGCATGATGTCCGACATCGTGCCGGCGTTCATCGCCGCCTGCGACGGGGAGTTGAAGCATTTCGATCTGCGCTGGTATCCGGAATCCGCGCTCACGGTGGTGATGGCGGCGAAGGGCTATCCCGGCGACTATCAGAAGGGCACGCGCATCGAGGGGCTCGATGACGCCGCAGAGGTCGAGACCGTCGAGATCTTCCATGCGGGCACGGTTGAGAAGGACGGCGCGATCCTCGCCAATGGCGGCCGCGTGCTCAATGTCTGCGCGCTCGGCAAGACCGTGACGGAGGCGCAGAGCCGCGCCTATCAGGCCGTCGACCGCATCAACTGGCCGGAAGGCTTCTGCCGCCGCGACATCGGCTGGCAGGCGGTGGAAGCCGAGAAGGCCAAGGGCTGACAGCGTTTTTTCCGGTCGCCGCGCAAAGCCAGCGGCGTCACGGCTCCGCCACATCGACATTCCAAAAATGCGCAATCGGTTGTTGGGCTTAGCGTCCCTCGCCGATGCCGCCGTGCTACTGTGCATGGGGTTGTTTTCGACATTTTTGTTCTGAGGTGATGGAACCCATGTCCGATCTCACCGACCTCTATCCCGGCTTCGCCTCCGAATGGATCAACACCTCCTTGGGCCGCATCTTCGCGCGCGTCGGCGGCAAGGGGCCGCCGCTGCTGTTGCTGCACGGTTTCTCCGAGACCAACGTGATGTGGCACCGCGTGGCGCCGCAGCTCGCCGACAGGTTCACGCTGATCATCGCCGATCTGCCGGGCTATGGCTGGTCCGACATGCCCGAGAGCGATGCGCTGCACGTCCCCTACAGCAAGCGCGCGATGGCCAAGGCCATGGTCGAAGCGATGGAGCAGCTCGGCCACGTCCACTTCGCGCTCGCCGGCCACGACCGCGGCGGCCGGGTGTCGTATCGGCTGGCGCTCGACCATCCCGGCCGGCTGTCGAAGCTCGCCGTGCTCGATATCCTGCCGACCTATAATTACTGGGAGCGGATGAACCGCGCCTATGCGCTGAAGATCTATCACTGGACCTTCCTCGCCCAGCCCGCGCCGCTGCCGGAGACGCTGATCTCGGGCAACGGCGAGTTCTTCCTGCGCTTCAAGATGGCGAGCCAGACCAAGTCGAAGACGCTGGACGCCATCGACCCGCGCGCACTCGAACATTACATCGCCCCGTTCCGCGATCCCGCCCGCGTGCATGCAATGTGCGAGGACTACCGCGCCGGCGCCTATTTCGATTACGACCTCGACAAGGCCGATTTCGAGGCCGGCAAGAAGATCACCGTGCCCATGCTGGCGCTGTGGGGTGGTGCAGGCATCGCCCAGGCCGCCGCCACGCCGCTCGATACGTGGAAGCAATGGGCGACCAACGTCGACGGCATGCCGGTGGACTCCGGCCATTTCCTCACCGAGGAGAACCCGGACGTCACCGCAACGGCGCTGCGCGACTTCTTCTCGGCGCCCTAGCGCCGCTCCCGGAAGAACTCCCGCAGCAGCCGCGCCGCCTCGCTTTCGCCGACCCCGGAATAAACATCCGGCGCATGATGGCAGGTGGGGGAAGCGAAGAACCGTACGCCGGACTCGACTGCGCCGCCCTTGGGATCGGCGGCGCCGTAATAGAGCCGCCTGACCCTTGCAAAGGAGATCGCGCCCGCACACATGGTGCATGGCTCCAGCGTCACGTAGAGGTCGCAGTCGATCAGACGCTCGCTGCCGATCTTTTTGGCGGCCTCGCGCAGCGCAACGATCTCGGCATGGGCGGTCGGGTCGTAATCGGTCAGCGTTCGGTTCGCCGCGGTGGCGATGACCTCGTAATTGCGGACCACGACGCATCCGATCGGAACTTCGCCCGCCTTTCCGGCATTTTCGGCCGTTTTGAGCGCCAAATCCATGAAAGAGGGGGCTTTCAAGCCTCGTATCATCGCCAGAAACCTGCTAGTAGCTCCGCCTTCAGCAAGAGTGAATACCGGATTTGCCTGAGCATGCGGCTCGAAACGAGCGCGCACAATGCTTTCTGGCCACCCCCTAAGTGAGATTATTCATGCCTCGCGACAGCGACAAAGACAACGATTCCCGCGGCCGGCGTGATCGAGGCCCGGGCAGGGGTGGCCCGCCCAAGGGCCGGTCCGGCAAGCCGCGCGGCCCCGAGAAGAAATTCGCCAAGCGCGGCCATGAGGGGGGCGACAGCCGCCCGCCCCGCGGCGACCGCGACAGCCGTCCGTTCCGCCGCCGCGAGGAGGGCGATGCCCCGCGCCGCGATTTCAGCGACCGTCCGAAATTCAAGCGCGACGACCGTGGTGGTGGGGAGCGCAGCTTCAAGCCGCGCGGCGACCGCCCGTTCTCCGATCGCGGCGCGCGCGATGGCGAGAAGCGGCCGTTCAAGCCGCGCGGTGATCGCCCGTCCTATGGCCGTGACGACCGTCCGCCGCGCAGCCGGGATCGCGACGATTCCCGTCCCGCCGGCCGGTTCGGCGACAAGAAGTTCGGCGACAAGCGGCCCTATGCGCCGCGTGGCGACCGCCCGGAACGCAAGTTCGACGGCGAGCGGAAGTTTTCGCGGGGCGCACCGGATCGCGAACGCGACCGTGGGGATCGCAGCGATCGTGCGCGCGATCGTGGCGAGCGCAGCGATTCAAAGCCGTGGCAGAAGCGCGATGCGGGTCCCCGTGGGGATCGTCCGCCGCGCAAAGACTTTGGCAAGGGTCCGCGCAAGGATTTCGGCGGCCGCGACCGCGGCGAAGACAAGCCCTGGCAGAAGCGCGACGATCGGCAGCGTGGCGGCGAGGACCGTCCGCGTTTCTCGCGTTCGCGCGACGATCGCGCGTCCGGCGATCGTCCGTTCCGCGAGCGGCCGAAGTTCGATCGACCCAAGTTCGATCGCCCGCGCGACGATCGTCCCAAATTCGATCGGCCTCGTCGTGATGGCGATGGCGAACGCGGCGACCGGCCCAAATTCAATCGTCCGCGCGAGCGCTCCGAGGGCCGCTCCGACTGGCACGAGCATCCGCGCAGCGAAGGCCGCTTCGGCGACCGTCCGCGCCGTGAAAACGAGGATGAGAGCAGGATCTTCGAGAAGCGTCCCGCCTTCGGTGGCCGCGGCGCTTATCGGGACCGTGATCGGGATTTCGAGGGCCGTCCGCGCCGTGACGAAGCACCGAAGCCGAAGAAGGCCGGCGAGCGCATCGCAAAAGTGCTGTCGCGTGCGGGCCTCGCCTCGCGCCGCGACGCCGAGGAGATGGTCACGCAGGGCCGCGTCGCCGTCAACGGCCGCGTCATCAATTCGCCGGCGCTCGACATCACGCGGAACGATGTCGTCACTGTCGATGGCAAGCCGCTGCCGGAGCGCGAGCGCACGCGGCTGTTCCTCTACCACAAGCCGCGCGGGCTGATGACGACGCATGACGACCCCGAGGGCCGTCCGACCGTGTTCGACAATCTGCCCGAAGGCCTGCCGCGGCTGATCTCGATCGGCCGGCTCGACTTCAACACCGAAGGCCTGCTGCTGCTCACCAACGACGGCGGACTCGCGCGTACGCTCGAGCTGCCGGACACCGGCTGGCTGCGCCGCTACCGCGTCCGCGCCCATGGCGACGTCACGCAGGCGCAGCTCGACGAATTGAAGAACGGCATCGAGGTCGAGGGCGTCAAATACGGTCCGATCGAGGCGACGCTGGAGCGCGACCAGGGTGCCAATGTCTGGCTGGTGTTCGCGATCCGCGAAGGCAAGAACCGCGAGGTGCGCAACGTCTGCGCCCATCTCGGGCTCGAGGTGAACCGGCTGATCCGCGTGTCCTACGGACCGTTCCAGCTCGGCGAGGTTCCCGAAGGCCAGGTCGAGGAGATCAAGTCGCGCGTGCTGCGTGATCAGCTCGGCGACAAGGTGATCGAGAAGTCGGGCGCGCAGTTCGACGTGCCGAAGAAATCTTCTTCACCCGACGGCGAAGCGCCACGCGAGAAGAAGCCTGCCAGCAAGCGTGACGTGATCAACGATCGCAAGGGCCGCCGCGTGCTGGTACAGCGCACCGGCAGCGAGGAAGCGCGCGAGCGCAACGAGGCCGAGGCCAACGGCTACGGCCCGCCGCGCCGCCCCAAGCGCGGTTATCACGGCAAGCGCGACCTGACGCCGCGGGAGGACTAATTGCGCGTCGTCGGCGGTCGATTGAAGGGGCGCAATCTGGCCTCACCGTCCTCGCGCGACATCCGCCCCACGGCGGACCGGCTGCGCGAGTCCGTGTTCAACATTCTCGTGCACGCCTATGACGATCCGATCCAGGATGCGCGCGTGCTCGATCTCTTCGCCGGTACCGGCGCGCTCGGCATCGAGGCGTCCTCGCGTGGGGCGAAGTTCACGCTGTTTGTCGACAACGGCGCCGAGGCCCGCGCGCTGCTGCGTAACAACGTCGAGACGCTCGGCCTTGGCGGCACGACCAAGGTCTATCGCCGCGATGCGACTGATCTCGGGCCTGCGCACCCTGTTGAGCCGTTCTCACTGGTGTTTCTCGATCCGCCCTACGGCAAGGGATTTGCGGAGAAGTCCCTTGCCAGCTTGCGCGACGGTGGCTGGCTGACACCGGGTGCGCTGCTCGTGGTCGAAGAGGCGAAGGCCGCACAGTTCGTGACGCCTGAGGGCTACGAGGAACTGGAGCGGCGGGCGTATGACGACACGGAGTTCGTGTTTTTGAGGAGACCGTAGTCCGCACTCGGTGGGTAGGGTGGGCAAAGGTGTAACGCGCCGTGCCCACCAACTTTCTGCTATCGCGATAGAGGCGGGCACGCTTCGCTTTGCCCACCCTACGGCACCGTCACCTCCGCCCGAACAGCTTCTCCACATCGTTCAGCTTCAGCTCGACATAGGTCGGCCGGCCGTGATTGCACTGGCCGGAGTTCGGGGTGTCCTCCATCTCGCGGAGCAGGGCGTTCATCTCCTCGGGCCGCAGCCGGCGGCCGGCGCGCACCGAGCCGTGGCAGGCCATGGTGGCGGCGACGTGCATCAGGCGGCGCTCCAGCGGCAGCGCCTCGTCCCACTCGGCCATGTGCTCGGAGAGATCTCGCAGCAACCCGCCGGCATTGGTCTTGCCGAGCAGCGACGGCGTCTCGCGCACCGCGACCGCGCCGGGGCCGAAGGATTCGATGGCGAGCCCAAATGAGGCAAGCTCCTCGCTGCGCTCGAGCAGGCGCTCGACCGTCGCCTCGTCCATTTCGACGATCTCGGGAATCAGGAGGATCTGCCGTTGTACGCCGTTGGCGGCGAGCGAGGCCTTCAGACGCTCATAGACGATGCGCTCATGAGCGGCGTGCTGGTCGACGATGATCAGGCCGTCGCGGGTCTGCGAGACGATGTAGGTCTCGTGGATCTGGGTGCGTGCCGCGCCGAGCGGGCGGTCGACGAGGTCGCTGACGGGCTGTGCCTCGATCCGCACGTCCGCACTGGGCGCGCCGACATCGAAGGCGGCCTGCGCGCGCTCGGTGAAGGCGGGCGCGGCGGAGCCTTCGAACGACGGCATCGGCGCGACCGGGGCGGATGGCGAGGCGCGCCAGTCCCAGCTCGCAGGCCGCGGCGTGAACGCCGGCCGGAACGAGGACAACGCGCTCTCGCCACTGTTGGCGGCCGTGCGCCGGCCCTCGCGCGCGAGTGCGTCCTTCAATCCGTGCACGATCAGCGCGCGCACGAGGCCGGCATTGCGGAACCGCACCTCGGTCTTGGCCGGATGCACGTTGGCGTCGACCTCGCGCGGATCGAGCGTGACGAACAACGCCAGCACCGGATGGCGGTCGCGCGGCAGATGGTCGGCATAGGCCCCGCGCACGGCGCCGAGGATCAGCTTGTCGCGCACCGGGCGGCCGTTGACGAAGAGATATTGCCCGAGCGCATTCGCCTTGGTCAGCGCCGGCGCCGCGGCATAGCCGGCAACCACGACGCCCTCGCGCTCGGCATGGACCTCGATGGCGTGGCTGCGGAATTCTGCACCGAGGATATCGCCGAGCCGCGTCAGCCGTCCGGCGGCGCCGGGCAGCGCGGCGGTCCAGGTCACGGGCGCGCGCTCCTCACCTGCGAGCGTGAAGGCGACGTCGGGCCGCGCCATGGCGAGGCGCCTGACCACCTCGCGGATCGCCTCCGCCTCGGTGCGATCGGTCTTCAGGAATTTCAGCCGCGCCGGCGTTGCATAGAAGAGGTCGTTGACCTCGACGCGCGTGCCGTGGGCCAGCGCCGCCGGCATGATCTCGGATTTGTCGCCGCCCTCGACTGACAGCGCCCAGGCATGTGGTTCGCTCGCGTGCCGCGTGGTGATGGAGAGACGCGCGACCGAGCCGATCGAAGGCAGCGCCTCGCCGCGGAACCCGAGCGTGCGGATCTGGAGCAGATCCTCGTCGTCGAGCTTGGAGGTGGCGTGGCGCTCGACCGCGAGCGCGAGGTCTTTCGCGGTCATGCCGCCGCCGTCGTCGGTGATACCGATTCGCCGACGGCCGCCGCCATCGGTGAAGACGTCGATCCGGCTCGCGCCGGCATCGATGGCGTTCTCGACCAGTTCCTTGACCACGCTTGCCGGACGTTCGACCACCTCGCCGGCGGCGATGCGGTTGACGACTTGCTCTGGAAGCTGGCGGACGGGCATGGGGCTTTCGATCTGGATTCGCTGACGGCGCTATTCTAGGCCGTGTTGCGTCAAAAGCATGTGTTGGGCAACAGCCGTGTGGCGGCCTGGGGAAGAGGGATGCCTATCACATTGAAGGGATTGGACGTTCGAGAAAATTGCGCAACCGGGACGGAGCGGTTGCCCTGCTACGGTCCTGATTGTGGGGGCCGGACAGCGGTGTAGCATCGTGAAAAAATGGCAACAGGACGGGAGGACGCCATGTGCCATCTCTTCGCGCACCAGCCCCAACGCGACTACGAATCCCAGACCCGCTCGTTGCGGATCGGCGGGCACTGCACCTCGATCCGGCTGGAAATGGCGTTCTGGGACACGCTGGAGGAGATCGCGGCCAAGGAGAACATGAGCGTCGGCAAATTCCTGACCACGCTCTACAACGAGGTGCTCGACCATCACGGCGAGGTCAATAATTTCGCCTCACTGCTGCGCTGCTCCTGCCTGATCTACCGCTCCAAGAGCATGGTGACGGTGCCGGAGTTCAAGGCCACCGTGACGCCGATTCTCGATGCGGCCGAGTAGCTATCCCAACAAAAGTGCGTAGCCCGGATGAAGCGCAGCAATCCGGGATTCAGCTCACTCGCGATCCCCCGGATTACGCATCGCTCCATCCGGGCTACGATACTCTCTCCGCCGTCATTGAGGAGCTTTTGCGACGAAGCAATCCAGACCGTCACCGCGGTGGGATTCTGGATTGCTTCGCTTCGCTCGCAATGACGGCGAGAGAACACAGTTTTCTTTGGACGGTCAAATCTCCTTTTTCTGCATCGCCCCCGCAATGTAATCCGCTTGCCGGATCGCGAGCGCGACGATGGTCAGTGTCGGATTGCATGCTGCGCCGCTGGTGAACTGGCTGCCGTCCGAGACGAACAGGTTCTTGACGTCGTGGCTCTGTCCGAACTTGTTGACCACGCCATCCCGGGGCTTCTCGCTCATCCTGTTGGTGCCGAGATTGTGCGTGCTCGGATAGGGCGGCGTCGGATAGGTCACGGTGGCGCCGACGGCGTCGTAGACCGCCGCACCCTGCTTGTAGGCATGTGCGCGCATCGCGAGGTCGTTGGGATGGTCGTCAAAATGCACGCTCGCGACCGCTTGGCCGAACTTGTCCTTGACGACGGGATCGAGCGTGATGCGGTTGGTCTCCTGCGGCATGTCCTCGCCGACCAGCCACATGCCGGCCATCCTGGGATAGCCGTCGAGCGCCGCGGTGAACGGACGGCCCCAGGCGCCGGGGTTGAGGAAGGCAGCCATGAACGGCAGGCCGATCGACAGCGTCTCCATCTCGTAGCCGCCGACGAAGCCGCGCTTCGGATTGTTGGCGGCTTCGTCACGGATGATGCCGGCCATGGTGGTGCCGCGATACATGTGCACCGACTTCTCGAACACGGCGTAGACGCTGCCGGTCATGTGCCGCATGTAGTTGCGACCGACCTGGCCCGATGAATTGCCGAGGCCATCGGGGAACATGGTCGATGCGCTGTTCAAGAGCAGCCGCGGGCTCTCGATCGAATTGCCGGCGACCGCGACGATGCGCGCCTTCTGGCGCTGCATCGCGCCACTCTCGTCGGCGTACACCACGCCGGTCACCTTGCCGCCGGCGTCGTGCTCGATCTTGACCGCCATGCTGCTCGGCCGCACCTCGAGATTGCCGGTCGCCTCGCCCTTGGGGATTTCGGTGTAGAGCGTCGACCATTTCGCGCCGGATTTGCAGCCCTGGAAGCAGAAGCCGATCTGCTGGCAGGCACCGCGTCCATCGCGCGGCTGGCTGTTGATCGCCATGTTGCCGGTGTGCACGGTCTTGTATCCGAGCTTCTTCGCGCCGGCTTCGAGCACCTTGAAGTTGTTGTTGCCGGGAAGTCCGGGAATGCCGTTGGTGCGCGTCACGCCCATCTTGTTCTCGGCCTTGGCGTACCATGGCTCCATTTCGGCAAGCGTGACCGGCCAGTCCAGCAGGTTCGCGCCGGGAATGTTGCCGTAGGTGCTCTTCACCTTGAATTCATGCTCGTCGAAGCGCAGTGACGCGCCGGCCCAATGGGTCGTCGAGCCGCCGACCGCCTTGACGATCCAGGCGGGAAGGCCCGAAAAATCCTTGGCGACGCGCCATGTCCCCGACGTGGTGCGGGCGTCGGTCCAGGCGAGCTGGGAAAAGCTCTCCCACTCGTCGTTGACGAAGTCCTGGTTCTCGATGCGGGGACCTGCTTCGAGGATGACCACCTTGACGCCCTTCTGCGCGAGCTCGTTGCCCAGCGTGCCGCCGCCGGCACCGGAGCCGACGATCACCACAACGCTGGAGTCGTTCAGATCGAATTTTGCCATATGCGTTCTCCTGAACCGTTGGGTGAGCCTTAAGCCTTCGGCAGCCAGTCGATGTCGGCAAAGCCGCGGTTGATGTAGCCGCCGTGCTCGGCGGAGGAGCCTTCGTAGCCGAACCGCGGCCAGACCTCTTTTTGGTTGTAGAGCGACACGACGAGGTCGCCGCGCACCTTCTGGAAGAAGTGGCTCTGCTCGATCTCCTTCAGCAGCACCACGCGGTCGGCTTCCCATGGCACTTCGGCGTAAGCCACCTTGTGGCGATCCCGCGCATTCTGATCGAGCCGCGTGATGCCGTCGCTGATCAGCGATTTGACGGCGGGATCTTTCGCTGCCTTGCCGTCCCACGGCTTGATCGCGATGATGTAGTAGCTGTCGCCGAGGGCATCGTGCGGATAGATGTCGCGCGCGATCTTCAGCAGCGTCTTCATCGTCGCTGGTGACAGCGCGCTCGCATCATCCGCCCAGGCATCCTCGATGCTGACGGCGACGCTGGTCGCCACAGCGACGACCGGTACGGCTGTGGCCGCGCCCTTGAGAAAGACGCGGCGGCTGTGCTTGCTTCGACGATCTATTTCTCTCATGGCATTCCTCCGTAGATTTTTTGATTTGGATTTTTGTGATTTTGATCAGCCGAAACGACCCCCTCGCTGGATCACCTCGATCTTGTAGCCATCGGGATCGCTGACGAAGAAGAAGCGCGCCAGCGTCTTGCCGTCGTGCTTGAAGTCGCGCAGCGGTCCCGGTGCGAGCTTCTCGCGCTCGAAGCGGGCATGTTCGGCATCGAGATCCTCGACCACCACGGCGATATGTCCATAGCCGTCGCCGAGCTGGTACGGCTCCTTGCGATCGAAATTCACCGTCAGCTCCACCTCGAAAGGTGAGGAGGGATGACGCAGATAGATCAGGGCAAAGTCCGAAAACTTCAGATGGTCGGCGACCTCCAAGCCGAAGGCGCGCTTGTAGAAGTCGAGTGAGCGGGCCTCGTCGAGCACGCGGATCATGGAATGAACGGGCTTTGCCATTCAATTCAGCTCCTTCAGGTAGGTAATGATGGCGGTGCGCGTCTCCGGCTTCGCCTGCCGGTAGACCATGGTCACGCCGGGAATGACGGCTTGCGGATTGCTCAGCCAGGCGTCGAGCCTGGGCTCGTCCCAGGCGAAGTCCGCTTTCGACAGCGCCTCCGAATATTTAAAACCTTCGGTCTTGCCGGCGGGACGGCCGACGACCTTCACCAGCGGTGGGCCTTGCCGCGCCGGCTCTGACAGGCTTGTCGTGTGGCACACCGCGCATTGCTGTTTGAACAGCGTCGCGCCATCCGGCGGCTTGGCGGCCGGCAAGGGCATTTGCGCATCGGCAACCCGCGTCACCAGCACCATCGCGGTGCACAATCCCAGCACGACTGCGCGCATCGCCAAGAATCCGCCCATCCACATCAACGTGCGCAAACTCTAGGCGGCGTCAAAGATGCGGTGGTAGTAGCGGGCTGTTTCGATTGCGCGCGGAGACACTGGCGGCCGCGTGTGTTCCGCAATGCCTTATATGCGGAGCACAATTCCGCGAAACCGCCGTCAAATCCCTAAACGATCACCACACCATGCGCATTGCATGACGATTGCGCCGCTCGAACTCTCTACGCGATGCAATGACCCGGTGCAGGTGAGCGGCGCAGGATGCAGCCGAGCCATTCGTCGCGGTAAAATCCAGGAGAAATGGATGAAGTTGGTGAAGACCTCGATGATCGCATGCGCTCTGTCGGCTCTGATTGCGACGCCGGTTCTCGCGCAAGGCGCGCCACCCGCCAAGACAGGCGGCACCGTGCAAGGCAAGCCGATGCAAGGCAGCACCATGGGCAGCGGGGATGAGGAGATGAATGCTCAGCCGGGCACGGCGGGCGAGAAGACGGGCATGAAGTCGACCAAAGGCACCAGGGGTACGGTCGGCACCACCGGTAGCGCTGCGCATAAGGGAACCGCCGACGATTCCGCGACGGGCGGTGCAGCCCCGAGCAAGCGCTACTAGTCCCGCCGGGTGAAGCAAGAAAACTCCGGTCGCCCCGCGGCCGGAGTTTTTTGACCGGGTCTGCTTTGCTAGTCGTCGAAGCGGCCGCCGCCCCGCCCTGCCTTGATGTCGCTGCGGCGCTTCTTGCCGTCGAGCCGGCGCTGCTTGGAGCCAAGGGTCGGCCGTGTCGCGCGGCGCGGCTTCGGCCGTATCATCGCCTCGGTCAGGATCTCGGTGAGCCGGTCGATGGCGTCCTGGCGGTTGCGTTCCTGGGTGCGGAAGCGCTGGGCGTGGATCACGATCACGCCGTCCTTGGTCATGCGCTGGCCGGCGATGCGAGCGAGCCGGATCACCGCATCCTCCGGCAAGGTCAGCTTGCGCGTGTCGAAGCGCAGCTGCGCCGAGGTCGAGACCTTGTTGACGTTCTGCCCGCCCGGGCCGGAGGCGCGGACGAAGCCGATCTCGATGTCGTCCTCGTCGATGACGAGATCGCGGGATATCCGCAGCATGATGGCACCATTCGTGATGTCCGGACATATCGCGGACGTCCACGTTCGGCAATGGCGCATCCTGGAAACGCAAATGGCCGGGCGAGCCCGGCCATTTCAGGAAACGTCAGGGGACGTCAGTTCGACTTCGTCGCCGGTGCCGCGGCCGGTTGCGCGGCGGCCTGCGGGGCGCGGCCGACGACGACCGTCAGCAGGCCCTGGCCCCAGAGCCGCTCGGCGGCGACCTTGGCATCATCCAGCGTCACCGCATCGACGAGGGCATTGCGCTTCTCGATATAGTCGATCGGCAGCTTGTCCTGCTGGTACTGCAGCAGCGCCTGGGCGAGCTTGGAGGAGGTGTCGAGCGCCAGCATCTGCGAGCCCTTGAGGTAGGACTTGGCCTCGTCGAGCTCCTTCTGCGTCGGGCCCTCCTCGGCGATGCGGCGTACCTCCTTCTCGATGGCGTCGATGGTGTCGCCGGCACGGTCGGCGCGGGTGCCGGTATTGCCGATAACGACCGCCGAATGCTCCATCCAGAGCAGCGATTCGAACACCGAATAGGCGAGGCCACGCTTCTCGCGCACCTCGCGATAGAGCCGCGACGACAGTCCGCCGCCGCCGAGGATGTGGTTGACGACATCGGCCGCCATGAAGTTGGGATCGCTGCGCTTCACGCCGGGGCCACCGAAGGTGATGACGGTCTGCGGCACGTCCAGTGGAACGAAGGCGCGCTGTGGCGGCTTGGCCGCCTCGATGTCGGGAACCGGCGTGAGTTTGGCTTTTGCGGGCAGGCTGCCAAAAGTGTGGTCGAGCAGCTTGCCGAGGGTCTCGGGATCGACGTCGCCGACCACCGCGATCTTCAGCCCATCCTTGGCGAGCACGCGGCCGACATAATCCTTCAGATCGGCGACCGTGAGGGTCGGCACGCTGTCCAGCGTGCCATTGGTCTGCCGGCCATAGGGATGGTCGCCGAACGCGACCTCCAGGAATTTGCGGCTCGCCAGCGACGACGGATTGGTGGTCTCGCGGCGCAGGCCCGAGATCACCTGTGAGCGGATGCGCTCGACGTCGGCGGTGTCGAAATGCGGCGAGGTCAGCGCGGTCCTGAGCAGGTCGAAGGCTTCGTCCTTGTTGTCGCGCAGCATCCGCAGGCTGCCGCGGAACGTATCGCGGGTGGCGCTGAAGGAGAGCTCGATGGCGCGGCGGTCGAGCCGCTCATGGAAGGTCTTGGAGTCGAGATCGCCGGAGCCTTCGTCGAGGAGGTCGCCGACCAGGTTGGCGACGCCGGACTTGTCCTTGGGATCCTGCGCCGAGCCGCCGGCAAAGGAATATTCCATCGCGATCAGCGGCACGGTCGCATCCTGTACGAACCAGGCTTCGATGCCGCCCGGCGAGGTCAGGTGCTGGATCTTTGCGGCTGCCTGTGACGGCGACACCGTAGCGAGCGCGAGTGCCGCGCCGGTGGCAAGCGAGAATGCAACGCGTCGAAGGAAGGGATAGGTCACGAACGCTTCTCCTCGCGCTTGGCGGCACCGGTGTCCTTGATCAGATAGCCCGTCACCGAGCGCTTCTTCTCGAGCCATTTCTGCGCGACAGTGCGAACCTGCTCAGCGGTGACCGCGCGAATGCGGTCGGGCCAGCTCCTGATGTCCTCGATCGAGAGGCCCGTGGTCAGCGCGCCGCCATACCACCGCGCCAGCACCGCCTGGTTGTCCTGGGCGTAGATCGCTTCCGCAATGAGCTGGGTCTTGACCCGCTCGAGGTCCTCGGCGCGGATCGGGTTCTGGGCGATGTCGGCGATGACGCCGTCGACCACCTGCTCGACATCGGCAAAGCTGACGCCCGGTTTCGGCGAGGCCGAGATCGAGAACTGGGTCGGGTCGAGCGAGATGCTCGAATAGCTGGCGCTGGCGGAGACCGCGAGCGGCTTGTCGACCACGAGGGCGCGGTAGAGATAGGAATTGCTGCCGCTGCCCATCAGCTGCGCCAGCACGTCGAGGGCTGCGCTCTCGCCGGCTGCGGCCGTCGTTGCGGAAGGTGCCAGATAGTAGCGGCGCAGGCTCGGCTGCTCCACGAGCGGGTCGGCCAGCGTGACGGTGCGCGGGGCGGCGGGCTCGGGCTCCTGCGGGCGCACGCGGCGCGCCGGTATCGCGGGCTGGGCCGGAATGGCGCCGAAATTGCGCTCGACCAGCGGACGGATGTCGGCCGCTTCGACGTCGCCGGCGATCACCAGGATCGCGTTGTTCGGCGCGTAGAAGCGGCGGTAGAAGGCGAGCGCATCCTCGCGATCGAGCTTCTCGATCTCCTGGTGCCAGCCGATCACCGGCCGGCCGTAGGGATGATTGAGATAGAGCGCGGCCATGATCTGCTCGTTGAGCCGCGCATCCGGATTGTTGGCGACGCGCATGTTGTACTCTTCGAGCACGACGTCGCGCTCGGGCAGCACGTTCTCGTCCTTGAGGATCAGGCCGGTCATGCGGTCGGCCTCGAACTCCATCATGGTCGGCAGCTGCTCTTTCGGCACGCGCTGGTAGTAGTTGGTGTAGTCGACCGAGGTCGAGGCGTTCTCGTTGCCGCCGACGCGGAGCACGGTCTGGGAGAATTCGCCGACCGGATGCTTCGACGTGCCCTTGAACATCAGATGTTCGAGGAAGTGCGCGAGTCCGGATTTGCCCGGCGTCTCGTCGGCCGAGCCGACCTTGTACCAGATCATCTCCGTGACCACGGGCGTGCGGTGGTCCGGGATCACCACGACCTGCATGCCGTTGGCGAGCGTGAAGCTGGCGGGCGGGGCCGATGTCACCGTGGTCTGGGCAAGGGCGGCGCCGGTTGAGAGGACACTCGTCGAAAGCAGCGCGGCGAGGAGGCAGGCGGCCGATCGGTAAGAGGACATCATAATCCTTATGAAAAGGCCGAGCCCGGATGTCCGGCTCGGAGGCACGGCATGCTACACCGTGCGGCTGAGGCTTCGCGTCACGAAGCAGAGAACTCAACACGTAGGCAAGTTACTGATTGGCAATTTGCAGACCGCGTCCGGCGTGCATAAGCCGCCGGTGCCAGGTTGGCGCCTGTCAGGATGTCGCGGTGGGGCAGGAAGGCTATTATTCCTTGTCCTTGCCCGACATGATGTCGAAATAGGTCCGGCGCGACTTGTCCTCTCCGGCGCCATAGGCATAGCTCGGGGAAGGCGTCTGATAGCCCGGCGGCGGCTCGACCAGCGACTGGCGCGGCGGCTCGCTGGTGAATTGCTTGGTCTCGCCTTTGCCGCCCTTCATCATGTTCCACAGGCTGCCGGTGAAACCGAGTTCGGAGGGACTGAGCGACGGGTTACCATTGGTGCCCGGCTGGATCGGATCATTGCTTGTACGGGGGGCTGCGGCGACCTCGCCGGCCTTCATCTCGGCGGGCGTCAGAGGCCGGGCGGCCTGCCAGTTTTCGGTTGCCTTGGTAGCCTTCTTGCGCGCGGCAATCGCCTCCTTGCGGCGCTTCTCCTCGGGGTCCTTGGGCCAGTTCGGCGCATTCTTGGCCTGGGTCGCGGGAGGCGGCAGGTCCAGCTTGGGCGGCACGACCAGCGGGGAGCGCTCGCGGTATTCGATGCCGGGCTTTTCCATGCTCTTGGCGCCGATGCCGGACATCAGATTGTCGATGATCTTCTCTTCGAAGGTCATCCCGTCATCATCATCGTCGTCGTCACCGGCACGGACCGGGCCTGCCGTCATGACGAGGCCGATGCCGAGCGCGACAGCGGACAATTTCAACGCCCGCCAGAACCCCGCCTTGGGGTCTCGAACCATCGAACCGCTGGTCTCGGAGCTGCGCATCACTGTACCTGTTCCATATTGTGGCAGATTGCTGCACTTTGCCGCTCTCACGCGGCCAATCCTCGCAAAAAGCAGGGTTCCACCTGCCGGTCCGTATCGGCCGGGATCAGGGCGCTTTTGCGGCGGGTACCCCCAGGAATGAATCATACAATAGCGCCGCCACCCCGACAACGATGGCCACGTCCGCGAGGTTAAACACGTACCAATTATAGGTATTTCCGCCGATCTCGATGTGGAACAGGGCGAAATCGACCACCGCGCCGTAGGCGAAGCGGTCGATGCCGTTGCCGATCGCGCCGCCGATGATCAGCCCGAGTGCGACGGTCGCCAATAGGGTGTGTGAGCGGGCCATCCAGATCGCCAGGGCGACCACGGCGACGACCTTGACCGCCATCAGCGCGATCTGCGCCGACTGGCTGTCGTTCTGGAGCCAGCCGAAGCTGATGCCGATGTTCAAGGCCAGCACCAGGTCGAAGAACGGCGTCACCTTCACCACGCCCTTACGGGCGAGGTCGAACCCGTTCAGCAGCCACAGCTTCGAAGCCTGGTCGGCCACGAGCGTGACGATGGCCGCAAGGATGCCGGCGCGGAGCGGGGTCATGGCCGTCCGATCAGACGCTCACGCCCAACGCCTTCCATTCGCGCAGCGCCTGGGCGTCGCGCGGGGTGACGTCGGGGTATTCAGGGTCTTCACCGACCATGGGCGAGATCTTCCAGGAGCGGGCGCATTTGGTGCCCACGGCCTTCTCGACGACGACCGCGACGCCGGGCACCACATCGAGACGGAACGCGCCCGCAGGCGCCTCGCCCTCGCGCACCTCGTAGTTCGAGGTGATGCAGATTTCGGCGAGGTCGGTGTCGAACAGCGTCATCAGCACGTTCCGGTCGGCGACATAGATCACCGGCGAGGCCTCGAGCGAGGAGCCGATGTTCTTGGCGGCGCGTTCGAGCTCGAGCGCGCCGGTGACGACGCGGCGGACGTCGCGGATCGTCTCCCATTTCGCGGCGAGCTTTTCGTCGAGGAATGCGTCCATTGCACCGGGGAACACCGTGAGATGGACTGACGGTTCGGCCTGCGGCCTGTACATCCGCCAGGCCTCCTCGGCGGTAAAGCTCAGAATCGGAGCGAGCCACTTCAGGACGGACTCGCACAACAGGTCGATCGTCGTCAGCGCCGCCCTGCGCGCCGGCGAGGACGGCGGATCGCAATACAGCGTGTCCTTGCGGATGTCGAAGTAGAACGCCGACAGCTCGCTGTTCAGGAACGCGGAGAGTGTGGCGACGACGGTCTTGTAGTCGAAGACGGTGTAAGCGGTGCGAATGACGGCGGCCCGCTTTGCAAGCTCGTGCAGCATCAGCCGTTCGAGTTCGGGCATCTCGGCATGAGCGACCTTCTCGCTCGCCTTGAAGTGATGCAGTGTTCCGAGCATCCAGCGGACCGTGTTGCGCAGCTTGCGATAGGTCTCGATGGTGTTCTTCAGGATCTCCGGTCCGATGCGCTGGTCGTCGGCATAGTCGGTGGCGCAGACCCAGAGGCGGAGGATGTCCGCGCCCGAATCCTTGATGACCTTCTGCGGCTCGACGGTGTTGCCGATCGACTTCGACATCTTGCGGCCGTTCTCGTCGAGCGTGAAGCCGTGGGTGAGCACGATGTCGTAGGGCGCCCGGCCGCGCGTGCCGGCGCTTTCCAGCAGCGAGGAATGAAACCAGCCGCGATGCTGGTCGCTGCCTTCCAGATACATCACGGTGTCGTTGCCGCCGTCGATCTTGCGGACGATGTTGCCGAGCTGCGGGAAGTTCTGGCGATCCTCGAGCACGAAGGCGTGTGTGGAGCCCGAATCGAACCAGACGTCGCAGATATCGTCGACCTTCCTCCAGTCCTCGCTCGCGCGGGACCCGAGGAAGCGTTCGCGGGCGCCGTCCATGTACCAGGCGTCGGCGCCTTCTTCCATGAAGGCTTCGGCGATGCGCTGGTTGACGATCTCGTCCTGCAGGATCTCGGCCGAGCCGTCACTCTTCTCGCGCACGAACACGGCGATCGGCACGCCCCAGGCGCGCTGGCGCGAGATCACCCAGTCCGGACGATTGGCGATCATGCCGTTGATGCGGTTCTCGCCCGACGGCGGCACCCATTGCGTGACCGAGATCGCGTGCAGCGCGCGGGCGCGCAGCGTGTCGCCCTTCTTCGCATGGCCGTCATCGCTGATGTCCTTGTCCATCGCGATGAACCATTGCGGCGTGTTGCGGAAGATCACCGGCTTCTTCGAGCGCCACGAATGCGGATATTGGTGCTTGAGGCGGCCGCGCGCGAGCAGCTTGCCGCCTTCGATCAGCGCCTTGATCACGGCCTCGTTGGCATCGCCCTTCTCGCCCTTGTCGTTGAGCACGCGCTTGCCGGTGAAGCCGGGGGCTTGCGTGGTAAAAGCGCCGTTCTCGTCGACGGTGTAGGGGATCGAGGTCGATATGCCTTCTTTTTCTAGCCTTCGCGCGTTTAGCATCCAAACGTCGAAGTCCTCCCGACCGTGGCTTGGTGCGGTGTGAACAAAGCCTGTACCTGCGTCATCGGTGACGTGATCACCCATAAGCAAAGGCACGGCGAAATCATATCCACCTTGCGACCTTAGCGGATGATCGCAAGTGACAATCACGCTGGCAGGGCCTGCATCAAACTCGACATCCCGAATTTTTGCGAAGTTTGTGACACGGGCTTGCTGAAAGACCTGAGCTGCTAATCTATTGGCAAGGACATAACGCTCGCCGGCCTTAGCCCAATTATCTGCAGGTGCTTCTACGACCTCGTAAAGACCATATTCGACGTGCTCTCCAAAGCTGACCGCTCGATTCCCCGGGATCGTCCAAGGTGTTGTCGTCCAGATCACTACAAAGCTGGATTTGAGATCATCCGCGATTTCGCGAAGTGGCTTTAAGTCCTTTTCTGTCGCCTGTTCGTCGATGCCCTCAACCTCTGCCTTTCGGATCGGGAATTTCACCCAAATTGCATCTGAGGTGTAGTCCTCGTACTCGACCTCGGCTTCCGCTAGCGCGGTCTTCTCGACCACGCTCCACATCACCGGCTTGGAGCCGCGATAGAGTGTACCGTTGGCCGCGAACTTCATCAGCTCGCGGGCGATCTGCGCTTCGGCCGGATAGCTCATCGTCTGATAGGGATGATCCCAGTCGCCGATGATGCCGAGCCGCTTGAACTCCTCGCGCTGCACATTGATCCAGTGCGTCGCATAAGCGCGGCATTCCTTGCGGAACGCCACCATCGCGGCGGAGTCGCGGAAATCGGGCTTCTGCTTGCCCTTCTTGCGGTAGTTCTCCTCCTCGATCTTCCATTCGATCGGCAGGCCGTGGCAGTCCCAGCCGGGCACGTAATTGGAGTCGAAGCCGAGCATCTGCTGGCTCTTGGTCACGACGTCCTTGAGGATCTTGTTCAGCGCGTGCCCGATATGGATGTTGCCGTTGGCGTAGGGCGGGCCGTCATGCAGCACGAATTTGGCGCGGCCCTGGGCTTCCCGGCGCAGCTTGTCGTAGAGGCCGATGTCGTTCCAATACTTCAGCAGTTCCGGCTCGCGCTGCGGCAGGCCGGCGCGCATCGGGAAATCCGTCTGCGGCAAATAAAGGGTCTTGGAATAGTCTTTGACTTCAGACTTTTGGGACTTTTGCGGCTTTTCGGACATGGGGCTGACTGGCTCGGAAGGGCGCGGAAACGGATAGCGACTGGAATCGCGGGGTGAAACGACAAAATCCCGGTCTTGCGCCGAGCCTTCAGGCTCAGGCGGAAGCCGGGCCGCTAATCCCTATGATGCACCGCGCAAACATGGGCTCTCCATAGCAGGGGGGCAAGGGAAGCGCAAAAGGTAGAAGCGCAAAAGGTTCGGCGGGCCGGATTTGGGCCTCAATCGATCACGCCGAGCCGCGGAAACGCGTCCGGGGCGGCGGCCAGCATGGCGCGGGCGCGGGCGGAATCGTCGTCCATCTGGCGGATCAGGGCCTCCAGGCTGTCGAATTTCAGCTCCTCGCGGATGAAGCCGACGAAGGCGCAGTCGAGCGCTTGTCCGTAGAGGTCGCCCTTGAAGTCGAACAGGAAGATTTCCAGCAGCGGCGCGCCATTATCAAAGGTCGGACGGCGGCCGAAACTCGCCACACCGTCCAGCCGCTCGGCGCCGCGGCCGACCCGCACCGCATAGATGCCGTGCTTGAGGCCGCAATTGGCATCGAGGCGGATGTTGGCGGTGGGATAGCCGAGGTCGCGGCCACGCTTCTCGCCGTGGATCACCTCGCCGGTGATGAACCAGGGCGCGCCCAGCATGGTGGTGGCCTCGTCGATGAGGCCCTCGGCGAGCGCGATCCGGATGGCGCTGGAGGAGACCGGCCGCTCGTCGATGTCGACATGGGCCTGCACGTCGACCTCGATGCCGAGCCGGGGCGCCTCGTTGATCAGGAGGCTCGGCGAGCCGACGCGACCCTTGCCAAAATGGAAGTCATAGCCGACCGCGATGCCGCTGACGCCGAGGCGCCCGATCAGGTCATGGTGAATGAAGTCTTGCGCGCTGGTCCCGGCCCTGGCCTTGTCGAAGGTCATGACCACGGCGCCGGCGAGTCCGGTGCCGGCCAAAAGCCGCAGCTTGGCCCGCTCGTCCGTCAGGCGGAATTGCGGGGTGTTCGGGCTGAAAAACCGGCGCGGATGCGGCTCGAAGGTCAATGCCAGCGCAGGGCGGCCATGCGCCCGGCCCATTTCCAGGGCGGCTGCGATCACCGCGCGATGGCCGAGGTGAACGCCATCGAAATTGCCCATGGCGACCACGGCGCCCCTCAAAATCGCGGAATCCGGCGTTGTGTCGCGGATAACGGTAAAATGCGGGACCATCAGGGGAATTCTCGAAGCGGCAGGACCTGCGGACCGTGGCTTGACCGGCCGGACGAAGTCAAGCGGCAGGGGGAGCGGCCGCATTGAACGTGATTTCAGTCCTTCGGAGGCGTCCCCAGTTAACGCGCTGTTTAAAGCCTTGGTGCTAGTCCTTGAAATGTGGAACAGCGGGGCTCCGGCCCCGGTGGGTCCGATCGTAATATTTCCTGGGTTTGCGTTGGGGGAGTCGAGATGGCGGTTGATTTGTCGATGTCGGTTCTGGTGGTTGATGACTACAGCACCATGATCCGTATCATCAGGAATCTCCTGAAGCAGCTTGGCTTCGAGAACATCGATGATGCAAGCGACGGTTCGGCGGCGCTGAACAAGATGCGTGGCAAGAAGTACGGGCTCGTGATTTCCGATTGGAACATGGAGCCGATGACGGGTTACGACCTGCTGCGCGAGGTGCGCGCCGATCCGAACCTCGCCACCACGCCTTTCATCATGATCACGGCGGAATCGAAGACCGAGAACGTGATCGCGGCCAAGAAGGCCGGCGTGAACAACTACATCGTCAAGCCGTTCAACGCGGCGACGCTGAAGACCAAGATCGAAGCGGTCTTCCCGGACATGGCGAGCGCGTAAGCGCCGCCTGACCGCACAGCAGCTCTCTATGGAGATCGTCATGCCCGGGCTTGTCCCGGGCATCCACGTTCTTGGATCCTGCAAATGAAGACGTGGATGGCCGGGGGCATAGGCGAGCGGAAGCGACGCCGTCCTTCGGACGGCTATGGCGAGCGGAAGCGACGCCGTCCTTCGGACGGCTAAGCCAGGCCATGACGGCATTCGGGTCTAAGCAATTGGTCTAAGCCCGCAGCACCTGCGCGGGCTCCACCATCACCACTTCAATTCGCGCATCAGCGCCTTCGGCGGGTGGCCGAACAACTCCATCACCGACTTCGGGTCGAGCTGGTCGAGGCCCTCGAACTCCTCGGCATGGATGCCGCGGGTGACGAACAGGCAATCGATGCCGAATTCGCGCGCGCCCGTGAGGTCGGTCCGGACGGAATCGCCGATCGCCAGCACCTTTTTCCGGTCGATCATGTGGCCCTGGCGCTCGCCGGCGAGCATCATCGCGCGCTCGTAGATCGGGCGATGCGGCTTGCCGTAGAAGATCACCTCGCCGCCGAGCTCGCGATAGAGTTCCGCGATCGCGCCGGCGCAATAGATCAGCCGGTCGCCGCGTTCCACCACGATATCGGGATTGGCGCAGACCAGCGTCAGCTTGCGCTCGCGCGCCTTCAGCATCATGCCGCGATAGTCTTCCGCGGTCTCGGTCTCGTCGTCATAGAGGCCGGTGCAGACGATGTAGTCGGCTTCTTCCAGCGGCGCGGTCGTCGCATCGAGGCCGCGATAGATCGAGTTGTCGCGCTCGGGTCCGAGCCAGAACATCTTGCGGCCGGGATGCTCGGCGACATAGAGCCGCGTCAGGTCGCCCGACGAGACGATCGCGTCATAGGTCTCGTCCGCGACGCCGAGCTTGCGCAATTGCCGTTGGACCGAGTCGGCCGGGCGCGGGGCATTGGTGATCAGGATCACCGTACCGCCGCGGCTGCGATAGGTATGCAACGCCTCGCAGGCCTCGGGGAAGGATTCCAGGCCGTTGTGAACCACGCCCCAGATGTCGCTGAGCACAACGTCAACGCCGCCCACGAGTTCGCGCAGGCTTTCGGCGAAATGCAGCGTGGTCATGATGCGTGCGGCCGATCAGATCCGGCGCGCGAGCGCCGCGTTGCCGGTGATGCGTGGGGCTGGTGGCGCTGAAGCGCCAGATGTCGCGCCTTGGCTGGGAGAAGCGGAGCCATTGGATCCCTGAATTTCCTGCGCCGGGTTCGGCGAGGCCCCGCCGGTAGCAGATGCCCCCTCAGGCCGCAATGGCCGGGGCGGCGCGAACAGGAACCCCTGACCGAACCGCACGTCAAAGTCGAGCAAATCGACCACTGCACGCTCGCCCTCGATCCGTTCGGCGATCAGGTCGATGCCGAAGCGGCCGAGCAGGTCGGAGAGGTCGGAAGGATGGATGTCCGAGGTCGAGGCCTGCCTGGGGTCGAGCAGCAGGGACGCCGGCACCTTGATGAAGCGCACGCCGCGATCGGCGAGCTCTCGCGGCTCGATCCTGAGGTCTGTGACATGGTCGATCGAGAAGCGGAAGCCGCGCTGGGCGAGCGCCGCGAGGTTCTCAGTCTCGGCCGGGCCGAGGTTGCGGAAGGTTGACTGCTTGAACTCCAGCACCAGCGATGGCGCCAGCGCCCGGTTGGCCTCGAGGAAGTCGAGGCACTGCGCGAAGCTGGTGGAATTGCCGAGCGTGGAGGCCGCGACGTTGCAGAACACGCCGACATCCTTGTTGCGCACCATCAGGCGCCGCAGCACCTGCACACAGCGCAGCATCACCATGTTGTCGATGCGTCCGATCAGACCCGAGGCTTCGGCGATGCTGATGAATTCCTCGGCGGCGATCAGCTGGTCGCGCTCGTCGCGCAGGCGCGTCACGGCTTCGTAGAACCGCACCTTGCGCTGCGGCAGCGTCACCATGGGCTGGAGGAAGATGTCGATGCGGTTCTCGTCGATGGCGTTGCGCAGTGTCGTCAGTAACTGGGTCTGGTTGCGGCCATTGGCCGCCTGAACCGGAACAGCGGCCTGGGTCTGGATCGCTGGTGTTGGCTGCGGCGGAGGTGCGCGCAATGGCGGAGGGGCAGCTGGCCGCTCCTCGAAGGCCGCAATCAGGTCGAGCGGTGCCTCCGGCTCCGGCCGGGCGACCGGAGCGGGGGCGGGGGTCGGCGCGGCCCCGGCCAAGAGGTCTTCATGGGCTGACACCGTGGTGGCGAGCTGCCTGACCAGCCCGCCGAGCTCGTTGATCTCGCCGACCACTGACTGGATGCGGTCGGAGTTGGTCGAGTTGGCCGAGGCGATGCGCCCCTCCATCGCCGCGAGCCGGCGGCCGAACTCGGCGACCTGGCGGGCGAGGTCGGCGGTGCCGCGCGAGAGGTCGGCGATCTGGCCGCCGACGTCACTGCGATCGCGCAGCCGCATCGAAACCGCGTTGTAGAGGATCAGGAAGGTCAGCGCGGTCAGCGCCACGATGGCGGATTCGGTTCCGCTGATGCCGGCGACCGAGTAGAGGACAAGCCCGAGCGAGGCCGCGACCAGAACCATGCAGATGGCGATGAAGATCGTCGAAATGCGAATCATGCCGCGCGTTACGCCTCAAAGAGCTGACTGCCTCATCCGGGAAAACACGGGCCAGTGTGCGAACCCGTCACGCCTCATGCTCCCCCAAGCAAGGCGACCTTAACATCATTGTTGATTCGAGGGGATAGCGGCCTGTTCGCGGCGCCGGAGCATGATCCGGAAAAGTGCGCGGCGGTTTTCCCTCGCGACAAACGCGGAACGCGTTTGCGCGGAGATCATGCCCGGACAGTCTAGGTCAGGCCGGCCCGGCGAAAGGCTTCGAGGTAGTGCTCGCGGTCGGCGGCGAGCTTGATCGGCATGAACTCGGCGATCCAGGCGAGCGAGACGTTGGGCTGGGCTCGGTGGAGTTCCTTCAGTGCCGCGCGGGCGGTCTCGGTTTGCCCGGCCATCGCCGCGGCCGCGGTCAGCACCCGGTGCCCGCCGACGAAGTCGCCGCGTTGGCGCAGGGCCTCCTGTGCGAGCCGGATCGCTTCCGCATAGTCCCTGCCGAGGAAGCGGGCAAAGGCGGCGATGCCGAAATAGACGGGTGCATAGGGGTCGCGCGGGCTGAGGCGGATCGCGCGCCGCGCGGCCTCGTCGGCATCCCGCCAGCGGCCGCAATAGCTGAGCGTCAGGCCATAATAGCCCTGTGCCAGCGCAAAGTTCGGATTGAGCCGCAGCGCGGTCTCGAATTCGGCAAGCGAATCCTCGAACCGGCGTGCGAACAGATCGACATGGCCGAGCGCATTATGCGCCCAGGCATCCTGGTCGTCGGCGCGGATCGCGGCCCGCGCCGCGCGCTCGGCCACCGGCAGCGCCGCGGCCATCTCCATCCAGCCCATATGCGCCGTGAACATGTAGCTGGTGCCGAGCAGCCCGAGCGCCTTGCCGTAGTTCGGGTCGAGCGCGATGGCCTTTTCGAGCAGGGCTCGCGCCGCGACGTGATCCTGCCGCGTCACGCGCCAGTAATGCGAGAGGGCGCGCATCAGAAGGTCCCAGGCGTCCAGGCTGTCGGGCGGCTTGCGCTCGGCGCGAAAATTCTCCGCGGCATAGAGCTGCGGCTCGATCGCGGCGACGATGCGTTCGGTGATCTCGTCCTGTACGGCGAAGACGTCGGCGAGATCGCGGTCGTAGCGTTCGGCCCAGAGATGACTGCCGGTGGCGACATCGTTGAGCTGCGCGGTGATGCGGACGCGATCGCCCTCCTTGCGGACGCTGCCCTCGACGACATAGCGCACGCCGAGCTCCTCGGCGACCTGCCGCAGGTGAACCGTGCGGCCCTTGTAGATGAAGGACGAGTTGCGCGCGATCACGAAGAACCAGCGCAGCTTCGACAGCGCGGTGATGATGTCCTCGCTGATGCCGTCGGAAAAATAATCCTGCTCGGCCTCGCCGCTCATGTTGGTGAAGGGCAGGACGGCGATTGCGGGACGATCGGGCAGTGGCAATTCCGTCGGTGTTGCGATGGGCGGCTTGCCCGGCGCCGGCGATGAGGGTGCGGCGGTGCCTTCGGTCACTTCGCCGACGAACCGCACGCCTTTGCGCGCGACGGTGCGGATCAGCCGCTGCTCTTCGCCATTGTCGTTGACCGCGCGCCGCGCCGCGTTGATCCGGCTGGTCAGCGTTGATTCCGAGACGACGCGGCCGTTCCAGATCGCGTCGAGCAGATTGTCCCGCGTTACCACGCGCTCGCGGTTGCGGATCAGATAAAGCAGGAGATCGAACACCTGGGGCTCGAGCGCGACGAGCGTCTCCGCGCGCCGCAATTCGCGGCGCGCGGGGTCGAGCACGAAATCCTCGAAATGAAATGTCACGCCGCCCTCGGCTCGCGCGGGGAAATCAAGATGTTCTCAGCGTAAAATAACGCCGCTCTCAAGGCCAGCGAGCCGCATGCGCCCTATCGTCCCGGCGTTTTCAACCGCAGGAGAATTGCCATGTCGACATCCGCCGCGCTCAAGCCGGCCATCGCCCAACCCGATCTCGCCGCCGTCAAGCAGCGCCAGCACGGCGCCTGGTCATCCGGCGACTATGCCATTGTCGGCACCACCTTGCAGATCGTCGGCGAGCAGCTCTGCGAGGCGCTCGACTTGCGCGCCGGCAGCAAGGTGCTTGATGTCGCCGCCGGCAACGGCAATGCGACGCTGGCCGCCGCGCGACGCTGGTGCGACGTCACATCGACCGATTATGTTGCCGCGTTGCTCAAGCGGGGACGCGAACGGGCCGCGGCGGAGCATTTGATGATCGAATTCCGTGAAGCGGATGCCGAAGCGCTGCCGTTTGCGGATGCCAGTTACGACGTCGTGCTCTCGACCTTCGGCGTCATGTTCACGCCGGATCAGGACAAGGCGGCGTCCGAGCTCGCGCGGGTCTGCAAGTCCGGCGGCAAGATCGGCCTCGCCAACTGGACGCCCCAGGGCTTCATCGGGCAGGTCTTCAAGACCATCGGCAAGCATCTGCCGCCGCCGGCGGGCGTGAAGTCGCCGGCCTTGTGGGGCACCCCGGGGCGGCTCGAAGAGATGTTCGGCAGTCAGGCTTCCGAGATCGCCGCCGAGCCGCGCATGTTCGTCTTCCGTTATCGCTCGCCGGAGCATTGGCTCGAGGTTTTCAAGTCCTATTACGGGCCGATGCTGAAAGCGTTCGCGGCGCTGGAAGAGACCGGCCAGGCCGCGCTGCGGCGCGATCTCATGGCGCTGCTCGGCGAGTTCAACCGTGCCGACGACGGTACGGTGGTGGTGCATAGCGAGTATCTGGAGGCGGTGATCAGCAAGCGCTGAATTGCTGTCGTGATCCGGTCAGGCCGAGCCCCGGCCTGACCGCCGGCAATCAGGATGGTGCGGCGGCGCCGACCGTGTCGGCCGAGACGGCCTGCCGGGTGCCGAGCGGCTTGGGCGGCCCGGTGGTCGTATCCCGAAGGGTCTGCCGTTCGATCTCCGAGTTCAGCTCGGCCCCGAACATGATGACGATCGCCGACATCCACATCCACATCATCAAGCCGATCGCCGCGCCGAGCGAGCCGTAGGTCGCGTTGTAATTGGCGAATTCCGAGAGATACCAGGACAGGAGCGCCGAGCCGGCGATCCAGAGGATGGCGGCCGTCACCGCACCGAGGCTCAGCCATTGCCAGCGCGGCGCGTCGCGGCTGGGTGCGAAGCGGTAGAGGACGGCAAGCGCCGCCAGCAGGATGACGAACAGCACCGGCCATCGCCCGAGAGCGACGATCAGCTTGCTCTCGGGCGCGATGCCGAGATGGTCGAGCGCGAGCGGGAAGGCGACCACGGTGCCCACCATCAGCAGCAGCGCCGCGATGCCGCCGACGGTGAAAGCCAACGACACTGTGTTCAGCCGGATGAAGCCGCGCTTTTCGCGCTCCTCATAGGCGACATTGAGGGCATCGAAGATGGCTTTGACGCCCGCATTGGCGCTCCAGATCGCGAGCAGGAGACCAAACAGGAAGGTGACACCCAGCGCGGTATTGCCGTGGGACACCACGCGCGCGACCTGGTCCTCGACGATCTGGAACGCGCCCTCGGGCAGCATCATCGCGAGCGAATGCAGGTTGGAACTGATCGTCGAGGGATCGGCGAACAGGCCGTAGGATGAGACCAGCGCGGTCACGGCGGGAAAGATCGCGAGCAGCCCGAAGAAGACGACGCCGCCCGCGGTCGCGAGCAGGCGATCGTCGTCGATGCGCTGATAGGTGCGCCAGAAGATGTCCTTCCAGCCCGGCCACGGGATCGCGAAAGGGCTTTTCGCGCGCCGGCCGTGGCCGCGCTGCATCGCTGCGCCGGCCGGGCTCGTTTCCGGCGAATTTGCTTCATTGTTGCGATGGTCTTGCGGAGGCCCTGACCGGATCGGGCCGGACTCCTGAAAGTAGCGTTCCGCGGACAGCACGAAGACGGCGGTGGCGGCGACGAGCAACCAACTGTCGAGGTGCTCGGTGTGCCGCGCGCGCATTTCAAGCGTCCAATCTGTGGCCGTGCCGGCGCCGGCGTGCGGCCGTGAAGCCCAACAGCCCGACGGCTGCGAGCATCAGACCCAGCTGCACGGGCCGGTTGGTCCGAGCCGACACTGCGTTGCCGCCACGGCCACGTTCGCCCGGTGCGAGCGGCACCAGGGGAATCGTCGTTGCGACCTCTTTCACCGCCTGCTTGACCGTTCCGCGCGGGATCCGCGGGGTGGCGATCGCAACGCGCATACGGCTGGCAAGCGGCACGATCGGCTTGTCCCGACGCTTCATTTGGGCCAGAGCCACGCCGGCGCAGGATACGGCCAGCACCAGGAGCACGGCCGCGACGGCACCAAAGCCCCAGAATTGTCCGTGGGTGATCGCGACCCAACGATAAAGGGCCATCAGGCCGACAAAGAGGGTGGCGATCAGGAACAGCCCGGCCAGTGCGAACAGTCCTGCCGCGACCGCATAGGATGTCGCGCGGCCGGTGGCCTGATTGGTGCGGTCGCGCAGGTACGATCGCGCGGCGCGCTTGAGGTGATTGATCTTGAGCGCCATGCCGGCGCGCAGCAATTCGCCCGATGGCGCGAGCATGCGGACATCCTCCGAGCACGAAAAATTCGTCGGGGGATGAACGTGGCGGAACTTGACTTGTTCCGCGCGGAGCGCGGGGCCGGGACGGATCAGCCGAGATCGGCGGCCGCGATCCAGAACACCTCGCCCTCGGATTCCTCGGTGTCGAGCCAGAGCAGCGGCAGTTCCGGAAAGGCCTCGTCGACCAGTTCGCGGCCGCGGCCGATCTCGCAGATCAAGCCGCCATCCGGCGTCAGGTGATCGGGCGCATCGCGCAGGATCCGGCGCACCACGTCGAGACCGTCGGGACCGCCGTCAAAGGCGAGCTTCGGTTCGGCGCGGCATTCCGGCGGCAGCGCGGCCATGCCTTCCGCATCGACGTAAGGCGGATTGGTGATGATCAGGTCGTATCTGTTGTCGCCGAGCGGGGCGAACAGGTCGCCGCGATGCAGGCTGATCCGGTCATCGAGCCCGAATTCGCCGACATTTCGTGTGGCGACTTCGAGCGCGCCCTTGGAGATGTCGACGGCATCAACGGTGGCATTCGTGAAATGATGCGCGGCGAGGATCGCGAGACACCCCGAGCCCGTGCAGAGATCGAGCACGCGTTCGACGGCCGTGGGGTCGTCGATCAGCGAGCCCGCCTCGCCGTCGCCGCCGAAATGCGACTCCAGCAGTTCGCCGATGAAGGAGCGCGGCACGATGACGCGCTCGTCGACATAGAAGGGCAGGCCGCGCATGTAGATCTTGTTGACGAGATAGGCGGTCGGTTTGCGCGTGGTGACGCGCTGATGGATGAGGTCGACGATGGTCTTGCCTTCCGCCGGCGTGACGCAGGCATGGGCAAAGATCTCGAACTGGTCGGGATGCAGATGCAGGGCTTCGCAGACCAGGAAGGCTGCTTCCGCGACCGGGTCGGTCGTGCCATGGGCGAAGGCGAGTTTTGCTTCAACGAAGCGGCTCACGGCATAGCGGACGAAATCGAGCAGCGTGAGCAACTCGCCGCGACCGACCTTCGCGAGCTTTGGCGCGGCGCGGCCGCGCGTGGTCTTCTTGGATGCTCTTGCCATCAGGATCGGGTCCAGCGTGCGGCGGCCTCGTCGTCACGGGCGTGGGCTTCGACCCAGCCGGTGCCGGTGGCGCTCTCTTCCTTCTTCCAGAACGGCGCGCTGGTCTTGAGATAGTCCATCAGGAACTCGGCTGCCTGGAACGCTGCCTGGCGGTGCTGCGACGCCGCGAGCACCAGCACGATGTTCTGGCCGGGCATGAACCGCCCGACGCGATGAATGATGGTGACGCCGTTCAGCGGCCAGCGCGATGTGGCTTCGTCGGCATGGCGCTTGATCTCTTCTTCCGCCATGCCGGGATAATGTTCGAGCGTGAGGGCGGCGATCTTCGCGCTGTCCTCGTCGCCGCGGCAGATGCCGGAAAAGCTCACGACCGCGCCGATGTCGGTGCGGCTCCCGGTCAGGATCGCGATCTCGCGCGCGATGTCGAAATCGTCCTGCTGGATGCGGATGGTGACGGGGCAGGGGCTGACGGGGGCGCTCATGGCCTAGCCGCCGGTCATCGGCGGGAAAAACGCGATCTCGCGGGCGCCCGCGATCACGGCGTCCGATTTGACGTGGGCATGATCGATCGCGGTGCGAATCACCTTCGGCTTCTCGAAGGCGTAGGCATAGGCCTCGCTCTGGCCGGATAGCCAGGCGATCAGCTCCTCGACGGTGCGCACGGTCGCCGGCGGCTCGATGGTCTCCTCGGCCTTGCCGACGCGCTCGCGCACCCAGGCGAAGTACTTCACCTTCATGCCTCATCCTCCTTGATGAGGTGATGGATGCCGGCGCGGAAATAGTCGTAGCCGGTGTATATGGTGAGGATCGCCGAGGCCCAGAGCAGCGCCAGCCCGATCATCGAGACCACGGGCACCACCTCATCACCGGCCGGGCCCGCGAGCAGGAAGCCGATGGCGATGAGCTGAACGGTCGTCTTCCACTTCGCAAGCTTGGTCACGGGAACGCTCACCCGCAACGCCGCGAGATATTCGCGCAGGCCCGAGACCAGGATCTCGCGGCACAGGATCACGATGGCGGCCCACAGCGACCAGCCATGGATGATGCCGTCGGCGGCAAGCATCAGCAGGCAGGAGGCGACCAGCAGCTTGTCGGCGATCGGATCGAGCATCCGGCCGAATGCCGATTGCTGATTCCAGATTCGCGCGTAATAGCCGTCGAGGTAGTCGGTCACTGCTGCCGCGATGAAGATGGCGACCGCGACCCAGCGCAGCCACAGCGGCTGATCCAGAATCGACTGCGCATAGATGCACCCGACCACGACCGGGATCGCGGCGATCCGGCCATAGGTCAGGATGTTCGGGAGGGACATCGCGCGGCTGGTCGTCCCTCGTGTCGTGGCGATGTTCATCCGTCCTACCAATACCGCTCGTGCCTGAAGGTCAACCGTCCCGCTCCCCAAATGAGGTGCAGCATGCGACGACCATATGACCGCGGCCCCCTTAGTTCACCCCGGCTGGGGATGGAAATAGTCGAAAATCCTGCGGGCGCTCTCGGCACTCACCCCCGGAACCTTGCCGAGATCGGCGATCGAGGCCCGCTCGATCTCCTTCAGGGTTCCGAAATGGTGCAGCAAGGCACGTTTGCGTGACGGGCCGATGCCCGGGATCTCCTGCAAACCGGCCTCGCGGATGTCCTTCTTGCGCAGCTTGCGGTGCGAACCGATGACGAAGCGGTGGGCCTCGTCGCGCAGGCGCTGGATGAAATAAAGCACGGGGTCGCGCGGCTCCAGCTTGATCGCCTCGCGCTCCGGCATGAACAGGGTTTCGCGGCCGGCATCCCGGTCCGGTCCCTTGGCGACCGACATCAGCGACACCTGGGTCAGGCCGAGATTCGTAAAGATCTCCCGGACGGCGTTGAGCTGGCCGCGACCGCCGTCGATGATCACGAGGTCGGGCCATTGCGGGAAGTCGTCGTCCTTGGCCTTGCCGGCGGCGTCCTCGGGCGGATTGATCAGGCGCTTGAAGCGGCGTTCCAGCACCTCGCGCATCATGCCGTAATCGTCGCCCGGCGTGAGCCCTTCCGACTTGATGTTGAACTTGCGGTACTGGTTCTTCACGAAACCATCGGGGCCGGCGACGATCATGGCGCCGACCGCATTGGTGCCCTGGATGTGGCTGTTGTCGTAGACCTCAATGCGCTTGGGCGAATGCGGCAGGCTCAGCGTCGTGGCCATGGCGTCGAGCAGCCGGCTCTGCGTCGCGGTGTCCGCGAGCTTGCGGCCGAGCGCCTCGCGCGCATTGGTCAGCGCGTGGGCGACCAGCTCCTTCTTCTCGCCGCGCTTGGGCGCCGTGACCTCGATCTTGTGGCCGGCCTTGATCGACAGCGCGTTGGCGAGCAGCTCGCTCTCCTCGATCTCGTGCGAGAGCAGGATGTTCTTCGGCGGCGGCTTGTCGTCGTAGAACTGGGCGAGGAAGGATCCCAGCACTTCCTCCGGCGTATAGGTCTTCTCCGCGCGCGGGAAATAGGCGCGGTTGCCCCAGTTCTGCCCGGTGCGGAAGAAGAACACTTCGACGCAAAAGAAACCGCCCTCCTGGTGGACCGCGAACACGTCGGCTTCTTCCACGGTGCGCGGATTGATGCCCTGCTGCGACTGGATCGCCGACAGCGCGGCGAGGCGGTCGCGGTAGAGTGCCGCGGTCTCGAATTCGAGCTCGCCGGAGGCCTTCTCCATCTCGCCGGCAAGCTCCTGCTTCACCGCGTGGCTCTTGCCGGAGAGGAAGTCGGTCGCCTCGCGCACCAGCGTCGTGTAGCCGGGGAAGTCGATCTCGCGGGTGCAGGGGCCGGCGCAGCGGCGGATCTGGTAGAGCAGGCAGGGCCGCGAGCGGCTCTCGAAGAAGGAATCGGTGCAGGAACGAATCAGGAACGCGCGCTGCAAGGCGGTGATGGTGCGGTTGACCGCGCCGGCGGAAGCGAACGGGCCGAAATAGCGCCCGGGCCGGGTCTGCGCGCCGCGGTGCTTGAGGATCTGCGGCGCCCAATGGTCGCCGGTGATCAGGATGTAGGGAAACGACTTGTCGTCGCGCAGCTGCACGTTGAAGCGCGGCCGGAGCTGCTTGATGAGATTGGCTTCCAGCAGCAGCGCTTCGGTCTCGGTGTTGGTCGAGACGATTTCCACGGTCACCGTGGCTGCGATCATGCGCAGGATGCGCGCCGGTTGCGGCGCGCTCTGGCGCGCATAGTTCGACAGGCGCTTTTTGACGTTCTTGGCCTTGCCGACATAGAGCACGTCGGCATTGGCGCTGAGCATGCGATAGACGCCCGGCGAGGTGGGCGCGAGGCGGACCGCGCGCTCGATCGCTTCATGGCCGGTCGCCAGCGGCTCTTCGCCGACCGCGCCGCTCTCCTCCAGGATGTCAGGCAGCAGCGCATCGTCCTCGTCCTCGCCAGCAGTGGTGGCGGGATCGAGGTCCGGCGGCGCCAGGCTCTCCGGCGGGGCGTCGGCCGTCGTGCCGCGCGGAGATTTGCGCGCGCGCGCGTCGTCCGGATTGTCGGTGGAATCGTGAGCCATGATGCGAATTTAGGCGCTGGGGGTGCCGATTTGAAGTTCCAGCCTTGCGGCACACACACGATGGCGGCGCGGTTCCGGGTAACGCTTGCTTAAGCCTGTTAAGAGCGCGGTAACCCGGCTTAACAGGCCTTTAACCTAAAACTCTCGATAAATCTCACGCGAAAAAGAGGAGGTTCCGTAACCATGCGATTTTGCCTCGCGCGGCGGCGCAGGCATCGCGGGGGACGGCAGTTGCGTTGGAGAGTACCGATGAGGGGGTTCGTTGTAGGCGCAGCCGTGTTGGTTGCAGCCGGCTGGACAGCTTCGGCAGAGGCCGCCGATCTCAACTACGGGCAGGGTGCGCCCTACACCGTCAATCAGCCGCTCAATGCCTATAGCTGGGCCGGTCCGTATCTCGGTGCCAATCTCGGCTATGAGTGGGGCTCGGTGAGTAACTCGCCCGTCAAGCCCTCCGGTTTCGTCGGCGGCGTGCAGGCCGGCTACAATTTCCAGAACGGTCCATGGGTGTTCGGCGTCGAGGGCGATATCCAGGCCGCGGGCGCAGATGACACCTTCGCGCCGTGGAAGTTCTCCAACCCCTGGTTCGGCACGCTGCGCGGCCGCGCCGGCTATGCCTTCAGCAACGTGCTGTTCTACGGCACCGCCGGCCTCGCCTTCGGCGAACTGCGCGCGCAGACATTCGGCTGGACGGAGTCGCACACCACCGCGGGCTGGACCATCGGTGCCGGCGCGGAAGTCGGCTTCGCGCCGAACTGGAGCGCCAAGCTCGAATATCTCTACATCGATCTGTCGACGAGCCAGTTCGCAATTACCGGCGTGTCAAACGGCTATAGCGCCAGCGTTGTGCGCGCAGGCGTGAACTATCACTTCTGATAGTTGAAGAAGAAAATACCGGACAGCCTCCCGGCCGCTCGCGGCCGGTTTTTTTCGCCAGGTGTTCGCTCGAAAACGCTCTAGGAGAGGATGACCAAATTGACCGCCTTTGGTCCCTTCCCCTTCTTGTCCGGCTCGACTTCAAAAGTAATGCGCTGTCCTTCGGCGAGGTCTTTCAGTCCCGCACGCTCCACAGCAGTAATGTGCACGAAGACGTCGCGGCCGCCATCGTCGGGCTTGATGAAACCGTAGCCGCGCTCGCCGTTAAAAACTTGACCGTTCCCGTCATGGCCATCGGGAAACTCCCCCTCATTGCTCCTCCGTCGCGACGCAGACTCACGTCACGACATGACCGGGCCTTACGAAGCCCGGGAGCTGGCCATCCTTGGGCGGACCTTTCGGTCCGATCGGATCTTTCTTAGGCCTTCACTCCGCCGCAACCATTCGCGGAAGCGGAACGTAAAGCCAGTCACGCAAACAGCATAATACGGTTCTCTGCAGATTGACTACCGCTCCTGCATCTTTTTCCCAAGAATGCCGGGGTGTTACGGCCTCGGCACCTCTAATCGGAATCTGGCAGCTCCGCCCTGTCCGAGCGGTATCTCCAGCTCGGGCAGGATCGTCTTGAGCTCGCCATGCAGCGTGTACGGCGGATTGACGATCAACAATCCGGCGGAGGTGAGGGCGGCGCCATCAAGCTGCGGCGCGACACTGAATTCGAGACGCAGACATTTTCCTGGTGGTTTTGCTGCGGCTGCGAGCCGCGCCACTGATTGCACCAGCGTGTCGGTGGCGCGCCGGCTCTTGGCCGGATACCAGATTACATAGATACCGGTCGGCCACTTCGCGAAAGCCGCCGAGAAGGCGTCGCCGAGCTTTTCGAACTCGTCTTTCGCCTCGAACGGCGGGTCGATCAGCACGAGCCCGCGCCGTTCCTTCGGTGGCACGAAGGCCGGCAGCGCGACCCAGCCGTCGAGATCGACTACGCGTGCCTGTTCGTCGCGGCGCAGCACACCGATCAGCGCCTTGCGCGCCTTCGGCTCGAGCTCGCAGGCAACGAGGCGGTCCTGCGGCCGCAGCAGGCCGCGCGTGATCAGCGGCGAACCCGGATAAGCCCTAAGCTCGCCCTTCGGATTGTAGGCGCGAACGATGTCGAGATAGGGCTTGGCCAGCGCCACGGCGTCGTTCGACAGGCGCGCCTGCATCAGCCGCGCGATGCCGGTCAGCCATTCACCACTGCGGCGCGCCTCGTCGCTTTCGAGATCATAGAGGCCGGCGCCGGCATGGGTGTCGATGACACGGAATGCGCCCGGCTTGTCCTGAAGGTAGGTAATGATGCGCGCCAGCACGATGTGCTTGATGACATCGGCGAAGTTTCCGGCGTGGAAGGCGTGACGGTAGTTCATGAGACAGGACTACGCTACGTCACGGCTTGAGCAAAGCGGCATGCGCACCTGTCGCGGACGTGCCGCAATGCTCTTAGTGTTGTGGGCCAGGCCAGGGCCCGGGGTCTGGATTCCCATGCAGCATTGACCCCGATTCTGCAGCGCACCGCCGAAGCGGCGCTGCGTCCGGAGCGCTTGGACTAGCCACCTCTGATCGGCGGCATCGTCACCTGGTCACGGCGGCAGGCGCGGCGCTCGATCTCCTCGCAGGCCCGGAATTGCAGGTCCTTGCTGAGGCAGATGCGGACCTCCGAGAGCCGGGTCCGGTTGCAGGTGACCGAGATGGCCGCGTTGCTCAGGCCCGCATTGGCTCTGATAAAGGCTTCCTCCACCTCGCCCGGCGCCACGGTCTTGGCCTGCGACAGTTCGAGATATTCCGCCGGGATCTTGATCGCGGCGCGCGCCTTACGGATCGTCTCGAAATAATTGCGGCTGTCGAGCCCGGAGCAGGTGCCGTGCTTGTCCCACTCGTTGAAGATCAGCCCCGGCGCCGGCATCAAATCGAGCATCGAAGAGACGATGTTGCGGTTCAGGCGTGGCGACGGCCGCTGGCAATATTCGGGGAAGCCGTTCTCGTATTGCGGCCACAGCCCGTGCACCACGAACGCGTAGGGCCGCCCGCTGCACTGCATCTGCGAGCGACCACCGCCGCCGCGGTTGCGCTCGGACGCCTCCTCGCAGAACGAGGGCGACCATGACAGCGACAGCACATAGAAGTCGAATTCGCCGGGCGCGTTCTGCCGTCTGTCCTGGGCCTTCGCGGCATCCGGCAGCGCGACTAGCCCGGCGGCAAGAACCAGGGGGAGGGTCAGTGAGATCACGAGACGGGTGAAGGAATGCAATCTAAAATGAAACATGGCGACGCCCCTCAACTAGACTGTGCAATCAGCCTAGCAGGCAACAAGAACATTTCAAGAACAAAATGCGAGATAGCCGTCAGCCGCCTGATCAGTCCGATTCAGGCCTTTCCCGGTGAAGGCTCGTCTATCAAGGCCTGGCGGCGCGGCAGGACGGATTGTAGGCCCAGTTGCGGTCGAGCCCGACCACGCACCATTCCACACCATTGCCGTAGCCGGCGAAGCCGCCATCCTCGATGATCGAGAAATGCACCTTGCGCACCTTGCCGTCATTGAGCATGGCGTCGCCGGTGCAATAGCGGCGCGGAATGTTGTCGGACTGCCAGGGCCGGAACGCGATCTCGTGAACGGCGGCGAAGCCGGTGATCTTCAACGAGGAATTCCAGAACGAGCTTTCCTTCTCCCAGAACTGGGTGGCGATGGTCGGCAGCGCCCTCTCGCAATCGACGACGGCGCCGTCATAGCGCGGCCCGTTCAGCCAGAAGTTCAGCTCCAGCGGATTGGCAGCCCTGGCCTCACCGAGCGACAGCGCCCCGAACATGAGGCCGAGCAAGGCGGCAAAGCGGAGCGATTTCAGGGTGAGGGCGCGCATGGGCAATCCGGACAGCTGGGTCTTGCGAAGCATGGACGGTGCCGCGAAGGCCGGGGCAGGTCAAGTGCAGCGCGGCAACACTTGGCCAAGAGTTGACCCTAGCGTCGCAGCCGGCAGGGCATCAGTTCTTTTCATGGACATCCCGGCACCGTAAACTGGCGCCAACCAATTGGAGTGACGGGAATGCGAATCATTGCGGCCGCGGGCCTTCTTGCCGGCCTGGTTGTCTCGGGAATGATGGCCAGCCAGTCGGCACGCGCCGATATGCTTCCGGTGCCCCCGTTCAAGGGCAACGACACCGGCGGCATCATCGCTTATTCGATGGCGACCCAGACCGATGCGCGGCAGGTCGCGGTCGATCACTGCGCGCGCTACGGCAAGGTCGTGAAATTCCTCGCGGTGCAGGCCTTTGAGGGCGGCTACATCTCGTTCTCCTGCCGTTGGGTGCCCTATGGCGCTGCCCAACAGCCGATCCGCACGCTGTACTGAGGCGCTTTCGGAACGTCGGGAGCTTCCCACATGACGCGCAAGCTCGCTTTGCTCGGCTCGGTCCTTTGTCTTGTGTTGCAGGCAGGCAGCGCCAGCGCTGACGATCTGCCGGTGCGCAAGGCCGGTCTCTGGGAGATGAAGATGGTCAGGACCGGCACGCCGATGCCGGAGATGACCATGCAGCACTGCACCGACGAGACCGTCGACAAGGAGATGAACAACAACGTCTCCCCGATGGCCAAGCAGATCTGCGCCAAGCAGGACATCAAGAAGACCGCGACCGGTTATGTCAGCGATTCCGAGTGTAGCGTCGCCGGCATCAGCACGACCTCGCATGCCGAGATCACCGGCGATTTCAACTCGGCCTATACGGTGAAGACCTCGTCGCATGCACAAGGCGGCGCCGCCGGCGCAGCAGGCCGCGACACCACGATGCAGCTCGAAGCCAAGTGGCTCGGGGCCTGCAAGCCCGACCAGAAGCCCGGCGACATCGTGATGCCCGGCGGCTTCAAGATGAACGTGCGCGACATGGACAAGCTGAAGGCGCTGCTGCCGAAGTAGGGTGTCGTCCCCGCACAACCGGTGCGCTCCCTCGCCCCGTTTTTACGGGGAGAGGGTTGGGGTGAGGGGCAGTCTCTCCGCGTATGAGATTGTCGTGAGACCTGTACCCCCTCACCCGAATTCGATCTGCGATCGAATTCGACCTCTCCCCGCAAGCGGGGCGAGGTAAGGAAAGCTACACCGGAATCCTCACACTCGCCCTTAATCCCCCCATCGGGCTGTCGCCGAGGGTGATGTCGCCGCCATGCGAGCGCGCGATGTCGCGGGCGATGGCGAGCCCCAAGCCGGTGCCGCCTTCGTCCTGGTTGCGGGCGTTGTCGAGCCGCAGGAACGGCTTGAACACCTCTTCGCGCAAGTGCGCGGGAATGCCGGGGCCGTCGTCCTCGACCGTGACGGTCAAATAACGGTGATCGCGCTGGCCGTTGATGGCGATGCTCTTGCCGTAGCGCGCCGCATTGGTGACGAGGTTGGCGAGGCAGCGCTTGAACGAGGCCGGCTTCACGGTCACCACGGGCAGGCCGTGGAACGCGACGGTCGCGGTGTGGCCGTGGCGCTCGGCGTCGCTGCGCAGCTCCTCGAGCGCCTGCGCCATGTCGGTCGGCTGCGACTGCTCGCCGGAATCGCCGCGGGCAAACGCAAGGTAGTCCTCCAGCATCATCGACATCTCGTCGACGTCCTTGCGCATGCCCTCGAGCTCCGGGTTGTCGCCAATCAGCGCGAGCTCGAGCTTGAAGCGGGTCAGGATGGTGCGCAGATCGTGGCTGACGCCGGCAAGCATCGCGGTGCGCTGCTCCATCGTGCGCTCGATGCGTGACTTCATCTCGAGGAAAGCGACCGCCGCGCGCCGTACCTCGCGCGCGCCGCGCGGCCGGAAGTTCGGCGCCTCGCGGCCCTTGCCGAAGCTTTCTGCGGCGTCCGCCAGCCGCAGGATCGGCTTGATCTGGTTGCGCAGGAACAGCACCGCGACGATCAGGAGGATCGAGGACGTGCCGACCATCCAGAACAGGAAGATCTCCGAGTTCGAGGCATAGGCGGCGCTGCGCTGCGCGAACACGCGCATCACAGCATCATCGAGCTGGATCCGGATCTCGACGAGGTTGGAGCGGCCGACGGTGTCGATCCAGAACGAGCGTCCGATCTGGCGACCGAGCTGCACCGACAGCGTCTGGTCGAGCAGCGAGAAGAACGGCTTAGGTCCCGGCGGCGGCATGTCGCCGGCCGGCAGGAAGTCCACCACGAGGCCGAGGCGCTGCTGGGCGATGCGGCGGATCTGGTCGCGGTCCTTGTCCTGCGGATAGCCCTTGTAGATGTCGATCAGCGCGGCGATGTCCTGCACGACAGCGGCCGACAGGCGGCGCGTCACCGTGTTCCAGTGCCGCTCCATGAACACGAAGGCGACGACCGATTGCAGGATCACCATCGGCACGATCATGATCAGCAGCGCACGCGCATAGAGGCCGGTCGGCATCCAGCCCTTGAACGCGTTGCCCATCCAGCCATTGGCGGCGGAGACCCGGCCGGCGGCGCTCTTCAACAGCGTCAGGCCGGTATCGATCGTGCTCATCGGTCGCGCTTCACTGCTTTATGGCGAGGCCACCAGGCGGTAGCCGATGCCGCGCACCGCCTGGAGGAACAGCGGATTGGCGGGGTCGGTCTCGATCTTCCGCCTGAGGCGGTTGATCTGCACGTCGACGGCGCGCTCGTTGACGCTGCCATTGCCGGTGAGCGCGCTGCGCGGCACGGTCTCGCCCGGTGTCTCCGAGAGAATCCGCAGCATCTCGCGTTCGCGGTCGGTGAGGTGAATGACCTCCTCGCCCTGGCGCAGCTCGCCGCGATCGAGATGGTAGACGTAAGGGCCGAACGCGATCTTCTCCACCGCGGCGGTTTGCGGCGGCGGTGCGGCGCGCTTGAGGATGTTGTTGATGCGCAGCGCAAGCTCGCGCGGCTCGAACGGTTTTGCCACGTAATCGTCGGCGCCGATCTGCAGGCCTTCGATGCGGGCTTCGGCCTCGTGCCGCGCTGTCAGCATCACGATCGGCACCGAGGAGGAGGTCCGGATGAAGCGGGCGAGATCGAAGCCGGTCTCGCCGGGCATCATGACGTCGAGGATCAGGAGATCGAAATGCAGGCCCATGAGCTTCGAGCGTGCATCGCCGGCGCTTGCCGCAGTGGTCACCCGATAACCTTCGCTGGCGAGGAAGCGCGACAACAGATCGCGGATGCGGCGGTCGTCGTCGACCAGCAGCAGATGCGGCGCATCGTCGGCCGGTTCGACCGGCGGGCGGGCGAGCGTGGCAGCGAACGGCACGTTCACTCCTTTCCGTCTTGATTGACGTTGGCGAAGATCGTCTCCAGCACCTTGTCCGGATCGTCGCGGTCGATCATCGCGCGCAGGAAGCGCTTGACGGTCTCGGCATCCTGCGGCGCCAGCTCGGCGAGCGCCTTGGTGATCCGCGTGGTCTGGAGCCCGGCGAGCTTCTGCACCAGCGCCTCGCCCTTCGGCGTCGCGTAGAGCAGGCGCTGGCGGCGGTCATTGTCGCCGGTCTTTTGCACGATATAGCCCTCGTCCAGGAGCTGCTTGAGCACGCGGCCAAGCGACTGCTTGGTGATGCGCAGGACATCGAGCAGGTCGGCGACCTTGAGGCCGGGATAGCGATAGACGAAATGCATGACCCGGTGGTGGGCCCGGCCGAAGCCGAAAGCCTCCAGCTCCTGGTCGGGATCACCGACGAAATCACGATAGGCGAAGAACAGCAGTTCAATGATATCCCAGCGCAAATTGCCTCCATCGCCTGCGGCCGGCCGCGGCTCGGCTGCGTCTTGAGAGGGAGTTGCGAAATTTATGTCAGGCATATTGACGTATCTTGGGTTCAATGTTACAAAACGATCAGCCCGCACGAAATTTTAGATCGCTTCGCGTCGGGTGGCAGTTCTAGGAGCGGCCGGAGAGAGCCGGACAGGCGGCGACGGCCGACGCAGATCTACCGTGCGATTGTCGAGCGGCATTTCGGCAAAACATACTGGACTTCCGCCTTCCGCAAAAGCATGTCCTCGGCGACATGCTGGCCACGGAAACCGGCCGTAACAAGGCTGGCGGCGGTCCGGCCACAACCTAATCAAGCCAGCCGGGCCCAAACAGGGCAGGCGGGCGCCAGAACAGCGCCGCTACCGGCAGCGGGAGGCAAGGACATGAGTATGAAATTCGACATCCAGCCCGCATCCAATCCGACATCCGAGAAGGACCGCATCGCCAAGCTGGTGGATCCCGGCTTCGGTCGGGTCTTCACCGATCACATGGCGATCGTCCGCTACAACCAGGCCAAGGGCGGCTGGTATGAAGCACGCGTCGAGGCGCGCGCCAACTTCCAGCTCGATCCGGCCGGCGCGGTTCTGCACTACGCCCAGGAAATCTTCGAAGGGCTCAAGGCCTACAAGCGTGACGACGGCGGCGTGAACCTGTTCCGCCCCGACGCCAATGCGCGCCGCTTCAAGGATTCCGCCGACCGCATGGCGATGGCGCAGCTGCCCGAGGACGTCTTCATCGAGGCGGTCGAGCAGGTCGTGCGCATCGATCGCGCCTGGATGCCGGGCGGCGAGGGCAGCCTCTATCTGCGCCCCTTCATGATCGCGAGCGAGACCTTCCTCGGCGTCAAGCCGTCGTCCGAATACATCTTCGCGGTGATCGCTTCGCCGGTTGGCTCCTATTTCAAGGGCGGACCTGCGCCGGTCTCGATCTGGGTCTCGGAGAACTACACCCGCGCCGCGATCGGCGGCACCGGTGCCGTCAAGTGCGGCGGCAATTACGCGGCGAGCCTGCGTGCGCAGGCCGAAGCGATCCAGCACGGTTGCGATCAGGTCGTCTTCCTCGACGCGGTCGAGCGCCGCTACATCGAGGAGCTCGGCGGCATGAACGTCTTTTTCGTGTTCGAGGACGGCTCGCTCTCGACGCCGCCGCTCGGCACGATCCTGCCCGGCATCACCCGCGACTCCATCATCGCGCTCGCGAAGGATGCCGGTAAGACGGTGCGCGAGGAGCCGTACTCGCTCGACCAGTGGCGCAAGGATGCGGCGAGCGGCAAGCTGAAGGAAGCGTTCGCCTGCGGCACCGCTGCCGTGATCTCGCCGATCGGCAAGGTGCGCTCGGTGAGCGGTGATTTCGACATCAGCGGCGGCGCCGCCGGCCCCGTCGCCATGGGCCTGCGCAAGCAGCTCATCGACATCCAGTACGGCCGCACCAACGATCCGCACAACTGGATCAAAAAGGTGTTTTGATCGACGGCGATTACGTTTCCCCTCTCGCACTAGGGAGAGGGGAAACGCGCAACGTTTGTGGCTTATTGCGCACTGAACGTGCTGCGGCCGACACGCGACAAAGCCAGGAGACATCGAAGCATCCTGGACATCGCGATCATGGCAACACAACTCTCCCAGCCCCTGAAATGGGTCGTTCTCGCCGCAATCACCGGCGTCAGCGTTTTTGGCATCCTGACCATCGGCCCCACGCCCGAGGTCGCCGCACAAGACCGCTCGCCGATCGTCGACGTGCGCACCACCGATCCCGAGATGAACACCGCGATCGCGCGCGCCCGCGGTACGCTCCCGACCTTCTGGGCGTCCTATGACGCGCCAAGGCCGTCGGAGACCGGGCACGCCTTGAAGGTGCGCTTTTCGACCCGCAGGGGCGGGGAGCATATCTGGATCGGCGACGTGAAGAAGCTGCCGAACGGCACCTATTCGGGCCTCTTCGCCAACGAGCCCCGCGATCTGCCGGGCAAACGGGCCGGCGACACGGTCAAGTTCAGTGAAGCGGACATCTCAGACTGGATGTTCATGCGCAACGGCAAGATCGTCGGCGGCGAAACCATCAAGCCGACGCTGAAGTCGCTGCCAAAGGCGGATGCGGATGCCCTGAGGGCCCGGATGGAGCAGCCGTAGGGATGCAGTCGTCATTCCGGGATGGTCCGAAGGACCAGACCCGGAATCTCGAGATTCCGGGTTCGATGCTGCGCATCGCCCCGGAATGACGGCGAATGGGCTGGTCCTATGGGCTCCCGGAAGGCGGCAGCGGTTGCTGCTTTGCGCGTCGGCTGGTAAACGCCGCGCATGGCCGAGAAACCCAAAAAACCCCAGAAACTGAAGGCGCGCCTGCCGCGCGGGCTCGAGGATCGCGATCCCGCCGCGATCCGGGCGACGCGCGAGATGGTCGAAAAGATCCGCGCCGTCTACGAGCTCTACGGGTTCGAGCCCGTGGAAACGCCGGCGATGGAATACACTGATGCGCTCGGCAAGTTCCTGCCCGACCAGGACCGCCCGAACGAGGGCGTGTTCTCGTTCCAGGACGACGACGAGCAGTGGATCAGCTTGCGCTACGATTTGACCGCACCGCTCGCGCGTTACGTCGGCGAGCGATACGGGACCGACGGTCTGGTCCTGCCCTACCGCAGCTACCGCGTCGGCTATGTGTTCCGCAACGAGAAGCCCGGCCCCGGCCGCTTCCGCCAGTTCATGCAGTTCGATGCCGACACGGTCGGCTCGGCGACGCCGGCGGCGGATGCCGAGATCTGCATGATGGCCGCGGACACGATGGAGGCGCTCGGTATTGCGCGCGGCTCCTATGTCGTGAAGGTCAACAACCGAAAAGTGCTCGACGGCGTTCTGGAAGCCATCGGGCTTGGCGGTGACGAGAACGCCGCGCGCAGGCTGACCGTGCTGCGCGCGATCGACAAGCTGGACAAGTTCTCCGCCGACGAAGTGCGCAAGCTGCTCGGTCCCGGACGATGGGATGGCGGCGAAGAAGGCAAGGGCGACTTCACGAAAGGCGCCAACCTGAGCCCGGCGGAGGCTGATGTTGTTCTCGCCATCACCAAACCGCGCGACGATTGGAAAGACGCGATCGCCGCGGCGGAAACCTACCTCGCCAAGAGCGAGATTGGTCAGGCCGGCGTGAGCGAGCTGGAAGAGATTGCCAAGCTGGTCACGGCGTCGGGGTACGGCGCGGACCGCATCAAGATCGATCCCTCCGTCGTGCGCGGCCTCGAATATTATACCGGCCCCGTCTACGAGGTCGAACTCCTGCTCGAGACCAAGGACGAGAAGGGCCGCCCGGTGCGCTTCGGCTCGGTCGGTGGCGGCGGACGTTACGACGGCCTCGTCTCGCGCTTCCGCGGCGAGCCGGTGCCGGCGACCGGGTTCTCGATCGGCGTGTCCAGGCTCCAGGCCGCGCTGACGCTGCTCGGCAAGCTCGACACGCGGCCCGAATTCGGCCCCGTCGTCGTCACCGTGTTCGATCGCGATCGTGTCGCCGACTACCAGAAGATGGTGGCATCCTTGCGCGCTGCCGGCATTCGTGCCGAACTCTATCTCGGCAATCCCAAGAACATGGGCAACCAGCTCAAATATGCCGACCGCCGCAACTCACCTTGCGTGATCATCCAGGGCTCGGATGAAAAGGCGCGCGGCGAGCTGCAGATCAAGGATCTGATCGAAGGCGCCAAGGCCGCCGCCGCGATCGCCTCTAACCAGGAGTGGCGCGAGAGCCGCCCGGCGCAGTTCTCGTGCAGCGAAGCCGACCTCGTCGCAAAGGTGCGCGAAGTCCTGGGCCGCCATGACGTAAAGTGGGGATAGCCATTCCGGAAGGCCGTCACGCCCGGGCTTGTCCCAGGCATCCACGTCTTGTTTGATGGCGACCGTCAATGGCCGGTGTTCGGCCGCAAGGGAGAGAACGATGCCTGAGATTACCGTCAGCATGGCCGAAGGCCGCACCGACGAGCAGAAGGCCGGCATGATGCGCGACATCACCCAGGCCCTGGTGAAGAATCTCGGCGTCGATGCCGATGCCGTCGTCATCCAGATCAACGAAGCGCCGCTCCGCCACAAGATGAAGGGCGGCAAGACCTTTGTGGAGCGCGCGGCGGCTGCGAAGAAATAGCCAGCGCATATCGGCAGTCTCCACTGTCGTCCCCGCGAAAGCGGGGACCCCATAACCAAAGGGAGTGGTTATTTGGCGAGCTGGTAACTCCGAGTCTTCGCCAAACTACTCCCTGTGGTTATGGGTCCCGGATCAGCGCTCCGCTTCGCTGCGCTTATCCGGGATGACAGCGGAGTTTGAGGCCCCCATGGACGCACGCGACTTCATCAAGGTCGGCATGAGTGCCGAGCGCACGCTGGTGGTGCCGGCGGAGCGCACGGTCGGGCATTTCGTGCCCGGCATGCCTTTTGTCTACGCGACGCCGATGATGATCCTGGAGATGGAGATGACGTCGGGCGATGCGATCCGCGCCTCGCTTCAGCCGGGCTGGGTGACGGTCGGCACCGAGGTCGATATCCGCCACCTCGCAGCTGCTCTCGTCGGCGCGACGGTGCGGACCACCGCAAAGGTGGTCGCAGTCGAGCGCCGCGTCATCCGCTTCGAGGTCGAGGCGTTCGAGGGCATGCGCAGGCTCGGCGAGGGCCGCCATGCGCGCGGGCTCGTGAATGTCGAGACGTTCAACAAGCGGCTCGGGGCGTAGCGGCGAGCGCGAATGCCGTAGGGTGGGCAAAGGCGCGAAGCGCCGTGCCCACCATCTTTTCGGGATTGCGAACGAAGTTGGTGGGCACGCTCCGCTTTGCCCACCCTACGAGACCTACTTCGCCAGCTCCTTCGACCGCTTCGTCGCGGCCGCGATCGCGCGGATCATCAGATCGCGCAGGCCCGGCTCGCCCATCAGCACGCCGAGTGCCGCGGCCGTGGTGCCGCCGGGCGAGGTGACGTTCTGGCGCAGCGTGCTGGAGGGAAGATCCGACTGGTGCAGCAGCTCGCCGGAGCCGGCGACGGTTTCGCGGGCAAGCTTGGTCGCGAGCGCCTCGGGCAGTCCGGCTTCGACACCGGCACGCGCGAGCTCTTCGGCGAGCAGGAACACATAGGCCGGGCCTGAGCCGGAGACGGCGGTTACCGCGTCGATCAAGCCTTCATCCTCGACCCACTCGACCGAGCCAGTGGCGCGCAGCAGCGCATCGGCCACCGCACGCTGCGCGGCACTGACCTTCTTCGCGGCAACCGCGACGGTGATGCCGCGGCCGATCGCGGCCGGCGTGTTCGGCATCGCGCGCACCACGGCGCCACCGCAGACCTCTTCGAGCGATGCGATCGTGGTTCCCGCCATGATCGAGACCACCGAGGTCTTGTCGGACACAAACGATTTCAGCTTCGCGCCGGCCTCGCGGAACATCTGCGGCTTCACCGCGACGATCATCGTCTCGACAAAGCCTGCCGCCTTGGCATCGGGATTGAGCGCGATGCCTTTGGCGGCAAGCGCGGTGATCTCGGGCGAGATGAACGGATCGACCACCGCGACGCGGCGCGGATCGAGCCCGCCCGCCAGCCATCCGGTCAGCATCGCGCCGCCCATCTTGCCGGCGCCGGCGAGGAGGATGGTGCCGGTGATGTTCTTGAGAGTGCTGCTGTCTGCCACTGTGGTCACCACAAACAAAGGTGTCGTCCCGGCGAAGGCCGGGACCCATAACCACAGGCGGTTCTAGTGGATGGAGGGCGGAGCAACAAGCATCGCGCGATACGGAGAAATCACGCGGTAGGGGTCCCGGATCGGCGCTGCGCTCGTCCGGGATGACAGCGGAGGGCGAGGCGAGCCTTACGCCTCTCCGACCGTGTCGAACATCGCCGCGTCCATCGCCTGCGCGGTGGTCTTGCCGGCCCACACCACGAACTGGAACGCGGGAAAGTAGCGCTCGCAGGCATGGATGGCGCCGGCGAGCATGGCTTCGCATTGCGCGGTCGAGGCGGTGAGCCCGCCCGGCAGCACCAGCGCCTGGCGGTGCATGATCATGCCGGTGTTGGTCCACAGATCGAAATGGCCGACCCACAACTGCTCATTGACCGCGGCGACCAGCCGTTGCACTTCGCTCCGCCGCGCAACCGGAATCTTCATGTCGAAGGCGCAGGCCAGATGCAGCGCCTCGATCTCGCCCATCCAGGTGAAGGAGATCTGATAATCGGTCCATTGTCCCTTGGAGACAATCGTGAGCTCGTCTTCGCCGGAGCGTTCGAACGGCCAGTTGTTGCTGGCAGCGATGTCCTCGACCACCGCGAGCGGGTGATTTCTGGAATCGATAGTGCCTTCGAGCAGGGACATTCCGTCTCGACCTCTTGCCTTCTTGTTGTCTTTGATACGCACGCGGTCGCCCCGGCGCGCTCCCTCAACGTCGCTGTCGCGATCCCCTCGGATCAGCGCGAGCCTGTCGCGGATCAAGTGATGTGATTTGCGGAATCTGCGCAACTGGCTGCCGAGTCCGTCCACAAGCCAGGACTCGTTCGTCCACAGCTCATCTCCGCCACAATTCTTAACGAATGAGAACAAATCGGAATCGGATTCGCCGATGGCGTGCCAATCGTGAATTCCGCCGGGCGAGGCCACACCCGTCATGCTGGCATGGGACCATGCGGTTTTTCATGCGGAACGCGCTTGCTGCGGCCGCCGGGCGGCGTCATATTTCCGGTCAGGCCGTTCATCCCGGGCGGCCGATGTTCTCAGGGCGGGGTGAAAGTCCCCACCGGCGGTAAGGGTCGCAAGGCCCAAGCCCGCGAGCGCCTTCCCCCAGGAATCTTCCTGAAAAGGAATTTTGCCGAAGGGAAGGGTCAGCAGATTCGGTGCAACTCCGAAGCCGACGGTTAAAGTCCGGATGAAAGAGAACGGTCGGTGGCAGACGCATCGCGAGGTGCGGCTGCTTGTCGTTCCGTATGCCCTGATTCTGGTCCTTTGAAGGAAAGCCATGAATCAGATGTTGCAAGACCCCCAAACCGAAACTTCCGAAGTCACCCAACCGCCGGTTCCGCAGGATCCGGCACCCGAGCATCCGCGCTTCGCGAAACCGCAGCGGGTGGCCTTCGTGCAGGCCTGCTGGCACCGCGACGTGGTCGAGGAGGCCCGCATCGCCTTCGTGAAGGAGGCGGCTGCACGTCACCTCAATCATGTCGACGTGTTCGAGGTGCCGGGCTCGTTCGAGATCCCGCTGCATGCGCAGATCCTCGCCAAGACGCGGCGCTACACCGCGATCGTCGCGGCGGGCCTCGTCGTCGACGGCGGCATCTACCGCCACGAGTTCGTCGCCGACACCGTGATCAAGGCGCTGATGGACGTGCAGCTGCGCACCGAGGTGCCGGTGTTCTCCGCGGTGCTGACGCCGCAGCAATTCCACGAGACCGAGGTGCACTACGATTTCTTCCGCAGGCATTTTGCGATCAAGGGCGTCGAGGTCGCGGAAGCCTGCGCCAACACGCTGCTCGGGCTTGAGCGTCTGCGCGGCCAGGTCGCGGCGGGCATCGTGTAGCCGTCCGCTCACACGCCGCTGATTGTCAATCCCGTCGCCGTCCCTATAAAGTCGGCGGCGGGAGGAGGCCGTGCCGTGGAGACGGGGCGGCCGACAAGATCATGTTCGAAGGACACGATCCCTATCTCGTCGCGCTCTCTGTGGCGATCGCGAGTCTGGGTGGCTATACCGGCTTTGCGCTTGCTGCTCGCATCCGCAACACGCCCGGCGTCAGCAACCGCGTTCTGCTCGCGGGTGCGGCGGCGTTCCTGGCCGTCGGCATCTGGACCATGCATTTCGTCGGCATGCTGGCCGCGCCGCTCCCGCCCGACACCGTCTATCTCGTCCTGCCCACCATCATCTCGTTCCTGATCTGCGCGCTGGTGGTCGGCATCTCCTTGTTCTTTGTCTCGATCGGCGAGCCATCCCTGAAGCGGGTGGCGTCGTCGGCCGTTTTGCTCGGCGTCGGCATCGCCAGCATGCATTATGTCGGCATCCACGGCCTCGCCGGTCATTTCGGTATCGTCCACGACCGGACCATGGTGCTGCTCTCGGTCGTGGTCGCGATCGTCACCGCCTATGGTGGCCTGCGCGCCTTCCTGGCGCAGCAGGAAGGCATCCGGCTGATCGTCAGTTCGGTTGCGTTCGGCATCGCTGTCTCCGGCATGCATTACACGGCCATGCTGGGCATGCATTTCGAGCCGCTGACCGGCGCGGCGCATCACCATGCCGCCGGCGGTCTTGCCGCGTCGCAGCAAATCCTGTCGATCGTCGTTGCGGTGCTGTGCTTCGTCATCGCAGCCGGCTTCCTGCTGTCGCTGGTTCCCGATCAACGGCGTCAGACGTCGAACTCGGTTGCTGCCGAACCGGCTGCTTCGCCGGTCGCAGCCGCCGCCATCGAACTGATCGCTGCGCCGGCCACAGCTCCGCGCCCGGTGGCCCCGCTCGGCGGTCTCGGCCAGCCGCCCCGCGCGCCGGTTCCGCGGTTGCCGGTCGAGAGCGCCGACGGCACGCACTTCATCGAGACAGCCAATGTCCGCAGCGTGCGGGCGGATGCGCATTACACCCGTGTCCATGACGGCACCCGCGAGCGAATGTGCCCCTGGTCGATCTCGGAGGCCGAGGCCCAGCTCGATCCCTCGCTGTTCCTGCGGGTGCACCGCAGCCATATCGTCGCGATCCCCCATGTCGCGCTGGTCCGGAGAGAGGGGGATGGCGCCGTGCTCGAACTCGACGGCCCGTCGCCGCACCGGGTCCCGGTCAGCCGGGCCAAGATAGCCGAGGTGAAGGCGCGGCTGGGGCTGGCGAACCGGCGGCAGGCGTAGGACTCAAACCACACGGGAAGTGCTCGCCCTTACCCTCCCCTGGAGGGGGAAGAGCCGCGCCATACGTCCCCACCCCTGACGCAATTCGTGCGTCCAGGGCCGCAACTCGTGCGAAATCCGCTGTTCCGTGCCCCAACGATTGCGGGCCGCCCCGCCGGGAGTGACCGTCCCCCAACGTCCGCGCCGTCACGCGCAAAGGACGACGAGGAGGAGATGATGATCCCAGGCTCATTCAGCTATCACCGGCCGGCGAGTGTCGCCGATGCCGTCAAGCTATTGTCGGACCTCGGCGAGGATGCCCGGCCGCTGGCCGGCGGGCATAGCCTGGTGCCGATGATGAAGCTTCGGCTCGCCACCCCGCCCATCTGATCGACCTGCACGGCATCGCCGCCCTCAAGGGCATCAGCCGCGACGGCAACAATCTGGTCATCGGTGCGATGACCACCCAGCACGAGTTGCTGGCCTCGGACGACGTCGCCAAGTCGATGCCGATCCTGCATGAAGCGGCGCTGCTGATCGCCGACCCGCAGGTGCGCTACCGCGGCACGATCGGCGGCAATGTTGCCAATGGCGATCCCGGCAATGACATGCCGGCGCTGATGATGACCTTGGGGGCAACCTATCGCCTCGAAGGCCCAGGTGGCTCCCGCGACGTCGCGGCGGTCGATTTCTACCAGGGTGCCTATTTCACCGCGCTCGAGCCCGGCGAAATTCTCACCTCGGTGTCGGTTCCGGTACCGGCGGCTGGCCACGGCTTCGCCTACGAAAAGCTCAAGCGAAAGGTCGGGGATTACGCGACCGCCGCTGCCGCCGTCGTCCTCACCATGTCCAGCGGCAAGGTTGCGACCTGTACGATCGGGCTGACCAACGTCCACGAGACGCCGCTGCTCGCCGCTGATGCCGCCAAGGCCGTGATCGGCACCAGCCTTGATGCAGCCGCGCTCAAGAAGGCGGCTGCCGCCGCCGAAGCGATCATGGCGCCAGCCGCGGATGCCCGCGGCCCGGTCGAATACCGAAAACATGTCGGCGGCATCATGGTGACGCGCGCGCTGCAGCGCGCCGCCGCTGTCGCGAAGTAAGGGAGGGGATCGATGGCTAAAACACACGTCACCATGAAGGTGAACGGCGCCGAGGTCGAAGGCCTCGTCGAGCCGCGCACGCTGCTCGTGCATTTCATCCGCGAGAATCTGCAGATGACCGGCACCCATATCGGTTGCGAGACCACGCATTGCGGCGCCTGCACCGTCGACATCGACGGCATGTCGGTGAAATCCTGCACCATGTTCGCGGTGCAAGCCCAGGGCAGCGACATCACCACGGTCGAAGGCATGGCCAACGCCGACGGCACGCTGTCGGCCTTGCAGGAAGGTTTCCGCATGATGCACGGCCTGCAATGTGGCTTCTGCACGCCCGGCATGATTGTCCGCGCGCATCGGCTGCTGAAGGAAAATCCCTCGCCGAGCGAGCAGGAAATCCGCATGGGCATCTCCGGCAACATCTGCCGCTGCACCGGCTACCAGAACATCGTCAAAGCCATTCAATACGCCGCCGCAAAAATCAACGGCGTGGAATTCCAGGAGGCCGCAGAATGAACGACCTCACTCCCACGCGGGAACAACGTACCGCCGCACTCGAAGGCATGGGCTGCAAGCGCAAGCGCGTCGAGGACATCCGCTTCACCCAGGGCAAGGGCAATTACGTCGACGACGTCAAGCTGCCCGGCATGCTGCATGGCGACTTCGTCCGCTCGCCGCATCCGCATGCGCGCGTCAAGAAGATCGACGACAGCGAGGCGCTGAAGGTGCCGGGCGTGCTCGCGGTCATCACTGCGGAGACGCTGAAGACGGTGAATCTCGCCTGGATGCCGACGCTCGCCGGCGACGTGCAGATGGTGCTGGCCGACGGAAAAGTGCTGTTCCAGAACCAGGAGGTCGCCTTCGTCGTCGCCACCGACCGCTATGCCGCCGATGACGGCATCAACAAGGTGATCGTCGAATACGAGCCGTTGCCGCCGCTGGTCGATCCCTTCAAGTCGATGGACAAGGATGCGCCGGTGTTGCGCGAGGACCTCGTTGGCAAGATGTCCGGCGCGCATGGCCCGCGCAAGCACGACAACCACATCTTCGAGTGGACCGTCGGCGACAAGGAGCTGACCGACGCCGCCTTCAACAAGGCCGAGGTCAAGATCAAGGAGATGATCTCCTATCACCGCACCCATCCGTCGCCGCTGGAAACCTGCCAGTGCGTCTGCTCCTTCGACAAGATCAAGGGCGAGCTGACGATCTACGGCACCTTCCAGGCCCCGCACGTGATCCGCACGGTGGTGGCACTGATCGCCAAGCTGCCGGAGCACAAGATCCACGTCATCGCCCCCGATATCGGCGGCGGCTTCGGCAACAAGGTCGGCGCCTATCCCGGTTATATCTGTGCGGCGGTGGCCTCCATCGTCACCGGCAAGCCGGTGAAATGGGTCGAGGACCGCATCGAGAACCTCACCGCGACCTCGTTCGCGCGCGACTATCACATGACCACCGAGATCGCCGCGACCAAGGACGGCAAGGTCACGGGCCTGCGCGTGCACGTGCTCGCTGATCACGGCGCGTTCGACGCCTGCGCCGATCCGTCGAAATGGCCGGCCGGCTTCTTCAACATCGTCACGGGATCCTATGACTTCCCGACCGCGCATCTGGCGGTCGATGGCGTCTACACCAACAAGGCGCCCGGCGGCGTCGCCTACCGCTGCTCTTTCCGCGTCACGGAGGCCGCCTACTGCATCGAGCGCGCCATGGATATTCTGGCGCAGAAGCTCAACATGGACCCCGCTGAACTCCGGCTGAAGAACTTCATCAAGCCGGAGCAGTTCCCCTATCATTCGGCGCTCGGCTGGGAATACGACTCCGGCGACTACCACACCGCCATGCGCAAGATGATGGAGACGACCGGCTATGCCGCGCTCCGGAAAGAGCAGGCGGAGAAGCGTGCCGCGTTCGCGCGGGGCGAGACCCGCGAGATCATGGGGCTCGGTATCTCCTTCTTCACCGAGATCGTCGGTGCTGGCCCGTCGAAGAACTGCGACATCCTCGGCATCGCGATGTTCGACTCCTGCGAGATCCGCATGCACCCGACCGGTGCGGGCATCGCGCGCATGGGTACCAAGAGCCAGGGCCAGGGTCACGAGACCACCTGGGCCCAGATCATCGCCACCGAGATCGGCATTCCCGCCGACAACATCATGGTGGAGGAGGGCAACACCGACACCGCGCCTTACGGGCTCGGCACCTACGGTTCGCGCTCCACACCGGTGGCGGGCGCCGCGATTGCAATGGCCGCGCGAAAGATCAAGGCCAAGGCGCAGATGATCGCGGCCTACAAGCTCGAGGTCCATGAGGACGATCTCGAATTCGACATCGACGGCTTCCGGGTGAAGGGCCTGCCGGAGAAGTTCATGTCGATGAAGGACATCTGCTGGGCGGCGTACAATTCCGTGCCGCCAGGCATGGAGCCGGGGCTGGAGGCGGTCAGCTATTACGATCCGCCCAACATGACCTATCCGTTCGGCGCCTATCTCTGCGTGATGGACATCGACGTCGATACCGGCGTGTACAAGGTCCGGCGCTTCTATGCGCTCGACGATTGCGGCACCCGCATCAACCCGATGATCATCGAGGGCCAGGTGCATGGCGGCCTCACCGAAGCCTTCGCCATCGCGATGGGCCAGGAGATTCGCTACGACGAGGTCGGCAATGTCGTCACCGGCTCGTTCATGGACTTCTTCATGCCGACCGCGGTGGAGACTCCGCATTGGGAAACCGACTTCACCGTCACCCCGTCGCCGCATCACCCGATCGGCGCCAAGGGCGTCGGCGAAAGCCCGAATGTCGGCGGCGTGCCGGCCTTCTCCAACGCCGTCAACGACGCGTTCTCGTTCCTGGGCTCCACACACATCCAGATGCCGCACGATTTCTGGCGCAACTGGAAGGCGGCGAAGGATCTGGGCGCGGTGGCGTAGTGTTGTCGTCATTGCGAGGAGTGAAGCGACGAAGCAATCCAGACTGTTTCCGCGGGGCCATTTCTGGATTGCTTCGCTTCGTTCGCAATGACGGGAGAGCATAAGCATGAAAGGCCGTGACGAAATCGCTCAAGCGCTGGCCGTATCGGGTTATATCGCCGATGCGGACCTCGCGACTGCGATCTCGCTGATGCAATTGTTGCGGCGTCCGCTGCTGCTCGAAGGCGAAGCGGGCGTCGGCAAGACGGAAGTGGCGAAAGCGCTCGAAAAAGTGCACGCGACGGAGCTGATCCGTCTGCAATGCTACGAAGGCCTCGACCAGTCCTCCGCGCTCTACGAATGGAACTACCAGCGCCAGTTGCTGGCGATCCAGGCCCATCGTGGCAGCGACAGCATCGAGGATCAGGTCTTCTCGGAAAAATACCTGCTGGAGCGTCCGCTGCTTGCAGCGATCCGCCGCGCACAGGCGCCGGTGCTGCTGATCGATGAGATCGACCGCGCCGACGACGAGTTCGAGGCCTTCCTGCTGGAGCTGCTGTCGGACTTCCAGGTCTCGATCCCCGAGCTCGGCACGATCTCGGCCGTTACGATCCCGCATGTCGTGCTGACCTCGAATGGCACGCGCGAGCTGTCCGACGCGTTGCGCCGGCGCTGCCTCTATCACTATGTCGACTATCCCGACGTCGACCGCGAGAGCCGCATCATCCTGGCGCGCGTCACGGGCGCCAGCCCGTCGCTGTCGCTCCAGATCGCGCGCATGGTCGAGGGTGTGCGCAAGGAGGAGCTGCGAAAAGTCCCGGGCGTGGCGGAGACGCTGGATTGGGCGGCAGCCCTCGTCGGCCTCGACGTAACCAATCTTCACGACGCGCCCGAGACTGTGCATGAGACGCTCGTCTGCCTGTTGAAGACTCACGAAGACCGCGCCCGCGTCACGCCAGAGGTGACGCAGCGCCTGCTGGGGAAGGTCGCATGAGTTGCTGTGGTTCCAGCCCCGGATATGACGACCTCCATGAGGTCTCCCGCCTCGTCTCCGCAAGGCTGGCCGCCTTCTTGCGCACGCTGCGCGAGGCCGGCTTCCGCGTCGGGCTCGCCGAGGGGCAGGATGCTGCGACGCTGATGTCATCGGGCTATGCGGCGCGACCGGGCCTGCTGCGCGCGGCGTTCAAGCACCTGTTCTCGGCACGCAAATCCGACTGGGACAAGTTCGACGGTCTGTTCGACACGTTCTGGCTGGGCAAGCGCGTGCGCTCGCGTACCCGCACGATTGGATCAACAGCGGGCGCCAGCAATCCCTCGCTGAAGAGCTTGCAGGATGCCGCGGCGGAGCAGGGCAGTCACCAGTCCGCCGTCGACCAGCTTCCGTCCTCCGACGACGCGCCGGAAGGCCGCTCCGGCGAGGGCCGCATGGAAGGCGCTTCGCGCGCGGACAATCTTGCCGAGGTCGATTTCAGGAAACTGAGCGATCCCGATCAGGTCGCGCAGGCCCATGAGGCCGCAGCAGCGCTCGCGAAAGCGATGCGCACACGCCTGACCCGGCGCGATCTGGCGCGCCGGCGCGGCTACCGGCTTGATCTCCGCCGCACCATTCATCGTAACATCAGCCATGGCGGCGTTCCTATCAGCCTGGTGAAACGCCAGCGCAAGGACAAGCCGTTGCGGCTGGTCGTGCTGCTCGATGCCTCTGGCTCGATGAGCATGTACACCGCCGTGTTCCTGCGCTTCATCCACGGTGTGCTCGACCAGTTCCGCGAGGCCGAGGCGTTCCTGTTCCACACGCGCCTCGCCTACGTCTCCGACGCGATGAAGGAGAAGGACGCCGGCCGCGCGCTCGACCGGCTCTCGATCATGGCGCAAGGCGCGGGTGGCGGCACCAGGATCGGCGAGAGCCTGCAGACCTTCAACCGCTGGCACGCCGCACGGGTGATCCATTCCCGCAGCTGCGTGATGATCGTGTCCGACGGCTACGAGACCGGGGATGCCGCATTGCTCGGCCGCGAGATGGCGGCGTTGCACCGGCGCTGTCGCCGCATCGTCTGGCTCAACCCGATGATGGCGTGGGAAGGCTACACGCCCGAAGCGCGGGGCATAAGAGCTGCGTTGCCGCATGTCGATCTCTACGCGCCCGCCAATTCGCTGCAAAGCCTGCGCGCGCTCGAACCCTATCTGGCGAAGCTTTGAGGAGGCTTCCGATGACCGCTCATGTCGAAGTACTCGATCTCGTTGCGCAGATGAAGGCGGCCGAGCGCGCCTTCGTGCTCGCGACGGTGGTGCGCACGGTGTCGGTGACCGCGGCGAAGGCTGGCGCCAAGGCGATCATCGCCGCCGACGGCACCATCGTCGCGGGCTGGATCGGCGGGGGCTGCGCCAAGGGCGCGGTGCTGAAGGCGGCGCGCGAGGCGCTCGCCGATGGCGAGCCGCGCATGGTTTCGGTGCAGCCGGAGAACCTGCTGGCCGAGCTCGGCGTCAGCGCGGGCGAGAGCCGCGACGGCATTCGCTTCGCCAGCAACATGTGCCCGAGCAAGGGCACGATGGACATCTTCGTCGAGCCGGTGCTGCCGCATCCCTCGCTCGTCATTCTCGGTGCGAGCCCGGTGGCGCTGTCACTTGCGGCGCAAGCGCGCGTGCTCGGCTATCACGTTACCCTCGCTGCGCCCGCTGCCGATCGCACGGCGCAGCCGGATGCAGACGCGATTATCGACGGTTACCAGCTCGGTGAGCTCAACGACGCCAAGCGCTTCGTCGTGGTCTCGACGCAGGGCAAGGGCGACGAAGTGGCGTTGCGCGCGGCAGTCGCAACCAAAGCCGACTACCACGCCTTCGTCGGCAGCCGCCGCAAGATGGCTTCGCTCCGGGCAAAACTGATCGCGGAAGGCGCCAGTAGCGCCGCGATCGACGATTTCAAGGCGCCGGCCGGGCTCGATCTCGGCGCCATCACGCCGGAGGAGATCGCAATGTCGATCCTCGCCGAGATCACCAGGGAACGCCGGCGTGGCCAGCGCGCGGCCAATCAAGCAGCAAGCAGAGAGTGAGACACCGATCATGCAGATGAACGACAGCCAGCGCATCCCCGCCTCGCGCGAACAGGTGTGGGCGGCGCTGAACGATCCCGCTGTGCTGAAGCAGTGCATCCCCGGCTGCCAGTCGCTCGAGGTGACCGCGCCGAACGAGATGACGGCGACCGTGGTCTTCAAGGTCGGCCCGGTGAAGGCGACGTTCAGCGGCAAGGTGACGCTGTCCGATTTCGATCCGCCCAACAGTTACCGTATCTCAGGCGAGGGCTCCGGCGGCGTCGCCGGCTTCGCCAAGGGCGGCGCGGTGGTGCGGCTGGAATCCGAGAGTGCCGACGTGACGGTGTTGCATTACGAGGTCGATGCGCAGATCGGCGGCAAGCTCGCGCAGTTGGGAGCGCGGCTGATCAATTCGACCGCGACGAAGCTGGCGGGGGAGTTCTTCAAGTCATTTGCCGACGTGGTGAGCGCGAAGGCCGAGGCAAACTAGCTGCCGTAGGGTGGGCAAAGCGACTTGTCCGCCGTAGCTCGAAGAGCGAAGGCGGAAGCGTGCCCACCGTCTTCATCGCTACAACATAAGGTGGGTACGGCGCTTTGCGCCTTTGCCCCACCCTACGATAGTTGCGCAAGCCGCCATTACCCCAACGACACCCCCGCCTTGGCCCGGCTGATCCCCAGGGTCAGGATGCGTTGCAGGAGATCCGGATATTTGAGCCCGGCATGTTGGGCCGCCGTGGCGAACTCCTGGCTCTTGGCGATCTCGGGGTTGGGATTGGCTTCGATGAAATACGGCGTGCCGTCGGCGGCGAGACGAAAATCGATGCGCGCGTAGCCGTCGAGGCCGAGTGCCCGGTAGATGCGTTTCGCGGCGCGCTGGATGCGCGCGGTGACTTCCGGCGCGAGGTCCTTCGCCGGCCCGTCGACGATGCCGAGCTTCTCCTGATAGTCGGTGTCGTGCTTGGCCTTCTCCGTGGCGATGTGCCGTGATCTGCGCCCGCCCATACTGCCGAATTTCAGTTCCCAAACCGGCAGGACGCGCAGCCGGTTGTTGCCGAGCACGCCGACATAAAGCTCGCGCCCCTCGATGAACTGCTCGGCGATGGCGGCGGATTCGACCCGCTCGTGGATGAAGGCGACGCGTTCCGCGAGCTTCTCGTCGGTGTCGACGATCGAGGCCTGCGAGATGCCGAAGGACCCGTCCATGTTCAGGCTCTTGACGATCAGCGGCAGCGCAAGGCGCGTCGGGCGTTTCACCTTGCGGCGCATCGGGAAGACGGCGAAGGCCGGCGCCGCGATCCGGCGGTGATGCACCAGCGTCTTGGACAAATCCTTGCCGCGCGCCAGGATCAGGCCGCGCGGATTGCACCCGGTATAGGGGACCTTCATCAGCTCGAGGTAGCTGGCGATGTGCTGGTCGTAGGCGACGTTGTTGTGGAATTCCTCCAGCAACGTGAAGACCACGTGCGGCTTGAACTCCTCGATCGCCTCGCGCACCGGCTTGATTTCATCCTGCGCGCCGAGGGCGCGAACCTCGTGGCCGGCCGCGCGCAAGGTGCTCACCACGTCGTATTCCGTTTTCCACGCGTTGATTTCCTGCGCGGTGTATCCGTCGCTTGAGTCCGGAGGCATGAAGTCCGGATGCATCAGGACCAGAATGCGCGAGCGTCTCATAGCGCGATCCATTTGCGCCGAGACGGGCCAAACAGCGCGTGCATCGTCTTGGCGGTCACGAGGACGGTGAAATCGAGAACGAGCTTCTGTTCGGGGCCGACGGCGCGCAGGTCGAGCTCACGGCAGCGGGAGATCATGTCATCGAGCACGGCATCGAGCGTGAGCTGGTTCTCGCCCGTCCACCGCGCGACCAGTTGCCTGATCTGGGCGCGGTGGCGCCTGATCAGGGCCGAAGCCGGCTTTGAGCGGTGATGCCGTGGATCGGCTGAAAACAGCCTGGAGAGGTCGCGGTCGTAGGTCTTCGGCGGCGTGAAGGCGTAGAACTCCTGCTTCTTCTTGTAATGGTCTTCGAGCGTCTGGCTGAGCCGGCCCAGCGTATCGACACGCTCTCGGGTCGTGATCAGCGGCCGCTTTCCCGCGATCTCGCTCATCAGCTCGTCGACATATTCGAGCTTCTTCAGTGCGGGCCAGCCGGCGTATCGCGTCCGCCAGTTCGAGCGCGGCCGCAGCCACACCGCAAAGGTCTCGGCGAAATCTTCATCCGGATGGCTCTGCGCGTACCACAGCCGGAGATGCTGGACGTAGCGCCTGCTGGCAGGATTGGGCCGGTAGTAGCGCGGGTAGTGTTTCGACGACGGGCCGAACAGCTGCTGCCAGCGCCGGCGGCGCTGCAGCTGATAGCCGTGCTGCATGGCATGGCCGGCCTCGTGGCGGAGGATGGCCATGCACTCGCGCCAGGTCCCGCCCTCGACGTCGAACATCATCCTCTTCTCGAGCTTCATCAGACGGGGATGAGCGAGATAGAATGGAATGGCGATGCCCGGCACATCGCCCGGACTGAACCATTCGCTCGAGATCCATGTGTGCGGCCGCAGCCGGATGCCCCGCTCCTCGAGCTCCTCATGGAGCGTGCTGACGCAGTCCTCGAGCCAGGTGCCTTTGACCGTAACCCTCAGGCTGGAGAGGCGCTGCTTGAGCAACTCGTCATCCGACAGCTTCTCCCAGGCAAATTTCCGGCGCGGCATCAGGAATCCAGGGGGCAGAGATGGTTCGGTATCCGGATGATGTCATGGGCGGCAGCCGGCAACAACCCGTGGGGTCTGTGAGGCGTGCTGCGGCGCGTCAGGGCACAACGCCGTAGGGTGGGCAAAGCGGCTTGTCCGCCGTAGCTCGAAGAGCGAAGGCGGAAGCGTACCCACTACCTTCAATACAAGAAGAAAAGGTGGGCACGGCGCTCCGCGCCTTTGCCCACCCTACGAGACCTTCCGGGATCGAAAAGACTAGTCGAACAGGCTCGACACCGACTCTTCCGCCGCGGTGCGCGCGATGGCGTCCGAGATCAGGCTGGCGATCGGCAGCGTGCGGATGTTCGGAGCCTTGGTCACCGCGTCCGTCGGCAGGATCGAGTCGGTGATCACGAGCTCCTTCAGCTTCGAGCCCGCGATGCGGGCGGCCGCGCCGCCGGAGAGCACGCCGTGGGTGATGTAGGCGTAGACGTCCTTGGCCCCCTTGGCGATCAGCGCATCGGCCGCGTTCACCAGCGTGCCGCCGGAATCCACGATGTCGTCGATCAGGATGCAGGTGTAGCCGGCGACGTCGCCGATCACGTTCATGACCTCGGATTCGCCCGCCCTCTCGCGGCGCTTGTCGACGATCGCGAGCGGAGTGTTGATGCGCTTGGCAAGGCCACGTGCGCGCGCCACGCCGCCCACGTCGGGCGAGATCACCATCGTCTTGGAGAGGTCGAACTTGTCCTTGATGTCGCGCACCATCAGCGGTGCCGCGTAGAGGTTGTCGGTCGGGATGTCAAAGAAGCCCTGGATCTGGCCGGCATGCAGGTCGAGCGTCATGACGCGGTCGACGCCGGCCTGCGTGATCAGGTTGGCGACGAGCTTGGCCGAGATCGGCGTGCGCGAACCCGATTTGCGGTCCTGCCGGGCGTAGCCGAAATAGGGCAGCACCGCGGTGATGCGGCGTGCCGAGGAGCGGCGCAGCGCATCGGTGATGATCAGCAGTTCCATCAGATGGTCGTTGGCCGGGAACGAGGTCGACTGGATGACGAAGGCATCCGAGCCACGCACGTTCTCCTGGATCTCGACGAAGATCTCCATGTCGGCGAAGCGCCGTACCACCGCCTTGGTCAGCGGCAGGTCGAGGCCCTGCGCGATCGCCTGCGCGAGAGCCGGGTTTGAGTTGCCGGCGACAAGCTTGATGGAGCCGTTCTTGGCCGACATGGACGCTTCCTCCCGCGCTTTGCTGGATACGACGTTCAACATCAGAGAATACCCACTGGAAGCACGGTTACGACGGGCGAGGAAATATCAGGCCGGGGGCCGCAATGGCAACCCGGGATGCTACGTTTTCCCTCCGAAATCCTGAGTCGGGCCAACGGTTTGGCCGCAACTTGAGGCCGTGGTTTAGCGGGGGTTATCGCTCGGCATAGCCGAGCGCCGAGGCCGGCATCTCGGCCGCCGGAGCCTCCGGGATCACGCTGGCCACCGCCGGTCCCCGCAAGCTGGGAACAGTCCCCGGCGCGTCCGGCGTGCCGTTGATCATGTTGGAAAGTCCGCTGAATCCGGCCTGGGCGATCTTCCGCAGCACGAGGTCGTCGGCGGCGCCCCAGGGATCGCGGCCGCCCTTGGCGGCGGTCAGTTCCTCGCCGGAGAGGCGCAATGCGCGCTGCTGGTTGGCGTCGTAGACGTCCCAGACCCAGGCGATCACGGTCTTGCCGCGCACGATTTGGGCGGAGAGGTAACTGCGCACGCGATAGGCAGCCGTCCCCTCGCGGGAGACGACGGACAGGCTGCGCAGCTTGGATTCGCTGTCGAGCACGCCGACCATGCGGTCGAACACCTGCGGGGGCGGCCCGTCGATCGATTCGAAGGCCACCGTCGCCCCGGAGCCGGCGCTCGGCGCCATCGCATAGGAGTTGGCGGCACCGCCGCCGCCGGCGCAGCCGGCAAGCGCGGTCGCTACCGCCAGCAGCATGACCGCGAGCACGCGCGAACCCGCGCGGCCCAGGATGAATGACGCGTCCCTCATTATGGAGGGCAGCGATATCGTTAAAATCGATTAAGGTCTAGGGCAGGAATGCTACATCGGCCTTCTGGAGCGCATCGCGGCCGGGGCCGGTGGGCGACCCGGCCGCGATGTGCCTGCTCGCTCAGGCTGCCAGATGATGTCGCATCGCAGCCTGGATCCACACCCATTCCCGGTTTGGGCTGGCGTTTGGAGACTGCCCTCTCATGATGGCTACCAGTTCCCAATAGCGGTTCGCGCGAGCATCGTGCCGGACATATTTCGTGCGCATCCAGTTACGGAAGCCGGCGTCGGGCTTCTGGTTCATCAGGCGAGCCGAGATCTCCAGCCAATCCCGCGCCAGCTCATTGGCTTGCACGGATGACGGTTCAAGCCCCTGTTCGATGGCTTGCGTCGCCCTGAGCACGATGGCGTCGCTCGCTTCCTGACAGGCCTTCAAATCGATGACCTCGCGATCCCAGACATCACCGGCGTTGGCTCGCATATTGGCGATGAAGGAGGGATCGCTCAGGAGGGCTGCAAGCTCGATCCATGCGTCGCATTGCTCAGGCGTTGGCGCGTCGGGCAGTTCCGGGACGGTCGCTTCCACCATCTGGCGGACCCATTCCTGATCGATGTTGATGCCGTCGGACACTCTTTCAAAAAAGCGTTCAACCACGTTGCGTCGCTCCACGCGGGACAGTTGCGTCATGCTCCAAAATCTCCTCAGATCGGCCTCGGTGAGTTGCGGTGAACGCAACGCAGCCCGCAGCGCAGCGGCGACACGGCGCTGAGCGGCGATCTCCGCCTCCAGCGCTTCGAGCCGCAGCTTCAGAGCCTCGGCAAGCGACAGCTCCTGGCAGAGGACCTCCCGGATCGCATCCAGGCCAAGGCCGGCATCACGGAGACAGCGGATGAGCTCCAGTCGGACGAGTTCGCTATCCGTGAAGACGCGGTAGCCGCTCGCAGTTCGGTCTGCCGGCGGCAACAATCCCTCGTCCGAATAGAAGCGAAGCTTGCGGACCGAGATGCCGCAGAGCCGTGCCGCTTCGCCGATGCTGTAGGTACGTTGCTTCATTCCGCTTTTCTGCGGTTTCCAGCAGGTGGAGAGTCAAGGCCATTTTGAAACAAGAACGAAGCGACGGCCAGCTTACCCCTCGAGCGCGATCGCGTGAATGTGGCGGCCGTAATCCGGCTCCTTGCGATGCACCGAGCGGCGATAGCTGAAGAAGCGCTCGTCGGCGTAAGTATCCAGGCCAAGATCGTCGATCATCAGGATGCCGGCGGCTTCGAGCCGCTTCCGGATGAAGCCGGCGAGGTCGAACATCGCGTGTCCGGCGCGCACCGACGGGATGAAGAACACGGCGTTGTCCGCGTCCGCCTCGATGAAGCGCGCCACGAACTCGTTGCCGACCTCGTAGCTGTCCTGGCGGATCAAGGGGCCGATCGCGGCGATGATGCCGCCGCGCGTGGCGCCGAGCTTCTCCATCGCCGAGATCGTCTGTTCCAGCACGCCGGTCAGCGCGCCCTTCCAGCCGGCATGGGCGCCGCCGATCACGCGCGCGTTGGGATCGACGAACAGCACCGGCCCGCAATCGGCGGTGGAGACGCCGAGCGCAATGCCGGGTGTTTTCGTGACCAGCGCATCGCCCTTCGGCCGCGGTCCGCTCGGCCACGGCGCTTCGGCAACGAGGACATCGGGCGAATGGATCTGGTGCAGGCTGATGAAGCGCTCCGGGGCGACGCCGACATGCTCGGCCATGCGGCGGCGGTTCTCCGCGACATGCGCCGGATCGTCGTTGGAGCCGAGCCCGCCATTGAGCGCCGAATAAATCCCGCCCGAGACGCCGCCGTCGCGGGTGAAGAAGGCGTGGCGCAGGCCGGGCACGGCCGAGAGCAGCGACGAAGCAAGCGTCATGAGGCGCCTCCGGCTCGTTCGAGATCGCTGAGGCCGGCGATGCCGGTCAGCCGCGGTTCTGAGATGCCGAGCACCTTGAACATCGAGCCCATGCCGCTGCGCCCGGTATCGGTCAGGCGCTTGAGCGCCACCGAAATGTCGGTGGCGACGTCAGGCGTCGCCTTCTGCATCAGGGCGGCTGCGCGGGTCTCGATGCCGACGCGCTTGAGGAAATCGCCTTGCGTCACCGGGCCGTGCACACGGGCGCCGACATCCTCGGCCGCGCGCGCCAGCGCCTGGAAGTCGACGTGGGCGGTGACGTCGGCCTGGCCCGGCGCCTTCAGGGGATCGGTGAAGGTGTGGCGCGCGATCGCCTGGAAGGTGTCGCCGGCATCGCTGCGCAGATGGCCGTAGTCGATGATCAGCGCCGCGCCGTCCTGGTCGCGCACGCGCGTGGCGAGCTTCATGATCTCGCCGTCGGGCCGCCATTCGAACACGGCGCCGACGGGAGCGGCGCGCACCAGAGGCGGCAGCAGCACATCGAAGCGCGGCGTCGGGTCGGCCGCGGCGCCGAATTGAAGCTTGCCGTTGGGATCGATCTCGATCACGCGCTCGTGCCAGCCGTTCTCGCGCTTCACCATCTGGTGGATCGGCAGCACGTCGAAATATTCGTTGGCGAGGATGATGCTCGGGCCTTCCGGCACGTCGTCGATGCTGTCGTGCCAGGCGATGTTACGCACGCCCGCCAGCGTCGCACTCTGCCGCTCGCGCAGCACGGGATTGACCTCGACCATGTGGACCTGAAGCGCCTGGTACAGCGGCGGCAGCACGCGCAACGCGCGCAGCGCATCCGCCATCATGGTGCCGCGGCCGGGGCCGAGCTCGATCAGCCGCAGGAATTGCGGCGAGCCCATCTGCTTCCACACCGAGGCGGTCCACAGCCCCAGGAGCTCGCCGAACATCTGGCTGACCTCGGGCGCGGTGGTGAAGTCGCCTTCGCGCCCGAGCGGATCGCGCGAGACGTAATAGCCATAGCGCGGATGCATCAGGCACAGTTCCATGTACCGCCAGACCGGCATGGGCCCTGAGGATTTGATCAGCGCCCTGATCTCGTTGAGTAGCGGCTGTTCGGTCACGGTCTGTCTTCTCGAAAGGAATTAACTGATGGCCCCGGCGGGCTTCGGCGCGCCGCGCCTGATAGCCAATACAATAAGCATGAGGCCTACAATAAGCATCGGGATCGACAACAGCATGCCCATGGTTAATCCGCCCCAGAGGAAGCCGAGCTGGACGTCCGGCTCGCGAAAATGCTCGCCGGCGATGCGGGTCAGGCCATAGATCAGGATGAAGGCACCGAGGATCATGCCAGGCCGCTTCAGGGCGCCGAAACGGATCATCACCGCGAGCACGGTGAACAGCAGGATGCCCTCCATTCCGGCCTCATAGAGCTGGCTCGGATGGCGCGGCAGCTGCGTCGGATCGTTGGGGAAGATCATCGCCCAGGGCAGGCTGGGGTCGGTCGCGCGGCCCCACAATTCGCCATTGATGAAATTGGCAATGCGCCCGAGCAGCAGCCCGACCGGGGCGACTGCCGTGGTGATGTCGCCCAGCGACAGGATCGAGATGCGGTTGCGATAGGCAAACCACATCACCGCGACGACGCAGCCGAGGAAGCCGCCATGGAAGGACATGCCGCCCTCCCACAATTTGAAGATCGCGGCGGGGTGATCGATGAAGAAGGGCAGATTGTAGAACAGCACGTAGCCGGTGCGGCCGCCGAGAATGATGCCGAGCGTCACCCACAGGATGAAGTCGTCGATCTGCACCAGCGACATCGGCGCGGGGCCGCTCCACAGCCGCTCTTTCTTCAGCAGCGAGCGCGCATAGAGCCAGCCGAACACGATGCCGCAGATATAGGCCAGCGCATACCAGCGGATCGCGAACGGACCGATCTCGATCGCGATCGGCTTGAAGGCGGGAAAGTCGATGAGCAGAAAGGGCATCAGGCCTTCTAGACTTAAACGAGATTGCGGCGATAGAGCGCCAGCAGCCGCTCCCAATGCCGCTCGGCGGCGTCGCGGTCGTAGACCGGACGCTTGGGGAAGGCGAAGCCGTGATGCGTGCCGGGATAGATCTCGACCTCGGCTTTCGCGCCGCTCATGCCCTGCTTGACCTTCGCGATGACCTCGGCGGGCGCGTAGATGTCGGTCTCGGCGCAGGCGAAATAGAGCTCCGCCTTGGTCTTGCCGGCGGCGAGATGCGGGCTGTTGTCTTCGTCGGTCGCCAGATGCGTTCCGTAGATCGAGGCGGCGGCCTTGACGCGGTCGGCAAAGTGCGTGGCCGCGTTGACGGCGTAACGGCCGCTCATGCAGTAGCCGACGGTGCCGACGATTTTCGTATTTGCAGCCGCCTGGCCCTCGGCATAGGTGAGCAGGGCCCTGGTGTCCTCCATGATCATCGGAATGTTGAGCGAGGCCATGAGCTTGAACATGCGCTTGCGCTCGGGCGCGTTCGGATCGGCCGGCAGCGCGCCGAGCTCCATCACGCCGGAGCGGTAATAGAGGTTCGGCAGCATCACGTAATAGCCCGAGGTGGCGAGCCGGCGCGCCATGTCGCGCAGCTCCTCGCGGATCGCCGGCGCATCCATGTAGAACAGGATGACCGGAAACGGTCCGCCGCGTTCGGGATGGGTGATGAAGGTTGCGGTGTGGCCGTCCTTGGTGGGAATCGCGATCTGCTGATCGATCATCTCGTGCGCCTTCTGATTCTTGTTATGCAGGGACGTTGAATACGATTGCAAGGAAACCGGGGCATGACAAGGATACCGCCGACCGGCCCTTGAACCGTTTCGCCGGGATTGCCATTGTCTTTCCGCGCGTTCGCGCAAAGTTTATCTGAGGCCGCCAGGAGACCGACATGACCCAGACCAGTAACCGGTTTTTCGACGAGATCGGCCGCCTGATGAACGACGCCGCCGGTGCCGCCCAAGGCGTCAAGCGCGAGTTCGACACCGTGATGCGCACCCAGGCCGAGAAATTCCTGCGCGACATGGACCTGGTCAAGCGCGAGGAATTCGAGGCGGTCAAGGACATGGCCCGCCTCGCCCGCGAGGAGAACGAGGCCCTGAAGGCGCGGATTACAGCGCTGGAGGCGAAGCTGGGCGGGTAGGAGGAACCCTGCCGGGCGGGCCCATTCTCCTTGTCATTTCCGCGTCTTCCGGGTAAAAGCCCGCCACGTCCGCGGCCCCCGCACCCCTGGAGGCTTGCTGCGGCGTACACCATGGGCCGCCTTGCGGCCCATTAACTTTTGCAAAAACAAGGACTTAACGTTATGGCGACCGTCAAGGAATTGAAGGCGACCGCACGTCCGAAGAGCGGCAAGGGGGCCGCCCGGGCAGAGCGTCGCGCCGGGAGAGTGCCCGGAGTGATCTATGGCAACAACCAGCCCCCGGTAACGATCTCGATTGAAGATCGCGAACTGCGCCAGCGCATCCTTGCCGGCCGGTTCCTGACCACGCTGGTCGACATCGACCTCGAGGGCAAGAAGCACCGCGTGATTCCGCGCGACTACCACCTCGATCCGGTCAAGGATTTCCCGATCCACGTCGACTTCATGCGGCTCGGCGAAGGCGCCACCATCCGCATCAGCGTTCCCTTGCACGTCGTGAAGGCGGAATCGTCCCCGGGCGTGAAGCGCGGCGGCACCGTCAACATCGTCGCCCACGCGATCGAGCTCGAATGCGGCGTCGAGAGCATCCCGCAGTACATCGAGGCCGACGTCGGCACGCTTGAAATCGGTCACTCGCTCCATCTGTCGGACGTCAAGCTGCCGGCCGGCGTGAAGGCGCTGACCCGTGAGGACGCGACCCTCGTCACCATCGTGCCGCCGTCCGGCTACGCCGAAGAGCAGAAGGCCGCGGCTGCGGCTGCAGCTCCGGGCGCTGCTGCGGCTGCTCCGACGGCTGGCGCTGCGGCTCCGGCTGCGGGTGCTGCTGCTCCGGCTGCGGCTGCCAAGGCTCCCGCCGGCGGCGACAAGAAGAAGTAATCTCTCAAAGAGCTGGGCGCGCGGTCCTTGATCGCGCGCCGAGCGAGGGGCGCGCCGCGTCATGCGACTCTTTGTTGGGCTCGGCAATCCCGGCGCGAAATACGCACGTAACCGGCACAATATCGGCTTCATGGCCGTCGACGAGATCGCGCGGCGTCATGGTTTCTCGCCATGGCGCCGCAGGTTTCAGGGCGAGACCTCGGAAGGTGCGCTCGGCACTGAGCGCATCATCCTGCTCAAGCCGACCACCTACATGAATGACTCCGGCCGCAGCGTTCAGGAGGCGGCAAGCTTCTTCAAGATCGCGCCCGGCGACGTCACCGTGTTCCACGACGAGCTCGAACTGCCGCCGGGCAAGGTGCGGGTGAAGATCGGCGGCGGCATCGCCGGCCACAACGGCCTGCGCTCGATCTCCGCGCACATCGGCAACGACTATCGCCGGGTCCGGCTCGGCATCGGTCATCCCGGCGTCAAGGAACTGGTGCACGGCCACGTGCTGTCGGATTTCGCCAAGGCCGACAACGACTGGGTAGCGACGTTGTGCGAGGCGGTGGCCGAGCACGCGGCACTGGTTGCCAAGGGCACGGACGCGACCTTCGCCAACAGGGTGCATCTCGCCATGCAGGCGAAGGGCTTTTTGACCAAGGACGAGAACGGCAAGGAATAGGGCGCCGTTTTCTCCGTCAAGCCCGGCCATGACGAATACGGATAGAGGACGACCATGGGATTTAAATGCGGGATCGTCGGGTTGCCCAATGTCGGCAAGTCGACCTTGTTCAATGCGCTGACCGAGACGGCGGCGGCGCAGGCCGCGAACTATCCGTTCTGCACCATCGAGCCGAATGTCGGCGAAGTCGCCGTGCCCGATTCGCGGCTCGACAAGCTCTCGGCCATCGCCAAATCGGCGCAGATCATCCCGACCCGGCTGACCTTCGTCGACATCGCCGGCCTCGTGCGCGGCGCCTCCAAGGGTGAAGGCCTCGGCAACCAGTTCCTCGCCAACATCCGCGAGGTCGACGCCATCGCGCATGTCGTGCGCTGCTTCGAGGATTCCGACATCACGCATGTCGAGGGCAAGATTGCTCCGCTCGCCGACATCGAGACCATCGAGACCGAGCTGATGCTCGCCGACCTCGACAGCCTCGAGAAGCGCGTCGACAACCTCACGAAGAAGGCCAAGGGCAACGACAAGGACGCCAAGGAGCAGCTCGACCTCGTCAACCGCACGCTGGTGCTGCTGCGCGAGGGCAAGCCCGCCCGCCTCGTCGAGCGCAAGGCGGAGGAGGAGCGCGCCTTCGGGATGCTCGGCCTGCTGTCGTCCAAGCCCGTGCTCTACGTCTGCAACGTCGAGGAAGGCTCGGCCGCCACGGGCAATTCGTTCTCCAAGGCGGTGGAGGAGCAGGCGGCCAAGGAAGGCGCCGTTGCCGTCGTCATCTCCGCCAAGATCGAATCCGAGATCGCCACCATTTCGCGCGAGGAGCGCGCCGACTTCCTGGAGACGCTGGGGCTCGAAGAAGCCGGCCTCGATCGCCTGATCCGCGCCGGTTACACCCTGCTCGACCTCATCACCTATTTCACCGTGGGCCCGAAGGAAGCGCGCGCCTGGACCATCTATCGCGGCACCAAGGCCCCGGGCGCGGCCGGCGTGATCCACACCGACTTCGAAAAAGGCTTCATCCGCGCCGAGACGATTGCGTATGAGGACTACGTCGCGCTGAACGGCGAAGCCGGCGCCCGCGATGCCGGCAAGCTGCGTCTCGAAGGCAAGGAATACGTCGTCGCCGACGGCGACGTGATGCATTTTAGGTTTAATACGTAAGCACCAACATCGGTGCCGTAGGGTGGGCAAAGCGAAGCGTGCCCACCACCTCTCTCATATCGCGGAATGATCGTGGGCACGGCGCTTTGCGCCTTTGCCCACCCTACGGCACCTGCGCCGGCGTCACCGCGTCCCGCCGCCCTGGTCCCTTATCGCGCCGAGATGCTCGTTGATGCGGAAGACGATCAGGATCAGCTCCGCAGCGATGCGCGAGAACACGATGCCGACGACGATGCTCGCGATCGACGACAGCAGCACCAGGAAGCCGCCGAACGGGCTGATCGCCATCGTCGCGAGACCGGAGAAGATTCCGGAGAGGCCGAACAGGCAGATCAGCGCGATCACCAGCCAGTAGAAGGTCTTGATGATCGTCGGCGTGATGAAGCGGTCCCATTGAAACAGATCGCTGAATGAAAACATTGCTCCCCCCAGGACAAATCGAGCCTTCAAATCGGGCCTTGCACGTGGAGCCTGGCCCTCGGTTGATCCGACTCAAGACCAACGCCGGCGCCTCGAATGTAGCACGAGCCATGCGGGCCGGCGGGTTGAGATTGCCGCAAAGTGCGGCCACAATCTGTCATTCCCTCGAAGCTTTCCCAAGATGACCCTGACCTTCGAAGATTTCCCGCCCGGCCGGTTCGGAACATTCGGCCCGCGCCATGTCACCCGCGACGAGATTTTGGCTTTTGCAGCCGAGTTCGATCCGCAACCGATGCACCTCGATGAGGAGGCCGCGGCCAGGAGCATGCTGCGCGGCCTGTCCGGCTCGGGCTGGCATCTCTGCTCGCTGATGATGCGGATGATGGCCGATGGCTTCATCACACGCGCCGCTTCGCTCGGCTCGCCCGGCGTCGACGAGGTGCGCTGGCTGTCCCCCTTGCGGCCCGGCGACGATCTCATGCTCGACGTCGACGTGCTGGAGGCGCGCACCTCGAAGAGCCGGTCGGAGCTCGGCATCGTCAAGTTCAAATGCACGGTGCGCAACGCCAGGGGCGAAGCGCTGTGCGAGATGACCTCGCCGATCCTGATCAAGCGCCGCGAGGGAGCAGTCTGATGCCCTTCTTCGAGGAGATCGAGATCGGCCACCGCCGCGAGATCGGCGCCTATACGTTCACCGCGGAGTCCATCAAGACTTTCGCCGCAAAGTTCGATCCGCAGCGCTTCCACCTCGACGAGGAGGAAGGCAAGAACTCGCTGTTCGGCGGCCTTGCGGCCTCGGGCTGGCATGTCGGCTCGGCCTGCATGAGCCTGCTTGTCGCCGACGGCCAGCGTCTGGCGCGTGAGGCCGCTTCGCGCGGCGAGGAGGTCGCGGTGTGGGGGCCGTCGCCGGGCTTTCGCGACCTGCGCTGGATCAGGCCGGTGCTCGCCGGCGACACCGTCGCCTACGCCAACGAAGTCATCGACAAGCGCAGCTCCGCCTCGCGCCCCGGCTGGGGCATTCTGACGGCCCGCACCACCGGCACCAACCAGCGCGGCGAGGAGGTCTATTCCATCACCGCCAGCGCCTTCGTGCCGATGCGGAAAAGCGGTTAGACCTGTTCCAAGATGAACGGTCCAAATGTGTGCGCGAGTGTTGCCTCCGCGCTATGGACGCGATTCCGGGCGGCTGCCATAAGCCTGCTCAACGTGATGACCCGCGAAGCAGTTGGCGGAACCATCGAGTTGCTAACCAATTATGAACCTGTCGCTGTCTAATTGAAACGAATTGGGCAGAGAACAGGGGACGAGGACCATGGCAGACCGCGGCGCACTCAAGCTGGTGGGATTTATCTTTGCGACCGCGACGCTGGCAGTGATGCTGGTCGCCGGCATGGTGGTGAAGGGCTACGCCGATGGCGCCTACACCCTGGAAGCCTCGGCGATCGACGCGAGCCGTTAAGGGCTTGTTAACTCTTCGGGGCCGGACGCCCGGCCTCCGCCGTCAGCGGCTATAGACGAACGCCAGCACCGCGATCGCCACCGCCAGCAATCCGACGAAGCGCAGCATGATCGTGCCGAACTGGTTCGGCGCGGGCCGCAGCGGGATAGGGTCCGTATTGTCGGGCCGAATGCTTTCCATCTGAAATGTCCCCAGGCCCGGCCTCAAGGCTGCGGGCGCTTGGCATTGGTCGGCGCTGGGGCGCGGAGGGTTCAAAGGGGATGTTGTCGCCCGCGCGGCGCTCACCAAACCCCCGTTGTCATGCCCCGCCTAGTGCGCAATTGCGCACGGGGGGCGGGGCATCCAGTACGCCGCGGCTTCTCGGCTCAATCACGGTCGTCTCTGGAATACCGGATCGACCGCTTTCGCGGGCGATGACACCTGTACAGGAGAGACGGAGTACCGCTTCACGCCCACGAATCAAAACCGCCGCGCCCCTTGCGGAACGCGGCGGCCGGTAGATGCGAGACGTGAGTGATCAGCTGTTGCGCAGGCCGTCGGCGGCGCGCTTCCACTGCGCGACGTTGTCGGCGATCATGCGGGTCGACTTCATCGCGGCTTGGCTGAGCTGGGCATAGCCGGAGATCTCGCGCTGGACGCGCTGGCCTTCGGCATGGAGCAGGTCGCGCAGGCTCTCGAGTTCGGAGATCAGGTTCTCGATCTCGGCGAGCGAGGTGCCGGCGACGCGCTGGATCAGCGAGTTGACGTTGGTGACGGTGGCCTCCGCGCTCGGATCGAGCGGCGGCGTGTCGGTGGTTCCCGATGCCGGCCGGCGCAGATAGGCGATATCGTTGCGAACGAAGTCGCGGATGCCGGCTTCGACTTCCGTCACTGCGGCGAGGTTGGTGTCGACCGTCTCGGTCTCGGTGGATTCGGTCTTTTCCGGACGCATGGCGTTCATCGTTATTCCCCTGTTCGCGTTGAGCGCAGCGCGAGGGTCCCCCGCACGACGAGTTCGGTCACCCGACTAGGGCGCCGGATTTTGACCGCAACTTGGCCGAGATACGGCAAGGGCGGACGATTCGGGGGCTTTGCCGTGGCGTATGGTTACGAGAGTCTGAATGGCTGGGGATAACGAAGTTCCATCCGTCTCATGGTTCGAGACGCGCGTTCCGAGTTCCTCAGGATGAGGGGAGAGAGTGGAGGGCTTAAACTACCAGCTCTTCTTGAAGCCCGCCGTCAGGCTCTTGTTGATCGCGCCCTGCGAAGTCTCGCCGACCGAGCCGGAGACGGTCACGTTGTCGAACAGCTTTTGCTCGGCGCCGACCTTGCGCAGCCATTTGTCGTCGGTGGTCGAAAGCGACTGGCCGGCGGTGATGCTGGTGCCGGTGTCGGTGAGGGTGACCTTGGCGGTCTGATCGGTCTCGTAGTTGCGCGTGACGTGCCCGCCGATGCCGGGCACCGCGGTGGTGCCCTGCTGGTTGACGCTGTAGCCGTTCTGGAGCGTCAGCGACGTGTCGCTCGAGAGCGGCACCGACTTGGTCAGCGACGCTCCGATCTTGCTCTGCTCGGCGCCGGGATCGACGCGGGCTTCCACCGCGGTCTTGTCCCAGATCGAGCCGGCGCCCGGCGCGGTCGCCGCCGCCCAGGCGCTGCCGGAGGATTGCGGCAGGCTGCCGCCATTGGTGGCTTTCTGCCCCAGCAGCTCGGACATCGTCCGCGGCTCGCTCGTCACCGTCATGTCGGCGCCGACCCGCGTATCCCAGAACTCAAAGACTGACTGTTTCACCGCCACCGCGGAGGAGCCGTTGGCATTCGCGTTCGACGACCAGTTCAGGCCGTCCTTGGCGGCGGCCTGGGCGCGCTTCTTGGCGGCCATGACGTCGTTGCCGGTGCCGGCATCGACCGCGAGCTGGCTCCAGTCGAGCTTGTCGACGTCGATGCCCTTGAGCACGTCGGGATCGTTGACGTCAGGCGTCGCCTCGGCGGTCTCTGCCGCCTCGGCCTCATCGTCGGGCACTGCTGCGGGTGGGGAGAAGGGCGGAATGATCTGCGCCGAGACCGTCAGAACCGAGCCCAAAATGAACGCGGCCGCCAGCACCGGCAGCCTGGTCCAGCCAAAACCTGTCGAGAATTCCATCGTCCTGCCCGCGAGCCCAGCGCATGCTTGCCGCCACTATAATGCGGCCTTCGGTGATGACCATGCGCCATTCGGTCCGCTCAACACATGGTGATCTATCGTTGCGGAATTGTGGCGGCTCGCCTCGGCCAGAGCATGATCCGGACCGGAAGCGCCGCGCCAGCGCAAAGTGTGCAGCGGTTTTCCCTCGCGACAAACGCGGAACGCGTTGGCGCGGAGATCATGCTCAAACCACTGGAATGGCGAACCAACGGGCCGCGCGAAAGGCGCGCGCCCGATGACGAGCTTCGCCACGACGGCATCCGGCGGGGCTGGAGGCCAGGACGCGGGTCGGGCGAGCATCAATCATCGGTCCCGGCAAGCGGGGCCCGTTGGCGTCCCCCTCAGCCGGCCCGGGTCATCTTCGGCAGATGAATGGCGCGGCCGAGTGCCTGTTCAACCAGATCGAAGGTGTCGACCAGCACGCGCATGCTGATCAGCTTGCCCGCCCTGAACTGGGCGAACTGCGCGACCCGCAAGCTGATCGGCTTGTCGGAGTCGAGCGCAGTCAGCGAATAGCGCAGCATCGAGGCCGCGGAATCCACGCCGAGCATGATGCTCTCGCGGTCGAAGCGGCGGACGCGGAAATTGTCGGCGAGCTGGCCGATGACGTCGAGCACGGCGTCCCGGCCCTGGCGCGCGCCGAGGAACGGAAACATGTCGATCGGACCGTAGATCGCCCACTCGACGTCCTCGTCGATCAGGGACTCGATGTCACTGAAATCCCGGTCGTTCACCGCGCGGTGCAACGCGCGCGAGAAACGCCAGAGGCTGTGCTCTGTCATTTGGGGGCGTCCTGAAGCTGGCTTGCAGAAAAAACGGAAAACAGCCCCATGCACAGAAAAGGTGCCGGGGACCCGCTAACTCATTCGTATACAAATAAAATAGGTCATTTCGGCCAAAACGCAATTCACGTTTTCGCAATGCACAATTGATGCGGCTTTGTGAGATTTGCAACAGAACCCCGTAATCTCCCGGTCGATGCTTCACCTCTGCCCATGAGATCGGGGCGAGGGAGAAGGGTCATCCCCCGTCGGCCCGCGCGCCTATGATCAGCGGCCCGATCTCCCGCTCCAGCACCTGCTGCACCAGATCGTAGGAATCGATGATCTCGCGGATCTGCGCCACCAGTCCGCCGCGGAAGCTGTAGAACACCGCCATGTCGAACTGCACGACGCGATCGTTGCTGCGCTTCTTGAAGTAGGCGTGCATGTAGGTCGCGACCTCGTCGCCCTCGGCGAGGATGTGCGGCGCCTTGTAGCGGATTTCGGAATAGCGCGACCACACCGTCTGCCACAGCTCGCGCAGCTCCTGCTTGCCGTGACGCGGCACCATGTGCGGCAGCACGTCGATCGGCGCGTGGGTGAGAAAGTCGACGTCGTCGGTGCAGCACGCCAGCGCGGCCTCGATATCGCCGCGCGCAAAACTGTCCAGCAGATGCAGCACGCGTTGCCTGTTCAGCGATCCAACCGTCATGCCGCTCCCGCCCTCGTGGGGTGTCGATTGCAAACACCAATGCGCGCTCTGCGGGTCCATCAGTCCGCAAAAACAAAGGTGTCCGGATCATATGACGCGCCGGCACAAGGCCGGGTTCATGAACTGCAATTACCGATTGCATTTGTGTCCGCCTGCACGAATTCAAGTAGATTTTCCTGACCCGTGATGACGCCGCATGCAAACCGCTGGGCGCGTCCCGCCATGCACGGCGCACGGGAACCCGCGCCCGTCGGTGCTCGTTGAGACACCGAAACCGATTCGGAGACATCGATCATGAAATCCCCGCTTCTCGCCGTCGCCGCGGTACTTCTGATGCTGGGCGCGACCTCCGCCGCCGACGCCAAGGGCTGCATCAAGGGCGCCATCGTCGGCGGCGTCGCCGGCCACTATGCCGGCCATCACGGCGTGCTGGGCGCCGCCGCCGGCTGCCTCTACGGCAGGCATCACGCCAAGGAGCAGGAAAAGCAGCAGCAACAGCAGGGTCAGGTGAGCGGGCAGGGGAAGCTGTAGGCGCGAACGGCACTACATACCCCTACGTCATTCCGGGGCGCGCGAAGCACGAGCCCGGAATCCAAAACCACGACAAGTGCGGACGATACTCCGTCGTCTACCTCTTCTTCCACCCACCCCGTCGCCCCGGCTGCCCGCCCGTCGACTTCGGCGCGGGCCCGAACTCCGGTCCCGACTGCCGTGAGTCCGTCGGCTGGATGATCCGGCTCGTGCTGCCGAACGGTTTTGACGGCAGGCTCGGGTTTTCGCGGTAGGGCAACGACTCCGGCCCGTGCATCTCGTCGAGATGCGGCTTGTGCACCTTCGAGCCGCTGCCGCCGCCGCTGGCTTTCAGCGCGGAGCTCACGGTTTTCTTCTTCATGGCGCTGACGGGCAAATTCGCGGCGTCGCCGTACTTCTTGGTGCCGGCGTAGGCGCCGGCCTTGACTTGCACGGTGCGTTGCTTGGCGGTGGGGTCGTCGACCACCGCGAGCTCCGTGGCGCGCAGGCGCTTGACTTCGTCGCGGAGGCGGGCGGCTTCCTCGAAGTTCAGATCGGCGGCGGCCTCGCGCATACGGGTTTCGAGATCGGCGAGCACGGCTTCGAAATTGTGACCGATCGAAATGACGTCGTCGGTCATGTCGTGGCCGCCGACCTCGACCAGCACGTGGTCGCGCTCGTAGACGGAGTTGAGGATGTCGCCGATCTGCTTCTTCACACTCTCCGGCGTGATGCCGTTGGCGGTGTTGTACTCGACCTGCTTTTCGCGGCGCCGGTTGGTTTCCGCGATGGCGCGCTCCATCGAGCCCGTCATCTGGTCGGCGTAGAGGATCACCTGGCCGTCGACGTTGCGCGCGGCACGGCCGATGGTCTGAATCAAGGACGTTTCACTGCGCAAAAAACCTTCCTTGTCGGCGTCCAGAATCGCGACCAGCGCGCATTCGGGAATGTCGAGGCCTTCGCGCAAGAGGTTGATGCCGACCAGCGCGTCGAACGCGCCGAGGCGGAGATCCCGGATGATCTCGATGCGCTCGATGGTGTCGATATCGGAGTGCATGTAGCGGACGCGAATCCCCTGCTCATGCAGATATTCGGTGAGGTCCTCCGCCATGCGCTTGGTGAGCACGGTGATCAGCGAGCGGTAGCCGGCCTGGGCGGTGGCACGGACCTCGCCGACGAGATCGTCGACCTGGGTGCGGGCGGGGCGGATGTTGACGGGAGGATCAATGAGCCCCGTCGGTCTGATCACCTGTTCGACGAACACGCCACCGCTCTCGTTCAGCTCCCAGCCGCCCGGCGTTGCCGACACCGCAACCGTCTGCGGCCGCATCATGTCCCACTCCTCGAAGCGGAGCGGGCGGTTGTCCATGCAGGAGGGCAAACGGAAGCCGTATTCGGCCAGCGTCGCCTTGCGGCGGAAGTCGCCGCGGAACATGCCGCCGATCTGCGGCACGGTGACGTGGCTCTCGTCGGCGAACACCAGCGCGTTGTCGGGGACGTATTCGAACAGCGTCGGCGGCGGCTCGCCGGGCAGGCGCCCGGTGAGATAGCGCGAATAGTTCTCGATGCCGGCGCAGCTTCCCGTCGCCTCCATCATCTCGAGATCGAAGGTGGTGCGCTGCTCCAGCCGCTGCGCTTCCAGAAGACGGCCCTGGTCGTGCAGTTGGTCGAGCCGCTGCTTCAGCTCCGATTTGATCGACTTGATCGCCTGCACCAGCGTCGGGCGCGGCGTCACGTAGTGCGAGTTGGCATACATCTTGATGAATTCGAGCTCATCCTGCTTGTGGCCGGTGAGCGGATCGAACTCCTCGATGGTCTCGATGGTGTCGCCGAACAGGTTCACGCGCCAGGCCCGGTCCTCATAGTGCGCCGGGAAGATGTCGATGACGTCGCCGCGCACGCGAAACGTGCCGCGGGTAAAATCGGCCTGGGTGCGCTTGTACTGGAGGGCGACGAGGTCGGCGATGAGCTGGCGCTGGTCGATGCGCTCGCCCTTTTTCAGCGCGAAGGTCATCGCGGTGTAGGTCTCGACCGAGCCGATACCGTAGATGCAGGACACCGACGCCACGATGATGACGTCGTCGCGTTCGAGCAGCGCGCGCGTCGCCGAGTGGCGCATGCGGTCGATCTGCTCGTTGATCGAAGAATCCTTTTCGATGTAGGTGTCGGTGCGTGGAACGTAGGCTTCCGGCTGGTAGTAGTCGTAATAGCTGACGAAATACTCGACCGCGTTGTCGGGGAAAAAGCTCTTGAACTCGCCATAGAGCTGGGCGGCGAGCGTCTTGTTCGGCGCCAGGATGATGGCGGGCCGCTGCGTCGCCTCGATCACCTTGGCCATGGTGTAGGTCTTGCCGCTTCCGGTGACGCCGAGCAGCACTTGGCTGCGGTCGTTACGCTGGATGCCTTCGACGAGTTCGGCGATCGCGGTCGGCTGGTCGCCGCGCGGCTGGTAGGGCGATTTGATCTCGAAGCGCACGCCGCCTTCGGACTTCTCCGGGCGCGGCGGCCGGTGCGGGGTCCACACCTTGGTGGAGCCGTCGTCCTTGCGGAATTCCGGCCGGCCCTCGCGGATCAGCGATTCCAGCGCGTCCGCGGTGGCCTTGACGCCGAGCGCCTCCATCTTGGTGCGCGGTGGCCGCGCCAGCGCCTCGGCATCGTCCTCTTCGGTGGGAAGTCCGAGCTGCCGCGCCAGTTCCGGGTCGAGCGTCGGGATCGTGGCGGCGGTGCCGTAATTGGCCTGCGGCGCCTCGTCGAAACCGCCGCTCTCCGAAGCGCGCGCCCCGGGCGGCTGCGGATTGGGACGAAGCGGCATCGGTCGCGTCGTATCCTGCGGAAACTCCTTCGGCGTCGAGGCGCGTGCGCGATGGGCGGCAGCCTCGCCCCCGGCGCGGCGGTCGCGCGAATTGTCCGGCGGCGGCTGCAGCCCGGTGCCTGATCCCAGTCCGGCATCGCCGCGATTGATCGCGGGATTGAGCAACTCGGCCAGCGCCGGCCCGATCGGCTGCACGTCAGGGCGGTGCGCCTTGGAGTTCGGGGCTTTGGATTTGGGGGATTTCGGGGGAGCAGGTTTCTTCGCCATGCCCCGAATATGGGACGAGTCAGCCCTTCAGAAAAGAGCGAAGGTACGTCCGTGCTCGGGCTGCTGACAGCAGGTTGGCAGCAGCCTCTTTAAGCCGCAGGCGGCGGGGCCTCGTCGTTGTTGCTCGCCCGATACGGTTCGAGGATGTCGAGATGGATCCCGCCGCAATCGGTGCAGCGCATGGTCCAGTACTCACATCCGGCGCGGCCGCCGATCACGCGGAGCACCGCGAGATCGCCGTCGCATTCGGGGCATTTCGACAGCACATTGCGGGCGTAGATCCTCGGCCGCGGCGTGTCTTCGAATTCGATGACTGACATGACCGGTTCCCCCTTTATGCTGCGCCGTCCCCTGGTTCGCTTGGAGTCCCGCGCTTATTCGTCGTCGTGGTCGTCGGCCCGCCGGCGGAAGCGGTCGATGTGGTGCTTGGCATCGGCGATCGCCGCCATCTGATCGGGCCAGGCGAAACCGACTTCCATTGCCGGAAACAGCACGCCGTCGATGGCGAGGGGGCTGAGATCGGCGCGGCGGATGCGGGCGTGCCAGAGGCCCTTGCCAGCCTCGAAGGATTCGATGTCAAAACCGTCGTAGAGAGTTGTCATTGCAGTCCCCAATGTTCCGTAAGTGTCTTGTTGAAGGGTCAGGGGACCACGTTTGGCGGGTTCAGTATGTGAAGACATTCACAAGCGGTCGGCTTTTTTGCCCAGGGCCTCGTTGAACGGACGTCAGTTCCGTGGTGCGGTGCGGCCGATCCGCCTGGCGGGGCGCGCGGCCGGCTCCGAGGCCGCCCGCATGATCCAGCGCCGGAACGCGGCGAAGTCGCGCTGCTCGGTCTGAAAACTGCGATACAACAGGTACCAGCGCATGCCCTTGGGAACCGAGAGATCGAATGGCGCGACCAGCCGGCCGGCGGCGAGATCGTCATCGATATAGGGCCGGATGCCCATGGCGATACCGAGGCCGTCGGCGGCGGCCTGCAGCGCCTGGCCGTAGAACTGGAATTCCGGTCCGCGCGCGTTGATGCGGGTGAGGTTCGCGGCCTTGAGCCAGATCGGCCAATCCTCCGGCGAATGCGTGACGCGGATCAGGCTTGGCCCTTTAAGGTCGGCGGGCCGCTTCAGGCCGGTGGCGAGGCGAGGCACGCAGACCGGCGTGAGGTCGCCGGCGAATAGCGGCTCGGCGACCAGGCCGGGCCAGTCGCCGGTGCCGAGCTTGATACCGCAGCTCCAGTCCTCGCCGAATGGGACCTCGGCACCGCCGGTGGTGAAGCGCACCTCGATGTCGGGCTCCTCGCTGCGAAACTCCGACAGGCGCGGGATCAGCCAGCGCATCGCAAAGGTGTGGCCGACGCCGATGGTGAGCACGCGGACGCTGGAGGGCGCCGTCACCTGCGCGGTGAGGCTTGCCAGCGCGTCGAAGATCGGCGTCAGCCCGCTTTGATAGGCGCGGCCTGCCTGCGTCAGCGCGAGCTTGTTGGCCTTGCGCTCGAACAGCGCGACGCCGAGACGTTCCTCCAGCAGATGCACCATGCGGCTGACGGCCGCCGCCGACACGCTGAGCTCGAGCCCTGCCGCGGCAAAGCTGCCGGTCCGCGCCGCCGCCTCGAATGCCTTGATGCCGTTGAGAAACAGCAGCCGCCGCAAATGACCGACCCTCAGGAAAGCTGATGCAAGGCCAAGATAACTCAGTTTGCGAAGCCGGGGCAAGCGAGGCACAAGAATGAGAGTCATTCCAAGTTGTGTTGTTGAAGCGAGGGCGGTGCCTTCGCCTCTCCCCGCCTGCGGGGAGAGGCCGGAATTTGCGACAGCAAATTCCGGGTGAGGGGGACTCTCCGCGAGTCCCTCTGCCACCTTCCTTGCGGAGACTCCCCCTCACCCCACCCTCTCCCCGCAAGCGGGGCGAGGGAGTGATGCAGCCTTCGTCCGTTACGCGCTTGCAGGAGAATCTCTCGTGACGCCCATCATGATCGCGGCCCTTGGATTGCTGATGGTCGCCACCGCGTTCCTGTCGGGGCTGTTCGGCATGGCGGGCGGGCTGATCCTGATCGGCGTGCTGCTGGCGCTGATGCCGCTGCCGACCGCGATGGTGCTGCATGCGATCACGCAGATGGCCTCGAACGGCTGGCGCGCGTTCCTGTGGCGGGCGCATATCCGCTGGCGGCCGGTCGCGAACTACATGGTCGGCGCTGCCATCGCGCTCGCGGCCTGGTCGCTCACCCGCTATGTGCCGGACAAGCCGATGGCGCTGCTGCTGCTCGGCGTCACCCCGTTCATGGCGCGACTGCTGCCGTCGAACATCAAGCCGGATCCCGACCGTCTCTGGCAGGGCACCGTCTATGGCACGATCTGCATGGGCTTGATGCTGATGACCGGCGTGTCGGGACCGTTGCTCGACACCTTCTTCCTCGGCGGCGATTTCGGCCGGCGCGAGAAGGTGGCGACGAAGGCGATGTGCCAGCTCGTCAGCCATTTCACCAAGCTCGTCTATTTCGGCGGCATCATCGACCAGGCCGCGAGCCTCGATCCCGTGCTCGCCGGCGTCGCGATTCTCGCCTCGATGCTCGGCACCACGCTGGCGCGGCGCATCCTCGAAGCCATGACCGACCAGCAATTCGTGGCCTGGTCGAACAAGCTGATCACCACCATCGCCTGCTACTATATGGCCTATGGCGGCTGGCTCCTGGTTCGCACGCCGGTGCTGGCGGCCTTCGACAAGGGAGGTTTGCAATGAGCGAGATTGCCGATCCGCTGGTGCTGGACTTCGTCGAATGGGTCGCCCGCGAGCCGCGCGCCTATGCCGAGGTGATCGCGACCTGGAAGACCTCGTGTCCGCGCCTCACCATCTGGGAAGACGCCGCCGAGCGGGGCTACGTCACCCGCGAAACACTGCCTGGCATCGGGCTGATCATCGCGGTGACGACGGACGGCGAGAAGTTGCTGCGCACCAACGGGCGGTAGTTTCTTCGCCTCTCCCCGCGCCCTCACGGTCATCATCCGCGAAGGCGGATGATCCAGTATACACCAGCCGTCATGTGTCTCACGACCGCCGCGGTGTACTGGATGCCCCGCCAGCGCGGGGCATGACAGCGAAATTTGTAGTGCGCATCTCTCACCACATCGTCATTGCGAGCGCCGGCGAAGCAATCCAGAATGTCTCCGCGGCGGTAGTCTGGATTGCTCCGCTGCGCTCGCAAGAATGGAACACCAGCCATGTCGCTCAAGCTCTTCGAACTCGTCGGTACCGATGCCGCGCGCCCGTTCAGCCCGTATTGCTGGCGCACGCGAATGGCGCTGGCGCACAAGGGCCTGTCGGTGGAATCGCTGCCCTGGCGCTTCACCGAGAAGAGCGCGATTTCGCCGCACGGCTCGGAGAAGGTCCCGGTGCTCCTGCATCATGACAAGCCCGTGATCGATTCCTGGGCGATCGCGAACTATCTCGAAGACAATTTTCCGGACCAGCCGTCGCTGTTCGGCGGCGAGGGCGGCCGCGCCATGGCGCGCATGCTCAATGCCTGGGGCGACATCGCCATCGTCGGCGGCATCTTTCCGCTGATCATCGCCGACATCCCCAAGAACCTCGCGGAGGTCGATGCCACCTATTTCCGCCAGTCCCGCGAGGCGCGTTTCGGCGGCAAAACGCTGGAAGACGTGATGGCGAGCCGCGGCACCGGCGTGGTCGCGTTCCGCAAATCGCTCGAGGTGATGCGGCGGGCCCTGAAGAGGCAGCCCTTCATCGGCGGCAGCGCGCCGAACTACGCCGACTACATCGTGTTCGGCGGCTTTCAGTGGGCCCGCGTGACGAGCCCGTTCAAGCTGCTGGAGAGCGATGATCCCGTCTACGCGTGGCGCGAGAACCTGCTCGACGCGTTCGACGGCATGGCGCGTAAGTCGCCGGGGCATCCAGTCTAGCTTCGTAGCCCGGATGGAGTGCAGCGCTATCCGGGGCCGGCGCCTGCGGAACGAATTCCGGATTACGCTTGCGCTCCATCCGGGCTACGCGCCTCCGCTGCCAGTTGCCGCAAACACTCCCGGCACAAACAATCCTCGCCCTTGACCGGCATCGGCAGCCGCGCCGTTTCCTCCGCGCACCAGCAGTTTCCCGAGAGATCGCAGCCGAATTCGGTGCCGCAACGTGAGCAGGCGAGGCGGCGCGGTTCCGGCAAGGGAAATTCGAAGGGAAATTCTTTCGGATTTGTCATGGTTTGCCCAAAGGCTTCGCCGTCATTTTCATGCCGGGTTCATCTCCCGCCACGGTATATTAGGCGCTGCGCTCAGACTCGGAAAGCGGTTGGCAACGCGCGAAGGACACATCGATGGCCCGCGATTCGCAAGCTGCCCTCGTCGCGCTCAACCGCTTCGGTTTCGGAGCGCGCGGCGGGGCGTCCGGCGATCTCATCAACGCGGCATCCGATCCGCGCGGCTTCGTGAAGGCGGAACTCGCGCGCCCCAACGGCGTGCTGCTGGAGGCGCCGGGGCTGCAATCGACGCCGCAACTCGGGCAGGCCGTGTTCGCCTATCAGGACCAGGTCAAGCAGGCGCGCGAGGCCGCGAAGGCCGCTGCGCCCGCTGAAGGAGCGCAGCAGGCACCGGCCGATCAGAAGCCGGGGCTGCGCCGCAATCTCTCGCTGAACGCGGTCGCGACCGAGATCGCCGGCCAGATGGCCGAGACCAAGCCCGTCGATAATTCGGCGAAGCCGGATACGATGCAGCCCAACGCTGCCGCGCCTCCGGCCGCCAAGCCCGCGCCGCAGCCGCTCAACGTGATCCAGAAAACCTTTCGCGCCGAGGCGCTGGCGCGCTTGCAACGCGCGACGCTGGTCGAGTGCGGCTTCACCGAGCGGCTCGTGGTGTTCTGGTCCAACCATTTCTGCATCTCAGCCAGCAAGGGCGAACTGGCGCGGATCTGGGCCGGCGCCTTCGAGCGCGAGGCGATCCGGCCGCATGTGCTCGGGCGTTTCGCCGACATGCTGAGGGCGGTCGAGCAGCATCCGGCGATGCTGTTCTTCCTCGACAACCAGCAATCGCTCGGGCCGGACTCGCGCGCCGGGCAAAACCGCAAGCGCGGGCTGAACGAAAATCTCGCGCGCGAGATCATGGAGCTGCATACGCTCGGCGTCGGCGGCGGCTACACGCAGGACGACGTCACCTCGCTCGCGCGCATCATCACCGGCTGGACCTTTGCCGGACGGCAGGGACAGCTGGGAACGCCCGGCTCCTTCGTGTTCAACGCCAATGCGCATCAGCCCGGGCCGCAGATGCTGCTCGGCAAGTCCTACGGGCCGACCGGCCTTGCGCAGGGCGAGGCCGCACTCGCCGACATCGCGCGGCATCCCTCGACCGCCAATTTCATCGCCACCAAATTCGTCCGCCATTTCGTTGCCGACGATCCGCCGCCGGCGCTTGTGGCACGGTTGCGCGACATCTTCGTCAAGACCGACGGCGATCTCAAGGCGATGGCTGTTGCGCTGGTCGATTCCGACGAAGCTTGGAAGGCGCCATTGACCAAGATGCGCTCGCCCTACGACTTCGTGGTCGCGAGTGGCCGGCTGCTCGCGCGCGTGCCAGAGGATCCCGGCGGCTATCTCAACAATCTGAACCTGCTCGGCCAGCCGCTGTGGTCGCCGGCCGGGCCGAACGGTTTTCCGGATACCAGCGCGGCCTGGGCGGCACCCGAAGGCATCAAGCTCCGGCTCGACATCGCGGCGCAAATGGGCGCCCGGCTCGGCAACAACATCGATCCGCTCGACCTGCTGGAGTTCGCGGCTGCGGATGCGGCCTCGATCGAGACGCGTAAAACCATCGAGCGCGCGGAGTCTCGGCAGCAGGCGCTTGCGCTGCTGCTGATGTCGCCGGAAATGCAGAGGAGATGATGATGATCGACTGCGTCGAGAACCGGCTCCTCACCTCGCGCCGCGGCCTCCTGCTCGGCGGCGCGTCCTTCGCGGCCTGGGCCTATTTGCCGAAGTTCGCGCGCGCGGCCGGCAGGCGCGATCCGCGATTGATCGTGGTGATCCTGCGCGGCGCGCTCGACGGGCTCTCGACCGTCGCGCCGCTCGGTGACCCCGATTATGCCGGCCTGCACGGCTCGATCGCGCTTGCCTCCGACGGCGCGCATCCGGCCATCATGCTCGATACTTTCTTCGCGCTGCATCCGGCGATGCCGGAATTCGCGCGCATGTATCGCGACATGCATGCCGCGGTGATCCATGCCGTTGCAACGCCCTATCGCGACCGCTCGCATTTCGATGGCCAGGACGTGCTCGAAAGCGGCTATGCCGGCCCCGGCCGCGTGCAATCCGGCTGGCTCAATCGCGCGCTCGAAGCGCTGCCGCGCGGCGAGCGTGTGTCGAGCGGGCTCGCGGTCGGTCCGACCACGCCGCTGGTCTTGCGCGGCAATGCGCCAACCGTCGGCTGGGCGCCGGTGGCGCTGCCGCAGGCCGATGACGATACCGCGATGCGGCTGGTCGATCTCTATCGCCACCGCGATCCCGCGCTGGCCTCCGCGCTGTCGCAAGGTCTCCAGCTCGACAAGGTCGCGAGCGGCGACGACATGAAGCCGAAGGGTGGCAATCAGGTTGCGCAGATGCGCCAGGTCGCGCGCGGCGCCGCAAAGCTGATGGCGGCCGACGACGGCCCGCGCATCGCCGCGCTCGCTTTCGACGGCTGGGATACGCATGCCAATGAAGGCGGTCCGGTCGGGCGTCTGGCCTTCCTGCTCGGCGGCCTCGATGGCGCGCTCGCCGAGTTCGAAAGCGGCCTCGGCGAGCGCTGGCGCGACACCGCGATCGTCGTCGCCACCGAGTTCGGCCGCACCGCGCGCATCAACGGCACCGACGGCACCGATCACGGCACGGGAACGATCGCGCTGCTCGCCGGTGGCGCGGTGAAAGGCGGTCGCGTCATCTCCGACTGGCCCGGCCTCAAGCTCGCGAATCTCCACGAAGGCCGCGACCTCAAGCCGACCACGGACCTTCGCTCGGTCATCAAGGGCGTGCTGCAGGGACAGTTCGGCCTGTCCGATCGCGTGCTGGCGGAGACGGTGTTCCCGGACAGCGCCGCAGCGCGGCCATTGAAGGGGCTGATAGCATAACAAACCACGCCGTCATTCCGGGGCGCGCCTCTTGGCGCGAGCCCGGAATCCATGCTCCCGATCGGGGTTATGGATTCCGGGCCTGCGCCTTGCGGCGCGCCCCGGAATGACGACATGATGAGCCGAGCATCAGGAGATCACCCGCATGTACATCGCCATGAACCGCTTCCGCGTCGCCAAGGGCTCCGAGGCCGCCTTCGAACAGGTCTGGCTGAAGCGCGACACGTTTCTCGACGGGGTGCCCGGCTTTGTCGAGTTTCATCTGCTGCGCGGCCCCGAGCTCGAGGACCACACGCTCTATGCCTCGCACACGATCTGGGCGAACCACGCCGCGTTCGAGGCGTGGACCAAGTCGGAGGCGTTTCGCGCGGCGCATCAGCGCGCCGGCGATAACAAGCCGCTCTATCTCGGCCATCCCCAGTTCGAAGGCTTCGAGGTGATGCAGACGGTGGGACGCGGCGCGAAGTAACGCGCCGCGCCAGCTTATTGTTTGAGCATGATCTTTCCGGAAAACCGCTTCACACTTTTCCGGACCATGCTCTAGTCTTGGGTGATCTTGTCGATCTCCGTCGTCTCATCGGCGCTGAGCTTCCACGCGATCGCCTTGACATTCTGCTCGATCTGCTCGACGCGGGTGGCGCCCGCGATGACGCTCGAGACCTGCGGCCGGCCGGCGAGCCAGGAGAAAGCGAGCTCGAGCATCGAGTGTCCGCGCGCTTGCGCAAAGGCCTGCAGCTTCTCGACGATCGCCTCGTTGCGCGGGGTGACGTAGCGGTCGCGCAGTCGCGGAGTTTGGCCAAAGCGGGTGTCGCCGGGCGCGGCCTCACCCTTTTTGTATTTACCGGTCAGAAGTCCGCTTGCGAGCGGGAAGAACGGCAACAGGCCGAGCTTGTATTCCTGCGCTGCCGGCAACAGGTCCTTCTCGATGTCGCGCACGACCAGGGAATATTCGTCCTGGCAGGAGACGAAGCGGCTGACATTCATCGCGCGTGCGACATACTCCGCTTCAGCGATCCGCCACGCCGGAAAGTTCGAATTGCCGATGTAGCGGACCTTGCCCTGGCGGACGAGATCGTCGAGCGCGCGAAGACTCTCCTCGATCGGTGTCAGCGGGTCGTAATCGTGCTGCTGGTAGAGATCGATGTAATCGGTCTTCAGCCGCTTCAGGCTCGCGTCCACGGCCTCCATGATGTAGCGGCGCGAGGCGCCCTGCTTGGTTCCGTCCTCCGCCATCGGCTTGGAGTATTTCGTTGCCAGCACGATGTCCTTGCGGCGATCGCCCAGCACGGCGCCGAGCACGTTTTCCGAGCCGCCCATGTTCGAATAGATGTCGGCGGTGTCGAACAGCGTGATGCCGAGATCGAGCGCGCGATGGATCACCTTGCGCGAGGCCTCGAGGTCGATGCGCTGGCCGAAATTGTTGCAGCCGAGCCCAACCGCGGACACGCGCAGGCCGGAGGCGCCAAGATTACGAATTTCCATGGGAATTCCTGTCAGGAGAGAGCAGCTCATTGTGACCGCGGCGCGCGCTAGCGGCAAGAAGCCCGCCTGCGGTGCAGCCATGCTGTCGGGAGCTGAGCGCAAAAAAATGCGGCCCCTGTCAGACGCGGCGACTGACGGGGACCGCTTTGGGGCGCTTGATCGGTGACGGGGGGCCTGATCAGACGCAGGCGCAGCGTAGTCCCGCTATGTTACGCGCGGGTGACAGGCAGAGTTATCCACAGGGGCGCTGAGGCCGCCGCGATCAGAAGATCTTGCGATAGACGATGAAGCCGGAGCGCTCGGCGACCTTGTCGTACAGGCTCTGCGCCGTGACGTTGGTCTCGTGCGTCTGCCAGTAGACCCGCGGGGACCCTGCGAGCTTTGCGCGCTCGTAGACGCCGTAGATCAGCGCTGAGGCGACGCCCTTGCCGCGCGAGGCCTCCAGCGTGAACAGGTCCTGCAGATAGCAGGACGGCTCGATCGCCGTGGTGCTGCGGTGAAACAGATAGTTCGTCATGCCGAGCAGCTTGCCGTCGCTCTCGGCGACCAGCCCATGCACCGGCTCATAGCCATCGAAGAAGCGCTGCCACGTCATCCGCGTGATTTCGGGCGCCAGCGCGGTCGGGCCGGAGCGGCCGTAGAAAGCGTTATAGCCATCCCACAACGGCAGCCATTGATCGTAGTCCTGTTTCGTTACGGAGCGAATGGTGAGCGACATGTGGGTTTCCGCGATCTCGGAGGACGCAAGGCGGTGAAGCGTCCTTCATACGTGATGATCGCACTGCCGATCAATCGCGCCGTCGCATCACTCCGCGACGCGCAAGTACCGCATCAGCCTGCGGCCCGCGGGATCGCGTAGCGAGCGGTAGTACTCGGCGCGCGCGGGCGGGTCGGTGTGGCGCACGAGGTCGGTCACGGGCGTGTAGCTCAGCATGCGCCCGCCATCGGGCAGGACGGCGCAGACGAAGCGCAGTACCTCGCCATTGCGCAAGGCGATGTTGATCGGCGTGGCGTCGCCGATCCGCACCATTTCCATCCGCTGCGCGATGAAGGTGCCGAGCTCGTCCTCGGGCAGCTCGAACGCGCCGGTGTCGCGGCCGTGATACATCAGCGCAATGAAGGGCGGCTTGCCGTCGGCCACTTCGTCCGGCAGCGCAAAATAGTCGCGAAATGCGCGGTTGATGAATTCGGCACGCGTCTCGGCGTCGAGCAGCACGATGCCGATATCGAACTGGTCGAGCGCGGCCGACAGCCGCGCGGCGGTGGCGTGGCTCTGGCGCTCGGCGGCGAATGTGCCGAGCAGCCGCTCGCGCATCAGGCCGGTGATTGCGGCCGTGCCGGCAGTCGTCACGGCGAGGAGGCCGAGCCGGACCAGATCCGCCGCCGCATAGCCCGGCTGGGCCCGATGGGCCAGAAAGAACAACGCCGCGCCGATCACCGCGACGGCAGCGCTGGTCATGGCGGAAGCGAGACCCGACAGCGAGCCGGCGAGCGCCACGATGCAGACGAACAGCGGCGCAGGCGAGGGAACATGGATATGGCGATCGAGCAGGATCGCCAGCAGCGCAATTGCCGCTGTCAGCGTCGGACCGGAGATCGCACGCCATCCGAACCGCATGGGCCAGTCTCGCTCCTCCCGAACGAGGTAAGACCGCAACACTGGCCGATCGTTGCGCCCATACGATGCGATTTCATGCGATGCGCTTAAGGAGCACTTGCCGGCAAGGGCAAAGCTTTCGGATGATTTTAGGCCAAATGCGCGTGCCTGAGGCGCTGCTGCTGCGCCGGCGCATTCAGTGTCGATGTCCCGGAGCTCTTGCGCATGCCGGTGAAAATCAACAGCGATGCCGCGACCAGGATGGCCGCGGTCAGGGTGATTGCAACGACTACCACAGGCGATTTCATCGGTGTCCTGTCGCGATGCCGGTCGGCGCGGGCCGCGTGGCACCTTGAAGGCGGGTCCGGGATGAAACGGGGATCAGACCGGCAGGCCCATCGCCATGGTCGCCTTGGTCGACAGCACAGTCAGGGTGACGATCAGGCACAGCGAGAGCGCGGCGACGGCGAGCGAGGCCACGACCGCGTTGGTCAGCCGGGAAGACGAAACGGTAACGGTTGGGCCTCGAAAGCCTGCCGTGCCGGACGCCCGAATCATGGTCTAAATCCTTCAACGTGCGAGCGAATCACCCGCGACTCGAACAATTTCCCTGTTTCAACCGGCAATATTGGGGCGGCGATAGCGTCGAAAATGGCGAGAATGTGGCATGGGTTAACGATATGCCCGCTATTTCTTAACGATTTGAGGGTTGTGGATCAGTCGAGCCGCGAACTCGGTGCACCTCTCCCGCTTGGGGGGGGAGGCGCAGGCCGCCTTCGGCGGCCGTCTCTTAAGAGACGCCGAGGCGAAGCCTCGGCTATGGCAAAGCGCCGGGTGGGGGTTCTCTCCGCACGGGGAGTGTCCCAATGCGGAAAAACCCTCTCCCCAACCCTCTCCCGCAAGCGGGAGAGGGAGGGCACCTTCTCAGGCGCCCGCCGCGATGCTGGCGGGGTCGTCGACGTCGGTCGGCCGCCAGTCCATCGCCACGAAGCCGGGTGCAGCCTCCACGCGCTTCAGCCAGTCCCGGATCGCCGGGAAGGTCGAGAGGTCGAAGTCGCAGCGCTCGGCGAGGTGGGTATAGCCGTACAGCGCGATGTCGGCGACCGTGAGCTGGCGGGCGGCGAAATAGGAATTGGTCTTGAGATGGTTCTCCATCACCTGGAGCGCGCCATAGCCGCGCTCCATCCAGTCTTCCAGGGAGTGGGTCTGGAGATCGCGGCCGCCCTTGACCAGCGACAGCCAGAAATAGGCAGCGCCGATGTTCGGCTCGAGCGCGTGCTGTTCGAAGAACATCCATTGCAGCGCCTCGGCGCGGTCGATGCGGTTCTCGGGCGCAAGCGGCGTGCCGACCGCGACGTACCAGAGGATGGCGTTGGACTCGGCGAGATAGCGGTCGTCGCCGACCTCGAGCAGCGGCACCTGCCCCGACGGGTTCTTGGTCAGAAAGTCCGGCGTGCGACTCTCGCCGCGCAGAATGTCCACCTCGACCGCTTCGTAAGGCACGTTCAACAGGGCCAGCGCAAGGCGGACCTTGTAGCTGTTGCCGGAGCGTTGCATCGAATAGAGCTTGTACATTCTGGAGTTCGTTCCGAGGACGGGAAGGCGCGATGTTCGTTGTCCCGCATCGCGGCTAAACAATGATGCCGTTGCGAATCCGCCGCAAGACCCGCGCCATAGAAAAACTCGAAAACCCTACCGCACTGCAATGCCGCGAAAGATCATTTTCGTGCGACGCTGCAAATCAGATCACGCTTGCGTTAGCGCGCGGCCGCGCGTTCGTGCGGGACGGTTGAACGATCGTGATCGCCTCGGCCGCTGACGGGCCAAAATCTTTCAAAGCAAGTCGCTCAAAGGTTGTCTCAAATGTCCTGTCGAGCGTCAGACTGCCGTCAGCTTCATGGCGGCACGCAAAGCGCAAAATTGCTCCGAGGACAGGCCTTGCCGGATATGAGGGATTCCGGCGGGAAAGTTACGGAAAATTGCGGGAAAACGCGCCTGGAAGCGCTCCAGATCCGTAAACTTTTTCGAGATCGGGCCGAAGTTTCTTGCGGCGCAGCGGCGCACGTTTTAGGGTGGCTTATTCCCACAATCGGAGTCGTGAGGCCAAAGGGCTCACGACGCTTGTCAGGAGATGACGATGTCCTTCCTTGCCGCTGCGCTCGACCGTGTGAAGCCGTCCGCGACCATCGCGGTCACGGATAAAGCACGTGCGCTGAAAGCGGCGGGCCGCAACGTCATCGGCCTCGGTGCCGGCGAGCCCGACTTCGACACGCCCGCCAACATCAAGCTGGCTGCGATCCATGCCATCGAAGCCGGCAAGACCAAGTACACCGCCGTCGACGGCATTCCCGAGCTGAAGGAAGCCATCATCGGCAAGTTTCAGCGCGAGAACGGCGTGACCTACAAGCCGAACCAGATCATCGTCGGCACCGGCGGCAAGCAGGTGCTGTACAACGCGCTGATGGCGACCATCAATCCGGGCGACGAGGTGATCATCCCCGCGCCGTACTGGGTCAGCTATCCCGAGATGGTGGCGCTCGCCGGCGGCGAGCCGGTGCCGGTGGTCTGCACCGCCGCGACCGGCTTCAAGCTCCAGGCTGAGGCGCTCGAGCGTGCGATCACGCCGAAGACCAAATGGGTGATCCTGTGCTCGCCGTCGAACCCGACCGGTGCGGCCTACACCAGGACCGAGCTGAAGGCGCTCACCGACGTGCTGGTCAGGCATCCGCATGTCTGGGTGATGACCGACGACATGTACGAGCACCTCGTCTATGACGACTTCCAGTTCACCACGGTCGCGCAGGTCGAGCCGAAACTCTACGACCGCACGCTCACCGTGAACGGCGTGTCGAAAGCCTATTGCATGACCGGCTGGCGCATCGGCTACGCCGGCGGTCCGGCGCAGCTCATCAAGGCGATGTCGACGATCCAGTCGCAGTCGACCTCGAACCCGTCGTCGATTGCACAATGGGCCGCGGTGGAAGCGCTGAACGGTCCGCAGGACTTCATCCCCGCCAACAACAAGGTGTTCAAGGAGCGCCGCGATCTCGTGGTCTCCATGCTCAACCAGGCCAAGGGCATCGAGTGCCCGCGTCCGGAAGGCGCGTTCTACGTCTATCCCTCCTGCGCCGGCACCATCGGCAAGACCGCGCCGTCGGGCAAGGTGATCGACAATGACGAGACCTTCGTGACCGAGTTGCTGGAGACCGAAGGCGTCGCCGTGGTGCAGGGTTCGGCCTTCGGCCTCGGCCCGGCGTTCCGCATCTCCTACGCGACCAAGACCTCGGACCTCGAAGACGCCTGCAAGCGCATCCAGCGCTTCTGCGGCAATCTCCGCTGAGCCTGTCGCAAATACCTAACGAAAAGGCCCGCCTCCGGCGGGCCTTTTAGTGTTTGCACGCTTATCGTCACGCGTGATCTGGCACCACCACGGCTGTTGTGGCATAGAACGTCGCGCCTCGCTTGCAGGCGCGCCTCTCTGCTCGCATCACATTCATCGCCGGAGACTTTCATGCGCCGTTCGTTCATCCTCGCCGGGCTCGCCGCGGCCAGCCTCGTTGCCTCCGTTGCAAACAGCGGTGCTCAGCAGCAGCGGATGGTTCGGGTCGGCGTGCTCGAATGCCGCGGCGGCGCCAGCGTCGGCTTCATCGTGGGATCGGTGACCAATCTCGGCTGTGTCCTGCGTGCCGACGGTTTGCCGGAGGATCGCTACGTCGCGACCATCCGCAAAGTGGGCCTCGACATCGGCATCACCCAGGAGACCACGCTTGCCTGGGGCGTGTTCGCGCCGGTCGATCGGCTCGGCCCCGGCGATCTCTCCGGCAATTATGCCGGCGCGCAGGGCAGTGCCTCGGTCGGGGTCGGTGTCGGCGGCAACGCGCTGGTCGGTGGCTCCAACAATTCGATCGCGCTCCAGCCGCTCAGCGTGCAGGGCCAGGTCGGCCTCAACGTCGCCGCCGGCCTCGAGAGCCTGGAACTCCGTCCGGGTCGTTGACAATTTCGCGTGTGCAGATCGCGTCGGTCCGACGCGATTTCGGCAACGACGCACCGCAGCGATTTTTGATGCTTGCCAAATCTCGGGGACGGGCAGAGCATCGGCGTTTGCCGACCCAATCATGGGCCGAGCTCCACACCAAGGAGGCGGCGAATGGGACAAGACGTCAGAAGTCCCCGAGGTCCACGGTGCATCGCGCTGGTGGGCCCATTCCAAAGCGGTAAAACCACACTTCTCGAAGCAATACTGGCGCGAACGGGCGCAATCCCCCGTGCCGGCAGCGTTGACGCCGGAACATCCGTCGGCGACGCCTCTGCGGAGGCCCGTCATCACAAGATGACCGTCGGCCTGACTGCCGCCACCACGAGTTTCATGGGCGACAGCTACACCTTCCTCGATTGTCCCGGTTCCGTTGAGTTCGCCCACGACATGCGCGCAGCGCTTCCCGCTGTCGACGCCGCGGTCGTGGTCTGCGAGGCCGACGAGAAGAAGCTGCCGCAGCTTCAGATCATCCTGCGCGAGCTGGAGGAGCTGAAGATCCCGCGTTTCCTGTTCCTCAACAAGATCGACCGCGCCAACAAGCGCATCCGCGAGACGCTGGCGACACTGCAGCCCGCCTCGCGCGTGCCGTTGGTGCTGCGCCAGATCCCGATCTGGAAGGGCGAGCTGATCGAGGGCTTCGTCGATCTCGCGCTGGAACGTGCGTTCATCTACCGCGAGCACAAGGCCTCCGAGGTGGTCGCGCTCGAAGGCGGAGATCTCGATCGCGAGAAGGAGGCCCGCTTCTCGATGCTGGAGAAGCTCGCCGATCACGACGACGCGCTGATGGAGCAACTGCTCGAGGACATCCAGCCGCCGCGCGATGCGGTGTTCGACGATCTCGCCCGCGAATTGCGCGAGGGGCAGATCTGCCCCGTGCTGCTGGGTGCCGCCGCGCGCGAAAACGGCGTGCTGCGCCTGATGAAGGCCCTGCGCCACGAGGCGCCCGGCATCGAGGAGACTGCAAGGCGTCTCGGCGTGCCGGCCGGCAAGGAGGCGCTCGGCTACGTCTTCAAGACGCTGCATTCGCAGCATGGTGGAAAGCTGTCGCTGACGCGATTGCTCGCCGGCCATCTCGACGACGGAGCCACGCTGCAATCCGCCTCCGGCGGGAGCGGCCGCATCTCAGGCATCCTCGCCGTCAACGGCGCCTACGATACCAAGCGTGCCGCGGCCGATGCCGGCGACACGGTTGCGCTCGCCAAGGTCGACCCGATCAAGACGGGCGACACGGTCTCGAGCGGCAAGTCCCCGCCGGCCGCGCTGTTCGCCCCGGAGCCGACGCCGCCGGTGCTCGCGATCTCGGTCGCCGCCACCGACCGCAAGGACGACGTCAAGCTCGGCCAGGCCCTTGCCCGGCTGCACGAGGAGGATCCTTCGCTCGGCATTGTGATGAACGCCCAGACCCACGACACCGTGCTGTGGGGGCAGGGCGAGATGCATCTGCGCGTTGCGAGCGAGCGGCTGCGCGACCGCTTCGGCGTCAAGATCACCTCGCATCCACCCGCGATCGGCTACCAGGAGACCATCCGCAAGCCGATCGTCCAGCGCGGCCGGCACAAGAAGCAGTCCGGTGGCCACGGGCAGTTCGGCGACGTCGTGCTCGACATCAAGCCGCTGCCGCGCGGCGAGGGGTTCAAGTTCGCCGAAAAGGTCGTGGGCGGCGCGGTGCCGCGCAACTATATCGGCGCGGTGGAAGAGGGCGTCGTCGACGGACTGACGCGCGGCCCGCTCGGTTTCCCCGTCACCGATGTGCAGGTGACGCTCACCGACGGCTCCTATCACAGCGTCGACTCCTCCGACCTCGCCTTCCGCACGGCGGCGCGGGTCGGACTTAATGAAGGCCTGCCGCAATGCCAGTCGGTCCTGCTGGAGCCGATTCACGTGGTCGAGATCGTCTGCCCGACCGACGCCACCGCCAAGATCAACGCGATCCTGTCGGCACGGCGCGGCCAGATCCTCGGCTTCGACACCCGGGACGGCTGGAGCGGATGGGACTGCGTCCGCGCCATGATGCCGGAGGCGGAGATCGGCGAGCTCATCGTCGAGCTGCGTTCGGCCACGGCTGGAGCCGGCAGCTTCACCCGTCAGTTCGACCACATGGCCGAGGTGACCGGCCGCGCCGCCGACCAGATCATCGCCGCGCATCAGCACGCGGCGTGATCGGGTTCGTGCGGTAAGGAGTGCACTGCTTTCTCCTCTCCTCGCCCTTGCGGGAGAGGAGAAGCAAGGCCGCGCTCTTTCCACGCGTCATTGCGAGCGTAGCGAAGCAATCCAGAGTCTTTCCGCGGAGGGATTCTGGATTGCTTCGCTGCGCTCGCAATGACGGAGGAGGCGCTTGCGTTTGCTTGGAGATGATGTATTTTACATCATTGTGCATGCTCCAGATATCACTTATAAGATCTGATACGTGAGGCCACGGTGATCACGTCGTTCCAGATGCGGGCAGCCCGCGCGCTGCTTGGCATTGACCAGAAAGCCCTGGCCGAGCTCGCCGGCGTTTCGCTGCCGACCATCCAGCGGATGGAGGCCAGCACCGGCAATGTGCGCGGCGTGGTCGAGACCTTGATCAAGGTGGTCGAGGCGTTCGACCGGGCCGGCGTCGAGCTGATCGGCGAGCAGGCCCGCAGCGACAGCGGCGGGCGGGGCGTTCGCCTGAAGGAGCCGGGACCGCCGCGCCGCGTGGGAGCATGATCGCGTTGATCGTGCTCGGGATGAGCTAGCGCATCGTCGCACGCGCGCACTGCACGATGCACCGGAGCATTGTGGGCAGCGGAGCACTCTGCGGAAATGAGCATCACAGGCGAACACGCAGGCAAGCTGCATCAGCTGCGTCGACCGACCTTTGCCGAACTCTACCTCCCCAAGCTCGTCACCGTCTGGCGCGAAGGCTACGGCCTCGCGGATGTCCGCGCCGATGTGTTCGCGGGCCTGACGGTTGCCATCGTCGCGCTGCCGCTGTCGATGGCGATCGCAATCGCCTCGGGCGTGACGCCGGACCGCGGGCTCTACACCGCCGTCGTCGGCGGCTTCATCGTGTCGCTGCTCGGCGGCAGTCGCTTCCAGATCGGCGGGCCCGCCGGCGCCTTCATCGTGCTGGTCGCGGTCACCGCGGAGCGGCACGGCGTCGAGGGAGTCATCCTCGCCACCCTGATGGCGGGCATGGTCCTGATCGCCGCGGGCCTGTTGCGGATCGGCACCTACATCAAGTTCATTCCCTACCCCGTCACGGTCGGCTTCACCGCGGGCATCGCCGTGATCATCTTCGCCAGCCAGCTCCGCGATCTCGGTGGGATCGCGCTGGCCGGGAAAGAGCCCAGCGAATTCGTGCCGAAACTCGTTGCGCTCGCCGCAGGCTTGCACACGATCAATCCCTCTGCCGTCGCGGTCGCGATCGTCAGCATTGCCGTCATCGCCGGCCTGCGGCGCTGGCAGCCGTCCTGGCCCGGCATCCTGATCGCAGTCGTGCTCGCCGCGGTGGCGACTGCCGTGCTGTCGCTGCCGATCGAAACCATCGGCAGCCGGTTCGGCGGCATTCCGCGCGAATTGCCGTCGCCGGTGCTGCCTGCGTTCTCGCTTGCGAAGGCGACGGCCGTGCTGCCGGATGCGATCTCGTTCGCGCTGCTGGCCGCGATCGAATCGCTGCTGTCGGCGGTGGTGGCCGACGGCATGACCGGTCGCCGTCACCGCTCCAATTGCGAGCTGGTGGCGCAAGGCGCGGCCAACATCGGTTCGGCGCTGTTCGGCGGCATCTGCGTCACCGGCCTGATCGCGCGCACCGCCACCAACATCCGCGCCGGCGCGCGCGGGCCGCTCGCGGGCATGCTGCACTCGGTCTTCCTGCTGCTGTTCATGCTGATCGCGGCGCCGCTCGCGAGCTACATCCCGCTGGCCGCGCTCGCCGCCGTGCTCGTCGTCGTCGCCTGGACCATGGCGGAGAAGCACGAATTCGCGACGCTCTTGCGCTCGTCCTGGGGCGATGCCGTCGTGCTGCTCGCCACCTTCGGGCTCACCATCTTCCGCGACCTGACCGAAGGCATCCTGGTCGGCTTTGCGCTCGGCGCGGTGCTGTTCATCCACCGCATGGCGGAGATGACGGGCATCGAGGAGCGCTCCCCGCTGGTGGCCGCCGATCGTCCCGATGACGGCAATGGCGAGCGCGTGCCTTACGATCCCGCGCTCGCCATCGATCGCGACGTGCTGGTCTATCGCATCACCGGCGCGTTCTTCTTCGGTGCCGCCTCGGCCATCGGAAACGTGCTCGACGGCATCGCCGAGCAACGCAAGGGTCTTGTCGTCGATTTCGCCGCGGTGCCGTTCCTGGATTCGACGGCCGCCAACGTGCTCGGCCGCCTCGCCGCCAAGGCGCACCGCCAGGGCATCCGGCTGTTCATCACGGGGGCGTCGCCCGCGGTTCGCCGCGCGCTGCTCACCCACGGCGTGACGCCGCCCCGCGCGCGCTATCGCACGACGATCGAGCGCGCGGTCGCCGACATCAAGGGCGGCGCGGCTCTGTCCGTGGCCGATGACACGGCCGCGATCTGACGGCAGCGCACTTCTCAAGCCGGCTGATTTGATCGACACTGCCATGTCACGGCGGTGGTGCAGGGAATGCTGGATTCGCGTCGCAATATCGCGCTGGCCTGCGCGCTCAGCATGCTGGCGGGCTATGTCGACGGCATCGGCTTCCTGCATCTCGGCGGCCTGTTCGTCTCGTTCATGAGCGGCAACTCCACGCGTCTCGGCGTCAGCCTTGCGGAAGCGCAATGGTGGCAGGTCGCCAGCGCCCTCGGCCTGATCGCGCTGTTCGTGGCCGGTGCCGCGGCCGGCAGCCTCGTCGTGCTCGGCGGCGGGGCCGAGCGGCAGCCCTGGCTGCTTCTCATTGAAACCGGGCTGCTTGCGGGGGCCGGACTTTGCCATGCCTACGGCCTGTCGAACCTCGCGATCGCGGCCATCGTGCTCGCGATGGGCCTGGAGAACGCCGTGTTCCAGATCGATGGTGGCGCGGGCCTCGGCCTCACCTATGTCACGGGCGCGCTGGTCAAGGTCGGCCAGTTCCTCGCGGTGAGCCTCACCGGCGGGCCGCGTTGGAATTGGGCGCCGAACCTGCTGTTGTGGGCGGCGCTCGTTGCGGGTTCGGCGGGCGGGGCGCTCGGCTATGCCCGGATCAACCTCGCCGCGATCTGGCTCGCCGCTGCCGCGGCGCTGGCTTTGGCTGCGATCGTGGCTGCGGCGATGCGACGGCCGCGCGCTTGACAGAGCCGGCGGGACGCGAAATGGATCGCCTCGAACACGACCCGAGGGAAAGATGACCGCGTCCAGGACTCCCGCAGCCTGTTTGATCGGATGGCCGGCTGCGCATTCGCGCTCGCCGCTGATCCATCGCTACTGGCTGCGCACGCTCGGGATCGAGGGAGGTTACGTCATCGAGGCGGTCCCGCCCGAGGATCTGCGCGACTTCGTGCTGCGGCTGTCGCTGCGCGGCTTCGTCGGCGCCAACGTCACCATCCCGCACAAGGAAGACGTGCTGGCACTGTCCACGCCCGATGCGCGCGCCAGGGCCGTCGGCGCTGCGAACACGCTGTGGTTTGCCGACGGCGAGCTGCGCTCGACCAATACCGATGTCGAAGGCTTCATCGGCAATCTCGATGCCGAAGCGGCCGGTTGGGACAGGGCGGAAGAGGCATTGGTGCTCGGAGCCGGCGGTTCCTCGCGTGCGGTCGTGTTCGGCCTGCTCGAACGCGGCATCAAGCGCATCCACCTCGCCAACCGCACGGTCGCGCGCGCCGAGGCGCTGGCAAGGCAGTTCGGGCCGAACGTGCATCCGCTTCCCTGGGACGGCATCAACGACGTGCTGCCGCGCGCGAGACTTCTCGTCAACACGACCTCGCTCGGCATGCATGGCCAGCCTTCACTCGATGTCGACGTGGCGCGCCTGCCGGACGGAGCGGTCGTCGCCGACCTCGTCTACGTTCCCCTGGTGACGCCGCTGCTGGCGGCTGCGATAGCGCGCGGCCTGAACACCGCCGACGGTCTCGGCATGCTGCTGCACCAGGCGGTGCGTGGCTTCGAGCTGTGGTTCGGCCAAAGGCCTGAGGTCACGGCCGAGCTGCGTGCGCTGGTCGAGGCCGATCTCACAAAGACTTGAAAGAGTAACGGCGAATAGCACCCCATCTCCGGAGTTCTATCCCCGTGGGGACAATCCGGAGACCGTCATGCCTCTTCAACGTGCAACTTTCACACGTCCGCTTATCGCCGTTGCGATGGTGGCCGCTTCCACCCTCTATGCCGTCGCGCAGAGGGCGCCGGTGCCGACGCGCGTGCGCGGCACGATCGAGAGCGTCAATGGCGACACCATGCAGGTCAAATCGCGCAACGGCGAGGACGTCAAGCTTCGCATCGCCCCTGACGTGAACGTGTCGGGCGTTACCAAAATTTCACTCGCCGACATCAAGGTCGGCTCGTTCGTCGGCGCCACCACGGTGCCGGGTCCGGACGGCGGCCAGAACGCGGTCGAGGTCCACGTGTTTCCGGAGAGCATGCGCGGCACCGGCGAGGGCTCGCGGCCCTATGACCTCAAGCCGAACTCCACCATGACCAATGCCACGGTGTCGGAGAGCGTGGTCGGCAATGACGGCCATACGCTGCTGGTAAAGTACAAGGACGGCGAGAAGAAGGTGTTCGTCGCCGACAACACGCCGGTCGTGACCTTCGTGCCCGGCGACAAATCCGAGCTGAAGACCGGCGCAAAAGTCGTCGCCTTCATGAAGCAGCTGCCGGATGGCTCGTTCGAAACCAACCGCGTCAGTGTCGGCCGCGACGGCCTGACGCCGCCGATGTAATGGGGAATCGCAACATGTCGAAATCAAGCTGGATGCCACGTCTGTTCGTGGCCGCGTTCGCCGTCACCTCCATGTTCTCCGCCTCGGCGCAGCAGTCGCCGACGGTCCGCATCCGCGGCACCATCGAGAGCGTCGACGGCAACGCGCTCGACATCAAGACGCGCGAAGGCAGTGACGTGAAGGTCCGCATGACCGACAACGTCGCGGTCTTCGCCGTGGTGAAGACCTCACTGTCGGAGATCAAGGACGGCTCCTATATCGGCGTCACCGGCATGCCCGAGCCCGACGGCACGCAGAAAGCGATCGCCGTCCACATCTTCCCGGAAAACCAGCGCGGCGCGGCCGAAGGTTTTCGTCCCTGGGATGCGCGCGCCAACTCGACCATGACCAATGCGACCGTGGCCCAGACGGTCAAAGGCACCGACGGCCAGAACATCACCGTCAAGTACAAGGACGGCGAGAAGAAGGTGGTGGTGCCGCCGGATACGCCGATCGTCACCTTCGTCGCCAGCGACAAATCCGAGATCAAGCCCGGCGCCAAGCTGATCATCTTCGGCGCGGCGAAGAAGGAGGACGGCTCGCTGGAAGCCAACCGGGTGAACGTCGGCAGGGATGGGATCACGCCGCCGATGTGAGGGACTGGCGCTGAACTCGTAGGGTGGGCAAAGGCGCACTTGCGCCGTGCCCACCACTTTCCCGCGTTTCGCGAAATTGGTGGGCACGCTTCGCTTTGCCCACCCTACGGCGCCGCCGCTTTGCTCACACCGCAATGATGTGATCGTCGATCTCGTCGATCCTGTTGACGCCGCACAGGCCCATGGTCGTGAGCAGCTCTTTCTGGATGATGTCGATCGCCTTGGCGACGCCGGCCTGGCCGCCGGCACCGAGGCCATGGGCGTAAGCGCGGCCGATCATGCAGGACTTTGCGCCGAGCGCGAGCGCGCGCATCACGTCCTGGCCGGAGCGGACGCCGCCGTCGAACATGATCTCCATCTGCGAGCCGACCGCGTCGACGATCTCCGGCAGCGCCTCGATCGAGGACGGCGCGCCGTCGAGCTGCCGGCCGCCATGGTTGGAGACGACCAGCGCCTGGGCGCCCGTCTTCGCGGCGAGCTCGGCGTCCTCGACGTCGAGGATGCCCTTCAGGATCAGCTTGCCCGGCCAGATGCTGCGGATCCACTCGATGTCGTTCCAGTTCAGCGAGGTGTCGAACTGCGAGTTGATCCAGGTCGACAGCGACGTGATGTCGTCGCTGACCTTCAGATGACCGGCGAGATTGCCGAAGGTGCGGCGCTTGCCCTGTAGCACGCCCGACACCCAGGCCGGCTTGGTGGCGAAATCGATCAGCTTCGACAGCGACCATTCCGGCGGCACCGTCATGCCGTTCTTGATGTCCTGGTGGCGCTGGCCGATCACCTGGAGATCGACGGTCAGCACGAGCGCGCTGCATTTCGCCGCCATCGCGCGCTGGATCAATTCCTTGATGAAGCCACGGTCCTTCATCACGTAGAGCTGGAACCAGAACGGCTTCTCGACATTGGCGGCGATGTCCTCGATCGAGCAGATCGACATCGTCGACTGCGTGAACGGGATGCCGGCGGCCTGCGCGGCGCGGCAGGCGTGAATCTCGCCGTCGCCATGCTGCATGCCCAGGAGGCCGACGGGCGCCAAGATCAACGGCATGGTCGAGGACTCGCCGAGGATCATGGTCGAGGTGTCGCGCCTGGAGACGTCGACCAGGACGCGCTGGCGGAACTTGATCGCCTGCATGTCCTCGCGGTTGGCGCGCAGCGTTTCCTCGGCATAGGAGCCGCGGTCGCAATAGTCGAAGAACGCCTTCGGCACGCGGCGCTGATGCAGCGTGCGAAGATCGTCGATACAGGTGATGTGCTTCATGAACGTTTCCCCGGCCCGTCTTGCATCAGAAGTCTTGCTTCAGAGTCTTGCATCGGAAGATCGAGGGGTCATCTAGCATGGTTGGATGCACAGCCAAATCGTTTGCGAGGAGGGCGCCATGAGCAAACCGCACGGCCAGCCGACACCGGAAGAGATCAAGGAGAAGCAGGATCTCGACGACGCGCTGGAGGAGGGCCTGAAAGAGACCTTCCCGGGGTCCGATCCCGTCAACGTCACCCAGCCGGCGCCGAGCCGCCAGGACGGCCATGTGAAGCGTTCCGACTAGGGGCGGGTTCCACCCCGTTCCGCCCTGTCGGCCGGAAATATAGTGCTAACAATAAGTTACCGGGGCGCCTTGGGCCCTGTCCCGTAATGATTAATCACATTTTTTGAAGCCAAGTTAGCCGCGAAGGCATTATAACGTCTCAGCAAATCAGGGGTGCGGGTCCCTTTCGGGCATCCCGTAGTTGTAGAGGGGTTCCTGGTTGTTGCGTGGGGGACGATATGAGCCGCAAATATTTCGGGACGGACGGGATTCGGGGCCGCGCCAACGGACTGATCACGCCGGAGCTCGCGCTCAAGGTCGGCCAGGCCGCAGGCCTCGCGTTTCAGCGCGGTGACCATCGCCACCGGGTCGTGATCGGCAAGGACACGCGTCTGTCCGGCTACATGATCGAATATGCGATGGTCGCGGGCTTCACCTCGGTCGGCATGGACGTGCTGCTGGTCGGCCCGATGCCGACGCCGGCGGTGGCGATGCTGACCAAGTCGATGCGCGCCGATCTCGGCGTGATGATCTCGGCCTCGCACAATCTGTTCGAGGACAACGGCATCAAGCTGTTCGGCCCGCAGGGCTTCAAGCTGTCCGACGACGTCGAGAGGCAGATCGAGCAGCTGCTCGACGAATCCCTCGACAAGCGGCTCGCACAGAGCGCGAGCCTCGGCCGCGCCCGCCGTATCGACGGCGTGCACGACCGCTACATCGAATTCGCCAAGCGCACGCTGCCGCGCGATCTCTCGCTCGACGGCCTGCGCGTCGTGGTCGATTGCGCCAACGGCGCCGCCTACAAGGTGGTCCCTGAGGCGCTGTGGGAGTTGGGCGCCGACGTCGTGCCGATCGGCGTCGAGCCCGACGGTTTCAACATCAACAAGGAATGCGGCTCGACCTCGCCGGAAACGCTGTCGAAGAAGGTGCGCGAGATGCGCGCCGACATCGGCATCGCGCTCGACGGCGACGCCGATCGCGTCATCCTGGTCGACGAGCGCGGCCACACCGTCGACGGCGACCAGCTGCTCGCGGTGATCGCGCAGAGCTGGAAGGAAGACGGCCGGCTGTCGCGGCCGGGCATCGTCGCCACCGTGATGTCCAATCTCGGCCTCGAACGCTTCCTCAAGGGGCACGGGCTCGATCTCGTGCGCACGCCGGTCGGCGATCGCTACGTGCTCGAGCAGATGCTGAACGGCGGCTACAATCTCGGCGGCGAGCAGTCCGGCCACATCATCCTGTCCGACTATGCCACCACCGGCGACGGCTTCGTTGCGGCGCTCCAGGTGCTGGCCGTGGTGCAGAAGCTGCGCCGGCCGGTGTCGGAGGTCTGCCACCGCTTCGACCCGTTGCCGCAGATCCTGAAGAACGTCCGCTACAAGAGCGGCAAGCCGCTCGAGGATTCCGACGTCAAATCCGCGATCTCCGACGGCGAGAAGCGGCTCAACGGCCACGGCCGCCTTCTGATCCGCTCGTCCGGCACCGAGCCCGTGATCCGCGTCATGGGCGAGGGCGAGGACCGCCTGCTGGTCGAGGACGTCGTCGACACCATCGTCTCCGCGCTCGGGCAGGCCGCGGCGTAAACGCGCATCGCAGAGTTGTAGTTGGACACGGTGCGGCTTTTCACCCTCCCCCTCCAGGGGAGGGTGAAGCGCTCCTGACCGGCCGAAGACACACGCATTCCAGCCATTTGCGATTGGCGGTGGTTCCACCTTCGCTTGCATCGTAATGAGCGAGTGCGGCGGTTCGCCGCGTCGGGATGCTCCATTGAACAAGCCTGTCGTCGTCTCCGAGGAAACGCTGACCGAGCCGGTCGTCGTCAGCGACGTGGCGCCCGCCGCCCGGGCTGCCGCGGGGCCGGCCTATGTCGTGCTTGTCGGCATCAGCTTCTCGCACTTCCTCAACGACACCATGCAGTCGCTGATCGCCTCGGTGTATCCGATCCTGAAGGACACCTACGCGCTCGACTTCGCGCAGATCGGCATGATCACGCTGGCCTTCCAGTTCACGGCCTCGCTGCTCCAGCCGGTGGTCGGGCATTACACCGACAAGAAGGCGCAGCCCTATTCGCTCGCGATCGGCATGGCCTCGACCTTCTTCGGCCTGCTGCTGCTCAGCGCCGCGCACCAATATCTCGTCATCCTCGTCGCCGCCGCGCTGGTCGGCCTCGGCTCGGCGGTGTTTCACCCTGAATCCGCGCGTATCGCGCGGCTCGCCTCCGGCGGCCGCTATGGTTTCGCGCAATCGGTGTTCCAGCTCGGCGGCAGCTTCGGCACGTCGATGGGGCCGGTGCTGGCGGCGCTGATCGTGGTGCCGTTCGGGCAGGGCAGCATCGCCTGGTTCTCCTCGATCGCGTTCCTCGCGATCCTCATCCTCTGGCGCATCGGTCGCTGGTACGAGCCGCAGATCAAGGCGAAGAAGACGGCGACGGTTCAGGCCCATCCCGACGCGCCGAGCTCGCGCCGTGTCGCGGTCGCGCTCGCCGTGCTGGTGGCGCTGTTGTTCTCGAAGCAGCTTTACGTCTCGAGCCTGTCGAGCTTCTACATCTTCTACCTGATCGATCGCTTCGGCGTGTCGACGCAGGCGGCGCAGATCTATCTCTTCATCTTCCTTGCCGCGAATGCGGTCGGCGCGTTCTTCGGCGGTCCGCTGGGCGATCGCTTCGGCCGCAAGATCGTGATCTGGATCTCGATCCTCGGCGCGCTGCCGTTCACGCTGGCGCTGCCCTATGCCGGGCTCTATGCGAGCGCGGTGCTGTCGGTGATCATCGGCCTGATCATCTCCTCCACGACGTCGTCGATCATCGTGTTCGCGCAGGAGCTGGTACCGCACCGCTTCGGCATGATCTCGGGCGTGTTCTTCGGCGTTGCTTTCGGCATCGGGGGCCTGGGTGCCGCCGTGCTCGGCAAGCTCGCCGATCACACTTCGATCGAGTTCGTCTACCAGGTCTGTGCCTGGCTGCCGGCGATCGGCCTGCTTGCGGTGTTCCTGCCCAAGCTGCCGCGGAACCTGCGTTAACAAATCCTGCCTCGCTGCATTGCGGCTTCATCAATCGTTAGCAATTGGGGTGCGGGGGACGCCGCATTTTTGCAACGCTTCCGCTGCATGCGCGCGAGTGGTGAGAAAAAATCAACCTTAAAAATTAGGGTTAAGTGGCGCTTAAACATTTGATGCCATCGTCCGGGTCGTGAGTTTCCAGAACGTGGGGCGTCTGCATTTTGCCTCACCGGCCATAAGGACGAACCCAATGCGTAGCGTTAAGTCTCTCCTTGCCGCGGGTGCGGCAACCCTGATCTCGTCGATGGCGTTTGCCGCCGATATGCCGATCGCGGCGCCCCCTCCCATGTACGCGCCGCCGGCTCCGCCCGCCGACTTCGGCGGCTGGTATCTCCGTGGCGACATCGGCATGACCAACCAACGCGCCAAGAGCATCGAGGGCACTGTCGCGCCTGGATTTACGAAGACGACGGAGGGACTCGGCTTCGACTCGTCCCCGCTGTTCGACCTCGGTGTCGGCTATCGCTTCAACAACTGGTTTCGTGCGGACGTGATCGGCCAGTACCGGGGCAAGGCTAACCTGCATGGTGCAGACAACGTCATTGGGCCCGGCTTCGTCGGTTCCGACAACTACAGCGGCAGCAAGTCCGAGTGGGTCGTCATGGCCAACGCCTATGTCGATCTCGGCACCTGGTGGTGCATCACCCCGTTCATCGGTGCCGGTGTCGGTGGCTCCTACAACAAGATCAGCGGCTTCCGCGACGACGGCATTGCATATCTCGCCGCGCTGACCCCGACCCCGAGCGCCAGCGTCGCCTACTTCGGCGACAACGGAAAGTGGAACTTCGCCTGGGCCGCTCACGCTGGTCTCGCCTACAAGGTCAACCCCGGCTTCACGGTCGAACTGGCGTACAGCTACATGAACCTCGGCGACGCCGCGCCCGGCAACTACCGCCTGTTCGACAACAGTGCCTCCGGCCCGAGCTCGATCAAGATCAAGGAGCTCACCTCGCACGACCTGAAGCTCGGCGTGCGCTGGGATCTCAACAGCCCGCCGGCCTACATGCCGCCGCCGCTCGTCACCAAGGGCTGATCGTCAGCTCCATCGCTTAACGTCTCTTAACGGCGCGGGATCATCCCGCGCCGTTTTGCTTTGCATATTTTTCATGGCCAGTGGCGACGAAAACGTCAGACGCAACCATTGGTTAAGGTTAACAGGCGATGATCATCGCAACAGTTCGAGTCCGATGGAGCGTTGTGATGCGTAGGCTGATGTTGGCGGCGGCGATGTTGGGGACGGTGTCTGCCGCGCATGCGGCCGACATGCCGGATCTGCCCGTGCTGCGCGGCGGCTTCACCGACGGCCTGTCGAAGACGACGCGCAACTGGGACGGCTTCTATGCCGGCGGCAGCTTCGGCTACTCCTCGGCGTCAACCGACTTCAGCCAAAGCGTCGTCGGCCTCACCAATTTCATCTTCCGCGACAGCGTGCTGCAAGGGCCGACATCGTCGTGGTCGCTCCTCAACAAGACCACGACGCAAGGCGCGAATTTCGGCGGCTTCGTCGGCCGCAACTGGCAATGGTACGATGCCGTTCTCGGTCTCGAGGGCACCTACACCTATTTCAACAAGATTGCCTCGCAGTCGTCCGGCTCCAATTCGCTCGATATCGTCAACCCGCCTGGTGACGTCCAGCCCGTCGGCGTGACCAACCACTATCTCACGACATTGACCGGCACCGCCGCGGCGACGGTCAAGGACATGGTCACGCTCCGCGGGCGCGTGGGTTGGGACGGAGGCGATTTCATGCCTTACGCGTTCGCCGGCGCGGCCGTCGGCCGCATGGACGTCTCCCGCACCGTGACGAGCGATGTGCAGCTGCGTCAGGATGCGACCGTGCAGGACCCATTCGGTAACGTCATCACCATCATCGGAACGCCGCAGCCGGTTCCGGCGCAGTCGCAGACGCAGACCCAGCACAGGACCAACAATTTCGTGGTCGGCTGGGTCGCCGGCCTCGGACTGGAATACTGCCTGTGGGAAGGATTGTTCGCACGGGTGGAATATGAATACGTGAAGTTCTCTCCCGTCATGAACACGTCGGTGACGCTGAACAATGCGCGCGTCGGGCTCGGTTACAAGTTCTGACCCTGCTTCGCCGAGCCGCGGTTGACAGGTTCCCTCCGTCCTGATGCTCTGTCGCTCCAAAATGGGGCGACGGCGATGAAGATCTACGGCGACACGAATTCCGGCAATTGTCTCAAGGTGAAGTGGGTCTGCGACAAGCTCGCGCTGCCTTACCAATGGATCGAGATCGACACCCGCAAGGGCGAGACGCGCACGCCGCAATTCCTGAAGATGAACGGCGCCGGCCAGGTGCCCACCGTCGCCTTCGACGACGGCCGCACGCTGGCGCAGTCCAATGCCATCATCCGCTATCTCGCCCGCGACAGCGCGCTCGTTCCGCGCGATGCCTTCACTGCGGCCAAGATGGACGAATGGCTGTTCTGGGAACAGTACAGCCACGAGCCCTATGTCGCGGTGTGCCGCTTCCAGCTGGTGTATCTCGGCAAGGAGGCGTCCGAGCTCGACCCTGACAAGGTCAAGCGCGGCTATGCGGCGCTCGACCGCATGGAGCAGCATCTTGCGGCAAGCCGCTTCTTCGCCGGCGAGGAAGTTTCGCTCGCCGACGTCTCACTGCTCGCCTACACCCGCCTCGCGCATGAAGGTGGCTTCGATCTCGGCCGCCATGCCGCCATCCGTCGCTGGATCGGCGAGGCCGAAGCCTGGCTCGGCCTTCCACCGGCGCGCTGAGAGCCACGCTGATTCTTGGAGTTTCCCGCATGAACGAGAAGTCCGTCTCCATCCGTCCCGCGCGCCGCGAGGACGTTGCGGCGATCGTCGCCATGCTTGCGGACGATCATCTCGGGCGCGCCCGCGAGCGCGTGGAGGATCCGCTGCCTGCGTCCTATTACCAGGCGTTCGAGCGGGTCGAGCGCGATCAAAATCTCACGCTCGTGGTCGCAGAGAGCGAGGGCAGGGTGGTCGGCTGCCTGCAACTCGCGATCTTGCCGGGCATCAGCACGCAAGGCGGCATCCGCGGTCTGCTCGAAGATGTCCGCGTTGCTTCCGATTGTCGCAGCCGCGGCATCGGCGAGCAGCTGGTGCAATGGGCGGTCGCGGAAGCGAAAGCGCGCGGCTGCAATCTGGTCGAACTGCTGACGCATCAGACGCGAACAGATGCGCAGCGCTTCTACAAACGGCTCGGCTTCGCTGCGAGTCACGTCGGCATGACTGTCCGCTTTTGACGCAGCTTGCCGCGAGCGTTGCGCGAGCAGCAAATTCGGATCGCGCATTCGTTCATATTAAGAGCCGGTAAACTACCCAGCCGTCGTTCACGTTGAGCCGGGAACGAACGGTGCTACGGCAGCGTCAGACACCGGGCTCGGTCGGTTCGGGGATTTCGATGACAAGCTATTCCATGATCAAGGTCGGCAACGACTACGTTGTGCAGGCCAACGACAAATGCATTTTGAAAGTCGGCAGCCGCCGTCGTGCCGCGCAATTGATCAGCGATGCCACGGACTTGCTGAACGCGCTTGCCGTGGTCGAATCCCCCAAGATTGCGCCGGAAGCGCCTTCACTCCAGCGTGAGACGCCGGAACTTCCTTGACGACTCTTCCCGTTTCCCGTATCAGCCGCGGCGGGACACCTCCCCCCAACGGGAGGCTTACTATCTGGAAGGGTAGATCATGACTGTAGCGAAGCCCGCTTCGCGGCCGAACGTGCCGCATTTCTCCTCCGGCCCCTGCGCCAAGCGCCCCGGCTGGAACGCCCAAAATCTCAAGGACGCAGCGCTCGGCCGTTCGCATCGTGCGAAGGTCGGCAAGACCAAGCTCAAGCTCGCGATCGATCTGACGCGCGAAGTGCTTGAAGTGCCCGCCGATTATCGCATCGGCATCGTGCCGGCGTCCGACACCGGCGCGGTCGAGATGGCGCTGTGGTCGCTGCTTGGTGCGCGGCCGGTCACCACGCTCGCCTGGGAATCCTTCGGCGAGGGCTGGGTCAGCGACATCGTCAAGGAATTGAAGCTCAAGGACGTCACCAAGCTCAACGCTGCCTACGGTGAAATCCCCGATCTCTCGAAGGTCGATCCCAAGAGCGACGTCGTCTTCACCTGGAACGGCACCACGTCAGGCGTACGCGTGCCGAACGCCGACTGGATCAGCGCGACCCGCGAAGGCCTGACCATCTGCGACGCGACCTCTGCCGCGTTCGCGCAGCCGCTCGACTGGGCCAAGCTCGACGTCGTCACCTTCTCCTGGCAGAAGGCGCTCGGCGGTGAAGCCGCGCACGGCATGCTGATCCTGTCGCCCCGCGCGGTGGAGCGGCTCGAGACTTACAAGCCGGCCTGGCCGCTGCCGAAGATCTTCCGCATGACCAAGGGCGGCAAGATCAACGAAGGCATCTTCGTCGGCGAGACCATCAACACGCCGTCGATGCTGTGCGTCGAGGATTATCTCGATGCGCTGAACTGGGCCAAGTCGATCGGCGGCCTGAAGGCGCTGATCGCGCGCGCCGACGCCAACACCAAGGTGCTGGCCGACTGGAAGGCGAAAACCCCCTGGATCGACTTCCTGGCCAAGGACGCCGCGATCCGCTCCAACACCTCGGTGTGCCTGAAGTTCACCGATCCCGCGATCACCTCGCTCTCCGAGGACGCGCAGGCCGACTTCTCCAAGAAGCTGGTCGCGCTGGTCGAGAAGGAAGGCGCGGGCTACGACTTCGCCTACTACCGCGATGCGCCGGCCGGCCTGCGCATCTGGTGCGGCGCCACCGTTGAGGCGAAGGACGTCGAGCTGCTCACGCAGTGGATCGACTGGGCGTTTGCCGAGACCAAGGCGCAGCTCGCCAAGGCAGCGTAAGTTTTCGTTCTTCGCCTCTCCCCGTTCTTACGGGGAGAGGCCGGGTCGCGCAGCGATCCGGGTGAGGGGCTCTCTCCACGAGCACTTCGCCTGTGGCTGCCCCTCACCCCAACCCTCTCCCCGTAAGAACGGGGAGAGGGAGAGCAAAAAGCTTCTGAGTCACTCACGCATTTCCGGCCTTCGGGCCGATCCTCCCTTAGGGACGGTGAAGGACAAATCCCATGACCAAACCCAAAGTTCTCATTTCCGACGCGCTCTCTCCCGCTGCCGTGCAGATCTTCAAAGATCGCGGCGTCGAGGTCGACTTCCAGCCCAACCTCGGCAAGGACAAGGACAAGCTTGCCGAGATCATCGGCAATTACGACGGTCTCGCGATCCGCTCCGCGACGAAAGCGACCGCAAAAATCCTCGAGAAGGCGACCAACCTCAAGGTGATCGGCCGCGCCGGCATCGGCGTCGACAATGTCGAGATTCCCGCCGCCACGGCCAAGGGCATCATCGTGATGAACACGCCGTTCGGCAATTCGATCACGACCGCCGAGCATGCCATCACGCTGATGCTGGCCTTGGCCCGCGAGATCCCGCAGGCCGACGCTTCGACCCAGGCCGGCAAGTGGGAGAAGAACCGCTTCATGGGCGTCGAGATCACCGGCAAGGTGCTCGGCGTCGTCGGCTGCGGCAACATCGGCTCGATCGTCGCCGACCGCGCGCTCGGCCTGCGCATGAAGGTCGTCGCCTTCGATCCGTTCCTGTCGCCGGAGCGCGCCAAGGACATCGGTGTCGAGAAGGTCGAGCTCGACGACCTCCTGAAGCGCGCCGATTTCATCACGCTGCACACCCCGCTGACCGAGAAGACCAAGAACATCATCGACGCATCCGCGATCGCCAAGATGAAGAAGGGCGTGCGCCTGATCAACTGCGCCCGCGGCGGCCTGGTCGACGAGCAGGCGGTGGTCGACGCGCTGAATTCCAAGCACATCGCCGGCGCCGCCTTCGACGTCTTCGTCGAGGAGCCGGCGAACGCGAACGTGCTGTTCGGCCATCCCAACGTGATCTGCACGCCGCATCTCGGCGCCTCCACCACGGAAGCGCAGGAGAACGTCGCGCTCCAGGTCGCCGAGCAGATGTCGGATTACCTGCTCACCGGTGCGATCTCGAACGCCGTCAACTTCCCCTCGATCACGGCGGAAGAGGCGCCGAAGCTGAAGCCGTTCATCTCGCTCGCAGAGAAGCTCGGCTCGTTCGCCGGCCAGCTCACCGAATCCGGTATCCTCAAGGTGCAGATCACCTATGAGGGCCACGTTGCCGAGATGAAGATCAAGGCGATCACCTCGGCCGTGCTGTCGGGCCTGCTGCGGCCGATGCTGGGCGAGGTCAACGTGGTGTCCGCTCCCGTCGTCGCCAAGGAGCGCGGCATGGTGGTGGACGAGATCGTGCGCGCCGCCCAGAGCGACTATGAGAGCCTGATTACCGTCACGGTGGCGACGGAGCGCCAGGAGCGCTCGGTCTCCGGCACCGTGTATCATGACGGCAAGCCGCGCCTCGTCGACGTCAAGGGCATCCGCGTCGACGCCGAGTTCGGCAAGTCGATGATCTACGTGACCAACGAGGACAAGCCGGGCTTCATCGGCAAGTTCGCGAGCCTCCTGGGTGACGCCAAGATCAACATCGCGACCTTCCATCTCGGCCGCGTCGCGCCCGGCTCCGATGCCATCGCGCTGATCGAGGTCGACGGCGTCGTGCCGCCCGAACTGCTCGCCAAGGTGCAGGCCCTGCCGCAGGTCAGGCAGGTCAAGGCACTGACGTTCTGAGGCGCTCGCGCGCCACGGAATGATGGCCGTCATATATTCCGACCTGCGGAACAATCACGCCGCCCTCCCGAGAGGGCGGCGTTTTTGTTGATGCTGCGGCCCGCTTTATTTCTCCCAAGCCAGTCGAACTTTGTGTACCAATGGCGCCCAAGAACGCCTCGTACCAACGCCTTCGTTCAAAATCGTTCGAAAAGGGAGAAGACAATGCGTGAAGCCGTCATCGTTTCCTATGCACGCACGGGCCTCGCCAAGTCCGGCCGCGGCGGGTTCAACATCACGCCGCCGATGTCGCTCGCGGCCCACGCCATCAAGCACGCTGTGAGCCGCGCCGGCGTCGACAAGGACTATGTCGAGGACTGCTATCTCGGCAATTGTGCCCATGGCGCGCCGAACATCGGCCGTCAGGCCGCGCTGCTCGCGGGCCTGCCGACCACCACGGCCGGCGTCTCCGTGAACCGCTTCTGCTCCTCGGGCCTGCAGACGATCGCAATGGCCGCCAACTCGATCCGCTCCGACGGCGCCGACTGCATCGTTGCCGGCGGCGTCGAGAGCATCTCGATCCCGGGCGGCGGCTCGCCGAAGGAATCGATCGATCCGGAGCTGCTCAAGGTCGCGCCCGATATCTTCATGGCGATGATCGACACCGCCGACATCGTCGCCGAGCGCTACAAGCTCAGCCGCGAATACCAGGACGAGTTCTCGCTGGAATCGCAGCGCCGCATGGCCGCGGCCCAGCAGGCGAACAAGTTCAAGGACGAGATCGTCCCGATGAAGACCAGGATGAAGGTCGTCGACAAGGCGACCAAGGCCGAGAGCATCGTCGACTACGTCGTCGATCGCGACGAGTGCAATCGCCCTGAAACCACGCTGGAAGGATTGGCAAAACTCGAGCCGGTGAAGGGCCCCGGCAAGTTCGTCACCGCCGGCAATGCCAGCCAGCTCTCGGACGGCGCCGCCGCCGTGGTGCTGATGGAAGCCAAGGATGCCGAGAAGCGCGGCCTCAAGCCGCTCGGCCGCTTCGTCGCCTGGGCGACGGCCGGCTGCGAGCCTGACGAGATGGGCATCGGCCCCGTGTTCGCGATCCCGAAGCTGCTGAAGCGCACCGGCCTGAAGATCGACGACATCGATCTGTGGGAGCTCAACGAGGCCTTCGCCAGCCAGTGCCTCTACTCGCGCGACAAGCTCGGCATCGATCCCGCCAAGTACAACGTCAATGGCGGCTCGATCGCGATCGGTCATCCCTTCGGCATGACCGGCGCGCGTCTCACCGGCCACATCCTGCAGGAAGGTGCGCGCCGCAAGGCCAAGTGGGGCGTCGTGACCATGTGCATCGGCGGCGGCCAGGGCGGCGCCGGCCTGTTCGAGATCTACAGCTGAGATAAGGCACAGGAATGTGAAAGGCGCGGCGCCGCAAGCGCCGTGCCTTTTTCGTTGCGGACCGACCACCACGAATCTATAAGCCTCGTGTCGGAAAAGGCAGATTTGGTCTGGTAAGCCCAAATCCTTTCGGTAACGAAAGCTCTGGTCTTTGGCCTTGTGCACGAGATCCCCGCGACGAACATCGGACGCTCAGGCGTCCCATCGTTCGTCCGTGTGATTCTCGCGCCTCAGGGAACGCTCCGGTCGAACATCGACCACAGGAGCGTCTCATGCACGATCAATCCTCACTTCCATACGACGTCGTCGTTGCCGGTGCCGGCCCCGTCGGCCTGTTTCTCGCGTGCGAGCTGCGGCTCGCGGGTCTCCACGTTCTGGTGCTGGAGCAAGCGCGGGACCCGCATTCGGCCCTGAAGCAACTCCCGTTTGGCCTCCGCGGCCTCTCGGTCCCGACACTCGAGGCCTTCCACCGGCGTGGCTTGCTGGAAGAGATCGAGGCCGCGCAGCAACGTGCGTCAGGCGCGATCAAGAGTGCGGCCCACTGGATGCAGCAGACGCGACGGCCCGCGGGCCATTTCGCCGGCATCCAGTTCTATCAGGACGACATCGATGCCGTGAAGTGGCCCTGGCGCCTGCCGACGCCGGCCGATGCCAATGTCGCCGTCGATATGGAAACGCTCGAATCCGTTCTAGCCGCGCGCGCATGCAGTTTGGGCGTGGAAATCCGGTGCGGTCTTGGCGTCAATGCCATCACCGCTTCAGACAATGAAGTAAGTATCGAGGCGGCCGGCGAGACTTTCCGCGGACGCTGGCTTGTCGGTTGCGACGGCGGTCGCAGCACGGTGCGCAAGCTGAGCGGATTCGACTTCGTCGGCACTGATCCGGAGTTCACCGGCTATTCCGTCGAGATCGAGCTGGCCGATCCGGAAAAGCTCCGACCGGGCCGCAACTACACACCCGCGGGCATGTACACCTATGCGCAGCCCGGAACGATCGCGATGGTCGATTTCGACGGCGGTGCCTTCCACCGGACCGGGCCGATCACGCGCGAGCATGTGCAGAGCGTCCTGCGCAATGTCTCCGGCACGGACGTCACCATCAATGCTCTCCGGCTTGCCGCGACGTGGACGGATCGGGCGCATCAGGCAACGACCTATCGCAAGGGTCACGTGCTGCTGGCAGGCGACGCCGCCCACATCCATTCGCCGCTGGGCGGCCAAGGCCTCAATCTCGGTCTCGACGATGCGATGAATCTGGGCTGGAAGCTGGCGGCCACGATCCGCAGGCAAGCACCGGCCGATCTCCTCGACACCTATTCGCGCGAGCGGCATCCTGTCGGCGCGCAAATCCTCGACTGGTCGCGCGCGCAGGTCGCGATCATGCGGCCGACGCCGAGCGCCCGCGCACTTCAGGCCATCATTCGCGATATCGTCGAGACCCGCGACGGTGCGACCTATTTCGCCGAGCGCGTGCGCGGCGTTTCGCTCCGCTACGATCTCGGCAATGGTCATCCGCTCGTGGGCCGGAGTGTCCCCGATTTCGAGTTGCTTGACGGGACGACGGCCGGAGAGCGCCTCAGGACGGCGAGGGGGATATTGCTGGACTTCGACGCTCGAGCACCGCTTCAAGCGCTTGCAAGCCGCTGGGGTGGCCGGATCGATTATGTCGCGGATGAGCCTAAGGATCGGCTGAGCCTGAGCGCCGTGCTGGTGCGCCCCGATGGCATTGTCGCCTGGGCCAGTGACGGTGCCCCCGACCATGAGGAGGCCGCTCAGGCCGCGTCGCGATGGTTCGGCGATTCCACAGCGGCGCGCGAATGTCCCTGAGCGCCGTCCTCAAGCCTTCGCCAGGGCCGGTCCGAACACCACCTCGATCAGCGTGCCGGAATTGCCAGCGCTCTTGATGTTGAACCGGGCGCGGTTGGCTTCCACCAGGGCCTTGGTCAATGACAGGCTGAGCGCCGAACTGTCCGCGGCATCGCCGGGCGGTGGCGTGCGGAACGGCTCCATCGCGGCGGCGACCTCGCGCTCGCTCAGGCCGTGGCCGGTGTCGCGGATGCGCAGGGCGATCTCGCCGCGGTCGGTGAGCGCGGTCGAGACAATGACCTGGCCGCCGGCGCTGGCAAGCCGGATCGAGTTCGAGATCAGGTTCATGGTGATCTGCCGCATCGCGCGCGCGTCCACGCTCACCTGCGGCAGCGCATGCCCGAGCGAGGTGCGGATGATGATGCGCTCGCGGTTGGCCTGCGGCTGCATCACCGTGACGCAGGCTTCGACGAGATCGTTGAGATTGAGGTTGGCGAAACTGAGATCGAGCTTGCCGGTCTCGATCCGCGACAGCTCCAGCAGATCGTCGATGATGGTGATGACGCGCTCGCCGGAGGCGCGGATGTCCTTCATGTACTCGCCGTAGCGCTCGTTGCCGAGCGTGCCGAAGCGCTCGGAGATCATCACCTCGGCGAAGCCGATGATGGCGTTGAGCGGCGTGCGGATCTCGTGGCTGATCCGCGCCAGCATGTCGGCCTTGGCATTCGCGGCGCCGTCGGCGAGACGGCGGGCGTTCTTGAGCTCGCTTTCGCCCTTCTTGCTCTGCGAGAGGTCGCGGAACACGGCGAAGAAGTTCGGGCCGTCGGGCCTGGTGCGGCCCATGATCATGGCGAGCGGAATGACGCCGCCCTTCTTCTCGCGTCCCAGCACCTCGCGGCCGTGGTCGAGCAGGCTCGCGATGTCCTGGCTCTTGAGGCTTTCGAGATAGTCGGCCACGATTTGCTGGCTCTCCGGCGCGAACAGCGTCACCAGGTTCCGCTGCATCAGCGCTTCGCCGTCATAGCCGAACAGCGCTTCGGCGCTGCGGTTGCAGGCGTGGATGTTGCCTTCGGCATCGAACATGACGATGCCCTCGGCGGTGGTGTCGAGGATCGCGGCGAGATCCTCGGCGTCGGCATCGCCGGCCTCGGGCTCGGGTGCGTAGGGGAAGGATTCCGCGACGACGGGGTCGACGACGACAGGCGGCGCCACGGCAGGCGCAGCAACGACTGTTGCGGCTTGCGGCAGCGCGCAGATCAGCGCATGCGCGCTCGCGCCGTCCCAGTCGATCGTGTGCAGATGCGCTTCGGTGGTCGGAAGCGGCTCTTGGCCGTTGGCGAGCGTCGCGCTGATGGTCACCGGCGTGCCGGCCTGCGACGTGCTGCTCGCCGACGATACGCCCGGCTCGACATAGAGCGCATCGAGCCCGCCGGCATCCTCCAGCGCGCCCAGGCTGGAATGGCCCATGCGCGCGAGGAAGGCGGGATTGGCGTAGAGCAGCCGGTCGAGCCGGTAGATCAAAATGCCCGTCGGCAGCAAATCGAGCAGCGCGCGGTCGCGCACGCTGTGGCCCTGCGCGGGCGGCGCGGGTTCGGTCAGCCATTCGGCCGGCGCGTGCGGCGCCTCGGGCGCCGGCATCGGAGGTTCGGGCGCACGCTCCGCGGCCGGCGGCTCGGAGGCGCCGGCCGCGATCGTCTCGCGTTCGCGTTCGAGCCGCTCGGACAATTGCCGGGCGAGCTCGTTGAACGCGCTGTTCTCGACCGGAGTCAGCGTCGGCGATCTCTGATCACTGGGTGATCTGACATCGCCGGGCGGGCGGAACGGCACGACATTGGGAGGCGTTTCCACTGGCGTTTCCGGATCGGTTGGGTGTGAATTCGCGTCGGCTAAGGGTTCGGGCAGTTCGGGTTCAGGTGTTGGCTCGGGCTCAGGCTCGGGTGCGGGCGGCTCACTCGGCGGAGGCGGTGCCTCCGCCATGGGCTCCGGCTCGGGATCGACGACGTCGGCGGAGAGACTGTGCTGTGCGGGCGGCGCGGCGAGCAGCTCAAAGCGCCTGAGCGCATCGAGCCGGTTCAGCCCGTCGAGATCGCGGCAGACGCCAAAGCCCCTGAAGCCCGCGAAATTGCGCTCGCGGTCGTAGACGGGCAGGCCCGCGAGTTCGACCGGCAGATGCTCGCCGCCATCGGCCGGCCAGTTCACGGTGATCCCGGCCCAGGTGTCGTGGCTTGCAAGCGCCTGCGCGACGCGGCCATCAGGGTCGAGCGCAAACTCGTCGGCGATCTCGCACCAGGGGCGGCCGAAGCCGGCGGCGGTGTGCGCGCCGATCAGGTGGATGAACTCGTCCGAGCCGAGCACAAAGCGCCCCTCCTTATCCACCTGCCACAGGAAGCGCAGCGGATGTTGACGCGGTGCGGACGGCTCCGCTGATTGCGGTTCGACCATGTGCGAGGTGATCGGCGCGGCCTGCGGCGACACAATGGCCTCTCGCGGGTTTTCAACCGGAGTTTTGGGCGCGGCTTCGCCCGCTTCGCCGATCGTTTCCTGGACAGGCGCTGCGGCCGCCTCCGGGATCGTTACGACCATCGCGTCGCTCGCGGCGTGCGCATCCGCGATCGTCTCTGATGGCGGGACGGTCCCTGTCGGAGCCGGCGTTTCGACCGGCTCGGCGAAGGCGTCGAACAGCGCGATTCCGGATGCAGCCTCGTTCGGCCGCGCAGGCTGCACATGGTCAGGCACCGCGGCCGGAGGGACCGGCGGCGGAGCCTCAGGCGCGGGCTGAGCGGCTTGTCCGCGCGCGATGGTCTCTTCGACATCGGGCGCCGCCTGCCGGGCGGCCGGCTCGATCAGCGCGACCAGGCCGACATCGGCGCCGACGCCGACCCGCTGCAGCACCATCTGGCCGATGCCGATCGGCGTCTCGGCGCGGCCTTTCGCCAGCGCATCGCTGCGGGCCTGGTCGAGGCCGGCATCGCCGAGATCGCGGAAGCCGAGCAGGGAGCGGGCGGCTTCGCTGGCGCCGACGAACAGGCCGTCGGGCGCGAACGCCGCCATCGGCACCCTGGCGCCCTCGACGAGACGATGCAGGCGCTCGACCAGCGGCATGGCGCGCTGCGTCGGATCCATCGCGGTGACGAGCACGCCGGAGCTTCCGTCGGCGAAGTCGAGGCGGGCGCAGGCGCAGGTCATCAGCATGCCCAAGCGGGCGCCGAAGCCGCGCAGCCGTTCCAGCCTGATCGCCCCGTTCGGCGTCAGCCGGCGCGCCAGCCGGGCGACCTGGCGGCGATGGCTGTCCGCCGGGCCGAAGGTCCTGTCCGCGAGCGCTGTGGCATGGGCCGCGCCGAACAGCCTTGCGCCGACCGGATTGGCCCACAGCACGCGTGTGCCGTCGATCGACCAGAGCCAGGCGGGCAACGGAGAGGTCGCGTGCACGGCCAGCCGGGGATCGCCCACGCCTCGCAACTGGAAATCCGAACTCGTCATCCGACCGGCTTCAAGTCTCGCTTGGTAGCATCAGGGTGCAAGGCTGCCGGAATGACAGCCTTAAGAAAGGGTTACTATCGCGCGCAGGCGCGGGCAGGTCCACGGCTCCGGTCTACACGGCGAAGCCTAAAGCCGCGATAACCTTAATCTAGCCGCCCCCGCAAGCCGCAGCCCAACGGCATCCGCAGGATTCGCGGGGCAGTCGCGCGGCGAAGCCGAAGCAGGCAGATCTGGCCGAAAGAGCAGGCTGGCGCGGCATCACAGATGCCCGTCCTCCAATGGAGGGGGAGGATCGGTTCGCATGGAGCGAAGCGGCATGCGAACCGAGGTGGGGTGACAGTCTCTCCGCCGAAGCGGTGCCCGAGCGGAGAGATCACCCACCCCGCTCGCGTTTCCGCGCGATCGGCCCCCGAGCGAGCTCTGCACGTCTCGCCCCCTCCAGGGAGGGTAAGAAAGCCGCTCAGCAGGCACCCAATTACCTCAACCCTGAGTTCCCCGGCTCAGGAACCTCATCCTGACCGCGATTAAATTTCGCGGTGCGGCCCCGATCACGTTTGCGTTGCACAATGTTGACATCTTAGGCAGCGATAGTGATCGGCGCTGGGCGAGCCATCTCATTCGTTTCGCGTTTCCAGTCGTCGTTCCCGCTGAATTTGAGGCCTAGGTTGGGGCCGGCGGGCGCGCCGGAAGGCTCACTCCATTTTTCATTAGCGTGAGGGACAACCATGACAGCTGCGACTGATCCGTTTTCTGCCTCGATCATTCCGTTCGAGGTCCCCGAGCAGATGCGTGCGTTCGCCGAAAAGGGCGTGTCGCAGGCGCGCGAGAGCTACGCCAAGTTCAAGGACGCGGCCGAGACCCATAACGGCACCGTCGAGGCCGTGTTCACCTGCGCCAACAAGGGCGCGAGCGAGTACACCGCCAAGCTGGTGGAGTTCATGAAGGCCAACACCAGCGCCCAGCTGGACTTCGCCCAGCAGCTGTTCGGCCTCAAGTCGCCGGCGGAGGCGCTGGAGCTGTGGACCGGCCACACCCGCACCCAGCTCGAGACCTTCCAGTCGCAGGCCAAGGAGCTGGTCGAGCTCGCGCAGCGCGTCGCCGCGGAGACCGCCGAGCCGATCAAGGCCTCCGCCTCGAAGTTCTACAAGCCCGCCGCCTGATTGGCCGGCTGGTCCAAATTAGGAAACCCGGGCCTAGAGCCCGGGTTTTGCTTTGGAAATAACCTCGTCCGAAGCGCGATTCTCAGGTTTTGCGGCCTTGCCAAAAACGCCCGTTGCACCTAGTTTCCGCCCCGTCCAGCCCCCCTCGGTGACCGGCCTGTTAAAGGCGCCCCCGGGCGGCTCGCAAGGATGCAGTTGTAGCTCAGTTGGTTAGAGCGCCTGTCTGTGGAACAGGAGGTCGGTGGTTCGAGCCCACCCAACTGTACCACTGTTGCGGATAACCCCACGTTCTCAGCATCTTATTGATAGACCTAACGGATTTGCGTCGCCAAAATACAAAAGGCGATACAAATGGCGTTGCGAATGGTTGCGTTAAATCGAATTGCGGATGGTCGGTGGTTTGCTCGCAAAGGTATCCCCGAGGATGTACGTGAGGACTACCAACGGCTCTACGGGACCAAACGTGAAGCTCAACTGAAACTCGCGGCCGACACGCCCAAGTACGAAGCTAAGGCTCGTCTTGGCGAGTGGGAAGCAGAGGTCGAAACGCGCATCGCGACCCTGCGAGCCCAAAGGAACGGCGAGGGGCAACCACTCACGAGGCTCAACGCAATCGCTCTCGCAGGCCGCTGGTACTTGTGGTTCGTGAAGCAGCACGAGGCGGACCCCGGCAAGCCCGGATATTGGAAGAACCTCGGAGATATCATGGTTTGGGAGGTGACCCACAGCGGACCTAAGCGGGACTCGCAGGACATCTAAGATGCCGGCACGTCCCCACTGTTGGGGCGCTGTGACAATTCGTCCTAAACTAGCGCGGATCAGCGTAACTATCGGTCCCAGATGGGTCGGTGTCGTTGACATTGGACCTTGGTCCAACTCGTTTGATTTTCCCCAATCGACAAAAATAGCTCGCGACGCCTCCTTGCCAAAAGCGAACTCGACTGCAAGCCGCGCAAACATGGGGTACATGAGATGAAATCTCACAAGCAACTTTTGCTCTGTTCGTTGGCCGCTTCACTCACATTGATCGCGGGGGCGTCAAGGTCGCAGGAAGTAAAGGGTTGGGACCGCACGGTCAGGACCGCCGACTATCTTGAACCCGCGATTCCGCATCCAACCCAACAGCAGGCGGCATTGGAAAAGTTGCGCCAGTTTGAGGCAAAGAACGGTCGCAAGGCAAATATTCTGATCATCCTCGTCGATGACATGGGCTACGGCGATCCAGGTGCCTTTGGAGGCGGAGCGATGCTTGGAGCGCCAACTCCGAATATCGATAGCCTCGCCGCCGGCGGGCTGAAGTTAACGTCGATGTATGCCACTCCCGTATGCACTCCGTCCCGTGCCGCTTTGATGACAGGCCGCATTCCTGCCCGAAGTGGTCTCACGCGTCCTCTACTTGCCAGCGACAAGCCGACGAAGAACCCGTGGGCCGATGAAGTCACTGCGGCGAAGTTGTTGAGCCAAAACGGTTACGTCACGGGGTTGTCGGGGAAATGGCACATCGGCGAAGGCAAGGGGATGCAGCCGCAGGACGTTGGCTATGACGAGTTCCGTGGTTTCCTGTCGGTCGTCAGCGAATATACGCAGTACATGAATCTCTCCAAATACTCGCAGCTCATGCTTGACCCTGAACGTTTGAAGACTTTCAGGGACCTGAGCGAGTACAATGGGATCGTCGAGGGCAAAAAGGGCGGCGAGCTGAAGATTGCCTACAAGCTCGAAACGCCGCAACAGATGGGAAATGTCGATCAGGACTTCGCGAACTTTTCCGTGGACTTCATCAAGCGGGCGGCTCAGGTCAAGAAGCCATTCTACCTGATCCATTCCTTCGCAAAGGTGCACTTCGATAACTATCCTGGCGATGGCTATCAGGGACGTAGCGCCGCCAAGCTGCCCTACAGGGATGCCGTTGTCGAAGTCGACGACATCGTCGGCCGCCTCAAGAAAACCCTCGAAGAAACCGGGCAGGCCGACAACACATTCGTGTTCTTCACGTCCGACAATGGTCCCGAGGAAGACTCGTATCCCGATTCCGGCTTCACGCCCTTCCGTGCAGGCAAAGGGACAACCTGGGAAGGCGGCGTCCGGGTACCCGGCATTGCATATTGGCCTGGCGTGATAAAGCCGGGGCGCACCAGTGATGGCCTCTTTGATATCATGGATCTGTTCAATACCTCGCTCGCCCTCGGCGGCATCGAGAACAAGATTCCGACGGAGCGCTACATTGACGGCGTCAACCAGACGAGCTTCCTGCTCGCCGACGATGGCGACACCAATCGCCAAGCTGTGTTCTCGTACAATCAGGCCGAGTTTTCGGCCGTGCGGTGGGCGAATTTCAAGGGCTACTTCAAGGTTTTCCAGATCGAGCAGCCTTTCTCCAACATCAGCATGTCGACCTTTGCGCCGGTGGCAGTTGCCCCTTGGATATTCGATGTTTACCGCGACCCCAAAGAACGCCTCACCCGGAGCAACGGCGACTATGAATGGATCTATGGTCCGATCCTTCAGATGCAGGTGGCCCACGCTGCGACCTTCGTCAAATATCCGAAAAAGGACATCGGATTGGGAATTGGCGGCGGAGGCGATCCCCGATAGCTGACGAAGACACGCGTGTAGTGTGAGAGCCGCCTTCCTCTGGGCGGCTTTCAATTGAGTCTCGACACTGCGCGTATTCCGCTGTTGGCCCTTAACCGACCTTGCTGTGTTGAGTGCCAACGTCTGCTTCGTCTAGGAGCGGATCAGGGCGCTCGCAGTGGCCAGCGGGGCCACGTGGTATCCCTTGGTCTACGTGAGAACCGCATGGGTCCTTCCGGCTCGACTGGACCCTATCGCAGCGCGATGCCCGTGCGGCACATCAAGTCTACTTGGCTTCAAGGCCTTTGATGCTGCCCAATGACGGCTGTCCGGCGACGGTCCCTCAGCTTGACTGAAACAATACCGGCAGAACCACCCCCGCGACCCCAGTTCCCGCAGTAGCCTCGAGGATTCCTTCAGGAATCCATACAGAGGCCATTCCGTCGCCCAGTGTCTGGTAGCCCCCGACGGCCGAAACGAATCCAGCGGCTCCGTAGGAATCCCTGGGACCTATGTGGCTGTGCCAGAGAGACGCAATGCACCCCGGCCGCTCATCTCCGACTGATACGCCCCACCTAGTCATAAACTTATCGGGTTGGGTCCAAACATTCGTTCCACGTTATGGTAGGGATACCCTCCGAGGTACATGGGGGTGAATAACCATGACCATACCCCTATGTAATAATACCTATTATATTATATATTTCATATACTTAGGTATATTCCATATCCTCCTCCCGTTAGAAATCCCATAGGTGGGTGACATCTAAGCTGGGACTGACCCCGAGACGGGTCCGGAATTGATGGGTGATCGTCTTCACAGCCAAGGCCTGATGTGAAGCTGGTACGATCAGACTGTCATGAACTGGCAGACTTGGCACGCCCTGCGCCATCAGTTCTTTCATACTGCCGATCACGACCTCGCTCTCCGCAAACATCAGGTCGCTCCAATCCCGAGCACGGCCACCGATGGGGTGACCCCAGCGCTCAAGCAGCGGATGGTGTTCAAGAACACGCCTCTTCACCTCGCGAAGATTGTAGCGCTTCAGGTTGAACTCTTCAGGTGCAATGGCCTTCTTCTTCAAAATCTTCCTGACATCCGCAACAACACCCGAGCGCCACGCTGCAAGGAAGTCACCGTTCCCGAAGTGGTAGTTGATGAAGAACTTCGTCACCACCCGGTCCAGCTTGGTAGGGCCAAGGATATCCCCGTAGGCGTCCGCCTCGGTGTCGAGCGGCTGACCGATCCAAGCGTAGAAGATGGTGAGGTACGACGATGAGATATCGACCTCCGCCACCGCTTCGCCGTCGATCCGCATCTGGACCCGTTTGTCTTCCTGAATCTGCTGATATCGCCAGGCGACGCGTAAAAGCGATAAGATAACAGAGGAGAAGCGCGCGGCCCTTACCAAAATGTTCGGCTCTGACCAATGGGAGAGGGAGCTTTATTCTGATAAGGGTCAAGGCGATATGTTCGGCGGTGGGCCCACACAGCGAGAGTTCGATGTCAAAGGGCTTGAGCGGTATGTGAAACGTCGACTTGAAACCCTCTTCCCCAAGGTGTTCGAGCCACTGGCGCTTCCTGTCGATAAGGCGCCTCAGCGCTTTTCGCTCTTTCTTTGTATTTCAAACGATGAACCTAAGGCCGTGGGACTCGCGACCCGGATCGCCAATCACATACTCAAGGCAGGCAACTCATCGTAGGTGCGGCCACGCAGGAGGCGACCGGCAGCCTTCTTGTTCTTGCCGCCCCACTGCTTGAAGAAAAACGCCGTACCTGATCGCCGGCAAATCGCTTCAATTTCGTCCACCCATTCAGGCTTCATCTCGCGCGAGCGTGGTCCGCTTTCACCTCCGACAATCGCCCAGTGGATATCTGTCAGGTCACCAGAAGCAACCGAACCAATTAAGGGCTCGAAGGAAACAAACCGGATTACCGCCGGCACAGCCCGGAGTGCGTCGAGCCGGCCGAGAACCCGAGCATCTTCCACGCTCGTGCCAAGCCAAACATTCGGCAAGACGGTGAAGCGGCGATCGGAAAGTACCTCCGCCATGATTTCAGGACGCTTCGTCAAAATCTGATAGGTGTGCCGCGGTGTGTCTTTCATGACCTCCCAAACCCGCAAGATAAAGGTTTTTGGGACTTTCGGATGAAACAGATCCGACATTGAATTGACGAAGACCTTCCGCGGCTTTGTCCAGGTTCTCGGCGCACCAAGAGATTTTCGGTCGAGCCGGATATTGCCCGTCCAGACCGCTCTGCCACCGCTCTTGCGCGTGAGGCCCTCATACTTTTCAAGACCCATCGCCTCGAGCCTAGCTGCCATGCGCATTGCGTAGCAGTTGGTGCAACCGGCAGTCAGCACAGTGCACCCGGCAACCGGATTCCAAGTCGCGTCAGTCCATTCAATGGAAGTATCGGCCATGGCGACATTGAATCAGAAGAGCATGAACCTGTGAATCAAAAACTTTGCGATCATGGGAGAATGCTTGCGCGACGACAGGACAACCCCGACGCCGCAGCAGTCGACCCGCGCCAGCAACTATTGCGTTGCCACGACCACCACCACCACCGGCAACGTCACCGCCGCGAGCAGCGTCCCCGGCGCAACCGCCCCCGACACCGGGTTCACCAGCCGCTGATACTGCGCCGCGAAGATGTACGCGTTCGCGCCCGTCGGCATGGCTACGAACAGCACAGCGACGCCAGTTCAGGCGCTTTGCGAGCACGAAGGCCTCACGCCCTCCTCAACGCGCGATCCAATCCCGTCTCATCGCGCGTCAGGAGACGATGGCCTTGATTTGCGCAGTGTCCGCGAATTCAATCAGCTCAATGATTTTGCCATCCTGAAATTTGAAGAGGTCCAGGACTTCCGTGCTGAAGACTTTCCCGCTTGGACGGTATCGGATGACAAGGCGGGACCGTATTGCAGCACAATTCCCTTCAACCAATTCGCTCAGGATCTCGCGCTTTTCGAAGTCGAAATGGTCAATGAATTGACCGAAGGCGCCACGCAGTGGCTCGTGCCCCTGCACATTTCCTGTCAGGTGCAGTGCGCTTTTGTCGCCCACCAGGTTGAACTGGCCCTCGGGATGAAAAGCGGCCACCAGGTCTGCCGCGTCACCATCACCGCGCGCGGCGTAAGCGCGCTTGATCACGTCGAGCATTTCCTCGCGATGTCCCATATCCGCCTCCTGCTATGGGTATCATCGCAGGATAGCTACCTTTGCGTGCAAAGGCAAAATTAAACGGGGGCTTACCTGGCCACCACCATCACCACCATTGGCAACGTCACCGCCGCCCGCAACTTCCCCAGCGCCACCGCGCCCGACACCGGGTTCACCAGCCGCTGATACTGAGCCGCGAAGATGTCCGCGTTCGCGCCGGTCGGCGCACGACCACGCCAGTCGCTGGCGGCGTCGGGTTGAGCAGCTTTGCGAGCACGAACGCGACTGCCGGCGTCGCCAGAAGCTTGAGCGCGCCCATCACTGCGATGCTCCTCGCCCTTGATCTCGCGCCGGAAGAAATGCGCGGAGTGATCGGCTGCGTCAACATTTCTGGCTTGGTTTGCTCATCCTCCGCGATGTAGCCTGACTGCGCATTGCGATCTGCGTCGATGGCCGTACTCATCCCGATGACCTCGGCCGCATCGGGTCTAGCTTCCCGGGGGAAATTCGAGCGTAACAATCGTTGGGGATCTCATGTCGAACTCCGATCTCGCGTTGTCGATTGCGCTCGGTGTCGGTCTTGCGGCCGCGACGGGCTTCCGGGTGTTCCTGCCGATGCTGGTTGCCAGCGTGGCCGCTTACTCGGGTTCGCTTCCTCTAGGCGACGGTTTCGCGTGGCTTGGAACACCTGCTGCAATGCTGATGCTTGGCGTGGCCGCGCTCCTGGAGGTTGGTGCGTATTTCATTCCCGGCGTGGACAATTTGCTCGATGTCATCGCCGCGCCTGTCGCGGTGATCGCCGGAGCCATCGTGTCGGCGGCGACCATGGCGGACCTTCCGCCGATGATGAAATGGACGGCCGCCATCGTTGCGGGTGGCGGCGCGGCCGGCATCGTGCATGGCGTCACCGCGGCCCTGCGGGCCAAATCGACGGTCCTGACGGCCGGCCTCGGCAACTCGACCGTGGCGACCGCCGAACTGGGCGGTGCACTCCTCGTATCGCTTCTTGCCCTGGCTGCACCGGTTGCCGCCTTCGCGATCGTCGTTCTGATGCTCTGGCTGGCGATACGTTTGATCCTGCGTTTGCGGAGGTCAGCGCCTCGCACGGATGCACTGGAATGACCGCGTGACCGCTCGTGCGGCTACTTCCACCCCGCCACGATCACCACCACCACCGGCAACGTCACCGCCGCCAGCAGCGTCCCCAGCGCCACCGCGCCCGACACCGGGTTCACCAGCCGCTGATACTGCGCCGCGAAGATGTACGCGTTGGCGCCGGTCGGCATTGCCGCGAACAGCACGATCACGCCGGCTGCGACTGGCGGCAAATCGAGCAGCTTGGCCAGCACGAACGCGGCCGCCGGCATCGCCAGCAGCTTGAGCGCGCTCATCACCGCGACGCTCAGCATCTCGCCCTTCACTTCGAACCGAAACAGATTGATGCCGAGCGCGATCAGCGCCGCCGGCGATCCCGCCTGCGCGAGCAACTCGATCGTCCTGTCGACGACGGGATTGAGACCGAGGCCGGTCAAGCGCCAGACGACGCCAAAACCGATCGCCAGCATCAGCGGATTGCGCGCGAGATCCGCGAGCACGGGGCGGATGACCGACAGGACCGAGCCCGTCCGCTTGCGGCTGACCAGCTCCATCTGCAGGATGCCGCAGAGCCAGAGCAGCGGCGTGTTCACCGACAGGATCAGCGACATCGGGCCCGCGGCCTCGTTGCCGAGCGCCGAGAGCACGAGCGGAATGCCGAGCATCACGATGTTGCCGTAGACCGAGCCGATCGCGAACACGACGCCGTCCTCGCGGTCCTCGCGCCGCTCACGCAAGCATGCCGAGAGCGCCAGCGCCGCGATCCAGGTGATGGCGAGCGCGCCGTAATAGGCGCCCCACATCCGGTAGGGGCTGACATCGGGGAATTCCGACACGACGATGGTGCGGAACAGCAGGGCGGGAATCGCGATGCTGAAGGCGAACTCGGAGATGCCCTTGTGCGCGGTCTCGGAGACGAAGCGAAACAGCACCGACGCATAGCCGGCCGCGATCAGGGCAAACACCGGCGCGACGATCAACACGGTGGCCATGCAGTCCTCACCTCAAGGGGGAAGCTGACCACCCCACGCATTTTTCGATGATGGCATTATGCCCCTGTTTTGCCCGACGAGTCAAAGCGACTTCGAAAAATCCGTAGAGGTGGATTTTGCGAGGGATATCAAGACCCGGTCTACTGTGCATGGGGTTGTTTTCGCTTTTTTGTTGGAAGGGGCGGTAGGGGGCTCGGGTCGAGGGCCGGTCTGGCCAGTATCGACAAAGGGGAAAGCGGTGTAGCGCGGAGCCCTTCCCCACCCCCAACTGTCGTCCCCCGCCTTGTGCGCAATTGCGCACAGGAGCGGGGGGATCCAGTACGCCGCGGCCCCTCGTGGAACGTTTGGCGTCTCTGGAATACTGGGTCGCCCGGTCAAGCCGGGCGACGACACCTGAGAGTGTAGCCGGCAGCCGGGCCCCCGCCTGTTGCCGAGACCGCACACGTCTGAGCTTTCGCCTCCCGCCTCGTTGCCAACGAACGGCCGTTCACCCACTATTCCCTCCGACTCGACACTTGGGGGGATCGATGCCCGCGTTCCGTTTCAAAAAATCCTTGGCTAAATCCTTGGCTGCAGCGATCTCGGGCATTGCGCTCGCCGTCCTGGTCCATCCCGGCGCGGGCTTCGCCTACACGCAGGAGGAGCAGCAGGCCTGCTCGCCGGACGCGATGCGGCTGTGCGGCGAGTTCGTTCCGAACGTCGATGCCATCACCGCCTGCATGATCCAGAAGAAGGCTCAGCTCTCGCCGCAGTGCAAAGTGTTCTTCCGCCAGGGACCCGAGCCCGGCGAGGCCCGCGCCAAGAAGAGCATCAAGCCTTCGCAGAAGACGGCCAAGAAGAAGAAATCCAGCGAAAGCTGAGCGCGGGGCTGGCGTTCTTTCTTTGAAGCTCGTCATGTCAGGGCAACAGCGCGAAGCGCCGTCGCGTCGGCGTGTCCCGCGTGTGCGTTGCCGCCATCAGCTGCGCGCCAGCCTCCGGACTCCTTTTGTTCGCCTCCGCGTGCGGACGCCTGCGACAATTACCAGCGCGTGCGATGGAAAAGAGTCGCGAGAGGGTTTGCGCGGGGAGGTTGCATTCCGTTTTTTCCCGCGTTGCTGCCGAAAAAGCGCGGGATTGCCGGCGTGAAGGGCGTTTCGTTGCCACTGGTATCCCGGTCGCGCGAAGCAGTGTGACTCAAAAGCCGCCACGTCTTGTTATTTCGTGGCTCCGAGGCCACTGCCGATAAATTTTTCTTTCCCGAATCAGCGCGGTGATTCATTTTCGTGGCCTGGGGTCAATCTGGAGGCGAAGGGTATGAACGTTATTGTTTTTGCATCGCGTAAAGGCGGCTCGGGCAAGAGTACCCTCGCCGCACATCTTGCCGCACAGATCAAGGCGAGCAAGCAGGTGATGCTCGTGGATGCGGATCCGCAGGGCTCGCTCACGCTGTGGCACAAGCTGCGCGGCACCAACGAGCCGCCGATCAAGCCTGCCGTGAACTCGGTTAGCGGCATCGTCTCCGCTGCCAAGCGCGACGGTTATGAATGGGTGTTGATCGACACGCCGCCGAACCTCTCGGCCGTCGTCGACGACGCGATCAAGAACGCGACCATGGTGGTCATTCCGGCGCGTCCCGGCGTGTTCGACGTCAACGCGGTGCAGGAAACCATCCAGATGTGCCGCGCGGCGCGCAAGCCCTACGCGGTCGTGCTCAACGGTGCCCCGGCGCGCCGCGACGAGTCCGAAAGCCCGATCGTCACCATCGCCCGCGAGGCGCTGGCGAAATTCCGCGCACCGGTGTGGGGCGGCCAGATCACCAACCGTTCGGATTTGCTGATGGCGCTCAGCCACGGCGAAGGCGCGCGCGAGTATCAGGCCGAGAGCCGCGCGGCCCAGGAAATCGCAAGGCTGTGGGCGGCGATCGAGCGTTCAGTGAAGGCTATTCGCGGCACGGCGTCGGCATCCGGCGCAATGCACAAGCAGGCGGCATAATTTTCATAAATCATTCCCCGGACGGAAAGCGCGCGGAAGTCCGCGCGTTTTGCGTTTTGGTCCGGTGGAGATGTGTTACGCCACCATCAGCATGTAGAACACGATGACCGGCGACAGCGTCAGGATCACCGACCAGATGCCGGCGGCCCAGAGGATGTCCTCGGTGGTAAAGCTCTGCTGTCCGGCGTCGTAATGCGACGCCACTTCATTCTGGATATTCACAAAACGCCCCCGCGATTCTTCGCTTATGGAGGCCAGCGATAGCCGGGATGTTTTAACATTCCGCGTCGCGATTTCGGGCGCATTCGAACACAGGTGCTACCACGGATTAACCATGCCGGCGCGGCGCGTGCGTTCGCGCGGGGTTAACTACGGGGCGCGTTCTGCCCCTCCCCCCGAGGGGAGGGTAAAGGACTCGCGCCGCCGCTAAACCCAGTCGCTGTATTTCCTTCTGATCTCGTCGATGTAGTCCACACGCGATTTCACCTCATCCGCGGTCAACCCGATATCGCGCCGCAGCCAGTCGGATAACTCGCTCGCATATGAAACGCGTTCCCATGCCGCCTTCAGCGCATCGCGCCACTGACGAATGTCCATAGGTCGATCTCTTTTCCGGATTGAGATGATGTCGAGCGGACACGACGCTGCCTTCCCTCTCCCGCACGGGGAGAAGGGGGGGCAGCATGCGTGTGAAGAGAGGAAGCGGAGGCGCTACGCGGCGACTTTCATCCGCCGCTCGATTTCGCGGTCGAGCGCGGCGGCGAGCTCGCTGCTCACTTCCACCATCGGCAGGCGCACTTCGGGGCTATCGATGAGGCCGCACCGCCACAGCCAGTACTTCGCCGGCGCCGGGCTCGGCTCGGTGAACAACAGGCGCGTCAGCTCGGCGACCTCGTGCCAGCGCGCCTGCGCCGCGTCGTGGTTGCCTCGCTTCATCTCGGCATGCACAGCCGCAAACGTCGCGGTCTCGACATGGGCGGACAGTACGATGCCGCCGTCGGCGCCGTCGGTGAGCGCCTCAAAATAGTTCGCATCCTCGCCGGTGAGCACGCGAAAGCCCTTCGGCCTGTCGCGCAGGAGCGCGATGGATTGCTCGCGGTTCGCGCCGCAATCCTTCAGCCCGACGATGTTCCGATGCTCGGCAAGCCGCAGCAGCGTCTGGTTGGTGATGTTCACCGAGGTGCGATAGGGGATGTTGTAGAGCGCGATCGGCCACGCCGCGTGATCGGCAAGGGCTTCGAAATGAGCCAGGAGCCCGCGCTGCGAGGGCCGCACATAATAGGGGCTTGCGATCAGATAACCGTCGATCGGCCAGTCCGCGGTCTCGTCGAGGCGTTCCTTCAGCCGCGAAGTGTCCGCGCCCGACAGTCCGAGGCAGATCGGCAGCGTGCGGCGCCCCGCCGCCATCTCGTCGCGCACGACGGCAACGAGGCGTTCGAGCTCGGCCTCGCGCAGCGTCATGCCCTCGCCGGAGGTCGCCCCCAGGATGAAGCCGTCGACGGCCTGTCCGCTGTAATGTCGCGTCAGCCGCCGCAGCGATCTCTCGTCGAGAGCGCCGTCGCGAAACGGCGTCACCAGCGGCAGCCAGAGTCCGTGCAAATGATCTTGTAGACCGGTCATGTTCCATCTCCTTCTCGGGAAAAAAACCTGAGACGGAGGGCACATGAAAAAACCCCGTCCAGGTGGCGGGGTTTCGGGATTTGCTTGCGATGACGAAGCTGTGTTAGCGCGCGCAAAAATCCGAGGTCCCCGGATGGGGGCCTTTTTCGAGGCGACTGCCTTGAACGAGATTGCGCACGACTTCGTGATCATTCGCAAATGATGCGGGGTGTGCGTGGAACTGTCAATACACGCGGAGCGCGATACCCGAATGGGACAGAAAAAAGCCGGGCTCAAGCGAGCCCGGCTTAAGGTATTGGCCACGTGAGGCCGACACAATCACCTTCCAAGAGGGATTACTGAACTCCCGCGCCACTGGAGGAGGGGGACAAATGCGCAACGCGAAGGCTCAGCGTGCAAGCAGTATGAGCTTGGCGAGCGCCATGCAGCAACAGCCGAGGCCGCATGTCAGACATGCGGAAATCAGGAAGGCCAGCGCTGCGCCTTGCTCACCACGAAGTCGCGGAACACCTGCACGCGCGCGACTGTCTTCAACTCCTCGGGATAGACAAAATAAGTGTCGAGCTGGATCGAATCCGATTCACCGAACAGCTGCACCAGGCGGCTCTGTTCCTCGATCAGATAGTCCGGCAGCGCCGCGATGCCGAGGCCCTGCTGGCAGGCGCGGACGAGGCCGAGGATGTTGTTCACTCTGAAATAGGCCTCGCGCGGACCAGAGCCGTTGCGGCCGGCTTCGACCAGCCAGTTGCGGTTCTGAAGATGCGGCGCGAAGTTGCCGTCGGAGAGCGTGATGATGCGGTGGGAGTCGAGCTCCTCGAGCGTGCGCGGCGTGCCGAAGCGCTTGATGTAATCCGGCGAGCAATAGGCGTGGAAGCCCATCGCGAACAGCTTGCGCTGGATGAGATCCGGCTGGGTCGGCTTGCGGGTGCGGATCGCGACGTCCGCCTCGCGCATCGACAGGTCGAGCTCCTCGTCGGTGACGATCAGCGAGATCCGGATCTCCGGATAGAGCGCGGTGAACTCGCCGAGCCGCGGGATCAGCCAGTTGATGCCGACGCCGGGCGTGGTGGTGATCTTGAGATCGCCGCTCGGCCGCTCGCGGCTGTCGGTCAGTTTGGCGCGCGCCGCCTGCAGCTGCATGAACACGTCATGCGCGGTGCGGAAGAGCAGGTCGCCCTGCTCGGTGAGGATCAGGCCGCGGGCGTGGCGGTGGAACAGCGAGACCGAGAGCTCCTGCTCCAGTGCCGAGACCTGGCGTGACACCGCCGATTGCGACAGGCCGAGCTGCTCGCCCGCATGCGTGAAGCTGCCCGCTTCCGCCGCCGCGTGAAACACCTTCAGCTTGTCCCAATCCATATCCGTAAATCCGTCGCGTGTTCGAGGCATGATCTTTATTCCGCTGCAGCGCGCTCGCTGGCGCGCAGGGCCAGGAAACGTTCGGCTTCGAGAGCTGCCATGCAGCCGAGGCCGGCAGCCGTCACGGCCTGGCGATAGGTCTCGTCGGCGACGTCGCCGGCGGCGAACAGGCCAGGCACCGATGTGGCGGTCGAGTTCGGGGCGACCTCGACATAGCCCGACCGTTTCAGCTTGACCTGGTCCTTCACGAGCTCGGTCGCCGGCGCGTGCCCGATGGCGATGAACACGCCGTCAGTCTTCACGTCCCTGAGCGCGCCGGTCTTGACGTTCTTCAGTCGCACATGGGTGACCTTGTTCGGGTTCTCTGTGCCGCAGATCTCGTCGACCGCCGAGTCCCAGACCACCTTGATCTTCGGGTGCTTGAACAGACGCTCCTGCAGGATGCGTTCGGCGCGGAAGTGATCGCGACGATGCACGATGGTGACCTGCGAGGCATGGTTGGTGAGGTACAGGGCTTCCTCGACCGCGGTATTGCCGCCGCCGACCACCATGACTTCCTTGTTGCGGTAGAAGAAGCCGTCGCAAGTGGCGCAGGCCGAAACGCCGCCGCCCTGGAATTTCGTTTCCGACGGCAGCCCGAGCCAGCGCGCTTGCGCGCCGGTGGCGAGGATGACGGTGTCGGCAAGATAGACGTCGCCGCTGTCGCAGGTGAGGCGGAACGGCCGCTGCGTCGTCTCCAGCTTGGTGACCAGGTCGGAGACGATCTTGGTGCCGACATGGAGCGCCTGCTTCTCCATCTGCTCCATCAGCCAGGGGCCCTGGATCACGTCGGCGAAGCCCGGATAGTTCTCGACGTCGGTGGTGATGGTGAGCTGGCCGCCGGCCTGGATTCCCTGGATCAGGATCGGCTCGAGCATTGCGCGCGCGGCGTAGATCGCCGCCGTGTAGCCGGCGGGGCCGGAGCCAATAATGACGACCTTTGCATGAACAGTGGCAGACATTTTGACGGACGCCTTTCACGGGGGATCTGCAGCGCGGGTGCGGAACGTGCCGGGAGGCCTCGCGGAAGCGCTGAAATATCAGAGCTAATCTAAGCCTTCTGGTGAGCTATGCAAGAATTGCATTCCCTGTCGGCGGATTTTTCCAACAGGGAACAAAAGTCGATTGCGCTGCACGCGCAATAAAATTGCGCAATCGCTGCGGACTGGCTATGAGGATTGCGTCAAATCCACCAATACAGCCGCAAAGGCCAGGAGTTCCAATCACGTGTCGCGGAACCTAGACGAGATCGACCTGAAAATTCTCACCGAGGTCCAGGCCGACGGTCGAATCACGAATGTCGAGCTGGCCAAGCGCGTCGGCATCTCGCCGCCGCCTTGCCTCCGCCGCGTCCGCGCGCTGGAGGAGGAGGGGTATATCCACGGCTATCGTGGCCTGCTCGACGCCCGCAAGCTCGGCTTCGACGTCACTGTGTTCGCCGCGGTGCACTTGTCCAGTCAGGCCGAGGCGGATTTACGCGCCTTCGAGGAGTTCGTCCGTGCCGAACCCCTGGTGCGGGAATGCTGGATGCTGTCGGGCGAGGTCGATTTCATCCTGAAATGCGTCGCGCCCGACATGGCCACCTTCCAGGATTTCGTCGCCCACCTCACCGCCGCGCCGCATGTGCGCAACGTGCGGACGTCGCTGGTGCTGCACAATTCGAAATACGAGGCGGCCGTGCCGCTTGATGTGAAGGGAAGAAGGTAACTTACGCAAGCACTCGGCATGACCCCGAAACAAAAAGGCCGCGCAGGGCGCGGCCTTTTCGAAACATCATCACGCCTGGCGGCAAATCCTTACCGCCACTCCACCTTGGTGATCTCATACGCCTTGGCGCCGCCAGGGGCGTTGACCTCGACGGTCGAACCCTTCTTCTTGCCGATCAGCGCGCGCGCGAGCGGCGAGGTGATGGAGATGCGGCCCTTCTTGGCGTCGGCCTCGACCTCGCCGACGATCTGCCACACCGTCTTCTTCTCGGTATCCTCGTCGACCAGCGTCACGGTGGCGCCGAACTTGATGGTGTCGCCGGACAGCTTGGAAATATCGATGATGTCGGCGCGCGCGAGCTTGTCCTCGAGCTCGGCGATGCGGCCCTCATTGTGGGACTGCTCTTCCTTCGCGGCATGATATTCCGCGTTCTCCGACAGGTCGCCGTGCGAGCGCGCTTCCGCGATATGCTCGATGATGCGCGGACGGTCCTCGGACTGGCGCTTCTTCAATTCTTCCCCGAGCGCGGCAAAGCCGCCCGCTGTCATCGGAACCTTTTCCATCTCTTCTCTCGTCCTTCGATCGCGCGCCCCACGAAAACAGAGGGCGCGGCAACCTTGATTCGTCAGTATGTCCGGGGGGCTGAACACGCCGCCGCCGAAGCGTTATGTGGGTCTGGCGCCGGAACAGAACAACCACAATGCCCGGACAGTTCCTCCGGCCATTGTGGCTTCATTGCCAATTACTTACCGGCAGCCTAGCCGCCACTCGCGATCAGGTGTCCGAAAAGTAGCTCTGCAGGGTCCGAACCTCAAGGTCCCCGCCCAGATAGGCGCGGATGCCCTGCGCGGCTGCCACGGCCCCGGAAAGAGTGGTGTAATACGGCACTTTATGCAAGAGGGCCGCGCGCCGCAGCGAACGGCTGTCGGCGAGCGCCTGCGGGCCTTCGGTGGTGTTGAGGACGAGCTGGACGTCGCCATTGGTAATGGCATCGACGATGTGCGGCCGTCCCTCAAGCACCTTGTTGACCCTCTCGGTCGGGATGCCCTGATCGGTCAGGAAACGTGCCGTGCCCGATGTCGCCAGCACCTTGAAGCCGAGCGAATGCAATTCGCGAACGGCCTCGGCGATGCGCGTCTTGTCGCTCTCGCGAACCGAGACGAACACCGTGCCCTTGCGCGGCACCCGCGTGCCGCCGCCGAGCTGGCTCTTGGCAAATGCCACCGCGAAGGAGCTGTCGATGCCCATGACCTCGCCGGTCGAGCGCATCTCGGGGCCGAGCACCGTGTCGACGCCGGGGAAGCGGGCGAACGGAAACACCGATTCCTTCACGCCGACATGCTTGAAGTCCGCCTTCTTCAGCTTGAAGTCGGCGAGCTTCTCGCCGGCCATGATGCGCGCCGCGATCTTGGCGACCGGCGTGCCGACCACCTTGGCGACGAAGGGCACCGTGCGCGAGGCGCGCGGGTTGACTTCGAGCACATAGATCTCGCCGTCCTTGATCGCGTACTGCACATTCATCAGGCCGACGACGTCGAGGCCGAGCGCCAGCTCACGCGTCTGCCGCTCCAGCTCCTCGATCATCTCCGGCTCGAGCGAGTGCGGCGGCAGCGAGCAGGCGCTGTCGCCGGAATGGATGCCGGCTTCCTCGATGTGCTCCATGATGCCGACGATGAAGGTGTCCTTGCCGTCGCAGAGGCAGTCGACGTCGATCTCGGTGGCGTCGGACAGATAGCGGTCGAACAGCAGCGGGTTCTTGCCGAGCACGGTGTTGATCTGCCCGGTCTTGTCGTTCGGGTAGCGTGCCTTGACGTCGGCCGGCACCAGCTCCGGCAGCGTGCCGAGCAGATAGTCGCTGAGCTGGTTCTCCTCGCGGATGATCTGCATCGCGCGGCCGCCGAGCACGTAGGACGGGCGCACCACCAGCGGCAGGCCGAGATCGGTTGCGACCAGGCGCGCCTGCTCGACCGAATAGGCGATGCCGTTCTTCGGCTGCTTCAGCCGGAGCTTGTCGAGCACGCGCTTGAAGCGGTCGCGGTCTTCGGCAAGGTCGATGGCGTCGGGCGAGGTGCCGAGGATCGGCACTTCGGCGGCCTCCAGCGCTCGCGCCAGCTTCAGCGGGGTCTGGCCGCCGAACTGCACGATCACGCCGTGCAGCGTGCCGTTGGTGCGCTCCTTCGCGATGATCTCCAGCACGTCCTCGGCGGTGAGGGGCTCGAAATAGAGCCGGTCGGCGGTGTCGTAGTCGGTCGACACCGTCTCGGGGTTGCAGTTGACCATGATGGATTCGTAGCCGGCGTCATGCAGTGCGAAGCAGGCGTGACAGCAGCAGTAGTCGAACTCGATGCCCTGGCCGATCCGATTGGGCCCGCCGCCGAGAATGATGACCTTCTTCTTGTCCGACGGCGAGCTCTCGTCCGCGGGCGCGCCCGCAAACAGCGCCTCATAGGTCGAATACATGTAGGCGGTCGGCGACGCGAACTCGGCGGCGCAGGTGTCGATGCGCTTGTAGACAGGGCGGACGCCGAGCGCGTGGCGCTTCGCCGTCACGTCAGCTTCCGTCGTCTCGGCGAGCACGGCGAGCCGCGCGTCGGAGAAGCCCATGGCCTTGAGCGTGCGCATGCCGAAGGCGTTGCCCGGCAGGCCGTTCTTCCGGACCTTCTCCTCCATGTCGACGATGCCGCGCATCTCGCTGAGGAACCACGGATCGATCTTGCAGGAGTTGAAGATGTCCTCGTTCGACCAGCCGAGCCGCATCGCCTGGGCGACCTGGAGCAACCGGTTCGGCGTCGGCGTGCCGAGCGCGGCGCGGATCGCGTTCTTGTCGTCGTGCTGGCCTAGCCCCTCGATCTCGATCTCGTCGAGCCCGGTCAGGCCGGTCTCGAGTCCGCGCAGCGCCTTCTGCAGGCTCTCCTGGAAGGTACGGCCGATCGCCATGACTTCGCCGACCGACTTCATCGACGTGGTCAGCGTGGTCGACGCGCCCGGGAATTTCTCGAAGGCGAAGCGCGGAATCTTGGTGACGACGTAGTCGATGGTCGGCTCGAACGAGGCCGGCGTCGCGCCGCCGGTGATGTCGTTGGCGATCTCGTCCAGCGTGTAGCCGACCGCGAGCTTGGCTGCGACCTTGGCGATCGGGAAGCCGGTGGCCTTGGAGGCCAGTGCGGACGACCGCGACACGCGCGGGTTCATCTCGATCACGACCATGCGGCCGTCTTCGGGATTGACGCCGAACTGCACGTTGGAGCCGCCGGTCTCCACGCCGATCTCGCGCAACACCGCCAGCGAGGCGTCGCGCATGATCTGGTATTCCTTGTCGGTCAGCGTCAGCGCCGGCGCGACCGTGATGGAGTCGCCCGTGTGCACGCCCATCGGATCGAGGTTCTCGATCGAGCAGACGATGATGCAATTGTCTTTCTTGTCGCGCACGACCTCCATCTCGTACTCTTTCCAGCCGAGCACGGATTCTTCGATCAGCACTTCGTTGGTCGGAGACGCATCGAGGCCGCGCTCGATGATGTCGAGGAATTCTTCCTTGTTGTAGGCGATGCCGCCGCCGGTGCCGCCCATCGTGAAGGAGGGACGGATGATCGCGGGCAGGCCGATCTCGGACAGCGCCATCAGCGCCTGGCCGAGCGCATATTCCTGGTAGCGCTTGCGGCGGTCGCTTTCGCCGAGCGTCCACTGCCGTTCGTGTTCCTCGAGGGCAGCACCCGACAGCTTCTCGCGTTCGGCCCGGTGCTTGTCGCGGAAGGACTTCTTCAATTCGGACGCGTTGGCGAGCCGCGACTTTGGCGTCTCAAGCCCGATCTTGGTCATGGCCTCGCGGAACAGCTGGCGGTCTTCCGCCTTGTCGATGGCGTCAGCGGTCGCGCCGATCATCTCGACGTCGAACTTCTCCAGCGTGCCCTGCCGGCGCAGCGACAGCGCGCAGTTCAGCGCGGTCTGTCCGCCCATGGTCGGCAGCAGCGCGAAGCCGCCGGGAATGACGTGACGTTCCTTCTCGATGATCTTGGCGACGATCTCGGGCGTGATCGGCTCGATATAGGTGGCGTCGGCCAATTCCGGATCGGTCATGATGGTGGCCGGGTTGGAATTGACGAGGACGATGCGATAGCCCTCTTCCTTCAACGTCTTCACCGCTTGCGTGCCCGAATAGTCGAACTCACAGGCCTGGCCGATCACGATGGGACCGGCGCCGATGATCAGGATGGTGGTGATGTCTGTACGTTTGGGCATCAACTCTCGCCGAAGTGGAATTTAGGCACAAAAAAAGGGCGCGCTCGTTGCGCGTCCCCTGTGGCCGAGAGCGCGTTGGTCTCCCTCGCGCGCGGGTGGGTCTTAGACCAGTTTTCGGGGCGGCGAAACCCCGAAAAACGCCCATCAACCGGCAATTTTGGCGGGTTTTGGACGTGCCTGCCAGCCACGGGCGAGATGCACCAGCAGCGAGGCCGCAACGCTCGATCCGCCGATCCAGCCAAGGTCGGTCGGCGAGAGGGTGGCCAGCACCGCGCCGCCCAGGGCCCCGCCGATGGCGAAGCCGAGATACATGGCGGAGGCGTTGAGCGAGAGTGCGATCATCGAGGCTTGCGGCTCGATCCGGATGATGCTGGCGATCTGAGCCGGATAGAACGCCCAGCCCGAGATGCCCCAGAGGAAGATCGCGCCCAGCACCGCATAATGGGCCTGTCCCGGCATCAGCTTCAGGACCAGCGAATGCAGGATCAGGGCGCTCGCCATGCCGGCGAGCCCGAGGCCTGCGGTGGCGAGCGTCCCGAGCCGGTCGGCCAGGACACCGCCCAGCATGTTCCCGATGGCGGCGGCGCCGCCGAACACCAGCAGCGCGAGGCTGATCTGCGCGGCGTCGAAGCCGAGGCTACGCAGCGGGACCGCGAAATAGGTGAACACGGTGAAGCCGCCGAGCGCCCATAGGATCGTGATCAGAAGCGCGATCACGACATTGCTGTGACGCGCCACCGCCAGCCGTTCGCTGAGCGAGGCGGTGTTGCGCGGCAGGCCGCGGGGCAGGCCAAGGAGCAGGCCGGCGAGCGCAACCGCGCCGATCAGGGCCACCATGGCAAAGGTCGCGCGCCAGCCGAGCAGGCTGCCGACGAGATTGCCGAGCGGCACGCCGATCACGGTTGCAACCGTGAGGCCTGAGGTGACCAGCGCCACCGCGCGGCCGCGCCGTTCGGGCGCGGCGACGGCCACCGATACGGCGAGCGCCGTCGGCATGCACAGTCCGGAGCCCAGCGCCATCAGCATGCGGGAGGCCAGCAGCAGGGCGTAGCTGGAAGCCACCGTCGCGACGAGATTCCCGGCGATGAAGGTCGATAGCGCCAGGGCCAGCACGGTGCGGCGGTCGATATTGTTCAGCGTCACCGCCAGGATCGGCGAACCCACCGCATAGGTGAGGGCGTAGGCGGTGACCAATTGGCCGGCGGCCGGGACGGAAATCGAAAGATCGGCGGCGATCGACGGCAAAAGCCCTGCAATGACAAAGCCTTCGGTACCAATCGCGAAGGCCGCGAGAGCCAGCCAGAACACGCTCATTGGACGATATCCCTATGTTCAACGTTTATTGAACTATTGAATGCGATGGCTGGGATGTCAATTGGGTTCAAGAACTATTGAACATCGCGGCCAGTTTGCTATGATTCTGGACCATGAGCCGCACGCCCCTTCATCCCACCCGCGAGCAGATCGAGCTGCCGATGGTTCTGGATTGCCTCAGCGATCCGATCCGGTTGGCCATCGTCTATCAGCTCGCCCAGCAGGAACGTGTCAGCAGCGAGCTCTGCTGTGGCGACTTCAGCGGCCTTTCCGGAAAATCCAACCTCGCCTACCATTTCGCCAAGCTGCGCGAATGCGGCCTGATGCTGACGCGCGTGGCGGGCACCAACCGCTTCATGCGGCTTCGCCGCGAGGATCTGGACGCGCGCTTTCCGGGGCTGCTCGATGCCGTCCTCAACTCCGCAGCCAAGGATGCCGACCGGCTACAGCTGCTGCCAGAGTGCGAAACGGTCGAAGTGGATTGAATTTGAGAGGGTTGCGCGCAGACGGCTGAGATTCCGTCCGTCTTCGCTTTCGCTTCGCTACAGCTACGCCGGACACGCTGTGCCCCTTCGGGCCTTGTGTGGCTGCGCCACGCGTGGCCCCGCAGGGGCGAAGCGTGGAGACCCGGCCTGGATTTGAACCAGGATGAAGAGCGTTGCACCGCCCTCGCGTAGACGCTTCCGCCACCGGGCCGCGACGATCTTTACCCATCGGCGTGTGACAAGCCACCTCTGGCAGTCGTTATGCTTAACGGACCAGGGGCGGCCGCGCGATGAAGGTCATGCGCCAGCGATTGTGGCCGACATTGGTGTGGGCGCGCTGGACCGCGAAGCCGGCCGCAGTCAGCTTGGCGACGATCTCGTCCTCGCCATAGCGCTGAAGCCCGATGCGCGTGCGCAGATGACGGTAATCTGACAGCGCGGTGCTGATCAGCCCGATCAGCGCGTCCTTCAGGAAGCCGTGACGCAGGCCGAAGCTGAGCAACGCCATCACATCCCTGAACATGCCGACATTGGGCTGCAAGATATCTCCGAGCACGAGCCTGCCGGACGGGGTCAGCAATCGCCGGATGTTGACAAGCGCGGCATCGAGCTCATCCGGCGTCATGTATTGCGCGACCGAGTTCATCACCGCGAGGTCGATCGACTGGTCCTGCATTTTGCGGACGTCGTCGAGTGAGCGGACGCGGATCTTGGTGTTCGGGGCAAATCGCGCGATCAGCCGGCCACGCACGCCGGGGGCGGGCTCGGCGAGAATCAGCTTGCCGCAGGCCGCGGCCACCTGGCTCGCCGACAGCGCCTCGCCGCAGGCATAGTCGAGCACGGTCGCCTCGGGCGATGAGATGTAGCCGATGATGTCCCGCGCGATGATCTGGAAGTGCAAGTCGCGATGCAGCTTGCTGACATAGATCGTATGCGTGGAGTCGTAGTAATCGATCCAATCGTCCATGGTATTTCGTAGGTCCCGGCCAAACGGTTCCTGTCAAGGAACCGGCGCTGCCCGCCTTGCGTTAGGGGTGCGACGGCGCGCCGTCAATGTCCGCGTCCTAACAGGAAGGTTTCCCGTGAGCAAAGCCCCCACCAAGGTCTCGCCCGATCTCGATACCCCCACCGATCTGTCGCCCGATGGGGTCAAGAAGGTCTCTGAGGCGCTCAACGTGCTTCTGGCCGATGCGTTCGCGCTCTATCTGAAGACCAAGAATTTCCACTGGCACATCAGCGGCCGGCATTTCCGCGACTATCATCTGCTGCTCGACGAGCAGTCCGACCAGATCTTCGCCACCACCGACCAGCTCGCCGAACGCGTCCGCAAGATCGGCGGCACCACGCTGAAGTCGATCGGCCAGGTCGCCAAGCTCCAGACCATCAAGGACAACAACGAGGACTACGTCCCGCCACGCGAGATGCTGCGCGAGCTGATGCAGGACAACAAGCACGTCACCGCCGCGATGCGTAAGGCGCACGAGGTTTGCGACGACGCCGGCGATGTCGCCAGCGCCAGCATCCTCGAAAACTTCATCGACGAGACCGAGCGCCGGACGTGGTTCCTGTTCGAGGCCACCCGCCAGGAAGGCGGCAACGAGGCGTAAGGGTACGCGTGACTGCGTAGGGTGGGTTAGCCCCGTGGATTGCGCAAAGCGCAATCCACTAGGCGTAACCCACCTCTGGTGGGTTACGCCTCGGGCTAACCCACCCTAGAGCACCGCGCTTGTCGCTACCGCCACAACCGTATCAACGCTCCGTCCTTGCCCGTCACCGGATCGGCCGGCGGTAGCGCGACCTCGGGAATCGTCTTCAGTGCCCTGGCGTGGTTCTCCGGCGTTGCTCGCGTCACCACCATCTTCGCTCCCGGCGGATAAGCGCCGATCACGCAGAAATCGTCGCTCGCGCTGATGCACTGATGCCCCGTGCCGGCCGGCAGGATCGCGACGTCGCCCGCCTTGATCTCCAGCTCCTGGCCATGATCGCCGCCGAAGCGCACGCGGGCACTTCCGCGCGCGACGCCGAGCACCTCATGCACCGTCGCGTGATAGTGCAGATAGTCGTAGACGCCGTTGCGCCACGTACCGCCCCAGCCGTTCGCTTCGAACAGGTTTTCGATGGTCTCCTCGGGACGCCTGGAATCGAGCTTCACCGCACCCTGATAGACCAGGAAGGGAAGGATGTTGTTCGGCACGAGCCCGTCATCTTCGAACACGATGGCGCGTGGCTCGGCATTGTCGCTGACAACGGACATGGCAGGGCTCCTTCGAGAGCGTAGCAGGAATCAACGAGAGGCGTGAGACGACGTTCCGCAGCGTCGCGCCCGGAATGACAAGAGCCCGGGTCAAGGCCCGGGCTCGATGTCGTCAAGGCAATTGCAGGAGAGCCAGCGTTACGCGCTCTTCTTCTGCCGCATCAGATCCGCGAAGCGCTGGAACAGATAGTGCGAGTCGCGCGGGCCCGGCGAGGCTTCGGGGTGGTACTGCACCGAGAACACCGGCTTGCCGTCGAGCTGGATGCCGCAATTGGATCCGTCGAACAGCGAGATGTGGGTCTGCGTCGCGCCCTTCGGCAGCGTCGCCTCGTCCACCGCAAAGCCATGGTTCATCGAGGTGATCTCGACCTTGCCGGTGGTCTCGTCCTTCACGGGATGATTGGCGCCGTGATGGCCCTGATGCATCTTCTTGGTCTTGGCGCCGACGGCGAGGCCGAGCATCTGGTGACCGAGGCAAATGCCGAAGGTCGGTGTGCCCGACTTGATCACGTCCCGGATCACCGGCACCGCGTATTTACCCGTCGCGGCCGGATCGCCCGGGCCATTGGACAGGAACACCCCGTCGGGCTTCATCGCCAGAATGTCTTCCGATGAGGTCGTCGCCGGCACCACCGTCACCTTGCAGCCGACGCCGGCGAGCAAACGCAGGATGTTGCGCTTGATGCCGTAGTCGATGGCGACGACGTTGAACTCGGGCTTGTCCTGGCGGCCAAAACCCTTGTCCCACAGCCAGGGCGTCTCGTCCCAGGTGAAGCGCTGGCCCGAGGTGACCATCGGCACGAGGTCCATGCCCTCGAGGCCGGGCCATTCGCGCGCTTCTTCCTTCAGGCCATGCAGATCGAACTCGCCGTTCCTGGCGTGCGCGATCACCGCATTGGGCATGCCCTTGCTGCGGATCAGCGCCGTCAGTGCGCGGGTATCGATGCCGGAGAGGCCGATGATGCCGCGCGCCTTGAGCCAGGCGTCGAGGTGCTTGGTGGCGCGGTAGTTCGAGGGATCGGTGATCGCGGTGCGCAGGATCACGCCGCGCGCGCCCGGCGTCGCGGCCATGTTCACCGTCTCGATGTCTTCCTCGTTGGTACCGACATTGCCGATATGCGGGAAGGTGAAGGTGATGAGCTGGCCGGCATAGGAGGGATCGGTGAGGATCTCCTCATAGCCGGTCATCGCGGTGTTGAAGCAGACCTCACCGACGGCGTGGCCTTCGGCGCCGAGACCGAAGCCTTCCAGCACCGTGCCATCGGCGAGCACGAGGAGCGCGGTCGGTTTATGGTCCGGCCAGGCAGTATCGTTGTCATGTTGTGTCATGAGCCCGGTTCATAGTCCGGGCCGGCGCCGCCGTCAAAGCGGACGAGCGCCGATTCACATGCGTTTTTGCATATTTGACAGGTCCCCTCAGGCACTTAAGCTTGGCAGGATAATTTCCGCCAATTTCCCGGGCTTGCGAGGCAATAATGGACCAGACCACCCCGCTTCTGCTGGTTCCGGGGCTGGCCTCCTCGGCCCGGATCTACGCCCCGGTGGTCCCGGCGCTCTGGCGGTTCGGCCCGGTGATGATTGCCAACCATAGCCGCGACGACAGCATGGCGGCGATCGCCCGGCGCGTGCTGAGCGAAGCCCCGTCGCGCTTCGCACTCGCCGGCCACTCCATGGGCGGCTATATCGCGCTCGAGATCATGCGCCAGGCGCCCGAGCGGGTTTTGAAGCTCGCGCTGATCAACACCCAGGCCCGGCCCGATACACCGGAAGCGACCGCGCGCCGCCGCGGCCTGATGGAACGGGCGAGGCGCGGCGAGCTGAGCGTGGCGCGCGAGGAGATGTTTCCGGAGCTGGTGCATCCCTCGCGCCGCGACGATGCCGGCATTCGAAAGCTCGTGCACGAGCAGGGCGAGGACGTCGGCGTCGAAGGCTATCTGCGACAGCAGACCGCGATCATCGCGCGGGTGGATTCACGGCCGACGCTGGCGACGATCAAATGCCCGACGCTGGTGCTGACGGGCGATCAGGACAACACGATTCCCAACGCATTCTCGAGGGAGATGGCGGAGGGCATAGCGGGCGCGAGGCTGGTGATCCTAGAGCGTTGCGGGCACCTGCCGCAACCGGAGCAGCCCGAGGCGACGGCGCGGGCGCTGGCCGAATGGCTGGGCGCCCCGGTTGTCTCAGGGCCGCGAACGGCCTAGATCAGGCGTCGGATATTCGAAGGGATCACGATCATGCTGCGCGACGACATCAACAACGCGGTCAAGGAGGCCATGAAGGCCAAGGACGAGCGCAAGCTGTCCACCCTGCGCATGGTCAACTCGACCATCAAGAACGCCGACATCGAGGCGCGCGGCAACGGCAAGCCGCCGCTGTCGGACGCCGACCTGCTCGGCGTGTTTCAGAAGATGATCAAGCAGCGCCAGGAGTCGGTCGAGCTCTACGACAAGGGCGGCCGTGCCGAGCTCGCCGCCCAGGAGCGCGAGGAGATCGCGGTGATCTCGGCCTATCTGCCGAAGCAGATGTCGGACGATGAGGTGAAGAAGGCGATCACGGATGCGATCGCCGAGACCGGCGCTGCCGGCATGAAGGACATGGGCAAGGTGATCGCGGTGTTGCGCGCGAAGTACGCCGGCCAGATGGATTTCGGCAAGGCCAGTGGCCTGGTGAAGGCCGCGCTGACGGGCTGAACTCTTACCCTCCCCTGGAGGGGAGGGTCGATTGCGCGAAGCGCGAGCGGGGTGGAGTGATCTCTCCAGTCGGGCCCCTATTCAATGGGTGGACTGTCACCCCACCCCGCTACGCATTTCGCTTTGCTCCATGCGTAGCGACCCTCCCCCTCCAGGGACCCTCCAGGGGAGGGTGGGGCTTCCGATGCCGCGGCAATCCGGCCTAGTCTCTCCGCCAGAAAAGATCGGAGGCAACCGATGAGCGCCATCAAACCGTTTCGCATCGCCATCAGCGACGACATTCTCACCGACCTCAAATCGCGCCTCGCCCGCACGCGCTGGCCGGAGGCGGAGCTGGTCGACGACTGGAGCCAGGGCGCGCCGCTGAAATGGATCCAGGAGATATGCGCCTACTGGGCCAACAGCTATGACTGGCGCGCCCGCGAGGCAAAGCTCAACCGCTTCGAGCAATTCACCACCGAGATCGACGGGCTCGACATCCACTTCCTGCATGCGCGCTCGAAGGAGCCGTCGGCGCTACCGCTGATCATCACCCATGGCTGGCCAGGGTCCATCGTCGAATTCCAGAAGGTGATCGCGCCGCTGGTCGATCCTGCCGCGCATGGCGGTAATCCCGCGGATGCCTTTCACGTGATCTGTCCGTCGCTGCCGGGCTTTGGCTTCTCCGCCAAGCCAAAGACCACCGGCTGGGGGGTCGACCGCATCGCCGCGACCTGGGCGAAGCTGATGGATCGGCTCGGCTACGCGCGTTACGGCGCGCAGGGCGGCGACTGGGGCTCGGCGGTGACGACATCGCTGGGCGCGCAGGACGCCGAGCACTGCGCCGGCATCCACATCACGCTCGCCTTCAACGCGGCGCCGAAGGTCGAGGGCGAGCCGACGGCGGAAGAGAAGCGCGCGCTCACCGGCCTCAAGCATTATGTCGATCTCGATTCAGGCTATTCCAAACAGCAATCGACGCGGCCGCAGACGCTCGGCTATGGCCTGACGGATTCGCCGAGCGGGCAGGCGGCCTGGATTCTGGAAAAATTCTGGGCCTGGACCGATTGCGACGGCCATCCCGAAAACATTTTTGACAAGGACGAGCTGCTCGACAACGTCATGCTCTATTGGGCAACGGAGACGGCGACCTCCTCCGCACGGCTCTACTGGGAGAGTTTTGGCAAGCGCCGCACCACGCCCAAGGTCAACGTGCCGACCGGCGTCGCCGTGTTCCCCAAGGAGATCATCACGCCGGTCAGGCGCTGGATGGAGCCGAACTTTCCTAACATCACGCACTGGAGCGAGATGGAGAAGGGCGGGCATTTCGCCGCATTCGAGCAGCCGAAGTTGTATGTTGGCGACGTCAGGAAATTCTTCCAGACGGTGCGCCGTTAGGGGATGCCTCTGCATCGTCATGCCCGGGCTTGTCCCCGGCACTCACAGGCCTAAACTCAGGTCCAATCAAGAACGTGGATGGCCGGGACAAGCCCGGCCATGACGACGCTGCCGGGAAACGACCATGCTCACCGAAGCCGCAACCTACGACGAGCTCTATCGCAACTTCCGCTGGGACGTCCCGGCACGCTTCAACATGGCGGAGGCGTGTTGCGACCGCCATGCCGACGGCACGGGCCGCCTCGCGCTGCTCTATGTCGACGAGAACGGAGTAACCACGCGCACCTCCTTCGACGAGGTCGCGGAGATGTCGCGCCGCTTCGCCAATGTGCTGAAGGCCGATGGGCTCGTGCGCGGCGACCGCGTCGCGGTGTTCCTGTCGCAGTCGCTGGAGCTGCCGATCGCGCATATGGCCGCGTTCCGATCCGGGCTGATCTCGATCCCGCTGTTCGCGCTGTTCGGCGAGGACGCGCTGGAATTCCGCCTGTCGAATTCGCAAGCAAGAGCCATCATCACTGATGAGGCGGGCTGGGAGAAGCTCACGAAGATCCGCGATCGGCTGCCCTATCTGCAGGACATCTATGTCACGAGCGGCGCGGTCCATGCCGGTGCAAAACCGTTCTGGTCGGCGATCGAAACCGCGTCCGAGGACTTTGCGACCGTCGACACCTCCGCCGATGACCCCGCCCTGATCATCTACACGTCAGGCACGACGGGCAATCCGAAAGGCGCGCTGCATGCGCATCGCGTCGTGCTTGGACACTTGCCGAATGTCGAGATGTGCCACAACTTCCTGCCGCGCCCCGGCGATCTGATGTGGACGCCGGCGGACTGGGCCTGGATCGGCGGCCTCGTCAACGGCTTGTTCGCGTTCTGGTATCACGGCATCCCCCTGGTCGGTCACCGCGCGCGAAAGTTCGAACCGCAGGCGGCGATGGAGATGATGGCCGACCTCGGTGTCCGCAACGTCTTCCTGCCGCCGACCGCGCTGAAGCTGATGCGGCAGGCTGGCGTGAAGCATCCGGGCGTCAAGCTGCGCAGCATTTTCACCGGCGGTGAATCGCTTGGCGGCGAGCTGCTCGGCTGGGTGCGCGAGACGTTCGGCATCGACGCGCATGAAGTGTTCGGCCAGACCGAATGCAATCTCGTGATCGGCAGCAATTCCAACCTGTTTCCGATCCGCCCGGGTTCGATGGGCAAGGCGACGCCGGGCTTCGACGTCCGCATCGTCAACGACAAAGGCGAGGAGCTGCCCACGGGGCAGCGCGGCATCATCGGCGTGCGTCAGCCATGCCCGTGCACGATGCTCGAATACTGGCGCAATCCGGACGCGACGGCGAAGAAATATGCCGGCGAATTCCTGCTGACCGGCGATCTCGGTACCCGGGATGAGGACGGCTATTTCTGGTATGTCAGCCGCGAGGACGACGTCATCACCACCGCCGGCTATCGCGTCGGCCCGTCCGAGATCGAGCACACGTTGATGAAGCATCCGTCGGTGGCGATGGCGGCGGTGGTCGGCATCCCCGATCCGATCCGCACCGAATCGATCAAGGCCTGGATCGTGCTGCGTCCCGGCTTCGCGGCAAGCGACACGCTCGCGCGCGAGATCCAGGAGTTCGTGAAAGTGCAGCTCGCCGCGCACGAATATCCGCGCTTCGTCGAGTTCGCGGAGACACTGCCGATGACGGCCACGGGCAAGGTGCTGCGGCGCGAGCTTCGGGCGCGGGGTTAGGCTCTTTCAGACAATGGCAAAGACGTCTCAAGCTGCGGGGCTTCACCGAGCCTCACTTCCGAAGCTGCACGATCTCGATGCGGCGCTGGAGCTCATGTATTACGGCTGGCGCGGGATGACGCTGGAGGCCGACGAATATCTTGCGAAGCAGGGCCTGTCGCGTCCACACCACCGCATCCTCTACGTGGTGGCGCGCCGGCCCGATATCGCGATCGGCTCGCTGATCGAGATCCTCGGCATCTCCAAGCAGGCCCTGAACCGGCCGCTCAATTTGCTGCTGGAGCGCAAGCTGCTGACGTCGAAGCGAGCGCCCGAGCAGCATCGCTCCAAGCTGCTGCGCCTGACGGAGGCCGGGCGACGTATCGAGCAGAGGGCATCGGACCACGAGCGCAAGGTCCTGCGCGAAGCGTTCGATCGCGCAGGGGCGTCGGGTGCGGCGGCATGGATGGCCGTCATGGGGGCGATCGCCGACAACAACTGATGATTCCTGAAGTCAACATAGTTGACATGAGGCGCGGGCTTTGCCACTTTCCCGGCAACGAGCCAGGGGAGGGCTCCGCCATGAGCGGACGGACAATGGATCGCGCAGCCGCCGAGCGCTTCGTCGCGGCATGGTGTGCGAGCTGGTGCCGGGTCGATATCGACGCGGTCGTCGCGCATTTCGCCGACGACGCACAGATGCGCAGCCCTCTGGCATTATCGCTGACCGGTTCTCCGGTCGTCACCGGCGCCGAGAACATCCGCGCCTATTGGCGCGATGCCTATGGCCACATCGAAAGCGCCGACCTGAAGATCCTGCGCTGGAGCTGGGACGAGGCGATCGCGCGCCTGACGGTGTGGTGGCAGCTCGGCGACACGCGCGCCAGCGAGTTCATGGATTTCGACGATGCGGGCCGTGTGGTGCGCAGCGAAGCCTTCTACGGAAAATGATCATGCACCTTTCGGATTTCGTCCTGCTCCTCAACACGCTCTGGTTCGGCGGCGCCTTCATCCAGTTCAGCGTCGCCCAGGGCAACACCCTGAAGATACTCCTGCCGCGCGAAGAGCGCAGCAATCCGATCGCGCCGACGCTTGCCGCCAGCGTGGCGTTCCTGGGCGGGATGAATCTGCCGATCGGGCTTTTGTCGTTCTATCTTCTGGCCGCTCGTCCGGCTTTCTTCCAGCCGATCGAGGCGCAGCTCGCGCTGTTCCTGTTCTTTGCCGCCTGCCACTTCAGCCAGTTCGCCTATAACCTTCCGGTCCTGATGCGCGGAGGGCGCGTCGGGGTGGCCTACTGGCCCGTGCTGAAAGGTCCGATGCTCAGGATCTTCGTCATCGACGCGGCTCTGTTCGTAGCCAATCTCGGCGTGGCGCTTCGGCTGGCTCTCTCTTCCTGATTTCAGCGCGGCGGCGCCGACAGAGCGGATCGCAGCATCGCGGCAAGATCCTTCCGCCGGAACGGTTTTGTCAGGATGCGGGCGTCGCCGACCCCGTCGGGCGTCTTCACGGGATTTTGGGTGTAGCCGGAGGTGAAGAGCACCTTGAGCCCGGGCCGCAAGCCGGTCGCTTGCCTGGCGAGCTCCGGCCCGAACATGCCGCCCGGCATCACGACGTCGGTGAGCAGCAGGTCGATGTCGCCGGGGCGACGCAACAATTCGAGAGCCGCGGGACCGTTCGACGCCGCGATGACGCGATAGCCCAGCGTCTTCAGCTCGCTCTCGACATAGGCCCGAACCATGTCGTCGTCCTCGACGACAAGAATGGTCTCGCTTCCGTCGGGGGCGACGATCCGTTCCGCGGGTGAGGGCTGCTCGTTTGGTGGTGTTGCAAGGCGGGGAAAGAACAGCCTGACGACGCTGCCTTGCCCCGGTTCGGACTGCATCTGCACGACCCCGCCGGATTGCCGCACAAAGCCGTAGACCATGCTCAGACCGAGGCCGGTGCCCTTGCCGACCTCCTTGGTGGTGAAGAACGGCTCGAACGCCCGGCTCGCCACCTCGGCAGTCATGCCGCTGCCGGTGTCGGTCACGGCCACCATGACGTAGTCGCCCGGCCGCGGCTCGCCGTTGACGTCAAGGTCGGATTCACCGAGCGAGGTGTTTCGCGCCTCGATCGTCAGCTTGCCGCCGAGCGGCATGACGTCACGCGCGTTGAGCACGAGATTGAGCAGCGCCGTCGTCAGCTGGCCGGGATCGACGCTGGTCAGCCACAGATCCGGTTCGAGCGCGAAGGTGCATTCGATGTGCTCGCCCAGGGGCCGGCGCAGCAGCTGCTCCATTTCGTGAATCTTCACGGCGATGTCGATGTCTCGCGGCCTCAGGGGCTGCTTGCGCGCGAAGGCGAGCAGGCTTCGCGTCAGGTCGGAGCCCCGCTCGGCGGCGGTCGCAATGTCGTTGGCGATCCGGTGCAATTCCTTGTTGCCGGCCAGCCTGTCGGCAAGATGCTCGGAGTTGCCGAGAATGACGGTCAAGAGGTTGTTGAAGTCGTGCGCCACGCCGCCGGTGAGCTGGCCCATGGCTTCCATCTTCTGGGATTGGCTGAGCTTGTGGCTGAGGTCGGCGATGGCGGCGCGTTGCTGCTCGAGCGACTCGGCGGTCCCGTTGAGCAGGGTCATCAATCCGCCCAGCTCGCCGCCCGGGTGGGGAGGCGGAATTCGCGCGCTGAGATCTCCGAGCCCAAGCTTCTTCGCCATGGTGGCGAGACGTCCGACCTGACGCCCGACGCTCACGGTTGCAAGGATCCAGACGGCCGCGAGTAGCAGCAGCGAGGCCACCGCGAGTATCGCCACATCCTCATAGAGCCGGCGATTGGCCGCCGCGACAAGTCCGTCCTCGGACCGTCCGACCATGATGTAGAGGCCGGCATCGCGGGTCGAAGGCGAGCGCGCGGCGACAGCCCAGACATGCGTCCGGCCGTCGCGATCGGTCACCTCCTGATACGCCTTTCGGTCGGGCGTTGCGGCGAAGCGGAGCAGGTCGGATCCCGCGATCGACGTGCCGACCGGCTCGGTCCAGCCTCCGCGGGACGGGGCGACCAGAACCGTTCCCTTGCTGTCGAGGAGCAGGATCTCCTTCTGGCCGAGCAGCCGCTTGTCGTGAAACTCCGCGAATTTGCGCAGGTTGAAGGAGGCGAGCAGGACCAGCTTAAGGGCGCCCGTCTCTGATCGCACCGGATAGGCGATCTGGAGCACCGATAGTCCGGTCAGCCGGCCGAATACCGGCTCGAGCGCGATGCCGCGCGACGCCAGGGCCTGTTTGAAATAGGCGCGATCCCGGAGGTCGAGGGTGCGATTGGTCCGCAGCGAATCGCAGAACAGGCTGCCGTCGGGATCGATGGTCAATATCCCGGTGAACTGTGGGTATTCCTCGCGCACTTCCGACAGGAACGCCGAGCACGCCGCCTTGTCGCGCGTGTCGAGGTCGCGCGCGCGGGCGAGACCATAGTGAAGCTGGGCGGTGCCCTGGATCTTCTCATCCAGGTCGCTTGCAATGTCGTCGGCTGTCGCGGTCAGATTGGCCAGGGCCGCGTTGATTTCGCTGCTGCGATTTTGCACGAAACGTAAGCCGACGAGGATGGCCGGCACCAGCATGGCCGCAATGACGAGTATCAGTAGCCGGGTACGCAAGCTCATCGGTCGGGCGGTCCAATTTGGTCGTCGCGCGTGCTGGTTCGAAGATGCAATCTGCGGCACCACCCTCCGCCCAGTCCATAGGCATCGCGCCGAAAAGGCCCCCGCGGGCAAAGATTTCGGCTGCGCACATCACGGATGAGTCCCCGGAGAGTTCGCCCGCGAGGCGCTGTTGGGCTGACGTCGGGGCTCCCAGGATACCGTCATTCAGCAATCAACGCGCGCGTGCGCGCAGGTCGCGAAGGCGCTAATATCGGGATCGCGCGCGACGGAGATCGTGCCGGTGACGAGGAGAGGGAGCCGCATGTCGATCTCGGGCAAAGTCGATCCGGTGGTGCGTCCCGTGGCGGCGACCGACATCGCCGAGGCGCTGGTCGAGGGTTTGCGCGATTTCCAGGCGCTGCCGCTCTACGGGCTCTGCTTCGGCGCGCTCTACGCAGGCGGCGGCATCGCCATCATGCTCTGTCTCACCGCCTTCGGCATGGTCTATCTCGTCTATCCCCTTGCGGCCGGCTTTGCATTGATCGGGCCGTTCGTGGCGATCGGTCTGTACGAGGTCAGCCGTCGCCGCGAGCGCGGCGAGCCGGTCTCCTTCGGCGGGATCTGGTCGGCGATACGCGCGCGCAGCGAGATCGGCTGGATGGCCTTCGTCACGCTGTTCGTGTTCGTGATCTGGATGTACCAGGTGCGGCTGCTCATCGCGCTGCTGCTCGGCCTGCACGCCTCGTTCTCGAGCTTGCAGGAATTCATGACAGTGGTGCTGACGACGAATGAGGGCCTGCTGTTCCTCGCCATCGGCAACGCGGTCGGTGCCGCGCTGTCGCTGATCTTGTTTTCGCTGACGGTGGTGTCGTTTCCGCTGCTGCTCGACCGCGAGGTCGATTTCGTCACCGCCATGGTGACGAGCGTGCGTGCGGTGGTGACCAGCCCGCTGCCGATGGTCTCGTGGGCCGCGGTGATCGTGATGCTGCTGATCGTCTCGGCGCTGCCGTACTTTCTCGGACTGGTCGTGACGCTGCCCGTGCTCGGGCATGCGACGTGGCATCTCTATCGGCGGCTGGTGGTGCCGGTGTAAGGTCGTCGCCTCTGCTGCTTTCGCTCTCCCCTTGGGGATGTCGCAAGGTGGGCAAAGCGAAGCGTGCCCACCATTCAGAAAGATGGTGGGCACGGCGCAAGTGCGCCTTTGCCCACCCTACGATTCCGAGTTCGCGGAGACAGACCCGTCTCGGTCACGGCGTCTTGATCCCCATCGCCTTCAACGCCGCCAGCATCTGCGCCGGGGGTGTCATTTTGATCTGCGGCGCCTTGCCGGTTTCCAGCAAACTCTTCAGTCCCGACAGGATCGCGGGCCAGCCGGTGCGGCCGCCGGAGAGGATGTCGTCGCTGAGTGCGCGGTCGTGGCGTTCGCTCATGGTGAGGCGGACGGCCTCGCCGGCTTGCTCGATCTCGTAGGTGACGAGCGTGGTGCCGAGCTTTGCGACGAGGTCGGGCCAGTTGACGTTCCATGTCACCGTCAGCTTGTTCGGCGGATCGTATTCGAAGACTTCGCCCGAGATGTGCTCGGAACCGTCAGGCGCGCGCACGATGAACCTGCCGCCGAACCTCCGTTCCATCTCCACGGCAAAGCCGGAAAAGTACTTCCTGCTGAACTCGGCCGAGGTCAGCGCTTCCCAGACCTTCTCCGGCGTGGAGACGATGTAGATGGTGTAGACCGTCAGCGGTTTGAACTGATCGAGGTTCATTTTGCGTCGAATCCCTTGTTGAGGGCTGCGCGTGGAATGCCGAGCAGCTTGCCGGTCTCGAGCAGGCTCTTGAGCTGGGACAGGATCGCCGGCCAGCCGTTGGAGACGGCGCCGAGATATTTGCCACCCTCGACGAAGCCGTCATGCAACACGGTCAAACGCACGAGCGAGCCGAACGGTTCGATCGTGAAGACGACACGCGATATCGGCTCGCCGCGCAGCTCTTCGAACTTCTGGTGCTTGAAGCTGTAGGACAGGCGGCGCGGCGGATCGGCCTCCAGAATCTCGCCGGAATCGGTGACCTCGCCGTCGAGCGTGAGCGCGAAGGGCGAGCCGACCTTCCAGTCCGACCGGACCTCGGCGCCGAACCAGTATTGCCTGGTGAACTCGCTCGACGTCAGCGCCTCCCACAGCTTCTCCGGCGTGGTCTCGATATAGCTCACATAGACGAATTGGGGCTTACTCATCGCGCTTCTCCAACTGACGTTTCAACTCGCTGAGCGCGGCGAGCTTGCCGCGCTCGAACTTCCTGATCCAGCGTTCGCCGATCTGATGGATCGGCACCGGATTGAGGTAATGCAGCTTCTCGCGGCCATGCCTGATGGTCGTGACCAGATTGGCCTCTTCGAGAATGACAAGGTGCTTGGTTACGGCCTGGCGCGTCATCGCGAGGCCTTCGCAGAGTTCGTTCAGCGTCTGGCCGTTCCTGGCGTGAAGCCTGTCCAGCAGCGACCGTCGTGACGCATCGGCGAGCGCTTTGAAGACCTCATCCATGGCGGCGATAATAGGCAACCAAATGGTTGCATGTCAAGATGGTGTCTTTGGCGCCCGGAAATGGCTGTGCTAGCCTTGAAGCTCAGCCAACGCAGATTGGTTCCGGGAGAGCTTTGATGTTCCGTTGCTTCTCACTCGCTGCAGGCCTTGTCCTTTTCGCCTGCAGCACCACGGCCCAGGCGCAACAGAAGCAGACCATCGGCGCGCCGCCGGAAGCGTCCAATATGAAGCTGGTCGGCACCAACGACCTGCAGGCGCGCAGCGCGTACCAGCCGACCATCCATCACCAGGGTGCGCGCTGGATCGCCTATATCGGCCATCACGGCGGCACCGACGACGTGCCCGCGCCCGTCAATCCGATGACGGGGCAGGCCGAACCGAATGGAACGTCCATCGTCGACGTCACCGATCCCGCGCGTCCAAAATATCTGCGGCATCTGCCGGGACAGGAAGGCAAGTACGAATCCGGCGGCGCGCAGATGGTGCGGGTCTGCGACGGCAAGTCGCTGCCGAAGGGCGATCCCAATGCGGTCTACATGCTCCGCACCTTCGGCAGCGAGGCGCACGAGATCTGGAACGTCGCCGATCCCGCAAATCCCGTGCTCGTTACGCGCATCGGCGGCCTGAAGGACACCCACAAGAGCTGGTGGGAGTGCGACACCGGCATCGCCTTTCTCGTCTCCGGCGCGCCGGACTGGCGCACGCGGCGCATGACGCAAGTCTACGACCTCGGCGATCCCGCGCATCCGCAGAAAATCCGCGATTTTGGCCTGCCCGGCCAGGAGCCCGGCTCGACCGGCGCCGTGCCGACCGAATTGCACGGGCCGATCTCGACCGGACCCGACGGCAATCGCGTGTTCTTCGGCTACGGCACCAACAAGGGCGGAATTTTGCAGATCGTCGATCGCGACAAGTTGCTGAACGGGCCGAAGGAGCCGACACCGGAGAATCTGCGCTATCCCGAGATCTCGCGCATGCCGATGTCCGCCTTCAACGGCGCGCATACGACGTTCCCGATGCTCGACATGCCGGTCACCGAATTCGCCGAGGACAAGGACGGCAAGACCCGCGACATCGTCATGATCGTCGACGAGGCGATCCTGAACGAATGCGGCGAGGCGCGGCAGATGGTGTGGTTCGCCGACGTCACCACCGAGACGCGGCCGATGATGATCTCGAGCTACACCGTGCCGGAGGCGGGCGGACAGTTCTGCCAGCGCGGCGGCCGCTTCGGCTCGCACTCCTCGAACGAGAGCATGGCGCCGGTCTATTACAAGAAGATGGCCTTCATCGCCTTCTTCAATGCGGGCGTGCGCGCGCTCGACATCCGCGATCCCTATCACCCGAAGGAGGTCGGCTATTTCATCCCGGCGATCACGCAGGCCACCGACAAACGCTGCATTCCCGTCGAGGGCGGCGAGCGCTGCAAGGTCGCGATCCAGACCAACAATGTCGAGACCGATGATCGCGGCTACATCTACATCGTCGACCGCGCCAACACCGGCCTGCATATCCTCGAGCTGACCGGACCGGCGCGCGCGGCCGCCGGCCTGCCGAGGAACTGACGATGCGGCGCGGGGCGGCGATTGCGGCCGTGGCTATCGCGCTCGGTGTGTCCGGCGTCGGGGCCTATCGGCTTGCGCCGGCGCTGGCGGCGGAATCGGCGGGCTGGCGCGAAATCGCATGGCCGTTCCCGCGCGACGGCTGGCCCGCCGGCCGCGCGTTCCGCTGCGACGGCGCCTGCGCGGGCACCGAGCTCTACGTGCGCGCCAAGCGCGGCTTCTGCAATTGCGACCGCGGCGTCGCCGACGATGATGAGGTCGATCGCGTTGCCGACGTCGATCTGATCAGCCCGCGTTTTGCCGCCGTCGCACCGGGCGAGGAGGTGGGACTTGGCGAGATGCGCGGCCGTGCCAGGCGCTATGATCTCGATATGGCCGACGGTGTCCGTCATGCCGCGATCGGCATCGCCGTCTCGCGCCGCTGCGATCTCTTCGTCGCTGCGGTCCAGGGGCATGGCGAAGCCGGCGTCGTGCAGCGTGCGGCGCTGGCGTTCCTGGAGAGGCCGGAGATGAAGCTATGGGCGACCGCAGCGCTGGACGGACAGTGAGTGTCATGCATTAATGCGCCAAACCGCTCTCAGCGAGTCCTCCCCATGATGTCCATGCAAGCCTATTTCGCCTTCGTCGCCGCCTGCATTGCGCTGGCGTTGCTGCCGGGGCCCATCGTGACCCTCGTCATCGCCAACGGCCTGCGCCACGGCACACGCGCGGCGCTGACCAACATTCTCGGCGTGCAGATGGGGCTGTTGATCGTGATCGGCATCCTCGCAGTCGGTCTCACCTCGCTCATGGCGACAATGGGCTATTGGTTCGACTGGGTGCGCTTTGCAGGCGCGGCCTATCTGGTCTGGCTCGGCATCAAGCTGATCCGCGCTCCGGTTGAAGGCGTCGACACCGACGCGCCTCCGCCTCCCCCTCGCGGCGGCTTTCTCTTGCAGGGCTTCGTCGTGGCGTTGTCGAACCCGAAGCTGCTGGTGTTCTTCGGCGCGTTCATTCCGCAATTTATGGACATGAGCAAGGATCACCTGTCGCAGGTCCTGGTGCTCGGAATCACCTTCATGGTGCTTGCCGGCCTGACGGACGGAATCTACGCGCTGCTTGCCGGTCAGGTCCGCGGCTTTTTCTCGGCGCGCCGCACCCGCTTGGTGTCGCGCGTCTCCGGCGGCTTCATGATCGGCGGCGGCATCTGGCTGGCGCTTATCCGGGCCAAATAACCCTTTCTCAAGCCGGTTCGGCTTGAACCCTTCGCGGCGGCGATGCGTCCAATCGGCCATTGCCGCTGACGAAGGAATTTTGCCGTGCCCGATCTGCCCTGGTTCGTCTATGCGATGCTGCTCGCACCGCTCGGGCTGTTATTGGTCGCCGCCGTTGTGAAGACCTGGCAGGTGCGCGAGGCGCGAAGCTGGCCGCAGGCACCGGGCAAGGTCGTCCGTTCGGTCGCCGAGGTGCGCGAGGTCAGGGTGTCCGACAGCGACCGCGAGGAAGGCTATCGGCTCGAGAGCCGTAATTTTGCGAACGTGACTTACGAATATTCGGTCGGCAGCCGCAGGCTGAGCTGTAACCGCATCTCGATCGGCGAGGACCTCGGCAATTTCGAGGTCGCCGAGAAGCTCGCAAGATATCCCGCCGGCAGCATCGTCACCGTCTACTACAATCCGCGCCATCCCGATCAGGCCGTGCTCGAGCGCGACCTGCCCAAGGGGCTGTGGGGCTGCCTCGGCATCGGCACGGCGATCGCGTTTGGCATCGTGTTCGGCTCGGCGTTCGGTCTTAACCAGACTTATGCCTACCTTGCGCACCACATCGGGCGGCCCGATCTCGCGGGGCTCGTTGTCGGCTTCGGCGCGTTCGGCCTCGTCATCGCGCTGATGGGGTATGGCGTGCGGCGGCAGGCGTTGAAGGCGGCGCGCTGGCCGGTGGTGCCGGGCACGATCAAGCTGTCGGGGATCGAGCACTATCACGAGGCCAGCGAGCCGGGCGAGCGCCGCGGCACCGAGATGTTCGGCAAGCGCGTGACCTACACCTATCGCTATCAGAACGTCAGCTACACCAATGAATGCGCGCGCGTCGCGGCCGGGACGCAGTCCGGGTCCGACGAGATGTTGAAGAAGCTGATGTCGCGCTACAAGCGGGGCGCGACCGTCGAGGTGCGCGTCAATCCCGACAATCCGGCCGAGGCAACGCTGGATACAAGCGGCCCCGTCCGCATCGCCTGGCTGTTGTGGGGCATCGCTGCGATTTTCGCTGCGCTCGCGGTGTTCGTCGCGACGCGGGCCAGCTAGTCGACCAGCCTCTCCCTGCGCAACTCCAGCTCGATCTCCGCAAAAATCCTTCCCAGCCGTTCCGCCCATTGCTGCTGGCCGGACTGATCCGCGATCAGATCCTGGCGGATCTCGATGCCAGTGTTGACGAGGCCGCGGGCTTCGCCATGGACGGGGATGGTGTAGTCGCTGAGGTCGCTCACCGCGTAGGGCTCGTTGTCGCCGACGACGAGATCGCCTTCAGCGCGCAAATGCTTCAGCAGCAGCTGCGGCAGCACGGTGTCGCGGTTATACAGCGCGGCGATGTGCCAGGGCCGGGCAACGCCGGCATAAACCGGCGTGAAGCTGTGCAGCGACACCAGCACCGTCGGCCGCGTATCGTGCAGGCGGCGGTCGATCGCGGCATCGATGCGGCGGTGATAGGGCTCGAAGATCTCGCGCCGCCGCGCCGCGCGCTCGCCCTCGGTGATGCCCTCGTTGCGCGGGATCGCGGTCGCCTCGGATATCACGGGGATCGAGCTTGCAACGCCGGGTGAGCGGTTGCAGTCGATCACGAGCCGCGAATAGCGCTGCGCGATCAGATGCGCATCGAGCATTTCTGCCAGCCGCTCGGCGACGCCGGCAATGCCGATGTCCCAGGCGATGTGCCGCGTCAGCTCGCTTTCCGCGACGCCGAGGTCGCCGAGCGCGCGCGGCAGAATCCGTCCGTAATGATCCGAGGTGAGCAGGAAAGGCGATGCCCCATCCGCATTGACCTCATGCACCGGCGAAATGTCCCCCGCGCCGAGCAGTTGATCGGTCGCGTCGGCCGTGTTCAAGTCCATCCTGATTGCCTATGGAAAAACAGCTGCCCTCTGAATTGGGCAGCAATCGCTTGCAGGTCGGTCCACCCAAAATCATCATGATCGCCAGACGATGCCGTTGCAGGCGATTCATCACAAGACCAAATCTTGCTTGCCCCCGGGACTTCGCTGGGACGAGGAAACGTGCGGCTGTCGTTTCGCTCGATTGACGGCTATAGACACCCCATGACCTCCGATCGTCTTTTCGTCTACGGCACCCTGATGCGCGGCTTCGACCATCCGATGGCGCGGCTGCTTGCAGGACATGCGGACTTTTTGGGTGACGCGACGTGTCGCGGCCGGCTCGTTCTCGTAAAGCACTATCCCGGATTGCTGCTGTCGAACGAGGCCTCCCATGTCGTCCATGGTGAGCTTTTTCAATTGCGCGTGCCCGACGAGCTGCTGCGCGAGCTCGACATGTACGAAGCCTGTGGCGAGGGCTTTCCGGAGCCGACCGAATATCTGCGCGAGCTGATTGACGTGACGTTGCCTGACGGCGCAACGGAGAAGGCTTGGACCTACGTCTACAACTGGCCCGTCAGCGGTCTACCCGTCATCGGGACCGGACGCTTCCTGGATCATTAGGCCGACAGCACTTCCTTCACCACGCGCACATCCACTTCGCGCTCGACGTAGGTCCACTCCTCGGTCTGCCTGAGCATCGCCACCAGCTCTTCGAACAGCGAGGCATCCGCGGGTGCGAACTCGAACCAGGTCAGGAAGTCGAAGGGGCCGCCGAGGTCGCGGCTGTGGTAGAGCTGCCGGGCGATCGCTGGCAGGAAGCGCAGGCTGCTTGCGATGTGGTGCGACTTGTCTTCGAAGATCTTGCGGCGCTCTTCCTGCGTCAGGTCCCACCAGGCTTGCGACTTGCGGATCGGGATCAGCGCCGCGGAGGTGGCCTCGAGCCGGCCGAGCCCGGCCTGCACCGCGGTGAGCTGCTCCTGCTCGGCGCGCTCGGTATAGCGCAAGCTGCTCGCAACGCCCGCCAGTCGCCACGCATTGCGCGAGGGCACCAGCGGCAACGCGACGGCATCGCTGTCGACGACCGACAGCGCCGGCACGAAGGGCAGGGGCTCGCCCGTCACGGGCGAAATCGAGGTGACGCGCCAACCCCCGCTATGGCCGCCTCGAAACGTCCTGAACATGGCCTATCGAAGCGCGGAACCGGGCCGGATTCAAGCTTTCTGTCGTTCCGGGCTCGCGCTCCGCGCGCCCCGGAACGACGGAAGGGGCTGTGAACAGCGCGTATAATCCTGACAAACCTGACTTTTGGCCGGGCCGCACCTATATCCCTGATCCTTCGCCCGACTCACCCGGATTCGCGTTACACACACGCCATGCGCTTCACGCCCCAGTTCCTCGACGAGCTTCGTGCCCGGCTTTCGGTCTCCGAAGTCGTGGGCAAGCGCGTGAAGCTGAAGAAGGCCGGGCGGGAATGGAAGGGGCTGTCGCCGTTCCAGCAGGAGAAGACGCCGTCCTTCTACGTCAACGACCAGAAGGGATTTTACCACGACTTCTCCTCCGGCAAGCACGGCGACATCATCACCTTCGTGATGGAGACCGACGGCCTGCCGTTCGCGGAGGCCGTCGAGCGGCTCGCCGGCATGGCGGGGCTGGCGCTGCCGGCGGTGACGCCGGACGCGGCGCGGCACGAGCAGCGGCGCCGCACGCTGCATGACGTGATGGAGCTCGCCGCAAAATTCTTCGCCGAGACGCTGGCCTCGCGCGTCGGCGCCAAGGCGCGCGGCTATCTCGCCGATCGCGCGATCTCGCCGGCGACGCAGGTGCAGTTCCGCCTCGGCTATGCGCCCCCGCCGCCCGAGCGCTTCGCGCTCAAGGAGCATCTCGGAAAGCTCGGCGTCTCGGTCGAGGACATGATCGAGACCGGGCTCCTCGTTGCCGGCAACGACATTCCCGTGCCCTACGATCGCTTCCGCGATCGCGTGATGTTTCCGATCACGGATCTGCGTGGCCGCGTCATCGCCTTCGGCGGGCGCGCGCTGGAGAAGGACGTTCCGGCAAAATACCTGAACTCGCCGGAGACCCCGCTCTTCCACAAGGGCGACAATCTCTACAATCACCAGACCGCGCGCAAAGCCACGCATGATGGCAGCGCGCTGATCGTGGTCGAAGGCTATGTCGACGTCATCGCCATGGTGACGGCAGGCTTTGCAGGTGCCGTGGCGCCGCTCGGCACCGCGCTGACCGAAAACCAGCTCGCGCTGCTCTGGAGGATGGCGGACGAGCCGATCCTCTGCTTCGACGGCGACAGGGCCGGACAGAAGGCGGCTTACCGTGCCGCCGACCTCGCCTTGCCATTTCTTGCGCCGGGCAAGAGCCTGCGTTTTGCGCTGTTGCCGGAAGGGCAGGACCCCGACGATCTCGTCCGCTCGGGCGGCCGCGGTGCGATCGAGGATGTCATCGCGGCGGCGAAGCCGCTCGCCGAGATGATCTGGTCGCGCGAGCTCGAAGGCGGCAACTTTGCCACGCCCGAGCGTCGCGCCGCGCTGGAAGCGCGCGTCAAGGAGCTGTCCAACGGCATCCGCGACGAGGTGGTGCGGCGCTACTATCGCGACGATTTCGCCGAACGGCTTCGACGCACCTTCGCGCCCGAGGGCGGGCGCGGCGGCTTTGCCGGCCGGGGCAATTTCCAGGGCAATTCCGGCCGCTCCTTCCAGCCCCGCAGCGGGGGGCAGGCGAATCGATTTGGGGGCCAGGGATTCGGTAGCCAAGGGCGGCGTGGAGCCCCGGGGCCTGCCATGATTCCCTCAGGCCCCTACCAGGCGGCGAGCCCCCAGCTGGCGGCCAGCCCGATCATGAAGGGCCAGCGCAGCGCCATATCCCGTCGCGAAGCCCTGATCCTGCAAATCCTGATCAACCACCCCTGGCTGCTGCACGACCATCTTGAGGAGGTCGCCGCCCTGGAGCTGGCCCACCCCGAGGCCCATAAGCTCCGGGCCGGCATCATCGCCGCCTTCGCCAACGACCACCACCACTCGCCGGACCCCGGCGAGCAGGCCGAGAAGATGCGAGCCGACATCGAGAAGGGTGGATTCTCACAGCTCCTTCAAAGGGTTGAGAGCGGCATCACCACCGCAGCGGTGTGGGGTGCCCGCGAGGGCGCCGCCCGGGACGATGTTCTCTCAACCTGGCACCAGCTCGTTGCCTTGCATCGGCAATACCATTCACTACTTAGAGAGCTGAAGGACGCCGAGCTGGCCTTGGGGGAGGACCCCAGCGAGGCCAATTTGGCGTGGCTGCGTGACGTCAAGGCTCGGATAGGAGAAGTCGACGGTACCGAGGCCCTGATCGAGGGTTTTGGCGAGCTGTCGGGCCGGTTCCAGAAGAGCGTGTGATGAAAGAATCATGCGGACGGCCGGGACCGGAACCGCTAAAAGACTCGCCAAATCCAAGGTTTGGCGGCAAAAACAGGGTTAATCGAGGCTTAACGGTCTTGTAGCACTTTGGCCACCAGGCGGCCGCAGGCAGAACAGACGCGTCAGGAATGAATCCGCGCAATCGCTGTTGGCACTACACCTGCATCCGCTGCGACAAAGGGGCTCACGAAGCGTTAGGCAAATCCGGCGAGAGAAAAGGTCGGGGTGGCGAGAGATATCCGCGCCGCCCTTTCCGTGTCGCGATCTGACGAAGCGAGAGCGTCGAACAACAGGTTCAAGTGAATTCAGGCGGGCGGGCCGTTCGGCCTTCTGCATGAAGCGCGTTTAGGAGCAATGGATGGCCACCAAGGCAAAGACGCTGCAGGCGAAGGACAAAGAGAAAGACGACAAGGCAGCGGACGCGCCGGAGAAGGACTCCCAGGACGCGCCGTCGCCGTTGCTCGATCTGTCCGACGCGGCCGTGAAGAAGATGATCAAGCAGGCCAAGAAGCGCGGCTTCGTGACCTTCGATCAGCTCAACGAAGTTTTGCCGTCCGACCAGACCTCCCCCGAGCAGATCGAGGACATCATGTCCATGCTCTCGGACATGGGCATCAACGTCACCGAAGCCGACGATAGCGACGGCGACGAGGACAAGGACGAGGGCGGCGAGGACGAGACCGACAACGAGCTCGTCGAGGTCACCCAGAAGGCCGTCACCGAGGTCAAGAAGAGCGAGCCGGGCGAGCGCACCGACGACCCCGTGCGCATGTATCTGCGCGAGATGGGCACGGTCGAGCTCCTGTCCCGCGAAGGCGAAATCGCGATTGCGAAGCGCATCGAGGCCGGCCGCGAGGCGATGATCGCAGGCCTCTGCGAAAGCCCGCTGACCTTCCAGGCCATCATCATCTGGCGCGACGAGCTCAACGAAGGCAAGATCTTCCTTCGCGACATCATCGATCTCGAAGCGACCTATGCCGGGCCCGACGCCAAGGGCGGCATGAACACCGCGATGATCGGCGGTCCGACCGGCGAGAACGGCGAAGCGTCCGCCGAAGGCGGCGAGGCCGCAGCCGTGAACGGAGCTGCGCCGGCGCATGTCGCGCCGCCCGCCGCGCCGCCGTCGCCGACCCCGTTCCGCGCGGCGCCTGCGCCCGGCAATGCCGGCGAAGGCGAGAAGGATCCGGGCGAAGCCGCCGCCGAAGCCGACATGGACGAGGACGACGAGTTCGAGAACCAGATGTCGCTCGCGGCCATCGAGGCCGAGCTCAAGCCCAAGGTCGTCGAGATCTTCGACAAGATCGCCGACAGCTACAAGAAGCTGCGCAAGCTTCAGGAGCAGGACATCCAGAACCAGCTCGAGAGCACCTCGCACGGGCCCTCGCTCTCGCCGCACCAGGAACGCAAATATCGCAAGCTGAAGGACGAGATCATCGTCGAGGTGAAGTCGCTGCGCCTGAACCAGGCGCGTATCGACTCACTGGTCGAGCAGCTCTACGACATCAACAAGCGCCTCGTCTCGCACGAGGGCCGCCTGATGCGCCTTGCCGACAGCCATGGCGTCGCGCGCGAGGACTTCCTGCGCAACTACACCGGCTCGGAGCTCGATCCGCGCTGGCTCAACCGCGTCTCGAAGCTCTCGGCCAAGGGCTGGAAGAACTTCGTCCATATCGAGAAGGACCGCATCAAGGACCTCCGTCACGAGGTGCACCAGCTCGCCGCGCTCACCGGCCTCGAGATCGTCGAATTCCGCAAGATCGTGCACTCCGTGCAGAAGGGCGAGCGCGAGGCACGCCAGGCCAAGAAGGAGATGGTGGAAGCCAACCTCCGTCTCGTGATCTCGATCGCCAAGAAGTACACCAACCGCGGCCTTCAGTTCCTCGACCTGATCCAGGAAGGTAACATCGGCCTGATGAAGGCCGTCGACAAGTTCGAGTACCGCCGCGGCTACAAGTTCTCGACCTACGCGACATGGTGGATCCGGCAGGCGATCACCCGCTCGATCGCCGACCAGGCGCGCACCATCCGCATCCCCGTGCACATGATCGAGACGATCAACAAGATCGTGCGCACCTCGCGCCAGATGCTCAACGAGATCGGCCGCGAGCCGACCCCGGAAGAGCTCGCCGAGAAGCTCGGCATGCCCCTGGAGAAGGTCCGGAAGGTCCTCAAGATCGCCAAGGAGCCGCTGTCGCTGGAAACCCCGGTCGGTGACGAAGAGGATTCACACCTCGGCGATTTCATCGAGGACAAGAACGCGATCCTGCCGATCGACGCCGCGATCCAGTCGAACCTGCGCGAGACCACGACGCGCGTGCTGGCGTCGCTGACGCCGCGCGAAGAGCGCGTGCTGCGCATGCGCTTCGGCATCGGCATGAACACCGACCACACGCTGGAGGAAGTCGGCCAGCAGTTCTCGGTGACCCGCGAACGTATCCGCCAGATCGAGGCGAAGGCGCTGCGGAAGCTGAAGCATCCGTCGAGGTCGCGGAAGCTGCGGTCGTTCCTGGACAACTAATTCGAATCGTCTTGCCCGGGCCTGACCCGGGCATTCATCCAAACGAAAACGGCGGGCCGAAAGCCCGCCGTTATTGTTTGTGCTGACGCTTCGCGCCTCGCGCCCAGCGCCTATTTCTTCTTCACCCCGACCCGCTCGATCCGCTTGATCTCGAGCGCCGGGCGGCCGGACTTTTCGGCGATCTCGCGGTCCTGCTCCATGATGAAGCCGCGCGCGGGTTCGTCGCCGTCGAGGCCGCCGAGCAGTTCCGAGGGCACGCGGCGGTTGGAGCGTTGGGAATCGTCTTCATAGAAGACGTTGAAGAAGGCGAATTCGCCTTTGGGATTGGTTCCAGGTTTCTTGGCCATGGCGGCTTGTCGTCGATCAGGGGCCCGCAGTCAAATGACTTCGGCGGTTTGTCGACACCAGCATTAAGCCAGGGCGCTAACCAGCAGTGGGGCTGTCTTGATTGCGATACTCGTCGAGGAGCGGCGCCAGGCGCCTGCTGTGACCCTTCGCTCAATAAACGGCGGGCCGCAAAGCCCGCCGTTTATTTTTGGTCTTCAGCGTCGCCCGGGGCTGGCGGGGCGACAACCTAGAATAGAAGACTATAACTTGCGCCATAGCGTGGCAAGGCAAATCGTTGACGCTGTGATGTCGCATCGAGCGCGTCAGATATGCGCCGGTCGCGATGTCTGGTTTCGATGCGCATCAAAGCAATTGTTTGGATGGCTAAATCACTTTGTTCATATTTCCCGCTGTCGCAACGCAACGAGAGGTGCGCGCTATGTAGGAAAGCGCATTCGCCTGCACGTCCTCCCGTTTGCCCGCGTAGGTTGTGTTCCGTTGTGCGAACAAGTTCCATGTTCCGGCGGCACACCTCACCGCGTGCGCGTGCCGAGTTCCGGTACGGCGAGCCGCTTCTCCGCCAACATCGCCATTCGATGGATGCCCAGAGCGCAAATGGGAAAGATGAGTGAGGCCGTCACGGCGCCACCAGCTCCACGCGCCGGTTGAGCGCGCGGCCGGCGTCGGTGGCGTTGGATCCGACCGGTGCCAGCAAGCCGACGCCGGCGGTGCGCAGCCGCGTCTGCGCGATCCGAAAGTTCTTCACGAGCTCGGCTGCGACCGCTTCGGCGCGGCGCTTCGAGAGATCGAGATTGTATTCGTATGCGCCCTGGCCGTCGGTGTGGCCGACGATGAAGACGTTGAGCTGCGGCTGACTCGTCAGCAGCTTTGCTATCTGCTCCAGCGTCGGGCGGCTCTCCGGCTTCAGCACCGCCTTGTCGGTGTCGAAATAGATGCCGTAGAGCGCGATGTGGCCGGTCTCGCCAAGGCCCTTCGCCATCGCGGTAGCATCGACCATCTTGTTCGCGATTGCGCCTAATTCGGCTACGGTGACTTGTGTGTAGATGTCCTGGTTGTTCTGGCTGACGAGGACGCTGGCAAAAGTCTCGCGCCCGCCTTCGGTCTTGCGGCCGGAAAAATAGCGATAGTTGAAGCCGTCGACCCACATCTGCGGCACCGGCAGCGTGTCGATCGCCTCGGTGAAGGGAATCGCACCGCAGGCGTCGGTGTCGCAGGTGAGCAAGGTCTCGAAGCCGGCTTTCGCAAGCTGCGTCTCGAAATTGCGCGACACTTCCAGGATCGAGGGGCCCGGATTGGTGCGATAGGCGATGCGGACAATGCGGCCCTCGAGCCGCCGCGCATCGGCCGGCTGGCCGTCCCTGAAGGCGGCGGCCTGCATCCGGGCGGCGTCAAAATCCTTCATCACGTAGCCGGTGATGACGCTGCCGGTGAAACGGCCAATGCCGGGATAGTCGCGGCTGCCTGCGACATCACGGGTCTGTGCGGAGACGGCGGTGGCGGTTGAAATCAGGATGGCGAGAACGGGGAGTCCGAAGACGGTTCGCGAGGGCATCGGCATCTCTGTTTGCTGGGGAAGGAGGGCGCCACTGTTAGTCGCGCGCCCGTTTAGCCAGGTTGCCGGCGCGCCGAGCGGAAAGGCTACTTCCGCATAAACGTATGATTATCCTGCATAATTTTGTTCAGCTTGCATTCACCTCGCTGTGCTATAAATGCTGAGTGTTATTCCAAGAGCCGGTTCCAAGGAGCCAGCGATGTCGAAATATTTGAAGACCTTCTGCATAGCCCTAAGCTTCATCCTGCTCGGCTGCGCGATGGCGCAGGCCGGCATCAGCCCGCCCTAGGCTGACGATCAATCCTCGTTCGATAGGGTTTCCAGCCGCGTGCGAGTTTGCTTGAGAGATTCCCAGGCAGAGACCCAGTCGCTCGGTGAAACGCGCCCCAGGAATGGACCTTTCCGCGTGCTTAGGTCATCTTGCGCCGGCTTTGCGGTGATCTCAATCCCGTAAGTCAGGGCTTTGGTTGCGGCCCTCATGCGCGTATCCTTTTCCTGGCTGCTGAGCGCGTCCTTCTTTGCTGTCACGTATTGCACGGCGTTCAACGCGTAGGCATCGAGGATTTGCGCATAGACCAGCGCGGGCTGCTGCGGCGCAGTTGGCAGACACGACAGGTCGAGATGTGTCAATCGCTCGATATCCGTATCCGTCGTTTCCAGATACGACCGGTACTCCGGGTGATGCAGCCGGTTCTGGATGTGCGTCAGTTCGGTTGTGACATAGCTACCCAGCAGCCGTCGCAGCAGCGACAGGTTTTTGTCCGAGGACTTGCAGGGACCCGGCAGCTTTATCCCGCTACTGGTTTCGTTCAACACGGAAGGCGCCGTGCTGAGGATGTCGCGCAGAGATCCGCGCAGGATGTCCATGTTCCGTAGATGCTCGTTTCGGTAGGCTGTCGGCGCGGCGCTGCCTAGTTTCAACAGCCATTCCTCGAAATACGCTGCGAGCATCGATCGCACGCGGATCTGAAACCACTGTTCGGCCTTGCTTGGGGTGGACGTCAGCTTCTTCAGGCGTTCGTCCTGCTTTGTCAGCCATTCGTCGAATACGGAGGCTGCCGCAGCGTATTGCCCGAGCTGCACCAGAAAACTCGCATGCGCGATTGCAAAGTAGGGCCGGGTTTCGAGTGCGTTGTCGGATATGAAATCTGACAGCTTGATCGAGAGGTTATCTATCGCCTCGATTTGCGCTTTGCTTGGCGGTCCATGCTCGCGTCTGGCGCGACGCAGGCATTCCATCAAATCGGCCTTTTTCAGGGAATTATCGGTGTTGATGGCCTCTGGGCAGATCATTTTCAGCAGCGGTACACAGTCCTTTTCCACATCTGTGGGAGGGCCAAACGATTCAATGTCTGAAGCGATGCGTGCGAAATGCCGAATGAACATGCGGCTAACATATTTGCGTTGGTCTTCGCTTTGCGTGATCGTGGAGATTTGACGGAAAGCGGTAACGAAGAGCTCCAGGCTGGCATTCACGTAGAGCGCGTCCCCGGTCGTCCCCAGCCAACTCGATAGGCATTGCATCGGGGGATCCACGCTGAAGTTGGCCAGGTCTTCCGCACGTTTGAGGTGCCCGAGAAGCTCCGAGTTGGTGTCGCCGAACAGGTCCGTAATGTATGACTTGTCGCGTCTAATGATTTCCCCGAGCTGGCTGGCATAGCCGATGCCCGCAGATCCGCTGTTGGATTCGAAGTTCGAGCTGCTCGTGCTGCCCGAAAGGGGAAGAGCGCCCTGACTGGAATCACGTTTGCGCGACGGCTCGGACAACGAGAGTTCGACGCCAAATCCCTTGAAGCCGCTGATCTTGCGCGTGAGCTGATCGATCAGCCGGCTCGTCTGGTTGCCGGCCGAGCCGATCAGGCAGAACAGGATCAGCCCGATCCCTCCCAGCACCAGGCCGCGCGTGAGAGGCTTGCCCGGCGGATGGCTGAAGACGGCGTTGAGCCAGATCGCGAACAGGGGGCCGAAAAGGAAGCCGAGTACGATGTTCGTCTTGTCGCGCGTGATCTGGCCGAGCGGAGAGATCACCTCGTGCAGAAACAGGACGCCAAAGACGATCGCCAGCGAGAGCAGGACGCCGATCAGGCGCTGAGCCCATTTCGCCGCCCCCTCATCGAAATTCACATTGACGCTGCCGATGCGAAACCAGCCTCTCCGCGGCGGAATGTCGACGTAGACCAGGACTTCATAGACGATGAAGGAAAGCACGGCCGAGAGTATGAACGGTTGCATCGAACCTGCCTCTTGAAACCAGAGAACGTTGCATCATGCATAAATAGAGATGACATTATCATGCATCTCTTGCGTGAGTAAGCTCCATGTCGAGAATCAGGGCGCCGTCGGCAACCGCTGGGGCCGCCGCCGTTTTTGACGGCAATATTTCCGTCGTGGCATAGTCGGTAAACACGAAGCGGGAGAGAATCGAGCATGCTCAGGTGTCGGTTGGCGGCGTTGATCGGCGCCTTGCTGTTGGCCACTCCGTCTTATGCCGCGCGCTGCGGCGGCGACTTCAACAGCTTCGTCGCCAGCATGAGCTCTGAGGCGCAAGGAGCCGGCGTCTCGGCGAGCGTGACCAGCGCGGCCTTCAGCGGCATCGCCCAGGACGGCGCCGTGCTAGCCTTCGACCGGCGCCAGCGCTACACCTTCAACAAGAGCTTCGAGCAGTATGTCTCGACCCGCGTCGGCCCCGGCCGCATCAATGGCGGCAGGGCACTGTTGCAGCGCCACGCGGCGCTGCTCTCGCGCATCGAGCAGCAGTTCGGCGTGCCCCGCTACATCCTGGTCGCGATCTGGGGGCTGGAAAGCGATTTCGGCAAGGGCGACATCGGCAAGCTGCCGGTGATCCGGACGCTCGCCACGCTCGCGCATGATTGCCGCCGCACCGAGCTGTTCCAGGGCGAGCTGCTCGCCGCGCTCAAGATCGTGCAGCGCGGCGACCTGCCGCTGCGCGACCTGATCGGCGCCTATGCCGGCGAGATCGGCCAGACCCAGTTCCTGCCGTCGTCCTACATCAAATACGGCGTCGATTTCGACGGCGACGGCCACGTCGATCTGCGCCACAGCGTGCCCGACGTGCTCGCTTCGACAGCGAACCTGCTTCACACCAGCGGCTTCAAGATGGGCCAGCCCTACGGCGAGGGCACTGCCAATTTCGAGGCGATGCGGGAGTGGAACAGGGCGGTGATCTACCGCAAGACGATCGGCTATTTTGCGGACCGGCTGGCGGGGCAGTGACCGCATACTCGGTGTCATCGCCCGCCTTGTGCGCACTTGCGCACTGGGGCGGGCGATCCAGTATTCCAGAGGCGGCGCGGCTAGAACCGAGAAGCCGCGGCGTACTGGATCCCCGGTCAAGCCGGGGGCATGACAGCGGTGTGGCGACAGCGGAGCACGCAGCGGCGATGCGTCGTGTCACGCCTACTTCGCCGTCCCTTTCGTCATCTTCTCCAGCTTGCGCTGCAACGGCGCCCAATAGGTGCCCGGGCGGAAGCGCTGCAAGATGTCCATGAAGCGGGCGTCGTTGCCGATCAGGATGCGGGGCTGGTTCTTCTCGATGCCCTTGATGATGCGCAGCGCGGCGTCGTTCGGCGTGGTCTTTGCCGCGTTCTCGAACCGCTCGATCGATTGCGCGCGGCGCGCATTGTCGGTGACGCCGACCCCGGTGCGCGAATTGCGCGCGATGGCGGTGGCGACGCCGCCGGGATGCACCACCGACAATCTTACGGGGCTGCCCGCCACCGCAAGCTCGTGCCGCACGCTCTCTGAAAAGCCGCGCACCGCGAACTTGGCGGCGGCATAGGCCGACTGTCCGGGCGGCGCGATGATGCCGAAGATCGAGGAGACGTTGACGATGTGCGCCTCTGCCAGCGTGTTCAGATACGGCAGGAAGGCGCGCGTACCGTGCACCACGCCCCAGAAATTGATGTCGAACAGCCACTCCATCTGCGCCTGGTCGATCTCCTCGAACGATCCCATCAACGCGACGCCGGCATTGTTGATGACGATGCCGAGCGCGGGATGCGCCGCGATCGCGTCACGCGCAAACTCTGCGATGTCGCCTGGCTCGCTGACGTCGACGCGATGCACGCTGACCTTGCGTGCGGTACCGATCTCGGCGGCGAGCGTCTTCAATCCGGCCTCGTCGCGATCGGCGAGCGCGAGATCGCAGCCGCGGTTGCCGAGCTCGATCGCCAGCGCGCGGCCGATGCCGCTGGCCGCTCCCGTGATGGCGGCCGCGCCGCGAATTGCAGTCATGATGTCCCCCTATCAAGCCCGTCATGTGGAACCATGTTTTACATTTTTCCATGACGGAACTGAACCAGGGACGAATTGGCTCCTTAATATAGGTCACACAAGCAAGCATCGGAGCGGCCCATGGGACAGGCAGAACCATTTCGCGCAACGGCGCTGATCGTCGAAGACGACGTCATGCAGCGGGAGATGCTCAGTCTTCTGCTGGAGGAGAGCGGCTACCAGGTCATCCAGTGCGACAGTGCCGAGGCTGCCCAGCGGGTGCTCGACCAGGGCGCCGGCACGCTCTGTCTGATGCTGACGGACGTCCAGCTTGCGGGGCGCATGAACGGGGTCGAGCTTGCGCACGTCGCCAAGGACCGCAATCCAAAGCTCGATATCGTCGTCACCTCCGGCCGCCCCTTGGCGCAGCCGTTGCCCGACGGCGCGAAATTCTGGGCCAAGCCATGGGCGCCGCTCGACGTGCTCCGCGAGGCCGAGCTCGCGCAGCTGTCCTGACGATCCGGGAGCTCGCTTTCTTGCCGCGAGGCACGGTGATAGGGTCTGCCCATGACCTTGTCCTTCCTGCTCACCTCGCTCATCGTCGTCGCCTCGCCCGGCACCGGCGTGCTTTACACCCTGGCTGCGGCGCTGACCCGCGGCTCGCGCGCGAGCATCGCTGCCGCCTTCGGCTGCACGCTCGGGATCGTGCCGCACATGATGGCTGCGATGCTCGGGCTTGCCGCGGTGCTGCACACCAGCGCGCTCGCCTTTGCCGCGCTGAAATGGGGCGGCGTGGCCTATCTGCTCTACATGTCCTGGCAGGCGCTGCGTGAGACCGGAGCGCTGGCGGTCGATGGCGAGATCAAGGAGCGGTCGAGCCGCCGCGTCATCGTCACCGGCTTCCTGATCAATATCCTCAATCCGAAACTGTCGATCTTCTTCCTGGCCTTCCTGCCGCAGTTCATCGCGGTGGACGAAGCCCATGTGCTGGCGCGGATGCTGGAATTGAGCGGCGCCTTCATGGCGATGACCTTTGCGGTGTTCGTGCTCTACGGCCTCTGTGCGGCGTCGGTGCGCGAGCGCGTCATCTCCCGCCCGCGCGTCATGGCCTGGCTGCGCCGCAGCTTCGCCGCCGGCTTTGCCGCGCTTGGCGCCAGGCTGGCGTTTGCGGAGCGGTAGGCTTCGCCTTCATCTCTCCCCGCTTGCGGGGAGGCGCTGCAGCTGAGCGTGGAGCAATAAAAAAGCGGGCCTTGCGCCCGCCATCTTCAAACTATTCAACCTTACCCGACGCCCGGGCGGAGCGAGGCTCCACCCGGGCAAAGAACATGCTGGCTACTTCTTCTTCGCGGCCTTCTTGGCCTTTTTCTTCGTCGCCTTCTTCGCCTTCTTCGCTTTCTTAGCCATAGTATCCTCTCAAGGGTTCATGGTTAAACGCGACACGAGGGATGCTCGGCGGAGGGCCAGCCTCGCAACATCCTCGATCACAAACTCAGCAGATTCGCGGGCGGCTGCCCCGTGCTGTCACATCTGTGTCATTACGTTATCCACAGCTCAGATGCATTTTTGGGTGATTTTTGCCCACGAATCCGCATCGGCGTGGCCGCGCGGCGAGGCCGCGACATGCCTAACGATCCGATAATCGCGGCGCTCTGTTCATGAATCCAAAACCAAGGGCGAGCTTTCGCAGATCGCAGTGAGGTTCCGTTAAGTGCAATCCGCGCATTCTTTTCCGCAGGAACGCGGGGAAAGGGTCATGGACGAGCGGCTGCCAGAGACGGGGGGTGCGACGCTGCGCGTGCCGCACGCGCCATGCTGAACGTACCGACACTCTGGACGGTCTTCATCGTCAACTTCCTGGCGCTTGGCCTGATCTGGGCCTACGTGACGCGCTCCTATCCGAAATTTGCGGCCGCGCGGTTCTGGATGGCATCGTCGTTCATCGGCGCCACAGGCGCGATGACGGCCCTGATCCGCCTGTTCGTCGCCTCTCCCCTGCCGCTTCTTGTCGGCGCTGCCGGTGTCATCGCGGCGAGCTGCCTCGCCGCTATGGGCATTCAGCGTTTCTATGACCGGCCGGTCTCATGGCGCGTCATGACCGCAACGGGGATGCTAAGCCTCGCCGGCGTCGTGTTCTTCATGGTCGGCTTCGAGCACATGCAGCTGCGCATGCTCAGCTACACGCTCGGCCAGGCCTTGCCGCTGGTGCTGGCGCTGCGTCTGCTCCTGGCGCCGCCGGAAGGCCGCGTCAGCCCGGGTGCGCGGCTGTCCGGCATCGTCATCCTCATCATCATCGGGATCTTTGCGGTTCGCACGCTGGGCAATCTGCTCGGCCACGATTTCTCGGCACGCGCCGGCGGTCAGGCTCATGGCGTCATGGTGCTGGGCCTCCTGTTCCTGTCGATGACGCTCAATTTCGGCTTCCTGCTGATGGCGATGGATCGCCTGCGCAACGAGGTCGCCGACCTCGCGCTGCTCGACGATCTCACCGGCGTCGCCAACCGGCGGCATTTGTTGCAGCGCCTGTCCGAGGAATGCGCCCGGTCCGAGCGCAGCGGCGAGCCGTTCTCGCTGCTGGTGATCGATCTCGACGGCTTCAAGGCCATCAACGACACCCATGGTCATGCCGCGGGCGATGCCTGTCTCCAGCACTTCACCCTGATGGCGCAGACGCGGCTGCGGCCGGGCGACATGCTGGCCCGCACTGGCGGCGACGAGTTCTGCGTCGTGCTGCCGTCCTCGTCCCTGCGCGAGGCTGCCGCGATCGCCCGCCGCGTGCTCGACGTCTGCCGCCAGGACGCCGCGGGCTGCACAACCAGGGACATCCCGATCGCGATCTCGATCGGCGTTGCCGAATGGGACCGCGGCGTCGGCCGGTTTCCGGACCGACTCATCGCCCATGCCGACCACGCCCTCTATGACGCCAAGAAGAACGGCAAGAACGACTTTGCCGTCTACGATCCGGCCCCGCCGCTCTCGCCTGAGCAGCCTGGGCTCGGCGAGGCCACGCGCAAATTCGCCTAGGGTTGTGCTAGGCTCGGGTCCGCATTGGACCCGCACGATGATGTTTCGCCTGCTCGCGGCTATTTTCGCCGCTCTCCTGATCGCTCCCGCCGCCGCAACTGATGCCGAACTCGTAAAGATCGCGCGCGGCTCCGGCACGCCCGACATTCCCGGCTTGAAAATGGTCTGGCTCGCGCCATGGGGCGACGTCCGCGACGCCCATCCCTGGCGCAACATCATCGTGCACCAGACCGAGGGGCCGACAGGCTCGGCGCGCGGCGGCGCGGCGGAGCAGTCGAAGAACCCGACGCGCCGCGGCGTCACGGTGTGGGTCGAGACCGACGGCACGGTCTATTGGGCGGTCGCCGAGAACCTGGTGCCGACCCATGGCGACGGCGCCAACCGCAACGACAACAAGTACATCGACAACAGATCGACCTATCGCCAGGTGGTGCGTGACAACTCGATCGGCGTCGAGTTCGCGGGCAACTATCCGGATGTCACCGCGGGCCCGACCGAGGCGCAGGTCGCGGCCTGGAAGGTCCTCGTGAAGGTGCTGCGCGCGCGCTACGGCATTCCGCTCGACCACGTCTATGCGCACAACTGGATCGACTACAAGGACGCCCGCTATTGCGAAGGCTGCTGGCTCGCGACGCTGGCGCGGACATGGGGGGAGTGACGAGCAGCTAAACCGGCTGCGCCATCCATCCGAACAGACGTCGCATCAATCCCGGCCGCCGTGGCAATTTCGGCGGGCCGTCCGACGCCAGCACGCGTTTGAAGAAGTAGTCCAGGAACACCATGTCGTTCGGCTCGGTGACGGTGAATTTCTCGTCGCCGAAGAACACGCTGTAATTATAGAAGAACGGGCCCATGAGCGGGATCGTCGCGGTCGAGGCATAGTCCTTGGAGATGACGAACTCCGCGGGATCGAGCCCGTGCTCGCGCATCGCCTGCTCGACCAGCGGCAGCTTGCGCATGAACTGGGCGGAGAAGCCGCCGACGGTGGATTGCAGGATGATCGACACGGTTGGTGTCCGTTCGGTTGAGGCCGCCGGCCCGATCATTCTGGGTCGGTCGACCGGACGCGCGGGTTCAAGGCAAGCCCGCTTCTACGTCGGCCAGGGGGAGGAGACCGTGATGGCGGTCTCACAGGCTTCTCTGCCGACCCCAGCCACAGCTGTCATCGCCCGGTTTAACCGGGCGATCCAGTATTCCAGAGGCCTTCGTTGGAGATTCGCTCTCGCGATTGGCGCTGCGGCGTACTGGATGCCCCCGGTCAAGCCGGGGCATGACACCGAGTGTAGGGGCCGCACGTCGCATCACTTGGACGAAGCATGGCGCATGGCGCCCCTCTCGAACAGCGCATTGCCATGAACAAAAAAGCCGGCGTTGCCGCCGGCTTTCTGCTTCTTGTCGATCCGCCAATATCTATCGCGAAAAAAGCCCGCTTAATGCGCGGCTTCCAGCGCGGCCTGTTCCGCCCGTGCAATCGTGCCCTTGACCGCGGCCTGCACCTTTTCAAAGGCGCGGACTTCGATCTGGCGCACGCGCTCGCGCGACACGCCGAACTCGGCGGCAAGGTCTTCCAACGTCATCGGCTCATCGGCGAGGCGGCGAGCCTCGAAGATGCGGCGTTCGCGCGGGTTGAGCACGCCCATCGCGCCGTTCAGCGCGTCACGGCGTTCGTCATACTCCTCGTGCTCGGCCAGCATGGCTTCCTGGTTGGGCGTGTTGTCGACCAGCCAGTCCTGCCACTCGCCGGCTTCGCCGTCATCGCGGATCGGAGCGTTGAGCGACGCGTCGCCACCGAGGCGGCGGTTCATGTCGATCACGTCCTGATCGGTGACGCCGAGGCGCTTGGCAATGATCTTCACCTGGTCGGGGCGGAGATCGCCCTCGTCCAGCGCGTTGATCTTGCTCTTGGCCTTGCGCAGGTTGAAGAACAGCTTCTTCTGGTTCGCGGTGGTGCCCATCTTCACGAGCGACCAGGAACGCAGGATGTACTCTTGAATCGACGCCTTGATCCACCACATCGCGTAGGTGGCGAGACGGAACCCCTTTTCGGGTTCGAAACGCTTCACCGCCTGCATGAGGCCGACATTGCCTTCCGAGACGACCTCGGAGATCGGCAGGCCGTAGCCGCGATAGCCCATGGCGATCTTGGCCACGAGGCGGAGATGGCTGGTGACGAGTTGGTGTGCCGCGTCGCGATCGTCATGCTCACGCCAACGCTTGGCGAGCATGTATTCCTGCTGGGGTTCCAGCATCGGGAACTTACGGATCTCGGCGAGGTAGCGAGAAAGGCCGGATTCTCCATTGAGGACCGGCAAAGCAGCGGTACGGGCCATGATGAAGCCCTCCAAGGTTCAGGCCCCCGATAGCGGCGGGCCAGGCAGACGACCGCTGTGTTAAAGCCGGCCGTAGCTGCGATGTTCCGTTGGTCATTTCCAACGCAAGCGCAATATACCCCATGGGGTGTCAAAAAGGGAAGGATTGCTGACGTCACGTCCCCGTGTGGCAGCTATAACTTTTTGTAATGTAACGATTTTCCAAGGCGGCCTGCGTCATAGCGCCGCTTTCAGGGCGCCCTGAAGGAGAAGCAAATCCTTCGGCAGGGGCGCTTCCCAGTGGAGTAATTCTCCGGTCCTCGGGTGTTCCAATACCAGCAAATAGGCATGCAGGGCCTGCCGCCCAAGCATGGCGAGAGTCGCCTGCGACTCGGGGCCGAGGTGGTTCGCCTTGGTCTTGAAATGCGGTCCGTAGACTGCGTCGCCCATCAGGGGATGGCCGATATGGGCGAGGTGGACGCGGATCTGGTGGGTGCGTCCGGTCTCGAGCTCGCAGGCGAGCAGGGAGGCGATCGGCTTGCCGTCACGCCCTGCAAAACTCTCCAGAAGCTCCCAATGCGTCACCGCATCGCGGCCGCCCTGGCGCACCGCCATCTTCTCGCGCGCGTATGGGTGGCGGTCGATCGGCGCATCGACGGTGCCGCGATGGCGTCCCGGCAGTCCCCAGGCGAAGGCCATGTAGCCGCGGCGCATCGCGCCCGTCCGGCCGTGGTCGGCGAATTGCGCGGTGAGCGAGGCATGGGCGAGGTCGTTCTTGGCGACCACCATCAGCCCGGTCGTGTCCTTATCGAGCCGGTGCACGATGCCGGGCCTGCGTACCCCGCCGATGCCGGAGAGCGAGCCGCCGCAATGGGCGATCAGCGCATTCACCAGCGTGCCGGTCTCGTGGCCGGCCGCGGGGTGGACGACGAGGCCCTTCGGCTTGTTGAGGACCACGATGTCGTCGTCCTCAAACACGATATCCAGCGCGATATCCTCGCCCTTGGGCTCCGGCGGGGCCGCCTCCGGCACGTCGATTGTGATCGTATCGCCGGATGTGACGTGATAAGCGGGGTCCCGGATCGGGGCGTCCCTGAGGCTCACCGCGCCCGCCAAAATCAGGGCTTTCAGCCTCGATCGCGACAGGTCGGTGAGGTGCGCCGCCAGCACGCGGTCGAGCCGGGCCGAGCCCTCGTCGCCGGCGACGACAACTTCCAACCTTTGCGCAGAGCCTGAGCTATCCATGACGACGTCTGATACCGCTGTTCCCGAACCGAGCCCCGAGCAGGCCGCGCTGTTCGCGCGGGTGCGGCGGATGATGCTGATCGCGGGGTTGACCACGGCGCTGGCAATCTGCGCCGTCCTGATCGCGGTGGGCTACCGCCTTTTCAAGTCGGAGGGAAGGGCGTCCGAAATGGTCGGCGACGTCACCGCCGCCCTGCCCAAGGGCGCCAGGATCGTCTCGACCGGGGTCGCCGGCGACCGCCTCGTGGTCACGCTGGACGTGGGCGGCGTCATCGAGATCCGCACCTTCGACGCCCACACCCTGAAGCCGGTCGGGAAGCTGAAATTTGCCAATGAGCCGTAAAAGGCTCGCTCGGGTCCTTGCGGCGGACAAATTTCGAGGTTATTGGCTAGCCCTCACGCTCCCTTCGTCTAGCGGTTAGGACGCGGCCCTCTCAAGGCTGAAACAGGGGTTCGATTCCCCTAGGGAGCGCCAGCAAACTCAGGCACTTAGGTCGCCATCGGCCACGTTCGTTGAATATTGGTTGAATAAGACGCTGGTGAACAGCGGCGAACGCTTGGGGAATTTGCCTGCCGACATTTGGCAGACTGGCCTCGGCGCAATGCCTCGCTGTGGCTGGCGCATTCGCGAAAAATTTCCTCGTCGCCCTTTTTGTGTCCGGGAATATTCAAACCGCCGCTGACGTGCGCTGTCGTACGCGAGCGCCCTCGGATGCTCGCATTGACGTTGCTCATCGCACAATCAACCCTTCCGTCGAGCTTTGCGCAAATCGGAGGGACACGTGAGATACAATCGACGAGAGAAAATTGGCGGACAACAGTCACAAGTCACCCCATCTGATCCGAAAGCCGCAGAACCGAGCACGATGCCATTCGCCCAGCGGCTCACCTGCACGATCGACGATGCATGCGAAGTGACCGGCTTGGGACGGACGAAGCTTTACGAGTTGATAGGAGCTCGCCGTATCGCCACGACAACGATCGGACGTCGGCGACTCGTAGTGGTACGCTCACTTCTGGTGCTCCTTGACACCAACATGTCGAACAGATGAACGTGCGTGATACCCTTGAAGGCGTGCGAGAACTATCTCGCGATTTGTGTGTATTGGTCTGGGCGTTTCTGATGCGAAACTGGTGATGTGACACATCACTCAGATCGAGGAATGTGCGCGCCGCCTGTCGCATGCCGAGTGATTCAGGAACCGACCCGGTCAATGAGCGGACCATCTTCTCCGATGGCACGGAAGCGGTAAAAGCGAACGCTGTCTTGCAAATAGTTGAATTTCTGGCGCGCGAGCTGGAAGAACTTCTCGTCGCAGGTCGAGATGATGAATTGCCGGGTGCCGAAGTCTGACTTCAGCAGACCCATGATGAGATCCAACAGCGCATAGATATTGAGATCGTCGAAATGCGTGACGGGATCATCAAGAAAGACCGGCGCCAGCGACGACCAGTTTTGTCCGCTGCAGGCCGTCAGGAAGAGACCGAGTTGCAGCGTTTGCTTCTGGGATTCGCTGAAATAGTCGACGGGCCGCAGCTCGACGCCATGCCGCTTGACTGTGACCGAGATATCGGACCTGCGATTGACGATCTCGACGTCGTCGAAGCCGTAGACCGATCGAAGCCGGCGCTGAATGACCGATGTCCGCGGGCCGTATTGGCGCGTGAAGTTGGCGATGGCCGCAGCCTGTTCGTCAGACAGAATCTTCTCGATCGCAGCGAAGTAATCCCGCCAGGGCTTGCACGCGGCACGCGACGCCTTCTTCTCGGCGATGAGCTTTTCTTTCGTCGCGATGGTCGATTCAAGCCGGGCGAGCGCGGCGGCGGTTGTCGCGGCATCGAGGCCGATCTCGGCACTTGCAACACGCTGGTGCAGGGCGCGCAGGCGGGCAAGCGCCTGGGTTTCTTCCCCCAGTTTTCCGAGCAATTCCTGCTCGTCGGAATCTTCCGGTAAACCGGCGTCGGCAAGCCGCGCGATGATGGCCTTGCGTGCTTGTTCGTTCTCGTTTGCGCTCCTGCGGAGGATCGGGAGTTGGCCTGCGAGCTCCCCGAGAATACGTGACTCCGCATCGAGCAGTCCCTGCAGCCTTGTCTGTTCCTGTGTTGCGGCATCGTGAGATTGGCGAAGCTCATCGAGTAGCCCCAAGCGATCGTGCTCCGCATTATTCAACTCACCATCGTTCGAATCCAACGTCACGCCACTCAAGCGCGGGTCGCTACGTAATGTCGTGAGCCCCTTGCGAATTCGCTCCAGTTCCGTATTGACCGCGGTCCTCGCCGACTCTTGCTGGGCGATCGACTTGGTGAGCGCATCGAGGGCGGCCTTTGCCGCATCGGCAGCATCCGCAGCCGCCTTCACGGCAGCATTGCTGCCTTCTATCTCCTGGCGTGCTTCGGTGGAATTGATCGCAGTCTGCCGGCTCAATTCAGTCAAACCGGCAGATGCATTCAGACCGAGACCATTTGCCGTGTTCGTCCAGACATTAATCTCGCGATCACGGACGATGCGATCGTTTGCGAGTTGGCTCAATTGCGTTTGAATGGACTTTTGCGCCTCACGATTTCCGGAGAGCTGGCGGGTGATTTCCTGGATACGCTGCCGCAGCCCAGCGAGTTCGGTGCGTGCCGTCCCCGCGCTGTCGAGTGTCATCTGCCCCTGGATATGACGGACGAGCTCGTCCTGATTTCCGTGATCGACGCCGCACAGCGGACAGTTGCCGTCCGTGATATGCTTTTGCAGCTGGGAAAGTAATTGTCGCAGCTCGGACTGGCTGCGATCGGCATCGGCGATCACCCGCTCGAGGGCTGTCTGCTGTGGGGTACTCGCATCCAGTTGCGCTTGCAGCGTTGGCTCTTCCGCCCGCAACTCCAGCAAGGTCTGGTTCAGGGTCGTTTCCTGCTGCCTGATTTCGGCGAGACGGTCGGTGCTTGCCTTCCACGGACCCAAGGCCGCACGAAGCGCTTCCAGATCGGCGGAACGCTTCCTCGCCGCAGCCTGCCGTTCAACGGACATCGCGAGCTGATTGGATTTTTGCTGCAGGTCGGCCGAGGCGGTTGCGGACCGGTTGCGATCTGCGGCGATCGCCTCGGTCGCCCGATTGAGACGCTCGGTTTGGATATTGAGCGAGTTGAGCGCGGTCGCGTAGCCTGGGCGCTGATCGCGTACCCATTTGAGATTGTCGAGCGCCGATTGAGCCTGCCGGATCTGGGCGGCGATCTCTGTAACGCGCTTGCGGACAACGTCCAGTTGCTGCTGAACGGACACTTTCGCTTGCTCGGCAGTCATCCTGCGAGCATCGCCCGCTTCGAGCTGCGCGCGCAGGTCCTTCCCTTCCTGGATGAGAGGGGGCAGCCGGACGACTTCTTTTCCAAGCTCGGAAAGAAGGGTGATCCTGCCCTCGCTTTCAGCGATGCGGGCTTCCAGCGCTGCTCGCCAGCCACGCGCTGTGGCGGCATCGATTGCGCCGGAACCGGCGTCGACGCCGATTTCCTTCAACGCGGCGCGCAAATTGCGCAGCTCGGCATTGAGGGCACCGATGTTCGATTTATCCTTGATGGTACGACGAAGGCCATCGAGCTCGGACTTGTCCGTCTTCAAGGATGCCGTGGTGTCCGCTATCTCGGAAGAAAGCGCATCGAGGCTGTTCTCGAGTATCGTCACGATGTTGGCGGACTTTTTCAACGCGTTCTCATAATCCTCGAACGCCAGCATGCGCGAGACGATCTCGCGCGGCAGCGTGCAATGATCCTTGAAACTCTGCGTCAGCGCCTGATTGTCCTGACTGAACAGGTGGGAGGCACGGAACAAGCTGATAAGATTGTCGATCCGTTCGGCGACGGCGTCTCCGCTCTTCGTCAACTGCTTGAGGATCGACTTACGGTCGGCCGCCGATCCGTCCAAGGTTGCGTGCGTCGCATCAGCGACAGTCCTGTCGATCGTGTGCGATGTTCCGTTGGATCGATATGTCAGGGAGACCCGGGCGTCTTCTGCTTCGCTGTCGAGATGCTTCGCGACCTCGCGGAAGTGATCGTTGCCGGTAACCTTTAAGCGTCCAATCGAACCGGTGACACCGAAGTCGATGGCATCGAAGAATGAAGTCTTGCCGAATCCGTTGGGTCCATAGAGCACCGTGATCTCGCTGCCGATCTCGAACGTCATCGGAGCGCGGTACGCCCGGAAGTTCTCGATCGTGACCGATTCCAGCAAGACAGGCGCGCCAGGCTGCTCGCCGGTGACCACAGATAGCGTGGCCACGCGTTTCGGTGCTTTCGGGCTTCCATACTCGTTAGCAAGACACGCTTCGACGATGCGTTCGGCACTTCGTTCGTGCTGAACCACGATATGCCGTGCCAGCGATGCCGGTACGTCCGATTGCTGAAGGAATGTTTGAGCCGAGGCCGGACGAAGGGCCGGCCCGTCAAGTTGCCTCAATGGCAGGAAGGGCAGCCGCGCGAGTGCGTTCCCGACGTGCTCGGTGAGCGGCACCACGAATTTGCGGCAAAAATAGACGTCGGTTTCGATGCGCGAAGCGAGCTGGTCAAGCTTGTCAGCGTCTGGCGATATGCAGAGCACGTAGGACAGATCGAATTGATCCCAGTCCTTCGATCGCTCGGCCTCGGCCTTGAATGCCTCGTAGGTTTCCTCGAATGTTGCGTGCGGATCGGAACCTGCAAAGGCAAAGGCGGCGACGACCCGATTGGTTAGCAGGATGGTGACGGGGAGACCATCTCCTGCCTCCAATACCGAGAGGGTGCCCCCCGGCACCTGACCGAGGCACGCCTTCACCGCTTCCGCGTGACCTTCGCTAAGCGCCGACATGGGCAGCAACTTTTTGTGAGAGTTCCTCGACGGTAGTCGCATTGATGAAGGCGGCGATCAACCCTTGATAATCGACGTGGATGATCGCGCTCTCGGGATCGGTGATCTTGCGCTCGTCACCAAGCTTTGGCTCGCTGGTTTGAAGGATGCTGCCAGATCGGCGCCGGCGCGGCAGGTTCTCACGATCGCGTGTGACCAGGATTGCCTGACGGCGGGTATTCGGCGTGAATTGGATTTGCGCGTATTTGTGGCAATGGTCATGTGTCTTGCCCCGTACGGCGAGGAGATCAAGGGTCTTCCCGCCGAGCGACACCGTGGCATGTCCAGCATTTTGATCGTCTGCAGTGACCCCGCCGCACACGCCAAACAGATCGAGCGTATTCACCACGTGGCCGAGAGCGCTGCGTTCATCAGTGTCCCACGCATCGGCGTCGTCTTCGGACCCGGCGCGTCCGCTTGCCTGACCGTCGCGCGCGGTGGCCAACTTGATCACCCGGTCGCAGGAGGATGCAGGGAGCGCGCGCAACTCCTGAATCGACGTGGCATGAGCGGCGTCGGCACGGGCGCCGAGGTCGCCCGCAGGCTGCAAATCGCTGAGGCTCGTTACATCGTCGAGCTCATCGTTGACCCATTTGACGCAGGCCGGGACCAGGTTGGATGGCGTGCGTGGATCGGGGGGAGCTGCCAGCGGGAAGACGAACGGTCGATCGACCGCGAACGTGCGGTGTGCCGCACCAGCGATCACGGAGTCGGGATTGATCTGGACGAACGAATGAATGCACGCGCCTTTCTCACGGAAATACGCATCGCGGAAGGGATTCAGCAGCGGATTACCCCTGAACCGTTGACCGCCCTTCGCGACGGTCGGCCGTGAAGGCATTTCCTGAAACAGCGTTTGTTGTGAGAAGACAACGCTGGTGCCGCCGTAGACCGCGGATCGCCCAGGGACGGGCTTGCCTGCGCTGTTGGCGAACACGAGGCATGTGCGGTCCCGCCGGACGTTCGGCACAGTCGTTCCGTCAAAGAAGGACGCTACCTCGCCCATAAACGATGGGTGCGACGGCCACGTGTTGCATTGGATGACGAACATCCATGAAAGCGCCAGCTCGCCTTCGCCAGCTTGCACGCCGAGATCATCGAGGGCCCATCGCCACGACCGCTTGGTGCCGATCGTGGCGATCCAGTCGAAACAGATCAGCGAGGAAAAACGGTACTTCTGGCCATTGGACAAAGTTCCCTTGAAGGAAAAGATCGATTTGCCCCGGTACATGTTTTGATAGGAGATGGTCTGCTCTTGCCAGGCTGGCCAAAGCTTTGGCTGCAGCCAGCGTTCGACCGTTCCATTTTCGGCCTTCGTCCAGATGATCGCGCAATTGATCCATTCGCCGGCGCCGATGTTGTCCAGCCCGTTATGCTCGGTATCGAAGTGGCTACCCACGCGACCGGCCAGACTTGCGAAGTCGGCCTTTGAGAGCGCATCCACCCCGCCGATGACGATCGTTCCTGCGGGCCATTGCGCATCCGCGAGCGCGGCGTCGATCAGCTCGACCCCCTCCAGACCGGGGATGCTGTATTCCGGGAAGATCGTGAAATGCGTTTTCTCGGCTTGATGAGGCGCGGCCCGCGAGACAGCCAGTGTCGCAGTCAGATTGCCCAAGAGCTCGGGTCTGCCGGCAGGGGGAGTCCTGTACGGCTCCTGCTGCGTCAGTGTCAGATGCGGTTGGGCGATCACCATCCCCACACGATCGTGCGGCAGCAGGATGCCCCGCTCTGTTAGGTCTACGCGTGAGATGTGGATCATGCCGGAATGAACTTGCAGGAAGGCGTCGAAGTCATGGACTTCGACTTGGTTGGACCACGAGAATTGGCTCCGCCAGGAAAGTGTGGCCGCCGCTCCTACAACTTATAGGCTAGAGTACGAAACCCGCACAAGAGCGTTCCTTGCAGGCGCCGCGCCCCTCCGTCGCGATGGCCGGCGAACGTCGTGGCTCAATCGCTGTTTGCGTGAATTTCGGAAACGAAGCCTGCTTTAAACGATCAGACGGAAGACGCAGGGAGCCATGTCTTGGCTGCGTCGGGTTGGAGCGATGCCCCTAACTAGCGGAAATGTAGCATATTTGGGATCGCGGCCCTTGTGCGCGCGATGGCTGAGCCTTTTAGCAAGCGCGGTGAAATGCCGCGTGGGGATCGAAGCCCTCGGAGGGCCGGGACGCGGCTTGGATCATGAGAGCCTCGGTCCGCGCCTGCGGACGCGCCTTGAAGCGGATATCAGGGAACGTACTAATGTGTGATCCGGTTCGCGAGATTCGAAGGAGTTGTATTGCGTGATAATATTTTGGTCATGGCAGTCGGACGTCCCGAAGGAGATCGGCCGCTTCTTCGTGCGTGACGCGTTGCGCGAGGCTATCCAGACGTTGAAGACCGACCAGGAGTTGCTGGAGCCGGTCGAGCGCGAGGCCGCGTCACGGCTTGCGATGGACTCAGACCGGCAGGGTGTGCCGGGAAGCCCCGATCTTGCGGCAACGATTTTCGAGAAGATCGAGAAGGCCGATGTGTTCCTCGCCGACGTGACGCTCGTCGGCGAAACGCCCGACGGGAAGAAGCTCATCAACTCCAACGTCGCGATCGAATACGGGCACGCGCACCGCGCGCTCGGCGCGCGGCGCGTACTGATGGTGCAGAACCTTCATTACGGTGATGGCGATGCGTTGCCGTTCGACCTGCGGCAAAAATCCTGGCCGCTGCACTACAGTCTCGCGCCCGGCGCCTCCAAGGCGGAGATCAAGGCGGAACGCGACAAGCTTAAAGTTCAGTTCGTCGCGGCGCTCCGCCCCTACCTCACCATGGCGGCGGCAGCAGCGCCGGACCATGTCCCGACGTCCACGACGTTCACTGAGGCCGTGTTCTTCCAGCCGGGCGAGATCCTCGCGCAGAACCATATGCCGCCGCCGGATGCGATTGACTACAGTTTCAGTCGGCGGGACGCGCTCTATCTGCGCCTCGTGCCGGTAGGGGCACGCGCGACGCCGCTCAAACTCACCCGTCTCTACGATGATGTGCTGAACCGGCGCGTCGATCTCCTCCTGCGCAATCTTTACATGGGCGTCGGCGATCGCAACGCCTATGGCGCCATCACCTACGAGTCGCACGGCACGGCGACCGAACCGCGTGCATTCACGCAAGTGTTTCCCAACGGCGAGTTCTGGGCCGTGACGACGGAGATGTTCGTTCATCATCAAGAAGACGATCTGATCCCGACCACGAATGTGCAGAGCATCTTCGGGCGCGTGCTCGAGAATTTCGTGGTATTGTCCAATAGTTACGGTAACGGCACGCCGCTGCGGGTGATCATGGGCGGTGTCGGCTTGCGGGGAAAGCGCCTCGGCATCGGCCGCCACCAAATCAGCCAGCCGATCCATGTCGACGCGCGGCACATCGAGGCCGAGTTGGCGACGGGATCACAGGAGGAACGTGACGCCGCCATGGCGGCGTGGCTGGCCGAACTCTACGATATTGCCGGCGTTCGGCACACGGACATGGAATAAATGGCGCGGCGCAAACCCACTCCCAAGGCCGCCAAGGCAACCGGTGAACGCCGGCCGGTCACGGTTTCGCAGAATTTCATGGACGGGATCACGCGCTTACTGGAAGACGCCCCGCGATGGATCGATGAAGCTCAGACGGCGACGGTGCTGAAGACGGTCGCCGTGTTCGAGGACGTAGTCCGGCAATGCCTCGAAAGCGTGATGCGCCCGATGACCAAGGCCATGGAGGCGCGGTTGTTCCAAGGTTACGGCCCCCTCAGTTCCTTCGCCGCCAAATGCGACCTTGCGTTCGCACTCGACCTCTTGTCGGAGAGCGATTACGCCGACTTGCAGGTCATCCGCAAGATACGCAACAGGTTCGCGCATGCGCAGGAGATCATGGGCTTCGAGAAGCCCGAGATCGCGAGCCTGGTCTCCAAGATGGCCCGGCCGAAACAGGAAGCCTCCTGGGCGTATGATTGGTACTTCAAACGCCTGCATGATATTGGCCTCAACCTGATCGCTGCGACGGCGAAGCAAGACGGCCCACGCGGGCGCACCGTGATATCCCGAAAGCGGTGATGACGGCAGGTTTGGCCGCCATTCTGCGGCATCGCCGCGATGGCATATCCATGCAATCATAGAACGATTCGTCTGCTCTTCCGAGATGCCATGGATATTGCCGCCGCGCTCGAGCGCATCCACGACCATATCGAGAATGACCGCGTTGAAAACGCGGTCATGGCTTGCCTGCGCGTCGCGCGGGCAAGCAAGGACTTCCTGTTCGCTGCCATCTTCCTTCGCGAGCTTTACCCAAGCAAAGCTGAAATCGCGCGGGCGCTGTTCAACGAAACGCAGCACCTCAACGATGAGGCCAAGAAGTTCATCTATGAGCGATCGCTGGATCGTCACCTCGACTTGCATACAATCGAAAGCATGGACCAGGACTCGGACAAGGCCGAAGGCGACCGCGCCAACGTCCTGCCCGTCGCGGCGGGTGAGATCGAGTCCGAGATCAAGCGTTGGCAGGACACGCTCGCCGACCTCGTGCCGCCACCGGGCCTGTCGCAGTTCGACGTGGCAGAGTTCACGCTGAGTGCCATGGAGCAGAAAGGGATCGTGCGAACGCGCCTTGCCGGGCTGTACACGGTCAAGGCGCGTCTCAAGACCCGTTGCTTTAACTACGCGCTGGAGATCGAGCGCCAGTTCGATGCGGGCCGGCAGCAGGATAACTTCCTGCACAGTGTTCAGGCGGAGGTGCACAATTACTTCAGGGGCCGGTCCGACTACGTCGTGCAGAAGCTGATCAAGGCGAGCCAACTGGCCGCCTCCAAGGATGGCGAGGATTGTGCGCTCGTGCTGACGGAGGTGCGCCGTGCGATGAAGGCGGCCGCCGATCTGTTCTGGCCGGTCACCGGCGAGGAGCCGGTAAAGTGCAGTGACGGGCAGGAGCGCAAGCTCGGCGATCAGCAATACCTCAACCGGCTGCAGGAATTCGCACGGGTCAAGCTGCGCAATTCGAGCGCGCGGGACCTGCTCTTGGCCGAACTCGACCATCTGGATGTCTTCTTCCGGCGGCTCAACGACCTCGCCTCGAAGGGTGTCCATGCCGAGGTCACCGTCGCCGAAGCCCGCCAGGGCCTGGTCGGTCTCTATTTCTTCCTGTCGAACCTGATCCGGCACCTCGTCTCGGCCGAGCCACAGACAGCGTGAGGGCTTCCCCGCGGGGCGCGGCTCGCCCTACTATGCCGGCATGGGCATGTGGAACTGGTTGATGGGATCGAAGGGCGCGCCGCACGGCGATACGGCCGAAGACGATTTCGATTTCGGCAACACGATCCATATCGCCTCGCATGATTTCATCGGGCTGCGCGCGCGCTCGCCCAACGGGCGGTTCACGCTGGCCTGGGCCGATGGCGGGCCTGATCAATCCCGTACCGGCCGGTATCTCGTGCTGGATGGCAAACGGGTGATCGTCGAAGGCCGGATGCCGCGGCCCAACGACGGCGCGGTGACGGACGTTGGCGTCTTCATTCTCAATGACTGGGGAGCGTCGGAGACGCTCAACGGGACGTTCCATGCGTTCGGCGCCGATGGGAAGATGTTGGTGTCACGCCATTTTATGGCCAACCTCTACAACAACGGCGTCTCGGCCGATGGTCGTTTCGCTGTGTGCCAGACCGCAAACGCGCCGGGCGCCGACGGCAACCGGCTCACCGTATTCGATGTGGAGGCTGGCCGGGAGATCGCTGGTTTCCAGCCGGAATCGGGCTGGGCCAAGGATTACGCGTTCTTTCCCGAGACCCGGCGCATCCGCCTTCTCTACCACGACGGCGGCGCGTTCGATTACGATTTCGAAGGCGTGTTCGTGGACCGGATGAAGTGGCTGGCATTCGGCCTCTCGCAAGGCAACATCTTCGTCATAGAGACCCTGATCGCGGAGATGGATGGCAAGCCGAGCCCCGGGCTCGCCGGCCAGGTCTTGCCCGCGACCGATGTCGCGCTCGGCAAACTTCGCCCCGACGATAGCCGCACGCGGGCGCGGCTGCTGCGGTCGCGCGGCACCTGTCTCGAGGCGCTGGCCGAGCTCCGCCAAGCGCTCGCCTGCTACGACGAAGCGCTGTCACTCGATCCCAAGGTCGGCGTAAAACGCAGGGCCGACACCTTGCGCAAGGTCGTCTAGCGAAGAGCCCGCCTTGAATCTCATTCAATGCGGGCAAGCGTGATTAGGCTCGGCCGCGCGGCGTCGACAACCGAGGCGTCGGGTTTCACGCCCCCTCTTTCGGGGCGCGGCCGGTTGGTCGATGCGGCGCGATCAAAAGCTCGCGACGATGCGAATAGACGCTTCGATCTTGAGACCGGCATCGCTTATGCGCTGCGCGACTATGCCTTCATCAAGCGAGCGCCCCTCGGTAGGCGCAGGAGCCCGCCGCGGGTTGCGGAAATTGTGAGGGAAGGTACCGCCGCCGAAAAAACAGAGGCTCATGGCGCCCACAAGCCTGGAATGAAGGTTTGTGAATAACGAGAATACGCAGAAATGTTCCCATGAACGTACCGAGAACAGGTATATTTCCCGTTGCAGGTGCCGAGTCGGCCTAACGCAACGGGCGGGTAATGGTGGAGACAGAAGAACCCAAGGTTTGCCGCATCCTCAGCCTCGATGGCGGGGGTGCAAAGGGATTCTATACCCTTGGGGTCCTGAAGGGCATAGAGGGAATGGTCGGCCCGCTGCATCAGCGATTCGACCTGATTTACGGCACCAGCACGGGCTCGATTATCGCGGCACTTCTCGCGCTCGGGCATTCGGTCGATGAGATTCTAGAACTCTACAAGACGCATGTCGTCGAGGTCATGAAGTGTTGGCTGCCGGGCAACAAGACGGCGGCGCTGCAGGCTCTCGCCGACCATGTGTTCAAGGACCAAGACTTCGCAGCTATAAAGACCAACGTCGGCATCGTCGCGACGCGCTGGGCGTTCGAGACACCGATGATTTTCAAGACCTCTGTCGACCAGGCACACGGCGACAAGCCGAATTTCGTGCCGGGTTTCGGCTGCAAGATAACAGACGCGGTGCAAGCGTCTTGTTCGGCATATCCATTCTTCAGGAAGAAGACCGTGACGACGAGTGGCGGCGAGTCGATTGTGCTCATCGACGGCGGCTATTGCGCGAATAATCCGACATTGTACGCGATTGCGGACGCGACGAACGCGCTGAAATTTGACCGTAAGCAGATACGCGTGGTCAGCGTGGGTGTTGGCGAATATCCCGCGCCGAAAAAGGGCGTGTTCAGTGCGATGCGCTGGATAGGCTATTTCTTCACGGTTCGGCTGCTGCAACGGGTTCTCGAAATCAACACGCAGTCGATGAACCAGCTTCGTCACATTCTCTTTCAGGACATCGACACGGTACGAATAAGCACCCGGTACACCGAACCTGAGATGGCGACGGATCTGTTCGAGCATGACCTGGCGAAGCTGGACCAGCTCTGGCAGCGGGGACGGCAATCGTTTCGCGACTATGAAAATGCATTGAGGAAGATTCTATAGGAGAGCGGCGTGGCAATTCCTGAGACTCAGCTTGAGACGTGGACGCACATAGGCGCCGCCGCGCAGTCCGCGGCAACGTATCAGTCCATTAAGGGCGTCATCGAACACAAGGACGCGCCTTATTCGTCCCGACGCATCGACTCGTTCCTGCAAGGGTCATACGGCAACGATACGAACGTCTACGGCGCGGATAGCGACGTCGATATCGTCCTGCGCACCCGAGGTCTGTTTCACTACAACATCGATGCCCTGTCAGGGCCGGAAAAACGGCATTCAAAACCGCGTATCCAACCCCTGCCGAATACACCCTGGAGTCATTTCGGACCGATGTAGTCGCGTGGCTCGACAAGCAGTACGGAAGCGACCTGGACACCTCGGGAAAGAAAGCCCTGCGGCTTAAGGCGAATGGGACTCGGCGAAGCTCCGACATTCTGCTGGTCGCGCCGCACAAGAAGTATTCCCGCTACTTCAGCGAACAGGACAAAGAGTGCATCGAGGGCGTACTATTCATCACGACCAACGGGACTGAAATCGTCAATTACCCGAAGCAGCATTCCGAGAACATGACTCGGAAACATCAGGCGACGGCCGAGTGGCTCAAACCGACCGTGCGCATCTTCAAGAACATGCGCAATCGGCTCATTCGGGACGGGAAGATAAAGAGCGGCGTCGCCCCCTCCTACTTCATTGAGGGCATGCTTTACAACGTGCCAGTAAGCGAGTTCGGCGTGAGCTACGCGAACACGGTCGATAAATGCTGGGGCTGGCTCAACAGTCCGCCAGATGCCGGCGCCCTCATGTGCGCTAACGGCATCCATCCGCTCGTTCGCGACAACAGCCATACGTCTTGGCCCATCCAGGGCTATCTCGACTTCTTGGCGGAAACTCAGAAGCTCTGGGTCCAGTGGAAGTAGGCTTCTGATGACTAGCCACACGGCGGACGAGGCGAAAGCCGCGAACATAGCGGCCATGGGTGGGCCGCTTGGCTCGCTGTACTCAGCCCTCTGGCAATCGGTAGCGGTCGTTCACGTTTATTGGAAAGAGTATGTCGAGCTGTTCGGCAGCAAGCCCGAGCGCATCGACCTACTCAATAGAGCGGCGCCGGCCTTCTTTCACATGCTTCAAGACGAGCTATGGGAGCTAACGCTGCTTCGTATCTCGCGTCTCACCGACCCGGCGAAGACCGGTAGGGCTGGTAGACAGAACCTGAGCATCCAAGCGCTGCCGCCGTTGATAGGCGACGCGAGGCTGAAGGCTCGGGTAACGCAGCTCGTCGCGGATGCGGTTTCGGAGACTGCATTTTGCCGCGACTGGCGAAACCGAAGGATTGCTCACAGCGACTTGCTGCTCGCGCTCGAACAACCGACCAAGCCGCTCGCGGACGCGAGTAGGCTGAAAGTGAAAACGGCGTTGTTGTCGCTAACAGCCGTCCTCAACGCCGTCGCCGGGCACTATATGGATTCCGAGAGCCGCTTCGACCTGGGAGGGCGAATTAACGGTGCCGTCACCCTGCTCTATGTTTTGAACGAGGGGGTGAAGGTAGGAGAGGCCCGCGAAAAGCGACTAGAGGAAGGGAAGCCGATCCCGGAAGACTTCCGTCGCGAACACATATGAGTAGGAGATTGGCATGACGGGAGACGAGCTGAAACAGCGAAACAAAGTGGTAATCCACACGGTTTAGATTGGCAGATCCAGCTGTGGCTCCGCGCCATCTTCGGGGTGTAGCGATGAGAGTGAGATACCTAAGAGCCGAACCGGTCTTGGAAGAGGCGTTTCGTTCTCGAGCAGGCTGATGACCAAGCGCTCCAGATCGCTTCTGCTCGACACGGCGGTGGGGACAGACCTGCTGCGTGTCATAATCTCGAAGTCTGCAAATTTGACCTTCAGCGTTACTGTCCGGCCCCGCGAGCCCTTTTCTTCGCAATGCCGCCAGACCTTGTCGATCAAAGGCTGCACTTCCGACACCATTGCCTCGAACTCAATGAGATCAGTGGAGAACGTATTTTCTGCACCCACGGATTTACGCACGCGGTCGGCTCTGACCTCGCGGTTGTCGACACCCCTCGATATCGAATAGTAATAGGTTCCGGCCTTGCCGAAATTGGTCTGCATAAATTCGAGGGACTGATTGCGCATGTCGAGGCCTGTGTAGAGACCAAGGGCGTTCATCTTGGCGCCGGTTGCCGGCCCAATTCCATGAAACTTGCCGACCGGCAGGTTTTCTACGAATGCCGGGCCCATCTCCGGCGTGATGACGTACTGGCCGTTAGGTTTGCGGTGGTCGGAAGCGAGCTTCGCCAGAAATTTGTTGTAGGAAATGCCGGCCGAAGCGTTGAGGCCGGTTACCTCCTTGATTTTCGCACGGATCGCGAGCGCGACGTCCCGAGCCAACGGAATGCCCTGGAGATTTTCGGTCACGTCGAGGTAGGCCTCGTCCAGCGACAGCGGCTCGATGGTCGGGGTATGCTCGGCGAAGATTTCGCGGATTTGCTGTGAGACCGCCTTGTAGACCTCGAAGCGGGGTTTCACGAAGATCAGATCGGGGCACTGCCGCTTCGCGGTAACCGATGGCATGGCCGACCTGACGCCGAACTTGCGCGCTTCGTAGCTGGCCGCCGCCACGACGCCGCGCTCCCGGGATCCTCCGACGGCGACCGGCTTACCGCGGAGATCAGGATTGTCCCGCTGCTCGACGGATGCATAGAAGGCATCCATGTCGATGTGGATGATCTTGCGTTGGCGGCCCGGGGAAGCTGCCTGATCGTCATCGTCCTCGGTGGTCACGTCGTTAGCCCGGCCGTGTCTTCCTTGACGCCGCGGGCGACGATCTGGAGCGTTCCGTCGGCAAGCGGTCGCTGCAACTTCAGGGCCTCGTCGAGAGGAGCCGTCATCCAGGTCTCGACTTCGTCCGGCGTCGTCAGGATCACCGGCATCGCCTTGGGGTGGATGGCGCCGACCTCGGCGTTCGGCTCCGTCGTAAGAAATGCATAGAGGTCGTTGGTGGTCTCGCCTTCCTTGACCTTCCGAACAGACATCCAGTTGGTCCATATGCCGGCGAAGCAGGCGAGGGGACGGGTCTCATCGAGTGCGAACCAGATATCACCGCCCTCGGCCTTGTTGAACTCGCTGAAGGAGTTGAACGGCACCACGCAGCGGCTTTCGGTGCCCAGCCATCTCGTCCAGTGCTTGCTCTTCACGTTGCGGATGTTGGTCGTGCCGCCGTCCGGCTCCATTCGCAGCAGTTCCTTGAAATCGACGGTCTTGCCCTTGGCCTGCAGCTTTTCGGCTCGTTTCTTGGTGGCGTCCATCAGGGCTTTTGACGACGATGGCATTCCCCACCGCGCTGTCGCGAGTTCGCGGCCCTCGGCCCCGTTACGCACGATTGGTGCCGTGTAGTCCGGAAAAACCCCCGGCATTGGCGCCAGATTGCCGACGTACCGGTTCACGACGCGAAACAACGCGATGATAGCGGCTTGGTTGGTCGTGATCGAATAGAGATTACACATCGGTCAGGCTTCGGTTCGAGAGTGGCGCGGCTGCCAAGCTAATTGTAGCAGAGTCGCGGATGGACGCCGGCCCGCCTTGGCGCATTTGCGGCAGCGCAGCCGGCTGGCGAGATCGTGCACGAAGGTGGTCGGCGGATGCTTCATCGCCGCGAGGTCGACGTCACTCGGCGTCTTGCAGCGCGCGCACCTGATCTCCAGCCAGGGAAAACCTCCATTCACGGCCTGGTCGATGGTGGGCGACGGATCGATCGGCTCGCCGTCTGACCACATTCGCTCGTTCCAACTTTCGCAAAGCAGCCTATCAGCTTGCTGGATCATCGCCTCGCCCTTGGCTCGCATCTCGGCCGATTGAGCGGCCAGGATGTTGGCCATCGCGCGTGCTTTGCCGAGCTCTTTCGCCAGAGCCTTGCGGTCGCCGCCCGACAGGGGCGTAGGGTGGTACTTCGGGGCCATCCGCACATCCACGCGCAAAGAGATCGGATCGGCGATCCGCAGCGGGCTACGGCGTCTCGAACGCTGGCCAGCACCCATCTTCTTCATGTCTGCCGGTGCGCTGCTGACAGGTATTGTCGAGCAACCGCTGCGCGACGTCCTTCCAGACCGCGTTGGCGCCATACAATCGGACTGCATCGGCAGTCTGGATTTCCACCGTTCGCTCGCAGCGACGGCACGAGATGCGCAGCACGTGGCGCTGTATCTCGGAAAGACGTCGCTGCCGCAGCTGGGCCCCGGTCGCGTCGGCGCGCGGGTCTTTGAGGAGCGATTCCCAATATTCCGCCGGGAGGGGAGCATCCGGCGCCGCAGCGGAGGGGGCCCGCCTGCGGACGGTTTCAGCGGCCAGCTTTTCCATCTGCTTTGGGGTCGGCATGCGCCAGCTCGCGGGTCGGTCGGACATTCCGAATTAGAACATAAAGAGAACAAAAGTCGAGTCCGATCGAGCCCGCTCCGTGAAAAAATCCTCCTTTTGGAGGGGACGCGATGTCGGAACCAAGCCGGGCCGTTCGTCTTGAATCCGGCATCAGTAATGGAGTTCCCCGCGATGGCCCCCCGCGCTAACTGGAAAGGCTTCCTGCGTCTTTCCCTCGTCACCTGTCCGGTTGCGCTCTATCCGGCCACGTCCGAATCCGAAAAGGTCTCGTTCAACCAACTCAACCGGAAGACCGGCCACCGTATCAAGTACGCCAAGGTCGACGCCGATACCGGCGAGGAGGTCGACAACGAGGACATCGTCAAGGGCTACAAGGTCGACACCGATACCTTCATCGAGGTGACGAAGGAGGAGCTTGAGAACGTGGCGCTGGAATCGACGCGAACTATCGAGATCGACGAGTTCGTCGACCGGAGCGAGATCGATCCTCGATATCTCATCCGCCCCTACTACCTGCGCCCCGATGGCAAGGTCGGGCACGACGCCTTCGCTGTCATCCGCGAGACCATCCGCGAGATGAACAAGGTTGCAATCGGTCGTGTGGTGTTGACCAATCGCGAGCACATCATCGCGCTGGAGCCGCTGGACAAGGGGCTGATGGGGACGCTGCTGCGTTATCCCTACGAAGTCCGCTCCGCGGATGAGTATTTCGACGATATCCAGGATGTCAAAGTCACCAAGGACATGCTCGACCTCGCCAAGCACATCGTCAATCAAAAGGCGGGTCACTTCGAGCCGGATAAGTTTGAAGACCAGTATGAAACCGCCCTCATCGATCTCATCAACCAGAAGCGTGCCGGCAAACCCATCACCGCAAAAGCGCGTCCGCGCGGTGAGAACGTGGTCGACCTGATGGACGCGCTGCGCAAGAGCATCGGCGGAAGCGCGGCGGCAGCGACAGAGGCGCCGAAGAAGCCAGCCAAGAAGGCCCGCAAGGCGGCGGCCGGGCAGAAGGAAATGCTAATGCCGATCGCCGGCAAAAAGCCGGCCAAGGAGGCCGCGGCGAAGAAGCCGGCGGCCAGACCGCAGCGGAAGTCAGCCTAGTTGTCGTGAAACATCCAGTGACGCCGGACGGGCGTCGCTTCGTCGTCCGCGGCAGGCTCTGGCGGACGGCGAACCCCGGTCTCGACGAGGTCAAGCGAGCCGATCTCCTAGGTCAGCTGATGGGGCCCCGGTGGGCGGTACGCGACGCAGAGAACGCAGCTGACCTTGAGGCGAAGGCAATGGCGCATAGGGCCGTGGACAAGTTCAAGCAGGCGCTCGGCGAGCGTAGTCCGGTATGGTGGGACGACGGCTCGCCGGATCTCAACCGGCACATGGCGAAGAACACCCTCTATGCCGACTGGTACGCAAAACTAGCTCGCTCCAACCGTGGAGGACTGTGAGTTGCCGAAAGCCGCTATTTTCGATCTGGACGGCACGCTTCTGGACTCGGTGGATCTCCACGCGCTGGCATGGCAGGAAGCTCTGCTCAAGTTCGGCCACGAGGTAAGCTTCGAACAGGTGAGGGGCCAGATCGGCAAGGGAGGAGACAAACTGATTCCCGTGTTCCTGTCCGCCGATGACCAACGAGACCACGGCAAGGAACTGGAGGAGTGGCGCGGCAATCGTTTCAAGACCGAGTATCTGCCCCTTGTGCGTCCCTTCTCGGCCGTCCCGGACCTGTTGAGGCGCGTGCGTGAGGCGGGACTTCAGGTCGCTGTTGCTTCCTCGGCCAAGAAGGATGAAGTCGACAAGTATCTCGATATCGCAGGCATCACCGATCTGGTCGATCTAAAAACTTCTTCCGACGACGTGGAAGAATCCAAACCCGCACCGGACATCTTCGAGATCGTTCTCAAGAAGCTCAAGCTCGAAGGCGCCGACGCCGTTGCTATCGGCGACACGCCGTACGATGCGGAAGCGGCGGGGAAGGCGGGAGTTCGCACGGTGGGCGTACTCTGCGGAGGCTTCACGGAGGACGAATTGCGGAAAGCCGGGTGCGCCGAGGTGTATCCGGGACCTGCTGCGCTTCTGGCCTGTTTCGAACGTTCTTTGTTGCGCAAGTAGCCAGTCGCCGCTCCTCAGATCTTCCGCCGTTGCTTAATACCCGGTCTGCGCCGCAAAATAGGAGCGATATGGCAGCGTTGACAAAGACTACCAAGCGATCGACGTTGAGCGCGGGCATTCTGGCCTACCGGAAAGGCGCTCGCGGGCTCGAGGTCCTGCTCGTTCACCCCGGCGGTCCGTTCTGGCGCAACAAGGACGATGGCGCCTGGTCGATTCCGAAGGGAGAAATAGATACCGCGGATGCTCCAGAGCAGGTCGCGCGGCGCGAGTTTGCCGAGGAGCTCGGCCACAGCGCTTGGATTGGTCCACTACAGCCTCTGGGGGAGATCCGACAGCGAGGTGGGAAGCGCGTCATCGCATTCGCCGGCGAGGGCCATTTTGACCCAGCGGCGCTGACCAGCAATACCTTCGATATCGAATGGCCTCCCCGAAGCGGTCGACGGCAGAGCTTTCCCGAAGTAGACCGCGCGGAATGGTTTGATATCGAGTTTGCACGAACCAAGATTCTGTCCGCTCAGGTCGAACTTCTCGATCGTCTCTTGGCGATCGCGGCTGAGAGCGACGGAAAATGATGTTCAGGATTGGAATCATTTCGGACACGCACGGCCTGTTGAGGCCCGAGGCGGAACGAGGCCTGACGGGCGTCGATCACATCATTCATGCCGGCGACATCGGAAGCCCCGAGATCGTCGACGCGCTTCGCCGGATCGCACCTGTCACCGCGATCCGTGGAAATGTGGACAGTGGCGAGTGGGCCCGCGAATACCCGGACACAAAATTCGTGCGCCTGGCGGGAAAGTCGATCTACGTCCTGCACGACCTGAAGACGCTACAGGCCGATCCCGGCGCCGGCATCGACGTCATCGTCTCCGGGCATTCCCACGTGCCAAAGATCGACACGGTCGGTGGCGTTCTCTACCTGAATCCCGGCAGCGCGGGACGACGACGCTTCAAGCTGCCGATCACGCTTGCGACGCTCGAAGTCACGCCTCAGGGCATGCGACCGGAAATCCACGACCTTGGAGGCGATTGAACGCAACGCTGAGGAGGTGAAGGCGTTCGTTCCGTTTGCCGTTTACGGCCGAAGGAAAGCGCTATTTGCGCAAACGTTCTCGTTCGCGCACGACATCCTTCGCTCGCTTGTCGGACCTGAGCCCGAGGTAGACGGGCTGGCGCAGTTCGCCGTTGCCGGTCCACTCAGCGAATTTGACCTCGGCAACCAGCGAGGGCCTGACCCAGGTCGTGGCGGCCTCGTCCTTCACTTTGGCAGGAAAGGGTGACTTAGAGGCCCTCAGCTTCAAGAGCTTGGCATGAAGATCTTCCAGGGCCTTGTGGCTGAAGCCAGTGCCGACATGCCCGATGTAGCGCCATGCGTCGTCTTCCCGCACGGCGAGGACCAGGGCGCCGAAGAACGGCCTGGTGCGCTTGGGCGCCGTGAAGCCGGCGATCACCACTTCCTGTCGCTTTGCCGTCTTGATCTTCAGCCAATCCGAGGTCCGGCTTCCGGATGCATACGAACTGTCGGCGCGCTTTGCCATGATGCCTTCGAGACCCTTCCGCTCGGCCTCGGTGAAGAATTTCGTACCGTTCCCTTTGCGATGAGCGCTGAAGGCGATCAGCTTGTTGCGCGGCAGAATTGCCTTCAGCCGCTTCTTGCGCTCGAGAAGAGGCTCCCCGCGCAAGTCCACTGCGTTTTCAAACATGAGATCGAAGGCGCAGTACAGGAGCTTCGCCTCATGGCGTAGCGCGTTTTGAAGCAACTGGAAATGCGAGATGCCGTCCTTTCCGATCGCGACGAGCTCTCCGTCGATCACAGCGTCGCCCTTCACGCCCTCCAGCGCTTTGGCGACCTCAATATAGCTGCGGCTGATGATCTTGCCGTTGCGGCTGTAGAGTGCAACCTTGCCCCGCCGGATTTCTGCGATCATCCGGAAGCCGTCGTACTTGTCCTCGAAAACCCAGTCAGGGTCGTCGAACGGCGCGTCGGTAAGGGTAGCGAGCATCGGCTGCAGGCGCTTGGGCAGGGTCGACGTCCGGCTCATTCGAGGCCATTCCTTAAGAGCGCGTTGCGAAATGCATGGACGTCCTTCAAGGATGAGGGAACGCTTCGAGACCGCGTCGTGTTCCGCAGGCGCCGCGGCGCGCGAGGTGGACGATTTCGGTAAGGGCAGATCAGACCGATGGCCAGAAAATTGAAGACCTTTCAGACCTCGCTGGGCTTTTTCGATCAGGCGATCGCAGCGCCATCCATGAAGGCGGCTCTGGAGGCGTGGGGCGCCGACAGCAATCTCTTTCACCAGGGTGCGGCGAATGAGAGCCACGATCCGGACGTCGTCGCCGCGACCATGGCAAAGCCTGGCGTCGTTCTTAGGCGCCCGGTCGGAACCAACCAACCCTTCAGTGAACATGCCGAGCTGCCTACAGATCTTGGCGGTACCGGGCCAACGAAAGCCGCCCGCAAGTCTAAAGGTCCTAGGCCGAAAGGGCCTTCGACTCGCCCTGTCGACAAGGCGGCGGAACGAAAGGCCGCTCTCGCCTACGAACGAGAGCAGAAGCGTGTCGAGCGCGAACGGGCGAAGGAAGAGGCCGCCAGGCAGAAGGACCGTGAACGGCGTCAGGAGGCCATCGGCAAGGCGCAGGCTGCGTTGGATAAGGCCGAGCAGGAGCACGGCAAGCGGGCCGCCGTCATCGAGGCTGAGCTCGAGGCTCTCGAGAAGAGATTGCAAGCCGAAAAAGCCCGCTGGGATAAGGAGAAGGAGCGATTGGAAGCGGCGCTGCGGCGCGCGCGAGGTTAGTCTTTGGCCGTACCCACGGGTGCGGCCAGCGGTCCCCTTCAAGCGTTCATCGTTCGGGATCCAGCACGCGTGCTGCAGCTTGGTTCAACGCGGCCCGGTCACGTCGGTCCTCAGGAGTGAGCTCCATGACGGCCTGATGTAGCTCGGCCGGAATCGTCAGGTGACTTTCCAAGGGCTTGTTGGCCCACTGCCAGAAGCGATCGAATGCATCCATCACAGGTCCTCCCGCAAGCCCCGGACGAACGGGTGCCGGACCTTTCCCTCGGCGGATTTCGCGCGATACTCGATCTCGGCCAGAAGCTTTGGTTCAACCCAGATGCCCTTGTGGCCGATGCGCTTGGCATAGGGCTGGGTCCTTCGGATGAGGGGTCTGAGCCGCTTCTGCAGATCGCCGGCCGAGACCTTGTCGAAGCCGTGGTCGACCTTGCCGGCGTAGACCAGATCGTCGCCCTTGCGCCGGCCCACGTAGAGCCCGTCCCACTTCGTACCATCGAGTGCGAAACCGGCAATGGTCAGCGTCTCCCGTTGCGCACAGGTCTTCTTGACCCAGTCGTTCGTGCGTCCCGTCGGATAGGCGCTGCCCCGAACCTTTGAGACGACGCCCTCGAGGCCGAGCTTGCAGGCGTGTGCGAACATCTCGCGGCCGTCTATCTCGAAACTTTCGCTGAACTGGATGTCGGCGCCGCTTAGGATCTTCTTAAGTTCGGCCTTGCGCTGAAACAGCGGCAGCTTCCGGATATCGCAGCCGTTCAGATAGAGCAGATCGAACGCTACAAGCACGATGCTCGCCGACTTGCCCTTGAGCTCGTTCTGCAGGACCGAGAAGTCGGTGGTCCCATCGGCGGCCGGTACCACGATCTCGCCGTCGACCACGGCCGAGTTCGCCCTGATCCGCCAGGCGTCATGGGCGACCTTCTTGAAGCGATGCGTCCAATCATGGCCGCGCCGGGTGAAGATCTTCGCAACCTCGTTGGCCAGATGGACCTGGACACGGTAGCCGTCGAACTTGATTTCGTGAATCCAGCGCTCTCCGGACGGCACCTTCTCGATCGAGGTGGCCAAGGCGGGTTCGATGAAGCCGGGGAAGGGCGCCTTGACGCCGATGGCCGCCGGTTTTCCACGCTGAAACGCCACTGAAGAACTCCACGCTACAGCCGACTCAAATTGGCACGGTTCGAATAGTTCCGGAACCTGCGAATCCTTGTCGCGTTGCTTCGATGTCACAACAGGAGGCACCCATGGCGGTGGCGAAGAAGCCGAAGACGGCGCGCGGTCGAAAACAGGACCGGGCGCGGGTAGCTGGCGGGCAGAGCTACGAAGTGCAGTACGAGGCGAAGAAGACCGGAAAGTCAGCACCAGCGGTGAAAAGGCCGTCAAAAAGGTCGGCAACGCGCGCAAGCGCGTGGAGAAACGGCTAGGTCGCTGAGAGCGATACCCGTCGTTCCCTCGGTGCCGGCCTATTCCTGATGGCTATCTTCACCGCAGTCTGAAGGCAACCCAACTTGTGCAGAATTCGGCTGTGGTGGGCGTCGTCCCAGAACGCAGCTTCGTTCCTCGCCGGGTGAACCTCTTCATCGCATCGAGTGTTTTGGTAGCGCGCCTATCTGTGACAAGGGTTTGGCGCTGGGGCAACCCAGAAGGTTTCGGACAGGATCTGATCACGTCGCTGACGTGGTGACAACCGCGCACCCCTTTTCTAGCGCTGTTTTGTACACGACTTTAAGATTCGGATCGGCAAGAACAGCATCAGCCGCCTTGAAGGTTGGATCTTTGGTCCATTCAGAATTTTTTAATGCCTTTGGCAGGGCTTCCCTGTTGATCACATACGCCACGCGAGACGACCTTTGTCCCGAGGGCATTTGTTCAAAGAACCTGCGCAGCCTATTCATTTAGAAGTCCGATCCAGTTCAACTAAATACGCAAGAAAGAGATTGTCAGAGAACTTCATCGGCAGCCTCACGTAGGCCGCTATTTCGATCTCGTTTGCTGTCCTCGCCTCCACACCCAGCCCCCTCTGGCTTTCACATCCAGCATTCTAGCGACCACTTTCGATCATGTCCGTCATCGATATGGCCGACCAAATGAAATCGCTCAGAACAAAAAACACGGCTTCGGTGCGGCTGCACCAGTGCCGAGGACGGGCCGCTGCGCCGTCACTAGCCTACTTCTCTCTCGTCAGCGCGGCGGCCGAAGCTCGCCGGCGAGCCAACCCACCGCATCGCTCTTCATAGGATCTATCGCGACGGCGATCTTCTCGGTCCGTCCGCAGGTGGAGCACTCGAACGTATGCTCCTCGAACTCGCGCTCGCCGGGAGAGATCCGCGCCAAGGCCATCCGGTGTTTGCACACAGGACACATCGGACGATCGTACGGCGGACTCATACACCTAGCCCCAGCCATGGAGATCCACAGTCTACCCATGATCGGCGGGCGGTTTCAATCGCGATCGGAACACAGGTGTCCCGGTTGAATTGGTCTGGCGGGCCGCGCGAAAATGCCGGCCTGCGCGGCCTCGCCTCCTAGCCCCATAGTCCCCAAAGGCGGGCCGCGTTCAGGAGCGTTAGGTGATGCCTGCGGGTCGGGGCGGATAGAAACGCATGCGGCGGCTGTGGCAAATCCTGAAGGCTGCTTTCTCGGGCTACCTGGCCAACGATGCCTTGAGCCGCGGCGCGGCCATCGCGTTCTATGCCGCAACGTCGCTGGCGCCGGTGCTTCTGATCGTGGTGGCGATCGCGGGTCTGGTCTTTGGACAGGACGCCGCCCGCGGGGCCATCAGCGAGGAGCTCGGCCAGCTGCTGGGTCCGGCCGGCGGCGACTTCATCAAAACCATCCTGGAACGATCTAGCGATCCCGCCTCCGGGACCATCGCGACGGTTCTTGGCGTCGTCACCGTGGTGATCACCGCCTCCGGCGTGTTCGGCGAGATGCACACGGCGCTGAATGCGACCTTCAGGGCCAAACCGATCGACGAGCCGATCTCCGCCCTGATCCGGACCCGCGCCGCCAGTCTGGGCCTCGTCGCGGCGCTCGGGTTCATGCTGGTGGTGTCGCTGGCCGCCAGCGCTGCCCTCTCGGCGCTAGGTCATGTCTTCCAGGGACTATTCGCCGGAAAGATCCTCCTGGCCGTCCTCAACACCGTCGTCTCGCTCGCCATCTTCACGCTGCTGTTCACCGCGATCTACAAGGTGCTTCCGGACACGGCGATACCCTGGCGCGAGCTGGTTCTGGGCGCGTTCGTCACGGCCGTGCTGTTCGCAGTCGGAAAATCGCTGATCGGGGTCTATCTCGGGCGCGCGGCGCCGAGTTCACCCTATGGGGCGGCCGGCGCGCTGATCGTCCTCATGTTCTGGACGTACTATTCGGCCCAGATTTTTCTCTTCGGCGCCGAGCTTACCAAGGCCATCGCTGACGAGCGTGCGCCCGCCGATCGCGCCGCGTGCGAAACGAACCGAATGGCGGATGAGCACGTCTGAACATCGGATGTTTTGGAAGCCGCCAAATTGCCGCTTCTGTAACAAACTCGCGCGTTGCGCATTGGTCTGTGGGACGGAGCATTGAATCAAGATGAGGCCATGCCTAGAAACAAGGAGTTCCTGCTGGAGCAGATCGCCCGCGCGAAGCGCTTCGCGCTGGCCATGAACACCGACGCCGACCGGGAGCGCTTCGAGAAGATGGCGGCCGAACTGCAAAGCGAAGGGGCGGAGGGTCAATCGTCTGTCGCCCCGAACGCCTCGGAAGACGCGGCCCAAACGAATGGAACTGCCGAAGTTCAGTCTGCAAACTCGGATGATACCGATCCAACGGCGAACGCGGATGGCGATCAGGGGCGGGCGACAGACTAGCTCGTTGGGCCGTGCAGTCGCCCTTGCTGAAGCTTATCGGGACGCTGGACGACGACCAGGGTAGATCAGGCTGACCACTTATCTTCTTCGCGCCGAGCTTCGTCGTCGTTAAGGCGCTCGGCCACGTCGGCAGCGAGATCTGCATCCTCCGTGCTCGCGATCGGCTTGCCATCCTGCTTTTTATTTTTGGCCTTCCGCAGTCACCGGGAAATCAGCGGGTTTCAGCGGTTTCTTGGAAGTGGACATCGCGTCTTCCTCCTGTGCCCAGCACGATAGCATACACCAAGGTCATCGGGGCGGGGTGCCGGCGAAATTGAAGCCGGCGCCTCTTATCGGAAACGCAACTTAGAAGGCTCCCAAACCTAGATTCCGGAACTTTCCCGTAGGTTCACTTTTGTACATACTGTGACAGCACCCAGGGGCTCCAACCAACGAGAGTTAAGCGTGAGCGAGGCGCCACTGATCCTCGTCGTCGAGGACGATTATCCATTGCAAGGCGTGGTCGAGGATTTCCTGCGCGAGGGCGGTTTCGAAACCCACGCCTTGTCGTCCGGCGAGGAGGCGCTCACGCTATTCCGGGGCAGGGTTGCGGAATATAGGGCCCTTGTCACCGACGTGAGCCTGAAGGGCACAATAAATGGGTGGGAAGTCGCGAAGCAGATCAGGGAAAGCGCCGCTGACTTTCCGGTGGTCTACATGACCGGAGCGGCCGCCGACCAGTGGACCTCTCACGGCGTTCCCAACAGCATCCTCCTACAAAAACCCTTCGCGCCGGCGCAACTGGTGACCGCGGTTTCCCAGCTGCTGAACGCGGTGCGGCCGCCCACTTAGGCAACTCGGATCGTGCAGCCTGGCGGCTTGAGCTTGCCGTCGAGCCAGCCGACGGCGTCGGGTTATATGCGGTCGATGCTCACTGAGATCTTTTCGGTCCGCCAGCAGCTCGAGCATTCGAACGTTCGTTCTTCGAAGCCGCTCGCCCGGAGAGATGCGCGCCAGCGCCATGGTCCTGTCCGCATTTACACGGGTGGCGCTTGGTGGTGTCCTAAATTCAATCTGCGGTCCATAATAAAGGATGGAACAGACGAATCACAGAACCTGCAATTTGCGGGGCGGTCTATAGCCGCACCGAGCACATGGCGAAGTCGCGTGAGATCGCAAGCTTCGAGTGCGCGGTGGCCAGACCATGGAAAGCTGGTATACGACCTGGATCCCGTCGTACCGCTTTGTCGCCGGTCCCGTCAGCATGTCCGACCAAACCGACTAGGAACGCTTTTGCTCATCGCACGTTCACCGCGGTTATGATGCGGTATTTTTTCGACATCCGCGACGGCGATTAATTCGTACCCGATGATGAAGGGATCGAGCTTCCACATGTCGAGGCCGCCCAAATAGAGGCTGCGCGGTCGCTGGCAAATCTTGTCGGCGATAAGGCCGACAGCCAACCCTTTTCCCTGATGGCTGTACAGGTCCGGGATAGCGACGGTCCGGTAGTCGAAGCCAAGTTCGTTTGGGAATTACTCCATCGAAGGCATTAACGCCGCCTCTGTTGCCGCCATGCTCCTCGGCTAAGGCAGGGGCGTGGACAGGTAGCCAGTATCCCTTTTGAAGGATTGGATTTAAGGGCGCAGCGCCACCACTCCAACGGGCCAGGCGATGCGCCGGTTGCCGACCCGCGCAGTTTTGTTCCCGGTTTTTTGCGGTCCAGACGCAATTTCGCCGCCAGCGGCGCCGTTTGGAAGGGGAACTCGGCGCTGGCGCCCTGCGTTGGCCAAGGGTAATTCCTACAGCCGTCGGGGGCCGTCAAATAATCGTCGAGCAACTGACGCCGGCCTGACTGGGTCGAGTTCGTCTGGAGCGTCGGCTCGGTCGGAGGCTTGCCGTCCGGGATGGTGCATCCGCAGATGTCAGGAGCATCGATGAGTGCAGTTGACGACCTTGCGAACGCGCCCGGTGAAATCACCGCCGCCCAGTGGCGTCAGATCGTCAACGGCGCGACCGACACGGCCATCATCAGCACGGACGAAGGCGGCATAGTCACCAGCTGGAACAGTGGGGCATGCCGCATTCTGGGTTGGAGCGAACCCGAGATGCTCGGCAGGTCCCTGAGCCGCATCTTCGCCGATGGCGACGGGCAGGCGCGGTTGAGCCGGGAAATGGAAGATGCGATGGTCCATGGCAGGGGCGGCGGCGAGGAAGGCTGGCGCGTCCGCAAGGACGGAAGCCGCTTCTGGGCGGTTGGCGAACTGAGCCCCATCCGTGAGTGCGGAAAGGTCATCGGTTTCGTCAAGATCCTGCGCGACCGCACGGTTCAGCGGGAGGCCGAGGAACGATCCGCGAGGAGCGGCATGCGCTCGAAGTGCTCAATCGCGCCGGATCCTCGCTTGCCCTCGAGACCGATCTCCAGCGCTTGGTGCAAATCGTCACGGACGCGGGCGTCGAACTGAGCGGTGCCGAGTTTGGCGCGTTTTTCTATAATCTCACTAACGATGCCGGCGAGAGCTACATGCTCTACACGCTTTCGGGAGCTCCGCTGGAGGCGTTCTCGAAATTCCCGATGCCGCGAAACACCGAAGTGTTTGCGCCGACGTTCAACGGCGAGGGCATCGTGCGCTCCGACGACATCACCAGGGATCCCCGCTACGGCAAGAATCCGCCGCTTAAAGGTATGCCCGAAGGCCATCTGCCCGTGCGCAGCTATCTCGCCGTCCCCGTGCTTTCGCGGACGGGCGGAGTGATCGGAGGACTGTTCTTCGGCCACGGCAAGCCCGGTGTCTTTTCGGAGCGCTCGGAACGGGGCCTCTCGGGGCTTGCGGCCGAAGCCGCGGTTGCAATCGACAATGTCCGTCTTTCGCAGGCGTCGCAGCGCGAGATCGCAGAACGCAAGCGTGCCCAGGAGGCGCTGGTCCAATTGAACGCCACCCTGGAAAAGCAAGTCCTCGAGCGCACCGAACAACTCAGGCGCAACGAGGAGGCGCTGCGGCAATCCCAAAAGATGGAAGCCGTGGGACAGCTGACCGGCGGGGTCGCCCACGACTTCAACAATCTCCTCCAGGTGATAATGGGGAATCTCGACACGCTGCAGCGGAATATTCCCTCCGATTCCGCTCATCTGCAGCGCGCCGTACGGCATGCAACCAATGGCGCACAACGGGCCGCCTCACTTACCCAGCGCCTTCTGGCGTTCTCGCGTCGGCAGCCGCTCGATCCCAAGCCGATAGACGTCAACGTTCTGGTCAACGGCCTTTCCGAAATGGTCCATCGCACCCTCGGCGAGACCATCGCCGTAGAGACCGTGCTCGGTGCCGGTTTGTGGCGCGCGGAAGCCGACCCGAACGAGCTCGAGGCAGCCATCCTCAATCTCGCCGTCAACGCTCGGGATGCCATGCCAAACGGAGGAAAGCTGACGCTCGAGACCGGCAACGCCCATATCGACGAAGCCTATGTCGCGGCCCACAGCGAAGTGGTGGCGGGCCAATACGTCGTCATATCGGTCAGCGATACCGGCATCGGCATGGAGCGGCAGACCGTGGCGCAAGCCTTTGAGCCCTTCTTCACCACGAAACCCGTCGGCAAAGGCACGGGACTCGGGCTGAGCCAGGTTTATGGCTTCGTCAAGCAGTCGGGTGGTCACGTGAAAATCTATTCGGAGGTTGGCCAGGGCACCACCGTCAAAATTTACCTTCCTCGCTTGGCAAGTGAGGCATCGAACGACTCCGCACCTGAAGAGACGCTCAATCCGGAAGCCGCGCAGGAAGAGACCATTATCGTGGTCGAGGACGACGACGACGTTAGAGCCTACTCGGTGGACAGCCTCCGCGAGCTCGGCTATCGCGTGCTGGAGGCCCATGACGGTCCGGCGGCTCTGCGGCTCCTCGACCGTCAACCCCGAGTAGATCTCATGTTTACCGACGTGGTCCTTCCGGGCGGCATGACCGGCGCGCAGGTCGCCGCTCAGGCCAAAGCAATCCGCCCCTCCTTGAAGGTCCCGTTCACAACTGGATATGCCCGCAACTCGATCATCCATCACGGCCGCCTCGACAAAGGTGTGCAGTTGATCGTCAAACCTTTCAGCTTCAATGAGCTGGCCGCCAAGGTCCGCGACGTGCTGGATCAGGTCGAAAAGTAGAGCGGTTTCGTCCCATAAGGGCGTGATTGCGCCCGGCCTAGGCCGCTCCCCGGCAGCCGGGATCCCGTTGGAACATTCTGCCGGCAAAGCCTTTGACTCGCTGGACCACCGCCCGCCGTTTGAGTACGGCGCCTGTAGCGGATAGCCAAAGGCGTAAAGCCCGCTGTTCAAAGACATGCGCTCGCGCGGATAGCCAAAGGCGGTGGCCCCGTTCCGCGCGGTGAAAGAATCAGCTGAAGAAGCCGTCGAAAACCCGCGAAGAACTGGAGTCCGCCATCAGGCTGGAGATGGAAGACATCAGCGACTGGCCGACGGACCTGGCTATCTCGGTCGTGCCGCACGAAGACTCCTGGAAAGTCGAGATCATGAGGGATGGACCGCAGCGCGACGCGGATCGTTGCGACATGATCGAAGCCATTGCCGATCGGCTGCGCGGACAGTTCGACTTGAAAGCTTGACTGCCGAATCGAGCCGTACCGCTCGGCAAATCGCGACTTTCGCACCAGCAGGCCTTGCGCTCCCTCGGGAAAATTCGGCAAGCTTGGGCGGGAAGGGGCCGGTTCGGCCCCGCGTAGTTGCGTGGGCTGGGCAGTGAATTTCCAGGTGACCATCCTCAAGGTGCTGGCGAGCTACCCCGGCGGATTTGCGAGTCTGGCGGACGTCAAGCGCGACGTGGCCATTTTGGTAACCAGCGGACGGGAGTGGTCGGAACGCACCACGAAGCTGGCGGCGCGCTTGCCCGGTTTGGAAATCTTCGCGCAAGGTTTGGTCGAGCGGCGAGACGGCGGCTGGCGCATCACCGATGCGGGCCGAGCCGCCCTCGATCTGATGGAGAAGCCCGCCGCTCCCGAGGTGTCGCCGGCGCAGGTCGCCGCGCCCGAACCGTCGCCGGCGAACCCTCATCCGGCAAGCCTTGTCGTTGCCGGACCGGATCGGCGCCGCATGGAGCGACGACGGCGTCGCCGACCGAACAGACAACGCCAGGCGGCGAAGGCTTCTTAGGCGGACCTTGGTCGTGAGGCGTTTTATTCTTTGGGCTGAAAGGTCGCTATCCGACGCGCCTCTTGCCCTAACTCGATGGCGTATCCGTCCACCAACCGCTCCGCGCAGCGTTTGGCCTCGTCATCGTTGTCGCAAAGAACTTCGATGCGATTTCGGACATGGCCGCCATCGCCAATGACGTAGGCGTAATAACCCCAGGCCATGACGGCACACCTGTTTTGGCAACATCAAGCCCGGCGACGACAACCATTCGCTGATGTGCGCGGCGGTCATGGCCTGTCTTGCCTTGCGCAATAGCATTTCTCGATGCTTGCCGGGGGTCATCGTCCTGGCCTGCTCCTCGAGACGCTGCGCTTCGCTCGCCATGCCGTTCATCGAAGGTTGTGCACGGTCCGGCGGCGCGTCTTGAGCCGCGTCTTGGCTTCGGACGCCGGTGCTTCACCAGTGGCACTAGCGATGGCAGACGCTCGAAGTCTGATTGGATCTCGCACGCCGTCCGCTGCCTGCTTCAGGATGTGCTGAGCCATCCCAGATTTGAGGGCTTCAGATTTGAATCCATCCGGCAGAGCGGCCCAAGCTTAATCAAGGATCGCCCGGAGGATGGTCGGGAGCAAACGCGCTCTCAGTCGTCGGACATTGCCCAGGGAGCACCCGATGATGGCTCGATCATGCATAGTCGGGTGCCTGACATTAAATTCACGCCGGCCCAGTTTGCGCTGGGTTTTCCTAACCTTTTTCATGAACACTTGAACCCGCGCTGCGAGGCGAAGACACGATAGATGCCCGATCAACTCCCGCTGTTCAAAATCCACCTGAGAAAACGCGGTCGCGCCTGCAGGTGGTACCTGTGCACGACCGAGGGCCGCGCCGTCATGCTGGGATCGGAAGGTAGCCGGACCGCCGCCAGGTACCAAGCCAATCGCGCGTTGTTTCTGATGCTGCTGGCTTCGGCCTGTCAACCGCCCCGGCTCGGCCGTCCCGGCGGGAGCCGCTCGCGCCGAAGTCGTTCATCAGCCGGTTGACGTGGGCGCGCGTCTTAGAAAGCTCTGGTTCCAATCCGTAAATTTACGGAATCCAAATCTCGCGGCCATTGTGCTGTAATGTCACGACCGGATAGGCGTATTTCATCAGCTATCGATATTTCCGGTGGGCCGCAGGCCTCTTGGCTGCGGCCATTTATTTTTGGTTGTTCCGCATTGCGTGACGCGTGATCTGGCCATCCGCTTATCGATCGACCGGATCGGCTTTTCTCCGAGTTGCCCTACGCGCTGCCTCGGGAACGGGCTTCCACGCCGTGTCCGTTGGTTGCCGCCGAGCGTGCAGCGAGTGTCGAAAGCTGGCGGTCCGGCGCCGGGTGTCTGCGAAGAATCTTCTGGTAGACCCGCATATAACTGGCTGCCATGCGGGCCGAGGAAAAGTGCTCCTCGAATCTGGAACGGATGGTCCTGCGGTCGAGCGCCATCAAATTGGGAATGGCCCGCACGGCCCGGTCGACGTCGGATACGATGCACCCCGTCACTCCCTCCTCGACGATCTCCGGGACCGACCCGCAGCGAAATGCGAGCACCGGCGTGCCGCATGCCATCGCTTCGATCATGACCAGCCCGAACGGCTCGGGCCAGTCGATCGGAAACAGCAACCCGGCCGCCTGGCCGAGAAACTCGCTCTTGGCATTCTCGCAGATCTCGCCGACGAACTCGATTCCCGGCCCCTTCAGCATCGGGGCGACCACGTCCCGGAAGTAGGCCTCGTCCGCCTTGTCGACCTTTGCCGCGATCTTGAGCGGAAGACCGGCCTGCCGCGCAATCGCGATCGCGCGGTCGGGCCGTTTCTCAGGCGAGATGCGCCCCAAGAAAGCAAGATAACCGCCTCTCGGCTGGAAGTTCGGCGTCAGCAGATCGAGCGGCAGTCCATGATGGACGGTTGCGACGAAGTTCGCGCCCGACAGCGGCGTCCGCTGCGCGTTCGAAATCGAAACCAGCGGCATGTCGGAGAACCGGCGGTAGAACGGCATGTGGTCGGCGAGGTCCTGCCTGCCGTGCAGGGTGGTCAACGCCCTGCCGCGCTCGAAACGGAAAAGCGGGAAATGGAGGTAATCGATGTGGAAATGGAGGACATCAAACTCGCTGGCGCGCTCGGCTACCTTGTCGAGCATAACCATATGGTGGGGCAGGGGATCGCGGACGCCCGGATCGAGGCGCAACGCGCGCGGGATGCAAGGCACCAGTTCGGCGGAGGTGATGGAATCTCCGCTCGCGAACAGAGTCACCCGATGTCCTTGCCGGACGAGTTCCTCGGTCAGGTATGAAACGACCCGCTCCGTTCCGCCGTAGAGCCGAGGCGGAACGCTCTCGAATAGCGGAGCGATCTGCGCAATTCTCATTTGCGTCTCTCCGTCATCGCCCCGGCCGTTCACCGATCGGCAGGAGCGTTCCATCGAGCCGGGCGCTCAGTGCGCTCCTAATCTTTTGCAGCGCACGAACTTCGATCTGGCGAATCCGTTCGCGCGACACGCCGAAGGTCGGGCCAAGTTCGTCCAATGTCTTCGGCCGTTCCGCCAAGAAGCGCGCTTCGATGATGTGACGCTCCCGGGAAGTCAGGGAAGCCAGTGCGTCTTCGAGTGCGGAACGGACCCGTTCGCGATCGACCCTTTCGGACAACAGGGTTTCGGGGTCTGGCGACGGATCAACCAGGCAATCTTGCATTTGCTCCGAGCCGTCCTGCTGGGTCAGCGGCAAGTTGAGCGAAATGTCGCCGCGGATCCTGCCATTCATCTCGACGACCTCCCGGGGAAGGACCTGCAGCTGTTCGGCGATGTAACCAACCTGGTCCGGCGACAGGTCGGCTTCCTCGCCTGCCGAAATCTGGCTCTTGAGTTTCCGGAGCTTGAAAAACAACTTCTTCTGGGCCGCCGTGGTGCCGATTTTCACTAAGGACCAGGACTTCAGAACGTACTCATGAAGGGTCGCCTTGATCCACCACATCGCATAGGTGGCAAGCCGGACGCCTTTTTCGGGCTTGAACCGCTTGACCGCCAGCATCAGGCCGACATTCGCTTCCGAGATCAGGTCGGCGACGGGAAGGCCGTAGCCGCGATATCGAAGGGCGAGCTTTGCGGCCAACCGAAGGTGACTGGTCACCAGGCGATAGGCCGCTTCGCGATCGCCGTCCTCTCGCCAACGGCGTGCGTACATCGCCTCGTCGGCCGGATCCAGCAGCGGAAACTTGCGAATGGCGGCGAGGTAGCGGGGGAGCCCGCCGTCCGAGTGAAGCGGAGGCAGATTCGACACGATTGAAAGGGTGCTCATTTCCAATTCCTCCTTAGAGCAAAGTGGGGTTCGAGCTACGGGCATGGGCTTGGGCCCTGACGGCGCCCTAAGTGCCTCATGCAGCCGGCGACCACAAAATGTCGTGGCGCCCGAAATGTTCCTTCGAGATTTGAATGACGTAGCGAATTGCGGCGGGACCGGTTATGCGGCGTGTGCTGGCGCTGCCATGGCATTATCCGCCGGAACGTTCGCGCCCTGAGCGCCAGCAGCTCAGGCTGGACCTCGTGCTGGAGCGAAGGCCTGCCAGGCATGCCTTCGGTGATTGCCTGGTCGATCAATATTCGATCCACGCCAGGCCATCAGGTTTCGCCATCCATGCTCCCATCCGCACCGCCGCCATGGGCGAAGTCCAGCCTTTCTCGCCGTGGCGATCGGTCCGGACGAACCGCACCGGAACGGCCTTGCCGTAGCTGTCCTGAAGGGCACCTAGTCCGAGCCACCCGAAGGTTTCGTCCCAGAAGGCCTGCTTCATTTTTGCGGTGCCCGCTCTGGGGTGGTCTGCACGACGGACGGAAAGCCGCTGACGGTTGGCGCAAAGGATCGCGGCCGCGAGGGTCGGAAAACTGAGCTCAACTGTCACGAGTGGGTCGTCGTCACCGATCCATTCCATCAGCGGCTCGAAAGACGGGAAGCCGCGCCGCTCGACGATAAAGACGTAAACCCCTTGCTGCGGGCTGTTCTCGTGATCATGGCGCCGCCGCGCCGGCCGCGAGCTACCGCATCCCGTGCGAATGCCGGCGGGTTCAGCGATGGTCTTTCGATCATTGTCGTTCGCGGCAGTGCGCCTCTTGGGAGCTAAGGCCGAGCAGCATGGTTCATCCATGCTCTTGCGACCAGTCCGTCAGGTCAGGAAGAGCACCCCTTGCAGATGTCCGGGACAATGTCTTCGGCGCGGAAAACCGGGTTCCTGTCGCCGGCACGGTTGGACCTTGTGCTTCGACCGGACGGTATCTGCTGCGGTGCCTCCGTCTGAACGACGCGTTCGAGCCGCTATGCTGCTTCAGCTTCGTTCGCTGCGCAGCGGCCGCTTCGCTTGCGCTGAAGAGCGTGGCGAACGCGATAAAAGCTGCGAGTACACCGTGCATCGTTCCTCCTCCACATCCTCCTGAAAGCAACGTGGACCGCCTAACAGCCATCTCCCTGCGGGATCTGGCGCCAGTCCTACAAAGGCTTTGGCGGCGGTGGATTTAGGAAAGCGGCGCGGGCGGTCAAGAGGTGCGAATGCCCGGGACTAGAGGGCCGCGCTTGCTCGAGGCATGGGTTTCGACTGCGTCAAATATCGGTCACTCGATAAGTCCGGGTGCGAAACGGGTCAGGCCGCACGCTTGATGGCTTTACCGAAGCCACTCCCGTGTTGAAAATTGTAAGACGCGCGCCGGCCGGGATCTTGAAACCAAGCCGAACGCTTCTAGTTCTTTTAGTGTCACTAGCGTGACGCCGGATGCCGTCAGGGTCTGGCCAAGGCCGCCGGAGAATGCGCCGGCGTTGCTCTTTCCATGTTGCTCAAAGGAGGATGTGGTTATGAGAACCTACGATCTGTCTCCGTTTTGGCGTTCGAGCGTCGGGTTCGATCGCCTGTTTGATCTCGTCAACGACACGATGAACGACAGCGATGATTATCCGCTGTATGACATCGAGCGTATCGACGAGGACCAGTACCAGATTTCACTGGCGCTGGCCGGCTTCGGCCCGGAAGAGATCACCATCACCGCGAAGCAATCGACGCTCACCGTCGAGGGCCACAAGGCGAACAAGGGTGATCACGACTATCTCTATCAGGGAATCTCAATGCGGCCGTTCCGCCGCGTCTTCAACCTGGCGGACTTTGTCCAGGTGAAAGACGCCGCCTTCGAAAGCGGTATGCTGAAGATTGCACTGGTTCGGGAAGTGCCGGAGGCGATGAAGCCGCGTCGCATAATGATCGAAGCCGCCGGCAACGAAAACCAGCAAATCGAGCAGAAGCAGGCGGCCTGACGGAGTTCCGTTCAAAGTGTCGAACTGCCTGTGCGTGGCGCCGCCGCGTGCAGGTGAGTTCTGACCAGCAAAACTGTGGAACAAAGGAGGACAATTATGGCACTACGCGATCTGATACCGTGGAACAACGGCTCTCGTGATCTGAGCCTGAATCGCAATGAGCCCAATCCGTTTCTCGTGCTTCACCGCGAGATGAATCGGCTGTTCGACGATACGTTTCGCTCGTTCGATATCGCCCCGTTCAGCTCTCAGGCAATGGGATGGCCGAGCGTCGAGGTCAACGAGACTGACACGGAGGTTAAGGTCGTCGCCGAACTTCCTGGCCTCCAGGAGAAGGACGTCAATGTCGAACTCTGGGACGGCCTGTTGACCATTAGCGGCGAGAAGAAGAACGAGACCGAGGACAAGGAGCGACGCTTTACCGAGCGCTACTACGGGCGCTTCGAGCGTTCCATCCCGATCGATGACGTCGACCAGGACAAGGTCGTGGCGTCGTTCAAGGATGGCGTTCTCACCGTGACGCTGGCGAAGTTACCGAGCGAACGGCAGAAGGTGAAACGGATTGCCATCAACGGCAAGTAACCGCGGCGCGGGCGAGCGCTTGCGGCCTCGTCCGCACCGGCGGTTTGTCATCCACCAGTTCAGTCGTACCGCGGCTGATCTCAGAATGAGAGTGAAAGGAGCTATGTAAGGAGTTACAGCCATGAACACCGTCTGGAAAAAAGATATGATCGCTGATGTGGTAGGTCTTGTGATCGGCCTGGGCCTGTTCTTTTCGCCTTGGGCCGTGGGATTCTCCACTGAAAGCCCGATGAACTGGAATGCCTGGCTAAGTGGCATCATGATCGCCGCGCTTGCTGTAGCAGCGCTAGCGCTGTTTGCCGAGTGGCCGGAGTGGCTGACTCTCGCGGCCGGCGTTTGGGTCGCGGTGTCGCCGTGGGTGCTGCATTTCTCGTCTAACGCAACCATCACACCGCTCCACGTCATCGCCGGAATTCTGGTGGCGGCTGTTGCGGCTTTGCGACTCTGGTATATGCACCAGAGCTATCCCCGTGTGACAGCCTGATACTTGGCAAGGGAGGCCTGCACGGCCTCCCTTGTCCTTTGCCGCACGAAGGCTGCGCTCTCTTCTTCGCAAAGATCGCGAGATACGCCCGTCATGCTTTCTGATTTTACGATCACCGCCTTTGCAACTCTATTCGTAGCGATCGGACCGATCGATACGGCAATCGTGTTCGGTGGCCTGACAGCGGGTGTTCACCGGCCTGAGCGGTTTCGGTTGGCGTGGCAGGCCGTGCTGATTGCCGGAATTGTTCTGTTGGGTTTTGCACTCTTCGGCAACCGACTGCTAGGCGCACTACGGGTTTCGCTGGACGCCTTTCGAGTTGCGGGTGGCATCTTGCTCTTGTTGCAGGCCATCCAGATGATCTTCGCTCATCCCTCGGGACTATCCTCGCTCACCGCACTTGAACGGCGCGAGGCATTGGAGCCAGGCGACATCGCGATTTTTCCCTTGGCGTTTCCGGTCATCGCCGGACCTGCCGGCCTCACGGCGGTCGTTCTACTGATGGGGCAAGCCGGTGATCCGGTCGGCTCAATGATAGTATTGGCAGCTATGCTACTTTGCCTTTTGCTAACGTACTTCGGGATGATCTTCACCGACGTCTTGCACCGGGTGCTGAAGGCTACCGGATCCAATGTGTTGGCGAGGCTTGCCGGCGTTATTCTGGCCACCCTTGCTGTCCAATTCATATTTGACGGTATCAGAGGTGCTCGGCTTGTAGCAGGCGCTTGAGAAGACCCCGCCTATCCCCGTTGCGGGCGTGGGGCGCCTCGGATCAGCGACCAAGAGGACAGGTATTGTCGATGCCTTTGATCGCGGAGACTGGCCGCCGGCCGTCTCGTCGCCACAGAGCAGGCGACCCTCGTCGTCCGGATGAATGCGGCCCTGCTCATTTATCATTCTGGTCCAACAAAAATGAGACGGTGCATTCTATTCCATCGGAGCCAAACGTTCGCTCGAATCGCCCGTGCAACATATGTGGTATCGATTTCTCGAGAAACTCTGAACCGAAGCCCCGCCGGGCCGGCTGGGGCGCGATGGGGCTCGTCCGCTCGCGCCAGCGGAGTTGGAACTCATTTTCATTGCCTCGATCATGAGCGTCCCACGATATGTCAATATGACCATTCTCCATGGAGAGGGCGCCGTGTTTAACGGCGTTTGTGGCGAGCTCGTGTATCGCCATCGACAACACCTCGGCCTGTTTTGCCGGAATCGAGATCGCGGGGCCGCGCTGCTTGAGGTTCTCGCCCTCGACAGCGCCGTGCACTGAGAGCTCCTGAGAGAGTACCTCGCGGATATCGATCGTGCTCGTATGGCTCCGGCTTAACAAAGCATGAGTGCGCGCAATCGCAGCCAATCGGTCCTCAAAAGCTTTTGCAAACTCGTCAAGGTTCTGGCTCTTGGCGCGCGTCCTCCGCGCGATGGCTTGGATAGTCGCCAGTATGTTATTGATGCGATGCTGAAGCTCGTGACCGAGCATTTCCTGTCTGAGCGCCCGCTCCGCCAATTCTCGCTGGATTCTCACTCGGTCGATAGCAGATGCCAACAGGTTGGCGTAGTTCTGAAGAAAATCGATATCGTCCTGCTCGAATTTCCGCAGCTGCCGCGAGTCCACCTCCAGCACACCGAATGGGCCGTCCTCACCGCGAATAACAACATTGACGGTGCTCCTGACGCTATGCTCGATCAAGAGCTTGGGAATTTCGAACCGAACCTCCCTCTGGGTATCTTCGGTAATCACCGGCTGGTTCGTGTGCAAGGCATAGCCAGCCGGCGAGCCCTCATGCGCGGGTATTTCAGCATGCCCTACCACGCCGGGGTTCCAGTTCACCCCGGCGCGGACGAGCAAATTCTCCCCGCCTGGGACGAGCTCCAGCACTTTCACTAGCTCAACATCGATGGCATCAGAAACAAGCTTAGTTGCCTCTTGTAGAAGACCATCTATGTCGTCGCTCCGCAAAGCTCGCTTGCCGAATTCGGACAATGTGGAGACTTGTCTCCGGAGCTTGTGCGCTTCCGAATGGGGCACTTTCGCAGTCTCCCATCGTAAATCGGATAAATGCTTACCGCCGGCTGCGGGTTCCAATGACGACTCTTAGCAGTTTAGCCACAGGGGTGAACCAATCTGCGCCAGACGAGAGGTTAGAGCGTTGCCGCGCCAACAAGCGGCACCTTGCTGGCCGCGCTTACCTTGCCCGACAGAGGCAGCGGAAAGACGCTGGGGCGCGCGCGGACATCAATGGATTTTTGGCCCGCTGCCAAAGTCATTTCTGGTTGGCGCCGGCCTCAGAAAATCTGATCGATCCACAAAGAGCTATCGCGCCCGGCGGCGCTGAAAGCATCGACGCTTAGCTTCGTCACCCGCGGCTGAATTCAGCCGCGAAACGTTTTCCGACAGGCAACTGCTATAGCCATCCAATCTCGCAGCAGTCCTCTGTCCTCCTTTGAGAACGCGGCCCGCCGCTTGAGATCATCCAGAGTGTCGCCGGGATGGCATCGCTCGTAATCCTGACGGATCAGCGATTCCAATTCTTCGTCGCTAGATGATTGGAGATCGTGGTTGGAGGTGATCGGCCGCACTACGAGCATCCCAAAAGGCGTTCTGCGTATACGGTTAAATTAGGAAGAGCGAGCGACTCTTCAATCCTCAGAGGAGACCGCACGCAAGCTCTTGGGATCAGTGCGGAGCAACTTCCACTTTTGGCTATCGCACAGTTCCGGAGCCTCGCGAGCGTGCTTTTCGTGCGCTCAATGGAGCGCATGTCCCAGAGATGAGCAGAGCTGCCGGTGGACTCCCGCAGAGCTGCGTCCGCGCAAATTGTGCAGACCTGATGTATTAGTATGCAATCCTCGTGTCGGTAGAACGAGCCCTTTGGGGTAGCCCCAGTGCGCATCAGTAGACCGATCGCCTACATTGTTCTTTACGTCGCGCTGTACGCTGCGTTTGGCGTGTCGTCGCCCTTTTGGCCAAAATTTTTCGAAACGAGAGCTCTGACTCCCCAGCAAATCGGTCTGATACTAGCAGCTGCAATGCTAGTGCGCCTTGCCGTCGGCCCAGTGGTAGGAATGCTGGCCGATCTTTTGGGGTCATTACGCCTTCTGCTCGCGACCTGTGCTGCCCTGGCAGCCGCTACGGCCGCCGCATTCTTGTTGGCAAATACGTTTTCGCTATTGTTCCTTATAGCTTTAGTTCAAGCTGCAGCACTTGCCCCCACGACGTCGATTGCCGACGCGTTGTCAGTTAACGCAGCAAAGCCTGAGATCGCAGGAAAGCCTTTTGAATATGGCTGGATACGCGGCTCTGGATCGGCGGCATTCGTATTGGGAACGTTGACTGTCGGGCAAATAATCGGTCAAGACGATCTCACCCCGATCATCTGGATGAATGTGGCCCTACTGGCGGTCGCAGCTGGGGTAACAGCCCTGCTGCCCCGTGTTAATATTCAGCCCAAACCTTATGAAGGCGGCCTGACCGCTCTCGCTGCCCTGCATGGGCTTCTTAAGATATCGCAGTTTCGCATCCTGATTTTAGTTTCAGCTCTGGTCTACGGGAGTCACGCGATGCACGACGCATTTGCTGTGATCAGGTGGAGCGCTGCAGGCATCGATACGCCGATCATAAGCGTCCTATGGTCCGAAGCCGTAGCGGCAGAAGTCATCGTGTTTTTCCTAATTGGTCCATCGTTACTCGACCGCCTCGGCGCGCGTGGAGCGGCTGCTCTGGCAGCCGCAGCTGGGATCATACGGTGGTCCATCGAGGGCGTGAGCACCTCCGTTTTAGTGCTCTCAATTCTACAACCGGTACATGGGTTGACTTTCGCCCTGCTTCATCTTGCGTGCATGCGTATGATGGCGACACTCGTTCCAGCTAGGACAGCCGGAACGGCTCAAGCCCTTTATGCCTTTGGCTCAGGGTTGGCGACTGCCGTACTAACTTTGTTGTCAGGAATTCTCTTTGCCAGGTTTGGAGGCGTGGCCTTCTTTCCAATGGCCCTTCTCTGCGGCGTCGCTCTCCCGTGCGCGTGGTTTGGCTTCCGGGACCGGTCTGACGAGGCTGTTTGATCCAGCGGGACGCTGGGCGAATGGCAACCGCAAGTCGGGGCACGCTGAGCTGCGGTCGAATGTCACTTGTTTGCGAAGTCACCGACCCGCATTAGTCTCGCGCCTTCGGATAGAAACATCAAGATGTCGCCCGCAGCCGCATTGCGGCACGCGCACCGCCTAGACAGCCCTTAGCCCCTCCTTGGGCGTTTCCTGCACCAGCGCATCGAGGTCGCTTTGCTCGAGCGTTTCCTTTTCCAACAGGGTCCGTGCCGCCCGGTCCAATATCGCGCGGCGGGCCTTCAAGAGGCTCTGCGCACGCTGAAATACCCGATCAACGATGGCGCGAACCTCATGATCTACTGCGGCGGCGGTCTCTTCGGCATATTCGCGCTCGCGCGCAGGATATGGCCGGTCAGGCCCGGCGAGGAAATTGCCTGGCTCGCGGTCGTAGGCGATGCTGCCGAGCTTTTCGGACATGCCGTAGCGCGTGACCATACTGCGGGCGATGTCGGTGACGCGGCGAAGGTCGTCGGCCGCGCCCGTCGACAGATGCTCGAAGACGATCAATTCCGCTGCGCGGCCACCCAGCAGCACGGCCATCTTGTTCTCCAACTCTTCCTTGGTCATCAGGAAGCGATCCTCGATCGGTCGCTGGATGGTATAGCCGAGCGCCCCGACCCCCTTGGAATGATCGATACCTTGTGAACCGGGTCGACGCCCGGCAATGAAAGCGCGATCAAGGCGTGGCCCATTTCGTGATAGGCGACGATCTCCCGTTCCTTGGGATTGAGCAACCGGTTGCGTTTTTCCAGCCCCGCGACCATGCGCTCGATGGCATTATTAAAATCGGTCATCGCGACCGCATCGGCCCCGCGGCGAGTTGCCAGCAGCGCGGCTTCATTGACAAGGTTGGCGAGGTCGGCGCCAGTGAAACCAGGCGTCATCGCCGCTACGGCCTCAGCGTCGAAGCCGGGCGCGAGCTGCAACTTTTTCATGTGCACCATGAGAATCTCGGTGCGGCCCTTCCGGTCCGGACGGTCGACCAGCACCTGGCGGTCGAAGCGGCCTGCGCGCAGCAGTGCGGGATCGAGGATCTCAGGGCGGTTGGTGGCGGCGAGTATGACGAGGCCCGAGCGTGAGTCGAAACCGTCGAGCTCGACCAGGAGCTGGTTGAGGGTCTGCTCTTTTTCGTCGTGGCCGCCGGAGAACGCCCCTATGCCGCGGGCGCGGCCGAGCGCATCCAGCTCATCGATGAAGATAATAGCGGGGGCCTTCTGGTGCGCCTGCTGAAAGAGATCGCGGACCCGGGCCGCACCGACGCCGATGAACATCTCGACGAATTCCGAGCCGGAGATCGAGAAGAACGGGACCTTCGCCTCCCCGGCAATGGCCTTCGCCAACAACGTCTTGCCGGTGCCGGGCGGTCCGACCAGCAGCACACCCTTGGGCATCCGGCCGCCGAGCCGGCCATACCCCGCCGGACTCTTGAGGAAATCGACGATTTCGCGCAGTTCGTCCTTAGCCTCGTCAACGCCGGCAACGTCGGCGAACGTCACGCCGGTATTGGATTCGACGTAGATCTTCGCCTTGCTCTTGCCGATGGCCATCAGCCCTCCGCCAAGGCCTCCGCCCTCTGCGGCGCGCTTGCCGATGTACCACCACAGGCCGAAGAACAGCAGCACCGGCATAACCCATGACAGCAGGTCGCGCACAAGGGTGCTCTCGACCTGACCAGTGAAGAGGACGCCGGCTTTCTCGAGCTCCTGTGCGATCCCAGGGTCAACGCGCGTGGTAACGAACTGCTTTTGTCCGCTGGGCAAAGGCTCTTTCAACGTGCCCTGCAAAATGCGATCGGAGATCCCGACCGTCGCAACCTTTCCCTGCTTCAGCAATTGCTGGTATTCGCTGTAAGGGATGACGGCGACCTGGCTGGCTGCCGAGACGATGTACTGAATCAGAAGGATCGCGGCGACTGCGGCGATCGCATAGCCGACGTTGAAGCGGGTGTTATTCTTCATGCCGCGAACCGCTCTCGATGCGATCGAACTCCGAACGGATCCAGAACTCTCATATTCACATCTCGCTTGACAATCTCAGCGTGCTGCAGCGCCACGGTCGGCCCGATCCATTCGCGGGATCCAGGCCACCGCGTGACAGGAGATGAATTAGGAGCGTGCGATTAGGTTTCAAGACCTGAGCGACGAGAGCGTGCAACTAGCCGGTCCCGCTTTTCCTGCCGGCCCTTCTGGGTCCGCATGACGCGGCCGGCCGCCGCGATGTGGGCAGGGTAGCCGTCGTGCTTGGGCTGGGCGCCGCTGTCACTTCCCTCTTCAGTAACGGCTCAAGTTTCCCAGGCCGAGGCGCTCCGTTTGAAAGAAAATCCGCGTAATGTTCGCGAACGTGTCGTTGTCGAGCGCTCGCGAATTTCAACCTTTCTGAAATCGAAAGCGATTGCGAGTTCGTGCCGCCGACGGCTCGAACGACAACGGCACAACCCACTCTTCTTGTCTTTTCCAATACTCTTCACGAGTCGCACTAAGTTGCTCACCGCCGTGCCGCTTGCTCGACGAACTGATGCAGCGAATAGGGTAGTTCGCCGCCGCGATCGGCGCAGCGCTGGCTCAGTTTTCGCGCTATTTCTTCGGAAACGTCACGAACCCAACCCTCCGCGAGATTAAAGCGAATGATGCGTACCGGATTGCTGTACTGGCCCTCCAACAAATCCTCGATGACCGCTTCAAGACCGGTGTCTTCGACGTTTGTCTCTCGCCAAGCACATCCCATTGCACCGAAGTCATCGAGGACGAGATAGACGTCCTGGTCCATGACGGGGACAATCGATGGTGACTCACGCATTACCCCACTCCACGCAACCAAAAGCGATTCAAAAGACGGGGGCGAGAATGGTTCCTTCAAGGCAAGGGGCTTTGTCATCAGTGGCCAGGGCAGGGTACGGGAGCGAGCCCCTGGAAGACGTGGGGTTAAGAATAGCCGCGAGGGGTCCCTGGGCGAGTGCCAAGTGAATGCCGGTCTGGGATGACGTGGTCCCGGCGAGGCAAAGCTCCTGCCGTGCTCGCTTTGACCCGAGACCGGGATGGCGACGCATCTGCTTGAGATGCGACAAAAAGCTCGCGCGGCGCGTCTTGACGAAAACAACGTGCGCTCTACGTCGTTTTTCGTCCGGCGGCTTCAAGTCCGGGCCGCTAGTGACATCGCCGATTCGGATTGCCGGATGCAACGCGTTTCACCCGCTGCATACAGAGCATGTATGAAGCGCGACTAGCGCGCCTTGCGGTGCGGAAGAAAGGAGAAAGCCGCACGGTGCCCGACAATCAGGCGGACTGGTTTGTCGGACGCCGAAGGACACAAAGAGGGTACCATGAGATCGTTCAAGCGCGGCGCGCGCTTTTTTCTGTCCGTTGTTCTGGCGACTTTGATCGGTCCAGCTGCCTCCCTGGCCGCGGAGACTTCCCCACCCCTTACCGGGCTTTGGATCACGACCCCGCATCCCGAATTCTCGCTGAAACCAGGCGAGGCCGGATCAATCCAGCTCTCCGTCCGAAACGCACATCAGCCCCCGCAGCGGCTGGGGCTAGGCCTTGAGGGTCTCCCGGAAGGCTGGGAAGCGGCATTCAAGGGCGGTGGAAGACAAGTCTCGGCGGTGATGGTAGGCCCCGACGAGACTGAACGCCTTACGCTCGAACTGAAGCCACCCGCCGGCATCTCCGCAGGCACTTTCGCGCTCAAGGTCAACGCCAGGCAGGACGGGCAGACGATTTCATTGCCTCTGAGCGTCAGACTTTCGGAAGCGGCCTCCGGAAAGCTCACGCTCGAACCTGAACTGCCGGCCCTGCGCGGCACGCCTCGTTCGACCTTCAGCTTCCGGATCAAGGCTACCAACGGCGGCTCCGATCAGTCGCTTTTTAACCTGTCGGCGCGAACGCCCGAGGGATTCCAGGCAAAATTCAAGCGAGGTTACGGCTCGGAGGAAATCACCGGGCTACCGATTAACGCAGGGAGCTCACACGCGCCGCGGCTGCCGGCCGTTATCCTATCGCGGTCCGTCTGTCGGGCGGTGACAAATCCGCCGAAACCGCGTTGAGCTTGGAAGTCACCGGCGAGCCGCAATTGCGAATGGTCGGCCCGCAGGAGCGTCTCTCCGGCGACGCCGTTGCGGGAGAGGAATCGAACTTCACCTTCTCGCTTGTCAATGGAGGGTCAGCGCCCGCGACCGACATCGAGATGTCCGCTTCGCCACCGTCAGGCTGGAGCGTCACCTTCGAGCCGAAGCAGATCGGAAGCATCGCGCCGAACCAGACCCGAGAAGTGAACGTAAAAATCAAGCCTTCCGAACGGGCGGTTGCCGGGGACTACATGGTCACGCTGCGCAGCGGCGGCGGCGGGCTGTCCGAATCGGTGCAGTTTCGAACGACAGTGCGAACCTCAACCATTTGGGGCGTTGCCGGGCTCGGCGTCATAGCCGCTGCCGTGCTGGTTCTCGGCGGCGCCGTGATGCGGTACGGACGGCGATGAGCGACGAATTCATTATCGAGGCGAGAGGTCTTGCCAAGCAATATGGTCCGCATGTCGCCGTGGACGGCATCGACCTGCAGGTCCGCGCCGGTGAGGTGATCGGTCTACTTGGCCCGAACGGCGCCGGCAAGACGACGACAATTCTGATGTTGCTGGGACTGACCGAAGCCACGCGCGGGAGCATTCTGATCCTCGGCAAGGACCCGTTGCGGCGGCCGCTCGAGGTGAAGCGCGATGTCGGATATCTGCCGGATTCCGTCGGCTTCTACGAGACTATGACGGGCCGCGAGAACCTTACCTACATGGCTCGGCTTGCCGCCATTCCGCGCGGGGTAGTGGGGGAGCGCATCAACAGCGTTCTCGCCTCCGTCCACCTGCTCGAGGTGGCCGACCGTCCGGTCGCCACGTACTCGCGCGGCATGCGGCAGAGGCTCGGCATCGCCGAACTGCTGATGCGCCAATGCCGGATCGCCATCCTGGACGAGCCGACGTCCGGGTTGGATCCGCAGTCGACCCAAGAGCTGCTTGACCTGATCCAAAAGCTTAGCCGCGGCGGCATGACGATCCTGCTGTCATCGCATATGCTCGACGTCGTTCAGACCGTGTGCCACCGGATCGCGCTTTTCAACAAAGGCAGGATCGGCTTCTTCGGAACGATCGAAGAACTGGCGGCCAAGATCGGCGGTGGCACATATGTCATCGACGTCGAGGCGGAGGGAATCGATCTGTCCGCGCTCGCTACCACCGTCGATGGTGTCAAGGACGTCATGGCGGTGAACGGGCATTGGCAATGCGAGGCCGTGCGGGACGTTCGGCCGCAGCTCGCGCAGCGGATCGTCGCCGCGGGTGGCGCGCTGCGCAACCTCGACCTGCGTCGGGCTAGGCTCGACGAAGCCTATGGCCGGTATTTCCGGGAGGTTCACCAATGATGGTGCGTGAGGGATCTCCATTCCGCGGAGTCGGCGTCATTGCGCTCAAGGAGGCGGCCGATCATTTGACCAGCGCTCGCATGCACCTGATCATGGGTCTGGTGCTGCTGACGGCGATCGGTGCGGTCTATGGCGCGATCGGCCGCATCAAGGATACCACGGCCGAGGACGCCTATCTGTTCCTGAAGCTCTTCACGGTGGCGCGCGAGCCGCTACCGTCATTTGCCGCGTTTCTCGGCTTCCTGCTACCGCTGGTAGCCATCGCGCTTGGTTTCGATGCGATCAATGGCGAATACAACCGCCGCACCATGAGCCGGCTGCTGGCACAGCCGATCTATCGCGATGCCGTGCTATTCGGAAAGTTTCTCGGAGCACTTCTTGTCATTGCCATCGCGCTACTCACGCTGTGGCTGCTGATGACCGGGCTCGGTATTCTGTTTCTCGGATTGCCACCAACGGCGGCTGACGTCGTTCGCAGTCTGGCCTATCTGGCAGCGACGCTTGCCTGCGCCGGCGTTTGGCTTGCGCTCGCCATCGCATTTTCGGCCGTCATTCGGTCACCGGCGACGTCGGCGCTTGCCGCATTATCGGTGTGGCTCATTCTCACGGTCTTTTGGGGAATGATCGCGCCGCTGCTGGCCGGCCTTATCGCACCAATCGATCCGCTCGATCCTTCTACGGTGCTTGCGCAGTTCGAAGCTCAGCAATTGATTGCGCGGCTTTCGCCGCAAACGCTCTATGCTGAAATCACGGCCATATTGCTCGACCCCGCAGCGCGCTCGGTTGGACCATTGTTCATGTCGCAGCTTCAGGGCTCACTGTACGGAGCACCTTTGCCGACGATGGAAAGCGCGCTGATCGTCTGGCCCCAGCTTTCGGCGCTGGTTGCCGCCATGATCCTGTTGTTCACGGTTGCCTATGTCGCCTTTCAACGTCAGGAGGTGCGCGCCTAGCGTCATCCCGAACGCCTGTCCCAATTGGTGGAGCCGGCTTCCAGCGTTGGAAGGCCTTTAGCTTCAGGCCCCGGCAAGCTCCGCGGGGTCCTCCGTGGGGCGATAGAAGGGATAGATGCGATAGGTGCTTCGTTCAGGAGATCGCGAAAAAGAGCGACTGGCCCTCGCGATTAATGCGCACCAAAAGGGGTCTATTCTCCTGGCGCGCCTTTGCCCATTCTTCGGCCAGGTCCGGGGGCTGAGCGACAGAGCGATTGTTGGCCGCCACGATCACGTCGCCGGGTCGGATACCGCTCTCGGCCGCTGGTGTACCGGGTTCGACATCACCGACCACCAACCCCGAATCGACGCCTAGGCGCCGCCGCGCAGCATCCGACATCGGTCCGAGACTCAATCCAAGCCGTTTGCCGTCCTTGTCAGAGTTTTCCCAAGCGCCCGTCCGGGCCGGGCGATCCTGTTGACGCTGCCCAACGGCGACGGTGATCTCCTGCGTCCTACTGTTTCTGACCACGGTAAGCGGGGTCCGCGTCCCCGGCTTCATTTCTCCGACGGCCCGAGACAGAGTGCGCGGTCCCTCAATGGTTTTATTTCCGATGTGCGTGATCACGTCGCCGACCTTGATCCCGGCGTCGTCCGCGGGGCTGCCCGACTCCACCGCGGCAACAAGTGCGCCCTTGGTATCGGGCCGGCCCAGCGCTTGGGCGATCCCGGTCGTCAATTCCTGCAGGCGCATACCGACGTAGCCCCGCTCGACCTTCCCCGTCCGGATGAGCTGATCCGCGACCGCCTGCGCGGTCCGCGACGGAACGGCAAATCCGATGCCGACGTTGACGCCGACCGGCGAAAAGATCGCCGTATTGACGCCGATCACCTCGCCCGCGGCGTTGAACAGCGGCCCGCCCGAATTGCCTTGGTTGATCGAGGCATCCGTCTGCAGAAAATCGTCATATGAGCCGGCTTGGATGTCGCGCGCCCGCGCCGATAGCACCCCGACAGTGACCGTGCCGCCGAGGCCGAAGGGACTTCCGATCGCGATCGTCCAGGCCCCGGGCTCCATCTTGTCGGAATCCCCCCAAGTTGCGACAGCCATACCGGGGCGCGGTTCGATCTTGAGTACCGCGATGTCGGTGGACGGGTCTCGACCGATCAGCTTCGCCGGCACATCCGTCTTGTCGGTGAAACGGACATGGATCTCGCTGGCTTTGTCCACCACGTGGTTGTTCGTCACGATGTGGCCCTCGGGACTGACGATGAACCCTGAGCCGAGCGCCGTCCGCGCCTGCGTACGAGGTTCGCCGAAGCGACGCCGAAACAGGTCACCGAAGGGCAGGTCGTCCGGCAGCCCGCGCGCCTCGTCTTCTATCATCTGCTTCGTGAGGATCGCGACGACGGCGGGCATCTTCTCGCGTACAACCGCGGTAAAGTCGATTGGAACCGCGGCCGGCTGGGCAAAAGCCGGTGTCTTCGCCGACGCGAGCGCACTCGCGGCAAGAGCGCTCGCAACTAGGGTACCGAACAGGTGCGTTCTCAGATGACGGGTCATGTGGCGTTTCCCTTTTTAAGATTCGATCCGCTCGAACCTCGGCGGAGCTTCGCTCTACGAGTAACGTCGCGCTGCGCGAGCGGTTGCGTTGGTCGAAGAGCAGCGACGTTTTGACCGAAGGCAGCGGCCTGACCGCGGAGCCTGCTCTGGACCGCTATCAGAAGGCAGGGATTTCGAATGTATGGCCGCGCTGCAGCCCGCTGCGGCGCGGGGCGGGCGCCGGATCCGGGTCGTTCGGACGATTAGCCCGCAGTCGGCAGGGAGGCCGCTACGATGGGAAGAGCCCTTGGCGTCCCCCGTTTCCCAGACTTTGGCTCTCCACCCACGCTGGTGGGCCTCTCTGCCGACGACAGCGCAATGCGCCGGAACGGCGCGGAGTTCGCGCTGCGGCCAGGCCGCCGCTGCGGACCGAGCTATCGGCGGCTTCGTTTTAACTCACCCTCGGGAGGCCCCGGTCGTACTCCGTTGGCATGCGGAAGAGCCCGGGCCGAGCGCTGTCGGGCAACAGAAGGGTGTCGACTTTGAAAATCGGAGTGCTCGGCTTCCAGTTCATCCAGCGCATCGAATCCAGGTAGGGAATGGGCGGAAGCGGCAGCAGATTGCCGGCGGTGTCCATGGCCAGCTTCGGCGAACCGTCCCTGGCCAGCCTCGGCGAACCGTCCATGCCCCAGGCGCCGAACGGCAGAAGCATTGTCGCCAAGGCAAAGGCGCCTGCCACGATTTTTCGGGTTCGGCGGCCAAATGTCTCCGCACGGGCGGAGTCGAGTGTGCGAGTCCTGATCATCTCATCCTCCCATCGTTGAAAAACTGGTCCATGCGATCGTGAGAAGGCTGAGGGCGAACATGAGCCAATGCATTACAGTCGCCCCGCTCTTGCGCGATCGAGATTGCATGCGTGTGCTCATCTGAGTCTCCTTGTGCTGTGCGTTTCCTTTCTCTTTTGGTCAGTGGTTAGGGAGCCCGGCCGGTGGCGGCCGGGCTCGGTCTTGCTCAGAAGTCCATCGGCGGCGCGGCGGGCCCCGGCTCGGACTTCTTCGGCTTTTCGGCGACCAGCGCTTCGGTGGTGATCAGCAGCGCCGCTACGGAAGCCGCATCCTGCAACGCGGTGCGAACGACCTTGGCCGGATCGATCACCCCTGCCTTCGCCAGGTCTTGGTACTCGCCGGTGGCGGCATTGAAACCCCAGTTGTAGCTGGAGTTCTCAAGCAGCTTACCGACTACTAGCGAGCCGTCTTCGCCGGCGTTCTGCACGATCTGCCGTGCCGGCACCTGGATGGCGCGGCGCACGATGTCGACGCCGGCCTTCTGGTCGGCATCCGCGATCTTGATGCCATCGAGCGCCTTCAAGGCGCGCAGCAGCGCAACGCCGCCGCCCGGCAAGATACCTTCCTCGACCGCCGCCCTGGTCGCGTGCATCGCGTCGTCGACGCGATCCTTGCGCTCCTTGACCTCGACTTCGGTCGCGCCGCCGACGCGGATCACGGCGACGCCGCCGGCCAGCTTCGCAAGCCGCTCCTGCAGTTTCTCGCGGTCGTAGTCGGAGGTGGTTTCTTCGATCTGCATCTTGATCTGGGCGACGCGGGCCTCGATGTCCTTCTTGGACCCCGCACCGTTGACGATGGTCGTGTTCTCCTTGTCGATGACGACCTTCTTGGCGCGGCCGAGCATCTTGAGCGTGACGTTCTCGAGCTTGATGCCGAGATCTTCCGAGATTGCCTGGCCACCGGTCAGGACCGCGATGTCCTCCAGCATGGCCTTGCGGCGATCGCCGAAGCCCGGCGCCTTCACGGCGGCGACCTTCAACCCGCCCCGCAGCCGGTTGACGACGAGGGTCGCGAGCGCTTCGCCTTCCACATCCTCGGCAACGACGAGCAGCGGCTTGCCGGACTGCACGACGGCTTCGAGCAGCGGCAGCATGGACTGCAGGGTCGACAGCTTCTTCTCATGGATCAGGATGTAGGGGTCTTCGAACTCGACCCGCATCTTCTCGGTATTGGTGACGAAGTATGGCGACACGTAGCCGCGATCGAACTGCATGCCTTCGACCACCTCGAGTTCGGTATCGAGGCTCTTGGCTTCCTCCACGGTGATAACCCCATCGTTACCGACCTTCTGCATGGCGTCGGCAAGAAAGCGGCCGATCTCGATATCGCCATTGGCCGAGATGGTCGCGATCTGGGCGATCTCGTCGTTGGTGGTGACTTTCTTGGCGTGCGCCTTCAAATCATTGACGATGGCTTCGACGGCAAGATCGATGCCGCGCTTGAGATCCATCGGGTTCATGCCGGCGGCGACGGATTTGGCGCCTTCCTTGACGATGGCCTGGGCCAGCACGGTCGCGGTGGTTGTCCCGTCGCCCGCGAGGTCGCTCGTCTTGGAGGCGACTTCGCGCACCATCTGCGCGCCCATGTTCTCGAACTTGTCCTCCAGCTCGATTTCCTTGGCGACGGTGACCCCGTCCTTGGTGATGCGCGGCGCGCCGAAGGATTTCTCGATCACGACGTTCCGCCCCTTGGGGCCGAGCGTGACCTTGACCGCATTCGCCAGCGTATCCACTCCCCGCAGCACCCGGTCACGGGCGTCGGTGGAGAATTTCACCTCCTTTGCAGCCATGTTCGTTGCTCCTCTGTCCTCAATAACTGTCGGCTTCGGCTCAAGCGGCCTTCTTGACTGAGTCGGTTTTGTCGACCACGCCCAGAAGATCGCTCTCCTTCATGATCAAGTAGTCCTTGCCGTCGATCTTCACTTCGGTGCCCGACCATTTGCCGAACAAAACCCGGTCTCCCGGCTTGACGTCGATCGGGATCAACTGGCCTTGCTCGCTTCTGCCGCCGGGACCCGAGGCGACGATCTCGCCTTCCTGCGGCTTCTCCTTTGCGGTGTCGGGAATGATGATGCCGCCGGCGGTCTTCTCCTCGGCATCGATGCGGCGCACCAGCACGCGGTCGTGCAGTGGGCGGAAATGCATGCACATCCTCCATGTCAGTTCAGCGATGTTCAAAAACCGGAGCCAGCAAACGGCCCCTGGGCGAAAAGGACCTAGGATCCGAAAAACCGCCGTTCAAGGGGTGTTTGAAAAATATTTGTCACTCTGACCGTCCGAGTGCCAACCGCGGTGAAGGACGGATTTGGCTCGACCAGCTAACCGGGGAGCGCTCATCCATTCATCGCCCTCGCTCCGTAGCTGACTGCGGATTGAGGCGTCTGCCCCATGTCGAACCCCGCCAAGAACGCCGAACATGGACGACTATCGCGACCTGGTGATTGCTGGTCTGGCGGTGCTGTGTGCAGGTCTCATGTTGGTCGCCGGTCTCCTGTTCATTCTGAGTTCGTCCGACGGGTCGAAACCGGCGGAGCTTGAGCCGCCAAGCCCGCAAGTCGCGGCATGGAGTCCTTTGGAGACGTAGGCGTTATGGAAAGCCAGGGGTCAGAGCCGCTTCTTTTCCTGCTTTCGCCTTCATCACGTCCGCTTGAGTGCGATAGGCCTTTGCCAAGTTCAAGAGGCTCTCCGAGATTTCTGCATCAGCGGCCACTCTCGTTCGTCGCTCGGCTTTGTCGGCCTGCTTTCGCAGGAATCGATTTCCTTTGCCATGGCGGATGCCGCACGCGAATGAACATCGAGCTCTGGCTATCCTTCAACGTATCATGATATCGCGCTACCTCTGTTTCGCACAGATAGGCGAGGCGCCTTGCCCTGGGCGGGCCGACGCACTGCGATCGAAGTCAGCTTGCCTTCCTGTCGACGTGCTGGAAGGATGCTGGCGTAATCTGCGGCTCCTCGAGATCGAGCAGTGCGTCGATCACCTCCTGGAGACGGGAGGGACCCGGCAACAAGTTGCCCTTCGAGTGCTCCGTCTCGAGCTGATAGGCATCAAGAGCCCGGCGCCGCAGGATGTCGCGTTTTCGGGTCGGCGACAGATTGCTGTCCAGCAGCACGTGTTTCGGATCTGCGTAGCTCTCGGCAGGCTCAGCCCCAGGCCCGAACCCGTGACGGATCACCTCCGGTCCAAGTGTCCGCTCGATCCATTCAAGCCGCCGGCGACGCTGCCGGCTGGCGTCTCGGCCCTCAACCTCGGGATTGTCCGAAACCAGCCGCGGCTTCGATTCCTGCGCGAAGCCTTGCACCGTGTATTGCAGACCTTGGCGACGCGCATATGCGATGGCGGCTTCGGCGGACGGGAACGAAAGCTCGACCTGCGAAAGGGTGTCGTCGTCGCCGGTCCAGCCCATCAGGGGTTCGACAAACGGGGCCCCGCGGCGCTCGAAACGCAGCGTCCAGCGCTGGGCGCGCGCGCGTCCCGAAGTCATCGGCGAGGGGGTAGGCTTGTAGATCACGGCCTGCGCATCCGCCGGAAATACCGACTTCGTCACCGGCGCCTCTGCAACGGGCCGGCGCGCCGTAAACTCCGAATGAGCCGATAAAGGCGCGATGTTCATGAACGCCTCCTTCGAACCAGGCGGGCGGGAGCGAGGCTCCCGTCCGCTTCGTCTTACTTTCCGTTGATTGCGATCCTTTTCACCTTTCGCTCCGCCGTAGGTAACTTCGGCAGCGTGACGGTGAGGACTCCGTCCTTGAACGATGCGGCGACTTTATCCTGCTCGACGTCGTTGACGGGAATGCGCCGCTCGAAACGTCCGTAGTAGCGCTCGCTGAAGCGACGCTCCTTGTCTTCCGTTTCGCTCTTCTTCTCACCGCTGATCGTCAGCACGCCGTCGGCAAGTTCGACCTCGACGTCTTTCTGCTCGATACCGGGAAGCTCGGCGATAACCTTCACTTCCTTGTCGGTCTCGTTGAGCTCGACGCTGGGCCACCCCATCGTCGCCGGTGGGGCGAACCGGCCGATATCGACGCTACGGAATACGTCGTCGAATAGCCGATTCATCTCGCGATGCAGCGAGAGAAACGGGTTGTCTCCCTCGGTGCGTCGCGCAGGTACATTGCGTGAGCCGTTGTTCCATGGAATGAGTTCGCGTAGTGCCATTTGTGGTCCTCCTTTTCTTGGGTTTGGTCAGTCAATCGACCAGCAGTCCGCAGCGCGGACCAAGCCGCGCAAGCGGTTCGCTGTGCAGCCAGCCGGTGTCAGGCCGCCTGCGTCCGACCGCTCTTCTGGTGGTCGTTGCCGGCAACATCGATCGCGATTTGACGCGGCTTCAGCGCCTCCGGCACTTCCCGAGCCAGGGCAATCCTGAGCAGGCCGTCTTCGAACGTCGCGTCCTTGACCTGGACGTAGTCGGCCAGGTTGAATACGCGCCGGAAGGGCCGGACGGAGATTCCCCGATACAGGTAGTCGCGTTCATCCTCGTTGGCCTTGCGGCCTTCGACCGTGAGCGTCGAGCGCTCTGCGGTGATCGCCACGTCGTCCGGGGTGAAGCCGACCAGCGCCAGCGAAATCCGGTACTGGTCCTCGCTGGTGCGCTCGATATCGTACGGCGGGTAAGTGTCGCCGTCGTCTACCGTGTCGTTCACCAGGTCTAAGAGGCGGTCGAACCCGATGGTCGAACGCCAGAAGGGTGATAGATCGTAGGTTCTCATAACCACATCCTCCTCTGAGCAATATGGATAGGAGCAACATCGGGGTTCTCTCCGATGGCCTCTGCCGGACCCGACGAGGCATCCGGCGCCACGCTGCGCGTAGCTGCACAAAAACTAGGATGCGGCGATTTTGTTTCAAGAGGATGTAGGATTCGAAAAGCGACTAGCCGACGGACCGGTCGTGCCACGCGAAGCCTCCTAGAAAGTCGAACGTCGCCGCGTCAGTCGACGACGGGCAAAGACTTGCGGGCCTCATGTCTCGCCTCCGAATCCCCCGGGGCTGCTTGTGGCGCTGCGGAAACCCGTTGACCAGACGGCCCGGGCTGGCTGGAAATTTTTCGGACCCCTTGAAACCAAAACCGGTTTTTATAATTTTCCAGTCGCCACCGCAGGGTGGTCCGGGCGCCTGATGGGCCCGGGAAACCAGAGACGGGCACCGGTCGTGTCCGGTGCCGCTCGTACCCATTTTGCTCTTTGGAGGATCTGGCTATGCGCAGTTACGACTTCTCTCCCCTTTGGCGTTCGACCATCGGTTTCGACCGCCTCTTCGACCTCGCGGAATCCGCCCAGCGCGCGACCGAGGACAACTATCCGCCCTACAACATCGAACGGCTCGGCGAAGACAGCTACCAAATCTCGCTGGCGGTGGCCGGCTTCTCGCCCGACGAAATCTCGATCACGGCCGAGCAGAACGTCGTGACGATCGAAGGCAACAAGCCCGAAAAGGCCGAGCGCGAGTTCCTGTACCGTGGCATCTCGACCCGGCACTTCAAGCGGCAGTTCAACCTGGCCGACTACGTCCAGGTCAAGAGCGCCTCGTTCGACAACGGGCTGCTGAAGATCGAGCTGGTCCGGGAAATCCCCGAGGCCATGAAGCCGCGGCGGATCGCCATCAACGGCAGCAACGTCCATCAGATCGAAGCCAAGGCGGCTTGAGCGAATACCCTGCGGCGGCCCGGCCTCGTTGTGTCGGGCTGCCGCCCACACTCGTCTAGAATGGAGGAAAACATGCGGCCGACGACCGCCACCCACGGCAACGTTTTCGACTTCCACGCGCTGCTGCACCCCGGTACCGTCTTCGAGCATCCCAAGGACGTGGTATCGCATCCGGATCTGACGCTGGCCGAGAAGCGGGCGATCCTTGCCTCCTGGGCTTCCGACGCTTCAGCAATCGCCTCATGTCCCGCGTTGCGGGCTCCGGAAGGACTGAAGGCGCCCGTAAGCATTGACGTCATCCTTGAGGCGTTATGTGAACTCGATGGCGGCCCGCGCAACCCGCCTGGTGGCACACCAAAGCGCCGGTTCTCAACGGCGCGGGCGCTGGCAGCTTGAGGAGAGATCGCATGGACGATATCCAGTTACCTCGTCACGTGATCGACCGTCTGGAGCATCGCTGGGCGAACCGGCTGCAGCAGGGCGCGAAGGCCTGGAGCGGCGAGAGGGGCAGTTCGGTCCGGTTACGCCATGTGCAGTCCTACGGTCCGCGAGACATCCCTGTCACCGTCAGACGTGCTCGCCGTGCTGCGGATGCGCCGAGGTACGAATAGAATCGCAAGACTTCGAAAGCGATGGATGACCCATACGATCTAGTGCTGGGCATGTTTGCTTTGGCGATCGCTGCCGTCATGCTGGTGAAGCGGATCGCGATCAACGGCAAGTGAGGAAGGATCGGGCGCAAGCCCACGGTCCAGCCCGGGCCGATCTGCGCAGCCAGTTCGAGCTGAAGGCTTGATCGTCAATCCCGGCCTTCACCGGCCGCAGGGCAACGCTCGCCACTTTTTCTGCCCAGCCACTGCGTTGGCCCGAAAAGATTCGGCATGCTGGGCGGGAAGGGGCCAGTCCGGCCCGCATAGGCCGGCAACTGGGGTGGCATCATGCAGGGCGCTGGTCCTTCTAATCAGGAGGACATTCCGGGCAGGTGTCACCGATCGAGTTCAGTACGTCGCGAACCTCGGCTGCCGCTTCATCGGGGGAGACCCCTGCTGGCGGGTCTTCACGGGCGATATCGATCGCTCGCTCCCATGCATGCGGATCAGCGCGGTCCTGCATCCAACCGTGCTCCTGGCATTCGCGGATGGCGCCAGCGTTCTGAAGCACGTCAATCGCCCATCCGCGCATAGTCCGGATCGCCGGCCTTCGCTCCCTTTTCATCAGCATCGAAATAGCTCCTGACGGCGAATCATTTTGTCCGCTATTCGTTCCGTCTGCTAGCACATGGCAGGGATTCGCAAGGGTGAGAGCTCGAGTTTTGGAGTGTAATGCGCCCCGCGAACTGCTCGCTTCAGGTTACACGCTTGAAGTGAACGGCACACTGAAGGCCGCATTTGCGGTCAGGGAAGGCGCCACGGCAAGAAGCTGTGAAAACGTTTCTAAATGCTTCAGGGACGCGCAGAGCAAAGTTCGCGAGGGGTCCCAGTGCCTGAACTTGGTTTTCTTGGCTTTCGTTTGGGCGCGTGCGGCAAGTGCCGCACCGGGCTTATATGAGCTGAGTCAAGGGCGGCCGGCCCCGGGGACTCGGAGGCTGTCATCGTCCGCTGCTGGCGAATGATACCGGAACGGGTAGTAGCGGATTATAGGCACTTCCTTTTTTGTAAGTGAGCAATATTGACCAGCCGGAATGAGCCACACGGCCTATGGTCTGCCATGCTGATTTATTGCTTCTCCGTTCGCAACGCCGATGGAAGCTATCGTGAGGCCACCGGACAGATCACTCTGACCGACGACAATGCTGCGCGAGCTTTCGGCAAGGCGATGATGCGAGACATGATGCGTGGCGGCGCCCCGCGATATGCAGGCTGGACCCTGGATGTTGTCGAGGGCGCACGTTCAGCTTGCCGTCTCCACTTTCCCTCGGAACCAATCCGGTCCGCCGCACTTAAATAGCTTGGGATGAGGTGTGCTGTGGGAATTTCCGCGACCAAGTGACCCGTCGTTCTTATCGTCGAAGATGACTATTTGCTCCGAATGAACGCCGCAGAAATGATTAGTGACGCCGGTTTCGACGTTATTGACGCTTGCAACCCTGACGAAGCAATTGCAATTCTCGAAACCCGTCCGGACATTCACGTCGTCTTTACTGACATCCAAATGCCCGGCTCAATGGATGGCCTCAAGCTCGCCAGATTTGTTAGGGGCCGATGGCCGCCGATCAAGATCGTCGCGACCTCCGGCTTCGTCAACGTTGGGAAAGACGACTTGCCGGAAGGCAGTCGCTTCCTGCCAAAGCCCTACAGCCCAGAGCAAATCGTTGCGACGCTTCGTGAATTGACCGCAACCGCGTGAGCCGCGGTCGCGAATGCCCCTCAACGGACATCGCTTGCCGCGGAAGGCCGGGATTTCTGACGCTACTTTGCGTCTGCATCGTCGCTCTGCGGCCGCTTGCGGATCAGACCGAGCCAGCCTTGTACGATCTGCAGCCACCGGGCCCGATCCATCTCGCTGGTTGACCGGTCGGCCTCTTTCTGGGCTTCTGCCGCCTTCTCTCGATACTCGTCGTCACGGGTCATGCAAAGACATGCGTGCCGCGTTGATGTTGTTCCTCAGCCCAGTCCATCTAGCCGGGCGAGTCAGGGCTCTTGAATCGTTCGATGAGCCGGTCGAGTTCCCAGAGTTCTACGTCGAAACCGTCCACCAGCAACTTTGCCTTTGCTCTGGCTTGCGCCTCGTCCGGGCAATCGAGATCAACACGGAACTGGACGTGTCCGTCCGGGCTAAGGATGTAGGCCCGATAGTCAGCCATTGAAACCGCTCATCCTATCGGAGGGTTTCAGTTTCGGAGGAGCCGAACTGTTTCATGGCATGCTCCACTTCATCGGCGAGCCGGCTAAGGTGAGCATGCAGTCGATCGAACACGTCTCGTTTTCCCTGATCGGTGGCAAGGTCTCGGATCAGCGCAGCCTCGGCTGCGTCGTTTCGAAGCTTCTCGATGCAGGCGACGTAATCCTTCATGTTTCCCTGTTCGCTAAGATGGCCTCAATGCTTTGTCGGTTTTTCGATAATCTCGACGTTGGCACGGAGGCCCGACCGGTGAAGCTTCAGCAGCCCCTGCGCCAACTGCCGCAGATCGTTGCGAGCGGCCCCGATGGGGAGTTTGCGCGCCCGTCGAAGGGCATCTGCCGCATGAACGATCAGAGGCGCTTTCAGTTTCCGGTCGCTCATTTTGGCGTCTGCAAGCCGGGGGAATGCAGCCAATCGCTGACATGGGCGGCCGTCTCGGCCTGTCGGGCTCGTCGGAGAAGCAGCTCCCGTGACAGGCTGCCAGGCGGTTCTCTTTCGGCCGCTTCCCTGAATTTTTTGGCCTCTGCCGCCAATCGCTCTTCAAATGTCGATGTGTGTTTGACACGCCGGCGCACCTTGACCATGGCAAACCCCTATCCAAAACGCCTCCCGGCGATTTTTAAATCTCCCGCAGCAATGGCGTCTGTCCGGTGTCAGACTCAAATCAAAATGGGTATCCGTTTTCGAGTCGTCCCGCGCCATCGATCAGGGAGACCAAGAGAAGGCGCAATTGTGCACCGCATCCAGAACAGGGACGCCCACGCCAACCAACGCAACAGTCGCTGAAATAAGAAAAGATGCCGCTAAGTCATATTCTGACAGAACCCGACCCTTTTTCGTGCCAGTGTTGGTCATTGCCGACCACGATCCATGGGCGTCGGTAACTGAGAGTTCTTGCACTCCCGCCTGTCAAACGGGAGCGCAGAGATGCTGCACGCCAACGCATTTTTGGCCGCCCTGTCGCCGAGCGACACAGCCGCCCTCAGGCCTCACCTCAAGGCAACTCATCTGCAGCAAAAGACGGTGCTGTATGAAGCCGGCGACCTGATCAAGGCCGTCTACTTTCCCATCAACGCCGTCGTGTCCCTTGTTGTCTCCCTCGCGACCGGTGAAATGACCGAAGCCGCCATGGTAGGCAGGGATGGCGCGATCGGCATGGCGTCCGCGCTGGATGGAAAAATCGCTCTGAGCCGGGCCATTGTGCAATTGGGCGGCGATGCGATGGTTTGTGACCCCGCAGCATTCAGGGGCGCGGCGATGCAATCGGAGTCCCTGATTGCCAGGGTCATGCGACATGAGCAGGCCCTGTTTGCACAAGCGCAACAATCAACGGCTTGCATGGCACATCACGAAGTCGATGCCCGGCTTTGCCGCTGGTTATTGCGCGCCCGCGACTTGTCGGGGAGCGATCAGCTGCCGTTCACGCAGGAATTTTTGGCTGAGATGCTAGGCGTCCGGCGCACGAGCGTGACTGCAGTGGCGCGCACCCTTCAGGAAGCCGGGATGGTCAAGTACACCCGCGGAAAAATCGAAATCTTGGATGTTGAGGGTTTACGCGAAGGCTCCTGTGAGTGCCACGAAACGATCAACGAGCAATATGGTCAATTGCTGAGCTGAAGCCTCGCGCAGGCTGTCAAGCATCAAGTAGCGACAATAGGAGCCCGAAGCGGGCACGGCAGAAGCCGTGGCCCATGTCGGCCTGCGGCACATAGAGACGCTTTTGCCACTCAGTTAACTTCCACTTCCGATCAAAGCGGACATACTTCTCGACGGCGCTCAGTCGCGGTCGAATAGATGGGGCGACCCCCGCGCCAGGCGGGGTCGCGGCCAAGCGACCGCTCAACCGAGCCCGCAAGCGGTCTCGGCCCATTCGGGTCACGATCGCTCCGCCAAGAAGACGGCAGCGTACGCCTAGCCTGCTTCCATAACGCGAACAATCAGGACTGGAGCCGTTGTCCCGCCTGCATGCTGCACCGTGGCAGCCGCATCAACTTATATCCGGTCGAGCGCCAGCGGCTCGTACCAAAATCCTGCATACTCGTGGCGGTTAAATGAGTTTGGCCCGCGCTTCCGGGCCAATGCCGGGACGGATGTGTGACTGAGGATGCCGGGTTGGCCTTATCAGCCGTACGAGAGATGAGTCCCATCCATCTTGGAGCTGGCACCTGTCGGAACCTTGCCGGTTTCGACGTATCTCCAGAGAGCGATCACTAGCTTGCGCGCGAGCGCGATGATCATAATGCGCCGGACGCGACCCTTTAGGTCTCCGACACGCCTGTAATACCAGAGAGACAGTTCGCTTTTCGATTGGTACCTGAGCCACAGCCAAGCCATTTGCACGGCGATCACACGGGCTCGTGTGTTGCCGGCTTTATTGATTCCCTGGTCGTGTTTGGTGTCTCCACTGTCGTAGGGTGCCGGCGTCAAGCCGACATAGCTGGCGACTTGCCGGCGGTTCTGGAACGGTCGATAGAAGACTTCCCGCGTGAGCACTGTGGCAAACTCGGCGCCGATACCGTGCAGCTTGACGAGCTGGCGCAACTTTTCGGTGCAAGCGTCCCCTGATGGTTCGCTCCCTTTGACGAGCCTGTCACGTTCGGCTTCGACCTCCCGGACTTGCTCGGCGACTACCTTGAGCCGCTTCCATTCGCGCTCGATCTCGATCTTCAGCCGCGCCGGAATCGGCCGACCATCGCCGGTCCGCATCTTGTCAAGACGCTCACACCACTTTCCATCCGTGATCCGGAGCGCCCGAATGCCATGCGTTATCAAAAGAGCCTTGATTCTGTTCAAATGGCCAGTACGTTCGCGCACGAGTCGCTGCCGCTCGCGATGGAGGCGCCGCGCATCCTCTTCTTCGGGCGTTGGCGCCCGGACCACGCGACAGCTTTGCGGATCGCCTTGCACGAAGCCAACAATTGCCCTGAGCAGACGTTTCGCGTCGATATTATCTGTCTTGATATGCTTGGCGCGACGATCGATCGGAAGACTCGCCGGGTCGAGGACGTGGTTCTCGATGCCGTGGTTGACGAGCACCCTATGCAACCAGAACCCGTCGTAGCCTGCCTCATAGCAGCATACCGTCCGCACCCGGCTGACGTCCTTGTCTTGAAGCTTCGCTCGCAGGCGACCGATAAGCTCAAGCAAACGCTTCGTGTCCCCGCCCGGTATCGCATGCACGCTAATCTTGTCGCCAAGCCGCGGTGCCAACGTCGCCACCAGCCAGGTCGAGCGGCTCAACTCCATGGCCAGAAATAGCGTATTCTTGAAGCCTTCGGGCTCTACTTTCACGGTGAAATCGGTCTGACCGTTCATGGTCACCTCCCTGTGTCAGCGAATCAGAAGCGCCTATTGGAGCACTCTTACCTGCTGCATAGGATCTCTCGTGAACCGAGCCGCAAGGCGTCTCGGCCATCCGGCTTCGATCCCTCGCGCGATCATGAGTCGCTCGCCGGAGGCACTCGCCCTCGGTCCCGCCGTCATTTTCATTCCGGCGTCGCTATCACTGCCCTTCGTTCGGGTGCCTTTTTAACCGGTCTCGCGACTGCACTCGGTCGCGGGTCCCGCCGTCATTTCATGCCGGCGTCGCTATCACTGCCCCGCGCGCCGGGTGCCTTTGCCTTCGCTTCGCGCCCTTCGGGCTTCCGTCACCTATGCGAAGGTGGCTGCGCTGCCGCGAAAACCATTTTCTCAGAGAATTGCGGCGTCACCCTCGCTGAAAGTGGGGCGGCATCGATCCTTCGCGCAAGAGCAGATCATGCCCCTCGCCGGGCAGAAACGAAAAACCGGACCTTTATGCAGTAGCTAGCTGCACAAAGGGCCGGCCTTATGTTGCCTTGCCGCGCTAGAGAAACGGCTGCAAAGATCAGATCCTTTGGACAGGTTCGCTTTGCGTCCGGGTTGCGGCGACCCGCAGGCGGCAATCTCTCAGTCGCGGATACGACTACTTCTTTTTCTTTGAAGTCTTCTTTGCCACCTTCTTGGTGGCTGCCTTGGCGGTCTTCTTTGCCTTCTTCGCTTTCTTGGCCATGTCGTCCTCAGTAAAAATTGGCTCAGTGAACATGCGCACGCCGTGAATCGACATGCGCAACATTGAGACGATATCACAAATGCAAAATTGATACCAACGAGTGGTGAGATCGCTCTTGAGCCGCTCGCTGGGCTTTCATCCTGACGCCAAGACGCCGCGCGACCGCGAATCCGCTTCTCAAAGGCGCGCGGCGTCACCGTCACTTAGAGTGAGAGTGCGGGCCGGGTCTGCCGCGCCGGGTTGAAGATCGGAGGAGAGGCTTCCGGCGCCCGTCGCGGAGGACCGCGATGTCTGGACATACCGCCCGAGTTCGTGCCGGCAACGACCGCGCGAGCCTTTACACCGAAATCACCGACAAGATCATCGCCGAGCTGGAGGCCGGCCGTGTTCCGTGGGTTCAGCCATGGGGGACTTCGGCGATCAAGGCGCCGCTCGCGATGCCGCGCAACGCTTTCACGCTACGCCGATATTCCGGGATTAACGTGCTGATCCTCTGGGGTTCTGTCATCGAGCACGGTTTTTCCGGACAGAGCTGGCTCACTTTTCGCCAGGCGCTCGGGCTTGGCGGCCATGTCAGGAAGGGCGAGCGGGGAACGACCGTCGTCTATGCCGATCGCTTCACCCCGGACGACGAACGTCGGCGCGCCGCGGAGGCCGGTGAAGAGCCGGGTGCCATCGCGTTTCTTAAGCGATTTACGGTCTTCAACACGGACCAGTGCGATGGCTTGCCCAAGGAGATTGCTGCTTCGGTCGTCCCGCCCCCGCCAGATCAGATTGAGCCCCGAGCCGAGGCGCTGATCGCCGCGACCGGTGCGGATTTCCGCATCGGCGGTGCACGCGCTTACTACAACACGACGGGCGACTTCGTGCAGGTGCCGCCGCCGGCTGCATATTTCGAGCCGATCAATTGGCACCGAACCGCATTTCATGAACTCGGTCATTGGACCGGCCATGCGTCCCGCCTCAACCGCGACCACTCGGGTTCGTTCGGCTCAAAATCGTACGCGCGCGAAGAGCTGGTCGCCGAAATGGCCGGTGCCTTCGTTTGTGCCTCGCTCGGCATAGTGCCGACCGTGCGCCACGCCGACTACATCGGTTCCTGGCTGGAGGTTCTGCGCGAGGATAATCGCGCCGTCGTGCGCGCCGCGAGCGCGGCATCGAAAGCCGCCGATTTCCTGCTCGCTTTTCTGCCGCCCGCGATCGATTCTGTCATTGAGGGCAAAGAGGAGGCCGCGTGATGCATCCGCCCGCCGTTTCAGCTTCAGTTGGTGCTGCGCCTCAGAGAGTGAGAGGCGCGCCGGCTTGTCTGTGACGGGTAGGAGGTCGAGAGAGAATCTTTCGGCCGCCCGTCGTGGAGAATCCGACATGGCAAGCGTTCAGAAAATCAAACTCAGTCCCTCCCGCGATATTCCCTTCAACAAATTGGTCTTGAGCCAGTCCAACGTCCGCCGCGTGAAGGCCGGCGTCTCGATCGAGCAACTGGCGGAAAGCATCGCTCAGCGCACACTGCTACAAAGTCTGAGCGTTCGCGCGGTCGTCGATGTCGACGGCCAGGAAACCGGCATGTTCGAGGTGCCGGCCGGTGGACGCCGCTACCGCGCGCTGGAACTGCTGGTTCAGCAGAAGCGTATGGCGAAGACGCAACCTGTCCCCTGCATTATCAGGGATGGCGGCATCGCCGAGGACGATTCCCTCGCCGAGAATGACGAGCGAGTCGGCCTGCATCCACTCGATCAGTTCCGCGCGTTCAAGGTACTGCGTGACGGTGGCATGAGTGAAGAGGATATCGCCGCGCGGCACTTCGTCTCGCCGGCGATCGTCAAGCAGCGCCTGCGTCTGGCGTCAGTGTCGCCGAAGCTGCACGACGTCTATGCCGACGATGGCATGACGCTCGAACAGTTGATGGCCTTCTCGGTCACGGCCGACCAGGCGCGTCAGGAGCAGGCCTGGGACAATGTCAGCAGATCCGGCAACGACGAGCCATATCAGATCCGGCGGATGCTGACGGAGAACACCGTGCGCGCTTCCGACCGTCGCGCCCAGTTCGTCGGGCTGGATATCTACGAGCAGGCCGGCGGTACCGTGCTACGGGATTTGTTCGCACACGACGATGGCGGCTGGTTGCAGGATGTGCCGCTGCTCGATCGTCTCGCCGCCGAGAAGCTGAAGGCCGAGGCCGAGACGATCGCGGCCGAAGGCTGGAAGTGGATCGCGGTGGCAGTCGACTTCCCCTACGGCCACACTAACGGGTTGCGCGAGATTGAGGGCGAACCGGTTGATCTGACGGAGGAGGAGCGGGCGACGCTTGACGCCCTCAATACCGAGCACGCCAAGATCGAGGAGGATTACCAGGACGCCGACGAACTGCCGGACGAGATTGATCAGCGCCTTGGAGAAATCGAGGCGGCGCGGTCCGTTCTGGAATCTCGATCGCTTGTCTACGATCCGGCCCAGATCACCCGTGCAGGCGTCTTCGTCAGCATCGATGCCGAGGGTTTACTGTCGATCGCCCGTGGCTACGTGCGACCGGAAGACGAGGCGCCCGTGACCGTCGAGCCTGAAAGCGAAGTACAAGGCGACGGAGAGACCAACGATGACCGGCCCACGACCAATGGTGTGGTCCAACGCGCGGTCATCACTGTCGGCGGCGCGCCAACTGAACCCGTCGAGGAGGACGACGACGACACGGTCAAGCCGCTGCCGGATCGGCTCATCACCGAATTGACCGCACATCGCACACTTGCGTTGCGCAATGCGCTGGCGAACGATCCGGCCGTCGCCTTTCAGGCGGTGCTGCACAATTTCGTGTTGGCGACCTTCTACCGCTTCTCGTCGTCGGGCGGCTGCCTGGAAATCGCCATCCGGACCCCGACATTCCCTGCTCAAGCGCCCGGCTTGAAGGAGAGTGCATCAGCGGAAGCTATCGACGGGCGCCATGACGGATGGAAAGCCCGCCTGCCCAAGGACGAAGCTGATCTATGGAACGTGCTCACGGCGTTCGACGGGAAAGAGCAGGCCGCGTTGTTCGCGCATTGTGCGTCATCGGCGGTCAATGCGCTCTACGAGTCCGCCAACCGCTACAATGAGGGCCGCGTCTCCGCGAACGGCATACGCCGAAGGCTCGATCACGCCAACGTTCTTGCGCGCGCCGTCGGTCTCGATATGGCAGCAGTGGGCTGGAAGCCTACCGTCGACAACTATCTCGGCCGGGTCACCAAACCTCACATTCTCGAGGCCGTTCGCGATGCAAAGGGCGAGCAATCGGTGCAGCTTATCGACCACCTCAAGAAAGTCGACATGGCGCGGGAGGCCGAGAGGCTGCTCGAGGGGACCGGATGGTTGCCTGAACCACTTCGTCTCGAAGAGGTGGGCACGGTAGGGGAGCCCGCTGCAGATCACGAGGCGTTACCGGAGTTCCTCGCGGCCGGCGAAGACGAAGCTGGCACCGAGGCCGACGAGGACCGGCCACATATAATTGCGGCAGAATAATCTCGCAGGTGCGGGGGCTCCGGCCGACCCACACCTTCTTATCCCGTCTCAAGCCCGGCATTCCGTGCCGGGCTTTTTCTTTCGCGGAGCACCAAGATCATCCCCGCTCCGGCTCGCATGAATCTCTTACCGTCGCTTCTCAGCGCAGTGGAGTAGCTGAACTGGGTTCGGGATTCTCTGCGGTGTCATTGTCGTCCAATTCGACGAGATAGACCATCAACATTCCATCGGATGATTGAGCATCTTTGGAAGCATCGTCGAATGTTGCGATCTCGTCGGCGAAGCCCACGCGTGCTCTCAGCGGAGCTTTGCCATCCCACAACGGTGCGCCGTTGGACTGTGTTGATGTGAAATCTTCACGCAGCCACGGCGCGCTGCAAATTTCGTTTGCTTCAAGGAGGCTCTTTGCTTCGAACGTCACCGTTGGGGTGCCGCCGATCTCGATCGTAAAGACCGAAGGAAACAGCGTCGGCGTCATGTTCGCTTCGCCTTTTCGGCAGCTTCCCGCGCCAATCGCAATGCTTTCAAGCGTTCGCGATTTTAGTGAAACGCCTTTTGCGCCTTTTCATGCTCGCTTACGGCTTTCTCGGTCTTGACCTGCCCGAATACGTTCAGCGCCTCTCGTTCGGCTGCCGTGGCGACTCGTCGTTTGAGCTTTCGGTCGTTCATCTCGTCGCTTCATTGCGCTTCTCGATGAGCAGAAAGATAGCGCGCCGATTCATGAGATGAAAGGGGCTTTTTTCCTTTCACTTAGGGCGGTGCGCAGCCACTCAGTCTGCATTTCTTGGCGGTCAGTCAGCGTCACCGGAAGAGGAAGAGGTTGGCCGGGATGGGTTTGAGCCGGCTCGGTCGAGAGAGCGCCCTGCGGCTCAAACCTTCCCCGCTCTCCGAGGCTTCCTTCATGACGATCATTCACTCATCCGTGGCCGCCGTTGCGGCCGCGACGCTTCGCGTTACGCCCACTTCTCTGAAAAAGGCCGGCGCGGTCGCTAGCGCCGCGCAACAACTTCTTCTGCATCTGCAGCGCGGTGAGTGCGTCGATGCGCCGATCTTGCGCGCAGCAATGGAAAACGCCTTTGGCGCCTCCGACGCCGATGGTGGGTGGGATTGGAAGACGTCCTACGACGCCGGTGAAGCCGCGACCGTCCTGTTCGTTCGCAAGTTCGGTCCGGCCATGCGCGCGCGTGCCGATTCACCTGCCGCGATGCTGCCGATGCTGGCAAAGATCGCCGGCCTTCTTCCCACCCACACCCGCCGTTCGGAAGAGAGCGAGGCGCTTCAGCAGTTCAGCACGCCCATCGCGCTTGGTTTCGCGGCGAGCACGGCAGCGGCGATCATGCCTTCCGATGTTGTGCTGGAGCCTTCGGCTGGCACGGGCTTGCTCGCCGTCCTGGCCGAGCTGTCTGGTGCTTCGCTCGTTCTCAACGAGCTCGCCGAAACCCGCGCTGGACTTCTTTCGCTTCTCTTTCCTGGCATCGCCGTCACGCGCTTCGACGCCGCGCATATCGACGATCATCTCGACACCGCCATCACGCCAAGCGTCGTACTGATGAACCCGCCGTTCTCGGCCGTCGCCAACGTCGATCGCCGCATGGCCGACGCTGCCTTACGACATATCGCGTCGGCCTTGGCGCGGCTCCCCGAAGGCGGCCGGCTGGTCGCTATCACCGGGGCGAGTTGTTCCCCGGACAATCCGGTCTGGCGCGATGCCTTCATCCGGTTGCAGGAACGCGGGCGCGTCGTCTTCAGCGCAACCATTGCCGGTGGGGTCTTCGCTAAGCACGGCACCACCATCGAGACGCGGCTGACCGTGATCGACCGGTTGCCGGCGGACGATGCGACGACATTCCCGTCGCCTCTCGGCGTGGCGCCGGACGCTGCCACGCTGCTCGGATGGGTCACGGAGTACGTTCCGGCCCGACTGCCGATCGCGATGCCAGTCGCCGCTTCACCCAACGCTCGTCCGGGCATCCCGCGAACCGTCCGCGCCTATGCGATGCGACCGTCCGGCACCGCCGCTCCCACAGCGGATATGGCAGGGGCTGAACTTGCCTATGAGGCCGTTGCTTGGACACCGGCGGAGGGCGGTCGGATCACCGAGGCGCTTTACGAAGAATATGCACTTCAATCGATCCGTATTCCCGGTTCTCAGCCACATCCCACCAAGCTGGTTCAATCGGCCGCCATGGCGACCTGCTCAGCAATTGGAACAGCTTGGCGCGCATTGTCTTCGAGAGCTTCGCCGGACTCGGCTTGAAAGCATCGGGTGCAAGCCTATCCGCATCGGATTTCCTGCGGCCGGGAAAGATCGCCCAAATCGGACTTGATGCTGGCCGACCGTTGCTCGATTCGATTTCAAGCCTGATGGGGTACATCAGTTTCTTCGAGAATTTCGTCCAAATCGTCGTTCTCCTGTTCGCGTGGGTCGTGGTGCTGCTCGCCTTCTTCATCCTGGCGATCCAGCTCTTCGTCACACTAATCGAGTTCAAGCTCACGACACTGGCCGGCTTCGTGCTGATTCCCTTTGGCTTGTTTGGCAAGACCGCCTTCGCGGCGGAGCGCGTTCTGGGCAACGTCATTTCCTCGGGAATTAAGGTCCTCGTCCTTGCTGTCATTGTCGGCATCGGCTCCAGCCTGTTCTCGCAGTTCACAACTGGTTTCGGCGGTGCACAGCCGACCATCGAAGACGCGATGACTCTGGTGCTCGCGGCGCTCTCCTTGCTGGGCCTCGGCATCTTCGGTCCGGGAATCGCAAACGGCCTGGTGTCGGGCGGACCCCAACTCGGCGCCGGCGCCGCTATCGGAACAGGCCTTGCTGCCGGCGGCATTGTTGCGGCTGGCGCGGGACTTGCCGCTGGCGGCGCCGGTCTCGCTGGCGGTGCGGTCGCAGGCGCCGCGCGCGGTGGCGGCGCTGTCATAAGCGGAGCAACAGCCGCCTATCGAAGCGGCGGCCTTGCCGGATTGGGGGAGGCGGGCAGCTCGGCTGTGACGAGTCCTTTGCGCCGAGCTGCGGCCGCCGTTGGACGTAGCCAAGCAAGCGAGCAGGGCGCGAGCTCCCCGGCCGACGGGCAGCCTGATTGGGCTCGCCGCATGAAGCGCGCAGAGACCATCCGGCATGGTGCCTCGGCTGCCGGCCACGCCATCCGCTCGGGCGATCACGGCGGCGGCGGCTCCTCCGTCGATTTGTCCGAAGGAGAGCGCTGAGACACACCACTGCACCTCCACCGCACAGCAGCGCCTCAGAATCCTTCAAACGCAAAACTTGAAACCGATAACTCAATTTCAGGGGCAACCATCAATGTTCAAACGACCATCAGTTCACTACGGGCGCATGCCCGAGCCGATTACGCCTTATCAAAAGGCCGCACAGGTTTGGGACGAACGCATTGGATCAGCGCGCGTGCAAGCCAAAAACTGGCGCCTGATGGCCTTTGGCTGCCTCATGCTGTCGGCCGGTCTGGCTGGCAGCCTTGTCTGGCAATCCCGCCAAGGCTCAATCACGCCCTGGGTGGTCGAAGTCGATCATCTCGGCCAAGCTCAAAGGGTTGCGCCCGCCAACATCGACTATCAGCCTACAGACGCTCAGATCGCGTACCATTTGGCGCGCTTCATTGAGGACGTCAGAGGTCTGCCGGCCGACGGCATAGTTCTGCGCCAAAACTGGCTCCGGGCCTATGATTTCACCACCGATCGCGGCGCCGCTGCGCTCAATGACTACGCACGCAACAACGATCCCTTTGCCAAGTTGGGCAAGGCCCAGATCTCCGTCGACGTATCGAGCGTCATTCGCGCCTCTTCGGAGAGCTTTCGCGTCGCGTGGACGCAGCGCACCTACGACAACGGCTCGTTGAGCTCAACTGAGCGCTGGACTGCAATTCTCTCGATCGTGATCGAAACGCCCCGCGACGCCGAACGTCTGCGCAAGAATCCCCTTGGCGTCTACGTCCGCGCCATCAACTGGTCAAAGGAGTTGGGTCAGTGACCAAGACGCCGTCTTACGTTCATTCGAAACGTTCCCTCCAGCAAAGCAGGCTCAATTCGGCTTGGCCCGGGTTCGTGAGCTCGAAGCGTGCATTTCTATCTGCTCTTCTGCTTTGTTCGTCTGCGCTCGGCGGGTGCGCGACCTACATTCCGCCGGAGATCAGCTATGACGCTAAAGTTCCTCCGTTACCGGCGACGCCCGTGGCCCTCGACGACAGATCGCGACCGCTTCACGTTCCGCCGCTCTGGAAGCCGGCGCTCGGCGGCAAGTCGGGAGGGAAGGAAGACGCTGAACCTGTGAGCCGGGTTGAGACCGCAAACAGCGCAGCCCGGGTCGAACCACGCAAGCGGGGGTATTTCAACGCGGCCCAAATCTACGCCTACAGTCCCGGGGCGCTCTATCAAATTTACGCTGCACCGGGGCAGATCACGGATATCGCGCTTGAGGAAGGAGAGCAGTTGACGGGATCAGGTCCGATCGCAGCCGGAGATACCGTACGCTGGGTCGTGGGTGATACCGAAAGCGGAAGCGGCGACACACGACGGGTCCATATTCTGATCAAGCCGACTCGAGTTTCGATCGAGACCAACTTGGTGGTCAATACTGACCGGCGCACCTACCTGATCGAGCTCCGCTCCCGCGAACGGCCATACATGCCGTCTGTTGCCTGGTACTACCCAGAAACCTTGCGGGAACGATCGCGCTCGGTCGCTCTGAAGCCCGTTATTCCGGAGCCGGCGCAGCGCATCTCCCGCTATGCCATCGAAGGGGACAGTCCTCCCTGGCGACCGCTCGCCGCATATGACGATGGACGCAAGGTCTACGTCGAATTCCCGCGGGGAATCGTGCAAGGTGAGATGCCTCCTCTTTTCGTCATAGGCCCAGACGGCAAGACCGAACTCGTCAACTATCGGGCGTACGGCAACGTATTGATCGTCGATAGGCTGTTTGCTGCAGCCGAGCTGCGGATTGGCGGCGAGCATCAGCAGAAGGTCCGTATTGTCAGAACCGACGGGAGGCCGTCGTCATGAGCACCCCGAATGGAAACGATTACGAGCAAGCAGTTCCGCCGGAGACGCAAGAGGAGCAGTCCAGGAGTTTCCGCCTGAGAGCAGAGCATCCGCGCGTGACACGGTTGTCACGAAAAGTCCTGGCTGGAGGGAGCGCGATTGCCCTGCTTGTCATCGGCGGAGCGGTCATGTGGTCGCTGGAGAGCAATCGTTCCCGAAGCCAGGCGGCCGATGAGCTTTACAGCACTGACCATCACAATGTCGCCGATGGCATTACGACGCTGCCGAAGGACTACGCTGGCGTTCCGCGCCAGCCGATTCCGCAGCTTGGTCCGCCTCTTCCCGGGGACCTTGGTCGACCGATCCTAGCTGCTCAGGGGCAGTTGCCGACGAGCAGCGCTGATCCGGACCAGCAGCGGCGGGATCAAGAGACCGAAGCAGCCCGCATCAGCCATCTGTTCGCTTCGACCAATGGACGAGAGGTGCGTCCGTCCGCCGCTGCCGCTGTTGGGAGCGAGCGCGTCGTGCCGGCGAGCGCAACGAGCACCGGCGACGATGGATCTGCGCAGAACGGTCACGACCGGAAGCTTGCCTTCGTTAATGCCTCTGCGGATCGTCGTACGGTAAGCCCTGACCGCATCGCTAAACCTGTTTCTCCGTATATCGTGCAGGCCGGGACGGTCATTCCGGGAGCGCTGATCACCGGGATCAGATCGGACCTGCCAGGCCAAATCACCGCGCAGGTAACCGAAAATGTCTTTGATACGCCGACCGGTCGCTTTCTGCTTGTGCCTCAGGGAGCGCGACTGATTGGGATCTACGATAGTCAGGTCACCTTCGGCCAGTCGCGTGTCCTGCTCGTCTGGACCAGGCTCATTATGCCGAATGGACGTTCCATCGTTCTCGAGCGACAGCCTGGCGCCGACACCGCAGGCTATGCGGGTCTCGAGGACCAGATCGACAACCATTGGGGTGAGCTATTCAAGGCCGCAGCGTTATCGACGTTTTTAGCTGTCGGGACGGAACTAGGCGCAGGGTCCGACACCAACAGCAGCGACAGCGCCATCATCCAGGCATTGCGACACGGCGCCTCCGACTCGTTAAACCAAACCGGACAGCAGGTGGTTCGGCGCAGTCTCAACATCCAGCCCACACTGACCGTGCGACCTGGTTTCCCGGTTCGCGTTCTCGTCAATCGTGACCTCATCCTTGTGCCCTACGGACGGTAACGGCATGCCCAAGCTTAAAATAGGTACACTGCCCGACGACAAGCCGGTGAAGGTCACCACTGAGCTTCCCGCATCAGTGCATCGCGATCTCGTCGCCTATACAGAGGCCTTGGCACGTGAAAGTGGGCAACGCATCGATCCGGCGAAGCTGATCGCGCCGATGCTCGCGCGTTTCATGGCTACCGACCGCGGATTTGCAAAGGCGAGACGAGCGGGTCACTCCTCGGGGGCAGGCGGAGGTGAGGGATAGCGCTCTGAAAGCAGATCGAGGAATCGTTTCAGAGCAGGGTTTTCGTTGTCATCCCGCCAATGTGCGTAGAAGTCCAACCGGCTCGGTCCCGTGCCGTCCTGCAGTTCCCTATACACTAGACCAGCAAAGCTTGCTCCAATATCCGATTCCATTACGAGACTGAGCCCCATGCCCATGCTGACAAGGCTCTTGATAATGCCGCGGCTGACGTCGTGTCGTTCGATTTTGGGACCATCTTCGGGTTGTGCAAGCTTTGAATTCAAAAGATCCGCGAGTTCTTTCCCGGGATCATACTCGCTTAAAAGAATCCTTTCGTTCCGCAAATCGGTCCAATAGATAATCTTGCGTGCTGCCAGGCAGTGGTCCTCAGGCAATGAAACCAAGATGCGCTCGCTCCACAGCTGTTGTGCTCTATTGCCCTTCAATGGTAGGCGTCCCGGGCTCACGACAACGTCGATGGTTCCGTTACGAAGGGCGGTCATCAGACGGAGACGGGAGCGTTCCATCGTCGCCAACTCAAGCTGCGGAAGCAGCTTCTTAAGCTCGCCTACGGTAGCTCGCAGGTTTCCCGTGGACATGGACGTGTAGAAGCCAATAACAAGACGGCCAGTATCGCCGCGAGCAGCGGATCTGCCAGTATCAACGAGTATTTCGACTTGTTCTAGGATCAGTCTCGCAATTCTCAAAATTGCCCGACCGGCTGGCGTAGGCTTGATTCCACCGCTTGAGCGTTCGAATAATGAAGTGCCCACGAGGTGCTCGAGTTGACGGATCGAGCGGCTGAAAGCGGTATGCTTGATCGACAGCGCGTCTGCGGCTCGTCGAAAACTTCCATAGTCACAAGCGACTATCGCCAGTCGAAGCTGTTGCAAGTCGATAGCTCTTGCGCTTCGTTTGTCGTTCTTGGTCTCAATTGTACCCATGTTGAATGCCCAGAAGCGGCGGGACGTGCCGTGCCTACCTTTGCGAGGACGCATGCCTCAGTTGTCAATGTTGATGGTTCTAGGCGGCTGCGGAGATCACCGGTGTCCAAAGAACCGGCGTCGAAAGACCGCTAGCCCTGCGGAGGCTGGCAAGGGTCTCACGCGAGATTTTGAGGTAACCTGCTACGGCCAAGGTTTTGCCAATTGCGGAAGGATTGCCGATACGCCGCAGCGGCCAACCGGCTCGCCGAAGAATTCTCTCCATACGGACATCTGTGACCGTAACTATGTCGGTGAGCTTTCGGGAAAGTCCGAATTCGACCATTCCTGCAAACAATTCATAAGCGGCACGAGTAATCCCGTGATCTCCCTTTGGGGCATCCGCCGCAACATCGATTGCGAACCTGCTACTTTCCCAAACGAGAGGACTTGACGGTGCTGACTGGCCCTCGAGAAGCGCGGGAAAAACATCGCAAAGCATGGTCGGGCCGAGCGTGGGAAGCAGGCGGACGGCGCCTTGTACCTTTCCGTCATCGAACACTTGAACCAAGTATGATGGATGCAGAGCATCAAATTCATCAATCTCCATAGCGTCGCTGGTCTGAACTTCCCAACCCATGCGAATCTTGAATACGCGATGTCTAAGCTCGAACATCCCCGCAAGCGTTTCCGAAAACTCTCCGTAAAAGGGTTCTGTGATTAAACGGATCATGATTCCTCCCGTGTTGTCCCGCCAATTAAGGCGAGGTAACAGTCAAGGTCATCACCTGCAGTTGTGGGGGGATCGGTGTCCTAATTTTGCCGCTTCAATTTTCCAGCCGCGAGCAGCAAGGCCGCCTGGACGACGGTCCTTACGCCTAACTTCTGCTTGGCGGACCGCAAGTATGACGCGGCCGTATGTCTCGAAATCCCAACGATTTGGCCTATCTCCCAAGCAGTCTTCCCCTGAGCTGCCCATTCCAAACATTCGTACTCCCGAACTGAAAGTAAGATATTTATAGCTTCGTGTTGGCTCCTCGATTTGCGGCGAACGTGTGCATGGAAATACAGGGCCATTAGTTGCAGAACCCGCGATTGGTGCGCAACGCAGGTCTCAAACGGTCCGCTTCGCTGATCCGAAGCAAATGTCAGCGCCGCAATCGGGCTCCGCCCATCGTGAATAGGAATGGTAAAGCCGCACCGAATCCCGAACTGAGAGGCTTCGTCGAGCATTTGCTGCTGAAGTGTTGAATGGCAAGTGTTCGAAAGATCGAAACCCCACCTGAACGGTTCGGGGCTGGTGAGCACACTTTGAATGACTGGATCGATTCTTTGGTAGCGACTCTCAAGATAATGAGATGTCCAATCGGTAGGATAGTTAGAGATCAGTTCAGGTCTTCCATGCGGAGATTGAGGTAGCGCCAGATACGCGAAGCACGACAAATCCAGAGCTTTGGCGGTGACGACCATCGTCTGCGAGAAATCATCGGTCTCTTTGGCGGCCGCCAACATGTCAATGAACCTTTGGAAAACGAGATGCATGTCGCCGCCAATACCGAGGCCAGGAGTTGCGTCTGAATGACCAATGCGAATTCCAGAGATTGTTGGTTTTATTCACTCTCTCTTCGGTTGTAGCATACGCCATCAAATAATAGTTGACAAAACAACAAATCTGTCTATCATCCAATATGAGCGTCGGTCGAGGCCGCTCGTCGTGGCCTCGACGTCCTCCCTTTGATTTATAACCTAGGATTATCCGCCTGCCATCACGGATGATGGCAGGCGGCTTTTTTTTGCTTACCTACAAAAGATTCACACTTTTTGCAAAATAGGTGATTAGTCAACCAATCCTTTAAAGGTTCGCGAGAATATTTAGCCCCGTTCAACGAGCCTAGCGCGGTTCCAAATGCCACACGTATCCATTTCTTCCCTTATCAAATCGATGGTTCTAGTTTTATCAGCCTGCATTGTTTGTATGCTCGCCACCAAGTCGTGGGATTTATGGCGCGAATCCGAAGCAGCTGAGCGCATTTTGAGGGTCGTTGGCAGCTCTGAGAAGACCTTCCGTGCCATGCACAATCTGCGGTTCGACAGGTCCATAACGTTGAGGACCCTGAACGCGGAATCTGCGATCGACCGCGAGACCGCGGACTATCTGAACAGAATACGCGACTCGGAAATGTCCGGCATGCGCGAAGCGATAGATGTGCTTCGTCAAGGACCTCAGCTGATTGATCCGAACGAGTTGCAAGCGCTAGCGCTCCAATTCGACGAACTGTCCATCTTGCAGAAAGAGTATTGGACCAATGTTGTTCGACCGAAAGCCGATAGAGATGCGGGTCTCGCAAAGAAGTACGCCGATGCCACGATTGCGGCACTCAAAGCTATCGAAACTGTAGACGGTTCGCTAAATTCCCTCGCCGCGCTTAAAGATCCAACGATCGACAGACTGATGTCGGTAAAGAGGTTGGCCTGGCTGCTACGAAACGCCGCCGGCGACGCTCTCGTATTGGTTTCGGATGGTCTATCGGCCGGCGTGCTTCCTGCTGATCGCCGTGAAACTTACGTGAGATATCTGGGTGGAATCGACGCAGCGTGGACGGCGCTGCAATTGGTCGCAATCGGACCTACATTGCCTCCTAAGGTGTCAGATGCGATCGGTAGAACCAAATCCACTTTGTTCGACGCCGAGTACGTGGCTCTGCGAGATCGACTTGTTGCTGCGCTAGTCGCGAGCAGGTCTCCAGAACTTACCGTATCGGCGTGGGGGCCGATCACGGTAGAACGACTTCGCGGGCCAATATCGATAGCGGAAGACGCGTTGGAAGCCGCGACAGCCTACGCCGAGTCACAAAGGAAGCGCGCGCAAATAGCTCTCGCGTCTTATGTTGGACTGCTCTTCGTTTCGGTTATGGCGGCAATCCTTGCCGTAAAATGTGTCAATGGCCGATTGATCCGTCCAATGCGTCTTGCCAGATGTTCAATGATCGAGCTGGCCAACGGCAATCTGGAAGTAGAAGTGCCGGTATCGCGCCGTTCGGACGAAATCGGCGCTCTCTTCGATGCGCTGCTGGTGTTCAAACAAAGTGCTCGTGAGAAGGCATCGATCGAAAGTCGCCAAAACGACCTGCATGCGGCGGAGTCGGCGCGACAAGCTCGCATCGAGTCGCATTTGACTTCGTTTGAAGCACAAGTAACTCAAGAACTTGATTTGCTCTCGGATGCGTCCGACAAGATGATGCAGACTTCCGTCGATCTGTCTTCGACGTCGAAGCGGGCGATGGTTCAACTCCGCCTTGCTGCTACGGCTACGGGCGACGCAGCCGCGAATGTAGATAGTGTCGCAGTATCGACGAGCCAACTGAGTGACTCAATTAACGAAATAAGCCAGCGTGTCACTTTCGGGGCCGGAATCGCTGGAGAGGTACTCCAGGAGGCGCAATCGGCCGACAGCATTGTACGCAAGCTTTCCTTGGCTGCGGAGCATATCGGTGAGATCGTTGGGTTGATCAGTGACGTCGCAGGCAGGACTAACCTATTGGCCCTTAACGCAACCATCGAAGCTGCTCGTGCGGGAGAGGCTGGTAAGGGATTCGCAGTCGTCGCGTCCGAAGTCAAGATGCTGGCTGGTCAGACGGCTAGTGCTACGCAGGAGATCGCAAAATACATCGCGGACGCTCAGGAAGCGGCAATCGAAACAAAGAATGCGGTCAGTCACATCGGATCCGTGATTGCGAAGATGAGCGATGTATCGACATCGATCGCGGCTGCAGTCGAAGAGCAGGGTGCAGCCACAACGGAGATAAGTCGAAATACTCAGGCGGCTGCGCAGGCGACGAGAGAAGCGTCGTCCAACGTCGCCCATGTCTCAGCCGGCGCCGATGTCACAGAAGCCGCCGCGACCAGCGTCAAGCATTCGGCAGACATCCTTCGAGGGCAAACCATCGTCCTGCAGACCAGAGTCGCGGATTTCCTCGAACAAATTCGGGCCGCTTAACATGCGGTCTCCACTCCAAGGCAAATTTCCGTATCGCGCCCGACTGACGACAGATGCCGCAAATGCGGGTCCAACATAAAATTAGTTGACGACACAACGAAATGTCATTAATCGTCTTTTGTCGGGCAAAACAAGAACGAAAGTGACGTCGGGATGGCAACGGCTGCTCTGATACCGGATAACCCCAGAAGTATAGCGTTTCGAGACTATGCCGCGCAGATAGGACAGGTCGTTGGACTTTCTGACTGGGTTCTGGTCGATCAGCAGATGATCGACGATTACGCCAAGATCACCGATGACTACGGTCCCGTTCATGTGGACGAGAAGCAGTCAAAGGAAAGAGGGCTCGACGGTACCATCGCCCACGGGTTGCTCACCCTTTCGCTTTGCTCGAACGTGGGCGCGATGGTCAAGACCGCCCTTCCTACCATCAGTGACCGCCGTCTCCTCCTAAACTATGGTTACGATCGGATACGGTTCATCGCGCCGGTGCCGAGAGGAAGGAGGATCAGGGCACAGTATCGCCTGATCGGGGTAGACGAGCGCGTCGAAAAGGAGTGCCTGCTGCGGTACGAGATCACCGTGGAGTTGGAGGGCGCTGAAAAGCCCGTGATGTTCGCGAATTGGCTTTTCATGGTGTATCTAAAGTGAGCGTGGCGGCACAGTGGGCTCTCGATGGCCTGCTTTCATCGCTCGGAATGAGCCGCGGCAGCGGAGCGCTCAGCTTTGTGGGGGATGATCCCATCGTTCCTAGCCGCTTCCGACCGGCCGCGGCATGCGCAGCAGCGATTGCAGCTGAAGCGTGCGGCATTTCCGCAATCTGGAAAATGCGTAGCGGCCGCGATCAAGATATTCGGGTGGACCTACGGCATGCAGCCGTACCTGGCCTGCGTACCTCCTTGCACATCCACCAGAACGGACATCACCTGGATCTCGGTCGACCGGTTTCGGAGCGTCCAAACTTCTTTCGGACGCGTGATGGTCGTCGCATGTATCTGCTCCGCGCTTCCGCTTATCATACAAACCTGATCGCGCTTTTGGACCTCTTGAAGTGCGCGAACACGACGGATGCAATCTCCGAGGCGACGTCAAGCTGGTCGAGTGACGACTTGGAGGATGCGCTCGCTGAACGGAAGGTCATCGGTGTGATGGCTCGCACAAGAGAAGAGTGGCTAAGTCACCCACAGGGAAGTTGGCTCTCGTCCCGACCGGTTGTCCATGTTCAGAAGATCGCAGAGAGCCCCGCTCGACCGTTTACGCCCGCCGAACGTCCGCTCTCCGACATACGCGTTCTGGACATGGCGCACCTCTTGGCAGGTCCCGTATCGGCGCGGGTGTTGGCAGAGCAGGGCGCGGACGTCCTGCGTGTCTCTGCCCCGCTTAAGCAAGACGACTTCCGCTACGTCATCGATACCAGCTTTGGCAAGCGCTCCGCATTCATCGATCTCGACCGTACCGGCGACATGGAGACGCTGAAGAAGTTGATTACCCGAGCAGATGTCTTTGTTCAGTCGTTCCGGCCAGGTAGCCTCGCGAAGCGCGGTTTGTCACCGGAAGAGATGGCCGTGGCGCGGCCGGGCATCATCTACGTCACGATATCGGCATACGGCATGGGTGGTCCGTGGATGAAGCGCGGCGGGCTAGAACAAGTAGGCCAAGCTGTTTCAGGTCTAGCCATCGCCGAAGGTTCATCCGAGGTGCCAGTCCTGGCGCCGACCTTCACACTAAACGACTACCTGGCGGCATATCTGGGTTCGGCCGGCGTCGTCGCCGCTCTAGTTCGAAGAGCGAAGGAAGGGGGCAGCTATCGCGTTGAGGTTTCACTTACCGGCTGTTCGATGTGGCTTCAAGAACTCGGGATGCTCCCTCAAAATTTGTGGCGAAGCGAAGGCGATAGATCGACGCTCCCTGTCCCACCGATGGACTCATATTTCGAAACGTCGGGCGCGTTCGGCAATCTTACTCATCCGAAACCATTGGTCGAGTTCTCGGAAACTGCGGCGTACTGGAATTGCGGACCCTCACCGCTGGGATCATCCATCCCGGCTTGGCTCGACGCCTCCCAATAAGGAGCTTTGTCTCAATGGTTGATCACACGACGAGTATCCGAGCCAAGAGTTCCTCACTCTTGCGTGTCGCGAATATTGTGACCCGTCGAGCGGGAGTGACCGGTCGCGCTCTTTGGTCGACGACGTTCATGCTGATTGCACTTGGAGTGTTGCCTGCCGCAGCTCAGAAAAATTACGACACAGGCGCAAGCGACAGTGAGATCAAGGTGGGCAATTTCGTTCCCTATAGCGGCCCCGCGTCTGCGTACGGCGTGATCGGAAGAGCGGAAGACGCCTATTTTCGGATGGTCAACGATAAGGGCGGGATCAATGGTCGAAAGGTGACGTTCATCTCGTACGACGACGGATACTCCCCGCCGAAGGCCGTCGAGCAAACTCGAAAACTCGTCGAAGGGGACGAAGTGCTCTTGATGTTCGGCTCAATGGGAACGTCGTCAAACACCGCCGTGCAGAGGTACTTGAATTCCAAGAAAATCCCGCAGTTGTTCGTCGTCAGCGGGGCGGCAAAATGGAACGAACCGAAGAAGGCGCCTTGGACGATCGGGCTGGTACCAAGCTACGAGACCGAGGGGCGGATCTACGCCAAGTATATCGTCGCAAATTTACCGAACGCAAAGATATCTATTCTGTATCAGAACGACGACTTCGGAAAGGATGTCCTGAAGGGATTGCGCGACGGTCTGGGCGAGTCAGCTGGATCTGCGATAGTAGCAATCGAGAGCTATGAGGTCTCAGAACCGACAATCGATTCTCACGTTGTCAAGCTGCGCAGCACAGGGAGCGATGTGTTCATCAACATTGCTTCGCCGAAATTCGCGGCGCAAGCCATCAAGAAAATCGCGGAACTCGACTGGCGCCCCGCCCATTTTCTTTCCTATGTTTCTTCGTCGGTCGGCGGCGTGATTAGGCCCGCAGGCATCGCCAACGCCCAAGGCATCATATCCTCAGCATATGCCAAGGACGTTAGCGATCCGGTGTGGAGTCAGGATCAAGCGCTCTCCGACTATCGCGCATTCCTGTCGAAGTACCTCCCCGGAGCAGATCCGACTGATGGCCTACTGCTGACCGGCTACATGCACGCAGAAGCGCTCGAGCAGGTCTTGCGACAATGTGGAGATGACCTGACACGCCAGAACGTCATGAAGCAGGCCGCCAATCTCAAGGGGGTCACGTTGCCTGGCATGCTCCCCGGGATCACGATTGACACGTCTCCCGATGACTACGCAGCCATCGAGAAGCTGCAGCTTATAAAGTTTTCCGGAACAAGTTGGTCGAGATTCGGTGAAGTCCTCGACGCGAATGTCGCCCGATAGTGCTGCCATTTTCCTCACAGTCACAGAAGGTTAATCAGGAGAGTTTTATGTCTACACGCGTTATTGAGCCGTCGAAAGTACTGAAGCCGTTCGGATTCTGGAATACAGCGTTCGAGATCTCGAGTGGTTCCCGAATGCTGATCACAGGCGGCATCTCTGGAGTAAAGCTGGACGGCAGTTTCGATGCCGACATCGAAGGGCAAACAAAGCAGATGTTTGCGAACGTCATCGCGGTGCTCGACGAGGCGGGAATGAGTATGGAGAACGTGGTGAAACTGAACACGTTCCTGGTGGATTTCAGCGACTACGAGCAATACTCGAAGACGAGAGAGGGGTTCCTCGGAAGCAGGAAGCCAGCGGTAACGCTGCTCGTGATCAACGGATTACCACGTCCCGGGCTGAGGGTCGAAGTCGATCTCGTAGCAGTCGAATAGCAGAACAACCGGCGCTGCGAGAGCGCGAGGTTCTTGGAAAACAGTACGGAGCTATCGATGCGTGCGACGATGTGGACAGCGATCCTTTGCTTATGTGCCCTCAGCCTGACCCCAGTAAGCGCCGAGATTCCCAACAGCAAACTCGTAGTGGGCGTGCTCACGGATTTTTCAGGACCGTTCTCGGACTCGACGGGCAAAGGATCCTTGGCGGCTGCTCAATTGGCCGCTGAGGACTTCGCGAAGGAAGCAGGCGGCATCAAGGTCGAAATTGTGTCGGCCGACCATCAGAACAAGGCAGACATTGGAGCGACCATCGCGCGGAAATGGATGGACGTCGATGGTGTCACCGCCATCGTCGACCTTCCAAATTCTGGAGTAGCTTTGGCGGTGATTTCGGCCGTAAAGGAGAGAAATCGAGTGACGCTGGCTTCCGGCTCGGCTTCATCCGATCTTACCGGGAAGCAGTGTGAGCCGACCACGGTGCAGTGGGCTTGGGATACTTGGGCCCTGGGTAATGCCGCAAGTCGAGCCATCTCCGGCGGAGTCGATAATAGCTGGTTTTTCATTGGCTTCGACTACGCACTCGGCAAAGCGCTCCAGCGCGATACCGCCGAAGCTGTGAAGAGGCAGGGCGGGACAATCGTCGGATCTGTTTCTCACCCGCTCAATACCGCCGATTTCGCATCTTATCTGCTGCAGGCACAATCGTCCGGGGCGAAAGTGATTGCGTTGGCGAATACCGGCCATGATTTTCTGAACTCGGTCAAGCAGGCATCGGAGTTCGGATTGTTAGGAAATGGGCGCAAGCTCGCCGCCCTGTTCGGCGAAGTGAACGAAATCGAGGGGATCGGTTTGAAGGAAGCTCAGGGATTGATCGTGAGCTTGCCCTTCTACTGGGATCTGAACGACAGCACCCGAACGTGGACGAAGAGATTTCAGGAAAAGCTTCCGGGTAAAGTGCCGAACAGCAACCAATCCGCTACATATTCGGCCACACTCGCTTATCTCCGAGCGGCAAAAGCGGCCGACACTATCGAAGGCGAGAAAGTCGTGAAGGAAATGCGAAAGACCACAATCCATGACCCGCTTTACGGCGAAGTCGACGTTCGGATTGATGGAAGAGCAGTTCATGAGTTCTATGTCTTCCGGGTGAAGACACCCGCTGAGTCTACGGGGCGTCATGACGTTTTGAAGTTGATGCAAACCATTCCGCCGGCCGAAGCGTTCCGCCCCCTGGACCAAGGAGGCTGTCCACTCGTGAAGTAGCGGGCGGCGCCGAAGCGGATAATGACGATGAATGAAGCGAGTGGCCCGGTCGCGATAATTGGTACCGGCGGATTGAACGCAAGCGCTTGGACGAGAGCTTTGCTTTCAAAGGGAATCAAGGTTCGTTCGCTGGTTCGGAGGCCGGAGGAACATAGATCGACGGCGTATCAAGAGTTCGTGTATTTTGATCTTGAGCAAGTAAGCTCGCACGAAGTTGCGCTTGCAGGTGTGGAAAGCGTAGCGCTCGTAACTCCAGCAAACCTTTGCCAGGTAGCAAATGAACTAAGGGTAATCCGGGCTGCGATCCACTCGCGAGTAAAGCGAATTGTCAAGCTATCGGTTCTGGGAGCGGAGCTTCCTCATCCCATTTCCTTCTTCGCGCGCAGCGCAGCAGACGTTGAGCGCGCCCTTCGGGATAGCGCGGTCAATTGCGTGATCCTACGGTCAAATGCTTTCATGCAGAATACACTGCTCCAGCGGAAATCGATCGCGGCGGGAAGATACGTCGAACCGCAGGGATTGCCACCGTGCAGCTTCATAGATGTTGAAGACATCGCAGAAGTCGCAGTGAAGGCTTGCAGCGGCGAACTCGATGGGCAGGTCTTGACGCTGTCAGGCAAGGCGGCGCTATCCGGCCGCGATATCGCGCTCGCCTATGAGGTCGCGCTAGGACACAAGGTGGATCTCTCCGTTCTCCCACTGAGTGAGTACAAGGATATGTTATCAGGAGCAGGACTACCGGAATGGCGCTCGGGAGCGTTGATGGAACTTTATGACAACCTTCTCAAGCAGAAAGGGTCGCACTTGTCTCAAGTCGGCGCGGACCTTACACCCATCATCGGACGACCTGCACGGTCGTTCGACCAGTTCGTTCGAAGCAACATCGCGGCGCTTTCCATCAACTAGCATCGCGACGAACGCTCGCAATCAAACATCACGGTCTCTTGGACGCCCGCGCTTTCGGAGGTGCTTTCATCTGAACGGTGTCTTCCAATTCGACCTCCGCATCGTCCTCGGGGACGACCGTCTTCGCGATCGTTCCGATTCGCTCAAGTAGTCGAAGAAAATCGGCGCGTTCCTGAAGAGTAAGCTCTCCAATCAGCGCCGCCTGCCGCTTTTGAGCATCCCTCATTATCTTGTCAAAAATCTGCCTGCCACGTTTGGTGAGAAAGAGCACCTGACGGCGTCCATCACTGGGGTCGCGGACACGCTCAACCATCTTTTTCTGCGACAGGAGTTCTAATGCACGACTGATTTGAGCCTTATCCATTCCGGAGTGTGAATTGACGTCGACGGCGGAGATCGGTGTCCGATCAACCAGCAGGGTCAACATTCGCCATTCGGACAAGCCAATGTCGTGATCTGCGAGGTAGAGCTTGGTCAGGCGGCGATGCAACAACGTGCTCAGCGCCGTCACTTTGACGCTGATAAAATCGGAGACCGAGAGGTTCCCGCCTTCGGAGCCCAGGTTGCGCCAGGCAGCATCAGATTTCGCGCTCATTCCCATCCTCTCTAACCAGGCGCCTTATTGCCTCATTATATGGCGGCCGGGAAGCGCAAGCACGTTGTTATCGCCCTGCGGGTCGCAATCTGCCCAGCTTTTATCGCCGAAGCGGCTCGTGACAAACCTGGCGCGGCAGGCTATAAAAGTAGTTGTCTAATCAACGAAAGGCGACCTGAATGGCGGTGCGAGGGCTTGAACAGGATCCGGCCAAAAGATCGACGTCGGTAAATGACCCATCGCTCGTCTTGTTGAACGGCAACATCCTGACGATGGACAAGGCGGGCCGCAAAGCCGAAGCGATTGCCGTGCGCGACGGGCGAGTTCTCGCGCTTGGTACAAACGCGACGATTGCGGCGATCGCGAGCGACAGATCGCGACAAATCGATCTCAAAGGGAAGACGGTAGTCCCCGGACTGATGGATACTCATCTCCATCTCCGGGATGTTGGCACCGCAGATTATGTGGTCGATCTAAAGGCCGCGCGTTCGGTACCGGAGGCCCAAGAACTGATCCGAGCCTTCGTTGCCACGAAGAAGCCTGGAGAATGGATTCGCGGAACCGCTTGGCATCCGCCTTCCCAACTAACCGAAGGGCGATATCTATCTCGCCAAGAGATCGATCGGGTTGCACCCAGTAACCCGGTATACTTGCGAGCAATCGGTCACACTTCCATGGCCAACACGCGTGCATTCGAAGCGTTGGGGCTTGATCGTGCGACGCCGGACCCGGCAAACGGAAAATTCGAGCGCGACGCTTCGGGCGAATTTACGGGTCTGCTGATTGAGACGGCGCTTCGCAAAGTTGAACGCATGATGCCTCCCTGGTCGCCGGATGAGGAGGTAGCGCAGTTCAAAATCGCGCAGTCGGTTCTCAATTCCCACGGTATTACGAGCGTGGTGGCGGGTGCCATTTCGTCGAGCGAGATTGCGGCACTTCATCGGATCAAGTCGTGCGGACAGGCCACGCTTCGGGTCGGCCTGATGTTTCGGCCGTTTCCTCCTCTAGACAACCTGGCGTGGGAAGATACGATCCGTGGCAATGGAGCATCGTCAGGTTTCGGAGACGAGTGGCTGAAATTCGCTGCGGTAAAGATTGCTTACGATGGGGGCATGACGTTGAAGACCGCGCTTATGCGCGAACCATACCCGAATTCGGCTCCGGACTGGTGCGGATTTTCTCATCAGACGTACGAACGTTTGAAAGAGCTCGTCGCGATCTGCAATCGGTATAACTGGCGGGTAGGCGTGCATGCTGTCGGTGACAAGGCAGTCGATCATGCGCTGGATGCTTACGAACAGGCCGATCAGGAGAAGTCGATCTTAGGGCAACGATTTATTCTGATACATGCAAGCCTCATCCGCAAGGATCAGATGGAGCGCGCCAAGCGGTTGGGGGTGCGCGTCGACTTCCAAAACGTCTTCATGTGGAATCGGGCATCCGCGGTGTCGGACGCGTTGGGCGCTGAGCGAGCACAGCGCGCTATTCCTGCCAAAAGTCTGATCGATGTGCTTGGGATCGAAAGCCTCGGGGCGGGAACGGATTATCCGGTCAACACTCTCAATCCGTTCGTCAACATGTACGTCATGGTGACGCGCATGGACGCGACAGGAAGAGCGTACGGCCTCAACGAAGCGATAAGCCGCGAGCAGGCGCTGCGTCTCTACACCAGTGCAGCGTCGCACTACACCTTCGAGGAACTGGATAAGGGGACGTTGGAAGAAGGAAAGTTCGCGGACATGGCAGTTTTGTCTGGCGATCCGATGACCGTGCCCGAGAAAGACATTAAGGACATCACGGCCGAACTGACGGTCGTGAACGGGCGAGTCGTATTCAGCGGCGGGTCGTTTGCAGCGGAAAATTGACGGCTTTTCTTCGCTTATTAGAAGCAAACCACTAGGAGGGGTTCATGCTCAATTGTCTTCCGCTCGTGAAGTTGGATGAAGTCACTTTTGAACTTCGGAATACGCAAAGGCGCGTGGCAGTGCTCTGGCAGGAACCGGAGTCGCTGGCGTTTGTAGCGCGTGGTCGCGAATACAGAAGCGAATTTCACATAAACGAAAGCGATGAGTTTACTTACATGATCAGTGGGACAATGAATCTTCACTTCCGGACGCCGGAAGGTAGAGAGGAGGTTCTTGTCATTCCGGAGGGTGCGGTCAACTTCATGCCGGCGGGAACTCCCCATTCCCCACGGTTCCCGCCGGACGCGTTTGCACTCATCGTCGAACGGGGTCGGCGGACGGGAGAGGTCGACAGATTTCACTGGTTCTGTCCTAAGTGCGATCAGTTCCTGCACGAGGAGGTTTTTACTGTGTCGGACTACCGGGCTGACCCTGTTTCGCAGGCATACCGGAATTTCTTCGAAAGCGAAGCCGCGCGAACATGCAAGGAGTGCGGAAACGTGATGGCCAAACCGTAGGCTTTGATCCTAACCGCTTCGTTTGTCCAGGAGTGCCCTGGCGTTGATATGCTCGATGGCTTCTAGCACGTCCAAATCGGGAACGGCGGCTCGAAGATCTGAGAGGGCGGTGTCCACGATCTGCGTTCCTGCGTGTGGGAAATCACTTCCGAACACGATGCGACTAGGCGAAGCGAAGCGCAGTAGCGCAGCCGCCGTGTACGGGTCGACCGACAGGGCTGTATCGAAGTAGAGCGCTTTGAGCGAGGCCAGGACGCCGCCTGGAACAGCATCGCGGAACCGGGCTTGAGATTCTAGACGGGCCAGCCGCGCTGAGAGCAGCGGAATGGTGCCGCCTGCATGGGCGAACACGAAGCGTACATTTGAGTAGCGCACGAAAGTGCCCGAGAAGAGGAGACTGGCCACGGCGCGAGTTGTGTCGAACGGGAACTCGATGGATGCGGCAGGCAGATTGACCGAAAAAGGTTGAGGTTCCGGCATCGTAGGATGTACGAAGACGACCGATGCGTGACGATCCAATTCCTCGAAGATCGGCGCAAAGCACGCGTCCCCGAGATAGCGGCCTTGATAATTGCTCAGCAGGCAAAAACCGTCGCACTGAAGATCCCGGGACGCATACTGGATTTCTTCAAGACTTTGGTCGATATCCGGCAGTGGAAGTGTCGCAAGCGACCCAAATCTGCCTGGATGGTCGCGATTCAGCGTTGCAGCGTATTCGTTGCAGGAGCGAGCCAGTTTTGCCCTACTCGCGGAATGAACCGGGCTGACCGCCGGAGAGGAGAGCGACAAGAGAGCTGTCGCAATGCCGTTGCGATCGAGCACTTCGAGCGATCGGCTGGCATCCCACTGCGGGACGCGACCGGAAACCAGAAAGCCCGCAATCGCTTCATCCCCGATTTTTTCCGCATACCCTGGCGGGAAAAAATGATGGTGGGTGTCTATGCGGATCATGTTGACTGATCGAACATCGCGACGCAGTCGATCTCGACATTGACGCCATCGCGGTGGGGAGTTCCCCCACGCAGGTTCGCGAGACCCTCTCGACGCCGATCTCTTTGCGGAAGACTTCATTAAACTTCCCGAAGTCGCGCACGTCTCGCAGGATGACGCGCATATTCACCACGTTCGAGAAATCTGCGCCGGCCGCCGCCAGTACGTTGCGCAAGTTGGAAAGCGTCCGGTGAGTCTGGGCTTCAATGTCGCCTTCCACCACCTGCTTCGTAAGCGGATCGAGAGGACCCTGACCAGAGACGAACAACATTTTATCGAAGCGGACGGCTTGAGCGATCGGCGACGCAACGGCACGGTCCGTGAAACCGGTCACCGGGGCATCAGTGGCTATTACGACGGTCTTCGGCATCAGGAAGCTCGCCTTTCCGGGGTTGATTTTGTGGCGTCCAATACGTCAGTGTTATCCTAGATACTTGTTCTAGCTATATAGTTGACGAATCAACAAAGCAAGCAAGGCGCCAAAATGGCTGCAGATGACGGGGCCGCCCTGACGATCCGCGAGGTCCTAGCGCCGGACACGATCTTCGCGAACGGCAACATCCTTACCGTCGATGATCGCTTCAGCGTGGCGAATGCGGTCGCCGTACGGGACGGACGATTTATGGCCGTCGGGACGACCAAAGATGTGCTTCCGCTTGCAGGTCCACGGACGAACATCGTCGACCTGGAGGGGCGGACCGTGCTGCCGGGTCTTATAGACACTCACGCTCACGTCGAGAGGGCGGGCCTCGAAAAGTGCACCGTGCGACTGAACGACGTCCGAAGCGTTCGCGAGGCGCTCGGGCGGATAGCCGAATACGCCGCTACTCTCCGGAAGGGCGAGTGGATCAGAGGCGGTCAATGGCACCCCGTAGCACAATTAGCGGAAGGGCGCTTTCTCACCCGTAAAGAACTGGATTCCGTGTGTCCGGATAATCCGGTTAGTCTGCCGATTGGACACTTCACGCTCGTCAACTCTCATGCCCTCGCCCTCGCTGGTATAACGAAGAACACTCTGGATCCCGCGGGAGGTACCATCCATCGCGATGAATTGACGGGGGAACCAAGCGGGATACTCGAAGAAGCTGCGGAGGACCTAGTCCAAAGCCTGCTCCCGGGATGGTCCGATCAGCAGAGGGACGAGCAGTTGCTGTCCGCGATGCGCCTTTTTAACAAGTTTGGTCTGACTTCCGCGATTTCGGCGGCTGTTGGTCCCGAAACGTTTAGAGCGCATCAACGGGTGAGAATGAGCGGCCGCGCGTCGCTGCGCATCAGCGCGATGTTTGCCCCCACAGGCAGCCTCAATCCGGACGTGACCATCGATGAGTGGGAAGCATTCTTCTCGAAGATCGGCGTAGCCTCCGACTTTGGCGACAGCTGGCTCAGCCTTTCCGGCGTAAAACTGCAGATAGACGGGGGAATGACGTTGCGCACGGCGGCAATGAGAGACGGATATCCAGGAGATCCCCTCTACAAGGGCACAATCGTGATCGAGCCGACTAGATTCAACGCGCTGGTAACGATTGCCAATCGTTACGGTTGGCGTGTGGGAGTTCATGCCGTCGGCGATGCGGCGATCGACCGCGTCCTCGACGCTTATCAATTGGCCGACGGCGAGCGGTCGATCAAGGGAAGGCGGTTCGTCATAATCCACGGCAGTCTCATGCGACGAGACCAGATGGAGCGCGCAAAGCGGCTGGACGTTCGAGTTGACGCACAGACCACGTTTCTATGGGACAAGGCCGGGGCCGTTGCGGGATTTCTTGGCAAGGCGACCGCGGACCGGGCATTCCCGATGAGAACAATGATCGATGTCATGGGATTGGATGCCGTAGGCCAGGGGACAGACTACCCGATCAACTCCCTCAATCCGTTCGTCAACATGTATGTGATGGTTACGCGCCGCGACAAGGACGGGATACTCTACGGGGCCAGCGAGCGGATTACTCGCGAGGAGGCCATACGACTCTACACCAGTGCGGCTTCGCGGTATTCATTTTCGGAGAAGCAAATTGGCTCGATCGAGACCGGCAAATATGCCGATATGATCGTTATCTCGGACAACATCATGAGAATTCCCGACGATCTGATCAAGGATATCCAGGTCCTCCGAACGATCGTCGAAGGACAGATCGTCCATGAAGGGACCGATCATTCGCGCTTGGGCGACGCGTAATATCCTGAACGAAGGGCGAAAGTGCACCATGCCGCATTTGGTGGTTGACTATTCGGATGGATCCTTCGATCCTGAGAGGATATCTGAACTGTTGTTGGAGTTGGCGGATGCCGCTTGGCGCACCGGCGTCATGAAGGCCGAAGACGTGAAGATCAGGGCTCAGCCCTACGAGCACTATCTAGTCGCGGGGAAGCAGGATAGTTTCGTACATGTGACTGTCTATCTGCTTGAGGGGCGAAATTCTGCGCAGAAGGTCGAGCTGAGCGTGCGGTTGCGCGAAGTTCTCACCTCGAGATGCGCGGCGGTGACCAGTCTGAGCGTTGACATCCGCGACATGGACTCGCTCGCTTACAAAAAGCGACTGAGGTAGGTACGAGCCTCGATCTCGATTCTCTGGTTGAGGCGATGCATACGACGGCATGTTCCTCGGGAGCGGGAGGAACCGGTCGATCTTCTTCCGTTCGAAACGACATCACCACGTTCACCTATGTCGGCTGCGGCGACTATGGCGCAGCCGTGACGTCACACTGATCTGTGGGTTACGGCGTTACCAACGATTTCAGGTCGAAGGAAATGTCCGCGGCCTCTCCTTGTGACGGAGAGACACCCGCTGCAATGAGCCGCCGTGCGACAAGTTGATCTCCTGGTCGATTGATGCTGTCTACTGCAAGCAGACAGCCGTCCTTGAAATAGAATGTTGAAAATCTGCCGGTATCGACCGTCCCTCTGACGACCGCTGCATCGAAGCTTCCTGCGATGCCAGTGGTCTGCAGCTTCAAATCGAACTGATCCGACCAAAAGCGGGGTACGCTGATGTCGGGGCTGTGTTTGCCTGCGATCGCCAACCCGGCGGCTTTAGCTTGATCTTGAGCGTTCTGGACTGACTCTAGCCTCGTCCAGGTCTTGCTGAACCGATTGAAGTGGTATGCGCAATCGCCGCATGCAAATACTCCATCGACGTCCGTCATTCCGTGTGCACTGACCGTAACTCCGTTGGTGCAATTGAGCCCCGCCTTGCGAGCAAGTTCGTCGTTCGCGATGCCGCCGATCCCGACAACGACCATGTCGGCGCGAACTTTCGATCCGCTGCTAAGAAGCACGGTGGACAATTTCCCGCGAGCGCCTTCGAAGGCTGCCACCGTTTCGAGAAGCCGGATTTCGACGCCGGCCCGCAGATGAGCATCCAAGAGGAAGCTCGATACGACCGGAGAGGTAGCCCGTTCCAGGAGACGATGGCCCGCCTCGATTAGAACCACCTTCTTGCCCAATTTCGTCGCGGAGGCCGCCACTTCGAGGCCGATAAATCCTCCGCCGATGATGACGACGTCCTCAGCTTGCTTCAACCGCATTTTAAGATGAGCCGCATCTGAGAGCGATCGGAGATAGCAAACTCCCTCCAAATGGCCTCCTGGAACCTCCAAACGGCGGGCGCGGGATCCCGCGGCAATGACTAGCTGTTCGAAGCCGAGGACGCTGCCTCGCTCGAGAATCGCGCGACGGTCACGCAAGTCGATGTCGATGACGCGGCTGCCGAGGATCAACTCGATACCCTTGGCACCGAAGAAGGCATTGTCGCGCAAGAACAGGCTCTGCTCGCTGGCGTTGTCTAGGAGATAGTCCTTCGAAAGGGGAGGTCTTTGATAAGGCAGGCATGGTTCATCGCCGACGATCGCAATCGGTTTCGCGAAGCCGGCATCGCGTGCGGTCAGTGCGGCTTGAACGCCCGCGTAAGAGGCCCCGACTACGACGAGCCCCTTCATTTATTGTGCATCCGGTACGTGGACGATCAACTCGTCGGACCGGTCGAACGGCCTCAACTGGCAGCTCAGGCGGCTGGTCGGCCTTCGCTCGGCGACGACAGCCGACAACAAGTCGATTTCGTGACTGGTTGGGGAGGCACTAGCTTCGACTGCGCTTCGTCTAGGTAGACGTGACAGGTTGCGCAATCCATACTGCCACCGCAGTCGCCATTTATGCCCGCGACGCCATGACGTATGGCCGCCACCATAACGCTTACGCCTGGGTCTTCATTCACGCATTTTTCCGTGCCGTCTGGTTGAACAAACCTAATCCGCATACGCGTTTCCCTAGCCAGTGAACACAGCACTCACATCCATACAATATAAGTTGACGAGTCAACTAATTTATGGGATTGCTCGATGTCGATGGACCGTGGACGTCGTTTATGGGGCCGCAGCGCCGAGCGGACGCGGCCAGCGAACCAGAGCCCGCGCCGGGGAGGGGATGAAGCGGTTGAGTGCTTTTCTCATCCCGCCCGTTGTCGTGCAGCGGAAGGCGGGGCTCCAATTGACTTGACTAAAGCGTTTGGCGCGCAGGGAGAAAGGGTCATCGCTCAAGCGAATTTCTGTACGAAGCAGGTCGACAGGTCGATCGATATTCCATTCGAATCTTGGAAAGCCTCCGCCGATGCCTTGGGTCCTGAGGTGCACTAGCGGACGACGGTGTGGAACGGCTGACCGGCCCGGAAGCAGTCCGGAGAGAAGAACTTCTAGAGAGGAGCCGCAACTATGATGAGCCAAGAGCAAAACGACCACATCAGCCGCACTGGACCCAAGACCGCCGCAGGCAAACTGTTACGAATGTATTGGCAGCCCGCGGCTCTCCTCGACGAATTGGACGGCAGTCGTCCGATCAAACCGGTCAAGCTTCTCGGCGAAAGCCTCGTGCTTTTTAGGGATGACCGCGGCCACTACGGTCTTCTCGATCGCGATGCCCGCATCGCGGTGCTGATCTGGCCTTTGGCCGGCTCGAAAGCGGTGGTTTGCGCTGCGCATTTCATGGATGGCTCTTCGACGTCTCGGGGAAATGCCTTGAGACGCCAGCTGAATCTGCGAGTTCGTCTCTATGCAAGAACATCAAGCAGCGTTCGTATCCGGTCGTTGAAAAGGGCGGAATTATTTGGGCCTATCTTGGCGAGGGAGAGCCGCCGGCATTTCCGGAAATTGACTGTTTCGCGGCACCTCAACAGTACACGTTCGCGTTCAAGGGATTGATCGAGTGCAATTGGTTGCAGGCACTGGAGGTTGGTATCGACCCCGCCCATGCTTCATTCCTGCACAGATTCTTCGAAGACGAAGATACTTCGGTTGCCTATGGCAAGCAGTTTCGCGGAGCTTCCGCTGACTCCGAAATGCCGATGACGAAAGTCCTGCGTGAATACGACCGCCCGATTATCAACGTCGAAAATACCGAGTATGGCCTTCGACTGATAGCCTTGCGCGAGATCGACGAGCAGCGCACGCATGTCCGCGTCACCAATCAGCTATTTCCGCAAGCGTTTGTCATCCCGATGAGCACGGAGATGACGATCACCCAATGGCACGTTCCGGTCGACGACGAGAGTTGCTATTGGTACGCGATCTTCACCAGCTATTCGACGCCCGTCGACCGGGCGAAGATGCGCGCGCAGCGTCTCGAACTATACGAACTTCCCGAGTATCGATCGCGTACGAACAAGTCGAACGACTATGGGTTCGATCCACGCGAGCAGGTGACCGAGACCTACACCGGAATGGGTCCGGACATTAATGTCCACGACCAATGGGCGGTCGAGTCCATGGGGCCGATTCAAGATCGTACGCGGGAGCATCTCGGGCAGTCCGACAAAGCGATCATCCAGTACCGCCGTCTGCTCCGCCAGGAAATCGAGAAGGTCGCGTCAGGCGGCAAGCCGCTCTTGTCTCTTGATGCAGCGAGCGCGCGCAGCGTTCAGGGGCCGGCGACCATGGACGGGATCGGTCCGACAAAAGGCTGGGAGAGTTATTGGATGGAAGTCGACGTAAAACGTCGTCGCGGTGCTCCCTGGGTCGCGCCGGTTCCTGCTGAGATCGCCCAGAAGACATCCCACCTGACGGCCGCGGAATAGTGAAGATCGTACGCGAGCGCGAGGAGACATCGTTGAGCTTCGTCGAAAAGCACGGTCTTTGGACCGGCGAGCAGAGGGAAGCCGCTGTCCGAATGAAGCGATTGGTCGAGGACCGGGAGCTCCACACGATACGGCTGTCCTTTGCCGACCAGCACGGCATCTTACGCGGAAAGGCTCTCGTCGCTTCCGAGGCTCTCGCGTCCATTGAGAGCGGTTGTTCGATAACGACAACGTTGCTCGCGAAGGACACGTCCCACCGTACGGTCTTTCCTGTCTTCACCACCGGTGGCGGCTTCGGGATGAGCGAAATGCAAGGTGGCGGCGACATCATAATGGTTGCCGACCCGTCGACGTTCAAGATTCTCCCTTGGGTCCCTGGGACCGGTTGGGTGCTTTGCGACCTCTATTTCTCCGACGGGCGTTCAGTCCCGTTCGATTCGCGAGGCCTCTACCGCAACGTACTCGGACGACTCGCGGATAGAGGATACGACTTCAAGGCGGGCTTGGAAGTTGAATGCCATATCTTCAAGGTCGAGAATCCTCGACTTGCCCTTGCGGATGCTGGTAATCCAGGCAGGCCAGGAGAGCCGCCGGAGATAAGTCTGCTTTCGCAGGGCTACCAGTATCTGACCGAACAGCGTTACGACCAAATGGAGCCGGCGCTTGAATTGATCAGGCAGGACGTGGCCGCGCTAGGTCTACCACTTCGCTCGATCGAGGTCGAGTATGGACCCAGCCAGTGTGAATTTGTCTTCCAGCCGACCATAGGCCTAGAACCGGCCGATACAATGGTCCTGTTCCGGACGGCGGTGAAGCAGATATGCATCCGTAACGGTTATCACGCGACATTCATGTGCCGGCCACGCATACCCAATGTGATGTCGTCTGGGTGGCATCTGCATCAATCGCTCGTCTCGCGAAGGGACAATGCAAACGTCTTCATGACCAGCGAGCCTGATGGCCTGTCCAAGCTCGGCAAATGCTACATGGCTGGTCTCTTGGAGCATGCCCGCGCTTCCGCGGTTTTCTCGACCCCGACGATCAACGGCTACAAGCGGTATCGCTCCTATTCGCTTGCCCCGGATAGGGCCATCTGGGGCCGAGACAATCGTGGTGTGATGATCCGGGTGCTTGGTGGACCCAACGATCAAGCGACCCGCCTGGAAAACAGGATCGGCGAGCCGGCGGCCAATCCCTTCTTGTACATGGCATCACAAATATTGGCGGGTCTGGATGGCATCGACCGCGCGTTAGATCCGGGAGCTTCGGCAGATACGCCTTACGAGACCAAGGCGGCCCTTCTCCCGACCACTTTGCGCGAGGCAGTACTCGCCCTGCGAGACGATTCTTTTTTTAAGGACAGCTTAGGTAGGCAATTCGTTGATTACTACGTCCACATCAAGAATGCCGAGATCGACCGCTTCCAGTCGGAGATCAGCGAATGGGAGCAGCGCGAATATTTCGAACTCTTCTGATTGGCAAAATAGAGAAGAGTTGCAGGTCGACCGATCAGACGAATGACTTTCGATCGCCGAAAAGTTTTGAATGAGTTCGGCTTGAGCCGAGCGAATTGCGCTGGGGTTCGCGATGATAAAAAGGAAGATCTTATCGAACGCAGTATTCCGTTTCTCCGCGAAGTCAAAGACATGACTCCAGGGGTAGAAATGGAGCGATGGCTCAACGACAAATACGGTGAGGAAAGCGACCTGTACCGAGAACTTTCTCGTCTCGTCAAATCAGGCGTCGAACAGGGATGGGCAGCGAATGAGGAAGTGGATGGTCCCAACTACCGTCGCAGTCGCCTAATGGAGCCGGTCTCCGAAACATACCATTTCAGCATCACTGCGGTCTACATGAATAGCTCTCATTCTCGCAGTTTTCGAGACGAGGACCATCACGATGTGCTACGAGGGCAATTCCACGGCCATCCCTATGGTGAACTCAACCTCGTAGTTCCCGTCGACAAGAGCGCCCAACTGAGGGGATTGCAAGGTTGGCAGGGCCCAGGCTGGACGGCGCCCGAACCCGGAAGCCGACATTACCCGGAGGTCAGAGGCGGTGCAGTGATCGCCTTGTTTTACCTTCCGGCAGGACGCATTTCATACGACTTCAAAGCCTCGAAGTAGGTGTGCCGGTGGCGTATCTGCGATGAAAGGCAAGCACATCGAAATGATCTACCCAACCTCGGCAAATGATATTCATCCTTCGCGACATTTTGCTTCGTATCGAAGCACTCTCAAGCGCTCGCCGACCAAGGCGCTGATCCCGATGCGGCACACGCTCTCCGAACTCACCGGTCCGGTCTACGGTCATGAGAAGGTGCGCGAGCACGATCACGACCTGACGGTCCACGGCAAAAGCGAGCCGATCGGCGAGCGGATCATTGTACACGGGCACGTTCTCGACGAGGATAGCCGCGGCGTACCGGACGCGCTGGTCGAACTCTGGCAGGCCAATGCCTGTGGGCGCTACGTTCACGTGGCCGACCAGCATCCGGCGCCGCTCGATCCGAACTTCACCGGAGCTGGCCGCGCGCAGACGGATCCGAAAGGCCACTACAGCTTCGTCACAATCAGGCCCGGCGCTTACCCGTGGGGCAACCATCACAACGCCTGGCGTCCGGCCCACATCCACTTCTCCGTGTTCGGTCACTCCTTCGCGCCTGGTGACGCAGATGTATTTCCCGGGTGATCCGCTGTTCCCGTTCGATCCGATATTCAATTCGGTCGTGGACGAGACCGCGCGGGCGCGGATGACGTCGTTCGATCTCGACAGCACTCAGCCCGGTTGGGCGCTGTGCTATCGCTTCAACATCGTATTGCGCGGGCGTAAGGCTACGCCGATGGGGAGACCAAGTAGGTGTCGAACCAGGATCTTGATGGAGTGACGCCGTCGCAGACCGTGGGACCGTATTTCGCGTATGGCCTGACCCCTAACGGCGATTATAAATGGGACGACGCGTTCACTGGCAATTTAGCGACGCCCGACACGTCGGGCGATCGCATCCGCATTGCCGGCGTCGTCTCTGACGGCGACGGGGCGCCGGTAGTCGATTGTATGCTGGAGATATGCCAGGCCGACGCGCAGGGTTGCTTTTCAGATCCGCAGGATAGGCGCGCGCTGGTCAATTCATCGTTCAAGGGATTCGGCCGCGTCGGCACCACTACGAATGGCAGCTTCGCCTTCGACACCATCAAGCCCGGTATCGTCCCTGATGCCGACTGCAAGCCACAGGCGCCGCACATAGTGCTCGCGGTGTTCGCTCGCGGCATTCCGCTGCACCTTTACACCCGTATCTATTTCGAGGATGAAGCGGCCAATGCGGCCGATCCTGTTCTGGCCCTGGTGCCGATCGACCGTTGGGAAACGTTGATCGCAAAGCGCCGCGGAAACGGTGCCTACACTTTCGACGTTCGTCTGCAGGGCGACAAGGAGACGGTGTTCTTTGACGTTTGATTGTATCGCCCTCCAGCGAGCGCCATACCGACCGATGCCGCCGATTGTCAAATCGAGCAGTTGCGAAGGGACGCGATCTATCTTTGAACGTCTAGTTCACGTTGTTCGAACAAGCACCGTAGAGATATTGGTTCCAAGCCCGTCAGGTCTCGGACCGCCGTCGTGTGTTGATTTAGATATCCACGCCTTATCGCTTCACCGGTGGCAGTCCAGAGCTCAAAATATTCAGAGTTCGCCGGATCTGCCTCGAACTCGACCCGGTATCGCTCGTAGTCGTCGTCGTTCACCTGAACGCACTTGATCGAACGTCGCCCGAACTCTTCGAGCAGCGACAGAATATCCGATCGACCGAGGAGCGCTGGACCGGTCAGTTCGTAGGTCTGACCGTGGTGTCGGGAGTCTTTCGCGATCAACACCGCGGCAGCAGCTTCCGCACAGTCTCTGCGCGTAACATAGGCATGAGCACCGTCTCCGATGTTGGTCGTCCACTGTCCCTGTGCGATGTAACGTTGCGCTAGGCGGAGCCGCCAGTCCGAAAAAAGCGCGTTGCGGAGAACTGTCCAACCTACGTCAAGTCGAGTGAGATCGGCTTCACTGGCCCGATGGCTGGCGACTGGCGGTGCTGGGTTTCCCTCCACCGGATTAGGGTAGGATGTGTAAGCAATGTTATGCACACCGGCTCGCCGCGCGGCGCCAAAAGCATTCCTGTGCTGAGCGACCCTATTCGTACCTGGTGGCATCGTGCTGATGATTAGTGCGCTCCGGCCACCGTCGAACGCTGATAGCAGCGTATCCGGCTCGGAAAAATCCCCGTATCGCACCGAGGCTCCTCTCGCCGCAAATCCCTGAAGTTTGTCTGGCGATCGACTGACCAAAATCAAATCAGATGCAGATACCTGACGGAGAAGGGCTTGCACTACTTCAAGCCCTAAGGAGCCAGAAGCGCCGGTTACTATTATGCTCATAAATTCTTACCACCAGATGGATCGGTCGAACTTTCCTTGTCTGAATTATTAGTTGACGAAGCAACGATCTGTCTAGTAACTTTGCATAGAGGCGACGTAGGAGCGATTTGTAAGGGCGTGCTTCGGGGTCGTGATGGACATCGCCCCAACCGGACACGATTGCAACTTCGTCTGGTTTCCGAACGGCATTGAGGCCGCGTCGGCCTCTGCTCGATGGATGGCGACTCGTCGATGCGACAAAGGTGGTCTGTGCGACCATGGCGCGGTCGCCAGTATTTGCAGATACCGCGCTTAATCTTTTGGGGTTACAATTTTGGAGAATCTCACTCGTCGTCAGTTCGCATCGGTCCTCGGACTCGCGTGTGGCCACTTGAGTCTAGCAAGCGTCTCGCGTGCCCAAAATGCTCGGCTAGGAAAAATCATCATTGGCTTTCCTGCTGGCGGAACTATGGACGTAACTGCGAGGCGGATTGCAGAGGCCCTTCGCGCGCAGGGTAAAAACTACATAGTCGAGAGCCGGCCGGGAGCCGCTGGTCGTATCGCAAATGCGCAACTCAAGCGCGAGAACAGCGACGGCTCCGTCATGCTTTGTACCACAACTTCGACAATGACGATTTATCCGCACGTGTACGAAAAGCTTGGCTACGACGTCGTGAACGATTTCAAACCGTTGAGTACTGTCGCGGAAGTATCTTGCGCTTTCGCGGTGAGTTCTGCAGTGCCAACTTCGGTGAACACTCTTCGAGATTTTGTCGCATGGGCCAAGACCCAGCCGCAAGGGATTTCCTACGCGTCAACGGCCGCCGGCTCCTCAGCGCATTTCCTAGGCTTCAGCTTTGAGCAAGCTGCAGGTGTCAACATGACTCACGTACCCTACAAAGGGGCGGCTGCGGCGTTTCAAGATATGCTTGGAGGTCATATAGCCGGCTATCTGGGTGTAATTGGAGACTTCCTCAGCACCGAAGGATCCGCTTACTATCGTCTTCTTGCCGTGACCAGTGCGACTCGGTCGCGTTTCCTGCCGCAAGTTCCGACGTTTACGGAAAGCGGATATCCTACTGTTGTCGGAACAGCCACCTACGGGCTCTTCTTGCCGCCTAAAACGCCTGACGCAATATCCTCTGAACTGGCCGACGCAGTTCGAGCCGCCATGGGAGATGCGGCGCTGATCGCGGGATTTCATAAAGTGGCGATTGAAGCCATTTCGTGCCGCCCGGATCAGTATAGCAAATTGATCTGCGACGAAAGCAATGCTTGGAAACCAATCGTCCTTGCGTCTGGCTTCAAGTCGGAAGAATGACGTAATCACATGGGATTAGCTGGCACTCTCTCGGCCACCGCACCGTCACCTCTTTAACGGATCGTTCCAATCGACAGCAAGCAATGCGCAGCGCAAATAGGGGCTGTCACGACTACGCGCGTTTTCCCATTGGCACTACGTTTCCATCGCTCCGCGGTATTAGGCGCACGACTGCCGCCCTTGCGAGGTCTTCCAAGGCGGTCGCAATGTATTTTGCGTAGTGTCTCTCGATCATTTTGACTGAGGTGTTGTGCAGTTTGGCGACCTGTTGGATGGGCAAGCCGTTTCGTAGCCCGCGCACAATGCTCGAGTGCCGCAAGGCATAGGGAATCACCTCTGGCATACCGGCTCGCTCGCGAACCGCCTTCCAGGGACGTGCCAGCTCGGCTCTTTTCCATGGACCGCGTTCAGACTTCTTCCACGCGATACCCCCCGGATCCTGTTCATGGATCCATCGCTCGAAAAGAAATGAATCGCTTGGCCGGCCGGTGATTGCGGGCAAAAGCACCCCAATTACATCATCACCCACTGGGACTGGGTCTGAGCCGCTATTGCCCCCGCGCCCCTTGTAGGAACCGGGCACCATCAGACGCTGCGCAGAAACCTGAACGTCGCTCACCCGCATTCGCCTGACCTGGGCATACCGCGCGCCGGTCGCGGCCAGACATACGACGATCCGATATAGATCGCCATCAAACCCCTGCTCACGATCGACGTCAGAAGCAGCTTGAAGGATGGCGCCAACCTCCTCATCCGCGAGAATCTGATTATCCCGAGCAACCGACATATTGTCATCATCGTCGATCCGCTCGGCTTTGAAGCCGGCCTTCACAATAGCGAGGAACGTCGGGTTTAACTTCTTCCGATCTGCGGAAAGCCGTGGCCACGCGGCATTTAGTGCGGCCTTGAGGTCATTCACGAACCGCTGTTTAGTCGTGACCTTCAAGTCGTCTGGCAAGCTCTCGCGCCACGCCATCAAGTCGTCTTCTTTCAAGGCATGCAGACGTACCGATGCAAGAGGAGCAGCTTCCGCTGCTTCCTGATTGCCGCGCTTTTCTTGACCGAGAACGTAGCGTCGCAGCTTGGTACCGGCGTCGGATCGGACGTCGCGACCTGTTCGGCGTCGTTCTCGAGCGTCGCGTTCCTTGACATAGGCTTCAACGGCTGATCGCACGGTAGGAGCCGGGCCGGCCGCCTGCGACGCGGCTTCTGTCCTGGCTCGAGCTACGGCCTCCCGCGCCGTTCTCATGGCCTGTTCGAACGTCAGAATCCCGTCGGCGGGTCTGTCATTGATGTCGTTGGCGACGCCGACCGGTTCCTGCTTGTAGTTGCCCCCTTCGTGGTGATTGCGCCAGCGAACAAACCAAACGCCGCTTTGTTTTCCCTTGCGATATCCCAGATGCGCTTCCGCATCGAGGCGCCGCCAATGCACGCCAAGTTCAAGCTTGGAGCGCGCTTTAGCCGTCGTGAGCTGAGCCTCGGTGAGTGTCTTCGACATATCGCCTGTTGCATCGCTACACGTCGAATATCCGTTGAATATCCGACCGTGTACGTTGGTGAACGATACTGGATTGTGGACATTCAAGCTATTGAAATTATTGAACGTTGGCGAACGCCGGCGGACAGCAATTGACTTATTGTTTGGCCCTCTCAAGGCTGAAACAGGGGTTCGATTCCCCTAGGGAGCGCCATTGCCTTGAAGCTAGCTTCGCCTTGAAGCTACCTTCCCTTGATCTCGGTTTGATTGTTCCACCCGCTGGGTGAGCGCTTGTGGCATTGGCGATCAACGTTCGAGCCGATAACAATTCAGCAAGTGAGATCGAGCGGCTGTGGGATCAGGTCGTAGCGTTCGAAGTCGAGCCCTCGATGCGCGCCCTTGGCTACCGGCCACATTTTACATTTGCGATCTACGACTCGCCTGCGATCGACGAAAAGATAGCATGGGCCGCCATGCTGGCGGCCGTTGCTGGCGAAGCGCAATTTCGCATCGAGTTCAAACGGATTCGTTGGTTCGCAGGCTCGCCTCTCGTTCTCTGGGCGGAGCCGAGCTCCAATGAGGTGCTAACCCGTATCCACAGCTCCGTCAGCGCCGCAATCGACCCGGCGCATTGCCATCCTCATTACCGGCCCGGGGTATGGACGCCGCATTGTACGCTCGGCTTGCGCATCGCCGATGAGCGGCGTGATGACGCGATTGCTTTTGCGCGATCGTTTGATCGAAGCATGGAAGTGCTGTTCGACGTCGCTGATTGCGTTGCCTTTCCGCCGGTTCAGGTAATCGCTGAGCAGCGATTGCCCCGTAGTTGATTATCGATTCGGAGAGGATGGGTTTCGCGAGTGCTCAACTCATCCTAGGTACTACTCAACGTAACCGGCCCGTTATATCCCGAACCCTGTCCGCGGCAATAGATCGTCGCTTTATCCGCCTCTGTGATCACTGCGATTGTAATCGCTTCAGGTCGGCAATGGCGGCACGATACTCTCGAAACGAGGTCGGGCATCCGTCTCGCGCGGCCGCAAACTCGTTCCGGGCCGCGACTGTATCTTTGCTCTTGAGCTGAACAATCCCGGCGTAATAATGGGCCTCGCAGGTTTGATCTGCATTCCTGGCCGAAGCCAGGGCTGCGGCGGGAGTGATCCGACCGACAAGCAATTCGCCAACGGTTCTCGGCCAATCCCTGAGCCGGCCCTTGTCGAGTGCAGCGGACAGCGCGGTGTCCGCATCGGCAGATCGTCCCTGCGTCCGCGCCACCGATCCCCAAATGACGCCGTAGCCACCGGGATCGGAAAACCGCGCCTCCCGGTCGTAGTCCGAAGCGGCATCCCTGAAATCGCCTCTCCGATAGTACGCATCTCCCCGGGCCGCGTAGTAATCAGTCGCGACGCGATCGGCCTCCGGACGACTCACCTCCTGGTCTTTCGCAAATGTGGTGTTCTTGTCGGGCCCAAGCCTGATGGTATCGGTGAAATCCCGGATCGCCTCGTCCAACCTGTCCTCAGACATATAAATCTGCCCGCGAATGAACCGGCTTGCGGCACCTGAGGGATCAAGATTGATGGCCTCGGTGAGAGAAGCGATTGCGCGTGTGGTGTCGCCCTTTTTGGCCAAGGTCAGTCCCAGCTCGTGATGGGCGTAGTTGTTCTTCGGGTTGAGCCTGACCGCCTCGGTGAAGTCGGCTTGAGCGGCATCCATGTTGCCGAGTGCAAAATTTCCGAAGCCACGCTTGAGCAGCGCCATGGATCTTGCACCAGCAGGCAATCTGGCGTCCTGGGAGAGGCTGCTGCACGCTGCCATCATGCGCGGGACATCGGTGCTGTCCTGACAATCGTTCAGGTCTTGTGGGGTGGCCGCAAACGCGCTTACCGCCGAGACGACGATGGAGACGATCAAAGCTGCCCTGCAGCGGATGCGCAGGCCCTGATTTGACATTGCAGACATTTCGCCCCCTTGCACGACACACTTGGCCGATGATCCCGACGCAGGAAGCGCGACCGGCCGCGACGGCAACCTTATAGCGATCTTTTCCATCGTTCTACCGGAAGCTTTTTGGGCCGTTGCCCGTCGGACAAGACATGCCGCGAGGTCGCGAGCGCATGCAGCATCGGCATCAGTGGCGGTAGTCGTTCTCCCCAAAATCTGCACTATGCGCTCCGCGCCTCCGAAGCTGCTGCCGGGCCTTTGGAGGTTTTGGCAATAGCATGCGGAGTGACGACATGAGCGGCTTGTTGATTTCTGGCGGACGGGTGGTGGATCCCGCGAGCGGAATGGACGCCATCGGCGATGTGGCGGTGGTGGACGGCAAGATCGCCGCGGTCGGCACGGGCCTCGGCGGCGCCGAGCGGGTGATCGATGCGACCGGGCTCGTGGTCGCGCCGGGCTTCATCGATCTGCACGCGCATGGCCAGTCGATCCCGGCCGATCGCATGCAGGCGTTCGACGGCGTGACGACGACGCTCGATCTCGAGGCCGGCGTGCTGCCGGTCGCCTCTTGGTATGAGCGCCAGGCGCGGAAGGGACGCGTGCTGAACTACGGCGCCGCCACCAACTGGGCCTTTGCGCGCATCGGCGCGATGACCGGCTCGAATGCGGAGAGCTCGCTGGAGGCGTTCGGCAACGCCATGCGCGATCGCCGCTGGATGGACAACGTGGCGAGCGATGCGGAGGTCGCCGGCATCCTCGAACGTCTTTCGCGCGGCCTCAACGAGGGCGGCATCGGCATCGGCATCCTGAACGCCTATGCGCCAGGCGCCGGTGTGCAGGAGTTGACGGCGGTCTGCCAGCTCGCGGCCAGGCAGGACGTGCCGACCTTCACGCACGTCGCCTACATGTCGCGCGTCGACCCCGAAAGTGCGGCGGAAGCCTATATCCGCCTGATCGGCTATGCCGGCGCCACCGGCGCGCACATGCACATCTGCCATTTCAACTCGTCGAGCAAGACCGACATCGAGCGCTGCCGCGTGCTGGTCGAAAAGGCGCAGGCGCAGGGCCTCCCGATCACGGTCGAAGCCTATCCCTACGGCACAGGCTCGACCGTGCTGGCCGCGGCCTTCTTCAGTGATCCCCAGTTCGTCGAGCGCAACGGCACCGGCTACGATTCGGTGCAGCGCGTGACCGACGGTCACCGCTTCCGCGATCGCGAGGAACTGCTGAAGGCGCAGGCCGAAGAACCGTCCTCGCTGGTGCTCTGGCACATCCTCGATACCGACAACAACGCGCATCATCGCGATCTGCTCGATATGTCGGTGCTGTATCCCGGCGGCGCGATCGCGTCCGATGCGATGCCGTGGACGACGTCGGACGGCAAGACCTACACCGGCGATGCCTGGCCGCTGCCGGACGATGCCACCTCGCATCCGCGCTCGGCCGGCTGCTTCACGAAATTCATCCGCGAATGGGTGCGCGAGCGCAAGGCCGTGTCGCTGCTGGAGGGCGTGCGCAAATGCGCGCTGATCCCGGCGGAGATCCTGTCGCAGAGCACGCCGGCGATGCGCGCCAAGGGCCGGCTCGCAAAGGACGCCGATGCCGATATCGTCGTGTTCGACTACGAGAAGCTCTCGGACCGCGCGACCTTCACGGCGATGAACCGTCCCTCCGAGGGCGTGCGGCATCTCGTGGTCAGCGGCCAGCCGCTGATCAGCGATGGCGTGCTGGACGTGGCGGCCCGGCCCGGCCGGCCCGTGCGCCGCCCCGTCGTCGAGGGCTGATCCCATGCCGGTCCCCATTCTCCTGGTCACGGGCTTTCTGGGGGCGGGCAAGACGACGGTCGTGAACCATCTGCTGGCGAATGCGGAGGGACGGCGGATCGCGGCAATCGTCAACGATTTCGGCGCGATCAACATCGACGCGGAGTTGATCGCGGGTGCGAGCGACGGCGTGGTCAGCCTCGCCAATGGCTGCATCTGCTGCTCGCTCGAAGGCGATCTCCTGCGCACGCTCTCGACGCTGCTTCGGCGCGATCCGAAGCCCGAATATATCGTCATCGAGACCAGCGGCGTCGCCGATCCCGCCGACATCGTCCGCAACCTGATGGACCCCGTGATCCTGCGCGAGGCGCCGCTCGAGACGGTGCTCTGCGTGATGGATGCGGCGACGCTACCGGCGGCCCTGGACGATGCGCTCCATCGTTCGCAATTGCGCGTTGCCGATATCGTGGCGCTGAGCAAGCTCGATCTGGCGGACGAGAGCGCAGGCGCCCGCATGCGCGAAGCCATCCGCGCGCAGCGCGTCCCCGCCGTGGTGGTCGATGCCAGACACGGCGCGATTCCGTCCGCGCTGCTGTTTCCCGCGGCTGTCGATCGTGCGCCCGCGCCGCGCGACCCTGGACCACGGCGGCCTTCCGAGGAGCGCTTCGAGACGCTGAGCTGGACCTCGGATCAGCCGCTGTCGCTGCCGCGCCTGCAACAGGCGATCGGCCGTCTTGCGCCAAAGCTTGCCCGCGCAAAAGGCCTGTTCGAGACCGTCGAGCAACCCGGGCGCCAGATGGTGTTTCAGTTCGCCGCCGGCCGCGCGACGCTCGCGCCGGGTGATGCACCGGCGGAAGGCGTGCCGCGATCGCGGGTCGTCTTCATCGCCGAGCTCGGCGTGCTCTCGAAGGCCGAGCTCGACGGGATCATGGCGGCGTGTGTTGCCTACGGGTAGCGTGGTCTGCAGCGCGCATAGGCGCACCCGATCAAATCAGGCGGCGCGTCAATCCTCCACCTGCAGTCCATCCCCATGCACATACCACTCCGCGCGCGACGTCCAATGCGCATGCCGGTCCGGTGTCATCCCCAGCGGCCCGTCGAATGCGCCGGCATGGATGATCGCCTCGCGCCCGCTGCGTGTGAGGTGTGGCATCGGGCTGCCGCAAATCTTGCAGAACGCGGTCGCAAAGCTTCGCGCGTTGGGCAGGTCGAAGCGCACGACGGATGCTTCACCGCGCAACCATCGCAGCGCTCCTGCCTTCACGATCACCTCGCAGGCATGGGCGGTCCCGGTCGCCTTGCGGCAGCGCGAGCAATGGCAGTTGAGGAAGCGATCGAACGGACCCTCGACCTCGAACGCGACCTCGCCGCACAGGCAGCTTCCCTGGAATGCGGCCATCTCACTCTCCATCCGGCTCGGCCGGCTTCGCGATCGCTTCCTTCAGCGGAGGTTTGCTCCGGACTCCATCAGGCCCGACGGGCCGGGAATTCTCAAGAGGATATCTGCAGGTCTGGCAGGGTCAGGCAAATTGCGCGATGCCGTTTCCGACGGACCAGTTCTCCGCGGGGGCATCGAGCACGTTGACGAACACGTCCTCGGAGCGGATGCCCGGGCTTTCGCCGAGCAGCTCCGCGATCCGGCGGTACAGCGCCTTTTTCTGCTCCGGAGTGCGCGATGCGAACACGGTGATCTGGATCAGCACGGCGTCGTCGCTACGTTTGACGCCATAGGCATTGCCGCAGCGGAAGTTCGAGGCGTCATGCTCGCTGATGGTCATGAACTCGTCGCCCTCGGGCACGTTCAGCGCCTCGCGCATGGCGCGGTACAAACCATCGAGGATCGCCTGCCGGTAGGCTTCCGGTTTGCCGGCGCGCATCGAGATGTGGAGGAGAGGCATGGGCGGGTCCCTTTTGGCATGCGGGCCCGATCGGCCAGGGCGCACGCAAGCGCCAGCCGTCGGGCCCATTGACGGAACGGGCTATCAATCCCAATTAGTTTTTGACACGATGTCGAGAAAACACATTCTTGACATCATGTCAAATATATTTGCCATGCGGAGGAGCAGGATTTGAGGCCGCGCGAGTTCGACCACGACGACGTCCTGCGCATCGCGTTCGACCAGTTCTGGCGCAGAGGCGTGCGCGGCACGTCGCTGTCGGACATCGCGCGCGATGCCGGTGTCCAGCGCGGCAGCCTCTACAATGCCTTCGGCAGCAAGGAGGCACTGTTTCTCCAGGCCTATGAGCGTTATGCGGGCGACTATCTCCTCGCCCTGCAAAAGGCGCTCGGCGCGGGCTCATTGCGAAGACGCCTCACCGCGTTCTTCGAGCTGACCATCACCAACTTCCGCTCGGGCTCGCCGCCGCGGGGATGTCCGACCACGCGCGGATTGATGGAGCTCGGCGCGGCCGAGGGGGAGGGCTTGGACGAAGACGCGCGTCAGGCTTTTGCGGGCCTCATCTCGCGCATCACCATGCTGGTTCAAGAGGCGCTGGCGGCGGGCGCAGAGCGCGGCGAGTTCAATGGCAATCCTGCGGCCGCCGCGCTGCACATCATCACGGTGACGCGCGGCCTTGGCGTGCTCGAACGTGCATTCGGCGACGAGCCGCAGCTGCGCAAGATCGCGGCTCACACCATCGATCTCGTGCTCGGCAAGAAGGGCGGTTAGGTCAGTCCGCAAAACGACGACCCCAGCGGTGGTGATCCCTGGGGCCGTCTGGAGGTTTTATGGAGGGCATCGAGCACTGCGCTCCATGGCGATGTTGATAGCGCAAGGTCGCTTGAGATGCGACTAGAACCCATCAAAGCGTCAGCACAAGGCAAGCGCGTTGACGGCCCGCGTTGTCGCGATCTCGTTCTCGTTCCCGACGAACTGGCAAACGATGGATTCGAGTTCGCCCGGCTGGTTGCGGCGCGCGACCGCCAGCAGTCGCATCAATTCCGCCTCGTCCTGCGACAGGCGCCGGCACGAGGGCGGCATGAAGCACAGTTCGCACGGCCGGCCGCTGCGCAGGATCCTGACGAGCGCAGCTGCGCGCGCCACCAGCAGCGGACTGTCGGCGATGCCCGGCGCCTCGTCGGCGAAGCGATAGGCCGCTTCCCAGCAATCAGAGGCGCCGGTCGCATAGGCCGCTCCGATGAATCGGAGCAGCGACAGCGCGACGCGGGAAAATTCATCGTAGCTCTCGACGCATGGACGCGCCGCAAGCGCGGCCTGGAGCGGACAGAGCCGCGGCTGGCCAGCTTTCTCGACTGGCGCAGAACCGCACGTATCGTGGAGCATGAACGATCCCGTCAGTGCAGCGTGGGACTTCCGACCAGCCAGCTCTTCATCGCCATCGTCCGATCATGGTCGAAAGAGCGAACGTGTCGGTCGGGCAGGATGAGGCCAGCCATGCGGAAGATCGTTGCAAGCCCCCGCACGGGCGCGAGAGCCCAATCGGCACCGACCGGCGGCAACCAGCTCTCGAACTGCTCGCGCGCGACGTCGATGCGTTCCTGCTGTGCCGCGGCGATCGCCCGCAAGATTCCGTGCTCGCTGTCGGACATCTTCGGACAGGTCGGGCAATGAACTTCGATGGCCGTATGCGCCGTGCACGCGAAGATCTCGATGATGGATTCCAGTGAGGGCACGGCGTCGCCGACGCGAAAGTGATCGTACACTTGCTGGATATCGGCCGCGGTCGGAACGGCGCTTCCGCTGCGTGCCTTGGCCCGAAATCCCCAGATGAAGAGCCGCTCGGCCGCGCACAGCGCGGGAAGGTCGAGCGAGTTGCCATATGTCGATTGATGCATTGAGCCTCTGGCCTTCCATGCAGCTCACGCCACAGCTGGCGCTGATGATCTGCCCCGATCGTTCCGCCAGAGCCGACCGCAAGTCAACGCTCGGAGCGCCGATATCGAGGTCTTCTAGATCTAAAGAGCCGGGATCCCGGATGCAGCCAAGCCCCGCCAGCCTGCAAGGCCGCGCAGTATGCCGGCGGCCGCCGACGCAATTTCGTGGAGGTTTGGGGAACCCGAATGCTTAAAGCTTCGCTAAGGGGTGCGGGATAAACTGGCAAATCAGCCCTTCCAATTCTTGCGAGCACCGATGTTTTTCTCCCGCATCAGTTTCAAGCTGGTCCTGATTGTCGGCATCAGCCTTCTCGGCATGATCGCTCTGGCGCCGATCGCGCTCTCCACCCTGCGCGCGCAGATGATCGCCGACCGCCAGGCCAAGACGCAGCACATGGTCGATGTCGGCTACGGCATCCTGGCGCACTATCAGAAGCTCGAGAGCGAGGGGAAGCTGCCGCGCGAGCAGGCGCAGGCCGCCGCGATCGCAACGATCAAGAACCTGCGTTATGACAAGGTCGAGTATTTCTGGATCAACGACATGGCCCCCAAGATGGTCATGCACCCGATCAAGCCCGAGCTCGACGGCAAGGATCTCTCCGGCATGAAGGACCCTGCCGGCAACGCGCTGTTCATGGGCTTCGTTGACGTCGTCAACAAGCAGGGCGCCGGCTTCTACGGCTATCTCTGGCCGAAGCCGGGCTTCGAGCAGCCGGTCGGAAAAATCTCCTATGTGAAGGGCTTTGCGCCCTGGGGATGGATCATCGGCACCGGCATTTATCTCGACGACGTCGACGCCGCTTTCCGCCAGAACGCGACGACATTCGCCTACATTTGTCTGGCCGTCCTGGTCCTGGTGTTGGCCTGCTCCTTCGTAATCGGCCGCAGCGTGACCGGGCCGCTCGCGAACATCACCGCGCTGACCGAGCGGCTCGCCGCCGGCGACAGCGCGTTCGAGGTGCCCTACACCGGCCGCAGCGACGAGGTCGGCGGGCTCGCCAAGGCGCTTGCCGTGTTCAAGGACAATGCGTCGGCGGTGAGCCGCATGCATGCCGAGCAGCAGGAGACGAAGCAGAGGGCCGACGACGAGAAACGCAAGACGATGGCCGATCTCGCCGGTAGGTTCGAGGCGAGCGTTCAGGCCGTCGTCCGCGACGTCTTCACCGAGGCGCGCGCGATGCAACAGGCCGCGCAAGGCATGTCGGAGACCGCGAACAAGGCGACCGACCGCGCAAGCTTCGTCGCGACCGCCTGCCAGCAAGCGTCGAGCAACGTGCAGACGGTGGCGTCCGCCGCCGGCCAGCTGTCATCCTCGATCACCGAGATCAGCCAGCGTGTGGCGCAGGCTGCAAGCGTGGCCGACAAGGCGGCTGCCGACGGTCAGCGCACCAACGACACCGTGCAGGGGCTGGCCGCCGCCGCGCACAAGATCGGCGAGGTCATCGACCTCATCAACCAGATCGCCTCGCAGACCAACCTGCTCGCGCTCAACGCCACCATCGAGGCGGCGCGCGCCGGCGAGGCCGGCAAGGGGTTTGCCGTGGTCGCGAGCGAGGTGAAATCGCTGGCGAGCCAGACCGCGAAGGCGACGGACGAGATCGGCGCGCAGATCGCCGCGATCCAGGCCGAGACCAACCAGGTCGTCGGCAACATCGAGAGCATCCGCAAGACCATCATGGAGGTCAACGAGATCTCCTCGTCGATCGCGGCCGCGGTCGAGGAGCAGGGCGCCGCGACGCAGGCGATCGCCCACAGCGTGCAGGAGGCGGCGTCCGGCACCGACCAGGTCTCGCAGAACATCTCCGGCGTCACCGACGCCACGGCGGAAACGGGCCAGGCCGCGGGCCTCGTGCTGCAATCGAGCGGCCGGCTGTCGCAGAAGCTGCAATCGCTGGAGAACGAGGTCAGCACCTTCGTTGCGGGCGTGCGGGCCGCCTGACATCGCGCTCATACTGTCTGCCGTGGCGCGGATTATTCGTCTCATCGCGGCGCGCGCGGACAACTGATATTCCGGCCGACGGGAGCGGTCATCGCATCCGCTTCCTCGCCCTTGACGATCGCGGTTAAAGTGCCGAAGCAGGACCATCGAACCTGCCGATCCGCGCTTCGCTCGCGGGCATGGAGACGCCGCATGTCGTTAAAAAAACTCCTGATCGCCAACCGTGGCGAGATCGCCATCCGCATCGCGCGTGCGGCGGCCGATGCCGGCGTCGCGACGGTCGCGATCCATCCCGCGGATGACGCACTCTCGCTGCATGTGCGTGTTGCCGACGAGGCGGTCGAAATTCCCGGTCGCGGCGCACGGGCCTATCTCGATATCGAAGCGGTGGTGAAGGCGGCGAAGAGCGCCGGCTGCGACGCGGTGCATCCCGGTTATGGCTTCCTCAGCGAGAATGCCGCGTTCGCCAAGGCTTGCGCGGATGCGGGCATCGCCTTCGTCGGGCCGAAGCCGGCCGCGCTTGAACTGTTCGGCGACAAGGTTGCGGCCCGGCAACTGGCGAAGCGTTGCGGCGTGCCGATCATCGCCGGCACCAGCGGACCCTCGTCGCTGGAGGAGATCACGGCATTCTTCGAATCCCTCGGCAAGGGCGCGGCGATCGTCATCAAGGCGATGGCCGGTGGCGGCGGCCGCGGCATGCGCGTCGTGGAGAATGCCGCCGATCTCGCGGAAGCTTATGCGCGCTGCCAATCCGAGGCCAGCGCGGCGTTCGGCTTCGACGGCGTCTATGCCGAGCGGCTGATCCGGCAGGCCCGCCATATCGAGGCGCAGATCATCGGCGACCGCCATGGCGCGATCTCCCATCTCTGGGAGCGCGAATGCAGCATCCAGCGGCGGCACCAGAAGCTGATCGAGGTGGCGCCGAGCCCGTCGCTCAGTGACGCCTTGCGCGGCCGCATCATCGAAGCTGCAAAGCAACTCGCGACCGCGGCGGCTTACGACAATCTGGGCACCTTCGAGTTCCTGGTCGACGGCACGGCCGAGGACAGCTTTGCCTTCATCGAGGCCAATCCGCGGCTTCAGGTCGAGCACACCGTGACGGAGGAAGTGCTCGGCCTTGACCTCGTCCGCGCCCAGCTCGCGGTCGCCGCCGGCGCAACATTGGCCTCCCTTGATCTGGCACAGGGCTCCATCCCGAAGCCGCATGGCTATGCGATGCAGCTCCGCGTCAACATGGAGACGCTGGACGAGCTCGGGGCGACGCATCCGACCGGCGGCGTGCTCGCCGTGTTCGAGCCGCCGTCCGGGCCCGGCGTCCGCGTCGATAGTTTTGGTTACGCCGGCTACAAGACCAGCGCGGCGTTCGATTCCCTGCTGGCCAAGGTCATCGTGCACACGCCGGGCGAAGCCTGGCACGACGTCGTGGCAAAAGCCTCGCGCGCCTTGCGCGAGTTCAGGATCGACGGCGTCGTCACCAATATCGCCTTCCTCCAGGCCGTGCTCGCACATCCCGATTTCAGGACCAACCGCATTGCGACCGATTTCATCGATCGCAACATCGCAAAGCTGGTCGAGGCGGCCGATGGCGCGGCAAAGCCGCTCTATTTTGCCGCGACCGAGCGAAGCGGCCATGGCGCGGAGACGCACGTCGCGCAGATCGTGCCCGAAGGCGCGGTGATGGTCGCAGCACCCCTGCAGGGAACCATCGTCACCATCCAGGTGAAGGAAGGTGAGATCGTGCGTCCGGGTCAGCAACTCGCCGTGATCGAATCCATGAAGATGGAGCATCTGGTCATGGCCGAGCAGGGCGGCCGCGTCATGAAGCTCGTCGCCGCCGATGGCGTGACCCTGATGCATGGCGAACCGATCATGTATCTGGAGCCGCTCGACGTCGCGGCCGATGCGTCGGCCGCGGAAGCCGATGTCGATCTCGACCATATCCGTCCCGATCTTGCCGAACTGATCGCTCGCCAGGCCAATACGCTCGATGCGAACCGGCCGGCCTCGGTCGAGCGCCGCCGCAACACCAATCAGCGCACCGCGCGCGAGAACGTCGCGCAGCTCGTCGACGACGGCTCGTTCATGGAATATGGCAGCCTTGCGATTGCAGCGCAGCGGCGCCGCCGTAAGCTCGACGATCTCATCAAGAGCACACCGGCCGATGGCCTCGTGATGGGTGTTGCGACGGTAAATGCCGACAAGTTCGGCGCCGAGGGCGGCCGCTGCATCGTCGTGGCCTACGACTACACCGTGCTCGCGGGCACGCAGGGCCACATGAACCACAAGAAGATCGACCGCATGCTGACGCTTGCGGAAGACTGGCGCGTGCCGCTGGTGTTCTATGCCGAAGGCGGCGGCGGCCGGCCCGGCGACACCGACCGGCTCGGCATGACCGGCCTCGACGGCCCGTCCTTCGTCCAGTTCGCGAAGCTCTCCGGTCTCGTGCCTGTCATCGGCGTGGTCTCCGGCTATTGCTTTGCCGGCAACGCCGCGATGCTCGGCTGCTGCGATGTCATCATCGCCACCAGGAATGCCTCGATCGGCATGGGCGGACCGGCGATGATCGAAGGCGGCGGTCTCGGCGTCTATCACCCGGCGGAGGTCGGCCCTGTTACGTTCCAGTCACCGAACGGCGTGATCGACATCCTCGTCGAGGACGAGGAGGAGGCGACGCGGGTGGCGCAAAAATACCTGTCCTATTTTCAGGGCGCGGTGTCGGAGTGGCAGGCGGCCGACCAGCGCCTGCTCCGTCGTGCGATCCCGGAGAACCGTTTGCGGGTCTACGACATCCGCAGCGTCATCGCTCTCGTTGCCGACAAGGATTCCGTGCTGGAGCTGCGCCGCGACTACGGCGTCGGCATGATCACCGCGCTGATCCGCATCGAGGGCAAGCCGTTCGGCCTGATCGCCAATAATCCGCGCCATCTCGGCGGCGCGATCGATGCCGACGCCGGCGACAAGGCCGCGCGCTTCCTCCAGCTCTGCGATGCCTTCGATCTGCCGATCGTCTCGCTCTGCGATACGCCCGGCTTCATGGTCGGCCCGGAGGCCGAGAAGACCGCGATCGTGCGCCACGTCTCGCGCATGTTCGTGACAGGCGCGAGCCTTACCGTGCCGCTGTTCGGCATCGTGTTGCGCAAGGGTTATGGGCTCGGCGCACAGTCGATGATCGGTGGCGGCTTCCACGCCTCGTTCTTCACCGCGGCCTGGCCGACCGGCGAATTCGGTGGCATGGGTCTGGAGGGCTATGTCCGTCTCGGCTTCCGCAAGGAGATGGAGGCGATCGCCGATCCCGAGGAACGCGAGACCTATTATCGGAACAAGGTCGCCGAGCTCTATGCCAACGGCAAGGCGGTCTCGATCGCCTCGGTGTTCGAGATCGACAACGTCATCGACCCCGCCGAGACGCGGCGCTGGATCATGGCAGGCGTGCGCTCGGTGCCGAAGCCGCCCGCGAGGACGGAGAAGAAGCGACCCTGCATCGATACGTGGTGAGCGCAGTGCAGCAATAGCTGCGTCCCGGTTCCCGATTGACATCCCCGCCTGTGCTGCCAGACTTTGCACAATAATACAGGGTGGAGACGTCCGCGATGGCCAGCCTTTCGGCCTCGAACCATGTCGCCCGTGTCTTGTCCGTCGCCAATCATGTGGCCGACGTCGACGCCTCTTCGCGCATCGCCAATTCCTGGCGGCGCTGCCTGGTGAGCCACAAGCTCGACCCCGCCCGCCAGGGCCCGCCGCAGACGCTCACCGAAGCCGAGATTCGCCATGTCGCCGAGCCCATGGAGGAGACGATCCGGCTGGCAACGCCCGAGCTCGACGATCTCGCCCGCGTGCTCCGCGACGCAGGCTACTGCGTCAATCTCGCTGACGTGAACGCGACCATGCTGTTCAGCCGCCTGCCGGGCGAGGCCGATGCCAAGATGTTTCTGGACTGGAAGATCTACACCGGCTCGAATTTCGCCGAGACCTTCGAGGGCACCAACGGGCTCGGCACTGCGCTTGCCGAAGAGAAGCCCATCCTGGTGCATCGTGACGAGCATTTTCGAGCGCAATGGCACATGTTCTCCTGCGCCGTGGCGCCGTTGTTCGATCAGGCCGGCCGGCTCGCCGGTGCCGTGAACATCACCTCGTGCCGCGAGGATCTCGAACGCACCGCGCATCAGCTTGCGCTCGCGGTGACGATGGAGGCGACGCGGCGGATGGAGGGCGCGATCTTCCGCGGCCATTTCCGCAACGCCTGGATCGCCACCGTGCCGGGTGACGGCGGCAGCGGCCTGCTCGCCTATGACGACGATCGCCGCATCGTCGGCGCTTGCCGTTCGGCGCGCGCGCTGCTGGGCCTCACCGACGGCTTGATCGCATCGGGCATCGATCTGTCGCGCTATATCAAGTTCGATCACCATGCTGCGCGTGGTGCGGACGAGGTCGTCGAGCTGCGCCGCGCCGACGGCAGCGCGCTCGGGCAGGGACATGTCGCGCCGCCGCTGCGGGCGAGGCCGTCCACTCAGCGTCGTGAGGTTCCCGTCGATCGTTTCGATTCGCTGCATCGGCTCGCAGGTCGCGATCCCGGCCTGATCAAAAGCGTCCAACGGCTGCGGAGCATCGGCGACCACAATCTGCCGGTGCTGCTGTACGGCGAGACCGGCGTCGGCAAGGACGTGTTCGCGCGCGCGATTCATGCGGCGAGCAACCGCGCCCGCAACCATTATGTCGCGCTGAACTGCGCGGCGATGCCGGAGAGCCTGATCGACGCCGAGTTGTTCGGCTACGAGGCCGGCGCCTTCACCGGCGCGCGCCGCGACGGCTCGAAGGGTCTGATCGTGCAGGCCGACGGCGGCACGCTGTTTCTCGACGAGATCGGCGACATGCCGATCGCGCTCCAGACCCGCCTCTTGCGCGTGCTCGAAAACCGCGAGGTCTGGCCGCTCGGCGCGCTCAAGCCGGTGCCGGTCGACATCCGCCTGATCAGCGCGACCCATCGCGACCTCGGCCGCATGGCGGAGGAGGGCGCCTTCCGCGCCGATCTCTACTTCCGCCTGCGCGGCATGGAGGTGCGACTGCCGGCGCTGCGCGAGCGCGCCGATAGAGACGATATCATTCGCCAGATCGCGCGCGAGGAGGCGCCGGATTGCCGCCTGTCGGACGAGGCCTGGGCGTTGCTCTCGGCCTATCCCTATCCCGGCAATATGCGCCAGCTCCGCCACGTGCTGCGGCTTGCCGGCTGCACGGCGGAGGACGGCGTCATCATGGATGCCGATCTCGATCTGCCTCCGTTCGGAGGCCGCGCCGCGGAGCCTGACCTTGCCGCGGCCGAACGCGCGACCATCATCGAAGCGTTGCAGAAGCACGGCGGGCGGGTGACGGAAGCGGCGCGTGCGTTGAAGCTCAGCCGTGCGACGCTCTATCGCAAAATCAAGCAGCTGAAGATCGAGACGGCGCAGTAGCGTGGTCTGCCGGAGATGAACGCGCGGCGGGTGAGAGGGAGTCTCCGCGCGTCCAGCTCTCACCTTGCTCGCGGAGACTCCCCCTCACCCCAACCCTCTCCCCGCAAGCGGGGCGAGGGAGCGCACCGCCGATGCCGGCCACTATGAAAAATCCGTCCAGCTCAGATGCCGCGAATCGAGATCGCCGACTGTCACCGTGTCGCGCATTTCGCGCGGGACGTGGAAGCTGCTGCGCAGATACACCAGCGGCGCGGCCTCGTCGGAGTGCGAGACGCCACGCACCTCGCCGACGAAGATCGAATGCGTCTTGGTTTCGAATTCCTGCGCCAGCACGCAGTCGAACGCGGCGACCGCATCCGTCAGCACCGGCGCGCCTGTCACCCCGCGCGTCCACTGCCCGAAGGCAAAGCGATCGTCGCCATTGACGCCCTTCTGGCCGCTGAAGGTCAATGCGAGCGCGGCGTGATCCTCGTGCAAAAAGTTGATCGCGAAGGCGCCTTCCTCGCGGATGCGGGCATGCGCGCTGGCGTTGCGGTTGACGCAGACGATCAGGGACGGCGGATTGTCCGACAGCGAGCAGGCTGATGTCACCGTCAGCCCGGTGCGCTTGCCGTGTTCGGCGCCAACCGTGACCAGTGCAACCGCGCCGGCACATTGGCGCATTGCAAGTTTGAAATCCTTCGCGTCGACGCTCACGCCGAAATCTCCGAAACGGGGCGGGTGCGACACGATTGCGCCGCACCCGCCGCGCGTCAAGCGGCCTTCTTCGCGGAGCCGAGATGCTTCAGGCGCGGCATCACCTCTTTGCTGAGCAGCGAGAGCGAATGGCGCCAGGCCTCCGGCTTGTGCTTGTAATCGAAGCCGAACACCAGCAGCACGCCGAAGCCGCCGACCTCGTCGTAGATCTTCTCGATCTTCTCGGCGACGGTTGCGGGCGAGCCGACGATCCAGTTCCGCTTGGCGCAATATTCGACGGTGACGTCGCTGTCGGGCACGTCAGGCGCGTGCTTCAGATAGTCCTTGAAGCCGAAATGGCCGAGCAGGGGCAGGAAGTACTCGTGCATCATCCGGCCCATCATGTCACCGGTCGAGAGCTTCCACGCCTCTTCGTCGGTGTTGGCGACGAACACCTCGCGCACGAGGCGCCAGTCCGCGCGGTTCGGCTTGCGTCCGGTCTTGGCGGCGCCGATCTCGACCGAGTCCCAATGGCTGCCGACATAGGCCGGGTTGAGGTTGAGGCTCATCGGAATGAAGCCGCGCTCGCCGGCGAGCTTCAGCGTGTCCGAGTTCTTCGAGAGCCCGGCAACGCCGATCGGCGGATGCGGGGCCTGGAGCGGTTTGATGTGGGGCTTGAGGAAGTCGAACATCGTGTCCGGCTTGGTCACGGTCCAGAACTTGCCCTTGTAGGTGAATGGCGCGGGATCGGACCACAGCTTCAGGATGATCTCCAGCGCCTCGCGGGTCATGTCGCGGTTCTGTCCGCTCATGCCGTCGACGTTGAACATCGCCCAGTCGCTCGGCAGGCCCGAAGCTGCGACGCCGAAATTGAGCCGGCCCTCGGAGAGATGGTCGAGCATTGCGACGCGGTTGGCGAGCTCGGCCGGGTGGTGATAGGGCAGCAGGAAGCCGCCCGGCCCGATGCGGATATTCTTGGTCTGCATCAGCGCCTGTGCGATCAGAAGGTCCGGCGTGGGATTGGGTTCCCAGGGCGCGGTGTGGTGCTCGCCGACCCAGGCCTCCTGATAGCCGAGCTCGTCGAGCCAGCGCATGACTTGCAGGTCCCAGTCGTTTCCTTCCTTCAAGCCGCACTCCGGCGGATGCGAAGGCATCGTGAAATAGCCGATCTCCATGGGTTTCCTCATCTGATGTTGACGCGTCTTGTTGCGCGTTCCTGGACTTGAACAGGACAGCTTTAGCAAGCGGTGTGCCACCGCATCGCAAGCCGTGTGTCAGCGCGGCGAGCGCCTCAGACCCGCGAAAAATCGCTGGTTTGAGGCGGCAATAGCCGATATCCCGGGGCGGATTTGCGGGCGTCCGTCTCATTGTCGCGAGACGGCGTCTTGCCGATGAGACCAAGGATACCCGTTGAGATGACCGAACCCGCCTATGTCGCGGTGGACTGGGGCACCAGTAGCTTCCGCCTCTGGCTGATCGACCGTGCCGGCCAGGTGCTGGCTGAACGTCGCAGCGATGAGGGCATGCTGGCCGCGGCCAAGGCCGGCTTTGCCGGTGTGCTGCAGTCGCATCTCAAGGCAGTCGAGGCCCCGGCCCAGCTGCCGGTGCTTGTCTGCGGCATGGCCGGCGCCAAGACCGGCTGGGTCGAGGCCGGCTATGTCGACACGCCTGCGCCGCTCTCTGCCGTGCTGAAGCAGGCCGCGCTTGTGCCAGGCGAGACGCGCGATATTCGCATCCTGCCCGGGATCGCGCAGCGCGATACCAGGGCGCCGGACGTGATGCGCGGCGAGGAGACGCAGTTGCTCGGCGCACTCGGTCTCGAGGCCGCAGGCGAAGCGCTGGTCTGCATGCCCGGCACCCATTCGAAATGGGTGCGCGTGAAGGACGGCACGGTCGCCCATTTCTCCACCTTCATGACCGGCGAGCTCTTCAGCGTGGTCTCGCGCGAGACGATCTTGTCGCTCGCGGTCGCCGGTGCCGATGATGCCGAGGATGTCGCGAGCTTCAAGGCGGCCGTGAAAGCCGCGTATGAAGCGCCGGCCTTCGCGGCCAACCTTCTGTTCACGGCGCGGTCGCGGCAGCTCCTGTTCGGCGGCACGCCGGCCGCCGCGCGCGAGACGCTGTCGGGCACGTTGATCGGCGTCGAGCTGGCGGCAGGGCTCTCCGGCACGGTGCCGAAAGCGGGCATCACGCTGATCGCCTCGGGGCGGCTCGCGATGCTGTACCGGTTCGCCTTCGATGCGCTGTCGGTCACCGTGCGGCCGATCGATGCCGATGAAGCCGTTCGCCGCGGCCTGTCGATGGCGGCTGCCGCGATCTGGACGACATGAGAGGAATCTTGAGATGAGCGTTCCCTTTCCGCCGATGAAGCGTCCGCTGGTCGCGATCCTGCGTGGTGTGAAGCCCGAGGAGACCGAGGCGATCGTCGGCGTGCTGATCGAGGCCGGCATGACCGCGATCGAGATCCCCCTGAATTCGCCGGAGCCGTTCCGCTCGATCGCGACTGCCGCGAAGCTCGCGCCGTCCGGCGTCCTGATCGGCGCCGGCACGGTGCTGACCGCCGCAGATGTCGATCGTCTCAACGACGTCGGCGGCAAGTTGATGGTCTCGCCGAATGTGGATACGCAGGTGCTCACGCGTGCACATCAGTACGCCATGGTGACGTTGCCGGGCGTGTTCTCGCCGACAGAGGCGCTGCTCGCCGCGCGCTCCGGCGCATCGGGCCTGAAATTCTTTCCGGCCAGCGTGCTCGGCGCGTCCGGCATTGCCGCGATCCGCGCCGTGCTGCCGGCGGGCGTGATGATCGCCGCCGTCGGCGGCGTCTCCGATCAGAATTTTGCCGAATACATCCAGGGCGGCGTGACGGCGTTCGGGCTCGGCTCCAGCCTCTACAAGCCCGGCATGAATGCGGCCGATGTCGCGGCCCGCGCGAAAGCGACGATCGCGGCTTACGATCGGGCGATTGCGAAAGACTCCGTGGTAATAAACAAGCCGTGATCCCGGCATCGCGGATTTGTATCCTATCCTGCCGCGTCAGCGAGATCAGGAGACCGACATGGCGATCAACAACGTGGCCGATCTGTTCGTGGCAACGCTAGAGCAGGCCGGCGTCAAGCGCATCTACGGCATCGTCGGCGACAGTCTGAACGGTCTCACCGAGGCGCTGCGCCGCCGCGGCACCATCGAATGGATCCATGTTCGGCACGAGGAGGTCGCGGCCTTCGCCGCCGCTGGCGAAGCCGAGATGACGGGAAGCCTCGCGGTGTGTGCAGGCTCCTGCGGCCCAGGCAATCTGCATCTGATCAACGGCCTGTTCGATGCGCATCGCAGTCGCGTCCCCGTGCTTGCGATCGCGGCACAGATCCCTTCGGCCGAGATCGGCGGTGGCTATTTCCAGGAGACCCATCCGCAAAACCTGTTCAGGGAGTGCAGCCATTATTGCGAGCTGGTGTCGGATCCGAGCCAGCTGCCTTACGTGATCGAGAACGCGATCCGCGCTGCCGTAGGCCTGCGCGGCGTCGCCGTGATCGCGATGCCCGGCGACGTCGCGTTCCGCAGCCCGCCCAAGCGCGCGCTGTCGACGACGCGCGGCCTTGCGCTGTCGGCGCCGAAGGTCGTGCCGCAGGCCGACGAGCTGAAGGCGCTCGCGGACCTCCTGAACGGCGCCGAGCGCATCACCCTGTTCTGCGGCCGCGGCTGCGCCGGCGCGCATGCGCCGCTGATGCAGCTGGCCGAAGCGCTGAAGAGCCCGATCGTGCATGCGCTCGGCGGCAAGGAGCACGTCGAGTACGATAACCCCTACGACGTCGGCATGACCGGCTTCATCGGCTTCTCCTCGGGCTACGCCGCCATGCACGCCTGCGACGCGCTGGTGATGCTCGGCACCGATTTCCCTTACAAGCAGTTCTTCCCCACTGATGCGCAGGTCGCGCAGATCGACATCCGCCCGGAAAATCTGGGACGGCGCTGCAAGATCGATCTCGGCCTCGTCGGCGACGTCAAGCTGACCATCGAGGCACTGCTGCCGCTGCTCAAGACCAAGACGCAGCGGAGGCATCTCGACGACGCCATCGCGCACTACAAGAAGGCGCGCGAAGGGCTCGACTCGCTTGCGAAGGGGACGCCGGGCAGCAAGCCGATCCATCCGCAATATCTGGCAAAAGTCATCAGCGACCATGCCTCCGACGACGCCGTCTTCACCGCCGATGTCGGCACGCCTACGGTGTGGGCCGCGCGCTATCTCGACATGAACGGGCGCCGCCGGCTGATCGGCTCGTTCGTGCACGGCTCGATGGCCAACGCGATGCCGCAGGCGATCGGCGCGCAGGCCTCGCAGCCCGGCCGCCAGATCATCTCGCTGTCGGGCGACGGTGGCTTCACCATGCTGATGGGGGACCTGATCACGCTGACCCAGATGAAGCTGCCGGTGAAGGTCGTGGTCTTCAACAACGGCGTGCTCGGCTTCGTTGCGCTGGAGATGAAGGCGGCCGGGTTCGTCGACACCAATGTCGATCTCGAGAATCCCGATTTCGCGGCGATGGCGCGCGCGATGGGCATTTTCGCCAAACGCGTCGAGGACCCCGGCGAGCTTCCGGGGGCCGTGAAGGAGATGCTTGCCCATGACGGACCCGCGCTGCTCGATGTCGTCACGGCGAAGCAGGAGCTGTCGATGCCGCCGACCATCACGCCCGAGCAGATCAAGGGCTTCAGCCTCTGGGTGCTGCGCGCGGTGATGAACGGGCGCGGAGACGAGGTGCTCGATCTCGCTAAAACAAATCTGCTACCGCGCTAGCCGCGCTTCGCCGAAGGGGCGGGCAGGCGCTCGTGGCGGTGCTGGAAGCGCTGCCAGTACAGCACGATGCCGATCAGCAGGGCCGGCGCGAAGCCGAGCGCGATCAGGAAATGCGGCAGCTGCGTCGGCGAGATGAACGCAATGGCGATATCGGAGATCAGCCAGAGCGCTGCGAACATCACCGCGAAATCGGTGCGCGGGCAGCGCAAATAATAGAACACGGCGGTGATGACGATGGCGGGCCCGATCGCGATGCCGATCATCACGGCGGTCAGCTCCTTCGGCGTCAGTGCGTCGAGCACCATCGACGCCAGCAGCCAGAGCGCGGCGAACATGGCGATGATGTCGAGCGGATGCCGCAACCCAATACCTCTCGCAGGAAACGCGCTATCGTTGTGGCCGGAACTCCGGTCGTCAAGGGAAAATACGCCTATTCCTCGTCACTTCCGGGCGTTGGCCGCAGCATGAAATGGCCGAAAGCGGTGGCGATCGGCTTGTTCGCATCGCCCTGCCAGGCCCGCGCCTCGAAGGCGACGATGCGCCGGCCCTGTTTCACGATCGAGACATTGGCGACGGTATCGAGGGCACGTCCGGAACGCAGATAGTTGACGGTGAGCCCGATCGGCTTGGGCAGCGCAGCGATACCGAGCTCGCGCCTCACGCCGAGGATCGCGGAGGTCTCGAGGAAGGCACCGGTCATGCCGCCATGGATCGCGGGCAGGATCGGGTTGCCGATGATCTGCGGTGAGAACGGCATCGTCAGCGTGCCGTCGTCATTGACGCGAATGCCGAGGCAGCGCGCGAACGGGCTGTTGGCGAACGGGCCATCCGGATCGTCGGGCGCCTCCAGCGTCGGGATGCTGCGCGAGTCCATCCTGCGGTCCGCGAGCATGTTGGTGCGGTTAGCGCCGATCATGAAGCAGGCGGTCGCGGTTGCGACCGGATCGTCCTCAGACTCCTGATAGGCGGTGGAGCGCACGAAGGCGATCGAACGCGTGGTGCGGTAGCAGACCGAATGCGCCTTGATGTCGAGGCCCGGCGTTGCCGGCTTCTGATAATCGATGCGCAGATCCAGGGTTGCGATCGCGCGCGTGCCGTCGAGCGCAAGTTGCACGGCCATGCCGCAGCTCTCGTCCAGCATCGCGGTGACGACGCCGCCATGCAGCACGCCGGTCTCGCTGTCGCCGACGAAGACCGGACGATAGGGCAGGCTGGACCAGGCCTCGGCGGGGGCGAAGCGGTCGAGCTGGAGCCCGCTGATATGGCCGTAGTCGGAACGGCGGCCCTTGATCGCCTCGGCGAGTTCCTCGAACGGCAGCGTGGTGGGTGAAGTGGACATGACGACGTTCTAGACCAGTGTCGGTCGCTGCGCAAAACCCCGAAAGGGGCTCATCAGGCAGGTCTGCAGGCAGGTCTGCCTGGGCCGGTTTGGCCTCGACACGGCGTGCCGAAGCAACGATGGTGGGCGCTTCGTCCGCCGACTAGCCCCAAGGAGTGCCCATGGCCGACCCCGAAACACCCGCCGCCAATCAGGGGCCCGCGACCATTTCGAGCTCCAGCTCGGAACGGGCACCGATCATCTATTTCGACGGCGCATCCTGCTTCGGACACCACAACGGCGCGATCCAGATCGAGCTCGCCGCGAACTTGCTGATGCCGGTTGGTGCCGCCGTCAGGGTCGACGTGGTCCAGACCGCGCACTTGCGTTGCAGCGTGGCCGCAGCGCTGGCGCTGCGCGAAGCGCTCGACAAGGCGCTGGCGATGTACAGGCAGGGCCAGCAGCAGCCGGCGGAGGTGATCCCGACCGTGAAGAACTGAGATCGCAATTGACAGCAAACTGTCTTTGCGTCACTTTTCGCGCAGGTTGATACGACCTGCCGGTTGCACCCCTCCGTGGAATGGTGAACGTATCGAGCCCTTGATCGGCCCCCTTTGCCCGAGCGACCGGGTCAGCAACGCAACCACCTGACACACCTGGATCGCTCATGCAGAGGACGAACCGATGCGCGATTTTCGCGATGCCAAGGCTATGGCGCAGGCCCTGCGCGAATCCCTGACCCATAAGGCCGTTACCATCAGCCACAGCGAGAGCCTGGAGCTGGTGTCGAAGATGCTCGGCGCTGCCGACTGGAACACGTTGTCGGCCATGCTTCAGGCAGATCGTCGCGACACCGTCGCGCCGGCTGCACGGCTCAAGACGACAACGGCGCTCTATCCGGCCGTTCCGCTGCGCGATCTCGTTCCATTTCCGAATGCGACCTACCCGCTGTTTGTGGGCCGCGAGAGCACCGTTCGGGCCCTGAACCAGGCGTTCGACGGCGGACAGGAGGTCGTGCTGGCGATCCAGCGCGAGGCAGCCGTTGATGATCCCCGGTTTTCCGATGTCTACGAGATCGGCATATTGGCCCAGCTGCTCGAACTCGTGCCGCTCGAAGATGGCACGTTCAGGGTGCTGACGCGCGGACTCCGGCGTGTCGCGCTGCGTAGCTTTGCCGCTGAATCAGCCGCGTATCAGGCCGAGGTCTCCGACGTCAGCGAGGGAGCGACCCGCGATGCGAGGGATCTGATCCGAAGGATCTATCAGCGCTTCCAGGACTACGCGGCGGCCCACGGAATCCTCGTGCCGGACCTCTGGCTGTTCTTCGATCAAACCCGTGATCCCGGACAGATCGCCGATACCGTTGCGACGCGGATGAAGTTATCCATCAGGGACAAATACGAGCTGTTGGCGACGCTCGATCCCATGAAGCGGCTCGAACGGATCGAGGCGCTGCTCAATGCGTCGCAGCGCCCGGTGTCGGCAAATTACGCGGCGACGAAACGGCAGGCGCTCGATCATGCCGATCGGCGTCGCCATCAATACGCCACGCTCGAGCATCTGCTGCTCGCCCTGATCGATGATGCGGAAGCCTCCGCGGTGATGCGCGCCTGCGATGCCGATCTTGGCGGGTTGAGCCAGGGTCTCGTGCAATATCTCGACAACGAGCTCAAGCACACGGTGATCGAGGCAGCCAGCGCCGAGCCCACGGCGGCGTTCAAGCGCGTCGATCAGCGCGCCGCGTTCCTCGCCCAGGAGGTGGGTTACGCGGCGGTGACCGGCGCCAACGCGCTTGTTGCCTTGTTTGCCGAAACGCGAAGCCCGGCGGCACGTCTGCTCGCGGAGCATGGCGTTTCGCGCGGGCGTGCTGACAAAGCGATCGCGCGCGGCGTTGGCAAGGGCGAGCCGTAGGTCGCTCTCTCTCAGCCCACATGCACCTTCGGCTTCTTGCCGCCGTTCCACTTGCCGTCGAGTGCGCGCTCGATCTGGGCGGCCAGCTGCAGCAGCAGGCCGTCATTGGCCTGCTTGGCGATGGCCTGGATGCCGAGCGGCAGGCCGTGGTCTTGCTCTGCCATCGGCATCGAGATCGCCGGCATGCCGCAGAGATTGGCGAGCGGCGTGAAGGCGAAGAAGCGCCAGAGATTGCCGAACCAGTCGAGCACGTCGGGATTGTCGGAGATGGTGAGATATTCCCTGGTGCCCACCTTCGGCGTCGGCAACGCGGTGATCGGCGTCAGGATGACGTCCCACTGCTCGAAGAACGCGCCGAAGCCGCGCGAGGTCGTGTTGAACACGCCTTGCATCTTCGCCCGCTCGGCGAAGCTCGTGTGCCGACCGGCTTCCCAGATCCTGATGTTCATGGGCTCGATCAGATCTTCGGGTGGCTTTTCCAGTCCGCGCGCGGCAAGCATGTTGGAGATCACCACGGCAAAATTGCTGATGTAGCAGGTGGTCTGCGCCGCGAACGCGGCGCGGAAGTCGAGCTCGGGCAGCGCGTATTCGACGTGATGGCCAAGGCCTTCGAGGAAGCGGCCGGTCTTCTCCAGCTCAGCGGCGATCTCCGGCGTTGCGGTGTAGTCGCCCCAGGTGTGCGACAGCGCGATGCGGAGCTTTGACGGGTCGCGCTTGATCATCTCGGAATAGGGCTGCGCCGTGGTCCAGAACGGCATGAACTCGCCGGGCGCAGGCCCGCGGGCATGATCGACGAAGGCGGCGGTGTCGCGCACCGAGCGCGATTGGCAGCCCTGGATCGAGACGAGACCGGTAAGGTCGGACATGTGCGGCGCGAGCGAGAACACGCCGCGCGACACTTTCAAACCGATATTGCCGTTGACGCCGGCGGGAATGCGGATCGAGCCGCCGCCGTCGGTCGCATGTGCGATCGGCACGACGCCGGCCGCGACCATCGCCGCGCTCCCGGCGGACGAACCGCAGGTGGTGTAGTCGGTGTTCCAGGGATTGCGCGTCACGTAGACGGCGGGATTGTCGGCCGAGCTGCACACGCCGAATTCCGGCGTCGTCGTGCGTCCGATCAGGTTGAGGCCTGCCTGGCGGAATTTGCCGGTGAGGAACGTATCGGCCGCGGCGCGATTGCCGCGCATCAGCAGCGAGCCCATCTCCTGCAGCCGGCCCTTCATGGTCGGTCCGAGGTCCTTCATCAGGAAGGGCAGGCCGGCGAACGGGCCGGCGAGATTGGCGCCGTCCTTGGCCGGATCGGCGATCACGTCCTCGAACAGCTCGACCACGCCGGACAGTGCCGGATTGACCTTGGCCACGCCCGCGGCGGCCTGGCGCGCCAGTTCCTTCGCCGTCAGTTCGCCCTTGCGGACGCGCGCCGCGAGGCCAACGCCATCGTGCTGCGCCCATTCATTCCAGCTCATCGGCAAAGTCATGAAGTCGAAATCCCCTTGATAGCGGCGCCACCTTCTTCGCAAGGGCCCGCGTGAATCAACTGAGCCGGCGCGAAGGGCAGGGTTGCGCCGGGCGGAGAGGTCGCCGCGTCATTAAGACAGCCGCGCGATCGCCGCAACCGGGCCGCCGCCGGCCGGTCCCTGATGCTCGGCACCGCCGGAGACATAGACCGCGCCGGTGCCGGCGAGGCCGGCGATCAGGCCGCCGACGGCCGCGCGGGCGTGGCGCGTCGAGCTGATGTCGGTGTCTTCCAGCATGGTGTGGCGGAAGCCGCGCACGCTGCCATCAGGCGAGGCCTCGGCCTTGGCGAAGATGTTGACGAGCTCGCGGCCCTCGGTGGCTCGCGGCGCGACGCCGAGGCCAACACCAAGCCCGACGCTGTTCAACGCCGACACCACCGCCGGGGCATCGATGGCATCGTTCATCACGGCGTGGCCGATCTCGAAGTCGCTCGCTGAAGACGCCGAGTTGCCGAGCACGATGATGACGTTGTGCATCAGCTCGATCCCTGACGAGGTGGACGCAACCGACGAGAACAGATCGTAGCGCCGCAGCACGTCGTCGTCGTGAACGTCGGAATCGATCTCGCCGAGCGCGACCGCGACCCCAAGCGCGGAGGCGCCGCGCGAATAGGCCATCGAGCTGTAGGCGCTGGTCGTGGCCGTCTTGCTGCCGCGCGCGTTTGCTGCTTCGACGCGGTCGCTGGTGAGCAGCGGGCATTTGATCTGCACGAAATGGACGTCGGCGGGATCGATGATGCCGGCATCCGCCATCGCGGCACTGACCGCCCGGGCCGTTTCCATGATCTGTGCCGAGCGGCCGATCTCTTCCGGGAGGAAGTCCCGGGTGTGCGCCATGCCGATGCTCAAGCGCTTGCCGGACATGCCTGCCGGGCGCTCAGCCTCGCGCCGCGTGAACACCGTGATATGCGGGCTGAGCACGCCTTCGGTGCCACCCGACATCACGAAGGCGATCCGCTGCTCGACTGCCTCTGGCGAAAGGCCGAGTTCTGGCGCCAGCGCCGTGCACAACGCAGCAACGGCATACTCCCGCGTAAAATCGTTGACGCCGCCATTGCCTTCGGTCTTGCCGAGGATGGCCAAAATCGTTGCCGGGTCGATCGCGCCGGAGCCGATCATGGCCATGAGGCCGGAGACGTCGCCGGGGCCGGTGGTGGCGACCTTGAAGACGCCGACCGATGCTGTCCGCATTGCAGTCCTCGTGTGGAGTTCGGTGGTCCGGCGGGTCAACCAGCCGTGGAACGGAGGCGCATGTCAAGGTGCACGCGATGTCCTCTCACCGTCACCCTGAGGTGCGAGCGACGCGAGCCTCGAAGGGCGACGGCCCGGCTGCATCCGGGCCGTTCGTCCTTAGAGGCCCGCATGGAACGCGATGCGTCCCATGCGGGCACATCAGGATAGCGGATCGGCCATTTTTGGTTTCCCGCGACGCAAGAGAGAAGCCGCCGGCATCCCCACGAATGTGGCGAGATCGCATCGGTTTGACAAAAAAATCCTCTGTCGACGGTTGCGCGCCGCACCTTGATGAATCAACCTCGGTTGGTCCATAAGCGGCGTCCCGCTGCCGGTGGTTCGCCCCCGCGTCGCGTGCTTGGATAGAGGGATTCTCGCGTGGCAAATATCAACCAGAAAATTGCGCAGGAGCTTGGGGTACGGGCGGAGCAGGTCGAGGCGACGGTGACGTTGCTCGACGGCGGCGCCACGGTTCCCTTCATCGCCCGCTACCGCAAGGAAGCGACTGGTGCGCTCGACGACGCGCAATTGCGCACCCTGGAGGAGCGCCTGGGCTATTTGCGCGAGCTCGAAGACCGCCGCAAGGCCATCCTCGAATCGGTCCGCGAGCAGGGCAAGCTCGATGCCGCGCTCGAAGCCTCCATTCTCGCCGCCGACAGCAAGGCGCGCCTCGAAGACATCTATTTGCCGTTCAAGCCGAAGCGCCGTACCAAGGCCGAGATCGCCAAGGAAGCCGGGCTCGAGCCGCTCGCCAATCAGCTGATGGCTGAGTCCGGCAACGATCCGAAGGTCGTGGCCGAAGCCTTCATCAACGCCGAGAAGGGCGTGGCGGATGCCGCTGCCGCGCTCGATGGCGCCCGCGCCATCCTGGTCGAGCGCTTCGACGAGGACGCCGACCTGATCGGTGCTTTGCGCGAGGAGATGTGGACCAATGCGCGCATGGCCTCCAAGGTGCGCGACGGCAAGAAGACCGAGGGCGAGAAGTTCGCCGACTATTTCGAGTTCTCCGAGCCGCTGACGAAGCTCCCGTCGCACCGCATCCTCGCGATGTTCCGCGGCGAGAAGGAAGAGATACTCGATCTCCAGATCCAGGCCGAAGCCGAAGCGCCGCCGCCGGGAGTGCCGAGCGCTTATGAATTGAAGATCATGAAGCGGTTCGGCATCGCCGACCTCAAGCGCGCCGGCGACCGCTGGCTGATCGACACCGTGCGCTGGGCCTGGCGGACCAAGATCCAGGTGCATCTCAACATCGACCTGCGCATGCGGCTGTGGAACGCGGCCGAGACCGAGGCCGTGCGCGTGTTCGCTTCCAATTTGCGCGACCTGCTGCTCGCGGCACCCGCCGGCACCCGCGTCACCATGGGCCTCGATCCCGGTTACCGCACCGGCGTCAAGGTCGCCGTCACTGACGCGACCGGCAAGGTGGTCGATACCGCCGTGATCTATCCGCACGAGCCGCAGCGGCAGTGGAACGAGGCGCTCGCGATCCTCGGCAAGCTTGCGCTGAAGCATCGTGTCGAGCTGATCGCGATCGGCAACGGCACCGCTTCGCGCGAAACCGACAAGCTCGCAGGCGATCTCGTCAAGGGCCTGGCCGAGCTGAAGATGACCAAGATCGTGGTGTCGGAAGCCGGCGCGTCGGTCTATTCGGCCTCGGCTTTCGCCTCCGAAGAATTGCCTGATCTCGACGTCACCCTGCGCGGCGCAGTCTCGATCGCCCGCCGTCTTCAGGACCCGCTCGCCGAGCTCGTCAAGATCGAGCCCAAGGCGATCGGCGTCGGCCAGTACCAGCACGACCTCGGCCAGGCCAAGCTCGCCAAATCGCTCGATGCCGTGGTCGAGGACTGCGTGAACGCGGTCGGCGTCGACGTCAACACCGCCTCGGCACCGCTGCTGGCCCGCGTGTCGGGCGTCGGCTCCGGCCTCGCCTCGAGCATCGTGGCACACCGCGACGCCAACGGCCCGTTCAAGTCGCGCAAGGCGCTCAAGGACGTGCCGCGCCTCGGCCCGAAGGCGTTCGAGCAGTGTGCGGGCTTCCTGCGCATCCTCGGCGGCGAGGACCCGCTCGACGCCTCCGGCGTGCATCCGGAAGCCTATCCCGTGGTGCGCCGGATTCTCAGCGCCACCAAGAGCGACATCAAGGCGCTGATCGGCAGCAGCGAGATCGTGCGTACGCTGAAGCCCAAGGATTTCGTCGACGAGACCTTCGGTCTGCCGACCGTCACCGACATCCTGCGCGAGCTCGAGAAGCCCGGCCGCGACCCGCGTCCGGCGTTCAAGGCCGCGGTGTTCAAGGAAGGCGTCGAGGAGATCAAGCATCTCCAGAAGGGCATGATCCTCGAGGGCACCGTGACCAACGTTGCCGCCTTCGGCGCCTTCGTCGATATCGGCGTGCACCAGGACGGCCTGGTTCACATCTCGGCGATGTCCAGGAACTACATCAAGGATCCGCGCGAGGTGGTGAAGCCCGGCGACATCGTCAAGGTGAAGGTGCTGGACTTCGAGGTCGCCCGCAAGCGCATCTCGCTGACATTGCGCCTCGACGACGAGGTCGGCGCCAAGAAGGATGCACCCGGCATGCAGCGGGACAACAGCTCGCGAAACCCCGCGCGCATGACGTCGTCGGCCCCGCGCAACCAGGAATCCTCCGGCGGCGGTGCCCTCGCCGAAGCCATGCGCCGCGCGGCCGAGAAGAACGGCGGCAAGCGGGCGTGATATTTGAACCTCTCCCCGCTCTTTGCGGGGAGAGGCCGGATCGCGCTAGCGATCCGGGTGAGAGGCAAGGCATGCGGCTGACCGGATCAAAGGTCCCTCCGGCTGGTAAGCTGATGGTGCACGGGACAAGCGTCGCGATCACTTTTTAGATCGCATTCGCGGGACGCAGCCTCTCACCCCACGCTCTCAGCGCGAGCGAAGCTCGTCGCGGCCCCGTCAGAACGGGGCCAGGGAGCGAAAGAGCGTTCGTCCCTAACACCCGCGTCAGAATCTGGCGCGTTTGTAAGTTGAAGGTGCCTGTCCCTTCCTCTCATCTGATCCACCTCGCGCGGCAGAAAGACCGCCGCGCAGCACGGAGGATGCTTCGATGGACAACAGGCTTCTCAAAGGCGTGACTGCGGTGACGCTCGCCGCAATGATGGCGCTCGCTTCACCTGTGCTTGCCCGTGGCGGCGGCGGTGGCGGAGGGCATGGCGGTGGCGGCTTTGGTGGTGGCGGCCACGGTGGCTTTGGCGGCGGCGGGCATTTCGGCGGCGGCGGAATGCATGCGGGCGGCTTCGGCGGCATGCGCGCGGGTGGCTTCGGCGGCATGGGCGGCGCGCGCTTTGCTGGCGGCCCGGGCTTCGGTGGAGCACGCTTCGCCGGTTCGCCTATGGCCGCCCGTGCGGCCATGGGGCCGCGCTTTGTCGGTGCACCATTGGCGACCCGCGCCGCTTTCGGCCCGCGGTTTGCTGGCCCGGGCTGGCACGGCAGGCCGTTCATTGGTCGCCATGCCTTCTTCCACCGTCACCGCTTCAACCGGTTCGCTTTCGTCGGCGCGCCGTTCTTCTATGCCAACTATGGCAACTATTACGACGATGGCTGCTGGCAAAGGAGCTGGACAGCCTATGGGTGGCAATGGGTCAATGTGTGCGGAGACTATTGGTAGTCGCATCGCGGTACCGCACCATTGTCGCGATCGCCACCGGGCGGTTCCGCTCAGCCCCGGAACGGGATAGTCTGGTGGCGATCGTCGCGCGGAGTTTTGCATGACCGGAGGTCACCGTCGCATTCTGGTCGTCGAGGACGATCCGGAAACCGCAGGCCAGCTCGTCGAGGAACTGACCACCTCGGGCTACGACGTCGATCTTGCCGCGACGGGTCGTGAAGCCCTGAGTCACGGCGTCGCCCGCGACTATGCCGTGATCACCATCGACCGCATGCTGCCCGACATCGACGGCATCGCCGTGATGCGCCAGTTGCGCGACGACGGCATCGCCGCGCCCTTCCTGATCATCTCCGCGCTCGGCGAGGTCGACGACCGCGTGCGCGGTTTGCGCGCCGGCGGCGATGACTATCTCGTCAAGCCGTTCTCGTTCGTCGAGCTGCTGGCGCGCCTCGAGGCGCTGGGCCGGCGCAGCGAGACCGTCGCCAAGGAAACGATTTTGCGGGTCGGCGATCTCGCAATCGACCTGATCGCGCGCAACGCCAGCCGGCGCGGCCGGAAAATTCCGCTGCTGCCGCGCGAGTTTCAGCTGCTCGAATATCTCGTCCGCAACGAGGGCCGCGTCGTCTCCCGGGCGATGCTGCTCCAGCATGTTTGGGACCTGCATTTCGATCCCTCCACCAACATCATCGACGTCTATGTCGGGCGCGTCCGCCGCAAGGTCGACGATGCCCAGGCCTATCCGCTGATCCATACCATCCGCGGCATCGGATATTGCCTCCGTGCTCCTGGCTAAGACGCTCCGCTCCTCCACCTTCCGTTTGGCACTGATCGCGATCGCGGCGTTCGGGCTGATCGTCGCGGCGATCATGGCCTATGTCTATTTCGGCACGATCGCCTATGTGCAGGGCCGGGTCGGCGACGCCGGCGATCACAGCGGCTTCACCGCGATGATCGAGCTCGCGATGGTCGCCGTCGCCGTGCTGCTGGCCGTGCTGGCCGGGCTCGCCGCCGTGCTGGTGACGCGGCGCACGGTCGGACGGATCGAGGAGATCAATGCGACCAGCCGCGCCATCATGCTGTCGGGGCTCGACCGGCGCATTCCCTTGCGCGGCAGTCACGACGAGTGGGACCGCGTCGCCGAAAACCTCAATCAGATGCTCGACCGCATCGAGACGCTGATGGGCGAGGTCAAGCAGGCCAGCGACAGCGTCGCCCACGATTTGCGCACGCCGCTGACACGCATGCGCGGCCGGCTGGAAAAAGCCTATCACACCCCGCGCAACGGTGAGGCCGACGCCGTGCTGATCGGCGACACCATCGCCGATCTCGATTCGGTGCTCGGAATGTTCGCTTCCATCACGCGGATCTCGGAGATCGAGACCCGCGCCCGCCGGAGTGCGTTTCGCACGCTCGACCTCGCTGAAATTGCCGGCGAGGTCGTCGAGCTCTACGACGCCGCGGCCGAGCAGGTCGCGACCCGCCTCAGCCTTGGTGGCGATCGCGAGGTGGCGATTACAGGGGACCGCGACCTGCTGTTCGACGCCATCGCCAATCTGGTTGACAACGCGATCAAGCACGGTCGCGCGGGCGGGCAGGTCACCGTCACCTGTCGCAGCGCCGGTGGCGGCGCGGTGATCGCGATCGCCGACGATGGTCCGGGCATTCCCACCGGGGAGTGCGATCAGGTGTTCAAGCGCTTCTACCGACTCGAACAGAGCCGTTACACGCCGGGCAACGGTCTGGGCCTGAGCCTGGTCGCGGCGGTTGCCGGCCTCCATGGCGCCGAGATTGCGCTGCACGACAATGCGCCCGGCCTCACGGTCCGGCTCAGCTTCCCGGCGACATCAGCGCGATAGAAGCTGACGGCGTCATAGCTCGATCACGCCGCGGCGTGCCGCATGCGCGACCGCGTCGGTGCGGCCGGTGGCATCCAGCTTGTCGAGCAGCGAGCCGACGTGGAATTTGACCGTGTGCACGGAAATGCCGAGCTGGCGCGCGATCAGCTTGTTGGACGCGCCTTCCGCCATCAGCGCCAGGACGTCGAGCTCGCGCTGCGTCAGTGCGATGTCTTCCGGCATGCTGCGCGGATCGCGGGCCGTGACCGTCGCCGTGGCGGCTTCGCCGGGTGCGGCGAGCCGAAGCCCGGCGATGCTGCCGAGCAAGACCGCCAAGCGATCGGCGAGGGCGGGATCGTCGATCTCCAGGGCGAGCACGATCTCGGGCGATTTGTCCTCGCTCACGCCTCCGGCCTCTCGCTGATCGTGACCTTGAAGCTGACGGGCTCGCCGCCACGGCGCACCGCGACATCGACCACCGTGCCGACGCTCGCAGGTCCCAGCGTCCGCGACAGCGCGCGCACGCCGGAGAGCTTCTGGTCGTTGACCGCCACGATGACGTCGCCCTGGCGGATGCCGGCCGCAGCCGAAGGACCGGCCTTGTCGACATTCATCACCATCGCGCCGATGCCATCGTCGAGCCGCACCGGCTGGAGCCCGAGGCCGAGATATCCGCGGGCGATGCGACCGCGCGCCTCGAGCTGTGCCGCGACCCGCTCGATTGTCGCCGTCGGGATCACCAGGACCCGCCGCGGTCCGAGCACGGCCATACCGAAGGCGTCGCCTGATGCATCGAGTGCGAGCCCGCCTTGCTGCGCGAAGCGCAGGCGCACGTCGAGCTCGATACGCGCATCGATGTCGCCGCCGCGCAAGGAGCGCCAGCTCTTGCCGGACAGTGATACCATGCCGAGCGCCGCGCTCGGCGCGTCGCGATCGGCGGCGACGACGACCGACAGCGTGCCGAGGGGCGGAACGGTCGCGGCCAGCTTGACCGGCGCAAGACTGGCATCGGTGCGCAACAGCGCGATGTCCGTCGTATGGTCGCGGCCGGCGATCGTGGCGGCCGCGGTGCTGCCGTCGGGGAGGCTGATCTGGATATCACCCTCATCGGCCAGCGCTTCGTCCGCGGTGACGATCAAGCCGGGTTTCCAGACGAAGCCGGTGGCGCGGGAGCGGTGCGAATGCACGGCGACGACGGACGGCGCGCTACGCGTCACGACATCCGCGAGCGCGGATGAAAGGGACGACAGAGGAGTGAGATCGGTCATGGAAGGCTCCTGTAAATTGTCCTCAATCTGGGATGTCGCGGGCGATTGCGAAACTGGCCGGGTGGCCAGGACTGACAGGGCGGATCGGCCTCCGCAGGACAGCGGCCGACGAACATGTGATTGGGACGCGCTCACGGGAACGTGTAGCAATCCAGGAATTGCACCGCACGTCCCCAAGCGTTTCCAGCGAGCCCCGACCGATGACCGTCGACCTCACCCGCCGCACCCTGCTTCAACTCGCCGGTGCGACCTCGCTCGCGATGGCGGCCGCCGCCGCTGCTCGGGCCGAGGGCATGCCGCAAGGTGGTGGGCCGACCTATGCCAGCCGCACGCCGATGCGGGTGGGCATGGTGACGCTCCGGGTCAAGAATCTCGACAAGGTCGCGGACTACTACCGCGACGTGATCGGGCTCACCGTGATGGAGCGTTCCGCAGGTGCCGCGACGCTCGGCACGGCCGGCATCATGCTGCTCGTGCTGGAAGCCCGTCCCGAGGCCGCGATCGAGCCGCGCAACGCCGCGGGCCTCTACCACACCGCCTTCCTGATGCCGTCGCGCAAAGATCTCGCGCGCTGGCTGGTGCACGCCGCCTCGCACCGCGTGCCGCTGTCGGGCTTCGCCGATCATCTCGTCAGCGAATCCGTCTATCTCGACGACCCCGAAGGCAACGGTATCGAGGTCTATGCCGACCGCGATCCCTCGCAATGGCAGTGGAGCGAGGGCAGCGTGAAGATGGCGAGCGACGAGCTCAACATCCCTGACCTCTTGTCGCTGACCAACACGCGCGTCGCAGACTACGCCCAGGCGCCGGACGGTCTGCGCGTCGGCCACATGCATCTGCGTGTCGGCGATCTCGCCGAGGCCGAACGATTCTATCACCGCACGGTCGGCCTCGATCCGACCCGCCGCCGTGGCGGCGCCGCGTTCCTGTCGTCGGGCCGCTACCATCATCACCTCGGCATGAACGTCTGGCAGAGCCAGGGCGCCGGCCAGCGCGACGATTCCACGACCGGTCTCGCCTGGTTCTCGCTGGTGATGGCGAAGCAGGAGCTGCTCGCCGCCCAGGAAGAGCGCCTGCGCAAGAGCGGTGTGAAGGTCACGGCGCTTGCCGACGGCGTGGAGGCGATCGATCCCTGGGGCACGCGGGTACGTTTGCTCAAGGTTTGATCGCCGGGGCGGGCATTGCTAATACCTCCGGGGTGCCAGCTTCCGGAGCCCCCGACATGCCCGAATTCCACGGCGTCTTTCCCTACCTCGTCTCCCCCGTTGATGCCGACGGCACGGTGCGGACGAACGTGCTCGCAAAGCTCTGCGACGACCTGATCGGCGCCGGCGTGCACGGACTGACGCCGCTTGGCTCGACCGGCGAATTCGCCTATCTCAATGCCGCCCAGCGCACCGCGGTCGTGCAGACGACGATCGAAGCCGCGAAGGGCCGCGTGCCGGTTGTGGCCGGCGTTGCCTCCACCTCGACGGCGGACGCGGTGGCTCAAGCGAAGGCCTATCAGAAGTGTGGTGCCAACGGCATCCTGGCGATCCTGGAAGCGTACTTTCCACTCGCCGATGCCCAAGTCGAATCCTACTTCCGCAGCATCGCGGATGCCGTGGACATTCCCGTCGTCATCTACACCAATCCGCAATTCCAGCGCTCCGATCTCACGCTCGACATCATCGCGCGCCTCGCTGAACATCCGCGCATCGCCTACATCAAGGACGCCTCGACCAACACCGGCCGGCTGCTCTCGATCATGAACCGCTGCGGCGATGCCTTGCGCGTGTTCTCGGCCTCCGCCCATATCCCCGCCGCGGTGATGCTGATCGGCGGGCTCGGCTGGATGGCGGGACCGGCCTGCATCATCCCGCGCCAGAGCGTCGCACTCTACGACCTCTGCAAGGCCGGCCGCTGGGACGAGGCCATGGCGCTGCAGCGCAGGCTGTGGCGGATCAACGAGGCCTTCGCCCGCTTCAACCTCGCCGCCTGCATCAAGGCGGGGCTGGCGATCCAGGGCTACGACGTCGGCGATCCCGTCCCGCCGCAGGCCGCGCTGTCGGCCGAGGCTCGCAAGGTGGTTGAGGCGGCGCTGAGGGAGCTGGCCTGATCGTCATTCCGAGGCGATGCGCAGCATCGAACCCGGAATCTCGAGCTTCCGGGCTCGGTCCTTCGGACCGCCCCGGAATGACGGTCCCCAAATGGGCATGACGAATCCGTACATATCCCGCCCAAAACCGCGGCTGGCATGCCTCCGATCGATCCGCTAAAAGGCTGCCCGCAGTTTCGAAAAGACCCTGAGGACCCCACGGAATGAATATTCTTCCCGGCAATTTGCGTTTCGGAGCGGGCCAGCCCGTCAAGCGTTTGGAAGACCAGCGACTGCTCACCGGGAAGGGTCAGTTCATCGACGACAAGCCGGAGGAGGGCGCGCTGTGGTTGCATGTGCTGCGCTCGCCGCACGCCCACGCGAAGATCGTCGCGATCGACACCAGCGCCGCCGCATCGATGCCGGGCGTCACCGCGATCTACACCGGCGCGGATCTTGTCAAGGACGATGTCGGCACCATTCCGACCTTGAGCATCTTCAAGCGCCCCGACGGCAAGCCGATGACGGTGCCGCCGCGCCGCCTGCTCGCCCATGAGATCGTGCGCTATGCCGGCGAGGCGGTCGCGGCAGTGGTTGCTTCCTCCCGCGCGGACGCACAGAGCGCGGCCGAAGCGATTGCGGTCGAATATGACGTGCAGCCCGCGGTGGTCGATCCCGTCGAGGCCGTAAAACCCGGCGCGCCCGTGGTGTGGCCGGAGGCGCCCGACAACATCGTCGGTGCGATGAGCTATGGCGATGCCGCCAAGGCGGATGAGGCGTTTGCCAAGGCTGCGCATACGGTCGAGCTCGACATCGTCAGCCAGCGTCTGGTGCCCTCCGCGATGGAGCCGCGCTCGACCATTGCCGAGATCGACAAGACCGGCCGTCTCCTCCTGCACGTGCAGTCGCAGACCCCGGCCTCGACCCGCGACGTGCTGGCCGAAGCCGTGCTCAAGCGTCCGAAGGACAGCGTCCGCGTGCTGGTCGGCGACATCGGCGGCGGCTTTGGCCAGAAGACCAACCTCTATCCGGAAGACGGGATCGTCGCTTATGCCGCGACCAAGTTGAACAAAAAAATCCGCTGGCGCGGTGACCGCACCGACGAGTTCGTCGGCGGCACCCACGGCCGCGATCTCACCTCGACCGCGTCCTTCGCGCTTGACGAGAAGGGCAAGGTGCTGGCCTATCGCGTCAAGTCGATCGGCTGCACCGGCGCTTACTCCTCGGGCGCGGCGAACATCATTCCGCTGGTGCTCGGGCCGTTCGTGCAGACCGGCGTCTACGATCTGCCGCTGGTGCATTTCGAGGTGCAGTCGGTGATGACCAACACGGCGCCGGTCGGCGCCTATCGCGGCGCGGGCCGGCCCGAGGCGGTGTTCATCGTCGAGCGCCTGTTCGACGCCGCCGCGCGAAAGATCGGCATGGATCCGCGTGCGATCCGTAAAGCGAACTACATCAAGCCGGCGCAGCTGCCCTACACCAATGCGGCGGGACAGGTTTACGATTCCGGCGCCTTCGCGCACATGCTCGATCGCGCCGTGAAGCTGGCCGACTGGGACGGCTTTGCCGCGCGCAAGAAGGCGGCGAAGAAGAAGGGCCTGCTTTATGGCCGCGGGCTCACGTCCTACATCGAATGGACCGGCGGCCGCGCGCACACCGAGAAGGTCAGCCTGCACGCGACCTCGCAGGGCCGCGTCGTGCTGCATTCCGGCACCATGGCGATGGGGCAGGGGCTGCAGACCACCTACACCCAGATGATCTCCGACACGCTCGGCATTGCCATGGACAAGATCGACGTCGTCCAGGGCGACACGGATCTCGCGATGGGCTTTGGCAGTGTCGGCTCGCGCTCGCTATTCGTCGGCGGCACGGCCGTGGCGGTCTCCTCCAACGACCTGATCCAGAAGGCGCGTGAGAAGGCGGCCAACGTGCTGGAGACCTCGGTCGAGGATATCGAATATCAGGGCGGCATGCTCACTGTCGTCGGCACCGACCGCCGCATCAGCCTGTTCGATCTCGCCGAGAAGGAAGGCGGCGCCAAGCTCAGCGTCGATTCCGAAGGTGAGGTCGACGGTCCGAGCTGGCCGAACGGCACCCATATCTGCGAGGTCGAGATCGACCCCGAGACCGGTGTGTCCAAGGTCGTGCGCTACACCACCGTCGACGACGTCGGCGTTGCCGTGAACCCGATGCTGGTCACCGGCCAGATCCATGGTGGCGTCGCGCAGGGCATCGGCCAGGCGCTGTATGAGGGCGTCTCCTATGATGCCGACGGCCAGCTTCTCACCGCGAGCTACCAGGATTACTGCATCCCGCGCGCCGACGACGTGCCGCCGATCGTGGTGACGCTGGACGATTCCGCGCCCTGCCGCACCAATCCGCTCGGCGCCAAGGGCTGCGGCGAATCCGGCGCCATCGGTGGCCCGCCCTGCGTCACCAACGGCGTGATGGACGCGCTCGCCGAGCTCGGCATCACCCAGCTGAATACGCCGCTGACGCCGCAGAAGATCTGGAAGGCGATCCGGGATGCGAAGGTGGCGGGCTAAGCGCAGCTGTTACGCGGGCTGTCGCGCCAAACTCAACTGTCGTCCCGGATCTGCGCTTCGCTTGTCCGGGACGAAGGCGGAGTGAGTGGCGCTGGCGTGCCCTCAAATCCCCAGCATCATCTTCGCGATGATGTCGCGCTGGATCTCCGAGGTGCCGCCGAAGATCGTGTAGGCCCGGCCGTTGAGATATTCCGGCACCACCGTCAGCATCTCCTCAGGCACCGCGGGCTCGTGGTTGAGCTTGTAGAGCGGACGCATCGGCTCGACTGCAAGCGCGTCGTGACCGATCACGTCGACGCCCAGCCGCGTCACGGCCTGCCGGATCTCGCTGTTGCGCAGCTTCAGGATCGACGACACCGCGCCGGGATTCTGCCCAGTCTGCAGCGCCGAGAGCACGCGCAGCTCGGTCATCTCCAGCGCGTCGATGTCGATTTCGACCTCGGAGATGCGCGCGGCGATATCCGGGCTGTCGATCGCGCGGCCGGTCAGGTCCGACTCGGCCAGCTCCGCGATCGCCTTCAACCCCTCGCGCAGTTTCGCCGAGGCAATGCCGGAGCCGCGCTCGAACTCGAGCAGGTATTTGCCGTAGGTCCAGCCCTTGCCTTCGTCGCCGACGCGGTTGGCGACGGGCACGCGCACGTCGTCGAAGAACACCTGGTTGACTTCGTGATCGCCGCCGATCGTCAGGATCGGCCGCGTCGTGATCCCGGGCGTCTTCATGTCGATCAGAATAAAACTGATGCCGTCCTGCTGCCGCGGCCCGTCGCTGGTGCGCACCAGCGCGAACATGCGGTTGGCGTGATGCGCGTGGGTGGTCCAGATTTTCGTGCCGTTGATGATGTAGTCGTCGCCGTCGCGCACTGCGCGTGTCTTCAATGAGGACAGGTCCGAGCCGGAGCCCGGCTCGGAATAGCCCTGGCACCAATAGTCTTCGCCGGAGAGGATGCGCGGCAGATAAAAGTTCTTCTGCTCGGGCGAGCCGAAGCCGATGATGACGGGACCGACCATCTTCACGCCCATCACGTTGACGTTCGGCACGCCGGCCCGTGCGCTTTCGGTTTCGAAAATCCAGCGCTGCGCCGGCGTCCAGACCGGACCGCCATATCCGACCGGCCAGCCCGGTGCGCCCCAGCCCTGCCGGTTGAGCGCGCGCTGCCAGGCCATGCCGATATCGGGGTCGGAGAACACCGACGGCGTCAGCGCAGTTGCGCGCTTCATCTCATCGGTGAGGTTTTTTGCGATGAAGTCGCGCACCTCGTCCTGGAAGGCACGCTCTTCGGCATTGAAGGATAGATCCATGGTGTGCTCTTTCAGGCTGGCACGGTGGTGCGGCCGAGCTGGGCGTGGCGGCTAAAATGATGCGCGCTGCCGCCGAACAGCGTGTCGAAGGCGACCAGCCGCTTGAAATAGGCGCCGACCTCGAGCTCCTCGGTGACGCCCATGCCGCCATGAAGCTGGATCGACTGCTCGCCGACGAAGCGCGCGCATTTGCCGATCTTCGCTTTCGCGCCGGAGGCAGCCCGCGCGCGCTCGACCGGCGGGCTATCTGCCTTCAGCGCGGCGCGCAGCGCCATCGAGCGCGCCTCGTCGACCTGCATCGCCATGTCGGCGAGGCGGTGGCGGATCACCTGGTTGGCCGAGAGCGGCCGGCCGAACTGCTTTCGGATCTTGGTGTATTCCAGCGTGGTGTCGAGCAGCGTCTGCATGATGCCGACGGCTTCCGCGCCAAGCGCAGCCATGGCGCGATCGACGGCCCATTCGATTGCGGGCAGGGCGTCGCTGCCGTCGCCGAGCAGGGCATCCTCCGGCAGCTCGACGCCGGACAGCTCGATGTTGCAGGCCCGTCCGCCGCCGAGACGCTCGTAGTCGGTGATGACAACGCTGGGCGTCTTCGCCGGCACCAGGAACAGGCCGATGCGGCCCGACGGTCCTTGGTGATCGTGGATATGCGCGGAGACGATGATCTCGTCGGCGGCGTGGCCGTCGAGCACCGCGATCTTGTTGCCGGCAAGGCGCCAGCCTTGCGCCGTCTTGTGGGCGACGGTCGCGACCTTGGCGAGATCGAACCGCGCCGCGCGCTCGGAATGGGCAAAGGCGAGCTTCAGCGATCCATCCGCGACCTTCGGTAACCGCGACTGCTTTTGCGCGGTGCTGCCGCATGTGTCGATGAGCGCCGCACCGAGCACGACCGTCGCGATATACGGCTCCGACACCAGCCCGCGGCCAAAGGCGTCCATCACGATGCCGATCTCGACCGCCCCGCCGCCGAGCCCGCCAAACTCCTCCGGAATCGGCAGCGCCAGCCAGCCGAGCTCGGCGAACTGCTTCCACACCGCAGGGCTGAAGCCGGACGGATGCTTCGCCATCTTGCGGCGATGATCGGCGTCGTAGCTCTCGGCCACGAAACGCTCCGCGCTTTCGCGCAGCAGCCGTTGCTCGTCACTGAGATTGAGGTCCATGTCGTTACTCCGCGGCCGCCGGCGGCTTGCGCACGGAGGGATGCAGTCCGGATGGGTCGACCACCATGCCGAACTCCTGAAGGTTATGGGCGTGACAGAGCTGATGCAGCGCAAAGGCCTGGTCGATCGCGGCGGGCTGGCCCATCACGTCGACCGAGCGGTTCACCGCCTCCTTGGTCAGCTTCAGCGCAAAGGACGGCTTTGACGCGATCCGGCGCGCCAGCTCCAGCACCGACGCTGAAAGCTCCGCGCGCGGCACGACCCGGTTGACCATGCCGAGCTGATGCGCTTCCTGCGCACTCCATGCGTCGGCCGTGAACAGGAATTCCTTGGCCTTGCGCGGGCCGAGCTCCCAGGGATGCACGAACCATTCGACCCCGCAGACGCCCATGGTCACCACGGGATCGCAGAACTGCGCATCTTCGCTGGCGACGATGAGGTCGCAGGCCCAGGCCAGCATCAAGCCGCCGGCGATGCACTTGCCATGCACCTCGGCAATGATCGGCTTGGCGAGGTTGCGCCAGCGCCGCGTGATCTGGAGATAGATTTCCTGTTCGCGCGCGAAGCGGCCATGCGCGTTCGCCTCCGCGAAGCCGCCCCAATTTCCGATCGGCGGAAAATCGACGCCTGCGGCGTTCTTGCCGCCGGGGCGCAGATCGTGGCCGGACGAGAAGTGCGGCCCGTTGCCGGCGAGGATGATCACCTTGACCGCGTCGTCCTGCACCGCCTCGTCGAAGGCGGCGTTGAGGTCGTAGGTCATCTGCAGGTTCTGCGCGTTGCGCGCCTCAGGCCGGTTCATCACGATCCGGACAATCGCCGGCTCCGGCCGCTCCACGAGGATGGTCTCGAATGAGGACATGGCGCTCCCCCTGGCGTTTCCGTTTGGTCTTATTGTTTCGTTGAGTTGACTATGTCAGCCAGGGATAGGCAAGAGGCTTGCGTAAATCGGCTGCTTTTCGCGTTCAATCTGGTAGTTTACGCCAGATTCCACCGGGAGAAATCTGATGCGCAAGATCCTGACCGTGCTGGCGGCGCTGGCCTCGCTCAGCCTCACCAATTGCGGCTACAACGCGATCCAGAGCGGGGACGAGCAGATCAAGGCCAACTGGTCCGAGGTCGTGAACCAGTATCAGCGCCGCGCCGATCTCGTGCCCAATCTGGTCAACTCGGTAAAGGGCTTTGCCCAGCAGGAGAAGGACGTGCTGCTTGGCGTCACCAATGCCCGCGCCAAGGTCGGCAGCATCCAGGCAACGCCGGAGGTGCTGAACGATCCCGCCGCCTTCCAGAAGTTCCAGGCCGCCCAGGGCGAGCTCTCCAGCGCGCTCTCGCGGCTTCTTGTGGTCACGGAAAACTATCCGCAGCTCAAGTCGGACGCGCTGTTCAAGGATTTGATGTCGCAGCTCGAAGGCACCGAGAACCGCATCACGGTCGCGCGCAACCGCTACATCAAGGCGGTGCAGGACTATAACGTCACCATCCGCTCGTTCCCGAGCAATCTCACCGCGATGATGTTCGGCTACAAGGACAAGCCGAACTTCTCGGTCGAGAACGAGAAGGAAATCTCGACCGCGCCGAAGGTCGATTTCAATCCGGCGCCGGCGCCGGCGCCGTCGAAATAGCTGTGCGCCGTCTTGCGAATGCGCCCAGCCCCACGCATGACTGTCATTCCCCGCGAAGGCGGGGAATCCAGTATGCCGCGGCTCCTCCGTCATCCGCCGGCGGCTCTGGAATACTGGATCGCCAGGTCAAGCCGGGCGATGACAGCGAGGTTGTGGCGCGCGTGTTCTGCTGTTTCACTGTGCTTTGCCCTCTTGCTCGCGCTTGCACTTACCTTTGCCTTCCCCGCCTTGGCCGATGTCGCCGTGCCGCAACTCACCGGCCGCGTGGTCGATCAGACCGGCACGCTGTCGAGCGCCGACGTCGCCGCGTTGTCGCAAAAGCTGCGTGACTTCGAGACCCGCAAGGGCAGCCAGGTCGCCGTGCTGATCATACCGACGACCCAGCCGGAGACGATCGAGCAGTTCTCCATCCGCGTCGCGGACGCCTGGAAGATCGGTCGCAAGAAGGTCGACGACGGCGCGATCCTCGTCGTCGCCAAGAACGACCGGCATTTGCGCATCGAGGTCGGCTACGGCCTCGAAGGCGCGCTCACCGATGTCACGTCACGGCGGATCATCGACGAGATCATCACGCCGAAATTCAGGACGGGCGATTTCGCCGGTGGCATCTCGGATGGTGTCGATCGCATGATGCGGGTGATCGACGGCGAGCCGCTGCCAGTACCTTCTCCGACTGTGAATTTCGGCAATCTGGATGATATCGCGCCTCTGTTCATTGTGACGCTGTTCGCCTCGATCGGGGTCGGCGGCTTCTTCCGGGCCATGCTGGGGCGGCTGCTTGGCTCATTGGCGACCGGCGGCATCATCGCAGCGCTGACCTGGCTCATTCTCGGGTCCTTTGCAATCGCGCTCGCTCTCGGAGCGCTGGGCTTCGTCATCGGCTTCATCGCCGATCTGTTCGCGGCGATGGCGCCAAGCTCGGGGCCGTCGCGCGGCGGCTCGTGGTCGAGCGGCTCTTCGGGGGGCGGCTGGAGCAGCGGATCGTCGTCCAGCGACAGCGGCGGCTTCAGCGGCGGTGGTGGCAGTTTTGGCGGCGGCGGCGCCTCGGGGAGCTGGTAGCGGTCATGAGCATCAAGCGCATTGCCAGACATCTCGTGCAGCATCATTGGCGCGCGAAGCAGATCTTTCCACCAGCCGTGCTCGCCCGCATCGAGCAGGCGATCAGGCAGGGTGAGAGCACGCATTCCGGCCAGGTCCGCTTCGTCGTCGAGGGCGCGCTCGACGGGCGACCGCTGTTCCGCAACCAGCCGGCCCGCGAGCGCGCGCTCGATGTGTTCTCTCACTTGCGTATCTGGGACACCGCGCACAACAACGGCGTCCTGATCTATCTCCTGCTCGCCGACCGCGATGTCGAAATCGTTGCCGACCGCGGCATCGATGCGAAGGTAGGTGCGGAGGGCTGGGAGAGCATCTGCCGCGCAATGGAGGCCGAGTTCGCCTCCGGCCAGTTCGAGCACGGCGTGATCGGCGGCATCGCGACGGTGTCGCGCGAGCTGTCGCGACATTTCCCGCCGCAGGGCCCGCATGCGAACGAGCTGCCGGATGCGCCGGTGGTGATGTGACCACGAAGCAATCCAGACCGCCCCCTCGGAAAGGCTCTGGATTGCTTCGCTGCGCTCGCAATGACGAGGTGGATGCGGCGCGCTCAACCCTCTGACCGTCACCCTGAGGTGGCCGCTTCTTCAGCGGCCCTCGAAGGGCGACGGCCCGGCTGTTGCGCGGCCGTTCATCTTCCCCCGCTTACAAATTGTTTCGCGCCCGCCACACCGGTTCCACGTTCCCGGCCAAATTCGGCCCCGGATGACTTCCTAAAATTTCGGTAAGCGGGTCCCGAAGTAAGGATTTCGCAAGCAATGAAAGTTACCAAAAGGTCAATCCAGAGTGGAGTATTCGAACTGTGAGCGAACCAATGGCTGAGCAGGCTGCCCGAGAGATCGGCAAAGAGATCGGCGAACAGACGAGCGTCGTCGAAGCCGCCGCGACCGCGCCTGCCGTCGAGGCTGCCGGCATCGAGGCCCCCTCGATCGCCCCCGACCATGAGTCGCCGCCCAAGCCGGATCCCGTCAAGGTGGAAGCCCCCAAGGTCGAGGTCCCGAAGTTCGAAACCAGGGCCGAGACCAAGCCCGAGCCGAAGCCCGGCAAGCTCATCGTCATGGCGCCGTCGGAGCGCTCCTGGGAGCGCGAGGAGTTTGCCCCACATGTGAAGGCGGACGAGCCGCGCGAGACTGGCGACAAGCGCCGCCTGTCGGCGATGGCCGCCGTGGTGGCGATTGCAGCCAGCGTCGGCGCCATCAGCGGCGCGCTCGCGACCGCCGGCATGATGCACTTCGCAGCCCCGGCCCCCGCGCCGGCGCAGGTCGTCGACACCAGCGCGCTCGAATCCTCGGTTGCCAGGATCGATGCCGATGTCGTCGCACTGAAGGCGAATGTCGAGCACACCTCCAAGACTGGCCTCAGCCAGTTCAACCGGGCCAATGACCGCCTCGACAAGCTCGAGAAGGCCCAGGCCGAGCCGATGGCCAAAATCGCAAAGCTGTCCGAGACCGTCGACAAGCTCCGCGCCACGCCGCCCGCGGCCCCCGCGCAGGCCACAGCCGCCGCCGCGAAGGAGACCACCGGCTCGATCGCGCCGACCCAGGTTGCGACCGCGGCCGCCGCACCGGTTCCGGCCCCTGCCGCGCCCAAGACCGAGGTCGGCCGGTTGCCGACGATCGACGGCTGGGTTCTGCGCGACGTCGCCAATGGCGGTGCCCTGATCGAGGGGCGCGGCGGTCTCTACGAGGTCTATGCCGGCGACCCCATCCCCGGAATTGGCCGCGTCGATGCGATCCGCCGTCAGGACGGCCGCTGGGTCGTCGTCACCAGCAAGGGCCTGATCGTCGCACGCTGAGCGTTCGATATCCGATCTTCAAGGAGGCGCTTCACCACCATGTGAGGCGCCTTTTGACTTGAATAGGCCGGCTTGCGCGGTGTTACTGAAGGCATGAGCCGCGCGTTGCGAATTCTCGTTGCTGCCGCCGTCTTGCTTGGCGGGACCGTTTCGCTTTTCGCAGCGGAGAACGCGCCGTTGACGCGCGGCACGGCGATCATCGATCCCGATCTGCTCCGAAAGCTTGACCAGAACGATTCGCTCACGATCTCGCGCCTGCTATGGCCGGAGCGGAGCGCAAACTTTCCGCTGACGACCGATTTGCTGTTCTCGTCGCTGTCCCAGCTCAAGGAGATTCCGCCGGCGATCGACGCGGAATTCGACCGCTACGTCATCAGGCAGAAGGCGGCGTACCCGACCGAGACCATCGGCGTCGGCGAAGGCTTTGACGTGCAGCTGTTCGATCGGGCCAATCTGAAATCCCGCGACACCCGCTTCGTGCTGGCCGGCATCGTCAATCGCATGGACCGCGCCTATGTCTCGGAGGAGGCGTGCGGTGAGATCAGGCTGATCTATCGGCTGGTGCGTTTCGAGGAAGGTGGCAAGACCGCAACGCGTCTGCCGATGACGTTCAATCTGGTGATGAAGGCACGCAATGCGCGCCAGACCGACGCGAGCGGCAAGCCTGTTACCTGCGCCGAGGTCGCGCGGCGCTGGCTCGACAATGGGGACTGGCAGGGGCTGATCGGCGGCGGCATCTCCCCTTCCGACGCCATGCTCGATCGCATCGAGACCAATATCCAGATCTCGATCGCGCCGAAATCGGCATTGCACGATTTCCGTTCCGACTATCTGCTCAAGGTGTTCAAATATAACGCCGCGACGAAGATGTTCGTGGAATCGACGCTGGAGAACCAGATCGACCGCGACCGCATCCTCGCCGACGACGATCTTCGACGTGACTTCAAGGCCTGGCTGCTTGCGCCGGAAAATCTCCGCGAGTTCGATCGCGGCACAGTGCTGATCCCCGAGACATTCCTGGCCAAGGCCGCGGTGGTGCCGACGCCCGCGGGCCTCGATGCTTCGCCGCTGCAGCCGGAGTTCGGCATGGTGCAAGGGGAGGACAGGGACAACAACAAGGGCGAGCGGGTCTTCACCGACAACGACGTGGTCGGCGCGCTGAAGCAGGCGGCGGCGCGTGGCATCGACATGCAGAACATCCGCTCGATCGCGGGCTTCCAGCGCCGCCTCAACGACGTCACCTGCGCCGGCTGCCACCAGACCCGCGGCATCGGCGGCTTCCATTTTCCGGGCGTCGACTGGCTGGCGGACAAGCCGTCGAACTCCACTATCGTGCCGGCTTCGCCGCATTTCTTCGGCGACCAGGTCCGCCGCCGCGACATCCTGACCGCATTCGCCGCGGGCAAACGCCCTGATTTCTCACGCGGATTCGCCAGTCGGCCGCAGACCCGCGGCAGCGGCGAACTGGCCGGCACCGAATATCAGGATGGCTGGGGCGCCCATTGTTCCCTGCAAAATGCGGGATCGGGAGCGCCGGATAAGAGTTTTACGTCATGGAGCTGTGCTAAAGGTCTCACCTGTCAGGCTGCCGCGGCATCGAGCCGCATCGGCATGTGCTTCATCAAGACGCGTTAGCGCGTGATCGGAAAAAGTGTGTAGCGGTTTTTCGAAGAGATCACGCGCCGGATAAAACCAGCAACCGATTTGGATGACCCATGACTGAGACCAGCGACGCCGACAAGGAGCGCAATCGCGAGATCGCGCGCAATGAGGAAGCCAAGCAGGTCACCGGCAGCATCCGCGTCAGCACCTGGGCGGTCGCGGTGGTCGTGATCGTCGGCGGGATTCTGTTCACGCTCGGCTGGCTGGCGCTGAGGGGTTAGTGCCAGCGCCCTCACTTCGCGTAATTCGTCATCCGCTGTCCCGGTAGCAGCTCATAGGCCGATTTCCAGCCGGGCAGCGCGGCCATGCGGCCGAGCCAGGCGTGAATGGCAGGGTGGCTCGCCGCGAAATCAAAACCGTGCTCGTCGCTCGGATAGTGCAGGTAGGCCATCATCGAGATGTCGGCGACCGTCGGCTTCGCCCCGATCGCAAAAGCATTGTGCTGGAGATGTCCGTCGAGAATGCCGAGGAAGTCCTCGAGCCGCCGGCGAAAATGCTTCAGCACCTGCGGATCGTTTTTCTCGGTGAACGCTCGCATGAAGCGGTAGGTCGCCATGTAGCCGGTGAGCTTGTGGTTGTCCCAGAACAGCCAGCGCAGCAGCTCGAACTTCTCGTCCTCGGTCTCGGCGCCGAAACGGCCGTACTGCTCGGCAAGCTTCAGCAGCAAGGGCGCGGTCTGCGTCATCTTCACGCCGTCGACCTCGAGCACGGGAATCTCGCCCATCGCGTTCACGGCCTTGCGCCATTCCGCCGTGCGCGTGACGCCGCCGCCGAAATCGGTCCACACCGGCTCGAACCTCTCGCCGCAAAGCGTCAACATCAACGCCAGCTTGTAGCTGTTGCCGGATTCCGGGAAGTAGTGCAGGCGGTAGTTGGGCATGAGGGCCTCACGGCGCGGGAGCTTTGCCGATGATTATACCGGGATGCTTCCAAGCCGTCATTGCGAGCGCCGCGAAGCAATCCAGCAATGCATCCGCGGTCGGATTCTGGATTGCTTCGCTGCGCTCGCAATGACGAGGTTGCGGCTGTGTGGCGCCGCCTTACCCCACCGCGCCTGACGACCGCAGCTGCTTGATCGCCTTCTCGTCGTATCCCGCCCCGCGCAAAATCTCGTCACTGTGTTCGCCGACGGCCGGCGGCTTGCGCGGCTGGACCTTCTTGGCGCCGTCGATCCAGATCGGGCTGGAGATGGTGAGCATGGTGTCGTTCTCGAACGGCACCAGCACCTCGTTGTCGAGCATCTGCTTGTCGTTGGGGATGTCGTCCAGAATGCCGACGATGCCGAACACGAGGCCGTTGCCGTCGAGGATCTTGCGCCATTCAGCGAGATCCTTCGTCGCAAAAGTCTCGTCGAAGATCTTGATCAGCTCGACCGAGCGGGCATGGCGATCGGCTTTGGTGGCGAAGCGCGGATCGGTGATCAGGTCTTCGCGTCCCAGGCACTTGGCCAGCGTCGGGAACTGCTTCTCCTCGCTCAGCAGCGACAGGATCAGCCAGCGGCCGTCCTTGCACTGGTAGTGGTTGGCGACGGCATTTAGCGCGCGCTCGCGCGGGCGTCGCTCGGCGAACTTGGCGCCGCAGAGCTTTGCCTGCGCCAGCACGCTTGCCGCCCACACCCCATTCGCCATCAGGTTGGAGGCGACATGCGAGCCCTTGCCGGTCTTCTCGCGCTGATACAGCGCGGTGACGATGGCGCCATAGAACGCCATGGCGCAGGGATGGTCGCCCATGCCGGCGACCGAGCGGGCCGGAGTCGTGTGGGTGTCGGCGCGGACGAGGTCCATCAGGCCGGAGCGCGCCCAATATGCGTTGCTGTCGAAGCCGGGCTTGTTGGCCTCTTCGCCTTTTTCGCCATAGCCGGTGAAAGAAGCGTAGATCAGCCGGTCGTTGAGATGGGCGAGATGGTCATAGGTGATGCCGAGTTTGGCGCGCACCGGCGGCGGCATGTTGGTGATGAAGACGTCGGCCTCTTCGACCAGCTTGTAGAGCACGGCCTGCGCCTCCGGCTTGGAGAGGTCGAGCGCAATGCTCTTCTTGTTGCGGGCCTCCAGCAGCCAGGCGAAATTATGCTCGCTGGTGGGATAGCCCGGAATGTTGGGCAGATTGCGGTAAGGGTCGCCGGCGCCGGGCGGCTCGATCTTGATGACGTCGGCGCCGAAATCCGACAGCACGGTCGCAGCCGCGGGCGCTGCGATGAAGCTCGCGCAGTCCAGAACCTTGAGCCCTGCAAAAATGCCCTTTTCCATCGCGGCGTAGCTCCCTCGCTCTTGTTGTTTCCCGCGCGCTGGAATTGGCGCGGGCCAAGTCATGGCAGCATTAGACCGATGTTTCGGCGCGATGCAACGGCGCCAGGCGCAGGGCTCATTGCTGTGATCCGTCACCCTGAGGTGGCCGCAAAGCGGCCCTCGAAGGGCGACGGTCAGGCTGCATCCAGGCGGCCGTTCATCCTTCGAGGCTCCCCGCGCGATGCTTGGCATCGCGCCACTCGCACCTCAGGATGACGGAACTGATATCGCGCATTGTCGTGAGGACGCGAATCCGAAAGCGAGGTTCACTCTTCCCCCGCAAGCAGCGCGGCATTGCCGCCGGCTGCCGCGGTGTTGATCGTCACGGTCTGCTCGGTCGCAAAGCGTGTGAGGTAATGCGGGCCGCCCGCTTTCGGGCCGGTTCCAGACAGCCCGTTGCCGCCGAATGGCTGCACGCCGACCACGGCGCCGATCATGTTGCGGTTGACATAGATGTTGCCGACCTGGACGCCATCGATGATCGCCTCGATGGTGTCGTCGATGCGGGAGTGAACGCCGAGCGTGAGTCCATAGCCGCTGCGCTCGATCGCCTGCAGGACGCGGTCGAGCTTTTCCGCGCGATAGCGCACGACATGCAGGATCGGGCCGAACACCTCCTCGGTGAGCTGCCCGGCGTCCTTGAGCTCGAAAATGTGCGGGGCGACGAAGCAGCCGTCGGGCACAGTGCCGGCAAAGTGCAGCCGCGCCTCGCTCTTCATCCGCGCGATATGCGCATCGAGGCGCTGCTTGGCCTCGGCGTCGATGACCGGACCGACATGGGTCGCGACATCTGCGGGGTCGCCGATCTTCAATTCGCGCGCCGCGCCCGCGATCATCTCGATCATGCGGTCGGCGACATCCTCCTGCACGAACAGCAGCCGCAGCGCCGAGCAGCGCTGGCCGGCGGAGCGGAAGGCCGAGGTCACGACGTCGTCGGCGACCTGCTCGGGCAGCGCGGTCGCATCCGCGATCATGGCGTTGATGCCGCCGGTCTCCGCGATCAGCGGCACGATCGGCCCGTCCTTGGCGGCGAGCGTCCGGTTGATCAGGCGCGCGACCTCGGTCGAGCCGGTGAAGACGACGCCCGCGACGTCGGCATGCGCGGTCAGCACGGCGCCGATGCGGCCGTCGCCGGTGACGAGATGCAGCGCGCTCTTGGGAATGCCGGCCTCGTGCAGCAGCGCTACGGCCTCGCGCGCGATGCGCGGCGTCTGCTCGGCGGGTTTTGCGACGACGCTGTTGCCGGCCATCAATGCCGCCGTGACCTGGCCCAGGAAGATCGCCAGCGGAAAATTCCAGGGCGAGATCGCGACGAAGGCGCCGCGCCCGCGCATCGCGAGCGCATTGCTCTCGCCGGTCGGGCCCGGCATGGCGGCATCGACGCCGAACAGCTTTCGACCCTGTGCGGCATAATAGCGGCAGAAGTCGGCGGCCTCGCGCAGCTCCGACAGCGCATCGTCCAGCGTCTTGCCGCCCTCGGCTTGCAGCAGCGCGATGAAATGGGCGCTCCGGCTCTCCAGAAGATGCGCGGTCTGCTCCAGCGCAGCCGCGCGCGTGGCCGCCGGCGTTCGGCTCCAGGCGGCAAAGCCGGCGCGCGCGGCTGTCACCGCCGCATTGGCTCGGTCCGGCGTTGCGTCGGTTATGGGCTTGAGGCCGGTGGCCTCGGCCTTCACGTCTGCCAGCAGCCGGTCGAGCGCCGCGCGCGCGCCGAATTCGACGCCGCGTGAATTGCGCCGCTCCGGCGCGAACAGATCGCCCGGCAACGGAATTTTGGGATGGGCCGCCGCTTGCGGCCGGACGATGGCATCGGCCGGACGCTGCAACAGCGCCGCAACCGGCACACGATAGTCGGCCGCCTGCGCCACGAACGACGAGTTGGCGCCGTTCTCCAGCAGCCGCCGCACCAGATAGGCGAGCAGGTCGCGGTGGCTGCCGACCGGGGCATAGGTGCGATAAGCGATGTCGGGGTGATCCTTGGCGAGCTGCTCGTAAAGCGCTTCGCCCATGCCGTGCAGGCGCTGGAATTCGAAGCCGCCGCCATCTTGCGCAAGCTCCAGCACGGTCGCGACCGTCAGCGCGTTGTGGGTGGCGAATTGCGGGAAGATGCGCGGACGCAAGCCGAGCAGTTTTGACGCGCAGGCGACGTAGTTCAGATCCGTCATCGCCTTGCGCGTGAACACGGGATAGCCGTCCAGCCCGCGCTCCTGCGCGCGCTTGATCTCGGTGTCCCAATAGGCGCCCTTGACCAGCCGCACCATCAGCTTGCGGTCATGGGCGCGGGCGAGCGCGTCGACATAGTCGATCACGGCGCTGGCACGCTTCTGATAGGCCTGGATCGCCAGGCCAAACCCGTCCCAGCCGCTGAGCGAAGGATCGGCGAGCGTCGCCGCGATCACGTCGAGCGACAGCTCCAGCCGGTCGGCTTCCTCGGCATCGACGGTGAAGTTCAAATCATGGGCCTTGGCGCGCTGCGCCAGGTCCAGCAGTTGCGGTACCAACTCGACCATCACGCGGTTGCGGCTGATCGCCTCGAAGCGCGGATGCAGCGCCGACAGCTTGACCGAGATGCCGGGCCGGTCGGGCAGGGGATGGTTGCCCGCCGCCTTGCCGATGGTCTCGATCGCACTGGCATAGGCGTCGAAATAACGCGTGGCGTCCGCCGCGGTGCGCGCGCCTTCGCCCAGCATGTCGAAGGAGTAGCGCGTCTTTTGGCCGGAGCGGGGCTTACCCCGCTCCAGCGCCTGCTCGATGGTCTCGCCCAGCACGAAATGATTGCCCATCAGCCGCATCGCCTGGCGCGTGGCGGTGCGCACCGCCGGCGCGCCCAGCCGCTTCACCAGCCGGCCGATGGTGCCGTCGGGCGTCTCGCCGGGCTGGATCACCCGCGCCGACAGGCCGAGCGCCCAGGCCGAGGCGTTGACCAGGAAGGCCGTGGACTTGGTCTCGTGGTGGATGAAGTCGCCCTCGCCGAGCTTGTCCTCGATGAACTGGTCGGCGGTGCGCGCGTCGGGCACGCGGAGCAGCGCCTCGGCCAGCACCATCAGGGCGAGCCCCTCCTTGGTCGAAAGCGCGAACTCCCGCAGCATGTCCTCGACACCGCCAAGCCGGTCGTCGCGCTTGCGGATCGCCTCGATCAGCCGCGTCGCGGTGCGGTCGATCCGCGCCTCCTGCGGCGGGCTGAGATGCGAAGCCGGCAAGAGCCGCGCGGCAATCTCGGCATCGTCGGGCGCGTAGGGGGCGGTGAAGGGCGGCGGGATGTTCGGCATGGCGTGTCCTGTGGCTGAAATCCAGGATAAGGCCCGCTAGACCGTAGTTCGATAGACAAATTAGCAATTTTGCCTTAGAAAATGAAGATCTTTTGTACATTGGCCACATAAAGTATGGAACTTGATCGAACCGACCGGAAGATCCTCTCAATTCTGCAGCAGGACGGGCGCATCGCCAATGTCGAGCTCGCCGAACGCATCGGGCTGTCGCCGACCTCGGTCGGCGAGCGGCTGAAGCGGTTGCAGCGGGAGGGCTTTGTCGAGGGCTACGGCGCGCGGCTCAATCCGCACCGACTCGGCCTCGGTCTTCTGGTGTTCGTAGAGGTGCTGCTCGACAAGACCACGCCGGACAATTTCGAGCGCTTCGCGCGCGCGGTGAAACTCGCGCCCGAGGTGCTGGAGTGTCACATGGTTGCAGGCGGCTTCGACTATCTTGTGAAGGCGCGGCTTGCGGACATGACCGCTTATCGACGCTTCCTCGGCGAGACGTTGCTGTCGATGCCGGGCGTGCGCGAGACGCGAACCTATGCGGTGATGGAAGAGATCAAGCGCGACGCACCATTGCCGGTGGACTAACGAAGTGCCGTCGCGATTGTCATTGCTGTGGCGTTGAACGAGCGGTCTTAGCGGGAAAATAGCTCTCCGTGTGCAATCGCAACGCCCGTCGTCGAATGCACTGGCCGTCTTCAAAAATTTTTTGGCCCGGCTCCCGGACAGATCCGGGAGGCAGCAAAGGCTGCCGGGCTTATACTTTGAGGTTCTCTGCGGAGGTCTTGCCCCGGTTTGCGATCTCTTCGTATTCCACCGTCTGTCCTTCGTTCAGGGACGACAGACCGGCTTTCTGCACTGCCGAGATATGCACGAACACATCCTTGCCGCCCGACGCAGGCTGGATAAATCCATAACCCTTCGTCGGGTTGAACCACTTGACCGTACCTTTAGCCATCACGTCTTCTCCGCGGGTCTTCCTCCGAGATCTCGAACCGCCAGTCCCCGCCAACCGGCCGGTTCGGTCCTAACAGGATACGCGGAATGTGGCCGGCTTGGTAGCTCAAACCATATCGGCATTTCGCCGAATTCCGCTCAACTTGGCAGCGTTTTTGCCGATTTTGCCCGTTTCGCGGTCAATTGATCGGCACGCCGCGCACCATCCGTCAATAAGTCGCGGCCAGATAATCGACGATCTTGCCGACATCGGCATCGTCGATCGGGGCGCCATAGACCTTGATCATCTTGGTCACTTCGGCCTGCCAAAAACCTTTCTTGTCCTTCATCGGCGGCTGCGTGTTGACGTAATCGGCCGAGTGGCAGGCGCTGCAATTGCCCTGCACGACCTCGAGATTGGGGCCCGGCTTGAAGGCGGCGACTTCGTCGGGCGTCTTGTAGTTGAGCGGCGCTGCAAGCGCCGAACCCACCATTGCGGCGACGGCGAGTGAGCTGGCGAGGAGAACGGTGCGCTGCATGATCATTCTCCCTCAGGCCACGGTCACGCGGACGGTTTCGACGACGTTGCGTAGATAACCCGCCGGGTTCCAGCGTGGCGCATCCGGCTGGGTCTCGCCGCCATTGCCGGTGGCGCGCACCTTGAGCTCGTGGGCGCCCGCTGCGAGCTTCACCGGCAGCTTCCATTCACGGAAAGAGTATTTGCCGAGATCCTTGCCGAGCTTGGCGCTGACCCAGGTCTTGCCGCCGTCGGTGGAAACCTGGACGTCCTTGATGCCCTTGCCGCCGTCGAAGGCGATGCCGCGCAGCGTCGTGCCGCCGGCCTTCAGCTTGGCGCCGTCGGGAACGCTCGTGATGAAGGACCGGATAGTGAAGCGGTTGATCGGGATCGTCGCCTTCGGCGCGGTGCCCGGCTCGACCGCATTGTTCGGCGTGTCCGGAATGCGATAGGCCGACTTCATCCAGAAGCCGTCATAGACACTGTCGATGACGGTGATCTCGTTGAGGTGCTTGACCCAGTAGGTGCCGTAATAGCCGGGCACGATCAGGCGCAGCGGAAAGCCGTTGAGGAACGGCAGGTCCTCGCCGTTCATGCCATAGGCCAGCATCACCTCGCCGTCGCTGGCGTGCTCGAGATCGAGCGCCTTGACGAAATCCGGCGTCTTGTCGCTGACGGGGCCGTCCATGCCGTTGAAGGTGACCTGCTTGGCACCGCTCTGCACGCCCGCCATCTCCAGCACGGCCTTCAGCGGCACGCCACGCCAGCGCGCATTGCCCATCGCACCGTTGGCGAGCTGGCCACCGGCGACACGCGGCTCGGAGAAGCCGCGGCTGTTGCCGGAGCACTGGTTGACGGCGACGATCTCGGTCGCCTTCATCTTCCTGATGTCCTTGAGCGACAGCTTGAGCGGCTTGTCGACCTTGCCCTTGACCTCGAGCGTGAACTTGTCGGGATCCAGATTGTAGGGCAGGTCCGAGAGGTGATAGCGCACGAAGAATGCGTTATTCGGCGTGATCGGACCGTCGTTGAAGATCGCGAACGGCGTCTCGAGCTGCGGCGGCCGGCTGGTCAGTCCGATCATCGGCCGCTTCTGCGGATATTTCACCAGCGGCCGTTCGCCATTGGCGAAGGGGAGCGTGACGGTGTCGAGTGCCAGCGCCTTGGTGGAATTCAGTGTGGCCGCCATAGCGGCAAGGCCCGCTCCTTTGAGCAGGTCGCGTCGATCGAACATTCTTGTCTCCTCCCGGAGCTTTTCGTTGGACAGCGGTCATCACCGCGATCCCGCGCTCATCTGTCGCAACGATTGAGATGAAGTCAATTCGTGCTTTCGCAGCAGGCCCATGTCGCTGCGTTGCAGCAAGCCGGTGTTACGTTTGTAATGAGATGAGGCGAGCTAGCGAGATTGAGCCGAGCCATAGCCGCGATCACGGTGCATCTCTCCCGCTTGCGGGAGAGGTCGGCACGAAGTGCCGGGTGAGGGCTTTTTCCTCTTGGGGATTGTCCCGTCGTGGAGAGACCCTCTCCCGCAAGCGGGAGAGGGAGCGCGCCGCCTTACGCCGCGACGCGCTCGCTTCGGTCCACCAGCGCCGACAGCTGCCTCGTGTCCGCAACGACGCGCACGGCCATCGGCTCGTCGCGGCCGCGGATCGCGACCTCCTGCTGCGGCAGCGCATCGTCGGCAAGTCCCGCGGTGCGGCGGACCTCTTCCGAGACGATCGCTTCGCAGGCCAGCGTCTTGGTCATGTCCTGGAGTCGGGCAGCGACGTTGACGGCATCGCCGAGCGCGGTGAAGACGATGTGATCGCGATAGCCGATGTCGCCGATGATGACCTCGCCGCCGTGAATGCCGATGCCGAAGCGGATCGGCTGGCGGAGATCGTGGCTCAGGAGCTCGTTGAGCTCGTCGATATGCGTGGCGATGCCGGCAGCAGCCTTCAGCGCTTGCCGGCAGGCGGTCTCCGGATCGGCTGACAGCCCGAACAGCGCCAGCATGCCGTCGCCGACGAACTGGTTCGGCTGGCCGCCATTCTCGATCACGGCCCGCGAGACGGCGCCGAGGAAACGGTTGACGATGAAGACGGTGTCGAACGGCAGCCGCTTCTCGGCAAGCTGCGTCGAGCCGCGCATGTCCACGAACAGGCTGACGAGGTAGCGCTCCTGGCCGATTCTGGCCGATGTCGAGGCCTGCCCGTCCGCCGAATGCGTGTGGGGCGTGAACAGCTGGAAGAAGGAGAGGTCGGAGTCCGGCCGCAACTGGCAGGCAAGCCGGATCGAGGGATCGGCGGTGCCGACGCGCGCGAGCACGAAGGCCTCGCGCTGCGACGGCTCGGGCAGGGCGGCATGGTCGCCGATGATGCGGATGCGGCAGGTCGAGCAGCGGGCGCGGCCGCCGCAGACGCTGGCATGCGGCACATTGTGGCGCAGGCTCGCCTCCAGCACGGAGAGACCCTTCGGCACGCGCACCGTCTTGCCGTTGCCGTAGGACAGCGCGATCATGCCGCGGCGCCGTTCGCGCAAGGCGCGCACGCCGCGCGCCGCCAGCGTCAGTCCGAGCAGGCCGACATAGCCGATGGTGAGGCCGCCGGTGATGCGGTCGAGCGTCGCCGCTTCCGCGGTCGAGCCGAGCTGGCGGCGGGTGAGATTGTGCGCGCGCCACTCGCCGTCGTCGACCTCGATCTGGACACTGCGTCCGCCCTGGTAGACGCCGAGCAGCGACAGCGTCGGGATCAGCACGGCGGCGGCGAGCAGATAGGGCGCGGCGCGCGCGAAGAACGGTTTCAGGCGCAGCCAGAAATAGATGCCGATGCAGCCATGGACCCAGGCGATGATCAGCAGGATCGTCATGGTCCAGATGCGGTTCGAGGTGACGAAGAACAGATAGAGTTCCTGCGGATAGAGTTTCTGGTGTCCGTACAGCGTGTAGCCGAGCCGGACGCCGATCACATGGGCCATGACGAGGGCGGGGATGCTCAGGCCCAGCACGAGCTGGAGTGGCTCGATCGTCCGCCAGCGGAACTGGCGGCGCTGATAGAGCGCGTAGATGCCGAGCCCCATATGGGTGAGCGCGGCCGTATAGAACACGATCGCGATGGGGAGGAACCGCCAGAACGCCGTGTGATAGTAGACCCCGATCTCCATGGCATCGACCGAGATGTTGCCGAGCGCATGGTTGAGGAAATGGCTCACCACGTAAGAGAACAGGATGACGCCGCAGACCAGCCGAACCTGCCGCATGCTGGTCGCGCGGGAAAGTTCGGACAATCGTGAGAATGCAGTGGCCATGATTCGGTTGTATCAGTTCATGAAGGAGAACAGCCAGCGTAGCGTTTAATTCCAGGGGCGGACAGCTGGCCTGATCACATGCGCGGCAAGGTTACGATATTGTAGGGTGGGAAGGCGCCTTGGCGCCGTGGCCACCATCCCGTATCGCATCCCTCGAGGGTGGGCACGCTCCGCTTTGCCCACCCTACGATCTCCCCCGCATTGACTCCCCCTCCCAGGTTGGCGAAAAGCGCGGCCGTGACGACAGCCCCCGATATCACTACGCCCCCAGCCGGCGCCGTGCGCCGGCCCCTCGTCGTGGCCGTGCTCGTCATTGCCGCGATGACACTGCTGCGCATCGTCTACGCCTCCGCCATCGAGCTGCGCACCGACGAGGCCTATTACTGGACGTGGTCGAAGGAGGGAGCGCTCAGCTTCCTCGATCATCCCCCCATGATCGCCTGGTTCATCCGTTTTGGCACCGCGATCTTCGGCGACACCGTGCTCGGCGTCCGCTTCGGTGGCATCGTCGCAATGCTGGTGACGCAGCTGCTGCTCGCCGACATCGTCCGCCGCCTCACTCATGATGCGCGCGCCATCATGTTGGCGGTGCTGATGCCGGAGGCTGCGCTCTATTACGGCCTGCTGATGGCCAAGGTCGCGCCGGACGTTGCCATGATCCCGTTTGCGGTGGCGATGATGTGGGCCCTGGTGCGGCTCGCGCAGGGCGGCGACGGACGCTGGTGGCTGGCGGCGGGCCTGTTCGCCGGACTGTCGATGCTGTCGAAGTTCACCGCGATCATGTTCGCGCCGGCGGTCGCCGCGTTTCTGCTGGTGCCGGATTGGCGCTGGCGCTGGCTGCGCGGCCCTTACCCTTATCTCGCGGTGCTGATCGCGATTGCCGTGTTCTCCCCGGTGCTGATCTGGAACGCGCAGCACGACTGGGCCTCGTTCCGTTTCCAGGGTGTGCGGGCCACCGCCAATTACGGCATCTCGCTGCGCACGATCGGCGACTACATCGGCCTGCAATTCGGCCTGGTCGGCTTCGTCATGCTGCCGGTCGTGCTGTCGGGCCTCGTGATGACGGCGTGGCGCGGCTATCGCACGCGCGAGCCGGTCGCGATCCTGCTGTCGACCGCGGTGCTGGTGCCGTTCCTCTATTTCTTGTTCAAGTCGACGACGCTCAGGGTCGGCGACACCTGGCCGATGTTCATGTGGCCGGTCGGCTTTGCCGCCGCTGCGGTCAACCTCGTCATGCTGTCGCGCGAGCGCTGGTCGGCGCGGATGATCCGGTCGAGCATTTTCTGGCTCAACACGGCGGTCGTCACGGGGATCGCCTTCGTCGTCATCGTATTCCTGTACTACGTCGCCGCGCCCTGGAATCTCCTCGGCAAGATCGATCCGATCGGCGCCGAGGCCGGCTACGAGCAGGTGGCTGCGCGTGCGCAGGCCGCGCTCGACGAGACCGGCGCGACCTGGATCGCAACCACGGACTATCGCACCTACGCGATGATGCGCTGGCTGTTCAGGGGCCGCGTGCCCGTCATCGAGATCAACGAACGCGGCCGCTTCCAGGATTTTCGCGATCCCGGCATGGATCGGATCAGCGGGCATGCGGGCATCTATGTCGGGCGTGAGCCGGACAACCGCGCACCAGTGTGGGGATCGATCCCGGCGAAGCGCGAGCAACTCGGCCAGGTCGAGCGCCGCTGGCGGGGCGTTCTGACGGACACCTATGTGATTGAGAAGCTCACCGGCTGGACGCCGGAACTCTCGCCGCCAGCGGATTCACCGCTGTTTCAATGGCGGGTGCTGGCGGGGGAATTCGAGAAGCGTACGCTCGCCTAGCGAGGCAGCACCCTTCTTCCCTTCTCCCCTTGTGCGGTCCCAAAGGCAAACGAGGCCGCGCGTTGAACCGGCTTGGCGTGGCATGAGAACAACATACCAACAGAAATCTGAGCGATCGCTTCGCTGCAATCAGCATTTTTCCCGACATTCACAGGCCGCCATCCCAGATTACCACCCGCTCAAGCATTTAAGCCACTAAGCTGGAGCAGTCGTGACGAAACATATTTTCTCTTATTGATATTATCTGCGGGGATAGGACATGTTTGATGTCTATCGCAATGGCAAGCGGGACTTCCTCGTCGTCAGCAACGGCTCTCCGATGCCCGCGCTCTACTCCTCCAACAAATGGCGCAAGAGCAGAGCGAGAGTTCTCAAGGTCAGCGACGAGATCAGGGCAGCCGTTCAGGAGCGAGGTTATTATCTTGGCAGCGTGCGGGTGACCAAGAAGGACCTGATCCACACCGAGTGCACCGTTGCCGATACGTCACCGGGCAATCTCTGAACATCCGGCCGACTAGGCCGCCAACCGCGCCAGCCCGGCCTCGATCACGACGATGTCTTCCTCGATCTGCCGGATCGTACTCGTGCAGTCGATCCCGGTACATGCATCGAGATCTGCGATAAGTTTGCGGCGCTGTGTCCGGAGCTCATCAAGAGCTGCTTGGTCCCTGAGGGAAACGTATCCCTCCACGATCAGCTCAATTGCACCCGCCACCATCAAAATCCCCAAGCCATGTTAGCCCCGTCAAGGCACTCCCCGACCAAGCGAGGATCGAGCGTGCCAATTGGTTATACGATTCAATCCCGCGCACTGAGTTCTTCCAGAACAACGCGCCTCCGCAACGCGCGTGCGGCAGCGGTCAAACGAGTCCCTGCGATCAGCCCGAGCCGCCTCAATCTTGGCAAAGCGACGGGGTCACACAGCTCGATGGAGAGCCCGGCTCCCAGTATCGCAATGGCGCGTTGCTCCTCCGCGTCGAGATCAGTCCATGGGATGATGCCCTTCATCACCGGCCTCAAATCGTCCAGTGCACCTCAAAATCCAAACGCGCGCCTGATTTGCCGCAGCATATCCATGGCCGCGTCGGTGTACCGACCGTTGGTCAGGTATCGATCCAGTTGCAGTGTGCTGATCAGCGCCACAAGCGCTGCCATCAAGCCCTTAAACATTGGGCCTCTCCTGAAAGAGACCGCCAACCGGGCGTGTCGAAATGTTGAGCAGTTCTCAGAATGCGCGCCGCATATGGCGGCCTAATATGCAAATGGTGACATTGACTGGTAACCAGTTTCTTAACGGGCTGATGCGCCGTGGTATGGGGCGGCCAGAGGCTGACTTAGAAGCGACGACTTGAATTGCCGCCTCCTTGTCCTCAGTTGCCCAAAACCGCGGCAGATAATCTTCCAATACTCGAAAGGGCTAACTCGATAGTTCGCTTGCGAGGCGCGGCTTGACTGAGCAAGGTCGTTTTGCCGGACAATTGCCCTTTAACCCCGTCTGGGTCTGTCTTAGATCAGCCGGCGAGGGATGATATTCCGCTCGTTGGCTCGATTGGATGGCACTCAGCTGCTCGGAGCCTTTCGTGTGGTCCTTTGCTGTTGCGGCACTGTTCCTGGCGCTGTTGGTGTTTGGTGCGGTCGGGTTTATCATTGTCAGCTTCGACTTTCCCGATGAACCGCGAGCTTAAGCTTCGCTCATTCAGGCGGCGCGCCATGCGTCGGTCCGGCGAATGGCGCGAACGACGGCCCGAATAGCACCGCTACTCCTCGTCCTTCTTCCGCAAAAGATCCGTCGCGAGGTCCGACAGTTTTGGCGGCGGCAGCGCCGCGAACGGCAGCGGGCGCGTCACGTCGATCGCGGCCAGACCCAGCCGCGCGGTCAGCAATCCGTTCAGCACACCTTCGCCGAGTCGCTGCGACAGCTTTGCCGCGATGCCATGGCCGAGCATCTGCTGCACCAGGCTGTCGCTCGCGGCCATGCCGCCGGTGATGGCGAGATGCGCGATCACGTGGCGGAGCAGGCGGATCATGCCGAGCGCGCCGGGGCGGCCGCCATAGAGAAAAGCGAGCTGACGGATCAGCCGCAACGCGGCCACGAACACGAACAATACGTCGATCGCCGCGCGCGGCGAAACTGCGGTCACGATCGAGACCTTTTGCGCGGCCGACGACACCAGCCGCCGCGCTTCCGTGTCCAGCGGCGACATCAATTCGCGTTCGGCAAGCCGGATCATGTCGGCGCCGTCGATGATCTCGCCGGTGTGGCTTTCCAGCGTGGCGCGCGCGCGGGCGAGCTGCGGGTTCTGGTGCGCGATCTTCAGCAGATCCTGCACGATGACGCGGCTCTCCTCGCGGTCGTCACTGGCAAGGACTGCGGCGGCGCGCGCATGCAGCTTCTCGATGGTTGCAAGGCGCGCCAGACCAAAGGCCTCGCGCCCGATCACCACCGCGAGCGCCAGTGCCGTGACGAAGGCGAATGCGAGGCCGACGAAGCCGAGCGTTTCGCTGCGCGCAAACAGATCCTCGATCAGACGGACCACGCCGAGCCCGGTGCCGAGCAGCGTCAGCCCGCCGAGCCCGGACCAGAACAGCGTGCCCCAGGGAAAGCCACGCCGCGCCGGGAGCGCGGCCTCGATCGGCACTGGCAATGCCTGCGGATCGTGCTCGGGCGTGATCTGGATCGTGGTGCGGCCGAGCCGCGCTGCTTCGTCGGCTTCGGTGACGACGACGCCGGGATCGTCGAGCCGGAACGTCGCCGGCCGCCGCGGCTTGGATCGGTCGTTCATGACAGCTTGTCTCCGATCAGGAACTGCAGGGCACGGTCGAGGCGGATGTGTGGCAGCGCCGGCTCGTCATTGCCTTCGCGTTCGAGCTTTGGCGGGCGGAAGCGCAGGAAGCGAAAATCGCTCTTCTCGGCGGCCTCGGTCGAGAGGCCGCGGAATGCGTCGGTGCCGTTGAACAGCGGCTCGGGATCCGGCGGCAGATCACCCGGAAAGGTCGCAACCTCCGTGTTGCCATCAAAGAACTCGCCGCCTGCGCTTTCGCCGGCCGCCGGCGTTCCCAGGATCGACGGCAATTTGTCGCGGCCATGCGCGACCTGGGCCTCGCGCGTGGCGCGAACGGCGGCGAGCGCCACCACGTCGATCTCTGCGCCGGTATCTTCCGCGCGCACCACCGCACGGGTGACCGCGCGGCGCAGCACCGCCTCGAGCCGGTCGTGACTGGAATGATGCAGATGGTCCGCCTTGGTCGCCGCGAACAGGATGCGGTCGATACGCGGCCGGAACAGGCTGGAGAGGAACGTGCTGCGGCCGATGCGGAAGCAGTCGAGAATTCCGGCAAGCGCGGCTTCGAGATCGTGCAGCGCTTCGGGGCCGGAGTTGAACGCGGCGAGCGCGTCGGCCAGCACGATCTGGCGATCGAGCCGGGCAAAATGATCATGGAAGAACGGCCGCACCACGACGTTCTTGTAGGCCTCGAAGCGGCGAACCATCATCGCCCACAGCGAGCCGTCCGGCGCCTGGCCGCCAACGGGCACGTCGAGCGGCGCAAAAGTCAGCGCCGGCGTGTCGGCGAGATTGCCGGGCATCAGGAAGCGGCCCGGCGGCAGCAGGCTCATCGCGAAGCGCTCGTCGCGGCAGGCGCGCAAATGGCCGGTGAAGAGCTTTGCCGCCGTCAGCGTCGCCTGCTCGTCCTCGCGCGCCTCGGGCTTGAGCGTTGCAAGATGCGCGTGCCAATCCGCCGCAAGATGCGCACGCGGCGCCTCGCGCGACAGTGCGAGGCTTTCGGCCGACCATTGCTCATAGCTCTTCTGGAGCAGCGGCAGGTCGAGCAACCACTCGCCGGGATAGTCGACGATGTCGAGCGTCAATGTGCGGTCGGCGCCGTTCTGGCGCTGATAGTCGATGACGAGCCTGAGTTCGCTGATGTCGACGGTCGAGTTCGGCCAGCGCCGCTCCTCGATCAGCGCGCGCAAATGGTTCTCATAAGCGAAGCGCGGCACGGCGTCGTCCGGCTGCGGCGCCAGATGCGCCCGCGCGATCCGGCCCGAGGCATAGGCCTCGAATACCGGAAAGCGGCCGCCGCGGGTGAGGCCGTGGATCAGCGCGGTGATGAATACGGTCTTACCGGCCCGTGACAGGCCGGTGACCCCGAGCCGCACCGTCGGGTTGAAGAAGTGCTCGCCAAAATCGATCAGCGCCCTGGCCGACAGCCGCGCTTCTTCGACCATATCCTGGAAACTGAATGCCATATGAACGTGATTGATCCCGAGGCGGGCGGAAATGTGAGACTGTTCACAAAAGTGGCATTCGCGTGAGGAAAATCAAGCTTCATACTTCCACCGCCTTTATCGGCAAATCAGCCGTTTGAACGACGCGCCGATCTCGAAAGATCCCTACAAGAGGGCATTGTCTTAGCCTTTGCGGATTGCCATGACCGTCTTCCAGCTGAAACAGCTCGCCTCCAACTCCGTCCACGCCGCAGCCGATGCGATCGGCTGGAACTACGACCGTGCCGAATTGATCGCGGACGGCATCATCCACGCGATCGGCGTGGTCTGCGGCATCGTTGCCGCCACGGTCCTGGTGGTGCTGGCGGCGGTTTATGCCAACGCCACCAACATCGTCGGGGTCTCGATCTATGTCGCCGGCCTGCTCTCGATGCTGGTGCTGTCGGCGACCTATAATCTCTGGCCGGTCTCGCCGGCCAAATGGCTGCTGCGGCGGTTCGACCATTGCGCGATCTATCTGCTGATCGCGGCGACCTACACGCCGTTCATCCTCGAGGTGAGGGACAGCGTGTTCGCGCTGGTGCTGCTCGCCGGCGTCTGGTGCGTCGCGATCCTCGGTATCGTGCTGAAACTTCTCTATCCCGGCCGGTTCGACCGCGTCGCGGTCGGCATCTATCTCGCGATGGGGTGGAGCGGCGTGATGGTCTACGACGCCGTGGTCAGGGCGCTACCTGCGCTGGTGCTGGGCTTCATCCTTGCGGGCGGCCTGCTCTACAGTTTTGGCGTGATCTTCCATGCCTGGCGGCGGCTGCGCTTCCAGAATGCGATCTGGCACGGCTTTGTCTTGGCCGGCGCGGCGTGCCATTATACCGCGGTGCTCGACCTCGTGTTGAGCTGAGCAAGATCCGCGAAGCGGAATTAGCGAAGCGGTATAAGATAGCGAAGCGCTATCCGAAAAGAGAAGCGCTACAAGACAAAGAGGAGACGTCGCATGCAGGTGACCGGCAAGGTCGTGGTCGTCACGGGCGGCGCAAACGGCATCGGCAAGGCGCTGTGCGAGGCCTTCCACAAGGCGGGTGCCGCCAAGGTCGTCGTTGCGGACATGGACGCCGCCAATGCAAGAGCCGTCGCCGCCACGGTCGATGGCGCGGCCTTCAGATGCGACGTCGCGCAGGAAAAAGAGATCGCCCACGTCATCGAGGAGACCGAGCGGCAGTTCGGCCCGATCGAATTGTTCTGCTCAAATGCCGGCATCGGCGGCGGCTTCGATCCGATGTCGGTCAATGCCGGCGGCGCCTCCGACGAGCCGTGGCAGCGGAGCTGGGCGATCCATGTCATGGCCCATGTCTATGCGGCGCGGCATCTCATTCCCCGCATGAAGGCGCGCGGCGGCGGATATTTCCTCAACACGATCTCGGCCGCGGGCCTGCTGTCGCAGGTCGGCAGCCCGGCCTATTCCACCACCAAGCACGCCGCGGTCGGCTTTGCCGAGAATCTCGCGATCTCGCACAAGGCGGACAATATCAAGGTCTCGATCCTCTGCCCGCAGGGCGTCGACACCAACATGCTGCGCTCGATCCCGAAGGGCCCACAATCCGGCGACGGCGATCTGACGCCTGAGCAGGTCGCGAAAGACGTGCTCGCCGGCCTCGAGCAGGAAACGTTCCTGATCCTGCCCCACCCCCAGGTGCTCGGCTACATGCGCAAGAAGACCGAGAACTACGACCGCTGGATCGGCGGCATGGCGAAGATCCAGGCCAAGATGCGGGAGGAGTTCGGGAAGTAGCCGCCACAGTTTCCGCGATTGCGCCTGTCATGCCCCGCGCAGGCGGGGCATCCAGTACGCCGCGGCCCGTCGGTTCAACAACAACCGTCTCGGAGTACTGGATCGCCCGGTCAAGTGTTTAGACCGGACAGATCACTGACAGGTGTTCGGAGACATAGCTGACACATCAAACTGGCTGGATTGGTCGATTTGGGAGGCCGTCCATGCCCTGGAACGAGGTGTCGGTAATGGATCAACGACGCGAGTTTGTGCGGCTGGCTTTGCAGGAAGGCGCGAACCGGCGGGAGTTGTGCCGGCGGTTTGGGATCAGTCCTGAGGTCGGCTACAAGTGGCTGAAGCGTTGGCAGGCAGGGGACCATGATCTTCGGGATCAGTCCCGCCGACCGAAGAGTATGCCCAGGCGGAGCGAGCCTGCGATCGAGGCTCAGGTCTTGGCGATGCGCGACACGCATCCGGCCTGGGGGGCGCGCAAGATTGCTCATTGTCTGAAGCGCGCTGGCCAGGCCGTGCCGGTGCCTTCAACGGTCCATCAGATCCTGTGCCGGAACCAGCGGATCAAGCCGAGCGAGCAGGCTGCAGCTGGCTCTCCAGGGCATCGCTTTGAGAAGGACGCGCCCAATCAGCTCTGGCAGATGGACTTCAAGGGCCATATGCCGCTTGCCGGCGGGACGCGGTGCCATCCGCTCACCATGGTCGACGATCACTCGCGCTATGCCCTGTGTCTGAAGGCCTGCGCCAACGAGCAGCGTCCTGACGTGCAGAAGCACCTGACCGACACCTTCCGACGCTATGGGCTGCCGGAGGCCTTCTACCTCGACAACGGTTCTCCGTGGGGCGACACGTCCGGCGTCCGCTGGACCGCGCTGAAGGTATGGCTGCTCAGGCTCGGCGTCAGGGTCGTCCATGCCAGGCCGCGCCATCCTCAGGGCCGGGGCAAGAACGAACGCTTCCATCGCAGCCTGAAGGCGGAAGTGTTCGCCCTGCGCACGTTCCGCACCCTGGCGGAAGTTCAGCGGGCTCTCGATCGCTGGCGCATGCTCTACAATCTGGAGCGGCCTCATGAGAGCTTGGGCATGGGTGTCCCCGCCGATCGCTATCGGCCGAGCTCTCGCCCCATGCCGGACCGTGTCCCGCAGGTCCAATACGACGCCGGAGAGACCGTTCGCACGGTCTCCTCGACCCGGAGCTACATCGCCTTCAAAGGCCGAATGTGGAAAGTCCCTCAAGCCTTCTGCGGCGAGCAGCTCGCCGTCAGGCCGCTCGACCGCGACGGCCGTTATGGAATCTTCTTTGCCAGCTGGCAGGTCGCATCAATCGACTTGACCCGCGGCCAACCTGTCAGTGATGTGTCCGAACAGGTGTCAGCTATGTCCCCGGTCTAAACATCAAGCCGGGCGATGACACCTAGCTACGCCGCCGACTCCGCCTCATCCTCCATCCGGCTCTGCCGCAGCGCCCGGGCATAGAGCATCATGCCCTCGCGCACCGTGCGCTGCTCGGCCTCAGTCAGCGCGGCCAGCGCGCCGCGCACCTGCTGGCGTCCGAACGCGTGCAGCGCCTCCAGTGTGCGCCGGCCCTTCGCCGTCAGTGACAGGAGCTTGCTGCGCGCATCGGCTTCATCAGGCGTCTCCCGCAGTTCGCCGCAATCGACCAGCTTGCGCACCATGCGGCTGACACTGGATTTCTCCAGTCGCAGGAAATCGCCGAGCTCGCCCGAATTCATCGGGCCGCGGATCCCGATCTCCAGGATCGTGTGCACGGCCGAGGGCGGATAATCCGAGGCCGCCACCGTCGCATCCATGAAGCCCAGCTCCCGCACCATCAGCCGCGAGGCGGCGCGGATGTCGTCGATCAGCGAAAGCTCGGTCATGCTTGACTCATGGCATATAGTTGTATCATACAACTATATGCGCGCAACGTCGCGCGCAAGCGTTTTGGAGTGAGCCATGAGCGGAACTGTGCCGGCCGGGATGCGGATGAGGGGCAAGGTCTGCCTCGTCACGGGCGGCGGCAGCGGCATCGGCCGCGCCGCGGCGCTGCGGATGGCCTCGGAAGGCGCCGAGGCGATTGTCGTTGCGGGACGGCGGGAGGCCGAAATCGAGGCCACCGCCGCAGCGTGCCGGGAGCTCGGCGCGGCCGCGATCGCGATCCAAACAGACATCACGCGAGAGGACGACGTCGCGCGCCTCGTTCGCACGGCAGTCGAGCGCTGCGGTCGGCTCGATGTTGCCTTCAACAATGCCGGATTCCAGGAGCGCCGCGCGTCGCTGGAAGAGCAGGGCACGGAGATCTACGATGCGGTGTTCGACACCAATGTCCGCGCGCTGTTTCTGTGCCTGCGCCATCAATTGCCGGCGATGCTAGCGCAGGGCCGCGGCAGCATCGTCGTCAACGCCTCCGTCAGCGGCGTGCGCAATCCCAATCCGGGCTTCTCGCTCTACTCGGCCTCGAAGGCCGCCGCGATCTCGCTGACCCGCTCGGCGGCAATGGAGAATGCCCCGCGCGGCATCCGCATCAACGCCATTGCCCCCGGCCGCGTCGTCACCGACATGATGCTGCGCGCGGGCGTGGGCGATGTCGCGACCGTCAGTGCGGGCCTGCCGCTGCGGCGGATGGGGAGTCCGGAAGAAGTGGCGGAGGCCGTGGTATGGCTGTCGTCCGACGCGTCATCCTACGTGGTCGGGCATGTGCTGGCGGCGGACGGGGGATTCCTGGCTTCGTAGTGTCGCGGTGGCGCGGCAAATTCAGTGCCGTGGCCCGGATTTCGCTGCGCTCCATCCGGGCTACGGCAGCCTCAATGCTTCTGCCCGTAAAGCACCGGCACCGCTGAATCCACCACGACCTCGACGAGGCTCGTCCCCTCGAACGCCATTCCGCGCTTGAGCGCCTCGCCCAGCTCCGCAGCCTTGCTCACCCGCACCGCATGGCACCCCATGCCTTCGGCGAGCCTGACGAAATCGATCCCCGGCAATTCCAGCCCCGGCACGTTCCTCACCTGCATCACCTGGCTGAACGAGCGCATCGCGCCGTAGCCGGAATTGTTGATGACGACGATGGTCAGCGGCAGCTTTCGTTGCGCGGCGGTCCACAGCGCCTGGATCGAATACATCGCCGAGCCGTCGCCGATCAGGCACACGGTGCGGCTCTTCGGCTTGCCGAGCGCCATGCCGACCGCCGCGGGCAGGGAATAGCCGAGGCCGCCGCTCGCCATGGTGTAGAAACTGTCCTGGCCGCGCATCGGCATGAACTTCTGCATCGCCGGCCGGTGCGAGGGCACTTCCTCGACGAGTGACGCGTCGTCCGGCATCGCCTGCGACAGCGAATGCAGCAAAAATTCGACCGGCAGCGGATCGGCGGCCTGCGGCGCCGGCGGCAGCGTGCGGCCCATTGGCGTGGCGCGTTTGCTCTCGGGCAGGAGGTCGAGCAGCAGGCTCAGCGCCGGCTTCATGGTCGCAATGATGCTGGTGCCGACGGGTGTCACCGCTGCCGCGTCCGGATCGTCGGTGATCTGGAAAATCGTCGCGCCGCCATCGAAGATCGCGGCATGGCCCTCGACATGGAAGGTGAACACCGGCGCGCCGACGACGACGACGAGATCGTGTTCGCGCAGCGCGTCGGACAGCTGCGCCGGCGAGGCGTGCAGGAAGCCTGCGAACTGCGGATGCCGCTCGGGGAAGGAGCAGCGCGCGGAGAACGGGCTGACCCAGACGCTGGCCTTGGCCTTCTCGGCCACGCGCACCATCAGATCGACCGCGCCGGCGCGGTCGACGCCGGGGCCGACCACGAGGGCAGGGTGTTTTGCAGAGCCGAGCGCCGCGACCAGCGCCTTCATCGCGTCAGGTTCGGGCCCGATCTCGCGGCTGACCTTGCGCGCCTCGACCGGTGTGGTCGCATGCGCCCAGTCGTCGATCGGGATCGACACGAAGGTCGGCCCGCAGGGCGGCTGCATCGCGGTGTAATAGGCCCGCGCGATCGCGGCCGGCACGTCCTCGGGCCGCGCCGGCTCGACGCTGTACTTGACGTAAGGCCGCGGGAATTCCGAGGCGCGCTCGGCATAGAGGAACGCCTGCAAGGGCAGGATCGAGCGCGCCTGTTGGCCCGCGGTGATCACGAGCGGCGTCTGGTTGCGGTGCGAGGTGTAGATGTTGCCGAGCGCGTTGCCGACGCCGGCCGCCGAATGCAGATTGACAAAGCCGGCATTGCGCGTCGCCTGCGCGTAACCATCGGCCATGCCGACGGCGGAGGCTTCCTGCAACGCCAGCACGTAGTCGATGTCGTCGGGCCAGTCGCTGAGGAACGGCAGCTCGGTCGAGCCGGGGTTGCCGAACACCCTGTCGATGCCCAGCGAGCGCAGCAGATCGAGCGTCGCCTGCTTCACGGTGGCGGACTTGCTGCCGCTCTTGCCGTTCTTGGCCATGGTTTCCGTCCCTGTTGTTTTATCGAAGCTAGAAGCCCCACCCCGTCATTGCGAGGAGCGAAGCGACGAAGCAATCCAGACTATCTCCGCAGAGGGATTCTGGATTGCTTCGCTTCGCTCGCAATGACGAGGAGACAGCAGTGCCTCACCACACCGCCGTGCCCTTCATCGTCGGCTGTCCCTCCGCATTCGCGGTCCACAGCTCCATGCCCGCCTTGGTCGCGTTGGCGTTGATGGAGAACTCCGTGCCCTCGAACAGCGGCTGCACGCCGCGATAGGTGAATGTCTTCGGCGCCCTGCCGTCGTGCAGCTTCGCCGCCATCTCGACGATGAGCGCCGCCTGCAGCGGCCCGTGGAAGATCAGGCCCGGATAACCCTCGACCTTGGTGACGTAGTCGCGGTCGTAATGGATGCGGTGGCCGTTGAAGGTCAGCGCGGAATAACGAAACAGCAGCACGGGATCGGACACATGCGTCTCGCGGTGCTGCGCTTTCGGCGGCGGGGGCGGGGCCTTGGCACCGGCGGGCGCGCTGCTCGTCATCTCGCGATAGACGATGTCCTGCCGCTCGCGGATGGCAACGCCCCGCGGCGAGGAGATGCTGTGCTCGACCGAGACGAAGCACAGCGTGCCGGTCGAGCCGGATTTCACCTGGACGTCGGCAATGCGCGAGGTCCGCGTCGATTCATCGCCGACGCGCAGCGGCTGCAGGAACTCGATCTCGCCGCCGGCCCACATCCGGCGCGGCAGCGGCACCGGCGGCAGGAAGCCGCCGCGGGTGGGGTGGCCGTCGGGGCCGAGCATCGACATCGGAAACACCGGCTGCGCCAGGCACCAATGCACCGTGAACGGCGCGGCATCGCCCGCTTTGGGCTCACCGACCTCCTGGAACAGCGTCGCGCGCAGGCCCTTCACGAGCTGCGCGGTGACGATGTCGGTGGCCTCGGTGCTGCGGCCGATCCATTGCCGCAAATGGTCGATGTCGAGCTTCTCGGTCATGATGTCTCGCTCTTGTTATGACTTCTTGGCCGGCCGCTCGCCGATCGCGGGCACGGCGCCATAGCTGCGGGTCTCGCCGACGATGATCGGCGCCGGCGCGGGATAGCTGACGCGTCCCTGCGGCGTGTCGACCTCGATGCGGCGCAGATGCGGATGATTGGTAAGGTCGGCCATGGTGTTGACCTCGGCAAACGCGATGTCGGCGTCCGACAGCCGCTTCAGCAGCTCGTCGCGTGTCATCTTGCCGAAAATGTCTGCGACCGTCGTGTCGGTGAAATCGCGGTTGCGCACGCGCTCGACCATGTTGGCGACGCGCGGATCGGCCGGCAAATCGGGCTGGTCGAGCACCTTGACGCAGAGCGTCTTCCACTCGCGCTCGCTCTGGATCGAGATCAGGATGTCCTTGCCGTCCTTCGAGGTGAACACGCCATAGGGCGCGATCGAGGGATGGCGCAGGCCCATGCGCTTGGGCGGATTGCCGGCTTCGGAGTTGAGCAGCGGCACGGTGCACCAGTCCGCCATCACGTCGAACATGGAGATGCGGATGTCACAGCCCCTGCCGGTGCGCCCGCGCGCGATCAGCGCTTCCAGGATCGCCGCATGCGCAGTGGCGCCGGTCGCGACGTCGACGATCGACATGCCGACCCGCGAGGCGCCATCCGGGTTGCCGGTGATGGAGGCGAGCCCGCTCTCGGCCTGGATCAGCAGATCATAGGCCTTGCGGTGGGCGTAGGGGCCTTCGTCGCCATAGCCGGTGATCGTGCACGAGATCAGCTTCGGATAGTCCTTCAGCAGCCGTTCGCGCGAAAAGCCGAGCTTGTCCATCGAGCCCGGCTTGAGGTTTTGGATCAGCACGTCCGCGCTCGCGATCAGCTTCTCGAGCTCGGCGCAGCCTTCTTTCGTTGCGAGATCGACCACGGCCGATTGTTTGCCGCGGTTGAGCCAGACGAAATAGCTGCTCTGGCCCTTGGCCGCTGCGTCATAGCCGCGGGCGAAATCGCCCTCGGGCCGTTCGATCTTGATCACTTCCGCCCCGGCGTCCGCCAGCCGTGACGAGCAGAACGGCGCTGCGACCGCCTGCTCGACCGCAATCACCCTGATCCCGTCCAATGCTCCCATGGCGCGACCTCAGTACGAGCGGGGCATGCCGAGCACGTGCTCGGCGACGTAGGACAGCACGAGGTTGGTCGAGATCGGCGCCACCTGGTAGAGCCGCGTCTCGCGGAATTTGCGCTCGACGTCGTATTCCTCGGCGAAGCCGAAGCCGCCATGGGTCTGGATGCAGGCATTCGCCGCCTCCCAGGACGCATCGGCCGCCAGCATCTTGGCCATGTTGGCCTCCGCGCCGCAGTCGAGCCCGGCTTCGTATTTGCGCGTGGCTTCCTTCACCATCAGCTCGGCCGCGCGCATCGAGGCATAGGCCTTGGCGATCGGGAACTGGATGCCTTGATTCTGGCCGATCGGCCGGCCGAACACCGCGCGCTCCTTGGCGTAGTTCGTGGCCTTGGCGATGAACCATTTGGCGTCGCCGACGCACTCGGCCGCGATCAGGATGCGCTCCGCGTTCATGCCGGAGAGGATGTAGCGGAACCCCTTGCCTTCCTCGCCGATCAGATTCTCCGCCGGCACCTTCATGTCGGTAAAGAACACTTCGGTGGTGGCGTGGTTCATCATGGTGCGGATCGGTCGGATCTCGAGGCCGTTGTTCTTGGCCTCGCGCATGTCGACGATGAAGACCGAGAGACCGTCGGTGCGCTTCTTGCTCTGCTCCTTCGGCGTGGTGCGCGCCAGCAGCACCATCAGGTCGGAATGCTCGGCCCGGCTGGTCCAGATCTTCTGGCCGTTGACGATGTAGCTGTCGTTGCCTTCCTTGCGCGCGAAGGTCTTCAGCGAGGAGGTGTCGGTGCCGCTGGTCGGCTCGGTGACGCCGAACGCCTGAAGCCGCAATTCGCCGCTGGCGATCTTCGGCAGGTACTTCGCCTTCTGCTCGTCATTGCCGTGCCGCAGCACGGTGCCCATCGTGTACATCTGGGCATGGCAGCCGCCGCCGTTGCAGCCCGCGCGCTGGATCTCTTCGAGGATCGCAGCCGCCGCGGAAAGCTTCAGGCCCGCGCCGCCATATTCCTCGGGGATCAGCACCGAGAGATAGCCGGCCTGCGTCAGCGCATCGACGAAGGCCTTGGGATAGGCCATCTCGCGGTCGAGCTTGCGCCAGTATTCGCCGGGAAACTGCGCGCAGAGCTTTGCGACGGCCTCGCGGATGTCGGCGTGATCTTCGGTGTGGTGTTGTTCACTCATGGCGTTTTCCATCGATGGCGGCAGTCAAGATAACGCCGGCCGATCCCCTGGCGTTGTGAAAACATCGCCAGCCCCCTATGCTCATTTGCTATAGCGTATGAAGTAGCCTTCCAGGATTGGCAAGCATGGATTTCCGGCAGCTCAGGACGTTCAGTTGCGTGGCGGAGCTCGGCAGCCTCTCCAAGGCGTCCGACACGTTGCGCGTGGCGCAGCCGGCGCTGAGCCGGCAGATCAAGCTCTTGGAACACGAGCTGCGCACCGAATTGTTCACGCGCAACGGACGCGGCATGGTGCTGACGGAAGCCGGCCGTCTCCTGCTGGCGCGCACCTCCGGCATCGTGCGGCAGATCGACCAGATCCGCGACGATATCCAGTCGACCAAGGGGCCGCCGTCCGGTCAGGTCGTGCTCGGCTTGGTTCCGACCGTGAGCTGCGTGCTGTCGGCGCGCTTCGCGCGGCGCTGCGTCGAAAGATTTCCCGGCATTTCGCTGCGCATCGTCGAGAGCTACAGCGGCCATCTGGTCGAATGGCTGCATCGCGGCGAGATGGATCTGGCCATTCTCTACGGTCGCTCCGCCGATCTGCATCTCAACGTGGAGAGCTTGGGGCGCGACAACATCGTCGCGGTTGGCCCGCGCGGCTGCGGCCTCGCGCGCAAGAAGAGCGTCGATGTCGGCTGGCTGCTGCGCCAGCGGCTGGTGCTGCCCAGTCATTCCCACGGTCTCCGCGCGCTGATCGAGCATGCGGCCGCCCAGCGCAAGATCAAGCTCAACGTCCAGCTCGAGGCGGATTCCTTCCGCGTGCTGACGAGCCTCGTCGAGGAAGGCCTCGGCTTCGCGCTGCTGCCGCCCTCGTCGGTCCACGGCGAGGTCGCCGACGGACGGCTGGAGACCGCGCCCGTATCCAAGCCGATGACGCGCGAGCTCATTTTCGCCTCTCCGATCGACCGTCCGGCCTCAACGGCGTCGCTCGCCGTCACCGCATTGTTGCGCGAGGAAGTCGCCGCCTGCCGCAAGGAAGGCGTATGGGACATCAGGCTGGCCTGACGCGCCAGCGCTGGGTTCTCGGAGGGATTTAAGGGACAAGCGTGCGGTCGGCCCTTCGCATATTGAGCGAGCTGTCATGCCGGAATTTTATAGCCGGGCGCGCGCTCCTCGAGCGCTAGGAGCACACTCTTCGTCCTACACTCGGTGTCATTGCCCGCGAAGGCGGGCAATCCAGTATTCCATGGACGGCGCCGGCTGGAATCGAGGAGCCGCGTGTACTGGATGCCCCGCCCCCCGTGCGCAATTGCGCACTAGGCGGGACATGACAGCAGAGATTGGCGAGGCCACTTGCCTTAAGGTAGTCCCTAGAACACGCCTACCCCGGAATCCTCACCGGCAGCGACTCATAGCCCTTGATGAAGCTCGAATAGATCCGCTTCGGCTCGCCGACCACCTCGATCCGGTCGAACCGCTTCAGCATCTCTTCCCAGACGATCCGCAGCTGCAGCTCGGCCAGGCGCATGCCGACGCAGCGGTGGATGCCGAAGCCGAAGGAGAGGTGGGTCCTCGGGCGGGGGCGGTCGATGATGAAGTCGTTCGGCTTCTCGAACATCTCCTCGTCGCGGTTGCCGGAGACGTACCACATCACGACGCGGTCGCCCTTCTTGATGTGCTTGCCGCCGATCTCGGTGTCGGCAAGCGCGGTGCGCCGCATATGCGCCAGCGGCGTCTGCCAGCGGATCACCTCGGGCACCATGGAGTCGATCAGCTCCGGATTGGCGCGCAGCTTGTCGAACTGCTCCGGGTTCTCGCTCAGCGCCAGCACCGAGCCGCTCATGGTGTTGCGCGTGGTGTCGTTGCCGCCGACGATGAGCAGGATGATGTTGCCCATGAGATTGTCGGGGTCCATGAAGCGCGTCGCGTCGTTATGCGCCATCAGCGACAGCAAATCGTTGCGCGGCGCCGAGTTGACGCGCTCGTTCCAGAGCTTGGACATGTAGGCGTAGCATTCGTCCATCTCGCGGCGGCGCTCTTCGGCGGAGGCGACGATGCCGCTCTTGGGCAGCGCGGTCGCGACATCGGACCAGCGCGTCAGCTTGCGCCGCTCGTCCCAGGGGAAGTCGAACAGCGTGGCGAGCATCTGCGTCGTCAGCTCGATCGAGACGCGCTCGACGAAATTGAAGGTCTCGTTGCGCGGCAGGTTGTCGAGCACGGTCTGCGAGCGCTGGCGGATCAGTTTTGCCAGCTCGTCCAGATGCGTCGGCGTGAACATCGGCGACACCGTCTTGCGCTGCGCCGAATGCTGCGGCTGGTCCATGGCGATGAAGCTCGGCCAGTCATAGCCCTGCGGCACGTCGCGGATCCCGATGCCGCCGAGCGTCGAGTCCGAGGAGAAGATGCCGTGACTGGTGTCGACATGCATGATGTCGTTGTACTTCACCACCGACCAGTACGGCTCGATCGGCGCATTGGTGCAGTAGTGCACCGGCTCTTCCTTGCGCAACCGCTCGAACCACGGCCACAGGGTGTCGTCCTGGAACAGCCGGGGGGCGCCGGGGTGAAACTGCGCCAGCGGGGTCGCATAGGCCTCCTCGCGCGCCCTGCGCATGCGCTCGGCCTTGTCGGTTTTGACCGGAGTTTGGATGTTCATGGTCGTGGCTCCAGTTGGTTCTTGCTTTGCCTCTCCCCGCGCCCGTCCGCCGAAGCTTGGCGAAGGCGGGTGCGGGAAGAAGCAGCTTTCTCACGCGTCACGCGGAAATCTTCACCGGCAAGGTTTCAAGTCCCTTTACGAAACTCGAATAGACCCGTTTGGGTTCGCCGACCACGTCGATATGGTCGAAGCGCTTGAGGATCTCTTCCCAGATAATCTTGAGCTGAAGTTCGGCAAGCCGCAAGCCGACGCAGCGGTGAATGCCGAAGCCGAAGGACAGATGCGTGCGCGGCCGGGCGCGGTCGATGATGAAATCGTAGGGCTTTTCGATCGCTTCCTCGTCGCGGTTGCCCGAGACGTACCACATCACGACCTTGTCACCTTGCTTGATCTGCTTGCCGCGGAACTCGAAGTCGGCAAGCGCGGTGCGGCGCATATGCGCCAGCGGCGTCTGCCAGCGGATCACCTCCGGCACGAAACTGTCGAGCAGGCCGGGGTTCTCGCGCAGCTTGCGATACTGCTCCGGATGCTGGCTCAGCGCGTAGATCGATCCCGACATCGTGTTGCGGGTGGTGTCATTGCCGCCGACGATCAAAAGGATGAGATTGCCGAGGAAGTTTTTGGCATCCATGTCGCGCGTCGCGGCGCCATGCGCCATCATCGAGAGCAGGTCGCTCTTCGGCGGCTGCTCGATGCGCTCCTTCCACAGCCGCGCGAAATAGCCCGCGCATTCCGTCAGCTCGGCCTGCCGTTCGTCTTCGGTGGCGACGAGGCCGTCCGGCCCGGGAATGGTGGTGGCGATGTCAGACCAGCGCGTCAGCTTGCGGCGGTCCTCCCAGGGAAAGTCGAACAGCACCGCGAGCATCTGCGTGGTGAGTTCGATCGAGACACGATCGACCCAGTCGAACACCTCACCGCGCGGCAGATTGTCCAGGCACTCGGCCGAACGCTCGCGGATGCTGAGCGCGAGATTGTCCAGATGCGTCGGGGTGAACATCGGCGCCACGGTCTTGCGCTGCGCCGCGTGGCGCGGCGGATCCATCGAGATGAAACTCTCGCGGCGCAGGTCCGGGTCGATGTCGCGGATGGTGATACCGCCGAGCGCGGAGGCCGAGGAGAACACCGAATGGTTGGTCTCGATCTCCATGATGTCGTTGTAGCGCGTCACCGACCAGTACGGCCCGAACATCGAGTCCTTGCAATAGTGCACGGGATCGTCGCGGCGCAGGCGATCGAAATAGGGCCAGAACGTATCCGTCCTGAACAACTCGGGATCGCCCGGATCGAACTGCTCCAGCGGCAGTGACGTGGCGCGCGCGCGTAGCTCGTCGAGCTTCGCCGCGCTCTCGATGGTCCCGTGCATGACCGCTCTCCCTGACATGAACCGCGCGTTCTCGTTGAATTCTGCGCTGCGGTATTTGATTTGCAATTACAGCCGGTTGTCTGCGTCGGAGCAAGGGAGAGTTTTGCCACATCCAACCTTTGCGAGAGGATTGAGCGGGCTGTCACGCGGATGTGTCAACGTGATCTCCCGCACGCCGTTCGAGAGGGAATCGTGCGAGAAATGGACTGAAAATCGAGGTAGATCGAACCCAGCCATCTTGGGGATCGACCAATCCCTGATCTATAGTTTGACCGTACCAGGTCCGCACCCCGAGGTTGCCGCCGTGAACGACATGCAATGGGCCCCCATCGGCTCCGAACCCTTGCCCCCGCCGCTGCCGCCCACGCGGGTCGATTTCACCGGCAACCGCACCGAGTTCCGCAAAATGGTCACCAAGGGTGCCCTGCTTGAGCTCGTCACCTTCGGCTTCTACCGGTTCTGGCTGGTCACCGACATCCGACGTCATTTGTGGACGAACACCGCGGTCGATGGCGATGCCGCCGAATACACCGGCCGGGCCAAGGAGCTGCTGGTCGGCTTCCTGTTCGCGCTCGCGATCCTGGTGCCGATCTACCTTGCCTATTTTCTCATCGGCATCGAGTTCGAGCGCTGGCAGGGCTTTGCCTCGACGCCGCTGTTCATCAGCTTCTATGCCTTCGGCCAGTTCGCGATTTTTCGCGCGCGGCGCTATCGCCTGACGCGCACGGTCTGGCGCGGGGTCCGGTTCTGGATGGACGGCTCGGGCTGGGCCTATTCGTTCCGCGCCATGGCGTGGGGCCTGCTTGTGTTCCTCACTCTCGGCCTGGCGTTGCCCTGGCGCGAGGCGTCGCTCGAACGCTACAAGATGCGGCACACCCATTACGGCGATCTCTCCGGCGATTTCGAAGGCGACGGCTGGACCTTCTTCAAGCGCGGCTGGTGGCTGTGGCTCTTGAGCCCGATCGCACTCGTGATCTTCCCGCTGGCCCCGTTCTTCTATGCCGAGTTCAAGGCGCGTGAATGGCGCTGGTGGCTCGACGGCATCCGCATCGGCGGTGTCAGCCTGTCCTCGGAGTTGCCGCACAACGCGTTCTACGGCCTGTACTGGAAAGTGATCGGCTGGTGGATGCTGCTTTCGACTATTTTCGCCGCCTATATGGGTGGTGGCGCCTTGCTCGTCGTCCAGCTGAGCGGCGTTCCGGCTGATCAGGTCTTCGGCCCCGGAAATGCCGGCAAGAGCATCCCGATGCTGGTCATGATGGTCATCGGCTATTTCGCCGTGGCGCTAGCGATCAACATCGTCATGCGGGTCTATCTGCAGCGCGATCTCTGGGCCAAGGTGCTGGAAACCGTCGAGGTGCACAACATCGGGGCCGCGGCGGATGTACGCGGCAGCGGTGAGCTTGCCAGCGCGCTCGGCGAGGGCTTTGCCGACGGGCTCGATGTCGCGGGATTCTGATCTGTGAGTGAGTTGTCCACCGAGGTTCCGGCGCAGTCTGCCAAGCCGACGATCTTCTTCGACGGCGTGTCGAGCCGCAGGCGGGAGGTGTCGCTGGCGCTCGGTGACGCGCTCGACATCGTCGAGGAGGGCGGAGCGCCGGTTCGCTGGGCCTATGCCGACATTCGCCGCGCCGACAGTCCGGCCGGGATATTGCGCCTGGCCTCGACATCCGCGCCGCCGCTGGCGCGGCTTGAAATTCGCGACGCCGCGCTCGCCGCAGACGTGATCGCCCGCTGCATGCGTCTCGACGAGCACCAGACCTCGCGCCGCGGTGTCGCAAAGATCGTCGGCTGGTCGGTGGCCGCCGCCGTTTCCATCGTTTGCGTCGTGCTGTTCGGTGTGCCGCTCGCTGCCGACCGGCTCGCGCCGCTGGTGCCCAAGCCGATCGAACGGCGCATCGGCGACGCCTCCGAAGTCCAGGTGAAAACCATCTTCGGCCGCAAAGCGTGCGAAGACCCCGCGGGCAAGGCCGCGTTCACAAAACTGGTCAATCGTCTGCGCGATGCTGCCGGCCTCGATGACGATTCCATGACGGCCGGTGTGCTGCCGACCTCGGTGCCCAATGCATTCGCGCTGCCCGGCGGCAAGGTGTACGTGTTGAGGGGCTTGGTCGACAAGGCCGAAAACCCCGACGAGCTCGCCGGCATCCTTGCCCACGAGCTCGGCCATCTCAAGCATTACGACAACATGCGCGGGCTGATCTACAACGGCGGCACCTCGTTCCTGATCGGCCTGCTGTTCGGCGACGTCACCGGCTCGAGCGCCGTGATCTTCGCCTCGCGCAGCGTGGTCGAAGCCTCCTATTCGCGCGAGGCCGAGACCGCCGCGGATACGTTCGCGATCGAGATCATGCACAAGCTCGGCCGCTCGCCGAAGCCCGCGGCCGAATTGATGTTTCGCATCACCGGCAAGGAAGGCGGCTCCGGCCTCACCACGATCCTGGCGAGCCACCCGCTCACCGAAGACCGCCTCGCGCGCATGACGAAGGAAGATCGTCCCGCCAGCGGCCCGCCGCTGCTGACGGACAAGGAATGGCAGTCGCTCAAGCTGATTTGCAGCAGCGGGAAGATCTAACCTTTTCGCCTACCGCGTCCCGTAAGCGCGGTCGCCGGCATCGCCGAGGCCCGGCAGGATAAAGCCGTTCTCGTCGAGACCTTCATCCACCGCAGCCGTCCAGATCGGAACGTCGGGATGCAGTCCGCGCAGCCGTTCGAGCCCTTCAGGGGCCGCGATCAGGCAGGCGAGGCGGATGTCCCTGGCGCCGCGCTCCTTCAGCCGGTCGATCGCGGCGACGGCCGTGTTGGCGGTCGCGACCACCGGGGTGACCACGATCGCCAGGCGCTCGCTGAGGTCGGACGGCGATTTGAAGAAATATTCGACCGCGGCAAAACTATGCGGCTCGCGGTAGAGGCCGATATGGGCGACGCGCGCGGTCGGCACCAGATCCATCATGCCGTCGACGAAGGTCGTGCCGGCGCGCAGCATCGGCACGAACACCAGCTTCTTGCCGGCGATCTTGGCCGAATGCATCGTCGCCAGCGGCGTCTCGATGACGGTATCGGCGAGCGGCAGATCCCGCGTGATCTCGTAGCACAGCAGCATGCCGATCTCCTTGATCAGCTCGCGGAAGGACTTGGTCGAGATGGACTTGTCCCGCACCAGCGTCAGCTTGTGCTGCACCAGCGGATGATCGACGATCGTGACGCCTTCCATGAAACGCTCCTAACGAAATGCACCTGGGTGAAATGCGACCGGTTGATGCTTCTTCCCTTCTCCCCTTGCGGGAGAAGGTGGCGCGAAGCGCCGGATGAGGGGTCTCTCTCCACGAACTCCAATGAGAGATGCTCTTGCGGAGACAACCCCTCACCCGGCTTCGCTTTCGCGAAGCCACCCTCTCCCACAAGGGGAGAGGGTTAAAAAACCGTGCCGTCGCTGATGACCTTGAGCGGCGGTGCGCCGTCGGGCCGGCGCGCAAAGGCGATGGCGCGGCCGGCGGCCCAGGTGCCACCTTCGAGAATGCTCGCGAGGGGCAAGGTTTCGGGCGTGCGGCCGAGCCTGGCGCGGACGCTGCCCGCAAGCCGGTCGAGCAACACAACGGTGAGCGCGCGCCACTCCACGACGAGCAGGGAATCCACCGCATGCGCGCGCTCGGCATCGGCGGGATCGCGCAGGCGCAGCACCTCGTGATCGACGAACAGGCCGCCATTGCGGTATTCGGCGAGCCCGGTGAGGCCGTCGATGTCGGTGACGTCAAAGCCGGCGCGCTGCAGCGGTTCGATCAGCGAATAGCTCAGCCATTGCGACAGCTTGTGCAGCGGCACGAGGCCTGCCGTTGCGTCGTCCGCCTCGATCGCCGGATGACGCCAGCAATCACCGAGCGGAATCCCGGCGAGCTCGAGCCGCGACGGCCAGATCGGTCCAAGCTGGTTCAGCACTGCGGCCAGGATGGCGGGCGCGGCGACCGCGCCGCCCACAGCCTGCGCCGCGATGTGATCGAACAGGCCGCCTGGCCGCGGCGTATCGTTCAGGCCGAAAATGTCCGCACGCTCGACAACCAGCTTGCCCAGACGCCGCAGCAGGTCAGTGCGTCCGTCGAGACCGAGCAGCGGATTGGCATCGCTCGCCTGAAAGGCCGAGGTGAGGGAGGCCAGCGGTAGTTTCGCCAGCACGTCAGCATCGGCCCTGAACGGCGCACGCGCATCGCCGGAGAACAGGCCGCCCGCAAACATGTCGAGGCTCGCGATGGCAAGCCCCTCTGATCGGCCGATACTTTCGCCGGTCCCGGCGTCGCGATAGCGCCACGTGGCTCCCGCACCTGCGTCGAGCAGCACGCTGACGATGGCGAGGTCGAACTCGGCGCGCGCACGTGCTGCGCGATCCGGCCACGATACTTTGTCGGCAAGGCCCGTCCAGCGATCGACGCCGCCGAGCACGAAATGCCGCCAGCGCGCGTGGAAGGGGATGTCCAGCGTCGGATAGGCTTTTCGCGTGACCGCAAGTACCGCTTCCGCGACGCCGTCCATGCGATCGAGATCGATCGTGAAATGGCTCAAGCCGCCGGCGAGGCCGATCTCGAGCATTTTTGCGGCACGCGCGCGAACCGCTCCTGCGCTGAGCAGGGAGCGGGCCTGTTGTTCCAAAGCCTCCGCCATCGCGCGATCAGTACTTTTCCAGCGAGCGTCCGACCACGCCGTTCACGTCCTTCTCCGGCGCGATGTCGGTCGAGTAATAGCCCGCAGCCTTTTTCGCGGCGATCTCGACATAGGCGTCGGCCGGGATCAGCTCCGGCGGGATCGGCACGCGCTCCACGATGTCGATGCCCTGCGAAGTCAGCGCGTCATGCTTCATGTCGCTCATCGACAGGAAGCGGTCGATGCGCTTCAGGCCGAGCCAGTGGATCGTATCCGGCATCAATTGCTGGAAGCGCGCGTCCTGGACGCCGGCGACGCATTCGGTGCGCTCGAAATAGGCGGCCGCCGCGTCGCCGTCCTCCTGGCGCTTGCGCGCATTGTAGACCAGGAATTTGGTGACCTCGCCGAGCGCGCGGCCTTCCTTGCGGTTGTAGATAACGAGCCCGAGCCCGCCCTCCTGCGCGCCGCGCGCGGATTCCTCGATGCCGTGGATGAGATAGGGCCGGCAGGTGCAGATGTCGGAGCCGAACACGTCGGAGCCGTTGCACTCGTCATGCACGCGGCAGGTGATCTTGGTGCGGTGGTCCGGCAGTTTCGTCACATCGCCGAACATGTAGACGGTGGTGCCGCCGATCGGGGGCAGAAACACCTTCATGTCCGGCCGGGTGACCAGCTCGGGGAACATGCCGGCGGTCTGCTCGAACAGCGTGCGCCGCAGCTCGGTCTCGCCGGTGCCGAAGCGCGTCGCAAGGCCCGGCAGGTACCAGACCGGATCGATCGCGATCTTCACCACCGACACGCTGCCATTGGCATGCACGACCTCGCCGTCGGCGCGCAGCCGTTTCGCGGCCAGCGCCTCGCGGATCTCGGGCAGGTCGAGCCGCGCACGCGTCACCGCGATGCTCGGGCGGATATCGACGCCCTCGGCGATGTCCTTGCCGAAATTCTCCGCGACGAGATGCCCCCAGGGATCGAGCGCGACGATCTTGTCGGGATCGCGCCATTGCTCAAACGGCCCGATGGTCGCGGCCGGAAAGGTGTTGGTGAGGTCGGGCCGGCGGATCGGATCGAGCGCGCCGGCGGACACCGCGAGCGCCCGGTACATGGCGTAGGAACCGCCATGGCTGCCGATCACGTTGCGATCCCCAGCGCGCGATACCGTGCCGATGATCGGCCCCCGGGCGCGCGCGTCGGCTGCGCCCCAGTGAATTGGAAACGCGGCCTTCTTGCCCGGCTCCGGATGGGAGGTCAGGCGGATGTGATCGGTACGGTTCGCGCGGCTCATGTCCAGGCTCCCAAAAAGCCGACGGCCCGCCGCTCGGACGGGCCTGGCTCACTTGCGTTACCGGTGCCGAACACCGGCGACGCGAGCTCAATCCAACATATTGTAGCGGCTGGCGACGACAGACAAGTTAATGGTGCCGCGCCGGGCAGGCGACCCTGGCCAAATTCCCGTCACCGACGGGCAGGTCCGGCTCGCCCGAAGGCCGCACTTTCGCTCTCGCCGAACCTTGCCGTCCGACCCGTGTGACGCCTCTAAGCAATTGAAGTAGTTTTATTTTTCATGATTTCAAGAGGGTGTTGCGGTGGCCGCGCGCCGAGGCTGGACAAAATGTATATAATCAGACAAAACGTATAAGTCACTTCGCCCCGGAGTCCGCCATGCCCGCAGCCAGCTACATCGACCCCCGTAATGGAACGCTCTACGCGCTGGAGCAGCCGCGCTGGTGCTCGGACGAGCGCACGCCGCTGCTGGTGACGCCGGGGGCAGGGATCTCGCGCGAGGACATCGACAGCCGCACGCGATCATTGTGGCGCTACCGGGCGGCGCTGCCGGTGGAGATCAAGAATCCGATCTCGCTCGGCGAAGGCTGCACGCCGCTGGTTCAACAGGCCTGGGGTGACCTGCGCCCGTTCTTCAAGCTCGAATGGTTCAACCCTACCGGCAGCTTCAAGGATCGCGGCTCGGCGGTGATGCTGTCCTTCCTGCGGCAGATCGGCGTCGATGCGATACTCGAAGACTCCTCCGGCAATGGCGGCTCGTCGATGGCGGGGTTAGGAGCCGCCGGCGGCATGCGCGTGAAGATTCTGGCGCCCGCCTCGACATCGCCGGCCAAGATCGCGCAGGTGCGCGCCTATGGCGCGACGGTGCAGCTCGTCGAGGGCCCGCGCGAGGAGTCGGAAGCCGAGGCCATTCGGCAGTCGAGCCAGACCTTTTACGCCAGCCACAATTGGCAGCCGTTCTTTCTCGAAGGCACCAAATCGCTCGCCTATGAAATCTGGGAAGATTTTGGATTCCGCGCGCCCGACAACGTGATCGTCCCCGTCGGCGCCGGCAGCAGCCTGCTCGGCTGCGCCTTCGGCTTCCGCGAGTTGTTGAAGGCCGGCCAGATCACAAAGCTGCCGCGCCTGTTCGCGGCGCAGCCGCAAAACTGTTCGCCGATCGATGCGAGCTTCAAGGCCGGTGTCGACACGCCTGTCGCGCGTGAGGTGAACAAAACCATCGCCGAAGGCACCGCGATCAAGAATCCGCTGCGGCTGCGTGAGATCATCGGCGCCCTGCGCGAGAGCGGCGGCGGCACCGTTGCGCTGACCGAGGACGAGATCGTCGCAGCCTTGCGTCGTCTTGCGCGGCAGGGCCTGTTCGCGGAGCCAACCAGTGCCAGCGCGGCCGCTGCGCTGGAAAAGCTCTCGGCTGCTGGAGCGATCAAGGCGAACGAGACCACGGTCGCGGTCCTCACCGGTACGGGGCTGAAGGCCGCAACCACTGTCGCCGATCTCGTGCAGTAGGGGGCGGGCGATGGGCCGAGCCAAATTCACTGCGTCGAGCAAGGCGACCGCCGGGCAAAAATTGCTGTTCGATCAGTTGCAGCAGATCGCGCAAGGTCTGGGCGAGACCTTTGCGCCGTTCTGCGAAGTCGTGCTGCACGATCTCACCGACCCCAAACAGGCGATCGTCGCCATTCACAACAATCTGTCGGGACGCAAGGTCGGCCAGGGCGCGACAGAGCTTGGCCTCGCCCGCATCGCCGACCCCGACTACGCGCAGGTGATTTCGAACTACGCCAACAGCTTTGCCGACGGAAGGCAGGCCAAGAGCACCTCCATCGGTATCAAGGGGGCGGACGGTTCTTACGTTGCCGCGCTCTGCCTCAACGTCGACCTGACGCTGTTCCAGGGCTTGCAGAGCGCCATCGGTCAGTTTGTCAGCGTCGATGCGAACAACAGCCCGCGCGAGCAGCTCATCCCCGTGGGCGCGGACGCCATCCGCGCCCATATCGACCAGTTCGCCGCGCGCCGCGCCACCACGCCCCGCGCGCTCAACACCGAAGATCGCCGCGCACTGCTGCACGAATTGCGGGACGCCGGCTGCATGCAGGTACGTCGATCCTCGGACATCATCGCGGCCCATCTCGGGGTGTCGCGTGCCACGGTGTATGCCGATGCTCGCTAATCTGTTGGACCTCGAAACGCCCTGTCTGCTGCTCGACGAGCAGCGGCTCCGCGCCAATGTCGCGCGGATGAAGGCGCATCTCGCCGGACTTGGCGTGGCCTTCCGCCCGCATCTGAAGACCGCAAAATCGCTCGACGTCGCCCGCATCGTGATGACCTCGGCCACTGGGCCGGCAACGGTCTCGACGCTGCGCGAGGCCGAATATTTCGCGGCCGGCGGCGTGCGCGACATGATCTACGCCGTCGGCATCGCGCCCGCGAAGCTCGCGCGCGTCTCTGCCATCCGCGCCACCGGCGCCGATCTCGCCGTGATCCTCGATAGCATCGAACAAGCTGACGCCGTCGCCGCACATGCCGCGAGCAACGGCGACGCGGTTCCGGCGCTGGTCGAGGTTGACGCGGACGGCCATCGCTCCGGCGTCGCTCCGACCGATGCGGCTACGCTGGTCGCCATCGGCAGGCGTCTGGTCGCAGGTGGTGCGACCTTGCGCGGCGTGCTGCTGCACGCTGGCGACAGCTACGCACTCAGCGATCCCGCCGCCATCGCGGGTGCGGCAGAAGCGGAACGCGTTGCCGCCGTGACTGCGGCGAACGCCTTGCGCAGCGCAGGTCTGCCCTGTCCCATCGTCAGCGTCGGCGCGACACCGACCGCGCGTTATGTGCGCGACCTGACCGGCATTACCGAGGTGCGCGCCGGCGTCTTCATGTTCGGCGACCTCTATCAGGCCGGCGTCAGCTCGGTTGAAGTGGGCGACATCGCGCTCTCTGTGCTTGCCACCGTCATCGGCCACCAGAAGGCAAAAGGCTGGATCATCGCTGACGCCGGCTGGATGGCGCTGTCGCGCGACCGCAGCACGGCGAAACAGGCGCTCGACCAGGGTTATGGCGTGGTCTGCGATCTCGCCGGAAAACCGTACCCGGACCTCATCGTCACCGATGCCAACCAGGAGCACGGCATCATCGCGCTTCGAAAAGGCTCGAACGCCGCGCTGCCCGACCTGCCCATTGGCTCCCGCGTCCGCATCCTCACCAACCACGCCTGCGCGACCGGCGCGCAATATGATCGCTATCAGGTGCTGGATGGTGAAGGCGGAGTCAGCGCCGTGTGGCCTCGGATCAACGGGTGGTAGGAAGAGCGTCGCGGGGCGTTGCTTACCCTCCCCTCCAGAGGAGGGTAACAGCACCTCACTCCTTCAGATCATTCACCCGCTTCACCCACGCCCTGACATCGGCGAGTACCTGGGGCAGCACCGCCCTGACCTCCTGCACGGTCATGCCGGCCTTGATGCGGGGATCGTAGAGCAGGTTGAGGATGTACTGGTCGTAGACGTCGAAATAGCCCATCGACACATTGTCGTTGAACATGGTCCACGGCACGCTCGCGGTGTCGTTGATCGGGCCGAGCGATTGCAGCAGTTCCTCATAGGCGCAGTCGAGGAAGGTGAAATCGCCGTTGTCGACGGTGAGGATCACGTCGGAATGCTCGATCTCGAAATTGTCGTTCTTGCGGAAGCCGGACAGGCATTGCGGATCGAGCGAGGTGCGGATCTCGCGCGCCTTCTCCGCGCCGTAGAAGCTGGAAATCGTCCGAAACAGGTCGCGGTCGCGAACCAGCTTCACCCGCACGTTCGCGGCTTCGCTGGTGTCGATCATGGCGATGTCGAGATGCTGCACGCGCTTGCCGATGTCGGCCACGACCTTGGCGAGCTGCGTCTTGCGGTCGGCGCGCTCGCTCTCGGCGTAGACGCGCACCGGCCCGTCGAATTTCCGGATGCGGTCGACGCGGCCGGCGAGGTGGTATTCGGCGCCGAACGCCGTCTTCAGAAAGCCTTCGACGATCTCGCCGTCGGTAAAGCTCTTCTTCTCGGCGCGCTGGCGCGAGGCGACCGCGGGCAATTCGCCCGCGACGGCGATGGTAGCGGTGTCAGGGGCGAACGCGAAGGTGGCGAGTGCCAGCAGGGCGATGCGAAAGCCGGACGAAGGCGGGGCCAATGCGCTCATTGCTACCCGACGCTGCCGTATTCGGAAGCGACGCACAAGACCGCATATTCACGCGCCCTGCGGGTTCCCGCAGTTTGCTGACGGCTAGTTGTTGAGCACGACCACCTTGGTGCCGACCGAGACGCGGCTGTAGAGATCGCTGACGTCCTCGTTGGTCATGCGGAAGCAGCCCGAGGACACGGCCTGGCCGATCGTCTCCGGCTCGTTGGAGCCGTGGATGCGGTAGAGCGTCGAGCCCAGATACATCGCGCGCGCGCCGAGCGGATTCTCGATGCCGCCCTTCATGTGGCGCGGCAGGTCGGGCCGGCGGGCCAGCATCTGCGATGGCGGCGTCCAGTCCGGCCATTCCTTCTTGGCGGTGATCCTGTGCACCCCGCCCCAGCGGAAGCCGTCGCGGCCGACGCCGATGCCATAGCGCAGCGCCTGGCCGTTCTGGAGTACCAGATAGAGGCGGCGCTCGCTGGTGTTCACCACGACCGTGCCGGGTGCGTAATTGCCGTTATAGTAGACCGTGGTGCGGGGGATCGGGCTCGAGCCGCCGCGGAAGAAGCTCGGACCGAAGCCCATGATGTCACGCGAGTCGAACCCCTCGGCGAATGCGCCGCCGGCGGCGGTCGACAGCAATGCGATGGCGGCAATCGGTGCGGCAAAAAACCGGATCATTGTTTCCCCCCAGCAAAAAATCGATTCAACTGAGGTTACAGGCCATATTTGTGGGCTTTTCGCAAGCCACGGCCCCGTGAGCGAGGTCCTTTACGAATGAGCCATGTTTAATGATTGGCGTTACCAAATCGGCAACCCCGCCGGTTTCGCCGGGAAGCGTTAGAGCGTTTTCAAGCGAAGTGGATACCGGTTCGCATCAAGAAAACGCGTCAAAACAAGAAGCTAATGCTCCGTTCCGATTCCGTCGGAACGGAGCGTTAGCCAAACCAGCGCATCGTCGCGCGGGGCAGGCCAGCGATGCCGGCTATTGCTTTGACGGAGGCGGCGAACAATGATTGATCGGACGGACATTTGAATATTGCCGGTTGCAGGAGCTGCGGGATGAACGGTGCGGAAAGCCTGGTGCGGACGATGGTCAAGGGTGGCGTGGACGTCTGCTTCACCAATCCGGGCACCTCCGAGATGCATTTTGTCGCGGCGCTCGACCGTGTGCCGGGCATGCGCTGCGTGCTCGGCCTGTTCGAAGGCGTGGTGACCGGTGCCGCCGACGGCTATTTCCGCATGAAGGGCACGCCGGCTTCGACGCTGCTGCATCTCGGCCCCGGCCTCGCCAACGGCCTTGCCAATCTGCACAACGCCAAGAAGGCGAATTCCGGCATCGTCAATATCGTCGGCCAGCATGCGGTCTACCACATCGGCTACAACGCGCCGCTGACCTCCGACATCGAGGGCCTGGCACGGCCGATGTCGTCCTGGGTCCGCACCTCGCCGGATTCCAAATCGGTCGCCGCCGACGGTGCCGCGGCGATCGCCGCCGCCAAGAGCGCACCGCCGCAGATCGCGACCCTGATCCTGCCCGCCGACACCGCCTGGAACGAGGCCGATGGCATCGCCGAGGTGCCGGCCGAGCAGCAGCGCGCGGGCTATTCGCCGCAGGCGGTCGAGCAGGCCGCAAAAATCCTGCACGGCGACGGCGAGCGCACACTGCTGCTGATGACCGGCAGCGCGCTGAGCGAAAAGGGCCTGGCGCTGGCCGAGCGCATCGCCGGCAAGACCGGCTGCACCGTGATGGGGCCGACCTTCCGCCCGAAGATGGCGCGCGGCCGCGGCCGCTTCTCGATCGACCGCATCCATTACGTGATCGAGAACGCGCTGCCGATGCTGGAGAAGTTCCGCCACATCGTGCTGGTCGAGTCCGATGATCCCGTGGCGTTCTTCGCCTATCCGAACAAGCCGAGCATGCTCAAGCCCGAGGGCTGCGAGGTGCACCGCATGACCACCTGGGGCGAGAATTCGGTCGCGGCGCTCGAAGCACTGGCCGGCGCGGTGAAGGCGAGCGCGAAGGACGTCAAGCCGCAGGCCCTGGCTGAGCTGGTGAAGCCGACCGGCGCGTTGACCTTCGCCTCGATCGCGCAGGCGATCGCATGCGCCATCCCCGAGAACGCGATCATGGTCGACGAATCGCTGACTACCGGCCGCGGCTTCTTCCCGCCGACGGCGGCGGCCGCTCCGCACGACTGGCTCCAGAACATGGGCGGCTCGATCGGCTTCTCCACGCCGCTGTCGATCGGCGCCGCGATCGCCTGTCCGGACCGCAAGGTGATCACCATGGTCGGCGACGGCAGCGCGATGTACACGATCCAGTCGCTGTGGACGCAGGCCCGCGAGAATCTCAACATCGTCACCATCGTGTTCGCCAACCGCATCTACCAGATCCTGCGCGGCGAGTTCGACAATGTCGGCGCCGGCGAGCCCGGCCAGCGCGCCAACGACATGCTCCGGCTCGACCGTCCGACGCTGGACTTCGTCGCGCTGGCGAAGGGCATGGGCGTCCCCGGCCGCGCGGTCACCAACGCCGAAGAGTTCAACAAGGCTCTGGCCGAAGCCGTCGCCGAGCCCGGGCCGCGGCTGATCGAAGTCCAGATGTAGGGCGCAGCATCAGGGAGCGCCGAGGGCCGGGGGCAAGATGCAGACCGAGCTGAACAAGGTAATCGCGGCGCTCCGGGACTTCTACGCCAACGAAGGATTCTTGTTCGAGAAGGACGTCGGCGAGCGGGCGGTGACGCACCGCTTCGCCGTCTATCTGGAGCGGCAATTCTCCGGCTGGTCGGTCGATTGCAACTACGACCGTCTCGGCGAGCGCACGCTGCACCTGCCGCACGGCACCATCGTCTCCACCGACGATCATCTGGGAAAGTCGATCTACCCCGATGTCGTCGTGCATCAGCGCGAGATCCCGAACAATCTGCTCGCCGTCGAGATCCGCAAGGCGAGCAATCACACCTCGCTCGAGCACGACCAGCAAAAGCTGATGGCGATGACCGACGCCCATGTCTGGTTCGCCTACTGGATCGGCGTGCTGCTGGTGCTGGACAAGCACCATGTGACGATTTCGGAAGTCTACGTCAGCGGCGTCGTGGATCAGCCATTGTCGCTCTGGTTTGCGACGCGGCTGGAGGAGAGCGGTCTAGGCGCCGTGCATTAGACAGCCTCAACAGCGTCATGGCCGGGCTTGTCCCGGCCATCCACGCCTTGTCACGCAGTGCAAAGAACGGGTCTCATCTCATCAGGCCTCAATGCAGCGGATCGCCCTGGCCGAGCGCGTAGGCGACGAGGTCCTTCAGCGCGAAGCTGGAGCCGGTCACCGGCGTCCATTGCGGGTCGAGCGACAGCACGGAGGAATTGTCGCCGAACATCATGCCGAGGAAGACCTCGGCCACGATGCGACCGCCGACGGGGCCGAGCTGTGGCGTGTTGATTCCGGTCGCCGGCGCGCCGGTGGCCGGGATCGTCACCGCGGTCTGGAATTGCCGCGCCTCGGCCAGGATGTAGGTCCAGAGCGGGCAATTGCCGGCAAACACGCCGTTCGCGATGGTCGCGATCCCGGTCTGCGGATCGCCCGCGCCGGGCTCGTCGACGGCCTTGCCGATGATGATCTGATCATCCGTCAGCGGCGTCAGGTTCATCGCCTTGGCGACGGCCTGGCCTGAAGGCAGGCCGAGCCGCCAGCTGCGCTCGAGATTGCGTAACGCCAGCGACGACGGATTGGAGGCGACCTCCGGCGGCAGCTTGCGCAGCGGATCGACCAGCGAGGCGTCGATGCGATAGGCGAACTGCAGCCGCTTCTTGTTGTCGGGATTGGTGTCGTCGTCCTCGACGCCATAGGGGCGCGTGTCCAGATCGATGAAGCGGCCCCAGTCCATGGCGCGTCCGGGACCCATGGCGCGGAAGCCGGTCAGCGCGTTCTTGTCGGGATTGTGGGGGTCGGGGAAGATCTGCAACAGCATGTTGTCCGCATCGTTCAGCCGATAGCCGGGGCGGATCATGGAATGGCCGAGACGGTAGGCCGCAACCGAGAACTCCACCGGCATGAACGGATAGGTCTTCCAGTGATAGTGGGCGAGCTTGCTGCGGTCGTACTGGCTCGCGGTCCTCAGCTCGTCCAGCACGCTGGCGTGGACGATGCGCGGCAGGAAGTCGTTCAGCACGACGTATTGATAGTGGAAGCGGACGCGCTGCTGCACGTCCTCGAACGACAGGCTGTCATTGTCGTCGACCATGCGGTTGTGAAAGCGCAGCATCAAGGCCTGGAACTGTGAGACGATGCTGTTCTCGTCGTTGCGGGGATCGCCGATCAGGGCGCGACCCTTGAAGCGCGGCAGGTCGCTGGCATCGGGGACGCCCGCGCCGGTCAGCTTCTCGCCGAGGCGGAACTTGATGCCGTCATACATGTAGGGCTGATCGTTCGGACCACGGCCGTAGAGGTTGTCCAGATCGAGCGACGGCGTGCGGAAGTCGACGAGCCCGTCGGGGTCCTGCTGCTTGGTCAGCGAGCTGACCGGATCGAAGGTGATGTCGTGGTCGATGAACTGGCCGAAATAGGTGTAGAGCGCGGGAATGCCGCTCTCCTCCGCGTCCGGCCCGTCCTTCGGACCATCGAAGTCGGCGACCATCTTGTCGGCCAGCGCCGAAAGGTTCGCGACATTGTCGGCGTCGTTCGGACCGAATTTCGCCGGCGTGAGCTTGCGGAACATGCGTCCGAAGCGGCCCTGGGAAAGCGGCGAACGCGTTGCGTTCAGACCGCGCGGAACAACGCTGTGGCGGCTGCTCATTGAAAACACCTCCCTGAAAAGTCACGACGTGCAACGAATAAAGCTAAAGTTGTTTGAAGCAGAATATGCAGGTCAGGCTAGATCAGGCGATCGGGTGCCACAAGCGATCTGCTTCACACACTGCGCGACATCGATGTTGTTTCGAAAGGGAGCGTTGCGAACAAGCTGCGGTCGCGCTTTGCAAATTTTTCCGGGAGCGATGACGGATAACATTCTCGTCATCGCCGCGCGCGAGCGGCCTAGCGCAAGTGAATTCGCCGGACTGTCGGCGAAGCGAACGGTCTTCACGTAATAAGTGTGGCGGCGTGCGCGTCATGCGCGCACGCCGCCACGTCTTCAGTAGGCACTCCGCTGCGAGAACGCGTAGCGCGGATTGATGCCGCAATAGGCCTCCGTGCCGGAGGCGGTGGCGAGGCACTGCTGATAGCTCGCGAACTGGCAGTTGCCGGGATAGCCCCACATGCGTCCCTGCAGGCAATATCGATCGTTTGCAGGATGTGCCTGGGCGGCCGGGGATGCTACGGCGACCAGGGCGGCGAACGATGCGAGAGTGAGGATGATGCGACGCATTTCAATCTCCTTCGAGAGCGGGTGGACGGGAACGTCAGCGAGCCGGGCTCGTCTGAGGCATGTCGCCTATCTTGGTGTCGGCGGAATGCCGTGCGTTCGCGACGTGGCACATCATGACGCAGCCGGCGGCCAGCAATGTGATCTCCGCCACAGTTCGCGGTGGGGGGCCGGCCTATTGTGAGCAGACTTGCGCGCGTCGATCACGGGGAACCAGGCTTGTCTGATTCGGATCAGGTATTTTGGAGGTTCTAATGCAAAGGTCATATTTGCTGGCTGCGACGGCAGCGCTGGCGCTTCTCATGCAAACACCGCTCGCGCTGGCCCAGAGTGCGCCGGCCGCCGGTGGAACCGCAGCGCCTGCCGCGACAACCACTGCGCCGGCAGCGACGGCGACAACGCCGGCCGCGACCAGCGACACCGCCAGCCAGCCGGCCGATTCCAAGAAGAGCGCGTCGAAGAAGCCGGCGAAGAAGAAGATGACGCGGCAGCAGGAGATCGATCATTCGCTCGACAGCGGCACCGTGCCCGCGCGCTACCGCAGCTCTGTGCCCAGGCAGTACCAGCGGTACATTCCGTTCGATAAGCAGTGACGGACCTCACGGCGGCGCGACGCGATCGGACGTCGCGCCGCCGGTGCCACCGTATGACGGCCTTGGCGTGACGTCTTGTCGTAGCACCTTTGGCCAGGTGGAATCCGGCCATACATCCCCAGTGGCGGTCCGCGAGGGCGGTGCTAGAGTAGGCCGCAGCCCGGGGGGAGAAATGAGCGACGACGTGAAGGATGCTGGCCTTGTGGCCATGATCAGCAGCATCCTGGGAGGCAACAAGCGCGCAGACAGCAGTGCTCCGCCGCCGCTCACCGAGGTTCCGCCGACGGCGCCGACGAACGGGTTCGATTTGGTCGAGCCGTCCACCCCCGAGCCTGCACCGGCCGAACCCGACGTTGCGCCCGATGCCGTGCCGAATGCCGCGAAGCCGGTCGAGCGGCCAGCGAAAATCACGACGACGCCTGATGGCAAGAAGCTGCTTCCTGCCGAGGCGATTGCCGAGCTGGTGCTTGGCGAGCTGCGCAAGCTGGAGAATTTTCCGGCGACCGGCGCCTCCGTCACGGTCTACGGTTACAAGCACTGGAACGCGATGATCACCTTCGCGCCGTTCTCGACCACTTTCCAGAACGCGACGCGGTTTCGCCAGGCCGTGCCGGACCTGGTCTTCAAGCTCCGCCGTTTCGTCGAACTTGAGATATAGTCCGGGACAATTACCGGCTGCCGTTCCGCGCGATTCCCCGCTGCGGGGCGCGGGACCAGGCGGGAGCGGGTGCCCGAAACAGTTGTTCGACAGGATCTTGAATTGAGCGTCGCCTTTACCAAGGAAGAAAGCGCAGAAACCGCGTCCGAGACGCTGCTACCGGATCGGCCGATCTCGCCTCATCCAAATCTCGTGACGGAAGCAGGCTTGCAGGCGCTGCAGGCGCAGCTTCGCGACGCGCGCGAGGCCTATGAAGCCGCGCAAGCCATCGACGACGTCAACGAAAAGCGCCGGCAGTCGGCGGTGCCCTTGCGCGACGCTCGCTATCTGACCGAACGGCTGCGCACGGCGCAGGTCATTCCCGATCCGGCGTCGACCGATGTCGTCGCCTTCGGCAGCACCGTGACCTTCAGCCGCACCGACGGCCGCGTGCAGACCTATCGCATCGTCGGCGAGGACGAAGCGGATCCAAAGGCAGGATCGATCTCGTTCGTGGCACCGGTTGCGAAGTCGCTGATCGGGAAAGCGGTGGGCGATGTCGTGGGTTCGGGCGCGCAAGAGATCGAGATTCTGTCGATCGCGTAGCGATGCGAGCCGAGGCCTGAATGGTGGGCGTGTAAGGATCGAACCTCGACAGCTCCGGCTTCGGATTGGTTTCGCCAACTTCGAGGTGCCGCTGGGTCAGTTGCGCTGCCGCGACTTAGCTATTCAGCAAAAATCGCGAACGTCATATAGTGAGGGCTATCAAGACCAATACCAAGACGAATTCATTGCGTGTCAGGCAAAGGGAGGGATCCATGCGGAAGTCCCTGTTCTTCGTCATCGCAGCCGGTCTCGGTCTATCAGGACCACAGGCTCTGGTCGCGCAAGACGATGTAGATCAGCAGCTCGGCAGCGTTCATTTCCAGACCTCTTGCAATGATGTGGCCCAGCGTCGTTTCGATCGCGGGATGCGCTATCAGCATTCCTACTGGTACGCCAACGCCAAGGAGATATTCGAGGAAGCCATCAAGGCCGACCCGACATGCGGCATGGCCTATTGGGGCATTGCGCTCACCTACATGGACAATCCGCACAATGCGATTCCAAAGCCGAACCTGGCGCCGGGCCTCGCCGCGATCATGAAGGCCAAGGAGATCGGCGCCACGACCGAGCGCGAACGCGACTACATCGATGCGCTGATGGTGATGTATGCCGATTACGAAAAGATCCCTCACGTCCAACGGATGCGCATGCTGCGTGACGCGCAGGCGCGCGTCGCGGCAAAATATCCGGACGACGACGAAGCCCAGATCGCCTACGCCATTACGCTCAATACGTCGGCGGATCTGAACGACAAGACCTACGCGCAGCAAATTAAAGGCGCGGCGATTCTAGAGCCGATCTCCAGGCGGCTGCCGATGCATCCGGGCGTGACGCATTATCTGATCCATCTCTACGACTACCCGGCACTGGCGCAGAAAGGGCTCGATGCCGCCAATCGTTACGCCAAGATCGCACCGGCCGCGCCGCACGCCCAGCACATGCCCTCCCACATCTACACACGCGTCGGCTATTGGAAGGAATCGATCGACTCCAACACCGCGTCCGTGAAGGCCGCGATGGCCGAAAAGTCGGTCGGCAACTATCTGCACGCACAGGACTACATGGTCTATGCTTACCTGCAGCTCGGCCAGGACAAGCAGGCGCGCGCCGTCATCGACGACATGATCAAGGAGACCGACTTCAAGGCGACGGTCGCGGCGGCAGATTACGCGCTGGCGGCTTCGCCGGCGCGTTATGCGATCGACCGCGGCGATTGGGAGGGTGCCTCGCAGCTGCCGGTCAGGCCGAGCAACCTCAACTTTGCGATGGCGGTAACGCATTTCGCCCGGGCCCTCGGCGCGGCGCGCTCCGGCAAACCGGAAGCCGCCAAGGCCGACATCCAGAAGCTGGCGGAATTGCGCGACAAGCTGCAGGACGCCAAGGACAATTATTGGTCCGGAATCGTCGACATCCAGCGTCAGGTCGCCGTTGCCTGGGTGCTTTACGCCGAGGGCAAGTATGACGAGGCGCTCAATGCGATGAGTGCCGCGGCGGATGCAGAGGACAAGACGGAAAAGCACGTGATCACGCCCGGACCGCTGGCGCCGGCGCGCGAGCTTTACGGCTTCATGCTGCTCGATCGCGGCATGGCCAAGGAGGCGCTTGCTGCATTCGAGGCAACCAAGGCGAAGGAGCCGAACCGCTTGCATGCTTTCGCGGGGGCGGCCAAGGCGGCCGAAGCCCTTGGTGACAGGGAAGCGGCACGACAGAACTGTCAGCAGCTCGTAACGCTGACGGCCAGTGCCGATTCGGAACGCCCCGAGGTCGCGGCGGCTAAGCAATACCTCGCCAGCAACTGAGCCGGAAAGAGAACGGTGGAATGATGAGAAGGGCAGCCGCCATCGCCGTCGCAGCAATCGTGCTGGGAAGCGCGCTGGCGGCATCGCTCGTGTGGCTCCATGTGCCGCAACATGCCGCCGCGAATTCCGCCACGCCGGTGTGGCACGAGGTGACTTGGCCGTTCTCGATTGACCAATGGGGCAAGGGAAAGGCGTTCCGCTGCAGGGCTTCCGACTGTGGTGTCGAGGTGACGCTGTACCTGCGCGCCAAGATAGGTTTTTGCAATTGCACGACGGGCGTCGCCGATGACGAGGATCTCGATCGCATGGGCGATACCGTTCTCCTGGGCGAAGTCTCTCCACGCGGTTCCGGCCATCCCATCAGGATTGCGTCGATGAACGGTCGCAGCCGCGCCTACACGCTCAACTCACATGGCGCTCCCGGCAAAACGCTGGTGTCGGTCGTGTACAACGAACGTTGCGACATGATCGCAGCGACCGCTGTCATTGGCCACGATCGGCCGGAGGCCATCGAACCCCGCGTGATCGAGTTTCTGGGCGGCAGCACCGCGATGCACTGGGCTGAGGTCACACTGGGTCTGTGATTGACCGCGCCTTCCCGATCGTCGGGCATTTCAATGCGGCGAATGGCCCGCGCAGCTGGGGCGAGGATTGCTATCGACAGGGGCAATCTCATTCGCCTAAAACATCAGCCATGCGTTTCCGTTGTCTTGTCCCGATATCGAAGGTCTCCGCCGTGTCCGCGAAACAAAGCGCGGCGGCTGGATGAGACGGTTTCTGTCGGGAGCGTTGCCGTTCTACGCGCTGGCCGGATTGGCCATGTGCATGTACCTCGTCCTGTACAAGACGAACCTGTTCGACTTGAACGCCATCGTCCAGGATGCGACCGGTTCAGCATGGTTTCCGGTCTTCATGTTCGCTTGCGTGCTCCTGGAGTCGGTCTTTCCGTATTTCGGCTATTTTCCGGGAACCGCCCTCATCCTGATGTCCGTGGCGCTCACTCCGAAGCCTGCGGATGTCTCCGTTTTCATCGTGGCGTGGGCGGCCATCATCGTGGGCGCCGTTCTGAGTTACGGGCAGGCTCGTTTTTTCAGACCGATGTTGCAGCGGGTTGCCTCGAAAGCGGCACTGAGCCGATGTGAGTCCCTCCTCGACTCCTATGGTCCTTATGCGCGTGTTGCCTTGTTCGTTCATCCCAACGCTTGCGCGATGTATTTCACGGCACTCGGACTTCTCGGCCGGAACCTGACGCGAGAGCTCGCTCATCTTTGCGTGGGTGCAGCGGCTTCCGTGGGCATTCTGTTCGTCGTCGTGACGAGACTCGTGTCGTCCGCAGGCGCCAGCGATGATGGGGAATTGCAGGTGCTGCTGGCGGCAGGCCTGGTCGCCATCGGGACCCTCGTCGGTCTCTATGCGGCCTGGCGGCCGGATCGGCCCGCCTAAAGCTTGATCCGGAAGACCGCGAAGCGGCTTTCCGACCAGGGAGCTCGCTTTGAGCTTGGTCGGTCATGATCCATTTGCGGAAGCACCCAAGTCAGAGCCTGAACCAAGGCAGGGTGAGATAGACGCAAGCGATCATCGAGACGATGGGAATGACCCACACCCATCCCGACCAGAAGTTTCGCACTGAACGTCCGGGTAACGACGCAGCAACGAGGGCGACGATCAGTGCCCCGAGCGCGGCCGTCGCGGCCCACCCGTACCAGTACATCGCTGGAGCTAGAAATCCCATCGCAGGGTCAGCAACGTCTCGCGAATGATGCGTGCCCGCCAGCACGATGCCGAGCGACGGGAAAACGGTGAAAAGAGCAAGGTCCTTTGCGAGTGCAACCACGTAGAGGAAGCCAAATGTCGTCCCAAACGCGAATGCAAAGCGGCGGAACGCAGCCGATAACGTCATGCGCCAAAACCCCTGATGTTGTTTACGACGTGGCCAGTTAGGAATCCCCACCAAATGACAAAGGCGAGGATCGAGGTGAGCATCGTGCGCGTCTGAGCAGGCTCGTCGGCATGCGGCCGTCGCCAGCAAACCCAGTAGGCTGGTAGCAACGCAAAACCGATAGCGGCGAAGTGCTCCTTGAGGTCGAAGAAGCCCAGGGCTGGCCAATGACCGGCGCGCTCTAACTCTGGCCTGATGTCGACGCGAAAATACAGATAGATGATCCCACCGAGCAGGATGGAGATGGCATACAAGACGACGACGGCGTCGGCGAACCGGGCCGATGGCACGGAGCGAAAGCGGCCGAAAAACGAACTGGGGCGCATTCCCACAGTCGCCCACGTCGCCAAGGTCTGGTGCGTAATCGCGCCAAGCAGTGCAACGGCGACCAAGCCGTGAACAATCAGGAGTACTGTCGCCAGAACCTCACTCCCCGCCTATTACCCGCTTGCTGTCACGTGAAGAGCTCCTCAGTCCCGAATGGCTCCGCCGACCACGGCCGGAAGCGATTGAGGGTGAACTTCGTCTTCTGGCCGGGTTCAACGTCCACCAGCACGTAATTGTACTCCTCTTGCGGAGGCTGACCCTTCCAGTAAAGGTCCCGCGGATAGTCGGCGGGCACCTTGATGCTGGTTCGCCCCGGCAGGATTGGGTCTTGTTCCGCGCCCCCACCGCCCAACATCAGATACTTTACTCCATCTACGTCGTAGATTTCCGTGGTGTGGACGTGCCCGTTCAACACGACCACATCCATGTCCCTGGCATACGACGCAATCACCTTGTGCGGGTTATCGGGAGCCGGGATCGGGCCTAAGCCTGACCGCGCAAACACGGGATAGTGGAAGACGATGAACGTCTTCCGAATGCCATTGGCCTTCGCCTCGTCCATCCACTTTTGAAGCTGGGTCATCTGCTCGGCATATTTTGGCCGATCAGCATCCCATAGCGACGGCGAACGGTAATCGTACTTGCCACTCCAGAGATAGATGAAGCGGGTGCCCTTGAAGTCGAATTTGTAGATGAGGTTTTCCGGCGTGACGCCGAATTTTCTCAGATACGGCACAGCCGAAAGTACGCCCTCGATCTTTGGGTCGGCCCACACCTCATGATTACCCACACTCATGAAAAAGCGCCCATCCAGACCGGCTGCGCGCATCTCGTCATCCGGCGCGGGTAGCTTCTTCAACATTGTTTCGTTCACGCGCTTCCAGTATGGGCTGTCACTCACGGTCAGGCCCTGATTGCCCCACCACACGGCGTCACCGCTATTGACCACGAATTTCGCGCGACCGGATTGAACGTCCTTGACGATTTCGCGCGTCACCCATTCGCCGCCCTGAAGCCGGAACATGGTGCGATGCACTCCCGGAAGCAGTTTCACGTCTTCAACGGATGCCTCGGTGACCCAACCCTTATCTACCGTCAGGGTCATCACTTCCGTCTTGGATGCGAACGGCATGACGACCTTGACCAGGTCCTTTGTGACCGGATCGAAGATCATCTTCACATCCTTCGCTACGACGGCCTCGGCGACCTTTTCCGGCATGACCAATCCGAACATCTCGACGAAGAACTTGCTGAGGTCCGGTTGTCCCTCTTTCAATGGGAGGTACATCATCGGTCGGGTATCGCCGACCGCAGCGAATGAAAAGCCGGCCGCTGCGGAAAGCGGTGCTTGCGCGGTCGTTGTTTGTGTCTGGGCACCGGCAACGCGTGGCACGGAGAATGCGGGCAGTGCCGCGAGTGCGCCCAGAACTATGCGACGACTGGGCTCGTTGGGCCAAGAGGATTGCATAATGATCACCCTTGATCGAGGAGAGGGAATGAGGCGCCGTATCGGGCGCGCAAACAGTCCGATTTGCCGACCGTTTTCCGTGGACCTTCGGCGGCGGGTAAGCTTGATATAGATCAACGTCGTCACCACCCGTTGCGTCTGGAGTGGCGAGTATGAAGTCGACAAAACTGCCGCTGTGGCTTCGCTTTCTCCTGCTTGTCGGCGTCGTCGTCTTCGCGGCAGGCGCAAGTCTTGTTGCCTATCGGTACTACAGTCGCCCGGTAGCGCTGACCGTGGCGGTCGGCTCGGTCGACGGCGAGGCAGCCAAGGCAATGTCAGCGATGGCAGGGGAGTTCGTTTCAGCGAACGCGCCGGTCCGGCTCAAGGTCATCGACAGCGGCACCGCGCTTGAGGCCGCTGCCGCTTTCTCCGCCGGTAAGGTCGATCTCGCTGTGGTTCGCGGCGATGTCGGCGACTTGTCACAGGCGCAAGCCGTCGTCGTCGTCAGCCATATGGTCGTACTGATCATCGCGCCGCCGGGATCGTCCATCGACAGCATTGCCAACCTGAAGGGACGCACGGTCGGGGTGGTCGGCGGAGCAGTGAACGCCAAAATCGTCGATGTGTTGACCAAGGAATACGATCTGGCGGGCGCGAAAGTTGTATTCAAGAACCTTGCTTTGACGGATGTCCGGCAAGCCATTCAGTCGAAACAAGTCGGTGCCCTGCTCGTCACGATCCCGCTCGCCGAAAAATACCTCTCGCTCGTTCGCGGATTTTTTCAGCTCGACCGTAAAAAGGCCCCGGTACTGATCCCAATCGAGTCCGCGGGGGCAATTGCAGAGAGGGAACGCGCTTTTGAAAGCTTCGACGTCCCGAAGGGCACGCTGCGGGGATCGCCGCCGGTCCCGGAAGATGACCTGACGACCCTGAGGACCTCGCTATACCTGGTTGCGCAAAAGAAGCTCGGCACTGATCTGGTAACCGACCTCACGGAGGCGATCATGAGCGCGCGCAGGAATCTTCTGCGCGAGCAGCCGATTTTCGCGCAGATCACCGCGCCCAGCACCGACCAGGATGCCTACCTTCCGCTGCACCCTGGCGCGGCAGCCGTCTACAACAGCACGACGCAGAGCTTCATGGATGAATACGGCAACTGGATCTATTTGACGCCGATGGTACTGGGTGGCGCTGCCACCATGCTTGCGGCGGCGTGGAAATTCCTGGGCCTCGGCAACCGCGCAACCGATGGCCCGCTCGATTCTCTCTATGCCCTGGCGCGCCGGATTCGGAAGGTCGATACGGAGGCTGAACTTTCGGATATCGAGGACGAAATCGACGGCATTCTAAAGGCGGAGCGCGCCAAATCCGCCGCTGGAGACGAGAGCGCGGTGGATGATGCCACATTGAACGTGGCAGCCCACCGGCTTGAGAGCTTGATTCACGAGCGACGCACATTGATCGCCAGGGGACCCGCAGTTGCCTCCGCGGCGAAGGCGACGCAGCGCTAAGTCACGACACGCCGCGCGACACACTGGTGAATCATGAATGCAATCGCGCTATCGTGCATCACGTTTCTGTGCATCTCGGGCGGTGCCCTGCTCGGTATGTTCCTTCCTGGGCATCACCTGAGCACAGATGACAAGGATGTGGTCAGGCTGGGCACGGGCCTCATCGGGACGATAGCCGCGCTTGTCCTTGGCCTGCTGATCGCCTCGGCGAAGGGTTCCTACGACACGCAGAGCACTCAAGTCACGCAGATGACGAGTAATGTTGTCCTGCTCGACAATCTGCTGGCGCAGTACGGACCGGAGACGAATGACGAACGCAATCTGTTGCGGCGCGCCGTCGTTGCTTTAGCCGATCGAATGTGGCGCGAGAAAACTTCCGAGGTTGCCAAGGCGAACCCGTTCGAGGCGAGCGCCACGAGCGAAGCATTCTTTGCGAAGCTTCAGCAGCTTTCGCCGCAGAACGATTCCCAGCGCTCCCTGCAGGCCAGGGCCATACAGATCGCCACCGACATTGCGCAAACCCGCCTGTCCCTGTACGCCCAGACGAACAACTCGATCCCCATGCCGTTCCTGGTGGTGCTGATTTTCTGGCTCACCATCATCTTTGGAAGCTTCGGCCTGTTTGCCAGGCCCAGCGCAACCGTTTTCGGCTCGTTGTTCGTTTTTGCGCTGTCGGCCGCCGGGGCGATCTACCTGGTCCTAGAGCTGGGGCAGCCATTTGCGGGTTTGATGCAGATTTCCAGCGCGCCACTGCGCAACGCCCTCACGCCGCTCGGCCCCTAGCGTTCGCGCGCCTCGCAAGGGAGCGTTCAGCGATTCTTGAAATCCGGGATCAATGGTGGGCGCACATCGGTCGAACCTTGGACCTCTCGCGTGTCAAGGCGGCTCGGTGGTGCGGGCCTCTCCTTGGATGATGCCATCATGCCCGTGTGTTGCCCGACGGAGCAAGCGAATTCGGAAAAGGCGCAACCCATTGATCCGACTGATGTCGGCTACTGTGCATGGGGTTGTTTTCGACTTTTTTTGATCAGACGGCCCCGACAGCCGTCAGGCCGGGGTGATCGTCCGCAACCAGTATGGCTTGGGAAGATGGATGGTGGGCGCACAAGGGATCGAACCTTGGACCTCTCCCGTGTGAACCACAATCCGTAGACCCGAGCTAACCAAATCCGGCCATAGTTGAGGTGTAAAAACTCCTTAAATTAATGAGAGTTATGGCCTACTACGGCTATAAGAGCCCATACCTGACCTTACTACATTTTGTATGCCCCCGTTGTGCCCGCCGCGGATATTCCCTTGGGGCACACAAACGGGGGAGGTCTGAGACCCGGTTCTGTTCGAGGCTCACCGCCCTTCTTGCGGGGCACACTGGGGCACAGAGAGAGGGAAGGAATCATGACGGAGCCGGCCAACCAGCTGACACTCACCGATGCGGTGATCCGCAACGCAACGCTGCCGCCGGGTAAGGCGCAGCATTATCTCCACGACGACAAGCTGCCCGGCCTCGCCTTGCGCATGCGCGCCACCGGCGGCCGGACCTGGGTCTACCTCTTCACCAAGCCGGGGGTGAGGGGGACCCAGCGCAAGACCCTCGGCGCGTGGCCCAAATATAATGAGAAGGCCGCCCGCAAGGCCGCCACCATCGCCGCAGGCGAAGTCGTCAAGGGCTTGGACCCGAACGACGCGAAGCGCGAGGCGAGGCGGCAACAGGCAGCCGAGAAGCAGCGCACCACGCTCGCGACCCTCATTGTTGAAGATGGTCCTTACCAGACGTCTATGACCGAACGTCAAGTCGTCAACTGGAAGCCAGCAATGTCGGCGCTGCGGCGCGGGCTCAAGGATCACGCCGAGAGCGGCGTGGGGGACCTGACGCGACGGCAGATCATGGCTGCGGTCGATAAGATTGCCAAGACCGGCAAGCGTGGTGCAGCCAAGGACTTGCGCAAGCACGTGCATACTTTGCTCGAATGGTGCGTCGGTGAGGGCTATGTCGAGCACAACGTGCTCGCCGGCTATCGCGCGCCCAAGGAAACCCGCGCGCAAAGGGTCGGACGCCGAACGAAGGGCCGCGCGCTGACCGATGAGGAAATCATCAAAGTCTGGGATGCATCCGGCAAGCTCGGGGCTTTTGGTCTCCTGGCTCGCATGTGCCTGCTCGGTGGCCCGCGCCGCAGCGAGCCTACCATGATCGAGTGGCGAAAGCACATCATGGATGACCGTATCACCTTCGATGCGGCGTGGACCAAGATGGGCCTGCACCACGACGTGCCGCGCACCCACCTCGCAAACGAGGTGCTCGCGGCCGCCAAACACTTCCAGCGCGCAACGTCCGACTATGTCTTCCCGTCACCAAAGACCGGCGGCCAGATGTCCGGGTTCACCAAGATGGTCAACCGCCTGGTCAAGGAAGCGGGTGTTGCCAAGTTTACCATGCATGACCTAAGGCGCAGCTTACGAACCGTCATGTCTCGCTGCGGCTACGACAACGAAATCCAGCGGCTGTGTGTCGGGCAAAGGCCAAGCGGAATCGATCAGGTCTACAATCACGACGAACAGTGGATCATCCGCAAAATGGCGTTCGAAGCGGCTCACGACTACATTGCGGAGTTGGTCGGCGCGAAACGGGTCGGCAAAATCGTGCGCCTGCAGCGGACGAATCCGCTTGACCCGATCAAGGCCGAGCTCCTCGGCCGTCTCCGTGAGCATTATGCGGCTGAGGCATCTTAGTGGTCTTATCGCACTTGGCCAGATAGTCGCGTACCGCATCGACACGATAGAGGGGGCGGCCATCGACGTAGCGCCATTTCAGCGGGTGGCTCGGATTGCGCCGCCACTGCTCCAACGCGCCGGGCGTACGCCGGATGACCGCGGCCGCCTCAAATGCCGTCAAATTAGAGCTGCCCGGCAGCGTATCGATATCGAACGTCGCGGGCGGCGGCATGCCACGGTTCTTGCGACGGCGATTCGCCCGCGGTATTTTGCTGGAACCTGCCGACCCAAATGCCTCGATCCCAATCTTTTCGTCTTTGCCGCGCATGCCTCCGCCCCGAACCATGATCGGTCTGGGCAATAAGATCGTAGGCTGCTCCGGCAAGAAAGAAACCAAGTGCGCAGGTATGGTTGCTGGGTAGCTGTGGCGTACAAATAGGACGAACCGGTTCCAGCCCGGCAGACCTTCGGCCTCATAACCTGAAGGTCATAGGTTCAAATCTATCCCCGCAACCAAATTTCTGATGTAATACAACGGGTTGGGCGAAAGCCTAACCCTTTAATTTTTCGTAAATGGCCTAGCACGCGCCTAGCACAAAATTCGACTTTTTGGTTCCCTGCGCTAAAATGCACGTGGAGGTGCATGATGGCCAGGCACGAGCTTCTAGGTGGTCTGATTCAGGTATACCGGCGAAACGGCCGGTATTGGCACTGTTCGGCCTCCATCGACGGCCGCCAACACCGCAGCACGACCGGAGAGGAAGATCTCTCCCTCGCCAAGCAGTTTGCGGAGGACTCGTTTATCGGTCTTCGTGGGAAGGCGCGGGAGGGGCTGTTGGTGAATGAGAAGACCTTTCGCCAAGCCGCTGACCAATTCCTGAAAGAGTATGAGGTGATCACCGAGGGCCAGCGCAGCGAGCGCTGGGTCCAGGGTTACGAGATCAGGCTTCGCCTGCACCTGTTGCCGTTCTTCAGGCAAGGTGCAGGAATATCGCCTACACCGGATCGCAACGTCTAAGACCGGCAAGGCGCCCGCGCGCAGCACTATCCACGACGAGGTCGTGACGTTGCGGCAGGTGTTGAAGACTGCCATTCGCCATGAATGGCTCGCGCACCTGCCGGACTTCTCTCCTCCTTATAAGACTTCGGGGAAGGTGGTGCATCGGCCGTGGTTCAGCCCCGAGGAATACAAGCAGCTCTACGAAACCACGCGGGCGCACGCGAAGGCCAGCCAGATCCACCACCGTTGGAGTGCCGAGCAATTGCATGATTACGTCCTGTTCTTGGCCAACACCGGCTTGCGGCCGGATGAGGCCAAGAACCTCCAGCATCGCGACGTGACCATTGTTGAGGACGAACGTAGCGGCGAGCGCATCCTGGAAATCGAGGTGCGCGGCAAGCGGGGCGTCGGCTACTGCAAGAGCATGCCGAGCGCGGTGCGACCCCTATGAGCGGCTGCTAGGCCGCGCGAAATACGTGAAGCAGGGCAGAGCGCGGGTGCTGGCGAAGCTGCCGCCCTCTAACGAGCCGCCGCAGTTGCCCAAGCCGACCGACCACGTGTTTCCGGGCAATCACATCAAGATGTTCAATGCCCTGCTTGATAGGAGCGAGTTGAAGCTGGATCGGGATGGCAATCGGCGGACCGCATACAGCCTGCGGCATACCTACATCTGCATGCGCCTGATGGAAGGGGCGGACAGCTACTAGATAGCGAAGAACTGCCGAACCTCAGTGGAGATGATCGAGAAGTTCTATGCGGCGCACATCAAGAACAGGCTCGATGCTTCCGCCATCAATGTGCGTCAGGCCAAGCCCGCTCCTCGCAGGCAGTTGAGTGAGGTCTTCTGCTTTTGTCGCCTTGTAGACCCTTCTGGACCAAGATCGGCGCGCGGCCTGGCAACAGGACGGCAAGGGCTTCAACATCCAGTTGAGCTGCCTGCCATTGAACGGCCGCCTCGTGGTTCGCGAACCCAAGGCCGACGCGGAGGCGGGGCAATGAGCCCAGCCGCCACGCGGGGCTACGACGTCGGCTTCAAAAGCTGGATGACATACGAACCCCTCGTGCTCGCCAGCAGCGAGCACGAGGCCATCGCCAAGGGCAAGGCCATTTACGGCCTCGCCGGCCTCGGCGATTTTTCGTTCAGCGATTGCGGCGAAGGACTGGCTCGCCTAGGTTCATGAGCCGGAGGCGCATTCATGAACGTCGTCCTCAAGCCGGGTACGCGTTGACGATAGATCTCCGACATATTCATCCGAAGTCGATGGCAGCAGCGCGACGCCTGCCGCATTCAGGCGGTTGCCTCAGCTTCCGGCAGCAGGAGCCAAGCTCAAGACGATTGCTCAGAAAACCGCCTCTGTGCAAGACAATGGGTCCCTGTACGCGCAATAAGAGGAAACCGCGCTGTGACACTCTCTCTTGACGGCGAAATTCGAGACGGACGGCATTACATGCAGGTCCGCGTCTATTTCGAAGATACCGATTCCGGCCAGATTGTTTATCACGCGAATTTTTTGCGTTTCATGGAACGTGGCAGAACGAATTACTTGCGCCTGCTCGGCACCAATCAGCAAGCGCTGCTCGAGGAAACGCGGAACGATGCGCCGGGCTTCGCCTTCGTTGTCCGTTCGATGACAATCGATTTTCTAAAACCGGCAGTCTTGGACGACCTGCTTGACATTGTCACGGTCCCGCAAGAGGTGAGAGGCGCGTCGATTGCCTTGCTGCAGGAGTGCAGGCGCGGGGGTGATCTCTTGGTCTCGGCGCGTGTACGGGTCGCGTTTATCTCAGGCGGAAAAGCGCAGCGCATCCCAAAGGCTCTGAGGCTTGCTATGGAAGAGCACAGATAAATCTGCCTTTCGTTCACGCTTTAACGCTCCAGCGACCCAATGAAATCAATGCGTTGGCCTTTTGTTGCGATATCGTCAAGTCAGAGAAGTCCGTGTCCTCGTAGTAGACGCGGACCTGCATGTGATGGCGGCCGTCGCGGATCTCGCCGTCGAGATGGGCTGTCACGTCGCGAGCCTCTTTGCTTTTTGCAACCGGCCCGTTTTGCGCAAAAACAGCCGGCTGCGCAAGCGCAGGTTATGCCACGGCCGGCGTCCTTCCCAGCGTCACCTCGACGATTTCCGGCGGCACGCCGACGCGGACCGGCATGATGCTGCAACCGAGGCCGCCGGAGACGATGACGTCACATTTCAGCCGGAAGTGACCATAGGCGAGCCGCACGCCGTGCTGAGGCGAAACAGCCGGCGACCAGCCGAACAGGCGGACCTGGCCGCCATGGGTATGGCCGGACAGTTGCAGCGCGACGCGCGCGGGTACGAGCGGCGCGATATTTGGCTCGTGCGCGAGCAGGATGACCGGCGCATCGTCGGTGACCTTCGCCAGCGTGCCCGCGAGATCGTCGGCGCCAAGCCGATGCGCGCGGCCATAGCGCTTCGCGGGATAGTAGGCGAGCTGATCGCCGAGGCCCGCGAGCCAGAAGGAGCGTCCGTCCTTGGTGAGACGCACGACGTCGTTCTCGTAGACGGGAATGCCGGCCGCCTCCAGCGCGCGATGGGCGGCTGTCGGCCCGTGACCGGCCTGCTGCACGGCCCTGTCCACCCAGTAGTCGTGATTGCCCATGACGGCATGGACGCCGAGCGGTGCCTTGAGGCCCGCGAGCACCCTGGCCCATTCGCTCGACGGAATGATGCGCGTGACCTGGTGAACACCCGCGACATAGTCGCCGAGCAGCACGATGACATCGGCGTTGAGCGCATTGGTGCGATCGACGATGCCCTCGATCCGCTCCAGCGACATCCAGGGATCGCAGGCATGAATGTCGGTGACGATGGCGATCTTGAGCGGAAAATCCGCCGGCCATTGCCGCGGGGTCGGGTGATAGCGGGTGACGCGGAGCCGCAGCGGCTCGATGCCGACGCCATAGGCCGCGGTCGAGACACCGAGCGCGGACAGGCCGCCGATGGAACGGATGAGATGACGACGCGTGATCATAGAAGCCCGATGGTGATGCAGCTTTTGTGATGCGGCCCGATTGGAGCGGAATTGGGGTCCGCTCGTGCAGACGGCCTGCATTTGCGTGCAGACCGTTTGCACAAAGGTTACCGGAAGTTCATGACAACCGACGCACCTTGCATCAACGCAATCAGTCGTCGCTCTCGTCCGTGCCGAACAGGCCGAACTGTGCCGCGGCATCGCGCGAGGGCTCGGCGATGCCGAGATGGCGGAAGGCGTGCGAGGTGAGCAGGCGGCCGCGCGGGGTGCGCTGGAGATAGCCGCACTGAATGAGATAAGGCTCGATGATGTCCTCGATCGCATCGCGCGGCTCGGACAAAGCGGCAGCCATCGTCTCGACGCCGACCGGGCCGCCGCCATAGTTCTGCGCGATGGTCGTGAGGTAGCGGCGGTCCATGGCATCGAGGCCGGCGGCGTCGACCTCGAGCGCGCTCAGCGCGTGGTCGGCGATCTTGCGGTCGATCGAGGCGGCATCGGCGGCGGAGGCGAAATCGCGCACGCGGCGCAGCAGGCGGCCGGCGATGCGCGGCGTGCCACGGGCGCGGCGCGCGATCTCGTTGGCACCGTCGGCGCTCATACCGACATTGAGCACGCGCGCGCCGCGGGTGACGATGCTTTCCAGCTCTTCGATCGTATAGAAGTTGAGCCGGACCGGGATGCCGAAGCGATCGCGCAAGGGATTGGTGAGCAGGCCAGCGCGTGTGGTGGCGCCGACGAGCGTGAATTTCGACAGCTCGATCTTCACCGAGCGTGCCGCCGGGCCCTCGCCGATGATCAGGTCGAGTTGAAAGTCCTCCATCGCGGGATAGAGCACCTCTTCCACCGCCGGGCTCAGGCGATGGATCTCGTCGATGAAGAGCACGTCGCGCTCTTCGAGGTTGGTGAGGAGTGCGGCGAGATCGCCAGCCTTCGCGATCACCGGACCCGAGGTGGCGCGAAAGCCGACGCCGAGCTCCTTGGCGACGATCTGCGCCAGCGTGGTCTTGCCGAGGCCGGGGGGGCCTACGAACAGCACGTGATCGAGCGCCTCGCCGCGCTTGCGTGCCGCCTCGATGAAGATCGAGAGGTTCTTGCGCGCCTGCTGCTGGCCGACGAAGTCGGACAGCGATTGCGGACGCAGCGCGGTGTCGCCGACATCGTCGCTGCGGCGCTCGGGCGAGACCATGCGGTTGGCCTTGGGGTCGCTCACTTCGCGAGCTCCTTGAGGCCGAGGCGAATGAGCTGTGCGGTCTCGGCATGCTCACCCGCGCTACGCGATGCCGATGCGATGGCCGCGGCGGCCTGCGGCTGGCCGTAACCGAGATTGACGAGCGCCGAGATCGCATCTGCCACCGGGCGCGGCGCGCGCTGGTCGTCGACGGCGCCGGCGAGATGCACGACGGCGGGATCGACATTGGCGAAGGCCGGCGCCTTGTCCTTCAATTCGGTGACGATGCGCTCGGCCACCTTGGGGCCGACACCGGGCGTACGCGCCACCGCGGCCTTGTCACGGAGCGCAATGGCGTTGGCGAGATCGGAAGGCGCCAGCGTGCCGAGCACGGCGAGCGCGACCTTGGCGCCGACGCCCTGCACGGTCTGGAGCAGGCGAAACCATTCGCGCTCCTGGTCGGTGCGGAAGCCGAACAGCTTGATCTGGTCCTCGCGGACATAGGTCTCGATCGACAGCACCGCGACCTCGCCGGGCGCCGGCAGATGCTGAAGCGTGCGCGCCGAGCAATGCACCTGATAGCCGACGCCGCCGACGTCGAGGAGGACATAATCCTCGCCGTAGGAATCGATCAGGCCCTTGAGCTTGCCGATCATAAGCCCGCCACCTTCAGCCTGAGTGCCGTGCTCTGGCGGTGATGGGCGTGGGTGATGGCGATGGCGAGCGCGTCGGCGGCGTCCGAGGACGGCGGCTCGGCTTTCGGCAGCAAAATCTTCAGCATCATCGCGATCTGGTGCTTGTCGGCGTGGCCGGCGCCGACCACCGTCTTCTTGACCTGGTTCGGCGCGTATTCGGCGACGGTAATGCCGAACATCGCGGGCGCCAGCATGGCGACGCCGCGGGCCTGACCGAGCTTCAGCGTCGCGACGCCGTCCTTGTTCACAAAGGTCTGCTCGACCGCGGCTTCCATCGGCTTGTGACCGGACAGGACGGCGGCAAGCCCCTCATGGATCGCGAGCAGCCGGCTCGCCAGCGGTAAATCGTCCGGCGGTTCCACCGAGCCGCAGGCGACGTAGATCAAACGATTGCCCTCGGCCTCAATCACGCCCCAGCCGGTGCGGCGCAGGCCGGGGTCGATGCCGATGATGCGAACGGGGCCACGAATCGGGAGCGCAGTCATGGGCCAGTGATAGCGGCTGGCTGCGGTGGGGGAAACAGAAACAGAACGGAAGTAACAGGGGAAGTGGGGTGCCGCGATTGGGTGCCCGCGGTGACGACCACAAGATACGCCGTCATACCCCGTGAAGGCGGGGTATCCAGTACGCCGCGGCTTCTCCGTTTCCCTCAGACGTCTCTGGAATACCGGGTCGCCCGGACAAGCCGGGTCGCCCGGACAAGCCGGGCGACGACAGCGGAATCTGGGACTGGTGGCGACCTCAGCCGCCCATCTTCGCCATCAGCGCGTCCGACACCTCGAAATTGGCGTAGACCTGCTGGACGTCGTCGTGCTCGTTGAGCAGGTCCATCAGCTTCAGGAGCTTCTCGCCGGTCTCGTCGTCGACCGCGACCGTATTCTGCGGCTTCCAGATCAGCGCGGCCTTGCGCGGCTCGCCGAACTTGGCTTCCAGCGCCTTGGCGACGTCGCGATAGCCTTCGGTCGAGGCGTAGATCTCGTGTCCGCCTTCGCCCGAGACCACGTCGTCGGCGCCGGCCTCGATCGCGGCATCCAACACAGCATCGTCGGAGGCGACGCTGCGGTCGTATTCGATGATACCGGTGCGGTCGAACATGAAGGAGACCGAGCCGGTTTCGCCGAGATTGCCGCCCGACTTGGTGAAGAAGGAGCGGATGTCGGAGGCGGCGCGGTTGCGATTGTCGGTCAGCGCCTCGACGATGACGGCGACGCCGCCGGGGCCGTAACCCTCGTAGCGGATCTCGTCGTAGTTCTCGCCCTCGTTGCCGAGCGCCTTCTTGACGGCGCGCTCGATATTGTCCTTCGGCATGTTCTCCTGGCGCGCCGCGATGATGGCGGCACGCAGGCGCGGGTTCATGTTGGGATCGGGCGTGCCCAGCTTGGCCGCGACGGTGATTTCCCGCGCCAGCTTGCCGAACAGCTTCGACTTCTGGGCATCCTGCCGCCCCTTGCGGTGCATGATGTTCTTGAATTGGGAATGTCCGGCCATGCGTGTCTCGTCAGGAATCGTGCGCCAAAGGTGAGCGTGGGAAGCGCGGCCTTATAGGCCGCCAACCCACCGGAATGAAAGAGGCTCTACGACTTTAAGGTAATACCGTAGTGCCCTGTGCCTAGGAGTCAGGCACCGTTAACCATGATTTCATTCCGACTTGCGAAAATAGCAACCGCCCGTTCCCCGACAAGAGTGACCTGATGGCGTTCGCATTGTTTCGGAAGCGTCTGCCCGACTTGTCCGCGCCTGTGGCCCCCCCACAGGCCGCGCCGTCGCCGGTCGATCCCGCGCCCGGCCCGTCGGCCGAGGGCGATTCCGCCAGGGAAATCCTGGAACTGCTGGAACTCGAGCTCGGCGCCATGATCCGCCAGCTCGAGCGCGCCGCCAACGCGGTCGCCGGCGGCGCGGAGGCGACCGCGGCAACGCTCGCGGATATTCGCGAGCGCACCGACGCCCTCACCGGCCGCACCAATGCGGCGCAATCGACCGCCTCCACCTTTGCCCATGCCGCCGACAAGTTCACCCAGTCCGCGCAAGGCATCGGCGCGCAGGTGCGCGAGGCCGGCAAGCTCGCCGACGAAGCCAGCGCCGCGGCGCAGGAAGCCCGCGCCAATGTCGACCGCCTGCGTGAATCCTCCGCCGCCATCGGCAATGTCGTCAATCTGATCGCACAGATCGCGCGGCAGACGACGCTGCTCGCGCTCAACTCGACCATCGAGGCCGCGCGTGCGGGCGCGGCCGGCAAGGGCTTTGCGGTCGTCGCCACCGAAGTGAAAGCGCTCGCGGTGCAGACCCAGGGCGCAACGGAGGAGATCACCAGGAAGATCGACGCGCTCCAGCGCGACGCCGCCGGCTCGGCCGACGCCGTGCATCGCATCGCGCAGGCGATCGAGGCGATCCGTCCGGTGTTCGACACCGTCAACGGCGCGGTCGCCGAGCAGAATGCCACCACCAGCGAGGTCTCCGGCAACGCGGCAAGCGCGTCGCAGTTCATCATCTCGGTCGGCGAGAGCGCGGCCGAGATCGATGCCGCGACCAAGGCGGCCGAGACCCACGGCGAGAACGTCGCCAGCGCCGGCAAGGCCGTCACCACCTTCGCGCGCAAGCTGAAATCGCGTTGCGCGGTGCTGCTGCGCCAGAGCGAGCACGACGACCGTCGCAAGACCGAGCGGCTGCCCTGCCATCTCAAGTTCGAAACCGCGCGCGGCGTGTTGCAGGTCTACGAGATCGCGATGGACGGCGTGCTGATCGGCGGCGCGGAGGCGGCGAAGCTTGCCACGCAGGCCGTCGTCGACGGCACCCTCGAAGGCGTCGGCGCCTGCCGCCTGCGCGTCATCGAGCAGACCAAGGCCGGCGCCCGCGCGCAATTCGTCAGCCCCAACGCCGATCTCAGCGAGAAGATCGAAGACAGGCTCTGGTCGATCCACGAGGAAAACACCGAGTTCGTCACCCGCGCCATGGAAGCCGGCACGGCGCTGACCCGGATCTTCGAGCAGGCGGTTGCACGCGGCGAGGTCAGGATCGACGACCTCTTCGATACCGACTATGCGGAGATCGCCGGCACCAATCCGCAGCAATACCGCACGAAATATCTGGACTGGGCCGACCGCGCGCTGCCGCCGTTCCAGGAAGCCTTTCTCGCCAAGGAACCGCGCATGGCGTTCTGCGCCATGGTCGACCGCAACGGCTTCCTGCCGGTGCACAACAAGATCTATTCGCATCCGCAGCGGCCGGGCGATGTCGCCTGGAACACCGCCAACAGCCGCAACCGGCGGATCTTCAACGATCCGGCGGGGCTCGCCGCCGCGCGCAACCTGCGCTCGTACCTGGTCCAGAGCTATGCCCGCGACATGGGCAACGGCAACACCGTGATGATGCGCGAGATCGACGTTCCGATCCGCGTGCAGGGCCGGCACTGGGGCGGATTCCGCACGGCCTACAAGCTGTAGTGCGCGCTCAGGCAAGACGCCGGCCGCGAATCACCCTTTAAGGCTGGAGTTGGAATGGGAATGCCGCGGAGAGCCGGCGAACGGCTCTGACTGGAGGACTCTCAAAACATGTCCGTCGCACAACTTGCAGTCCTGGACACCGGCTCCAACCGGACACTTGCCGAACGTCTGATCGACCAGCTCGCCGACCGCATCGGCGGTCTCGGCGTCGAGCTCGCCGACATCGCCGGCAACGTCCAGGAAGTCGCAAACCGCGTCGCGAACCAGTCCGAACGGTTTCATCACCTCCAGGAGACGGCCGAGACGATGGTCTCGGCCAATCACGATATCGCCAATGCCTCACAAGCGGTGCAATCGACCGCATCGGCGGCGGTCGGCGAGATCGCGCAGTCGCGCGGCGCGGTCGACACCGCGGTCAGCCACATCTCCGAGCTCGTCGCAGCCGTGGAGCGGATCGAGGCCCGCCTGAGCGCGGTCGGCTCGGCACTGGCGCAGGTGGCAAAGGTGTCCGGCTCGATCGAGGCGATCGCCAAGCAGACCAATTTGCTCGCGCTCAACGCCACCATCGAAGCGGCCCGCGCCGGCAATGCCGGCCGCGGCTTTGCGGTGGTGGCAAGCGAGGTCAAGAATCTCGCGGAGGCCACCCGTGCGGCCACGCATCAGATCTCCGACACCGTGCGCGATCTCGACGGCCAGATCGAAGGCCTGATCGGCGAGAGCAGCGACGCCTCGCAACGCGCCAAGACGGCCGGCGAAGGCGCCCAGCAGATCTCCGGCATCATCTCGCGGGTCCAGCAGGGTTTTGCCTCGGTGGAAGCGGAGATCGACAGCGTCACGCGCGCCGCCACCTCCAATCTCGGCCATTGCGACACAGTCATCAGCGAGCTCAACGAACTCGCCAAGGGCGTCGACCTGTCCTCGCGCGATCTCAAGAACGCCGATCAGCGCGTGACAAAACTGCTCGACACGTCCGAAGCGCTGATCGCGATGATCGCCGACAGCGGCGTGGAGACATCGGATGCGCCGCTGATCCGCGTCGTCGTCGAGACCGCAAGGCGGATCTCGGACGAGTTCGAGGCCGCAATCGACCGCGGCGAGATCACGCTCGACCAGCTCCTGGACGAGAACTACCGGGAAATCCCCGGCACCGATCCCAAGCAATACAAGACCAGCTACGTCGACTTCACCGACCGCGTGCTGCCCGCCATCCAGGACCCGATCCAGAAGTCAGACCCCCGCATCGTGTTCTGCGTCGCCTGGGCCAAGGGCGGCTATCTGCCGACCCACAACCCGAACTACCGCCTGCCGCAGGGCAAGGACCCCGTCTGGAACAACGCCAATTGCCGCAACCGCCGCCTGTTCAGCGACCGCGCGGTGAAGAAGGTCGCGGCCAACACAAAACCGTTCCTGCTCCAGACCTATCGCCGCGACATGGGCGGCGGGCAGTTCGTGCTGATGAAGGACCTGTCCTCGCCGATCGTGATCCGCGGCAAGCACTGGGGCGCCTTCCGGATGGGATTTCGGCAGAGCTGACGCCCGCCGCGACGGCAGCCCTGGCGTCCCTGAATCAAAAATCCGGAAAACAACCCCATGCACAGTAGCCGGGGCGTGGGGAATCAATGGCTTGGATGCCTGATGAAGAGACTCACCTAGCGCGCCGACGGAGGTGCGTTCCCTCCCCCGCAAGGGGGGAACGGAGAGAGCTGCGCCTTGCCGCCGGCCGAGCCTGATCGGACTTCAACTCATCACGCTGCACGTGTTGAATGTGGCCATTGCTCCGTCGGGCAAAACAGGAGCATGATGTCATCATCACGCATGTCGGCCGTCCGGCCATTGGCCGTTGCAATTGATCCCGTGCCCGCGCGCGCTGCCGCCCGACTTTCCCAATCGCACGTATTTCATCATCGCATGAATTTTCGCATTCGCACGATCATCTGCGGCGATCAACGGTGCTGCGACGAAAATGCGTCAAAACATGACGCTTATCATATCAATTAGCCCAATTCCGTTGCAGCAATCGCCGCACAAATTCGTGAACGTCATGGCCTGACGCGCCGGCAGCGCAAATATGCATCGCCGGAAATTCTGGCGCTTCATCGTTTCGCATCGGTATGATTATTGTCGCGCACGAATTCGCCGACCTGATCGCCGCAAGCGATCAAGCGAGCAAGGGGATGCTTATGGCAACAACTCTCACCATCAACGGCGAAACCAAATCGTTCGACGCGCCACCGGAAATGCCGCTGCTGTGGGTGCTGCGCGACATACTCGGCATGACCGGCACCAAGTTCGGCTGCGGCGTCGCGCAATGCGGCGCCTGCACGGTGCATGTCGACGGCAAGGCGGTGCGGTCCTGCGTGCTGCCGGTCAGCGCGGTCGCAAACCGCGCCATCACCACCATCGAGGCCGTCGGCAACACGCCCTCGGGTGCGAAGGTGCAGAAGGCCTGGCTCGATGCCGAAGTGATCCAGTGCGGCTATTGCCAGTCAGGCCAGATCATGGCCGCGGCCGCACTGCTCGCGACAACGCCGCACCCTGATGATTCCGACATCGACGCCGCGATGGCCGGCAACATCTGCCGCTGCGGCACCTACGTGCGCATCCGCGAGGCCATCAAGCAAGCGGCCAACGGCCGGCAGTCGTGAGGTCCGCCATGAATGCACACAACAACGTCTCCCGCCGCACGCTTCTGACCGGCGGTCTCGCCACCGGTGTCCTGCTCGCCTTCCATCTGCCGCTGCGCGCCGCCGCCAACGAGCCGGTGCAGCGCGATGTGACCGACGGCAAGTTCGCGCCCAACGCCTTCATCCGGATCGACGAGACCGGCCGCACCATCCTGATGATGCCGCAGGTCGAGATGGGCCAGGGTACCTACACCTCGATCTCGGCCGTGATCGCCGAAGAGTTGGATGCCGACTGGAGCAAGGTCGAGGTCCAGCACGCCCCGCCGAACGACAAGCTCTATGCCAATCCGACCTTCGGTCTCCAGGTCACCGGCAACTCGAACTCGATTCGCGCCTGGTGGCTGCCGCTGCGCAAGGCCGGCGCCACCGCCCGCGCGATGCTGGTGCAGGCCGCGGCCAGCCAGTGGGGCGTCGATCCCGCAAGCTGCACGGCATCGAAGGGCGAGGTCGCGCATGCCGCGAGCGGGCGCAAGCTCGGCTATGGCACGCTGGCGCTTGCAGCCCAAGGCCAGACGCCGCCGAAGGATGTTGCCATCAAGGATCCCAAGGATTTCGTTCTCATCGGCCAGCCGCTGAAGCGGCTCGATACGCCTGACAAGGTCAATGGCAAGGCGCTCTACGGCATCGACGCGATCCTGCCCGGCATGAAGATTGCCGCGATCGCCAATTGCCCGGTGTTCGGCGGCAAGGTCGGCAAGGTCGACGACAGCGCCGCGGTGAAAGTCGCCGGCGTGCGCAAGATCGTCGTGCTCGACGACGCCGTTGCCGTGATCGGCGATCACATGTGGGCGGCGAAGAAAGGTCTCGAAGCGCTCAAGATCGAGTGGAACGAGGGGCCGAACGCCAAAATCAGCACCAGGGACATCTGGGACGACCTGCGCAAGGCCAGCGAGAAGGACGGGGCGGTCGCAAAATCCGACGGCGACATCGCCAAGGCTCTCGCCAGCGGCGACAGGTTCGAGGCGGCCTACGAGCTGCCGTTCCTCGCGCACGCCTCGATGGAGCCGATCAACGCCACCGTCCACGTCAGGCCGGATGCCTGCGAGATCTGGACCGGCACACAGATCATGACCCGCGTGCAGTCGGAGGCCGCCAAAGCCGCCGGCCTTCCCGTCGACAAGGTGATCGTCAACCAGCATTTGCTCGGCGGCGGTTTCGGCCGCAAGCTCGAGCCGGACATGGTGGTCGCGGCGGTCAAGATCGCCAAGCAGGTCGACTATCCCGTGAAGGTGGTGTGGACCCGCGAAGAGGACATCCAGCACGACGTCTATCGCCCGGTCTATCGCGACCAGATCACGGCATCGCTGGTCGACGGCAAGATCGCAGGCTGGAAGTACAAGGTCGCGGGCTCCGCCGTGCTGGCGCGCTGGCTGCCGCCGGCGTTCCAGAAGGGCATCGACATCGACGCGATCGACGCCGCCGTGGATGCGCCCTACGACTTCGCCAACTTCCATGTCGAATATGTCCGCGCCGAGCCGCCGGCGGTGCCGACCGGCTTCTGGCGTGGCGTCGGCCCGAACAACAACGTATTCGCAGTCGAATGCGCGATGGACGAGCTCGCGCGCAAGGCAGGCAAGGATCCGATCGAATTCCGGAAGTCCATGCTGACCAAGAACCCGCGCATGCTCGCGGTGCTCAGCCAGGTCGCCGAAAAATCCGGCTGGGGCCAGAAGCTGCCGCCGCGCGTCGGCCGCGGCATCTGCGTGCAGCCGTCCTTCGCAAGCTTCATCGCAACCGTGGTGGAAGCCGAGATCGACGACATCGGCGAGATCACGCTGCGCCGCATCACCTCGGTGGTCGACACCGGCATTGCGGTCAACCCCGACACGGTGAAGGCGCAGATCGAGGGCGGACTGATCTTCGGGCTCACCGCCGCGCTCTATGGCGAGATCACCATCGACAAGGGCCGCGTGCAGCAGTCGAACTTCCACGACTACCGCATGATGCGCATCAACGAGACGCCGAAGATCGAGGTCACCGTGGTCAAGAGCGGCGAGGCGCCCGGCGGCATCGGCGAAGCCGGCGTCAATGCCGGACCACCGGCGCTGCGCAACGCGATTTACGCCGCAACCGGCGTGGCGCTGCGGCGCCTGCCGATCGACCGGAAACTTCTGGCTGCGGGGAAGAAGGCATGAGCGGCAAGATGCGTATCCTCGCAAGCCTGGTCGTGATCGCCATCGTGGTGGCGGCGCTCGGCGTCTGGATCATCCGCGGGCCCGGCCCCCTCGACTTCGCCGGCGGCACCAAAGTGGCGCTGGCGGATTATCGCGCAGGCAAGCCGACCGGCGTACCGGCCAAGCTGGAGAAAGCGAGTCTGGTCGAGCGCGGCGAGTATCTCGCGAAGGCGGCCGACTGCATGGTCTGCCACACCAAGCCCGGCGAGAAGGAATATTCCGGCGGGCTCGGCTTCAAGCTGCCGTTCGGCACGCTCTATTCGACCAACATCACGCCGGACAAGGACACCGGCATCGGCAATTACAGCGACCAGGATTTCCTCAACGCGGTCCAGCGCGGCACGCGTCATGACGGCGCGCGGCTCTATCCGGCCATGCCCTACACGTCCTACACCTACATGACGGACGAGGACGTGCTGGCGGTGAAGGCGTATCTGTTCAGCCTGCCGGCGGTGCGCGCGAAAGCGCCCGACAACACGCTGTCGTTCCCGTTCAACCAGCGCTGGGCGATGATCTTCTGGTCGGCCGTGTTCAATCCGGACACGCGCTTCGCGCCGGATACCTCGAAGAGCCCGGAGTGGAACAGAGGTGCGTATCTCGCCGAAGCGCTGGCGCATTGCGGCGAGTGCCACACGCCGCGCAATCTCGGCTTTGCGCTCGACAACCGCAAGAAGTTCAGCGGCGCGATCACGGCGGGCTGGCGCGCCTTCAACATCTCCTCCGACAAGGCCACCGGCCTCGGCAATTGGCGCGACGAGGACCTGATCTCGTATCTGTCGCTCGGCCACGCACCGGGCCACGGCTCGGCCTCGGGTCCGATGGGCGAAGCGGTCGATCGCAGCTTCAGCCAGTTCGCCCCCGAAGACATCCGCGCGGTCGTCGCCTATCTGCGCAGCGTGCCGCCGGTGGCCTCGCCCGACCTGCCTGCCACCACGGCGCCGGCCGCGCCCGCCTCGCACAAGGACGGCGTCACGGCCGACGCACGCGGCAAGAAGGTGTTCGCCAGCGCCTGCGCCAGCTGCCACGGCTGGAGCGGCGAAAGCCCGGTCTCGCCGATGGCGACGCTGACCGGCACCTGGGCCGTCAACGACCCCGCCGCCACCAACGTCGCGCAGATCGTGCTGTCAGGCACCAAGCGACATACGCCCGACGGCGCGCTCTCGATGCCGGCCTTCGGCGATGCGTATAGCGACGACGAAATCGCGGCGGTGGCGAACTACGTCACGGCGCGGTTCGGCACCAAGGGCTCGAAGCTGACGGCGAAGGACGTCGCCGAGCTGCGGGAGCAGACGGCGGAGTAGGTGTCGCCGCGAACACCACTGCACCTTCTCCCCTTGTGGGGCTGTTGCGTAATTCGTCAATTGTGATTCCCTAGGGCAAAGCCTTGGAGGGTAGCGATGGCGGTCAAGCGGACGGGACAGCCGAGCTTTGTGGAAGCGCTGATGCCGAAGGGGGCCGGCGCCAATGCGGCGCTGGATCGGCTGGCTGGCCTGGTCAAGTGGTACCGGTTCGAGAAGCTGATCGGCCATTTGCGGGATGAAGGGAGCCCCGGTCGACCAGGCTATCCGGTGTTGGTGCTGTTTCGTGCTGTGCTGTTGCAGTCGCTGTATGGTCTTTCGGAGCGCGAACTCGAGGAAGCGCTGGGCGACCGGTTGTCGTTCAAGCGCTTCGTCGGTTTGAGCCTTGAGGATGCGACGCCCGACCACACGGTCCTGAACCGCTTCCGGAACCAGCTCGTTGAACAGGGCCTGCTGGAGAAGCTGTTTGGCGAATTGGATCGTCAGCTTGAGAATGCTGGCGTGATCCTCAAGCGCGGCACGATGCTGGATGCGACCTTGATCCAGGCAGTCTCGGCTCCGCCCAAGGAGGATCGCCCCTCAAACGACCCTGATGCCCGGTTTGCCAAACGGCAGGGCAAAAGCGGCTCGACCTTCGGTTACAAGGCCCATGTGGGTGTGGACGAAGGATCCGGCTTGATCCGCGCGGTGCTGACCACACCCGCTAACGTCAACGATACGACACCTGCGGACGCTTTGATCCGGGGCGATGAAGCTGCGGTGTGGGCCGATGCGGCTTACGACACCCATGCCCGACGGGCCCGGCTGAAGGCGGAGGGCAAGAAACCCCGCATCGCTCGTCGGCCCAACAGACATCATCCGGAACTGCCGCCCAGGCTCAAACGCTACAACCTCCTCATCGCGCGCCGCCGAGCCCAGGTCGAGACCACCTTCGCTACTCTCAAACGCCGCATGCGGCTGACCTGCATCCGCTACGTCGGTCTGATCAAGGCGACCGGGCAAGTCGTGCTCGCCGCGATCGCCTTCAACATGAGGCGGTGGGCCACAATCGCCGCGTGAGCCACCCTCCGAGGGCGACAACTACAGATCTTGGCAGGCAATTGCCGGGACCAAGGCCTTCGTTCCTGACGTCTTCAGCCTCAAGAGCTGATAACGCAACAGGCCCCCTGCGGGAGAGGGTGGCTCGGCGGCGAGACGGGTGAGGGGTATCTCTCTGCGAGTCCACTCTCACATGAGTGCGCCGACAGAGGCCCCTCATCCGGCGCCATAGCCGAAGCTTCGCTTCGGCGTTCCTAAGAACGGCGGCCGAAGGCCGCCTATGCCACCTTCTCCGACAAGGGGAGAAGGGCAGAGCCTGTGCGGTGAGCGCCGCGGACTACGGCGCCGCGCGCCGCGCCAGAAACCGCGTGATTGCCCCACCCAGCTTCGCGCTGTCCATTGGCTCCGCGAGCGACTCCCTCGCGGTCGCAACGACATCCTCCGGCGCCTTGCCGTCGCGCAGCTCGCAGCACACTTGCGCGAACCCCACGTCGAATTCCGGATGCGGCTGCACGGTCAGCGTGGTGCCGTTGGCGTAGAGCAGGCCGGCATGCGGGGTGAATTCGGACGAGAGGATCGTCAGCGCATCGATGGGCGGCTCGACCACCTGGTCCTGATGCGAGGCGGCGATCGCGACCGCTTCGCCTTCGACGACGCCGTTCTCGGGCAGCACCTGATAGACGTGCCGGCCGATGCCCCAGCCCTTCTCCGACTTCTGCACGGTGCCGCCGAGCGCCTGCGCGATCAGTTGATGGCCGAAGCAGACGCCGACCATCGGCGTCTTGTTGGCGTAAGCCGTGCGTACGAAATCTTCCAGCGGCGCGATCCAGTCGAGCCCGTCATAGACGCCGGCGGCAGCACCGGTGATCAGCACGGCCTCGAGCTTGCTCGGATCGGGCAGCGCATCGCCATTGGGGATGCTGACGACGTCCACCGTGGCCGTCGGGTCCTCGGCGCGGACCATGCGTTCGAACATGTCGGGAAACGAGCCATGCTGCTCGCGGTATTTCTGTGGGACTTGTCCGGTCTCGATGATGGTGATGCGTGCCATGTGCCCCCAAGGTCAAAAGATTGCGAAGCTCAGTCGCTTTCTGCCCCATGTTGCTGGTGTGGCGCTGTGCGCTCCAGCAGTGCGCTCTCTTTCCGGACCTCGTTGAGAAACGCCTTGGCAAGGCGCGACAGCGGTTCGGCTTCCGACCATAGCATATAGGCCACCGCATGCGTCGTGGGCGTGAACGGCCGCACCACGAGGCCGCTGCCGCCGTTCTGCCGCGGCGAGAACGGATCGACCACGGCGGCGCCGACGCCGGCGGCGGCGAGCACGCAGGCCGTGTTGCAGTAGCGCACCTCGACGGTCGGCTGGAACGGCGCGCCGGCGCGGGCAAAGCTGTCGCGCACGGCCTCACCGAGCCGCGTGCCGCGCTCGAGCCCGATGAAGGGCATGCCGGACAGATCGGCGGCCGAGATCACCGGCTTGTCGGCAAGCGGATGCCGCGGCGGCAGCACGCAGACCATCTCACCGGTATGCACCACCTCATGCGCGATGCCGGGATGATGCGTCAGCCCGAGCGCGAAGCCGAGCTCGGCGACGCGGCTGAGCACGCCTTCGATGATGCCTTCATAGCGCCGCACGTCGAAGAACACGCGCGTCTCCGGGCGGCGGCGAAGGAAGCTCGAGAGCGCCGACGGGATGATGCTGTAGGCCAGCGGCGGCGTCGCGACGAGAGCGAGATGGCCGGAGCGGTTCTCGCGCAGATCGCGGACGCGGTTCTCGAGCTTGGCGTGCAGCGCGAAGATCGCTTCGCTCTCCTTGTAGAGCGCCATCGCCTCCGCGGTCGGAAACAGCCGGTTGTTGACGCGCTCGAACAGCGCAAAGCCCGCCTGCGTCTCCATCGTCTTCAGCGCGTTGCTGACCGCGGGCTGCGACAGCGCCAGTTCGTCCGCCGCCGCCACCGTGGTGCGATGGCGGATGACGGCACGCAGGATCTCGAGCTGACGCAGGTTCATATCACTGCCGATTATACTCTGGGCCAAAACATCATAGCAGAACGAATTGATTTTGCAGCCCCGCTTGCGCGTAATGGCGGCGGATTTGCACGTCGCATCAAAGGGTTCATTCGCCCATTGAGGCAGCACTGCGCACATATTGGAGGCAATCTTGGTTCGTGTCCTTCGCGCCGCCGCCGCTCAGATGGGGCCGACGCAAAAAGCCGATACGCGCGAGCATACGCTGGCGCGGATGCTCGACATGCTGGAGCAGGCCGCCGGCCGCGGCGCCAGCCTCGTGGTGTTTCCCGAGCTTGCCTTCACCACCTTCTTCCCGCGCTGGCTGCTCGAAGGCGACGCGCTCGACCATTATTTCGAGCGCGGCATGCCGAACCCAGCGGTGGCAAAGCTGTTCGACCGTGCGCGCGCGCTGCGCGTCGGCTTCTATGTCGGCTATGCCGAGCTGACGCCGGACGGCCGCCGCTACAATTGCGCGATCCTGGTCGATCGCGACGGCGAGATCCTCGGCCGCTATCGCAAGGTGCATCTGCCGGGCTCGGTCGAGCCGCGCGAGGGCGCACGCTACCAGCAGCTCGAGAAGCGCTATTTCGAATATGGCGACCTCGGCTTTCCAGCCTTCCGCGCCGGATCGGCCTGGGCGCATGCGATCATGGGCATGATGATCTGCAACGACCGCCGCTGGCCGGAATCCTGGCGCGTGCTCGGCCTGCAAGGCGTTGAGCTCGTCTGCATCGGCTACAATTCGGCCGCCTATGATCCCAATGGCGGCGTCACCGAAGACGCGTCCTTGCGCACCTTCCACTCGACGCTGGTGACGCAGGCCAACGCCTACATGAACGCGACCTGGGCGATCTCGGTGGCGAAGGCGGGTGAGGAGGACGGCTCCGGGCTGATCGGCGGCTCCTGCATCGTCGATCCCAACGGCCGCATCGTCGCGCAAGCCCAGACTTTGGCCGACGAGGTGATCGTCGCCGATATCGATCTCGATCTCTGCCGCCAGGGCAAGGACAAGATGTTCAACTTCGCCGCCCACCGGCGGCCGGAGCAATACAGGGTGATCACCGAACGCGCCGGCGTCATCGAGCCGGCCGTTCTCGACGCGGACTGACTGGCACGGCGCTGGCAAAGGACTCAAAGCAAAACGTTGGCAAAGGAGCTGACATGATACGCCTCTCGCTCTCTCTCGGTCTCGCAATACTGGCTACCGTAACGTCGGCGCAAGCGGCGGAGCTTCCGGCGGAGATCAAGCAGGCTGGCGTGCTAAAACTCACGGTCAACTCCACCTACGCGCCGATGGAATATCGCGATCCCGCCACCAACGAGCTCGTCGGGCTCGACGTCGATCTGGCCAACGAACTTGCCAAGCGGCTTGGCGTAAAAATCGTCTGGAGCGAGACCCCGTTCGCCGAGCTGATCCCGTCGCTCCAGACCAGGCGCGCGGACTTCATCATCTCTGGCATCTCCGACCGCGCCTCGCGGCGCGAGACCGCCGATTTCGTCGACTACCTCGCGACCGGCCCGCAGTTCTTCGTGATGGCGGACAATGCGGCCAAGGACGCGACGGATCTCTGCGGCAAGAAGGTCGGCACCACCCGCAGCACCAGCTTTCCGGTCGAGATCGAGAAGTGGAGCAAGCAGAACTGCGAGCCGGCCAGCAAGCCGGCGATTCAGTACGTCCCCGGCGAGAACTCGATCGACGTCCGCAACCAGCTCAAGCAGGGCCGCATCGACGCCGCAGTGCAGGGCAGCGAGACGCTGCCTTACGCGCAGACGCAGGAGCCCGGCAAATACCGCGTCGTCGGCGAGCCCTTCGCCAAAGGCTATCAGGGCATCATGTTCCGCAAGGACGATGCGGCCTTGCGCGAGGTCGTGACGGAGAAGCTCACGGCGATGATCGCCGACGGCGCCTACAAGGCCGTCCTCGACAAATGGGGCCTAGGGGCCAACGCGGTGGCCCAGCCCATGCTGAACGCGGCACCGCAATGAAGCCGGTGCCGGCACTCGCGGAGGGTTTCCCTGATTTGTCGGGGATGCGGATCGCGCGCGAGCCGCATTGGTTTCGCTGGCTCAGCGCGGCCCTGATCGTCCTCGTGCTGGCGGCGATCGTGCGCGCCTTCGCTGGCGGTCAGATCGAATGGTCCTATGTCAGCCGCTTCCTGACCGCAAAAGTCATCCTCGAGGGCATCGTCAACACGATGGTGATGGCAGTGCTGGCCATGGCGCTCGGCATTGTCCTCGGCGTCGTCGTCGCGGTCATGCGGCTGTCGCCGAATCCGGTGCTGAAGACGGTCGCGGCCGGCTATACTTGGCTGTTCCGCGGTACGCCGCTGATCCTGCAGCTGCTGTTGTGGTTCAACCTCGCGCTGGTGTTTCCGACCATCGGCATTCCCGGCCTGTGGTCTGCGCGCGCGGTCGACGTCATGACGCCGTTCCTCGCCGCGCTTCTCGGGCTCGGCATCAACCAGGGCGCCTATACGTCCGAGGTGATGCGCGCCGGCATGCTGTCGGTCGACATCGGGCAATACGAGGCGGCGCAGGCGATCGGCATGGGGCGGCTGCGCGCGCTGCGCCGGATCATCCTGCCGCAGGCGATGCGGGTGGTGATCCCGCCGCTCGGCAACGAGTTCATCGGCATGGTGAAGGCGACCTCGCTCGCGAGCGTCATCCAGTATCCGGAACTGCTGCACAACGCCGAAAACATCTACTACGCCAATTCGCGCGTGATCGAGCTGCTAATCGTTGCCGGGCTCTGGTACCTGCTCGTGGTCTCGATCCTGACGCCGCTCCAGATGCTGCTCGAACGCCGTTTTGCCCGCGGCACATTGCGGCTCGCGCGATGACAAAGCCCCTCGTTGCGATCCGCTCCGTCAGCAAGAGCTTTGGAGAGTTCCAGGCTCTCAGAAGCGTCTCGCTCGACGTCTGGCCCGGCGAGGTGATGTGCCTGATCGGCGCCTCCGGCTCCGGCAAGACCACGCTGCTCCGCTGCATCAATCAGCTCGCCGCGATCGATGCCGGCGGCATCTGGCTCGACGGCGAGCTGCTGGGCGTGCGCGAGCAAAGCGGCAAGCTCTATCGTCTCAGCGAGCGGGAGATCGGGCGGCAGCGGCTGAAGACCGGCATGGTGTTCCAGCGCTTCAACCTGTTTCCGCACAAGACCGCGCTGGAGAATATCACCGAAGGTCCACTTCAGGTGCAGGGGCGCAAATCCGACGAGGTGCGCGCGGAGGCGCTCGAACTGCTCCGGCGCGTCGGATTGTCCGCCAAGGCGGATTGGTATCCCGCGCAGCTCTCCGGCGGCCAGCAGCAGCGCGTGGCGATTGCGCGCGCGCTCGCCATGAAGCCGATGCTGATGTTGTTCGACGAGCCGACCAGCGCGCTCGATCCGGAACTCGTCGGCGAGGTGCTCGCGGTCATGAAGGAGCTGGCGACGAGCGGCATGACCATGATGGTGGTGACGCACGAGCTCGGCTTCGCGCGCGAGGTCGCCGACCGCGTCGTCTACATGGATCAGGGCGCGATCGTCGAGCAGGGGCGCGCCTCGGACGTATTGGGTGCGCCGCGCGAGGAGCGCACCAAGGCATTTCTTTCGGCAGTGATCTGAAATGGGGGCGTGTTGATGAAGAGACTTTGGGTTGCGGCGGCGCTGTTCGGCGCTATGACCGTTTCGGCATTGGCGATCGAACTGCCGGCGGAGATCGCCAAGCGCGGCAGCCTCAAGGTGGCGCTGGTGCCGAACTATCCGCCGATGGAATTCCGCGATCCCGCCACCAACGCGCTGTCCGGCTTCGACGTCGATCTCGGCGAAGCCATCGGCCGCAAGCTCGGCGTCAAGATCGAATGGCAGGAGACGAGCTTTGCCGAGTTCATGCCGTCGATCTCGACCGGGCGAGTGGACGCCATCCTGTCCGGCTTCACGGACTACGCGAGCCGTCACGACATCGCGTCCTTCGTCGATTATCTCAGGAGCGGCCCGCAGTTCTTCGTGCAGCAGTCGCGCAAGGCCGAGTTCAAGGACGCGGCATCGCTCTGCGGCAAGAAGGTCGGCGCGAGCCGCCGCACCATGTTCCCGGCGCAGATCGCGGCGTGGAGCGAGAAGAATTGCGCCGGCAATCCGATCCAGTTCGTCGGCACCGACGGCTCGGCCGACGCGCGCACCCAGCTCAGGCAGGGCCGCATCGATGCCGCCGCCCAGGGCAACGAGACGCTGCCCTACATCATGGACCTCGAGCCCGGCGCCTATGCGCCTGTCGGCGAGCCCATCGCGCAGCAATTCACCGGCATTGCCCTGCCGGTCAAGGAAAAGGCATTGCAGCAGGCCATTCTCGAAGCGGTCGATGCACTGATCGCCGACGGCACCTACAAGACCCTGCTTGCCAAGTGGAAACTGAACGACAACGGATTAGAGAAGGCGACCATCAATGCTGGACAGTAAGGCACTCAAGAGCATCCCGCTCGTTCCGGCCAACACCGCCGATCCCGCGCCGGAATATCCCTGGCCGAAACCCTACACTTCGGCGATGTTCCTGTCGTTCGACGTGGACGCAGAGAGCGCCTGGACCAGCAAGGACGCGGTGCACGCGCAGCGGCTCATCACCATGAGCTATGGCGGCTATGAGGCGCGCGTCGGCACGCCGAAACTCTTAGAGCTGCTCGACCAGCTCGATCTCAAGGCAACCTTCTTCGTCACGGGATGGTCGGTCGACGCGCATCCGGCAATGGCGGAATCCATTCTCAAGGCCGGCCACGAGATCGGCCATCACGGTTATCACCATCTGTTGCCAGATCCCGGCGATCCCTGGATCGAGGAAGAGCTGGAGCGCGGCTTCGAGGCGCTGAAGCGCCGGCTCGGCGTCAGGCCGACCGGCTATCGCGCGCCCTATGGCGAGTTCACCGAGGAGCTGCGCGCAGCACTCGTACGTCACGGCATCGTCTACACGTCCTCGTTCCGCGACGACGTGCGGCCTTACCGCCATCGTCTCGCCGGCGGCAAGCCCGGCACGATCGAGCTGCCGGTCACCGCGAGCTATGACGACTGGATGCACGGCCTCTCCGCCCGCTTCAGTCCGCGCTCGATCTTCCCCAAGGAGCATGTGCTCTCGATCTGGAAGGACGAGCTCGACGAAACCAGGGATTGGGGCGCGATGGTGACGACCGTGCTGCATCCCCAATGCAGCGGCCGTCCGATGCGGCTGCGCCTGCTGCGCGAGTTCCTAACCTACGCAAAGTCGTGCCCTGACGTCTGGATCACGACCGGCGAGAAGATCGCGGACAACTTCCTGCGCCACGAAGCCGGTAACCGCTGAGCAGTGCCATGACCCGTCGTCGCATCCTCGTCATCAACCCCAACTCCTCGGCGTCGGTGACGGCGGCGATCGACGACGCGGTCGCGCCGCTGCGCATCGCCGGCGGGCCTGACATCGAGGTGGTCGGCCTCGCCGAGGGACCGCCGGGCATCAGCTCGCAGCGCGATGCCGACAGCGTGGTCATGCCGCTGGTCAATCGCGTCACGCGCGATGATGCGGATGCCTTCGTGCTCGCCTGCTTCAGCGATCCCGGCTTGCATGCGGTGCGCGAGGCGGCAGGCCGCCGTCCGGTGCTGGGCATCGCCGAATGCGGCATCTTTCGCGCGCTGATGCTGGGCGAACGCTTCGGCGTCATCGCGCTGTCGCCATCGAGCATCCGCCGCCAGCAGCGCATGGCACGGGTGATGGGCGTCGATAGCCGTTACGCCGGAAGCTGGTCGGTCGGCGCGAGTGCCGCGGAAACGGCAGGCGCCGATATCCGCGGCCGATTGATCGATGCCGGCCGCGCACTGGTCACGCAGTGTCGCGCCGATGTCGTGGTGATGGGCTGCGCCGGCATGGCGTCGCACCGCGCGGCGATCGCGGAAGCGATCGGCGTGCCCGTGATCGAGCCGGCGCAGCAGGCGGTGGCCGCTGCGATCGGCGCGGTCTTGTTGAATACGTAAGATCCGTCAGGAGCCTTTTGTCATGCCGATCTCCCGCCGCTCGCTCCTCAAGGTTGCCGCAACAGTGCCGGCGTTGTCGCTGCCGGGCATCGTCCGTGCCGAAGCGCAGAGCACCTTGCGCTTCATTCCCGTCATCGATCTCGCCTTCGTCGATCCCATCTATTCGACGGCGCAGGTGTCGCGAAATCATGGCTTCATGGTCTACGACACGCTCTACGGCATGAGCTCCTCGCTGCAGGTCTCGCCGCAGATGCTGTCGGGCCACGCCATTACCGGCGACCTGCTGCAATGGGATCTCAGCTTGCGCGATGGGCTGTTCTGGCACGATGGCGAACGCGTGCTCGCGCGCGACTGCGTTGCCAGCATCCGCCGCTGGGCCGCGCGCGACGGTTTTGGCGGCGAGCTGATGGACGCGACCGCGGAACTGTCGGCGGCGGACGACCGCACCATCCGCTTCCGTCTCAAGCGTCCGTTCCCGCTGCTGCCGCAGGCGCTCGGCAAGGCCGCGATCAATCCCTGCTTCATGATGCCGGAGCGGCTGGCGAGCCAGGATCCGTTCAAGCCGCTGACCGAAGTGATCGGCAGCGGTCCGTTCCGCTATCTCGCCGATGAGCGCGTGCAGGGCGCCCGCAACGCCTATGCCAGGTTCGATCGCTATCAGCCGCGTACCGACGGCAAGCCGGACTGGACCGCGGGTCCGAAGATCGTGCACTATGATCGCGTGGTCTGGACCACCACGCCCGACGCCGGCACCGGCGTCGCCGCGCTCCAGACCGGCGAGCAGGACTGGCAGGAGACCACGCCGCACGACCTGTTGCCGATCATCAAGGCGGCCGGCGACATCGAGACGCGGGTTCTCGATCCCCGCGGCTATGCCTGCATGCTGCGCCTCAATCATCTGCAGCCGCCGTTCGACAATCCCGCCGTCCGCCGTGCGCTGCTGGGCGCGATCGACCAGGCTGCATTCATGACGGCCGTGGCCGGCACCGACCCGGCCTTCCAGGTTTCACCGATCGGCTATTTCGCACCGGGTACGCCGATGGCAAGCGAGGTGGGTCTCGACGTGTTCCGCGGCCCGCGCAACTACGACAAGGTCAAGGCGGATCTGAAGGCCGCCGGCTACAATGGCGAGAAGATCGTGGTGCTCGTCCCCACCAACTCGCTGGCGCAGAAGCCGCTCGGCGAGATCGCCGTCGATTCACTGCGCAAGGCTGGCATGAACGTCGAATATGCCGGGCTCGATTTCGCAGTCGTGTTGCAGCGCCAGCTCAAGAAGGATCCGATCGGGCAGGGCGGCTGGAGCGCGGCGGTCGGTAACTGGCAGGGCATCGACTGGCTCAACCCCGCCGGCAACACCAACATCCGCGGCGAAGGCAAGGTCGCCGGCTGGTACTCCAGCGAGAAGATGGGGCCCTTGCGCAGCCAGTGGCTGGCGGCGTCCGAGCTCGCGGAGCAGCAGCGCATCTGCCGCGAGATCCAGGCGGTCGCGTTCGAGGAAATCCCCTATATTCCGATCGGCCTGTACAAGCAGCCGACCGCCTATCGCAAGGCCATCACCGGCATTCTCGACGGCACCGCCGTCTTCTGGAACGTACGCCCCGCATGAGCACCACAGCAATCTTCGGCAGCTATGTGCTGTCACGCAAGGACGGCGCGCAGGACGTGCTGCGCGACCACTGGGTTCTGGTCGAAGGCAAGAAGATCGCCGCGATCACACGCGACAAGCCCAGCGCGGATCAGGTCTACGACCGCCCCGGCCGTTTCGTGCTGCCGGGCCTGCTCAATCTGCACAATCACTGCTTCTCTGAAGCCGTGGCACGCAGCCACAGCGAAGACGGCAACGGCCGCAAGAACAACCAGAGCATCGTCTATACGGTGCTGCTCCCGCTCACCAAGCGCGGCGCCGAGATATTGTCGGCGGAGGAGCGCCTCGCGGTCGCGCGGCTCGGCATCCTCCAACTGCTCAAGGGCGGCGCCACCACGGTGATGGAGCCGTTCCGCAATTCGATTCCGGAGATGTTCGACGCCGCGGAGGAAATGGGCATCCGCTTCTACGGTGCGCCCTATCTGTTCTCGACCTCGGATGCCAAGGCCGGCGCCGACGGCGTGGTCCGCTATTCCGGTGACGACGGCACCGCCGACATGGCGACATGGGATGCGCTCTACCAACGCTGGAACAATCGCGGCGAGGGCCGCATCAGCCTCGCGATGAGTCCGCATGCCACCGACACCTGCGGTCCGGATCTGCTGAAAGCCTGCGCCACGCGGGCGCGCGAGCTCGGCGTTCCCATCACGACGCACATGGCGCAGAGTCGCGGCGAGGTCGAGACCATCGGCAAGCGCTACGGCGGACGCACGCCGGCAGAATATCTGGACTGGCTCGGCCTGCTCGCGCCGGATCTGATGGCGGCGCACTGCATGTTCAGCAGCGACGACGACCTCAAGCTGATGGCCGCGCGCGGTATGACCGTGCTGAACTGCCCGCGCGTGTTCGCGCGCGCCGGCGTCACCGCCGCGTTCAGCCGGTTCGCCGAGCATGGTGTCCGCACCGTGGTCGGCACTGACGGTTACAACATGGACCTGCTTGGCGAACTCAACGCGGCCTCGCTGATCTCCAAGGTCACGTCGCAGCGCGCCGATGTCGCCAACTCGCCCGAACTGATCGAGGCGAATACGGCCATTGCCGCCGACGTCATCAAACGGCCCGATCTTGGCCGGATCGAGCCGGGTGCGACCGCCGATCTCACCGTCGTCGATCTCACCCATCCGCATCTCCAGCCGCTGTTCGATCCGCGCCGCGCGCTGATCGCGCTCGCCAACCGCGCCAATATCGACCAGGTCATGGTCGATGGCCGCGTGCTGGTGGACGATGGGCGCTATCTCGGTGCGGACGAAGCTGCGATCACGGCGGCGGGCACAGCTGCCATCGGCAAGATCTGGGACCTGCCGGAAGCCCAGGCCGCGTTCAACGGCTGACGGTCATCCTGTAGAGAAGGTGCGCTCCCTCTCCCGCTTGCGGGAGAGGGCAGGGGAGAGGGCTCTTTCCACAGAGGGACGTCCTCTACAATCCTCAACAATCCCGATGCGGAGATACCCCCACCCCAACCCTCCCCCGCAAGCGGGAGAGGGAGCCTGCTGCCGATGCCGCCGCATCGTCTGCACCAAGTGCGATGGCCCTGCCCGCGCGCGGAGAGGTTGCAGCGGGCCCGTGGCCGGATTGTCCTAACTTGCGGCCTCGGGCAGGTCGTCGAATTCGGCGAGCGCCTTGCGCACGGTCTCGACGAAATCCAGCGCCATCGGCGAGGCGCTGCGCTGCGCCGGAAAGACCGCGGAGAATTCGAAGTCGATGCGCGGCAGGAAGCGGCGCACGACAACACCGCGAGTGGAAAATTCCTGTGCGGTGAAGGGATCGCAGATCGCGACACCAAGCCCTGACGACACCATGCCGCACATGATCTCCGACAGCGTGGTTTCGACCCTGAGCACGCGGCGGACATCGTGGCGGTGGAAGACCTGGTCGACGAGATGCCGGCTCGAAGAGCCCGCCGACAGCGAGATGAAGGTCTCGCCTTCGAAATCGCGCGGCTCCAGCACGGCCTTGTCCGCGAGGCGATGCCCGGTCGGCAGCACCGCGACGCGCGCCGGCGCGGGCAGCCTCTGGCTCGGCAGGCCGGAATGCGCGATCGGCACCTCGGCAAAGCCGACGTCGCATTGATTGTTCAGCACCCAATCGACCACGATCGGCGAGATCACACCGAAGAAGGCGAGGTTGAGGTTCGGCCGCTCCTTCAGGAAGTGACCGGTGAGCCGCGGCAGGTAGCCGTTCGACAGCGCCGGCAGCGCCGCGATCCGGAGCGAGCCGGTGCGGCGGCCGCGGATTTCTTCCGCCGCCGCGGTGATGCGTTCGAGGCCGACGAAGGAGCGCTCCACTTCCGTATAGAGCGCCATCGCCGCCGCGGTCGGCACGAGGCCGGTGCCGCGCCGTTCGAACAGCTCCATCTTGAGCAGCGCCTGGAGGTCGCGCAGCAACCGGCTCACCGCCGGTTGCGTCACCTTCATCAGCGCCGCCGCCTCGGTCACGCTGCCCGTCAGCATCGTCGCGCGGAAGGCCTCGACCTGCCGCGAATTGATCCGGACCATGCCGTGTCCATTCATAACATTTAGGCATGCAAAGCTTGCCATTATTCATTGGACGATGGAAGCTCCGGTTTGCGATCTTTTTCATCAGGACTGGAGACAGCCCGCTTTTTCGGCAGATTGGAGGGGGTGGAACCTCCAGATCGCGCCAAAACCCGCCGAACGGGGGCCGGAGCCCTGATCGGAGAGGGATTTGCGCGGAAGGAGATGCGGAAGGCGCTTCAGCCAGCGAGACTCGTCGGCACGTCACCTCATTCCGGTATTGGAGATCGGTCCAAATGAAGACACTTCGCCTTCTCACAGCGGTCAGCATCGCGGCGCTCATGGCCGTCCCCTCGGTCGCCTCGGCCCAGCAGAAAACGCTCTACGTCGCCGGCTACGGCGCCTCGTTCGAGAAGACGATCCGCGACGAGGTGATCCCGACCTTCGAGAAGGAGAACGGTGTCAAGGTCGAGTACGTCGCTGGCAACTCAACCGACACGCTCGCCAAGCTTCAAGCGCAGAAGGGCAACCAGCAGATCGACGTCGCCATCGTCGATGACGGCCCGATGTACCAGGCGATCCAGCTCGGCTTCTGCGGCAAGCTCGACGGACTGCCGGCCGATCTCTACGACACCGCACGCTTCAAGGACGATCGCGCCGTGGCGATCGGCATCGTCGCGACAGGGTTGATGTACAACACCAAGGCGTTTGCCGAGAAGGGCTGGGCGCCGCCGACCTCGTGGAACGATCTGAAGGACACCAAATACGCCAAGCAGCTCGTGATCCCGCCGATCAACAACACCTATGGCCTCGAAGCGCTGGTGATGCTGTCGAAGACGAACGGAGGTGGCGAGACCAACGTCGATTCCGGCTTCAAGATATTCAAGGAGCAGATCAATCCGAACGTGCTCGCCTATGAGCCGTCGCCCGGCAAGATGACCGAGCTGTTCCAGTCCGGCCAGGCCGTCATCGCGGTCTGGGGCACCGGCCGCGTGCAGAGCTTCGCCAATACCGGCTTCCCCGTGGATTTCGTCTATCCGAAGGAAGGTGCGGCGACGCTGTTGACCACGGCATGCCCGATCGCAAAGCCGAGCGCCTCGCCGCTGGCCGCGAGCTTCATCAAGAAGCTGCTCGAGCCCAAGATCCAGCTCGTGATGCTGAAGGAATATGGCTATGGCCCGGTGCTGAAATCGCTGGTGATCCCGCCGGAGTTCGGCAAGATGGCGCCGATCGGCGAGCGCGCCGCGAAGCTCTACAATCCGGACTGGACCGTCATCAACGAGAAGCGCGAGGAGTGGACCAAGCGCTGGAACCGCGAGGTCGAGCGCTGATCGGATCGTTCGCGGAGACAACGTGATGGCCTATCTCGAGCTCGATCGAGTCGCCAAGCAGTTCGGGGCGCAGACTGTGGTCGATGACTTCAGTCTGTCGGTGGGGAAGGGGGAGTTCATCTCCTTCCTCGGGCCCTCCGGCTGCGGCAAGACCACGACGTTGCAGATGATTGCGGGCTTCCTCGATCCCACGCGCGGCGCGATCCGCCTCGAGGGGAAGGACCTGACCGCGATTCATCCTGCCAAGCGTGGGCTCGGCATCGTGTTCCAGAGCTACGCGCTGTTTCCGCACATGACTGCGGCCGAGAACGTCGCATTCGGCCTCGAAATGCGCGGCGTGCCGCGCAACGAGCGGGCCGAACGCGTCCGTGCCGCGCTCGCGATGGTGGGCCTCGCCGGTTACGAGGACCGCCATCCGCGCCGGATGTCCGGCGGCCAGCAGCAGCGCGTGGCGCTGGCGCGCGCGCTGGTGATCAAGCCGAGCGTGCTCCTGCTCGACGAGCCGCTGTCCAACCTCGACGCCAAGCTGCGCGAGGAGATGCAGATCGAGCTGCGCCAGATCCAGCGCACCATCGGCACCACCACCATCCTGGTCACCCACGACCAGAACGAGGCGATGTCGCTGTCCGACCGCATCGTGGTGATGAGCCAGGGCAAGATCGAGCAGATCGGCACACCGCAGGAGACGTATGAGAAGCCGGCTTCGGCCTTCGTCTCGCAGTTTCTGGGCAAGACCAACGATTTTGCGGCGACGATCGATCGGGCCACCACGCCGGCGAGGGTGATGGCGGGTTCCTGGAGCGCGCCGGCGCCGGCGGGCCTCAACGGCTCCGTCACTGTCAGCATCCGCCCCGAGCGGATCGGCTTCGGCGAGGCCGGCCTCAGCGCCAAGATCGTCACGCGCATTTTCCAGGGCAATCACTGGCTGTTCCAGTGCGAGAGCCAATCCGGCCCGGCGATCGTGATCCGCCAGAATGACGGCAAGCCGCAGCCGGGTGAAGGCGACGCTGTTCACCTGACCTGGCGGCCGGAGGATATGAGCGTGCGCGCGAGGGCCGGCGCATGAGCGCGGTCGCGGAAGAACGGAGCTCGCGCACGCCCTGGGCGCTGACGGCGCCCGCCCTGATGCTGTTCGTCGGCGTGCTGCTGATTCCGCTGGCGATGACCGTGATGCTGTCGTTCCACGATTGGGGTCAGTACAAGGGCATCGATCCGGTCTTCATCCTGAAGAACTGGCATGAGATCGCGACCGATCCTTATTACGCCGAGATGTTCTGGCGGACGTTTCGCATCGCGATCCTGACGACGCTGCTCACCGCTCTGCTCGGCGCACCCGAGGCCTACATCCTCAACCGCATGGACGGCCGCTGGAAGAGCTTTTTCCTGCTGGTCATTCTCGGGCCGCTGCTGATCTCCGTGGTGGCGCGCACGCTTGGCTGGGCGCTGCTGTTCGGCGGCAATAACGGCCTCGTCAACAAGCTGCTGATGTCGCTCGGCGTGATGCGTTCCCCCATCCCCTTCATGTTCACCGAGACCGGCATGGTCGTTGCGCTCGCGCATGTGATGATGCCGTTCATGGTGCTGTCGGTGTGGGCGGCGCTGCAGCGGCTCGATCCGCAGATCGAGAACGCCGCGATGTCGCTCGGCGCAGGCCCCATGACCATCATCCGCCGCATCATCATGCCGCAGATCATGCCGGGCGTGCTGTCGGGGGCAATCATCGTGTTCTCGCTCTCGGCCAGTGCCTTTGCGACACCCGCGATCATCGGCGGCCGCCGGCTCAAGGTCGCAGCAACCCTCGCCTATGACGAATTCCTGAATACGCTGAACTGGCCACTCGGCGCGGCTGTCGCGACGCTGCTGCTGGTCGCGCTGGTGCTGATCGTCGTCGGCAGCAACGCGCTGATCGAACGCCGCTATGCCGAGGTGTTCCGATGAGGCAGAACGGCCCGCTCGCGCTGATCTTTCACACCATATTCGTCATCGTCATGGTGGCGCCGATCCTGGTGGTCTGCCTCGTCGCCTTCACGCCCGAGGGTTTTCTGTCGCTGCCGACCAACGGCTTTTCGCTGCGCTGGTTCAGGGCGATCGGCAATTATCCCGAATTCATCCACGCCTTCTGGGTCAGCCTCGGGTTGGGCGCGCTGTCGTCCTTCGTCGCGCTGCTGTTCGCGGTGCCGGCGGCGCTGGCGATCGCGCGCTATCGCTTCCGCGGGCGTGATGCGCTGGCGGCGCTGTTCCTGTCGCCGCTGATGATCCCGCATGTCGTGCTCGGCATCGCCTTCCTGCGCTTCTTCACGTCGGCCGGGCTCGGTGGCAGCTTCGCCGCGCTGATCATCGCGCATGTCATCATCGTGTTTCCGTTCGCGCTGCGGCTGACGCTGGCGGCCGCGACCGGCATGGACCGCACGGTCGAGATGGCGGCGGTCTCGCTCGGCGCCGGCGGCTGGACGCTGTTTCGCCGCGTCACCCTGCCGCTGATCCTTCCCGGTGTCATCAGCGGCTGGGCGCTCGCCTTCATCCAGTCGTTCGACGATCTCACCATGACCGTCTTTCTCGCGGCACCCGGCACCGAGACGTTGCCGGTGCGCATGTTCCTCTACATCCAGGACAACATCGATCCGCTGGTGACGTCGGTCTCGGCCTGCGTGATCGCCATCACCATGACTGCCCTCATTGTGCTCGACCGCTTCTACGGGCTCGACCGCGTGCTCGCCGGCAAGGGCGATACGGGACGATAGGAGAACTCATGTCTAAAGCGTTTTCGAGCGAGGTGGACGCCGGTTCGCGTGAAGAAAACGCGTCAAGACAAAAGTCAGAGTATGACGTCGCCGTCGTAGGCGGCGGATTGCTCGGCTCCGCCATTGCCTGGGGCCTCGGCCGGCTCGGCAAGAACGTGGCCGTGCTCGACGAAGGCGACATCACCAAGCGCGCCTCGCGTGCGAATTTTGCGCTGGTCTGGGTTCAGAGCAAAGGTCTGGGCATGCCCGCCTATACCGTCTGGACCGTGCGGGCGTCGGAAGCCTGGGGCCGGCTCGCCTCGGAGCTGAAGCAGCAGACCGGACTGGACGTCTCGCTCCAGCAGAATGGCGGCTTTCATCTCACGCTCGGCGATGACGAGTTCGGCCAGCGCACCGAGCTGGTCAAGCGCATGCACAACCAGACCGGCGCTGCCGATTACAAGATGGAGATGCTCTCCGCATCCGAGGTGAAGAAGGCGTTGCCGCTGATCGGGCCGGAAGTCTCCGGCGGCAGCTATTGTCCGCTCGACGGCCACGTCAATTCGCTGCGGACCTTCCGCGCCTTCCACACCGGCTTCAGGGCATTCGGCATCGACTATTTTCCGGAGCGCCCGGTCTCGGCGATCAGCAAGAGCGGTGGCGAATTCCGCCTGACCACGCCGAGGGGCGAATTGCGCGCCGCCAAGATCGTGCTCGCGGCCGGCAATGCCAACCAGACGCTGGCGCCGATGGTCGGCCTCCACGCGCCGATGGGCCCGACCCGCGGCCAGATCGTGGTGACCGAGCGCACCATGCCGTTCCTGCCGCATCCGCTGACCACGATCCGCCAGACCGACGAGGGCACGGTGATGATCGGCGACAGCAAGGAGGACGAGCTCGACGATCGCGCCCTGAAGCATTCGGTCAGTGCCGTGATGGCCGATCGCGCGCAAAGGATGTTTCCGCATCTGTCGCGGCTCAACGTGGTCAGGAGCTGGGCCGGCATCCGCGTGATGCCGCAGGACGGCTTTCCGATCTACGACCAGTCGGAGACGCATCCCGGTGCCTTCGTCGCCTGCTGCCATTCCGGCGTGACGCTCGCCTCCAACCACGCTTTCGAGATTGCGCGCATGGTCGCAGCTGGCGCGCTCGAGCCGGAGCTGGTCGGCGCGTTCTCGGCCAGCCGCTTCGGCGCTGCCGGTGCTGCGAACAACAGCGGCTATTAGAGATATCTAAAGGAGCCAAGAGGCATCCCATGTTTAGACGATCCGAGCAGGACAAGCGACCGCAGGTCCAGATCTTCGTGGATGGCACGGCCATCGCGGCGCGCCAGGGCGACACCGTCTCCGCCGCGCTGCTGGCCTCCGGCCGCGACGCGCGCCGTTCCACCGCCGTGAGCGGCGCGCCGCGTCTGCCTTATTGCATGATGGGCGTGTGCTTCGACTGCCTCGTCACCATCGACGGCGTCGGTAACCGCCAGGGCTGCCTCGTGCCCGTCGCCGAGGGCATGCAGATCGAGATTCAGATGGGCAAGCGGGAGATCGGAAAATGACTGTGGCTCCCAAGCGCGAAGCCTATGACGTCGTGGTGATCGGTGCCGGGCCCGCCGGCCTCGCGGCCGCTGCGACGTCCGCCGAAGCCGGCCTGTCGACGCTGCTGCTCGACGAGAACATCGGCCCCGGCGGCCAGGTGTTTCGCGCCATCTCGTCCACGCCGGTCACCGAGCGCAACCAGCTCGGCGCCGATTATTGGGTCGGTGCGGATCTCGTCCAGGCGCTACGCGCGAGCAATGCTGAAGTCATTCATCGTGCAACGGTCTGGAGCCTCGACCGCAACCTCGAAATCGCTGTCTCCATCGGTGGCGCGTCCGCCTTCGTCAAGGCGAAGCGCGTGATCCTAGCGACTGGCGCGCTGGAGCGGCCGTTCCCGATTCCCGGCTGGACCTTGCCGGGCGTGATGACCGCAGGCGCCGCGCAGACGATGCTGAAATCATCGGCGCTGGTGCCTGACGGACGCACGGTGATCGCGGGGCAGGGGCCTCTGCTCTGGCTGCTCGCCGCGCAGATATTGCGGCTGGGCGGCCGCATCGACCGCATCCTCGACACCACCGAGCGCGGCAATTACTTCGCCGCGTTGCCGCACGCCGTCGCCTTCCTGACCTCGCCCTATTTCACCAAGGGCCTGTCGATGATGCGCGAGGTCAAGGCGAAGGTGCAGGTTGTCTCGGGTGTGACCGAGCTAGCTGCGGCTGGCGAGGGCCAACTCGCGAGCGTGAGCTATGTCGCCGGCGGCAAGCGTGAGACGATTCCGGCGGACCTGTTGCTGCTGCATCAGGGCGTCGTGCCCAACGTCAATCTGGCGATGTCGGCGGGAATCGAGCATCGCTGGGACGATCTGCAACTGTGCTGGTCGCCCGTGCTCGACGCGAGCGGCAATTCATCGGTCGCGGGCATCGCGATCGCTGGTGACGGGGCCGGCATCGGTGGTGCCAATGCGGCCGTGGTCCGTGGCCGCATCGCGGCGCGCGCGGCGGTGGAGGCATTGGCGCCTGCGGTTGCGACAAAACTTGCGCCGATGGCGACGCTCCGCGCCGATCTCGCCAAGGCCGAGCGCGGCCGCGTCTTCCTCGACACGCTGTTCCGCCCCGCGCGGCAGTTCCGCATTCCCACGGGCGACACCATCGTGTGCCGCTGCGAGGAAGTCACCGCGAAGGACATTCTCGATGCCGTTGCCATCGGCGCGACCGGCCCGAACCAGCTCAAGGCCTATCGCCGCACCGGCATGGGCCCGTGCCAGGGCCGGCTCTGCGGCCTCACCGTGACCGAGCTGATGGCGCAGGCGCGGGGCAAGACGGCACAGGAGATCGGCTATTACCGGCTGCGCGCGCCGGTCAAGCCGATCACGCTCGCCGAGCTCGCCGCCGTCCCGAAGAGCGAGGCCGACATTAAGGCCGTGGTGCGCGGATGACGATAAACGTGGATGCGATCGTCGTCGGCGGCGGCATCCACGGATGCTCGACCGCGCTGCATCTGTGCCTCGCCGGCATGAAGCCGGTGCTGATCGAGAAAGACTACGCCGGCCGCCATGCTTCCGGCGTCAACGCCGGCGGCGTCCGCCAGCTCGCGCGGCACGTGCCCGAAATCCCGCTCTCGATCCGCTCGATGGGGATCTGGGAGAAGATCACCGATCTCCTCGACGACGATTGCAGCTTTGAGAGTTACGGTCAGGTTCTCGTCGCGGAGAACGAGGAGGAGCTCGCGGTCTGCCGCGCGCGTGTCGCTGAGCTGAACGCGCTCGGCTTCACCCATGAGGAGCTGATCGACGCGACTGAATTGCGGCGGCTGGTGCCGGCGGTGGCTGAAACTTGCCCCGGCGGGGTCGTCTCGCGGCGCGATGGCGCCGCCAATCCGGCGCAGACGACGACGGCGTTCCGGCGCAAGGCCGAGCAGCTCGGCGCGACCGTGCGCGAGGGCGTGGCTGCCAGCAACATCCGTCAGAGCGGCGGCCTCTGGCACGTCGATGTCGGCGCCGAGACTTATGCCGCGCCGGTGCTCGTCAATGCCGCCGGCGCCTGGGCCGGGAACATCGCCGCTGCGCTCGGCGAGCCCGTTCCGGTCGAGACCGTGGCGCCGATGCTGATGATCACCTCGCGCGTGCCGCACTTCATCGACCCCGTCGTGATCCTGCGCGGGCGCAAACTGTCCTTCAAGCAATTCTCCAACGGCACCGTGCTGATCGGCGGCGGCCATCTGGCGACGCCCTATCAGGATCGCAACGAGACCGTGCTGGACTGGAAGAGCCTCGCGATCAGCGCGCGCACCGTGTTCGAGCTGTTCCCGGTGATGCGCAGCGCGACGATCGTCCGCGCCTGGGCCGGCATCGAGGCGAAGATGAAGGACGATATTCCTGTGTTCGGTCCGAGCAGCCGGCACAAGGGGCTCTATCACCAGTTCGGCTTCTCGCTGCATGGCTTCCAGCTCGGCCCCGGCGCCGGCGCCGTGATGGCCGAGCTGATCGTCAACGGAGGCTCCCAGACCCGTGTCAGCGATCTCGGCATCGACCGTTTCCATCCTTCCACGCTCTAAGAAGAGGACATCATGAGCATCACCCGCAGCATCCGCACGCCCATCATGCACCGCGCCGTCGAGGCCAACGGCTTCGTCTTCATCGGCGGCACCATCGCCGACGACACCTCGGTCTCGATGGGCGATCAGACCCGCAACATCCTCGGCAAGATCGCCGGCTATCTGAAGGAAGCCGGCACCGACAAGTCGCGCGTCGTCAGCACCTCGATCTTCGTCACGGATCTGTCCAAGAAGAAGGAGATGGACGCGGCCTGGACCGAGTTCTTCGGCGACAACCTGCCGACGCGCGCCACCGTCGGCGTCGCCGATCTCGGCGGCGGCGCGCTGATCGAGGTGGTGGTCACCGCGCTCAAGGGCTGATGGCGCTCTTGCCTCTTCTCTCGGCCCTCCTCACGGATCCGTGATCGAAACATGACGAAGATATAATGATCGGAATCGGCTGCGACACTTTGACGCGCGACCGGTTCCGTTTATCAGTAGGGCATCTGGCGGAAATGCCCATGTCCTCGCAGACCAACAATAACAAGCTGACGATCAAATTTCGCTGCCCCGGAGAGCTGGAGGGACTGCTGCCGCAGCCAACCCCGGCAAATCTTGGCGTTCCCGACTGGCTCAAGTCGATGCCGGCGACGGCCTTCAGTGCCCTCAATCAGCAGGACGACGAGACGATCAAGCGCTGTCCGCCCTTCATCGATGCGATGACATGCGGTTTTCTGATTCCGCTGATCTGCGATCTGCGGGTCGAAGACGGCGAGGTTAGCTGGGACAACGACATCCCGCCGGGCGGCGAGATCGATTTTCCGCGCTCCCCGATCAGCTTTCACGATCAGGGGCAGCTGACGGGCTCGCCGCTGTTCGAGGCCGATCGCTTCGTCATCAAGTTTCACAATCTCTGGACCATCGAAGCACCGGAGGGCTACGCGTTGTTCTTCACGCATCCGGTCAATCGCTTCGATCTGCCCTTCACGACGCTGAGCGGTCTCGTCGATTGCGATCGCTATCGCGACAGCTGGATTCACTTTCCGGCCCACTGGCACAACACCAGCTTTCGCGGCGTGCTGCCCAAGGGCACGCCGATCGCGCAATGCATTCCGGTCAAGCGTGAGGATTGGAGCAGGCAAACCTCGGCCTTCACCGAGGATGAAGCGCAGAAGGTCCACGCCCTGCGCGCCGCGCTGAAGCGCGAGCCGGGTCTGTACCGGCGGAAATTCAGGGCGTAGCCCGCTCGGGCCTGGCTCCCAGGAATTTCGCCGCCTCGCTCGGGCGGAAGAAGAAGCGGCCGTGCGACGAGGCGGCGAGCGTGAGGGCGGCGCGGCTGAGCATCTGCGGCCGTCCGCCATACACGGACCGCAGCGCCGCCTCGCCGCCATCGCGTTCGCCCATCTCCATCAGGCAGATCGCGAGATTGGCGCGGGAGAGAGTGTCGTCCGGACGAAGCCCGAGCGCGTGGCGATAGGTGTCGGCGGCCTCGGCATAGGCGCCGTCGAGAAGCTCGGCCCAGGCAAGTTCGGTCAGAATATCGGTGCGTCCCGGCGCGATCGCGCGCGCCGCGGTCAGCACGGTACGCGCTTTGGCGCGATTGTTATTCCGGACATGCATGCGGCCAAGGTCGAGTTGCAGATCGACGCTGGCCGGGGCGAGCGTCAGGGCTTGCTCGATCATCCCGACCGCCTTGCCAACCTCGCCGGCGTTCGCAAGCTGGCCCGCCAGCTCCTGGAACGCGGGCAGATAGGGCGGACGGCGCGCCGCGGTTCGCCGCAGTTGCGCCAGTCCATCGCTTCTGCGCCGTGCGGCACACAGCACATGGCCGAGCAACGTCTCGATCTCTGGATCGCCATTGCGCTTCGCGGCTTTCTCCAGCGGCGCAATCGCCTCCTCCGCACGCTCCTGGCCGAGCAGGGCGTGGGCGAGGATCAGCACGGCATTCCGGTCGGTGCGATTTGATTTCAGGGCTTCGGTCGCAAGCTGCCTTGCAATGTCGAACTGCTTTGCACGTAGCGCAAGAAAGGCTTGCTGAAGCAGTTGGGCGAGGGGGCTATTCGGCTTGCCGCTCAAGAGATGGCCTCTTGGTTGAGACACGTTGTTTTTTGCCCCTTACCGCATGCCTCATGCAGCGTCCATCAACAGCTTCGTGATGCTTTGCTGATTGGCCCGGACGCGTCGCACAGAATGCGCCTTGATCTCGGCGCCCGGCGGGATTATCAGCGAGACATCAATCAGGAGTTTCGCATCCATGGATTCCACCCCGACCGCAACGCCCATCCGCCTTGCTCACGGGGAATTCCATGCCTGCATCGATCATTCTGTCGAACCTCTCGCTGTCCACGCCTGACGGCCGTCCTCTCCTTTCCGACCTCAACCTGACATTCGGCACTGAGCGAGCCGCCCTCGTCGGCCGCAACGGCGTCGGGAAAACGACGCTGCTTGCGTCGATTGCCGGGGAGCGTGGTCCCCAGTCCGGACGCGTTCTGGTCAACGGCACCATCGGTCTGCTGCGCCAGGATGTGCAGTCGCCTGCGGGCGCGACCGTGGCCGATCTGTTCGGTGTGCGGCACGCCCTCGAGCTGCTGCGCAGTGCCGAACGTGGCGATGCTTCGGCCGACGATATCGCCGCGATCGACTGGACGCTCGAAACGCGGTTGGAGGCTGCGCTGGCGCGCCTCGGCTTCGATGCGTCTTCCGATACGGAGCTATCGTGCCTTTCCGGCGGCCAGATCACACGCGTTCGTCTCGCCGCACTGGTCTTCGCCGAGCCGGACTTTCTGCTGCTGGACGAGCCTACCAATAATCTCGACCGGGATGGGCGCAAGGCGGTGACTGATCTCCTTGCCGCCTGGCGCGGCGGCGCGATTGTCGTCAGCCATGACCGGGGCCTGCTCGACACGATGGATGCGATCGTCGAGCTGACATCGCTCGGCGCCACGCGATACGGCGGCAACTGGACCAGCTACCGCGCGCAGAAGGCAGTGGAGCTTGCGGCTGTGAGGCACGACCTCGCGCATGCCGAGAGGCGCCTGTCCGAGATCGACGGCAAGGCGCAGGAGGCCGCTGAGAAGAAAGCGCGCAAAGACAGCGGCGGCAGGAAGAAGCGTGCCAAGGGTGACATGCCGCGAATCCTGGCCGGCGCGCGCAAGGACCGTAGCGAAGACACCGGCGGCAAGACCGCACAGATCGCCGAGCGGCGGCGCGGGGAGGCTCTCGAAGCCGTCGACACCGCGCGCCAGCGGATCGAGATCCTTCAACCGCTGTCGGTGAAACTGCCAGCGACGAAACTGCCGGCGGGCAGGGAGGTGCTTTGGCTTGACGAGGTCAGAGCCGGCTATCAGCCGGAGCAGCCGGTTCTGCGCGATCTCTCGCTCACGCTTGTCGGTCCGGAGCGCGTCGCGCTGGTCGGGCCTAACGGCTCCGGCAAGACGACGCTGCTGAAGCTGATTGCCGGCGAGTTGCGCCCGTTCGCGGGCACCGTGCGGGTCAGGCCGGACTTCGCGCTGTTCGACCAGAAGGTCAGCCTGCTCGACCCTGAGATCTCCATCCTGGAAAACTTCCGGCGTCTCAATCCGAAGGCGGGGGCGAATGAATGCCATGCCGCGCTCGCGCGCTTCATGTTTCGCGCCGATGCGGCCCTGCAGATCGTCGGGAGCCTGAGCGGCGGGCAGCTGTTTCGTGCGGGCCTTGCCTGCGTTCTAGGCGGGTCGACGCCGCCGTCCCTGCTCATCCTGGACGAGCCGACCAATCATCTCGACATCGAGTCCATCGAAGCCGTCGAGGCTGGCTTGAGGGCCTATGACGGCGCACTGCTCGTGGTCAGTCACGACCAGGCGTTCCTGCAGGCGATCGATATCACGCGCAGGGTCGAGCTGGTCGCCAGCTCGGCTCTCTAAGGCTCGTTGGTCGACGACAAAAACCCGACGCCCTGCCCCCAGCGCGTCGGGTGGAAAGATAGATTATCAATCGGTGATCCCAACGCCATTGTTGTGACGCGTGCCTCGCCAATTCTCCAGTCCGGGAGACTACCGGCTGCGTGGCGCGGCCTACGAGGCCGCGCTGCCGCCCGGTTCCAGCGCCTCGCCCATCTCCAGCGGATGAGCCATGGTTTCGTGCAGCGCCTCGCGATCGAGCTCGCCTTCGGAGATGCTGATGACGACGCAGGCGACGCCGTTGCCGATCAGGTTGGTGAGCGCGCGGCATTCGCTCATGAACTTGTCGATCCCGACCAGGATCGCGATCGACTGGATCGGAATGTCGGGAACGATCGAGAGCGTCGCGGCAAGCGTGATGAAGCCGGCGCCGGTCACGCCCGAGGCGCCCTTCGAGGTGATCATGGCGATGCCGAGAATGCCGAGCTCCTGCCAGATCGTCAGATGGGTGTTGGTCGCCTGCGCCAGGAACAGCGTCGCCAGCGTCATGTAGATGTTGGTGCCGTCGAGGTTGAAGCTGTAGCCGGTCGGAATGACCAGGCCTACCACCGAGCGCGAGGCGCCGAGATGCTCCATCTTCTGGATCATCTGCGGCAGCACCGTTTCCGACGAGGAGGTGCCGAGCACGATCAGGAGTTCGTCCTTGATGTAGGCGATGAAGCGCAGGATCGAGAAGCCGGAGAGCCGCGCGATCGAGCCCAGCACGATCAACACGAACAGGATGCTGGTGAGATAGAACGTGCCGATCAGGGCGGCGAGGTTGAGCAGGGAGCCGAGGCCGTAGGCGCCGACGGTGAAGGCCATCGCGCCGAACGCGCCGATCGGCGCCACGCGCACGATGATGCGGATGATGCCGAAGAACATTTTCGCGGCCTTGTCGATCGCTTCCGCGATCGGCTCGCCGGCCTTGCCGAGGAAGGCGATGGCGAAGCCCGACAGGATCGAGATCAGCAGCACCTGAAGCAGGTCGCCGCGCGCGATCGCGCCCACATAGCTGTCGGGGATGATCGCCATCAGATGGGCGACGATGCCCTCTTCCTTGGCCTTGGTGACGTAGGTCGCGACCGACTTCGGATCGATCGTGGCGGGATCGATGTTGAAGCCGTGCCCGGGCTGGAGAATCTCGCCGACCAGAAGGCCGATGGCGAGCGCGACGGTCGAGACCGTCTCGAAATAGATCAGCGACTTCAGCCCGACCCGGCCGACGCGCTTGAGGTCGCCCATCGAGGAAATGCCGTGCACCACGGTGCAGAAGATCACCGGCGCGATCATCATCTTGATCAGCGCGATGAAGCCGTCGCCGAGCGGCTTCAGCTCCTTGCCGAGATCGGGATAGAAATAGCCGATGAGCACCCCGAGCGCGATCGCGATCAGCACCTGGATGTAGAGGATCTTGTACCAGGGTTGATGCCGGCGATGGATGGCTGGCTGGATCGCGACTTGTGTCATAGTGTGTGCCCCGGAGCGCCTTGATTTTTGATTCTGCAAGATCTGGATTTTGCAAGCTTTGAATCTTGCATGACTCGCATCATGTGATGGTCGCCGCAGAAGCGACAATCACATTTTTGTCGGATCGCACGAAGATCGGTCGCTGCACCGCAACGGGGGGAATATGACAACCACGATGGGCTCGGACGAGCAGCCGCAGAGCTATTTTCCGCGCTGGAAATTCAAGGCCTCGGGCGTGATCATGCCGGAGGAGCGGCTGTCATGGGGCCAGACCGTCGTCTCCGGTCTCCAGCATTGCGTCGCAATGTCGGGCTCGACGATCATCGCGCCGCTGCTGATGGGGTTCGATCCCAACGTTGCGGTCCTGTTCTCCGGCATCGGCACGCTGATATTCTTCGTCATCGTCGCCGGGCGCGTGCCGAGCTATCTCGGCTCGAGCTTCGCGTTCATCGCCGTCGTCATCGCCGCCACCGGCTATGCCGGGCAGGGGCCGAATCCAAATCTCTCCGTCGCGCTCGGCGGCATCGTTGGTGCCGGCGTGCTCTACGGCGTGATCGCGCTGATCGTGATGTGGTCGGGCGTTGGCTGGGTCGAACGCCTGATGCCGCCGGCCGTCACCGGCGCCGTGGTCGCCGCGATCGGCCTCAATCTCGCGCCCGTGGCGGTCAAGGCGGTGAGCGCAGGCGCGTTCGACACCTGGATCGGGCTCGCGACGGTTCTGATCATCAGCGTGGTTGCCGTTGCCGCGCCAGGCTTGTGGCGCCGCCTGCCGATCATCCTCGGTGCGATCGGCGGATATCTGCTGTACCTGCTGTTCGCGAATGGCCTCGGCTTCGGCAAGCCGATCGACTTCGCGCAACTCGCGGCCGCGCCGTGGCTGGGCATGCCAAGCTTTACCACGCCGACCTTCCAGCCCGATGCAATCTTTCTGATCGCGCCGGTTGCGGTCATCCTCGTCGCCGAGAACCTCGGTCACATCAAGGCCGTCGGTGCCATGACGGGCCGGAGCCTCGATGCCTATCTCGGCCGCGCGCTGTTCGCCGACAGCCTCGCGACCATCGTGGCGGCCTGCGGCGGCGGCACCGGCGTCACCACCTATGCCGAGAACATCGGCGTCATGGCGGCGACGAAGGTCTATTCGACACTGCTGTTCACGTTTGCTGCGACGGTCTCGATCCTGCTCGGCTTCTCGCCGAAATTCGGCGCACTGATCCTGTCGATTCCCGGTCCCGTCATCGGCGGCCTTTCGATCGTGCTGTTTGGATTGATCGCCGCGATGGCGGGCCGGATCTGGGTCGAGAACAAGGTCGACTTCGCCAATCCGGCCAACCTGATCACCGTCGCCGTGGCGCTGACCGCGGGCGCGGGTGATCTCACGCTCAAATTCGGCGCGTTCACGATCAGCGGGATCGGCACGGCGACCTTCGGCGCCATCATTCTCTACCAGATCCTGACCTCGCCGCTCGCGCGCCGCGCCGAGTGAATCCCAGCGATGCGCCAGCGGGATGGAACAAAACGCCGGTTCCGTCCATGATGAAGCATCCCCGGAGAAAGCTCATGCCGCAGACCGATCGCTCGACCCCGTTTTCCTCCCGCCTCGTCGGCCAATACGCGCTGGTGACCGGCGCCTCGCAAGGCATCGGCCGCGCCGTCGCCATCCGGCTCGCGCAGGAGGGCGCGACCGTCGCCATCAATTATGTCGATCACCCCGAGAGGGCCGAGGAGACGCTCGCGCTCGCAAGGACAGGATCGGCTGATCGCGGCCACGGCAAGCTCGACCATGTCGTCGTCAAGGCCGATGTCAGCAATGAGCGGGAGGTCGGTGCGATGTTCGAGACGGTGCTTTCGCGCTGGAAGCGGCTCGACTGCCTTGTCAACAATGCCGGCTTCCAGCGGGAGTCGCCGAGCGAGGCGCTCGACATCGAGACCTACCGCCGCATCATCGACGTCAATCTCAACGGCGCCGTGCTCTGCGCGCAGAAGGCGCTCGCCCACTTCGTCGCGCGCGGCGGAGGCGGCAGCATCATCAACTGCTCCAGCGTCCACCAGATCATTCCGAAGCCCGGCTATCTCGCTTATTCGATCAGCAAGGGTGGCATCGCCAATCTGACGCGCACGCTGGCGCTGGAATTCGCCGGCCGCGGCATTCGTGTCAATGCGGTAGGTCCCGGCGCAATCGACACGCCGATCAACGCGGCGTGGACGGGTGATCCCGCCAAGCGCGGCGTCGTCACCAGCCACATTCCGCTGGAACGGGTCGGCACGCCGGAAGAGATTGCCGCCGTGTTCGCCTTCCTCGCCTCGGATGACGCCAGCTACATCACAGGCCAGACCATTTACGCCTGCGGAGGCCTGACGCTGTTCCCCGAGTTTCGGGAGAATTGGGCGAGCTAGATTTGACCAGCTTCGACTGCGGGCGGCTGGTCACGTTGGCGCGGCGGACATCTGGCAAAAGCGATCGGCGCAGACTACATCTGCGCCATGCCAAACCCTCCGCAAGCAAACCGTTCGCTCGAAGATTTCGTCGGCCGGCACGAACGTCTGTTCGTGCTGACCGGCGCCGGCTGCAGCACCAATTCGGGTATTCCCGATTACCGCGACAGCCATGGCAATTGGAAGCGGACCCAGCCGGTCAATTTCCAGGCCTTCATGTCGGAAGAGCCTACGCGCCAGCGTTATTGGGCGCGCAGCCTGATCGGCTGGCGGCGGTTCGGCCAGGCGAGGCCGAACGATGCGCATCATGCGCTGGCCCGGCTCGAGGCGAGCGGGCGCTGCGAGATGCTGCTGACCCAGAATGTCGACCGGCTGCATCAGTCCGCCGGCCACCGGCAGGTGATCGATCTGCATGGCCGGCTCGATCTGGTGCGCTGCATGGGCTGCGGGGCGAAGACCCCGCGCAACGAATTCCAGGACAGGCTCGGCCGTGCCAATGCGGAATGGCTGACGCTCGATGCCGCCGATGCGCCTGATGGTGACGCCGATCTCGAGCATGCGGATTTTTCGTCGTTCAAGGTGCCTCCTTGCGAAGCCTGCGGCGGCATCCTCAAGCCCGACGTGGTGTTCTTCGGTGAGAACGTGCCGCGCGATGTCGTCGCCGCCGCGCAGGATCATCTGGCGCAGGCCGACGCCATGCTGATCGTCGGCTCCTCGCTGATGGTCTATTCCGGCTTCCGCTTCGTGCAGGCGGCTGCGCGCCGGGAAATTCCGATCGCGGCGGTCAATCTCGGACGCACCCGCGCCGACGATCTCCTCACGCTCAAGGTCGAGGAGCGCTGCGAGGCGGCGCTTGCATTCCTGCTCTGATCAGGCGCGAGACGAACACGTCTTGCCTATTGCATAGGTGCCAAGCAGAATAGCCGGGCGCAGCGCTTTCGGCGTGCTCGATGGCATGGAAATTGCTGCGTTTTCGCCCTGAGTTTCGACGATCTGCCGGAGAATTTTGGAATGCTTGAAGGAGCCGAGGTGCGCCTTGCCGTTGATATCGGTGGCACGTTCACCGACATCGTGCTGGACGTGGGGCAGGATCGCAAGACGCGCAAGGTGCTGACGACGCCGCAGCGGCCCGAGGAGGCGGTGCTGGACGGCATGCGTCTCATTCTCACTGACGCGCGCGCGCATATGAGCGACATCGACGTCTTCATTCATGGCACGACGCTCGCGACCAATGCGATCATCGAGCGCCGCGGCGCCAAGACCGCGCTGATTGCGACCGACGGCTTTCGCGACGTGCTCGATATCGGCACGGAGAGCCGCTATGACCAGTACGATCTCGGCATCGACAAGCCGAGGCCGCTGGCGCCGCGGTCGCTCCGCTTCACCGTGCCGGAGCGGATCGACGCGCATGGCGCCGTTCGCCTCCCGCTGGACGAGACAGCAGTGCGTGCACTCGCGCCGAAATTGCGCGCGCTGAACGTCGAGAGCGTCGCAATCGCCTTCCTGCACTCGTATGCCAATCCCGAGCACGAGCGCCGCACGGCGGCGATCCTCAACGAGGAGATCCCCGGCATCTCCGTGACCGTGTCTTCTGCGGTGTGTCCTGAGATCCGCGAATACGAGCGCACCTCCACCGCGGTCGCCAACGCCTATGTGCAACCCCTGATCGACGGCTATCTCGCCCGCATGGCGGATGCCTTGCAGGTCGAGCAATTCCGTGGCGCGATCTATCTCGTCACCTCCGGTGGCGGCGTCACCTCGATCGAGACGGCGCGGCGATTTCCGGTGCGCCTCGTCGAATCCGGTCCCGCCGGCGGTGCGATCTTCGCGGCGCAGATCGCAGCGCGGCTCGGCGAGAGCAAGGTGCTGTCCTTCGACATGGGCGGCACGACCGCAAAAATCTGCCTGATCGAAAAATACCAGCCCGAGACCTCGCGCGTGTTCGAGGTCGATCGCGCGGCGCGCTTCCTGAAGGGCTCCGGCCTGCCGGTGCGCATCCCCGTGATCGAGATGGTCGAGATCGGCGCCGGTGGCGGCTCGATCGCGCATGTCGATGCGATGAAGCGTGTCACCGTCGGCCCCGAGAGCGCCTCGTCGGAGCCGGGACCTGCTTGCTACGGCCGCGGCGGCCAGCGTCCGGCCGTGACGGATGCGGACGTCGCCCTCGGTATGATCGATCCTGATGCCTTTGCGGGCGGCACGATCAAGCTCAGCCCGGAGCTTTCGAAGGCGGCGCTGTTGCGCGCCGTCGGCGAGCCGCTGGGGCTGTCGGCGGAAACCGCGGCCTATGCCGTGCACGAGGTCGTCTGCGAGAACATGGTGAGCGCGGCGCGCGTGCATGCGGTCGAGCGCGGCGAGATCGTCGGCCAGCACACGCTGATCGCCTTCGGTGGTGCCGCGCCGCTGCATGCGGCGCGCGTCGCCGAGAAGATCGGCGTCTCGCGGGTCATCGTGCCCTCGAATGCCGGTGTCGGCTCGGCCGTCGGCTTCCTGGCTGCTCCCATTGCCTATGAGCTGGTGCGCAGCCGCCATGTCCGCCTCGATGATTTCGACACCGAGGCGGTCTCGGAGCTGCTCCAGGAGATGGTGACTGAAGCCCGCGCGCTGGTGGAGCCGGGCGCGGCCGGTGCGCCGGTGCGCGAACGCCGCGCGGCCTTCATGCGCTATGTCGGCCAGGGCCACGAGATCTCGGTCGAGCTGCCGAACCGGCGGCTGACATCGGCCGATCTCGCCGGGCTGCGCCAGAAGTTCGAAGCCGACTATTCGGCGATGTTCGAGCGGCCGATCCCGGGTGCCGCGATCGAGGTCCTGAGCTGGTCGGTGCTCGCGACCACCGATGCGCACAATCCTTCTGTCGTCGCTTCCGTTGCCCGCAAGCCCGCCGGCAAGGCCTCGGGCAGCCGCAAATTCTTCGACGGACGCGCGGGGGAAGTGATCGAGATCCCGCTCTATCGCCGCGAGGACATGGCACCGGGCGCGACCATTGCGGGTCCCGCCGTGATCGCCGAGGACGAGACGTCCACCTTCGTCTCCAACAGTTTTGACGCCCATATCGACGGTGCCGGCAGCATCGTCATGGAACGAAAGGCGGCCTGATCATGAGCAAGGCAAATGGCGCGAGCCTGATCGACCTTCAGATCATGTGGCATCGGCTGATCGCCGTGGTCGAGGAGCAGGCGCAGGTGCTGCTCCGCACCGCCTTCAGCCCGATCGTGCGCGAATGCGGCGACCTCTCCGCCGGCGTGTTCGACCTCAGGGGACGGATGCTGGCGCAGGCGGTGACCGGCACGCCCGGCCACGTCAACTCGATGGCGGAATCGGTCAAGCACTTCATTGCGCATTTCCCGATCGAGACGATGAAGGAAGGCGACGCCTACATCACCAACGATCCCTGGATGGGCACGGGTCACCTCAACGACTTCGTCGTCACCACGCCCTGCTTCAAGGATGGCAAGCCGGTCGCGCTGTTTTCCTGCACCAGCCACCTCATGGATATCGGCGGCATCGGCTTCGGCCCTGACGCCACCGACGTGTTCATGGAGGGGCTCTACATCCCCATGCTCAAGCTGATCGACCAGGGCGTCGTCAACGAGACGCTGATGGCGATGATCCGTACCAACACGCGGCTGCCGATCGACACCGAGGGCGACACCTATTCGCTCGCCGGCTGCAACGATGTCGGCTGCGAACGCCTGGTCGAGATGATGACCGAGTTCGAGATCGACACGCTCGACGAGCTCGGCGACTACATCTGCGACCGCTCGCGCGAGGCCGTGCTCGCCGAGATCGCAAAGCTGCCGAAGGGCAGCTGGCGCAACAGCATGGTTGTGGACGGCTACGATGCGCCGGTGACGCTCGCCGCGACGCTGACGATCTCGGACGAGGGTATCCACGTCGATTTCGACGGCACCTCCGCTGCCTCGAAATTCGGCATCAACGTGCCCTTGTCCTACACCACGGCCTACACCGTGTTCGGCCTCGGCTGCGTCGTCGCCTCGCAGATCCCGAACAATGCCGGCTCGCTCTCGCCGCTGACAGTGTCGGCTCCCCCTGGCGCGATCCTGAACGCACCGAAGCCCGCGCCGGTCGCCTCGCGCCACATCATCGGCCAGATGCTGCCCGACGTGGTGTTCGGCTGCCTGCGCCAGATCATTCCCGAGCGCGTGCCCGCGGAAGGCACCTCCTGCCTGTGGAATCTCAACGTGCGTGGACAGACGCGAAGCGGCGTCGGCGGCAATTACGGGTTCTCGATGGCGGTGACTTCGAACGGCGGCACCGGCGCGCGCTTTGCGAAGGACGGGCTGTCGGCGACCGCCTATCCGAGCGGCGTGCGCGGCACGCCGGTCGAGATCGCGGAGACGCAGACGCCTTTGATCTTCTGGCGCAAGGAGCTGCGTCCGGATTCCGGCGGGGCAGGGCGCACGCGCGGCGGCCTCGGCCAGATCATCGAGGTCGGCAGCGGCGTCGATGCGCCGTTCGACATCCTGGCTGCGTTCGACCGCATCGATCATCCGCCGCGCGGACGCGACGGCGGCCAGAACGGCGAGGCCGGTTATGTCGGCCTGAAATCCGGCAAGAAGCTGCGTGGCAAAGGCTTTCAGCAGGTGCCGCCGGATGATCGCCTCGTTGTGCTGACGCCCGGCGGCGCCGGCATCGGCGCGCCCGCCGAGCGCGATCGCGCGGCGGTCAAGGACGACATCGAGAGCGGCCTCGTGTCCGCCGACAATGCAGTTGGGGTTTATGGCTACGCGCGGTGATGCGTCAGCGCGCTTGATAGACGGAGGGGCTCAATGATCACGCGACGGAACTTCACCGCGGGCGCAGCGACGCTGCTGGCCGCCGGTCACATCTCGACCCGCGCGCGGGCCGCGACGGTAAGCTGGGACATGTCGACGGTGTGGCCCGACGGCAATTTCCACACCCAGAATGCGATGGCCTTCGCCGAAGAGGTGAAGAAGCAGAGCAGCGGCTCGGTCGCGATCACCGTGAAGGCGGGCGGCCAGCTCGGCTTCAAGGGCCCCGAACATCTCCGCGCCGTGCGCGACGGTCTGGTGCCGCTCGCCGACGTCCTCAACATCCAGCAGGTCGGCGACGAGCCCTTCATGGGCGTCGAGAGCATTCCCTTTCTCTGCGGCTCGATGGACGAGCTGAAAGTGCTGCACAAATACGTGCGGCCCGAATACGAGAAGGTCGCCGCGCGCAACAACCAGAAGATCCTCTACATCGTGCCGTGGCCGACGCAGTATCTGCATCTCAAGACCAAGGTTGCCGACGTCGAGGGCCTGAAGAACATCAAGATCCGCGTCCCCGACAAGAATGCCGTCGACATGCTGGCCGTGGTCGGCATGGCGCCGGTCATGATCCCCTGGGGCGAGACCATCCCCGCGCTCGCGTCCGGCGCGGTCTCCGGCGTCTCCACCTCGGCGGTGTCGGGTGTCGACGGCAAGTTCTGGGAGTTCCTGAAATACATCTATCCGACCAATCATGTCTGGTCGTCGCAGATGCTCACCGTGAATCTCGATTCCTGGAAGATGCTCAGCCCCGATCAGCAGCAGCTCGTCACGGGCGTCGCCGCCAAGATGGAGCCGGGCTTCTGGGCGAACTCGCTCAAGGCCGACGTCGACAGCCTCAACCGCCTCAAAGAGGGCGGCATGGAGGTGGTGCCGGTCTCCGAGGCCATGATCACTGACATCCGGGCCAAGACAGCGCCGCAGCTCGACGCGTTCCTCAAGCGCGTGCCGGCGGCCGACAAGCCGGTGCGGGCCTATCTCGCCGAAATGAAGCGCTGAGAATTGGGTCATGGTCAGCGTTTCGCCAGCGGCTCCGCAAAGTCTCAACGCAGCGGCGCCGGGGCCGCTGCGTATCCTGCTCGACGGCATCGACCGTCTCGGCCGGCTCGACGGCTGGATCGGCGGCGGCTGCCTGCTGACCCTGACTCTTCTGATGCTGTGCGAGGTCGCAACCCGCTTCCTCTCGAACTTCCTGCCGTTCTTTCCCCCGTCGATCTCGATTGCGTGGGAATATTCGTCTTACCTGATGGCGGCTTCGTTCACGTTCGGCGCCGCCATGACCCTGCGCGTCGGCGGCCACATCCGCGTCGTTCTGCTGCTGAAGAACGTGCCGGCACCGCTCCAGCGCGCGCTGGAGATCCTCTCGGCCGCTGCCGGCTTCGCCTTCATGGCGTTCCTGACCTCGGCGATGGCGAAGTTCGCCTTCGGCGCCTATGTGCGCGGCCAGGTCTCGACCTCCAGCGACACGCCGCTGTGGTTTCCGGAGGCTGTCGTCACTTTCGGGATGCTGCTGCTGACGCTTCAGTTCCTGGCGCGCGCGATCCAGGCCGCGCTCGGCCTGCCGCTGGAGGATCACAGCATGAAGGCTAACCCCGTCGAATGACCGCCTTGCTCGCTTCCGGATCTGAGATCGTATGACCATCGAAGTCGTCGCCCTGTTTGCGATTCTGTTTGCGCTGCTGGCCTGCGGCGTGTGGATCGGCCTCACGCTTGCGCTCACTGCGACGCTGCTGCTCGCGATGTTCCGCTCCATTCCGCTCGACAAGTTGCTGCCGCAATACGCCTGGAACATTCTGACCACGCAGGAGCTGCTGGCGCTGCCGCTGTTCATCCTAATGGGGGAGCTGCTGTTCCGCACGCGTCTATCGCGCTCGCTGTTCCAGGGGCTCGCGCCCTGGGCCGGTCTTCTGCCCGGCCGCCTGCTGCATGTGAACGTGATCGGCTGCACCATCTTCGCGGCGATCTCGGGATCGTCGGCTGCGACCACGCAGGTGATTGGGCGCATGTCGCTCAACGAGCTCACGCGCCGCGGCTATTCCCGCGACATTGCGATCGGCTCGCTCGCCGGCGCCGGGACCCTCGGCTTCCTGATCCCGCCATCCAACATCATGATCATCTACGGCGTGCTTGGCGACGTTTCCATTCTCAAGCTGTTTACGGCCGGCGTGCTGCCCGGCCTGCTCTTGGCCGCCACCTTCATGGGTTGGGTGATGCTGCACACGACGCTCAAGCCCGCGATGGTGCCGGAGACGGAAGCAAAACTCTCGCAGGTGCCGTGGGGCGAACGCTTCGCCGCTTTGAAGGACCTGGCGCCGGCGCTGTTCCTGATCGCCTGCGTGCTCGGCTCGATGTATGGCGGGCTCGCGACGCCATCGGAGGCCGCCGCCGTCGGCGTGCTCGGCGCCGGGCTGGTCGCCTGGGCGCAGGGCTCGATGTCGCGGCAGGTGATGCGCGACGTGCTGATCGGTTCGGTCGTGACCTGCTCGATGATCGCGCTGATCGTGCTCGGCGCCTCGATCCTCGGCAATGCCGCAGCGTTCCTCGGCATTCCTCAGGCAGTGGCCGCCTTCGTCAAGGGCCTCGGCCTGTCGCCCTTCATGCTGATCGTGGCGCTGATCATCTTCTACCTGATCCTCGGCTGCTTCCTCGACGGCTTCTCGATGATCGTGATGACGCTGCCGATCGTGCTGCCGATCGTGAAGGGCGCGGGCTTCGACGAGATCTGGTTCGGCATCTTCCTCGTGCTCGCCGTCGAGATGGCGCAGATCACCCCGCCGGTCGGCTTCAACCTGTTCGTGATCCAGGGCCTGACCGAGGACGGCCTCGGCTACATCGCGCGCGTCACGATGCCGTATCTCATCATCATGGTCGGCTTCGTGCTGCTGCTGACGCTCTGGCCTGGGATCGTCACGATCCTGCCGCGGGTGCTCTACGGGTAGCGAGCCTACGCGCCGCAGTCATTCGGCGCGGGCTTCCCGGTAAAGCGGTCGGTCATCCAGTTCACCGCGGCCATGGTGCTCGCCTGCGCGGCGCGGCCGTGTCCGATGTTGGGAAGGGTGACCATTTTCACGGGACTGCCCGCCTTGCACAGCCGGCCCATATAGGCGCGCGTTACCGCGGGCCGGATGATCTGGTCGACGGTCCCTTGAGCGAGGAACACGGGCACGCCGGCGGGCAATGTGCCGGCGCTGTTCTTCTCCAGTAGTGAGCGCCACGGCTCGGCCTTGGTCGGGTCGGGCACGGTCAGGAAATGTTGCTGGAGCGGCCGCTCGGTCCGTTGGCGGATGAAGATGTCGAATGGACCCTCGATGCATTCGCGTGCCAGCCGGTCGATCACCGGCAGCGCGCGCGGATCGAGGACGCCGTCGAGCGCGGCGTCGTAGACGCGATGCCACGACCATAGCGTCATCGCCGTGATGTTCTTGCCACCGACGGAGTTGATATCGTCGCTCATCAGCGTGGCAAGATCAGTTGCGGGCGCTGCAGCCGCGACGCCCAGCAGACGGAGATCGGGAGCGTAGGTCGGCGCCAGCTGTCCTGCGAACAACACGGCCTGTCCACCTTGCGAGTGTCCCCACAAGGTAAAATCCTTAGCCCCGCCGCCAAGCTCGCGCGCCACGCGCGCGATGTCGAGCACGGCACGGCCCTCGCTCTCGCCGACGAGATAGGGATGCGGGCCCGGCGTGCCGAGCCCGGGATAGTCCGTCGCCGCGACGATGTAGCCGCGCGCGACCATCGAGCGCAGCCCCTGGATCTGCTGGAACAGGAAGATCGCTAGCGACGGCGCGCAGCGCGGCACGATGCCCGAGGTCGGATGCGCCCAGGCCACGATCGAGCGCCCGCCCGGTGGCGGCGGTCCTTGCGGCACGACGACGACGCCCGAGACGAGAATGGGCTCGCCCTTCAATCCGGTTGAGCGATAGAGCACGCGAAAGGCCGATGCGCCGAGCGGCGCGCCATCCATCGGCTCTTGCCGCACCAGACTGCCAGGCGGTCCGTCCGCAAGCGATGCCGGTGCGTCGTAAAATGCCGATTGCGCGTGGGCAGTCGCGATACCTGCGACGAACATGACGAGTGCGGCCATCAGAGCGCGGGCGGTGACAAGCATCTGCGATCCGATCCAGCGCATGATCACATCCCGTACAGGATTTTCAGCTCGCCGCTCGCGCGCAACGCGAGCGTGATCCCGTCGGCAAGCAGCAAGGCCTTGTCGAACTGCACCGAGGAGAGCTTGCCTTCCATGCGGAAGCCGTCCTTGAGCGGACGCGTCAGCCGCTGGTTCGCCGCCATCAGCAGGTTCTGGTAGGAGATGCCATAGTCAATATTCACGGCTTGCTTCAACTGCGCGGCGATCGACTGCAAGCCGGGGTTTGCCCCTCCGTCCTGCGCGGCGAGATCGAGATCGGCAAGCGCGACGCTCTTGCTCGCATCGTCCACCTTCAGAGCGCCGGAGAGATAACTCCATTGGTCTGCATCGGGGTTGCCGTCCGACGTCTTCGCAAGACGCAGGCCGATCACAAGCTTGCCCGCGGACGGATAGACCTGAACCTCGCGCAACGCGCTGTCCTGCGCCGGCAGCGCGGCGATCGCCTGGCTGATCTTGTCCTTGATCGCGTCATAGCCGAGCCGGACCGGAAGGATGACGTCGAACGTTCCCGGCGCGGTCACGTCGGTGCCAAGCGGCGGCAGCGATGTCGGGGTGACGCTCGCACCCTGCTGCCCGATCGACGTCACGGCACTGCCGGAGAGTTCGAGCGAGCCGGACAACATCTTGTCGTTGGCCCGCACGCCGGCAAATGCGGCGGCTTGCGGCGTTACTTGCAGCCACACCGGCGGCTCGTCGGCGAGCTTCACCGGCTCGAACGCTTTAGCCCAGGCCGCTGTCGCCTTGTCGCGCAGATTGAGCTTCTTCGCCGCCGCCAGCGCACGTGATCGCACGCGGGCGAGCTGGCTGCGGATGCGCGGCTCGACGTAAGGCGCAAGATCGACCTCGCGGCCGAGCACGTGCAGATAGGGCGCCTCGCTCCAGTGGAAAGAGTCGCTGAAATTCAGGTCGAGCGACCAGTCCTTGCGCAGCGCGGGCCGCGCCTCGGCCTCGATCGTCGCGCGTGCCTCGGTCTCGCCGCGGATGCGCGAGGTGAAGCGGTTGGCGCCCTGGCCCTCGGCCGCGCCGTAGATCGAGACCGCGCCATAAACGCGGTCGCCGCGGCCGTAGAGCGAGACGCCGCCGGTGCGGTTGACGAAGCCGAACACGTCGCAATTGGCGTTAACGCGAAACATCAGCACGCGGCGGTGCACGCAGTTGACCCGCTCGTCGATCGTGGCAAGCCGCTGCGGGATACCCTGCTCGATCGCCTTGGCGAGTGCGGGCAGGCCGAACTCGATGGTCGCGGAGACGCGCGAGATTGTGGCGAGCGGCGTCGGAGGATCGGGACTAAGCGGCGGCTTGTCGGCGGCGAGCGCCGTTTGCGCGAGGAAGGTGAGGGCGAGCACTGCAAACGCGGCACGGTTCGTCGAACGAACAATTCGTAAAGGAACGGGCATTCTTCTTATTCCAGCTTGGCCCTGCTTCGCGCCCAGGCCGCCGGCAGCGGTGCCGTTTGGCCTTCAGAGCAAAATCGCGGAAGGAGAGGGCAGTCAGTTGGTCAATTATTGCTTGTATTCAATGGTCACGTATCGCAGCACTTGTATGGCGCGGCATCGCGCTTTGAGCAAGGCTTTGTATATCGGTCCGGTATGATGGTCGTTCTTGAATTGCCCAAAGGAGATTGACGCCGCCCCGGTCCAAATGATCGCGCGACGGGGCTTCTGCGCGGGCGCTGCGATGCTTGAGCCTGAGGATCTCCGACCGAGACGAAACGGTCAGCGTCACTGCCGTTTCGAATTGTCCCCGTGCGTCAAGTTCACACCGCGCGCGCATTCCGTCTTTGCACTCCCCGTGATCAGGCGTACTCTGTGAGGGCGAGCAGAAGTGCAATATCAACCACTCCAGTGAACGTAGCTCCTTTGGCGATATGCGCCGAGAGAGGGGGACATCTGTTGGCAGCTCATCCTCGATAGAGAACAATCGACGCGCACTGAACTGCAAACATCCCTCGCGGCGTCTGCGAGACGCGAGTTCAACAAACACAAAAGCGGGAGGAACGGATGAAGAAGCGTTGGTGTAATTCTGGTCTACCTCTTTTTGCCGGCGCGACGCTGATCGTGTCGTCGGCGTTGGCCCAAACCGTGGATACGGCCCGGATCGAGAACGCCGGTCAGAACGATTGGCTCACCTATCACGGTTCGTACAAATCCCATCACTACAGCCCGCTCGCGCAGATCAATGCCAACACCATCGGCAATCTGGGCGTAGCCTGGACGCATATTCCCGGACGATCGACGCGCGGCCTGCAGTCAATGCCGCTCGTGGCCGATGGCGTGCTTTATTATTCGGGTTCGTACAGCCGAGTATTTGCGCTGAACGGCGCGACCGGCGAGGTCATCTGGTCGTTCTTTCCGGAACTCGACGAGGCGCTCATCAGCCGACAGACCCACTCGCCCTACAATCGCGGCGTAGCCCTTGGTGAAGGCAAGGTCTTCGTCGGTACGATGGATGGTCGTCTGTTCGGGCTCGATGCGAAGTCGGGAAAGGTGCTCTGGGAAACCAGGCTGATCGACTCGCAGAAGCTCACGGTCGGCTTCACCGGCGCGCCGCTTTACGCGAAGGGGAGCGTCATCATCGGCTCGCAGGGCGGTGAATGGCCGGGTCGTGGCCCGATCTTCGCTGTCGATGCCACCACCGGCAAGAAGAAGTGGGAGTTCCTGACGGTCGCGGGCACCGACGAGGCCATGAAGACCTGGGGCAACGATTCATGGCGCACGGGCGGTGGCGGCGGCTGGATGCCGGGCACCTACGACTCCGAGACCAACTCCATCCTGTGGGGCACCGCAAACCCGGCGCCGCTCTACGATTGGTCGGGCGCCGACTACAAGACGCAAGGTGCGCGTCCCGGCGACAATCTCTATACGAGTTCGGTCATCGCTCTCGATATCGATACCGGAAAGCTGAAATCCTACCATCAGGAACTTCCGCACGACGCCTGGGACTTCGACAGCGCCGTCGGTGAGTTCGTGATGCTCGAGCGCGACGGCCAGAAATACGTGGTTCATCCGAACAAGGGTGGCTTCGTCTTCGTCTACGACCGTAATCTTGGCGTGAAGAACGTCTGGCGGCTGGTCGAGAACATCAACTTCGTCAAGGATATCGATCCCAAGACAGGTGCGCTGATCGGCCGTCGCGATTTCCCCGTCGGGAAGGTCACTGAAGTACCGCTGTGTCCCTTCATTGGCGGCGGCATCAGCTGGAATGCCGGCTCGTACAACCCGAAGACCGGTCTTTACTACAAGATCGGCCAGGAATGGTGCATGACGCTGGATATTCAGAAGACGACGCCGGTCACCACGCCCCAGGTCCAGCTCAACATCGGCGCCGATTTCAAGATGGTGCCGCCTCCGAGCGGCGAGATATACGGACATCTCGACGCGCGCGACCCGATAACGGGCGCTAAGAAATGGGAGGTTCGCTTTCCCGAGCCGCCGCTTGGGAGCGTTTTGTCGACCGCGGGTAATCTCGTGTTCGTGCCCGACTCCCGCGGCATCCTTCACGCCTACGATGCCGAAACCGGGGCCGAGTTGTGGAAGCACAACAACGGCACCGGCCACCAGGGCGGTATCATCAGCTACTCCGTCGGCGGCAAGCAGTATATCGCCGTGACAGCCGGCTTCGGCGGTATGCTGGCGGACGAATATGCGCCAAATTTCGGCGGCGTCTACAAGAGCATGCCGCGCGACGACGGCGCTCTCGTCGTCTTCAGCTTGAAATAGTCTGCCTCAAACGATCTGCCGAGAAGCGGGTGCAAGCCCGCTTCTCGGTCGATTGCGGCGGCCGCGCGTGATTCAGGAATGGAGCAGACGTGTTGAAACTGCATTCGATGTCGCTTCCGGCGGTGCTAGGGGCTTCGTTGCTGTGCGTTGTGGTGGCTCGAGCTCAATCTGCCACGCCGGCGCCGGACAACGGGTCGTTGGACGTCGAGCAATTGTTCGCGGGGACCTGCGGCTTTTGCCACTCCGACGGCGGCCGGGCTGCCGGCAGGGGACCGCAACTGATGAATTCGCAACGAGACGACGACTTTCTGCACAACCGTATCAAGACCGGCAAGCAAGGTGCGATGCCGGCATTCGGCGAGAGCTTCAGTGACGCGCAGATCGACCAGATCGTCAAATATATCCGCGCCTTGAAGCCGCGCGAAGGCTGACCCTCCGGAACCTGATCCATCCAGATGAGGACGCGGCATGAAGGCAATTGTCCTGGTTATCGTCGGTGCCGCCATCGGGCTGTCGGGACCGGCGCAGGCGCGAACCCTGGACGCGATCCGCGCGAGTGGCGCGCTCGGACTATGCGCGCATCCCAACTCGCTTCCTTTTGCGCGCAAGGGCGGCGATCCGCCCGGTTTTCAGGTCGAGTTGGGACAGGCGTTGGCACGCGAGCTCGGTGTCCCGCTGCGGCTCGACTGGATCATCACGCAGTATCAAATGCGCAGCGCCAATTGTGACATTCTCCTGGATGTCATCGCCGATCGCGAAGCGCAAGGCGAAACCCGCTTGAGGATATCCAAACCGTACTATCGCACGGGCGTCGCGCTCGCGGTGCCGTCATCCAGCGCGCTCACATCGTTCAAGAGCCTCAGCGAGCATACCAAGGTGGGCGTGCAGGTCGGCTCTATCGCCGCCATGATCATCGGTCAGCGGCACGTGCCCACATCGACCTTCGGCTTCGAGACCGACAGCCTCGACGCCGTATCAAACCATGAGATCGATGCGGCTGCGGTCACGCCCACCGCGGCGCACTATTTCAATCTGACGCATCCCGACAAGGCGCTCCGGATCCTGGATCGCGACGAGGGCGTGGCCGACCTCAACTGGAATGTCGCCGTCGGCATGGTCCGCCCGGATGATGCGTTGCGCGAGGCGATCGACGGGGCGCTGCAACGGCTGCGCAACGACGGCACGATCGATCGGATATATCGCCGTTACGGTATCGTCCTCGAGGCGCCGAGATAGCCGTGCGTCTCGGCCCCGGCAGCCCAAAGGGCTCGATCAATCGAGGCGTGGCACTCAGCAGGCGCAATGTCCTGCAATGTCTGGCCGCCGGAATGGCAATGGGAGCGGCTTCGGTATCCGCGAGCGAGAAACGCAAGATCGGTCTCCAACTCTATACGCTCCGCGACCTCCTAAAGAACGACTTTGAGGGCACCCTGCGCAACGTTGCTCGCTTCGGCTATAGCGAGGTGGAGTTCGCCGGCATTCTCGGCCCTGACGTGAGGCGCACCGGCGAGCTTTTGCGCAGCCTCGGTCTCGGCGCGCCGTCGTTGCATCTCGAATATGGCAACCTGCGGGACAAGACCGGATCGTCGTTCGACCTCGCCCATTCGCTTGGCAGCCGGTTTGTCGTCTGTCCATGGCTTGATCCACCGCAGCGACAGACAATCGATGACTGGAAGCGGATTTGCGACGAGTTGAACAGGATCGGTGAACTGGCGGCGCGCGCGGGGTTGACGCTCGCCTATCACAATCATGATTTCGAGTTCGCAGACCTCACTGGCGGCATCCTGCCATACGACGTTCTGCTCAGCCGCACGGACGAGCGCTTCGTCAAGTTCGAGCTCGATGTCTACTGGGCAGCCAGGGGCAATCTCAACTCCGCGCGTGTTCTGAGGGCGCATCCATCGCGATTTCGCCTGCTTCATCTCAAGGACATGGCGACGGATGGATCAACCACCGAGTTGGGGCGCGGCACGATCGATTTCGCCGGGATACTCGACGCTGCGTTTGAGAGCGGCGTACAGCATGTGTTCGTAGAGCAGGACATTTCCGCCGAGCCCTTGCGAAGCATAGAGATCAGCATCGCTTTCCTTCGCCGCCAACCGCATTTTGCGCAGGGCAGATGATGCTGCCGTCCCGGCCCGGAGCCGGGACGACAATGCCTCGACCGTTCGCTACGCTGCCGCCTTCTTCCGCGCCTGCTCGGCCTTGTACAGCTCGAACTCTTCGGCGATCGCCTTCGCGACCGACGGCCGCTGGCGCAGGCGGTCGTGGTACGCCTTCACGTTCGGCCATTTGGCCAGCTCGATCGGCGGGGTCGCCATGGTCCAGTTGATGACCGTGACGAGATAGGCGTCGGCCACGCTGAAATGGTCAAGCAGGAAGTCGCGCCCCTTCAGGTAATTGTCGAGATAGTCGAGCCGCGACAGGTTCTTCTCCAGCGCATAAGCCTTGGTTTCCTGCGGCGCCTTGCGGTCGAGCAGGGGGATGAAGAGGCCTTTGTGCAGCTCGGTGCCGATGAAGCAGAGCCATTGATGCAGCCGCGTGCGATCGATGCCGGCTGCGGCGCCGAGCCCGGATTGCGGAAAACGGTCGGCGACATATTGCAGGATCGCCGCGTTCTCGGTCAGCACCACGCCCTCGTCGGTGCGCAGCGTCGGCACCAGGCCGATCGGGTTGATCGTGCGGAAATCGGTGCCGTCGTTGAGCACCTTCTTGGTCGGCGGATCGACTTCGAGATAATTCGCTTCGGCGCCGGCTTCGTACAGCGCGACGCGAGTCGCCATCGAACAGGCGAGCGGCGAGAAATAAAGATCCATCTTGGGCCTCCTTGGGCAATTCCTCGGTGTGACTCTTGGCGTGTCGCTCAACCTGGCCAGATTGATTTTTGTACTGTCTTGCATAGAATGGGTGCGGTCAAGGATTAATTTGCGAGATGGTACAAAAATCGAAACCGCCAGCTGCTGCCAATCCGCCGAAGCGCCGCGGTCGACCGCGCGCCTACGAGCCCGAAGTCGCGCTCGGAAAGGCGCTCGACCTGTTCCGCCGGCAGGGCTTTGCCGCGACGTCGCTGGACGATCTCAGCGAAGCGACCGGCATGAACCGGCCGAGCCTCTACGGCGCTTTCGGCGACAAGCGCGAGCTCTACATCAAGAGCTACCAGCGCTACCGCGAGGAGGCGCGCGCGGCGATGGTCGAGATCTTTCGCCAGGAGATGCCGGTGCGCCAGCGGCTCGAGCGCATCTTCGCGTCCGCGCTGAACATCTATCTCTCCGGCGAGACCGGTCCGCGCGGCTGCTTCACGGTGGTGACCGCGGCGTCCGAAGCCGTCGGCGATCCCGAGATCCGTGCCATGGTGCTGGATGGACTGACCGAGCTCGACAAGGCCTTTGCCAGTTGCTTTCGCCGCGCCAAGGAGAAGGGCGAGCTGCCCGCGAGCGCCGACCCGGCCGCGCTGGCGCAGCTCGCCTCCGCAACCGTGCATTCGATCGCCATCCGCTCCCGCGCGCGCGTGTCGCGCAAGGATCTCGAGGCGATCGTGAAGGGGGCGATTGACGTGATGGTGGGGGCCAAGCCCTAGCTGTCGTCCCCGCGTTCGCGGGGACGACACCGGGGGTGAGGCGAGATCGTGGCCTCGCTACGCCGCGCGAATATGTGCGAGGAAGCGGTCCACCTCGTCCCGCAGCCGCTGCGACTGCTTCGACAGCTCGATCGCCGAGCCCAGCACTTCCTCGGCCGCCGTACCGGTCGCGGCGATGCCGGCGGTGACGCCGGAGATGTTTTGCGAGACCTCGCCGGTGCGGGCGGCCGCCTGCTGGACGTTCTGTGCGATTTCCTGCGTTGCCGTGCCCTGCTGGCCGACGGCCGCGGCGATCGCGGCCGAAATCTCGTCGACCTGCTGGATTGTCGCGCAAATGGACTGGATGCCGTCTACTGCGCCTGTCGTCTCGCCCTGCACCGCCGTCACCTGCGCGCCGATCTCCTCGGTCGCCTTCGCGGTCTGGGTTGCGAGCGCCTTCACCTCGGAAGCAACCACAGCAAAACCGCGCCCGGCTTCGCCGGCGCGCGCCGCCTCGATCGTCGCGTTGAGCGCGAGCAGATTGGTCTGCCCCGCGATGCCATTGATGAAGGAGACGACGTCGCCGATCTTCTGCGCGGCGTCTGCGAGGCTCTGGACCCGCGCGTTTGACTGCCGGCCGTCGCTTGCGGCCCTGCCGACGACTTCGGTCGCGTGGGCGAGGCGGCGGCTGATCTCGGTCATCGACGAGGACAATTCCTCCGCGGCGGCCGCGACCGTCTGCACGTTCTCCGAGGCCAGCGCCGAGGCCGACGACACCGCGCGGGTCTGCTGCCGCGATCGTTCGACGATGCCGGACATCGAGCGCGCGGTGTGCTCCATCTCGACCGCGGCCGCGGACACCGTGGTGACGACCTCACGGATGCTGGCCTCGAAATTGTCGGCCAGCGCGGCGAAGGCGCGGCGCTTCTCCGCTTCGGACCGCGCCTGGATGTCGGCTTGCTCCGCCTGAAGCTTGTTGAAGTTGACCGCATTGTCGCGGAACACCGCCACCGCCCTCACCATGGCGCCGACCTCGTCATTCGCCCTGGTGGCGGGAACGGCGACGTCGAGCCGGCCGTCGGCGAGCTCGCGCATCACCGATGTGATCGAGAGAATCGGGCGCGAGATGCTACGCGCGATGAGATAGCCGACGAGCGCCGCCAGCACGAGGCCGAGCGCGGCAATTCCGATCGCCAGCAGCCAGGCGCGGTCGGCGGAGGCCTCGTAATCGGCGTTGTCCATCACCAGTTCGACCGCGCCCAGCGGCTTTCCGGAAAAGTCCTTGATCGGTCCGAGCAGCGCGGCGACCGGCGTGTTGTCGAGCCGGGCCTGCCGCACGGTGAATCCGTCGCCGGCAGCGCGGCTGTAGTCAGCCGCATCGAAGAAGCTCCTGCCCTTCAGCGTGCCGCCGAACAGCTTGAAGCCCGCGCCGTCGGCGAGATGGAAGGCGACGTCGACATGGCGGCTGGCCTTGAAATCGTCGAGGAAGGGCTGGCCGAAGGTCAGGCCGAATTCGACCGTGCCGAGATGCTTAGCCCCTTGCGCGATCGGCACCACGCCGCGGATGCCGAGCCCGGCCACGCCACCTTCCAGACCGACCACGACCTTGTGGTCCTGGTTAGCAACGACGACGGTCTTGCGGAAGCCCGAGAGGTCGTCGCCGAACTTGGCCGGCTGGTGGACCCGCAGGTAGGAGGTCGCCGGCGGCACGTGGAACTGGAATTGATCGACGCCGTAGTCCGATTTGATGGCGGCGAATACCGGTCCGAACAGGCGCACCAGCGCCTCCCGGTCCTGCTTTGCCATCGCCTCCTGGGTCGCCGGCATCGCCGCCACCACGGCGCTCATCGCGGCGGCGCGGTGCGATTCCTCGGCGATGCGCGACTGCAAGGCATCGTAATGGCTGCGCAGCTCCCGCTGGTCGGCCCGGTCGATGATCCCGGCGATGATCCACATCGCTCCGAGCACTGCAAACAGCGCGGTCGCCGCCGCAGTCACCGCCAGCGCAACCGTGATCCGCATCCTGAGGCCGAGCGATGCCCGCATGTCCGACTCGTTGTTTGAGCGTTGGTTAACAACGCCTATCAACTTCTCGCTAAGAGAGGGTGAACGAGGACGGGACGACAACCGAGGGTGAAGAGCCCTAATACCCCCGTGCGCGGTCCACCACGTTCTCCAGCGCACCGCCGGCCTCGAACTTTGCGATTTGCTCGGCGACATAGGCCGAGATTGCATCCGCATCGGTGTCGGCCGCGTTGTGCGGCGTCAGCACCACCTTCGGATGGGTCCAGAACCGGCTGTCGGCCGGCTGCGGCTCCTGCACGAAGACGTCGAGCGAGACCGCGCCCAGCGTGCCGTCGTCGAGGCAGGCCAGGATGTCGGCTTCGTTCTGCAGTCCGCCGCGGCCGGCATTGATCAGCACGGGCGCGCCGAGCGGGCTGTTGCGATTGAGCTTGGCGAAGACCTCGCGGTTGAGGATGCCGTGCGTATCGGGCGTCAACGGCAGCAGTGACACCAGGATGTCGGTCTTGCGCAGGAACGCATCCATGCCCGCGGTGCCGTGGAAGCACTCGACGCCCTCGATCGTGCGCGGGCTGCGGCTCCAGCCGGCAACGCGGAAACCGAGCCGGCGCAGCACGTCGGCGGCATCGGCACCCAGCGTGCCAAGCCCCATCACGCCGACGGTGACGGCGCTCGCCGGCCATTGATATTGCGGCTCCCAGCGTTTCGCGCGCTGCGAGTCCCGCAGGTACAGCTCCTGGCGGTGGTGCATCAGCACGTGCAGCACGACATATTCGGTCATGCGATTGGTGAGATCAGGCACGGCGACGCGCACCAGCGGCACGTCGGGCAGGCTCCTGTCGGCCATCAGCGCGTCGACGCCGGCGCCCAGATTGAAGATCGCACGCAGATTGGGGAAAGAGCCGAGGTCGCCCGGCACCGGCTTCCACACCGCGGCATAGTGCACCTCGGCCGGATCGAGCCCGGCGTCGGGCAGCAGCACCACGCGGCGGCCGCCGCAGACCGCGTCGAACCGGGCCTTCCAGCGCTCCGGCAGCCAGTTCTGCTGCGTGCTGTTGATCAGGACGGCCAGTGTGCCCATGCTCATTCGAAGTGCCTCGTCGGTTCCGCTTTGAAAACCCTCCTTGGCACGATCCGACGGATTTTTCTCGCAAATTTTTTCCGCAGTCCTGTCGGGGCGGGGCATATTGGATCGTCTTGAAAACAAGCGTTCAGGAAGGTGCTGCCCATGCTTTATGCGATCCTCTGCTATCACGACGAGGACTTCGTCGGCTCCTGGAGCAAGGACCAGGACGAGGCCGTGATGAAGAAGCTCGCCGTGGTGCAGGACAAGCTCACACAGCAGGGCCGGCTGGGTCCGGTGGCGCGGCTGCTGCCGACCACGGCGGCGGCGACGCTGCGCAAGGAAGACCCGCCGCTGGTGCTCGACGGCCCCTATGCCGAGACCAAGGAGCAATTGCTCGGCTTCTACATCGTGGATTGCAAGAATCTCGACGAGGCGCTCGACGTGGCGCGCGACCTCGGCGCGGCCAATCCCGGCGGCGCCTATGAGGTGCGCCCCGTCGGCGTATTCCGGCCCGGAGGAATTTCGGCGTGAGTGACACCGACACCGCCTGGATCGAGACCGCGCTGACCTCGGCGCGACCCCAGGCGGTCGGCGCGCTGCTGCGCTATTTCCGCGATCTCGACACCGCCGAAGAGGCCTTCCAGAACGCGTGCCTGCGCGCGCTCAAGACCTGGCCGCAGAACGGGCCGCCGCGCGATCCCGCGGCCTGGCTGATCATGGTCGGCCGCAACGTCGCCATCGACGAGGTCCGCCGCGCCCGCAAGCAGCAGCCGCTGCCGGACGATGACCAGGCCATCTCCGATCTCGACGACGCCGAGGGCGCGCTCGCCGAGCGGCTCGACGGCTCGCACTACCGCGACGACATCCTGCGGCTGATGTTCATCTGCTGCCATCCGCAGCTGCCGGCGACCCAGCAGATCGCGCTGGCGCTGCGCATCGTCTCCGGCCTCACCGTGAAGCAGATCGCGCGCGCCTTCCTGGTCTCGGAAGCCGCGATGGAGCAGCGCATCACCCGCGCCAAGGCGAAGGTCGCCGAGGCCGGGGCGCCGTTCGAAACGCCCGGCGCGGTCGAACGCTCCGAGCGGCTCGCCGGCGTTGCCGCAATGATCTACCTGATCTTCAACGAAGGCTATTCGGCCAGCGGCGACACGGCGGAGATCCGAAAGCCGCTCTGCGAGGAAGCGATCCGGCTGGCGCGGTTGCTGCTGCGGCTGTTCCAGAGCGAGCCGGAGATCATGGGGCTCGCGGCGCTGCTGCTGTTGCAGCATGCGCGCAGCGCCGCGCGCTTTGCCGCGGACGGCGCGGTGATCCTGCTCGACGACCAGGATCGTACGTTGTGGAACGGCAACATGATCGCGGAAGGCCTCGCGCTGATCGACAAGGCGATGCGCCATCGCCGCAGCGGCCCCTATCAGGTCCAGGCCGCGATCGCCGCGCTGCATGCGCGCGCGTCGACGCCCGAGGAAACCGACTGGACGCAGATCGACCTGCTCTACGGCGCGCTCGAACTGATGCAGCCGTCGCCGGTGGTGACGCTCAACCGCGCGGTTGCGGTCTCCAAGGTGCGCGGGCCGCAAGCGGCGCTCGAGCTGATCGAGCCGCTGGCGCCGAAACTCGCCAACTACTTTCATTTCCACGGCGTGCGTGGTGCCTTCCTGATGCAGCTCGGCCGTAACGACGAAGCCCGCATCGCCTTCGACCGCGCCATCGCGCTCGCCAATACTTCGGCGGAAGCCGCCCATATCCGCATGCACATTGATCGCCTGATCCGGGACAGCCAGCCGAAAGGCGGTAACGGGAGCGCCAGGCAGGGCGCAAAGGCAAAGTGACGGCCAAAATTTCGTCCCGCCGATTGTCGGCTCCCGCCGTTCCCCTTCGTCTTAATCCCATATCCAGGGAGTCCAATCATGCTGAAAGCCATTGCCATCATCGCCGTCGTGCTCGCCGTCGGCATAGCCGCGGTCCTCGTCTTCGCATTGACAAAACCCGATACGTTCCGTGTCGAGCGCTCGCTCGCCGTGAAGGCGCCGGCCGATGCGATTTATCCACACGTTGCCGATTTCCATTTCTGGATGAGCTGGTCGCCCTATGAGGATCGCGACCCCGCCATGAAGCGTACCTTCGGCAGAACCGCGTCAGGCAAGGGCGCGACCTATGCCTGGGACGGCAACAACAATGTCGGCGCCGGGCATATGGAGATCCTCGAGGCGAGCACGCCGTCGAAGCTTCGCATCAAGCTCGATTTCGAGCGCCCGTTCGAAGGCCATAACACCGCCGAGTTCACCTTTGTGCCGCAAGGCGATGCCACACTGGTCACATGGGCGATGTACGGTCCGGCGCCGTTCATGTCCAAGGTGATGCAGGTGTTCATCAACATGGACAACATGATCGGCAAGGACTTCGAGGCCGGCCTCGCCAGCCTGAAGAAGCTCACCGAGAAGTAACCAGGCTTGCTGCCCAAGGCGCAGCTGAGGAGCTGCCAAGAAACTGCAAGAAACTGCAAGGAACTGCCAGGGAATCGACAAGAAAACGAAGAGAAGAGGAGAGAAACGATGATCAATGCCTATCTGTTCTATCAGGACACCTGCGAAGCGGCGTTCAACTTCTACGCCAAGATTCTGGGCGGCAAGATCGACGCCATGATGCGCTCATCGGAAGCACCGCCGGACATGCCCGCCGCGCCCGGCCGCGAGAAGATGATCATGCATGCGCGGATGTCGCTGCCCGACGGCAGTGTGCTGATGGCCTCCGACGCGCCACCCGAGCATTTTCAGAAAGCCCAGGGCTTTTCGGTCTCGCTCACGGTCACGGACCCCGCGGATGGCGAGCGCAAGTTCAACGCGCTCGCCGACGGCGGCACTGTCACCATGCCCTTCAGCAAGACGTTCTGGGCCAAGGGCTTTGGCATGTGCGTCGACAAGTTCGGCATTCCCTGGATGGTGAACTGCCCGGCCGAGGGAATGTGACAGGCGTGACCGCCTGATGCGCCAAGCCGTGATCCCTCTCCCGTAGTTGCGGGAGAGGGCCACTTATGCTGTCGGCATGTCGTAGTGCCGGTCGGCCGGATGCTCGCTCACCGGAGCGATCCGGTCACGTCATCGCTTGGCGGGGACGGTTCGACGCAGCGAGGGCAGATCACGAGTTTCGAGCCAAGCTGCCTATCGTTCTCCGCCTCGATTTCGTCGTGGATCGCCCACCACGCCTCGGAGTACGGGCGCAAGGTGCCGAGCACTCTTTCCCGCTCCTGATTGGGATTGTCCTGCACGGGCGCCGGGTTCGCTGCGCTCCGCTTTGTGGGACGGTGATGGGCTTGGTTCGGATCCCGGCCGAGGCCGTCCCATGCGATCGGTCGGCGCTCCTGCGCCGGCGCCGCCGCGCATCCGAGGAGCGCTGCGCAAAAAGTGAGCAAGACGAAGCCGTGACGGAGCATGCCGGACCCTTGGTGCGGTACGCAACACGCAAACTCCGCGTGCGGAGCCTTGCATCGCGCCGGTTAAATGGAACCTAAGGGAAACGACGTGGCCGCCAGGCCCAATATGGAATCGTGCTCTCGCATCACATTGCGAGAGCAGTGAGGCCGCTTCGTGAAATGATGCGGATCGCATCGCACAACAACTGGCGAAATATTAGGCTGTGAACTCCACGATAGAATCGCTAATAATTTCTTCATAAATTTTACAAACGGGGTGGGCGCAACTTAGAAGGGGAGCGACCGATGGCAGCGGCGCTACAAATCAATTTTGCACTTTGGGGCATGCTCATCTGCGCGACCTTGGAATTGGCGCAGACCATCCAGAGGCTCTACTAGGCCCGATGAAATGCGTGACCGGCGCAATTTCGCCGTCGCGCGTGCCTGCTAGCCCACCAGCAACGCGATGAGCGTGAAGCTGACGCTCGCGATCACGATCATCGAGAGGATGTAGTTGCGCGGCCGTGCCGTTCGCGCGCGCGGCGGTCTCTGCCGCTGCAGTGGTTCGCTCACCCGCCATGCGGGCTCCGATGGCGCCAGCGCAGCCTCTGCGCCCGAGCCGATGTATTTCACATAGAGCTCGAGCAGCCGCAGCTCGGACGGCAGGTCCATCAGGCCCTCGCGGTGGCGCCGCGATAGCAGTTCGAATTCGACGGTTTCCTGGGAGCTCAACTGGCCAAGGACAATGCGTCCCTGGTCCGACAGGCGGTAGTGAAAATCGATGGGCTGCACGGCCTGCGACTGGTTTGAAAATGAGTAATCTTGAAAAAGCGGAACCATCCTAGTCTGTGACCATTGCTGCGATTATGACGGCCCTGCAGCCATCGTGGCCCGAGCGGCCTCAATCTGGACGGGACCATCATAGACGGTCGGAAAAAGCCGGAAACCGCGTAAATTGGGCAGGCATTGCCAAGCGGTTGAGCGGATTACGTGTCCGGATCGTCGAAATTTTGCAAAACTGCCTAATCGCCGGACAGCGGCGGATGCAGCCCGGTCACATCGCTGGCGGCCGCCTGTTGCTCAGCGGCAGCGTGGATAGATCGCCGCAAGGTCGCGGCCCTTCAGCAAAAGCAATCTGGACGAGAGGCCACCGTGCCGGCTGATCCAGTTGCGCACCGGGCCGGGATAGGCCTGCAGCACCGCGTCGGAGGCTTCGGGCTCGGCATAAAAGCGCCCGCGCCGGTCGACCGAACGCGCCGCGTGGAAGCCGAGTATCGCGCGTTTGGTGACGCAGATGCGCTCGCCCGGCACGATGCTCAGCACCAGCGTGCAGGCGGACAGGCACGGACCATCGATCACCACGCGCTCGCCGCTCTCGCGCACCTGCTCGAACAGGTCGAGGAACGGCCCGACCTCTCCGCCCGGCGACTGGATGATGCGGATTTCAGCCATGGCGGGGGTAGCGGCGAGCAACGCGGATGCGAGCATCCAGGCACCAACAAAGAACATGCGTCGCATGGAGCACTCCACAAGCTCGATCCCGCAGGGTGGGCAAAGCGTAGCCCACCAATGGCGTCGCAAATCTGGAGGGAGGGTGGGCACGGCGCTTCGCGCCTTTGCCCACCCCACAAATCCTGTGCCTACCCGTTTCGCCGTTCGCCGCGCAGCGTCGGCAGGCCGATGCCAGCCGCATCGAACCCGCCATCGACGGCCAAAATTTGGCCGGTGATGTAGCTCGATCGTTCCGAGCACAGGAAATAGATCGCTTCGGCGAGTTCCTCCTCCAGGCCGTAGCGGTTGAGCGGAATGGCGTCGTGATAGTCGGCGCGGATCTCCCTGCTGTGCACCTGCTTCGCCATCGCAGTGTCGACCGGCCCCGGCGCGACCGCGTTGACGCGGATGTTGAGCGAGGCGAGCTCGACCGCGAGCTGCTTGGTCAGGTGCGCAAGGCCCGCCTTGCTGGTGCCATAGGCCGAACGCAGCGTCGAGGCGCGCACCGCCGAGATCGAGGTGACGTTGACGATGGCGCCGCCGCCTTGCTCGCGCATGAGCGGCGCGGCCGCCTTGGTGCACAGGAACGGGCCGGTGAGATTGACCGCCATGATCCTGTTCCAGTCGGCATCGCTGGTCTCCAGCACTGGCGCGAACACGGCGACGCCGGCGTTGTTGACGAGAGCATCGAGCCGACCGAAGCGGCTCATGACCGCCGCCGTTGCAGCTCCCACGGCGGCTGCGTCGGACACGTCGCAGGTGATTGCCAGCGTGTTATCGGGATTCTTCAGCGCCGCCGCGGCGCCTGCCTGCAGCTCCCCCTCGATATCGAGCAGCGCCACGCGCCACCCTTCGGCCAGGAATTTCTTGGCCGTCGCCAGCCCGATCCCGCGTGCAGCTCCGGTGACGAGGGCGACGTTTTGTGGGGCCTGCGGCATTTGCTAATCTGTCCTGTGTTCGAAAGGGGCGCGCACGAGCGCCGGCTCCTTTTACTTCGCTTTCGTCCCGGCAAGAAGGGCTCCAGCCCATGCTCATCGATCCCAGCACGATCCCGCTCGAGGAATGGCGGCCAGGTGTGAAGACCCGCATGGTCACATCCGCGCGCAACGGCGCGACCGCGCTCTGCATCTTCGAGCAATGGGTCGATCCCGGCGCCGGCGCGCCGACGCACAGCCACATGGTCGAGGAGGTGCTCACCGTGCGGGCGGGCGAGGCGGAGATGTGGATCGAAGCCGAGCGTATCACGGTGGCGGCCGGACAGGCGCTGCTGGTTCCCGCCGGCCGCAAGCATGGTTTTCGCAATTCGGGAGCGGCCGTGCTGCATGTGCATGCGGTGTTGGCCTCGCCGGTCTTCGAGATGCTGCCGGACGGGGCGAGTGAAGCGACGCGACGCTGGGAGCGGTAGGGTAAGGGCGTCGGTCTCTCTCTCCGTCACCCCAGGGTGGCCGCTTCTTCAGCGGCCCTCGAGGGATGAGGGGGATAGTGATAAAGCGAGAGCTTACGCCAGCTCCGCCGATGCGCGCTGCATGTTCGACGACATGTCGGAGGTCACGATGCTCTGCTCCCACCGCCTTGAGAAAATTCTCTTTGGCGGTGCGGATCGTGCCATCCATGTTGCCTTGCGATATTTTCGCATCGTCCCTGTTGAAATTCGGCGAGCAATGTCGGGGCACGCGCGCGTGCATCGTCTTCAAGAGGATCTTCTCTGCGGAGACCATCAATGCCCGACGACCGCGAGCGCCTGATTCGAGACCTCTTCGCAGCCTATCTCGGCAACGACCGGCAACGGGTCGCCGACGCATTGGCCGACGATTTCCGCTTCACCAGTCCGTTCGACGACGACCTCGACAAGGCGGCCTATTTCGAGCGCTGCTGGCGGGACAGCGGCTGGATCGCGCGACACGACATCGAGCGGATTTTCGTCCGGGGCGACGAGGCCTTCGTCACCTATCTCTGTCTGGGGGCAGATGGCAGGAGCTTTCGCAACACGGAGTTCTTCACCTTTGCCGGTGGCAAGGTCCGCCGCATCGACGTCTATTTCGGCGCTGCCCGGAAGGATGGGCGTTTCCTGCCACAGCCGCGCTAGCGGCCGGCGCAATGACCTCCGGAATAATTTTCATCACCCTGTCGGTTCCGTAAAGGTTGGTTCGTCTTAGAGGTAAGGGCGGGCGGCCCCGGCCGCCGCTCCCGTCCATCCGGGGTGGCGCCACGCCGCGCCAACCCGAAACGGCCAAGCAAACAAGGACTGCTCATGCGATTCATGATGCTGATGATTCCGCTCGGTTACGAGACCGCGCCGCCGGACGTGCAACTCGATCCCGAACGCGTCGCCGCGATGATGCGCTACAACGAGGCGCTGAAGGATGCCGGCGTGCTGATCACGCTCGACGGCCTGCACCCGCCGTCGATGGGCGCGCGCGTCTCGTTCGCGACCGGCGAGCCCATCGTGACCGACGGTCCCTTCGCCGAGGCCAAGGAAGTCCTGGGCGGCTACTGGATGATCGAGGTTGCCTCGCGCGCGGAGGCGATCGCCTGGGCGAAGAAGTGCCCGGCCTCCGCCAATGAAGTCATCGAGATCCGGCAGGTGCAGGAGATGGCCGACTTTCCGCCGGAGGTGCAGGCAGCCGCCGCCGGCTTCGACGATCTGAAGACGTAGCCGAGACGGCCGCAGATCAATTCGCGGCTTCGTCGATCCATCATCCATCAACAAAGGAGAGAACCAATGAGCACCGATACCTATCTCGCCGTTTTCCTCGGCAGCAAGACCAGCCCGCAATGGGCCGCATGGAACGCGATGTCCGAGACCGAGCGGAAGGCGAAGGAGCAGGAGGGCATGGCGGCCTGGAAAGGCTGGGTCGAGAAGCACCAGGGCGCGATCCAGGCCATGGGCGGCCCTCTCGGCAAGACCAAGAAGGTCGACAGCAAGGGCGTCGCCGACATCGCCAACGAGATGGGCGCCTTCACAGTCGTCCGCGCCGCGTCCCATGAGGCGGCAGCCAAGATGTTCGAGAACCACCCGCACTTCGCGATCTTCCCTGGCGAACGCGTCGAGATCATGCCGGTGCTGCCGATTCCCGGCGGCTAGGCCGTGTCATTTCGGGGCGCGCGCAGGCGCGAACCCGGAAATCTCGAGATTCCGGGTTCGGCTCGTCGAGCAGCCCCGGGTCGAGCCGCCCCGGAATGACGAGATGGCCGGTTAATCAAATCCGGCCTGCGCTAGTGACTTCACGCCCGGCTCATGTAAAAGCTGTTCACATGAGCTGGCGTAAGGACCAGGGCCGCACCGAGCGCGGCTATCACCACGGCAATTTAAAGGAAGCCCTGTTGCAGGCTGCCCTCGGGTTGATCGCCGAGAAGGGCGCGGCCGGCTTCACCTTTGCCGATGCCGCGCGCATGGCCGGCGTCAGCGCGGCGGCGCCTTACCGGCATTTCCGCGACCGCGAGGAGTTGCTGTCCTCGATCGCGCAGCGCGGCTTCGAGCAGTTCGAGCAGCGCCTGACCGCGGCCTGGGACGACGGGCGCCCGGATACGGTCACCGCGTTCGAGCGCGTCGGCAAGGCCTATCTCGCCTTTGCCCGCGAGGAGCCCGCCTTCTACAACGCGATGTTCGAATCAGGCGTGCCGGTCGATTCAAATCCGGCCCTGCAGGCCGCCAGTGAACGCGCCTTCAACATCATTCGCGCAGCCGCCGAGCGGCTTGCGGCGCTGGCGCCGCCCGGCACGCCGCGGCCACCGGCCATGATGATGGCGCTGCACATCTGGTCGATGGCCCACGGCGTGGCCTCGCTGTTCTCACGCGGCGACGCCGCGCGGCGAAAACTGCCGATGTCGCCGGATGACCTGCTCGAAGCCGAGGTGCTGATCTATCTCCGCGGCCTCGGCTTCCCGACCGACCGCCGTCCGCCGGCACGAAGCGCCGAGCCGCCGCCGGTGCCACCGGAGGCATCCTCCGGTTCTGGCCTGCCGCCCGGCGGCCCCTGGGGCAGGCCGAAATAAAATTGCGCAAATAATTCGGCGACCCTGTCAGCCGGCCGGCTTGACAAAATCGCGGGATGGTCTAGCTATGTAAATGTTATTTACATTCACAACGGCACTGGTGCCGTCATGGAGAGGGAAATGGCCTACACCGCTGATGTCAATCGCTGGCGCGGCCCTTCGGACCAACACTACGAGCGCCCCCGCATGCTGGACACGCCCTGGCATCCCGGCTGGATCGCCGTGACCATCCTCGGCTTCATCATCTGGTGGCCGATCGGACTAGCCCTTCTCTTTTTCACACTCGGGAGCAGAAGAATGTCGTGCTGGAGCAACCAGGATCGCTGGCAGAACAAGATGGAGCGGATGCAGTACAAGATGGACCGCATGCGTGATCGGATGGAGCGCCGCGGATTCGGCTTTGGCTTCGGCCCGCCGACCTCCGGCAACCGTGCCTTCGACGAGTACCGCTCTGAAACGCTGCGCCGGCTCGAGGAAGAGCAGGTCGAGTTCAGGAATTTCCTCGACCGTCTGCGTCACGCCAAGGACAAGGAAGAGTTCGACCAGTTCATGGCGCAGCACAAGACGCGCCCGACCCCGCCGCCGACCGACCAGCCGCAGGGCTGATCTAATAGGCTGATCCGGGGTCTGCCTCTCAAAGCCTTCAGGCGCATGCCCCCAAAGTCCTGATGGCCCCGAGCCGCCCGCCTGCGCAACCCGCAGGCGGGCGGTTTGGTTTTTGGGGACCCGAACCAACCACTGACGATCCGACACCAAGACTTGCGCGTGCCACCTCGATCCGCCGCGCTGCTGGACGACGCGCATCATGGACCTCTACACTCGCCTGCTGCTTGGCGTGACCGCCTTGGCGGTGCTGGGCTACATCGGCTTGGTCTATGGTAGCTGCGCGTCCGATCCCGACTGTCATTTTCGCCTCTGCGCCGGTGGGCGTGCGTTCTGCGGCGTTGATCACGTACATGTGCGGGACCGGTAGAACGCGATCCGCGCCGGGCTCGACCAAGCCCTGACGGCGCCTCCCGCGCGCTGACGGGTACGACCATGACCAACGCCGAACGCAAAGAGATCAGCCATTGCATCGCGCTCCTCGAGCGCGCCTCGGCGCTGTTCGACCGGTTCGGAAACACCGTGCCGGTGGCGATCGCGTTCCTCAATGGATGGCCGACGGAAGTCCAGCTCTATCCGCAGTGGCAACTCGGCGAATCCTGGCGGTTCTTTCTCAGCCTTTATCTCTATTGGTTCGCCTCGTTCGCACTCAGCCGCGCGGTCTCTTTTGCAAAGGGGAGTATCGCCCCATGACCCTGCTCCGCGATGTCGCGCTCTTCGTCCTGCCGGTGCTCATTGCGGCGGGCAGCTGGCTCTACGCGCTCAGCCTGCGCAAGCGGGCCCGGCCCGGTCTTGACGGCGAAGGCAAGCGCGTCCCGGCGGCGTGACTGGCGCCCCGGCCCGGACCGCCTATATTCGCCTTCACAAGAGCGGGCGGACCGGAGGCGACAATGGCGGAAGCTGCGATCACGGCGAGCGACGGCCTCTGGCAACAGGTCCGCAGCGAAGCGCAACGCGCGGCTGACGCCGACCCCGTGTTCGGCAAGGCCCTTGCGACTGCCATTCTCGCTCATGATGATTTTGCCGCCGCCTTGGCCGATTTGATCGGGCAGCGGCTCGGCAGCGGCACCGCCGGGCGCACGCGCTTCACGTCCTATTCCCGCGACGCTTTTCAAGGCGAGCCAGACCTGATCGAAACCGCCAGCCGGGATTTGCAGGCCATCGCACGGCGCGATCCCGCCATCGCCGACCTGCTGCCGCCGCTGCTGCATTACAAGGGCTATGTCGCGCTGCAAGCCTGGCGCGTCTCGAACTGGCTCTGGCGTCATGACCATCACGACGCGGCGCTGCTGTTTCAGAACGAGGCGTCGAACCTGCTGCAGATCAGCATTCATCCGGCCGCATCCATTGGATCGTCCGTCTATCTCGACCACGCCACCGGCATCGTGATCGGTGCGAATGTGGTGATCGGCGACGAGGTCACCATCCTCCAGAGCGTCAGCATCGGCCGTCGCGGTGAATTGCCGACGCGCTCGCCGCGCATCGGCCGCGGCGTCTACATCGGCGGCGGCGCGACCATTCTCGGTGACATCAATATCGGCGATTTCGCAAAGATCGGCGCCGGCACTGTTGTGACCGGTGACGTGCCCGCCGGCTGCACCGCAATCGGCAATCCCGCGCGATTGACCAATTGCCCCGAGCCCGCCTCGGCGGCCTGACCCTCTCAATCTTTGGAGAATGGCAATGAAGACGGCAATCGTGATCGGCGTTGGTCCGGACCGCGGGCTCGGGGCCCGGCTTTGCAAGCGTTTTGCGGCCGATGGGCTCAAGGTGATCGTCGCGGGCCGGACGCTGTCTGCCTTGCAGGCCGTTGTGGACGACATCACGAAGGCGGGCGGCGCGGCCGTGCCCTTCGTTGCCGATGCGACCAGGGAGGGAGACATCGTCGCGCTGTTCGATGCCGCCGGCGACAACCTCGACCTCGCCATCTACAACGCTGGCAACAACACGCCCGGCAAGATCATAGAGATGGAGGCCGACTATTTCGAGAATGCCTGGCGCGTGGTCTGCTTCGGCGGCTTCCTGTTCGGCCGCGAGGCGGTGCGGCGCATGGTGCCGAAGAAGACCGGCACGCTGCTGTTCACCGGCGCCAGCGCCTCGCTGCGCGGACGCTCCGGCTACGGCGCCTTCAACTCGTCCAAGGCCGGCTTGCGCACGCTGGCGCAGGCGATGGCGAAGGAATATTCGAGCGACGGCATCCATGTCGGCCATGTCGTGGTCGACGGCGCGATCGCCGGCGACAAGATCTTTTCGCGCTTCCCGGATGCGGCCGGCCGCGAGGACAGCCTGATCGACATCGATGGCATCGTCGATGCCTTCGCCTTCCTCTATCGCCAGCCCGAGCGCGCCTGGTCGTTCGAGCTCGATGTACGGACCTCGAAGGAGAAGTGGTGAGGAGAGCGAATGGCGAGCAGAGCTCCCGTAGGGTGGGCAAAGCGAAGCGTGCCCACCTCGACCGCTTCTACAGCAGCGGTGGGCACGGCGCTTCGCGCCTTTGCCCACCCTACGCGTTCTCTCAATACCCGGCGGCCAATCCCGAGTTTCGGCGTGGATCGTTCGCACCGTAATAACGGTTATTGCCGACTTGCTCGCCGTTCAGCGACGGCGCGCCGACGATGATGACCGCGAGATGGTTTGCCGGCTGCGGCGGCCCGAATTTGTGGCCCATGCCTTCCAGGATCTTCTGCGTGTCCGGTGACAGCGCATAGTTCTCGACGTTGGTCATATCAGGCAGCCATTGCTGGTGGATGCGCGGCATGTCGACGGCTTCCTGCGCGTTCATGCCGTAGTCGATCGCATTGATCATGGTCTGCAACACGGCCGTGATGATGCGGCTGCCGCCGGGCGTGCCCACGACCATGACCGTCTTGCCGTCCTTGGTGACGATGGTCGGGCTCATCGAGGACAGCGGACGCTTGCCGGGCGCAATCGCGTTGGCCTCACCCTGCACCAGGCCATACAGGTTCGGCACCCCGACCTTGGCCGTGAAGTCGTCCATTTCGTCGTTCAGCAGCACGCCGGTCTTGGCCGCCGTCACCTTGGCGCCGAACCAATCGTTCAGCGTGTACGTCACCGATACCGCGTTGCCGTCCTTGTCCGCGATTGAATAGTGCGTGGTGTTGCTGCCCTCGTGCGGCGCGACACCCGGCTTGATGTCCTTGGAGATTGCGGCCTTGTTCGGATCGATCACGGCGCGGATCTTGGTCGCGTAATTCTTGTCGAGCAGGCGGTCGAGCGGATTCTTCACGAAATCCGGATCGCCGAGATAGCTGTTGCGGTCCACGTAAGCATGCCGCATGGCCTCGATCTGCACGTGCACGGCCTGCGCGGAATGGTAGCCCAGCTCCTTCAGGGGATAGCCCTCCAGGATATTCAGGATCTCGCAGATGACGACGCCGCCCGAGCTCGGCGGCGGCGCGGAAATCACGTGATAGCCGCGATAGTCGCATTCGACGGGTGCGAGCTCGCGCGTCTTGTAGCCGTCGAGGTCGTCCTGCGTCAGCAGGCCCTTGCCGGCCTGGCTCGATGCCACGATCGCGCTGCCGACCCAGCCCTTGTAGAAGCCGTCGGTGCCCTTGCTGCTGATCTCGCGCAGGGTTTTCGCCAGTTCGGATTGCTGCAGTCGATCGCCCACGCCGAACGGCTGGCCGTTGTTGAGGAAGATGGCGCTCGATGCCGGATCGCCCTTGAAATCGTCGGTCGCCGTGCGCAGCAGGTCGATGTCGCCCTGGTCGAGCACAAATCCCTGTTCGGCGAGCTGGATCGCGGGAGCGAGCAGGTCGGCGCGCTTCATGGTGCCGTATTTCTCGCGCGCATATTCCATGCCCGAGACGGAGCCTGGCACACCCACAGCCAGATGCCCCTTGGTCGAGATGCCCTTGATGACGTTGCCATCCTTGTCGAGATACATGTTCGCCGTCGCGCCCTTGGGCGCGGTCTCGCGGAAATCGAGGAAGGTCTTGCGGCCGTCGGCGAGCTGGATCGTCATGAAGCCGCCACCACCGAGATTGCCGGCGGCCGGATAGACGACGGCCAGGGCATAGCCGACGGCCACAGCGGCATCGACGGCATTGCCGCCGCGCTTCAGCACATCGACACCGACCTGGGTCGCCAGATGCTGCGCGGACACCACCATGCCGTTTTGCGCGGCGACCGGCGCGACCGACGCCGCGCGCGCGGGGATGAACGTGACGAGGCTGACCGATACGATCGCGGCGGCCATCCACCGCAGGTGTGTTCCCGCATTTTGCACGGCTTGCTCCCTTGCCGAGGCCGGCTGTCCCGGCCCTTGTTGGTTGATGCGAGCAGCCTATCAGGCGGAATCTGGCGGGCAAATCGACCAGTGATCGAATGAACCATGTAAGACGTCGGATGCCCTCCAAGATGCCTCTGCGCTCCCTCCCGCCTTGCGGGGGAGGGAGGGGGAGAGGGGTGCCCAGGAAACGGTCTTCGTTGAGCGCGTTCCGATTTCTTCGCCGAGGAGGGAATCCCCGTGTGGACCCCTCTCCCTAGCCCTCCCCCGCGAGGGGGGAGGGAACCGACCTCGCACGGAGCTGGCAGCCTTCGCCCCCTACGCCGGCCAAAGACCGCCCTCACGCCGCGGCAAAGCTGCCAACCGCCTGCGCTGCCTACCTTTCCGGCAGCCAAATTCGGCCGTGGTAACCGTACGTTAACCATCGGCGGGCTCTGGTAATTGCGGACAGTCGTGCCCGGAGCCGTGCTCGAGGCCCATAGTTTTGACATCTTGGCAGGGAATGCAGGCGGCCGGCTTTGGACGAGCCCCTGTACCCCAGAAAGACAAGGCTTTGAGCGGGCTTGCCGGCCGCGCCGGTTCTAGCGCGGCTGTTGGGGAACCGGCAGCCATTTGCTGGCCGGAGAGGTCAGGTAAATGATCGCCTTGAGAGGATACTGCTTATGAATCCGGCCGACGTGGCTCAGTCAGCCCTTCCGGTTGCCGCTTCCGCGGACGTGTCGCTGATTGCGCTGTTCTGGCAGGCTCACTGGATCGTGAAAGCGGTCATGCTGGGGCTTCTCGCCTGCTCGGTCTGGGTCTGGGCCATCGCGATCGACAAGATCTTTCTTTACGCGCGCACCCGCCGTTCGATGGATCGCTTCGAGCAGGCCTTCTGGTCCGGCGAGTCGATCGAGGAGCTCTATCGCACCCTCTCGGCCAAGCCGACGCATTCCATGGCGGCCTGCTTCGTCGCCGCCATGCGCGAGTGGAAGCGCTCGTTCGAGAGCCACGCCCGCTCGGTCGCGGGCCTTCAGATGCGCATCGACAAGGTGATGAACGTCTCGATCGCGCGCGAGGTCGAGCGGCTGGAACGCCGGCTGCTGGTGCTCGCCACCGTCGGCTCCGCTGGCCCCTTTGTCGGCCTGTTCGGCACGGTCTGGGGCATCATGTCGAGCTTCCAGTCGATCGCGGCGTCGAAAAATACCTCCCTGGCGGTGGTGGCGCCCGGCATTGCCGAAGCGCTGTTTGCGACCGCCGTCGGCCTTATCGCCGCCATTCCTGCCACTATTTTCTACAATAAGTTCACTTCCGAGGTGAACCGGCAGGCCCAGCGGCTGGAAGGTTTCGCCGATGAATTTTCCGCCATTCTGTCGCGTCAGATCGACGAGCGGGGCTGACGGACGGCATGTATAGTGTGAGGGGCAATTTGGGCACTCGATCATGGCGATGAACGTAGCGAGCTCGTCCGGAGGCGGCGGACGCCGCGGCCGGCGCAAGCCCGTCGTGGCCGAGATCAACGTCACGCCGATGGTCGACGTGATGCTGGTGCTGCTCATCATCTTCATGGTGTCGGCGCCGATGTTGACGGTCGGCGTGCCGCTCGACCTGCCGCAGACCCAGGCCAAGAGCCTCGAAAACAACGACCAGAAGCCGATCCAGATGTCGGTCGACATCAAGGGCAAGGTGTTCATCAACGACACCGAGGTCGCGATCAACGAGCTGGTGCCGAAGCTGAAGGCGATCACGGACGCGCGCGGCGGGCTCGAGGAGCGCATCTATCTGCGCGCGGACAAGAAGGCGGACTACGGAACGGTGGCCAAGGTCATGGGCCTGTTGTCCGGGGCGGGCTTCAAGAAGCTGGCGCTCGTGACCGAGGCGGATCAGGGGTAAAACCGGTGAAGGTGAACGTCGACAAGACACTCGTTGCGTCGATTGCCCTCCACGTCCTCGTGCTTGGATGGGGACTGGTCACCTTTAGCAGCAAGGCCTTTGTCGCGGAAGAGTCGCTTCCGATCGACATCGTCTCCTCTGATCAGCTCGCGCAGATGATGGCGGGGCAGAAGACCGGCAAAAAGGAAGAGCCGAAGCCCAAGGTCGAGAAGATCGCCGAGGCCAAGCCCGAGGAAGACGCGGTCGGCAAGGTCACCGAGAAGAAAGAGCTGATCAAAACCAACTCGACGCCCGAGCCGCCGCCGAAACCCGTCGAGAAGCCGGTCGAGAAGAAGCCCGAGCCGCCCAAGCCCGTTGCCGAGGCCAAGCCTAAAGAAGAGCCGAAGCCGCAGGAAAAGAAGCCTGATCCGGCCAAGGAAGATCCGATCGCTGAGCTCCAGAAGAAGCTGGAGACCAAGAAGCCTCCGCCGAAGCCCGTCGAGCAGAAGGTCGCGGCGGTGCAGCCGCAACAGCAACCGAAGCCCAAGGAGCGCAGCTTCGATCCCGCGCAGATCCAGCGCGACCTCGACAAGCGCGCGGCGACCCGGCACGAGCTCTCCGGCGCGGCGCTGAATGCGTCGGCTGCGCTGGGATCGACGACCGGGACTGCTGCCAACAACGTTGCGACGTGGGGAGGCGCGTTCACGAATGCGGTCCGGCGCTGCTTCACGCCCACCTATAACGGGCAAGACGCCGAGCAATACGAGGCTGACATCGATATCCCGATGAAAATCGACGGCTCGCTTGCGTCCGAGCCGATTATCGTTGCGGTTCGCGGCCCGTCTCGGTCGATTGCTCAGGCGGTGGCGGAGAGCGCCAAGCGCGCCATCGTGCAGTGTCAGGTCTATTCGTTCCTGCCGAAGCAGCAATATGACACCTGGAAGACCATTCCAATGCGCTTCGGCCTGAAAGATATGTTGTGACATCCGAACAAAAGAATTTTGCGATGAATGACGTCCTATCGATGAACCGCCGCCGCTTCATGACGCTGACAGGATCGGCGCTCGCGACGCTCGGGGGCGGACATGCCCTGGCCCAGGGCCAAAAGCGGCTTGAACTCAATCCAACGGAGTTTCGGCCGATCCCGATCGCGATCTCCAACTTCGTGCCGGGCTCGCCCGCCGACGGCGACGTCAGCAACGGCGTCACCCAGGTCATCACCAACAATCTGAAGCGGTCGGGCCTGTTCGCACCGATCGACCAGGCCGCTTTCATCGAGCGCATCAGCAACATCGACGTCGCGCCGCAATTCCAGAACTGGAAGACCATCAACGCCCAGGCCCTCGTCACCGGCCGCATGACGAGGGGGCAGGACGGCCGGCTCAAGGCTGAATTCCGCCTGTGGGACGTCATCACGGGCCAGCAGCTTGCGGGCCAGCAATATTTCACCTCGCCGGAATATTGGCGCCGTATCGCCCACATCATCTCCGACCAGATCTATGAGCAGATGACCGGCGAAAAGGGCTACTTCGACAGCCGTGTGGTGTTCGTGGACGAGACCGGCCCAAAGGAGCGTCGCGTCAAGCGGCTCGCGATGATGGACCAGGACGGTGCCAATGTGCGCTATCTGACGCGCGGCTCCGACCTCGTGCTGACGCCGCGCTTCTCGCCGAACTCGCAAGAGATCACCTATATGGAGTTCGGCCAGGGCGATCCGAAGGTCTATCTCTTCAACATCGAGACCGGCCAGCGCGAGATCGTCGGCAATTTCCCCGGCATGACCTTCGCGCCGCGCTTCTCGCCGGACGGCCAGCGCGTCATCATGAGCCTGCAGCAGGGCGGCAATTCGAACCTGTTCGTGATGGATCTGCGCTCGCGCTCGACCACGCGCCTCACCGACACGCCGGCGATCGACACGTCGCCGTCCTACTCGCCGGACGGCACCCGCATCTGCTTCGAGTCGGATCGCGGCGGCAGGTCGCAGATCTATGTGATGGCCGCGGGCGGCGGACAGGCGCAGCGCATCTCCTTCTCCAAGGATGACACCAACGCCACCTATTCGACGCCGGTGTGGTCGCCGCGCGGCGATTACATCGCCTTCACCAGGCAGGGCGGCGGGCAGTTCTCGATCGGCGTCATGAAGCCGGACGGCTCCGGCGAGCGGCTGCTCACCTCGGGCTATCACAACGAAGGGCCAACCTTCTCGCCGAACGGCCGCGTGCTGATGTTCTTCCGCGATCCCGGCGGCAATGGCGGACCGTCCCTCTACTCGGTCGATATCTCCGGCCGCAACGAGCTCAAGGTGCCGACGCCGGGCTTCGCCTCCGACCCGGCATGGTCGCCGCTGCTGTCCTCGACACCCGGCTAGAGCGCTTGCGGGCGAGGTGGATACAGCTTCGCGTGAAACATCGGGGCTAAGACATTGCGCGTTCAGACGCGCGATGTTTTCGAAAAACATGCCGATTTTTCGGGGTTTGGCGCAGGACGCAAGCTTTCCTTCACCTTGTGCCCGGCAACGCTTGCCTAGTTGCTTGATGTTTCAGCGGAAACATGTTCGCTATTGCCGAAAAACAACTCGACTTTAACGATGTTCCCTCAGAAAGGCTTCATCAGGTCTGGGTAAAAGTACGCGCCAAACAGGACGCGTAACAAGCCGATGCAGCTGGCCGACCAGAAGCAGAGCGATCGAGACGAGCTGGAGCCGATACTCTACGCCGCTCTCATCAACTCTATGGTTCAGAATTTCTGGGCGATCTTCCTGGGCTCGGCCTCCGCGGCCGTGGCCGCGGTCATGACTGCGCTGAAGACAGGCGATGTCTGGCTGTGGCCGCTCGCATTTCTGCTGATCGCGATCGGCACCGCGCGCGCGTTCCAGATGCGCGGATACGAAAACCGTACGCACCCCCTGTCGTTCGAGGAAGCCAAGCACCTGGAGCCGCGCTACTGGCTCGGCGCGCTCAGCTATGCGGCGGTGCTCGGCCTGTGGTCCTTCGTCGTCATCTACAACAATGACGATCCGATTGCCGACATGCTCTGTGTCGCCATCGGCATCGGCTACACCGCGGGCGGCGCGGCCCGCAATTACGGCCAGCCCCGGGTGATCCAGTGGCACGTCGCGCTCGCCTGCGCACCGATGTCGCTCGCGCTGCTGCTGCATGGCGGCTTCTACCACATCGGGCTCGCCGTCCTGCTCGTGTTCTTCTTCGTCGGGCTGAAGAACATCAATCTCAGCCTGCATGCGATCTTCGTCAAGGCGCTGACCTCGAGCTTTCGTGAGTCCGCGCTGGCAAGCCAGTTCGACACCGCGCTCAACAACATGCCGCATGGCCTGTGCATGTTTCGCGCCGACGGCCGCCTTGCGGTGATGAACCATCGCTTCGGCGAGCTGATGGCGTTGCCCGAGGATCTGGTCAAGCGTGGCGCCACCGCCGCCGACATCGTATCGGCCTGTATCGCCGCCGGCTCAATCTCGGCGGAGAGCGGCAAGCAGATCCTGGCCGAGATCGAGCATGCGCGGATCTGCGAGATCGTCACCGCCGATCCGGATGCCGCGCGCGGCCGCGCACTCGCCTGGACGTTCCAGCCGATGACCGGCGGCGGCACGGTGCTGCTGCTGGAAGACATCACCGAGCGTACCAACGCGGAAGCCCGTATCACCCATCTCGCCCGCTATGACGAGCTCACGGCGCTGCCCAACCGGGTCTCGTTCCGCGACGAGATCGAGCGATTGCTGGCGATCTCGCACGACGCCGAGCGCCTCTCGGCGCTGCTGTTCGTCGATCTCGACCAGTTCAAGCAGGTCAACGACACGCTCGGCCATCCCTGCGGCGACCAGCTCCTGTGCGCGGTCGCCAACCGCCTGCGCGAGATGCTGCGCCCTGAGGATTTCGTCGCCCGCTTCGGCGGCGACGAGTTCGTCGTGTTCCAACAGAACATCAGCTCGGCCGAGGATGCCGCGAGCCTCGCCCGCCGCATCGTCGAACGCCTGAGCGAGCGCTACCGCATCGACAATCATCTGGTCGAGATCGGCGCCAGCGTCGGCATCGCGCTGACATCGCCGGACGGCGACGTCAGGGCCGACACGCTGCTCAAGAACGCCGACATGGCGCTCTACCGCGCCAAGGCCGACGGCCGCGGCACCTTCTGCTTCTTCCGCGACGAGATGGCGGCCACCGTCGAGGCCCGCCGCATCCTCGAGCTCGACCTGCGCAAGGCGCTGGCCAACGAGGAGTTCGAGCTGTTCTACCAGCCGCTGGTCAATCTGAAGTCCGGCAAGATCACCACCTGCGAGGCGCTGCTGCGCTGGAATCATCCGGTGCGCGGCACGGTCTCGCCGGTCGACATCATCCCGGTCGCCGAGGACATGGGGCTGATCGTCGATCTCGGCCGCTGGATCCTGCGCCGCGCCTGCATGGAATGCATGAAGTGGCCCGACGGCGTCAGCGTCGCCGTCAACTTCTCGCCGCAGCAATTCCACCAGCGCGACGTGCTCAGCGAAATCCGCTACGCGCTCGAGGTCTCGGGGCTGCCGGCCCACCGGCTGGAGATCGAGATCACGGAGTCTTCGCTGCTTCGTAACACCCAGCTCACCCACGACACGCTGTCGCAACTGCATGCGCTCGGCGTGCGCATCTCGCTCGACGATTTCGGCACCGGCTATTCCAGCCTCAGCTATCTGCACAATTTCCCGATGCAGAAGGTGAAGATCGACCGCTCCTTCCTCGAGGGCATCGACACCGACCGGCCGCTGACGCTGCTGCGTGGCGTGGCGCGGCTGTCGGCCGACCTCGGCATGGCGGTCGTGGTCGAGGGCATCGAGACCAACGAGCAGCTCGAGCTGATCAGCGCCGACGGCACCGTCTCCGAGGCGCAAGGCTATCTGTTCAGCCGTCCGGTGCCCGCCGTGCGGATGCGCCAGCTCCTCAACGCCTCGCATGGGCGGCGCGGCGAGAGCCTGCTCCAGGTCGTAGGCTCACGCTCCTTCGCCTGAGTCCACATCCAGAAATTGCACGTCGCTTCAGGCCGTTGCTGAACCTACCGTAGTGCTACGGAGGTTAACCCTATCGCGTCGATTGCTTTGCATCGTCGTTAAGGAGGTGTTAATAAATCGTCACGCGCGCGCAAGTTGTTCAGCGGCAAATGCCCCGGGCTCGCGTTTTCGTTGTGGGTGGTGGGTAAGGAGTTCGAATGCAGTCCTCAGCCAGATCTGTCATTTCGGCTGTTGGACGGGGGGCGGAGCTTCTGACCGACGTCGACTATCATCTCGCGGAGACCGACGCGGAGAAGGAGCAAATCTACAACCTCCGCTACCGCGCCTATCTGCGCGAGGGTGCCGTCAGGGAATCCGCGGAAGCCCGGGTCACCGACCGCTACGACGAGCTGCCGAACGCGTGGACCTTCGGCGTCTATCTTCGCGGCCAGCTCTGCAGCTCCGTGCGCATCAGCGTGCTGACCTCCGAATGGCGCGAGTCCACCTCGGCCGACGTCTTCCCCGACATCCTGCTGCCGCGGCTCGATCGCGGCGAGGTCATGATCGACCCGACCCGCTTTGTCGCCGACCCCGACCAGGTGAAGCGGGTTCCGGAATTGCCCTATCTGACGACCCGGCTCGCCTACATGGCGTGCGAGCACTTCAATGCCGATCTCGGCCTCGCCATCGTGCGTCCCGAGCATCAGGCCTTCTACCGTCGGGTGTTCCTGCACGAGACGATCGCCGAGCCCCGCCTGGTTCCGGGTCTCACCAAGCCGTTCGGACTAATGGCGGCGGATTTCCCGACCTTCCGGAAGAAGGTGTTCGAGCGTTATCCGATCATGCGCTCCACCGCCTTCGAGCGGCGGATGCTGTTCGGGCGCGGCGGGCAGCGCGAGATCCCGCAGCGGTCGTCACTGGTGCCGGAAGCCGTTCACGTCTGATTGCCGGCCGTCACCGCCTCGAGCCGCCGCGCCGTTCGGCCGGGGCTCCGTTCGCCCCCATCATCGTTCGAGCCCAAAATTCCAGCAAAAACCTGCACTTTTGCCGGGTGCTGCAGCTTGCCTTCACCCTCGCGCCACATTTAGAACCCATTAACCATGACGGTTGCTTTTCGCGGTTTGGGGGCATTTGACCGGCTGAAGCAAGGTTCCATCAAGGTTGACGGAACGTTCGCTTAACCAACCCCCTGTAGACCGGACAGCAGTGGACGAACGTGAGCGTGGAGGCTCCGGAATGAAATACCCTATGCGTATCCTCCAGGGATTGAAGCTGGCTGCGGTGGTTGCGATCGCGCTGTCGATGGGCGCATGCGCGAACAAGAACGCAGCGACGGATGCGATGGCCAATGCTGCGACGCCTGGCAGCCAGCAGGATTTCGTCGTTAACGTGGGCGACCGCGTGTTCTTCGAGAGCGACCAGACCGATCTGACGCCGCAGGCGATCGTGACCCTGGAGAAGCAGGCGCAGTGGCTCCAGAACTATCGGCAGTACAGCTTCACCATCGAGGGGCATGCGGACGAGCGCGGCACCCGCGAATACAACATCGCGCTCGGCGCCCGCCGCGCCCAGTCGGTGCGTTCGTTCCTCGCCTCGCGCGGCATCGATCCGAACCGCATGCGCACGATCTCCTACGGCAAGGAGCGGCCGGTCGCCGTCTGTAACGATATTTCCTGCTGGTCGCAGAACCGTCGTGCCGTCACTGTGCTGAACGCGAGCTCCTGACGATCAGTCAGGCGCCGTTCATCTTCAGGAACCGATTATGCCGGCGCCCTCTCGGGCGCCGGCTTTGTTTCAGCCATCTGTGACCGAAACCCCGTGGTGCCAGTCACATTTTTGGCGTACTGCCTTTCAATGTGTGGCGCGTCGCAGGTTCCGTCGCAGATTTCGTTTTCGTCGTCAGGGCAAGATGTCATCCAGATCCAAGGTCTTTACCGGCACCGTGGCGATCGCCGCGCTGTTCTCTTTGTGCTCGCCCGCACTGGCGCAGTCGGACGATGACCCCGAGATGCGGATCGAACGGCTGGAGAACCAGCTGCGCCAGCTCACCGGCCAGAACGAGGAGCTGCAATACCGCAACCGCCAGCTCGAAGAGCGGCTGCGGGCGCTCGAGGGCGGCGCGCAGGCCGCGCCCGGACAGGCGCCGGTCCAGCCCTCTGTCGCGGCCGTACCGCCTGCGCAGTCCGCGCCGGCCTACCGCCAGCAGCAACAGGCCCAGCCGAATTACGAGCAGCCGCAGATCGCCGCTCCCGCGCCGATCGTTCAGGAGCAGCCGGCGCCCGGTGCGCCCGGCGTGCGCCGCCGCGGTGACTCCTTCGATCCGAACCAGAACCCGAATGCGCCCGGCGCGCCACGCGCGCTTGGTGGCGGGCAGCAGCCGATGCCGGCAGGCGCGCCCGGCGGGCGCGCTCCCGGCGAGCCGCTCGATCTCGCCAACACCAGCCCGCGCTACCAGCAAGGCGTGCCACCGGCAGCCCAGCCCGGCTATCCGCCGGCACAATCGGGTTATCCCGCGCCATCGGGAGGCGCCGGCCTGACCACCCTGCCGCCCTCGGCAACGCCGCGCGACGAGTTCGACCTCGGCATCGGCTACATGCAGCGCAAGGACTATGCGCTCGCCGAGCAGACCATGAAGAATTTTGCGCAGAAATATCCGAGCGATCCGCTGCTCGGCGACGCGCAATACTGGCTCGGCGAAAGCTATTACCAGCGCCAGCAATATCGCGACTCCGCGGAAGCCTTCCTCGCCGTCACCACCAAATACGACAAATCCGCCAAGGCGCCGGATGCCCTGCTGCGGCTCGGCCAGTCGCTGGCCGCGCTGAAGGAGAAGGAAGCCGCCTGCGCCGCCTTCGGCGAGGTCGGCCGCAAATATCCGCGCGCCTCCGCCGGCGTCAAATCCGCCGTCGATCGCGAGCAGAAGCGGGTGAAGTGCTGACGCGCAGTATTTGCGCCCTGACAATGCGGATGGCGCTGCACTAAATAGCTAAATAGTCTGGTGATTGCCTGGGCAGCGTCATGTCGGACGACGACAACTCACCGATCTCGGCGCGCGCGGCGAAGCAGCTCTTCGCCGAGCTGAGAGGCGCGCCCGCGCTGGTGCTCGCGGTCTCCGGCGGACCCGACTCGGTCGCGCTGATGTGGCTCGCCGCGCGCTGGAAGCGCGGCCTGGCACGCGGTCCGCAACTGACCGTCGTCACCGTCGATCACGGCCTGCGCCCGGAGGCGGCGCGCGAGGCGCGCGAGGTCAAGCGGCTGGCGGCTGAACTCGGGCTGGTACACCGGACCTTGCGCTGGCGCGGCGCGAAGCCGGACACGGGACTGCCCGCCGCTGCACGTGAAGCCCGTTACCGCCTGCTTGCGCGGGCCGCGCGCAGCGTCGGCGCGAGCCATGTGCTGACCGCCCACACCCGCGACGACCAGGCCGAGACCGTGCTGATGCGCCTTCTGCGCGGCAGCGGGCTTGCCGGGCTGTCGGCGATGGCGCGCCTCACGGAACGCGACGGCGTCGTGCTGGTGCGGCCGCTGCTCGATATCCCGAAGTCGCAGCTGATCGCGACCTTGAGGCGGGCGAAGATCGGCTTTGCCGATGATCCCACCAATCGCGACACCGCCTTCACCCGGCCGCGGCTGCGCGCGCTGCTGCCGCAGCTCGCGGCCGAGGGCGGCGACAGCAGGAGCCTGGCGCGGCTCGCAGGCAGGCTGGCGCGCGCCAATGCGGCGGTCGACGTGCTGGTCGATGGCGCCGAACGCTTCCTTCAGCTTCGGACGCGCGGCGATGCGCCGCAGGCGGGCGTTCGCAGCTTCGAGGTCTCGGCATTTGCCAATCTGCCGGAGGAGGTCCGGCTGCGGCTCCTGCTGCGGGCCGTCAATGCCCTTGGCCATGAGGGGCCGGCGGAACTCGGGAAGGTCGAGACCCTTCTGGCGGCGCTCGATCAGGCCATAGCCGCAAGCCCCCGCGCAGCCGGAAATGGCCGGCCTGTCCTGAAGCAAACCCTTGCGGGAGCCTTGATCAGCCTTGCCGGGGGCGTATCCACATCGCACCGGCGCCGGCCCGGCGGTCCAAGGGACGGACGAGGGCGGATCAGGGCGGATCATGACACCGGCCGTTTCCGCCGCGCCCCGTCAGGACACCTTAACCAGGCAGGAAAAACCCCGGGCAGATCGCCATTATTTCAGCGGGAATCGCTCTAAGATGGGATAAATAGTCCCATCTCGTTCCCTTGGCAGCGACCGGGGCGGCACCTAAATTGTATCCGTCTAACCAAGAGGATTCCTTGGGGATTTCCTCGCACTGACAAAGTAACTGCTACCGCCCAAGGATCAGGCCGCGATCCGCGCGACCACGAAGGAAGATCGATGAACGCCAATCTGCGCAATTTCGCCCTCTGGGTCATCATTGTCTTGCTGCTGTTGGCGTTGTTCACGCTCTTCCAGAATCCGGGTCAGCGCGCCTCCTCGCAGGACATCGCCTTCTCCCAGCTCCTGAGCGAAGTTGACCGCGGCAATGTGCGCGACGTCGTGATCCAGGGCCCGGACATCCACGGCACCTTCACCAACGGCTCGAGCTTCCAGACCTATGCGCCGAACGATCCGACGCTGGTGAAGCGCCTCTATGACAGCAAGGTCCAGATCACCGCGAAGCCGCCCGGCGACAACGTGCCGTGGTTCGTCTCGCTGCTGGTCTCCTGGCTGCCCTTCATTGCGCTGATCGGCGTGTGGATCTTCCTGTCGCGGCAGATGCAGGGCGGCGCCGGCAAGGCGATGGGCTTCGGCAAGTCGCGCGCCAAGATGCTGACGGAGGCCCATGGCCGCGTCACCTTCGAGGACGTCGCCGGCGTCGATGAAGCCAAGCAGGACCTGCAGGAGATCGTCGAATTCCTCCGCGACCCCGGCAAGTTCCAGCGCCTCGGCGGACGCATTCCGCGCGGCGTGCTGCTGGTCGGCCCTCCCGGCACCGGCAAGACCCTGATCGCGCGTGCGGTCGCAGGCGAAGCCAACGTGCCGTTCTTCACCATCTCGGGTTCCGACTTCGTCGAAATGTTCGTCGGCGTCGGTGCGTCCCGCGTCCGCGACATGTTCGAGCAGGCCAAGAAGAACGCGCCCTGCATCATCTTCATCGACGAAATCGACGCCGTCGGCCGTCACCGTGGCGCCGGTCTCGGCGGCGGCAATGACGAGCGCGAGCAGACGCTGAACCAGTTGCTGGTCGAGATGGACGGCTTCGAGGCCAACGAGGGCGTGATCCTGATCGCGGCGACCAACCGTCCCGACGTGCTCGATCCCGCGCTGCTGCGTCCCGGTCGCTTCGACCGTCAGGTCGTGGTGCCCAATCCCGACGTCGTCGGCCGCGAGCAGATCCTCAAGGTTCACGTCCGCAAGGTGCCGCTGGCGCCGGATATCAACCTCAAGACCATCGCGCGCGGCACCCCGGGCTTCTCCGGCGCCGACCTGATGAACCTCGTCAACGAAGCCGCCCTGACCGCCGCCCGCCGCAACAAGCGGATGGTGACGCAGGCCGAGTTCGAGGAGGCCAAGGACAAGGTGATGATGGGCGCCGAGCGCAAGTCGCTCGTCATGACCGAGGAAGAGAAGCTGCTGACGGCCTATCACGAGGGCGGCCACGCCATCGTCGGCCTCAACGTCGTCGCGACCGATCCGATCCACAAGGCGACCATCATTCCGCGCGGCCGTGCGCTGGGCATGGTGATGCAGCTGCCCGAGCGCGACAAGCTGTCGATGTCGCTGGAGCAGATGACCTCGCGCCTTGCCATCATGATGGGTGGCCGCGTCGCCGAGGAGCTGATCTTCGGCCGCGAGAAGGTGACCTCGGGTGCATCCTCCGACATCGAGCAGGCCACGCGTCTGGCCCGCATGATGGTGACGCGCTGGGGCCTCTCGGAGGCGCTTGGCACCGTGTCCTATGGCGAGAACCAGGACGAGGTGTTCCTGGGCATGTCGGTGTCGCGCACCCAGAATGCGTCGGAAGCCACGGTCCAGAAGATCGACACCGAGATCCGGCGCTTCGTGGAAGAAGGCTATAACGAAGCGACCCGCATTCTCACCGAGAAGCGTGCCGACCTCGAAGCCCTCGCCAAGGGCCTGCTCGAGTTCGAGACGCTGTCCGGCGACGAGATCGTCGACCTGCTCAAGGGCAAGAAGCCGAACCGCGAGTCCGTGCTCGAACCGACCACGCCCCGCGCTTCCGCCGTGCCCCCGGCCGGCAAGTCGCGCCCGCGGCCCGATCCAGATCCCGGCCTGGAGCCGCAGCCGCAGGCGTAATCGAGAAGCGGTAGATCAAATTGAAAAACGCGGCGGAAACGCCGCGTTTTTTGTTGGCCGATGTTGATGCAGTTGCGCTTCAAGCTCCGGTCTCGCGCCCCGGACGCAGCGCAGCGCCCCTTCGGCGGTGCGTTGCAGAACCGGGGCCCATGTCTCCGCATCTTACCGTTTGGCCTTCTGGGTCCCGGCTCAGCGCAGCAGCGTTGCACGCTGCAGCGCGTCCGGGACACGAGAGAGAGGCGCGTGTCGTCGCCACGGACTCCGTCATTGCGAGCGCAGCGAAGCAATCCAGAATCTTTCCGCTGCGGCAGTCTGGATTGCTTCGCTGCGCTCGCAATGACGACGTGGAGGCGCCGTGCTCGCAACGAGGCTCCGGTCTCGTAGGGTAGGCAAAGGCGCAAAGCGCCGTGCCCACCATCTCTCGACAGTCACGACAAAACTGGTGGGCACGCTGTCGCTTTGCCCACCCTACGATATCTCACTTCGCGGCGTCCTTCCGCTCCAGAAAATGCAGCACGTCGTCGCTGAACTGCTCGGGATCCTGCAGGAACGAGAAGTGACTGACCTCCGGCTGGATCAGCAGGCCGGCGCCCGGAATGTTTGCCGCCATGAACTCGGTGTTCTCGCGCTTGATCGCCTCGTCGTGGTCGCCGTCCACGATCCAGGTCGGGACCTTGATCGTCGCGAGATCCGACGCCGTCCATTTCGGCTGGCTCTCCCACATTTTGGTGATCTCGGCGACGAAGCTCTTGTACTCGGTCGGGGTCGGCGACAGGCGCTTGTACTCCTCGCCGGCTCTCGCGATGTAGGCGTTGAAGACGTCGTTCGACGCAATGTCCGCAACGCCTGACGGATCCGAGTTCGCCGCGAAGGCGAACAGCTTGCTCACGCGCTCCGGATGCTTCATCGCGATGTCGAGGCCGATGATTGCGCCGTCGCTCCAGCCGACGATCGCAGCTTTCCTGATCTTGAGGTGATCGAGCAGGGCGACCACGTCCGAGGCCATCAGATCGTAGCCATACGGCTCCTGGTTGCGGCTGCTGCGCCCATGCCCGCGGCTGTCCATGACGATGACCTGATAGTGCCGTTGCAGCGCGCGGACCTGGTGGCCCCAATAGTTGGCGTTGGCGAGGCCGCCATGCAGCAACAGGACGGGCTCGCCGCGGCCGAACGTTGCGTACCAGACCTTGATGCCGTTGACGGGCGCGAAGCCGCTCTGCGTCGCCCTGGGCAGTGTCGGCGTCGGCGGCAGGTTCAGCCATTGCGGCGCCGCATGTGCCGCGGTGATCGCGACCGTGACGAGAAGCGCGGTGAAAAGATTACGAAACATCATGGTGCGTATTCCTGTTCAAGCATCAGGCATTACCGCACGGCAACACGGATGCGTCAGCTTCTAAGGCGTTACAGATGTAGCGATCGTAGGGTGGGCAAAGGCGCCCTTGCGCCGTGCCCACCATCCTTCGGCAGTCGCGACAGATGGTAGGCACGCTTGCGCTTTGCCCACCCTACGATAGCCGCCCGATAATGATTGGAATTCGCCGTAATGTCATGGCATGCTCCTTTCAAATAAAGGTGCGGCGCGACCGCACCGATAAAGGGGAGGGGAGCCAATGCGTCTTGCGACGGCATTGGGCGCGCTTGGCGCCGTTTCAATCCTGTTCCAGCCTGCTGCTTCTGCCGCCGAGATGCGCGGCGTCACCGCGACCGAGATCAAGATAGGCCAGACCATGCCCTATAGCGGGCCGGTGTCGGCCTTCGGCGCGCTCGGCAAGGGCGAGGTCGGCTATTTCAAGATGCTGAACGAGAAGGGCGGCATCAACGGTCGCAAGGTCAATCTGATCTCGCTCGACGACAGCTACGCGCCGCCGAAATCGGTCGAGCAGACCCGCCGGCTGGTCGAGAGCGACGAGGTCGCGCTGATCTTCTCCTCGATCGGCACCGCCCACAACACCGCAATCGCAAAATATCTCCAGTCCAAGAACGTGCCGCAGCTCTTCATCGGCTCCGGCGCGTCGAAATTCGCCGACATCGCGCAATATCCGCAGGCGACGATGGGCGTGCAGGCGCCGTTCCGCTACGAGGCGCGGCTCTATGCGCGCTACGCGCTGGCGAAGAACCCGAACGCGAAATTCGCCGTGATCTCGCAGAACGACGACTACGGCCGCGATTATCTCGCAGGCCTCAAGGACGTGCTCGGCGAGAAATACGATAGCGTCGTGACTGGGGCGACCTACGAGATCCAGGACCCAACCATCGATTCCCAGATCGTGAAATTGAAAGCGTCGGGCGCGGACGTGTTCGTGATCGCGGCAACACCGAAATTCGCCGCGCAGGCGATCCGGAAGTCCTTCGAGATCGGCTGGCGGCCGATGACCTTCCTCTCCAACGTCGCCGTGTGGGTCTCGACCGTGATGGAGCCGGCGGGCCTCGAGGCCGGCACCGGCATTCTCTCGACCGCCTATGTGAAGGACCCCGACGATCCCGCCTGGAAGGACGATCCCGGCGTGAAGGGCTGGCGCGAGTTCATGACCAGATATGTGCCCGAGGCCGACCAGCACGACACCAACTACGTCAATTCCTACAACAGCGCGATGGCGCTGGAGGCGGTGCTGAAGGCCTGCGGCGATGATCTCTCGACCGAAAACATCTTGAAACAGGCCTATGCGATCCGCGATCTCGAATTGCCGATGCTGCTCCCCGGGATCAAGGTGAACACCAGCCCGACCGACCATGTGCCGGTCGACCAGATGCAGTTCATGCGTTTCGACGGCAAGAGCTGGGAGCGCTTTGGCGAGTTGCAGACGGGGAATTGACGGCATTGGTCCGCGCGCCTGGCCTGACCTGTGTCATCGCCACGCCTGATATCGCGAGCAGCCCGCCGGCGATCAACTTCGGGGTCATGCGCTCGCCAAGGAACAGCACGCTCGACGCCAAGGCGAACACCGGAAGCAACAGGCCGAACGGCGCGACGCGGCCCATGGAGCAGCGCCCGATCAGCCAGAACCAAAGGCCGAACCCGACAATTCCGCCGATGAAAATCGTGTAGGCGAGCGCCAGCCAGCCGCGTCCATCCGCCGTGACGAGGCTCGCCAGCTGTCCGTATTCGAGCAGCAGCGACATCAACATGACCTGCGGCACCGTGAACAGCGACGACCACCCCATCAGCATCAGGGGATCGAAAGGGCCATAGCGCTTCGTCAGGACGTTGGACACCGCGAATGCGAAAGCCGCCCCGACCACAAGCAGCAGCGAAAACCCGTTGGCCGACAGGCCAGGCTCCGCTGCCAGCACGACAACGCCGGCGAATGCGAGCAGCACGCCGGCGGACGTGGTGAGAGACGGCCGCTCGGCGAGCAACGGCCAGGCCAGCAGGACGGTGAAGGGCGTGGCGAGTTGATACGCGACGGCCGACATGCTGCCCGAGCCGAGCCCAAGACCGACGTAGAACAGCCCGAAGTTCAGACCGCCCAGGAAAATCGAAATGGCTGCGACGGGGCCGAACTGCGCGCGCGTGGGCCTCTTGACGAACGGAACGAGCAGCAGCGCGATGGCCAGGAAGCGCAGCGCGAGGAAGAACAGCGGCGGAAACTCCGCAACGCCCACCTTGATGGCCACGAACTGATAACCCCAGAGCAGGGGAACGGCTACCGCGCAGACGATCTGGATGGCAGACATGGCATCCTTCCTTTCAAGACCGCTCAGTCCAGATATTGACGCGCCAAGTGCGTAAGACGTCCGGGGTTAGTTGACCTGATTGGGTTGCTACCTGACGAACCGATCGAGCAGAGCGTCCGCGGTGGCTTGCGAAGTGGCTCGCGCCGGCGCCGTCTTGCCGACCACGCGCAGGCCCTCGACGAAACAGACGAGAATTTTGGCGGCACTCGCGGGATCGACACCGTCGGCCAGCTTGCCCGCCAGCTTCGCACGGAACAGGGCATCGGCCACCCGGGCCTCCATGGCCCTGAAGAAGCCCGCGATGCGACGACCGACTTCGGCATCCTGGCCGGCCAGCTCCATGGCCGTGGCCACCAGCAGGCAGCCGCGCCGGCCATTGGCGCCGCTGGTGCGATCGACATAGCCGGCAAGATAGGCCCGCAGGGCGTCGACCGGCTCCCTGCGGGGGCGAGCTCGACATCCATCCGTGTCATGGCATCGGCAATGTAGCGATCGAGCGCGCGCAGGAAGAGCGAGTGCTTGTCGCCGAACGCGGCATAAAGGCTGCCACGCGAGAGTTTTGTGGCCCGAAGCAGGTCCGGCAGTGCCGTGGCGTGATAGCCGCGCGACCAGAACACCCCCATCGCGCGTTCGACCGCGGCGTCCAAATCGAAGCTTCGGGGACGGCCACGGGGCGACTGCGCTGGGGGGTGGCGGCTCATGATCGATATATAGACCAATCGGTCCTTAAATCGCAAGTGCCCGCTTCGGGACGAAAGCCGGCGACTGATGGGCCAGTTGCAGACATTCGACAGCCGTGTGACCATGGCGGCCGTTGTTGCAGCCTACGATCAAGAAATTCCAAAAACAGATGGTTGGCTGAGACAAGGCTCCGCGAGATCGACGAGGAATCGAGGCACGACGGAGGGCATATATTTGAGACATTCAAGCAACGCTGCGTGCCTTGGCGAAGGTGCGGTCCTGATCGGCGGTCGATCACTAGCCTACCTTCAGGTCGGCGACCCGAACGGACCGCTCGTACTTCACAATCATGGCGGACCATCGAGCCGGCTGGAAGCCAAGGTTTTTGCGTCTCACGCGCTCAAACTTGGTTTGAGATTTGTGTGCGTGGACCGTCCAGGCCAAGGCAAATCAGATCCTCAACACGGTCGCAACTTCGCAGGCTGGGCCGCAGACCTGGAAGCGATTGCCAACGCTTTTGAGACCGATCGGTTTGCGGTCACGGGCTGGTCTGAGGGTGGTCCTTGGGCGCTCGCGGCAGCGGCGTACCTCGATCCCGCGAAGCTGATACACGTGACCAGCATCGCTCCCGGATCCTACGGCGCATTCGGTACGAATTGGGCAGCGAAGGATCTGTCCTCGACCGACGCCATGGGCGGGTTCCTTGCATTGCATTTCCGGCCGGGTTTCCAGCTCATGTATGACCTGATCGATCTCGCTGCGACGCGGTTTCCGGAGCAGTACAAGAAGGCATTGCTGAAGGCGAGCTGCCCCGCCGACCTCGCGGCGCTTGCTGATGACGATGTGTTGAGTGCGATCGTGGAGTCCGGACGCGAGTGTTTCCGGCAAGGCGTTGACGGTCTCGTGACCGATGCGCAGATGCTCTACCAACAGTGGCCATTCGACGTCACGGCGATCCATAGGCCGGTTCATCTGTGGCAAGGCAGCGCCGATACGTTTGTGCCTTACGCAGTCAACAAACCGCTGGGTGAGCGGATGCCTGGAGCGGTATGGCACGAAGTAGCCGATGGCGGGCACTTTATCGCGAGTTCACACGCCGGCGAAATATTGGCGGTCGTTGCCAACGATCTGGCAGCAACGGCGTGATTTCTGTCTCCCATCGTCCCGATGGGTATGTCCGCTTTGGAAAGCGAAGAACTCAGAGTGAGCAAAGTCAGTCCGCTCTACCCACCAAGCGGACCTCAATGAAAGGTGTCGCCACTTCGCTGATGGGCCATAAGCTGACCACTCAGCCCTCGCGCACCCCGGCCAACCGCAGGCCCTCATAGACGCGCTCGCATCCCGCTAGATACATCGGATGGTTGCTTGGGGTGTTCGTGCGGTACCGGCGGATAGTGAAACTCGGATTGAGCGCAAGGCCCGCCTGCGCTGTGGCCCGTGCTTCATCCAACTCACCGACGAGCGCCAACGCAGCCGCGAGATTGAAATGCGCAGCGGGATAATTTCGGTTGGCCTCAAGGCTCCTCCGTAGCCAAACAAGAGCTTCGGCGTCGGCCCCCTGCCAAAATTTGGCGAGGCCAACAAACATACTCCAGACATAGACAAGTGTATCGCGAGGAGAGAGACGGAGCGCGTGCTCCATATGGGCTTCTGTTTCCCCGCCCCGACCGAGAAAAAACTTCGCAACCCCAATGCCCGCGTGCGAGCGGGCCAAATTCCGATCAAGCGCCAACGCCCGCTGGCATTCTGCAATGCCTTGAGCCGCGCGGTTCGTAAAAATTTTCACGAGGCCCATGGTGTTGTGAGCCAGGGGATGGTTCGGTGCCAAGGATAGCGCCTTCGCGAGGGTTGCCTCGGCTGCGGCGAGACGCTCTACCCGATCGTCGGACACCAAGTTGGCACCAATTACGAAATTAGCCCATGCTCTGCCGACCAGCGCCTCAACATTTGTCGGTTCGAGTGCCAAGGCCTGTTCATAGAAGCCGCACGCTCGTGTCATATTTTCGGGTGTTCGACCCATGTTGAGCCAAACGGCGCCTTGGAAACAAAAGTCAGTCGCGTCGGGATTGGGTGAGCGCTCCGCGCGGCGCGCTTCCACAGCAAGGAGTTCGGCATCGAGGGCGTTGGCGAGCCTCGATACGATTTCGTCCTGCATGTCAAAGAGATCGCCGATGGGCTTCTCAAAGCGCTCGGCCCACAGCTGATTGCCCGTTTCAGTGTCGACTAGCTGCACATTCACCCGGAGACGGCTGCTGCCACGCTGCACCGAGCCTTCAAGCACATAGCGGACGTTCAGCTCGCGTCCCAGCTTCACTACGTCCACGGCCTTGCCCTTAAACGTGAATGCGGTGTTGCGCGCAATTATGAACGCGCCACTGATGCGCGACAGGTCCGTGGTCAGGCTCTCGGTCACACCATCGACGAAGTAGTCTTGCTCGGGATCACAGCTGAGGTTGACGAAAGGCAATACGACGATGGAAAGACGAGGCGGTGAAAACACCCTTTGCGCCGTGTCGTCATTCCGCGTCAGCGAGCCAACCTGCGCAACTACGGGCCTCTGCTCTTGCACCACGCCAACGAAGCGAACGCCTTTGCGCGCCAGTGTTTTGATTAGACGCTGCTTTTCGCCCGTATCACCAATTGCGTTGCGGGCGGCGTTGAGTCGGGTCGTCAGCGCTGCATCCGACACGCTGCGCCCATTCCAGATGGCGGTGATGAGTTCGTCTTTGCTGACGACGCGCTCGCGGTTGCGGATCAGGTAGTCGAGCAGGTCAAAGACCTGTGGCGTCACTGATACGACAAGCGCCCCGCGATACAGCTCGCGCCGGTCCGTGTCGAATGCGTAGTCCTCGAAGAGATAGCGCAAGATGCCAATCCCGTTGAACGAGGGCCCCGATACCGGGTATCGCTTTGGTTCCGCTAAAAATCGCAAGAATAATCCGCTGGTGAGGAAAATGTAAGCTGCAGGTCAAGCCTGTCCGCCAATCTCCCGTGTCGGCGAAAAAACTGCCTCAGGAAGACACCCCTCATCCGAGCGGCCGAATGAACGCCCGACCCCGCAGGCCGACTTCCGGTATGGGTCAATCGCGCCATTCTTGCAGTTGGCCAGCTACTTCCAATCTGCGCCCAGCTTCAGACATGTCGCTGCACCGCGCAAACTGAAGCGATCGGCAAGAAGCAGAAGGTTAAACCAATCTAGAAATCGTCCAAAGAACGCTCGTCAGCCCAGCGGTTCGGCTCCGAACCGCCGCGCAGATTTGGATACCGCCGGGCCTCGGACGAGCCCTTCATCGGTGAGCGCCTTGGCGACCGAAGGAATCGTCTTCATGTGCGCGAGATAGTCGTTGAGCCGCTTCGGCACCTCGATCTCGTTCTTCTCAGCCCACATCAGCATCACGACAAGATATGGATCTGCGATCGTCATTCGATCGCCCACCAGAAACGGCCTATCGCCAAGCTGGCCGGCGATCGTAGCGAAATGCTTGACCAGCAACTTTCGTGCCTTGTCCCTTTCCGCGTGGGTCGCGTCAACGTGGGAAAACGGCCTGAAATTGCCATGGAATTCGGTGGTCATGAAGGAAGTGGCTTCAAGCGCGCGCCAACGGTCGAGACCGTCGCTGGGAAGCAGGGCCCCTGCTTGGTGGGCGATATAGACAAGAATGGCGAGATTTTCGGTAAGGACACTCCCGTCGTCGAGTTCCAGCGCGGGAATGAAACCCTTTGGATTGATCGTCATGAAGTCACGCCCATCCTCGGTCCGCTTGCCCCGTTCGACTTTAACGAGTCTGTATGGAAGGCCTGTCTCGATCAGCACGATGTGATCAGCCAAGCTACAGCCGCCGGGATGGTAATAGAGGATCATCACGGGAGTCTCCGTACTCGTCGGTCGATAGGAAGCTAGAATGTCGCCTAGCAAGATAGGCGACATGGTTAGGACCGAATCGTCACGTCCCGTTGTCTCAAGCGGAAGTGACCGGGGAACTAGCAGCGGCTTGTTGGTCCGCGGAGAGGCGGCTCGGCGGCTTCGTCAAACGATCAACATGACTGTTCCCGACGACGAGCCGAGAGTCTCACTGAGGACGAAGCCCGAAGCAACATCGTGTTGCTGGGGAGTCTCAAGCTCCGACATGATTTCGGCCAAGGCGCGGGCAATGTCCGCGACGGGGCAAACGGCGAAATGGCCGGAGTGCGCGCCTAGGTCCGCTTCACATCTTCAAGCGAACGTCGCATCTGAGAGGACACGCCTGAAGCTACGTCCTCACTTTGACGGCAGCGCCGCGTCGTCCGCATTCTCCCGCACATGAATGACGGCGATGTCGTCCGCATAGATCCGCTTCCAGCCCTTGAGCTGGTCGAGGATCTGCGGGCCCGGCGCATCGGCGACCAGGAGCGTCGCGTCGATCTTGTACTGGTCGAGCAGGCGCGGCAGCAGCTCCGGCTTCTTGCCTTCCGTCGCCTTGAAGAAGTCCATGACGAACTTTTCGCCATAGAGCTCGGCGCGGCCGTCGACGTAAACGGGCACGTCGCGCGAGATCAGATAACCGCCGAACTGATAGGCGTTGAAGATGCGCTGCACTCTGAGTTTTTCGAGCAGGTCGACCGCCGCAACCGGCGTCTGCGTCATCGTGAACGTGAAGCGATGGTGTCCCATGTAGAGCGAGGTCGAGGTCCAGCTCGCGGCCACGATCATCAGCGCGCCGAGCGCGGTGACATAGCGGGCCGGCCAGCGGTCTGCGCCGACAGTGTCCGCCAGCGGGCGCGGGAACATCTCGCCGAGCGGCTTTGCCAGCACCAGCGGCACCAGGAAGGCGAAGGCCTCGATGTTCCTGACATGGGTCAGCGCGCTCCAGGTCAGGAACAGGATCAGGAAGATCCGCGGCGCCGACAGCACGAGGCCGCGATAATAGCCGAGCGCGATCAGGCCGAGCAGTGCGCCTTCGAACCCGGTGAAGGTGGCAAAGTTCGCCGGCATCCATTCGAAGATCAGTGACAGCAATTCGCCGAGGCTGAGGATGTTGGTCGCGCCCATCAGCGTCCGCCAGCCGTAAGGCGTGCAGCAGGCGGCGATCAGCGCGCCGATGCCGAACAGCACCCAGCGCATGAACAGCTTCAGCCGCGCTCCCTTCTCGGCATGCTCGACCGCTTCGAGCGAGATCGGACCGATCAGCGCGAGGCCCAGCACGAAGCCGCCATGCAAATTCGCCCAGAGTGCCATCAGCGGCAGCCAATACCAGGACGGCGCGCTTCTGCGGTCGGCAGCCGCCATCAGCAGGCCGACCCACGCCACCATGACGGGCAGCGCCAGAATATGCGGACGCGCCAGCACGTGATGGATCGACAGCAGCAGCGCCAGCATCGCGAACAGTACCGCACGCGGCGCCTCGATCTGCGCATCGAGCAGATAGACGAAGACCGCGGCCGTGAGCGCCATCCCGATCGCGGTGAGGATGACCGGACCTGCCCAGCCCCATTGCGCGTAGGACAAGGCGAACAGCACCTGCGACAGCCACGACGTCGAGATCCAGGATTCCCCAGGGCGCGTGAATGAATAGAAGTCGGTGTAGGGCAGGGCGCCGTGATCGAGGATCCATTGCCCGATCTTGATCTGCCAGAACGAGTCGGAGTCCTGAAGCAGCGTGTCGCCGACGAAGAGGAAGAACAGATAGGTGCCGGCACCGACGCAGAGCGGCAGCAGTGCTCGCGCGCGGCTCTGCATCGCAATGCTGTTGGCAAAGGAAAGGGACATGCCGCCTCGTCGTCCTGCTTGTTCTTGTCGGCCGGAGCATGATCCGGACCCGAAGGGCCGCGTTAGCGCAAAGTGTGTAGCGGTTTTCCGGGAAGATCATGCTCAAGCAATGACCTGAAGCGCGATACACGATCTCATCGCGCTTCAGGCCGAGCGGGCGGCATTGGACCATACGCGGTCATAACTTCGGGTAAATCGCGCCCCGCGGCGTTGCCGCGGATAGCTGCGATTTAACAGATTGTTTTCAATTCCCCTTTACCATCGTCGAATACGTGCAATCCGCTTCGTGTTTCCGCAGTCGAATTAACTGCGGCGCAATTCTTTGCCTCTAGGTTCGGTTCCATGGTCGGGCGGCGCTGGGAAGCCGAAAAGACCAGACCATTTGTCAGCCTCGTGTACTCTTTGGGAGCAGTCTATGAAGAACCTCGTTTCGCGTTTCGTGAAGGACGAATCCGGCGCCACCGCCATTGAATACGGCCTGATCGCTGCCGGCATCGCGCTGGCGATCATCACCGTCGTCAACAACCTCGGCAGCTCGCTGAACACCAAGTTCGGCTCGATCTCGTCCAGCCTCAAGTAAGACCGGACGATCTGAGAGTTTCGAGAGCCCCGTCCCGGACGGGGCTCTTTTCTTTGTGGGGTGGAGTGGCCACAGCTGTCATGGCCGGGCGTTCGCCGCGCCGAAGCGGCTTCGGCCGCGCAGACGGGACAAAGCCCGGGCATGGCGACCTTCGCATCCCAGGCATGGCGCTCCCGTCCGTCCCGCGTGACGCTAGACGCATTTGCATCTTGTCATTCACTTTGAATAGTTGTTCAGTCCTTGCGGGACGATTTGCATCTATTGCAGGGACGACGCGTTCGGCCGCGCGGGGCGTGCGGCTGGCGTGTGGGACAGGAAGCGCGCCATGGTTTACCGGCGAACGCATCAAGTGGTGAAGCGCCTTGCGGCCAGGCGCAGTGCGATCCTCGCTGCAGCGCGGGAAGCTGCGGCGGAAGGCGGGATGGCTGCGGTGCAGATCGCACCGGTTGCGGTCCGGGCCAGTGTCGCGGCCGGAACGGTCTACCGCTACTTCCCGTCCAAGTCCGAGCTGATCTCCGAATTGATTGCCGAGGTGTCGCGCGACGAGCTCGCGGCGATCCGCCGGGCGGCCGATGCCGCGCCCGGCCCATCCTCGGCGCTGGCGGCGGCCGTCACCACCGTGGCGGTCCACACGCTGTCGCAGCGCAGGCTGGCCTGGGGCATCCTGGCCGAGCCGGTTGACGTCGATGTCAGCGCGTCCCGCCTGGCCAGCCGCCGCGAGATCGCCGGCGAGATCGCCGCGCGGATCGACGCCGCCGTGCGTGCCGGCCATTTGCCGGCGCAGGATACCGCGCTCGCCGCCACCGCGCTGCTAGGGGCGCTGCATGAGGCTCTGGTCGGGCCGCTCGCGCCCGACAATCTCGACGATCCCGCCAGGATGCGCGATGCGGTGCAGACCGTGACGCTGCTGGCCCTGCGCGCCGTCGGCGTGATGGACGCCCGTGCCCGCGGTCTGGTGGTGCAGCAGACGCTGCTGCCGGCGGCGAAGGCGCTGGTCGGAGCTTAAAAAGCCGGGCGCGACCGTGGCCGAGACCTGATTCCGCTCAGGTCGTTGCCCGCGCGCGCCTTTTCACAAAACCCAAGCACCTTCGCCGGCAACGCCGGCTACTGTGCATGGGGTTGTTTTCGACATTTTTGTTTTGGCCCGCACCTACGGGCCTACAAATTCGCGTCGCCCTCGGGCCCGACCGAGGCGATGCGCACCATGTTGGTGGTGCCGGGGATGCCGAGCGGCACGCCGGCGACGATGATCACGCGCTGGCCGGCGCGGACAAAACCGTCGCGGAAGGCGATCTGGCCGGCGCGGCTCACCATGTCGTCCTGGTCGCGGGCATCGTCCGCCACCACGCAATGCACGCCCCAGACGACGGCGAGACGGCGTCCGGCGGCCATGTTCGGCGTGATCGCCACGATCGGCGGCTTCGGCCGCTCGCGGGCCACACGCACCGCGGTCGAGCCGGAGCTGGTCCAGCAGATCAGCGCCGGCAGGTCGAGCGTCTCGGCGATCTGCCGCGCGGCGTCTGCGATGGCGTCGCCGGCGGTGGTTTCCGGCGCGGGGCGCTGCGCGGTGATGACCGAACGATAGGTCGGGTCGCGCTCGACCTCCTCGCCGATGCGGTTCATGGTCGAGACCGCTTCGACCGGGAATTTGCCGGCCGCCGATTCCGCCGACAGCATGATGGCGTCGGCGCCCTCATAGACGGCGGTGGCGACGTCGGAGACCTCGGCGCGGGTCGGCACCGGCGACTGGATCATCGATTCCAGCATCTGGGTTGCGATCACCACCGGCTTGCCGGCACGGCGCGCCATACGCGTCATCTGCTTCTGCAGGCTCGGCACGCGTTCCAGCGGCAGCTCGACGCCGAGGTCGCCGCGCGCCACCATCAGCGCGTCGGAGGCGTCGATGATGTCGGCGAGGCGGTCGATCGCCTGCGGCTTCTCGATCTTGGCCATCACCGCAGCGCGGCCGCGGATCATCTTCTTGGCCTCGATCACATCGTCGGCGCGCTGCACGAAGGACAGCGCGATCCAGTCGACGCCGGTCACCAGCGCGGCCTCGAGGTCGGCACGGTCCTTCGGCGTCATCGCCGAGACCGGCAGATCGGTGTCGGGCAGGCTGACGCCCTTGCGGTCGGACATCCGGCCGCCGACCACGACACGCGTCACCGCGTGCTCTTTCGAAGTCTCCTCCGCGATCAGGCGCACCTTGCCGTCGTCGAGCAGCAGCGAATGGCCGGGCCTGAGTGCAGCCAGGATCTCCGGATGCGGGAGATTGACGCGCGTGGCGTCGCCCGGCGCCTTGTTGGAATCGAGCGTGAAGATCTGACCGTTCTGGAGCTGGACCGCGCCTTCGGCGAAGGCGCCGAGCCTGAGCTTCGGGCCCTGGAGATCGACCAGAATGCCGATCGGCCGGCCATAACTGCTCTCGACGTTGCGGATCGTCGCGACCAGCTCCCGCATCTTGTCATGCGGGGTGTGGCTCATGTTGATGCGGAACAGATCGGCGCCGGCCTCGAACAGGCGGCGAATCATCGCGAGGTCTGAAGAGGCAGGTCCCAGGGTCGCGAGAATCTTGATACGGCGAAGACGCCTCATGGCTTATTTCCAGACGGTGGCGAGGGAGCTGGCGGGAGGCCAGGCGCGGCGGGGGGCGTACCACCGGGCGGACTATTGGGCAAACCCGGAACGCCGCCACCCGGGCCGACCGGGCCCGGCAGGCCAGGCACGCGCTGCTGCTGTGACGGCTGCTCGTTGGCGTCGGTGAGCTGAACCGTCCAGGCCCGCTGCTCGCCGGTATCGACCTCGAAATAGCCGGTCCGGTCGTAGCCGCGCGCGAGGCAATCCTCGGTGCCGCGGATGGTGAATTCCTTGTCGCGCGAGCACATGAAGGCCTGGCCCGACCATTCGCCGCCGCGGTCATAGTCGATGGCGTAGATGTAATAGTAGCGGGCGACCAGCGTTCCCCGCAGCAGGGTCTCGCAGGAACGCGACGAGATGTTCCACCAGCCCTCGGTGGTCCAGCCCTCGGCGTCCTTGTAGCCGAGCGCAATGCCGACCCGGCTCGAGGTGTTGTTGCAAAGCCGGAAGTCGGCGGAGGCCGGGCTGGCCCAGAGGCACAGCAGGCCAACCACCAGCACCGGGACCAACCGGGCGAGCAGGCGAAGGGGGGCGCGGGGAGATTCGGCGATCATTGTCGCGGAACGTATACCAGATGATTGACGATTTGGCGTAGGGCCGGGGAGCCGGCCTTCGGTTTGGCTCTGGGGCCGTTTGCGCCGTGATATGGCAAAATCTGTGACAGGCCCCCACCTGATCCCGTAAGGGTGACCCCCATCGGGGCAGAACCAATTCAGGCCGAAGGGATCCAGCCATGGCAATCGACGACAAAACCAGAACGGAGCTCGAGGCCGCCGCTTTCCGGCGCCTGGTCGATCATCTGAAGACGCGGACCGATGTCCAGAACATCGATCTGATGAATCTGGCCGGCTTCTGCCGCAACTGCCTGTCCAACTGGCTCAAGGACGCCGCCGACGCGCAGGGCGTCGCGCTCAGCAAGGACGAGAGCCGCGAGGCCGTCTACGGCATGCCCTACGAGACCTGGAAGTCGAAATACCAGGGCACGGCCACGCCCGAGCAGATCGAGGCGATGAAGAAAGTCCACCCCGGGCATTGAACGGCCTCGCCGGCAGACTGGCGGTGAGTCGCACCACACAACTGCTTTCTTCGCTCCGCCGCAGGAATGTGTGGGCGCGCTGTGGACGAGCGCGATGCTGCCTTGAACGCGAGAGCGGCGAACCCTAAGGGTCAACCAGCACGCGCGGTGAGGATGCCGGCGTCACCTCGTTTTGCCAGTTCCATTGGGAGTACCAAGATGGCCACCTCCGCCGCCGTCCGCGACGACGAGCCCGCGACGAAATTTGCCAAGGACCAGCTCAAGTCCATCATCGAGCGCATCGAGCGGCTGGAGGAAGAGAAGAAGGCGATCTCCGACGACATCCGCGACGTCTATGCCGAGAGCAAGGGCAATGGCTACGACGTCAAGGCGCTGCGCACCATCGTGCGCATGCGCAAGCAGGACCCGAACGAGCGCGCCGAGGCCGAGACGATCCTCGAGACCTACATGCAGGCGCTGGGAATGCTCTGAGGCGATTACTCTCGTCCTGGCGAAAGCCAGGACGAGCCTGAGTCTTGAGTCGGGAGAGACGTCGTGACGCCGACGCTGCCGCGCGAGGTGGACCGTGCCTTCCGCGCCCTTCCGGCGCCGATCGGCAAGCGGCTACTCCAGGTGCGTGCGCTGATCTTCGCGACCGCTGCGGCGCATGAAGAGGTTGGCAAGCTCACCGAGACCCTGAAATGGGGCGAGCCGGCTTACTTGACCGATGAGAGCGGCAGCGGCTCCACGATACGGCTCGGCCGCCTGAAGGACTCCGAGCACGCCGCCATCCTGTTCAACTGCAAGACGACGTTGATCGATACCTTTCGCGAACGCTTTCCCGATCAGTTCGAGTATCGGCAGACCCGGGCGCTGTTGCTGGATGTCTCGGGCAGGCTGCCTAAACAGCCGCTATCGGTCTGTCTGTCGCTCGCGCTGACCTATCATCTGGACCGGCGGCGGAAGCGCTAGCAGCGCTTGCAAGACGTCAGCGCAGCGCCGCGGTGCGCATGACGAACGACCTCGTCTCGAGCTTCGCGGTCGCGCTGCCCGTAAAACTGTCGCAGGACAGGCCCTGCATCGGATCGTCGGCAAAGCCCATCGCGATCACGGCCTGCGGTTTGACGAAATAGCCGCGCAGCGCAACGGTATCCAGCTCGCCCATCAGCGTCACCGACATCGCGCGGCTGGCGCTCGGCGACAGCATCACGATCTTGAGCCAGATGCTTTCGCCTCTGGCGGCGGAGAGGCGGGTCGCGGTTGCGATCCTGCCGTCGATGCTCTTGCCGACCACCGTGTTGATCTCGGTCGCGGGCGGAAGGCCGCGCGTCGCGGCAACGGGGCGGCCCGTGCGCGGGACCGGCGCGGAGGCGGCGACGACGTTGGCGCGGTCGACCGGGGAGGCGGACGCCGGCGCGTAGGCCAGTGCCTGATAGGCCGCGCTGGAGACGCTCGCGGTTGCTTGCGGCTCGGTGGCGGCGGCGAGCGCCTGGCGGGCCTTCAGCGCAGCCACTTGCGCTGGCGTCGCCTGCTGCGGGGTCGCAGGGGTATCCCAGAAGCCGCGGGCATTGATGATATCGGCCGGGGTCTCGGGCTTGCCCTCAACAGATTTGTCGGCTGTCGGCTTGTCAGCCACGGGCGCGGGCTTCGGCTTGGGCGGTACAACGAGCTGCACATCTGCCGAAGCGAGCTGGATCGCAGCGGCGATCTGCGGCTTGGCGCGCGGTGTCGGCACCGGATCGGCCGGCTTGGCCGCGGCGGCAACCACGGTCGGCGCAACAGGCTTTGCGGCCGGGGCGGGCGCGCTCTCGTCATCCTCGTCGCTGCTCGTGGCGGCCGGAGCCGACTTGCTCCTGAACAGGGCGGCAAAGAAATTCGGCTTGCTGCCGGAATCGTCGCCGGTGCCGCGGCGCTCGATGTCGGCCTTGGCCAGCTCATAGCCCTTCAGCGGCGTACCGTCGGTCGGGACGTGAACCGTGCGGCCATCCGGGAAGACGCGGGCGAGCTGGTCATGCGTCATGCGCGGCCAGTGCCGGATGCTGCCGGTGTCCAGATGGACGAAGGGCGAGCCGGAGGTCGGATAGAAGCCGACGCCGCCGCGCTGCAGGCGCAGGCCGGCGAAGCGGATCTGCTCCAGCGGCACGCCCGGAATGTAGAAGTCCATCGCATGCCCCAGCATGTGCTGGCTGAAGCGCGCCACGCCGGAGGAGCGGCGGCGGAGCATGGCGTTGGTGGCGGGGGAGCGGTAGGAGGAGATGATCTGGATCGGCTGCTTGCCGTCGACGTCGCGATAGACTTCCCAGAGGATGTCGAACAGGCGACGATCCATGACCGTCTCGTCCTGGGTGCGCCAGTCGCGCAGGAAGTGGTTGAGCTGCTTCAGCGCGGCCTCGTCGAAACGGCCGTCGCGCTTGAAGGTGACGGTGAGGTCTTCGCCGGAATGGGTGTGGTGGAACGAGAGCGTCTTGGTCTCGTTCAGCGCGGCGGCGTCATGGACCGAGCCCGCCGCAGCAAGCAGCAGTGCGGAAGCGAGGCCGATCCGGGATCCGGCCTTCACTCCCGCATGGGACAACGACAGCACTGCGAATTTGCGTGCGAGACCAGTCAGCACGAATGAGCCCACCCAGTCGACGAGCGTTCAAAATGGACTCTCCCGGCAACCCCGTTAGCGCGCGAAAGAGGATGAACGCTTTCTTAAAGCGAGAAGGTTAATTCGAGGTTGACCTTCCCGACCCCAAACCAAGTCAACGAACCTAAGCGGCTCAGTGTGGCAAAAAAACGCCCGCTGCCGGAGTTCGGGTGGAGAATGGTAAACTTAAGCGACCCCATCCAGGGGGGTGAGGTCGCTGATCTTACTAGAGAATTTCCGGCAAAAACCTGTCGGGGAGGCCTCAGCGGGTAAACACCCGCTGCTGCTGCGGCCGCCGGCCGACCGGAGCCGGCGGCGGGGCCAGGGCCGGGGCCCCGAACAGCCGCTCGAAGAAGTTCGGACCCGACGAGCCGAAGCCGCCGCCATTGTTGGCGATCGCCACGCCCGAGGGCAGCGTCGTCGCCGGGCGCGAATAGCTCGGCTGGGAGTGTGCGACGACGTTCTCGAGGTCCTTGCCGCGACCGTTCTTCAGGATGTTGATCATGGTCGCGTCACGGCCATAGACGTCCTTGCGGATTTGCAGCTTGCCGGCATCGTCCACGAACGCGGTCTGGTAGGTGATGTTGACCGGGATCGGCGTCGGGAATTTCAGGTCGATCTCGCTCTTGCCGTACATGCTGCGCACGCGCTCCGGCGTGTACTTCTCGTTCGGCATGGCGATGTTGAGCAGAATCGAGGCGTACTGATCCGGATTCTGCACGCGCATGCAGCCATGGCTGAAGGCGCGATCTTCCTTGGCGAACAGGTTCTTGTCCGGCGTGTCGTGCTGATAGACCAGGAACTTGTTCGGGAAGTTGAAGCGAATGCGGCCGAGCGCGTTGGCCTCACCCGGGGGCTGCGAGATGTGCACGGAGCCGTCACGGTTCTGCTCGAGCTTGAGGCCCATGCGCTGGAGCACCGTCGGGTCCTGCTGAAGCGCCGGGAGGTATTCGTTGTAGACGATCGACGGCGGCACGTTCCAGGTCGGATTGACCGTGATGTACTTCATCGTCTCGGTGAGCAGCGGCGTCGCATGCGTGCCCGGCTTGCCGGTGACGACGCGGGTGGTCCAGACCTGCTGGCCGCGCTGCATCACCTTCAGCGTGTAGTCGGGAATGTTGAGGATGACATAGGCATCGCCCAACGAGGGGACGCCGAGGTCGCGCGGCAGCCAGCGCCAGCGCTCCATGTTCACCAGCACCGTGTCGATCTGCTTGTCGCGCTTCGGGGTGTTGATCGCCTTGACGGTCTTGTCGTCGAGGATGCCTGTTACCTTCATCTCGGCGCCGCTCTGGAATTTGCGCACGGCTTCGGCGACGGTGGCGTCATAGCGGGTGTCGCCGGCGTTCTCGGCGAGGCCGAGCTTGGCGCGGAGCTGCGGCACGCGCGGATCTTCAACGACGATTTCAGCCTGCTTCTTGCCGGCCGGGGTGTATTTCAGCGCCGGACCGTCGGCGATTTCGATCACCGGGCCGCTGCCCAGGCCGCGCAGTTCGGCGAGCTTGGCCTTCAGCTCCTTGTAGAGCTTCTGCGGCGGGTTGTAGCTGTCGAGCGCTGCGGAGGCGTCGGCTGCGGTCGTGACCTTGGCGAGCACCTCGTTCGGATCGACCGGATGCTCGGGATAGAGGATGTCGCCGCTGACCTGCGACCAGTGCATGCGGCCGCTCTGGGCCTGGCGCGCATAGTCGAACATGCTGGCGGTGAGCTTCAGCTCGGCATCGGCGAGCGCATCGGGCGTCGTGGCGGCGGCGAAATCCGGCACCGGATAGTCGGCGGGATTGAGGCCATCGGAGGCCGCATCCTTCAGCCGCGCGATCACGCCCTTGGCCGCGGCGGTCAGGCTGCCGGCCTGGGTCCAGACCGGCGCGAAGTCGCGTGCACCGTAAAACTTCTCGATCGCGGCGCGCTCGTTCTTGCGGTCGAAATGGCGCGAGGTCTTGGCGCCGATGATGTCCTTGAGCTTGTCGGCGACCGGCTGGTCGGCGGCGGGAACGTTGCTCGCGGCCTTCACCGGCTCGGCGGCCGGAGCCGCAGCGGGGGCCGCAGGCGCGGCTGGCGTTGCCGTCGCGGTGTCGGCCTTTGCCGGTTCGGATTTGGCGGGCTCGGTCTTCGCGGGCTCGGACTTGGCGGTTTCGCTCTTCGGCGCCTCAGATGCAGGCGTGGTGGCGACGTCGGAAGGCTTGGTCTCGACCTTGTCGGGGCCCGGTGCGGCTTCGGCCTTCACTGGTTCCTTGGTCGGCTCCTTTGCGGAGTCCTGAACCGTCGCGGTGGTGTCGAGCTTGATGTCGGATGCGGTCGGGGGCGGGACGTTGGCGGGCTCGGGGCGCGGGATCGCGGCTTCGATGGCGAGTTCGGCGGCGCTGCTGCGCGCCTGATCCTGCGCCAGGGCCGAGCTGGCCGATACCGTGAGGAAGGTCGCCGCGACCGTCATCAAGACGCGGTCAAAGCCCGCACGGTGGTTCAAACAGTCACGCATTGTGTCGCACCCCTCGGGTGAACTGTCCCTCGTGGAACAGCTTCATTATCGCCTAATGAGCTTCGGCTAAACTGCGCCGGCCGCTCGAAAGTTGCACGCCTGCACGCAACGATTCATACGCGGACGAACGAATCCCACGCAGACGATATACAGGCCCCGTTTGGGCGGCCAGCGCTACCCGGGGCAACTCACGACAAACTGACTTCAAGAAAGCCCGTTTGCAACGGATTGTGCGGCTTTGGCAGACGCTTTTCCATGTGTCTGTCACTTCCAAGTCACGGTTCACGTCGCGGCCGGATTTTGCCGTAATGCGAAGGGCTTGCGGCGTCATCGCAACGCCAGGCGAACCTCCGTTCGCATGAGGCTCAGCGCGTCTCCTCACCGCTTTTGCCGCCATGTCCGGGAACCCCGGCTTCGTCGAGCTTGCGGTAGAGCGTGGAGCGGCCGATCTTGAGGCGGCGGGCGACCTCGGACATCTGCCCCCGATAATGCGAGATCGCGAAACGGATGATCTCGTTCTCCATGTCGTCCAGCGGGCGGACGTCGCCGGTGGGGGTCAGCATGGAAAGGGTGCCCGCCAGCGGCAGCGGCGCGATCGGTATTTCACCACCCGACACCACCGAGGGCGCCGCGATCGGCTCGAGCATCAGCGGCGCGGTCGGGATGTCCGTCGCCAGATGCGGCTGCGGGGTGAGCAGGGGGAAGTCGGCAAGGTCAAGCTGGTCGCCCTCGCTCATCACCACCGCGCGGTAGACCGCGTTTTCGAGCTGGCGGATGTTGCCCGGCCAGTCGAGCTGGGCAAGGTGCGCCACGGCCTCGCCGCTGATGCCGGTGATGAGGCGGTTCTCCTCGGCAGCAAAGCGCGCCAGGAAATGCCGGAGCAGATGCGGGATGTCCTCACGCCGCGCCCGCAGCGAGGGGATCGTCAGCGGCAGCACGTGGAGGCGATAGAACAGATCTTCGCGGAAATGACCCTGCTTCACCCGCTCCAGCAGCCTGCGGTTGGTCGCGGAGATGATCCGGACGTCGACCTTCAACGGCTTGCGCCCGCCGACCGCCTCGACCGCGCCTTCCTGAAGTGCGCGCAGCAGCTTGACCTGCGCGGTGAGCGGCAGCTCGCTGACCTCGTCCAGGAACAGCGTGCCGCCATGAGCCTCGACGAACTTGCCGGTGTGCCGTTCGGTGGCGCCAGTGAAGGCGCCCTTCTCGTGGCCGAACAGGATCGACTCGACGAGATTGTCGGGGATCGCGCCGCAATTGACTGCGACGAACGGCTTGGCCTTGCGCTCGCCGCTGCCATGGATGGCGCGTGCGAACATCTCCTTGCCGACGCCGGACTCGCCCTCGATCAGCACGGGGATCGACGAGCCCGCGGCCTTCTGCGCGGCGCGCATCACGGCCGCCATCCCCTCGGCGCGGGTGATGATGTCGGAGAAAGTCAGCCGGCCCTCGCGGCTATGACGGATACGCTGCAACTCGCCCTTGAGCGCGGAGGCATTGAGTGCGTTGCGCAGAGAGACCTGAAGCCGCTCCAAGCCAACCGGCTTGACGACGAAATCGGCCGCGCCCGCGCGCATCGCCGAGATCACGTTGTCGATGCCGCCATGGGCGGTCTGCACGATGATGGGGACGCCGAGGCCGGCCTCGCGGATTTTCGCCAGCACGCCCATGCCGTCGAGGCCGGGCATCACGAGATCGAGGATGACGGCGTCGATCGCCGGTGCATCGGGAGCGGTGAGGGCGGCGATCGCGGCGTCGCCGGAGTCCACGACGACCGTCTCATAGCCGCATTTCTGCACCATGTTCTCGACCAGCCGGCGGGCTACAGCGTCGTCGTCGGCGATCAAAATACAGGCAGCCATGGTGTTCCCCGCACGCTACTACTATCTGTCTCGAATCGGGTCACTCTGGCCGAAGCCGATTAACGCACTCTTAAAACTTGATGCCCCCGCCCGCCGTCGCGCTTGTTGAACACAGGTTTCCCACACAATGAATTCGCGCCCCAAATCTGCTCTCAAGAAGACTGCCTCCAGCAAGCCCGCTCTCCGCAAGCCAAGCACCAGGAAATCCGCCGCCAAGGCAAAGTCCTCCAAATCTTCGCCCGCAAAGCCTGCGAGCAAGACCGGCAGGCTTCCAGAGTGGAACCTCGCCGACCTCTATTCCGGGATCGATGCGCCGGAAGTGGCGCGCGATCTCGAAAGGATGGACGCCGATTGCGTCGCGTTCGAGACCGACTACAAGGGCAAGCTCGCCACAGGGACAGCAAACGAAGATGGCGGAAAATGGCTCGCCGAGGCGGTGCGACGCTATGAGGCGATCGACGATCTCGCCGGGCGTCTCGGCTCTTATGCCGGTCTCGTCCATGCAGGCGACAGCGTTGATCCCAAGATTTCAAAGTTTTACGGCGATGTCTCTGAGCGGCTGACGGCGGCGTCCACGCATCTCCTGTTCTTCGCGCTCGAGCTCAACCGCGTCGATGACGATATTTTGAACCGCGCGATGCAGGCCGCCGAGCTCGCGCATTACCGCCCCTGGATCGAGGATCTGCGCAAGGAGAAGCCGTACCAGCTCGACGACAAGCTCGAGCAGCTCTTCCTGGAGAAGTCGCAAACCGGCTATTCCGCCTTCAACCGGCTGTTCGATCAGACCATCTCGGGCCTGCGCTTCAAGGTCGGCGCCAAAGAGCTCGCGATCGAGCCGACGCTCAATTTTTTGCAGGACCGCGACGGCGCCAAGCGCAAGGCCGCGGCCGAAGCGCTGGCGAAAACCTTCAAGGCCAATGAGCGCACCTTTGCGCTGATCACCAACACGCTCGCCAAGGACAAGGACATCTCGGACCGCTGGCGCGGCTTTCAGGATGTCGCGGATTCCCGCCACCTGAACAACCGCGTCGAGCGCGAGGTGGTGGATGCGCTGGTTGCCTCGGTGCGCGCGGCCTATCCAAAGCTGTCGCATCGCTATTATGCGTTGAAGGCGAAGTGGTTCGGCAAGAAGCGGCTGGCTTACTGGGACCGCAACGCGCCGCTGCCGTTCGCCGCGACCGACGTGATCGGCTGGCCCGATGCGCGCAACATGGTGCTGACGGCCTATCGCGGCTTCTCGCCCAAAATGGCCGAGATCGCCGAGCGCTTCTTCACCGATCGCTGGATCGACGCGCCGGTGCGTCCGGGCAAGGCGCCGGGCGCGTTCTCACATCCGACCACGCCGTCGGCGCATCCTTACGTGCTGATGAACTACCAGGGCAAGCCGCGCGACGTGATGACGCTCGCGCATGAGCTCGGCCATGGCGTGCACCAGGTGCTGGCTGCGAAGAACGGCGCGCTGATGGCGCCGACGCCGCTGACGCTGGCCGAGACGGCGAGCGTGTTCGGCGAGATGCTGACCTTCCGGCGGCTGCTGGCGCAGACCAAGAGCGCCAGGCAGCGCCAGGCGCTGCTCGCCGGCAAGGTCGAGGACATGATCAACACCGTGGTGCGGCAGATCGCGTTCTATTCGTTCGAGCGCGCGGTCCATACCGAGCGCAAGAACGGCGAGCTCACCGCGACGCGGCTTGGCGAGATCTGGCTGTCGGTGCAGGGCGAGAGCCTCGGGCCGGCGATCGAGATCAAGGCGGGCTACGAGAACTACTGGATGTACATCCCGCACTTCATCCACTCGCCGTTCTACGTCTACGCCTATGCCTATGGCGATTGTCTCGTGAACTCGCTCTACGCCGTCTACGAGAATGCCGCCGAGGGCTTTGCCGAGCGCTATCTCGACATGCTCGCCGCCGGCGGCACCAAGCATTACTCCGAGCTGCTGCGACCGTTCGGACTCGATGCCAAGGATCCCAGATTCTGGGACGGCGGTCTGTCGGTCATTGCCGGGATGATCGACGAGCTCGAGGCGATGGGCTGAGGCGAGGCGCGAGTTCCTTCCCGGTGCACGGAATGCGGGTGTCGCAAGTTTTTGCGGCCCCCAGTTCCATCCATGCGCGTGGGCGACCTTCGCGGCGGAGGCCGGCAATTTGCTACGTGCGATTGAACGTTCGCGCGGCCCGCAAGACTAACTCAACAGATACTCGGAAATGATTTTCTACTATTGATTGTGGATTGATCGGTTTCTCCCTGGGGAGGCACCCATGCTCCATCAAGGGCCCGCCACGCCGGCTCCGATGGCGAGAAATGCTGCCGTCGTCGATCAGGAAACGCCCTGGTGCGAGAAGCACCATCAGATCGTCTGCGATGAGATCGAGGCGATCAACACCCGACGCGAGCCGGAACGGCGCCTCGACGCCGACGGCCTGCAACCCTGCCAGTTGCTCGACGTCGTCGGGCTTGCGTTGTCTGGCGGTGGCATTCGCTCGTCGGCCGTTTGCCTCGGCGTGCTCCAGGCACTGAACCACCACAATCTGATCGGCCGGATCGACTATCTCTCCACGGTGTCGGGCGGCGGCTATATCGGCACCTCGCTCAGCGCCACCATGACGACGGCACGGCGCTTTGTATTCGGCGAAAGACCCGTCGGCGGAACCGTCACGTCCGCCGAGATCAGCGATACGCCGTCGGTCGGACACCTGCGCAACTATTCCAACTATCTGATCCCTGCCGGGGCCCGCGATCTTCTGACCGGAGTTGCGATCGTCGTGCGGGGACTGGTCGCCAATATCGGGTTGACGTTGCCCATCGTGCTGCTGCTTGCCGCCGTCACCATCTGGTCGACGCCGCTGCGGAGCTGCCTTACGGATGCGAACATCTTCGGCATCAGTCTCAACAACAGGTCGTTGTGCGAGCTGCATGATTTCAGCGACCTCGATCGTTACGGGTTCAGTATATTCGGCCTGGTCGTCGCGCTGGTGATGTTCGCTTGCAGCGGGCTCGCCTATTTCGCCTCCCGCTCCGTCCGCGGCAGCGGTCCCAGCGTCGTCTTCGCCTATATTGGCGGGATCGCGCTGTTGCTGGGCGTCGCGTGCGACTTCGCGCGGTTTCTCAAGGTCCAGCATTTTGCGTTGAGCCTGTCGATCGCAATCATCGGGGGCGTCCTGTTTTTCGGATGGGCGCTCAAGCAGTCGCTCGCGAGCCCCGGCAAGCGGCAGGAGTTCCGATCGCATTGGCCGAGCATGGGCGCGACCTTCCTGGTGCTGCTGGCGGTGATCGCCTTCTTCGAGTTTCAACCCTTCATGCTGGAGCAGATGTTCGATGTCGCCGAGAGCAGCGCAATCGGTGGACCGGCTGCTGCGGTTGCGATCACCTGGATCAAGTCGCTCGCGGCGGTGGCTGCGCCAATCGGTGTCTTCGTCACCGCGTTCAGGCAGCAATTCGTGGAATTGCTGAAGGGCAACAGCGCATCCTCGCAATGGGGCTCGCTTGTGCTCGCGGTCGTCGCCAAGGTCGCGCTGTGGATCGCGGGCCTTGCGCTTCCGCTCGTCATCTGGGTCGCATACCTCTATCTGTCCTATTGGGGCATCGCCAACGATCTGTACGAGAGGTGCCCTTCCGTCATGGGCGCAACCTCCCAGCGAGAGTGCCTGGTCAATGCCAAATCGAACGCGCTGTCCGGCAGCCTCGCAGGCAGGATTCAGTTCGATGCCAGCAAGGGGACCTTGTCGGCGGAAATCACGCCGAAAGCCGCGCCGCAGGTCGTGGCAGATGCCGAGCAGCTGACGCCGACCTGGCACACGCCCGCCTGGCTCCTGTTCCTGGCTCAGAAAGCGGGGCAGGTGGTTCAGGTGCGTTTTCCCAGCCTGTTCCAGGGCAACGCTTCGGAGCTCGCCTATTCCTACAGTCTGCACATGGTGATCCTCTACACGTTCGCCGGCGTCCTGCTGTTCGCCATCTCGTTCTGCCTGACGCCGAATGCGAACTCGTTGCACCGGCTCTATCGCGATCGCCTGAGCAAGGCCTTCCTGTTCGATCCGACGCGTTCGGCCGACGGGCGCGTCGCGCCCGCCGAAGCCAGTCTCGACCAGGGGCGCGATTTCAAGGCGCTCGATCGCATGAAGCTGACGGATCTCTACGCCGCTCCGGCCGCGACGGCCCGGATTCCGGGGCAGCAGGCTGCGCCGAAGCTGCACGCGCCCTATCAGCTCATCAATACTGCGCTGAATATTCAAGGCTCCGACTTCGCCAACCGGCGCGGACGCAACGCGGACTTCTTCGTGTTCTCCGCCCTGAACGTCGGCAGCGAGGCGACGGGCTATGCGCCCACCGCTCTCGTGCAGGACGACGAGCAAAGTCTCGATCTCGCCACCGCAATGGCGATTTCCGGAGCCGCGGCCTCCTCGAACATGGGGTCGAGCTCGATCAAGGCGCTGACGCCGACGCTTGCACTCCTCAACGTCCGGCTCGGCTACTGGCTGAAGAACCCGCGTTACGTCGATGAGCGTGTCCGGCCGCAGCGCCGCTCCACGCCGATCTATTTCTGGTCGGAGATCTCGGGGCGCCTGTACGAGAACAGCGACAGCGTCTATCTGACGGACGGCGGCCATATCGAGAATCTCGGCGTCTACGAGCTGTTGCGCCGCCGCTGCAAGGTGATCATCGCGGTCGATGCGGAAGCCGATGCGCCGATGAATTTCGGTTCCCTGATGACGTTGCAGCGTTACGCCCGCATCGATCTCGGCGTCCGCATCGACCTGCCATGGACGCCGATTCGCGAGCGCACGCGTGCGCTGATGGCGCGCAATGCCGACAAGGCGGGCGATCCCGGCGCGGCCGACGAGCGCGACGACATTGCGCGAGACCACGTCCACGTCGCGATCGGCACCATCGACTATGGAGGCGACGAGCAGGGCTATCTCGTTTACGTCAAATCGTCGCTCAATGGCGACGAGAACGACTATATCCGGGACTACGCGCGGCGAAACGACCGCTTCCCGCACGAGACCACGGGTGACCAGTTCTTCTCGGAAGAGCAGTTCGAGGTCTACCGCGCGCTTGGCTTCCACATGGCGCACGGTTTCCTGTCCGGTGACAATCCGGTCGCGGTCGGGTCCGGCGTCGATCCGCATATGGCCCTATTCACCGAAGCGGGCGAGCCGGCGATCGACGCGGTCCGCGAGGCGCTCGGTCTTCCGGTACCCCGGCGGCAAACCGCAAGCGTCACCGCCACGATGATCGATCAGGGCTGAGCAGCGCGACAGCCGGATTCCCGGCAATCGGAATTCCAAATCACCTGATTTGCCCGAAAACCGGCCATCGGTGCCGTTGCCCTGCCCGAAGGTTTGCGGTATCCCAGCCCAAGAATTCGACTTTCGACTGGGGACAATACATGGCTGACCATAGCGAAGTGGCGTACACCACCGCCGACGGCAACGACTACGTTGCCCACGAGCAGACCTATGAGGGCTTCATCAAGCTGGTGAAGTACGGCACGGCCTCGGTCGCGCTCATCGTGATCCTGATGGCGATCTTCCTGACCTGACCTATCGGCAGCTGCACACGCCAGCAGCGGCTGCCGCCTACAAAATTTGCATCCAAGCCGGTCCCAAAACCGGTATCGAACGCTGCGGGAGTAACGCTTAAGTTTGCGCGCGCGCTGTCCCGCGTCGCCGGAGGGCCTATGAAGATCGCCGTTGCCAAGGAAATCGATCCGTCGGAGCCGCGTGTTGCCGCTTCGCCTGATACGGTGAAGAAGTTCAAGGCGTTGGGCGCCGAGATCGCCGTCGAGCCGGGTGCCGGCCTCAAATCGGGCCTGCCGGATTCCGAATTCACCGCCGTGGGCGCCACCGTCAGCGCCGATGCGCTGAAGGACGCCGACATCATCATCAAGGTGAAGCGTCCTGAGGCCTCCGAGCTCGCGCAGTACAAGCGCGGTGCGCTCGTCATCGCCATCATGGACCCCTACGGCAACGAGGCCGCGCTGAAGACGATCGCCGATTCCGGGGTCTCCGCCTTCGCGATGGAACTGATGCCGCGCATCACCCGTGCGCAGGTGATGGACGTGCTGTCGTCGCAGGCGAACCTTGCCGGCTACCGCGCCGTGATCGAGGGGGCCGAGGCCTTTGGCCGCGCCTTCCCGATGATGATGACCGCCGCCGGCACCGTGCCCGCCGCAAAGGTGTTCGTGATGGGCGTCGGCGTTGCCGGCCTCCAGGCGATCGCGACCGCGCGCCGCCTCGGCGCCATCGTCACCGCGACCGACGTGCGGCCCGCGACGAAAGAGCAGGTGGAATCGCTTGGTGCGAAGTTCCTCGCCGTCGAGGACGAGGAGTTCAAGAACGCGCAGACCGCCGGCGGCTACGCCAAGGAAATGTCCAAGGAGTACCAGGCCAAGCAGGCCGCGCTCACCGCCGAGCACATCAAGAAGCAGGATATCGTGATCACGACCGCGCTGATTCCGGGCCGGCCTGCGCCGAAGCTCGTCAGTGCTGAAGTGGTCAAGTCGATGAAGCCGGGCTCGGTGCTGGTCGATCTCGCGATCGAGCGTGGCGGCAATGTCGAGGGCGCCAGGCCCGGCGAGGTCGTCGACCTCGATGGCATCAAGATCGTCGGCTACACCAACGTCGCCGGCCGCGTCGCGGCCTCGGCCTCCAGCCTCTACGCACGCAATCTGTTCTCCTTCATCGAGACCATGGTCGACAAGAAAGAGAAGAAGCTCGCCGTGAACTGGGACGACGAGCTCGTCAAGGCCACCGCCCTGACCAAGGACGGCGCCGTGATCCACCCGAACTTCCAGCCGAAGGTTTAAGGAGAGCCGCCATGGAGCATGCAGCACAGGTCGTCGACCCCTTCATCTTCCGGCTGTCGATCTTCGTCCTCGCCGTCTTCGTCGGCTATTTCGTGGTGTGGTCGGTGACGCCGGCGCTGCACACGCCGCTGATGAGCGTGACCAACGCGATCTCGTCGGTGATCGTGGTCGGCGCGCTCCTCGCCGGCGGCGTCGCCAATGTCTCGAGCGGCTCGGGCTGGGCACGCGCCTTCGGCTTCGTCGCGCTGATCTTCGCCTGCATCAACATCTTCGGCGGCTTCCTTGTCACCCAGCGCATGCTGGCGATGTACAAGAAGAAGTCGAAGTAAGCGGCCACCTCGGGCTGATGGGATCAATGGGGACCTGAGATGAGCGCCAACCTCTCTGCATTTTTGTATCTCGTGGCGGGAGTGCTGTTCATCCTGTCGCTACGCGGGCTGTCGAGCCCGGCTTCGTCGCGCCAGGGCAATCTGTTCGGCATGATCGGCATGGCGATCGCGGTCGCCACCACGCTCGCCAACCATCCGCCGGCAGACGGCCTCGCCTGGGTGCTCGTCATCGTCGGCATCGCCATCGGTGCCGCGATCGGCGCGGTCATCGCCCGCCGCGTGCCGATGACCTCGATGCCGGAACTGGTCGCCGCCTTCCACTCGCTGGTCGGCATGGCCGCGGTGCTGGTCGCCGCGGGTGCGTTCTACGCACCCGAGGCTTTCGACATCGGCACCCCCGGCAACATCCATCCGCAGAGCCTGGTCGAGATGTCGCTCGGCGTCGCCATCGGCGCGCTGACCTTCACCGGCTCGGTGATCGCGTTCCTGAAGCTGTCCGCGCGGATGAGCGGCGCGCCGGTCATCCTGCCCGCCCGTCACATCATCAACATCGCGATTGCCGTGGCGCTGGTGTTCTTCATCGTCCGCCTGGTCCTCACCGGCGGCGCGCTCGACTTCTGGCTGATTGTCATCCTGGCGCTGGCGCTCGGCGTGCTCATGATCATCCCGATCGGCGGCGCCGACATGCCGGTCGTGATCTCGATGCTGAACTCCTATTCCGGCTGGGCCGCGGCCGGCATCGGCTTCACGCTGGGCAATTCCGCGCTGATCATCACCGGCGCGCTGGTCGGCTCGTCCGGTGCGATCCTGTCCTACATCATGTGCCACGCGATGAACCGGTCCTTCATCTCGGTCATCCTCGGCGGCTTCGGCGGCGAGACCGCTGCGGCCGGCGGCGGTACGGGCGAGCAGAAGCCGGCCAAGCTCGGCTCGGCCGATGACGCCGCCTTCATCATGAAGAACGCCTCCAAGGTCATCATCGTGCCCGGCTACGGCATGGCGGTGGCGCAGGCGCAGCACGCGCTGCGCGAAATGGCCGACATGCTGAAGAAGGAAGGCGTCGAGGTGAAGTACGCCATTCACCCGGTCGCGGGCCGCATGCCCGGCCACATGAACGTGCTGCTCGCCGAGGCCAACGTCCCCTACGACGAGGTGTTCGAGCTCGAGGACATCAACTCCGAATTCGCGCAGGCCGACATCGCCTTCGTGATCGGCGCCAACGACGTCACCAACCCGGCGGCCGAAGAGGACAAGACCTCGCCGATCTACGGCATGCCCGTCCTGCAGGTCTGGAAGGCCGGCACCGTGATGTTCATCAAGCGCTCGCTCGCCTCGGGCTATGCCGGTATCGACAATCCGCTGTTCTACCGCGACAACACCATGATGCTGCTCGGCGACGCCAAGAAGGTCACCGAGAACATCGTCAAGGCGATGTAGGGCGGGAAGGCGAGCGGACCGTGGCCCTGAACAGGGAGTGGCACCGGTCCCATCGCATGCCACCGAAAGCGACGCGCGAGCAGCGTGTCGCATGGCACGCCGCCCATGCGGCGGCGTGCGGCTGCCGCGAGATTCCCTTGAGCATCCGGCCGGACGTCCTCAAACTGCTCAAGAGCCGCCGCAAGTCCTGAACTCCGGAATGGCGGGCCGCGATGACATTCCTGAAATGGACCGCCACCATCCTTGCGGCCGGCTACCTCGCCGGTCTCGTCCTGCTGTTTGCCAAACAGCGCGCCATGCTGTTCCCGATACCGACGGCCGAGCGCACGGCGCCCGCTGCCGCGGGACTTCCAGACGCCGAAGAGCATGTCCTGACGACGTCCGACGGCGAGAAGGTCATCGTCTGGCACGTGCCGCCAAAGCCTGGCCGTGCCGTGGTGCTGTTCTTCCACGGCAACGGTGATTCTCTGGCCGGCCTTGCCGGGCACTTCAAGGCGATCACGGCTGACGGCACCGGTCTCGTCGCGCTGTCCTATCGCGGCTACGCGGGCTCCGGCGGCGCACCGGGCGAAGATGGCCTGCTGCGCGATGGCGCGGCTGCGTTTGCGTTCGCGACGGCGCGCTATGACGCCCGGCGTCTCGTCGCCTGGGGCTTCTCGCTCGGGACCGGCGTTGCGGTCGCCGTCGCCTCCGAACATCCGGTCGGGAAGCTGATCCTCGAGGCGCCCTATACGTCGATCGCCGACGTCGCCGCCGCGCATTTCTGGTTCGCTCCGGTTCGTCTCCTGATCCGCGACCCCTTTCACTCGGATGAGCGCATCGCACGCGTCACGGCGCCGCTCCTGATCATGCATGGCGCGCAGGACCAGACCATCCCGATCGCATTCGGCGAGAGGTTGTTTGCGCTGGCTCGCGAGCCGAAGCAGTTCGTCCGCATTCCCGGCGGCGGGCACGACGATCTCGGCAGCTTTGGCGCCATCGAGATCGCACGAAACTTCATCAATGGGTCCTGAGGGCTGACGTACGCGATCTTCTCGCGCATAATCGGTCTCCCATTTGAAGGAATCGCCCGCATGAGCGCACACGGACCGATGCCGCGGTCGTCCTGGATCTTCCCCGCTCTGGCGGTGCTGCTGTTCCTGATCGTGACCGCGACCGGATACGGCTTCACGCTGACGGCCGGGGGCGGCCTGTTCGCGATCGTCCTGCTGGTGATCCTGTTCGGCACCGTGTTCGCGGCCGTTCATCATTCCGAGGTGATTGCCGAGCGTATCGGCGAGCCCTACGGCACGCTGCTGCTGACGCTGGCGGTGACCATCATCGAGGTCGCGCTGATCACCACGATCATGCTGGGCGACAAGCCGGCGCCGGAGCTCGCGCGCGACACGGTGTTCGCGGTCGTGATGATCGTCTGCAACGGCCTGGTCGGCCTCTGCGTCTTCATCGGCGGCCTGCGCTACCGCGAGCAGGGCTTTCAGGTCTCGGGCGCCAACGTCTATCTCAGCGTGCTGATCGCGCTGGCGACCATCACCCTGATCATGCCCAACTATACGCTGACGACGCCGGGCCCGATCTATTCGACGCTCCAGCTCGGCTTCGTCGATCTCGCAACGATCGTGCTCTACGGCGTGTTCCTCTACACCCAGATCGTCCTGCACAAGGACTACTTCGTCCACGAGAGGGCGGACGGCGAGGGCGGAGAGGCGCATTTGTCGGGCAGGATGCTGGTGCTCAGCATCGTGCTGCTGCTGATCTCGCTGCTGGCGGTCGTCCTCCTCGCCAAGAAGTTCTCGCTGGTCGTGGACGCGGTCGCCGCCCGAATCGGCGCTCCGCCGGCGTTCGCGGGCCTCCTCGTCGCGCTCCTGATCCTCATGCCGGAGGGCGTCTCGGCGATTGCGGCGGCGCGCAAGAACGACCTCCAGAAGAGCATCAACCTGGCGCTCGGGTCCTCGCTCGCAACCATCGGCCTGACCATTCCGGCGGTCGGGATCGCCACCTACGTGCTCGACCAGCCGCTCGTGCTGGGCCTCAATCCCCCGAACACGGCCCTGCTGTTCCTGACATTCTTGTTGAGCATGCTGACTTTCGGGACCGGCAGGACCAATGTCCTGTTCGGGCTGGTCCATATGGTGGTATTTGCCGTTTACGTGTTCATGGTTTTCGTGCCGTAGAAGGAAATTCCCGATGCTTGCCGCCAAATCCGAGGTCCAGGTCGACAACGAGCAGGTCCGGGTCACCGAATGGCGGCTCGCCCCGGGCAGCGCGACCGGGCATCACACCCACGGCATGGACTATGTGATTGTTCCCGTCGTCGCCGGCGAGATGACCATCGTGGCGCCCGGCGGCGAGCGTTCCAAGGCGCAGCTCGCGGCCGGGAAATCCTACTTTCGCAAGGCCGGGGTCCAACACGACGTACTTAACGAAACCTCAACCGAGATCGTGTTCCTTGAGATCGAGCTGAAGCCGTAAGGCGGGCGTTACCCTTTGCCATCGATCCGTCGCAGTTGATCCCTTACAATGCCCCAAAGTTCCCGCATCTGATCGCGCGGGGAGTGGCCGAGAAATGCTGAAATACCTCGCTAAAATCTCGATGGATATTTTCCCCTCGGTGCTCGCGACGATCATCGGGGCGTACATCGTTAACCACTACATCAACGCCAAGCCGGCGGCCGATGCCCCCGCGGCCGTGGTAGCGCCTGCCGATGCCGGCAAGAGCGGCAAGCCCTCCGATGTGGCCAACCTCCCGGCTCCCGGCGTCAAGGCCAAAGGCGTCTCCGAGAAGAGCGTGACCGACAAGGCGGCGGCCGAGAAGCCCGCCGACAAATCCGGCGAACACCCGGCCGAGACCAAGGCCGCCGACGTTGCTCCCGCCGAGACCAACCCGCGCGGCCGCAACCCGGCGCGTGAGAAGGCGGCCGCCAAGTCCGCTCCGGCTGTCGCGGCTCCCGCCACCACCCCGGTGGTCGAGGCCAATTCGGCACCGGCGTCCCCGGCTGCGACCCCCGACGCCAACGATCTCGCGCGCGCCGCCATCGAGCGCCTGCGGAAGTCGCCCGAGGGCAAGGCCGCCGAGGCCAGATCTTCCGAAACCAAGTCTTCCGAGAGCAAGCCTTCCGAGGCCCGCCCGGCTGAAACCAAGTCCGTCGAGAGATCGCCGGAGCCTGCGGTTCGGGAAGCCTCCCGCACCCCGGAAGCCCCGCGTGTCATTCCTGCGGAGTCGTCCGCGCTCCGTCCGCTGCCGCCGCCGATCACGGTGTCGACGCCTTCGTCCGAAGCCTATGGCAGTGGCGGCGCGTCGCCGGTTAATCCGCCCTACACCGCCTCGATCGGCAACGACGATCCGAACCGGATGACGCCGCCGGCCGACATTCCGGTGCCGGTGATCGCGCCGCCACTCGACCTGCGTGCCGATGTCAGCGCGACCATGCCGCGGCCGAAGAAGACCAATGTTGCCGACGAGATGCTGTCGGGCATGAAGTCGATGTTCCACTCCGTCCTGCCGAAGAGCGCCACCCCCGATTAAGGCGGTGGCTGAGAGCGTTTTCGAGCGGAGTGGACCCCGGTTCGCGTGAAGAAAACCCGTCAAAACGAGAATCTCTAGCCGCGCTGTCAGCCGCCGACGCGGGCGAGGCCGCTGCGGGCGGTATCGTCGCGTGGGCGTAGGGCGACCGCCTTGTTGTAGGATGTGGCCGCCTTGGCCTTGTCACCCAGCCGCTCATAGGCCTGTCCGCGCGCGGTCCACACCTGCACGTTGTGCGGATCGGCCTCGGAGGCCTCATCGAGATCGGCTGCCGCTTCCTTGACCTTGCCGATGGCGATGTAGCTGATGGCGCGGCCGAGCAACGGCTCGACCTTTTGCGGATTGAGCCCGTTGGCGGCGCTGAAATCGGCGATGGCGAAATTATGCTCGTTGTTGCCCTGATAGATCAGGGCGCGACCATAAAGTGCTTGTGCGTTGTAGGGATCGAGCGCGACGGCCCGGTTGAACTCGTCCAGCGCGCCGGCCGTCTCCCCCGCCTTTGCCAGGGTCTGGCCCTTTGCGGTGTGAGCCTGGGCCTCGCTGACATTGCCGGCGCTGACCGCGCTGTCGGCGGCCGTCGCAGCCGCCTTGGGCGCCTCCTGCGGCTTCTCCTTCTCGGGCATCATGGAGCCCAGGTCGAAGGAGCAGCCGCACAGCACGATCCCCATCAAGCCGAGCGCGAACGGCTGTCGCCAGATCTGGCGTAGCCGCGCCAGGCGGCGTTCGGGGAAAGGGGAGGCCATCTACGGTTCGCTCGCGCTGGTGCCGCATCGGTAGTGCCCCCGTCCCAGAGAAGGCACCGCTCACAAAACAATAACGCGGGCCAGGGGCCCGCGTCATCGAAAACTGAAGTCTTGGAAAACTGAAGTCTGGCAAGCCAGGCGGAATCAGCGCGGTCCGCGCGGACCTGCACCCGGGCCACTGCGGCCGCCACGATCACCGCCGGGACCGGCGCCGAACACCGGCTTCGGCTTCATCGGCAGCAGGCCTTCACGCTGCAGCTTCTTGCGGGCCAGCTTGCGCGCGCGGCGCACGGCCTCAGCCTTTTCACGGGCCTTCTTCTCGGAGGGCTTTTCGTAGTGACCGCGGAGCTTCATCTCGCGGAAAATTCCCTCGCGCTGCATCTTCTTCTTCAGCGCCTTGAGGGCTTGATCGACATTGTTATCGCGAACGAGAACCTGCACGCGGCATCCTCTTCAGTGGATCGGATTTGAATTCTGGTAAGTCAAAGGGGATGGCGAAAACGCACAAGCCCTTAACCTTGAGGGCGCGGATGTATCAGACAAAACCCGCGATGTCCACCTGCCAAGCAGGTTTTCGGGCCAAGTTCAGCCATTAAATAAGGCGAAAATACCTCCGTGCGGCCCCGATTTGGGTGGTTTAGCGCCAAGGGCGGGGCAGTTCCCGGAGCTCTGTTCCGGAAATTCCTGGAATTAGGGGAGACGCTACATGGATATGAAGAAATACGCTGCCGAGGCGATCGGCACATTCTGGCTCACATTCGCAGGCTGCGGCAGCGCGGTGATCGCCGCCGGCTTTCCGCAGGTCGGGATCGGCCTGGTCGGCGTGTCCCTAGCGTTCGGCTTAAGCGTCGTCACCATGGCCTATGCGATCGGGCACATCTCAGGCTGCCATCTGAACCCGGCCGTCACCGTCGGGCTTGCCGCCGGCGGACGCTTCCCGGCGGGACAGATCCTGCCTTACGTGATCGCGCAGGTCTGCGGCGCCATCGTCGCCGCCCAGCTGCTTTACATAATCGCCAGCGGTGCTCCCGGATTCGACGTCAGCAAGGGTTTTGCGTCGAATGGCTACGACGCGCATTCGCCCGGCCAGTACAGCTTGATCGCCTGCTTCGTCACCGAAGTGGTGATGACCATGATGTTCCTGTTCGTCATCATGGGCGCCACCCATGGCCGCGCGCCCGCGGGCTTCGCTCCACTCGCGATCGGGCTCGCGCTGGTGATGATCCATCTCGTCAGCATCCCCGTCACCAACACGTCGGTGAACCCGGCGCGCAGCACGGGGCCCGCGCTGTTCGTCGGCGGCTGGGCGCTGTCGCAGCTCTGGATGTTCTGGGTCGCACCGCTGATCGGCGGCGCGCTGGGCGGGGTGCTCTATCGCTGGCTCAGCGAGGAGCCCACAGGCGTCGTCGCGGGCGCGAAGACGGCCTGATCGAAAGGCGGGATCGCGGCACGCGCCGCGGTCCCGCTACTTGCCCTTCGTCGGCCTGACTTCGGTGACGTGGCCCATCTTGCGGCCGGGGCGCGGTGCGCCCTTGCCGTAGATGTGCACGGTCGCGCCCGGCACGCTCAGCCACTTCTCGTAATCGTTGATCTCGTCGCCGATCAGATTGGTCATGGTGACGATTTCGCCGTGGCGCACGGCCTTGCCGAGCGGCCAGCCGGCAATGGCGCGGATGTGCTGCTCGAACTGCGAGACCGAGGCGCCGTCGAGCGTCCAGTGTCCGGAATTGTGCACGCGCGGGGCGATCTCGTTGACCAGCACTTTCGGCCCGGTGCCGTTGGCGAGCACGAACATCTCGACCGCGAGCACGCCGACATAATCGAGCGCGCCGGCGATCTTGCCGGCGATGCTGCGCGCTTCTTCCGCGAGCGCATCCGGAATCTGTGCGGGCGCGCGGGATATCTTCAGAATGTGGTCGCGGTGCTCGTTCTCGGTGACGTCGAAGCACTCGACCTGGCCGGTCGCCGAGCGCGCTGCAATCACGGAGATCTCGCGCTCGTACGGGATGAAGGCTTCCAGGATCGCCGATTTGGTGGCGAGGCTGGTCCACACCTTGGCGATGTCGTCGCCCTCGCGGATGATGGCCTGGCCCTTGCCGTCATAGCCGAAGCGGCGGGTCTTCAGCACCGCCGGAAGGCCGATCCGGGCGATCGCCTCGCGCAGCGAGGAGACCGAGGTGACGTCGGCATAGGCTGCGGTGCCGATGCCGAGCCGCGTCACGAAATCCTTCTCGGCGAGCCGGTCCTGGGTGGTCTCGAGGATCTTGCGGTTGGGCAGCACCGGGCGGCGCGCGTCCAGCACCATCGCGGCGGCAGACGGCACGTTCTCGAATTCGTAGGTGATGACGTCGACGTCGTTGGCGAACAGCTCGAGCGCTTCGACGTCGGCATATTCGGCGCAGGTCGCGTTCAGCACGACGTCGAAGGCGGGCGAGTCCGGATCGGGCGAGAATACCTGGCAGCGCAGGCCGAGCCGGGCCGCAGCCATGGCGAGCATCCGCCCCAATTGTCCGCCGCCGAGGATTCCGATGGTGTCGCCGGGCTTCAGCTTCACCTGCTTTGCGTCAGTCACGCCTTGTCCTCCGGGCGCTCCGCAACTGCCTCGGTCTGTGCCTTGCGCCAGGCGGCGAGACGGTCGGCCAGAGCCGGGTCGGACAATGCGAGCACTGAAGCTGCAAGCAGCGCCGCGTTGATCGCGCCGGCCTTGCCGATGGCGAGGGTGCCGACCGGGATGCCCGCGGGCATCTGCACGATCGAATAGAGCGAATCGATGCCCTTGAGCGTCCTGGATTCGACGGGAACGCCGAGCACGGGCAGCTCCGTCAGCGCCGCCGCCATGCCGGGCAGATGGGCAGCGCCACCTGCGCCGGCGATGATGACCTTGTAGCCTGCCGCCTTGGCGCCCTTGGCGAATGCAAACAACCGGTCGGGGGTGCGGTGTGCCGAAACGATGCGGGTCTCGGCGGCAACGCCGAGCGCTGCGAGCGTGTCGGCGGCATGCCGCATTGTCTCCCAGTCCGACTGGCTTCCCATGATGATGGCGATCGGCGCGGTCATGACGTCAATTGTGCTCGGAAAACAGAAAGATAGGCCAGATTAATGGTTCCGGCCGGTGGCTCGCAAGGCGGTGGCAAGGAGAAGGGAATGCACTATCCTGTCTTGGTGAATCCCCGCAAGCCTTCATTGAGCAGGATGCCCATGAAGAAACCAAAAAGGGCAGGCGCTGCGAAGGCCAAAAAGGGCCGGAAGACCAGCGCCAGCCGCTCCAAAGCTGCCCCCAGGCAGCTGGCGAAGCGCTCGGCCAAGCCGGCGCGGCGCGGAGCGCCGGCTGCCGACGACGCCAGGGCGACCATCCGCGGCTTGCGGAGCAAGCTCAAGGAGGCGGAGCGGCGGGTCGCGGAACTGGAAGCTGCGGCCGACACCGATTTCCTGCTCGAGATTCCGAACCGGCGCGGCTTCGAGCGCGAGCTCGCGCGCGCCATCGCCTATATGAAGCGCTACCGCGCCAGCGGCGCGCTGATCGTCCTCGACGTCGATCGCCTGAAGCCGATCAACGATTCCTTCGGCCATGCCGCCGGAGACGAGGTGCTCAAGGCGATTGCGGCCACCCTGACGCGGCAGGTCCGCGCCTCGGACGTGGTCGGCCGGCTTGGCGGCGACGAGTTCGCGCTGCTGCTCTGGAATCTCAGCGAGACCGACGCCAAGGCGAAGGCCGCGACCCTCGAGCAGGCGATCGACGAATTGTCGTTTGCCTTTCGCGGTCAGCGCGTGACCGCGGGCGCTTCCGCAGGTGTCGCGCTGCTGGGGGCACAGTCCGATGCAGGCCGCGCGCTGGAGGAGGCTGATGCCGCCATGTATGTACGCAAGGCGCACCGGCGGCACGAGCCGCGGATCAGGCTGGTCAGCAACTAGTCACATGAATCTAAAGTTCGCCACATAAAGTCTGCTGGGCTTTGTGGCAAAAGCGTTTGACGGAAGCCAAGATCTGGTCTGCGGACTTGGTCCATTTGAAGGGCTTCGGGTTGTTGTTGTGCAATTCGATGAAGGTACGGATGTCGGCTTCGAGCTGCCTGACGGAGGTGTGAACACCTCGCCGGATCTGCTTTCTGGTGAGTTCAGCGAACCAGCGCTCGATCTGATTGATCCACGACGCGGAAGTCGGCGTGAAGTGGACATGATAGTGCGGCCGGCGAGCGAGCCACGCTTTAATCTTGGGGGTCTTGTGGGTAGCGTAGTTGTCCATGACGATATGGACAGCGAGCCCCTCAGGGATTTGAGCGTCGATCTCTTTGAGAAACTTCAAGAACTCGAGCGCCCGATGGCGCTTGTAGCATTTGCCAATGACGAAGCCGGAAGCGACATCGAGCGCGGCAAACAGCGTGGTCGTACCATGCCGCACATAGCTATGCGTGCGACGTTCCGGCACCCCAGGCATCATCGGCAAGACCGGCTGCTCGCGATCGAGTGCCTGGATCTGGCTTTTCTCATCGACACTGAGGACAACGGCTCGGTTAGGCGGCGACAGATAAAGCCCGACAATATCGCGCACCTTATCGACGAATAGCGGATCGCTCGATAGTTTAAATGTCTGGCTGCGGTGCGGCTGCAAGCCGAACGCCGTCCACATTCGGCGGATCGTGGTGTGAGAAAAGCCAGTATCCGCAGCCATCGAGCGGATCGACCAGTGCGTTGCGTCGGGCGGCGTCGTACGCAATGTCCGCTCGATTACCTCGGCAACCTGATCATCGTCGATGGTTCGAGGGCGGCCCGGGCGGGCTTCGTCAAGCAGGCCATCACAACGATCCTTCAAGAATCGGCGGCGCCACTTGCCGACGGTGTGTTCATGGATGCCAAGTTCGGCAGCCACAGACTTGCTTGGCAGACCATCTGCACACCGCAGGATCGCGCGGCATCGCTCAGATAGCGATCGGGCTACACGATGACGACGAACTTGCCTCTCCAAGTACGCCCGCTCCTGCGAACTCAGCACCAACGGCGCGATCGGCCGGCCTTTCACACCTGCATTCGCCACGAGCGCTCTCCTCTCTAGAGATCCGAGCGATCAACTAATGTCACGAACTTCCGTTCCAGATGACTAGGGCGTGTGCTCATAAATCCGAGATGTCCGCTTAGCTCCCAATAGCAGCGCAGAAGGGGACATTGCACGAGGTCCGCTGTGGGCCAAAACCGGACTCATGCGGTGCAGCAAAACGCCTTGGCCGCATTCGTTTTCAAATGCCGCCTTTATGAGAATGGCGATCGGAATCCCTAGAATTCCTATGCCTTAAAGAATACTCCGTCGCTTCTGGTCAGGCTATCCGCCGAACGCGGGAAGACACATTGCGCCTAGAAAGGGCTCCGAAGTGAACATCAAAGCAGTCGCCAAGCCGGCCCGCACCCTTCTTAGCCCGAATGATCACGCGTTGATCCTGATCGACCACCAGTCGCAAATGGCATTCAATACCAAGTCGATTGACATCACTACTCTGCGTACGAATGTCGCGATGCTCGCTCGCGCGGCAAAGGGCTTCAGGGTTCCGACGATCGTCACGACGATTTCGAAGGATACCTTCGCGGGTCCGCTGTTCAGTGAAATCGCGGATGTCTTTCCGAACGCGGAGGTCATCGACCGCACGACCTCGAACGGCTGGGAAGACGAGAATCTCATCCGCCGCGTCAACGCCATCGGCAAGGACCGCTTGGTTATGTGCGGCCTGTGGACCTCCGTCTGTTGCAATGGTCCCGTGCTGTCGGCACTAGAGCAAGGCTATGAAGTTTATGTCGTCACGGATGCGTGCGGCGACTGCACGATTGAAGCGCATGAGCGGGCGATCGCGCGCATGATACAGGCTGGTGCACGTCCGATAACGTCGCTGGCCTATCTCTTGGAGCTGCAGCGGGACTGGGCGCGTCTTGAGACCTACGAGCTCACTGTCGGCATCGCGAAGCAGTACGGCGGCCCGTTTGGCGTGGGCCTCCAGTACGCTAAGACAATGTTCGAAACCCACGGGGGCCAGAAGGGCTAATTTGCAGAGGGTCTCGCCCGACACGGCAGAGGATTCCCATCCAGCAACTCTTGCGTCGCGTATTCTGAAAACAGAACGAGGTCCGATATGGGTCAAAACTGCTTTGAGCACAGATAGTCCGCTGCGCTCCGGGAGCTGACCCTGATCCAGCCGTTTATGAGTACACGCCCTAGGGCATGATCTTCGCGACAAGCGCGGACCGCGTTGCGCGGAGATCATGCTCAGGCAACAACCCTTACAGCGTGGCCAGATCTTCCGGCACGTTGCCGAATTTGCGCAGCAGCGTGGCGTCGCCGAATTCGCCGGTCATGGGATCGCCGCTGCGGCTGAACGCAACCGCGCCGATATGGCCGGCACCGTGCGCCATGATCTCGGCGCGCCGCAACGCGGCCGCCGAGCTCTGGCATTCCTCCGCGGTGCCCGCGACAGGCGATCCGTCGGCATCGATCAGGAAGGGCATTGCAACGTAGTAGGTCACATCCGACATGGCGTTGCTCCGATGTTGAACTCAGGCGGCGCTGCTGTTGCTCCGCACTTTGCTGCGTGCGGTCTCGGGAATGCAGCCGGCTGAAATCGCCGCCTGCAATTCTTCCAGCTCCGCTTCCAGATATTCGTTGGCCATGATCAGCGCCTTGATGGTGCTGCGCAGATTGCCGTCGCACATCGCGATCGCCTGGTCGCAGGCCTGTTCATAATGGCTGTTGTCGAGAAGGGCGGTTGCCGACATCTGCGTTGTCCTCGGGGGTTCCTGGGCGGTTCCTGGGGCGGTGGGATGTCCAAATGTTCCTATTTTGTTCTTTTCGAGTCAAGCGGATTCGGATGCGGCAAGCTGCCACGAAAAGGGCCTCGCGGATCAGGCGATGATGTCCGGCGTGATCTGGTCTTCGATGAACGCGATACGGTCGCGCAACAACAGCTTGCGCTTCTTCAACCGTTGTAACCGCAACAGGTCGGGGGCAGGCGATTGATGCAGCGCATCGATCGCGGCATCGAGATCTCGGTGTTCTTGCTGCAACCGGGTGAGCTCGGCTTCGAGCTCACGCTCGTCTTCATTGGTCATGTTCGCGGTGGCCGAAACCCGATGGGCGTGAGATTCAAGGCTGTGGATGCCCTGTGGAAATTATCGTCCTTGCGCGCCGTGATCGCAAGCGATCTCGGGCCGCCGCTCACCGAACTCTCGCAAGATATTTCGACGATTCGCAGCAGCGTTGCGCAAGCACGTTGATATCATGGATTTTTCCAGCGTGGTTCCTTACTCACGGTTCGTTACATATGAATTTTCAAAAATGACGCCGCGACGACGGATACATATCGACAGAACGAATCGGTGATGTACACTTGCTCGTCCGGATCGAATCCAAGGTTTCCCCCTACCGAGGAGGTTTCGAATGACAATTCAGGCACATCTGGTTGAATTGGAACGGAAGCACAAAACGCTCGAAAACGAATTGCACGAAGCTCTAGTGCACCTTTCAACAGACGACCTGCAAATTGTTGAGTTGAAGCGACGGAAGTTGATGGTCAAGGACCAGATCGAGCGCTTGAAGCACACCGGCGACACGCTCCACTAGTAACCCCCGTAACAGCGTAAAATTGAACCTACCCTTCACGCAGGGGTGAGAGCTATTGCTCATCCCTGCCAGAAGGTGCGCGCCGTGCAAAGCTATTTGCGCGGCGTTCTTTACGCGAGCCGGTATCCGCTTCGCGCGAAAACGCTCTAGATGTTGGCGAGCTCGGCGACGTGATCGGCGATCGCGAGCGATGACGTCAGTCCCGGCGATTCGATACCGAACAGGTTGATCAGGCCTTCGACGCCGTGATCGCGCGGGCCCTGCATCAGAAAATCCTGCGTGGCCACCGCCGGCGGCACGATCTTCGGGCGAATGCCTGAATAGCTCGGCATCAGCGCGCCGTCGGGCAGCGTCGGCCAGTATTTCCGGATCGCCGGATAGAAGCGCTCGGCGCGTGATGGGTCGACCTCGTAGTTGATCGTCTCGATCCACTCGACGTCGGGGCCGAAGCGTGCCTGCCCGGCCATGTCCAGCGTCAGATGCACGCCGAGCCCGCCAGGCTCGGGCACCGGATAGATCAGGTGCGAGAACGGTGCCCTGGCGTTGCAGCTGAAATAGTTTCCCTTGGCGAGATAGGCCGGCGGAATCCGGTCAATCGGCATGCCGTCGATGTGGCGTGCGACCGTTGTCGCCGAGAGCCCGGCGGCGTTGACGAGCAGGCCGCATTGCAGCGTCATCGGCGCTTCGCCGCCGGCCTCGATCTCGATCACATCGCCGGCTGCCTTGGCGCGGATCAGCGGGGTGTGAAACGCGAAGGCGGCGCCGGCCGCCTCGGCCTCGCCGCGGAGCGAGAGCATGTAGGCGTGGCTGTCGATGATGCCGGTCGATGGCGAGAGCAGCGCGGCATCGCAGGCGAGCGCCGGCTCCAGCGCGCGCGCGGCCTCGCCCGTGAGCAGTTGCATGTCGAGCACGCCATTGGCCTCGGCATGCGCCTTGATCGATTGCAGCTTCTCGGTCTCCTTGGCGCTGGTCGCGACGATCAGCTTGCCGCAGTTCTTGTGCGGAATGCCGCGCTCGCCGCAGTAGCGATACAGCGCGTGTTTGCCGCTGACGCACATGCGCGCCATCCAGCTCCCGGCGCGGTAATAGATCCCGGCATGGATCACCTCGCTGTTGCGCGAGGAGGTGATGGTGCCGATGGCCTCGGCTGCCTCGAGCACGATCACCTCGCGCCCGGCCTGGGCAAGCTTTCGAGCCACCGCGAGGCCGACCACGCCGGCTCCGATGACGACGCAGTCGACCCTATCCATGGTTGTGCAACGTGTCCGTTGAAGGCATCGGTGGCATCAGGCCCGAGAACCACGGCGCGGGGCCATTTTCCATTAAGGAAGCATTTATCATGTCAGGGCAATTGCCGTATTTGGCGTCACATTTTTCTGTTGCGCGTACAGGCGTTTACCCGATCCAAACCCGTGAAGCCAGACAATCCGACGTTGAAAGCGCGGGTGGCTGATGGCTGAGAAGAACTGGCACGTGGGCAGCACGCTACCGATTGCTGTGCAGGCCGTCGTGTGCCTGGGCAGCGCGGTCGCGCCTGCGCGCGCCTTTGCGCTTTCGGACAGCTTCGCGCCGCCGAGCTATCTCGGCAAGCTCGATCCCAACATGGTCTGGGAAGCGCTGATCGGCGGCGTTGTCGTCTGTGCGTTCCTGGCCGCCATCGCGCTGTGGATCCATTCCTCGCTGCGCCGCACCAGGCGCTTGCAGCTGCGGCGCAACGCCTTCGTCTCCTCCGCCATGAACAATCTCAACCAGGGCGTGGTGATGACGGATGCGCAACGACGCATCATGTTCTGCAACGACCGCTATCTCGACATCTACGGCCTGACGCGTTCGGATCTGTGGACCGGCATGACCGGCTACGACATCCTCGAGCTGCGTCGGCAGCGCGGGGTCCTCGCCGTCTCCGACGACGATTTCTACGAGAAGGCGGCGAGCCCCAACGGCCTGATCACCGAACTGCCCGATGGCCGCGCCATCCTGGTGAAATATTTCGTGTTGCCGAACGGCGGCTCGGTCGCGACGCATCTGGACGTCAGCGATCAGCGCAAGCTGTCACGGCAGCTCGCCTCCACCAAGCAATTCCTGGAAACCGTGCTGGACCACGTGCCGGCCTGCGTCGCCGCCAAGAACATCGAGGACGGTCGTTACATCTTCGCCAACAGCGCCTATGAACGGTTCTGGGGGTTCTCGCGCGACCACGCCGTCGGCAAGAATGCGCGTGAGCTGTTCGCGCCCATCTCGGCGGCCAGCATCGAGGCGGCCGACAAGGCGGCACTGAATTCGCCGGACGGCCAGTTCCGCAATGAATTCGAGGTCGACCGCGCCGGTGAACGGCGCATGGTGGCCTCGATCCGGATCGTGGTCCGCGACGAGAGCAACAAGCCCGAATTCCTGATGCTCGTGTTCGAGGATATCACCGACCGCCGCTCGCTGTCGCAGGAGCTGGAGAGCACGAAGAAGTTCCTGGAGCTCGTGGTCGACAACATTCCGGTGGCGCTGATCGTGGAGCAGGTCAAGGACGGCCGCTACCTGCTCGCCAATCGCAGCGCCGAGACGATCCTCAACCGCCGGCGCGAGGAAGCCACGGGCCTGACCGCCTCCGACATCTTCAATCCCAAGGAAGCCAAGCTGATCATCGCGCGCGACGAGGCCGCGATCAAGAAGCGCGGGATGATCACCGAGGAGCACCCGATCTCCACCAAGGACGGCCTGCGGCTGTTCCTGACTCGGCGGGCGACCGTGCTCAGCGATGCCGGCGAGCCGCAATATCTGATCAAGACCCACGAAGACGTTACCGACCGCCGGCAGACCGAGTCGCGCATGGCGCACATGGCCTATCACGACGGCCTCACCGATCTGCCGAACCGCGCCGCCTTCCTTCAGGCGCTGACCCAGATGATCGAGGCCTGCGAAGGCACCAGCGAGGAGTTCGCCGTGCTCTGCGTCGACCTCGACGGCCTCAAGGAGGTCAACGACGTCTTCGGTCATGCGCTCGGCGACAAGCTCTTGATCGAGGTGGCCCAGCGGCTCCAGGATTCCGCGCGCGGCGGCGTGGTGGCGCGTCTGTCCGGCGACGAGTTCGGCCTGATCATCGACGGCAAGCAGCCGGAGGCGGGCCTTGCGCTGGCACAGCAGATCGGCGAGGCCGTTGCCCAGGAGTTCCAGATCGACGGCCGGGCGGTCCGCGCCGGCGCCACCACCGGCATGTCGATCTTCCCCCATAATGGTGCCGACGGCGCGGCGCTGCTCGCCAATGCCGGCGCGGCGCTGTTCCGCGCCAAGCAGAAGTCGCGCGGCACGATCAGCCTTTACCAGCCGGAGATGGACCAGCAGATCCGCGACCGCCGCGTGCTGCATCAGGACCTGTCGATGGCGATCAAGAACGGCGAGCTCGCGCTCGCCTTCCAGCCGCAGGGCGTCGCGGGCCACAGCGTCGTCGACAGCGAGATCATCGGTTTCGAGGCCTTAGCGCGCTGGCAGCATCCGGTGCGCGGCCAGGTCTCCCCGGCCGAATTCATCCCGATCGCCGAAGAGAGCGGCCTGATCGTCGAGATGGGCGAGTGGATCCTGCGCGAGGCCTGCCGCGAGGCGGCGTCCTGGCCGAAGCCGCTCCAGGTCGCGGTCAACCTGTCGCCGGCGCAGTTCATGCACGGCGACGTGGTCGGGCTGGTCCATTCGATCCTGATCGAGACGGGCCTCGCACCCGGCCGGCTCGAGCTGGAAATTACCGAGGGCGTGCTGATCGAGGACTTTGATCGCGGCCTCGCCCTGTTGCGCCGGCTGAAGGCGCTCGGCGTGCGCATCTCCATGGACGATTTCGGCAGCGGCTATTCCTCGCTGAGCTATCTCCAGGCCTTCCCGTTCGACAAGATCAAGATCGATCGTGCCTTCATCATCAATCTCGGCCGCAATCCGCAATCGGCGGCCATCGTGCGCGCCGTGATCGATCTCGGCCACGGCCTCGAAATGTCGATCATCGCCGAGGGCGTCGAGACCCTCGATCAGCTCGCCTTCCTTGCCAAGGAGGGCTGCGACGGCGTGCAGGGCTACCTGCTCGGCAAGCCGCTGCCGATCGGCAAATATGCCGGCCTCGTCGGCCGCGCCGAGACCATGGAGCTTGCGCTCAAGACCGGCTAGCGCGTCTTCGAGCCAAGTGGATACCGGTTCGCGCAAAGAAAACCCGTCAAAACAAGAATCCAAAGCCCCGTTCCGATTTCATCGGAGCGGAAATGGCTCTAGTGATGGCGGGCGCTAGCTCCCATTCGACGGCTTCATGGCGGATTACGACCTTGCGATCATCGGCGGCGGCCTGAACGGTGTCAGCCTCGCCCGCGATGCGGCCGGCCGCGGCCTGCGGGTCATTCTGCTGGAGCAGGGCGATCTCGGCGGCGCGGCGTCATCCGCGACGCCGCGGCTGATCCATGGCGATCTGTCGGTGCTGGAACGCCGCGGTTTTTGGCGGGTGCACCGGGCTTTGGCCGAGCGCCGGACCTGGCTTGCCATCGCGCCGCATCTGGTCCGGCCGATGCGCTTCGTGATCCCGGCCCATTCCGAGGAGCGTCCACCCTGGCTGCTGCGCGCCGGCTTGTACCTCTATGACAGCCTCACCGGTCGGAGCGGCCTGCCCGCCGCGACGACCCTCGACATCACGCATCATCCGGTTGGCAACGCGCTGAAGCGTCCATTCGGCACGGCTTTCGAATATTCGGACTGCGTCGTCGATGATTCCCGCCTCGTGGTGCTGACGGCGCTGGATGCCGCCGAGCGCGGCGCTGCGGTCCGGACCGGGGCGCGCTGTGTCCGCGCCGATCGAACCGACACATGGCGCCTCGCGGTGGTCGATCGTGGCCATCGCCGCGCGATCACGGCCCGGGCGCTGGCCAATGCCACCGGCGGCTGGACGTCGATCGTCGCAGAGACCGTGCTGCGCCAGCCGCAGCCCGCCATGGCGGCCATGCAGATGAGCCAGATCATCGTGCCACGGCTGTTCGAGTCCGATAACGTCTACGTCTTCCAGAACAGCGATGGGCGGCTGATCTTCGCGAGCCCCTTTGAACGCGATTTCACGCTGATCGGCACCGTCACTCGTGACTTCACCGGTGATCCCGCGATCGTGGCGATGCCTGGGGCCGACGTCAGCTATCTCTGCGAGGCCGCCAGCCGCTATTTCCGCGAGCGCGTCGCGCCCACCGACGTGGTGCGCGCGGTCTCCGGCGTCAACCTGACGCTAGCGTCCGTGCGGCGGCGTGACGGGACGACGCTGTTCCACGCGCGCCGGCGCAAAGCGCCGCTGATCACGATGTTCGGCGGCGACGTCACCACCTCGCGCCTGCGCGCCGAGCGGGCGGTGACGAAGCTGACGCCGTTCTATCCGATGTCGCCGCCCTGGACGGCCGGCGCCGCGCTGCCCGGCGGAGACTTTGCCTGGGATCGTTTCGACACCGAGGTCGCCCGCGACCGCTGGCGCTTTCTGTCGGAGCCGCAGGCCCAGCGTCTGGTTGCGGCCTACGGCTCACGCTTGCCGGCGGTGCTCGGCGAGGCGAAGACCCGCGACGAACTCGGCCCCGCCTTCGGCCCCGAACTGACCGGCGCCGAAGTGCGCTATCTGATGACCCGGGAATGGGCCCGCTTTCCCGAGGATATTCTGTGGCGGCGTTCCAAGCTCGGCCTGACGATGCCCGCGGCGGACCGTGACGCGCTGGCCGTGTTCATGGCGAATGTGATGTGAACGACGCGCCCCGAACCGGTTGAGCTAGGAACGATCGGCCGCTAGCGTGCGGCGGAATCGGGGTTGGCAGGGACCATGACGGACGAATTGCCCAGAACAGACGCCGCGGCCAATGCGGCTGGCGGAGATGCGCTTCCTGCGGCGGGGCAGCCGCTGCTGCGCATCGAGGGCGTCGCCAAGACGTTCGGGACGTTCCGGGCCGTCGACGGCGTGTCGCTCGACATCAAGGCCGGCGAGTTCTTTGCGCTGCTCGGGCCGAGCGGCTGCGGCAAGACCACGCTGCTGCGCATGCTCGCCGGGTTCGAGGCGCCGGACGAGGGGCGCATCCTGCTCGGCGGCCGGGACATCGCGCAGGCGCTGCCGCACGAGCGGCCGATCAACATGATGTTCCAGAACTACGCGCTGTTTCCGCATCTCTCCGTGCGCGACAACATCGCCTTCGGCCTGAAGCGGGCCGGCATGGCGCGCGCCGACATCGCCACGCGCGTGGCGGAAATGGTTGCGCTGGTGAAGCTCGAGGGGCTGGAGAAGCGAAAGCCCGACCAGCTCTCCGGCGGTCAGCGCCAGCGTGTGGCGCTGGCGCGTGCATTGGCGCGCCGGCCGCAGCTTCTCCTGCTCGACGAGCCCCTCGCGGCGCTCGACAAGAAGCTGCGCGAGAGCACGCAGGGCGAGCTGATGGAGCTGCAGCGCCGGCTCGGCATGACCTTCATCATCGTCACCCACGACCAGGAGGAGGCCATGACCATGGCCAGCCGGATCGGCGTGATGAAGGCTGGGAAGCTCGCCCAGGTCGCGAGCCCCCGCGAGCTCTATGAAGCGCCGCGCTCGCGCTGGATCGCGGAGTTCGTCGGCGACATCAATCTGTTCGACGGCGAGTCCAAATTGCGCGACGGCCATCGTCTGATCATCGGCACGCGTGATGCGGGTGCGCTGGTGGTGGCCGAGCCGCGCGAAGGCGTCGGCGCGGGAAAACTGTCGGTCGCGATCCGCCCCGAGAAGGTCAAGCTGTCGCGCCGCGGCCCGGTCAGCGAGGCCGGTCGTGAGACGGCGATCAACAGCCTGGACGGCGTGGTCACCGACATCTGCTATCTCGGCGGCACCACCACCTACAAGGTGAAGCTCGATGCCGGCGGAATCCTGCAGGCGTCGGTCCCCAACAGCGCGCGCCTCGACGTCGACGCCTACAGCCTGAACCAGCATGTCGTCGCCTGGTTCACGCCCGACGACTGCGTGGTGCTGCAATCATGAGCTCGCGCCGCATCTTCGCAAGACCCGCGCGCTTTGCCGCGATCGCGCCCTATGTCTGGATGCTGCTGTTCTTCCTGGTGCCGTTCGGCTTCGTGCTCAAGATCAGCCTGTCGCAGACGGCGATCGCGCAGCCGCCCTACGAGCCGGTGTTCGACCTGATGGCGGGATGGGAGACGCTCAAGGCGGCGTTCGCCGCGCTGTCGATCGACAATTTCAAGCTGCTCGCCTCAGACGACATCTACGTGTTCGCCTATGTGCGCAGCCTCACCGTCGCCGTGACCGCGACTGCGCTGTTGCTCGTGATCGGCTATCCCATCGCCTATGGCATGGCGCGGTTGCCGAAGCGCTGGCAGGCGGTGGCGATGGTGCTGGTGATCGTGCCGTTCTGGACCTCGTTCCTGATCCGCATCTACGCCTGGATCAACATCCTCCAGCACGACGGCCTGCTGAACCAGATCCTGCTCGCGCTGCATCTGGTCAGCCAGCCCGTGGTGTGGCTCTCGACCGACAGTGCGATGTATATCGGCATCGTCTATTCCTATCTGCCGTTCATGATCCTGCCGCTCTACGCCACGCTCGCGAAAATGGAGCCGGTGCTGGAGGAGGCGGCCTCTGATCTCGGCGCGCCGCCCTGGCAGGTGTTCTGGCTCGTGACCTTTCCGCTGTCGCTGCCCGGCGTCGGGGCGGGCGTGCTGCTGTGCTTCATCCCCATCGTGGGCGAGTTCGTGATCCCGGACCTTCTGGCCGGCTCCAATTCGCTGATGATCGGCCAGACCCTGTGGCTCGAATTCTTCACCAACAAGGACTGGCCGGTGGCCTCCGCGGCGGCGATCGTGCTGCTGGTGGTGCTGCTGGTGCCGCTGCTGCTGTACGAGCGGCTGCAGAAGCGGCAGCTCGAACAGGGGCGCTGAAGCAATGCGCAAGGTCTCCCGCCTGTCCCGCTTCAACATCGCCTCGCTCGCATTGGGTCTGGCATTCCTCTATCTGCCGATCCTCATCCTCGTCATCTACTCCTTCAATGCCTCGCGGCTGGTGACGGTGTGGGGCGGCTGGTCGCTGCGCTGGTACCGCGAGTTCTTCAACGACCGCGCCATGATCGAGGCGGCCTGGATGAGCCTGCGGGTCGCGGTCTCCTCCGCGACCATCGCCACGCTGCTCGGCACGCTCGCAGCCGTTACGCTGTCGCGCGGCGAGCGGTTTCGCGGCCGCACGCTGTTCTCGGGCATGCTCTACGCGCCGCTGGTGATGCCGGAGGTGATCACCGGATTGTCGCTACTGCTGCTGTTCGTCGCGCTCAACGCCGAGCGCGGCTTCTGGACGGTGACGATCGCGCATACCACGCTGACGATGTGCTTCGTCGCGGTGGTCGTGCAGTCCCGCCTCGGCTCGCTCGACCGTTCGCTGGAGGAGGCGGCGATGGACCTCGGCTGCAACCCGGTTCGCGCGTTCGTCGCCGTGACGCTGCCGCTGATCGCGCCCGCGATCGTGGCGGGCTGGATGCTGGCCTTCACGCTGTCGCTCGACGATCTCGTGATCGCGAGTTTCACCACCGGCCCCGGCTCGGCGACGCTGCCGATCCGGATCTACTCGGAGGTGCGGCTTGGCGTGAAGCCCGAGATCAACGCGATCTGCACGCTGGTGATCGCCCTGATCGCGGTGGTCATCGTCATCGCCTCGCTTGCCTCGAAACTCTCGAGCTCGCAGGGCGAGAGCGCGGCGCCGCTGTAGGCTCGGCTGTCATTGCGAGCGCAGCGAAGCAATCCAGACTGCCGCCGCGGAGAGATTCTGGATTGCTTCGCTACGCTCGCAATGACGAGAAGTCCCTAGGACTTCACCGCGCCTGCCGTAAGCCCGCCCACCATGTAGCGGCGGAAGGCGTAGTAGACCGCGGCCGGCGGCAGCGCGTAAATGAAGCCGGTGGTCATCAACAGCTCCCACGGCGAATCGTCGGCAGCGAGGAAGTTGCCGAGCGCGACGGGGAGGGTGATCTCGCGGTCGTTGGACAGTAGCAGGAACGCGTAGAGATATTCGTTCCAGGCGAGCAGCACCGCATAGGTGCCGATCGCGACCAGCGAGGGCATCATCAGCGGCAGGTAGACCAGGCGGAAGATCTGGAGCGTCGTCGCGCCGTCCATCACCGCGGCTTCGTCCAGCTCGACCGGCAGCTTATCGGAGGCCTGCTTGAGCACCCAGATCGCGTAGGGGCTGGCGATCGTCACCATGGCCAGGATCAGCGACCAGTGATTGTTGAGCAGGCCGTAATTGCCCATGGTGCGGTACATCGGCACGGCGAGGAACGCGGCCGGAATAAAATAGGTGAAGAGCGCGAGGTTCAACACGCCGCGTCCGCCCGGCACCTTCAGCCGCGAGATCGAGAACGCAGCCGCGGTCGCAATGAACAGCGTCAGCACGCCGACGGAGACCGCGATCACCGTCGAGTTCCAGAACTGGATGTAGAAGTCGCGCAGGAAGTAGTGCTGCTGCTTGAACACGATCTCGAAGTTGTGGAGCGTCGGATGATCCGGCCACAGCTTGCCCGAGAACGCGTCCTCCTTCGGGGAGATCGCGAACAGGAACATGTGGTAGATCGGAATCATCGTCCACAGAAAGACGGGAATTCCGATCAGCAGCAGCCGCGCTTCGGTCGCGACGTCGCGCCAGGAAAATTCGCTTACGCCGGGAAGCTTCATCGCGACAACCGTTTCATCATAAAGTACACGAGCGGCAGGACGAACGGCATCGCGCAGACGATGGAGGCCATCGCGAGCGAGAGCTGGTCGAGCCGGAGATAGCGGATACCCAGCGTCGACAGCACGTGCGTGAGGTCAGCCGGGCCACCGCCGGTGAGCAGATAGACGCTGTTGAAATCGCCGAGCGTCCAGATCATCGAGAGCAGCGTGCAGGTGACGTAGAGCGTCTGCATCGACGGCCAGGTGATGTAGCGGAATTTCTGCCACCAGCTCGCGCCATCGACCTCGGCGGCCTCGAACAGATCGTGCGCGATCGCAAGACGTCCGGTGATCAGGATCAGCGTCCAGAACGGCAGTGACTTCCAGATGTGAACGCCGATCGCCATGCTCAGCGCCACGGTCGGGTCGTTCAGCCAGTTCGGGCCGTCATCGCCGGTGAAGGAGAAGATGAGGTGGTTGATCACGCCCCATTCGGGATTGAGCATGAAGCGCACCGACAGGATGGTCGGGATCGACGGCACCGCCCAGGGCAGGATGAAGATCACCGAGAGCCATTTGATCCAGGTGCGTTGCTGCGCGAAGAAGCCGGACAGGAACAGCGCGATCAGCATCTTGATGTTGATGCCGATGACCAGGAAGATCAGCGTGTTGATCGCAGCGCGCGCGAAGATCGGATCGTGATACAGCGCGACATAATTCGACGGCGCCCGCGCCAGCCACAACCCGTAGCAGACGGGATAGACGACGAAGGCGAGGAAGACGAGCAGATAGGGCGCGAGCAGCACGATGCCCCAGACCTGCGCCGGGGTCAGCCGCGACGACAGGGGCGGAGCGGGCATCGACTGATCGCCAGAGAGCGTAATCGACATTCTTCAGGACTCTTTGAAAGGACTTCCGGCCGCACTGAGGCGGCCGGTATTAGCGTTTCGCCTCTCCCCGCGCCAGCGGGGAGAGGAAGAAAGAAAACTTAGCCTGCAACCTGCTTGATGCGGGCGATCAGCTCGTCGACGGCCTTGTCGACCGGGACCTTTTCGCTGACGACCCGGTTCATCGCCTTGGCCCAGACGTTCTCGTTGTTGAGGATCGTGAACTTCCAGTTCTTGGTGAAGTCGAACGCGGCGGTGCCGCCGGTGAACTGGGCATAGACCGCCTTGCGATGCTTGTCGGCCTGCCAGAACGGGCTGGCCTGGCTTTCCTTCGTCACCGGGAACCAGCGGCCGAGCGCGCCCTCGATATAGGGGCGAACATTCTCTTCCTGGAGCAGGAAGCTGATGAACTGCTTGGCCTCGGCCTTGTTCTTGGCCGCGGTGAACACCAGCCCGGTCTTGACGTCGGAGCGGTAGCGGATGGTCGAACCGTCGGGCGCCTTCGGGAAGGACGCCGTCACGATGTCCTGCTCATAGGCCTTCTTGCCGGCGTCGCGCTGCTCCTGCGTGAGCGCCTGGTTCTGCGAGTCCTCGAACCACTTCGCCGCGATCGAGATCGTGAAGTTGTGGGTCATCACGATGGTCTTGTTGTGGAAGGCGACGTTGTTGTCGGGGTCCTTCCAGGTTGTGGAAGAGGGCGGCGTGCAGCCCTTGATATAGGTGTCGGTGTAATCCTTCAGCGCGCCGATCAGGTTCTCGCGCACCTTGGGATCGTCGACCAGGAGCTTGCCGTCGTCGTCGACCAGCTTGACGTGGTAGGCGTCCATGAAGGTGTAGAACGACTGGAAGGCGTCGGTGGATTCAACGCCCATCGGCTGGCCGACGCCGTAGATGCGCTGGCCGGTGGCTTTACGGATCCCCGGCTGCACCTTGTCGCACCAGAACGTCCAGTAGCCCGCCCAGTCGGTCGGGATGTCGCTCAGCTTGAAGCCGGCCTTCTCCAGCATGTCGTTCCAGATCTCGACATGCATGCTCTGCTGCTTCAGCGGGAAGCCGTAATAGGCCTTCTTCTTGGTGACGTCGTTATAGAGGATCGACGCGTCCAGCGTGTTCTGCACGAACCGATCCTTGATCGGCTCCATGACGTCCGTGAGGTCCTCGAGCTTGCCCTCATAGGCCCATTTGCCCTGCGCCTGCACGTCGTAGGAATCGGAATAGGCGACATCGGGCACGGTGCCGGCATCGAGCGCGGCCACCGTCTTCGGAATCATGTCCTGGATCGCGTACTGCGACAATTCGACCTTGATGCCGGTCTTGGCTTCGAACTTCTTGATCGTCTCGATCAGCGCGTCGTCTTCGGACCGATAGAAGCCCTTGCCCCACCAGACCGTGATCGTCTTCTGCTGCGCAAAGGCGGGTGCAGTGGCCGCAAAAAGCCCAACCGCAGCGACCGCCAATGAAACTGCGCCAATAACCTTGGATCTCACGTTTTTCTCCCTCAAACGGCCGGTGTTTTTAACCGGTCGTATAAAACACTAGCGCATGGCCGTCAGCCGATCTAGCGGCATCTTGTCAGACATAGGTCGTGGGGTGTCGGGCCGGCGGAGATGCTTAATCCGCGCATCGATCCAATCGCCGCATCAATTCGGCCGGATCAATTCGCGATGGTCCGGCAGCGCCGGACGATCGCCGTCCTCAGTTGGACTTCGCGTTTTCCTTGGCGTTCTCGGCCGTCGGCGAATCTGTCGGCGCAGGGTGCTTCTCGCCGGTGATGCGCCGCTTCAGGAGGTCCAGGAAGGGGGACGCCGCAGGCGACTGGCGGATCAGGCTTTCGGGGTCGGGGAAGATCAGCGGATCGTCCCAGGGACCCTGCACCATGAAAGGCAATTGAAAGCCGGACGTTGTATTGAGGCTCGCCACGCCCTTCATGTCGTATTCGCGCGTCGGCACCGAGGCAGTGCCCGTCAGCGTGATCTTCGCAGCCGGCCCCTCGATGCGGATGTCCTCGGCGGTGGCGATCCCATCGGAGAATTTCACCGCGATGGTGAGGGTGTCAAAAGGGGTCGAGCCGTTGCGGAAATTGCCGCCACCCGACAGCGGCCGCCGCTCCAGCCGCTTCAGGAGCTGCTCGGCGTTGAAGCCCGAGATCGCACCGTCGTGCCCGGTCACGGTGGCAGTGCCGTCGAGCGACTGCACGAGGCCGAACGGGCTCGAGCCGGAGGCCAGCAGCGAGACGTTGATGTTGCCGCGGCCGGACAGCTTGTTGAGGCCGAACAATTCGGAGGCGCAGGCCTGGAGATCGACATCGGTGAACTGGAATTGCGCCTTGACGTCGGCGACGGTGTCGGAGCGCGCGATCCCGAACGAGCCCTTGGCGATGCCGCCATAGACCTGGGCTTCGCCGACCGAGAGCGCCAGCGTGCCGTTGCGCAAATTGGCGCCGATCGCGGTGCGGCCGAGCTTCGACGTCCCGACTGTCAGCCTGGCTGCCGACAGGCGCATGTCGAGGTCGGTGGTCGAAAGCCCGTTGAGATCGAACAGCTGCCTGTTCCAGTCGCGGGCGCCGCTGGCGAGCAGGCGGAAGGTCGAGATATAAGGTGTGAAGTCGAGCGCGTCGGCGGCAAGCGTCGCTTGCAGTGTCTGCCGGCCGTTATTGGCGTAGGTCATCACGCCCTCGGCGGTGTTGCCGTCGAGCTCGACATTGACGTTGGTGAGCGCGATCGAGGCGCCGACGACATTGGCGCGCGCCTTCAGCGCGAAGCGGCCGAAGCCGCCGCTGCCTGGCTGCGGCTGACCGGTCCAGCGCAGCGCGTTGCGCAAGGACGGGCTGTCGATGGTGAGCGTGCCTTCCATCATCGGGCTGGTGCGGTTGGCGACGCTACCGTCGAAGGCGAGCTTGAGCGGGGCGCTGGCGATCCGTGCCTTCAGCCCGGAGCGGTCGCCGGAGAGGGCGGCGACGAAATCGGCGAAGCTGATCGAGCCGTCGACGCGCTCGCCGCGCCAGTCGAATTGTCCGGTCGCGGCGAAGGACCGCGAGATCGAGGGCCAGGCCAGCGACAGGTCGATGTCCTCGAACTTCTCGGCGGCGTGGGTGGTGGCGTCCTCGTAATTGAGCACACCGTCCTGGATCCTGATCTCGGAGAACGACACCTGGTTGTCGGCGCCCGGCTTCATGGTGCGCGCAATGGTCTGGATGAAGGGCGTCCAGTTGCTTTCACCATCCTGCTTCAGGCTGACATGGATGCGCGGCCGCAGCAGGGTGAGGTCGGCGATCTCGAACCGCTGCAGCAGCAGCGGCAGTAGCCGGAGATTGGCGGTGAGCACGTCGACATGGAGCGCGGGATCGCTGGTGCCGCCGCCCTTCAGGCCGACGTCATGGAACGAAATGTAGCTCGCCGGCAGCACCGAAATGTCGATGCTGCCTGCCACGCTGAGCTCGAGCCCGGTGACGTCGCGGATCTGCGTTTCCACCGCCTTGCGCAGCGCGTCGCGGTTGATGAGCCAGGAGGTCGCGATCAGGGCGATCAGCGCGAGGCCGAGCAGCGCCGCGATCGGCGTCCCGAGGCGCTTCATTCCTTGGGCCATGGTCAATGGCATGTCCTGATCGGGTTGGTCGCTGGAGCCGGAAGGGCGGACCGGGAAACCCGCGTGCCCACGCCCAACCCCCGCAACTTGATGGGTTTTCTTGTCGCTTTCAAGGCCGCGGACGGTTCTGCCCACGGCGTGGGCAGCTTCTATCACCGGAGGGCGGAACGGAGAACCCCGTATCATTGACGGCTTTGGAGGATTTCGCCTAATAATCGCCGCCAATGAGGCGCGACGCCTGCCAGCCGAAGGTTCACCCGAAGGTTATTTGCATGAACAAGGTCTATCCCGACGCCAAGTCGGCTCTCGAAGGCGTTCTGAAAGACAACATGATGATCATGTCGGGCGGCTTCGGCCTCTGCGGCATCGCCGAGGAGCTGTCGGACGCGATCCGCGAGTCCGGCGTCAAGGGCCTGACGGTCGTCTCCAACAATGCCGGCGTCGACGGCATCGGCCTCAGCCGCCTGCTCGAAACCCGCCAGATCAGGAAGATGATCTCGTCCTATGTCGGCGAGAACAAGCTGTTCGCCCAGCAATTCCTGGCCGGCGAGCTGGAACTCGAATTCAATCCGCAGGGCACGCTGGCCGAGCGCATCCGCGCCGGCGGCGCCGGTATCCCGGCCTTCTACACCAAGACCGGCGTCGGCACGCTGATCGCCGAAGGCAAGGAAGTGAAGGAGTTCGACGGCGAGAAATACCTGATGGAGCGCGGCCTGTTCGCCGACCTCGCCATCGTGCACGCCTGGAAGGGCGACACCGCCGGCAACCTGATCTACCGCAAGACCGCGCGCAACTTTAATCCGATGATGGCGACCGCCGCCAAGATCACGGTGGCCGAGGTCGAGCATCTGGTTCCGGCCGGTGAACTCAATCCCGACCACATCCACACGCCCGGCATCTTCGTGAAGCGCATCGTCGAGGTCGGCACGGCCAAGAAGCGCATCGAATTCCGCAACACCCGCCCGCGCACGGCAGCTTGAGATCAGGAGACTAAGATGGCCTGGACCCGTGAACAGATGGCTGCGCGCGCCGCCAAGGAACTGCGTGACGGCTACTACGTCAATCTCGGCATCGGCATCCCGACGCTGGTCTCGAACTTCATCCCCGATGGCGTCGATGTCAGCCTCCAGAGCGAGAACGGCATGCTCGGCATGGGCCCGTTCCCCTATGAGGACGAGGTGGATGCCGACCTCATCAATGCCGGCAAGCAGACCGTGAGCGAGCTGCCGTCGACCTCGTATTTCTCAAGCGCGGATTCCTTCGGGATGATCCGCGGCGGCCACATGGACCTGTCGATCCTCGGCGCCATGCAGGTGGCCCAGAACGGCGATCTCGCCAACTGGATGATCCCTGGCAAGATGGTCAAGGGCATGGGCGGCGCGATGGATCTCGTCGCCGGCGTCAAGCGCGTCGTCGTCGTGATGGAGCATTCGGCCAAGGACGGCTCGAAGCTGCTGAAGAAGTGCAATCTGCCGCTGACCGGCGAGCGCGTGGTCGACATGGTCGTCACCGACCTTGCCGTCTTCACCATCGACAAGCATGGCGACGGCGGCATGGCCCTGATCGAGCTCGCCGACGGCGTCTCGCTCGACGAGGTCAAGGCCAAGACCGAAGCCGAATTCCGCGTCGCGCTGAAGAACACGTAAGGTCGTCGCTAAGGGGGCGCGCATGACGATACGGTCTGCGCGTCCCGAAGACGCCGATTTCATTGCTCAAACCATCCTGTCGTCGCAGCGCGGCTACCGGCCGCGCGGCTGGTTCGACGTCACGCTCGGCTTGCCCCAGGCGCAGTGCCGCGATTTCATCGCGCGCATCACGACCGCACACGCGGTGTCGATGTGGCATGTCTCGCAATTCCTGATCGCCGAGATCGATGGCAAGCCTGCTGCCGCCTTGTGCGCACTGCCGGCGGCCGGCACGGGACCTGCGGCCTGGCGTGCCATCGAGGAAGTCGGAGCCGCGACTGGGCTTGCCGCGCCGGAGCTGGAAGCCATCCGTCGCCGCGGCACCTACACGCGCGCCTGCTGGGTTCAGGGCGGCGAGGGCGACTGGATGATCGAGCACGTCGCGACCGATCCCGCCTATGGCGGTCGTGGCCTCGTGCAGGCGTTGCTTGCGCACGCACTGGACAAGGGACGAGCGGCCGGATTTGCCCGCGCGACGATATCGTTCCTGATCGGCAATCAGCCGGCCGAACGCGCCTACGCCAAGGCAGGATTTGTCTTCGCCGAAGAGAAGCGCGACCCCGCGTTCGAGGCGATCATCGGCGCGCCCGGATTTCGCATGTTTGCGCGAACGATGTGAGCACACCTGGTCTCCGCATTTGACGCTGTCATGCCCCGCCTAGTTCGCAATTGCGCACGGGGGCGGGGCATCCAGTATGCTGCGGCTTCTCGGTCTCGGAATGCTGGATCGCCCGCCTTCGCGGGCAATGACAGCGGGGGCGTGTCACTACGATCTAGCCGCCCACACCTTGCCCCACCGCGCCGACACGCTTGCGACCCATGACGGCTCCTCGCGCACGAGGCGGAAGCCGAGATTGGCGGGCGGCACGCCCTGCGCGCAGCCGCCGGCGCGGGCGTCGCGGATGAAGTCGGTGACGTAGGCGCGGTGCGCGCCCTCGGCGACGCGCACGCCGCAATTCACGGTCGCCCGGCCGGCCTTGCCGGCCTCGTCGATCCGCGAGCGCACGAAGCAGGTCGACGTCCATTCCCAGACATTGCCGGCGAGATCTTCGATTCCATGCTCGTTCGCGCCGAACTTGCCGAACGGATAGGCCGTCGTGTCGGAGAGGTTGCGCTCGGATTCACGCTCGTAGCGGCTGAGCCAACGCTTTGAAGGATCGTCTGCGTCCACAGGCGCGCCGTCGTCCCTGAACCGGGAGCCGGCCGCAAAGGCCCATTCCGCGTCGCTCGGCAGGCGATAGGTGTGGCCGGTCTTGCGCGACAACCAGCCCGCATAGGCCTGCGCATCGTGCCAGCTCACCTGGACCGCGGGACGATCAGGCGCCATCGCGACGCCGCGATCGAGGGTGCGGCACGCGCCATCCTGCACGCAGAGCTGATAGTCGGATGACGAGACCTGGTGCCGCATGATGTGCAGCGGCCGGTCAAAGCGCATTGCGCGCAGCGGCACTTCGGCCTGCAGCCCCGCGCGGGTGAAATCGCCGGCCTCGCGATAGGAGAGACCGCCCGGCGCGACCCTGACGACGGCAGGCTCCGTCGCCGTGCCATGGACCGCCATGTCCGAGACCAGCGGCGCCACCGCGATCGGCCCTGCGAGCCCGGCGGCGCAGGCGAGCAGCAGTTTCAGCTTGAATGCGATCAGCATGGTCGTCCCCCGAAGAAGGAAGGGGCCGGCGATGACCGGCCCCTTGTCGCGTCTAGTTGGTGTTGGGGGCCGGTATCTCCGCGGGCGCCTTCACCTGGGTCATCAGATCGTCGTTCCACTTGCCTTCGACCTTGAAGTGCGCGGTGGCGCCAAGGTCGGCGGCCTCGATCAGATTATGCGTGACATAGGCGTAGATGCCGGGCTGCAGGAACTTGTAGAGCGCCGCTCCCGCGGAGCCGCCGCGGATGAACCAGGTCTCGAGCCCGGTCTCGGGCGCGTTGGAGAATTTGCCGGTCTCCCAGACATAATCGCCATGGCCGCCGATCAGGTGCGGACGGCTGTCGCGATTGGCCTGCGAATGCACGATCAGCACGTTCTCTCCGACCCTGGCCGTCAGCGCGTTCTTGCCGGTGAGTGCGCCGACCTTGCCGTTGAACACGACGTGGGAGGGGATCAGCTTCTTCATCACCTCTTCGGTCTCGGTGAAGGCTTCGCCCGGCGAATCGTAGGACTTGAACTTGCCCTTCTCGTCGCGCGGCACATACATGTCCTGCTCGCCGACATAGTAGACCTTGTCGTATTTCAGCGCGTGGCCCTTGCCGTCGTTCAGGCCGTCGCGCGGCAGCACCATCACCGCGCCGTTCATGCCGGAGACGACATGCCAGGGGATCATCGGGCCGCCCGGGGCGCAGTGATAGACGAACACGCCGGTCCGCGTTGCCTTCCAGCGCAGCACGACCTGCTCGCCGGGATTGACCAGCGTGAGCTCGGCGCCGCCGAGCGCGCCGGTCGCGGAGTGGAAGTCGATGTTGTGCGGCATGGTGTTGGTCGCGGGATTGACCAGCGTCACCTCGACATAGTCGCCTTCATGCACGACCATCAGCGGGCCCGGCATCGAGCCGTTGAAGGTCATGGCCTGGAACGTGGTGCCCTTGTCGTCGATGACGACCTTCTTCTCCTCGATGTTGAGCTTGAACTCGACGATCTTGGGCGACTGCGTCGTGGCCTGCTCGTGCGCGTGCACGAAGGGCGGGGCGACCAGCTCGACCTTCTGCCGCGGCAGCTTGAGGTCGCCGGCGGCGAGCGTGGGTGTCGCGAGCATCAGGGCGGTCGCGGCGGCGCTGATCAATGCGGCTCTGCGGGTGAACATCGGAAGCATCCTTCATCTGAAAGGGTTTTGATGACGGATGCAGTCTGCGCCTGTTACGGCAAGAGTGTTTGCGCTGCGACAAGCTTTTGCCGAATTCGCCTCCGGTAAAATCCTTAGGAGGTTTGCCGAAGCGCGTATCGGCCGTGCGAAGCGCACGACGTCGCGCGGCGTCAGTTGCGCCAGCGGCAAATCGTTCGCATGTTCAGCTGCGCTCGATTGCGAAACTATGGCCGTCGATCAGAGAAGCTGGATCGCAATCCAGACCGTGCCCCAGACCGCGAGCGACAGCGCGGCAAGGATGGCGGCGGTGATCGCCAGCACCCGCACGAGATGACCTGCGCCGAAGGAGGGTGCTGCGGGGGCGGGACGAAAATCGTCGAAGCGCGGGATATGACCGCGAACGCCGGTGAGCCAGAGAACGAGATCGAGCGCGAGCGACGCCATGGCCTATCTCCAGTGAGTCATGATTGAACGTCATCATGGCTTCGATCCGGCGCTCGGACTTTGAGCGAGCGCAAGGTGGTCCGCCCGAAAACGGGTCATCCAATGCCATCCGGGATTTGCCGCGCCACCGCGCGGCATCGATTTACGAATGGGTAAGATATGAGGACCGATCTCGCAGCGAGCTACGGCGATGAGAGATTGCCGCGCTACACGAGCTATCCGACCGCACCGCATTTCTCGCCGGCGGTCGGCCCGGATACTTATGCCGAATGGCTCGCCGGGCTTCCGGCAGGCGCCAGCGCGTCACTCTATCTGCACGTGCCGTTCTGCCGCGAGATGTGCTGGTATTGCGGCTGCCATACCCAGATCGTCCGCCGCGACGGGCTGATCGCGGCCTATCAGCGGACGCTGCGCAGCGAGATCGCGCAGGTGTCGGAAACCATCGGCCGCCGCATCAAGGTCGAGCACATCCATTTCGGCGGCGGCACGCCGACCATCATGGCGCCGGAGGCCTTTGCCGAGTTGATGGCGGCGATGCGCCATTCGTTCTTCGTGCTGCCCTCGGCCGAGATCGCGGTCGAGATCGACCCGCGCACGCTGACATCGGAGATGGTGGAGGCCATGCGGCTCTCCGGCGTCAACCGTGCAAGCCTGGGCGTGCAGAGCTTCGATCCGGCCGTGCAGCGCGCGATCAATCGCGTGCAGAGCCATGAGCAGACGGCTTCCGTCGTCGACAGGCTGCATCGCGCCGGCATCAACGGGATCAACTTCGACCTCATCTATGGGCTGCCGCACCAGACCGTCGCGTCCTGCCTGGACACCGTTCGGCGCAGCCTGGAGCTCGGGCCCGATCGTTTCTCGGTGTTCGGCTATGCGCATGTGCCTGACTTCAAGAAGCACCAGCGCATGATCAACGAGGCCGTGCTGCCCGACGGCCTCGCGCGTCATGACCAGGCCTGCGCGATCGCGAATGCGTTGAAGGAGGCCGGTTACGTGCAGATCGGGCTCGACCATTTCGCGCGCCCCGACGATGCAATGGCCGTGGCCTTTGAGGAGCGGACGCTGCGGCGCAATTTTCAGGGCTACACCACCGACAAGGGCGAAGTCCTGCTCGGGTTCGGCGCGAGCGCGATCGGGCATCTGCCGCAGGGCTATGTGCAGAACCAGGTGCAGATCGGCGCCTACGCGCAGAGCATCGCCGCCGGCCGCCTCGCCACCGCGAAGGGCTACGGGCTCACCGACGACGACCGGCTCCGCGCCGACATCATCGAGCGCATCATGTGCGAGTTCAGCGCCGATCTCGGCGACATCTGTGCGCGCCATGGTGCGGAACCCGAAGCGATGCTGCAATCGGCCGCGCGCCTGAAGCCGTTGATCTCGGATGGCATCGTCAGGCTCGACGGCGACCGTCTCGCGGTCGCAAGCGACTCGCGCTTCCTGGTCCGCAGCGTTGCCGCGGCGTTCGACGCGCATCTGGACCCGGCGAAGCAGTTGCACAGCAGGGCGGTGTAGCCCGGAATGACGGCAAAGGACCTGGCAACAGCTTGCGCTTCAACAAAGAAGCTCGGACCCACTCGGCTATCGTCACTTCGGAACGGAGTTGTCCATGCCTTTCCGATCCGACGATCTGGTCGATGACATCATGCGCGCGGCACCGCACACGATCCGCGTGTTCCTCGCCTTCAGGATGGCTTGCGTCGGCTGTCCGATCGCGACCTTCCATACCGTGGAAGACGCCTGCCGCGAGCATGGCATCGATCGCGACAAATTCCTCGCCGCGCTGTGCGAATGCGTGCCGGCGTGAGGCGGGTCGGAGTTCGCGCGGGTCGTGCGCGGATTCCCGGGTGAGGGCAGGCTTGCGCCGTAAGCGGAAGCGCCCTCACCCCTATCTTACGCAGAATTGCCGTCCGCCGTGCGCTCCGCCAGCACGACGATCTTGTGCGGATCGCGCAGTATGATGCGCTGGCGGCCGCTCTCGACGAGGCCCTGGCTCTCCCAGCCGCTGAGGATGCGGCTGACGGTGTGCAGCGTGGTGCCGGTCATCTGCGCGATGTCCTGGCGGCTGATCGGGAAGTCGATCTCGATCCCGTGGTCGAGTTTCTTGCCAGACTGTTTTGCGAGCCGCAGCAGCGCATGCGCGACGCGCTGCTCGACCTGCTGGGTCGACATTTCCAGGATGCGGGTATGGCTCTCCTGCAGCCGCGCGCCGACGGTTTGCAGCGTGTTGGCGGCGATCGCCGGAAACCGCTCGATCAGCCGCGGCCAGGCCGAATTCGGCCAGATCAGCACCACGCTGTCGTCGACCGCCATCGCGGTCGCCGGATAATGCGCGGCTCCGATCGCCATCGCGAGCCCGAATGTCTCGCCGGGGGCGACATAGCGCACCACGATCTGCTCGCCGGTCGGGGTGGTCTTGGCCGCGCGGATATGGCCGTGCAGCAGCAGGAAGAAGGATTGCGCGTCGGCGCCCTGTTCGAAAATGGTGGTATTCCTGGGGTACCGCGCCGACCGGGCCTCGCGCAGGATTTCCTCGAGGTCCTCCGGCTTGACGCCGGAAAACAGCGGCAAATGCGCAACCAGCGATGTGTCGACCTTGGCCATTCTGCCTCCTTGGCGCTCGGGAGTGTGATGGCACCTGTATTCGTCAGGCAGTTTGCGATAGCGCAAAACGGGCCGGCCGGACGGCAGTATTTTTCCAAATGACGATCCAAGTGACGGTCCGAATTCACAGGAGTTGCCCCCATGGCTGGCGCCCGATCCCGTAACTTTGAGGGCTGGCCGCTGTTTGCGAACAGCTTTCGGCCCTTTTTCCTGCTCGCGGCGATCCAGGCCGGGCTGTCGATCCTGGCGTGGCTGCCGATGTTCTACGGCGAATTGTCGGTCAGTTCGGCCTTCGCGCCGCGCGACTGGCATGTGCACGAAATGCTCTATGGCTTCCTGCCGGCGGTGATCACGGGATTCCTGTTCACGGCGATCCCGAACTGGACCGGGCGGCTGCCGATCCAGGGGACGTCGCTGGGCGCGCTGCTGGTGGTCTGGCTGGCCGGACGTTTTGCAGTGACCCTGTCCGCCGATATCGGTTGGGCGTTCGCACTCGTCGTCGATGCTGCTTTCCTGGCATTGGTCGTTGCCGCGGCCACGCGCGAAATCATCGCGGGCGGCAATTGGCGCAATCTGCCGGTGGTGGTGCTCGTGCTGGTGCTGCTCGCCGGTAACGTCGCCTTCCATCTCGAAGCGCACTTCGAGGGGGCGGCCGATGTCAGCATCCGCGTCGGCATCGGCGTGGTCGTGCTGCTGATCTCGCTGATCGGCGGCCGCATCATCCCGAGCTTCACCCGCAACTGGCTGGTCAAGTTCAATCCCGGCCGCCTGCCGGTGCCGTTCGGACGCTTCGACGGCGCGGTGATCGGATTGAGCGCGCTCGCGCTGATCGCATGGATCGTGGCGCCGCTGAACACGGTCACCGGCGCGGCGATGGCGCTCGTTGGTGTGCTCCATCTGGTGCGGTTCGCGCGCTGGGCCGGCGATCGCACCACGCGCGAACGGCTGCTGCTGATCCTGCATGTCGGATACGTCTTCGTGCCGCTCGGCTTCATCCTGCATGCCCTGGCTGTCTTCGGCACGCTGCCGCCGAGCGCGGGCATTCACGCCTGGATGGCGGGCGCGGCCGGAACCATGACGCTCGCGGTGATGACGCGCGCGAGCCTTGGCCATACCGGGCAGGCGCTGACGGCGTCACCCGCCACCCAGGGCATCTATGTTGCGATCATCATCGCGGCACTGGCGCGGGTGGCTGCTGTTGTGTTGCCGGCGCAAAGCGATGTGCTGCTGCATATTGCGGCCTGCGGCTGGATCGTCGCGTTCCTCGGCTTTGCCGCCGCATTCGGACCGCTGCTCGCCGGAAATCCCCGACGTGCGCTTGCCATCATGGGCGTGCCGGCTCCGGCACGCTAAAATATTCTCCGGCGTAACAAACGCCGTTGTCGATCCGAAACTATCGTTCGAGCTGCGTCTGCTGTTAGCATGGCGTGGAAACGCGATTGAGGAATGGATCGAATATGATCGGCGAAGTCGTTGTGATTGGCGGCCTGAATCTGCGAGATGGCGTCCAGATCGAGGAGTATGATCGACTGGGCGAGCGCATGTACAACATTGTCAGCGGCCTTCCCGGTTTTCTGTCAGTCAAATCGTTCAAGGCCGACGACGGCGAGGAACTGACCGTGTTTCGCTTTGCGTCGGAGGAGGCGCTCGAAGCCTGGCGCACTCATCCGGAACATATCGAGGCAATGAAACGAGGGCATGCCGAATTCTATGCCAGCGGCCGCTTGCAGATTTGCAAGGTCATCCGTGAAGTCGGCCCGTTCGAGTACGCCTGATTTGAATGTGAGCTAGGCCGCGGAGGCCGAGGGAGCGTCGGCCGGCTTGGCCAGCGGCCGCACGCCCTTGCGCCATGCGGTGATGGTGCAGCCGAAGCGGCCGCGGAACCAGCGCGCCATCGCGCTCTGCGCGGAGAAGCCGAGCTGGGTGGCGATATCGGCCAGCGGCCGGCCGGGGTCGTCGATCAGCTGGGTCACGAGATCGGCGCGCTGCGCATCGAGGATCGCCGAGAAGCTGGTGCCCGATGCGGCGAGGTGCCGGTGGATGGTGCGGCGGGTGCAGGCGAGATGCTCGGCCACGCGCTCCACCGTGCAGTCGCCGCTCGCGAGCAGGATGCGTACCACCTCGTCGACCTTCTCCTCCCAGCTTGCCGGCCGCGTCTCGATCGCCTCGATCCGCTTGCGCAGATAGCTCGCAATCAGCGGATGGGCGCTCGGGATCCGCCGCTCCATGTCATGCGCCGACAGCACGATCGCATCGTCATCGGCATTGAAGCTCACGCGGCAACCGAAGAAGTCGCGGTAGCGCTTGCGGTCGTGCGGCGGCGGATAATGCAGATGCACCTCGAGCGGCCGCCAATCGCTGCCGAACAGCGACTGGATGATGCGGTGAATGCTGCCGAGCGCCATGTCGATCGACTGGCGCAGGGCGGTCGGCCGCCTGCCGCGCAGATGCAGCGAGACGGTCACCGTCTGGTTGTCCCTGATGACGTCGAGCCGCATGCCGTCGTGATGGACATGGATGAAGCGCGAGAATGCTTCGATCGCTTCGCTGACGGTCGCCTGCTCGCGCACGATCAGGCCGACCGCGCCGAAATTGGTCAGTCCGCCGCGCTCGGCGAGCCGCAAGCCGAAATCTTCGGCACCCGACGCCTCTGCCGACAATTCGAGCAGCCGGCGCAGGCTGGTCACGGCAATGGGGGTATCGGGCTTGTCGAGCACGGCCAGCGGCAGCCTGACCTTGCGCATCATCTGTTTCGGGTCGAGCCCGACCGACCGGGCGACGTCCGGGTAGTAGCTCAAGCCTGCGCTGCGCATGAGGTCGGTCATGCGACCCGTTCCTGCCAGCCATTCCCGCAGATGTCCCGAAATGTAAAGTTTCTGTCCCGATCCGTCAAATCCGGGAACAGGATGGAACATACATAAGGGAAACCGAAGCACGGGCGTGAATGCCGTGCGTATGACGGCGCGGCGCGACGATGCCCCGCAGCCGTCTCGGCCCATTTGACCAAGACATTGCTGGATCGGGATGATGCCGGGAAACATGCTTTCCAAGGGTGAGGTATTCGTCATTGAAACTGACGCGGCCTCCCGCGAACAACTTTCAATGGCGCTTCAACAGAGCGCCTATGACGTGATCTGTTTTGCCGACGGCGCCTCGCTGCTGTCGGAAGCCAAGGCGCGGATGCCGGCCTGCGTGCTGCTGGAGATGCCGCCGGACCGTTCCGCCCTCGACGTGCTCAAGCGCCTGCGCGAGGAGAACTGCATGGCGCCGGTCCTGGTGACGTCGGCGAATGGCAGCATCGCCATGGCGGTCGATGCGATCAAGAGCGGCGCGACCGACTTCATCGAGAAACCGTTCCGCACCCACGACGTCGTCGGCCGGATCGATGCCGCCATCGACGAGTTCGCGCAGCCCGGTTCGAACCGGCAACGCTGGCTGCCCGGCTGCGAGCCCCTGACCGGGCGCGAAGGCGATGTGCTCGAGCACCTTGCTGCCGGCCTGACCAACAAGGAGATCGCCCGGCGCATGCATCTGAGCGCGCGCACGGTCGAAGGCTACCGCGCCGGCATCCTGAAGAAGGCCGGCGCCCGCAACGTGACCGATCTGCTCCGCCGCATCTTCGGCCAGGGGGCGCCCATTCAGGCCTAAGGATCTGAATTTAACGGCTTCGCCACGGGACGACGACACGTTCCGTGGCCTTGGTGCCGCCGCGGCCGCGCCCCGCGGAAACCCCAATCGAACCAGTTCCTTCGCTGCCGCGTCCAACCATGTTGGCGAGGCATTTGATCGCACGCGTCCGGCTGGCGGCGCGGCGATACGGCAGGAGGGACTTTATGCGCATCACCGCAAGATGTTTGGCAACGACGAGTCTGGTTCTGGTGACCATGGCGGCCACGTCGCCATCATGGGCCGCCGATGTGGACGCCACATCGGCCATCGACACCGTCACGGTCTACCCCGACGGCGCCACCGTCACCCGTGTCATCGCGCTGGACCTCGCCTCCGGCGACAGCACGCTGGTCGCCAAGGACTTTCCGCTCTCGCTCGATCCGTCCTCCCTGCGGGTCGAGGGCGAGGCGGGCGCAAAACTCGCCATCGGTACCATCGACGCCCGGCCGCCGCGCGCGGCACAACCCGCGAATCTGCCCGAGCTTGATAAGCGCATCGAGGCACTCAAGGATCAGCGGGCCGATCTGCAAGGCGATATCGACGCGGCCAACGCGCGGCGCAAATTCGCGCAGCACTTTGCGGAGGCTTCTCCCGCCGGCCTTGGCGAGAAGGGCGAGGCTCGGCCGATCACTGAATGGCGCGCGGCCTTTACCGCGGTCGCCGAGGAGATCGCGACCGCCGACACCGCGATCCGCGACGCCACGCGAAAGCAGCGCGAGATCGATCGGCAGCTCGCGCAACTTGAAGCGGAGCGTTCGGCCAAGCCGCCGAGCAAGCTCGAGGTTCGCATCGATGTCGCCGCCGCCGCCGCGACGAAGGCGACGTTGCGGGTGACTTATGCTGTCCGCAATGCGCGCTGGCTGCCGGTGTATGACGCCCGGCTCGACACCGGTGCCAAGGACCGCAAGCCGCAGCTCGAGCTGGTTCGCCGCGCCGAGGTGACACAGTCGACCGGCGAAGACTGGTCGAATGTCAGCCTCGGTGTTTCCACTGTTCGCGTCAGCCGCGGCGGCAGCGCGCCGGAACTGAATTCGCTGGTTGTGAGGTATCCGCAACTGCCGAAGCCGCTGGCATTGGGCACGGCGTCGGACATGGCGATGCCCGCGCAACCGATGACGCGGCAGGCGCAATCTCCGGCGATGGCGAAAGCGGCGGAGCCCGAGCTGCGCGAGCGCGCGGACGAGCAGCAGGCCAACGCCGAGATCGGCGATTTCCAGGCCGTGTATCAGATCAGCGGCCGCGTCAGTCTCGGCGCCAATGAGGGCGCCAAGAGCCTGCTCATCTCCTCCATGACGGTGACACCCGACCTCGCCATCCGCGCCGCGCCGGTCGCGGATCCCACCGCTTACCTCGAGGCGTCATTCAAGCTTGCCGAGGATACCAATCTGCTGCCCGGCAAAGTCGCGATCTTCCGCGACGGCACGTTCGTCGGTCGAAGCAAATTCTCGACCGCCGCGCGGAACGACGCGATCCGGCTCGGCTTCGGCGCCGACGACAAGATCAAGATCGAGCGCACCGTCATCAGGCAGAACGAAGGCACGGCCGGCGTGATCGCGTCCTCCAAGACCGACACGCGTTCGTTCCGCACCGTCGTTCGCAACGGGCACGACTTCCCGATCCGCATCGCGATTGAGGATCAGCTTCCGGTCAGCGAGAACGAGGATATTGGCGTCGAGATGCTGTCCTCGACCACGCCGCCCACGACCACCAATCTGCGCGACAAGCGCGGCGTGCTGGAATGGGCGTTCGACGCAAAACCCGGCGAGATCAAGGAGATCAAGTTCGCCTGGCGCATCCGCTGGCCCAAGGACAAGGGTATCGTCATGGCGCCGGCGGGGTAGAATTTGCTGGCCACGGAGGAAGTGCGCTCCCTCTCCCGCTTGCGGGGGAGGGAGCGCACTGTCACTGCGGCGCCGCCGCCCGCATCGATTGCGGCAGCACGTAGGGCACGCCATCGTCGGCCTGATGGACGGCGGCGTCGATCTCGAAGATGTCGCGGATGGTCTCGCGCGTGACGATCTTGCTGCGCGGGCCGTCGGCGGCGAGCCTGCCGCCGTTCAGGACGATGAGCCGGTCGGCGAAGCGGATCGCGAGGTTGAGGTCATGCAGGATCGCGATGACAGCCGTGCCGCCTGCGGCACGGCGGCGCGCGGCTTCGACGAGGTCGATCTGGTGACGCAGATCGAGGCTCGACGTCGGCTCGTCCAGCAGCAGGAGCCCCGGCCCATGCTCGGCCTCGCCGCAGGCAAGCTGCACCAGCACGCGGGCGAAATGGGTGCGCTGCTGCTCGCCGCCCGATAGCGTCGGCAATTGCCGTTCGCGAAAATGCGCGAGGCCGACCTCGTCGAGCGCGGCGTCGACGAGTGGCACGGCATCGCGCAGGCTGCGGTCGCCTGCGCCCATCAGCACGATCTCCTCCACCGTGAAGGGGAAGGTGACGTTGATGTGCTGGGACAGCATCGCACGGCGCGCGGCAAGCTCGCGCGGCGTATAGCTGCTGATGTCGCGCTGCTTCAGGTGCACCTCGCCCTCGCTCGGGCGGAGATCGCCGGAGAGCAGCCGCAGCAGCGTCGACTTGCCGGCGCCGTTCGGGCCGATGATGGCGACCATCTCGCCGGCTTCAACCGACAGACCGACCCCATCGAGCAGCGTCGCGCGGCCGGCGCGCTTGCTGAGACCTCGCGCCTCGATCACGGCGCTCATAGCGAGGCGAGCCCGCGCTGGCGCAGCAGGATGCCGAGGAAGACCGGCGCGCCGACGGCCGCGGTCAGGATGCCGATCGGCATCTCCGCGGGTGCCACGATGGTGCGCGCCAGCGTGTCGGCGCCGACCATCAGGATGGCGCCGAGCAGCACCGAGGCCGGCAGCAGCAGGCGATGCGCAGGTCCAATAACGAGACGGAGCAGATGCGGCACGACGATGCCGACGAAGCCGATGACGCCGCTGATCGACACCGCGACCCCGGTCATGGCGGAGACCATCACGATCGAGATCCGCTTGAGGCGCTCGACGTCGACGCCGCCGTGAAACGCGTCGGCCTCGCCGAGCACCAGCAGGTCGAGGCCGCGCGCAATATACGCGCAGGCGCCGAGCCCGATGACGAGGATCGGCGCGAGCACGGCCGCCTTGGTCCAGGTCGCGCCGCTCATCGAGCCCAGCAGCCAGAATGTAATGTCGCGAAGCTGGCGGTCGTCGGCGATGAACACCAGAAGCCCGATGCCGGCATTGGTGATGGCGGTGATGGCGACGCCGGCGAGCAGGAAGATCGCGATCGAGGTCCGCCCGGCGCGGCTGGAGATGCCGTAAAGGATCGCGGTGGTGACCAGCGATCCCGCGAAGGCCGCGAGCGGCAACAGCTCGGTCTGGAGGAAGCGCAATGTCTCGCCGAAGCGCGAGTCCGTGAACACGATCGCGCTTGCGGCCGCGAACGCGCCGCCGCTGGAGACGCCGACCAGCGCGGGATCGGCGAGCGGGTTGCGAAACAATCCTTGCATGATGGCGCCGGCTGCGGCGAGCAGGCCGCCGACCATCGCGGTCGCCGCGATCCGGGGAATCCGGATCGACCACAGCACGAGCTGGTCGCGCGTCGTCACGGCGTCGGCGGTGGTGTTGGCTGCAAGACCGAGCGCAGCAGGCAAGCGAGAGAGGGGAATGCCGGCTGCGCCCACGGTCAGCGCGACGATGGCGGTGGCGGCGAGGATCACCAAGAGCAGGGGAATGGCAATCGACGTAAATCGCCGTCCTGCGCCCGCGCGCCGCGGGCTCCGCGAGTCCGTCCCGATCGCCACGCTCATTGCCGGCAGTGCGCCGCCGACAGAGCCGACGTGAAGGCGCCGCCATCGGCCAATGCGGGATACAGCTTGACGGAGAGATCACGGGCCGCCGCGGCCGTGCGCGGGCCGAAGCCGAGCAGATAAAGCCCGTCCATCGTGATAAAACTCTTGTTGGCGGCGACCGGCGTCAGGGCGAAGCCGGGGTGGGCGTAGACCGCGTCGGCCTGCAGTGAATCCTTGCCGCGCTCGATCGACAGCACGACGTCGGGTTTTGCCGCGACGATCGCCTCGTCGCCGATGTTCTTGTAGCCGTCGTAATCCTCGACCGCGTTGGTGGCGCCTGCAAGCTGGATGATCTCGTCGGCGGCGGTCTTGTGACCGGCGACCATCGCCCGTCCGTTCAGGAGCGACATCACGAACATCACGCGGACCGGCTTCGTGACCTTGGCACGCAGTGCGCGCAGCTGTGCAAGATCGGCGCTGACCGCGGTCGCCAGGCATTCGGCGCGTGCATCGACGCCCATGGCATGGCCGACCAGCTTGATCTTCTCGATCAGGCCTTCCTCGGAGAAGGTCTCGGGCACCAGCACCAGCGGCACCTTTGCCGTCTCCAGCAGGTCCATGGTCTCGCGCGGGCCCGATCCCTGGATCGCCAGGATCAGGGTCGGGTTGAGGCCCAGCACGCCCTCGGCCGAGATCTGGCGCATGTAGCCGACATTGGGTTTGTCGTGCAGCGCCGCCGCCGGATACAGGCTCGTGGTGTCGACGCCGACCAGGCGGCTCTCCAGCCCGAGCGCATAGAGGATCTCGGTAATGGCGCCGCCGATCGAGACCGTGCGGGCGAAGTCGGCAACGGCGACATCGCGATTGCGCGCATCATGCACCGTGATACCGGCGGCGTGCGCGGTCGAGGCGAGCGCGATGGTGCCGGTGAGCAGGAGGTTTGCAAGGGTGCGACAAAATGTCATTGCAGGCTACTTCGTCAGGATCAGCTTGTTCTGCGAGGTCAGGCGAAGGCGATAGGCGTCCTCGCCATGCGCGATGATGATCTCGCGCTCCGCCGCAAACAGCTCGCGGCTGTCGATCCGGCTCCCTCGCATAATGAGAGTTCTCGTTGTTGCAGAAGGACTTTGTGCATGCCCCGCTGGATCGCCGTTGCTGTCTCCTGATCTGGCTGACATGATGAGTGTGATGCGCTTTCAAAATCTTGCTGTGCTGTTTGTTTGTATAAGCGGCACCAAGCGCATTCCAACGGCAGCAATTTACAATCGATATAAACTGCGGCCTCGTGACATTGACCGTCAGAGTGTGGCCACGTTACCAAATGTAACAATGCGGGCCGGGGGGTCTGCACCAGAAAATAGCCAGCCAGTCGCTCGCCTCGTGCGGCGCACGCCAGCCAAACAAGACACATGATAATTGGGTTTGGTGTATGGCTGACGGGGCTAGGTATTCGCGCGCGCTGATTTTGGGCGCGTCGGTGGTTTCAATTGCGGCGATGATGCCGGAGAGCGGTTTCGCGCAGACGGCTGACCAGGCCGCGCAGGCCAAGCCGGTGAAACCCAGACAGGCAAAACGCAAGCCGGCCAAGCCACAGGCCGATCAGCAGCAGGCCAATTCCAGCGTGTGGAATGCGCGCGCGCAGGCGATCGTCGGCGTCCAGGCGCTCGACACCATCACGGCCGCGGCGTCCAAGACCGAAGAGCGCGCGGTCGATGCGCTCGCACCGGTCAGCGTCGTGACGTCGTCGCAGATCCAAAGTCGCCAGGCCAGCACGGTCGGCGATCTCATCTATAATGTGCCCGGCGTATGGGTTCAGAACCGCGGCGACGAGCCGTCAACGTCGATCAATATCCGCGGCTTGCAGGATTTCGGCCGCGTCGCCGTGGTCGTCGACGGCGCGCGGCAGAATTATCAGCGCACGGGTCACTTCGCCAACGGCTCGTTCTTCCTCAATCCCGAGCTGATCAGCGGCATCGACATCGTCCGTGGTCCGACCGCGAACATCTACGGCTCCGGCGCGATCGGCGGCGTGGCGTCGTTCCGCACCAAGGACATCGAGGACGTCGTGCGTGCCGGCGAGCGCTGGGGCGTCGACGTCAAGACCATCCTTGGCAGCAATTACGGACGCGCGCTTGGTTCGGCCTTCGGCGGTGTTCACGTCAATCCGAATGTGGATGTGTTCGCGGGCGGCACCTATTCGACGCAGGAGAGCTACAAAGACGGCACCGGCTTCGAGGTCGCCAACACCGGCAACCGGCTCACCAGCGGCATCGCCAAGCTGACGGTGCGCCCGGCCGACGGGCACGAGATCAAGCTCGGCACCATCTTCCAGGAGGACATCTACAGCGTGGGTCAGCCGCCACGCCGTGCCGGCGATCCCAACTCGACCAATGCGAACGGCGCCAACAACCTGAGCGGCACGTCGATCTACAAATCCGACGTCAAGAACTACACCACGACGCTCGGCTGGAAATATTCGCAGCCGGATGACCAGTGGTTCGACTGGGATGCGAAGGTCTACTGGAACCGCACCGAGAACGACCAGGTCAAGACCGCGCATACCAGCACGACGCCATCGGTCTTCTGCGGCGGCGTGCCCGGCAATGCCGTGTCCGGCTGCATCGGCAGCAACCGCGGATATCTGCTCGATACGGTCGGCGTCGACGTGTACAACACCACGCGCTTCGATACCGGCAGCTGGCGTCACGCGGTGACCTACGGACTGGACGCGTTCCAGGACAAGGTGTCGACGCAGGACAGGACCGGCACTTCGGAAGTGACGACGCCCGGCGGTCAGCGCACGGTCTCCGGCGGCTTCGTGCAGTGGAAGGCCAACTACACCTCCATGCTCGAGGTGATCGGCGCGCTCCGCTACGACAACTATCAGCTCTCCTCGGGATCCTCATCGTCCAGCGGCGATCGCCTATCGCCGAAGATCACCGTCGGGCTCGTTCCCACGGCGGTCGTGACGCCCTATGTCAGCTACGCAGAAGGTTATCGCGCGCCGTCGATCACGGAAACGCTGGTCAGTGGTCCGCATTCGGGCGCGACGGTCAACGACTCGTTCTTCCGCTGTCCGTCGGGTACGCCGGGTCCGGGCGCGGATTCGACCTTCTGCTTCGTCCCGAATCCGAACCTGCGGCCCGAGGTCGGCAAGAACAAGGAGATCGGCTTCAACATCAAGAAGAACGATCTGTTCACGGCGGGCGATACTCTGCGCGGCAAGATCAACGTGTTCCGCAACGACATCTCCGACTTCATCGATCAGGTCGCCTATGGAAATCCGCTGGTGGTCCCCACCGGCCCGCCGCCGGCGCCCTCCATCACCGTGCTTCCGTTCCTGCAATATCAGAACGTCGCGTCCGCCCGCATCCAGGGTCTCGAGGCTGAGGCGATGTACGACGCGAACACCTGGTTCTTCGGCCTCTCCGGCAGTTACCAGACCGGCAAAAACCTCCAGACGGGATTTGGCCTGTACAGCGTTCCGCCGCAGAAGGTCACGACGACCGCCGGTGTGCGGTTGCTGGACCGGACCCTGATCCTCTCGGTGATGTGGACGTCGGTGATCGCGAACACCGACATTCCGCCAACCTATACGCCGGCGACGTCGTACGATCTCGTGAACCTCTACGCCCAGTATCAGCCGCGGCCCGATCTCACGCTCAACTTCTCGGTCGAAAATCTTCTCAACCAGTACTACCGGCCCTACGCCATTCCGGTCGGCAGCACGGGCGATACGCAAAACGACGTGAAATGGGCGAGCGCCGGCCCCGGGCTCGTGGTCAAGGGAGGCCTGAAGTACCACTTCGGCGGCATCTAGGAAGACGCCGACGACCCCAAGGGGGGACGCCGTATTGACCGCCAGAGCCACGCTGATGACCCGGCGTGGCTTCGGCGCGTTCTGATGAAACGTCCGGCCGGCATTCGCCGATCGGCAAGACTGAAACAAGACTGACAGGAGAAAGATCGAATGTTTATCGCCATGAATCGTTTCCAGGTGAAGCTCGGCTCTGAAGCTGCGTTCGAGACCGTCTGGCGCACCCGCGAATCCTATCTCGGCAGCATGGCCGGCTTCGTTGAATTCCATCTGCTCAAGGGGCCGGTGCTCGAAGACCACACGCTGTATTCTTCGCACACGGTCTGGGTCGACAAGGCGGCATTCGAGGCCTGGACGCGATCGGACGAATTCCGCCGCGCCCATGCGCGGGCCGACAACAAGACCGGCGAAAGCCTCTATCTCGGCCATCCCAAGTTCGAAGGGTTCGAGGTCATCATGACCGAGCGCAAGACGAACGCGGCCGCTTAGATCGCGGCCGATCACGAAAGGAAGCCGGACATGCTGAGCACCGATCTCGCCGATCTCAGGGCGTATATGGCCGACAATCCCGGTGCGGTGATCGAGGACGTTGCGCGCGAGCGCAAGGTCACCCCGCGCGCGGTGATCGAGGCGCTGCCGTCGTCGATGGTGCGCGTTGGTGGCGGCGAGCATTTCGCCGCCGCCATGCAGGACATCGCCGCGTGGGGCGAGGTGACGCTCATCGTGCATACCGATGACGCGATCTTCGAGTTCACGGGCGCGGTCCCGGCGGGCGAGGTCGGCCGCGGCTATTTCAACCTGATGCAGCCGAAGGGATTGCACGGCCACCTCCGCCACGAGCGCTGCGCGGCCCTGGCCTTCGTCGAGCGTCCCTTCATGGGCAAGACCTCGGCCTTCGTTGCCTTCGTCAATGCCGACGGCGGCATCATGTTCAAGGTCTTTGTCGGCCGTGACGAGACCCGGGCGCTGCGGGCGGACCAGCTCGCGCGGTTCCGGCAGCTTGCGGACCGGATCGCGGCGCAGGGCGCGGCATAATTTCCTTCTGTCTGTCGGGAGATCAGGATGCAGGGCAATTTCGGGCTTCGGCATGTGATCCTAACTATCGCGCTGGCACTCGTGCCGGCCCCGGCCTTCGCGATCGACGAAGCGCTGTTGCCGCGCAATCTGTCGCCCTGGGGCATGTTCCTCGGCGCCGACATCATCGTGAAGACGGTGATGGTCGGGCTCGCCGTCGCCTCGCTGGTGACGTGGACGGTGTGGCTCGCCAAGAGCATCGAGCTGCGCCGCAAGAGCAAGCTCGCCGTGGAGCGGACGCGTGCGCTCGAAGGCAAGATGAAGCTGGCGGAGGCGGCGGAGCGGACCGGCGATGCGCATGATGCCGTCGCGCAGCTCATCCAGTCCTGCGCGAAGGAGGCGGAGCTCTCCGGCGGCATTGTCGATGACGGCCTCCAGGAGCGCGTCGCGCTCCGGCTGGAGCGGGTCGAGGCCGCGATGTCGCGCCAGATTGCGCGCGGCACCGGCGTGCTCGCGACCATCGGCGCCACCGCACCGTTCGTCGGCCTGTTCGGCACGGTCTGGGGCATCATGAATTCTTTTATCGGCATCTCCGAGAGCCACACCACGAGCCTTGCGGTGGTCGCGCCCGGCATCGCCGAGGCGCTGCTTGCGACCGCGCTCGGTCTCGTCGCCGCGATCCCGGCCGTGGTGATCTATAATCAGCTTGTCCGCGGCATCGCCAATTACCGGGCGTTGCTCGGCGACGCTTCGGCGCAGCTCATGCTGCTGGTCAGCCGCCAGCGCGACCACAGAGAGTTCCGCCTCTCGCGGGCAGCGGAGTAGGTCATGGCCGCGAAGCTCGGCGCAGGGGGAGGATCGCCGCTGAGGCGCGGCGACCCCGGCGATCTCGACGTCACCCACGAGATCAACGTCACGCCGTTCATCGACGTGATGCTGGTGCTGCTGATCATCTTCATGGTGGCCGCCCCGCTCGCCACCGTCGACATCGGCGTCGAGCTGCCGGCCACCGCCGCCGAGCCGCAGCCGCGGCCGGACAAGCCGACCTTCGTGACTGTGAAGCCGGATCTCACGGTGGCCGTCGGCGAAGACACGATGGCACGCGATGGCCTCGCCGCTGCGCTCGCCGTCGCCACTCAAGGCCGCAAGGACGAGCGCATTTATCTGCGTGCCGACAAGGCCGTGAGCTATGGCGACCTGATGGAGGTCATGAACACCCTGCGCAATGCCGGCTATCTCAAGGTCGCGCTGGTCGGCCTCGACGGACGCAGCTGATGGCCGCGAACGCCTTTGCCCTGCACGAGCCGCTCGGCGAGCGCGAGACCGCGCGCTGGAGCGTATCGGCCGCAGTGATCGTGGCGTTGCATGTTGCCGCCGCGGTGCTTGCGATGAGCTGGCTCAGGTCGCAGCCGGAGCAGGGCGTCACCGTCCCGGCGATCATGGTCGATATGGCGCCGGTGACCTCGGCACCGCAGTCCACGCAAGAGGATGTTGCGCCCGGGCCGGTGATGCAGGAGGCCGACGCCTCGCCGCCGGAGCCCGTTAAGCAGCAGGCCGTCGAGGAGACCATCGCGCCGACGCCGTCGCAGGAAAAGCCTGAGGTCGTCGCGCCGCCGGAGCAGAAATTGGAGCCGACACCGGCCAAGCCCGAGCCGGCGAAGATCGTGCCGGTCGAGAAACCTGCACCGGCGAAGCCGAAGGTGGTTCGCCCGGAGGCCAAGAAGCCGTCGGAGGCGCCGCCCGCGCCGCGCACCAGCGCACCGCCACGCGCCGAGCGGGAGGCGCCGGCGGCGTCCGCCATGAGCGAGGGCGCGATCGCGTCGCTGGTTGCGACCTACAATCAGCGCGTCCGCGCGCATTTGATGCGCCTTCACTCCTATCCGTCCGGCGGAAACGGTCAGCGCGGCCTGGTCCGGGTGAGCTTCACGATCAGCCGCAACGGCCAGGTCACGTCCAGCCGGATCGCTTCGTCCGGCGTTGCCGCGTTCGATGCCAAGGCGACCTCGATGATTCACCAGGCCTCGCCATTCCCGCCGATCCCGGCGGAGATCAAGAACGGCTCGATGAGCTTTACTGTTCCGGTGGACTTTATCGTGCGGTAGCCCCCCCGATGTCATGCCCTGCGAAAGCGGGCATCCAGTACGCCGAGGCCTCACGATTCAATCGCTGGTGTCTCGGCGTACTCGATCGCCCGGTCAAGCCGGGCGATGACCGTGTTGAGAGAGCGTCGTCTTACTTTGCCTTCAGGAAATCCGCGACCTCGAGCAGCATGAACTCGTCGTCGTCGGCCTTGTTGGGATCGCGGCTGGACGAGAACGGCAGATTGTTGTCGTTGCCGACGATGATGTGGGTGTCGTCGACGCGATCGACGTTCTCGATGGTGAAGAACGGGAAGGTGTAGACGCCGTCATTGAGCGGCTTCCGCGCCTTCTTGTCGGGGTCCTGGATCTTCATCAGGTCGATATAGCCGATCTTGCGCACGGGCTTGCCGACATTGGCGTCGGTCAGCTCGATCTTGTAGACGCGCTTGAACTTGGCGATGTCGGGGAAGCAGTTCTCGCCGCGCGTGCCTTGCGGGCAGGCCTTGTCGGCGGTGCCTTCACCGTTGTCGCGCTCGATGATCAGGCCGCCGGTCGGGTCGATCATGTTGAAGTCGCCGATGGCGTTACCGTTCTGCTCGAACACATACTGCCAGTAGCGGCCGGTGAACTTTTCGGCGGCGACGTCGAATTCGAGGATGCGGGAGGCTTCCTTGCCGTCGACCTTTTCCCAATCCTTCTTGTCGGCGTCCCACAGCGGGCCCTCGAGCAGGCCGTAGAGGAACTTGCCGTCCTTGGACGACGCAAAGCCCTCATAGCCCTTGGAGCGGCGGAGGTTGACGTTGGTGTAGGTCGCGCCCGGCGCGCCCGGCGTCGCCACGGCCCAGTTGTCCGGCGAGCGCACCGGCTTGCCATCGGCAACCGTCTCGAACACGCCGAGGATCTTCCCTGATTTGTCGGCCTTCAGGATATAGGGGCCGAACTCGTCGCCGATCCAGAAGGTGTCGCCGATGATCTGGAAACCCTCGGTATCGAAGTCGGAGCCGGTGAGGTAGCGCTTCTGGGTGTCCTCATGCACGATGCGGAACGGCACCTTCTTGTCGGGATCGTGCAGGAAGATCGTTTCCTGGCGCTCGATCTTGCCGCTCGCCCAATCCATCTTGTAGCGGTTCAGGTACAGCATCGAATCCGGCGAGTTGGCGCGCGCGCCCATGCCGTTGTCGGTGATGACCCAGTAGCTGCCGTCGGGCATGTGCTTGATGCCGGAATGGCCCTGCAGCGGCTGGCCCTTGAACGGCAGCGACACGCCGGTCGCACGCTCATAGGACTTGCCCATCACGGTGCCGAGCGCGTCGACGCGCTTGCCGGTGGTGTATTTGCCCGAGGTCTTGAGATCGGCAGGCGCGTCGGCCGGCGCGTCGATGAAGGTCGCGGCCGGCATCACCACGTGGCCGGCGAGCTTCGCCGGGAATTCACCCTCGTTCTGTGCAAGCGCGGTGCTCGCGGTGAGAATGATCGTTGCGACGGAGGCAAGAAAAGTCGCGCGCATGTGCGTCTCCTGTTAGCGGACGACGCCTTATGCGGATCGCATGTTGCAGTTTTGTGAAACCGGGCGAAACGTCGCAGCCCTCTTCGCCTCTCCCCGTTTGCGGGGAGGGGGGGACGAGAGAGTACGGTTACTCCTTGACGGCGCCGGTCAGCGAGGAGACGTAATAATCCACGAACAGCGAGTAGAAGATCGCAACCGGCAGCGAGCCGAGCAGCGATCCCGCCATCAGCGCGCCCCACTGGTACACGTCGCCGGTGACGAGCTCGGTCAGGATCGCGACCGGCACGGTCTTGTTGGCGCCGCTCTGGATGAAGGCGAGCGCGTAGATGAACTCGTTCCAGGACAGCGTGAAGGAGAAGATGCCCGCCGAGATCAGCCCGGGCACCGCCAGCGGCAGCGTGATCCGCCGCAGGATCTGCAGGCGCGTCGCGCCGTCGACCAGCGCGCATTCCTCGAGCTCGTAGGGGATCGACTTGAAATAGCCGATCAGGAGCCAGGTGCAGAACGGCACCAGGAAGGTCGGATAGACCAGGATCAGCGCCATCGGCGAGTCGAACAGGCCGAACTGCACCACGACGGTGGCGAGCGGGATGAACAGGATCGACGGCGGTACGAGATAGGCGAGATAGATGCCGAGGCCGACATAGGGACTGCCGCGGAAGCGCAGGCGCTCGATGGCGTAGGCCGCGAGCGTGCTGGCGATCAGCGACAGCGTGGTCGACCCGATCGCCACCAGCATCGTCGTCCATAGCCAGCGCGGATAGGCGGTGTCGAACAGCAGGTGCTTGATATGCGCCAGCGTCGGCGAGGTGATCCAGAACGGGTTGTGATCCTTGAAATTCAGCAGCTCCGCGTTCGGCTTGAACGACGTGATCGCCATCCAGTAGAACGGAAACAGCAGGATCAGCACGAAGCAGCCGAGCGGCAGGTAGATCATCATCAGCCGCCGCAGCCCGGAATCCCAGGCCATGGTGTCGGGCGCCGCCTTCGCGTCGGCCACGGCAGGTTGCGCGACGGTATCAGTCATTGCTCTCTCCCTGCTGCCATTTGCGGCGCGCCAGGCCGAAATATGAGAACAGCGTCGCGAACACCAGGAACGGAATCATCGACACCGCGATCGCGGCACCTTCGCCGAGCTCGCCGCCGGCAATGCCGCGCTGGAAGGCGAGCGTCGCCAGCAGGTGGGTCGAGTTCACCGGACCGCCGCGGGTGATGGCGTAGACGAGCTGGAAGTCGGTGAAGGTGAAGATGATCGAGAAGGTCATGACGATGGCGAGGATCGGCATCATCATCGGGAAGGTGATGTAGCGGAAGCGCTGCCAGGCGCTGGCACCGTCGAGCATCGCGGCCTCGTAGAGCGAGGGCGAGATGGTCTGCAGGCCCGCCAGCAGCGAGATCGCCACAAAGGGAATGCCGCGCCAGATATTGGCGGCGATCAGCGAGAAGCGCGCCGGCCAGGGCGAGCCGAGGAAGTCGATATTGGTCGTCCGCCAGTGCAGCACGTCGACCAGCAGATAGGAGATGATCGAGAATTGCGGATCGTAGATCCACCAGAACGCCAGCGCCGAGAGCACGGTCGGCACGATCCAGGGCAGCAGCACGATGGCGCGGAGCAGGCTCTTGAACGGAAAATGGTTATTGAGCAGCAGCGCGAGCCAGAAGCCGAGCGCGAACTTCCCGAAGGTCGCGACCGCCGTATAGAACACGCTGTAGAACACCGCGCCCCACCAGAGGGGATCGGTGAGCAGATACTGGAAATTCTCAAGGCCCACAAAGACGCCACGTCGGCCGATCGTGGTGTCTGTGAAGGCGAGCCAGATGCCGAGGCCGAGCGGGTAGGTGAGGAAGACGGCGAGCAGCCCGATCGCAGGCGCGAGGCACATCGCGATGAGGAATGGCTTGTAGTCGAACAACCGCACCAGCCAGGGTTGCTGCCGGTGCGCCAGTACGGGGGAGGAGAGGGTGGTCACGGACATCGGGTCGTTGTCCTGTTCTAGGCTGTTACCACACCGTCATTGCGAGCGAAGCGACTTCTCCGCCGTAGCTTTGGCGAAGGCGGAAGCAATCCAGTCTGTCTCCGCAGTTGCAGTCTGGATTGCTTCGTCGCGTCGCTCCTCGCAATGACGGCCGCGTTGTCGTCGGCCGCTACCTCTGTCTGCGGAAGTACCGCTTGCAGCGCTGTTCCGCTTCCGCAGCCGCGGCCTCGGGCGTCGCCGCACCGGTCGCGACCGAGGCGAACATCTGCACCGTCACATAGTCCGCGCGAACAGCACCGGTGGCGGTCGAAATCGGACCCTTGTAGCCGGCGTAATACTTGCTGTTCATGGTGTCCCTGAAGATCGCGACCTTGGGATCGCCCTTCCACACCGCCGCATCGGCGTAAGCCGCAAGCGGTTGCGACCAGTAACCGCTGTTGGCGTTGAGCCACGGCTCGTACTGGTCCTTCTCCAGCATGAACTGCAGGAAGGCCTTCGCCGCGTTCGGATACTGGCTGTGCTTGAACACCATGGCGTTCAGCGTCAGTCCCGACATCGGAGAGATCGGTGCAAGGCCCTTCGGCAGCAGCTGATGTTCGGAATCCTCGGCGATCGCCGCGGTCGCCGGATCGTTCTTCAGCGAGAAATACAGCGAGACGCCGTTCGCCGTCAGCCCGATTTCCTGCGAGGAATAGGCACGATTGTTGCTGACGTCGTTCCAGGACGGCGTACCGGCGATGAAGGTCGGGTAGAGCTCCTTCACGAAATTCAGCGCCGCGATGGTCTCCTTGCTGTTGATGGTGACATTGCCTTCCTCATCCAGCAGCGAGGCATTGTGCGACCACATCATCCAGTCCGCAAAGCCGTTGCCGTCGCCGACAGCGTTGCCCAGCGCAAAGCCCGCGGGCTTGCCGGCTTTCTGCAGCTTCTTGCAGAGGTCGAGGAGTCCGGCATGGTCCTCTGGCGCCTTGTCGAACCCGACGGATTTGAGGATGGACTTGCGATAGATCAGGGGACCGGCGGTGGCCCCGAACGGGAGCCCGATCCAGGTATCGCTCTTGGCCTTTTTGCCGTAGGCCTTCGCAAGGTTCTGCCAGCCGCCATACTTCTTGCCGAGATAGTCGGCGACGTCGGTCAGCTCGATCAGCTTGTCGACATAGATGTGCGGCGCGTCGGAGAAGCCGATGATGATGTCGGGGCCGGCGCCGGAATTTGAGGTCACCGCGGTCTGCTGGTTGATGTCCTCCCAGCCGACGAAGTCGACCTTGACCTCGACCCCGGTCTCCTTGGTGAATTTGGCTGCGTTGGCGCGGAACACGTCTTCGTCGGCCTGGACGAAGCGCACCGGCCGTAACATGCGCAGGGTTGCGCCTTTCTCGATTGGTAGTTTCGGTGCGGGGACGTCCGCGGCCTTGATTGCGGATTGAGCGTGCGCTGCAACACCGGTTGCCGCGAGCGCGGTAGCGGACAGGCCCAGAGCCAAGGCATCACGACGCGTGATGTCGTTCCTCATCAGTTCCTCCCTATGATGTCTCCCTTCCCGGCGTTGATCGCCGGTGAAGGGCCGTTCCGATTCCAGGCGCGCTTGGCGCCGGCCGCCTAGCTGTTCGGGCCGCGATCCATGCTGACGGGCTGCCAGCGGCGGAGCGCGGTGTTCTGCAGCACCGACGGATTGACGCAGCTTACCGGCCACATGCCCTGAAGCACCAGTGACAATTCGTAGCCCACGCGGCGCTTGCGCGCCTCGTCGAACCGTGCCGAGGCCGAGGCGACATGGGCGGTCAGCGTCACGTTCTCCATGCTGAGGATGGGATTGTTGTGCGAGGGCGGCTCCTTCTCCAGCACGTCGAGGGCGGCGTGCGCGATCCAGCCCTCCTGGAGCGCCTTGATCAGGCTTTCCTCGTCCACGGTGGCGCCGCGGCCGGTATTGATGAAGACCGATCCTTTCTTCATCTGCCGGAAGTGCTTCTCGGTGAGCATGTGATGCACTTCGGGCCTTGCCGGAGCGTGCATCGAGACGAAATCCGACTGCGACAGCACCTCGTTCAGCGTCGCCGGGATCACGCCATGGTCGTACATCAGCGTTTCCTGGATGAAGGGATCGTAGGCCATCATGCGCAGGCCGAACGGGGCGGCGCGCTTAGCAACTGCACGCGCGACGCGGCCGAACGAGATGAAGCCGAGCGTCTGGCCCATCAGCCGCGGGATCTTCAGCAGCGCTGGCCGGCCTTCGGCCCAGCGCCCGTCGCGCACCATCCTGTCCTGCTCGACCAGGCGGCGGAAGCCGGCGAGCAGCAGCATCATGGCGTGGTCGGCGACCTCCTCGATGAAGGTGTCGGGAATGTTGGTGACGGGAATGCCGCGGGCGGTCGCGGCCTTCACGTCGACGCTGTCGACGCCGACCGAGCCGAGCGTGATCACCTTGCAGCTCTCGAGTGCGTCGATGATCGACTTGGTGATGGGGATGCCCTTGGCGTAGATGGCATCGGCGTTTTTCGCGGCGGCGATGAACTCGGCCTCGTTGGCGGGGGCTTCGACGATCTCGGCATCGATCGGATCGAGCGCCTCGCGCTCGAAGGAATAGTCGCTGCCTGCGACCGTGAAGCTCGCGCCCTTCGGCGTCACCACCCTGTATTTCGGCATTTCCTGCTCCCGATTTGGTCTGTCGGTTCTTGTTGTGACCCGGCCTTCGCGGCGGGCCTTTGCGTCTTTTACGCGAAATCGGAGTGGTCGCGTACAATCGTTGGTTGCCGCTGCGGCGATTTATTCGACTGTTTTCGGCCTTCCGTCCGGGCTTCTACGGAGCCGCCCGTAACAGGTTGATAAGAGGTCACACACTAAAAGTTGAATCAAATTTATCGATTCCCTTGCGTGCCTGTATCCCATTATTGCCGGAGCTGTCCCGTGAAATTGAGCAATCTGAAGATCGCCCCGAAGCTCGGTATCCTCGTCGGCGTCACCCTGTTCGGCCTTTGCGTCTCCGGTGTTCTCGCCGGCTATCTGATGAAGCGCGAGATGGTGAATGCGCGCATCGACCAGGCCAAATCGATCGTCGACCTCGGTCGCAACTACGCTGCGGCGCTGAAGAAACGCATCGATGCCGGCGAGCTGACGAAGGATGCGGCGATGGCCGACCTTCGCCGCTACGGCAACGCGATGACCTATGACAACGGCTCGGGCTATCTGTTCGGCACGTCCTATGACGGCATCACCCAGCTCGCGCCCGATCCGAAGCAGATCGGCACCAACCGCATGGACGTCGTGACCAACGGCCGCAAGCTGTCCGTCGAGCTGATGAACGGTGTCAAGGCCAACGGCTCGATCCTGCTCTATTATCAATATGTGAAGCCCGGCCAGGAAACGCCGATCCGCAAGATCGGCTATGCGGTCGCGGTCCCCGGCTTCGACATGTATCTCGGCACCGGCGCCTATCTCGACGACATCGACGCCAAAATGGGCCCGGTGTTCTGGCTGCTCGGCCTCGCCATGCTCGGCATCGTCATTGTCGCCGGCAGCGTCGCTTGGCTGCTCGGCCGCAGCATCAGCCGTCCGCTGGCGCTGCTCGGCGCCCGCATGAAGGATCTCGCCGACGGCAAGCTCGAGGGTGAGATTCCCGGCGTCGGCCGCGGCGACGAGGTCGGGGCGATGGCCTCGACCGTCCAGATCTTCAAGGACAACGCGGTCCGCATCCGCGACCTCGAGAAGACCGAGGCCGATGCCAAGGAGCGTGCCGCGGCGGAACGTCGCAGCGCGATGGAGGGCATCGCCAGCGATTTCGAACGCAGCGTCAACGGTATCGTCCGCTCGGTCTCGTCGGCCGCCGCCGGCATGCAGAGCACGGCGCAGTCGATGACCGCGACGGCCAGCGACGCCTCGTCGCGCGCGGCGACGGTCGGCGCCGCCTCGCAAAAAGCCTCCGGCAATGTCGGTACGGTCGCCGCAGCCGCCGAAGAATTGTCGAGCTCGGTTGCGGAAATCTCCCGCCAGGTCACGCGGTCGACCGAAGTCGCGAGCCGGGCCGTCAGCGACGCCGAGCGCACCAACGCCACCGTCCAGGTGCTCTCGACCGGCGCCGAGAAGATCGGCGAGGTCGTCAAGCTGATCCACTCGATTGCGGCGCAGACCAACCTGCTCGCGCTCAACGCCACCATCGAAGCGGCGCGCGCCGGCGAGTCCGGCCGCGGCTTCGCGGTGGTGGCCTCCGAGGTCAAGGCGCTGGCGAACCAGACCGCGAAGGCGACCGAGGAAATCTCCGCGCAAGTGGCGGCGATGCAGACCTCGACCAGCGACGCGGTCACCGCGATCTCCGGCATCACCCAGACCATTGCGGAGATGAGCGAGATCACCGCCGGCATTTCCGCCTCGATCGAGCAGCAGGGCGAAGCGACCCGCGAGATCGCCCGCAACATCCAGTCGGTCGCGGCCGGCTCGAACGAGATCAACGCCAATATCGGCAGCGTCACCTCGGCCGCCGAAGCGACCGGCACTGCCGCCACCGACGTGCTCACCAACGCCCGCGAGCTGGACAGCCAGTCCGGCGCGCTGCGCAGCGCCGTCGACGGCTTCCTCGCCAAGGTGCGCGCGGCGTAAAGCCGAACGCACCGAATTCGTAGGGTGGGCAAAGGCGCGCAAGTCATGCCCCGCGAAGGCGGGGCATCCAGTACGCCGCAGCCCATCGGGTCAATAACCAACGCCTCGGAATACTGGATCGCCCGCCCAGTGCGCAATTGCGCACAAGGCGGGCAATGACAACTTCCTTAGACCCTACTGCTTCTCGATCTTCGCATTCGTGATCAGCTTTTCCCACAGCACGAGCTGCTCGTTCACGAACGTGCCGAGCTGCTCCGGCGTGCCGGAGAAGGCGTCCATGCCGAGCGTGGCGAGCTGGGCCTTGATCTCCGGCTTCTCGACGATCTTCCTGATCTCGGTGTTGAGTCTGGTCACGATCTCCTTGGGCATGCCGGCGGGGCCGAAATAGCCCTGCCACGACGAGATGTCGAAATCCGGCACGCCGGCCTCCTGCATCGAGGGTAGGTTCGGCACCAGCGGCGAGCGGTCCTTGGTGGTGACGGCGAGCGCGCGCAGCGCGTTGCCGTTGACGTGGGGCAGGCCGGTCAGGATGTCGACGAACATCATCGAGACGCGGCCGCCCATGACGTCGTTGAGCGCCGGCGGCGAGCTCTTGTAGGGCACGTGCAGGAGATCGAGCCCGGCATTGTGCGCAAAGGTCGCACCCGACACGATCGCCGAGGACGAGCCCGACGCGTAGCTCAGCTTGCCCGGATTGGCCTTGCCGTAAGCGACGAGCTCGCCGACGGTTTTGGCCGGCACCTCCGGATGAACCACCAGCATGAAGGGCAGGTCGCCGGTCCGCGCGATCGGAGTGAAGTCCTTGACGGGGTCGTAGGTCAGGCTCTTGAGCAGGTAGGGATTGGCCGAATGCGTCGTGTTGGTGGTCACCAGCAGCGTGTAGCCGTCGGGGGCGGCGCGCGCGACAAAGGTCGCGGCGATCATGCCGTTGGCGCCCGCCTTGTTCTCGATCACGATGCCGACGCCGAGCGCCTGCGACAAATGCTGCGAGATCAGCCGCGTCGTGGTGTCGGTGCCGCTGCCGGCCGCGAACGGCAGCACCAGCGTGATGTTGCGGCTCGGATAATTGTCGGCCTGCGCGGCGGATGCGGCGGCGAGACAAAGTGCGGCTGCGCCGGCAGCGCGCAGAGCGCGGATCAGTGATGACAGCATGTCTGGACGTTCCCTCTTTTTCGTTGGCGGGGAACCTAGCTTCTCTTCGCAAAAATCGGAAGACGGGAGTTTGCCGCCCACCTCGCGGAATTATCTCACCGCAGAACCCTGGCGCGACGCGAACACGACACCGGCGAGCACGAGCGCGTAGCCGATCAAATGGAACGGCTGGAGTTTTTCGCCGAGCAGCAGGATCGCCATCGCCGAGCCGAACACCGGGACCAGATGGAAGAACGGCGCGGCGCGGTTCGGGCCGATCAGCGCCACGCCGCGGTTGAAGAAGAGATAGGCCAGCGTCGAGGGGAAGATCAGGATGTAACCCAGCGTCGCCAGCGTCACCCCGTCGAGTTGCAGGACACGGCCGCTTAGGGCTTCCCAGATCGCGGCGGGCAGCAGCATCGTCGCGCCGCAGCAGGTGGTGAAGGAGAGAAAGGAGAGCTGGTGGATCTTCGGCCGCCGCGGGATGAAGGCGGAGTAGAGCCCGAACGCCACCAGCGAGGAGGCGAACATGATGTCGCCCCTGTTGAAGCTGATGCTCGCGAGCGCAGCGAGATCGCCGCGCAGGATGATGATCAGCACGCCGAGAAGCGAGATCGCGATGCCGGCGAGCTGCGCACCCGTCAGCCGCACGCCGAACAGCACCAGCGACCACAGCGCCACGAACAGCGGTCCGGCCGACTGGATCAGCAGCGCGTTCAGCGCCTCCGTGTATTGCATCGCCCAGTACGAGATCGCGTTGTTGAAGGCAAAGCCGACCAGCGACAGGAACAGCATCAGCGGCAGGCTCTTGCGCAAATTCGGCCAGTCGCGCTTCAGATGCGGCCAGGCGAACGGCAACAGGATCAGGAACACGCCGAACCAGCGGATCGTGGTCACCGTCAGCGGCGGCACATGCGCGCCGACATGGCGCGCGAGCACGATATTGCCTGCCCAGAACAGCGAGCTCAGGCTGAGCAGCAGGTAAGGCTGGTTGTTGAGCCAACTGGCCGGATTCGAGGCCTTTGGCGCGGGCGAAGCAATCGTCATTGGCGTTGGATGCGACCTTGCGCCGGATTCTTGTTGTGACACAAGTCTCGCGGCCGCAAGGCTACAATGCAGGCTTGGCTTGAGGAGGTGTCATTGGCGGTTAATATGTTGAACATCGAGGGCCTGGAAAAGCTCGATCCGAATGCGCCCGTCGTGATGCTGAATCTGATGCGCTTCCATGCGCGCTCGCGCGACGGCGACGGCTCGGGCTGGGACGCTTATCTTCGTTACAGTGCGATCACGGTGCCCATGATCAGGGCACGCGGCGGCACGCTGCTGTGGACCGGCGAAGCCAAGGCCGTCGCGCTCGGCCCGCACCAGGGCAATGGATGGGATTTCGTCGCGCTGGTCTATTATCCAACGGTTGCGGCTTTCATCGACATGATGACGTCGGAGGCTTACGAGACGCAGGCCGATCCGCATCGCGTCAACGGCTGCGCCGAGCACGTGATCATCGCGACGCGCGAAGCGTACAGCAAGTTCAAGACGAAGTAGTTGCCGTCTGTCGAGCGTACGGCTCTTACCCTCCCCCTCCAGGGGAAGGTGAACAGGCAGCGGTGTACTCGGCTCGAAGCGGTGACTACGTCGCCTGCTTCCTTGACGCCACGAACACGCCGGCCAGCACCAGCGCGAAGCCGATGAAATGGAACGCCTGCGGGTGTTCGCCCAGAAACGCCATCGCCATGATCGAGCCGAACACCGGCACGACATGAAAGAACGGCGCGGCGCGGTTGGCGCCGATCAGGCGCACGCCGCGATTGAAGCAGAGATAGGCGAGCGTCGACGGGAACACCGCGACATAGAACAGCGTCAGCAAATTCGGCCCGTCGAGCTTCATCACCGGACGCGCGGACAATTCCCAGATCTCGAGCGGGATGAGGCAGGCGGCGCCGGCGCCGAAGGTGAAGGCGAGGAACGACAGGCCGTGCATCGGCGGCCGCTTCAGGGTCAGCACCGAATACAGTGCGAAGATGATCAGCGCGACGATGAAGATGAGATCGCCCTTGTTGAACGCGATGTTCGACAGCGTGGTGAAATCGCCATGCAGCAGGATCGTCAGCACGCCGCACATCGACAGGAGCACGCCGAACGCCTGCGCCGCCGTGAGGCGGACGCCGAGAATGGCCAGCGACCACAGCGCCACGACCAGCGGCGCGGCCGACTGCAGCAGCAGCGTGTTGAGCGCCTGGGTATGTTCCAGCGCCCAATATTGCAGCGTGTTGAAGGCGCCGATGCCGGTGATCGACAGCACGATCATCAGGCCGAGCCTGCTGCGGATCGCGGGCCAGTCCTGGGCGAGATGTTTCCAGGCGAACGGCAGCACCAGCAGGAAGGCGAAGGTCCAGCGCAGGAACGACAGCGTCACCGGCGGAATGTGGCCGGCGGCCAGCCGTCCGACGATGGCATTGCCGGCCCAGCACATCGCGGTGATGCTGAGCAGCAAATAAGGCTGGTTGGCGATCCAGCTGTGACTGGATGATTCGGAGCCGGTGGTCTGGCCGGTGGCGGACATTGTGATTGTTATGGCCCCGCATGCGCCGGAGCCCCGGCCCGGCGAGGTCGGGCCGGCAGATAGCCCGGCGGCTCCCCAAAGACACGGAAATCGAGCCTGCATCAACGGGGGCGGACGCATCGCGACCATGCAGCGGCAGACAAGCGCCTCACTCTTTGGTGGAAGGCTGCCGAGCCATCCGGAACGTTTCTGGATTTTCCGGGGATATCAAAGGCTTAAAGTGCCTCTTGAGCCCCGAAAAAGCCCCGTTCTTGCTTGCCTAGAGAGGCTGCTTCCTTTATCCGGTTGGCTGCCTCGCGTGCGAACGGCTCCGGCCGTCAGCTGGGCTGGCGCATCTAAAATCTTCAGAGGATTACCCGCGAATGGCCAACGTTGTCGTCGTCGGAGCCCAGTGGGGCGACGAAGGGAAGGGCAAGATCGTCGACTGGTTGTCGGAGCAGGCGGACATCGTCGTCCGCTTCCAGGGCGGTCATAACGCCGGCCACACGCTGGTCATCACCGGCAAGACCTACAAGCTCGCGCTCCTGCCTTCCGGCGTGCTGCGCGACCAGAAGCTGTCGGTGATCGGCAACGGCGTGGTGTTCGATCCGCAGGCCTTCCTCGACGAGGTCACCAAGCTGCGCTCGCAGGGCGTCGCGGTCTCCCCGGACAATCTGCGCGTCGCCGAGAACGTCACCCTGATCCTGCCGCTGCACCGTGAGCTCGATGCGCACCGCGAATCCGCCAATGCGGCAACCGCGATCGGCACCACCCGCCGCGGCATTGGACCTGCCTATGAGGACAAGGTCGGCCGCCGTGCCATCCGCCTGATGGACCTCGCCGATCTCGACACCCTCCCGCACAAGATCGACCGGCTGCTGGCGCATCACAATGCGCTGCGCCGCGGCCTCAACCTGCCGGAGTTCGACGGCAAGGTGATCCTGAAGGAATTGACCGCGCTGGCGCCGGAGCTGCTGCCTTACGCCGAGACGGTGTGGCGGCTGCTCGACATCAAGCGGCGCGAAGGCAAGCGCATGCTGTTCGAGGGCGCGCAGGGCGCGCTGCTCGACGTCGACCACGGCACCTATCCCTACGTCACCTCGTCCAACACGGTGGCGGCGCAGGCCGCGACCGGCTCGGGCCTCGGTCCCGGTGCGGTCGGCTATGTGCTCGGCCTGTGCAAGGCCTATACGACCCGCGTCGGCCAGGGCCCGTTCCCGACCGAGCAGGACAACGAGACGGGCCGCAAGATCGGCGAGCGCGGCCGCGAGTTCGGCACCAACACCGGCCGTCCGCGCCGCTGCGGCTGGTTCGACGCCGTGCTGGTCCGCCAGGCGGTCCGGACCTGCGGCATCAACGGCCTGGCGCTGACCAAGCTCGACATCCTCGACGGCTTCGACACGATCGAGGTCTGCACCGGTTACAAGCTGGACGGCAAGGAGATCGACCACTTCCCGGCCGGCGAGGGCGCCCAGGCCCGGGTCGAGCCCATCTACGAGACCATCGAGGGCTGGAAGGAGCCGACCGCCAATGCCCGCTCCTGGGCGGACCTGCCGGCCCAGGCCATCAAATATGTCCGCCGGATCGAGGAATTGGTGGGGTGCCCGGTCGCACTGCTTTCCACCAGCCCCGAACGCGAGGATACTATTCTGGTGCAAAATCCGTTTGAGGCTTAACGATATCTTACCGGGACGTGCGCTAGTTGAGTTGAAATGGCTGATTACTATCCGCTGATCGCCCGCGCTATTTCCGCCCTGGACCCCAACGCTCCCGGCGAAAGCCGTCGCGCGCTCTATGAGCGCGCGCGCACGGCCCTGATCGCGCAGCTCCGCAGCGTGCAGCCGCCGCTCTCCGAATCCGAGATCACCCGCGAACGGCTGTCGCTGGAAGAGGCCGTCCGCAAGGTCGAATCGGAGGCCGCCCAGCGCGCCCGGGAGGCCTCGCGCCCCGGTCCCGGTGGCGGCGCCCGCAGCGGCGGCAGCGGTGACGCCTTCCGCCGGGCCAGCACCCGCGCCGCCGAAGGCAACCCGCCGCCGTCTCAGCCGGCCGCTCCGCGCACCCGTCCGGCTCCGCCGCCGCCGCGTGCCGACCGCCCGTCCTTCAATGTCGATGACCAGGGCGACGCCCCGCGCGCGCCGCGGGCCCCGCGCTTCGACGCGCCGCGCCAGCCGGGTCCCCCGGCAGCGCCGCCGATGCCGGAGCCGCCGGCTGCTCCGCCGGCCGGACGTGATCGCCCGCCCGGGCGCCGTCCGCCCGATGTCGGGCCGCCGCCGCCTCAGCCGCCGGCACCGGGCGTACGCGGTTTTCGCGACATCACCGCCGACGTGAACGATCTCGGCGGCGCTGCCGCGCAGGCCAACCGCGCCGCGCGTCGCACCTATGCCAATGTGCCCTCGCCGTCGCCAGAGTTCGACCGGCTGGAGCCGAGCCTGGAAAATCGCGCCGGCGAGCAGGACGCGCCCTATTCCTACGACGAGTCGATCGAGGAGGCCGAGCGCTACACGCCGCAGCCGCCATCGCCGCGTTCGCGCGTCGCGCCCGAGCGCGAAGCCAAGAAGCGCGCCCGCACCGGCTCCGCCTTCCCGTTCAAGAGCGCGATCGCCGTCGGCATCGTGCTGATCCTGGTCGGCGCCGGCATCCTCTGGGGCAAGCCCCTGATCCAGACCGTGAGCGGCCTGTTCAAGTCCTCGCCGACCCAGGTGGTGGAGGCGCCGAAGGATCCGGCCCAGCCGCAGAGCAAGCCCAAGATTCCGGATCGCGTCGGCCAGCCTTCGGCCAGCGACCAGCCGGTCGCGCCGGTGGCGCAGAAGGTCGTGCTCTATGACGAGGATCCGTCCGACCCGAAGGGCAAGCAATATGTCGGCTCGGTGGTGTGGCGGCTCGAGCCGATCAAGGCCTCGGGCAACCAGAAGGCCGACGTCGCCGTGCGCGCCGACATCGAGATCCCGGACCGCAAGTTCAAGATGACGATGTCGTTCCGCCGCAACACCGACTCGTCGCTGCCGGCGAGCCACACCGCGGAATTGACCTTCATCCTGCCGCCGGATTTTCCGGGCGGTGGCGTCGCCAACGTGCCGGGTATCCTGATGAAGTCGAACGAGCAGGCGCGCGGCACGCCGCTCGCGGGGCTCGCGGTCAAGGTAACCGACGGCTTCTTCCTGGTCGGCCTCTCCAATGTCGACGCCGACCGCGCCCGCAACGTCCAGCTCCTGAAGGAGCGCTCATGGTTCGACGTGCCGCTGGTCTACGCCAACCAGCGCCGCGCCATCATCGCCATTGAGAAGGGCGCCCCCGGCGAGCGCGCGTTCAACGACGCGTTCGCGCAATGGGGCGACTAGGGCCGGCGCGCGACCGATGTTCACCTCGCTCGACGAGAGAGGTGAATCGAACTCTCAAACGCTCCGATCGGGATTGAACCGGCCTATTGCGCCGCGGCCTCCCGCTTGCGCGCGGCGGCGTGCTCGCGGTCCATCACGGCGCGGCAGCCGGGGCTGACCTGCGCCTTGTTCCGCACCATGCAGGCCCTGATCCTGGAGATGTCTGGAATCTCACTGGAGCACAGCCGCATCGCATCGCCCGTGCACATCTGCTGTGCTTCGGACGAGAAGGCGAGGCCGGGCGATGTCTGGAGTACGATGGCGGTGGTTGCGAAAGCGAAGAGCGAAACGATGGTCGTGTAGCGTGTCATGACGAATGCGTCCCCGAGTTCCGTGGTTTGAACCACTTGGTTTTGGGGCGCCGCACGCGGCTTGATCTGCCGCATGTCACAGCCTTCACGCCGGGAACTTTGGTCCCGCATGTGGTCGCTCGATCTCTCGTGGTGTTCGAATCGAAAAGTGCTGCGCCGCCCGATTCGAGTATGCGCGATTGTCACGCCGCTGCAATGGTCCGCTCGAATGAATTCGCAGTTGTTGCGTGTCCGTCACGCAGCATGCGGCGCGAGATCAGATCAACCGATCGGACGACGCGCTCGCTTCTTCCGCATCGCTCGCGCCTGATGCTGCGGGGTGTTCCTCGACGGCAGTGACGCCTTTCGCAGTGAGCTCGAACAGATCGCCATCCTTCATCACGTAGCCGTCGGCGATCAGCTCGCCGATCTTGCCGTGCCGGTCGTCGGCAAAGGCGACCGACTGGCTGATGTCCCGCAGGATCGAGAGCTGCTCGTCGCGCAACATGGCTTCACTCTCCGTGCGACGGGGATCGTTCCCGGCCTTACATGCCGTGGCTCTGAAACACCTTGCTGCAGGACTTCGACAGCTTCGCCCGGTTGGCCTGCAGGCACGCCTGCACAGCGCCGTCATTGCCGAGGTCCTTGCGGCAGAACCGCGAGGCGTCACGCGAGCAGGCGTTCTGCTCCTGCGGCGTACCCATGTGGCCTTGCGCGAGAGCAGGCGTGAGCGACATGCCGCTCAGGGCTGTCAGGGCGAGCGTCGCCATAAGGACGGGTTTCCGGAACATCGACAAACTCCAATCTGACTGCTGGTATGAATTTCAGTCCTGTCTGAACTCGTCGCCTTGCCGCTTGTTCCCGCCAGGACGGGCCGGTGCCCCGCTATTCAAGGTTCCCGCGTCGCTGCTATAACAGCGGCGAAGGATGAGGATGCTTGATGAAACGCTATCTGGTGTTTGCGCTGGTCGGTCCGTTCGTCGGCGGGTTCCTGCTGCTGCTGACGACGACCTATCAGTCCGGTTATTGGGCCCAGACCAACCTCAGCGAGGTTGGCAAGCTGTTCGCGGTGTTCTTCAAATCGCTGCAATACAGCTATCTGTTCGGCTTCCTGCCCTCGCTGATGATCGGTGCGGTCGACGACATCCTGATCCATGTCCGCCGGATCGGCCCGGCGCTGCGGATGATCCTGGTCGGCCTGTTCGCCTTCGTGCTGGCGTCGCTGACCTACAGCTCGCGCGGGCCGGATTCGGGCGCGCTGCAATTCATCCTGTACGGCCTCGTCGGATTCGTGCCGGCGGTGCTTTCATCCTGGCTCGTGCATAGATATGTCGAGGAGCCGCAGCCGGCTGCGGCTCAGACCTGAACGCGCGGCGTTCGGGCGCGGCGCGGCAACTTCCGCCACACCGGCGCGTTCTCCAAAGGCCATGGCCATGCCCGATGACGACATTCTTGCTCCGCATCGACCCCGTTCCGGGGCCCGCCCGCGCGGGCCGTTTTCGGGGACCGAAGCGCGCGGGCCGATCATCGACCAGGACGGCCATGAGATCCGTCCCGAAACGCTGGAGCAGGGGTTTCGCGAGTTTCGCTTCGAGTTCGGTAAAGACGGTCAGTTCGCTGGGAACCCGTTCGGCAATTTGACGCGGGAGCAGCGGGTGGCGCGGATCGAGGCGATCGCAAAGCTGCTCGATGTCGCCTTCATCCTGCCCGGCACGAATATCCGCTATGGCATCGACGGCCTGATCGGGCTGATCCCGGTCGTCGGCGACATCATCACCACCGCGATCTCGCTGTGGCTGGTGCGCGAGGCCCGCGCGCTGGGCGCGCCGTGGTATCTCACCGCGCGCATGCTCGGCAATGTCGCGGTCGACGGCGTGGTCGGCATGGTGCCGTTCGCGGGCGATGCCTTCGACGTCATGTTCCGCGCCAACATGCGCAACGTCCGCCTGCTGCGCCGCTGGCTTGACAAGCAGCCGCGGATTTAGCGTGGCGCTTCTTGCTTCGCCTTTCCCCGTAAGAACGGGGAGAGGGAAGAGAGAGAGCACCGCCCCAAAAAGCAAAAAGCGCGACGGCCTTTCGGCCATCGCGCCTTCAGCGCATATCGGGCTTGGCGAAAACTTACGCCGCGTCGGCGTCGGTCTCGGCGGCCGGCGCCGGCCGGGGGCGGCGGGGCAGCGGGAAGGCTTCGCTCTCATAGAGCGAGCGGATGCCGTTCTGGTCGAAGCGCGCTTCCTCGACCTGGAGATAGGCGCCGTTCAGCGAATCCGTCGGCAACTGCTCCATCGCGAACTGCACGGCTTCGGCCGCGGTGCCGAACCGGCGGTAGGTAAAGCCCGCGCGCTTCTTCTTGCGGATCGCGGCGGGGAAGAGCTCGGCGGAGGTGTTGAAGTTGAACGGACGCAGTGGACGCATGGTCAAAGACCTCGTGATCTTGTCTGGGGCTTTAAGCGCGTGGGGTTTTGAAAGGCAGGGGCCACCATCGAGTGGGCCCGCCGCACATGTCATTTTCGCTCTCTAATATAGGCCGTTTTGACAGAAATGCGACCCCCGCGATGGGAGATGATGAATCCGCGCATGGCAGCTCCGCAAGCGCCGTAAACCAAGTAATTTCAATATGTTAGATGGTTTACAGTTTGCCAAGCAGCAAGAGCACGACCAGGACCACCAGCACGACGCCGCCGATCCCCATGCCGGAGTGGCCCATGCCATAGCCATAACCACCGAACCGTCCGGACATGCCGCCCAGCAGATAGATGATCACCAGGATGATCAGGATGGTCCCAAGCGTCATGGCATCCTCCCTGGCGGCCGCCGGATTGCGCGCATCGGCTGCACCGCCAGAAGAGAAAAGCACATCGCGCCGCCGGGTTCCATGACGGAACCGGGCGGCGCGCAATGTTATTTGGGCTCGAGCTTCAGCGCGGCCGAGTTGATGCAGTAGCGCAGGCCGTTCGGGCCGGGGCCGTCGGGGAAGACGTGGCCGAGATGGCCGCTGCACTTGGAGCACAGCACCTCGGTGCGGATCATGCCGTGGCTGGCATCGTGCTCCTCGTCGATATGGCTCTCGACCGCGGGCTGGGTGAAGCTCGGCCAGCCGCAGCCGGAATCGAACTTGGCATCGGACTCGAACAGCACATTGCCGCAGCCGGCGCAGACATAGGTGCCGGCGCGGTGGTCGTGCTCATATTCGCCGGAGAAGGGACGCTCGGTCGCCTTCTCGCGCAGCACCGCGTACTGCATCGGCGACAATTCGCGCCGCCACTGCTCTTCGCTCTTGATGACCTTGTCGTCGGTGGTTTTCGTCTTGGTGTCGGGCATGGGTCTCCCGTCTGTTTGGTGAACTTGTTTCGGTGATCTTGCGATCAGTTGGTGGCCTTGCTGGCGCTCACCAGCGTCGGCTTTTCAATGTAGTTATCCGCGAACAGCTTTTTGAGGTTCTCGACCTTCGGAATGTCGTTGTAGGCGATGTAAGGCTGGTTCGGGTGCAGCGTCAGGTAGTCCTGGTGATAGGCCTCCGCCGGGTAGAACGCTTCCAGCGCGCCGACCTTGGTCACGATCGGCTTGCTGAATACCTTGGCGCCGTTGAGCTGGGCGATATAGGCCTCCGCCACCTTCTTCTGCTCGTCGGAGGTGGTGAAGATCGCCGAGCGATATTGCGTGCCGGTGTCGGGGCCCTGGCGGTTGAGCTGGGTCGGGTCGTGCGCCACCGAGAAGTAGATCTGGAGGATCTTGCCGTAGGAGATCTTCTTCGGGTCGAACTTGATCTCGACCGACTCGGCATGGCCGGTCCGGCCGCTCGAGACCGTCTGGTAATCGGCCGTCGCCTTGGTGCCGCCGGCATAGCCGGAGACTGCGTTGACAACGCCGGCAGTGTGCTGGAAGACGCCCTGGACGCCCCAGAAGCAGCCGCCGGCGATGACGGCGGTCTGGATCCCGGTTGCGGGCGCCGCATCCACGGTGGGCGCGGGGATCACGACCGCATCCTCCGCGGCCCTGGACGGCAGGGCGAAGGCCAGCGTCAGTGCGGTGGTGGCGGCGAGCAGCGAGGCGAGGGCGGTGCGGCGCATGGCGATCCTCTTCGGAAGGGTCTGACAGTGTAGGGCGGCCGGGGACGGGCGAACAGCCTGTTTGGCCGCGTTTTCGGACATCTGAGATACGGGCGCAGACGGCGATTGTTACGGGGAAACGGACACGAGTCTGTGAAAAATAGCCTCAGATAGTGCGGCTTGGCGAGGCCGGGAACTCCGGGCTAGATGAACGCGCGCGATCGGCGCTCGACTCAATATGTGGTGGCTGGAGCTGACCTGACAACATGCTGCGCGTCATTCCCCTGACCCTGGCCATCCTGATCTCAAATGCCGCCATCGCCGCGGCCGAGCCGCAAGCCGGCGACGACCTCGCCACCTGTCGCGACCGCCAGGCGGAGGCCCAGGCCCGCGCGACGGCCTGCGACAATTTGTTGAAGGCCGATAAGCTCGGCGGCAAGGACAAGTCGCTCGCGCTCGTCGTGCGTGGCAATGCGCTGATCAACAAGCGCGACTATGACCGCGCCATCGAGGCGCTGTCGTCCGCGATCGATCTCGATCCGGACAATGTCGGCGCCATCAACCTGCGCGGGCTTTCCCACGAGCGCAAGGGCGAGGACGATCTTGCCATGGCCGACTACAATCTCGCCATCCAGAAGCGCGCGAATTTCGGCTATGCCTACAACAATCGCGGCACCATCCATCTGCGCCGGGGCGCGCTGCAAAGCGCGCTCGACGACTTCAACCTGTCGATCAAATACACGCCCGCGTTCCTGCTCGGCTGGACCAATCGTGCCCGCATGCGCACGCTGAACAAGGATTTCGACGGCGCGATTGCCGACTTCGCGGCAGCCGAGAAGATCGACCCGGCCGCGCCGCAGATCGCCGGCAACCGCTGCATCACCTACGGCATGATGGGCAAGTACGACCAGGCTTTCGCCGACTGCGACGGCCTGATCCAGAAGCAGCCGAGGAATACCTTCGCGATCAACAATCGCGCCGAGGTCAACGTGATGAAGGGCGACCTCGACGCCGCGCTGAAGGACTACAACACGGTCATCCAGCTCAATCCGAACAGTGTGCGCGCCCATTCCGGCCGCGGCCAGATCTACGAGCGCAGGAAAGATCTCGCCCAGGCCCGCGCCGACTACCGCGCGGCGGCCTATTCGCTGACGAGGTTCGACGAGCCCGACGTCGCGCGCGCCCGCGCCATCGCGCAGGAGCGCCTGGCCGCACTGACGCCGCAGGCGCCGGCCGGGTCCACCGGGCGCCGCGTGGCGCTCGTGATCGGCAACGGCGCCTACAAGAACGTCCACGCCTTGCCCAATCCGCCGCGCGACGCGAAAATGATTGCAAACGTGTTGCGCGATGTCGGCTTCCAGACCGTGATCTCCGTCAGCGACCTCTCCCGCGACAAGTTCTTCGAAGCGTTGCAGACGTTTGCCACCGAAGCCGAGAATGCGGATTGGGCGGTGGTCTATTACGCCGGCCACGGTTTCGAGATCGGCGGCGTGAACTATCTCGTCCCTGTCGACGCCAAGCTTGCCGCCGACAGGGACGCCGAGACCCAGGCGGTTGCGCTGGAGCAGGTGATCGCCGCGGTGGGCGCTGCGAGAAAAGTGCGTCTGGTGATGCTGGATGCCTGCCGCGACAATCCCTTTGCGCCGGCCATGCAGCGCACGCTGTCGCTCAAGCTGGTGGACAAGGGCTTTTCCAACATCGAGCCCGGCGCCGGCTTCATGGTGGTCTACGCCGCCAAGCACGGCGAGACCGCGCTGGACGGCGACGGCGGCGCCGACAGCCCCTTCGCCACCGCGCTCGCCCGCGAGATCAAGGTCCCGAAGGTCGAGATCCGGAAACTGTTCGACATCGTCCGCGACGACGTCTGGTCCGCCACCAAGCACGAGCAGCAGCCGTTTTCATACGGCTCGCCGCCGGGACGCGAGGATTTTTATTTTGTGGCGGGGAAGTGAGCGGGTGCGTGTCAGACGCGAAAGCCACGCCTCATTTGCGGTGCCGTAGGGTGCGCCAAGCGAAGCGTGCCCACCATTTTTATTGAATGTGTGGAGAGACGGTGGGCACGGCGCGTTGCGCCTTTGCCCACCCTACGGCAGCTTCACACGACGATACTCAACCGCTTCGCCGCCCGCGTAATCCCCGTGTACAGCCACCGCGCCCGGCTATCCTGGAACGCAAAGCTCTCGTCGAACAGCACGACGTCGTCCCATTGCGAGCCCTGCGATTTGTGCACGGTCAGCACATAGCCGTAGTCGAACTCGTCGTACGGCTTGCGCTGCTCCCAGGCGATCTGCTCGACGCCGCCCTCGAAGCAATCGGCGCGCACCGAGACTTTTGTCACCTTGTGACCGAAGTCTTCATCCGGCGACAGCCGCATGCTGAGGATGCGCGATTTCGAGCGCGAGGTGTTGCGCGACTTCACGCGCCACAGGCCGCCGTTGAACAGGCCCTTCTTGCGGTTGTTGCGCAGGCACACCAGCTTGTCGCCGGCGACCGGGAAGACGTCCTCGATGTTCTGGCGCTGGCGCACCCTCATGTTGTAGGCGCGGCGCGTGTTGTTGCGGCCGACCAGCACCTGGTCGGCGCCCATGACGCGGTCCGGGTCGAGCTCTTTCCGCGACACCACCTCGCTCTCGCCGTAGCGGCCGATGTCGAGCTCTCGGCCCTCGCGGACGTCCATCGACATCCGCACGATCGGATCATCCTGGGCCTGGCGATGCACTTCGGTCAGCATCGCGTCGGGCTCGGTGTTGGTGAAGAAGCCGCCGCCCTGGATCGGCGGCAGCTGCGCGGGATCGCCCAGCACCAGCAGCGGGCAATCGAACGACATCAGGTCGCGGCCCAATTCGGCGTCGACCATCGAGCATTCGTCGATCACGATCAGCTTGGCCTTGGAGGCCGGCGCATCGTCCCACAGCTCGAAACTCGGCTGCTCCTCGCCGGATTCGCGGGCGCGGTAGATCAGCGAGTGGATGGTGGAGGCCTCGTCGCAACCCTTGTTGCGCATGACGAGCGCGGCCTTGCCGGTGAAGGCGGCGAACTTCACCTCGCCGTCGACGCCTTCGGCGATGTGCCGCGCCAGCGTGGTCTTGCCGGTGCCGGCAAAGCCAAACAGGCGGAACACCGGCGGCGTGCCGTTGCGGCCTGGTTTTGCCTTGAGCCAGTCGCCAACGGCTTTGAGCGCGGCATCCTGATGCGGGGTGAAAGTGGCCATATCTGTCTTGAGAAGGGGCGAAACGAGGCGATTCGCCGTCCCTCAAAACTAACCATTCCCCCGCCGGTTCAAGCGGCGGCGCCGCCCCTACTGCCACCCCGGAACGCCGCGCATGTCGGGCAGGTGGTGCGCGATGCCCTTGTGGCAGTCGATGCAGGTCTTTTCCTTGGTGAACAGGAAGCGCTGGTGCGCGACCGAGGCCCGCGGCGACTGCTTGGTGATGTCCATGGAATCGGCGCTGTGGCAGTTGCGGCATTCCAGGGAATCGTTGGCCTTGAAACGCGCCCATTCATGCGCGGCGAGCTCCAGCCGGTGGTCCAAAAATTTCTCGCGGGTGTCGATGGTGCCGAAGATCTTGCCCCAGACCTCCTTGGAGGCCTGCATCTTGCGGGCGATCTTGTCGGTCCAGTTGTGCGGGACGTGGCAGTCCGGGCAGGTCGCGCGCACGCCGGAACGGTTGGTGAAGTGGATGGTCGACTTCAGCTCGGCGTAGACGTTGTCCTTCATCTCGTGGCAGCCGGTGCAGAACTTCTCGGTGTTGGTCAGTTCCAGCGCGGTGTTGAAGCCGCCCCAGAAGATCACGCCGGCCGCAAAGCCCGCGAGCACCAGCACGCCAAGCCCGAACACCGAGCTCGGCCGGATCAGCACCTGCCAGAGCTCGACCGCGAAGTCCCAGCAGCGCAGGATAAAGCTACGCTTGGCTTCCACCTTTCCCTTGGGCTCGTCAGCGGCCGTCGTCATCGTCGGCCACCGGGGCTGGCGCGCGACAGCAGCGTGTCGATGTCGATGAAATCGTTGCTCACCGGCGGCGTGGCGGTGTTCTGCGGCACGTGGCATTCCGTGCAGAAGAAGCGCCGCGGCGAGATCGAGGCCAGGAACTGGCCGTCGCGGTCCATGAAATGCGTGATCGAGACCATCGGCGCCTGCGATTCCGCGGTGCGTGCCCGCGCATGGCAGGACAGGCATTTGTTGCCGTTGAGGTCGATCTGGTAGCCGTCGATCGTGTGCGGGATCACCGGCGGCTGCTCGGGATAGTTCCGCGTTTCCTTCTCGGACGTGTTGCGGTTCGGCAGCATCGGCGGCGCCGGGCCCTCGTCATTGAGCGGGGCCGGGCCGCGCAGGCCTGACGTCACCGTCTGCGCGGTCAGCGAGCTCGCGCCCGCGGCGATCGCGACCGCGAGCAGGGCTATGCCAAATCGTTTCATCATGACAGGTTCACCCGCTCGATGCGCACGGCGCATTTCTTGTAGTCGGTCTGCAGCGAGATCGGATCGGTGGCGTCCAGCGTCACCTTGTTGATCATCTTGGATTCGTCGAACCACGGCACGAATACGAGGCCACGCGGCGGCCGGTCGCGGCCGCGCGTCTCGACGCGGGCGCGGATGAAACCGCGGCGGGATTCCACCTTCACCTCGTCGCCGCGCCGGAGTTTTGCTTCCGACGCGTCGTCGGGATGCATGAAGCAGACGGCCTCGGGGAACGCCTTGTAGAGCTCGGGCACGCGGCGCGTCATGGTGCCGGAATGCCAGTGCTCCAGCACGCGGCCGGTCGAGAGCCAGAACGGATATTCGTTGTCGGGCGATTCCGCCGGCGGCTCGTAGGGCAGGGCAAAGATGCGCGCTCTGCCGTCGGGATAGCCGTAGAACTGCACGTCGGTGCCTTGCTTGACGTAGGGATCGCTGCCCTCGCGGAAACGCCATTTGGTTTCCTGGCCGTTGACGACGGGCCAGCGCAGGCCGCGCTCGCGGTGATAGGCCTCGAACGGCGCAAGGTCGTGACCGTGGCCGCGGCCGAACGAGGCGTACTCTTCAAACAGTCCCTTCTGCACGTAGAAGCCGAACGCCTTGGATTCCGCGTTGGCGTAGCCTTCCTCGATCTCCGAGGTCGGAAACTTGTCGACCTGGCCGTTCTTGTAGAGCACGTCGAACAGTGTCTTGCCGCGAACCTCCGGCTTCTTGGCGATCAGCTCCTCCGGCCAGACCTCCTCGATCTTGAAGCGTTTGGAGAACTCCATGAGCTGCCAGAGGTCGGACTTGGCCTCGCCGGGCGCGTTGACGAGCTGGTGCCAGAACTGCGTGCGCCGCTCGGCATTGCCGTAGGCGCCTTCCTTCTCCACCCACATCGCGGTCGGCAGGATCAGATCGGCGGCCAGCGCCGTCACCGACGGATAGGCGTCCGAGACCACGATGAAATTATCGGGGTTGCGGAAGCCCGGATAGGTCTCCTCGTTGACGTTGGGACCGGCCTGGAGGTTGTTGTTGACCTGTACCCAATAGGCGTTGATCAGGCCGTCCTTCAGCATCCGGCTTTGCAGCACGGCGTGGGCGCCGTTCTTGTCGGGAATGGTGCCTTCCGGCAGCAGCCAGAGATGCTCGGCGTGGTCGCGGTGCGCCTTGTTGGTGACGACCATGTCGGCGGGCAGGCGGTGCGAGAAGGTGCCGACCTCGCGCGCGGTACCGCAGGCCGAAGGCTGGCCGGTCAGCGAGAACGGGCTGTTGCCGGGCGAGGAGATTTTTCCGGTCAGGAGATGGATGTTGTAGACGAGGTTGTTGCACCAGACGCCGCGGGTGTGCTGGTTGAAGCCCATGGTCCAGAACGAGACCACTTTCGTCTTCGGATCCGCGTAGAGCTCGGCGAGCGCCTCCAGCCGGTTCAGCGGCACGCCGGACATCTCGGCCGCCTTCTCCAGCGTGTAGTCCGAGACGAATTTGACGTATTCGTCGTAGCTCATCTCGGTGGAGTCGTTGGCTTTGGCCGCACCGGTTGCTTTTTTCTGGAGCGGATGCTCGGGCCGCAATCCATAGCCAATGTCGGTCTGCCCGCGCCGGAAGATGGTATGCGCGGCAACAAAGTCCTTGTTGACGCGGCCGGTCTTGATGATGTGGTTGGCGATGGCGTTGAGGATGTAGAGATCGGTCTGCGGCTTGAACACCATGCCGATGTCGGCGAGGTCGAACGAGCGGTGCTCGAAGGCGGACAGCACGGCGACGCGGACATGCGGCGCGGACAGCCGGCGGTCGGCGAGGCGCGTCCACAGAATGGGATGCATCTCCGCCATGTTGGAGCCCCACAGCACGAAGGCGTCGGTCGCCTCGATGTCGTCATAGCAGCCGGCCGGCTCGTCGATGCCGAAAGTGCGCATCATGCCGGCGACGGCGGAGGCCATGCAGTGCCGCGCGTTGGGGTCGATGTTGTTGGTGCGGAAGCCGGCCTTGAACAGTTTCGAAGCCGCGTAGCCTTCCCAGATCGTCCATTGCCCGGAGCCGAACATGGCGACGCCGTTCGGCCCGCGCTTCTTGAAGGCCTCCTTCCACTTCACCTCCATGATGTCGAAGGCTTCGGTCCAGGACACGGGCGTGAACTCGCCGTTCTTGTCGTACTTGCCGCCGGTCTTGCGCAGCATCGGCTGCGTCAGCCGGTCGTGGCCGTACATGATCTTGGAAAGGAAGTAGCCCTTGACGCAATTGAGGCCGCGATTGACCTCGGCCTTGATGTCGCCGTGGGTGGCGACGACGCGGTTGTCCTTGGTCGCGACCATCACGGAGCAGCCGGTGCCGCAGAAGCGGCAGGCGGCCTTGTCCCATTTCAGTTCGCTGTTGTCGCGCTCGGCGACGAGATTGGCGGCGAGAGCAGGTGCCGGCATGCCCGCAGCGGCGGCCGCGATCGCGGCGGCCTCGAGCTTCAGGATCTGGCGGCGGTCGAGCTTCGGCGATGTCATGATGGCTCTCCCGTCCCTTAGGCGGTTTCGATGGCGTGGAAGACCAGCGCCGCGGAATAGACGTTGGGCAGCGACTGGATGGTGTTGAGCAGGGTGCCGAGGCTGCCGGCGTCCGGCGCTTCGGTCACGACGACGAGTTTTCCGCGCGGGTCTCGTCCGTGAATTTCGCAGCCGGGAAGTGCTGCGATCTCCGCTTCCAGCGCGTCGAGGCGTTCGGGGCGCGCCTGCACGATGATGCTGGCGATCTCGTAGCCTGGCGGCGCGACGACGCGGTCGGCGGTGAGCACCCGGCCGGTGATCAGTGCGCGGCGGTTGAGTGTGGATTGGGCCATGATGCCTGTCTTTCGCTGTTCGGGGGTCAATGCGGGGAGGGCGGCGGGCCGGGAGGGCCGGCGAACATCTGATAGATCCAGACGCCGAGCCCGTATGAGCCGACCGTTCCGACCGCGAGGACGGGCATCACGACCGCGGTCAGGAACAGGAAAGCGAAAATCTCCATGCGCTTGCGGCGCACGCGCGAAGTCCCGTCGTCAGGGGCCGACATATTCGGTCTCTTTGAAAGGTATAGGAATCGGGACGGCATCCGGGCCGTTGCCTTGCTGCAATTTAAATGCAGCAGGGCCGCTAACGCGTTGATCTGGATCAACTGCTCAAGTTGCGATGATGGTTGTCGACACCGCCAAAAGCGCAAGTTTAGATTGTGCACGCGCGAAGGCGATGCGAGAGTTGAGCTCCCCAATGGAGACGGCAGGGCGTGATGGGGCTCACGGCCATCGATCTCGGTCTTCGCGGCGCAACGAGCGGCGTGTTCCTGTTGATCATTTTCGTGGCGCTGCTGCGTCGAGCCGGCAGTCAGCAGGCTTTGCTTGGCATGGCCATGTCCGCCGGTGGCGTGTTTTACGCCATCGCGACCGCCCCGTTCTTTCCCAAATCGTCATGGTGGTGGGTGTTGCCGATCCTGTCCGCGCAACCCCTCGTGTTCTGGCTGTGGGCGCGCGCGGCGTTCGACGACGATTTCGTGCTCAGGCGATGGCACGGCGGCCTCTGGCTTGGCATCGTGGCCTTCGGCTTTGCGCTCACGCTGGGCTGGGCCTACTCGCCCGCTTTGGCCGGGGCCGGCGGGCGAGGCCTGGCGTTGGTCAATCTGGCGCTGGCTCTCGCGGCCGCGGTCCAGACGGTCAAGACCTGGCGTGCCGATCTGGTCGCGCGCCGCCGTCGGCTGCGGCTAGCGATGCTGGCGATCAATGTCGGGCTCATCGTGGTCGTGGCCGGTGTCGGCTTCGCCGCAATTCCCGTCGCGGTCCCCGGCGCGCCCGGCAGTCTGCCGACCGCGCTCGCCCTGTTCGTGGTGGCCATGATCGCCGGACTGGGGACTTTCGCCACGCAGCCGGTCGTGCCTGTCAACGACGCCACCGCGGCGATCGCATCCGGCGGCGGACGCGGGGCCGATCGTGCTTCCACGGGCCGGGTCGCCGTCGACCCCCGGGTCGCCGTCGACCCGATCCTGCTGCGGCGTCTCGACCATCTGATGACCGTGGAACGAAGCTACCGGCAGGAAGGCCTCGCGATCGGGGCGCTCGCCGCGCGGCTTGACGTTCCCGAGCACCGGCTGCGCCAGGCCATCAACGAAGGGCTGGGCTATCGGAACTTCAATGCGTTCCTGAACCGCTATCGCATCGAGGATGCCAGGCTGGCGCTCTCGGACGCGACGCAGCGGGAGGTCCCGGTGCTGACCATCGCCATGGATGCGGGTTTCCAGTCGATCGGACCTTTCAACCGCGCCTTCAAGGCCGAGACCGGCGTAACCCCGACCGAATTCCGGCGCGAGGCGCTGAGCCGGCCGGATAGGGCTGACATCCGCGAACCGCGTCGAGAAATCGGCTAGCCGATTTTTGGATCGGGCGAGAGGGCCGCGCCCCGATTCGGCAGATTGTCTGGCGGAAACCTTTCGCCAACCGGAATGAGCGCATCCATGTCTGCTTCGACCACCGCCGCTCCCGCATCGGAACGGCTCCATGCCCTCGATGCGCTCAGAGGCGGCGCCCTGTTGCTCGGCATCGTCCTGCACGCCGCAATGTCGTTCGTGCCTGCCACGCCCCGGTTCTGGTTCATCCAGGACACCCATCCAAGCCTGCTGCTCGGCCTGCTGACCTTCACGATCCACGTCTTCCGGATGACGACCTTCTTCCTGATGGCCGGTTTCTTCGCCCGCATGAGCTTTCATCGCCGGGGCACCCAGGGCTTCGTCCGGGACAGGCTTCAGAGGATCGGGCTGCCGCTCGTGATCGGTTGGCCGATCCTGTTCACGCCGATGAGCCTCATCGCGATCTGGGCGTCGCATTTCCCGAATGGCGGCTGGTCCCGCAGCTGGCCGCCGGTGCTGCCGAATTTCCCCCTGGCCCATCTCTGGTTCATCTATGTGCTGCTCGAGCTCTATGTCGCCATGCTGCTGCTGCGCGGCGCATTTGTCTGGCTCGATGCATCAGGCACGTGGCGAGCGGTGATTGACCGCGTCTTCGCAGGGATCATGAGAAGTCCGCTGGCCCCCCTGGTTCCGGCGATCCCGATCGGTATCGCATTCTGTCTCGACCAACGCTGGATCAACGTGATGGGCGTGAGGACGCCGGATCAATCGCTCATCACCAACGCACAGGCCTGGATCGGCTTTGGCTCCGCATTCGCCGTCGGCTGGCTGCTGCATCGGCAGGTCGATCTGCTGCGCCTCATCGAGCGACGCTGGTTGCCGCACCTCCTGCTCGCGGTCGTCCTGATCCTGATCAGCTTCGTGCTCGCGGGTGTGATGTTGTCTGCGCCGGGCGCGCCGAAATTGCCGGTCAGTTTCGCGACGCTCAGGCTTGCCTCCGCCATCCTCTACGCGCCCGCAATATGGATTGCGACCTTCGCGGCCATCGGCCTTGCGCTCCGCTTCATGTCGGGCTTCAGCCCGACCCGGCGCTACCTCGCCGATGCCTCCTACTGGCTCTATCTGATCCACATGCCGATCGTGATGGCGCTCCAGGTCGCGCTGTCGCAACTCGACTGGCCCGGGCTGATCAAGTTCACAATCATTCTCGCCGTTGCAATTCCCGTGATGCTGGCGAGCTATCATCTGCTGGTGCGCTTCACTTTCATCGGCGTGGTCCTGAATGGCCGCCGCGCCGAAAAGCGCGTTCTCCCGCACGGCGGAATTGCCACTGCGTAGACAGCGCCGCCCCGCTCACTAAGATGAGCGCAACAAGAATAAGCGGGAGAGGCGTCATGAAGTTCGGCATCTTCTACGAGCTGCAGCTGCCACGGCCCTGGGTGGCCGGCGACGAGCTGAAGCTCTACCAGAACGCGCTCTCGCAGATGGAACATGCCGATAGGCTCGGTTACGACCACGCCTGGGTCGTCGAGCATCACTTCCTCGAAGAGTACTCGCACTCGCCCTCGCCGGAATCGTTTCTCGCGGCGGCAAGCCAGCGCACGAAAACATCAGGCTCGGCCACGGCATCCTCCAGCTCACCACCAATCATCCGGCGCGCGTCGCCGAGCGCGTCGCGGTGCTCGACCTGCTCTCCAACGGCCGCTGCGAATTCGGCATGGGTGAGAGCGCCTCCATCACCGAGCTGACGCCGTTCGACCGCGACATGGAGACCAAGAAGGAGGTGTTTGAGGAGGCCGTGCAGGCGATCTTCCCGATGTTCAGGGATGCGGGCAGCGAGCACCACGGCAAGTATTTCGACATTCCCTTGCGCAATGTCGTGCCGAAGCCGGTGCAGAAGCCGCATCCGCCTTTGTGGATGGCGTGCTCGCAGCTGCCGACCATCGAACGCGCCGGCCGTCACGGCTTTGGCGCGCTGGGCTTCCAGTTCGTCAGCGCGGATGCGGCGCATGCCTGGGTGCACGCCTATTACAACGCGATGACCAAGCGATTGCACAAGCTCGCCGACTACGAGATCAATCCGAACATGGCGCTGGTCTCGTTCTTCATGTGCGCCAAGACGGACGAGGAAGCGCGTGCGCGCGCCGACGGCGCCACCTTCTTCCAGTTCGCGCTGCGCTTCTACGGCGCCTCGCAGAACCGCCAGCGCCCCGCGCCCTACACCGTCAACATGTGGGACGAGTACAACAAGTGGAAGCGCGACAATCCCGAGGCGCAGGAGGCGGCGCTGCGCGGCGGCCTGATCGGCTCGCCCGAGACCATCCGCAGGAAGCTGAAGCGCTTCCAGTCGTCGCATATCGATCAGGTGATCCTGCTGAATCAAGCGGGCAAGAACAGCCACGAGCACATCTGCGAATCGCTCGAGTTGTTCGGCCGCGAGGTGATGCCGGAATTCCAGAACGACCCGGCGCAGGCGGCCTGGAAGCAGGGCGTGATGAGCGGCGAGATCAAGCTGGAGGAGATCGACACCGAGGCTTTCACGGATCGCTACGGCAAGCTCGCGATCAACGTCGCGCCGGCGAAGGCGGCGGCGGGGTAGGGGGCGCAGGCGTTTCCGTTGTTGCGGCATGGGCCCCGGCTCGGCAGCGCACCGCTGAAGAAGCGCTGCGCTGCGTCCGGGGCACGAGACCATCCTCTGCATCGACCAGCAACACTCTCGTGTCCCGGACGCGCGGCAGCGTGTAACGCTGCTGCGCAGAGCCGGGACCCGGAAGGCGGCATACGCCGACCCAGCCGACTTCCTGCCAAATCCCCTTGCTGATATCGTCCGCCAAAAGAACTTTTGCGGAGGAAACCAATGCGGCCCCACGGCATGGCCTCAACTCCAGCGGCGAACGACATCGCGCCGGCGGTGCTCGCCATCGGCCGACCTGATTTCCCGAATGTCCTCATCGACACACTGCGCCGGCAGGCGGGCGTCGGCCATTGCATGGTGTTCGCGCTGGCGCGCACCGGCGCGGCGAGCTGTCTGCTCGACGCCGGCAACATCCCGATCGGCAGCGATCTCGGCGCGGCCTATGCCGGCCAGTTCCACGAATCCGATCCCAATCGTGATGCGCTGTTCGAGGCCGAGACCAGCACGCCGGTCATGCTGCCGTCGTTCGCGCCGCGCATGTATGGCGCGCGCTACCGGAAAATCTTCTTCAATGACTCTGATATCGTCGACAAATATGCGACAGCGATCTGGGTCGGAGACACCTGCTTCTATGTCAATTTCTACCGCATCACGGCCCAGGGCCGCTTTGGCGACGCCGAGCGTGCGCGGCTTCAGGTTATTGCGCCTGCGATCGGCGCCAGCGTTGCGCGTCATTTCCAGCAGGCGGCCACCGCGACGCCCGACCAGAACCTCGCTGCGTTGTTCGCAACGCGCGCGCCACTCTCCGCGCTGACGCCGCGCGAGCAGGACGTCTGCCGCCGCATCCTGCTCGGCTTCAGCTCCGAGGCGATCTCGCAAACGCTCGGCATCAGCCTGCATTCGACCCTGACCTACCGCAAGCGCGCCTATGAGCGGCTCGGCATCTCCTCGCAGAATGAATTGTTCTCGATCGTGCTGGGCCTGCTGGCTGGTCCGCGCGGCCTGAACTGAGGGGACTTGGTCTGCGATATCTGCTTCCGAGAGCAAAGCGGACATGCAATCTGCCGCCAGGGTTGTCGCCTCTTGACCCGTCGCGGACATCAGGCGGCGGAGCTCGTAGAGGTGCGAGAGACCGGCCTGATGTGCGCGAACATGCTGCGGGCGTTCCAGGTTGGGAACGCTCTTATCAGCGAGGGCGGGCCGTCGAGTTGGATGCGGCCCTCGCCAGTGGCTTGGGCCCAGGTGAGCTGGCCGGCATGCCATTTGACGAATGCTTCCGCTTCCGCCGTGATGTAGAGATCCTCTTCGAAGCCGGGGTTTGTCTTGCAGATCTCGGTGTCTCCCAGTTCGATGAGTAGCCAATAGCGCTCGCGGCGCGGGCGGCCGGTGAAGTCGAAGCGGATGACGACGCGTCGATCCGGGAGCCGGTCTTGGCGGAGCGCGTTGCACATCGACCACAGGGCCACAAAGGGGTCGAGGTGCTCGGGGGCGATCTCGAGCCAACGCGCACCCCACTCGCCGAGCGACTGACAGACCGTGAAGAGATCGTGGCCTGCGGACGTGAGTTCGTAGCGGTGCCCGCGCCCGTCGGACTTGAATGCCGACTCGACGAGACCGACCCGTTCGAGCTGCTTGAGCCGTTGCGAGAGCAGGGTACGGGAGAGTCCGGGCGCGCCCTCCAAGATCTCGCTGAAGTTTCCGCAGCCAAGGTGCAGGTTGCGGATGATCAGAGGTGTCCAGCGCTCGGCGAAGATCTCGGCGCCACGAGCGATGGGACAATATTGGCCATACGTCCTCATGAGCCCAGTGTCCCACACCCGCCTTCGGCTTTGAAGTCCAGATTCTTGACTATGCGACGGTGGCTCGCCGTGGTCCGATCTCGCCTCTCGAAGAGAGGAGGACACCATGACGACACCAATGTCCGGGGAAGTCAGCCAACGCAGCAAGGGGCCACCCCTCGTGGAGATCGACGGGTTCCGAGGCCGGCTAATCAGCGCCGACCACGCCGACTACGACAGCGCCCGTGCAGTCTGGAACGGTGCCATTGACCGGCGCCCGCACCTAATCGCCCGTTGCATCGGAACCGCCGACGTGGTCGCGGCCGTGCGTTTCGCCCGCAACCACGATCTAGGGATTGCTATACGGGGCGGAGGCCACAACGTGGCGGGCACTGCCGTTTGCGACGACGGGATCGTCATCGACCTCTCGGCGATGCGGGGCGTCCGCGTCGATCCCGCCGATCGCAGGGCCTGGGTGCAGGGCGGCGCGCTGTGGGGCGACGTCGACCACGAGACGCAGGCGCACGGTCTGGCCACTACCGGCGGAATCGTGAGCCACACCGGCGTCGCCGGACTCACCCTCGGCGGTGGTGTCGGCTGGCTGATGCGCAAGCACGGCCTTACGGTCGACAATCTGCTCGCCATTAACCTCGTAACGGCCGACGGCGGGCTGTTGCGGGTGTCCGAGGACGAGCACCCCGACCTGTTCTGGGCGTTGCGGGGCGGCGGGGGCAACTTCGGCGTGGTCACCTCGTTCGAGTTCCGCCTCCACCCCGTCGGACCCATCGTCCTGGCCGGGCCCATCCTCTGGGATGCGACCGACGCCGCGGAGGTCCTGCGCCTCTACCGCGACTTCATCGCAGACGCTCCTGACGAACTCGGCACGGTCGTAAGGTTCGGCACCGCGCCGCCGCTAACGGTCATCCCCGAGAATTTGCACTGGCGCCCAGTGATGATGGTTGGTGCCTGCTACGCCGGGCCGATCGAGGAAGGCGAGCGCGTGCTCCGCCCGCTCCGCGCATCCCGGCCCCCCCTCCTCGACCTCGTCGGGCCCGCGCCGTACGTGGGATTCCAGAGCGCGCTCGACTCGACTGTCGTCCACGGTTGGAACTACTACTGGAAGTCCACCCACCTCCCCGAGCTCCGCGACGACCTCATTGACGTGATCACCGAGCACGCGTTCTGCTGCTCGTCACCGCGGTCGTACGCGGCGATGTTCCATCTGAAGGGAGCGGTGAGACGAATAGCCGAGGGCGCGACGGCATTCGGGAACCGGCAAGCGTCGCACGCAATCACGCTCGATGCTGTGTGGCGGTCCGGAGAGGACTTCGGCGACCGGGACACGGCATGGACGAGGCAGTTCTTCGCCGCCCTCCGCCCCTTCCGCCAGGGCGTTTACGTCAACTTCCTCGGCGGCGACGAAGATCCGGGCCGGGTCCGCGAGGCGTACGGCGACGCCGTCTATGACCGGCTGGTTGACGTAAAGACCACGTACGACCCCGAGAACGTCTTCCACCACAACCAGAACATCCGCCCCCGCGCCGGGACGCGGATCATCGGGCCCACCAGGGCGCCACATTAGCGCACTGATGGCGGGGATTTCGGGAGCCGACCGCTTTCATGCTGCCGCACAAGAGCTCGGCGTTAACCATCGCCAACGGCTCCAGTCGGAGCGAAATCGCTTCGAAGTTTCTTAAATTTTGCCGGGTACGTCTTCCGGGCATAGTGACTTGGGGAAAGAGTATGGGTAAGCGGGCCAAACGTAAGAAGGCAGAGGCCCTCGCAATACCCATGGCCGCGAGAGTCGCAATTGGCGCCGTGGCCGTCGCCGTCGTGGGGTATAGCTTGCTGTCCAGCCCGGCGGACGTGCAACCGATACGAAAACCGTCCGCACACGAAGCCCAGGCATCGTCAACTCCGGTTTACGTGGCAACTCCAGCTCGTGTATCAGCGCCAGCTCCGGCTGCGATTCCGGTCCCGGCTCCGATCCCGGCCCCGGCGGCTCTGGTCGAACCACCCAAAGCCGACGCTGGCGTTCCCGGAGCGCTTGTCCGGCAGGTGGTCGACTACGCCAGCCGCCAGGCGCCGGGCACCGTGATCATCGATACCGGAAACACATTCCTCTATTTCGTTCTGAACGACAGGCAGGCGATGCGCTACGGCATCGGTGTCGGGCGCGAAGGTTTCACATGGTCCGGTGAGCAGACTGTGGCCCGTAAGGCAGAATGGCCGGATTGGCATCCGCCTGTGGAGATGGTCTCGCGTCAGCCCTATCTGCCGCGATTCATGGCGGGCGGTCCGGGCAACCCGCTCGGCGCCCGGGCGATGTATCTCGGCGAGACCGAATATCGAATTCACGGCACCAACAATCCCGATACGATCGGGAAGAAGGTTTCGTCCGGCTGTATCCGGCTGACCAATGACGACGTCACGGACCTCTACGAGCGGGTGAAAGTCGGAGCGAAAGTGATCGTGCTTCCGGCAACCGCAGCCCGCAGGCCATCCCAGGGAGCGCCGGCCGACGCCGCGTTCCGGTTGCCGGACCCGGCATCGCCGTCGAAGCGGCCCCTGGCGGCCAACGCGCAGATGTTGTCATCTGGACCGAAGATCGCCGAGGTCCGGTAAATCAGTCCTCTGTCCTCGGTCTGCAACTGAGGACAAGGAGGCAATTCTATCTAACCCGACGATCGCTTCTCGATAGCCGTCGCGATACTCTCCAAGGCGGCGTTCCTGCGCTTTATCTCGACGAGTTCATTCTCGCACATCTGAACCATCGTCGGCCCAGACCACCGTCCCGGCAAATGGGCGCTCCTTCGGCAACAAAGCCAGATCACCACTGCCAAAAAGGCAGCAGCAGCGAGCCATGATAGCGCCTGCCGCCGATCGAAGTCCGCGATGGCGCCGCGGAAATCGCCCTTGGACAGGTGCGCAATGGCGCGATTGCTGTAAGCGGAATAGTCGTGAGCATATTCCGGATCGAGTGCGATCACCCGGTCGTAGTCGGCGGTGGCACGATCAAAATCGCCCTTGGCAAAATAGGCGTTGCCTCGCGCGGTGAGAGCGAAACTATTGTTCGCACCAAGCTGGATACTCTCGGTATAGTCCGCGATGGCACGGTCATTGTCGCCTTTGGCCTGATAGGCGTAGCCGCGCTCGCCGTATCCGACCCGCTTTCCATAGTCCGACAGGCCACCTTCGAACGCCTGGTTAACGTCCGCTATCGCCCGGTCGTAGTCGTGCCGTTGGTTGTAGATGTGCGACCGATTGAGCAGTGATCCGCCGGATTTCGGGTTAGCTCGGATCGCCTCGGTAAAGTCTTTCAAGGCTCGGTCGTCGAGATCGGCAAAGCTTGTCCATGACCAGGAGTAGCCGCGCGCATGATAGAGGGCGGACAGGTCTTGGTCATTGCTGTCTCCGCTTTCGATCGCGCGTGTACAGGCGGCGATCGTCGCGGCAGCGGTTTCCTTCGACCCATTCAAACACTCCTGTCGATCGTCGGCTGCCGCCGGCTGGCTGACAGCAGCGGCTGTTGCGAATGCCAAGGCAATCAGCCAGACGTGCGCGGAAATCCCTGAGCGCATATCCTTCCTCCCCGCGATGCGCCAGTGTTCGAGCTAACCCGGAGACGGCTTTTCCAGAGCCGCCGCGATCCTTTCCAACAATGCGTTCGTGCGTTGGGTCTCGGCGACCTGCTGCTCGAAGAGATCGACCCAACTCGCCCCGGATGATGCGCGCCCATTCCTGCGCGAAAACCATAACCAAACGCACACCAGCGCCAGGAAGGGTAACCAGGAGACAATCAGACTCACCAACCAGTACGGCGCACCACCGCGTGGTGTGAGCGTAAACCAGGCGAGAAGAACTCCGACGAGAGCGATCCACACGACAACGGGCAGAAACCAAGAGCGAAGCTTGGTCATTCCAGGCACGATAGTCCCCTTGGTTGGTCTCAGGAAGGGCATGCTATCATTGGTTGTTTGGCCTTTCCATGTCCTCCCCTCTGCAGCAGTCGCAACGTGGTTAGCCGTTCCTTTGCGAGATGCCTCAGCCACCATGAGAGGCTCGTCGTCATGATGAAAGTGACGGCGCCATATAGCTCGCTGCAATTGTCCGGATTTGGCTCGAAGCCGACTGACTTCGCTCTGGAACGTTCGCGCGTGACCCCTTAGCAGAAATTAACGTTGTGCGACCAACATGCTCAACATGTATTCCGAATGGCGTCGTCAACTGCCCTATTTGGTTCATACCAATAGAGAACTTGGCTTAATGCTGAGGGGGACCAAGCCCCTCGCATATTTCAAGGATTTCGTTGGCCACGAGCCGGACATCTGCATTCGGTATTGGCGCATGTTCGACAGGCATGTTGCCGAAGGCCGCTTCATAAGACGCGAGTTGATCGAAGCCTGTCCTGGCGCGCCGCAGCTCGAATATCGGATGCTGTTTTACACATTGCCCGGCAGCGAGTGGCGGGTTGACGCCATGCTTGCGCTGCTAGGCGAATCCGGAGCTTGGTCCGATGATCGCGAACGGCGCTTTGGCGAGTTGCTTGGTTACGAGAGCTGGCAGATCGACTATTGGCTGATGCATGGCCGCTCGCTCGCGGATGCTTAGTCCGCGTTGGGCCTCTCGCTAGCGCGCCTATGAGCGTCTCGGCATCTCCTCGCAGAACGGATTGTTCCGTCCAGCCCAATTGTCTGAACCTTGAAGGCATTTTCAGTCTGCTGCCCAACGTTGCCTGGACGACCTCGGTTCCCGTGACGGAACGATCGGGTTCCGAAGTTGGTCAGCATCGCTGTCCAGTGCGTCTTGGCCGCAACAGCCAGTGAGAAAATGCGGGCCGTCCAGCCTCATGCCTTCGTTGTGGCGAATCCAAAAATAAACCGATACCGGATTGGGGCCGGGCTGAACACGGGGTGGTTGGATCGATTGGGGGCCGCGGCCGCGCGGCTGGCGACATTGAAGATTTGGCAAGCAAGCTGTATTGCCGGCGCGCTGACAGTGACTTCGCTTGCCGCGATTGGTCTGATCGCGGTACCGCGTCCAAGCATCGCAACGGCGAATGCAAGAGTGGCTGATGCATTCAGCGGCATCCCGCTGAATGTGACGACGGTCCTGGCAAATGCCGGCGCCGCATTTCCGGCCCCGGCCATCGAGACGAAATTCGATACGGGATTGTCGGCTAATGCGATCGTTGCGGCGGGATTCAGCGCCGCGGCGCCGGACTCGGTGCCGCCATCCGATGCAACCACTTCGCAAGGGCCAATGTTGCAGGTCGCCAGCCTTGAGGTGGCGTCGCCCGAGAGCTCGGCAACGCTTCAGCAGGACCGTCCGCCCGTTGCTTCGCCCAATCCGGGCGAAGGCAAACCGTCGTATCTCAAATACTACGTCTACTCGGAAATTCCGCCGCCGGAGAAACCCGCGAAGATCGCCTTGTCGGCGTTGAGCGGCGTTCCGCTCGGAACGCCCGTCCAGGAGATCGAACGTGCAGCCGAAGCGTTCGGTGTCGATGTCAATTTCATGAAGGCGGTCGCCAAGATCGAATCCGATTTTGATCCCAAGCAACGCACCGGCTCCTATATCGGCCTGTTCCAGCTGAGCAAGTTTGAGTTCAGCAAATACGGATCGGGCGACATCCTCAATCCTCGCGACAACGCTATGGCTGCCGCCTACAAGTTTCTCAGCGAGGCTGCGCTATTCGAAATATTGACGCACAAGAAGCCGACCTTTTCCGACCTTTACCTGATCCACCAGCAGGGCTGGGAAGGAGCCGCCCAACACATCAGCCGTCCGCAGCGGATTGCCTGGAAGTCGATGTGCGCAACCCGGGAGGGCTTGGCGAAGGGTGAGCGATGGTGCAAGCGCGCTATCTGGGGGAACACGCTGCCTGCGGTCAAACGCGAATGGAAGTCGGTCGATAGTCTCACCTCGGGTGCGTTCGTGGCGATGTGGCGGGACCGCGTCGACACGTTCTATGCCCGCTATCCTGTGCTAACTGCGGCGGCCGAACGCTTGAGATAGAACAGCTGGCGACTGCCCACACGTACACCTCTGGGTTCACATTCGTTTCGTCGAGAAGCTGTGTCGGTAATCTAGTTTCCGGCGCCAGGTAAGTTTGCGTTCCGCTTGGAAACTGGGTGGTTGTTAGGCCCGGCGGCCGGATCGACCCAACACCTCGACCAGTGCCGTTCCGCGGCCCGGACTCCTATTCACAGGCAATCAGGTCGGCTGATGGCCCGACTGAGACATTCCGACCGGCCCGGAAACTGTCCGCTTATCGAGGGGAGACCGGAAGTGGCTCGCCCGCGGTCAAAATGGCGTATTGACTCCAACCGGACGTTGCGCGCCCCAAGACAGGAACTGTGGTATCCTCCGTCAAACGCGATGGGACGGTTCAATGAAAGCGGCTGCCCCCTCGAATGGCACTTGCTGCGCGTCCTCGTGTCCTCGCCGGCTCCGGGACAGCATAAAATGGCCTGGCATCCCCACCTCTTAGGCGCCTGCTCGGCCCGCGCCGACGAGGTGATCGAATGAGTGCGCTAGGCAGGATGGTGCAATCCAGCCGGCGGAAGACCGATCCGAGTAAGGGGTAGCGCTCTCCCGGGTCTCGAGGAGGACCAGCGTCGTGAAGCGGGACTTCGACCTCATCGTCTATGGCGCGACGGGTTACACCGGCCGTCTCATCGCCGAATATCTGGCGACGTCCTATCGCGGCGACGATGCTCCGTCCTGGGCGATCGCGGGACGCTCGACCGACAAGCTCCAGAAGGTGCGTGCCGACATCGGCGCACCAGACGATTTGCCTTTGGTGAAGGCGGATGCCGGCGAGCCGGCCAGCCTACGTTCGATGTGCGAGCGCGCGACCGCGATCATCACGACGGTCGGGCCTTATCAGCTCCACGGCACCGAGCTTGTGGCGGCCTGCGCGGCCACGGGCACTGGCTATATCGATCTGTGCGGCGAACCGGCTTGGATGCGGCGCATGATCGACGCCCATCACGAAGACGCGAAACGGACCGGCGCGCGCATCGTCTTCTCATGCGGCTTCGATTCCGTCCCGTTCGATCTCGGCGTGCTCACGTTGCAGGACAAGGCGCGCGAGAAATTCGGACGCCCGGCGCGGCGGGTCAAAGCCCGCCTGCGCAAGGTGAAAGGCGGCATGTCTGGCGGTACCGCGGCGAGCGCCCAGGCAACGTTGGCGGCCGCCGCGCGCGACCCGGCCCTGATCCGGCTGCTGACCGATCCCTTCGCGTTGACGCCGGGGTTCACCGGGCCGTCTCAGCCGTCGGGCCTCATCCCCGAATACGACCCGCGTATGAACGTGTGGCTCGTCCCGTTCCCTATGTCGCCGGTCAACACCAAGAACGTGCACCGCACGAATTTCCTGTTGGGGCATCCCTACGGCACGGACTTCGTTTACGACGAGATGATGGTCGCGCCGGGATTGGGGGAAATCGGTCGCGTGACGACGGAGACGTTCGCCACGATGGTTTCCTTGTTCGGGATCGGCGGCCTCAAACACGGCGCAGGCCCGACTCGGGAACAGCGTGAGAAGGGCTTCTACGACATCCTCTTCCTGGGCGAGCTGCCGGATGGCGGACGGGTCGAGGCCGTGGTCACGGGCGACCGCGATCCGGGCTATGGCTCGACCAGCAAGATGATCGCCGAAAGCGCTCTCTGCCTCGTGCGCGACGTGCAGGGCGAGGGCGGCATCTGGACGCCGGGCGCGCTGATGGGTACGGCGTTACGCGAGCGTCTGAAGGAGCGCGCCGGCCTTACCTTCAGCGCGCCGAGGTAACGCTCAGAACTGCAGCGGCGTGCGGGACCTGCTGGTGAGGGGGCGCCAGCATTTGCGATCGGAAAACGGGGCAAACCGGATGCGACCAGAAGGCGAGAATAGCATGACTTCTCAGTGGAAGTATCAGGTTAGATTCGATGTAAGCGATTCTACCACGGCGGAATCGGTACGCCGAGAACTCCGTGATCCGGTGCTTGCGCCGCTATTCGATGTTCTCGCCGAGCATCGCGCGGCACCGAAATGCCAGTTCGACGCTTTTGCCGAGTATGTCGCCGCAGCAGAAGAGCGCGGCGTCGAAAACTATCCGCTCTACGAGTGGACGAAGGCGACGATCGCGGATCCGGCGAAGAAGGAAAAATATTTGAAATCCTTCACGCTCTACGTGGACGAACGGGAGATCTATGCCAAGGAGATTGCTGACGCCCTGGAGGCAGGTTTGCAACCGCTTGCCACCAGCGGGCTAATTGCGCGAATATCCAAGTACGATACGAATCCCGCAAACAATCCGCAGCCGCCGCAGCGCACCAGCGATCAGGGTTAGCCCATCCGCGAGACGGCGCCCTAAGGTTTTCCGAGATTGGCCCTTGCGAGATAGGCCGACCGGCGCCGAAGATGTCCGTTCACTGGGATGGACCTGAAGTCATCGTAACCGGGACAAACAGACGCGAATGACCCGAAGCCGAGATCGGCGAGCACAAGGTCGTGCGCTATTTGGTCGGTCCTCCCGGTGGTCAAATGAGGACATCAGATGGTGGACGTTTGCGTTTTGGGCCCATCGAAAAGCTTTCTTCAAGAATCGCTTGTGAGGGATCCGCACCCGCGCACGCAACAAGGCGGCGATGACGTCGTGTTCGATTTCTCCAAAAGGGTACGGCACGCCGTCACGTCGGATGACGTCGGGGACGCTTCGCGGCCATGGACCCGTCCTAGTGCGGCTGGGAAGCACTGCCATTTCAAGAGTTTGACGCAGAATGCGCTGTACGACTGCGAGCACATGGTATTCAATCCCTGGAACTGTCTGCCTGGGGACGGGCCGCTCGGCAGCGTCAACTGGATGCGGCTCGCCGTCTATCTTGCCTCGCGGCGGGTACGGCGGAAAGTGAACTTGGTGGGTCATGAGCAGCGAGCCGAAGCCCGATCGTTTGGGCGGACTTCAGCGGACACAGGGGCCGCCGAATGTCGAGAATGAGGCTCCGCGTGCCGAACGCCGCCAGCTCACCGTGACATTTATCGACATCGTCGGTTCGACACCCCTGAGCGAGCGGATCGATCCCGAGGAGTTCTTCGCGATTATCAGAACTTACCGCGATATCTGCGACGAGCAGATTCGCCGCTACGGCGGTCATATCGCCAGGATGATTGGTGACGGGTTGCTCGCATTTTTTGGCGTCCCGCAAGCACATGAAAATGATCCTGAGCGCGCGGTCCGCGCCTCTCTGGCGATTGCCGCGGCGATCAAGGAACACAAGTTTCTGCTGTCGGACGGCAGCTTCGTTCGCCTGGGCGTGCGCATCGGGGTCAACACCGGGGTCGTCGTCGTCGGCAGCGTGCCCGGCGAGCCCCCCGATCGACGGGAAGTGTTCGGCAGTACGGCGCATGTCGCTGCCCGCCTGCAAGGACTCGCGAGTGAGAACGGTATCGTAGTTGGCTCGAGCACTTACGATCTGACCCGGAGAACCTTCAGCTATGTGCCGCTTGGCCGACAAGCTCTCAAGGGCGTGGAGGGGCCGGTCGAGGCTTGGCGTGCAGAGGCGCTTGGGTCAAACGAAAGCAGGTTCGACCGCGCGCGGAGGTCGCCTCTTGCCCCGATGATAAACCGAACCAGCGAAAGTGCGTTGCTTGCCGAGATGTGGCAGCAGACTCTCGCCGGCTCGGGGCAAGTTGGCGTCATTTCCGGCGAGCCCGGAATCGGCAAGTCACGTTTGATCCGCCAGTTCCGCAGTTCGCTCGGTGCGTCTCCGCGTGATGTTCTGTCGCTGCAATGTTCACCGTTCCACATTAACACGCCGCTTGCCCCGGAAATCGAGCGCCTCATACGCGCGACCGGCATCCACGACACCGACAACGCGGAACTCGCGCTGGCAAAACTGCAATCGCTGTTGGCGAGCGCCGTCACCGATCTCAAGCAGGCGCTTCGTTACTACGGGGCGGTGCTATCGATCCCCGCATGCGCGGGATACGAGCCCGCGGATTTCGGATCTCCCCTGGAGCGCGAGCGTGCGTTTCAGGTGTTCGTCGACGCTCTTGTCGCCGCCTCGCGCAAGCAGCCGATCCTCGGGATCGTCGAGGACGTCCAGTGGATGGACCCGACCACCATCGAACTGCTGGTACGCGTGATGGCTCGCTGTCCTGGCGAGCGGATCATGGTCCTGATCACGCATCGCGATGATTACAAGGCCGACTGGTTGTCAAGCACGGCAATTAGACGGGTCCCCCTCCGGAAGCTGGCAGCGCATGAATGCGAGCAGATGGTCGCAGCCGTCGCGGGCAGCGATTTCGTGCCGCGCCAGATTACCAGCCAGATCGTGGAAAGGACCGACGGCGTGCCACTCTTTGTCGAGGAGTTCACGCGGGCCGTCGTCGATGCCGGTGCGGTCCCGCCGGCCGCCGTAAGCCCTGTGCCGAAGTTGCCAGAACCCCTGGTGCCGTCAAGTATTCACGATTCCCTGATGGAGCGCCTTGATCGTCTCGGTCCTGCCAAGCGCGTCGCCCAGATCGCCTCCGTTTTCGGAAGGCGTTTCGACTATGAAGGCATTTTCAACGTGTTTCCGGATAAGAGCCAAACGCTGCCACAGGCGTTGCGAGCTCTCGAGAGAGCGGGGATCGTGTATCGCAGCAAGGAACCTCAAGGCGAGGTCTTCACGTTCAAACATGCGATGATACAGGAAGTGGCCTACTCCTCGTTGCTCATGGAGGAAAGGCGTGAACTCCATGCGCGCGTGGCATCGTGGCTGCTCCAGGATGCCTCCATTGAAGAAAGCGGCCAGCCGGCGGTATTAGGCTATCATTATGCGCGCGCAGGCAACATTCCGGAAGCGATCGAGGCCTGGCTCCAGGCTGGAAAATCCGCGCTGCGCAGATCTGCCACCAAGGAAGCCGTGGCTCACCTTCGCGAAGGCCTCTCGCTGATATCCAAGATGCCGGCGTCGCCACGGCGCTTCGAGGCTGAAATTGGACTGCAATCCAATCTGGCGATGGCGTACACGGCCAACGCCGGATGGTCCGACCCGAACGTCTATGGTCCCTACAGTCGTGCGCTCGAGCTTTGCGCGAGCCATGGCACCATTCGCGAGAAGGCGACGGTGCTGTGGGGAAGTACCATAGCCAAGCTGGTCAACTGCGAGCTCACCAAAGGCCTCGAACACGCGGAAAATTTCGTCCAGCGGGCAGAAGAGTGGCGCAACGACGAGGCTGCCCTCATGGCCTACACCGCCGCCGTGATCGCCAATTTCTTCCTCGGTCGTTTGCAGCAGGCGAGTGAGCTCGCGGCTCTGGTCAGCGCTCGCTACAATCCGCGCGAGCACGGCAAGCTGGTCCAGATCTATCAGCATGATCCATTAATTGTATCGCTCGTCTATTCCGGACACATTGAATGGCTGTTGGGCCGGCCTGGCCGGGCCAGAGAGTGCTGCGTGACGGCGCGGCAGCTTGCGAACGAGATTGGACATCCGTTCATGGTGGCTTTTGCCTCCATTCTCGGCGTCGCCGATCACTGGTATGAGGGTGACCTTGCGGAGAACCTTGCCAGCGTGAAGCGTGGTCTGAAGGTCGCTGACGAGTATGGCTATCCGATGTACCGGGTCATCGGTCCATTGTGGGCAACCGCAGCGTTGGCGGCACGAGGCCCCGCGCCGGACGTGCTCGAGCAGCTATGCGGCCTGCTCGATAAGCTGCCCGCCGAGAACCGGTGCATCCAGATGCCGCTCTATCGAATTCTGCTTGCCACGGAATTCGGACGGATCGGGCAGATGGATAGGGCTCGAAACTTCGCTGCCTCGGCTGAGGCTCTGGTGAAGCAAACCGGCGAGTGCTGGGCTGCTCCCGAGATTTACCGGATCCACGGCTCGCTGCTGTGTCGCGATCCATCGCGGGACGACCGGGCCGCCATGCGCTTGTTCAAGCGCTCGCTTGCCTCCGCCAGGAAGCTCGGGGCGGTCGGTTGGGAATTGCGCACGGCGATCAGCATCGCACGCCTGGTCAGCGCAGGCGAGAGCGCATCCGGACGCACTGAGGCACGAGACCTGCTAATATCGACCCGGGCGAAATTCGCATCCGCGGAAACTTCCCGCGATCTGCGCGAGGCTGATGATCTGGCGAGAGTGTTGAACTAGTGTTGGCGCCTGAGATCGGATCGTTGGAGCCGGTGATGCGCGGAGTCTGGAGGCCAAGATTCAACCAATCGCAGGACATAGCCTCGAACTTGGCGCCGACGCACAAAGTTAGCCGAATGATGCGCCGCGCAATTCGAGTCGAATTGCAAGGTTCGACTCCCGATGGTACTCGCGCGCACTGATAAAGTGATCGGCTCAGTGCGCATCTTGTTGCGCTGCATGAGTCCGGATGTGGCCCGAAGCCGCCGATGGTGGACGGGCAGAGCATGTCCGCTCTGCTCAGGTGGTTCAGACATCAACTTGTTCGGCAATCGCGAGCGCGTCATCAACCTCGATGCCAAGATAGCGGACCGTGCTCTCGATCTTGGTGTGGCCGAGCAAAAGCTGCACGGCTCGCAAGTTTCCAGTGCGTCGGTAGATCAGCGTTGCCTTGGTCCGGCGAAGTGAGTGTGTGCCAAACACTCTTGGGTCGAGCCCAATGCTTGCAACCCAATCGGCAAGAAGGCGAGCATATTGACGGGTTGTCATAGCCCAGCTCGGGCCGCGGCGCCCAGTGAATAGGTAGTCACCTGGCGTCTTGCCGGCCACCTTCAGAAAATCATCAACGGACTGACGGGTCTGATCGGTCAGCTCGAACTTGACCGGTCTCCCTGTCTTTTTCTGTCGGACGGTCGCGCGATCGAGTGCGTAGCCGTTCGGTGCAACATCTTCGACCCTCAAGGCAACGACGTCGCAACCACGCAGCTTGCTATCGATCGCAAGATTGAACAGGGCAAGATCACGCGACCGTCTCTCGATCAATAGCCGGGTTCGGATCGACCAAAACTTGGTTTGGCCTCAACGGCGGCTTGGCACCAATCAGCTTGCCCTTGTTCCAAGGGGTGTGGTGGGTAGAGGTGGAAAGGCAATTTTCGTCAGCCATGTCCGTGCTCCTCGTTTTTCGGGGGCAGCAAGCATGCACGTGGCGAGCAGATTGTGTCTGCTTTCAGAGACTTGCGGTCATAGCCGCGTCGTTGGCCGGTCTTAAGTCAGTCGCTCGTGACCCGGAACGGACATATCGAAATCAAAACAGACCGAAACGGACGAGAAGCACCGCGACTCAACTACGGGAGTCCCTTTGTCACCGTAAAGGGATTGAACCCACGTTCCGCGAGGGCAGCCCACGAAGCTGCGCCAAGATGTGACAATCGGAAATAGAGCCGCGGTTTGGTCGGATCGGTGTCCAACACGAACCCGGTCGGCAACTCGTGGGCAGTTGTGGCATAGAACCCACCATCCGGCGACCTCTGGGATTCGACTACAGCCATCAACGAGTCTGCTCTCCCAATCCTGCCGAGCAATTTCATCAAGAGAGCCATTTGGCCCGTTCCTTCGGTCCACACACCGTCTCGGTCTTCACCGTAAGAAAAGCCCTCATCGACACTCATTCGCTGTTCGGCGGTCGCAATTGCCGATGCAAATTTCTCGACCGCTCCGTGGAGCGCTATTAAAGGCCAGACCTGAGCATCGAGAGCTAAAATCGGATTGTGCGTGACACCGTCTTCAGCGGTACCTGCGGCGAAACAGGCGCATGCCGGATCCCACATCGCATTTACGAAGTACTCAGCGACCGTTGCCTTATCGCGCCAGCGCGAATCCCCTGTACGGATCGCAAGAAGGCCAAACGCGGCGGCGAGGTCAGTATTATGTTCAGTCGATTTCCACGTCCGCACTTCCGGCGTCGGTTCGTGCCCAAACGTACCACCCGTGAAACCGCCAGTACCGCGCGTATCGGCCCATTGCGTGACCCAGGCGCCAAGCCGTGCTGCACCATCGCGGAACCGAGAGCCGGCGTTCACATCATCAAGCGACAGCAACGCCAACATGGCCCATGCCATGTTACCAACATCGCTGCCCACCTGATATCGATCCTCTAACCATTTGTTCTGAGTATTGTCCCACCACCCCGGAAGTTTGACGGGGCCATTCCCCACCACGCCCGCGGCGTAAGCGTTCCGGAGCCGTCCATCATGCCAGGTGCGGTCGTTGTCGATGGCCCAGAGAAGCGCCGAGCCAATCCGATACGCTTTGTCTTGCTCACCGCAACCGACCAACGCGATGGCGGCTACCGCATTGTCATAGAGGTAGGCGGCGCCATGCAGAGGCCCCGATTCGACGGTCGGATAGCTGGGCAGGAACAACGGCCCTGATGGCGGTGCCTTATCAATTAGACCAGCGAGGTATCCGCACGCTGACGTTTTTGGTGCTGTTGAGGCTTGCAGTGGAGCGGAGGCCATCATGATTGCGAAAGTCGCGACGATCCAAGTCTGAAGGCAGAGTCCGCGACAACGGTAGAAGCAATAAGTGATTGGTGCCGGTAGCATTTCGCTGCCTCTCGTGTCTTTTCAACCAAGATAGACTTTAGGACATCGGGAAGAAAGCCAGTCAGGATCGAGAAAAAATGTGCCTTCGTCTTCAATGGCAGCTTATGGCCCGTAGCTGAACAGCCGACTGGCCGTGGCAACGTCGCCTGTCGAGGGTCAACCAGACATAAGAAAATTCGCGCCCGACCGCTGCTTTTGACCCGCAGGAGACATTTGGTGCGTGCGAAGTGATCGGAGGAGCGTCAATTCGAATTGGTTAGAGCGGCGCATTCACCGTTCGACTGCAAAGATGCGCCAATCTCCCGGGACACCCTTGAGCGAATGATTGCCGCGATCACCAAAACGCAAGCCGGAACCCGCCACTAGGTCCTTGACCGTGCTCGACACCAATACCTCGCTCGCGCCGGCAAGCGCCGCCACGCGCGCTCCGATGTGAACGGCAATGCCGCCGATATCATTGCCGATCACTTCGCACTCGCCAGTATGAAGCCCGGCCCGGACTTCAATGCCCAACGACCTGATTTCGTCGGCGATGGCGCAAGCGCAGCGCACGCCGCGTGCCGGACCGTCGAAAGTAGCAAGAACGCCGTCCCCGGTCGTCTTGATTTCGTGGCCGCGGAAGCGCGAGAGGGTGCGCCGTATCGCGGTGTGATGAGTGTCAAGAAGGTCGTGCCAGCGATGGTCGCCGAGCGCGGCGGCTTTCTCGGTCGAGCCGACGATGTCTGTAAACAGCACGGTGGCAAGCACGCGGTCGACCGCGACGGGCGCAAGCGAGCCGGTCAGAAACTCCTCGATTGCATCGGCGATGCCGTCGGCATTGTCGCCGACGAAGGGGAGGTGGTCGATCCCTGCAAACTCTAGATAGCGGGAGCCTGGAATATGCGCGGCGAGAAACCGGCCGCCCTCGACGCTGACGTTCCTGTCGCCCGTCCGGTGGATGACGAGGGTCGGAACCCGGATCGTCGAGACGATGTCGCTGACGTCAATCAGACGGTTCATGCGCACGAACGCGGCGGCACCAGCAGGGCTATTGGACACGCGCTCGTTCTTGCCCCACCAGCGTTTGAACGCCAAGTCGTTCGCGCGCGAGGGCGCAAATCTTGCCAGGCTGCCGCCGCTGCCCCAATCACGCTCGATATAGTCGAAAATTTGCGCCGGCGTCGACAGAACAAATGTCGATGCCGGATAGGCGTTGCAGAGCACCAGCGCGCGGCAGCGACTGGGATAGGTCGCGGCGAACAGCGCCGACATCGTGCCACCTTCAGAAATGCCGAGAAGCGCTGCCTGTTCCATGCCGGTGGCGTCCGTAACCGCACGCAGGTCGTCCATGCGCTGGTCTAGCCCCGGGTAGTCGGCGACCCGATCCGACAGGCCCGTGCCGCGCTTGTCGAACATCACCACCCGGGCGTAGCGCGCCAGCCGCGTCAGCCAACGGCTCACCTCCGGTTCGTCCCACCAGTGCTCGACGTTGGTAAAGCCCGGCGGAGCGAAGACAACGTTGAGCGGACCCTCGCCGAACACTTGATAGGCGATGTGAACGTCGCCGCTCTTGGCGTATCGGGTGTCTGGCTGCATTGACGACCCCCACGCTTGCCGGGACTTTCCGGCCTGCCGGAGTTATAGCAGCAGCTTAGATTGTCGGGAACGGCTCAATGTCCCCTGTTGGCCCCAAGCGGACGTCGCTCATGCGTTTGTCGATGTCCGCTGTGGTGGGCCATGCGGACCCGTTATCGTGCCCGCGCGTACCGGACCTGCGATGACACGCTCCAATACCGCCTGTCCCTACCGCTAGGGACAGACGTCTGCGCCGCGATGCTCTAGTCTGGCCTGAACGAGACGAGAATCCCGGGGGAGGCCGCCTTGAGCACCGCGCCGCGCATCGACATCGACCCTGCCTCGTTCTGGGTCGATCCCTATCCGATGCTCGCAAAAATGCGCAAGGAAGCGCCGATCGCCTTCGTGCCGCAGCTCGGCTCGACGCTGCTTGCGAGCCGCGACGACATCTCGATCTCCGAGAAGCAGATCGACGTGTTCTCCTCGCACCAGCCTGCCGGCCTGATGAACCGGCTGATGGGCCACAACATGATGCGCAAGGACGGCGAGGCGCATCAGGTCGAGCGGCGCGCGATGTTTCCGACGGTGTCGCCGAGGACGGTGAAGGCGCATTGGACCGCGCTGTTCCAGGCCCATGCCGACCGCATCATCGACGCAATCGAGCCGGGGCGGATCGATTTCATGCGCGACTTCGCGCTGCCGTTCTCCGGCGAATGCCTGAAGTCGATAACCGGCCTCACCAACATCGGCTTCCAGGACATGGACGCGTGGTCGCAAGGCATGATCGAGGGCATCGCGAACTATGGCGGCGATCCCGCGGTCGAGGCGCGCTGCCATGCGGCGACGTCGGGCATTGATGCTGCGATCGACGACATTCTGCCGGTGATGCGCAAGCATCCCGATCAAAGTATCCTCGGCGTACTTCTCGCTGCGGGCATGCCGATGGAGAGCGTGCGCGCAAATGTAAAACTCGCGATCTCAGGCGGCCAGAACGAGCCGCGCAAGGCGATCGCCGGCACGGTGTGGGCGTTGCTCTCCCATCCCGAGCAACTCGCTCTCGTGCGCAAGGGCGAGGTGACCTGGCTCGAGGCGTTCGAGGAATACGCTCGCTGGATCTCGCCGATCGGCATGTCGCCGCGGCGCATCGCAAAGCCGTGGAGCATCCGCGACGTCTCTTTCGAGCTGGATGAGCGCGTGTTCCTGATGTTCGGCTCCGCCAATCGCGACGAGAAGCATTTTGAGCGCGCCGACCAGTTCGACGTGCGGCGTGATACGTCCAAGAGCGTCGCCTTCGGCGCCGGCCCGCATTTCTGCGCCGGCGCCTGGGCCTCGCGTGCGATGATCGCCGACGTCGCGCTGCCGACGGTGTTCGCCCGTGCCAAACAGCTCGAGATCGCCGATGACGAGCCGGTGCGGATCGGCGGCTGGGCGTTCCGCGGCCTGCAGAATCTGCCGGTGAGGTGGCATTAGCTCGAAAGGCATCTGCGCTTCGCACGGGATCAAGGCACGCGCTTGCCACAGTTGCGGTGTCATCGCCCGGTTTGACCGGGCGATCCAGTACTCCGAGACAGTTGTGGTTGAATCGATAAGCCCCGGCGTACTGGATCCCCGCCTTCGCGGGGAATGACAGCGGAGGTGGTGGAAGGAGCTTTGCGCCACAGCAACCCCAGTCCGCCATGATGCCATCTTGCCCCTGTTTTGCCCGACGTGTCAAACGAACTTCGGATAATACGTAAGTCATTGATCGGACTATCGTCGGCTACTGTGCATGGGGTTGTTTTGGACATTTCATGTTCTGGCGCTGCGAGCGTCGGCCGGATTCCCGCGGCTCTTACATTCGCGTGCGGAAAAATCCCTCTGCATGAGCGCGGCGGCTTGAAAGATTAATCATGCGCTTCGCCACGCGCGCAGTGCTCGCATCGCTATTTTCCTCGGCGTCTCGACACCTCCGCTGACCCGCACCATCATTCCTGCAACGCAAGGGAATGACGGCCGCAGGCGGCCGGGAGTGTGGAATGCAGCGTCGTGATTTTCTCAAACTCTCCGTTGGAACTGCGGCCGCCGCTGCATTCACATCGCGCGCGAACGCGCAGGGCGCGGTGAAGGAAATTCGTATCGGCTACCAGAAGAACGGCGTGCTGATCATCACGCGCCAGCAGGCTGCTCTGGAAAAACATTTCACCCCGCAAGGCATCGAGGTGAAATGGGTCGAGTTCTCGTCGGGTCCCCCGATGATGGAGGCCATGAATGTCGGCAGCGTCGATTACGGCGCGGTCGGCGATTCCCCGCCGGTGTTCGCCCAGGCGGCCGGAGCGGCGATCGTCTATGCCGCCGGCCAGCCCATCACCAACGGCCAGGGCATCCTGGTGCCGAAGGACTCACCGATCCGATCGATCGCCGATCTGAAGGGCAAGCGTATCGGTTTCACCAAGGGGTCCAGCGCCCACAATGTCGTGGTGCAGACGCTGGAGAAGGCCGGTCTCACCTATGCCGACATCACCCCGGTGTATCTGACGCCGCCCGATGCCGGTCCCGCCTTCGCCAATGGCAGCATCGAGGCCTGGGCGATCTGGGATCCCTATTTCGCGATCGGCGAGACCAAGCAGAACGGCCGCATCCTGATCAATGCGCGCGAAGTCACCAAGACCAATTCCTTCTACATCGCCAATCGTGAGTTCGCGAAGACCCACGGCGCCATCCTGCAGCAGATCGTCGACGTCACGACCGCAACCGGCAAATGGGCCGAACAGCACCGCGGTGAGGTTGCCAAATGGCTCGCCGCCGTCACCGGCGTCCCGCTGGACATCCAGACGGTTGCGGCCGATCGCGCGAACTTCGTGGTCGGCCCCGTCACCGACGACATCGTCGTGACCCAGCAGGGCGTCGCCGACCGCTTCTACAAGCTCGGCCTGATCCCGAAGCCGATCGTCGTTCGCGACATCGTCTGGCGCAACCCGGCAGCCTGACCGTGCCGACCACTCTTCCCACGCACAAGGGTTTGAACATGAGGCGTATCATTCAGCGTCTGATTGCGGCCATCGTGCTGTCGATCGGTATCGTCGCCGCCGCGATCGGCACGTCCTACGGCCAGGACAAGCAAGACAAGGTGGTCCGCATCGGCTACCAGAAATACGGCAAGCTGGTGCTGCTCAAGAGCAAGGGCACGCTGGAGCCGAAGCTCGCCGCCGACGGCTACAAGGTGGTGTGGACCGAATTCCCCTCCGGCCCGCCGCTGCTCGAGGCGCTCAATGTCGGCGCGATCGATTTCGGCAACACCGGTGAAGCCCCGCCGATCTTCGCGCAGGCCGCCGGCGCGCCGATCCAGTACGTCGCCTACGAGCCGCCGGCGCCGAAGGGCGAGGCGATCCTGGTGCCGAAGGACAGCCCGCTGAAATCGGTCGCCGACCTCAAGGGCAAGAAGGTCGCGCTCAACAAGGGCTCCAACGTCCACTACCTCCTGCTCAAGGCGCTGGAGAAGGCGGGTGTCAAATATTCCGAGATCGAGCCGGTGTTCCTGGCGCCGGCCGACGCGCGCGCCGCCTTCGAGCGCGGCGCGGTCGATGCCTGGGTGATCTGGGATCCGTTCCAGGCCGCGGCGGAAGCCGCCACCGGCGCGCGCACGCTCGCCGACGGCACCGGCATCGTCGCCAACTACCAGTTCTATTTCGCGTCGAAGAAATTCGTCGCAGCCAACCCTGAGATCGTCGACGCCGTGCTGGCTGAGCTGAGCTCGGTCGACGATTGGGCCAAGGGCGACATCCATGCGGTTGCCGAGCAGCTCGCGCCGGCGATCGGCCTGTCTGTTCCCGTGGTCGAGGTGGCGCTGAAGCGGCAGGCCTACGGCATCAGGCCGATCACCGATGCCGTCATCGCCGACCAGCAGCAGGTTGCGGATGCGTTCTTCGCGCTCAACCTGATCCCCAAATCCATCAAGATTTCCGACGTCGCCCGGAAACCCGGATCGTGAGCAAGCACATGAGTAAGCAGTCCAACGCCAACATCCTCTGGTTTCTGCCGACCCACGGCGACGGCCGTTATCTCGGCACCGGCATCGGCGGGCGTGAAGTCAACTTCAACTATCTCCGCCAGATCGCGCAGGCCGCCGACCAGCTCGGTTATTACGGCGTGCTGTTGCCGACCGGACGATCTTGCGAGGATTCCTGGATCGTGGCCTCCTCGGTTGCGCCGTTCACCGAGCGGCTCCGCTATCTCGTGGCTGTCAGGCCCGGCCTGCAATCGCCGAGCGTGGCGGCGCGGATGACGGCGACGCTCGACCGCGTCACCAACGGCCGGCTTCTCGTCAATGTCGTGACCGGCGGCGATCCCGTCGAGAACAAGGGCGACGGCATCTTCCTCGGCCATGACGAGCGCTACGAGGTCACCCGCGAGTTCCTCAACGTCTATAGCGACCTGCTCGCCGGCAGGACCGTCAATGTCGAGGGCAAGCACATCCATGTCGAGGGTGGCAAGCTGCTGTTTCCGCCAGTGCAGTCGCCACGGCCGCCGCTCTATTTCGGCGGTTCGTCCGATGCCGGCATCGACGTCGCCGTCGACGCCGTCGACAAATATCTCACCTGGGGTGAGCCGCCGGCTCTGGTTGCCGAGAAGATCGCGAAGGTGAGGGAGGTCGCAGCTGCGCGCGGCCGCAAGCTCTCCTTCGGCATCCGTCTTCATGTGATCGTCCGCGAGACCAATGAAGAGGCGTGGCGCGCCGCGAACGAGCTGATCAGGCATGTCAGCGACGACACCATCGCGCTGGCGCAGAAGAACTTTGCCCGCATGGACTCCGTCGGCCAGCAGCGCATGGCGCAGCTCCACGGCGGCAAACGCGACAAGCTCGAGATCGCTCCGAACCTGTGGGCCGGTGTCGGTCTCGTGCGCGGCGGCGCCGGCACGGCGCTGGTCGGCGACGCCCAGACGGTGGCGGCGCGCATCAGGGAGTATCAGGACATCGGCATCGATACCTTCATCATGTCCGGCTACCCGCATCTGGAGGAGGCGTATCGCTTTGCCGAGCTGGTATTCCCGCTGCTCTCGCTGGAGCAGCCCTCCAACGTGACCAAGCTGCACTTCAACGGAGGTCCCTTTGGCGAGACCGTCGGCAGCGATTACCGTCCGCAGCAGAAGGTGTCGCAGTCATGAGCCTGATTGACAGCGTTTCACTTCCGCGCAGCTTCCGCCTGCCGCGGGCCGAAGGCCTGATCCAGTGGATCGTGCCGCTGGCCATCATCGCGATCTGGCAGGTTGCGAGCGTCACCGGCTTCGTGCCGGTTCGTGTGCTGCCGGCGCCGAGCGATGTCGTGCTCGCCGGCTGGAAGCTGCTGCTCTCCGGCGAGCTCGTCCGCAACATCTGGGTGTCGTTCTGGCGCGCCTCGATCGGCTTCCTGATCGGCGGCGGCATCGGCTTCGCCTTCGGTCTCGCCAATGGCCTCTCGCAGCTCTCGGCCAAGCTCACCGACACGACATTGCAGATGGTGCGCAACGTGCCGCATCTGGCGCTGATCCCGCTGGTCATTCTGTGGTTCGGCATCGACGAGAGTGCAAAGCTGTTCCTGGTCGCGCTCGGGGTGTTCTTCCCGATCTACCTCAACACGCTGCACGGCATCCGCACCGTCGATCCGCAGCTGATCGAGATGGGCCGCATCTACGGCATGACCGACAGTGAGCTGTTCCGCCGCGTGATCTTCCCCGGCGCGTTACCCTCGATCTTCGTCGGCATCCGCTTTGCGCTCGGCATCATGTGGCTGACCCTGATCGTCGCCGAGACCATCGCGGCCTCCTCGGGTCTCGGTTACATGGCGATGCAGGCGCGCGAGTTCATGCTGATCGACGTCGTCGTGCTCTCGATCCTGATCTACGCCCTGCTCGGCAAGCTCGCCGACAGCGCCTCCCGCGTGCTGGAGCGCCTGACGCTCTCCTGGCACCCCGCCTTCCAGAAACGCTGAGCAGAAATACTGGGAATCACATGCAGACAGCTCTTCGTACGGCCCTTCCCGAAACCGAGCTCGCCAGCCGCGCCAATTTCGTACCGCAGGCCCGCGTCGTGCGCGAGGAGCGCCCGACGCAGACCACGGGCCTGCCGCTCAGCATTCGCGGCTTGCGCAAATCCTTCGGCGACAACGAGGTGCTGCGCGGCATCGACCTGCACATCCCCGCCGGCCAGTTCGTGGCGATCGTCGGCAAGAGCGGTTGCGGCAAGAGCACGCTCTTGCGTCTGATCGCCGGGCTGGAAAAGTTCGAGGCCGGCAGCATCAGCCTCGGCCAGGATGTCCAGCCCGAGGACATCCGCGTGATGTTCCAGGAGCCGCGCCTGCTGCCCTGGGCGCGCGTGCTCGCCAATGTCGAGGTCGGCCTCGGCCGCGATCGGGCCTCCAGTGATGCGCATGCGCGCGCCGAGAAGGCGCTGACCGAGGTAGGGCTCGCCGACAAGCGCGATCAGTGGCCCTCGGTGCTGTCGGGCGGCCAGAAGCAGCGCGTCGCGCTCGGCCGCGCGCTGGTCTCCCGTCCCCGCGTGCTCGCCTTCGACGAGCCGCTCGGCGCGCTGGACGCGCTCACCCGCATCTCGATGCAGCGTCTGCTGGAACGGGTCTGGCGCGACCAGGGCTTTACCGCGATCCTGGTGACCCACGACGTCGCCGAGGCGGTCGCGCTGGCCGACCGGGTGCTGGTGATCGACGAGGGACGGATTGCCCACGATGTTACGGTTAACGCCGCCCGGCCGCGCGAACGCGGCTCCGCCGAGCTCGCAAGCCTCGAAGGCTCGATCCTGAGCCACCTTTTGTCGACCGACGATCGTACCTAAATACAGGGGAACCCCGCTTCGGGGACCATGCCATGAATGTAGTGCCCCGCGATCTCATGACTGAAACTGCCGTCTCGTCCGCCGATTTCCGCGGCGCCATGCGCCACCTCACGGGCGGCGTCAGTGTCATCACCGCCGGGCGAGGCAAGGACATCACCGGCATGACGGTCACCTCGGTGACCTCGCTGTCGGTCGATCCGCCGACGCTGCTGGTCAGCATCAACCGCGATGCCTCGTCCTTCCCGCTGATCAAGCGTTACGGTGCCTTCGGGGTGAATATGCTCGCGGCCGATCAGGTCGACGTCGCCGAGCGCTTTGCCGGCAAGGGCGGGCTGAAGGGGGCTGATCGCTTTGCAGGCAGCCAATGGGTGACGGCGGTCTCAGGCGTTCCGCTGCTGGTGGGTGCATTGTCCGCGGTCGATTGCGAGGTCGAGGAGATCGTCGAGCGCCACTCGCATGGCATCGTCATCGGCCGCGTCAGGAGCGTCAGGAATTCGACCCGCAATGCTGCATTGGCCTATTGGCACGGCCAGTACGTGGCGGTCGACCAGGACGAAGACGCGGCGAGGCTCGCCGAGGTCAGCGTTCCCGCCCGCGGCCTGCGCGGCGTTTGATCGCTGCGCTAGGGCGGCCCGCAGGCTGGCCTTTTCCCCGTCATCGCTCTAGAAGCGCCCTGAGCCGTCCCGTCCGGGACGGCAATGGAGCGGAACGATGAAGCGCGTCGCCACCTGGGCCTTCTACGCCATCGGCGCGCTCGCGATCGGCTACCTCGCGCTCTACGCCTATGCGATGTTCAGCGGCCGGCCGATCGTGCCGGGCGACCCCATCCACATCTTCCGCAAGCCGGACGCGCCGAGCTATTCGTAGGACTTGGTCGGTCTCGTAGGGTGGGCAAAGCGAAGCGTGCCCACCACTTCTATCGAACGAGACGAATGGTGGGCACGGCGCAAACGCGCCTTTGCCCACCCTACGGCACCTTCGCTCACCCCCGCAAAATCGCCAGCGCCAGCGCCTGGGCGCGCGGCACGATGCTGTCGAGCTCGAGATATTCCTCCGGCGTGTGCGCGAGCCCGCCGACCGGCCCGAGGCCGCAGATCGTCGGCGTGCCGACCGCAGCGGTGAAGCCGGAATCGGCGCAGCCGCCGGAAAACTCGCCCTGGAGCGTGGCGAGGCCGACCCGTTTTGCGGCGGCTTGATAGCCCTCGAACAGCGCCTTCGACTCCGCGCTCTGCACCACCGGCACGAACTCGCCCTTCACCGTGAGCGTCGCGCTGGTACCCGGAACGTAGGACGTCGCGATGATCTTCTCGATCGCCGCCATGATCCTCGCACGATCCGCCGGATCGACATAGCGCAGGTCGATCTGGCCCTCGGCTGAGGGCGCCGTGGTGTTCACGGACTGCCCGCCCGAGACGAGACCGACATTCAGCGTGATGCCCTTGTCGAGATCGGTCAGCGCGTGGATCTGGACGATCTTGTGCGCGAGCTCGCCGATCGCGCTGACGCCCGCGGCGAAATTGGCGCCGGAATGCGCGGCCTTGCCGGTGATGGCAAAGTGCATGAAGATGCCGCCCTTGCGGCCGGTGACGATGTTGCCGGTCGGCCGTCCGGGCTCGGAATTGAACACGGCGCGTGCGGCGCGTCCCTCGCGCTCGATCACCGGGCGCGAGGAGGGCGAGCCGATCTCCTCGTCCGAGGTGATCAGCACCTTGATCGGATGCGGGCTGCCGCCGAATTTGTGGAAGGCGGTCGCCACGAAGATGTTCATCACGACGCCGGACTTCATGTCGGCAACGCCGGGTCCATAGGCGCGCTTGCCCTCAATCGTGAACGGACGCCGTCCGGCCTCGCCCTTGCCGAACACGGTGTCGCGATGGCCCATCAACAGCACCGGCTTCTCGTTGCTGCCGGGTTTGGCGACATCGGCATGGATCGCATCGCCGAAGGTGGCGTTGCTCTCGCGCCGGAACGGAATGCCATGCTCGGCAAAATGCCGCTCGAATCGCGCACCGACCGCATCGACGCCTTCCTTGTCGTAGGATCCGGAATCGATGTTCACGACATCGCGCAGCAGATCGATCATCGCCTGCCGCTGCGACGCCAGCCAGTCCGTGATTTGAGCTTCCGACATGTTCATCCTCGCGTGGTTCTCACGCGGGGTTATAGAGTGTTGCCCGGCCGCGACCTAGTCGCCGGATGCGGTGCGGCCATGTGTTCGCTCCATCACCGTCAACCCTAAGGCGCCCGCAAAGCGGGCCTCGAAGGGCGGCGGCCCGGCTGCATCGGGGCCGTGCATCCTTCGAGGCTCCCCATGGGACGCGCTGCGTCCCACGCCTCGCACCTCAGCGATTCGAGACTTACAAGGATGACGGAGCTTGAGCGTGCGGTGGACCACAAAACAAAATGCCCGGGACTGGGCCCGGGCATTCGTTCGTCAGCCTGTATGCTCTGAGGGATTACGCCCCCACCATCGGCATCCGCGGATATTCGCCCGGCGTTCCCGCCGGTGTGATCGGAATTCCGCCGTCGGAATATTCGTTGAGCTTGTTGCGCAGCGTGCGGATCGAGATGCCCAGGATATTCGCGGCATGGGTCCGGTTGCCGAGGCAGTGCTTCAGCGTCTCCAGGATCAGGTCGCGTTCGACGTCGGCGACGGTGCGCCCCACCAGTGCTCGCGTCACCTGCTCGGCGGCCATGGTCGCATGCGCCACGGCCGGCGCGGTCTTGGCGAGGTCGAGGCGGTCACCGTCCGGGGTGAGGATGGCGTCGGGCCCGATCTCGTCGCCCTGCGCCATCAGCACCGAGCGGTGCATGGTGTTCTCGAGCTCGCGGACGTTGCCCTGCCAGCGATTGGTGGAGAGCACGCGGCGCGCTTCCGCCGAGATCGGGCGCACCGGCACGCCGTTGGCTTCGGCATATTTCTTCACGAAATGCTGGGCGAGCTCGAGGATGTCGAGGGGACGCTCGCGCAGCGGCGGGATCTTCAGATTCACGACGTTGAGGCGGAACAGCAGATCCTCGCGGAACGTGCCTTCGCGCACGGCTTCCGCCAGGTTGCGGTTCGAGGTCGCGATGATGCGGATGTCCACCGGCACCGGCTTGGTGCCGCCGACGCGGTCGATCACGCGCTCCTGGATGGCGCGCAGCAGCTTCGATTGCAGGCGGACGTCCATCTCCGAGATTTCGTCGAGCAGCAGTGTGCCGCCGGTCGCTTCCTCGAACTTGCCGATGCGGCGCGCGATCGCGCCGGTGAAGGCGCCCTTCTCGTGGCCGAACAGTTCGGACTCGAGGAGGTGCTCGGGGATCGCGGCGCAGTTGATCGAGATGAACGGCCGCTTGGCGCGGGCCGAGCGGGTGTGGACGTAGCGGGCCAGCACTTCCTTGCCGGTGCCGGATTCGCCGGTGACCATCACCGAGGCGTCGGAGCCCGCGATCTGCTGGGCGAGCTTGATCACCTTGGCCATCGCTTCGTCGCGGTAGACCAGCTCACGGGAATCGTTGGCGACGGCGGCCAGCACCGCGGCGATCAGCTCCGGATCCGGCGGCAGCGGGATGTATTCCTTGGCGCCGGCGTGGATCGCGGCGACTGCGGCGCGGGCGTCGTTGGTGATGCCGCAGGCGACGATCGGGGCGTGGATGTGCTCGGCCTCGAGCCGCATCACGAGGTCGCGGATGTCGAGGGCGACGTCGACCAGCAGGAGGTCGGCGCCCTTGCCGCCGCGCAGCACGCGCATCGCCTGCTCGTGATCCTCGGCATGGGTCACGGTGGCGCCGTTCTCCATCGCGATCTTGGTGGCGGTGGTGAGCTGGCCCTTCAATGTGCCAACGATGAGAAGCCGCATGTCAGTCTCCTGTCCGTCTGGTCGCGCTGCCGCGCGTCATTCCTTGCGCTACTAGCTGCGTTCGGTCTTGATGATTTCGGTCATGGTCACGCCGAGCTTGTCCTCGACCAGGACGACCTCGCCGCGGGCGACCAGCTTGTTGTTGACGTAGATGTCGATGGCCTCGCCGACGCGGCGGTCGAGTTCGAGCACGGTGCCGGGCCCGAGCTTCAGCAGCTCGCTGACGTCCATCTTGGAGCGGCCGAGCACGGCCGAGACCTGCACCGGCACGTCGAACACGGCCTCGAGGTCGGCGGCGGCGCGCGCCGCATATTCGTCCTCGTTGTAGCCGATGTCCGTACCGGTCGGCGGCATCGGGCCGTTGAGATCGGGCAGCGGGACCTGTCCGTCGGTGTCGCTCATGGCTTAGCTCCCCCTGCGGGACGCGATATAGCGTCCGACCATTTCGTCGATCTTGGCCGCGATGGCGCCGCGCTCCAGCACGACGCCGCCGTCGGCCCATTCGATCCGGCAGTCGCCGGTGGCGATATCGGGCTCGGCCAGGATCACCAGCCGGCCCTCGAAGCCGCTCTGCTTGGCGAGCCGCTCGACCTTCTCGCGCGCGCTTTCGTAGAGCGCGTCGTTGATGCGCACGACGAGATGCGGCGTCGCGACCAGGTGCGAGAAGCAGTCCTTGACCAGCGCCATGATCTCGCCGAGCGGTTCGGCAGCGACCAGATCGGCGCACAGCTTGCGCGCCACCGCCACCGCGACGTCGACCGCCTCGGTCTCCATCTTGGTCTCGATGTTGCCGATGCCGGCGGCGACGCCGCGGATACCGATGTTGATCTCTTCCATGGCGAGTGCGACGCGGCGGTCGCTCTCGGCCTTGGCGTCGCGCTGGCCGGCGGCGAAGCCGTCCTGATAGGCGCGCGCCTCGGCTTCCGCGATCTTCTGGGCGATCTCGGCGGCGGTCGCAGCCTTCTCGCGCGGCGACCGCTCCGGCGCTGCGAAGTCGGTGTCGAACAGGAATTTTGCCGGGGCGCCCATCAGTACACCAGCTCGTCGTCGGCGCGGTTCTTGGTCAGCATGATCTCACCCTTGGCGGCGAGGTCTTTCGCGAGGTTGACGAGCAGCGCCTGGGCCTCGTCGACGTCGCGCAGGCGGACCGGGCCCATTGCCGCCATGTCGTCCTGGAGCATCTTGGCCGCGCGCGAGGACATGTTGCCGAAGAAGAAGTTGCGAACGTCCTCGTTGGCGCTCTTGAGCGCGACGCCGAGCTTGTCCTTGTCGACATTGCGCATCAGGGTCTGGGCCGAGCCGGAATCCAGCTTCACGAGGTCGTCGAAGGTGAACATCAGCGCCTTGATGCGCTCAGCAGATTCGCGGTTGTCCTCTTCCAGCGAGGTGATGAAACGGGTTTCGGTCTGGCGGTCGAAATTGTTGAAGATTTCCGCCATCACCTCGTGGGCGTCGCGGCGGCGGGTCTGTGACAGATTGGACATGAATTCGGTGCGCAGCGTCTTTTCCACGCTCTCGATCACCTCCTTCTGCACCGCTTCCATTTTCAGCATGCGGTTGACGACGTCGAGCGCGAGTTCCTCGGGGAAGATGCCCAGCACGCGGGCGGCGTGTTCCGGCTTCAGTTTCGACAGCACGACCGCGATGGTCTGCGGGTATTCGTTCTTGAGGTAGTTGGCGAGGACCTCTTCCTGCACGTTGGAGAGCTTTTCCCACATGTTGCGGCCGGCGGGGCCGCGGATCTCGTCCATGATGCCGTTGACGCGCTCCGGCGGCAGGTACTGCTGCAGCAACCGCTCGGTGGCGTCGAAATTGCCCATCAGCGCGCCGGAAGCCGACATGCGGGAGACGAATTCGAGCAGCATGTCCTCGACCGTGTCGACCTCGACGGTGCCGAGCGTCGACATTTCCAGCGAGAGCTGGCGCACCTCGTCGTCGTCGAGCATCGACCAGATCTTGCCGCCATATTGCTCGCCCAACGCCAGCATCAGGATCGCGGCGCGCTTGGGCCCCGTCACCGCTTCGGTCTTGCTGCCCGCGCGGCTGCCCTGGCGGGCACCGAGCGTCGAGATCACGCTGGTGATGTCGTTGGAGTTGGCGTTTTGCAGGTTGCCGGCCATGTCAGTTCACTTCTCGATCATTTCGCGGGTTCGGTCAGCCATTGGCGGATGATGGCGACGGTTTCGTTGGGGTTGCGCTCGGCGAGCTCACCGACGCGATGAACGGACTGGGCGTGGACCTGGCCCTGAATGGTGGCGACGTCGATCGCGCTCGCGGCGCCGCCTGGCAGCAGCGCCTGCCCGGCAGGCGCGGCCTCCTCCGAAGCGGCGGGGCCGGTGAGGGCGCCGGAGATGGCGGCGGCGACCTCCTCGGAAGCGAGGATGCGCTTGACCAGCGGCCGGATCACCAGGAACAGCACGACCAGGCCGAGCAGCATCATCACGCCGAGCTCGACGAAGTACATGACGTCGTCCTTGGTGAACTGCAGCATGCCGAGGAAACCGGAGGGCTCGGCGATCGGGGCGGTGGAGGGGGCGTCGGCAAAGCGCAGGTTGACGACCTCGACCTGGTCGCCGCGCTTCTGGTCGAAGCCGATCGCCGAGCGCACCAGGGTGGCGATGCGGTCGAGCTGTTCCTTGGTGCGGTCCGTGTAGGCGAGCTCGCCCTTCTCGTTCTTCGAATAGATGCCGTCGACCAGCACCGCGACCGAGATGCGGTTGACCCGGCCCGCCTCGGTCACCTCGGTCTTGGTGGTGCGGGAGATCTCGTAATTGTTGGTCTCTTCGGTCTTCTTGCTCTGGTCCTTCGCCGTCGGACCGCTGTTCTGCTGGTTGCCGGGCAGCTCGTTGTTGACGGTGACCTGGCCGTTATTGTCGGCGGTGAGGCTGCTCTCTTCCCGGGTCTGGCTCGAGCGCAGCACGCGGCCCTCGGGATCGAACTTGTCCGAGGTCTGGGTGATCTTGTTGAAGTCGAAATCGGCGGAGAGCTGGACGCGGGCGCGGCCGGAGCCGACCACGGAGGAGACGATGTCCTCGACCTGCTTGCGCATCCGCTTCTCGAAGGCGGTGCGGCGCTCGTCGCCGACCGCCTGCTCCGGATCGGTCGCGGCGCCGTCGGCGAGCAGCTGGCCGGCCTCGTCGACGATCGAGACCCGCTGCGGCTTCAGCCCGTTGACGGCGGAGGCGACGAGGTGGCGGATGGCGCGGATCTGCTGGGCCTCGAGCGAGCCGCGGACCCGAACCACGATCGAGGCCGACGGCTCCGGCGCCTCGCGCGAGAACAGCGGGCGCTCGGGCAGCACGAGGTGGACGCGGGCGGCCTGGATGCGGTCGATGGCGCGGATGGTGCGGGCGAGCTCGCCTTCGAGTGCGCGGAGATGGTTGATGTTCTGGACGAAAGAGGTGGTGCCGAGCGCATCCGACTTGTCGAACACTTCGTAGCCGACGCCGCCGCCCTTGGGCAGGCCGCCCTCGGCGAGCTTCATCCGCAGGCGGGTGACCTTGTCCTTGGGCACCATGATGATGCTGCCTTCATTGCGCAGCTCGAACTGGATGCCCTGGCGCTCCAAATCCTTGATAATACCCGAAGAATCCTCGACCGAGAGGTCGGTGAACAGCGTCGTCATCTGCGGCGTGGTCACGCGCATGATAACGAACGCGAAGAAGCCGATGAGCGCGGCGGTGACCGCGATCATCGCCCCGAACCGGGCGGCGCCGATACCCTTCAAAAAGTCCGCAAGACCTTGCAAGCAACCGCCCCGAAGCTTCGACCCGCAACCGAGCGGTCGAGTGGGCAATTATTGCCTAGGTGATGGTTTCGATATGGTTAACGAAGGTTAAGAGCTGGGACAAAAGTCGCGCCGAAAGGAAACATGAAAAAATCGGCCTCGCGGGGCGAGGCCGATTTTCGTCAAAAGCTGCAGATTTCCGGATCGCTTACTGGCGATATTGCTGGATGCGGGTGGTGCGAAGACCCGCCAGACCGTGCTGGTCGATGGAAAACTGCCAGGAGAGGAATTCGTCGACCGTCAGGGTATAACGGCTGCAGGCCTCCTCGAGGGAGAGAAGTCCGCCACGCACAGCGGCGACGACTTCGGCCTTGCGGCGGATGACCCAGCGTTTGGTGCCGGGTGCGGGCAGATCTGCGATCGTCAGCGGACTGCCGTCCGGCCCGATGACGTATTTTACCCTCGGGCGATGGGGTTCTGTCATGGCGTACTCACAAACTCTCAACCACTGAACTCACGCCGTAACCCTACGCGTGCGGGCTTAAAAATCCGCTAAGCCTAAGGCTTCAATACAATTCTCGTTGAAAATGGCTGGAACACAGCCGGCCCGGAGGGCTGGACACCATGATCCGAGCCGTCCGAGCGGGGTCTTCGTAAATACTTTACTAACGAATGGAGCCGGCGAAGCCCCAACTGTCGTCCCGGGGCGCGCGTAGCGCGAGCCCATCTGTGGCGATGCGCGCGCCTTTAGTTGCTGCTGGTGGCGATGATGCTCTTGACCTGGCTCAGGGTGTAGCTGGCGCCGTCGATGGTGAGCAGCGGCGGCGACTGGGTCAGGTCGACGGACGACACCACGCCCTGCACCTGCGCGGCGATGCCGACAGTGTTGTTCGCGACGTCCGTGCCGGTGGCCGTGATCGTGTACTTGCCGTCGGGCCATTGCGTGCCGTCATTGCCCATTCCGTTCCAGGTGAAGGGGATGTCGGTGCCGGCGGAGGCGGTATATTTGCCGGTGAACACGGTCTGGCCGCTGGCATTGGCGACGGTGATGTTGACGGTGGAGTCGGTCGGCACGTTGAGATGCCAGGTCGCCGACGAGTTCGTCATGGTCGCGGTCGAGCCGTCGACCAGCGCGGTCTTGCCGACGAAGCCCAGCGCCTGGGTCGCTTGCGTGGTCTGCTGCAGGGTGACGAGCTGGGACAGTGAATCGTTGGTCTTGAGCTGTTGCTCGACGCCGGCGAACTGCACCAGCTGCTGGGTGAACTGGTTGGTGTCGAGCGGATCGAGCGGGTTCTGGTTCTGCAGCTGCGTCGTCAGCAGCGTCAGGAAGGTCTGGAAGTTGCCGGCCAGCGTCGATCCCGTGCTCGAGCTCAGCGAGCTCGACGAGGAGGACGACGACGATGTCGGCGTCGTGCCGGAGACGACGGCGGGCGCGGTGGCGGCATTCGTGGTGGTCATGTTCGAATACTCCTCACACTCTGATGTCGACGCCGCTGCTCGATCCGAGCATGCGGCCGTAACCGCGCCCGACGGGCGCGGCAGCAACGGTGTCGTCCTCGCTGATGATCAGCCGGCGGGCATTGCCGCCATTGTCGTTGTTCTGGCCGGAATTCTGGCCCGATGAATTCTGGTCGCGCAGGCTGAAGGACAGCCCGTTGCTGCCGGTCTTGAGGCCGGCATCGTCGAGCGCGCGCTGCAATTGCGGCGCGTCCTGCCGCAGCATCTGCAGCGTCTCCGGCTTCTCGACGGTGAGATGCGAGGTGACCTGGCCGTTGCGGTCGACATTGATGCGGACGTCGATGCGGCCGAGGTCGATCGGATCGAGGCTGATGTCGAAGCGCGTCTTGCCGGCGCGCGCGGCCGCTGCGATCTCGACCGGCACGCCGCTGATCGGAACGGCATTCGTGTTGGCCGCGGTCGCGGTCAGCGTTGCGGTCGAAGCTGTCGCGGCCGAGGTCGTATTGGTCACCGGCGCCTGGATGGCGGAAGCCGGCTGCGCGCTGGTGTCGGTCGTGGGCACGGCGGCCTGCGTGCCCGCATGCGCGTGCGTGTTCGCGGCAGTGGGCGTCGCGTCGGTGGCGCCGGCTTTCGCATCGTCCTTCGCATCAGTCGCAGCGGAATCGGCCTGCGGCTTGGCGGCTTGCGCATGCGCGGTTGTCGCCGCGGTTTGCGTGGCGTTCGCCTTTCCCGCGTCCTGGCCGATATTGGAGACGTCGCTTTCGCGTTGCGCGGTCGCGACGGCCTTGAACGAAGGCTTCGGCGTGCCCTGGTCGACGGCGGCGACCAGGCCGCCATTGGTCTTGGCATCGGTCGCGGTGCCGTCGGTCGTGCCGGTGGCGGCATCGCCCAGCGTTGTCGTGGTGTCGGCATCGACCTTGGCGCCTGCGGTCTTGGCGCCCTTGTCGCTCGCCGTGGCGGTGTCGGTCTTGCCGCCTGCGATCTGTGACGCGGTGGAAGCGCTGGCGGCGATGCCGGCGGCCGCAATCGTCAGCGGCGAGGCGGCGGCATCGCCGGCCTTGCTCGCGGCCGCGTTCGGATCGACCGGCACCACGGGCGGGGCGACCACGATCGCGTTCGGATCGGGCATAGCGACCTGCGCCGCGTCGGGCTGCACGGCAGCATCGACGGTGGCGGCAGCGGTGCCGTCGGTCTTGTCGCCCTTGGCGTCGTCGGCTTTATCCGCCGATTTGGCGTCGGAGGTCTCGGACTTGGCCTTGGTCGGCTTGGCCGGATCGGCCGTCGCGTCGCTCGCGGTGGGCGCCGATGTGTCGGTGTCGTCGTTTGCCTTGCTCTGCGAGGGCTGGTCGGTCGCGGCGGTATCGCGCGGGCCCTTGTCCGGGGCGGATGACGACGAGGACGACGACTCGGGCCGGCGCGGCGCGGTGTCCTGCGACGGCGCGTTGTTGCTGATCGCCTGGGTGTTGCTGTCGACCAGCGAGCCGAAGGAGTCGTTGGTGGACGTGTCTTTGGCGCTCTGCGACCGGGCAGGCTTTTGCGGCGTGCTCTGGATTTGCACGCTGACTGCTACGTCTGACGCCCGACCGACCACGGAAAACCTCTTGGCAACATCTTCGGCATAGGGGGGAGCAAGGAGCGGGCCAGCTCCCTGATGAGATGTTTTGCTAAGTAAAATCAATTGCTTGGGTGATTTTTGCCCTCGCCGCGAAGGGCGCAAAAGCCCCGCCATTTCTGCCTCCCCGGCAAGAATTGCCCTAAGCGGCCGCCCGCGTGATTGCTTCACCGGAATGGCGCCTATATTAAAGAGCTGCTCTCAGCCGCTTTCGACCGGGCAGTCGTGCCCCCGGGGGAACCAAAGTTCCCGGGGAGCGTCGATGTCCCGCCGGAAGGCGAAATGTCCAAGTCATCGCGGATCGCGAACGCCGCCGTCACAACGCTTTAAGGCCCATGCTGAACAGTCTGGATCTCGAAGGCCGTCCTGAGGATACCAGGGTCGTCGTTGCCATGTCGGGCGGCGTCGATTCGTCGACGACGGCTGCGCTGCTGAGGGACGAGGGCTATGACGTCGTCGGCATCACGCTGCAGCTCTACGACCATGGCGCCGCGACCCACCGCAAGGGCGCCTGCTGCGCCGGCCAGGACATCCACGACGCCCGCGACGTCGCCGCCAAGCTCGGCATTCCCCATTACGTGCTCGACTATGAGGACCGCTTTCGCGAGTCCGTCATCGACAATTTCGCCGACTCTTACGCGCTCGGCGAGACGCCGGTGCCGTGCATCGAGTGCAACCGCTCCGTCAAGTTCCGCGACCTCCTGAAGACCGCGCGCGAGCTCGGCGCGCAGGCGCTCGCCACCGGCCATTACGTCGCCTCGCGCCGCCGCGACGACGGTTCGCGCACGCTGGTCTGCGCCGCCGACAGCGACCGCGACCAGAGCTACTTCCTGTTCGCGACCACGCAGGAGCAGCTCGACTTTCTGCGCTTCCCGCTCGGCGACATGACCAAGCCCGAGACGCGCGAGCTCGCGCGCCGCTTTGGTCTCGCGGTCGCCGACAAGCACGACAGCCAGGACATCTGCTTCGTGCCGACCGGCCGCTACACCGACATCATCACCCGCCTGCGTCCGAACGCGATGGACCCCGGCGACATCGTCGATCTCGACGGCCGCGTGCTCGGCCGGCACAACGGCATCGCCAATTTCACCGTCGGCCAGCGCCGCGGCCTCGGCATCGCCGCTCACGCGCCGCTGTTCGTGGTGCGGCTGGATGCTCCGGGCCGCCGCGTCGTCGTCGGCCCGCGCGATGCGCTGAAGATGCACCGCATCGTGCTGCGCGACGTCAACTGGATCGGCGGCGGCGACATCGACCGCGCCATCGGCGCCGGCCTCGAGATGTTCGTGCGCGTCCGCTCGACCCGCAGCCCGCAGCCGGCCTGGCTGCGCGGCGGCAATGGCCATTACGAAGTCGAGCTCGTCGCCGGCGAGGAGGGCGTCTCGCCCGGCCAGGCCTGCGTGTTCTACGACGCGCCTTCGGGCCAGGCGCGCGTGCTCGGCGGCGGCTTCATCCAGAGCGCCGCCGCGAAGCCCGGCACTGCGGCATCGCGCCCGCTCGCCGAAGCCGTCCGCGGCTGACCTTGCCGAATTCGGCCCCATTTGCTAACGGCGAAACAAGTGCGCCCCCTCTCCCGCTTGCGGGGGAGGGTTGGGGAGGGGGTCTCTCCACACGCGATATATCGCGAGAGGAAAGAACCCTCACCCGCCACGCTCTTGCGAGCGTGTCGACCTCTCCCGCAAGCGGGAGAGGCGCAGACCGAGTTCGCGGCGAAGACCCACATCACCAATGACCGTCATTTATCAGTAGAGTATCCGGGGCAGGGGGCATGGCAGCAGACATCTCGCGGGCCGGGGTCGAGAAGGCCTATGGCCGCTGGGCGCCGGTCTACGATCTCGTGTTCGGCAAGGTCTTCGACGCCGGACGGCAGTCGACCATCGCGGAGGCCGACCGCATCGGCGGCCGCATCCTCGACGTCGGTGTCGGCACCGGGCTCTCACTCTCCGATTATTCGCGCACCACGAAAATCTGCGGCGTCGATATCTCCGAGCCGATGCTGCGCAAGGCGCAGGCGCGCGTGCGCGCGCTGCGGCTTAGCAATGTCGAAGTGCTCTCGGTGATGGATGCGAAGAACCTCGCCTTCCCCGAAAACTTCTTCGACGCGGTGGTGGCGCAATATGTCATCACCGCCGTGCCCGATCCCGAAGGCACGCTCGACGAGTTCGTGCGCGTGCTCAAGCCCGGCGGCGAGCTGATCCTGGTCAACCACATCGGCGCGGAGAGCGGCCCGCGCAAATTGTTCGAGCTCGCCTTCGCCCCCGTCGCCCGCCGCCTCGGCTGGCGCCCGGAATTCCCGTGGGACCGGCTCGTCAACTGGGCCGCCAAGCACGGCGGCGTCACGCTCGCCGAGCGCCGGCCGATGCCGCCGATGGGACACTTTTCGCTGATCCGCTACGTCAAAGCGTGACTGCGATCGGCCGGGCTCGCGCCGCGAGCCGGCGCCTCTCGCCGCGAATCGAGACCTCATCCTGAGGAGCCCGCGCCAGCGGGCGTCTCGAAGGATCGGCCGTGAGGAAACCGTCAGCCGATTTCCAGCGCTTCAATTCGCCGTGCGTCGGCCGGAACCTCCGCATGGCTGGAGACGTTTCCCTCCCATGCGCACGACATCAAACATCATCCTGGCCAGCCTCGTGATCGCAGCCTCAGGCGCCGCGATCGCGCAGGCCCCGCCCGCCCCGGCAACGCCGCCGCAAGCGACCGCGCCGTCATCGGCCCAGCACGCGGCGAACTGCATGCCGCAGGACCGCCCGAACCGCGCCACTGCGCCCGACGGCATCACCACCGGCCAGTCCCGGGAACCGCTCGGCGACAAACTGGCAAAGTCCGACGGCGTGCTCTGCCCGCCCTCCGGCGTCGACCCCGACATGCACGCCCCGGCTCCCTCGACGGGCGGCGCCATGCCGGTCATCCCACCCCCCGGCAGCCCCGGCGGCGACCCGACGGTGCGGCCGAAATAGGTGGTCTCTTCCTTCGCCTCTCCCCGCCTGCGGGGAGAGGCCGGAGCGCATCGAAGATGCGATCCGGGTGAGGGGGACTATCCACGAGTCTTGTGCCGAAAAATTGCAGATTCTGGTGCCAAATTCGGCACAAACGGCCTTGTCCCGCCAAAGCTTTCACAAACGCGGATTGACAGCCCGCCGCCCCCTTCCTTATATGCCGCGCGTTCGCGAGATCGGCCGTTCCGCCGTTCGCGACCCTGTGGCGGGGTAGCTCAGCTGGTTAGAGCACGGGAATCATAATCCTGGGGTCGGGGGTTCGAGTCCCTCTCCCGCTACCATCTTTCCCCACACCCCTTTGATCTGGTTTGGGAAAGCTTTTTCCCCCAGCAGGGCGTTTAGCCGGCCGATATCTCCACCGTTACGCCACCGAGGCGTGATGGATCTCGGAAGACGGTGAAAGAAGGATTTGCATCGTCGATTTGGATCGACGAAGTCGGAAACCGACGTCTCGATGGAGATTCTCAAGGGCGACGGTCGCGCGGGGCACCGCAACTCTAGAAACCAGCCGTTAGGGCCTCTACGCCCGCCGCTCGGGCAGGGCACGCCCGGCAGGACCGGTGCGCGTTGCAGGTGCATGGGCCGTTCAAGCGCAACAGTCTGGGCGAAAACGAATGTTGGCTCATAAATAGATGTTGCGGGGGCGCTTCGATGCGATGTTCACGCTTGCGATCGCGATCGTTTCACTCGCTCGCGGCTCACGACATCCGCTGCAAGGTCCATTAGTTGTGGAAGAAAGAGCCGCTCGTCCATTATCGCAACGTTTTCTGCGATGGCCGGCTGAAAGTCCATATGCGCTACGACATCGCGTTCAACATCAATGCCGGGCGCGATTTCGATCAGTTGAAGGCCATCGCCCGAGGCTTGGAACACGGCGCGCTCCGTCACGAACAGTGCGGTACGACCTTCCTTTACGGCGAACGCGGCATTGTAGCAGATCTGCTCGACCGATTTGATGAACTTGCGATGCCGGCCTTCGCGGACAATGCGGAGCTTGCCGTCCTCGAAACGAACCTCGAGCCCGCCGGCAGTGAAAGTACCGCTGAAAACGACCTTGCGGGCGTTCTGGCTAATATTGATGAAACCGCCGACGCCGACAATCTTGTCGCCAAAGCGAGAGATGTTGACGTTGCCCGCGGGATCGACCTCCGCGAATGATAGGAAGGCGATATCGAGCCCCCCGCCGTCGTAGAAGTCGAACTGGTAGGGCGCGTCGATCACGGCATCGTAGTTCTGCGCGGTGCCGGAATCAGGCCCGGTCAACGGCGCGCCGCCGATAAAACCTTGCTCGTTGGTCAGGACGATGTCGTCCAGAATGCCTTCTTCCGAGGCAACCGCCGAGATGCCCGTGGAAATGCCGGCGCCGAGATTGCAAACCGCACCCGGCAGGATCTCCATCGCAGCGCGGCGGGCGACGATCTTGCGCTCGGAGAAGGGCAGCTTTTTCAAATGTTCGAGCGGAATGCGCAGCTCGCCCGCATAGGCCGGATTGTAGTCGGTTGCGTAGGTCTGGCGCTGGTCGGGATCGACCACGATGTGGTCGACGAGAATGCCTGGGATCTTCACGCTCTTCGGCGGAAGCGTACCGCGCCTGGCGAGGCGCTTCACCTGCACGATCACGGTGCCGCCTTGCTGGCGGCAGGCCTGAGCTGTGGAGATCATCTCGCCGAACAGCGCTTCGTCTTCCATCGTGACGTTGCCGTCCTCGTCCGCCGTGGTGCCGCGGAGCAGCACGACGTTGAGCGGGAGCGGCTTGTAGCGCAGCCACTCCTCGCCATCGATGATCATGAGCTGGACGAGATCGTCCCTGGCGGTCTCGCTTTGTCGGCCGCCGCGCTGGCGCGGATCGACGAAGGTGTGCAGGCCAACCTTGGTGATCAGACCCGGGCGGCGTCCGGCCATCTCGCGGGTGAGCTGCGACAGCACGCCCTGGGGGAGGGTGTAGGATTCGATCTTGTTGTCACGCGCGAGAGGGATCAGGGAGGGAGAGTCGATCAACGCGCTGGTGACGCTGCGCTTGAGCATGCCCTCATGGCGGAAGCGATCGACGCCCTGTGCGACACGGTCGCCGAGGCCGACGACGTGAATGAGACAGAGGTCGCGCGGCTGCCCTTCTTCGAGGAAGCGCTTTTCGATCGCAACGATGATGGACTCAGGGATGCAGTGGCCGCCGCCGGACCCGCTGATCATCACGCTGTCTCCACGCCGGATCAGCTTTGCCGCGTCCGATGCCGAAATAATCTTCACGGTAGCACCCCAGAATAGCTGATTGACGTCATTTTTGTAACCGGTTACATAGGTCGGACGATTGGGCGTGTCAAGCTGCGCATCCGTGCCAGTTTCCGTGATCCGGCGCATGTCGCGGGCGTTACAAACGAGGTCGTCGCGATGGCTCTTCTCGGCAAAGGCGTTTTGGCCATCTGGAACGGCATCAAGCCGGAGGCCGAAGAAGATTTCGTCGCCTGGCATGTCCGCGAGCACATTCCAGAGCGCGTGGGACTTCCGGGTTTCCTGCGCGGCCGGCGTTATGTCGCGCTCGACGGTCACCCCAAATACTTCAACTTCTATGAGACCGCGAGCGCGGCCGATCTGTCGTCCGCCGCCTATCAGGCGCGGCTGAATGCACCGACGGACTGGACCCGCCAGGTGGTCGCGCACTTCCTCGATACCTCGCGCACTATCTGCGATGTGGCCTGGAGCACCGGTCTCGGCGAGGGAGGCTTCATCGAGGCCATCAGTTTTGAAACAGCGCTCGCGCCGGACGCCCTGGCGTCCAATCTGAGGGCACAGTTGAATGCTGCACGCGCGGCCGCCCCCGGCATTGTCGGCGTCCACCTCCTGCAAGGGCAGACTCAGGCCGGGCAGAGTCAGACCGCCGAGAGGGCGCTCCGCGGTGGCCCTGACAAGGTCGCGGCGTGGATCCTGCTGGTCGAGGGCAGCGAACCCGAATCCTTGCGGAAACTTCGCGCGGAAGCCGGCAGCAATTCCGAACTGGAGCGTCATGGGGCCGCGCGCGCGATCAGTCGCGGCCTGTACGCACTGCAATTCGCCCTCACCAAGACCGAGATCGCGAACTCGCAATAGGTCGGAGGAAGCCGGGCTACTGCGCAGGCAGCGGCGAACATGTTACGTTGAAAGTACCGGAGCGAAGTTCGATTTCGTATCCGGCCAGGAGAGAAAATGCCGTCACTCGAAGAGCCCCAGCAAATCCTTCAGCAGGAGGCGACGCCGCCAAGAAACAGCGTTGGCCTCCGAGATGTCGCGCGCGCAGCTGGCGTCTCGACAGCGACGGTCTCTCGCGTGATCAACAATCCCGCGGCGGTGTCGCCAAAGCTTCGCGCCCGCGTCGAATCCGTCGTCAAGCACCTCGGCTGGGTTCCGGACGGGGCGGCGCGGGCGTTGACGACCCGGAAATCGAACGCCATTGGCGCGGTGTTTCCGACGCTCTCCCACGGCGATTTCGCGCGGGCCACCAATGCGATCCAGGAAGAGCTGCTGGTCAGCGGCTATACCCTGCTGCTGGCTTGCTCGAATTACGATGCGGCCCAGGAATATGCGCAGGTGCGAAAATTCGTCGAGCAAGGCATCGACGGCATCATCTTGATCGGCAAGGCGCATCATCCCGAGCTCGAACACTTTCTCAATCAGCGCGGCGTGCCCTTTGTCTACGCTTTCGTCTACGACCCCGAAACGCATGGAACCTGCGTTGGTCCCGACAATCGCAAGGCACTCTTCCGGCTGACGAACTATCTGATCGATCATGGCCATAGCCGATTCGGGCTGATTGCGCAGTCGACGCAGAACAACGATCGTGCCGCCGCGCGCCTCGAAGGCGTCCGTGATGCGCTGGCCGAGCGCGGTCTTGCCGTTCGCCCGCAGCACTTTGCGATTGGCGAGTGGACGATTGCAGAGGGAAGGGCGCTGTTTCGCCAGATCATGGCCGCGGAACCACGACCGACCGCCGTGATTTGCGGCAACGCATTTTTGGCCGTCGGCGCCCTGCTCGAAAGCCAGGACATGGGCATCAAGGTGCCGGATCAACTGTCAATCGTCGGCTATGACGACATCGAGATCATGAACCATCTGCCGATCCCGATCACGACCATGAGGGTGCAGGGCGAACTGGTCGGCCGCGACGCCGCCCGCTTCATCATCGGTCGTGTCGAGAACCGTCCGATCGAGATCGCGTTTGAATGCAGCGCGGAGCTCTTGATCCGGAAATCGTCTGGGCCGGCACCGGCATGATGGGACAGGTGACAGCGGAACAAGCTCGGGTCGACGGCAACACGAAACTGCTCGCGATCATCGGAGACCCCATCGCGCAGGTACGGTCGCCGGAAATCTACAATCCGCGGATCGTCAAAGCAGGTGTCAATGCGATCCTGCTGCCGATGCAGATCCCGACGGAGGCGTTCGATGACGCAGTGAAGGGTATCATGGCGATCAGAAACTTGCTGGGCTTCGTCGTGACCTATCCGCACAAGGAACGCGTTCTTCCCTATGCCGACAAGATCGGCCGGGTCGGGCGGGCGGTCGGTGCGATCAATGCGATGCGCCGCGAAGCGGACGGCTCGTGGACGGGGGATATGTTCGACGGTGCCGGCCTGCTCGGTGCGCTGGCCTCCCTGGGCCAGACCGCGGCCGGTCGCCGCATCCTGCTGCTTGGAGCTGGCGGGGCAGGGAGCGCGATCGCCATGGCGCTTGCCGCCGCCGGCGCCGCCGAAATCGGCGTGTTCGATCTCGATGCGAGCCGCGCCAGCAACCTCGCGGAGCGGGTTCAAAAAATTTCCCCGGCTGCCGCGGCCACGCGTGCGAGCCTGACATCGCGGGCTTCGATTTGCTGATCAACGCAACGCCGGTTGGAATGGCGCCCGCCTTCGCGCTTGCGCCGTTTCGTGGCGAGCTTCACGCAGGTCTCACCGTGATCGATATCGTCCCGAAGCCGGAAACGACGGCGCTGCTGGCGCTCGCGCGCGAAAAAGGCTGCCCTGCCGCGAATGGCGCGGCGATGATCAGCGGGCAGGCGGATGCGGTGCTGGCGTTTTTTGGGATCGGGGCCGCCTGAGCAGGGCCGCGGTCCCAGGCGAAGCGCTTCGCCTGGGATCGTGTTTGCGTGCCCTATTGCGCAGGCGTCACGATTTGACGCTGCTCGCCGAGACCGGTCACGCCGAGCGTCATCACGTCGCCGGCTTTCATGAACTTGTTCGGCTTCATGCCGAGGCCAACGCCGGGCGGCGTGCCCGTCGTGACGATGTCGCCCGGCATCAGCCGCATGAATCGGCTGAGATAGGCGACGAGTGTCTTGATCGGGAAGATCATGCGCGTCGTGGTCCCGGTCTGGACGCGGGTACCGTTAAGGTCCAGCCACAGATCCAGCTTCTGCGGATCGGGCACCTCGTCACTGGTCACGAGCCAGGGCCCGCACGGCGCGAAGCCGGGATAGCTCTTGCCCTTCGCCCATTGTCCCTCCCACTCGATCTGATACTCACGCTCCGAGATGTCATTGAGCACCATGTAGCCCGCGACATAGTTGAGCGCGTTCTCCTCGCTGACATGCCAGCAGGTCTGGCCGATGACGAAGGCGAGTTCGACTTCCCAGTCGAGTTTCTTCGATCCCGGCGGCAGCAACACGGGATCGTTCGCGCCGCACAGCGCGCCGGTGTGCTTGTTGAAGATGATTGGCTGGGTCGGAATCGGCGCGTTCGTCTCTTCGGCATGGTCGGTGTAGTTGAGGCCGATGCAGACGAGATTGGGAACCTGCGCGACCGGAACGCCGTAGCGAACCGAGCCGCTTACCTCGGGCAGGCCGCTCAAATCCGCCGCCTTGAGACGTGACAGCCCGGCCGGAGACAGCGCGGCGACGTCAATATCTTGCACGATCGAGGACAGATCGCGCAGCTTGCCGCTGGCATCAATCGTGCCGGGCTTTTCTTGACCCGAAGGGCCGAAACGAACGAGTTTCATCGGGTATTCTCCTTGATGATGCGATGATGGGAATTGGCCTGCGCGCTAGCGTCCCGAAAAGACCGGCGCGCGCTTCTGGAAAAATGCCGCGGCACCTTCCTGGAGGTCATCCGAGTCAAAGATATTCTGCTGAGCAACGGTCGAGCGCAACAAGGCGGCATCCAGCGGTTCATCCTGCGATTGCTCGACCAGCTCCTTGGCGAGCCGGTTTGAGATGGGGCCGCGTGCACTGATGGTGTCAGCGACCTTGCGCGCCATTTCGAGCGCCGAGATGTCGGCGACAAAGTTCGCAAGCCCCCAGTCGAGCGCGCGCTCGGTATCGATCTGCTCGCCCGTGAAGAGCATCTGCTTGGCGCGGGCGGGGCCGACGAGGCGGCTTACCCGCACGGCCCCGTTGCCTGCCAGGCCACCGAGATGGCATTCGGGGAAGCCAACCGAGACCCCGCGCCTGAGGACGCGCAGATCACAGCACAGCGCAAGCTCGAAACCCCCGCCCAGCGCCGGTCCATCGATCGCCGCAATGGTCGGCATGGTGAGCCTCGCCAGATTGCGCAGGACCATGTCCTCGAACAGGATCTTCTGCTCGCTCGCATCATGACGGATCGGCCCGAATTCCCTGATGTCGCTGCCGGCACAGAATGCCCGCGCGTCCCCGCCGTGGAGAATGACGCAGCGAATGTCCGGCTCTCGGGCCAGCTCGCAGACGGCCTGATTGAGTTGACGCAACATCGCGCGCGTCACCAAATTCAGGGGACCGTTGGCGAGCGCGATCTCCGCGATGACGCCGCGGCGGATGGTTTGCACCAGGGCAGGGGCCGTCGCCATTACTGTACGGCGGTAGCTTGCGGCATGGTGATGCCGTGAAGCACGCCCAGGCGCTCGAAATGGCGATGGATGCGGTCGACATAGGCGCCGAACTCCGGCGCGTCGCCGAGCACGATTGGGCGAGGGCGCCGCAGATCGACCTTGATGTCATCGATCACCTCGCCCGGACTGGGGCTCATCACCAGGATGCGATCGGACAGGCCAACTGCCTCCTCCACGCTGTGGGTGATGAAGACCACGGTCGGCCGCCGGCGGAGCCAAAGCGTCTCGAGATCGGTGCGCACCTGAAGCCTGGTCAACGCGTCGAGCGCGCCAAATGGCTCGTCCATCAGGATCACGGAGGGATCGTGGACGAGCGTGCGGATTAGCGAGACGCGCTGGCGCATGCCGCCGGAGAGCTGGCGCGGATATTTGTTCATGGCATGCTCGAGGCGGAGCTGCGCGAACAACTCCTTGGCCCGCACCGCAAGCTTTGCGCGATCCATCTTCCGGATATCGGCATGGAGCATGACGTTCTCGAACGCCGTGCGGAAGTCGAGCAGCAGATGGTCCTGGAAGGCGATGCCGACGTCGGTGACGGGCTCCCTGACCGCACGGCCGGCGACCATGATCTCTCCGGTGGTGTGCTTGAGCAAGCCCGCGACCATCAACATCAGTGTGCTCTTGCCGCAGCCGGACGCCCCGACGACAGAGATGAATTCGCCGGCGGGGATCGTCACGTCGATCGGCTTCAAGGCCTGAAACGGTTTTCCGGTCCCTTCGCCGAACGCCTTCGAGACGTTGCTGATCGTGATCGGGACGCCGGATGGGGTGGCCATGTCGGATTGAGCCGTCATGAGGATGTTCTCTCTAGTTTGACGGAGCTTGAACGGCGCCCGACGCCTTGACAGCCTCGAGCGGGACCTTGGAGACCAGAAGCGCCTTGCGGCCCTTCTGGACGACAACACCGTCCTGTTTGACGACCTCGACATCGAAATTGGCGATGGCCTGCGTCGGACGCGAGCGGCTGTCACGCAGCTCGGCGAGGACGTAATTCACGAAGATGGTGTCGCCGACGAAGATCGGCCCGACAAAGCGCCAATCGCTGATGCCGAGGAACGCGATCGCCGTTTCACGAAGCTCGCCCGTCCGCGCCCACATCAAGCCATGGGCATAGGCAAGGCCGAGCATGCCATGGGCGACCTTTTGGCCGAATTCGCTGGCGCGCGCGTAGACATCACTGGTGTGAAGCTCCGAATGATCGCCGGTCAACCCGGCAAAGCTCATCAGGTCGGCTTCCGTGATGGTGCGGCCAGGGCTTCGAAACCTCATGCCCTCATGGAGGTCTTCGAAGCGATATCCCAGTCTAGGTCTGTCGTTCATGGCCATGCTCGGGGTTTACGGCAGATCACTATTTGCACGCCCGCATTTCACCGTCGGCCGGGAGATAAGCGTTGGTGTAGTAGCTCTTGGGATCCTGGCCTTCCGGCAGGAGCTTCACTTCGGAGAGCAGCGCCTGCGTCCGGGTCCAGTGCGCGTCCTCGGCCTTGCCGAGGAACTTGGCGCCGCCGCTGCAGAAGAGGGGCGTGATGGCGGCGAGCTCGGCGGTTGCGAGCTTCTCGTTGAGGTCCGGGAAGACAGCCTTGAGGTCCTTGACCGCCTTGTCGGGATTGTCGAGGGCGAAGCCCCAGCCCTTGAGGCTTGCGCCGATGAATTTCTTCAGGACATCAGGATTGTCCTTGATGAAGCTGTCGGAGGCGAAGATCGAGGTGCTGACGGTGGGCACGCCATAGTCGGCGAACCGATAATTATCCAGCGTCGCGCCCTGCTGCTCCAGCTGGATCTGATAGGAGTCCATCGATCCCAGGATGGCGTCGACCTGGCCCTGGAGCAGCGAGGGCACCATGGCCGCCACGGGCATGTTGATCATGGTCATGTCCGCTTCCTTCAGGCCATTCGCCTTCAGGAATAGCGGCATCATTGTCGTCTGCGATGAGCCCGCGGGAACGCCGACCTTCTTTCCCTTCAGATCATTGATCGATTTGACCCCGCTCTTGGTCAGCGCGGAGACTTCGTTGGGATTGGACTGGTAGATCGTCGCGACGACCTTCATCGGCGCCCCCTTGGCGATCAACTGGCTCACAGCGACGGCATCCGCATAAGCCAATTGCGAGCGGCCGCTGGCGACCAATTGAGCCGTGTTACCGGAGCCGTTGCCCTGGACGATGGTCACGTCGAGCCCAGCAGCCTTGTAAAATCCTTCGCCCAGTGCCGCCGCAAACCCGGCATTGGCGCCGCCCGCGGTCCAGTTGAGCTGAAACGTCACAGCGGTTTGTGCAGTCGCTGTCGAAGTCCACGAGCCAAGTGCCCAGCCGGCGACGATTAGGACGTTGGTCAAAGCGCGGTTCATTGAATGTCCCTCCCACATTATGATTTCTGATTTTAGGTTTTATGCATTTTCAGCTGCTCTGGTCCCGTTGCCAGGGCGCCATCAGCCACTCGCTGAACTCGACGACATAATTGATGATGATCCCGATGACTGTCAGGACCACGAGCACGGCAAAGGTCAGCTCGAGATCCATCGTGCTAGTGCCTTTCAACAGCACGTAACCAAGGCCCTGGTTGGCGCCGACGAATTCAGCGACGATCGCGGCCGTGGCTGCGATGGTGGCGGAGGCCTTGATGCCGGAAAAGATCACCGGCAATGCCGCGGGAACGCGCAGGAAGCGGAAGGTCTGCCAGGTCGATGCTCCCATCGATCGGGTCAGATAGAGCAGGCGATTGTCGAGGATCTGGAAGCCGCTGATGCTGGCGAGCAGCAACGGAAAGAAGGTCATCAGCACCGTCAGCAGGACCTTGGATTCGATCCCGAAGCCGAGCCAGACGAGGAAGAGGGGGCGACCGCGATCTTCGGCACCAGTTGCAACAGCATGATCGGCGGATAGAGAATTTGCCTGGCGACGGGCGATAGCGCGATCAGCAGGCCGAGCGGAATGGCCGTCACCAGCGTGAGGCCAAAGCCGAGAACGATCTCGGTCAGCGTCACCAGCGAGTTGCTCCACAGCAAGCCCGCATCGGTGACCAGCCGTTGAAAGACCGGGCCGGGCGCCGGCAGCAGATAGGCCGGGATCTTGAAGGCTTTGACCAGCAACGCCCATCCGCCGACGATGGCGACGAATGTCAGCGGCGGCAGCAAATTCCAGCCGATCTTCATCAGGCTGCGCACAAGCGGCATGCGATCGCGTGCGCTGTCCGACTCCAGGCTGCTCGGCGTTGATCCGATCAACCCGGATGGCGATGGCGAAACCATCCCGGGCTCCCATGTCCGTTTTTGGCGCAAACCTGAGGCGCGCTTTGTCGCGGCGACGTCCGAAAAGATCGGATGCAGCGCCTAGCCTGGACGCTATTCCAACTCGCACGGCCCAGCAACAGAAAAATGTATCCGGTTACATTTTGGCGGCTTACAAAGTCGACGGCGGTGGAACTCTTACGATTCCGGTTAATAGGCCGGTTCGGTTGTCAGGTCAGGCGCGAGGTTTTCGTCGCCGTACCGTTCGTGAGATCATTTGGCCTGCGGCATCCTGTAACCGCTTTCCCGTTGCCCAAGATGAGGAGAAGTCCAGATGCGGAGCGTAGCAATCGTCACAGGAGCGGGACGCGGCATCGGCCGCGCGATCGCTGACGAACTCAGCAAGGCGGACTACGCGGTTGCCCGGGTGAGCATCGAGCCGCAGGAGCAGGGCGCAATCCCAACCGCTGACCGCTACTATCAGCCCGATGTTGCTGACATTGCCCAGCATGGGGCACTTCTGGCAAGGATCGCCAGCGACCTCGGCGAGCCCTGCTGCATCGTCAACAATGCCGGTGTGACCTCGCTCCAGCGTGGCGACCTTCTGGATCTGAGCCCGGAGAGCTACGACCGGACCCTGGGCATCAATCTCCGGGCCGCGTTCTTCCTCAGCCAGGCTTTCGCCAGGCGGCGTCTCAGCACCGCCGACCGGAGCCAGGGATCTATCATCTTCATTGGTTCGGCGAACGCCGAGATCGTCGGCGAGAACCGGGCCGACTATTGCATCAGCAAGGCCGGTGTCGCGATGATGACGAAGCTGTTCGCGTCGCGGCTGGCAGCCCACGAGATCGCTGTTTACGAGATCAGGCCGGGCGTCATTCGAACCGACATGACCGCCGCGGCCAAGGATCGCTACGATGCCCTGATCGTGGCCGGCGGCATTCCAATGGCGCGCTGGGGTGAGCCCGAAGAGATCGGCCGCACCGTGGCGGTCTTGGCGACCGGACAAATCCCGTACGCGACCGGCATCCACATCGACGTCGGAGGTGGATTTCAGCTGTATCGGGTTTAGCGACCGACTTGAGTACAATCCGAGCCGAACATCTCTAGCTTAGGAACTTCGGTCGCTGGCAATCCGCGCGCAGGATGTCGGGAGCGCTCCAAGTACGAACTCACCGCCGATCGGGAACGTTGAAAACGCTAGCGTTCGGGACTCGGGCGAGCAAGAACGAGCTTGACGCAATGCCCGTCCATCGGGCCTATCCCAAACATGAGCAAGATCAAAGCAGTCTGCGTTTATTGCGGTTCCTCGCCCGGTCACGATGTTGCCTACGTTGAGGCAGGCGAACGATTGGGACGCGCTCTTGCTACATCGGGATTAACGTTGATCTACGGCGGCGGTACCCATGGTGTAATGGGCGCGGTAGCTCGCGGCACACTGAATAACGGCGGTAAGGTCGGCGCGATCATTCCGAGATTTCTCACAAACTGGGAAACGACGACTGATGCGATCAAGATGTTCGAAGACTTGACGATCACAGACACCATGCACGAGCGCAAGCTCAGAATGTTCGAGCGTTCTGATGCCTTCGTGGCACTTCCGGGTGGTATCGGCACCGTCGAAGAAATCGTGGAAATCATGACTTGGGCCCAGCTTGGGCAGCACCGTAAGCCGATAGTTTTGCTGAACATCAAAGGTTTTTGGGCACCTATGATGGCAATGCTGGACCACATACGCAGCGCAGGTTTCCTTCATAGAGACCACCTGCTTCAACCCATTATCGTTGATCGTGCCGACGACGTAATCCCTGCGATTGTCGCTGCCGCTGCTAATGATCGCGCGTCCGAACACGGTGTTTCGTCGATCATCGACAAGATGTAGGTCTCTGCGTCCTCAGGCATAATGAGGCCGGGTGCCGTTGGCTCTGATGTTGGCCCATCAGCGAAGTGGCGACACCTGGTCGGGCGCAGTGCCGAGCGAATGGCGGACCAACTGATTGGCATCGGCCCAACCCGGCTGCCGCGCAGGGCTTCGTCTCACGTATTGAGGGATGCGCCTGAACTCTCGGACAGCGACCCATCAAGCGTCAGGTCGTACGACCTCGAACGACAGCATCGCATGGCACAAGCCGATCGACTTCATCGAGCTCCTTGGCATGATGGGCGCCCCACGCGCGAAGGGAATCCAGCACCGGCCGCAGGCTTTCGCCGAGCGGGGTGAGCAGGTACTCGATCCCCTGACGATGCCCGGCGCTGGACTGTCGGCTCACCATTCCATGTTCTTCGAGCGCTCGCAGTTGCTCTAGCAACACCTTCTGCGAGATGCCGACAATGCGCATCTCGAGCGCGCAGGTGCGTTGCGGGCCATCCAGCAGCACATCGAGGATCACCGCCTTCCAGCGTCCCGAAAAGACGCCCAGCGCGCGCTCGACCGGCAAGCCCGGTAGTCTCTTGATGATCTTCATCCGACGCTGACCAAAGGGTGTGTGGATCGGAATGACTACCGAAGAATAGCCTTCGGCAGAAATCAGCTCGAAGGATCACCTATGGCCGACTTGTTCGAATCTCAACTGCTTGGCGGCACTGTTCCGCTGAGGAACCGCATCGTCATGCCACCCATGACTCGCACGCGCACGTCCGAGGGCGTCCTCCCGACCGATGGTGACCTCCCGAATGCGCTGATGGCGACCTATTACGGCCAGCGGGCCAGTGCCGGCCTGATCATTGCCGAGGCTACCGACGTGGATCAGTCCAGCCATGGTTACGCGAGGACACCCGGAATCCACTCGGAAGCCCAAATGCAGGGCTGGCGTCTGGTGACCGATGAGGTTCACCGTCGTGGCGGCGCGATCTTCCAGCAGTTATGGCACGTCGGCAGGATGGCCCATTCCTCGATGCTGCCGAACGGCCAGGCCCCGGTGGGCGCGACCGAACAACGGGCGGAGGGCTCGTCGGTGTTTGCCCACGGAGCGGACGGCCGGTTGGGTTATATGCCTACGGAGACGCCGAGGCCCCTCAGCACGGATGAGGTGTCGGCCATGGTGGACACGTTCGCCAAAGCCGCCGCCAATGCACGGAAGGTCGGATTCGATGGTGTCGAGCTGCATGCGGCCAACGGCTATCTGTTCGAGCAGTTCATGAACTCGGTGCTCAATACGCGCACCGACCGCTACGGCGGAGGCAGCATGGAAGATCGTACGCGCCTCCTGATGGAAGTCGTCGAAGCCGTGGTGGCTGAATTCGGTCCAGGGCGCGTTGGCGTTCGCCTGTCTCCGTTCGGCAAGTACGGCTCCATGCCGACGGACCCTCTTGTCGAGGAAACGTTTCTGTACCTTGCCGAGCAACTGGGGCGCCGCGGCGTGGCATACATCCATCTGCTCTACGAGCTGATGCCCGACGGAAACATGGAGACGGCGGAGTTCAAGCCTCGATACCTCGACCACGCTCTGCTTGCCAAGGCTCGGGCAGTGTTTCCCGGCGTCTTCATTTGGTGTGGCGGCTTCAATGACCGCGAGCGCGCCCAGGCTTCGCTCGACACCGGGTTAGTCGACCTGATCGCCTTCGGCCGACGATATATCGCAAACCCGGACCTTGTTGAGCGTCTCAAGCACGGTTGGCCGTTGGCCGTGGCGGACCGATCAACTTATTACACCCGACGCGGCGAGGTGGGTTACACGGACTTCCCTGCATATCGATCGGTAGCTCTGCACGCGGTGGCAGACTGACCGGGACGGAGGGACGAGCAGCAGGCCAGCGCATCCACAGGCGCTCGCGACGCTGCAAAAGTCCAAATGCGAAATCTAACCCAATCCCAAGCAAAGGAGCCCCAAGTGGGTGCATCAACGAAGCCTGCCGACCCCACCATCGTCAACGGCATCAATCTCGACGACCTCTTTGCGCTAATCGACGACGTCAAGCGCGAGCCGGCCAAAGGCAAGACGAACTGGCATGTCATTACGACCTGGCAGGGCCAGACGCGGAGCCGCGCAGAAGTTGAGGGTTACGGGCTCGGCGGAGAGCAGGTGTCACGCCGGTTCTCGATCGACATCGACGAGCCCCGCGAACTCGGCGGATCGAACAATTTCGCCAATCCGCAGGAGTATCTGATTGCGGCGCTCAACGCCTGCATGACCGTCGGATACGTGGCGCAGTGCGCGGTGCGTGGAATCACCCTCGAAAGCTTGTCGATCGAGACCGATGGCGACATCGATCTTCGTGGCTTCCTCGGGGTCGATCCTGCCGTGCCGCCCGGCTACGAGACCCTCAGCTATACCGTCCGGATCAAAGGCCGTGGCACAAAAGAGCAATTCGCTGAGGTCCATGAGGCGGTGATGGCGACCTCGCCCAATTTCTACAATTTATCCCGGGCTGTGGCTCTGGAACCTGTCTTGATCGTCGAGTGATTGCACGATGGCGCACATCCCCGACGAAGTCCGTCAATTGACGCCCCGACCTAGGCAACGTTGATGTAGGGCATTGAGCCTCACGAACGATTTGATCGCGGGAGTTTTCAACTCACTCGGAAGCGAGCTTGTAGGCAGCACAGATGTTCTATTCGGCGCGCCCACACTCCCTCGGTCCAGCGATTGTGCTGGCAGCTTGCATCTTCCTCATGGACACGCTGTCGTCTCTTCAATTTGCTGTGGCCTCTCTGTACGTGGCTGTCATTTTGATCAGCGCATACGATCTTCAATGCCGTGGCATCATTTTGACCGGGATTTGGTGCGCGGCGCTGACCGCGCTTAGCTATGTGCTTACACACGGATTCACGGTAACTGGCACAGCGCCGTTGAGATCTTTAATAAGCTACGTATCGATCACGATCACGGTAGTCTTGGTGATCAGGAATCGTTCGGCAAACGAGCGCCTTGCGGAAGTCAAACGAGAGCGCACAAACCTCGCGCGTTTCTTCTCCCCAAAAATTGTTGAACAGCTTGTTCAGATCGACGTGCCCCTTTCTGTCGCGCGCCGCCAGAAAGCAGCGGTGCTATTCGCCGACGTCGTGGGATTTACAGCACATGCATCGGGCAAGACGCCTGACGAAGTCATTAAGCTGCTGCGCGATTTGTTAGGCTTGCTCAGCGAGGCCGTCTTTATGTGCGAGGGCTCGATAGATAAGTTCCTCGGGGACGGTCTCATGGCCGTGTTCGGCCCGCCGATTGCCAGCAAGCAAGATGCAACAAACGCAGCGCTCTGTGCACTGCAGATCCATGAGCGCCTTGGCCGTTGGAATGAAAAACATGCTGACAACCCCGATATGGCCATTCGCGTTGCCGTCGGTATCCACTGCGGCGAGGTTGTACAGGGCGATGTTGGCACCGATAAACGGCTTGAATTCACGGTGGTCGGCGACGCGGTGAACATCGCCAGCCGTGTCGAAGCTTACTGCCGGGTTCTTGATGCGACGGTGCTCGTCACTGGCGATTTTATGCGGTGTCTTCTTGCGGAGGGTAGCTTCGACCTCGCCAAAGCTTTCACGAGTGAAGGCAAGCATCGGCTTCGAGGCTACAAAGAGCCCATTCAACTCTACAGTTTAAAAGCAGGTTGAGCCTTCGTACGTCCGAGCATGGATTGCACGGCTCCGAGATCAGTCAAATCCGGTGTGTGATAGTGGGGTGGATGGTTGCTTGAGGACAGGGGCGCCTGTTTGAATACGATCAAGCGCGGCGACCAGAAGACGCCGCTCCAGCCGATATCCAACGTCTCAACTTCGGGGTGGGGAGGCGCGGCCGCTAGCCAGCACCGACAGCAGTGTGGCCACGCCGAACGCCGCCGCCACCCAGCCGAGCCGATCCACTCCGCCATGGGCGATGACCAGCGCGCCAATGGCCGCGCCTGTAGCGCTGCCGAGATAAGTGGCCGACGAGTTCAGCGACAGACTGACCGCGGCCAGAGCTGGGCTTAGCGCGACCAGCCGCGCCTGCTGTGCCGTCATCAGGCCCCAGCTGGCCAAGCCCCAGAGCAGAATGGCTGGTAACATAACGAGCATGGCTCGCGCAGGCTCGAGCGCCGCGCCCAGCGAGAGGACAAGATAAGCCAACACGGTAAGGCCACCGCCCGCGATCACGGCATGGTCCGCACCCCAGTGGTCCGCCGCGGTGCCACCGAGCCGGGTACCGGCCGCGCTGGCGACTCCGAAGCCGAATAACACCAGAGCCAGGCCCTGAGGTCTGATCCCGGCGACATCTGCGAGGAAGACGCCCAGATACGTATAAAGCGTGAAGGTCGCAGAGACCGTCAGCACGCTGGTCGCCAGGATCGCCATCGTGTCGGGGCGCTTGGCTAGTGCCAAACGCTCTCCGAGACCCGCAGTGGAAACGGGCGGCTGACTCGGCATTCCCACGAGAATCCCGAGCAGCGAGAGTGTCGCCAGCCCTGCGACGCTGAGAAAGGTCGCGCGCCAGCCGAAGCTTTCTCCGACCAGCACTCCGAGCGGCACGCCGGCGATGATTGCCAAGGTCAGCCCGTTGGTGACCGTTGATAAGGCCCGACCCCGCCGCTCCGGTCCACCCAGTGCGGCTGCATATCCGCTGGCGGCCGGCATGAAGCTGGCGGCAGACAGGGCCAGCAGCAACCGAGCTATCAGCAACTCGGCGTAGCTCGGTGCCAATGCGGCGAGCAGATTCGCAATGCTGAACCCTGCCATGGCGATGGCGAGCAAGCGCCGCCGTTCCAGTCCGGCGGTCAGCATGGCTATCGTGGGAGCGCCTATGGCGTAAACGAGGGAGAAGGTGGTGACCAGGTGGCCGATGGCGGGCAGGGTGACATCCAGGTCTCGCGCCAAGTGTGGCAACAGTCCGGCAATCATGAAGCCTTCGGTTCCGATCGCGAATGCGCCGAGTGTCAACCAGAGCAGTGAGCTTAGCGATCCAGGCACACCGAGCCCTCGTACATTGGAACGTGTGTTCTACGATCGCCTCGATCCGCCTAGATATCGATGCTGCCGTGCTTTTCCTGACGCCGTCGTTTCACCGCGAATTTGTCCGTGGCGAATTCCACGCTCCTTACGTGATGCACCCGCACGCTTTCGGGCATGATGCGTAAACTATAGTCGCGCCAATCAGCATCGCGAGGGGCAACCGGCGCAACTTTCGCGGTCGCAACGGCGGGGCATGCCGGCTCTTGCTCGTTGTCATCAACGTCCCCCTGAGTTAACGGAACTTTCTCAAGCACCTCGTAGTCGTCCACCCAGCCATCTTCTGCCCAACGGCCCGTGCTCGCGCTGATCTCTGCCCCCTCTGGCACGTTCATGGGCTCAATACGGGCCGCCCCGTAAAAAAGGACGATATTAAAAGCGTCTCCGACCGCCTGTACTGATGGAAAGATGATGCCATCAATAGGCGCCGAGGCCTCCGTCGCAAGAAAATGGGCCATGGCTTCCGTTGCGAGATACTCAGACCCATCGTCATCGGGTATTGCCGGCCGCGTGAGACGTGACCTTAGCGACCTCAGAAAAACGGCGCCCTCCATCCTCCCAGCCAGCCCGCAATCAGCAAGGCCCTCAGTGATGCGGACGTCACCGAGGGCGGTCACGTCGAGCAGCCGAAGAGTTCTGATGATCTCGAGTTGAGCCACCGCGATCCGACTGCCAACAGGTGGCCGTACCTCGGCTACAGCCACTTTCTGATTGTTTGCACCGTAGAAAGCCAAGATACCGCGCGCATTCATTCGACCGGCCGCCGCTGAGGGCGCCAGCGGTGAGCCGAAGTGGATGTCTGGCCTGGCGAGGGCTGCTTTTAGCTTCTCGTCAGATTGAAAGACCCGGGCGCGATAAAGGCTAGGGAAATCCGTTCCAGGGCCAGCATCGAAGATGAGCGGGTGGCCTTCGCGCGTTTTCAGTTCGCCTATGCAATCGAAGAATGATGCGAGATTTTCCGCTGCTGTCGGGCTGAATAAGCGCGCCTCGGCTTTGAGTAAATTTGCCAAGCTGCGCCATCCCGTACCTAGAGTCATTCGTGTTCTCCTGAGAAGCACCGCGCCTTGGCTGAGCAAAGACGGCTGACGTGATCACGCCCACCGCTTTGGAACCTCGTGCCACGGGTCGAAGTTGGATCTGCCTTTGGTCATGACGGATAGATGCGCGATGCGCGCTCCTGAAACAGTACCAAGATTGTTGATTCCGGCTGTACCACCCGCGCGATGGCACGGCGCTCGCGAGTAGGGCGGATTGCTGGGCCGAAGCGGCAATATGCGTCTTTGAAAGCAGGTGCCGGATGAAGCTTACGCGGTCGCGCAGGTTCAACGAGCGGTAACTTGTGGTTCTCACGATCGTGATTGGAGTGATGAACGCCTATGAGCGTATGGCGATTGGCAATCGAAATGCACAGCAAACTCCGGGACCATTTGAATTCGGCAGAGAATGACCATCTTGTCGCGCCTGTTGGCGCTTGTCGCAGTCGCGTTATTGCCCGCTATCTCGCTTCAGGCGTACAACGAGGTTAACCTTCGACGCGCGCGCCAAGTGGACGTACAGAATCAGGCGCTCGGTCTCGCTAAGCTCGCCGCCGAACAGCAGCAACAGATCGTTCAGGGCATTCGGCAGGTCCTGATTGCGCTGTCCGAACTTCCTGCAATAAAGGCGAGGGATAGCAAAGCGTGCAACGCGGCACTGGCGGGGATGAAGTCCCGGTTTCCGGCTTTCCTTACTTTCGTCGCTACCGATCTGAATGGTCAGCCCTTTTGCGATACAAATAACGATCGCAAGCCGGTGAATGTCTCCGGGCGGGCCTACTTTGCGGATGCGTTGAGTACGGGCGCGTTTACGGTGGGGCAATTCTCGATCGGTCTGTCCGTCGATCGGAAACTCATTCAGTTTGCGCTGCCCTTCTACGGAGATGATGGCCAGCCAGGGGGCGTCATCATTGCGCCTCTCGGCCTCGACTGGTTAGCGGACTACATCGCGCGCGCGGGTGTTCCGGCGGGAGACGCGCTGGCCATCACCGATCGCAACGGCACCTACCTTGCCCGCTATCCGGACAATGACCGATTTGTCGGTAAGAAATTGGTCCGCGCCGGTGATGCGAGGCAGTATGGCGACGGTCTCGCTGCCGACCTGGTTGATGTCGACGGCGTCGAGAGGATCGTGGGTTTCTCGGCTCTCGGGCCCGATTCTGGGGGACTGCGCGTCAGCTTCGGCCTCGACAAGGCGAACGCCTTTGCCGAGATCCAGAGCCGGACCCGACACGACATCTTCCTCATCGCCCTCAGCGCCATGATGGTGCTGGGCCTGACCCTGCTCGGCGCCCGGCAATTCATCCATCGGCCGCTCGGACTATTAGTTGACGCCGCGAACCGATGGCGCCTCGGCGACTATGCTCGTCGTGTGAACATCCGCGGCAGTTCTGAAATCGCGGGCGTAGCCGGCGCCTTCAACACCATGGCCGATGCGCTGGATCGCCGCGAGCAGGAATTGTCCGATGCAAAAGAGAAGGCCGAGGACGCCGCGGCCCGGCTTACGATGCTCTTCGAAAGCACAACCGACAGCGTCGTGATCGTCGACCGCGATTGGCGGATCAGCTTCTTCAACCAGAGGGCCTGGTCTCAGATCGCTCAGGGGCGTGATCTGATTGGAATGCACCTGCAGGCGTCGCTTCTGGATGCCCCCGATACCGGAATCGTCGAGCAGCTTCGGGAAGTCATGTCGGACCGCCGTCCGGTTTCGTTCGAAGCGCACTGTCCTCGTCGTGCCGCTTGGTATGCGATCAACGCGTTTCCTTCTGGCGAAGGGATCGCGATCTTCTTTCGAGACGTCACCGAGCAAAAGCATGCCGTGGAGGCACGCCAGCGCATCGAGGAGCAGCTTCATCAGAGTCAGAAGATGGAGTCCGTCGGACAGCTCACGGGCGGTGTTGCCCATGACTTCAACAACCTGCTTGCCGTCGTTTCGGGAAACCTTGATCTGATCGAGCGGGCGGCAAATGACGGCAAGATCCGGCGCTTCGCCGCGACTGCGCGGCGTGCCGCCGACCGGGGGGCGAAGCTCACCGCACAGCTCCTCGCTTTCTCTCGACGGCAAAAGCTCAACCCTAAACTGATCAGTGCCAACGAGCTGATCTCCAACTTCCAGGGGCTCGTCCGTCAGGCGGTCGGCGCAGAATGCGAGGTCAGGCTGAAGATCGACGAGCGATTGTGGCTCTGTCGGGTGGATCCATCCCTGCTGGAGACTGCCCTTCTCAATCTAGCGCTGAACGGTCGCGATGCGATGCCGGGCGGCGGAGTGCTCGAGATCGAGGCGCGGAACGTCGTTCTGGATGGGGAAGCCGTCGCTGAATGTCCGGCCGGATCATATGTGAGGCTGTCCGTCTCGGATACGGGGCATGGGATGTCTCCCGAGGTGCGAGACCGGATTTTCGAGCCCTTCTTCACTACCAAGGAAGTTGGCAAGGGCACTGGCCTCGGTCTCAGCATGGTGTACGGCTTTGTCCGGCAATCCGGTGGCTATATTTCAGTCGAAAGCGCCCCTAACGCCGGCACCACGATCTCACTGTACCTGCCGAGAGCCAATCAGGAGGCTCGCGACGAGGTGGAAACCGAGCAGACCCGAACTATGCCGGGAGGCTCCGAGCGAATTCTTTTGGTCGAGGACAATGAAGATCTGTTGGAAGTCGTGTCTGCAATGCTGACGAGCTTTGGCTATCGGATTCGCCTTGCTCACAACGGTACCGAAGCCATCCGAATTCTCGACAGCGATCAGGGGTTCGATCTTCTGTTCAGCGATGTCGTCATGCCGAATGGTCCTAATGGCGTCGAGCTTGCTCGCGAAGCAAAGCGGCGGAACAGCAGGATCAAGATATTACTGACGTCGGGCTACGTGGGAGACGTGCTCGCGCGTCACGGGGCGACAGACGAGTTCCCGATCATTCACAAGCCCTTTGGCGTGTCCGAACTCGCTCAACGTCTGCATTCTCTTCTTCAGAAAGAAGATAGTTAGGCAGGCACGAAGCCAGACGGCATCGCCGTCCATAGCGACAATGCGTATTCGTCTCTAGAGCCGGCCATCTCACGGTTCTTTGCGGATCAGGTCGAGGCAGCCGTGCTCGAACGCAAAGTCCCTCACTTAACTTAAGGTGGCGCAGATCGCATAGTCTGTACCGGCCGAGCGCATGGTTGCTGCCTCAATTTCGCGAGGGGCATCATGACCGAGACTTAAGAGCGTGCTTGCAATGTTTAGTATATAGTGTTTCACTAAACAAATCGAGCTTGGCTGAATCCCTAAGAATCCAGGCAGGCGCGAGGAAACGTCCGTTTAGTCGTTCAGCCCGTGAAGGACTGTATCGCTCTGCTCGAAGCATTCGAGCGGGTTGGAGAGTCGTGCCATGTCGATGGCCGGCCCCACTGAGAGGGAAAGCGTTATGAAACAGACAGTGAAGGCGCTTCTTACTACGTCCGGGGTTCTCGCATCCGTGCTCGGTGTCGGAGTGGGGATCACGCCTGCGCATGCGCAGGCCAAGACCATCACCCTGTGCTGGGCCGCGTGGGATCCTGCCAACGCCCTGGTCGAACTGTCGAAGGATTTCACCGCCAAGACCGGCGTCGGCATGAAGTTCGAGTTCGTGCCGTGGACCAACTATGCGGACCGCTTCCTGAACGAGCTCAATTCGCATGGCTCGCTGTGCGATCTCATCATCGGGGACTCGCAATGGATCGGGGGCGCCGCCGAGAACGGTCAGTACGTCAAGCTCAACGATTTCTTCGCAAAGGAAGGAATCAGCATGGACGACTACATGCCGGCGACAGTGGTCGGCTATTCCGAGTGGCCAAAGAACAGCCCGAACTATTGGGCGCTGCCCGCCATGGGTGACGCGGTGGGCTGGACCTATCGCAAAGACTGGTTTGCGCGGCCTGAGATCCAGGCGGATTTCAAGGCCAAGTACGGCCGCGATCTCGCCGTGCCGAAGACGCTCGATGAACTGCGCGACATCGCAAAATTCTTCCAGGGCCGCGAGATCGACGGCAAGAAGGTCTATGGCGCTTCGATCTATACCGAGCGGGGCTCGGAAGGCATCACCATGGGCGTGTCGAACTACCTCTATGATTACGGCTTCCAGTATCAGGATCCGAAGAAGCCGTATTCAATGGACGGGTTCGTCAACTCACCCGGCGCCGTGAAGGGGCTCGAGGCCTACAAGGAGCTCTACAAGTGCTGTACGCCCCCCGGCGCATCCAACTCCTACATGTCCGAAGGGCTTGATGCGTTCAAGTCGGGGCAAGTCGCGCTGCAGATGAACTTCTTCGCCTTCTTCCCGGGCCTCTACAAGGATCCGAACGTCGGTGGGGACAAGATCGGCTTCTTCAGCAATCCCGCCGGCCCCGCGACCCGGGCGACGCAGCTCGGCGGGCAGGGCATCTCGGTCGTTTCTTATTCCAAGAACCAGCCCGAGGCGCTGCAATATATCAAATGGTTCTCCGGTGGAGATGTGCAGAAGAAGTGGTGGGCGCTGGGCGGCTATTCCTGCGCCAAGTCAGTGTTGAACGATCCGGGCTTCCCGAACAGCGCGCCGTTTGCCGGCGAGTTTTTGAAGTCGATGGGAATGGTCGTCGACTTCTGGGCCGAGCCTTCCTATGCCCAACTCCTGCAAGCCGAACAGAAGCGCGTGCATGACTACGTGGTGGCGGACAAGGGCACCGCGCAGGAAGCGCTCGATGGCCTGGTAAAGGACTGGAAGGCGATTTTCAAAGAAGAAGGCAAGAAGTTCTAGGGCAAACGCCTGGGGCGCACGTCGAGCGCGCTCCAGGCTCTCTTCGGTAGAACCCGCAGGCGTCGCATAGTCGACAATCGCGACGCCAGGATTGACCAGGGCCATGAACGATTTGAGTACCTCGTCGCAGATCACCTACCGGGCCGTCCCGATCCGACCAGGCGTGATACGTCGTATCCGCGGCCTTTCGGACCAGGCGCTCGCATGGCTCTTCATCACACCGACGATCGTGCTGCTGCTGGCGATCAATATCTTCCCGCTGGTATGGACGATCTACCTGTCATTTACCAATTACCGCGCCAATCGGCCGAACGCGCCGACGCTATGGCTAGGGACCGATTGGTACCAGTCGATCCTGACCGATCCGGATATCTGGGCGGCAATGCAGGTCACGGCGCATTTCGTGGTTTGGACCGTGCTGATCGAGACTGTGCTCGGATTCGGCCTTGCGTTCCTGATCGACAAGAAATTCCGTGGCCATGGCCTGTGGACCACGATCATTCTGTTGCCGATGATGCTCTCACCAGCGGTTGTCGGCAATTTCTGGACCTTCCTCTATCAGCCGCAGATCGGGCTGTTCAACTACGTGGTCGCCTTCTTCACGGGGCGCGGCGCTTCGTCGTTCCAGATGCTGGGAGACGTGACCCTCAGCCCGTGGGCCATCGTCATCGTCGACGCCTGGATGTGGACGCCTTACGTGATGCTGATTTGCCTGGCGGGGCTGCGGTCGATCCCGGATTACATTTATGAGGCAGCGGAGGTCGACCGCGCGTCGAATTGGCGGCAGTTCTGGTCGATCACCCTGCCGATGGCTCTGCCGTTCATCATGCTCGCGGTGCTCTTTCGCGGGATCGAGAATTTCAAGATGTTCGACATGGTCAACCTCCTGACCGGAGGAGGGCCGGGCTCGACCACCGAAGTCGCTTCGATCACACTGAAGCGCGCCGCCTTTGAGAGTTGGCGAACCGGCTATTCCTCGGCCTTTGCGATCATTCTGTTCGTGACAGTGTTTGGCCTTGCCAACATCTACGTCAAGGCGCTGAACCGGGTGAAAAGCCGATGAGCGTCTCAAATGCAGCCCACTCAGTCGTCGAACCGTCGACCGGCACTCGCCGCTTTGCCGGCCTGCTCGTCATACTCTATGCCATCATCACGATGGTGCCGCTGGTATGGATCGTACTCACCTCGTTCAAGTCGCCTGACGATGCGATCTCCTATCCGCCGAAGGTCTACTTCAAGCCCTCTCTTGAAGGCTATTGTAACGTCTTCACAACGCGCTCGCGCCAGACCCAGGAGTTTATCCAGACGCTGGGGCCGCCGCAGGGGCTTTGTGACAACATCGCGCGCAGCCGCAACATGGTTGTCGCCGGGCCGTCTAACTACGTGCCTCGCTTCATCAACTCGCTGATTATCGCCTTTGGCTCGACGGTGCTTGCCGTCGCGCTCGGTACGCTCTCGGCTTATGGTTTTTCGCGCTTCCGCGTGCCTCTCAAGGACGACCTCCTGTTCTTCATTCTGTCGACCAGAATGATGCCGCCAATCGCGGTCGCGATCCCGATCTACCTGATGTACCGGACCGTCGGGCTATCGGATACCCGTCTCGGGATGATCCTGCTCTACACTTCGGTGAACGTCTCGCTCGCTGTCTGGCTACTCAAGGGCTTCATCGACGAAATCCCGCGCGAATACGAAGAAGCAGCAATGATCGATGGCTATACGCGCTTGCAGGCATTCGTGAAGGTGGTTCTCCCGCAGGCAACGACGGGGATCGCGGCGACGGCGATTTTCTGCCTGATTTTTGCCTGGAACGAATACGCCTTTGCCGTGCTTCTGACCTCTGGCAACGCTCAGACCGCGCCCCCATTCATTCCGATCATTATCGGCGAAGGCGGCCAGGATTGGCCGGCCGTAGCCGCCGGTACGACGATCTTTCTTGTGCCGATCGTCGTGTTCACAGTGCTGCTCCGCAAGCATCTTCTGCGCGGCATTACCTTTGGGGCCGTCCGCAAATGAACCTTGATGTGAACACGTCAATGCCGCGCGCCAGCCTGACGAGCAGAATGTTGCGGCGCGGTCCGCTAGAGGCCATCGCGACGGCGATCATTGCCGCGGGCGTGGTCATGCTGATGCAGCCGTTTTTCTGACGCTGTATTCCTGGTCTTTCGCGGTCACTCTCTTTGGGACGGTGATGTTCACAATCGTCTCGAAGGTCCGGGAGTAGCGCTCGATGGCACAGATCAGGGTTGAAGCGCTCAACAAATCCTTTGGAGAGTTTCACGCAGTCAAGGGCGCGAGCCTTACGGTGGATGACGGCCAGTTCCTTTGTCTGCTTGGGCCGTCCGGCTGCGGCAAAACAACAACGCTGCGGATGATTGCAGGACTCGAATTGCCAACATCCGGAACGATCAGGCTCGACGGTGAGGACGTGACGATGAACCGCGCCTCCGCGCGAGATATCGCCTTCGTCTTCCAGCTATTTGCGCTCTATCCGCACATGAATGTCCGGCGCAATATCGGCTTTCCACTCAAATGCGAGGGGATCGGAGCCGCGGAGTGCGACCGGCGCGTGGTGGAGGCCGCTCGGATCCTGCGTATCTCCCACCTCCTTGATCGGTCGGTTTCGACCCTCACCGGCGGCGACCGTCAGCGCGTCGCGCTTGGGCGGGCGATCGTCCGCAAGCCGAAGTGCTTCCTGATGGACGAGCCGCTCGGAGCGCTCGATACCGAGATGCGCGAGGCGATGATCCAGGAATTGCGCGCGCTGCATGACCGGCTTGGTGCGACCACCGTTTACGTCACGCATGATCAACTGGAGGCCATGGCAATGGCGGACCTGATTGCGGTGATGAACAACGGCGTTGTCGAGCAGATTGCGAGTCCGCGCGACATTTATGATCGGCCTGTTTCGCTCTTCGTCGCGGACTTCATCGGTTCTCCAGCGATGAATTTCCTGCCGTTTCGCGGCAGCCTGCAAGCCGGGGCGCGGACGATCCGGCTCGGGGATCGCGACGTCGCGATACCCACCGCGCGCGAGGCTCTGGTGGAGAGCGACCTTGTCCTGGGTGTCAGACCCGAGCATGTGCGTTTTTCCGATAGCGGCATGGTGCGGGGCGAGATCTATGGGTCGGAATATCTCGGCACGACACAGATCGTGACGGTGACGACGCCTTACGGCGCTCTCAAGGCCCGCTCGCCCGCCAGCACGGCCTTTCGGATTGGGATGAACGTCGGGCTCGATTTTCGGCCCGATACGTTGTCGCTCTTCGACCAGGGGTCGGGACGGGCAATACGCACCGCATTGCACGAGGGAGGCAAGCATGGCTGAAGTCGAGATCGGAGCGGTCTCCAAGGCGTTTGGCAACACGCAAGCCGTCGTCGATCTGTCCCTCACCATTGGAGATGGCGAATTCGTTGCGTTGCTGGGGCCGACCGGCGCCGGCAAGACGACGACGCTACGTCTCGTTGCCGGATTAGAGGCGCCCGACAGCGGTTCGGTCCGCATCGACGGACGCGATGTGACCAGTGATGCGCCGGCGGATCGCGACGTCGCCTTCGTATTCCAGCAATATTCGTTGTACCCGCATCTGACCGTGTTCGAGAACATGGCCTTTGCGCTACGCGCGCCGACTCGGCGCCTGCCGGAGGCCGAAATTCGCGCAAAGGTCGAACAGGTTGCGCGTCTTCTCCATATCGAGGCCAAGCTCCACAGCAAGGCGACCCAGCTATCGGGCGGGCAGATGCAGCGCGTTGCGATTGGCCGCGCTCTGGTGCGCTCACCCTCGATCTACCTGATGGACGAGCCGCTTTCCTCGCTCGATGCCAAGCTGCGCGGTGAAATGCGCCTGGAGCTTAAGCGCATCCAGATCGATCTCGGTGCAACGATCCTCTACGTCACCCACGATCAAACCGAGGCTATGACCATGGCATCGCGCATCGGCGTGATGGAGGCCGGGCGACTGATGCAGATCGGCACGCCGCGCGAGATTTACGAGAACCCCGTCAACGCCCATGTCGCTGCCCGGCTCGGCCAGCCGATGATCAACCTGCTGCCGGCCGGTCTATTCGCGGGCGCCCCGTCGAGCGCTAAGACCATCGGGGCGCGTACCGAGCACCTGGCTATCACGCGCAATGGCGGAGACGTGTCGGCAACCGTCACGCGGGTCGAGCATCTCGGCGACCAGAGTCATTTGCACCTGGATCTCGGTGGTCAACCCGTCGTGACGTTGGCGGAGTCTGAGATCACGTTGGATGTCGGCGACGTGGTGTCACTACGCCTCAACAAGCCGCTGTTCTTCGACGCGGCCGGCAGGAGGGTCGCAGCATGAGTCTCGATCGGGCCTCTAGGGAAGAGCTGGTGCGAGCGCTTGCGGAAACGGTGATCCAGCACGCCGATGAGCTGACCGACCTCGATCAGGCGATCGGTGACGGCGATCATGGGTTGAACATGAAGCGCGGTTTCGAAGCCGTGCTCGCGACGTTGCCTGGCCTTGCGGACAAATCACTGCCGGAAATGCTGAAGTCGATCGGAATGACGCTGGTCATGAAGGTCGGCGGAGCCTCTGGGCCATTGGTCGGGACTTTCTTTATGGAGCTGGGTAAGGCGCTTCCGGAGCAGCCGACACGTGCAGAGTTCGTCGCGGCCGCGGATCTGGCGATCAACGCCGTGAAGGCACGTGGACGCTCAGAAGCAGGACAGAAGACCTTGCTCGACGTGCTGGTACCGGTGCAAGCGGTATTGGCCGCGGGCGGCGATGCGCGGGCGATTGCGATGGAGGCAGCCCAGGCGGCCGATCGCACAACGCCGATGCTCGCCATTCGCGGCAGGGCTTCTTTTCTCGGCGAACGTTCGATTGGTCACATGGACCCAGGTTCACGCTCGGTGTCCCTGTTGATCGGCGCTGCAGCCAAAGTACTGGAATTCGAGGGAAGGTTATGAGCAGTCAAGATCGCGGCAATGTTGGAATCGTCATCGTTTCGCATTCGCCCAAGATAGCGGAAGGCGCGGCAGATATGGTGCGTCAGATGGTAGGCAATGCGGTGCCGCTCGCCTGGACCGGCGGCGATGTCGATGGAGGGCTCGGCACGAATGTTGCTGGAATCCTGGAGGCGATCGAGGCGGCGTGGTCCGCAGCAGGTGTGGCTGTGCTCGTTGATCTCGGTGGAGCGGAGACAAATTCCGAGATGGCGGTGGAAATGTTGGCTGAAGATCGAAGGGCGCGCGTCGTCGTCTGCAATGCTCCGGTGGTCGAAGGAGCGGTGATTGCAGCGACGGAATCCTCGGGTGGCTCATCGCTCGCAGCCGTCAAGCGTAGCGCGGAGGAATTCTATGCATGATGCCCACCCCAGCCGGGCAGGTGAGACGTCGGCGCCGCTGACCGCCTCGGCGGTTCTCGTCAACAAGGTCGGACTTCATGCGCGGCCGTCGGTCAAGCTCACGCAGTGTGCGAAGAGGTTTGCCGCAAAGATCGAACTCGCCCTCTCTGGAGACGGGCCTTGGACGGATGCCAAGAGTCCGGTGAAGGTGATGCGTGTAAAAGCTCCGCAGGGGGCGACGCTGCATTTCCGGGTCACCGGACCGGACGGAGAGGTGGCGCTTGCTGCCATGCTTGCGCTTGTGCATGACGGTTTTGGCGAGGCTTAACGGCAGTGGCAGAGATCCAACTTATCGGCCGTGCCGCATCGCCGGGCCTCGCGTTCGGGCCGGTCGCCGTGCTGACTTCGGCCGTCGCCGGGCGAATGGCGAGCGAGGATCCGGAGCAGGAGGCTGCAGCGCTGCGGGCGGCGATTGGGGGGCGAGGGCGCAACTCGCCGAGCAGATCAAGATGATTCAGAGTGAGGCGGCAGACATTCTGGAGTTCCAGGCCGCCATGTTGGAAGACGATGCACTAACAGATGCGGCATATGAACTTATCGCGATCGGGATCGCTGCCGACCATGCCTGGCGCCGGGCACTCGACCTAGAGATCGCCGGCTATCGCGCGGCTGAAGATGAATATTTCCGTGCCCGGGCCGTTGATATCGTTGACATCCGCGATCGTGTGCTTGCGCATCTGGGCGGCGTGGGCGTTGTCGCCGGAATCGCGGGCGGTTCGATTGTTGCGGCTGAAGATATCACGCCTTCGACCTTTCTTGCGACTGACTGGTCGCAAGGCGGCGCGATCGCGCTGGCCAGTGGCTCACCTTCCTCGCATGTCGCCATGTTGGCGCGTGCGCGCGGGGCGCCGATGGTCGTTGGATTGGGTCCGTTGTCGTGGCATGGACAGCCACCAGTCTGGGCGCTGGTAGACGGCGACGCCGGAAGGGTCATCTTCGATCCGGAGCCGGAGACCATCCGTCTCTTTGAGCTGCGTATGGCGGCTGCGAAGGCCGAACTGGCTGTCGCCGAGGCGACCAGCCTTGCGCCTGCCTTCGTCGCCAATGGTCGGCGGATAACGATTCTGCTCAATGTGGCCGGGCCTGAAGACCTTGCAAGCCTTGATCCCGCAATTTGCGACGGCATCGGCCTTGTACGCACGGAATTCCTGTTCGAGGCGGCCCACGGCCTGCCGGACGAGGAAGCGCAATACAGGGTCTATCGAGACATTCTCGTCTGGGCCCAAGATAAGCCGGTGACGATCCGGACCTTGGATGCAGGCGGAGACAAGCAGGTTCCCGGTTTGACGGTCGAAGGTGAGAGCAATCCGTTTCTCGGCCTCCGCGGTATCCGCCTCTCGCTCGCGCGGCCGGAGGTGTTTCGTATGCAGCTCCGCGCGCTCTGCCGTGCGGCTGTCCATGGCACGCTGAAAGTGATGTTGCCCATGGTTGCGGTCCCGTCGGAATTGGACCGCGCGAACGAAATACTTGACGCGGAGTTCACAGCCCTCCGAGCGAAAGGAGTTGCCTGCGCTCGCCCGCCGCTCGGCATTATGGTCGAGGTTCCAGCGGCGGCGCTCTGTGCAGCGGATTTTGGCGCTGCATTCTATTCCATCGGTTCGAACGATCTAACCCAGTACACCATGGCGGCGGCGCGCGACATCGGCGCAGTCGCTGACCTCAATGATACCAGCAATCCGGCTGTGCTGGCACTGATAGCCGCGACCGTCGAGGCCGGGCTAAAGCGTGGCGTCGAGGTTTCGCTCTGTGGGGACGCCGCGGCCAACACTCACCTGACGGCGGCGCTGCTCGCGACCGGATTGACAACTCTCTCTGTGTCGCCGATTGCCGTCGCACGGCTCAAGGCCGCAATCGCAAAGGTGAGTTCATGAAGGACGATGTCGGCAAGGACACGCCCGGTGACAAGAATGTCGCAGAATACAAAATAATCCTGCGAAAGGTACTCGACAATCGACCCTCGGGGACGCGCCTGAAGCTTGCGGCGGCGCTGGGCAAGAATCGTTCCTTCGTGAGTCAAATCACGAATCCGGCTTATCTGGTACCGATCCCGGCGAAGCATGTCGCGGTCATCTTCGACGTCTGCCATCTGTCCAGTGCCGAGCGTACAGCATTTCTCGATGCGTATGGCCGCGCGCACCCCGGAAGACTGCGCGCACCCCACCGCGAAGCGCGCACGCGTGTCATTACGGTGACCGTTCCTGAACTTGGTGACGACAAGAAGAACCGTGCGCTCGAGCAGCTCATCGTGGATTTAGCAGCGCAGCTCGCGCGCTTTGCGGAAAGCGTCGGTTAGCCATTGAATCGAACTTTAGACCGGACTGGGAGAACGCTCATGAAAAAGCTGATCAACAGCGCCGATACTGTACTCGAAGAAAGTCTTGACGGCCTCGCCGCAGCGCACGCGGATATCCTGCTGCTCGGCGCCGAGCGCAAATTTGTGCGCCGTCGCACGTTGAAACCGGGCAAGGTCGCGCTGATTTCGGGAGGCGGCTCGGGACATGAGCCGCTGCATGCGGGCTTTGTCGGCCTGGGCATGCTCGACGCGGCTTGTCCTGGCCAGGTCTTCACCTCGCCGACGCCAGATCAGATGATCGAGGCTGCAGAGGCCGTCGACACAGGCGCAGGTGTGCTGTTCATCGTCAAAAACTACGAAGGCGATGTGATGAATTTCACCATGGCAGCCGAGATGGCCGGCCGAGAGGTGGCGAGTGTGGTGACAAACGATGACGTGGCAGTCGAGAAGTCGACTTACACGACTGGTCGTCGTGGCGTCGCGGGAACGTTGATCGTGGAAAAAATGGTCGGCGCCGCTGCCGAGACCGGAATGCCGCTTGCCGCGCTCAAGGCGCTCGGCGATGAAGTCAACCGGCGCACGCGCTCGATGGGCGTCGCGCTATCGCCATGCACTGTGCCGGCCGCCGGGCGGCCAAATTTCATGTTGGCCGACGATGAAATGGAAATGGGCGTCGGCATTCATGGCGAGCCTGGCCGGCGCAGGGTACCGTTGGCTTCCGCCGATGCGATCGCTGCCGAGATGCTCGACGCGATCCTGAAGGATCTTGCGCCGAGCAAGGGCAGTGAAGTGCTGCTTCTCATTAACGGATTTGGCGCGACGCCTCTGATCGAACTCTATCTGATGGTCAATGCCGCAAAGCGGATTCTGGATCGCGCGGGGATCACGGTGACGCGCTTCCTAACCGGTTCCTACGTCACATCCCTTGACATGGCCGGTGTCTCGATCACCGTATCTGTGCTTGACCGCAAAGCCACGACATTGTGGGATGCCCCGGTGCAGACCGCAGCTCTGCGTTGGGGCGTCTGATCTCCGCGCGCGGCTCATTTTTGCTGCAATCGAAGTCCTATCGACTCCGCCCCGCTGAGGCCCGTCCATGCAAGGGAGCCGTTTCTCGTCGGCTCGATCGATCGAATAGGGGCGTCCGCGCCGCCAAGGTAGTGTGGCTGCCGAGCAAACCTGGATCGAGGGCAATGAGAAGTAAGATTCAACAAAAAGGACCCGAGCGGAGGATCCACTCGCAGCCTTGCTTCCGAACTCGTTGTAGATGGTTCGCTTCGAGCCGCCGATGCGCTCGATGATCGCGTCGATACTGATCGCGGCGTAGCCCTGCTCAAAGAAGACACTTGCGCGGCGGCCTCGAGAATGGCTTCACCGCGCCGCCCTATCCGGAACACATCGCCGTGATCGACGCCCGCCGAACGATCGATCAGTTCCGCTGCGATCGAGCCCAAAAAGGGCGCTGCCGACAATGTCCGGTGATCTTGCGCTATGAGACGAGCTAGCGACATTGAACGACATGCTCGGGCTGTCGGAACAAGTTAATTGGGTGTACGATGGTGTCGCGAAGGAGAATTCGCCCACGTATGGGATGAATGAGCCACGCCATGCAAGAGAAGTCTCCTCAAATAAGATTGGCGCAGCCGAGGGGGACCGTCCTGACGAATATGGCCGTCGCAGCGTTGACAATTGCTGCGCTCTATTTCGGCCGTGAAATTTTTGTTCCCTTCGCGTTAGCAGTTCTCCTGAGCTTCGTTTTGGCGCCCTTCGTGATGCGCTTACGTTCCTGGCGAATTCCGCGCACGATTTCTGTGCTGGTGGTCGTCTTCATCGGATTCTCGATCATATTTAGTCTGGGCGGTCTTATGGTTTCGCAGGCGACCCGGCTTGCCGCCAAGCTGCCTGGCTATCAACAAACATTGAGCGACAAAATCGAAAGCCTGCGCGGCTTAATGGGCGACGGCTCTGGAACATTGGAGCAGGCGTCGACAGTTCTGAAGGAATTGAAGACAGAGTTGCAGAATCGAGATGGGGCCGGTCGACCTGCTGGCGGCGAACTCACCAGGCAGCCCTCAGACAAGCCGATACCCATACCCGTTGAGGTAAGGCAACCGGATCCCGGTGCTCTGTCGACGTTCGGCGCAATCATCCAGCCACTGATCTCGCCTTTAACGACGACAGGGATCGTCGTGATCTTTGTTGTCTTTGTCCTGCTGCAACGGGAAGATTTAAGGAATCGGCTTGTCCGATTGGCTGGATCAGCGGATATTCAACGCACAACTGCGGCCCTGGACGACGCTGGCAAGCGTCTGAGCAAGCTCTTTCTTACCCAGATCGCGTTCAATGGCGTGTTCGGTCTTGCAATAGGCATAGGTCTCGAATTCATCGGTGTCCCTTCGGCTCCGCTATGGGGGCTGGTCGCGATGATTATGCGATTTGTACCGTATATCGGTGCACTGATATCTTCGGTTTTCCCTCTCATTCTCGCGGCGGCGGTGGGCCCGGGCTGGCAGATGTTGATACTTACGGTGGCCCTGTTCGTCGTGCTTGAACTGCTTGCCGGACAAGTCCTCGAACCCTTGATTTTTGGGCATAGCTCGGGTCTTTCTCCGATTGCAATTATCCTGTCCGCGTCATTCTGGACGTGGCTTTGGGGGCCGGTCGGACTGGTGTTGGCCACGCCCCTGACAATTTGTCTCGTCGTCCTTGGGCGGCATGTCGATCGCCTCAAATTTCTTGACGTTATGCTTGGCGACCGACCACCGCTGACGCCGCCGCAACTGGCTTATCAACGAATGCTGGCGGGAGATCCCATTGAAGCGGTGGAACAGGCGCACGAATACCTGAATGACTCGTCGCTTGAGAATTATTATGACGACATCCTCTTGAAAGGCCTGAGACTCGCGGAGGCCGACCGTCAATTGGGTCACCTCGATCAGGACCGATTAAATCGGGTAGTCTCAACGGTGGAAGAATTGGTCGCTGAACTGGGGGCACGCCATGACGTGGAAGCAACAGGACCCGGTTCCCCGGATCTAAGCTCAAGCCCGGGAGCTGCCATTACATTCGAGCGAGCAGGCTCCGAGCACGCTTTGATTCCGGAGCCGCCGACCTCGTCTATTTCGGTCGTTTGCATCCCTGGTGCCGGGCGACTCGATGAGGCGACGGCGCTTGTGCTGGCGCAGCTTCTGCGGTACCGCGGGTTTCAGGCAATTGCGGAAAAGGCTGATGCTTCATCAATGTCGAAATTGCTTTCGCTCGAATTGGCGAACACCGCGCTTGTATGCGTCTGCTATCTGAGTCAGCCTTCCGCCGCCAAGATTCAGCACGTCGTTCGAGGGCTCAGTAAAAGGATTGGCGCAACCCGTATCCTGTTCGCTTTGCTGGGAGCGGGAGCCGCAGAAACGGTGGGAAACGCTTCCAACGCGTTGGTAGCAAGCGGGTCATTCGGTGCAACCTTGGAAGCAGTTGTTCACGTGACCTCCGCGCAACCTGATGCGTCGGATCAGGCGAAGGCAGCTGCTCCGGCGTAAAAGCGAATTTCTTGCTCCTTTGGATTGCCGGGCGTCGCAGAGCGACCGATCCGCATCGGTCACCTGGTCCTGTGGAGAGCAACAATCAGTTTACACGGCCGCCATGACCCTTTGACCTAGGTCAATACTCTCAACGTGGGTTTACCTTGGAAGTAGCAACTATCGGAGCGACTGCACTCTTCGCCGGTATCTTGTGCCTAACGCCGATATCGCTCGTATGTCACGCAAGGGAAACGTGCCGTTGTCTGTGGCAAGCAGCCTGAGCTAATCACGCAAGGAGGAGCTGTAGATGGGTATCCTTGACGAGTTAATGGGCGGTGGGCAACGCCAGAAAGAGTATCGGGATTTCGTTGGTCGATACGAACAAGGAAATCCGTCGGAGGGCTATTCCGATCAAGAGGTTCTCAAACGGTATGGTGATGTGTCACACGCCGTGCCGTCTGACCAGTACGCGCAGGCAGCGATAGAAGCGTTGGGCAAGCTTTCGCCGGAGGAACGGGCGGCGTTCGTGAAGATGCTGCAGGAGCGAGCCGCCGCGCGCGGCGTGGCTCTTCCGGGACAAGTGGCCCCCGAACCGAAGGAATTGGGCGAGGTGCTCACCGATCTGCATGGGAAGCCCGGTCAGCTCCGGGATATCCTCGTCAGTGGCGATGCCCAGCCTCAAGAGCAAGCCCAACCGTCGAACCCCATCATCGACATACTTGCGTCCCCGCAGGCTAAGGCCGTGCTCGCGGGCATCGCGGCCATGGTGGTCAAGCGTGTCATGCAGGGTTCATCCCGAACCGCGTAGCTTGGTCAGCGGCAAGTTCGGGCATGATCCGCTATGCTGCCGAAACGGAAGGGCGCTAGCCGCCATCGACCTGGTGCGCGTCTGACTGCTGTGCGTTGCCGCCCGTGCCGGGTGTGCCCGCCGCCTCCCGTTGTGCCCGGAGCGCCGTCATCCGCTATCCGTAGCGGCTTGCCTGTCCCGCGCGACCGGGCGCATCCTCTCTGGCATGGGGAGCAATCGTTCGAGTAGAGGAGCAGAATAGATGAGCGACCTTGTCGTAATTGCATTTCCAACCGAGGCGAAGGCGGAGGAAGTTCGCCAAAAATTGCTGGCCATGCAGAAGGAGTATTTGATCGAACTCGGCGATGCCGTGATCGCGGTGAAAGACAGCAACGGAAACATCAAACTAAATCAACTGATCAATACCACGGCTGCTGGTGCGGCTACTGGCGCCTTTTGGGGGACGCTGATTGGCCTGATCTTTTTGATGCCGCTTGCTGGTGCTGCCCTCGGCGTCGCGTCCGGCACACTCAGCGGATATTTAACGGATGTCGGCATCAACGACAAATGGATGAAAGAGACCGCTGCCGCCGTTCAACCCGGATCCGCAGCGCTCTTCGTACTGGTGCGCAAAGTCACGGCAGACAAGGTTCTTGAAAAGCTAAAAGGCGAAGGCGGCACGGTGCTAAAGACTTCTCTCGACCACACCAAGGAAGCCGCCTTGCAAGCAGCGCTGGCGGCGGTCAAAGAGGCGGTACCGGCGGCTTCGCCTCCTGATTTGCCGGGCGCTTGAAACGACGGCGACCGCCTGCCGACGACCGCTCCCGGCATTACCGCAGCCCTCTCTGGCGCAGTGACGCCGCGCCGGGTGCGGTCATCGGTGCGTTCCGGGTCCTTTGAGGGCCGGAGGCAAGTGCCGGGACGGCGCGGCCACGCCGTATGAAAATGTTTGCAATTCATCATACCGCGCTAAATTTAGTGCGATCCGTTCACGTGCCTGAGCCCGAGGCACAGCGTTGACCTAGATCAAACCATTGATGGCGGTGACGTTCTTCTGAACGGAGAAGGCCGCCGGGTGAGTGTCCGGCTGGGCTTGTTCTTTAATTCCCGGGATTTTGATCTATTTCGCCAAATGCGCGAGGGATGCAGATGTCGGATAATCCCATCGACGTGATCGAAGCCGCCATTCGCTCCGCCTTCACCAGTTACCCAAAGGAAGACGACCCGGATTGGAGAAGTCCGCACTGGATCAAGTCTGACGAGTGCTCGCACTTGGCACAGGGCATACTGCTGGAATTGCACGCAAAGGGATTTGAAATCGTGAAGAGGCAGACCTGATAGATCGGCGGCGGGCCCGCGCAATTGGTCATTTGAAGCGACCAGATCTCGCGACGTGGCACAGGCTCGACGCAGGCGGCCAAGACGCGCCGCTCAAATCCTCGTTGGCGTTGTTGCGATGCATCGAACAACGTACGCTCGGCGAGCGGCTCAGGCTGTATGTCGAAGGGAACTTCCATAATGCTTGAAGAAGTTATCAAGCTTCACTGGTTCGCCGGTATCTCGCCAGAACAGTCTTTTACCGAGGCTGGCCGCCACTGCGAGGCGGTGGTGGCCGCCGATTAAAGTATGGTCATCGGATGCTGTTGCGATGATCTCGCCGTCTTCGTCCACGATTTTCATGTGCTGCCTCCATTCCAGCGTGCGGTCAGGCCTCCGCGATGGTGCGCAATCTATCTAATCTTATGCGGGCTCTGGGCGTTCCAACCCATGAAGATCACGGCTTCCGTATTCGACATGCGCCACATCGCCGCCCTTTGTGTACCAACTGGCAAGGCCCGATTGCGGAGGGCGCGCGCCAGCACTCGACGGTCCCGGACCTGGAAGCCGCCCGGCGGTGACAAATGGGCAAATTGTTTGTTGTGGATCAATTCCAAGGTGCCCAGACATTCGTACGCTGCGCCGCAAACGAGGGAGGTTCCACATGGCATCAATCTTCTCGGCGCCCCATCCAGAAAAATGCCCTCAATGTGGTTCTGGGGTGGTCCATCTAGAGTGGCGTGAGCGCGTCAATACCGAAGAAATCCATGATCTTTGGCGCTGCTTTAGCTGCAAAAGCGAGTTTGTCACCGCCGCCACTCCTGATGAGAGAGAACCCTCGGTCGTCGAGATAACCAAGCCCTTCTTTACGAGCCTAATAGTCTAATCGACTGGCGTGGCTCGCGCTTTACTTGACGCCTTGACCGCCGACGCGCGCACGAGCCAAACCGTCCCGGAGCAGCCGTCACGGTCGGCACGATCTGCTCCGATTTCTTGCTCGCGGAGTGGTCGAGGCACTTTGCGATCCACGCATCGTCGAAGCCGCGGTCACCTGCCAAGATCGCCGCCGTTCGGCGGAGATCGTGCGGCGTGAAGCGCTTGAGGCCCAATAAATCACAGAGCCGGGGCGTCTTGCTCTTGTCCTCGTTCCGGCGCCAAACGCCACTCTTTGCGACGATTGGGCAAATAGGTCCTTGCCGTTACCTACCGTGAGCTTCGTCAGGCAGGATGCCAACGAGCACGCGCATCCGGTCCTCCACCGGCCCAGGAAACAGGCTAAGGTCGCAGGCCCCATCAAGGGTCAAAAGGACAAGCTCGATGACCACAATCAAGTTCTTGGCGACTGGATTGATCGCGATCACCGTCCTTACAACGACCGCCGTGGCTCGCGAGAAATTCGCAGCCGGGCCAACGCGCCTCACGGTGCACGGCAAGCCCTGTCATATATTCAATACCGGCCCCGGCGGCTGCTGGATTGTCTGGGAGGGCATTCCAATATGGTTCGGTCCGTCGGTCCGGGGCGTGCCCGGCCGCATTTGCGACAATGGCGACAATCCGAGGATATGTTGAGATGCGGACGATAGGAGGCGCGCAGCGTTATCCGAGGCAATCGCTGCGCGGTTCGGCCCTCGGGGGCGTCAACGCGTTGGCGGCGAGAAGTACGCGCGGGTGCTTGTGCTCGCGTTTCGGCACCGTCTCGCTGAAGCCGGATCGCATCGGGTAACGTGATGAGCTCGGTGCCGCTGGGCAGCACGATCGGAGTGTCAAAGCGGCGTAAGCAACCATCGGATTCAGCCATGCTGACGCCAGTCCGACTGGTATCCGTTCGCCGCAATCAAAGCGCGCGTATTTCTCGCGAGTCCACGCCTCATGAACTCGCGAGGCCTGGAAATTGGCCTCTTTGCTTTTTAGGAAGATATTCGCGCCATGCCACCTCGAACGCCGCGCGGGAGCCGCCTCGAACGACGGCGCCGAGCCTTTGCGGTGCTCGCCGGGCTTCGAGCCGGGATAGAAGCCGCACTGTCGGACGAGTCTTTCCGACGGCTTTGCTATGCTGCCGACGTGATGTCGTCAAAGCGCCGGCAAGGTGCGGCGACCCGGATTAGCCGCGCCCGCTACTGGTCGAGCGGCCCCTTCCAATCTGTAAAGTCGTATACGGCCCACCATCGATGCAGTGTCTGCCCGCACGCTTTGCAATCGAAGCGCCCGCTTGCCACGACCGGCCGCCTTATTTGGATAGCGCTGTGAAGCGCCCCGCAGAACAAGCAACTAAAAAAGACGCGCATTGGTCATCGGTTCCCGGTCGAAGTGCACCCCGTGCGTTGGGCCAACTGGGTCGCCATAGTCAAAAAGGGAAGTTTGTATCTTGGCAGTTCAGGCCAAATATTTGTGAGTTCGCGCCAACGTGGATCCTAGGTCGCGATGCGGCGCGGTGGGCCCAGGGTGCAGTGAGTGCACATAGTTCACAAAGGACAAAAGGCCCGGCTGGGCCGGGCCCCATTGCACGCCACTCGCGTCGGTGAGTTGTGAGTTCAGAGGCCAAAGGACCAACCGATTGCGAGACGCTGGCTCACTGGCGAATCAGTACTGTAATTTGTCGACACAATTGAGGCCAACTACGGTCGTCCCCGAGCATCTCAAGCTCGGCACTATGCGGCAGTCACGGCCATGGCTGGGATCCTCACGGCTTATCCCTTCGGCGGCTGCAATTCCCCAGCAAACCACCTCGCGACCTCGGGCGACGTGATCGGATCGGCTTCCTCGCAATGCAAGCATGTCGGCCGGAGTGGGCCCTTGCCATCCGGTCGCGCTATCAGGACCAGCGGCTTGCCGCAAAACGCACAATTTAAGGTTTTGGATATCCCGCCCATCGCCTCATTATGGCGCGTGGAACCGGAGAGTCCAGATATCGATGGCAATCTCCGCGACTGACGCGCACACAAAATCGCGATGCCTCATCAGGCTACCGCATCGTCCAGCCACAGTTCGAGCAGCGCGCGATCTGCGTCGCATCCCCTCGGCCGCCAAGAGCACCTGGGCGCGCGCAGGCGCGGCATGCACCTGCGGCAGGTCGGTGCCGGCGAGCGGCCGCACGGTTTTCGGCGACGAGTAATTTCCTGACCTCGCGGCGAGCAGGAAGTCGATCCGTGTCCGACTCAAGCGTACATGCCGAATGCCGCCGTTGCTGGCAGGCAACGACATCAGATGCTCATTTGATCCGGTCCGATCAGGCTGCGAACCGCAGGTCAGAACGTTTAGCGACCTTCACGGTCGGCTTGCCGATGATGCGCCGCAGAGCGGCTGCGACGCCGTCCAGCACCGCGCGCTTCTCTTTCATACGCTTAACCCTTTGATTTCCCAGACTTGGCCGATCGATGTTTCGCCATGGAGGGGTATCTCATTGATACATCCGAGGCGGTCACTGATCTCGTGCCTCACCAGTTGACCCGCAGCCCCGCTTTTCCCGCATAGGCAAAGCCGCCGCCGTCAAACCGGCTTTGGTAGGAGGCATTGGCATAGAGCGTCGTCGAGGAGGTCAGCTGGCCGCTGACGCCGGCGTTGATCTCGCCCCACAGGCCATTGAGACTGGCGTGGAACGGGATGAAGCCGGTCTCGGACGAGAACCACGTCGTCGGATTGCCGAGAAATTCGTTCCAGAGGTTGGGCCGGATCCAGACTGTGATCGTGCGTGGGCTGTCATCGATCGTCCAGGTCCGGCCGAACCTGGCGCCGACACGGGCAGCCAGCGAATTTACGTTCGTGAAGCGGAGTTGCGCAGCAATATCATGGGCGTCGTTGACGTGAACGTTCTGGTAGACCAGCTGTGCCTGCGGCTCGATGAAATACCCGCCGGCGAACTTGAAAGGATAGCCGCCCTCGACCGATGCGGCGCCGCCCTGTGCGCCGGTCTTGAGCGCGGGAATGCCTGAATTGCCAACGCTGCGGATGTCATAGAATGTGCCTTGCAGCACCGAGTCGACGTACCAGCCGCCTGGTCCGAAACGCGTCCAATATCCACCGAGCGTGTAGGCTGCAAAGTCGCTGTCGCCCATCGCACCGTCGAAATGGGCGACCCGTCCCTGGGCTCCACCGATGGCAAAGTAGGCGCCGGCCTGGTCGCGCGAGCCGTCGGCATTGTCATGCCGATAGGCATCCATGCCCCCTGGAGTGTCTGAAAATTATAAGAGAAATGCGGGCCGGCCGTGCCGCCGAGCACGCCGAGGCTGTCACCCTGTTGAGCGCCGTTGACTCCGACGATGCGAGCCCAGCCAACCCGGGTGCTCTCTGCATTGGCGCGACGGCGTTCGCCATCTTCCTCGCCGACGCGCTCGTGAAGGGAGTCAAGCAGGCTGCGTCCATACAACAGCGTCATCGCCGGGATGGCGGCGTAGTACGACGTTTCGTCCCGGTAGTCCGGGATGTCGCCACCGCCACCGCCACCGCCGCCGCCGCCACCGCCACCGCCTCCACCACCGCCTCCTCCTCCACCTCCACCTCCACCACCGCCGCAAATGCGCAGCTCAGGATGGTTGGCACAGACGAGGGTGGAGCGCAGATACCAGGACTGCGGATCGCTGGCGTCCACGCTCGATCGATATAGCGAGTAACGGTAGGGGCCCGCGAGGACTGGCCGGGACAGGCTGAAAGCGTCCGCCGTCGTGGTTGCTCCATTGATTGCATCGACGACAAGGATCCCGTTGCCCGTCGTCAAGGCGCCGGCACCGATCGTGTTGGATATCTTGAGGAAGGTGTTGCCGGACGCCGTGCCACCGTCGATGACGAGCCGGTCCGACGGTGAGCCGTCGCTGCCAAGAAACGTGTTCAGGGCGATCGTGCTGCTGCGACCCACATAGTTGACGGTCGTCAATGTCTTGTAGCTCGACAGCTGCGTGGGATCGTCTGTCGGCGCGGTGAAATCGATCTCGCTTACGGCATTGGTCAGATTGGTGACGTTCGAGCTTGCCGTCATGGTCCAGAGTGAACCATTTTGCAGCGTGACGTTCGACGTGCTCCCGGCGTCGGTGATCGCAGCGCCGCGCATGCGAGAGCCGTCCGACAAGAGATCGAGCACGGCACCGCCACTGACGGTCAACCATTGACCGTTGTTCGCGATCGCCTCGACGCCATTCAGGGTGACGTTGCTGATGCCGCCGGTGGCCGCGATCGAGGCACCGTTCGGGCTGGTCAAAATCGATACGGTCAACGTGGCGCTGCCGCCGCTGATGTTCAGGGCGTTCGAGCCGGCACCGGTGGCGGTCAAATCCGCGGTCGCGTCTAGCGCGCCGCCGGCTGTCACCACGGCTGCATGGGCGGTCGCGCCGGAGGTCGTCACGGTGCCGCCGGTCGCGTTGATCGATGAGTTGGCGCCGGTCGCCAGCAGGCCGGTCGACGAGGCGCCAACGGTGTTGACCGTTGCGTTCGTGAGCGAAACGTGGCCAGCGCTGTCAGCCTGGACGCCGACCGAGTTGTCGCCGCGTGTACTGATGGCGGTCCCGTCGGCCGTCACGGTGCTGCCAGTTCCAGTCGCCTGCACCGCGATCTCGGCGTTATTGCCAATCGCGGCAACGCTGCCGCCCCTCATCGTGATCGCTGCGCCATCCAGCGCCTTGGCGCCGACATCCCCGCCGCCGCCCGAAATCGTGACTGCAAGGCCATTTGCCGCGATGCTGCTTCCGGCCGATTGGGCCAAAAGGCCGGTCTCGCCGCCGCCATTGCCTTCAACGCTGACCGTCCCGCCCGTCAGCGTAGCGGTGCCGCCGGTGTCCGCACGCACGCCGACATCATTGCCACCGCCTCCGGGCATCGCGATCGTCGTTCCCACCGTCGCGATCTGACTGCCGGTGCCGCTCGCCCACAGACCCCGTGTTGCCGCCGCCACCGGCCGCGTAGCTGATGGCCGTGTCGAGCAAGTTGATCGTGGCACCATTGGTTGCCTTGCCGGCTACATTGTTCCCCGCACTATTGAGGCCGACCGTCAGCCCAGTCGCGCGGATCTGCGTGCCTGTCCCGTCAGCCAGCAATGCGGTTCCGCCGCCGCCGAAGGCGGGATTGATGGCCGAGCCCGACTCGAAAATGATCTGGCCGCCGCTTTGCGCGGAGGCTGCGACGCTCCAATTGCCGTTGATGCTGGAGCCGGTGCTGAAGATGATCGTGCCGTTCGTGTCGGCGAGGCCGCCGATGCTGCCGCCGTTGAAGGGATTGATGTTGACGTTGTTGGTGGTGATCTGCGCGCTGGTGCTGGCATGAACGGCAGGTGTTCCGGTCAGCGACGTATTCGGGTCGATCGCGCAGGTTCCGCTGGTGAGAGTGACCGTCGAGCCTCCGGCAACAGTGCAGGATTGAGCGAGCGCCGTATCGCTCGCGCCGACCCACGACATCATCGCCAGTATCGTGAGTCCAATTGAATTGAAGACACGGTTCACCGCGCACCTCCTTCAAGTGACGTTCAACGACGACAAATCGAAAGAATGGGACGCGCTATTCTGGCGCTGCGAACGCGTAAGGATTGCTACAATTTGAAGGAGCAAATCATGAGGTTCACTCTTTCGACACAGCTTGCCATCATTGTGGCAGTGCCGGGCGGCCTCGCAATTAGCGAGGAGAGTGATGCTTTTGGGTGACGCGAAAGTTCCCGCCGTGAATTTTCAGGTCGTGCGACCACGCAGCGCAGCGATGACCCGCTACGATCGCGCGCTCCTGGATCGGACGTCATTGATCGCTGCGATCAGCGACAGATCTTCGAGCGGCTTGAGGAGATAGGCATCGGCACCTGCGGTCATGCAGAGTTCGCGCATGTCGTCTTCCGAATGCGCCGTGATGACGATGGTCGGGATCTGAATTCCCGACCGGTTCAGGTGGCGTTGAAGTTCGAGGCCGTTCATCTCGGGCATCTGGAGGTCGAGGATCAAGCATTCGGGCCACGTGCCCGTCGGCTCTTTCGGCAGCGCATTGAGGAAGTCCCTGGCGGACTCATACGTCCTGGTGTCGATGGCTCGTGTCCGCAGCAATCGCGACAGTGCCTTGAGCACCGACGGATCGTCGTCGACGATAGCTATCCACCGGGGAGGTTGTGCCATGCGATGACTATCGGCGCTGCAACGGGGCGTTGTCGAGTTGGCCCTAGGGCCAACAGCCCGTCCTCACGCCTCGCCGCCGGTAATTCCGGCCCTCTCTGCGAAGCGCACGAGGTCTGCGACGGAGCGGACGCCAAGCTTGGCCATGACCCGGCCGCGATGAACCTTGATGGTTTTCTCGACGGTCCCCAGATCGCTCGCGATCTGCTTGTTGAGACGGCCGGCGACGACATGCTGCATCACTTCGCGCTCGCGCGGCGTGAGCATGGCAAGCCTGGTGTTGAGCGAGCTCCGGCCTGCCTCGGTAGCGCGAATTTCGCCATCTTTCCGCTCGGCCTGTGCGACGGCCGTCAACAGGTCAGCATCGTTCACTGGCTTGGTCAAGAAATCGATCGCGCCGGCCCGCATGGCCCGCACGGTGGTCGGGATGTCGGCTCTGCCGGTGAGGAAAATAACCGGGCGGCAGGAGTCGCTTGCACTGAGCGCTTGTTGCAGTGCGAGGCCGTCAAGGTCTGGCATCGCGACGTCCAGGATGGCGCAACCGGGGATCGAGGCGTCATGATTCGAGAGGAATGCGCTCGGCGAAGCGAACGATTGAACACGATACCCTCGCACCCGCAGCAGCCGGGCGATCGCCTTCAACACGCTCTCGTCGTCATCGACCAGAAAGATTGTAAATTCTCGGTCCGTCATTGAGCTGCCATGAGCATTGGCCGAGCGGGCAGGGTGATCTTTGCCGTTGCGCCGCCAGCTTCATTGTTCTGCAGATTGATCGTGCCGCCGTGCTTCCGGATGATACTGGAACAGATCGTCAGGCCGAGGCCAAGCCCATGGTCCTTGGTCGTGTAGAATGGCGTAAACAGTCGCTTGCCGTCGACATTGCTGATGCCGCATCCGCTGTCGCTCACCAACAGTTCGACGGCACCGTTTAGAGCGTCCCTGGTACGGACCCGGACGCGCCTTTGGCTGACGGGCGACGAGACCATCGCATCCATGGAATTGATGATGAGATTGAGAAGGACCTGCTGAAGTTGCACGGAGTCGCCGTGTACTATCGGCCTGCTCGTTGCCAGGTCCGTTTCTATTGTTACGCGCCGGCTGATCAATTCGGCGCGGAGCAGCGCCTTGGCTGAATCGACCATCTCATTGAGATCGATAAATTCGGAACGTGTCTGGTCTTTCTTGAGCAGTCCCCGCAAACGCCGGATGACGCTGCCCGCGCGGCTGTCTTCCTTGACGATGTCCTGGAGCGCGTCGCGCACCTCTGCCAGATTTGGCTCGTCCTGCTCCAGGAGGTAGAGCGCCGCCTGCGCGTTCGACAGTATTGCGGTCAGCGGCTGATTGACCTCGTGGGCAATCGCGCCCGAGAGCTCGCCGAGCGTGGAGACACGCATCAAATGCGTGATTTCCTGGCGCTGCAGGTCCGCTTCGGATTCGGCTGCCTTCTGGTCGGTGATATCGACGAAGATTCCGAAGATTCCACTGAGTTGGTCCGGCGATCCGTTGCTGTCGAGAGGCGCACGCGCGCGAATCCTGAACCAGCGGATCTGGCCGTCGGGACGAATGATGCGGATGTCGGTCACGGTCGCGTGTCCCCGCAATAAACCCCGCAATGTCCCGACTGCAACGCGCCGATCCTCGGGGTGCACCGCCGCAACAAACGTCTCGCGCGTGAGGGAAGTGTCGTCGGCGAAGCCGAACATTGTCCGGCAATGTTCGGTCGCCCACAACTCGTCCGTCGAACGGTCGAACTGCCACAAGCCGATATTGGCGGAAGCGGCGGTGAAGGTCATACGGTCCTCGCTCTCGCTGAGCGAGAGCTCGGCTCGCCTTCTATGCCGCCGTTGGATGAGGAGGGCGGCCACGCCGGCCATCTGCAGGGCGATGACAAGTGCCACCGCCGTAATCAGATAACGGTGCTCCTCCCAGAGGCTTGGCTCTTTGAACAGGACAATGGTGTCGGCCGGCAGGTTGCTCTGTTTCAGGCCCCACCGTGCCATCGCGCGCGCGTCCACGCGAAAGGCCTGCGCCGGATTAAGTCTTGGAGGGAGCGAGGCCGGATCGCTGCCCCCTTCGATGGCAAGCACCAGGTCGGCAGCGGCGGCCCCGTGCGATTCGAATGTCTCGACGAACCCGCCGACGACCCCGGTGCCGGTATAGGTGTCGTATGGTCCGTAGACCGGAGCGGCGGACACGCGGGCAATGTCCTTGGCGACTTCCTTGGGAGTAAAAGGCTTGCCGGCCCCGTCGATCAGGAACGTTAGAAAGATCACGATTGCATCGCTTGGAATGCGCGAGACCTCGGTCATGAGCGCATCATGGGAAAGTCCAAACAGATAAGTCGTTTCGAATTGTCGCGGATGCTGCGCGATCGTGCGACGGCCCACTTCCTGCCAGGCTCGATCTTCGAGCGCAGACGCGCCGGAGATGACGAACAGCCGCTTGGCCGAAGGCTGGAGCCTCTTCGCCAATTCGAGCGTTCGTTCGAAATTCAGCTCGAAAAAACTCCGGTAACATTCGAAGGCGGACGTAAATTAGCGTAGGTGGCGGGTGAAACCCCCGCGAACACCACCGGAATCTGCGGCGCGACGATGTCGGGGTGCTTCATGATGAACTGCAATGCCGCACTGCCGAGGACGATGACCGCTCTGGGTGGTCTCGCCGCGTATTTCTCGCGCACGAAGGCTGCCATGCGCATCTCGTGCGCGGGGTCCGTGACGCGAAAGAGATCGAGGAATTCGGCGTCGATTGCGAATTCCTGGCCGCCAGCTTCTCTCAGCCGTGCTTCAATGCCGTTTATGGCCTGGCTCGCCGCAGGAAGCGTGTAGTTGAACGCGCTCAATATGAGGATGCGCCGCTCCGCGTTGTCCGCGCGCGATTGTACGACCGACAAGGAGAGCGCAATAACTGTAACTATCAGCAAAAGAGCGCCGGGCGGACAACCGCCGCGGTTCAATCTGGCAGTTGGCCTTTCAAGTCGATCCACGCTTTTCACGAATTGCGACCCGGCTCCGGGTATTGAAGGTAAGCTAAAACCTGTGGTCGATCTATGTCGAGTCCAGTGGTCTGGAATGCTTGGAGAGTCGGTCCGCAGCTCTTACCCGGGAGGGCTTAGCTCTGTGGTGGGCGCCATTAGTTCGATTGGACTATGCACTTTGTGCCACCCATGGAGCGGGAGAGACAAATTTCCTAAATCGAAGGACGATTTGACGCTGGCATTCTAACTGGCTTGAGGCTTTGCGAGATGCCGCGCCGCCGGTCTCAAATCTGAGACTGCGGGAACCTCGTAGTCTTGTGTCCCGCACCGCGGCACTTGGTCGCGACCACAGCAAGATGCCGGGACTTTTGGCGAACCGCGAAGCGTATCAGTTCGTCGACGGCTATCAGCGCCTTCGCGATGCTCCTGCGCAGCGTGATGGACCAAGGTCCAACTAGGCCTAGCGCTATTGCCCTTTAGGCTTTCGGCTCTCTAGCCGGCCGTCGTCGGGCGAGCCGTGCATTACCGAAATGGGAGAGCCTAATGACGTATGGCGCTTTCGCCAGGTTGTCGATCATCGGCATCGTGACAGCCAGCCTAGCTCACGCCGCCGCGGCGCAGACCCAGGAGTTGCGTAAGGACGCGACCGATGCGACCAAGCAGGCCAATTCGGCTCTGCTGAGGCAGTTGCCCTTCAGTGACAACTCCGATTTCGATGCGGCGAACAAGGGATTTGTCGCCGCGCTGCCGACCGAGATGATCAAGGGAAGCGCGGGCAACGCGATATGGAATCCGCAGCAATACGGTTTCATCAAGGACGCTACGGCGCCCGACACCGTCAATCCGAGCCTGTGGCGGCAATCCCGTCTCATCAACATCTCGGGCCTCTTCGAGGTGACCAGTGGCATCTATCAGCTCCGTAACCTCGACCTGTCCAACATGACGATCATCGAGGGCAGCGAAGGCATCACCGTCGTCGATCCGCTGGTCTCGGCGGAAACTGCCAAGATCGGCCTCGATCTCTACTACTCGAAGCGCGGCAACAAGCCCGTCAAGGCGGTAATCTACACGCATAGCCATGTCGACCATTATGGCGGCGTTCGCGGCATCGTCAGCGAGGACGATGTCAATGCCGGCAAGACGAAGATTTACGCCCCGGAAGGGTTCCTCGAAGCCGCTGTCGCGGAAAACGTGATGGCGGGAACAGCGATGAGCCGTCGTGCGAGCTACATGTACGGCAACCTGCTCAAAGCCGATGCGAAGGGACAGGTCGGCGCGGGTCTCGGCACGACGACTTCTGCGGGCACCGTCACGCTGATCGCACCCACCAACATCATCAAGGAAACCGGCCAGAAGGAAAAGATCGACGGGCTCACCTACGAATTCCTGATGGCGCCCGGCTCCGAGGCGCCATCGGAGATGATGTGGTTCATCGAGGAAAAGAAGGCGATGGAGGCGGCCGAAGATGCGACCCACACGTTGCACAATACGTATTCGCTCCGTGGCGCCAAGATCCGCGAACCGCTTCCCTGGTCGAAATATCTGAACCAGGCACTCGTCATGTGGGGCGACAAGGTCGAGGTGATTTTCGCCCAGCATCACTGGCCGACCTGGGGCAACGACAAGGTCATCGGGCTTCTCAAGAGCCAGCGCGATCTCTATCGTTTCATCAACGACCAGACCTTGCGCATGGTCAATCAAGGCATGACGATGCGGGAGATCGCCGAAGCCTTCAAGATGCCGGACAGCCTGGCGAACGTCTGGGCGAACCGCGGCTATTACGGCTCGGTCTATCATGATGTCGCTGCGACTTACGTGCTCTATCTCGGCTGGTTCGACGGCAATCCGGCGACGCTGCACGAGCTGCCGCCGGTCGAGGCCAGCAAGAAGTACGTCGAGTTCATGGGCGGCGCTGACGAAGTTCTGAAGAAGGCCAAGGCAGCCTACGACAAGGGGGAATTCCGTTGGGTGGCTCAGGTCGTCCATCACGTGGTGTTCGCTGATACCAACAACCAGGCGGCCAAGAATCTCGAAGCTGACGCGCTTGAGCAACTGGGCTACCAGGCCGAGTCAGGACCTTGGCGCAACTTCTACCTGACGGGCGCCCAGGAGCTGCGCAACGGTGTTGCGAAGCTGCCGACGCCTAACACGGCGAGCCCCGACACGGTGCGTGCCATGTCGGCCGACCTGTTCTTCGACTATCTCGGCGTTCGTCTCAACGCCGAAAAGGCCGGCAACGCCAAAGCCAAGCTCAATTTCGACTTCGGCAAGGACGGCAATTATTTCGTCGAGCTCGAAAACGGCGTGCTGAATCACACGGCGAATATGAAGTCCAGCAGCGCCGATGCGACGCTTATCTTGTCGAGGGATACGTTGAACAGCATCATCTTGCAGCAGACCAAGCTGGATGACGCCATCTCGTCGGGGGCCGTGAAGGTCAGTGGCGATAAGGCAAAACTGAATGATGTCGTTGCCGCACTTGACAGCTTCGAGTTCTGGTTCAACATCGTGACGCCCTGACGTCCAGCACGAAACGGTCTCGCGCCCCGATAGGCGCGCGAGACCGTGCTATGTGCGCATTTGAGGGAAAGTTCCGGAGCGTGGATGATGCGCGACAAGACGCCCGCGGCGCCGGCAGGTACGAGTGATGCTCGCGCTTGTGTCGGGTCCCGCGTCAGAACGGCGATCTTGGATAGGCTTTGGATCGCGCCATTCGCTGCTATCGCACTTTTGTCGCCGGCCTCCGCCGCCGCCCAGTCATCCGAAACGTACGATCTTTCCGGGCTGGACTTTTTCCGGCCGCCTCCGAACCTGTTTCAATTCCGGTACGAGTACCGCTCGGCGCCGGGAAGCACGCGGGACGTCACGACGCAGACGCTGAACCTGCGCTATGATCACGCCTTCTATCTCACCCCGACATGGACGGTGGTGACACGGACAGACCTGCCGCTGCTCGGCAGGAATACGATCAATTCGAGCAATCCCAACGGCAAATACATCTACGGCCTCGGAGATGCCGATATCCAGGCGGCCGTCATTCATGATCTCGACAAGCGCTGGGCGGTCGGTTTCGGTGCCCGTCTGATCACCCCGACCGGCGAGGATCCGTTGGGGTCTGGCAAGTGGCGCATCATGCCGATCGTCGGCTTTCGTGTCGCGCTGCCGGAAATCAGCAAGTCGAGCTATTTCGAGCCGATCTTCCGATATGACGTGAGTGTTGCCGGAGATCCGACGAGACGGAATATCAGCAATCTGCAGTTCGGTCCGGCCCTGAACATCGGTTTGCCGGATCGCTGGTTCGTCACGTTCTACCCCAGCCAGGATATCAGGATAAATTTCGGCGATCCGGTCGCCGGACAGACCGGCCGCCTGTTTCTTCCCCTGGATGTGCGCGCGGGAAAGAAGTTGTCCGACAACGTCGCGGCATCGCTCGAGATCGGCGTTCCCATCATCAAGGACTATCCGGTCTATAATTTCAAAAGCCAGTTTCGTCTCAACATCACCTGGTAGCGTGTCCTGGAGGTCGCGAGCCGAGGCTGCGCCATGCGAGGGGCAGGGGCGATGAAGCAGTTCTTGAAGACCACGATCATCGGCGGTGCGCTCTTCCTGCTGCCGGTCGCGCTCGTATTGTTGATCCTCGGGCATGCAATGCGCATCGCTGTCAAGGCCGCGCTGCCCGTGTCCCATTTGCTGCACTTCGACGAGGTCGGAAAAATCGCCGGGGTCGGCATCGTGACGGTGCTTGCGGTGGTGCTGCTCGTGCTGGTGTCCTTCCTGGCCGGGGTCGTGGCGCGGACAAGGGTCGGCGCAAACGTCAGCGCGTGGTTCGAGAATTCATTTCTCGGCGGCATGCCGCAATACCAGATGGTCAAGAGCATGGCCCAGGGCCTGGCTCAGGCCGAAAGCGCCAGCGACGACTTCAAGCCGGTGCTCGTCCGCGCCGAGGGAGGCTGGCAGATCGGATACCTGTTGGAAACGCTGGACAACAACTGGATGGTCGTCTTCGTGCCGCAGGCGCCGACGCCCTTGGCCGGCAACGTCAGGTACTATCCGGCCGAGCTCGTGAGGCCGCTCGACATCACCATGCTGCAGGCGAGGGCGATCGTAAAGAACATCGGGATCGGTTCGGCGGCCGCGCTTCAGGGGCAGGATCTGCGTCGCCTGCCGGCCTGATCGAGTGGCGGCGAGTTCCCAGTTTTCGCGGAAGTTCGCACTGCGCGCACGAAACATGATGGACCAAGGTCCAACTAGGCCAATGCTTGCCGCGCTTTAGATTTCGTCCTCTCTGGCCGGCCGTCCTTAGACGAACTGCTGCTGGGCGCTTTTAAAGTACGGAGCATCCGACGTGAATCTTGCGCAGGCACCGGTCGCGAATGTCAGTGAAAGCAGCTCCCCAAAACTCGATCTTCATCCCCGGTGGAACCTTTCGGATGGGGTCGGATCGGCATTATCCGGAAGCTCCATCTCACATGGTCCGCGTCGACGGATTCTGGATCGACCGCACGCCGGTGACGAACCGGCAATTCAAGGAGTTCGTGCGCGCCACGGGCCATGTCACCTTCGCAGAAGTTGCGCCGGATCCGAAGGATTATCCGGATGCTTTGCCGGGTATGATCTATGCGGGGTCGCTCACTTTCACGCCGCCGGATCATCCTGTCGATCTTCGTGACTTCAGCCAATGGTGGACGCTGCTCAAGGGCGCGAACTGGCGGCATCCCTATGGCCGGAAGAGCAACATCAAGTCGCTCGATGATCATCCCGTGCTCACTGCGACGAACTCGATCAAGAGAAGGAGACAAACCATGAGACTCAAATCACTTGCGGGTTGGACCAAGCTCAGCCTCGGCGCTCTCGCTATCACGATTGCTTCGGCCCAGGCTCAGGTCCCACTCTCGACCTATATGGATTCGAAGGGATTCATTAACGTTCAGGCCCTGACTTGCGCCCAGCTCGCCAACACCTATCAGGAAGACGCCGATTATCTCGCTGCATGGTACAGCGGCTGGTACAATGGCCTGGCGCAGAAGCATTTTGCTCATGTCACGCGAGCGAAGTCGGGTGAGCATCAGGTGATCGTCTATTGCAAGGCGCACCCTGAGCTCAAGGTCATCCAGGCCATCGATGTGCTTTTCAAGAACGAGAAGTGATTGGTGAGGCACCGACAATGGTCGGTGTAGCGAGACATGAGAGTCTGGCTGCATCGTGCACTCATGGAGGCAAGACAAGCGACGTGTCATTCGAGTATCATCTGCCGCTCCGGCGGCGTTGACGGAGCGCGTGCAATGCTCTCGAGCGGTAAACGGTTGGGTGGCCGATGAGTTTTCGCCTTACCCTGACGGCCTGCGTCATGTTCATGATCGGCCTCTTGGCCGCGCTGCTGATTGTCGTGCAGGTTCTGACGCTCGATCTCGTCACCAAGGATGCCGCGACCTCGACCATGGATGCGACGAGCCGCAGCACGGTCTCTTCGCTTCAGCTCCAGGTCGAAATGCTCTCGCGCATGTCTCGCTCCCTGGCCTTCACTCCGGCCATCATGAATTCATCTGATCCCGGCGACGCGAGCCCGACGGCCGGCCTCATCAGGGGAAATCTGGCGCAATGGCCGGCGCTGGACAGCATCTATGTCGGCTATGACAATGGCTATTGGCTTCAGGTGCAGCGATTGGATGGGCTGAAAGGGGTCCAGCGCGAGCGTGTCGGCGGTCCGGCCGACGCGGTCTACGCCACGACAATCACACAATGGGCTGGCGGCGAGGAACTGCCGACGACCCGCATATTCCTGGACAAGGACGGCAACCGCATCGGACAGATTGAAATCCCGCCACGCGGCTACGATGCGCGCGAGCGCAACTGGTATATGAACGCGCGCAAGGCGGGCCATTTGATCACGTCTGCGCCTTATCTCTCGTTCAACCTCGGCGTACCCATGCTGACCTTCAGTGTGCCGTTCGACGGGAACGCGCACGGCGTGGTCGGACTGGACCTCAAGCTCGACAATTACAGCAGGTCAGCGCCGATCATGAAATTCGGCAAGAACGGCTACCTGTTGATTTTCGACGACCAGGGTACGTTGATCGTGCATCCCAACTACCCGGCGCTGTTCGCACAGACGTCCGTGGACGCGGCAGGTCCGCGACTTCCCAGCACCATTGACCTTCGCGACACGGTCGAAGGACGCGTCATTGCGGAATGGGACAAGAGCAGCCCATACAGGCATAAGCTAACCTGGAAGGACGGCAGGGAGTACTTCGCGCGTCTCGAAACCATCGCTCTCGGGCCAAACCTGGCCGCGAGCGTGCTTCTGATTGCGCCCGAAGACGAATTTGCCGCCGGCATCCGGGAGCTCGATCGAAAAGCCCGAATGATTGCGCTGCTGGCTTGCCTCTTGTTCATTCCGGCAGCCTGGATATTCGGAACGCGCATGTCGACGACGATTCGCGATATCACGGGCGAGGCTGCGCGGTTGCAGACGATGGCGCCGCCGCCCCTGCACGCGATCGGCTCGGCGATCAAGGAGCTTGATATTCTGGCGCGAACAATTCACAAATCGCAAAGGGCGATCTGGCTGTTCTCGCGGCTCGCGCCACGCGCGATCGTCAGCGGTGTGCTCGATAATTCGATTTCCACCGAGCTCGGCGGCGTACGCCAGGAGATCACGGCGCTCTTCACCGACGTGAGAGGCTTCACCACGATCGCCGAAGCTGCCGATCCCGGTGTTCTGATGCAGCAGACCTCCCGGTATTTCACCGCTCTGACGGACGTCATCCTGCTTCAGGGCGGTACCGTCGACAAGTTCATTGGCGATGCCGTGATGGCATTCTGGAACGCGCCGAATCCCCAAGGCGATCATTGCGAACGCGCTTGCCGCGCCGCACTACAGGCAAAGGCCGCCAATGAGGCGGTCAACCGGCAATTCGAAGCGGAAGGGCTGCCGTCTTTCTTCACGCGGTTCGGTATTCACGTTGGCGAAGCCGTCGTCGGAAATCTCGGCTCGTCTGAACGCATGAACTACACCGCGCTCGGGAACGTCGTAAATCTCGCGGCTCGCCTGGAGGGGCTCAACAAGCAATACGACACTCAAATTCTCGTCAGCGAGAGCGTCTACATGCGCGTCAGGCAGAGTTTCCGCTGCCGGTTCGTCGACACCGTCGTCGCTAAGGGCATGGCGGCCGAGACGAGGGTGTATGAGCTTCTCGAGGAGGGCTTGAACGAGGAGGTCGACGCGATCGACGCGGATGAGGGGCGCTGCTGAAACATGATGCTATTCGGCAGTTGGTGGAACATCGACAAGGCCGCCGGATCCGATCGGCGCCTGAGTCGGCTCCTGCTTGACGAGCCGGGCGGCCCGCTCGGTGAGGACCAGGCCGATCAACGAGGAGACGATGACAAGAACCAACATGGCCTGGTCGATCAGCCGCTGGCCGGACGCGTTCACCGTCGCGTACGCCACGAGCGCGACCGCCAGCGTGGCAGCCACCTGTGGGACGGTCAGTGCGAACATCAGGTCCCGCTCCGGGCGACCATAGCCGAGCCATCGGCCGGCAACCTCGGCGGCAAGCCACTTCCCGCCGAACAGGGCGCCGAGCACCCCCAGCACAAGCAAGGGCTGGTGGCTCAGCGTGCCAAAGAAGACCTTGAGGTCGACCAGGAAGCCGGCGGCAATGAAGAAGACCGGGATGAACAAAGCCTGGCTCATGACCTCGAGCGAGTCGTCGTGCTTCAATTCGCCGAATGCGCGCTTCAGGCCCGCAATGCGCCGATGACCGCGCATGCGTTGGCTGAGTAGCCGATCGTTGCCGCCATGCCGATCGCGAAAATGAAGGGACAGGCGAAAGTGAGAAGGCCGAAAGTAGCAGCCTTGTTTCGGGCTCGCTGAAACTGCGTGAAATTCACCCCGAAGCCGGCGAAGAACATCAGCAGGAGCTTGCCGAGTTCAGCGAAGAAGCTGACGCTTCCCTTGGATTTTCGACCTGTGGCTTGGCCGCCGCAGACTTCCAGTTCTGATTCTGATCTTCTTCTCGTGGCGCCCACATATACTTTCGCGACGCCGGTCCCAGGTGGCCAGCTCGCGGCCGGCGTAACCGGCATGCCGGTCGATGTTACGGCCTAGCGCGGGCCGCTGTGTCCATCGTCCGGATCGCTCTCCGGCTCCCGGATCAGCACCACCGGCTCGTCATAGCCTTTGCGGCTGCTGTAAAACACCAGCGCCATCAGGCCGACGCCGACGACCAGCGAGAACACGACGCCGAGCACCAGCGCGACATAGCCGGACGCCGGCACGCTGGTATCCGTGCTGGTCCAGCCGAGATAGCCGAGAACGCACGCGGCGAGAAGCATCGCGCACAGCACCGCAATGACCAGCCATCGCGCGAGCTTGCTGTCTTGCGCCTTTGGCGGCGCCGGTTGCCCGCCGGTCACGTTCATGAACCTCTCCTCGCGCGGCCGTCGCGCCGCGCTTACGGTGCGGTGGCCTTGGTCGCGATCGCATGCAGCGCGGCGGTCATCGCGCCGATGGCGGTCCCGGCCGGCTCGCCGACGCCGTGACGGCCGGCGAGATAGGCCGGATCGTTGTAGGACAGCCAGGTCGCGCCTTGCTCGTCCTGCCAGACCAGCGCCTTCAGCGGCAGGTCGATGCCGATGGTCTGGGCCTGCTGCATCAACGGCGTGCCGCCCTTGGCGTTGCCGAAGATGAGGAGATCGGTCGGCCGCAGGTTCATGCCGACGGCGGCAGCGCCCGCGGCGTGATCGACATGGGCAAACACGGTGAAGCCCTTGGCCTTCACCTCGGTCTCGAGCCGCGTCATCGTATCCTGCGGGCCAAAACTGCTCTTGATGGTGATGAGTCCGTCTGTAGCCATTGCCTGCGTCTCCCAGAAACATGTCGCGACCAGCGCGAATATCCCGATCAGCGTGAAGAGCCTCATGATCTCAGGCTCACTTCTTGCGGAATAATCGCGCCGGGTCGAATTCCGGCTCCGGAATGAAGCCGTCGCGATTGGGCATCCTGATTTTCGGCAAGGACTCCTTGTCGACCTTGCCGTCGGCGGGAACGATGCCGTTGAGGCTCAATATGTAGGCAGTGACGGCATAGGTCTCGTCGGTGCTGAGCGAGCCCGGCGTCGGATATGGCATCGCGCGGTGAATGTAGTCGAACAAGGTCGTCGCATAGGGCCAGAAGCTGCCGACGGTCTTGACCGGCATGTTGGAGGCGAGCGTGCCCTGTCCGCCGGCGAGACGATCCTTGATGCCGCCCTGACCGTTGTCGCCATGACAGGCCGCGCAATTGTCGGCGAAGATCTGCTTGCCTTGCGCCGCCGTGCCGCTGCCGTCGGGCAGGCCCTTGCCGTCGGGGCCGACGTCGATGTCCCACAGCTTGATGTCCTGCGGCGTTGCCGGACGGCCGAAATCGAACGCCAGGGCGGGCGCGGCGAGCAGGCCGGCGGTGAGGATGCCGGCGAGAAACAGCTTGTCATGCGAGGACATTGCGGACCCTCCCGGCTTCGTCGATGCTCCAGGTCTGCTGGGCGTTGTAGTGAAACAGCGCGTTGGTCCCCATCGCAGCGATGAAGGACTGCCGGTCCGGCTGAACGTTGCCCTGGTCGTCGGTCGAACGGCTCACGATTTTTGTCGGCTTGCCGTCCCACACCCAATCCATCTGGAAGCGCACCTGCGCCTTGGACAACACCGGCTGGCTCAATTGCGCGGGCTTCCACGTCTTGGCGCCGTCGGTGGAGATCTCGACCTTCGCGATCTTGCCATGCCCGCTCCAGGCAAGACCCGAGATGCGGTTATAGCCGGGCTGAATCTGCATCATGCCCGATGGTTGCGTGATGACGGAGTTGGTTTCCATCCGCAGCTGGAACTGCCGCGCCTTGCCGTTCGCAAGCAGCTGGGTGTAGCGCGCCGTCTCCCAGCGCGTCATCCAGGGCTCGGTGCCGAACTTGAGGCGGCGCAGCCATTTGATGTTGAGGTTGCCTTCGAAGCCCGGCATCACCAGCCGCATCGGAAAACCGTGTGCAGGCCGCAGCGGCTCGCCGTTCTGGCCGTAGGCGACGAGAGCCTCGTTCACGATCTCGTCGGTGAGGGGAATGCTGCGATCGACGCCCGCGCCGTCGCCGCCCTCCGCCAGCATCCAGTTCGAGCCCTTGTCCCTGCCGACGAGGTCGATCAGGAATTTGAGCGGAACGCCGGTCCATTCATTGGTGCTGACCAGACCATGCGTGTTCTGGACCGTCACGTCAGGATCGGCCTTCTTCCAGTTCTCCCAGCCGTTGCCGGTGCATTCGATGAACACGACGCGCGTGACCGACGGCATCCGCTTCAGATCGTCGACGCTGAACACCAGCGGCTTCTGGACCATGCCATGGATGAGCAGCCGGTGCTGCGCGGGATCGATATCGGGCACGCCTGAATGGCTGCGCTCGTAATGCAGATCGGTCGGCGTGATGTTGCCGACGAGCTTCTGATGCGGCGTCTTGGAATTGATGGCATCGCCGGGATCGACGTTGCGCTTGCCCGGCGTGGCCTCGGGAATGCGATCGAGCTTTGCAAACCGGGAGCGTTCGCTGTGCGCGCTGAGATCGGCGCCAGGCCCTCGATCGGGGACGTCGGCGAGCGTCTCGGCGCCCGCTGCCTCGGACGCCACAGCGCCAAGGATGCCCGCCGACAGGCCTCCCACGAAGCCGCGGCGCGACACATTCGCAGGCCGTGGCAACAACTCGATTGGCGTCTTGGACGTCATATGATCTCCCCTCGATGACCCGTTTTTTGAAATCCCTGCCGCCTTCGTGCCGTGACATTGACCGAACACCGTGAGGATTGCTCGTTAGGATGTGTTAAAAGCCATGAGCACTGGTCCGCTCATGTGCGGGACGGCCCGCTCGTACGGTAGATGCGCTTGGCCGCTCCGTGGAATGGCCGGGCGGCTCGGAGACATGTCCGGGCGGATCAAGGGGAGACGGATGTCGGAGGCGGACGCAGCGGAATTGTTGAAGGCGATGGTGCCGCTGTTCAGGATCCGTCCAATATTCGAGGATTCCTGCAAGTTCGGCGGCAGCTGGGAGTCGCTACACGCGCCGAACGGCAAGGGATGGGCGCAATTCCACATGGTCACGCGCGGCGCTTGCGTGGTCGAGCGGCCGGGCCTGGGCCCGCAGCGGCTGGAAGCCGGCGACATCCTTCTCCTGCCGCACGGCGACAGTCACGCGGTTCGCAGCCGGACGGGTGGTGCTGTCGGGCGTGTTACGACCGAGGTCCGCAATGGGGTCCGCCAGCGCGCAACGGTCGAGGCCGAGGTCGATACCGAACTGCTGTGCGGCCGTTTCCTGTTCGAGACGTCGGATGAAAATCCGCTGATCGCCGCGCTTCCCGACGAGATCGTCCTGCGCACGGCGGAGGAGCCGCTGCTGGAACGGTTTCGGCGCCTGCTGATCGACATCCGCGAAGAGCTCGACGCTGGACGGGTTGGATCGGAGGTGGTCGCGGCCGACCTCGCGAGAGCGCTGTTCGTGATGATGCTCCGCGATCATCTTTCCGACGATGCCTCCGGCAACGGGACGGTGTCGCTGTTGCGCGACCGCATGACGGCCCGGGTCGTGTCGGCGATCCTCAATGATCTCGCCCGGGACTGGACGCTCGACGACATGGCGGCGGTGGCGATTGCCTCGCGCGCGACGTTGGTGCGCGCCTTTCAAAAGCGCGCGGGGGTCGCGCCCATGACGTTCCTGTCCGATCTGAGATTGACGGTCGCCCGCAAGCGGCTGGCCGGCACCTCCGATCCGATCGCCAAGATCGCCGGCGAGGTCGGCTATGCGTCCGAAGGCGCGCTGAGCAAAGCCATCATGCGCAGATACGGCATGCGACCCGGCGCTTTGAGGGAGCCGGGTCCTCGCGCGCCCGTTGTCAGACCCGATACCAGCTCCCCAGATTCCAGGTCGTGACGTCCCAGCCCGAGATGTCGGCCATGAGGCTATTGACGCCTGCGCCGACGATGTTGCGGGAAAGCAGCGGCACCAGAATATTGGCTTCGCAGAAGATCTCGTTGACCTTGATCAGGAGCGCGGCGCGCTTGACCGGATCGAGCTCCTGCTGCGCGGTCTTGTAGGCCTTGTCGGCCTCGGGATCGGACCAGCGCGAGATGTTTCGGCCGAGCCACTTGTTCTCCTTGTTGGCGATCTCCCAGGAGACGCACTGGTTCAAGAACCGCTCCGGATCGGGCTGCGGCTGCGTCGTGTTGTACATCTCCATGTCGCAATAGAGCTTCGAGTAGGTGTCGGGGTTGCCGACATCAGACGAGAAGAACACCGATGCGGTCACCGACTTCAGCTCGATGTCGATGCCGGCCTTCTGGCAGGCCTGCTTGATGATGGCCTGCGTCTTCTGGCGCGGAGCGTTGATCGAGGTCTGGAAGACGTATTTGAGCTTCTTGCCGTCCTTCTCGCGGATGCCGTCCGCGCCCCGCTTCCAGCCGGCGTCGTCGAGAATTTTGTTCGCCTTGTCGACGTCGAATGCGTAGGTCAGCTTGCCCGACTTGAACTGCTGGGGCTGGTTGACGAAGCTTGCCGTGGCGATGCCGCCGCGACCGTAGATGAATTTCTGGATCGCCTCGCGATCGATCAGGAGGTTGAACGCCTGGCGGACGACCGGATCGGACAGCGTCGGGTGCTTGGTCTTGACGCTGGAGCGCTCGCCGTCGACTTCGGTCCAGGGGTCCGTCGTGTTGAGGATGATGAACTCGACGTTGCCGGACGGCGTGATGTCGACCCTGCCTTTGCCGCTGGCCTCCATGCGCTTGAGGACCTCCTCCTCCACCAGCAGGTTCCAGGCATAGTCGTACTCGCCGGTCTGGAGCACGGTGCGCGCCGCGGAGACCGCGTCGCCGCCGCCCTTGACCTCGATCGTGTCGAAATGCGGCTGGTTCTTGACGTGATAGTCGGGGTTGCGTTCGGCCCGGATCAGGTCGCCCGGCTTGAACTCGACGAATTTGTACGGGCCGGTGCCGACCGGCTTCAGATTGCCCGGCGCCTCGCGCGACTTCGCGCCGGCATAGTCGCCGAAATGGTGCTTCGGCAGGATCTGGCCGACCGAGCCGACGAAGGGGTCGGCCCAGAACGGGGTGGGGGCCTTGAACAGCACCTTGACGGTGTGGTCGTCGATCTTCTCGACGGTGATGTCCTTGTAGGATCCCGTGCTGTATGCGGCGGTCGCGAGGTCCGCCGCATAGGCCCAGGTGAAGACGACGTCGTCGGCGGTGAAGGGCTTGCCGTCATGCCACTTCACGCCCTGCTTCAGCTTCCAGATGACGCTCATGCCGTCGGCCGCGAGGCTGCCGTTCGCCTTGGTCGGAATCTCGGCGGCGAGGCAGGGGATGAGGTTGCCGTCCTTGTCCCAGCCGGCCAGCGGCTCGAAGAAGATGCGCGAAGCCACCTGATCCTTGGTGCCGATCGCGAAATGCGGATTGAGCAGGGTGGGGGCCTGCCACAGCAGGATCTTGAGCGGGCCGCCGCCGCCGGCCTTGGTCGGCTTGTATTGCAGTGTGGCATCCGCCATCGCGACGTCGTTCCAGAGCAGGATCTGGCTCGCGACCGGCGCGGCGATCCCGGCCGCAGCCATGGTCCGGATGAACGAGCGTCGCGACAGCGTGCCTTGCTTCACCTCCGCGATGGACTTGCGAATCTCGTCTGCGTTCATCGAATGACCTCCACCTCGAAGAAAAATCGTCGCCGCCACCCCATCATGTTGCATCGTGTGCGAGGCGGCAATGCCGGCGAGGCCGCAAGGCCCTGCGACGAAATGGCGAACGTGGAGATGGGCAGCTTCTGCCGGGACATAGTTGCCGGCGTGAAGGGTATGCCGACTGGATTTCGCGATAAGCCCTTGATGGCAATGAAGCTCTTATCTGGCACGCGCATTGCACGCAAAGCGTGCGTTGGCAATGACAGTGGAGTACGGGTATGAGCGTCGGCAGCATGAGCAGCATCGGTGGCGGAAGCGCGGCGGGGTCGCCTTCATCCACCAGCCAGTCGAAATCCGCCGATTCACAAGACGGCGCCTCGATGTTCTCGTCGCTGCTGGAGAGCGGCACGCCCTACGACGAGGTCAAGGTGAGCCTGCCGAACGGCATGTCGATCGGCATCGTCCATTTCGGTGGCGGCGGCTTCGACAGCAGCGCGCTCAAGTCCATCGAGGATTTCGTGCAGCAGCTCGCAAGCCAGCAGATATCTGGTGATCCGGCATCCAGCGCCGACCAGTCGCAGAACGGCGACACGCCCGACGCCGTCGGGATCGACAAGGTTCATGTCGATCTTCCGAATGGAATCTCGTTCGAGGTGCTGCATTCCTCCGGCGGCCAGGCCACGGACAGCGACGCCGTCCTGAAGGAGCTCACCGAGGCCGCCGAAGAGCTTGCCGAATCGCTGTCGCACTATTCGCCGGCCTCGGCCGCAGCTTCCGCTTATGCCTCGCAAGCAAGTTCGTCCGGCCGCAACAGCCAGCTCGACGCGAGGAGCTGAGCAACACGCAGGCCGCCCCGGGCTACGATGATCCGGCGCGAACGGAGGGGCGAATGCATCAGCGCCCCTTCGCAAGCGCCAGCGCAGCATCCACCGCGTTCTCGAGAATCTCCTCCGACAATTGCCTGTCGCTCACTGCGCGCGACAATTGCAGTGCGCCGACCATGGTGGCGTAGGCCGCGATGGCGCGGCGGCGCCGCTCCGCCGGCGTGCCCTCAGGCATTTGCGCTGCCATCAGCGCGAGGATGTCGGAGATCTTGCCGGTGAAGGCCTCGCGCGTCGCCTTCGGATGCCGCGCGATCTCGGAGACGAGGGCCGCGGTCGGGCAACCGGTCGCCGCGCGATCGCGATGCCTGGGCGAGAGATAATCGCGGATCACGGTCTCGAGCGCGACGCCGTTTTCGAGATTGTCCTTGTGCCGCTGCTCGCGCCGCTCCAGCGCGTCACACAGCACCGCGCGCACCAGATCCTCCTTGGAGGCGAAGTGCGTATAGAAGGCGCCGTTGGTCAGGCCCGCCTCCGCCATGATGCCGGCGAGGCCGACCGCGGCGATGCCGTTCTCGCGGAACTGCGTCGATGCGACATCGAGAATGTGTCGCCGCGTCGTGTCCCTGTGTCCCTTGTCGTAGCGCGCCAATTCCGCCTCCTGCGAACCCGCCGCCCCCTATGCCACAAAATCGTGAGGTCTGTCCTATTGCATTACGGTCATAATAATACATTATGAGTATAATGCAATGGGCGGCCGACCGGGCGGTCCGAGGGAACCACAGGATCGAACCCATGTCCGTCGATGATGCCGCCGCGCCGGCCTTGTCCGCCGCGCCATTCGTGGCCCACACCACGGCGCCGCTTCGCCAGGCGGTTACGCCCGCCCCAAGCGCCGCTGAGCAAAGGCGCGCCGCGCTCCTGACCGCGCCGATCTTGCCCACGCTGCTCAAGCTCGCGCTGCCGACCGTGACCGTCCTCGTCGCGCAGACCGCGGTCAACATCGCGGAGGCCTATTATGTCGGCTATCTCGGCACCGATGCGCTCGCCGGTGCCGCGCTGGTGTTCCCGATCTTCATGCTGATGACCATGATGTCGAACGGAGGCTTCGGCTCCGGCGTTGCGTCCTCGGTGGCGCGCGCGGTCGGTGCTGGCCGCCGCGCCGACGCCGAGGCGGCGCTGTTTCATGCCGTGGTGCTCGCGATCATTGCCGGCGGCGCGTTCACGCTCGGCGTCGTCCTCGGTGGCCCGCATCTGTATCGCGCCCTCGGCGGCACCGACGGTGCGCTTGCCGCCGCCACCACCTATTCCAACTATCTGTTCGCCGGCGCCATCCCGGTGTGGATCGTGAACCTTCAGGCGGCCGCGCTGCGTGGCGCCGGCAACGTCAAGGTGCCGGCCCTGGTGACGCTGGTCGGCGCCATCGTGACCATTCCGGTCTCGCCGGCGCTGATCTTCGGATTCGGGCCGATCCCTCGGCTCGGCATCGGCGGCGCCGGCATAGCCTTCGGCCTCTATTACGGCGCGGCGATGCTGTTCCTGCTGCGCTACATGTCGACGGGCGCGACCGGCTTGAAGCTGCACATCGTGCCGTTGCGCGCAAAGATCTTCGGCGACATGCTGAAGGTCGGTGTCCCCACCGCGCTCAACGCGGTGCTGACCAACCTCACCGTCATTCTCGTCACCGGCGCAGTCGGGCTGTTCGGCACCTCCGCGCTCGCCGGCTACGGCATCGCCTCGCGGCTGGACTACATCATGATTCCGCTGCTGTTCGGCATCAGCACGGCGACGCTGACCATGGTCGGCGTCAACATGGGCGCAGGCCAGACCGTACGGGCACGAAAGATCGGCTGGATCAGCGGCGTGGTCGGCATGATCATGACCGGCACGATCGGCTTGCTGGTTGCGATCTTCCCGACAGCCTGGCTGCACCTCTTCAGCCATGACGCGGACGTCGTCAGCGAGGGCATGACCTATTTGCGCATCGTCGCGCCGGCCTATGCCGCGCTCGGCTTCGGTTTTGTCAGTTCGTTCGCGGTGCAAGGCACCGGCCGAGCGATGGGGCCGCTCGCTTCGTCCTTCGCGCGCATCCTGATCGCGGCCGGCGGCGGCTGGATCGCGGTGGCGAGTTTTGGCGCGGGCATGGCGGGTCTCGCCACCATGGTCACGCTGTCGCTAGCCGCCTATGCCGCGATCTGTGTCCTGATCATGCTATCACCGTGGACGTGGCGCTCCGAGTAAACGGGCGCACCGGATGCCGGCAATTCTCGCTCTCCGGGCGCCGCTGCGCGGTGATGCGCGTCACGCTTGCGCGGGCGCATTCGTTCCCCACATGAGGGCGAACGGAGAAGCGTTGTCCGCGTCAGTCGACAAATATGGATTTCCATTTCATTGATTTCGCCCGGCGGAGAAGCGAATACGGTTCCAATCATTTTCGTTGAGTGATGGAGACCAAGATGTCGTTTCGCCTCCCCCTGATCCTTGCAACCGCGCTTGCCATATGGTCGGCCGCAGCAACCGCCGAGACCATCAAGATCGGTGTGACGCCGGGCCCGCATGCGCAGATCTTCGAGGCGGTGAAGCCGATCGCCGCCAAGCAGGGTCTCGACATCCAGCTGATCGAGTTCTCCGATTACGTCGTGCCGAATGCCGCGCTCGATGCCGGTGAGATCCAGGCCAATTCGTTCCAGAACCAGCCTTATCTCGACAACCAGAAGGCCGACCGCGGCTACAAGATCGAATCCGTCGGGCTGACCGTGAACTTCCCGATCGGTGTCTATTCGAAGAAGCACAAGGCCTTCGCCGACATCCCTGAAGGCGGCAAGGTCTCGATCCCGAACGATCCGACCAATGGCGGCCGCGTGCTGCTGCTGCTGCGCGACAAGGGCGTGATCAAGCTGAAGGACGGCACGGGCTTCAAGCCGACGGTGCTCGACGTCACCGAGAATCCCAAGAAGCTGAAATTCATCGAGGTCGATGCGGCGCAGGCGCCGCGCGCGCTCGACGATGTCGATGCGGCCGCGATCAACACCAATTATGCAACCCAGGCGGGCCTCGATCCCGTCAAGGATCCGATCCTGCGCGAGGACCCGAAGGGCCCCTACGTCAACCTGATCGCGGTACGTGCCGCCGACAAGGACAAGCCCTGGGTCAAGATCCTCGTGGACAGCTACCACACGCCCGAGGTGAAGGAGTTCGTCCTGACCAAGTTCAAGGGCGCGGTGCTGCCGAGCTGGTAGGCAATCTGCCTAGCCAAGGTCCAGCGCGAGGGGCGATCCGGCGGGCAGCCTTGCGCAATGCCCGCTTGTCTGGAGCTGCGGCAACCGACATCATCGGGGCCCATCCTCGCCCGACAGGGGTCGTATGAAACGCTTTGCAAACCTGAAACGACTGGGGTTCTTCACACGGCTCCTCGATGAAGCCCCGCCCGCGGAGCGCTACCGCTTCGCCGCCGAGCAGATCGTGCGCGCGGAGGAAGCGGGCCTCGATTCCGCGTGGATCGCGCAGCATCATTTCCACGAGCGCGAGGGCGGCCTGCCGTCGCCCTTCACCTTCCTCGGTTACGTCGCGGCCCAAACCTCGCGCATCCGTCTCGGCACCGGCATCGTCACGCTGCCGCTGGAGAACGCGGTGCGGGTGGCGGAAGATGCCGCCGTCCTCGATCTCCTCTGCAACGGCCGCTTCGAGCTCGGCGTCGGCACCGGCGGCAATCCGTCGGCCTTTGCCGCCTTCGGCCTCGACAGTGCCCAGCGCAACGAGATCTTTGCCCGCAATCTGGACGTGGTTCGCAACGCCCTGGTCGGCAAGCCGCTCACCGGCGGCGATACGCTCTATCCGCAGCGGCCCCAATTGGACAAGCGGATCTGGCAGGCGACGTTCTCGGTCGCGGGCGGAGCGCGTGCCGGTAAAGCGGGCGATGGCTTGCTGCTGTCGCGCACCCAGCCGCGGACCAAGGAGGCGCCGAAGGCTACGCTCGCCGAGATCCAGAACCCGGTCATCGATGCCTATCTCGAAGCGCTGCCGCCGGGATGCGAGCCGCGGATCATGGCCTCGCGCAGCGTCTTCGTCGCCGACGACCGGACCGAGGCGATGCGCCTTGCCGACATCGGGCTGCGGCGCGCGCTGCCGCAGTTCCTCAAGGGCGGTCACGCCAGGCCGGGCGAGACGCTGGAGGAGATGATCACCGCATTCGACACGCATGTCGGCGCGGCCGACGACGTCATCGCCTCGCTCCGCGCCGACGCCACGCTGGAGCGGGTGACCGACCTCGTCTTCCAGGCGCATTCAGTGGACGCGCCGCATCCCCATATCCTGCGCTCGATTGAGCTTGTCGCGGACAAGGTCGCGCCGGCGCTGGGCTGGACCCGGACGGCGGCTGACGTGGCTCTGGCGGGCTGATCGGAGTGAACATGATCGCGTTGCACGAGGCTCAATGATGGCTACGAAAGATATCATCGACACGCTCGCCGGGATCGAACCGGGCACGGCTCTGGATGGCATTCGCGCACGCCGCCTGCAGGCGCGCGAGAACGCGCAGAAGAGTTATCTCTCGCTGTTCGAGCCGATCGACGCCGGCGATTTTTCGCTCGTGGAGCGCGCCGCAGTCGCGCTCTTCGTGATCGGCCTTCACCGCGAGCCCAATGTGGCCGCCTTTTACCGGGGAAAGCTCGCGGCGACCGCCGATGGTGCGCGCCTGGCCAAGGCGATCGAGCTCGAAATCGGGCGCGGCGAGACGTCAGGCCCGTACGGTGCGTATCCGGCCGGACCGCTGTCAGTCGAGAACACGGCGGGCCTGATCTATCGCGTGAACGCCGAGGGCAAGTCCGTCCTTGGTGCCAGGCTCGCCGCGGCGCTGGAGCATGCGCATCTGCTGGTGTTCCGCCCGCGCGATGCCGCGTCCGGCGACATGAAGGCGCTGCTGGCCGCCGGCTGGTCCGACACCGGCATCGTCACCTTCTCTCAGCTCGTCGCGTTCCTGTCGTTCCAGGTGCGCGTCGTCACGGGCCTGCGCGTGCTCGGCGCCTCGCTGGGCACTGCAAGCGCTGCGGCCGGCGCGTAAGGAGACTGCATCATGAGCGCTGCAAACAACGTCAATCCGCCCGTCGTCTTCACCCAGGACGAGCTCGGCTGGGTGTCGTGGATCGACCCGCTGCCCGAGGCCGAATTGACCGAGCGGCATTTCGCGGGCCTGGTCGATCGCTCCCGTGCCAAGTCCGAATACTTCCGCCTTCTCGTGCGTGATCCCGAGGTGCTGGAAGCCCGCACCAAGACCGACAAGGACATCTTCTACAACGTCGCCGATGGCCTGCCGCGCGCCGAGCGTGAGCTCGCGGCTGCTGCGACCTCGCGCTACAATGGCTGCATCTACTGCGCGTCGGTGCATGCGCGTTTCGCCAGCACCTATTCCAAGCGCCGCGACGACGTGCAGCGGCTGCTTGACGAAGGCGTCAAGGCCGACCTCGGCGAGCGCTGGAATGCGGTGGTCAAGGCCTCGGTGGCGCTGGCCGCGACGCCGATCGCTTTCGGGCCTGAGAATATCGCGGAGCTGCGCCGCGCCGGCCTCGACGATGCCGAGATCGTCGACGTCATCAACGGCGCCTCGTTCTTCAACTGGGCGAACCGGCTGATGCTGTCGCTCGGTGAGCCCTCGAAATAGGCTATCTCACCGGCACAAGAATTGCTGCTTGTTTCAACGCTATCTGGATGGAGCCGTGCATGAGCAACATCGATCGTCGTACCCTGGTCAAGGGCTCGCTTGCCGCCATGATGGCGGGAGCGGCCGGTTCGCGCGGCGCCTTCGCGCAATCCGCCGAGCCGATCCTGCTCGGCGTCAGCGGCCCTCTGACCGGGCCGAACGCGCAATATGGCACGCAGTGGAAGCAGGGCTTCGATCTCGCGCTCGACGAGATCCAGGCGGCCGGCGGCATCAACGGCCGCAAGCTCGCCTACAATTTCGAGGACAGCCAGAGCGATCCGCGCCAGTCGGTGGCGATCGCGCAGAAATTCGTCTCGGATCCCCGCATCGTCCTGGAGCTCGGCGACTTCTCCAGTCCCGCCTTGATGGCGGCCTCGCCGATCTATCAGCGCGCGGGCCTGGTGCAGTTCGGCTTCACCAATTCGCACCCTGACTTCACCAAGGGTGGCGACTTCATGTGGAGCACCTCGGTCAGCCAGGCCGACGAGCAGCCGCTGCTGGCGTCCTATGCGGTGAGGCGCCTCGGCCTGAAGAAGCTCGCGGTGCTGCACCTCAACACCGATTGGGGCCGCACCAGCCGCGACTATTTCGTCAACGCTGCCAAGGAATACGGCGCCGAGATCGCGGTCACCGAGGGCTACATCGCGGAGGAGCGCGACTTCCGCTCCACGCTGGTACGCGTGCGCGATGCCAATCCGGACGGGCTGATCCTGATCTCCTACTACTCCGACGGCGCGCTGATCGCGCGTCAGGCGCGACAGGTCGGGCTGAAGCAGGTGATCTGCGCGGCAAGCTCGGTCTACTCGCCGAAGTTCCTGGAGCTCGGCGGCGAGGCGGTCGAGGAGGTTCACGTCGGCACGCGCTACTTCCCGGAAGACCCGCGGCCCGAGGTGCAGAAATTCATCGCCGGCTTCAAGAAGAAGTACAACGGGCTCGAGCCCGACGCGTTCAACGCTTACGCCTACGATGCGATGAACATGGCGGCTGCCGTGGTGAAGATCGGCGGCAACGACCGCAAGGCGATCCGCGACGCCTTCACCAAGGTCAAGGACGTCCCGAGCGTCATCTTCGGCGCCGCGACGTTCGACGTCGCGACCCGTCGCGTCAAGGGCGCCATGAACGCCGAGCTCGTCGTGCGCAAGGGCCAGTTCGCGCTCTGGGACGGCAAGCCGACCTGACCTGATGGCCGGAGCGGGGGCTCCGGCCGCTTTCCTCTCTACGCGGTGATATCAGCGTGTCTTCCTGGCTCGACTACACGATCAACGGGCTGATCGTCGGCAATGTCTACGCCCTCGTTGCGGTCGGGCTTGCGCTGATCTTTGGCGTCAGCCGGCTGATCAACTTTGCCCAGGGCTCGATCTATCTCGTCGGCGCCTATATCGGCTGGGTCGCGGTGGTGCAGCTGCATACGCCGCTGCCGCTGACCATCATCGTGGTGGCGGTGGCGGCCGCGATCGTCGGACTGATCATCGAACGGTTCGGCTTGCGTCCGCTCCAGAATTCGGTGCGCATCGCGCCGCTGCTCGCGACCATCGGCATCAGCTTCGTGCTCGATCAGCTGGTGATGCTGACGTTCTCGCCGAACCCGCGCGCGCTGCCGAGCCAGCTGCCTGACGTGCGCTTCCAGGTCGGCGGCGGCACGATCGGACCTCTTGATCTGCTCATCGCTGGCGTCGGCCTTACCAGCGCGCTGCTGCTGTTCGTGTTCCTGCGCTACAGCAAGCTCGGCTGGGCCGTGCGCGCCACTGCGCAGGACCGCGACGCGGCGATGCAGATGGGCGTGGACGTCAACCGGGTCAATCAGGCCGTGTTCGGCATTGCGGCGGCGCTCGGCGGTGTCTCCGGCCTGCTGGTCGGCATGTACTACAACCAGATCGACACCGCGATGAGCCTGCAGGCGACGCTGAAGAGCGTCGTTGCGGAAGTGGTCGGTGGTGCCGGCAACGTGCCGGGCGCCGTGATCGGCAGCTTGTTGCTCGGACTGGTCGAGAGCTATGGCGTCGCCGTGTTCGGCACCAGCTACCGCAATCTGTTCGCGTTCCTGCTGCTGGTCGTCGTGCTCGTGCTGCGTCCGAACGGCCTGTTCGCCAGCGCGCGGCAGGCGCCACCCGAGCCGCTCACCGGCACTTTCATTGCGCCGAGCCGCCCGGTGCGGATTCCGCGTTGGGTGCTGCTGGTCGCCGCCGGCGTGTTCGCGATCCTGCCGTTCTTCCCGGTGTCCTTCTACGTGCTCCAGACCCTGATCAACGCCTGGCTGCTCGGCATGCTCGCGCTCAGCCTGACGCTGGTTGCGGGCACGGTGGGACAGGTCTCGCTCGGACATGCCGCGCTGCTCGCGATCGGCGCCTACACCTCAGCGCTGCTGTCGCTGAATTTCTCCGTCCCGGTCGGCCTCGCCATCATCGCCGGCGGCCTGATGAGTGCTGCGCTCGGCACCGCATTGATCTCGCCGTCGTTCCGCCTGCGCGGGCATTACGTGTCGATCGCGACGCTCGCCATCGGCGAGATCGTGTCGCTGGTGATCCTGAACTGGGAGAGCGTCACGCGCGGCCCGATCGGCATCTCCGGCATCCCGCCGCTGTCCCTGTTCGGCTACGATTTGATCAGCCCGACCTCGATCTACTGGTTCAGCTTCATCGTGATGGTCGTGCTGGCGCTGCTGCAGGGCCGGTTGCTCGGCTCGCATCTCGGCCGCAGTTTTCGCGCCATCCGAGACGACGACATCGCCGCGCGCGCCTATGGCCTCAGCCTGAACCGCTACAAGTCGCTGGCCTTCATCTTCGGCGGCTTCGCGGCTGGCGTCAGCGGCGGCATCGCCGCCCATCTCTATTCCTACATCAACCACGAGACCTTCAACACGCAGCAATCCATCCTGGCGCTGACGGTCGTCATCCTCGGCGGCCTTGGCAACGTCGTCGGCGCCATCGTCGGGGCGGTCGCGCTGGTCGGCCTGCCGGAGGTGTTCCGGATCGCAGCGGAGTATCGCATCCTGATCTACGGCATCGTGCTGCTGCTGCTGGTGCGGTTCAGGCCGCAGGGCCTGTTGGGGACGATATGATGGCGGAGCAGCACACGCCCATGCTGTCCCTGCGCGGGCTGACACGCCATTTCGGCGGCCTGACCGCGGTGGATGCCATCGATCTCGATCTCGCCAAAGGCGAGCTCATCAGCATCATCGGCCCGAACGGGGCCGGCAAGACGACGCTGTTCAATCTCGTGACCGGGCTCGATCGGCCCGATGCCGGCAATGTCGGCTTCGAAGGTCAGGACATCACGGGTCTGTCGCCGGAGCGGCTCGCGGCCGGAGGCATCGCGCGCACCTTCCAGCTCGGCCGCGTCTTCGGCAATCTCAGCGTCATGGACAACGTCCTGATCGGCGCGCACACGCGGTTGCGCGCGGTGAGACCCGCGGTGCCGGTGATCGGCCCGCTGCTGGAGTTGGGGCTGGCGCTGTTGCGTCCGGCCAGCGTCAGGGACGAAGAGGAACGGCTGCGCGAGGAGGTGAAGGCCATTCTCGCACGCTTCGGCGAGCGGCTGCTGCCGCGGATCGACCAGCCCGCCTATAGCCTGTCCTACGCCAATCGCCGCCGCGTCGAGATCGCGCGCGCGCTCGCGCTGAAGCCGCGCCTGTTGCTGCTCGACGAGCCGACCGCCGGCATGAACCCGACCGAGACCGCGGAGATGCAGGGCCTGGTCGCCGAGCTGAAGGCCGAGGGGCTGACCATCCTCCTGATCGAGCACAAGTTGGAGATGGTGATGCGCCTCTCCGACCGCGTCATCGTCATGGACGAGGGCAAGAAGATAGCGGAAGGGCCAGGTGAAGTGGTGCGTGGCGATCCCAAGGTGATCGAGGCCTATCTCGGCCACGGCCTGTCGGAAACGCCGGAGCGGGAGAGCGTGGCATGACGAGGGGCGCATCCGAGCCGCTGCTGGCGCTCTCGAACGTCAACACCTTCTACGGCCAGGCCCAGGTGCATTTCGACCTGTCGATCACGGTCGGCCGCGGCCATATCGTCTGCCTGCTCGGCGGCAATGCCAGCGGCAAGTCGACCACGATGAAGATCATTTTGGGCCTGGTGAAACCACGCTCGGGTGACGTGACCTTCGACGGCGCCTCGCTGCTCGGGCTCACCACGCCGCAGATCGTCCGCCGTGGTATCGCCTCCGTGCCGGAGGCGCGGCGGCTGTTCGCGGACATGAGCGTGCGCGAAAACATCCTGATGGGGGCCTTCGTGCGCAACGACCGCGATGCGGTGGCGCAGGATCTCGACAAGATGCTGACGCTGTTCCCGAAGCTTGGGCAGCGGCTGTCGCAGCGTGCCGGTTCGCTCTCCGGCGGCGAGCAGCAGATGGTCGCAATGGCGCGCGCGCTGATGAGCCGTCCGAGGATGATCGTGATGGACGAGCCGACCATGGGCCTGTCGCCGCTCTATGTCGACCGCGTGCTGGACTTGATCCGCGCGATCAACCAGGAAGGCGTGTCGGTCTTCATGGTCGAGCAGAACGCCAGCCTCGCGCTCGAGATCGCGCACGAGGCCTATGTACTCCAGACCGGCAAGATCGTGCTCTCAGGCCCGGCGCGGGCGCTGAAGGACGATCCTCGTGTGCGGGATGCCTATCTCGGTGGTTCCGAGGCCGCGTAGCACCATCTCGGCCTGATGGTTCACCCTGGCGATGCAGAGCATCGTCCGGACGCCCGCTGCGCGGGCTCCTCACCATGAGGGTCTGCTCGCAACGTGGCCGCGAATCCAGGCCTCATCCTGAGGAGCCCGCGCAACGGGCGTCTCGAAGGATGGTTACAAGCATTCCTGCAAAGCGGCCCCCTGGAATTGCATTGGTTAGTATGATCATTGTATGAAAAGATCATACCGCTGGCGCGATGGGCGCGCGGACGGAATGATTGTCGTGACGAAATGGTCCTTGCGGGCGGTCGAGCCCGCCACCGTGCTGCTGTTCGGCGGGCTCATCGCCGCCAACGTCGCCGCATGGGTCTGGGCTTTCGCGGCGTTCGGCGACCGGCCGACGGTGATGGCGACCGCGCTGCTGGCCTGGGTGTTCGGCCTCCGCCATGCCGTCGACGCCGACCACATCGCCGCCATCGACAATGTCGTGCGCAAGCTGATCCATGCGGGCGGTACGCCGCGCAGCGTCGGCCTCTATTTCGCCCTCGGCCATTCCACCGTGGTCGTGGTCGCGACCATGCTGCTGGCACTCGGCGTGGTGAGCCTCGGCGGCGACAGCCTGCTCAGGGATATCGGCGGCGTCATCGGCACATCGGTGTCGGCGCTGTTCCTGCTTGTGATCGCGGCCATCAATCTCGCCATCTTCGTCGGCCTGTGGCGGACGTTCCGCATCGTGCGCGCGCAGGGCATCCACGACGCAGCGGAGCTCGACGCGCTGCCGGCGAGCCGTAGCTTCCTGGCGCGCCTGCTCGGCCCCATGTTCCGCCTGGTGACAAAGCCCTGGCACATGCTCCCGCTCGGGTTCCTGTTCGGGCTCGGCTTCGACACCGCGACCGAGATCGGCCTGCTCAGCATCTCCGCGACCGAAGCCACGCGCGGCGCTTCGCTCGTCGACGTCATGGTCTTTCCCGCGCTGTTCGCGTCGGGCATGGCGCTGGTCGACACCGCCGATTCGGCGCTGATGGTCAGCGCCTATCGCTGGGCCTTCGTCGATCCCCTGCGAAAGCTCTGGTACAACCTCACCATCACCGGCGCCTCCGTCGCGGTGGCGCTGTTGATCGGCGGCATCGAGGCACTCGGCCTGATCGCCGACCGGCTTGGTCTAACCGGCGGCGTGTGGACGCTGGTCGACGGCCTCAACGAGTCGCTCGCCAATGTCGGCTTCGCCGTGATCGCGCTGTTTGCGATCGCCTGGCTCGTTTCGGTCCTGCTCTACCGCCGCATGTTCGCGAGCAGCCCTTCACGCGCGGATGTGCTTCGAGGCGCCGATGCCACCAAGCCGGCCTGAGCCTGGCCGGCGCCGCGGCGCGCTGACGGCACTCTCGGCCTTCGTCCTTCTCGCGAATGGCGGCGGCGCCCTTGCGCAGAGCAGTGGCGCCTCGCGCGAACTGCCGCCGGTCGAGGTATCCGGTGACGAGGCGCCGCATCGCAAGAAGCCGCCTGCGGCGCGGCCAGCCAGTAAACCCGTTCAGCCCAACGACCGCATCGTCGTCTCTCCGGCAGCAACGCAAGCGTCGGACGCCCGCAGCGTCGCCTCGGGTGCAAAGGCCCAGCCCAGCATGGCCAGCGAGATCACCATCTCCGGCGAGGAGATCAACGCGCGCCCTTTCGCGCGGCCGGGCGAGGCGCTCGAAGCGGTGCCGGGGCTGATCGTGACCCAGCATTCCGGCGAGGGCAAAGCCAACCAGTATTTTCTGCGCGGCTATAATCTCGACCACGGCACCGACCTTGCGATCTATGTCGACGACGTCCCGGTCAACATGCGCACCCACGCGCACGGCCAAGGCTATGCCGATCTCAACTGGTTGATCCCGGAAACCATCAGCGCGATGGACGTGCGCAAGGGACCGTACTTCGCCGACGAGAGCGATTTTGCCTCCGTCGGCAGCGTGCGCATCGGCCTGATCGACCGCACCGAAAAGGGCCTTGCGCAGGTCACCGCGGGCAGCTTTGGTTATCGCCGCCTGCTCGGCATGGATTCGGCAAAGCTCGGCGACGGGGCGCTGCTGGTCGCCGGTGAGCTCGGTACCTATGACGGCCCGTGGGACAATCCGGATAACGTCCGCAAGCTCAACGGCTTCGTGCGCTACAGCCAGGGCACCGCGATCGATGGCGTGTCCGTCACCGGCATGGCTTACGCGAACAAATGGAATTCGACCGACCAGGCGCCGCTGCGCGCGATCACGGGCGGCTTCCTCGACCGGTTCGGCTCGGAAGACCCAAGCGACGGTGGCAACACCAATCGTTTCGCGCTGTCAGGCCGCGTCGCGCAGAGCGACGATCTCGGCGCGTGGAAGGCCAACGCCTACGTCGTGAAGAGCCAGCTCGACCTCTTCAACAACTTCACCTATTTCCTCAACGATCCCGTGCTCGGCGACCAGTTCCACCAGCACGACGACCGCCTGATGGCCGGCGCCAACATCTCGCGCACGCTGAACGGATCGTTCGCCGGCCTGCCGATGCAGACCACGATCGGCCTGCAATCGCGCTATGATTCGATCGATCTGGCGCTGAGCAACACGTTCCAGCGCGGCTTCCTGTCCAACATCCGCAGCGACAAGGTCGGCGAGGGCAGTGTCGGCGTCTATGCCGAGAACACCGTGCGCTGGACCGACTGGCTGAAGACTATTGTCGGCTGGCGCAGCGACTATTACGCGGCCAATGTCACCTCACTGTTCAATTCCAACAATTCCGGCCGCACTGACGCCGCGCTCGGCAGCCCGAAATTCAGGATGGTGCTCGGCCCGTTCAACCAGACCGAATTCTTCCTCGGTGCCGGCTACGGCATGCACTCCAACGACGCGCGTGGCGCTACCACGACCGAAGACCCCAGCGATCCCGCCACGAGACTTACGCCGTCACCGCTGCTCGTGCGCACCCGTGGCGCCGAAGTCGGCGTCCGCACCAGGATCATTCCAAGCCTCGATAGCTCGTTCAGCGTCTTCATTCTCGATCAGGATTCCGAGATCCTGTTCTCGGGCGATGCCGGTGATACCGAAGCGACGCGCGCCAGCCGCCGCTATGGTTTCGAATGGACCAACCACTACCGGCCGCGATCGTGGATCGACATCGATGCCGATCTCGCCATGACGCATGCGCGCTTCCGCGGCACTGACAGCGAGCAGGCGGAGGTCTACGCCTCGCTCGCGGGCTATCCCGAGGCGCAGATCGGCAACGCGCCCGGCAACTACATTCCGAACGCGCCGGCGATGGTGGCATCAGCCGGCATCACGCTCGGCGAGAAGACCGGCTGGTTCGGGGCTTTGCGCTGGCGCTATCTGGCGTCGAGCCCGCTGACGGAAGACAATGCGTTCCGCTCGTCCGCGACCAGCATCTTCAACGGCCGCCTCGGCTATCGCATCGACAATGGTTGGCGCATCCAGCTCGACGTGCTCAATCTCTTCAACACGCAGGCAAACCAGATCACTTATGCCTACGGTTCGCTGCTCAAGACCGACACGCTCTATAATCTCTGCACCGGCGGCGTCGCGCCGACGGCGGTCTGCCAGAACGGCGTGATGGATTACGTGCTGCACCCGGTCGAGCCGCTGACCTTTCGCCTGACTGTCGCCGGGACGTTCTAGACGATCTCAAGCCGAGGCCGCGCTCGGAACCGGCTCCGCCGGCAGATCGTCGCCGTTGGGATCGCCCGGCGCGGTGGCCCAGGCCAGCTCCACCAGCGTCACGATCCGGCGCCCGCCGCCGTCGAGCTGGCAGACGATCAGGCCCTGCTCCTCCATGTAGCCGAGCAGGCGCTGGGCGCGGCGCAGCGAATGCGAGCCGTAGGCGCGCGCGATCGCGGCATCGCCGGGGCAGGGCCAGCCTTCCTTCGCCGCGCGTGCGATCATCATGAACACGCCCTGCATGTCGTCGGGCAGGATCGAGGCGCGCAGCGACACGTCCTGCCAGGCGTCGTCCTCGGCATGCTCGGCGCCGAGCCCGGCGCGCGCGCGTGTCAGCATGCGGCGGAATTCATTCAGATCAGGCACCGCTGAGCCGAGGCCCTCGATGCGGCAGCGAACCACGAACTCCTGATAGAGAACGCCGACGGCGCGGAAGCCGGCATCGGGCTCGGCGAGCACGGCACGAAGCGTACGATCGACGCGCTCGCGCCGCTCGGCGAGCTCCTCGGCACTGATCGGCACCTCGGCCACCTCAGGCCGGATCTCCGGCGCGGCCGCCTTCGCGGCGCGGAGCTGCTCGAGCAGATCGGGCGCGGGCCGGCGCTGCGGGCGGCTGGCATCGGGCGGCGGCGCGGCCAGGATCACGGCGCGCATATCCTCGAGTGCGGCTTCCGGCATCGGCATCAGCCGCGGCGTGGAATTGCGCGCGTGGGTGTCGGTCGGGCCGATATGCAAACGCAGGGGGCGTCGCGACAGCGCCGGGCCGAGTGCCATGAACTGCCCGCGCTCGAGATCGCGAAAGGATTCGGCCTGCCGCCGCTCCATGCCGAGCAGGTCGGCGGCGCGCGCCATGTCGATGTCGAGGAAGGTCCGGCCCATCAGGAAATTGGAGGCTTCCGCCGCGACGTTCTTGGCGAGCTTTGCCAGGCGCTGGGTCGCGATGATGCCGGCGAGGCCACGCTTGCGGCCGCGGCACATCAGATTGGTCATCGCGCCGAGAGAGAGCTTGCGCGCCTCGTCCGAGACCTCGCCGGCGACAGCCGGCGCGAACAGCTGCGCCTCGTCGACCACCACCAGCATCGGGTACCAATGGTCGCGATCGACGTCGAACAGGCCGCCGAGGAACGCCGCGGCACGCCGCATCTGGTTCTCGGCGTCCAGCCCTTCGAGATTGAGCACGGTGGAGACGCGATGCAGCCGCGCGCGCTCGCCGGCGACCTGAAGGCCGCGCTCGGTGTGATCCTCGGCCTCGATCACCAGATGGCCGAATTGCTCGGCCAGCGTGACGAAGTCGCCTTCGGGGTCGATGATGGCCTGCTGCACCCAGGGCGCGCTCTGTTCGAGCAGCCGCCGCAGGAGATGCGACTTGCCGGAGCCCGAATTGCCCTGCACCAGGAGCCGGGTCGCCAGCAGTTCCTCGAGGTCCATGGCGGCCGCGGCGCCTGCCGTGGTCTGCCCCATCTCGATCGCAACTGTCATGTCCCCGACTCAAGTCCCCATCATTCGCGGAGAGGGGCTTATCAACCCGGCCGGGGCGCGTCGAGCGGCACCGTGCGAATCATGCGGTGTTGCCCACGGCGGAGTTCAGGCGTGATTCGATTGCCGTAAAAGTGCGGGCCGATAGGGCGCCTGCGGATCGTCGTCCTCGTTCTCGGGGATCGCACAGGAGCCGAATTCCTGCCGGATACGCTCGATCTCGGCGACGCGCTCGTGCAGCCGCTGCAGATGCTCGGTCGAGGTGGCGCGCCAGAACCGGAAGGTGTCGGTGGTGAGCGGCAGGAACGCCGTTCCGAACAGCGTCGGCTCGGGAACGATGGTACGTCCGAGCAGCAGGAACCGGTTCTCGCCGGAGACCACGAGGGTCGCGTAGCCGCGGTTACCGATCCGCCTGATCCCGTTCAGCGACCATTCGGCGAGCTTGCTGAAATAGGGCTCCTCGCGCCAGCGATCGGGGCAGTGGTCGTCGACCGTCACGTTCACCGCGTCCTGGCTGAAATGCACGATGATGCCGGACGTCGCCGGAAACCACGCGTCATCGAGATGGCCTTGCAGCCAGGCGCAGACGAAGGACCGGCACATTTGCGGACGGCGGTCGTAGATGGTGCACCCGGTTCCCGTCTGCCAATGCTTGCAGAGTTGATTCACCGGCTTGTCGACGGCGGCGACCTCGAGGATATCGCAGCAGGCGTTGCACGAGCCGCACTGCCGGGTGAGCGGCGGCGGCGTTTGCCGGTTAGCCGGCCGAAATCCTTGGCCGTCGCGAATGAGGAGCTTTTGCTTCTCCAGCGTGCTCAGCGCGCGCTCGACCTTGAGGCGGGACAAGCCGGTCGCGTCCACGATGCCCTTCATCGTCGTCGCGCCGGCCTCCACCGCGCGAGCGACCTGCAACGCCGTCTGATCCATCGTCTTCTACTTGTTCTTCAGCCCTTCGATCCGGCCATCGCGCTGCCCCGGAACTTGCGGAAGTCGGCGCCCGTGTGACGGCTAGCAGTCGCATGTATGCGGGATTTACGCAAACGGACTGCTGAGCAGGATGGCCCGTATTGGGCCAAATCGTAAGCCCATGCCCAAGAGTGATCCGGTCTGCATCGGCAAGTCCGGTCGATCAGTGCAGGCCGGTGCGAGCTAAGACGGCAGCGCCGGCACGCTGCTACTGCGCGCCAGATCCGCCCTGCACGATCTTCTCGTTCAGCTTCAGGTCCACGGTCTCGACCGTGCGGTCGATCTCGGCATTGGGGGTGCCGAGCTGATGCGAGATCAGCTTCACCAGCAGGTCGACGCGCTCGATGAAAGGCGCGCCACTCGCGACCGCGCGCGCGGCCGATGACGGCTTGAGCAGGCTTTCGGCGGCCTTGGCGTACTTCGCAAACGGCACCTGGTCCTCCGGATCGGCGCCGAGGCGGCGGGCGATCGCATCGACATGGTCGTAGATCGTCTGCGAGCGCGCGAGATCGCCGTGCACGGCGTCGCGGATCGACTGCGGCTCGTGCGGCGTGATGCAGCGATAGTTGCCGGTCAGGAGCATCGACCATTTCGCCAGCGGCACGAACAGCGAAGAGAACACTTTCAGCTTCACCGGCACGTCGTGACCGTCGAGCGTCACCGCGTCGATGTCGGCTTCGAGCTCGCGCAGCACCTTGTTGTGCTTCTCGTCGGCGAAGGCCGATGCCTTGAAATTCGTGGGCAGGCCGACATGAAGCACGTTGGCGGCTTCTTCCGGCGGACGGAAGGCCTGCGGGTCGGGCGAGCACAGCGTCACCAGGCCGGGCTCGAACCGTTCCCACACCTGCGCATTGGTGTAGGCCTCCTCGAGATCCATGTCGGCAAGCGACGGGATCCGCTTCAGGTAGGGCAGCGGTGGCATGTTCATGATCGACAGGCACGGCAGCTTCGCCGCGGCGATCTTGACCATGAGAACGCGGACCGTGTGGTTGGTATATTGCGGCTCCTGCATCGCCAGGCCGACCATGTCGTAGCGCGAGAGGTCGACATTGCCCGGCGTCACCGCGTCGAGCTTGCCGGGCAGGTCGCGCGAGAAGATCGCCCGGTGCACCGCCTCGTCGCGCAGCTTGATGCGCACCTCGGTACCGTCACGATTGATCAGCTCGGCGGTCTTGGCGCGGCAGACCAGGGACACGTTATGGCCCGCCATCAGCAGCTTCGTGCCCAGCAGGGAACCGTAGGAAGCCCCGAGAATCAGGATGTTACGCGCCATATTCCGTCCCTTTGAAAATGTGTGTGATTTTTGAGCCCCGGCCGTCATCCGCGGGCGAGTTGCCGGCATGTAAAGCGAAGTCCGCGGGGATGGCAACTGGGATAATGCATACAAGGCGGAGGTGGGCTGTCGGGCGGGTGACGGGGCTCTCGTTGCCCGACGGGCAAAACACCCGAGAGGGCGTCAAGCCGCGCGTGCGAAAATATTCCGCTTTACCGAAATTCGGAAACGGCGTATGTGTCGCCCATCCCGGCTCACCAAGAGGGGCGATCTTGTGTCGTCACTGTCGCGAGCCGGGCTTGCGGTGGACGCGGCAGCGTTGGGCGCGAGAAGTGCGGGCAGGGCGGATTGCTCTCCGTGAGCCCAAGACTTCGTGCCGGATGAGCGGCGCTGCTAGGCTTAGTCTCGTCTGCAAGTTTCCGGCTCCGTCGACAGGGCTGGAAAAACTGCAGCGAAATGGCGGGCCGTGCGTACGGCAAAACCGTGTGGTCCTGGCCGTCGTCGCTACGGTCAAGTGTTTGCGGATGCGGCAGTCGCGTCAACCGGCGCGGTGCCGGTGACTTTCGCAAGGACGAGGGAGGCCAGAAGGAACTCGGCTCCCGGGAGAGCACGGCATAAGCCGTCCAACCACTGCGCAGGAAAAATAAATAGTCGGGTGAAGCTGTGTAGAGCCGTGTGGAATCCGCAACCCGTTGATGGACCAAACGATCTCTTCATAAGCTGCCACCGGCCTCTTTATGGCTCCATGCACACGTTCGCGACACATCGCGAGACACCGGACAAAACCACATGGCCCGAAAGGTTAGTTTCAGCGCGTTCGAGAGCCGCAGCGCGCGGCTCAACAAGTTCACCGTCCGCCGTAGGCCGTACAGCGGACCGTCGCTGGCGCGCGGAATCCTGCTGATGTATCGCCGCAACAAGACCAATGGCACCTGGGTCTTGAAGGTCAGCGACGGACATGGCGCTTACTGGACCAAGGCGTTCGCACTTGCGGACGACTTCGAGGAGGCCGACGGCAAGACCTTGCTGACGTTTTACCAGGCCCAGGAGCAGGCGAAGAAGCTGGCACGCGCGGGCGACGACAGCGCCGGAACCGCGCCGGTCACGCTCGACAGCGCGCTGACGGCCTACCGAGCCGACTTGATCGCGCGCAGCGCAAACCCTTACAACGCCGAGCACCCGCGCCTACACCTCTCCAGCGCGCTGTTGGCGAAGCCTGTGGCCCTGCTCGCCGCCACCGAGCTGAAGCGATGGCGCGACCAACTGATCGGCACGATGAAGCCGAGCACGATCAACCGGCTTTGTCGTTGCGTCTGCGCCGCGCTGGCGCTGGCTGCGCAGCACGATCAACGTGTCAAGAACGCCGACGCGTGGGAAAACGGCCTTGCCGGTCTGCCCGATGCCCAGGAAGCCCGTAACGTGGTGCTCTCAGACGACAAGGTGCATGAATTCGTCGCCGCCGCGTACGGAATCGATCATCAGTTCGGATTGCTCAGTGACGTGCTGGCAGTCACTGGTGCGCGACCATCCCAGGCCGTGCGTCTCCGCGTCGAGGATTTATACGATCATCCGGTGAGGCCGAAGCTGATGATGCCGAAGTCCGGAAAGGGGGGCGGAAAAAATCGCGCGCAAAAAAAGGCCGAGCGCTTTTCGGTTCCGATCACTCCCCAGCTCGCGACACGACTGAAGCAGGCTGCCAATGGCCGCGCCGAAATTGCGCCGCTGCTGTTGCAGAGTGACGCCCGGCCTTGGGACAAGAACCCTGGCCAGAACTATCATCGCCAGGTGGACAATGTCGTGACGAGCATCGGTCTCGATCCTGCGGACGTCACGATGTACGCGTTGCGTCACAGCTCCATTGTCCGCATGCTGGTGCGGGGTGTGCCGATCCGGTTGGTGGCGAGCCTGCACAACACCTCGGTCGCGATGATCGAAAAGCACTATTCCCGGCACATCACGGAGCACTCAATCGACGACATCGCGCGTATCGGATTGCTACAGCCGGAGCCGCCAAGCGGCGATAACGTTGTGGCGATAACCGCGAACGGAGTCGCGTAGTTTTGCAACTGGAATCTCAGTCGCGGCTGAAAATTTAATTCTGATGCCCCCCTCTGGTTGTCGGCAGTCAACTGCTTCAACTGATGAAAAAAATCTCCAATGTGGCCCAGGACTTAGCTGCGATAAATCGTCAAATTTCAAAAAAATTTTGAGGAACTTCAATGACTTACCGGAAGGGCACGCCTCCGCTTGTATTGACGGCTTTCACTTTTTGAGCGCGAATCCCAGGTGTTCATATGTTTCGCCAAGGAGACGAAAATGGGCAGCCGGAAATCGCGTCAGGTGCTGCACGACGAAAACAACATCAAACCGCCGCAGCCGCGTTTGGCGCTGACCATTCGCGAATTCTGCGAAGCTCACCGCATCAGCCAGGGGATGTTTTACAAGCTGAAGAAGCAAGGGCTGACGCCAACCGAAATGAGGCTGGGCACGCGTTCGGTGATCTCACTGGAAGCCGCCGCAGTGTGGCGCGCCCAGCGCGAGGCCATGCCGAACAGTCAAAAATGAAGGTGGCCGCTCGGCAGGGCAAACCACCGAGACGGCCGGGAACTGCGAAATGCTCTGAACGGTCTTCGTTATAGTCCCGGCGTCCTCGGCCAGCAAGATGCCCCGCAGCGGTCTCGCTCAGACGAGGCTCGCTATGCTGTCCGACGAAAGTATTTTCTACCTGCTGAACCTCGCTCATCAGCGCGCCAGCAACCCCCAGGAGCCAGTCACGGCGTTCTGCTCATGCTCGCTGAGGGCCGACACCGCAGCATGCACCCGCCGCCCGTATGCTCGGCGGCGTCGCTCGCGGTCTGGCCGCAGCCGCGTCGCACGTGGCAAGTGCAGTGATCCTGACAGACCGAGTCCAAACGCCGCGAATTCGTGGAGGCTGTCATGTCGATGATGGCCAACAATGACGCGCGCCTTGCGACAGTGCGCCTAACGATTCACGCCATTGGCGATCTGCGCGACGCCCGGCGTTTGCACCGGGTCAACCTGGGGCAACGACTGCTCTGCGTCTCGAAAAATCCTGTCCTCGGTGCGTCCAGCGCACTGCTCGACGAAGGCCTCGATCCCGAGACGGTGGTCGCGTTCGAGGACCCGTATTTTGAAATCGAGAGAGTCCTAACGCTGCGAGAGGCCACAGCGTGGCGGTTGCCGGGCCTTGGCGTAGTGGTGCCGTTCGAGAAAGGTGGTGTGGGGTGTTAGATTTCAATGATGCTCTGTCGCAAGAGGAGGCCGCCGAGGTTTACGGCCGTGTTGGCGGAAATGGTGCTCGTCGTGGTCATAGCCGGTTCGATGCCAAGGAAATCCGCGAACTGTTGAATGACGACGCCCGCAGCTTTATCGTCTGGCTCTATTCAGGTCGCGCTTTCCTTCATCGTACCGAAGCCAGGATCGGCAATATTTACGGCGAGCCTGGGACATCGCTCTGCATCGAGTTAACGGGCAAGAACGCCGGGTTATGGTACGATCATTGTACCGATGAAGGCGGCGATCTGATCAAGCTCTATCGTCTCTTCATGGGTTACGTCGGTGACACCGACAATTTCGAACGCTCGCTAAACGAAATCGCCAAGGAATTCCTGCATTGGGCGGTCAAGCTCGAACAGCCGACCCGGGGCGCGGCTCATATCACAACACCAAACGAGAAGATCGCCGCCAACAAGGAGAGATGGGGCACCAAGCCGAAGGACGAAGCCGAAATCCTCGGCGCGCCGATTGCCGAATACTTCTATCGCGACATTCACGGCAACATCTTGTGCAGCGTTAGGCGCTACGAGCCGAAGACGTTCCGGCCGTGGTGCTGGCGGGAGATCGACGGCGAAAAGAAATGGATGATCGGCTCGCCTGGAGTCCGGCCGCTCTATCATCTGCCGGAGCTGTCGAAGTCGAGTGAAGTCGTCCTGGTCGAGGGCGAAGGCAAGGCCGACGCGCTGGCCAAGTTTGGCGTTGTGACGACGTCGGTGATGGGCGGCTGCAACGCCACGACGAAGACCGACTGGACGCCGCTCAAGGGCAAGACCGTCATCATCTGGCCGGACGCCGACGTTCCTGGGCAGAAGTTTGCCGCCGACGCCACCGCCGTTTTGTCCGCGCTCGGATGCAGGGTGAAGCGGGTGACGGTTCCGGAGGGCAAGCCTCAGGGGTGGGATGCCGTCAATTGCCTCGCGGATGATGGCGGTGCCGCCGCTGCCGCCGCGTTGATTTCGGAGGCGGTGGAGGTCGAGCTGAAGCCGCAAGACGACAAGCCGCATCCGCATGTCGGATCGCCCGGCGCATATGGGCCAGCCCCTGGCGCGATTAGAATTGAGGAAACGCTTGAGGTATTCGACCGCTGGCTCGCACTGCCGGATTCAACCCCGATCCTCGCCGCACTCGGAACCATTGCCGCCAATCTTCTCCCCGGGGATCCGGTCTGGCTCGGACTAATCGCCCCACCATCATCCGCAAAAACTGAAATCCTCAACGCGACATCAACGCTGCCGGATGTGGTGCAGGCTGCCACCATGACGGTGGCAGGGTTGCTGTCGGGTTCGCCTAAGAAGTCCCAGGCCAAGGGCGCGCAAGGCGGCTTGCTGCGGCAGATCAACGAATTCGGCATCATCGTCTTGAAGGATTTCGGTTCAATCCTGGCGATGCATCCCGAAACCAAATCGGAGGTGCTGGCCGCGCTGCGCGAAATTTACGACGGCTCTTGGACGCGCCATCTCGGCAGCGACGGTGGCCGCACGCTGTCTTGGAGGGGAAGGTTGGATTGCTGTTCGCCGCTACCGGCGTGATCGATGCGCATTACAGCGTCATCGGTGCGATGGGGGACCGCTTCCTTCTGTGCCGGCTGGCACCGGTGGGCCATGGCCAGTTTGTCCGCGCGCTGAAGCACGTCGGGGCCGGCACCAAGCAGATGCGCCAGGAACTGGCAGAGGCGGTGACGCGGTTGTTTGCCGGCCGTACGCCGGAACCGCGACCCATCACGGATGCGGAGATCGAGCGCATCAACAATACCATCATGTTGGTGGTGCGGCTGCGCGGCGCCATCGCCAGGGATCGTCAGAGCAAGGAAATCGAGGCCGTCTATGGTGCCGAAGGCCCCGCCCGCATTGGACTAACCCTGGAACGCCTGCTTGCCGGCCTCGACACGCTCGGCGTCGAGCGCGAGACCGCGCTGAGAGTTGTCGAGACGGTCGCGCTGGACTCGGTGCCACCGGCCCGCCGCAGGGCTTACGACTATCTGCGCGCGATGTACGCAACCAGCGGCGCGGTCGAAACCACCGCCATCGCCAAGGCTATGGAGCTGCCAACCAACACGGTGCGCAGAGTGCTTGAGGAGCTGGTTGCCTACGGTCTGGCAAGCCGGCAGTCGCAGGGGCAGGGAAAGCCGGATTTGTGGAAATGGGTCGATTGGAAGTAGTCCGGAAATCGCCCCGAAAATGGCAAAAAATCTAATGACGACAATTGTTTCAGCTGATTCTAACCTACCTTCTCCCCAATATCTTCTTCTGGCGACAAGGGACAATACTAATAGAAGCTGGCGCTGACGCTCGTGCGCTCTCACTGCATCAACTGATATTGGGGAGAAGCTTCCGTCTCGTAACGCGCGGAATGACTGGCGCAGCGATGGGCTGGACGGGAAGCGTGGGAAGCGTAGCTTAGGTAGAGCAACGTCCGCTTCTTTAGAAAGATTCCTTGCATGCCACTGCCGCGAGACCTCACGCTTCCAAACCTGCGCCAGCCGAAGCCGGAAGCGCACGGAACGCGCAACCTGACGAGAGCCGGCCACGGCCGGCCGAAGGGCGCGGCTTCAAAAATCACACGCGATTTGAAGGCCGGCATCATCGAAGCTGCCGTAAACCATGGTCGCGACGGAAACGGCGAAGGCGGCCTCGTTGGCTATCTTGAGCATCTGGCCGCCGACCATAAGAAGTGCTTCGCCGGCCTGCTGCAAAAACTGCTGCCTTACCAGGTCAACGGCGATGGTCTGGGCAATGTCGCCGTCACCGCGATCAAGGTCGTAAGCATTCCATACGGTCAGCATTTGGGTCGTGAAGAAATCGAGCGGATCGAAACCGTCGAGCACGAGCCGATGCGAGAATCCGGCCAGAGCGTCCCCGCAATCGACAGCTCGCCGTTCGCACCACTGCGACGTCGATAAGGGCCTCAGCGGCGACCGTGGAGCCGCTTCACCCGAGCGCCGCTTCAAGACACCGGCCGCCTGGCCTACGCGCCCCAGCGCGGCGCATCGCCCTGGCGAATGGCCTTTCGGGCGAGAGGTGGGCGCGTTTGCTAAGCGCCGGCTGTTGCGCGCGGTGGAGGCTAGTCATTTCCTTAGCAATGACGTTACTCGGGCAGAAAACTAAACGATATCAACGGCCCCGTCGTTCTGTGTTCTCGGGAGTGTCGCGAAACGCTGTCACGACAGCCTGTTCCCGACGTCGAGCCATCGTCGCGATTGCACGCCTTCGCGACTCGAACGTCTGCGAGGAGTGGACGTCCATCCTGTGCCCGAAGCACCCGCCGCCGCGCCGCCCGAGAGTGAGGGGGGAGTGGTCCAACCTCCGGCCGGCCACCGAATGAGGGCGGCGCGCTCCCTTTACTCCGCACTAATCCGCTTGGTACGCCCTGCGTAACAGATCAGCCGTTGCTCAGGCGCGCCACGCAAGCCATCCCTTGCTCAAATCCTGGAATGCCGCCGGAGTTTTTCTGGAATTCGTTTAGGGTGTGTACTCATTGAGCGGCTTGGCCGACTGATGGCCATTGCCCCCCGACAGCGGAGGAAGAGCGGGCCTTGCCCGAGGTCGCAGGGGCCACAAGCGGGCTGGTCCTATTGGATCGGAACTGGCCGCAACAATTGCGGCTTGAAGAACTGGCTGCCAAGGGCTGCCAAGATTATCGGCGTGAAACCGATCACAGCGGCATAGACCAGCAAGCCATTACCTCCGATCACCTCGGACTTGAACAGCCCGTAGCCGATAAAAAGCAAGACATGCGTGAGCGCTCCGGCGGCGAACGCCACGCCCACGACCTTGCCTTTGTACGGCCCACGGAACACGCAGGCGTAAACGACCCAGAGTGACAACGGAACGAACAAGATTGCCGCAGTCCATAGGCCAGTGTTGTAAGCCCCCTGCGCGATGCCGCCTGCCGTGTGCAAAAGTCCGTTAGCTAATAGTAATCCCCAGTAGCTGAGGCCGATGAGTATATTTCGCCTGCTGAGGTACGCTGCGAGTGGCGCACCGAACCACATGAGAGCAATGTTCACCAGCGGGTAGAACGGCAGCGGGATCGGGCAAGCCGGATACGGCTCAAAGCCGAAGTTCTTACAAACCATATCCGGGAGTGAGTAGTTCAGGCCGATCACCGGCAGGCTATATTCCTCAAGTTGATGCAGCCAATAGAGTGGCACGGCTAACCACGCCAGCCAGACAAGGTCTCGCCAGCGCGATACGGTGTTGTTGCCACGGAATGCGTCTGTCATGAGCAGGATGGCGACCATCACGACCGCCCCACCGAACCCTATGAACGGCCAAACGGTGTAGAACCAATGTGTTTGCACCGTTGCTCCTGATACCGAATTGCTAAACGCACCTAATAGACCGTCGTACACTTCCCGCCCGGTAGTCAGCGGTGTTGACGCAGATCAACATTGCTTGGAAACAGGTCGGTCGTTGGACCGATTTCCGCTTCGGGTCAAAAACGGCAGTGTTCTGAGGTGCGGAACGTTTCCGCTTAGTCATCAGGACCGGACTTCTGCGCGTTGATGGAGTGCACGCCCTAGTACGCGGTACGTACCAGGGACAGCACAGGCACCTGCGCTCCCTAGCTAGTCTCGCGCGAAGATATCGTGACCTGGAACTGTCACAGCTGGCGCCTCGGAATTTTTAGTATAAGTTGCATAGCGCGTATCCCACTACCGTGCTAAATTGTCCCAATGGGCGATGACCTTCAGTACAAGGTTCTGGTGATTGCAGCGGGCAGCTTGCCGGTGATCTTGGCGGCAGCCGCCCTGTTCATGCGGTAAGGGCGCCCCGCAGCGCCCATTCTGATGCGGGGCCGATCAGGATTAACGCCTATGCCGCGCTGGAAGGAAGCATGGACCGAAGACGAAGTGGCTAAGCTCAAGGCGCTGGCAGGCACCATGCCGCTCACTCTGATCGCCAAGGAGCTTGATCGGACCGCTGGCGCCGTGCTCGCCAAGGCGGCCGAAGAAAAGCTTTCCATCGTCCATACCCGGAGCGGCCGAGCCTGACAGTCAGGTGTGGGTTGCCGGGACAACCACGAAAATGCCGCCTGCGCGTTTCCTTGCGGCCCAGATTGCGGACCGTGATGGTGGCGTACCACAAGCGGGTTTAGCAAGCCCGTCAACCAGCGCGCGGCCGTCGGGGGTTTGGTGATGCATCCCCTGACGGCCGTTCTCTAGCGACGTCTTCGACCACCGAAAAACTTTTCCCGCACCAGCGCTGCCGTTTCCCGCGAAACTGGCCGCGTTGTTTGCCATCGGCTCGCGCAATCGCGCGATTCGTTTGTGCCGCTCTCCGCTGGATCGTGGTAGTCTGATGCCGGGCTGTTCGCCATCAATGAGAGGCGAGCCAAATGGCGACCGACAAAAGCATCCGCAAAGGGGATTATCTGCGGGGCGGCTTCCATCCCGCGAGCATGCGCGCCGCTGACACGCTGCGCGCCGAGTTCCCCTTGCTCGAAGGCGTCCTGCAATCAGCCGGCCCGCCGCCGACGCCCGAACGGCTCGCAGAACTTGCGACCGAACGTCTCGCACTTGAGGCGCGCATGGCGGAGCTGAAGCGCCGCATTGCCGAACTGTGCGCTGCGGAGAAGCGGAAATGAGCGGCGAAGCTTTCCAAATGCGCGTGCAGCTCGCGAAGCTCGCCAGCCGCTACAAGATCGCGCCCCGACCGACACTTATCCCGCTCACGGCGCCGGTCGATCATGCACTCACGGTGGATGGCCTTGCGAGCACCACCGACATTGATTTGGAGCGCACCAAATTCCGCGCCTATGCATTTTGCAATCCGTGCTTGCTGTTTAAGGGCCGTGAGTTGCCGCCGCTGCTTTACAAGCATGATGAATCGCAACCAGCAGGCAAGATTGAAAGCCTTACCTATGACGCGCGCGGCAATCTCAAGATCAGTGCCCACGTCACCCACGAATTGGCAAAGCGTTGCGGGGCGTTCTCGATCCGCGCCTATATCGGCGGTTATGAATTGCGCGACACTGACAGCGCACACTTCCATGCGCTGGTGACGAATGCGGAGATCATAGAAATCAGCTTGACGGATGCGCCGGCAAATCCGCACGCCCTGGTGCAGCGCCGCTATCCCGCCCCGCCGCTCACGGCGTGGCTTAAGACAATTGGTGAGACCAATGCGCTCCTCATTCGGCGCGTTGCAATTGTTCGTGAGATGATGACGGTCCTGGCTAAGACGCCGCAACAGCGCACGCCGAAGCTGGCGCCTGCAAAACACCCGCCGCGCAACGCGCCGGTGCCCATACCTCGCCGGCCGACGACAGAGTTTTCCAAACTGGTTTTAGCGATAAACAGGAGCCGGGTATGACTCAAACCATTACTGGCACAGACGTGCTGCGCAAAACGCTAAAGGCGCGCAACAAAAGCCCGAACGCCATGGCGGTCATCGCCAGCGAGATCGACGGCGTCGGCGTCTCGACACTGGAAGATTTTAGCAATGGAAAGGCTAAGCTCGGCGTCGAGACGTTGCAGGCGCTCGCCAAAATCTTGTTCGATGCCGAGTTTGACCCGACGCTGAACGTATTGCGCAGCGCGAACAAGGCTCAACCGATCACCATGGGCAACGCACCGCCGCCGTTCGATCCTGAGCGGCACCCAAGCTATCATCCCGCGCCGGCCGGTCCATGGACGAAGGGCGGCCTCACGGGCTTGCCGCACTCGCCGCCTAAGCGGCGGCCTGGATGGCTCGACCGTCCAAGTGCGGAGCCGCCGATACGTCAGGCATCCGTGCTTTTCCCGCCTAAGTAGTTGTGCTTTGATGCCCATGCACCAGTTGTGGGGGATTGCGATGGCCAGCCGTCAGCATATTTTCACCGCTGCCTACATCGCGCTGGCGATCCTGAATACGGCACTTGCGACGATGGCCATCTTTTCGTTTTAGCCCCCCTGATGCGGCGGCTAAACGCGGACCGCCGGCTGATCGACGGCCGGTTTTAGGCGGCGCTGCTGCGCCGACAGCTATAAGGCGTCCTAGTGTGGAGTAGGACTCGTCGATGCAGATCGGTCGCACGCCCGATACATGTCCATAAGAGGTCTACCCTCCAGGAATACCGCACGAGGCCTTAAGCCGCCTTGCTTGTCGAGCCAGCGCTGAATCGCATCAGGATACATCGAATACAGCATCCGGGTCGCGCTTCGGTGGGTGAAGGTACGTCCGGTTCGGTCAAAATCCCACGCCGCATGAAAAGCGAGTTTTGCCCTAGGAGTAACGCAGATTTTTTCCGGGGTAATTGTTGCGAGCACTATCGTGCAGGCCGAGGCGCAAAGGCCGTCGATCATCACCGACTGATTCGAGGCCCGCAGTTTTTCGTATCGGTCAATGTAATCGCCAATTGAGCCGCCTTGATCATGCGTAATGCGAACAGAAGCCTCGCTGCTTCTGACGCACGTGAACAGCAGCAAAACCGCAAGTAACTCCGCCCGATGGTCCATCGAGATCTGTCCTGCGATTGCAGTGGAATAAGCGCTGCGGCAGGGCGCAATGCTCTACCGCAAAGCGCGGCTTACGGATCAGTAGCGGTAACCGTATGGGTATTGACCCGGGCAGACCCAATTCCCGTATGTGTCATAGAAGCAATTATTGTTATTGCCGTAGTAGCCATAGGCACCGGCCGCAGCAGCTCCCACTGCTGCTGCACCTAGCCCGTACGCTGCGCCCCTGTAAGCCCCACGATAAGCTGCATTACGGTATACTCCGCGACGAACTGCCGTGCGCGCAATGGGGCGGCCGGGTATGGGTCGATAGCCATAGCCGCGACCAGCGACGCCATATCGGCCTCCTCGAACATGAGCGACGCGTGCGCCGCCACCGTGAAATCCTCCAGCGCGCATGCCGCCTCCATGAAACCCACCGCCGCCGCGGAACCCACCGCCTCCACCTCGGCGAGCAAATGCATCATCGGGAATGAGACTGACAGTGACCAGAACAAGAGCTGCCAAAGCGGCAAGAAGGCATCGAAGCATGGCTGTCCTCCAAGGTAGGGTGCCGCGCAGGAGCGACGTGGTGCCCGCTCAAAATAGTCGACACCCGGCACGAGCCTTTGCCTGTGCCCAAGTCGGCGCTTGATTTAGATCAATGGCCCGGCGAGCCATTGCATTCGATTCGTGAGCGCTCTTTGTCCAAACGTATACACAAGCGCTGTCTCTCATTGTAGTAGACAGGGTGGGCGATTGCCTGTCAGCTGCGAGGCGCCATGAACAATCTCCCGCTGAGTCCACGCGAGAAGCAATTACTCCGCCGAATAGCTGCCGGAAAGACGGACGCGCAGATCGCTGAGCGGCTCGGAGGCGGTGTCAAGCGAGTCGCTGAGCAGCGCGTCCGCCTGCTCTATAAGATCGGCATCAGTGCGCCTGCTGAGATCGCCGATGCGGCCGAGCGGCTGGCGAAGTGGCGAACTTACAGAGGCGTCACTTAAAAAGAGCGGCCAGATAACAAAACCGCCCGTTCTCACGCATCGTCGTCGTCACCGTCATCATCCTGTACCTGGCCGGGGCCGAGCTGCCGCGAATCGTGACCGGTGGTTGGCCGGAACCGGCCAGATGGCGCTGTTTAGTTTCACCAAGACCTGCGCGGATCGCTTCGTCGGTTCACTGGTCTCCTGCCGTCTTCAGAAGCTCGCGGTTCAGCATGACGACGTCATGCCCCTCCAAGCCCGGCGCGCTTGCTGTCCGCCCCTTTGAGCAGCGCTGTTTGATGGACCGTTCAGCCAAGTCTACTGGCTGCCTCCCAGGGTGCGGCCCAGTCGTTCAAGTTCGAGCGTGACGCAGAAGAGTGCGAACAACGACGCCACCAGTTGCAGCCCACGGCGCGACATGAGCCAAAGATCGGCGCCTTGATGGATCTCAGGCAAATGCCTGAAGAACACGACGCCGAACAGCGAGCCTCCGAAGATAAAGGCGAGCCGCCCCAGAAAAAGGAATAGGTGATTCAGGATCGGGTTCGAGCGCTGGGGTGGAAGCGGAACGCATCGCAGGCGATACCAATAGGCGGCTTGCATTGCGACGATCATAAAGGGCGTTGCAAGATTGTCGGATCGTTCGATGGGGAGCTGCTCACCTGGATTGGCCATCAAGTGCCGAAATTCAGGCAGGCCGTCTAAGATTATAAAGAGCCCGCCTGTCAGTTGCCCCAAGAGGAGCATCAGATAGAGGGCTCTTGATTTTTGGTCTGTCATGCCGAGCACTCGTCAAGCTGCTTTCGAATGGTCCGGCTCGTTCGAGAGTGAACGATGATCCAGATCAAAGCTTAACGCCGCCAATGTAAGCGGCCTTTTTCGTGCCCACTTGACTCATTGTTCTTGTTTCGTTCTATTGGGCAAAATCCCAGGTTTGGTCATGCCCACACTCGAATATCTCCGCTCGGAAATCGAGCGCATGCGCGCGCAGGTTGGTCGACAGCGCAAGGAAATCCTCCAGCTCCAACGTGCCGGAATAGGGACGGCGTCGGCGGAAGCTTTGCTCTCGCGGATGCTGGGGAAGATTGACGACCTGTGCGCTGAACGCGACCGGCAGGTGCGGGCAGCGAAGGAAGGCCCGACCTATGCCACCGGCAAGCCTATCCGGGGCACTCCGGCAAACCGCAGGATGTGATGGACAACCTTCGGCGTTTTCCTGCGCCGTGGGTGATGGAAGAGGACAAGGAATGCTTTCGCGTGAAAGACGCGAACGGCTTCTCCCTCTGCTGCATCGTCCACCGGCAAGACCTTCACGACCGGCCGTACCAGTACGCCAACGAATTCCTCACCCGTGACGAGGCGCGGCGGATTGCCAAGGCGATATCCAAACTGCCGGAGCTACTGAAGCGGCCGCCGTATTGATGTTCTGATTTATCACATCCTGTTCGTGCGTTGTTCGAGAAGCGTTCTCAAAACACAACCTGAAACAGCGTTCTTGGTTGTGGGCGACGCCTGGGTGTATTCACGAATGGAACACGTCTGCGCGTCCGAAGTTGGAGACTCGTTGAGTAAGGTAGTAGGCTGCCCGCCGCTGGCCCCAACACCGGCGGCGGGTATTTTTGTGAGTTGCGTAGAGTGGCGAGGCGTACCGAGATGCCGGGGTTCATTAAACCCCAGCTGGCGACCCTGAAGAGCAAGGCTCCCTCAGGTGCCCAATGGATTCACGAAATCAAATACGACGGCTACCGAGCGCAGATGCATATGAACAGCGGCGCTGCGAAAATCTTCACTCGCAACGGTCATGACTGGACCAAGCGGTTCGCGCGCATCGCAGGCGCGTTCAAGCTGAAGAGCCAGACCATCTTCGACGGCGAGATCGTCGTCGTCCACGACGATTCGAACAAACTTCTCCGAGCTGCAAGCAGACCTGGCCAATGGTCGGCAGGACAGGATGCTGTTCTATGCTTTCGATATCCTCTTCCACAACGGCGAGGATCTTCGGAGCAAGCCCCAGCTGAAGCGCAAGGAGTTGCTGAAAGAGTTGATCGACATGCTCGATCCGCCAATCCTCTACAGCGAGCACCACGAAGGCGACGGGCAAGCTCTGTTCGAAGCGGCGGCGCGGTTGAACTATGAGGGCATCGTGTCGAAGCTGGTCGATGCGCCGTACCGATCGGAACGCGTCGAGGCCTGGCAGAAAATCAAAACCGTCCAGCGCGAGAAATTCCCCGTGGTCGGATTCATCAAGGACCCGACCGGCGTCGCCGCCCTTTACCTGGGGAAGAAGGAAGGCAAAGATCTGGTGTACATGGGCAAGGTTGGCACCGGCTGGTCCCGCGCGGTTTCCAGTGAGATCCGAAGAAGCTCGACACGGTGGTGAGCCCAAAAGCGAAACTGACAAGGCCCATCAAGAAACCAAAGGCTACTTGGGTCGAGCCGACATTCTATGCTGACGTGGAGTATCGCGACATCACTTCGGAGGGCTTACTGCGCGCCAGCTCGTTCAAGGGATTGTCTCGCAAGTAGATAAGAGGCGGATCGAGGAAAAACTATCGCGCTGGCTCTTTGCGGTTAGCCAGTGCCTTTCGGATTAGTCAGTCATGACGTAACCTTATGCGCGGCGCGAGTGCTGCGCCGATGCGCTTTCGAACTATTCCAAGATCCTTTTGATGCGAGCAATAAACGCTTCAAGCCGCGACCTCCAGACTCGCAGCTATTGCTTCATCTGCCGCTTGGCCTTGGCATCGGCGATCCGAATTCGGATCACGTCATCAAGCGACATAGGCCGCTTCACCGCAGCATCTCCGCGATTTTGAACTTTGCGCTTGCCAGCTCCTCTCTAACGGAGATCGTCTCCATGAGACTTTCCTGCGAGCCAAAAAGCGAAAAGGCGGTGAGGTTGTAATCCAACAATTCTCTCAGGACGGCGGCACGTTCGTCAGCGGCCAATCGAAACTTGAGGAGCCTATCTTGTCCGGGCACCTTTCGGTCAAAGACGTTCGCGTGTGGTTTGAAGTGCCATCCTTTTCCTTGATGATGCTGCACGCAGATCGTGTACTGGGCCTGCTGGGCAAAATGACGCCTGTGTGTTGAGACGTAGGGGCCACACGTCGCTATTTGCGGCTCGTCATTTCCTGAGGTCTTAAATCCTCGCGGATTATCGCAGTAAGCAAAAATGACAACATGATCTGTTAGCGGGCGAGCGAAGGCAAAATAAGCGGCAACAAATGGCGACCGGCTCCAATCTAAAATGGGTGTCGGAAACCCATGATGCCGTAGATATGTCATGTATTCATAATGCGGCGGAACGTGGAGCCCCAACGCAAATGGCTCGTATTCCCTGACCGAACGGTCGATGGCTGGCCAACTCGGTTCGTCAGGCCACTTTAGCTCAGCCAGACTTTCGATCTCAGATTTGATCCGCAGGATTAATCTGTAATACTCCGTAACCGATTGAGGGTGAAAACTGCGCTCTAACGTGGTCTCAAGTTTCCACTTTTCCGAGCTATGCCCACGAAACACGTAAGAACTATTTGCCGGCGCGGATTGTCGCAATTCCGCAACGGCGGCTTTAAATTCGAGCCACGTGTGAACTTCATCGGTTGGCGTTGTCACGATTTTTCCCTTCTATGTGCGCGCCCGCATCGAAGTCTTTTTTGCCAACAGGACGCAACCGGCGTGGCAGGCTCAATAAATTGTGGTGCCGCGCAATTCTTTTTCTGACAGGTCGATGAACACAGACATCGGGTTGGACTTGCGGAAGCTGGCTTTCCGCATGTGACGCAACCCCAATTGACTTATCGTGTTGAGGACTGCTCCAGATAAGGCTGCCGTATCGACTGCCATATGCCCCGTCATCAACCCTGTTGTTGCGGCAGTTAGGCCGGTACCAGCCCATTTGACGAACGACTCTTGGATTTTGTCCCATTCAGCAGTCGCTTTTTTGTGTTCGCCGATGAGCGCATCCTTCGAGTCCCGAACGAATGAGTCGAGCGCGGTCAGGCTGCTGATCTCGGATGCTTGTTTGCCTATGGTCCGAAGCAAGGAACGGAAACTCTCTAAGCGTCCATCCTCGCGAATGCTGGTCGCAAATCCAACGTCGACATTGCTCAGGAACTTAAATTCCAGAGATTGGAAGGTATTGGCGAGTGGGCTCCAGACGCGGGCCGTTTCGCTCAATTCGTCACGGGCCGCAACGAGTTCGCGCCACCGTGACCGCATGTTGGTGTACGGAAACGCACCCGTAATGTCACAAATTAGCAGCGCGGTTTCGAGATTCACGCCGCTCCGCATCATCGACAACTGGCCCGAGACTGCATTATCGCCGACCGGTCGCTCCCATGCGATAGGGTCTTGGCGCAGTTCTCGCCGGGCGTATTCGATTAGCAGCTTCTTCTGATCTTCGTCGAGGATCTGTCCGGATCGTTCCACTTGGCTCAGGATCGTTTTATCGTCCAGCGCAAACAGAAAGCGCTTGAGCGTGTCACGGCCGACCTCGTAAGTGGCTGCTAGATCGACGGGGTCAGGCTCGATATCCGCCAATCTGGCGCGAGCCAAGTCCGCCGTTTTAAATCGCAACTCGCGTTCGATGTCGCCCGGATCTGGAATAAGCTGAACGACACCAGTTTCGACCCACGGAGCGATTTGAAAAAGGAAGTAAATCAGTTTGACCATCTCGGCCTTGTACTTGCCGGGATTCTCAATCGGATTGTATTTAGGTTTTATATTCCGTGCATTTGGAAATGGGTCGATGACCAGGATCTGGTCGTTATACAAACTGAAGCGGATGAGATTACGCAAGATCAGGTCAGGACGAACATCGCCCAGATACAAGCCGCGGAGTTTTCCGTCACCCGGCTTTGGCAAGATGCCAACCCAGTTAGTTTCCGGACCCCACATTGAGCCGTGCACGTTGAAGAATTCGCGGATCTCTTCATCTGCAATATCGCGCTTGAAGTCGGCCCACGTTCGCCTGTGCGGGAAACCGAAAATGCTCTGCGCCGCTCTTATGAGCAGTCGATTTCTGTCGAGGATTGAAACGTCTGCCCAACCCGAAAGCGCGGCGCGATCCTCCTTGCCGTAGTGACAGTCTTTGTACTTCTTGCCACTCCCGCACGCGCAGGGGCGATTGAATTTTGCCGTCATCCTCTCATCGACCTCCGGTCGGCAACCCGACTGTTCAGCGAATCGGGAGCTTCCACGGTGGCACAATGCAGGGTAGCAATAGGAGGATTGGGCCGCTTGTCCCAGCTATTCACAGGGCTGTTCTTTCGCGGTTGCGAGGTACGCCCCTGGGCGGGAGGGCCATATGGCGTTCTGGCGAAGGTTATTTGGTCTTGGGCCAAACACTAACCTTGCGCCGGGACGTGGCTGGATCGTGCCGGTGGTGGGAGAATCGAACTATCAAGACGTGCTGGAGTCGCTCTATCGGATGAATGGCAAAGTAAGTCACGACATCAAGGTGACTGCTAGTTTGGTGCCGGAAGACGGCAATGCGTTCGATTCGAACGCGGTGCGGGTCGAGATCGATTCATGCTGTGTTGGTTATCTCCGGCGAGACATGGCTTTGGAATACCGGACCGCCCTGGGCGAGTTCGCCGGGAAGTGCAGCGCCAAGATCGTCGGCGGCTTGAAGTTAGAGGACGGCACATCGGCGTTCTTTGGCGTCAAGCTCAACCTCGCGTGGCCGCCACGCATCAAGTGACGCCGCACTGGTCCACGGCGTGCTGGTCTCGACTTGCTCAGTCGCGCGCGCTGGGCCGCCCGAAATTCCAACTGCCTCCTGCTGGATAAGTGTACGCTTGAAACGGCTCCGGTTCAGTCTTCAAGGTTTGCCAATCAAAGTCATATCGCTCTTCCATGGGCCAATCATTTGGAAACTTGATCAAGAAGTAATGACCACTCGCGAAATCGAAGCCGTCAGATCGAGATGATTCTGCAACCAAATGATCAGGTAGGCCGTCTTCATTGATGAACTGAGCGGAAAATATAGCGGCCAATGCACATGCGGCTTCCACAAGATTACCCAGGTTGGCATCGGTGAAGTGCGCATGTCTCGAATGCTTGACGCGATTGTACGCTTGGTACCACGGCAGTTGCTCGTGCCCAGACCAATTCTGAAATGGCTTGAAGGTATCCTGGTTGCCTGACCAAGCCGGCAGTTTGACCTCATACGACGACATGCGATGCGACGCATTTATCTTTCGATAATCGCGCATCGTCCAATCACCAGATCGGGCGTAGCCATTCTCTCGCAGTATCGCGGCACAGTTTGCTTCTATCTCGAAGCAGCAGCGTGCGTGTAGCTCCAGAATGCGGTGTGAGTAGCAAAGAAGATTGGCGTCCGCTGGTTCGATATAGTCGAATAGTTCGATGAGATCCTTCTGAACGATTTGAAATGCGCGCAAATAGTGTTGCGGTGACTGAGCGTGTTCGGCATGCCGAATATACTGCCCGTTTCCACTGTTTTGGTAACTACCATCCGCGAGCTGCCGTACGGTTCGTTTGTAGGGTTTTGTTATTGCCATTGACTTGCACTCTCTTTCATCGAGTGTCGCTGCTGTCGGCCCACGAGCCACCGGCGGCATGTTGCGCAGTCAGCAGAAGCGCGCGCATCAGCAATGCGATGGCCGTCTTGGTCATCGTGGCGAACATGCCTTTAGCGACTCGCATCGAGTACACACGCCCGCAGTTTGGGATGGCGCAAGAACCTTGCCCGAAGGATCGATGGACTGACGTGAATTGATCACGCGCATATCCTTCTGCACCGTCAACAGCCCAACAGGTGTACCATCGCCATTCAATTCGACGAATACGTGAGCCCCCATGCGGTCAGCGAAAGCAAAGGCCTTGTTGCCGATGCCGGGGGAGATGCCGATGCGCGCGTATTGACCGTCGTTCTGATTGGTATCGGGTGGAGACGTGATAAATATGCTGTCGCTGAAGCCTTCGATTTTGCACCTCAGCACGTCAGCCGAAGCGTCGGTCGCGAGAACGGTAAGCGTCAGCGCAGCAACTATTGTCGTCTTGGTCATTTGTCGTCGCGCCCATCCAGAGTCCGAATTGCCGCAATCATCAAGACCTGCCGGAATGTGTTTACGTAAGGCGAAAGCGGGAATTTTAGGTCAGCACGTTTGGCGAACGCGGCTAGATCGGCATCCTGATTGAAGGTGTACGCCAAACTGACGAACTGCGCTGCTTCCGCCGAACGCGAACTGTTCGCTTGAGCTTGTTGAAGTGACGCGACCCTTTCGAGACACTCTGAAAACGTGTCTTTGAGTTGATGCCGCGCCCATTCCACAGATGAGATCAGCCGAGTTAGCCGATTGACATCAGATGTTGTTGATTCCGTAGTCACCCACGCATCCTCCGCAGGCGTATTGGTCGGCACGGCATCGAGGACTTCGCGACAATAGGCCTCAAACCGTCGCGCCAGCTCGACCCGGTTTGCCGGGCTATAAGTCAGTTTGAAGGAATAGCGGAATAAATCGTTTTGCTTCGAACGCTGGGCAGGGGTAGCCGTCTGCGAATTGGCAAGTGTCACGGCTGGGCCGGTTAGCAGGGCCAACGTCAGCAGGACCTTGGTGGATGGATTCGTCATCCGCTGATTGTAGCGCGACCGTTACACCCGCCGCCAGAGTTCACCGCCATCCACAGGGCTCCACCGGCATTCATACCATTTATCGCAGCCGGACCGTCACCGGATCGCGACACCAATGTGCACACAGGCTGCGCACGACATTGATTTAACTCGTATTTTCAGCCGCCTTGACTTCCCTGCGCAGGGAAGGCCGAGTGATTGGCACCACCTGTATGCTGCTGTGCGGTCTCCTTTGCGCTACCTTTCGCGCAGCGGACCGCGGGTGCGAGGTCAGCACCCGGCCTTCCCTGCGCCCTCTTGGCTTCGAGGGCAGAGAGATCAAGCAAAGCTCGGGCGAAATGCGCTGCGAGGGTGCATAGGTGTGTCTGCAGCGCTGTCATCGCCCGGCCTTGACCGGGCGATCCAGTATTCCCGCAATGACGATGCAGAGCCGGGCCGGATCTCTCCGCATTGTAGCGTGTTGCTTTTTGGCTCCCGGCTCTGCGCAGCAGCGCCAAGAGGCTTTGCAGCGCAGCCGGGAGACCGGAGGAAACCAGCTTGTTTCAAAAAACGATACCACTGAGAAACTTTACGCAAGCGCCGGCGATCGCATCCGCGCGAAACTTGCGCGTTCCATCACGTCGCGAACTCCCGCCTCATCCCTGGCTCGCCATGCGCGCGCGGTCGAGATGCCCCTCGATCTTCGGGCGGTCGCGGGTGCGCTCGAAGCTGGTGCAGAGGAGCTCGGTCTCCTCCAGGGAAACCGGGGCGCGGTACAGCCGGCACATGAATTCGGCGCTCGCGCGTCCCTTGCCCGTGCCGGGACTGCGTTCGGCGAGAAACATGCAGTCGCGGCAGATGCTGGCGTCGAGCCGCTGATGGGCCGCGTCGAGATGATTGAGGATCTCGCGCAGCGAGTCGCGCAGCCTGACGCATTCGTCGGTGCCGAGAGACGTGACCGCGTTCACCACGTGATTGATCGGGTCGTGCTGGCTCAGGCATTTCTCGCCTTGCGCGGTGACGTGCAGCACCACGGACCGCTTGTCCTCGTGCGACGGCTTTCGCACCAGGAAGGACTTGGCTTCCAGCGTCTTCACGATCTGCGATGCCGTGGCCCGGGTCGCGCCGATGAAGCCGGCCAGCGCGGACGGCGTGCGCGAGAACCTGTTGGCACGGTGGAGAAAGCGCAGCGCCATCCATTCCCGGTCGCGCAACCCCTGCTGATTGCCTTCGAAATACCAGGCTCTGGCCGCCTGAACCAGCAGCTCGACGGCCTCGCGTGCCAACGGCATGAATTCCTACCTTGCCCCGGGTATCACGTCTGCGGCGCCCCGGAGCCGCCTTCCGTCGTTGCGCACGAGTCCTTCGCGAGAAGCCGTACCAATCACAATATCCGACACATACGCAGGGCCCGGCTCTCGCGCGAAAGCACGGACTGCTCTGCCGCCGACCTCGACAGATGGACTCTGCGAGATACGGCGCGAGAAGCTGTGTCGATGATGGTGTGCCAATCGTAGCGTCGTCGAACGAAAGCCCGAGTTGCCGTCACAGCCGGACGATGGATCGGAGTTGTTCAACCGTAGCCCCTGAAGTTCAAGTCACACGCAGACGTTTCTTGTATTCCATCGAAACGATGAATGAGCTTCTCAACAAAATCAAGTAGAGACGCTCCCGAAGACTGGCTGTCGCTCGAAGCGATTGTAACGTTCAAGACAATCTCGTTTGTCAGGACACATGATGGTGATCGTAATACGCAGTGTAACAAGCTACTTGCACGCAAATGTGCGACGGTTTGATTGCGCGCCTGTTGCTGTCCGCCGTTGATGCAAATTGATGGAAGCTTGTGCATGACGGTGACGCGCAGCGGCGCGTCATCCACAACTTGTGCGATCCGTTACAGAATCGCCAAGGGAATTCGTAGGGATTGCACGCAGCGGTTGTTGTGATAATGACAGGGAGGCGGGTCCGCTGGATCGCCTTCGCCTCGGCGGCACGATCTCCACCGAACGGCTGATGCACGCGCGCGACGGACGGCGGCAGTCGGCAACGGGTGCGCATGCGCCGGAGGCGTAAGGATATGCGTGATCGACTGTCGAGATAATGAGCAGGTCGGCGACGCCGGGCGCGCCGGCCGCGACCGGCTAGTCGCCCTTGAGCATGTCTCGCAGCTCGCGGAATGGATCGGCGCTCGGCCCTGCCGAGGCGTCCTGCCGCATGGCGCTGTAGATTTTCGGGACCATGTCGACGGCCTGGTCGAGACCCGAATCACGCCCCGACTGATATCCGCCCATCAGGCGAAGGTCGCGCGTGTCCTCGTATTTGGCGATCATGGTGCGCAGCTTGCTCACCAATTCGCGCTCCTCGGGGTCCCAGACGTTGTGGGCGAGGCGGGAGACCGAGGCCAGAACGTCGACGGCGGGATAGCGCGCCTGGTCGGCGATGTGCCTGGAGAGCACGATGTGGCCGTCGAGGGTGCTGCGGATGGTGTCGGCGATCGGCTCGTTGTGATCGTCGCCGTCGACCAGCACGGAGAAAATGCCGGTAATCGTCCCGGATCCCTCCTCGCCGGGGCCGGCGCGCTCCAGCAGGCGGGGCAGGTCGGTGAAGACCGTCGGTGCATAACCGCGGGCGACCGCAGGCTCGCCGGCGGCGAGGGCGACCTCGCGGGCGGCATGGGCGAAACGGGTGATCGAATCGACCACCAGCAGGACCGATTCGCCCCGGTCACGGAAATATTCGGCGACCGCCATGGCGGTCTTCGGCGCCAGCCGCCGCATCATCGGGCTTTCATCTCCCGTCGATACGATGGTGATGGCGCGGCTGCGGTTGGCGCCGAGCACGTCCTCGATGAATTCGCGCACCTCGCGTCCGCGTTCGCCGACGAGTGCCAGCACGACGGTGTCAAAGCCCTGGCTGCGGGCCAGCATCGCCAGCAGCGTCGACTTGCCGACGCCGGAGCCGGCAAAGATGCCGACGCGCTGGCCGGCGCAGATCGGGGCGAACAGGTCGATGACGCGCACGCCGGTGCGCAGCGGCTTGTGGACGCGGGCCCGCCTCATCGCCGCCGGCGCCTCGGCTTCCGCCGAGACGGCGCGCGATCCCGGGGTGAGCGGACCTTGTCCGTCGAGCGGCGCGCCGAGCGCGTTGATGACGCGGCCCTTCCAACTCGGATCGGGCGCGAAGGACAGTGGCGGCATTCGGTAGGCGACCGAGCCGAGGCCGCCGGCGAACTGCCGGTCGAACGGCTTGGCGATGATGCCCTCGCTGTCGATCCGCACCACCTCGCCGATCTGGGGCTTGCCGCCGGAGTTGACGCCGATCAGTTCACCGAGCCTGACGAAGCGCGACAGGCCGGAGACGCGGAAATGCGTCGGAGCGATCTCGGAGATCGCGCCGCTGACGCTGGCCAGGGGAGTGCTCTGCTGAAGCTCCAGCAGCGCCCACTCGAGTTGCCGAAGAGCGTTCAAGGAAACCGTCCACCCTCAATGCGCATGCAGCGCAGTCTACTTACCGGGCTCGCCCAGCGTCCGGATTGCGTTCTGGAGCGAGCTCTCGGTGCCCTCGATCATCGAATTGGTGCCGTCGAAAGCGCGCGAAGCCGCGATCAGCTTGGTCAATTCCATCATCGGATTGGCGCCGGAGCCCTCGACATAGCCCTGCTTGAAGCCGTCGCGGGAGAAATCGGCGATGGCGGTCGCGGGCCGGTCCGGCGTGACGCCGGAATTGCCGTAGCGCTCGAGATTGGCATCGGCGGGAATGTTGAACAGGCCGATGGAGCCGATCTCGTTGTTGTCCTGGGTGATCGCGCCGCTGCGGGCGATCGCGATCGGTCCGCCGTTCGGGTCGAGCGTGATCTGCGCGCCGCCGGCATCGATCACGGGGAAGCCGGACACGGTCTGAAGATCCCCGTTGGCGGCGATCTGGAGGCGGCCGTCGCGCGTATAGACCGTGCCGTTCGGGCCGGCGAAGGCGATCCAGCCCTGTCCGACCACGGCGACGTCGAGCGGGTTGCCGCTCTCGGTGATGCTGCCCATCTCGCGCGAGATGATGTTGTCGCCGGGCGAGGAGAAGGCGACCGGGTTCGCGCCGGCCTTCGACAGCACGGTCTCGAACTTCACGACGTCGGTGCGGAATGCCGCCGTGTTGACGTTGGCGACGTTGTTGGCGATCGTCTGGAGGCGCTTATCGAGGGCGACCTGCGCCGACAATCCCACATAGAGGGCCGATTGCATGAGTTACCTTCCCAACCGGATGGACTGAAGCTTCGTGAGCATGTCGGTATCCATGCCGGCCATCGACGACGCGCCGCCGATCAGGACCAGCGCGGAGTTGGTCGAGTTGCCGTTGTTGATGTCGTTCTGGGCCTGGGTCGCATCCCACATCGCGGCGAAGCGCTGCACGAACTTGGTGACCTTGGCCGGGTCCTGGAAATCGGTGAGGTCGATCTTGCTCGTGATCAACTTGGCCTGGGCGTCGATGTCCGCCGCGCTGATGGTCGACGGCAGGCCGAGCGCGGTCTGGACCACCTGCGTCATCGCCTTGTCGGCGAGGATCTGGTAGGAGGTGCTGATGGTGGACGCCTTGCGGGTGAAATAGAGCGCCAGCCGCAGACCCTCGTTCTGGTCGCCGGCCTTCTCCTCCATCGTCTGCGTGACGTATTGGGTCGCCGTACCGGTCGTGGCCGCGGCGGTCTGGGTCGCTTTGTCGCCGAGGGCGGCGAAATTGAAGGCGGCGGCGAATTGCCGGTAGCGGGTGTCGGTCAGCTTGTTGGCGAAGCTCTTGGGGTCGGAGACACCCTCGGTCAGCACCTTGCGCATGAACGCCTTGGCGTAGGTCATGTCGCTGAGACCAAAGGCCTTCATCGCGTAGGAGTAGAGGCGATAGTCCTTCAGGAAGTCGTCGATCGTCTTCACATTGCCGATATGGCTGAGAAAATAATCGGTGTCGCGGCTGACGTCCGGCTGGGCCGCGACCTGCGTCAGCGATTTGCCCATGTCCTTGGTCAGTCTGGTGTAGTCCGCGATCGTCGATAGCATGGCACGCGCCCCTCTGGCCGCCGTTGCGACATCGTCTCAAGCTGCCGCCAATTGCTTGCGCGGGGCTGGCGACCGCGAAGCCAGCCTCGCGCAAGCGTCGCCGACTAGATACTCCCGATGGGATCGGCGATGGAGTGGCGCGTTGCTCAGTTTCGTGGGGATTTTCATCACGGTAGCGGCACTGCTCGGCGGATTTGCCGCCATGGGCGGGCATCTGGCCGTGCTCATGCAGCCGTGGGAATTCGTGATCATCATGGGCACCGCGGTCGGCACCTTCATCGTCGCCAACCCCTGGAAAACCGTCGTTGATACCGGCGTGGCCTGCATGCAGGCCATCACCGGTGCGGTGCCAAGCGAGCGCTATTACCTCGATCTGCTCGGAGCGCTCCATGCCCTGATGCGGGAGCTGCGGGGCAAGGGCCGCAACGAGGTCGAGGCCCATATCGACGACCCGGCCTCCTCCGAGATCTTCAAGGCGTTCCCGAGCGTGCTCGGCGACCCGCCGTTGCTGCAGTTCATCTGCGACTATGTCCGCCTCATCATCATGGGCAATGCGCGCACGCACGAGATCGAAGCGCTGATGGACGAGGAGATCCACACCATCGTGAAGGCCAAGCTGGCGCCCTACAATTCGATGGTGGTCGTGTCCGAGGCGCTGCCGGCGCTCGGCATCGTCGCCGCCGTGCTCGGCGTCATCAAGGCCATGGGCGCGCTCGACCAGTCGCCGAAGCTCCTCGGCGGCTTCATCGGCGCGGCGCTCGTCGGCACCTTTGCCGGCATCTTCCTGTCCTACGGCGTCCTCTCGCCCTTCGCGCTGAAGATCAAGATGACGCGAGAGAAGCGCTGCCGGCCCTACATCATCGTCAAGCAGACGCTGCTGGCGTTCATGAACGGCGCCATGCCGCAGATCGCCGTCGAGCACGGGCGCAAGATGATCGCGAGCGGCGAACGGCCGTCGATCGACGTGGTCGAAAACGAGACGATTGCAGGTCCCAAGGCCGTCGTGACCGAGGCTGAACCGAAGGCTGCTCGCGCATGACGATGGAAGACCTCGACGTCGATCAGCGGAAGCAGCTGCCGAACTACCTGCTGGACGCCGCCGGCATATCGATCGAACGCATGCCGATGCTCAATGTGATCTTCGATCGCATGGCGGCATCGTGCACCGACAGCCTGCAGCCGATGGCGGGAACGCCGTGCTATTTCTCCGTCAACGGCATCACCAACGACCCGCTCGGCGATATCATCAAGGACTACGAGGGCAACGCGGTCGCCGCCGTGCTCTATGCCGAGCAGTGGGACTCGCGCGTCATCATCATGCTGGATCGCGACTTCGTGTTCACCATGGTCGAGGCGATGTTCGGCTCCGACGGCGCCGAACCGCCGCTCGACGTCGAACGCACCTTCTCGAACATCGAGATCCGGCTGGTCCAGGCACTGTTTGAGCGGTTCGCCAAGGCGCTGCAGGGCGCCTTCGCCGGCACCTCCAATGTCACCTTCCGTGTCGAGCGAGTCGAGACGGCGATGGCGTCGCTCGCGATTGGGCGCGCCAGCAACATGTCGATCTGCGCGAACATGATGGTGCAGGCGCTCTATCGCGGCGGCCAGATGTTCCTGATCATTCCGCACTCCGCGCTCAATCCGCTCAGGCAGAAGCTCGCAACCGTCGTCGTCAGCGACGGCCGCGCGGCTGATCCGCGCTGGCGCGAGCAGATGGAGAGCGAGGTTCACCGCACCGAAGTGACGCTGAGCGCGGTGCTCGACGAGAAGATGATTTCCCTCGAGGATGTCGTGCAATTCAAGGTAGGCCAGGTGCTCGAGCTCGAAGCCACGCCGCGCACGCTGGCCCGGCTCGAGAGCAACAACCAGGTGCTGTTCTGGTGTCAGATCGGCCAGCTCGATGGCTATTACGCCATGCAGGTGGCCGATCCCGTCGATCAGAAGCGGGAGTTCGTCGATGATATCCTATCTCGTTGATGCCGTGCTGCTGATCGCGCTGGCCTTCACCAGCATGAGGGTGACCCGGATGCACCGCGAATTGGCGCGGCTGCGCAGCTATCAGGGCGAGTTCTCGACCATCGTCCACGAGACGGCGGGTGCCTTCGACACCGTCATCACCGCCGCGCATGATTCCACCGCAAATCTCGGCCGGCTCGCCAACGTGCTGAGCACGAAGATAGATCAGGCCCACGAGGCGATCGCGGCGCTCGATGCGCGGAGCGGGCTTCAACCGACCGCAACCGTGAGCGGCGCCGAAGCGAACAAGCATTGAATTCGGGACTTGCAGGACACGTACGATCGGAACGTCGCGGCGCTCCGGGAGCAGAAATACCAAGAGGCGATACCAAATGGCGCAATCTTTCGAATATGAGTCTGCATCGGCATCGGGAGAGACCGATGCGTCTCCGCTGGAGCGGCTGGCGGAGATCGCCGCGCGCACGGCGGAGGAAACCGGCAAATTCGCCAATGTCGATGCCATCCTGCGCATTCCCGTCACGATGCAGGTGGTGCTGGGATCAGCGACCATTCCGGTCGCGAACCTGATGAAGCTCGGCCGCGGCGCGGTGGTTCCACTCGATCACCGCGTCGGCGAGCCCGTCGACGTCGTGGTCAATGGCCGCGTCGTTGCCCGCGGCGAAGTGGTCGTCGTCGAAGAGGACAATTCCCGCTTCGGCGTTTCGCTCACGGAGATCGTCGGACCGCTGGGGCAGGGTGATACCTGATCATGGCGGCACAGGTCGGCGTCGCTCCTATCAAGCAGCGAGGCGTTGCCACGCTGGGCGGAACGGAAAAGGTCGCGGCACTCCTGCTTGCCATGGGCCGGCAGGCGGCTGCCAGCGTGCTCTCGCAGTTCGAGCCGCAGGATATCCGCATCGTCACCAAGGCCGCGGCCGAGTTGCGGCCGATCACTGCGCAGGAGCTCGAGTCGATTGTCGAGGAGTTCGCCCAGCAATTCTCGATGGGCGCCAACATTCTCGGCACCATCGGCGGTCTCGAAGCCGTGCTCGGCGACGTGCTGCCGGCCGACCAGGTCTCGGCAATCATGTCGGACCTGCTCGGCAATTCGAGCCGCTCGGTGTGGGACCGCGTCTCGTCGGTGTCGGAAAACTCGCTGGCGACATACCTCTCCAAGGAACATCCGCAAACCGCGGCGCTGATCCTGTCCAAGGTCAAGCCGTCCTGCGCCGCCAAGGTGATGAGCCAGCTGCCGTCGAGCCTGCGCAACGAGCTGATGCGGCGCGTCCTCAGCCTCAAGCCGATCGTTGACGACGCCATGAAAGTCCTCGAGAAGACCTTGCACGAGGACCTGACGCTCAATTTCGCCCGCAACCTCGGCGCCGACACCTACGCGCGCGTTGCGGACATCATCAACAAGATGGAGCGCGGCCATATCGAGGACATGCTGAAGAGCTTGTCGGAGAAGCGTCCGAAGTCGGCCGAAGTTCTGAAGGAACTGCTGTTCACCTTCGATGACGTGGTCAATCTGACCCCGAAGGCGCGCACCATGATCTTCGATCAGGTGCCGACCGATCGCATCGTTATCGCGCTGAAGGGCACCGACAAGCATTTCCGCGAACTCATCCTGTCCTCGGTTGCCTCGCGCGTCCGCCGCGTCGTCGAGCACGAACTCGCCATCGGCGAGCCGTCGAACCAGCGCGACGTGCTGGAGGCGCGCCGCGTCATCACCGACCTTGCACTCGACCTGGCGGAAAAGGGCGAAATCGAGCTCAACCCCGAGCAGGAGGATGAGCTGGTCTTCCGCTGACCGCTGAACGGGCATGGCAGAAACATCCGATCAGGAGAGCAAGACAGAAGAGCCGACCGAGAAGAAAGTCCGCGATTCGCTCGAACAGGGCAAAATCCCGGTCTCTCGGGAGGCTTCTATCTTCGCCTCGATGGCCGCGCTGATGGTGATCCAGGCGTTCCTGATCGGCCAGGGCGTACAGCAATTGACGCCGACACTGAAGAGCCTGCTCGACGATCCCGAGGGCTTCCCTCTCAGCAACGGTGCGGACGCGCGCAACCTGCTCACGGTGGTGGGGCTCGAGGCGTTGCGATTCCTGGTGCCGCTGGTCGTCATCCTGGCGGTGTTCGGCCTCGCCGCATCGTTGCTGCAGAATGCGCCGCGCCTGGTGCTGGAGCGCATCAAGCCGCAGCTGTCGCGAATCTCCCCGATCAGCGGCTGGAGCCGGCTGTTCGGAACCCAGGGCCTCGTCGAATTCGCCAAGTCGCTGTTCAAGCTCGTCTCGGTGACGGTCGTCGTCGTGTTCGTGCTGCGCTCGTCCGAAGCCAGGGCGTTCGAGGCGATGTACACGGATCCGGTCGCGCTGCCGGAGATGATTCTCAACATCGCGATGCGGATCGTCTCTGCGATCTGCATCGCCACCATCGTCCTGGTCGCGATCGATCTCGCCTGGGCGCGCTTCCACTGGCGGCGCGAGCTGCGCATGACCAAGCAGGAGATCAAGGACGAGCATAAGCAGGCGGAGGGCGATCCCCTGATCAAGGCGCGCCTGCGCTCGCTGGCGCGCGACCGCTCGCGCCAGCGCATGATCGCGTCCGCCTCGCGTGCGACGCTGGTGATCGCCAACCCGACGCACTTCGCGATCGCCCTGCGCTACAAGCGCGAGGAAAATGCAGCGCCCATGGTCGTCGCCAAGGGCATGGACGTGATCGCGCTGAAGATCCGCGAAGTCGCGGAGCAGAACCGGATCCCGGTGATCGAGAACAAGGCGCTGGCGCGCGCGCTCTATGAGGCGGTTCAGGTCGACCAGGTGATTCCGGCGGAATTCTTCCGGCCGGTCGCCGAGATCATCTACTTCCTGCAATCCAAGCAGGCGCCGCGGACCGAGAAGGTTCAGTAGATTTCCGAGCATAGCGTCGGCTGCATCAGCCTGACGAAAGCTTGCGGCCCTAAACTTGATCTTAAGAAATCAGCATGGGGCCGTCGTGGGACCGCTTTATCTCTTCGAACTCGCATCGTCGCAGGCGCGGTACCTCGAGCTCCGCCAGTCGACCATCGCGACCAACGTCGCCAACGCCAATACGCCCGGCTTCAAGGCGCGCGACGTCGAGCCCTTCAACAAGGTGCTCGACGCCACGCCGGTCAGGCTCGCGACGACGTCGCCCTCGCACATGCAGTTGTCCGCGGCCGAGACCGATACGCGGAAGACCGCGAAGAAGGACAGCTGGGAAGTGGTTCACTCCGGCAACTCCGTCAGCCTCGAGCAGGAAATGATCAAGGGCAGCGACGTCAGTCGCGACTACTCGATGAACTCGGCGGTCGTGCGGTCGTTTCACCGCATGTTGCTGTCGAGCGCGAAGAGCTGAGGTGAATTGACATGCTGGACTCACTGCAAGCGTCACTGACGGTCGCGAGCTCCGGGCTCGAAGCGCAGTCGACGCGCATGCGCATCGTTTCGGAAAACCTCGCCAACGCGACCTCGACGGGGCGTACGGCTGGCGCCGATCCGTATCAGCGCAAGACCATCACCTTCGATGCCGCCATGGACCGCGCCTCGGGCGCGCAGCTTGCAAAGGTCAAGGAGATCGGGGTCGACACCACGCCGTATCGCGTGGAGTACGAGCCGGGACATCCCGCCGCCGACAAGGCCGGTTACGTCAAGCTGCCGAACGTCAACATGATGATCGAGATGGCCGACATGCGGGAAGTCAATCGGTCCTATGAAGCCAATCTCCAGGTCGTGAAACAGGTGCGGTCCATGCTGGGCATGACCATCGACCTGCTGAGGAGCTGACAATGCTTGAGGCAATTTCATCCACCGCGATTTCTGCCGGGCAAGCGGCGAGCCGCGCGACCGAGACGCAGGCCATCGCGCCGGCGGCGCCGACCGCCATTCAGTCCACCGACGACGTCGGATTCGAATCGGTGATGAAGCAGGTGACGACGGACGCGATCGGGACGCTGAAGGCGGGCGAAGCGGCGTCGATCTCGGCGATGCAGGGTAAGGAATCGACCCGGAAGGTCGTGGAGGCGCTGATGTCGGCCGAGCAGGCCTTGCAGACCGCGGTCGCGGTTCGCGACAAGGTCGTGCAGGCCTACCAGGAAGTCGTCCGGATGTCGATTTGATCTGAAGGAATGAAGCTGTGAAATCGCTCGCCATTGCGGCCACGGGCATGAACGCCCAGCAGACCAACATCGAAGTCATCGCGAACAACATCGCCAACATCAACTCGACGTCGTACAAGCGTGCGCGCGCGGAATTCACCGATCTGTTCTACCAGATGGACCGCATGCAGGGCGTCGCGAACGTCAACGGCTCCTCGCCGATCCCGGAAGGCTCCAATCTCGGCCTCGGCGTCAAGTCGACGGCCATCCGCAAGCTGCACATCCAGGGCGCGCTCACGCAGACCGGCAACCCCTACGATCTCGCGATCAACGGCCGCGGCTGGTTTCAGGTGCTCGGCCCGAACAACGAGGTGCAATACACCCGCGCCGGCTCGTTCAGCCCCAACCCCAACGGCCAGCTCGTCACCACCGACGGCTATCTGCTGGATCCCGCAATCACGATACCGCAGGGAACCGTTCAGGTCATCGTCAACCAGACCGGACAGGTGTTTGCCAAGCTGGACACGGAAGTGAACCCGCGGCAGATCGGCCAGCTCAACCTCGCCAATTTCGCCAACGAAGCGGGCCTCGAGCCGCTCGGCAGCAACCTCTATCGCGAGACCACAGCGTCCGGCACGCCGGTCGTCGGGCTGCCGGGCGATTCCGGATACGGCAAGATCAATCAGCAATATCTCGAAGCCTCGAACGTCGACCCGGTCAAGGAAATCACCGAGTTGATCTCGGCGCAGCGCGCCTACGAAATGAACGCCAAGGTCATCCAGGCCTCGGATGAAATGGCCCAAACGGTCTCGAAGGGCATGCGCTAGTTCCGGTGTTCTCGATGTCGAACAGGGTGGGCTTGATGGTGCGCGGGTTGGCCGCCGTGCTGCTGGTTCTCGTCTCGGCGCGCCTCGCTGCGGCCGAGGAGAAGCGGCTTCCCGTGCCGGCCGTCTCGATCCGCGCCGGCGAGCTGATCCGGGACGACATGATCACGGAACGCGCCTTCGCGCCGAACGTGCTCGGCGTTGCCATGTTCATCGAAGGACGCCAGATCCTGGTCGGACGCATGGCACGGCGCACGCTGCTGCCGGGCCAGCCGATTCCGACCAATTCGGTCGAGGATCCCTGGACGATTGCCCGCGGCGCCATGGTCAAGGTCGTGGTGGAAGACAGCGGCCTGTCGATCGTCACCTACGGCGCGGCGATGCAGTCGGGCGCGACCGGCGCGCTCATCCCGGTGCGAAACACCGACACCGGCGTGATCATCAGGGGCGTCGTCCAGCCGGACGGCACCGTCAAGGTCGTGGATGGATCATGACCAGATTCCTGCTTGCGCTCGTCCTGCTCGTTTCCGCCGCCAGCGCCCAGGCGGCCGTCCGCATCAAGGACATTGCGGACATCAAGGGATTGCGCGAAAACCAGATCGTCGGTTACGGCCTCGTCATCGGCCTGAACGGCACTGGTGACACGCTCCGCAACGCTCCGTTCACGGAGCAGTCCCTGCAATCGATGCTCGAGAACATGGGCATCAACGTCAGGAACGAGACCACGAGCACCAACAATCCCCCGCGTCCGACGACGCTGCGCACACGCAACGTCGCGGCCGTGATGGTGACCGCGGATTTGGCGCCCTCGATCGGAGCGGGCGAGCGCATGGACGTGACCGTATCGTCGCTCGGCGATGCGACCTCGCTGCTCGGCGGCACGCTGGTGATGACGTCGCTGCGGGCGGCGGACGGCGCCGTCTATGCGGTGGCGCAAGGCGCGATCACGGTCGCCGGTTACAGTGTGGGAGGGCAGGCGCAGAACGTCAGCCAGGGCACGCCGACGGCGGGCCGCATCCCGAACGGTGCGCTGGTCGAGCGCGAGGTGCAGGGAAGCCTCCATGAGATGGAGTTCCTGGTGCTGGAGCTCAAGAACCCTGATTTCGTCACTGCGACACGCATTCTCGACGCCATCAACCGTTACGCCGGTGGCCGCTACCGCGCGCAGATCGCCTTCGAGCGCGACTACCGCACCATCGTGCTGTCGAAGCCGCGCCATATCGGGCCCGTCCGCTTCCTCGCCGAAATCGGCGAGCTGACGGTCGAGCCGGACACGCCGGCGCGCGTGGTGATCAATGAACGGACCGGCACGGTGGTGATCGGGCGCGACGTGCGCATATCGACCGTCGCGGTGACGCATGGCAACCTGACGGTTCGTGTCACCGAGCTTCCCGTGGTGTCGCAGCCGGCGCCGTTCTCGCGCGGACAGACGGTGGTCGTTCCCCAGACCGTGGTCGAGGCCAACGAGGCCGGATCGCAGGTGGCGATCCTGAGCGGCGTCGACCTCCAGCGCCTGGTGCGTGGGCTGAACCAGATCGGCCTGAAGCCGTCGGGCATCATCGCGATCCTCCAGGCGATCAAAACGGCCGGCGCACTCCAGGCCGACGTCATCGTGCAATGATGCACAAGCGTCGTGCAAGCTTGGTCGCTCAATGCTCAGGTCTCGACCGAGAATCGCACGCGGCCCGATGCTGAAGCTGGATCACAAAGCCAAACTCCTCCTCCTGGTCGCGGCCTGCGCGTTCGGATGCGCTTCGCCCGTTCTGGCGCTGGATGAGGCCAAGCCGTCGAAGCCGCTCAACCTGCTGTCCTTCGCGCGTGCCCGCGCGCCCGGTCCGCAGAAGCCGTATGCGGCGGCCTCGTCGATACCGGGCGATAATGCGTCGATCCGGGCGACGGCGTGGGCCGCCGAAGATTCCGGACCCGCGATCACGGGGGCCGTGCCTGCTCCCGAGAAGCCTGCGCCGGCGCCCCCAGTCGCGCCCGTGCGCCCGGCCAAGCCGGGCAGCGTCACGGCGCCGCCGAAGCCCGCACCGGCACAGGCTGCGGTACCCGCGGACAACGAGGTCGCCCTGTTCTGCAGCAATGTCGCCGACCCCGCCGTCGATGCGCGGCTGGCCTGGCAGCTCAGGGAACTGGAGAAGGCCGAGACCCAGCTCCGGGAGCGGATCGCCGAGGTCGAGGCCAAGCGCGCCGAATACGAGAAGTGGATGGCGCTGCGTGACGACTTCCTGAAGAAGGCGGAAGCGAGCGTCGTCGAGATCTATTCGCGCATGAAGCCTGACGCGGCGGCGACCCAGATTGCCGGGATGGCGGACGAGACCGCCGCCGCCGTGCTTGCAAAACTCAGTCCGAGGAGCTCGAGCGCGATCTTCAACGAGATGGAGACGGCACGCGCGGCGCACCTTGCCGATCTGCTCGGCGGAATGCGTCGCGTGGATGACGGAAAGACCAAATAGATGAAGAATCTGATCCTCATCCTGTCGCTGCTATCGCTTGCCGGATGCGTCAATGATCCGGCCGAGGTCCTGACCGGTCCGCGTTTGACGCCGGTCGGGAGCGGCCTGCGGACGCAGGCCGATCCGATTCCGGTGACGCCCCGCCTGCGCTCGCCCGCCAGCTATCGCTCGACCTGGGATGACGCCACCGATCTCTACCGTGACCCCCGCGCGCGGCGCACCGGCGACGTGGTGACGGTGATCATCTCCATGCAGGACAAGGCCAAGCTCGACAACAAGACCGACCGCTCGCGCGATTCGCAGATCAAGTTCGGGCTGGACTGGCTGATGGACGTCGCCGGATGGCAGGACAAGGGCCAGACCACCGCCAACCTCAGCACCAACACCCAGATCAAGGGCAACGGCCAGATCGACCGCACCGAGGACATCAAGCTGTCGATCGCAGCCATCGTCACCGACGTGTTGCCGAACGGCAATATGATGATCAGCGGCTCGCAGGAGTTCAAGGTCAATACCGAGATGCGCGTGCTCAACGTCGGCGGCATCGTGCGTCCGCGCGATATCTCGCGCACCAACACGATCTCCTACGAGAAGATCGCCGAGGCACGCGTGTCCTATGGCGGTCGCGGAAATCTGTCTGACGTGCAGCAGCCTGGATGGGGACATCGGATCTATGACGCCGTGGCACCATTCTGAGAATCGCGCCGAGCGCGCCGCGCCGCGAGGGCATGGGACGTGATGCGCCTGATTGCGGCCATTGTGGTGCTGACCCTGATCGCGATCGGTGCGGGCGCGGTTGCCGGCCTGCATCTGTTCGCGGCCGCGGAGCGCGTCGCCGATGCGAAGAAGACCGCCACGCCGCCGCCCCTTGCCACGAGCTACGCCGGCAGCGCACGGCTGAGAAAGCTGTCCCCGATCGTGACCAATCTCGCCGCGCCGGCCAACAACTGGGCCCGTGTCGAAGCCTCCATGGTGACCGATAGCATGAGCGACGAGGATGCCGGCATCCTGGCCGCCCATATCAGCGAGGACATCGTGACCTATCTGCGGTCGGCATCGGTTGGCCAGTTCGAGGGATCGCGCGGGCTTCAGCATCTGCGCGACGACCTGACGGAGCGCGCCAACATCCGCTCGTCGGGCAAGATCCGCGAATTGATCATTGAGACCTTGGTGATTCAGTGAGAGTGAGAGTCCTGCTGCTCGCGTTGGTTCTGGTCGTGCTGCCCGAGGTGGCGCTGGCCCAGATTCCGGACCTCAACTCGCTGCTGCCGCCGGGCAACGGCTCGACCAGCGGCCGCATCATCCAGCTGATGGCGGTGATCACGGTGCTGTCGGTGGCGCCGGGACTGCTGATCATGGTGACGAGCTTCACGCGATTTGCGGTGGCGCTGTCGTTCCTGCGCTCCGGTCTCGGCCTCCAGACCACGCCGGCCAATCTGGTGCTGATCAGCCTCGCGCTGTTCATGACCTTCTACGTGATGGCGCCGACCTTCGACCGCGCCTGGGAAACCGGCGTCCAGCCGCTGATGAAGAACGAGATCTCGGAGGAAGAAGCCTATCTGAAGATCACCGATCCGTTCCGCGAGTTCATGCTGGCCCATGTCCGCGACAAGGATCTCCAGACCTTCGAGGCGCTCGCTGCGGAGAGCTTCCGCAAGAAGTTCGACGACAAGCGCATCGACATGCGCGTCATCATTCCGGCCTTCATGATCTCCGAGCTCAGGCGTTCGTTCGAGATCGGATTCCTCATCATCCTGCCGTTCCTCGTCATCGACATGATCGTGGCGACGCTGACCATGTCGATGGGCATGATGATGATGCCGCCGACGATCCTCGCGCTGCCGTTCAAGATGCTGTTCTTCGTGTTGATCGACGGCTGGAACCTGCTGGCCTCCGGACTGGTGCGGTCGTTCTCGTAGCGACCCCGGTCGCCGGCCGGTTATGGTTAGCGAAAAGTGCCGGTCTATGGTTAGCAGAGGGTAATGTTAACTATATGATATTGCAGAGAAATTCAAGTCGATCTTAATCTCGGCGCAAGATTCGGCGTGCTAGCAATGCGGCACGGCGGGTTGGACCCCACCCACATCAGTCCAAAGGCATGATGCCGCCCCTCCGTACCGGTGAAAGCCCGGTATGTCCCCTCGTGAAAAATGTAACGCGTACATAAAGGGACATTCGCAATGTCAAGCCTGCTTACGAACTCGACCGCCATGACCGCGCTCCAGACCCTGCGGTCTGTCGGTTCGCAACTCTCCACCACGCAGACCCGGATCTCGACCGGCCAGCGCGTGGCCACCGCTTCGGACAACGCCGCCTACTGGTCGATCGCGACCTCGATGCGCTCCGACAACGCTGCGCTCTCCGCCGTCTCCGACTCGCTCGGTCTGTCGGCCGCGACCGTCGACACGCAGTATACCGCTCTGACCACGGTTCTCGGCGACAAGGACTCCGGCCTGACCAAGCTTCAGTCGCTGCTGGTCCAGGCCAAGACGGCCGGTATCGACCGCACCAAGATCCAGGCGGACGTCACCCAGATCCAGCAGCAGATGAAGAGCACGGCCGACTCCGCGACCTTCAACGGAATCAACTGGCTGAGCATCAACACCTCGGCTACGCCTGCGGCCACGCCGACGTCCTTCAACCTGGTGTCGTCGTACTCCCGCGTCGGCGGCACGCCCACCATCGGCTCCATCACGGTGACGACCGCCAACTTCGCGCTCTACACCACCGGTGGCGCATCTCCGACCGGCATTCTCGACACGACCGTCGCCCCGCCCGCCGGTGGTCCGACGCCCGCCCCGGCCGCGGCCTCGGTCAGCAGCCTGAACATCGGTGCGCTGACCGATGCGGCGCCCGACCAGGTCCTGCTCGACAGCTACATCGCGCAGGTCACGACCGCGATCAACACGGTCGCCTCCGCCGCCGCCAATCTCGGTGCCGTCAAGAATCGCATCGCGACCAACACCGAATTCGTGAAGTCGCTGATGGACTCGGTGGATCGCGGTGTCGGCCAGCTCGTCGACGCCGACATGAACCAGGAGTCCACCCGCCTGGCGGCCCTCCAGGTCCAGCAGCAGCTCGGCGTTCAGGCGCTCTCGATCGCCAACAACAGCAGCCAGAGCATCCTGTCGCTGTTCCGCTAAGCTTCAGACCATCTGGGGAGGCCGCGCTTCTCGCGAAGCGCGGCCCTTTCGTTTGGCGTGACGCCGCGCGCACGCCGTCATTTCGGCTGCCCTGTTGCGGCCGGGACACAGAGCCACAAGCCTCGCACAAGCTTCGCGGGCTAGCGTCTCCGCTACGACAGGTTGGGCCTGCTTTTTCGCCGCCCAAAGGCATGACGCCGCCCTGTCGTACCGGTGCAAGCCCGGTATGTCCCCAAAATCAGTTCAATCTTCAAAGGGACATCAAAAATGGGTTCAAGTCTGCTCACCAACTCGTCTGCAATGACCGCGCTGCAGACCCTCCGCAATGTCAGCTCGCAGCTCGCGACCACGCAGAACCGGATCTCGACCGGCCAGCGCGTCTCGACCGCGTCCGACAACGCCGCCTACTGGTCGATCGCGACGTCGATGCGCTCCGACAACGCCGCGCTCTCCGCCGTCTCCGACTCGCTCGGTCTGTCGGCCGCGACCGTCGACACCGAATACACCGCTCTGACCTCGGTCATCGGTGACAAAGAGTCCGGCCTGACCAAGCTCCAGGCGCTGCTGGTCGAAGCCAAGACCGCCGGTATCGACCGCACCAAGATCCAGGCTGACATCACCCAGATTCAGCAGGATATGAGGCTCAAGGCCGACTCCGCGACCTTCAACGGCATCAACTGGCTGAGCATCAACACCTCGGCTACGCCCGCGGCCACGCCGTTGTCCTTCAACCTGGTGTCGTCGTACTCTCGCGTCGGCGGCACGCCCACCATCGGCTCCATCACGGTGACGACCGCGAACTTCGCCCTCTACACCACCGGTGGCGCATCTCCGACCGGCATTCTCGACACGACCGTCGCTCCGCCCGCCGGTGGTCCGACGCCCGCCCCGGCCGCGGCCTCGGTCAGCAGCCTGAACATCGGTGCGCTGACCGATGCGGCGCCCGACCAGGTCCTGCTCGACAGCTACATCGCGCAGGTCACGACCGCGATCAACACGGTGGCCTCGGCCGCCGCCAATCTCGGCGCCGTCAAGAACCGCATCGCGACCAACACCGAATTCGTCAAGACCCTGATGGACTCGGTGGATCGCGGTGTCGGCCAGCTCGTCGACGCCGACATGAATGCGGAATCGACCCGCCTTCAAGCCCTGCAGACCCAGCAGCAGCTCGGTGTTCAGGCGCTTTCGATCGCCAACCAGAACAGCCAGAGCATCCTCTCGCTGTTCCGCGGTTAAGCCTCAAGACCATCAAGGGAGGCCGCGCTTCTCGCGAAGCGCGGCCTTTCCATTTTGGCGCAAGCTCGTCGCGCGCCATGATCCCGGCCCGCAAATTCGACTTGACGCCTTGACCTGGCTCGTCGTGTTCCGGCCCGCCGCAGAGCCACAAGCCTCGCACAAACTTCGCGTGCTATCGCCGCCGTTACGACAGGTTGGGCCGCTTTTTCGCCGCCCAAAGGCATGATGCCGCCCTGTCGTACCGGTGCAAGCCCGGTATGTCCCAAAAAATTCAATCCGTTTCAAGGGGACGTCAAAAATGAGTTCAAGTCTGCTCACCAACTCGTCTGCAATGACCGCGCTGCAGACCCTCCGCAATGTCAGCTCGCAACTCGCGACCACGCAGAACCGGATCTCGACCGGCCAGCGCGTCTCGACCGCGTCCGACAACGCCGCCTACTGGTCGATCGCGACCTCGATGCGCTCCGACAACGCCGCGCTCTCCGCCGTCTCCGACTCGCTCGGTCTGTCGGCCGCCACCGTCGACACCGAATACACCGCTCTGACCTCGGTCATCGGTGACAAGAATTCCGGCCTGACCAAGCTCCAGGCGCTGCTGGTCGAAGCCAAGACCGCCGGTATCGACCGCACCAAGATCCAGGCTGACATCACCCAGATTCAGCAGGACATGAGGCTCAAGGCCGACTCCGCGACCTTCAACGGAATCAACTGGCTGAGCATCAACACCTCGGCTACGCCCGCGGCCACGCCGTTGTCCTTCAACCTGGTGTCGTCGTACTCTCGCGTCGGCGGCACGCCCACCATCGGCTCCATCACGGTGACGACCGCGAGCTTCGCGCTCTACACCACCGGTGGCGCATCTCCGACCGGCATTCTCGACACGACCGTCGCCCCGCCCGCCGGCGGTCCGACGCCCGCCCCGGCCGCGGCCTCGGTCAGCAGCCTGAACATCGGTGCGCTGACCGACTCGGCGCCCGACCAGGTCCTGCTCGACAGCTACATCGCGCAGGTCACGACCGCGATCAACACGGTGGCCTCGGCCGCCGCCAATCTCGGTGCCGTCAAGAACCGCATCGCGACCAACACGGACTTCGTCAAGACCCTGATGGACTCGGTGGATCGCGGTGTCGGCCAGCTCGTCGACGCCGACATGAATGCGGAATCGACCCGCCTCCAGGCCCTGCAGACCCAGCAGCAGCTCGGTGTTCAGGCACTCTCGATCGCCAACCAGAACAGCCAGAGCATCCTGTCGCTGTTCAAGTAAGCTCCGGCTTTGGAAACAGCCGTGCTCCCCCGGGAGCACGGTCCCCGCCATGACCGGCGGGTGTGGCGGCACAAGATGTGCCCGTAATGGAAGATCTCCCGACGCCAGACGTCATGCAACACGCCGCAGCCGATCGCGCTGCCATGCGCCCGCTTGTTGTTCCTGACCTGATCGCGTCGTCCAGGATTCTTGTAAAATTGCAACGCCTCGCCCGCGAACCGACACATTCGCCTCCTCGCGCAACCTTCAGACAAGGTTGGCAGCGGAGTGTCCCATACGTTCGCATTGGTACGAGGTCACATGCTGCTCAGTCGTGCGCAGGTACAGCAACTGCTCAACAATCTGCTGGAGCTTGGGCCGCGACGCCTGATGGCCTTGGGACTGATCGGCTTTGCCGTTCTCGTCACCGTCGTCGGCGGCGCCTATTATCTGAGCCGGCCTGAGTTCGAAACGCTCTATACTGGCCTCAATCGCGAAGACGTGACGCGCATCGGCGCCGCGCTGCGCGAGCAGAACATCACATTCGACGTCAATACGGCCGGCGACGCCGTCTCCGTGCGCCCAAGCCAGACCATGCAGGCGCGGATGCTGTTGGCCGAGAAGGGGCTGCCGACCAGCGCCAATTCCGGTTACGAGCTGTTCGACAAGATCGGCTCACTCGGCCTGACCTCGTTCATGCAGGAAGTCACCAAGCTGCGGGCGCTGGAAGGCGAGATCGCGCGCACCGTGCAGTTGATGAAGGGCGTCAAGGCGGCGCGGGTGCATATCGTGCTGCCGGTGCGCGGCTCGTTCCGGGCGACGCAGCAGCCGCCGTCGGCGTCGGTCGTGCTGCGCACCGACGGCGCGATCGAGGCGCGCACGGCGCAGTCGATCCGCCACCTCGTCGCGGCGGCCATTCCCGGCATGAGCCGGGACAAGGTGACGGTGCTGGATGCCGATGGTTCGATGCTGCTGGCCGAAGAGGATGAGGCCAGCGCCGCGCCGACCAAGATGGCGAGCCTCCAGAAGACGGTCGGCGGCATGGTGCAGGAGAACATCCGCAAGGCGTTGACGCCATATCTCGGTCTGGACAATTTCGAGGTGAGCGTTGCGCCGCAGCTCTCCACCGACAAGCGGCAGACCAACGAGACGGTCTACGACCCGGAGAGCCGCGCCGAGCGTTCGGTCCGGAACGTGCGCGAGAAGGAATCGTCGCAGAATGCGGACCGTTCGACGCCGACCACGGTGCAGCAGAACCTGCCGGACCAGCAGGTGAATGCCGGCGGCACAAAGAATTCCAGCGAGGACAAGACCCGCCGCGAGGACGTCACCAATTTCGAGGTGTCGTCCAAGACAACGACGACGGTGAGCGACGGTTACTTGGTCAAGAAACTCTTCATCGCCGTGCTGGTCAACCGCGCGCGGCTCGTCGCCGATCTCGGCGACAAGAGCAATCAGGCGATCGTCGACAGCAAGCTCGCCGAGATCAGCCAGCTCGCGGCGACGGCAGGCGGACTGGACAAGCAGCGCGGCGACCAGATCCAGGTCACGGCCGTCGACTTCATCGAAGGCTCGCGCGAACTGGCGCCGGTGCCGCCGATCAGCTTCGTCGAGATGATCAACAAGCAGCTCGGCAGCGTCATCAATGCGGTGACCATCCTGGCCGTTGCCTCGATGCTGGTCTGGTTCGGCCTTCGCCCTGCGGTCAACGGCATTCTGACGCATCGCGCCGCGCAGGAGCAGACCGAGGCGGCCGAGGCCGCCGAGCTTGAAGCTGCCACGGCCCTTGCACTGGCCGACAGTCAGGACCCCGAGCTCAACCTCGTCGAGGATCTCGAAGGCAAGATGCAGCGGACGCCGCAGAAGCGGCTGGAGCAGATCGTCCGGCTCGATCAGATGCAGGCGGCGGCAATCCTTAAAGACTGGATGCGGCGCGAGGAGGCAGCATGAACGCGGCTATCGGAAAACTCCTGACGCAGTTCGACGCGAATGGGCGGGCCAAGTCTCCACCGCAGCCTCCGCCCCCCAAGATCCAGGATGTGCTGACAAGGCCGATGGAGGTGCGGCGCGAGCCTCAGCCCCAGCCGTCGCGTCAAGCCCAGTCGCAGCCGCAGCTTCAATCGCCGCCTCCGGCGCCCGAGGCGGAAGCTCCGCCGGTCAATCTTCTCGAAGATGCCTATCGTCGCGGCCACGCCGCCGGTGTTGCGGAAGGCGATGCCAGGGTTGCCGAGGAGCGCGTCCGCAGCGCGATCCGGCTCGGCGAGGAGCGGGCCAAATGGTCCGACCAGCAGGCGGCCACGATCGTGGGCGGCTTCGAGACGGCCTGCCGCGAGATCGAAACCAACATCGCAAGCTCGGTTGCACGGATTTTGCTGCCTTTCCTCGCCGACGCCGTCCGTGACAAGGCGATCGGATCGCTAGTGGAGCAGATCGCTGCGCTGACCGGCAATTCGCCGGTGCCGGTGTTCAAGGTCACCGGCCCGGGCGAATTGCTCGATCTGGTGCGCACGCAGCTCCAGACGGCCCGGCGAACCGGGATTGAATACGAAGCCGCCGAGACTTTCGAGGTCCGCGTTGTCGCCGACCAGACCGTGATCGAGACGCAGATTGCGGTGTGGAGCGAACGTCTGAACGAGGCGCGCCGGTAGTCCGCCATGGAAGAAGTCAAGCACGAGCTGGTGATCATCCGCAGGCGCAGCGCCTTCGCCGAGGAGGCGCATCACGGCGGCGTCTGGAAGATCGCGTATGCGGACTTCATGACGGCGATGATGGCGTTCTTTCTGGTCATGTGGCTGCTCAATGCGCTCAACCAGGACCAGAAGCAGGTGGTCGCGAGCTATTTCAACCCGATCAAGCTCGCGGAGAACGCACCCGCCCCGAAGGGCCTCAAGGATCTCACCAAGAAGGAGCCGACGCAGTTCGAAGGCCAGGATGGCAAGCGTCAGCCGGCCGGGCCGAACGAAGAACGTCGCGGAGATTCGCCGACGGCGGAGAAGCCTGCCTCCTTCGAAGAGAAGGTTCTGTTCCGCGATCCCTATGCGACGCTCGCCGAGATCGCGAACAGCGCGAACCAGGCCTCGGGCCAGCGCCGTGCCGGCGCGCTGACCTCCGCCGAAGAGGACGGACTCAAGGGCGGCGATGCCTACCGCGATCCCTTCGACCCCGGCTATTGGAAGTTGGCGCCTCAATCGTCCAAGGATGCGGATCGCTTCGTCGACAGCGAGCCAAAGCCGAACGCGTCCGCGCGCGACAATGCGTCCGGGATAGGTCAGGGCGAGCCGCAGGCGCAACGTGCCAAGCAGGACGATGCCGGTGGAAGCGTGGCTCCGAACGCGGACGCGTCGTCTGCAAGCCTGTCGCCCCTGCTGCCGCCGGGGCCTGCGCCTTCGCCGGCTCAACGCGATGGCAGTGCCCAGGCAAATGCGCCGCAACCGGGCGCCCAGGCTGGCGCTCAAGCCAATGCCGCCGCGCAGCCACGCCCCGGCGATCAAGCAAAGAATTCCGAATCGCGTGATGCGGCACAGACCCAGCAGCCGACCGTCAAGCAGTTGCAGTCCGCGATCGCGGATGCGCTGTCGGACATCAAGGCCGGTGCCGGACCGGTGGCCGAGGTGCGCCAGGTCGAGGAAGGCCTTCTGATCAGCCTGACCGACGATGCGAGCTTCGGCATGTTCGCGGTCGGCTCGGCCGAGCCGCGGCCCGAGCTCATCCGTGTGATCGACAAGATCGGGCCGCTGCTGACGAAGCGCCAGGGCATGATCATCGTGCGCGGCCACACCGACAATCGGCCGTACAAGTCCGAGAATTACGACAATTGGCGGCTGTCGACCGCGCGCGCGCAGATGGCTTACTACATGCTGGTTCGGTCCGGCGTCGATGCGCAGCGGATCGAGCATGTCGAAGGCTACGCCGATCGGCGGCCGAAACTGACGAATGATCCTGCTGCCGCCCAGAACCGCCGGATCGAGATCCTGGTCCGGGAGAAGCGCCCTTGATCAGGCCGCTCCTGCGCGCCGCGCTGCTGCTGCCGTTAACGACGGTATGCGCCTTTGCCGATCCGGCACCGTCCCCGGCATCGACCTCGGGCGAGCCCTATGAGCTCGTGCGCACATTGCAGACGGTGCAGGATGGCATTGCCCGTGGCGACACCGCGGCGCATGGCAGCCACATCGCACTGACCCGGCAGGTCGGCGAAAAGTTCCTCGCCGCCGATCCGGGCGTGTGGAGCAATGCGCAGAACGGCCAGGCCGTCATCATCTATCTGCTCAGCGGCGGCGGGCCGCAGGTCGTCCGAAAGCTGCCGCGCGACAAGCTGAACGTCGACGAGCGGCTGTTCAATGGTGCGCTGGCCTATGTCGAAGGCCGCCAGGACGAAGCGCGCGAACTGCTCAAGGACGTCAAGCCGCGCACGCTGCCAACGGGTCTGGGCGGACAGGTCGCGCTGGTCCAGGGCGCGCTGTTCGCGCGCGCCGAGGCATCGCTCGCGATCGAGCGCCTGGACGATGCGCGCCTGCTGTTGCCGGGCACGCTGGTGGAGGAGGCAGCGCTGCGGCGCGAGATCCTGCTGGTCGGGCAGGCCGAGGATTTCGACAAGTTCGAGTTCCTGACGCTCGCCTATATCCGCCATTACCGCAACTCGGTCTATGCCGGGGACTTCTGGCAGCGCTTCGCCTCCGGCCTGACGCAATCGAGCATTGCTCTCGACGAGCGCCGCTTTGCGCGGATCGTCACTCTGCTGGAGCAGATCGACCGGGCGAGCCGCCTCAAGCTTTATCTCGTGATCGCGCGCACCGCGATGGTGCATGGACGGCTGGCGGTGACCCGGCTTGCAGGCGAGCGTGCGCTGACGCTCAGCGCCGACGCCTCGGAGGATCGCGAGCGCGCGCATTTCCTCCGCGGCGTCTCGCGGGCGCTCACTGACGAGTATGACGGCGGTGTCGCCGAGTTGAAGGCCCTCGACCGCTCGAAGTTGCCCGAGCGCGACGTTCCGTTGCTGAATGCGACGTTGCAGCTCGCACTCGATGTCCGCAAGCCGTTCGCGGGCGGATCCACCGCCGCCGCCGACAAGCCTCCGGTCACGCCGGCGCGTCTCGATCTCGCCGCGTCGACCGAGACGCTGGCGCGCGCGCGGAAGCAGCTCGGCGAACTCGAACGCCTTACCAGGGATCGCCCATGACGAAGCTCAGTGGAACCTCCGGACAGGTCTTTTCGGGTCTCGCCGAAAGCCTCAACATGCGCGGCGCATCGCGCTCAGGCAAATCCGCCGGAGCGAAATCGCCGGCAGATTCGTCGTTCAACGACCTGCTGCACACCGTCTCAAATCTCGCGAAGCGGGCGCTCAACGACGAGGGCGGCAACACGAGCGCGAAGGCCGGATCGTTGCGCACGCACCTCGCGCGCCCGGCCGACAAGGACAAGGCGGTGCGGGAACGCACCGAGGCGGATGACGAGCCCGAACCCATTCGCAAATCGTCCGACGAGAAAACTGAAAAATCGCCGGAGACGCAAACTCCGGTCGACCACGGCGCGAAGACCGATGTTTCGGCCCGATCGAGCATTCCGGCGGTCGTCGAACAGCAGTTCGCCGCCGTGCCGGCCGTGAAGCCGCAGCTGCAATCGCCGGCGGCCGACAAGAAGGACGCGCCTGCGCGCGACGAGCGCTCTGCCACGACGAAGCGTGAGGTCCAGGGTACCGCGAAGGTCACGTCTGCCGAGCCCGCGCCGCCCGCTGCCGCTTCAACAGGCGCGCGCTCGCAGGCCGCGCCTTCGCAGGTGGCGGCAGCCGCGCAGCAAGGCAGCGATGCGTCCTCGAAGCCAATGCCCACGACGCAAGGCTTCGAGGCCGTCACGGCCAATGTCGAACGCGCCGTCAAGGCCTCGGCGCGCGACGCATTGCCCGAAGCGACCAAGGTCACCGTGATCCAGCAGGAGACCCATCTGCCACCGGCACAGTTCAGCGCTACGCAGCAGGTCGCCAACGCAGTCGTCGCCGAGCTGAAGGAATCGCCGGCTCCGACGGCGTCCACCGCCCCCGATCTCGCGACGTCGCAGGCCACTGCGCCTGAGCCGCTCAAGATCCTGACGATCAATCTCGAACCGCCGGCGCTCGGCAACGTCACGGTACGCCTTCGTCTGGTCGGCTCGGAGGTTTCAGTTCACCTCGCGGCCGCGCGCAAGGACACCAGCCTGATGCTGGATCAGCAGCGCGACTCGATCCGCGATCTCATGCAGTCGGCGGGCTACGTCGCCGACGTCGCGCCCGTGCAGCACGGCTCGCTGGACGGATTCCAGAGCGGCTCCGGCCAGCCGCAGCCGCAGCTGTCCGGCCAGCAACAGCAATCGTCGCAGTCGCAAGGCACGTTCGGCGGCGCCGGCACGTCGTCCGGGCAATCGGACGGCGGTGCGAGGCAGGCCCGGCAGGAGCGCCAGTCCAACGAGGAGACGCGTCATGACCAGGACGTGGGGCCGCATACTCGCCGCGGCCCTGTTTATCTCTAGCGCGGGCGCCGCGCTAGCTGCGACCGACAACGCGCGCCCGTGCGAGCGCGAGATGGCGCGCGCGTCCCAGCAGCATGGGATCCCGCTCGGCATTCTCTATGCGGTCGGCCTCACCGAGACCGGGCGGCGCGGTTCGCTCCACCCTTACGCGCTCGGCGCCGACGGCCAGACCGTGTTCGCCAAGGACATGAACGACGCGATCGCGAATTTCGAGGCGATGCGCAGCAAGGGCATCAAGCTGATCGACCTCGGCTGCATGCAGATCAACCATTACTATCACGGCGACAAGTTCACGTCGGTGCGCGCGATGTTCGATCCCGCGAAGAACGTCGAATACGCCGCACGCTTCCTGAAGGAGCTGAAGCAGCGCGAGGGCAGCTGGACCATGGCGGTCGCGCGCTACAACGCCGGCCCCAACAATCAGCCCGCGCAGAAGCGCTACGTCTGTCACATCGTCGCTCATCTCGTCTCCAGCGGCTTCGGCGCGTGGACCGACAAGGCGCGCTCGTTCTGTCAGCCGAAAACGACCTGACAACATGAAGTTGTGCACGGTTCCCGACCATCAGCCCCGCGCAAGCAAGAACCCTCATTGTAGCTGCAACCTACCAAAGGAGCCCAATTCATGAGCCTGTATGGTGTTATGCGCACCGGCGTTTCCGGCATGTCTGCGCAATCCAATAAGCTGTCGACGGTCTCGGACAACATCGCGAACGTCAACACGACCGGTTACAAGCGGGCTTCCACCGAATTCTCCTCCCTGATCCTGAAGAGCGGTTCGGGCAATTACGATTCCGGAGCCGTCGAGACGACGGTTCGCTACGCCATCAGCGACGCGGGACACACGCAGTTCACCACGTCGACCACGGACCTCGCCGTGCAGGGCAACGGCTTCTTCGTGGTGTCGAACGTCACCAACACGCAGCAATATCTGACGCGCGCTGGCTCGTTCGTGCCGGACGCCCAGGGCAATCTGGTCAACGCGGCCGGCTACTACCTTCTGGGTCAGCCCGGTAAGGTGACCAATTTCTCGCAGAACAGCCTGTCCGGCATGCAGATCGTCAACATTGCCCAGGTTTCGCAAGTGCCCGTGCCGACGACGGCGGGGACACTCACGACCGGCAATCTGGATCCGAAAGCGGCTGTGATCGCCGGTCCGCCTGGACCGGCGTCATATTCGTCGAAGAGCTCGATCGTGGCCTACAACAATATCGGCCAGGCCGTTACGCTCGACGTCTACATGTCCCACACGGCGACGGCCGCCGGCTCGGACACGTGGCAGATTCAGGCTTACAACTCCGCGACAGGTGCGTCGGTCGGCGCCGCCACCACTCTCACCTTCGATACGACCGCAACCGGCAAAGGCGCGCTGGCCGCGGCGAGCCCGACGACTCTCGCCTTCACCGTCCCCGGCGGTGCGGCGGCGACCCTGGACCTGTCGAATCTGACGCAGACCGGAACCGATTTCAGCTTCAAGGCGACCGTCAATGGCAGCGCTCCATCGGCCATCGACAAGGTCGATGTCGACGATTCGGGCTTCGTGACGGCCATCCTCAAGAACGGGCAGCAAATGACGCTCTACACCATCATGCTCGCCGACGTCGCGAGCCCCGACAACCTGACGCCGGAGCCCGGCAACGTCTATTCGACCAACATGAATTCCGGCAACGCGCAGGCCGGGAATGCCGGTACCGGCGGTCTCGGCACTGTCCAGTCGGGCGCGCTCGAGGACTCCAACGTCGACCTCGCGGACGAGCTCACCGGAATGATCGAGGCGCAGCGCGGCTTCACTGCGAATTCGAAATCGTTCCAGACCGGCGCCGATCTTCTCGACGTCGTCGTCAACCTGAAGCGCTGAATCCTCAAGCGCTCATTCCGGGCAAGAGCAAATCATGTCCCTTACCGCCGCTCTCGACTCCGCTCGTGCGTCGCTCATGGCGTCGGGCATCCAGTCTTCGACGATCTCGCGCAACATAGCCGGTGCCACCGCCACCGGCTATTCGCGCAAGATCGCCGTGCTGGACAATCTCCCCGGGGCCGGCGTCTATGTGGCGGCGATCCAGCGCGCCGCCAGCTCGGGTCTCTATAATAACGTCCTGATCGCGACATCTGGGTCCGCCAAGCAGAATGCGATCCTGGACGGTCTTCAGAAGATATCGGCCTCGACTGTGGACGATCCCGAACTTGGGCAGTCGCCGGCTGCCCAGCTCAACAAGCTGAAGCAGGCGCTCCAGCAATATGCCAACGCTCCGGACAACACCACGCTGGCGCAGGCGGCGGTCACGTCCGCCAAGGACATGGCGACCTCGCTCAACCAGGCCACCAAGACCGTGCAGTCGGTACGTGAGGGAGCGGATGCCGATATGGCGACTTCGGTCGCCAATATCAATCAGCTCCTGACCCAGTTCGATAAGGTCAACACCGCGATCGTGAAGGGGACGATCGCCGGTGACGACGTCACCGACTATCTCGACCAGCGCGACAACATCGTCTCGAAGATGTCGCAGGAGGTCGGCGTCTCGATGACGCTGCGCGCCAACGGCGACGCGGCGCTCTACACCGACAGCGGCGTCGTGCTGTTCGACAAGACGGCGCGCTCGGTCAGCTTCGCTGCGACCAACATCTATACGCCAGGGACCACCGGCAATGCCGTCTATATCGACGGTGTCCCGGTCACCGGCGCCAATTCCGTGATGCCGATCAAGACCGGCAAGCTCGCTGGCCTCGCCCAGTTGCGCGACAACGCCACGGTCACGTATCAGAGCCAGCTCGACGAGGTCGCACGCGGCCTGGTCGAGGCCTTCAAGGAGGTCGACCAGTCCGGCGCTGCGCTGCCCGACCGGCCGGGCCTCTTCACCTATCCCGGCTCACCCGCGATGCCCGCAAGCGCGACCGTCTCGGTCGGCCTCGCCGGCTCGATCAGCGTTGCCGCGTCGGTCGACCCGGCCCAGGGCGGCAATCCGAACCTGCTGCGTGATGGCGCGATCAGCGGCAACGTCGCCTACAGATACAACACCACCGGCAATGCCGGCTACTCGACCAGGCTGCAGCAGCTCATCGGCAACATGGATGCGTCGCAGCCGTTCGATCCAACCACGCAAGGCAAGCCGACCGGCAGCTTGATCGACTTCGCGGCGTCGTCGACGAGCTGGATCGAAAACCAGCGCAAGGCCGCGGACGACAACGCCACCTATCAGAACACGCTGCTCGACCGCAGCACCGCGGCGCTGTCGAATGTCAGCGGCGTCAACATGGACGACGAGATGTCCTTGATGCTTCAGGTCGAACGCACCTATTCGGCGTCGTCGAAGATCATCTCGACCGTCGACCAAATGTTGCAGAGCCTGCTGGCCGCCGTGGGGAATTAAGTCATGATGAGCGCCAACTACATCTCGACCCTGATGCTGTCTTCGTCGTTGAGGTCCTCGATCACGAACAATCAGGCCGCGCTGACCAAGGCCTCGAAGGAGGCCACCACCGGCCGCTTCGCCGATGTCGGCCTCGAGCTTGGTGCCACGACGGGAAGCGACGTCACCCTGCGGGCGGACCTGAGCTTCGCCGATCAACTCGTCGATACCAACGGGCTCGTCTCGGGGCGCCTGGACACGACGCAGAACCGGATCACCCAGCTCGGCACGACCGCAACCTCTTTCCTCAAGGACCTGATCGCGGCCCGCAGCACCGACGGCGGCGGGCGGATCATCCTGCCGCCTGCGTCCTCCAATCTCCAGGACCTGATCGGCGCGCTGAACGTCTCCTATAACGGCTCGTATCTGTTCTCGGGCATCAACACGCAGAACCAACCGGTCACGGCTTACACCGCGGGCTCGGCCAGCAAGAACCAGGTCGACGCCGATTTCCTTGCGACCTTCGGCTTCTCGCAATCCTCGGCCAGCGTGAGCACCATTACCCCGGCCCAAATGCAGACCTTCCTCGACACCACCTTCGATGCCGAGTTCGCGAGCCCGGCCTGGAACACCAATTGGTCAACGGCCACCGACCAGACAATGCAAAGCCGTATCTCCACGACCGAGATCGCCGATACGTCCGTTAGCGCCAACCAGATCGGCTTCCGCAGGCTCGCCGAGGCCTACACCATGATGGCGGATCTCGGGAACGCGAAGCTGAGCCAGGACACGTTCCAGGTCGTCGTGGACAAGGCCATCGGCCTCGTCGGTAACGCAATCACGGACCTCGCTACCCTCGGCGGCAGCGTCGGCACAGTCCAGCAGCGGATCACCGGGGCCACCGAAAAGCTCAAGGCGCAGCAGGACATTCTGAACAATCAGATCGTCGGTCTGGAGGCGGTCGACCCGACGGAGGCCTCGGTCCGGGTCAACACGCTGCAGACCCAGATCAAGACGGCGCTAGCGCTGACGTCGCAGCTCCAGCAGATCAGCCTCATCAACTATCTCTGAGTCTGGGTTTGTAACCTTTCTCTTGTTATTCGGTCTCCTGCGCAGAGTGGTTCTAATGACGTTTGAAGCCTATGAAGCGGTTGTCGACGATAGCGGCTATGAGGCGCGGGGCCGCGAGCGGCAGGCGCTCAGTCTCGGCATCGACCGGCTCGAGCGGGTCCAGGGCGGGCGCTTCAGTTTCGAAGATCTGGTCGAGAGCCTGCTCTACGTGCGGCGGCTGTGGACGATCTTCATCGAGGATCTCGCCCATCCGGAGAACGCACTCCCGGAAAAGCTGCGCGCCGACATCATCTCGATCGGCCTGTGGGTCGTCAAGGAAGCCGATCGGCTTCGCGACGAGAAGTCGAACGACGTGATGCAGCTCATCGAAATCAACCGCCTGATCCGAGACGCCCTCTGATGAAAATATCCTTGCGGGCGGGCGAGCGGATCTACGTCAACGGCGCAGTGTTGCGCGTGGACCGCAAGGTCTCCGTCGAGCTCGTCAACGACGTGATGTTCCTGCTCGAAGGGCAGGTCATGCAGGCTTCCGACGCCACTACGGCGATGCGGCAGCTCTATTTCATCGTCCAGCTCATGCTGATGAACCCGACGGATATCGGCGCCGCAGTTGCGCTCTACGGGGAGCATCATGCGGCCCTGCTTGCGGTTTGCGAGAGCCGCGAGATGCTCGACGGGCTCGCCGCGATCCACGATCTGGTTGGTACGACCCGCTATTTCGAGGCGCTCAAGCGGATCCGGGCGCTGTTCCCGGTGGAGGATGCAATCCTGGCCGGCTTGGCCGGAGCCGCCGCCGAGATTCCATTCCAGGCTGCCTGACAGCGGAGAGGCTACATGAACGTCACCAGCGCGACCGACAGCACCAGCAAGTCCAGTGCGACCAATTCCACGCAGAACACGGCGAGCAACACCGTCGACTACAATACCTTTCTTCAGCTCCTCGTTGCCGAGATGAAGAACCAGGATCCGACCAATCCGATGGATACCTCGCAATACATGAGCCAGTTCGCCCAGCTCTCGACGGTCGAGCAGGCCATGCAGACCAATTCGAAGCTGGATGCGCTGCTGTCGTCGCAGTCGCTGTCGCAGGCCAACGGGCTGATCGGAAAGACCGTCAGCTTCACCGACGCGACCGGCGCGAACTTCAGCGGCAAGGTCGTTTCGATCTCCATCAACAGCGACGGCTCCATCGCGACCCTCGAGAACGGCACGAAGGTCGCGGTCGGGCCCGGCCTGACGATCAGCCAGTCATGAACGAGCGGGACGCCCTCGACATCGTCCAGGCGGCGATCTGGACCATCATCGTCGCCTCCGGCCCCGCCGTCGGCGCCGCGATGCTTGTCGGCACCGCCATTGCGCTGATCCAGGCGCTGACCCAGGTCCAGGAGGTGACGCTGACCTTCGTGCCGAAGATCATCGTCATTCTCCTGGTCGTTGCCGTTTCCGGCTCCTTCATCGGCGCCCATCTCTCCACCTTCACCGAGATGGTCTATTCGCGGATCGAGCACGGCTTCTGATCCGCGAGAGCCCGGCCACCACCCTCGCGTAAGCTTTGCACGGCAGATTGCGGGGCGGACCCTCTGCCGGTGACCCATGGCCGATACATTAGCTGCTAGCCTGCCGACCCCGCGACGATTTGGGGCCGACGCCTTTTTCGCGGGCGGTATCGTGGCCATGCTCACGATCCTGTTCCTGCCCATACCGCCGATCCTGATCGACCTCGGCCTCGCCTTCTCGATCGCGCTGTCCGCGCTGATCCTGATGGTCGCGCTGTGGATCCAGCGGCCGCTCGATTTCTCGGCCTTCCCGACCGTGCTGCTGATCGCGACGATCCTGCGGCTGGCGCTCAACGTCGCGACCACCCGTCTGATCCTGTCGCGGGGCGGGGAGGGCGAACAAGCCGCGGGTCACGTCGTTGCCGGCTTCTCGAAGTTCGTCATGGGCGGCGACTTCGTCATCGGCCTGATCATCTTCGCGATCCTGGTGACGGTGAATTTCGTCGTGATCACCAAGGGCGCAACGCGTATCGCCGAAGTCGGCGCCCGCTTCACTCTGGACGCCATCCCGGGCAAGCAGATGGCAATCGACGCCGACCTCTCCGCGGGCCTCATTGACGACAAGGAGGCCCAGCGCCGGCGCCGCGAGCTCGAAGAGGAGAGCGCGTTCTTCGGCGCAATGGACGGTGCTTCGAAATTCGTCCGCGGCGACGCAATCGCCGGCCTGATCATCACCGCAATCAACATCTTCGGCGGCATCATCATCGGTGTGACGCATCACGGGCTGACGCTGGCACGCGCCGCCGACGTCTACACGAAACTCTCCGTCGGCGACGGTCTGGTGTCGCAGATGCCGGCTCTTATCGTGTCGCTGTCGGCGGGCCTGCTGGTCTCGAAGGGCGGCACCAGGGGCTCGGCGGAGCAGGCCGTGCTGCGCCAGCTCAGCGGTTACCCGCGCGCGGTGTCGGCCGCCGCGTTGATGATGTTCGTGCTCGCCCTGATGCCGGGGCTGCCGATGGCGCCCTTCTTCCTGCTCGGCGGCGTCATGGCCTTCGTCGGCTATTCGCTGCCGAGGCGGCAGGCGGCGCGGGAGCGGAAAGAGGAGGCGCGCAAGGCCGACGAGCGGGCCCACGCCGATGCCAAGGAATCCGTCAAGGAATCGCTCAAGACCGCAGAGATCGAGGTGTCGCTCGGCGGCCATCTGTCGGTCCATATGCTGGGCGCGCGCACCGAGCTTGGGCACCGGGTCAGCAAGCTCCGCAAGAAGTTTGCCAAGCAATACGGCTTCGTCATTCCGGAGATCAAGCTCAGCGACAACCTGTCGATCGATCCCAAGGGATACCAGATCCGGATCCACGACACGCGTATCGCCCATGGCGAGCTGCGGCTCGGCGAGGTGCTGGTGCTCGTCGACAAGGACGGCAAGCCCGACGTGCCCGGCGAGGAGGTGATCGAACCCGCCTTCGGCATGAAGGCGCTGTGGGTGACGGAGGCGTTCACCGACGAGGTCAAGCGTCAGGGCTGCAAGCCGGTCGACAACCTGTCGGTGCTGCTCACGCACTTGAGCGAAGTGATCAGGGCAAATCTCGCGCAGTTGCTGTCCTACAAGGACATGCGCGGGCTGCTCGACCGTCTCGATCCCGAATACAAGCGCCTGGTCGAGGATCTCTGCCCGTCGCAGATCTCCTATTCGGGCCTGCTGGCGATCCTGAAGATCCTGCTGGCCGAGCGTGTCTCGATCCGCAATCTCCATTTGATCCTGGAGGCCATCGCCGAGATCGCGCCCCATGTGCGGCGCTCCGAGCAGGTCGCGGAGCATGTGCGGACCCGGCTTGCCCAGCAGATCTGCGGCGACCTTTCCGACAACGGTGTGCTGAACGTCGTCCGCCTCGGCAACCGCTGGGACCTGGCGTTCCACCAGAGCCTGAAGCGCGACGCCAAGGGCGAAGTCTTCGAATTCGACGCCGATCCTCGCCTGATCGAGCAGTTCGCAACCGAAGCCAGCGCCGCGATCCGAAAATTCACCGAGAACGGCACCAGCGTGGTTCTGGCGGTCACCCCGGAAGCCCGCCCCTATGTCCGGATGATCCTGGAGCGGGTGTTCCCAACCTTGCCGGTCCTGTCGCACGTCGAGGTCGCGCGCAGTGCCGAGATCAGGGCGCTGGGGGCCATATCGTGATCAGCGGCCTCGCCGACAGCGTGCTGGTCACGTTCATCGTGTTCTGCCGCATCGGCGCCTGCCTGATGCTCGTGCCCGGCTATTCCAGCGTCAACGTTCCGGCCCAGGTCCGCCTGTTCGTCGCGCTCGTCACGACGTTTGCGCTGACGCCGATCCTGATCTCGGTCCTGAAACCTCTCACCGACAATGCCGCGCCGCTGACGCTTGTGCTCCTGATCTGCTCCGAGCTCGTGGTCGGCAGCGTCATTGGGCTCGGCGGGCGGGTGTTCTTCCTCGCGCTGCAGACCATGGCGACCGTGATGGCGAGCGCGATCGGGCTGAGCAACATCCCGGGAACGCCGGTCGGCGACACCGATCCGGCGCCGGCCCTGGTGCCGCTGATCATGGCGGCCGTCACCACGCTGTTCTTCATGACCGACCAGCACTGGCAGGTGTTGCGCGGGCTGATGAACTCCTACGACGTCTGGCAGCCCGGCAACAGGATCGGCGGCAGCATGGCGCTCGACCAGCTCGTCAGCCGCCTGTCCGAGGCGTTCGTGCTGACGCTGCGGATCACCAGCCCCTTCATCGTCTATTCGGTCATCGTCAATCTCGCGGTCGGCCTGATCAACAAGCTGACGCCGGCGATCCCGGTCTATTTCATCTCGGTGCCCTTCGTGCTGTTCGGCGGCTTCCTGCTGCTCTACCTCACCAGCGACGAGCTCCTGACGCAATTCATGCTCGGCGTCGCGTCGTGGCTGGCGGAGTGATGGTCATGACGTCGCGCGCGGACAAGCTCGTCCGGATGGTCTCGCTCGTGAAGCTTCAGCTCCGGCTGTCCGAATGGCAGCTCGCGCATCTGCGGCAGCAGGAGCGCAGCTTGCAGGACGAGCAGGAATGGCTGGTAGGAACGCTCAACGAGGGCAAGCCGCCGGCAGGGTCGTCGAGCGCATCGATCGCGCGGCGCCTCAACAGGACGAGCGCCGGTGCGCGCGCGGTCCAGGCGCAGGCGTCGCAGCAGCTCGACCAGGTCCGCGCGGAGACCCGCCGTGTGAAACAGCTCGAGCAGGTCGCGAAGGCCGCGCTTGCAGACAAGCTTCGCGACGCGGAGGCGCGCTCGCTCGAAGAGATGACGGGAATAAGCCCCGCCGTGCGCGACTGGACGCCACGGCCAGCCAGCCGGAACAAGACATGATCGTGACAGCGACGCCCGACCTCGTTCTCGATGTCCTCGATGCCGCCGACCCTGTGACGCAGCGGGCGGCGACCGCGAAGCTCGATGCGCTGAAATCGTCGGACGCCGATTTCGCCGCCACGATGGACGCGGAGGTCGGCAAGGCCAAGGCGGCGACTGCCGATCAATCTGCGGCGCAGGCTGCCGAAGCGCAGCAGTCGGGTGCGGTGAACGGGCCGCCGGTGCGGGTGATCAAGGCGCCCGCATCCGGCGAGGTGTACCGGAAGTTCGAGGCGTTCATTCTCCAGACCTTCGTCGAGACGATGCTGCCGAAGGAGTCGGAGGAAGTCTTCGGCAAGGGCACGGCCGGCGGCGTCTGGAAGTCGATGCTGGCGGAGCAGCTTGGTGCTCAGCTGGCAAAGGGCAAGGGCATTGGCATTGCCAAGCAACTCGCCGCTGCGCAACCGACGGGGCCCGGCGTTACGGAAAAGAGCGGATCATGATCCGGGAATGGGTGACAGAAGTTGAGGGGTGAATTTCCTATGCAAGCACAAGAAGGTGCGGCGGTCCTGGTGGTGGAGCAGCCGGTCGTGGACGCCGAGGCGATGACGCTGGAAGCGGCAGAAGGCGATGCGTTCTTGCCTGCGCTGCTGCCGAATCTCGGCAGTGACGTGGTGAACGACGGCACCGACGCGGCGAGATTGGACGAGGTGCGTGGCCTGCTGTCCGCGATCCGCCGGCTCGAGAACATCGTCGAAGAGGAGACGGTCGCGCTCTCGACGGGCAAGAAGATCGATTTCGACGACTTCAGTGCCCGGAAGAGCCGGAGCATGCTCGAATTCGTTCGCTTGATGCGGGCACGGATGCATCTCGGCAACGAGGTCGAGATCACCGAGGAGATCCAGCGGTTGCGCGAGAAGCTCGAGCGAAACCGTTCCATCCTCGAAATGCATTACGATGCGGTGCGCGAGGTCGCCGCCATCATCGTCAAGGCGATCAAGGAAGCCGAGTCGGACGGCACCTATACCGGCCGCACAGCACAGGACGGAAAATGATCAGACTCGTGCTGGCCGGGCTCTGGGTATGCATCCTCACCGCGGGCACGAGCTATGCCGTGGCCTATTGGAAGGAAAACGGCAGCCTGCTGCCGGCGAAGGACGAATATCTCGACGGCCTCCAATACCAGAAGACGCGGGCGCTGAGCGTGCCAATGGTGGAGGGCGGCAGCGTGCAGGGCTACATCGTGGCGCGCTTCGTCTACACCGTTGAGGCGCGGATCATGCACCAGCTCAACGTCCCGCCGGAGCCGTTCGTCGTCGACGAGGCCTTCCGCAGGATCTATGCCGACGACCGCCTCGATTTCAGGAAGCTCGCCCGTTACGACCTTTCCATCCTCACGACGGCCATCAAGCAGCGCGTCAACGAGCGGATGCAGGCCGACGTCGTCCAGGACGTCCTGGTCGAGGACTTCAACTACGTTTCGAAGGAAGAATTCCAGCAGAAGCCGTAGCTGTCGCGGCGCCGGCATCGCGAGGCCGCTGTTCCGCCATCCCTGCCGCTGAAAGTGCAACGGCCTCTGCGAAGGGTACTCCGCAGAGGCCGTTGTCGTCCTTGTGGCGGTGCCCTGCCGCGTCAGTTTCCGGCCGGGTACGCCGCCGGGGCGGCATGTGCCCTGTTCAGGAGGATGCCGACCTCGTCGAGTTCCTGCATCGGCACGTCGATGGTCTCGCCGGCAGGGATGTTGAGGCGGTATCCGACGTAGCGCCGGGCCACGATCGCGTCGAAGCCGAGGCGGTCGCGGAGTTTCTTGCGCAGCTTGCTGACGTGGCTCTCGATCACGCTCTCGTCGAAGGTCGACTCGAAGATGCCGTAGACCGCGTTGAAGATCTGCGTCTTGGTGATCCACTTGCCGTGGTTGCTGACCATATATTCGAGAATGCGCAGCTCGCGGCGGGGCAGGGTGAGAGCGTGGCCCGCGATCTCGGGGTCACGTCCGTTGAAGAAGACCTGGATCCTGGTCTCGCAGGGCCTCGGTAGCTCGCCCACCCGGCGGCGCGCGATTGCGGCCGTTCGGGCGAGGATCTCGCGCAGGTGAATCGGCACGTGGACCACGTCGTCGACGCCCGATTCGAACAGCTCAAGCGTGTTCTTGAGCATCTTCTGGCCGCTCATGGCGATGATGGGCGCCGAGGAGCGCTTGCGCATCGCCCGCGGCAGGCTTCCGCGGGAATCGCAGTCCCCGAGGAGAAAGGCGTCGACCGCCGCCAGATCCGGTTCACTCGCAGATTGCAGCCAGTCCCAGAATTCTCCGGAGGAGAAGCCGATCGACGATACACCTTCGCGAACGAGCCCTCCAACGTAGCTGTTCGTGACGCTCTCGCGATCATCAACGATAATATACATTAGTCTTTCGCCCCTGTTTCGCACTTGTTGCGGCCGGATGGTTGTTGTGATGCCCGGCTCGGCAACCATGCTGTTTGACGATATTTCCATCCCGCGAACCGTTGTTATGGTTTCGATATTCGCGGGCAGCCCTACGCATTCAGTGCCTGCGTGTGCAGGCCTGCTACTTCGACTCGATACTGAACGCTTACTGCGTGAGGCCCGGCGGGTGTCTTACGGATCACCTCGCGGAGCGGATTGAGACAGACCTAGAACAGTTGCGCCAACTTGCCGATTGCGTCCGAACGCACCTGAACCGTGTCGATCTCCTCGCCAACTGGCGAGAATCACTTGAGTAGGACCGTAACAATTGCCGATTTCCGATCAAGCGCGCGCAACAAAGCGGTTGCTATGCGTGTTTGATGCTGTTGATTCGTTTCTGGTTGTTTCTTTGTATGTTCGATCGCATCAGTTGATTTAGTAACCGAACTAGTTTTGCGCCGTGGCGTTTTTAAAGTTCCGCATCCCCGCGTAATCACAGCTATTTTGCGCGGTGCTGGGGGTCATGCGCACAATGGGGTTTTCAACCCGGGATTGACTCTCCTGCTGGCGTTTCCCCGTGCGACAATTCGACTCATGTATGGCGCGGCGACTCCAGCTTGGCGAAATCTTGGCGAGTGTGTGTCTTTCGAGTCGCACTCTCGCCACGTCCATGACGCTTTTGACTCATGCGACGTCGCATCGGGCGCGATGAAAAGTTTTCGCTGCGCACGTTTCAGGCAAGCTTCGGCAAATAACTTCACCGTTCGATAGATCGAACCGAACGGAGCATTTTCACATGTTGTCCGATGGACAAGCTCGCCCCAACGCGACCGCTGATGCTTCCGCGGCGGCGAAGCCGGCTCCGGATGCGCGCGATACAAGCACGGCACAGACGGCCAAGCCCGCTGCAAGCGCGAAGCGTGTGTCGGCTGCGGCGAACGACGAAACTCTGGCGAAAGAGGCACTCGAGGGGCTGAAGCGTATTCGCGCCAAGGCGCGCCTCGACAAGATGGCGATACCGAAGCCTGCGCCGACCGTGATCAAGCCGGCCGTGATCGTGGCCAAGCCGCCGCCGCCGCGTCCGACATGGGTCGCGCCGCTCGCAACGTTGGCGGTGGCTGCGATCCTGGTGGTCTGCGCCTGCACCGGCGTGATCGCCTATCTCACCACGCAGCCGGCCCAAAGCAACGTTGCCGCCAATACGGAGATCAGGAATCTGCGCGAGACTGTCGCGCTGCTGCGCAAGCAGGTGTCGGGCGTGTCCGAAAATCTCGACGGCCTGCGTACCGCGGTCGATCAGTCGAGCAAGGCAACCAACGATCGCTTCGGCAGGTTCGCCGAGAATCTGGACCGTATCGAGCGGGTGAGCTCGTCCTCGACGGTGAAGCTGGACAAGCTCGCCCAGGCTCAGGCCCAAGCGCCGGCACCGGCGGCCGTTGCCTCGCAGCCGCCCTCGCAGACGATGCCGATGATGGCCTCGGTTGCCGCGCCCGAGATCACGGGTTCGGTTCCTCCGTCGGCGCCGCGCAAGGTGGTCAAGGGCTGGTCGGTCCGCCAAGCCTATGAGGGGATTGCGATCCTGCAAGGTCCGAACGGCGTCATCGAGGCCGTGCTTGGCCAGCAGGTACCCGGGCTTGGCCGCATCGAAGAGATCAAGAACGAGAACGGCCGTCTGGTGGTGGAGTCCAGCGGTGGCGTCATCTACTCGTCACGCAAGGCGACGCCGTGATCGAGGGCCGCCTCCTATTGGCGATGATGCTCGAAGCTGGTGCATAGCAGATCGATCTCCGCCTCGGCGATCGGCGCGCGAAACAGGCGGCAGCTGAACTCGGCGGCGCTGGGCTTGCCGTCCGTGGCGGTACGATCCTCGCGCAGGAAGATGCATCGCTTGCAGACGTCGGTATGGTGCCGCTGCTCGGCTGCGTCCGCCTGATCGAGCACGTGCCGGAGCGTGTCGCGAAAGCGGATCTTGGCCTCGTCGTCGAGGACGGCGATCGGCTCGAGGAGAACGCTGATGGGGTCGCGCACCAGGAACTTCTTGCCCTGCTGCGTCACGCTCAGCGTCACCGATCGCTTGTCCGTTGCGGAGCGCTTTCGCTCCAGATATCCGAGCCGCTCGAGCTCGCCGATGATGAAAGAGGCTGTGCCGCGCGTGGTGCCGACATAGCTCGCGAGCGCCGAGGGCGTCCGCGAGAAACGGTTGGCGCGGGAGAGAAAGCGCAGGGCCATCCATTCGCGGTCGCGCAAGCCATGCTTGGTGCCTTCGAACCACAGGATGCGGGCCATCTGTCCCAACAATTCAATCGCTTCGCGAGCTAAAATCATTTCAGTTCCGGGTCGGACAAGCTTTATTCAATTGAGCCTTTGGTAGCGCAATCTGGGTGGACGAGAATGAAGTTCTCGGGCGATTCTTCGTCCGTTGCCGGATGGAGGGACCGCGCTCGGGAAGTTGCATCCGTTGTGCGGATGGAACTTCCGGCCGTGGAACTAGAGCGTCACACAGAAAGTTCGAGTAAATCGCACGGCTCAACTCTTCTGAAAATTTCAGTCAAATCACGACAGCTTGCACGTGAATTGACGGTGATGTGCGACGTCTGTGCAACATGATGTGTCATAGTCGCCACTGCGGAGCCCATTTGTTGCGGCCTGGAGTTTCGAATACGCAAAAGGGCGCATCACCGGCAACGCCTGGCGATGTGGCTGGCCGGGAGAGAACCCTCTCTTTCGGTTAATGGATGTTGCGACGCAATGCAGCCAGACGGTTAAGTCCGGCAAACGAGCGAATCCAGGGAAGTCAAAGTGTCGTTGGGAATTGAGCAAGCGGCGCCGTTCAACGTCAAACGAGCAGCGTTCGCGGCCACCATCGGCAACATGCTCGAATTCTACGACTTCATCACCTACAGCTTCTTCGCCATCCAGATCGGCCATACCTTCTTCCCGACCGGAAGCGAGTACGGCAGCCTGATGCTGTCGCTGGCGACCTTCGGGGCCGGCTTCGTGACGCGGCCGATCGGCGGGATCGTGCTCGGCATCTATTCCGACCGGATCGGCCGGCGGCCCGCCATGCTGCTGAGTTTTGCGTTGATGGGAGCTGCGATCCTGACCATCGCGCTCACGCCGTCCTATCGCATGATCGGCGTTGCCGCGCCCATCATCGTGATTGCGGCGCGCATGGCGCAGGGCTTCGCCCTCGGCGGCGAGGTCGGACCGACGACCGCCTATCTTCTCGAGATTGCCCCGCCCGAGCATCGGGCGCTGGTCGTGGCATGGCAGCCGGCGAGCCAGGAGATCGCGGCGACCGCCGGCGCGCTGGTCGGCGTCATCCTGAGCACGACCATGGCGCCGGAGATGCTGGACTCCTACGGCTGGCGGGTGGCGTTTCTGATCGGAGCCGTCTGCCTGCCGTTCGGGCTCTGGATGCGGCGGACATTGCCCGAGACGATTCCGCATGCCGATGCCGGTGTCGCAGCGAAAGAGCGCACGGGTCACCTCTCGCAAGCACGGCGTCACCTCGGCATCATCGCGCTGGCCTTGATGATCCTGGCCAGCGGCACGATCTCGACCTATGTCACGCAATACATGACGACCTATGCGCAGAATACCCTGCACGTGTCGTCGACACTGGCTTTCGCCGTGTCGCTCGTCAGCAACGGCATTCAGTTCGTCGGCGCACTGGTCGGCGGATGGCTCGCCGATCGTCTCGGCCGCAAGCCGATCATGATCTGGCCGCAGCTCGCAACCCTCCTGCTCACCTATCCGACCTTCCTGTGGATCGTCCATGCGCCGGGCGCGCTGTCGCTCCTGATCGGCTTCGGCGTGCTATCGATCATCGGCTCGCTGCCGTTCACCGCGTTCTATGCGACCTTCACCGAAGCGCTGCCCCAGAACATCCGTGGCGGCGTGTTCGCGACCGTCTACGCGGTGGCGATCGCGAGCTTCGGAGGTACGGCGCAGGTCGTGGTCACCTGGCTCCTCCACGTCACCGGCAATCCGCTGGCACCGGCCTGGTACCTCCTGCTTGCGGCGATCGTCGGACTTGTCGCAATGAGCCTGATGCCCGAAACGGCGCCGGTGAAAAACATCAGGGCCTGGCCTGAACGGGGACTGCTCGCAGGCTGGTGATTTGCGTTTCGCCGGCAATTATCGGCGAATGCGCCGCCTGTGGAATCAGGGCCAAGCATCAGGAAGGATCGACCGATGAGCTTCGAAACCACCATGACATCCGATGTCGTCGGGCTGACGAAAGTCGCCCCGGTCTCGCGCCGCGGATTCATGAGCGCCACCGCGGCCGTCGCTGCCGGCTACACGCTTGCGGCCGGTCCGGTCCGTGCCGAAATCATCACGACAGATACCGGCGGCCTCCAGGCTGGCGACGCGAGGATCAAGGTCGGCTCCGAAGAGATGCCTGCCTATTTCGCACGCCCGGCTGGCAACACCAAGGCGCCGGTGATCATCGTGGCGATGGAGATTTTCGGCCTGCACGAATACATCAAGGACGTGACACGGCGCCTCGCCAAGCTCGGCGCATTCGCGGTCGCGCCCGACTATTACTTCCGCAAGGGTGTCGATCTCACCAAGGTCACCGACATCAAGGATCTGCTGCCGGTCGTCAATGCCAAGCCGGACGCCGAGCTGCTGTCCGATCTCGATGCGACGGTCGCGTGGGCGGGCTCGCAAGGCGGCGACACCACGAAGCTCGGCATTATCGGCTTCTGCCGGGGTGGCCGCAATGTCTGGGAATACGCCGCCCACAGTGGCACCCTCAAGGCTGGTGTCGCGTTCTACGGCGCGCCGGTCGATCCCGCCAATCCGGTGTGGCCGAAGAGTCCGCTTCAGCTCGCCCCCGAGATGAAGGCGCCGGTGCTCGGCCTCTATGGCGGCGCCGATGCCGGCATTCCCGCGGCCCAGGTCGAGCAGTTCAAGGCGACGCTCGAGCAGGACAGGAAGATCGCCGAATTCAAGATCTATCCGCAGGCGCCGCACGGCTTCCATGCCGACTATCGCGGCAGTTATCGCAAGGATGCGGCGGAAGACGCCTGGAAGCAGGCCCAGGCCTGGTTCAAGAAGTACGGCGTGTTGAGCTGACGCCAGCTTCGCAAAGGGCGGCCTGAGCGGCCGCCCTTTCTATTCCAGCGTGCGGTCTCACTTCACCATCGCGCCATAGACGATGTCCTGCACCTGCTCGCGATAGTATTTCCTGAGCTCGCCCGGCGCCGCCGTTCCCACCACCACGACGAGACGCTCCTTGGGATCGCAGAAGAACTGCGTCCCGTAGGCGCCGTTCCAGCTGAACTCGCCGGGATTGCCGGGAACCGACGACAGCCCTTCGCTGGTCCGGACCGCGACCGCAAGACCAAAGCCGAAGCCGGCGCGATGCGGCTCGATGTTCGCCACATTGTTCTTGATCTCGGGACCGAGGTGGTTGGTCGTCATGTGATGCACGGTCTTCGGGGAAAGAATGCGCTGGCCGTCGAGTTCGCCGCCGTTGAGCAGCATCTGGCCGAAGCGGATGTAATCGCCCATCGTCGCGAACGAGCAGGCGCCGCCGCAATCGAACTTGGTCGGGGTGTCCAGCAGCTTGATAGCTTGCGGCTTGCCGGTCAGCGGATCGTTGGCGAACGGGCGGGCGAGGCGAGGGCGCTGCGCGTCGGTCGGGTGGAAGGTCGCGTCCTTCATGCCAAGCGGCTGCCAGATATTGGCGGCGAGATAGTCGCCGAGCCTCTGCTCGCTGACCTTCTCGACGACGGCGCCGAGCACGTCGATCGAGAAGCCGTATTCGAACTCGGTCGAGGGTTGATGCGCCAGCGGCAGTCTTGTGATGCGGTCGATGAAGGCCTCAGTGTCGCCTTCCACCGCCGGGGCGACGCCATCGGGGTATTGCCGCGCCACCGGGCTCGATGAGTCGGGGCGGCCGCCATACATCAATCCGGACGTATGCCGGTAGAGATCGTGGATGAAGATCGCGGACGCCTGCGGTTCGAGGTTGAGCGAGCCGTTGGCCTCGGTCGCGCCGACCTTCATGTCGGCGAAGCCGGGATAGTAGTCGGACAGCTTGGCCTGGAGCGGTAGCCGTCCCTGCTCCATCAGCGTCAGGCCCGCGACCGCCGCCATCGGCTTGGTCATCGAGGCCAGCGCGAAGATCGCGTCGACCGGCATCGGAGTGCCCTTGTCCGGATCGAGCATGCCGTAAGCCTTGTAGTGCACGAGCTTGCCGTCCCGTGCCACCGCGACGACGGCGCCGGGGACGCGCTTGGCGGCGATCTCGCGGGCGAAGAAGCTGTCGAGCCGCGCGAGACCCTGCTTCGAGAAACCGGCATCATCAGGGTTGGCTTCGGGCAGTGGTGCGGCGCGCGCCGCACCGAACGTGATGACGGCAGCCGCCGCCGCGACCATGGCGATCGTCTTGTTCATTGCATCCTCCCAAGGCGAGCTCGTTCTGCGGTGGCTCGCCGAGCGGCTAGATCACGGCTGCGCGCGAGCGAAGTCAACCGCGGGCCTGGCATGTCTGGGACGCGCCGGAGATGACCGGAACCTATCGTCCTTGCCCCGCGCGCCACAGCGCATCCAGGCCATGCCGATAGGTTGGATGGGCAAGCGCGACACCGAGCTCGTGCTTCAGTTTCGCGTTGGAGACCCGGGCACTGCTGGCATAGAAGCTGCGAGCCATCGCCGACATCTCGGCGGTCTCGAACGGCTCTTCGGGAGGTGGCGCAAGGTCCATCAGTTTCGCCGCATAAGCGATCACATCCTGCGGCGGCGCCGGCTCGTCGTCGCAGACGTTCCAGGTGCCGCCGTCACTGTGCGTCACCGCGGCCATGATCGCGCTCGCGATGTCGTCGGCGTGGATGCGGTTGAAGACCTGTCCCGGCTTGATGATGCGCCGGGCCGTGCCCGCCCGCAGCGTCATCAGCGCGTTGCGGCCGGGACCGTAGATGCCCGCAAGCCGCAGGATCGCGACATCGCCGCGCGCCGCGGCGATCCAGGCTTGCTCCGCCGCAACGCGCGTTCGCGTGCGGTCGAGGGTGGCCTGCGGCGGCGTGCTCTCGTCCACCCAGCGGCCTGCGTGGTCGCCATAGACGCCGATGGTGGAGAGATAGACGATCTTCCGCCGCCGGTCCGCGAGCGTGTCGCCAAAGGCCGTAACCGCGGGGTCGCCCGCGCTGCCGGGCGGGATCGATATGAGGAGGACATCGGCGTCGCGGACTCGCTCGACCACATCGCGGGCCGGACTGCTGCCGGAAAAGGCGTGCACCTCGATGCCGGCAAGGTCGTTTCGCTTGCCGGGATCGCGCACGGTGCCGGCGATATGCGAGAAGGCGCCGCCGAATTGGCTGACGAAGTGCCGGGCACTGTAGCCGAGGCCGAGGATGAAGAGCCGCATGCGTCTGCCGTGCTGGAGTTCCCGTTCGCGCGCGCTGCGCGCCGTTCGCTCATAAGGGATTTTTGGGTCCGGCAAAAGATATTGCAATTTTACTCGGCCGCCGGGGCAGGCGATGCTCGCTTGTCAGGAGGGAGGCGTCGGTCATGCAGGCAGAAGCGCCAGCCGCAGTGCCATGCGGTGCCGGGGAGTTGATCGGGCGCGCCGCCGCGCTGATCTTCGATGTCGACGGTACGCTGGCCGAAACCGAGGAGCTGCATCGGCAGGCCTTCAACCACGCCTTCGTTCGCCGCGGTCTCGACTGGCAGTGGGACCGGGCCGTCTACAAGGAGTTGCTGCGGGTCACCGGCGGCAAGGAGCGCATGCGCGCCTTTCACGCGAGGCTGCAGGCCGCGCCGCCATTGCCGGATGCCGACATCGCAGCCCTTCACCGCATCAAGACCGCGCATTACGCCGAGCTGGTCGAAACCGGCTGCTGTCCCTTGAGGCCCGGCGTGGCGGACCTGCTCACCGCCGCGAAGGCCCGCGGCCAGCGGCTTGCGATCGCGACCACCACCTCGCACGGCAATATCGATGCGCTGCTGTCGCAGGCGCTGGGAACGCGCTGGGCGGCGGATTTTGATGCGGTCGTCGCCGGCGACGATGTCCGCCACAAGAAGCCGGCCCCGGATGTCTATCTGGAAACCCTGGCGCGGCTGAAGCTGGGCGCAGCCGACTGCGTCGCGATCGAGGATTCCCGCAACGGTCTGATCGCGGCCTCGCGGGCGAACATTCCGGTGCTCATCACCAGAAGCATGTTCTTTCGGGACGATGATTTCAGTGCCGCGCAGGTCGTGCTGGACGATTTGTCGGAACTCGCGGGCTCAAAACAAAAACTGAAAAACAACCCCATGCACAGTAGAAAGCGCCGGCCGGCCCGCCGCGGTCAGTGGACGCGGTGGCTCGTTCTATCGTCTTCAGCCTGCTCGACAATCTGCGCGATCGGGCTCGACTGATGGTGCACCAGCCGCCAGCCGTCGCCGACGCGCCGAAAATGGTTGGCAGCGGCCAAAGCGGTGCCGTCGACGATCTCGATGCAGAGCACGCGCGCGCTGTCGCCGTCGACGATCGCCTGCGGTTCGGCGCAGACGATCTGCGGCCGCTCCGGATTTTGCAGGATGTCGCGCCAGCTGCCGATCACCGTGGCCCGGCCGATAATGGCCGGCCAGCCGGGATGGATGCAGGAAATGGCGTCGTCATCCGCCCACATCCGCTCCATTTCGTCGAAGTCGCCCGTTGAAAAGGCGGCGTAGAAGGCCGCGTTCGCGGCGATGACCTTATTGTCCTTTGCCATGCCTCTCGGGTGGGGCAATGGCAGGCAAAAATCAAGCGCGACTTCCGTCCGACCTTGCGTTCGATCTGGACCGCAGTGCAGCATTGCCTGCTTTGTGGTCACGCCGAGACAAGTGCCTCCACCGCCCGCCGCGCACCGTCCTTATAAAGACGGCCGAGCGCCGTGGTCACGGCCTCGCGCAGGCGTGGTTCGGTGCCCAGCGGTCCGAACACTTTCTCGACCCCGAGCAGTGCGGGCGCGAGCCGCTCGGCGACGGGACCCGTTTCGCGCGCGAGCGCGGCGAACTCGGCGGCGAGCGGATCGCGAACGTCGATGGCGCGGCCCTGCTCGTCGCGTGCGGTGACGTAACGCATCCAGCCGGCCACCGCGAGCGCATGCGTCGCGATCGGCAGGTCTTTGCGCAGGCGATCCTGCATCGCGCCGAGCAGGCGCTGCGGAAGCTTTTGCGAGCCGTCCATCGCGATCTGCCAGGTGCGGTGATGCAGCGCCGGATTGGCGAAGCGCTTGAGCAGCGAGGCGCGATAGGCGGCGAGATCGGTGCCAACAGGCATCGTCAGCGTCACCGCGGCCTCTTCCATCACCCGCGCGGCGAGACGGGCGAAATGCGGATCCAGCATGGTGTCGGCGATGGTCTCGTAGCCCGCGAGATAACCGAGATAGGCCAGCGCCGAATGGCTGGCGTTGAGCAGCCGCAGCTTCATCAGCTCGAACGGCTTGACGTCGGTGACGAGCTCGACGCCGGCGGCGGCGAAATCGGGCCGCCCCGCCGTGAAGCGGTCCTCGACCACCCATTGCGTGAACGGCTCGGTCATCACAGGCCAGGCGTCGCGCATGCCGAGCGCGTTCGAGACCGCATCCCGGTCGGCGTCCGTCGTCTCCGGCACGATGCGGTCGACCATCGTCGACGGGAAGGTGGCCGCATCGGCGATCCACTTGCCGAGGTCCTTCGACCGGAGCGCGGCGAACTGCGTCACGATCCGCTGCACGGTGTGGCCATTGGCGGCGAGGTTGTCGCAGCAGAGCACGGTGAAGGGCGCTAGCCCCTGTGCGCGTCGGCGCGCGAGTGCAGCGACGATGAAGCCGGGCGCCGAGCGCGGCGCGTCAAGATTGTTGAGATCGTGCACGACATCCGGATGCCGCTCGTCGAGATCGCCGGTCTGCGGCGTGTGGCAATAGCCCTTTTCGGTGACTGTCAGCGAGACAATGCGAATGGCGGGATCGGCCATCCGATCGACCAGTGCTGCCGGCTTCTCGCGCGCGACGACGCTGTCGAGCAGCGCGCCGATGACGCGGTGCTCGGTGCCTTCGGCGGCACGTACGGCGACAGTGTAGAGATGATCCTGCGGGGCGAGGGCGTCGCGCGTGTCCGGGCTGCGCAGGCTCGCGCCGACGATGCCCCAGGACGAGCTGCCTGCGGCAAGGCAGTCGTCGATGACGACGGCTTGGTGCGCGCGATGAAAGGCGCCCAGGCCCAAATGCACGATGCCGGGCGTAACGCGCGAGCGGTCATAGGCCGGGCGGCGGATGGCGGGCGGCAGCCGGTCGAGATTGGCGCGGCCAAGACGCGTTGAGTTATGGCGCATGGTCGTCTCTCCCTGTGTTTGGCCGCTGCTTGACATGGCACCCGTCCTCGGTCAATGCTTCGGTCAATTGGTAAGACCAATTTTCCAAAATTGGCGGGCCGCCGGGACGCGATGCTTCCCGGCGAGACCCTTTCGGGGAGGCCAGTGTGCCGCTGGAAGCTGTGGAGGCGAGACGGCTTTACCGCCAGGTCGCCGATCAATTGCGAAGCCTGATCGACAGCGGCGAGTACGCGGTTGGCAGCCGCTTGCCGACCGAGCGCGAGCTCGCCGAGCAGCTCAGGATCTCGCGGCCGACGGTGCGCGAAGCCCTGATCGCGCTCGAGGTCGAGGGCCGCGTCCGCATCCGCGTCGGCTCAGGCATCTATGTGATCGACCCCGCGGACGCCGCGCCCACACCGCCAGCTGCCGGCATCGAAGGTCCGTTCGAGCTTCTCCGCGCCCGTGAATTCCTGGAAAGCGCGATCGCCGAGCAGGCGGCGCGCGTGGCGACCAAGGACGATATCGCCCGCATCGATGCGTCGCTTGTCGCGATGGAGAATGTCGAGCATCCCGGCGAGGCCTCGATGGTGCACGACCGTGCCTTCCACGTCGCGATCGCCGGCAGTCTCGGCAATGCCGTGCTGGTGCGCGTGGTCGGCGAGTTGTTCGACCAGCGCCTCAATCCCTATTTCGCGCAGCTTGCGCATTACTTCGAGAGCCCGGGCACGTGGCGCACTGCGCTCGACGAGCATTACGCCGTGCGTGACGCGATCGCGTCGCATGATCCGGACGCCGCGCGCGAGGCCATGCGCAAGCACTTGGCGCGCTCGCAGGAGCGCTTTGCGCAGAACTTTGGTGCCGAGGCCGCCGCGGGATCGCCCGCGGAGCGAGGCGGGGTCGCGCGCACGCCGGCGAAACCGGCAAAACCAAAACGCGCGAAGACCCAGGCCAAAAGCGGCAGCATGCGGCGACGATGAGATTGGGCGGCTCGTCCCGGTCTTGGGGCGGGCGAACAAGAAGCAGATTTTAGTCAGTGGAGGATAAGTCAGTGTTGAAGAAGATGACGATGGTGCTGGCGACTTCGGTCGCGGCGATGTTCGCGGCGACCAATCCCGGCATGGCGCAGACCAAGCTGAAATGGGCCCATGTCTACGAGACCTCGGAGCCGTTCCACACCGCCTCGGTCTGGGCCGCGCAGGAGATCGGCAAGCGCACAAACGGGCGCTATACGGTCGATGTCTATCCGGCGTCGCAGCTCGGCAAGGAAGCCGACATCAACCAGGGCCTCTCGCTCGGCTCGGTCGACATCATCATCTCCGGCTCGAGCTTCGCGGCCAAGAGCTTCGCGCCGATCGGCGTGACCTACTATCCCTACACCTTCCGCGACGCCGACCATCTCCTCGCCTACACCAAGAGCGACATCTTCAAGGAGCTCGCCAAGGGCTATGAGGACAAGAGCGGTCACCACATCGTCGCGGTGACCTATTACGGCGTGCGCCAGACCTCGTCGAACAAGCCGATCAAGTCCTGCGCCGACCTCAAGGGCCTGAAGATGCGGGTGCCCGACGTTCCGGCCTACCTCGCCATGCCGCGCGCCTGCGGCGCCAATACGGCGCCGATCGCGTTCGCCGAAGTCTATCTCGCGCTTCAGAACGGCACCGTCGAGGCGCAGGAAAACCCGCTGACCACGATCGAGGCCAAGAAGTTCTACGAAGTGCAGAAGCACATCGTGCTGACCGGCCACATCGTCGACCACCTGAACACCGTGGTGGCGGGCGCGCTCTGGAAGAAGCTCAGCGACGAGGACAAGAAGATCTTCACCGACGTCGCCCAGGAGGCGGCTGCGAAAGCGACCGCGGAGATCAAGCAGAACGAGGCGAAGCTGGTTTCCTTCTTCAAGGAGAAGGGTCTGACCGTGACCGAGGTCGACAAGAACGAGTTCCGCGACATCGTGCTGAAGAACGTTCCGTTCGAGACCTTTGGCTATCGCAAGGCCGACTGGGAACGCATCCAGGCGGTGAAATAACCAGTGTCGTCGTTCCGGGGCTCGCGAAGCGAGAACCCGGAACCTCGAGATTCCGGGTTCGGCTCTTCGAGCCGCCCCGGAATGACGTTCAAGTCGTTTGAGGAGTACCGCCCATGTCCACCGTCGAAGTGCACCGGCAGATCACCGGGGACGAAATCGCCCACACCTTCGAGGAAGAGGCGGTGCCGAAGGTCGATCTCGGCGTCTACGCTTTCGAGGACTGGGTGGCGCTGGTGATCTTCTGGGTGATGGCGCTTGCCGTCTTCCTCCAGTTCTTTACCCGCTACGTCCTCAACGACAGCTATGCCTGGACCGAGGAGATCGCGACCTACTGCCTGATCGGCGTGGTCTTCATCGGCTCCTCGATGTGCGTACGGCTTTCACGGCACATCCAGGTCGACCTGATCTACCGCTATCTGCCGCACATCGTGGCGCGGGCTCTGTCCACGGCGATCGACCTGATCCGGATCGCCTTCTTCGGCTACGCCATCAAGCTGGTCTGGGTCTACATCCAGATCATCGGCGATGAATCGATGACCACGATCAATCTGCCCAAGGACTACGTCTACTACTCCGTGCTGGCGGGCTTCGTGCTGATGTTCCTGCGCTCGGTGCAGGTGGCCATCCAACATTTGCGACAGGGCTATTCGATCCTCGAACGTCCCGGCGCCTACGACGGTTTTGAGGGGTAAAGTTATGTTGCTGTTGCTTGGAGGCTTCCTCATCCTGATGCTGCTCGGCGTTCCCGTGGCGATTGCCATGGCCGCGTCGTCGCTGCTCTACATCCTGGTCAGCGGCGTGACGCCTGACGTCACGCTGGCACAGCGCATGATCGCCGGCGTCGAGAGCTTTCCGCTGCTCGCGGTGCCGTTCTTCATCCTGGCCGGCAATCTCATGAACATCGCCGGCGTCACCGGCCGCATCTACAAATTCGCGGTCGCGCTGGTCGGCTGGATGCGCGGCGGCCTCGGCCACGTCAACATCATCGGCTCGGTGATCTTCTCCGGCATGTCCGGCACCGCGATCGCGGATGCCGCCGGGCTCGGCACCATCGAGATCAAGGCGATGAAGGACCACGGCTATTCCACCGAGTTCTCCGTCGGCGTCACCGCGGCCTCGGCCACGCTCGGGCCGATCATCCCGCCGTCGCTGCCTTTCGTGATCTACGGCATGATGGCGAACGTCTCGATCGGCGCGCTGTTCCTGGGCGGCGTCATTCCCGGCATCGTCATGACGCTGCTGATGATGGCCACCGTCACCTACTTCGCGCACAAGAACAAATGGGGCAGCGACACGCCGTTCTCCTGGCCGCAGCTCGGCTCGGCCGGCCTCGAGATCGCCATCGTGCTGGCTTTCCCGCTCGCGATCTGGCTGATGGTGCTGGCTGGCATGTCCACCAACATGGCCGTTGTCATCGGCCTCGGCACGCTGCTCGCGATCGACTGGTACTTCGACTTCTCGGCGGTGATGGCGCTGATGGCGCCGGTCATCCTGATCGGCGGCATGACGCTCGGCTGGTTCACGCCGACGGAGGCCGCGGTCGCAGCCGTGATCTGGTCGCTGTTTCTCGGCCTCGTCCGCTACCGCACCATGACCTTGAAGACGGTGGCGAAGGCGACCTTCGACACCATCGAGACCACGGCCTCGGTGCTGTTCATCGTCACCGCAGCCTCGATCTTCGCCTGGCTGCTGACGGTGTCGCAGGCAGCCCAAGTGCTCTCGGACTGGATGCTCAGCATCACCCACAACAAATGGGTGTTTTTGGCGCTCGCCAACGTCCTGATCCTGTTCGTCGGCTGCTTCATCGACACCACGGCGGCGATCACCATCCTGGTGCCGATCCTGCTGCCGATCGTGCTCAAGCTCGGCATCGATCCGATCCATTTCGGCCTGATCATGACGCTGAACCTGATGATCGGCCTGTTGCATCCGCCGCTCGGCATGGTGCTGTTCGTGCTCGCCCGCGTGGCCAAGCTCTCGGTCGAGCGCACGACGGTCGCGATCCTGCCCTGGCTGGTGCCGCTGATGGCCGCGCTGATCGCGATCACCTACATTCCCGAACTGACCCTCTGGCTGCCTAAATACATGGGACTCTCCAAATGACCTCCACCGCTCTCGCCGCAACCCTGTTCGGCCCCGAAGATCTGCGCATGATCGAGCATCCGCTCGACAGGTTGGCTTCCGGCATGGTGCGCATCCGTTTCGGCGCCGGCGGCATCTGCGGCTCCGACATGCACTATTTCCGTCATGCCCGGACCGGCGATTTCGTCGTGAAGTCGCCGCTCGTGCTCGGCCACGAGATCTCGGGCGAAGTCGTGGAGATCGCGGGTTCCGCAGCTAACCTCAGGGTAGGCGACCGTGTCGCCGTCAATCCGTCGCGCTGGTGCGGCCATTGCGTCGCCTGCCGCGAGGGCCGGCCGAACCTCTGCGAGAACATCTACTTCATGGGCTCGGCCTCGAAGACGCCGCACATGCAGGGCGGTTTCGCCAACTATTTCGACGCGGTCCCCGCGCAGTGCGTGAAGATCCCCGACCACGTCTCCTATCAGGCCGCGGCGCTGGCCGAGCCGCTCGCGGTCTGCCTGCATGCGGTGGCGCGCGCCGGCAACATCGAGGGCAAGCGCGGCATCATCTTCGGTGCCGGCCCGATCGGGCTTTTGACCATGCTCGCCGCACACCGCGCCGGCATGGCCGACATCACGGTGGCGGACATCGCGCTGGCGCCGCTCGCTTTCGCGACCCGGCTCGGCGCTTCGCATGTCGAGAACGTCTCGGCCGGCGAGGAAGGACTGAAGGCACAGGCCGCATCGCGTCCCTATGACGTCGCGTTCGAGGTCTCGGGCACCGCCGCGGGCCTTGCCAGCGCGATCGGCATCGTCAGGCGCGGCGGCATTGTGGTGCAGATCGGCAATCTGCCGGGCGGCCAGATTCCGACGCCGTCGAATGCGGTGATGGCCAAGGAGATCGACCTGCGCGGCTCGTTCCGCTTCGGCTTCGAGTTCATGACCGCGGTGGAGCTGATCGGCGCCGGCAGCGTCGACGTGCTGTCGCTGGTCACCGCCGAGCGGCCGCTGTCGACCGCGCCGGACGCACTGCGGCTGGCGCTCGACCGCTCGCAGAGCGTCAAGGTCGTGCTGACCGCGAACTGATCTTAGAGCCCGTTCCGATGGGATCGGAACGGGCTCTGGAGTCTTGTTTTGACGCGTTTTCCTTACGCGAACCGGTATCCGCTTCGCGCGAAAACGCTTTAGGAGAATTTCGATGATGCTCGAAGGCTGGCGCTGGTACGGTCCGGATGATCCGGTGTCTTTGGATGACGTCAGGCAGGCCGGGGCGACGGATATCGTCTCGGCGCTGCATCAGGTGCCGATCGGCGAAGCCTGGACGCGCAAGGCGGTCGAGGAGCGCAAGAACTTCATCGAGCATGGCCAGCCCGGCCGCTCGCAACTGACCTGGTCGGTGGTGGAGTCGATTCCGATCCCCGACGACGTCAAGCGACTCGGAGCCAAGGCGACGGCCTCGATCGAGGCGTGGATCGCGAGTCTCGAAGCGGTGGCCGCGGCCGGCATCAAGATCATCTGCTACAATTTCATGCCCGTGGTGGACTGGTGCCGCACGGACTTGGAATGGGAGCTGCCGAACGGTGCCCGCGCCATGCGCTTCGACCAGGACCGCTTTGCCGCGTTCGAGCTGCATATCCTGAAGCGTCCCGCCGCCGTTCAGGAGTATTCGCCCGAGCAGCAGGCGCGCGCGAAAAAGCTGTTCGACCAGATGAGCCAGGCCGATATCGACTACCTCGTCATGGTCATCGCCAGCGCGCTGCCGGGCTCGACCACCGAGCCGATGACGATCCCGCAATTCCGTGACCGGCTGGAGACCTATCGCGACATCACGCCAAAGATCCTGCGGCAGCATCTCGCCGAGTTCCTGGGCCGTGTCACGCCGGTCGCCGAGCAACTCGGCGTCTCCCTGACGCTGCATCCCGATGATCCGCCGCGCCCGCTGTTCGGCCTGCCGCGCATTGCCTCGACCGCCGACGACTATCAGGCACTGTTCGATGCCGTGCCATCCAAGGCCAACGGCATCTGCCTGTGCACCGGCTCGCTCGGCGTCCGCGCCGGGAACGATCTGCCTGCGATGGCCGAGCGCTTCGGACCGCGCATCGCCTTCGCCCATCTGCGCGCGACCAAGCGCGAGGCTGACGGCCTGTCCTTCTACGAGTCCGACCATCTCGACGGTGACGTCGACATGGTCGCGGTGCTGAAGGCGCTGTTGAAGGAGAACGCACGGCGCTCGCCCGACAAGAGAATCGTGTTCCGTCCCGACCACGGCCATCGTATGCTCGACGATCTCGCCGCCACCAAGCGCACCAATCCCGGCTACACCGCGATCGGCCGCCTGCGCGGCCTCGCCGAGCTCCGTGGCGCGATCAGGGCGATCGAGCATCGATAGCAGACCGGCGGCGCCACCAGGCGAGAGAATCGCCGCGATGGCGGCCGCTGACAGCATCGGCGGGCGCGATGGCAAGATGATCGACGCGCAGAGCGTGCCGTGAGCGGAGTTGAGAAATGCGCCTGACACAGTGTCATAACTTCCACGATTTCCGGCGGCTGGCGCGCCGCCGACTGCCCGGTCCGATCTTCGACTACATCGATGGCGCGGCCGACGATGAGACCACCCATCGCCGCAACAGCGCGAGCTTCGAGCATTGCGACCTTCTGCCCAACGTGTTGCGCGGCGTGCAGGACGTCGATCTGTCGGTCACCATCATGGGCCAGAAGCTCGCGCTGCCGTTCTACTGTTCGCCGACCGCCTTGCAGCGCCTGTTCCATCATGAAGGCGAGCGTGCCGTCGCCGCTGCGGCGGCGAGCTACGGCACCATGTTCGGCGTCTCCTCGCTGGGCACGGTGTCGCTCGAGGAATTGCGCAAGGCCCACGACACGCCGCAGGTCTATCAATTCTATTTCCACCGGGATCGCGGTCTCAACCGCGCCATGATGCAGCGCGCCAAGGACGCGGGCGTCGAGGTGATGATGCTGACGGTCGACAGCATCACCGGGGGAAATCGCGAGCGCGATCTGCGCACCGGCTTCAGCATTCCCTTCCGCCTGACGCCTGCGGGCATGCTGCAGTTCGCGATCAAGCCGATGTGGGGCATCCAGTATGTCAGCCACGAGAAATTCAGGCTCCCGCAACTGGAGGAGCATGTCGACATGAGCGGCGGCGCCATGTCGATCGGCCGTTACTTCACGGAAATGCTGGATCCTGCGATGAATTGGGACGATGTCGCGGAGATGGTGCGGACCTGGAACGGCCCGTTCTGCCTGAAGGGGATCATGTCGGTGGAAGACGCGCGCCGCGCGGTCGATATCGGCTGTGCCGGGATCGTCCTTTCCAATCATGGCGGCCGCCAGCTCGACGGCTCCCGCTCGGCTTTCGATCAGCTCGCCGAAATCGTCGATGCCGTGGGCGACCGCATCGACGTGATGATGGACGGCGGCATCCAGCGCGGAACCCATATCCTGAAAGCGCTGTCGCTCGGGGCCAAGGCGGTCGGGCTTGGACGATACTATCTCTATCCGCTCGCCGCCGCCGGCCGGCCCGGCGTCGAACGAGCCCTCGGCCTGCTGCGGGCCGAGCTCGTGCGCGATATGAAGCTGATGGGATGCACGTCGATCAGCCAGCTATCGCGCGCCAATCTGCGCTTCCGGGCGGGGTAGCGCGCCGTGATCGTTCGGCCTCAATAGCAGGCGGCCATCGCGCCGAGTTTCGGATAGAGCCGGTCGATCGCGGCGATCTCGTTTTTCATCTGCGCGATGATCCAGTCGCGGATTTCGGCGGCAATGGGGCGCATCGGCCGGTTGCGCGGCGGCAGGAATTCGCAGATGCGGCGCGTGGTGGTCAGCCGGTCGGAGGCCGGCACCAGCGCGCCGGTCAGGAGCCAGTGCGAGGCCACCGTCAGCCAGCCGAGCGCGATGCCCTGGCCGAGCAGGGCGGCCTGCATCACGACGGCATAGTCGGTGAAGCTCAGCGCCTTGGCCGCACCACGGCGGCCGGTGAGAAGCGAGGCGTAATCCGCCGCCCAGTCGCCCGGCGTCTCGGCGAGGCGAATGATGGTGTTGCCTTCGGCGGGATCGGTCTCGCCGAGATAGCCGGGGCTGCACATCGGCAGCATGACTTCCTTCATCACAAGGGTACCGCCGGATGACGGCTCGTCGCGGTCACGGAAGCGCATGCCGAGGTCGACATTCTCCACCGGCCCGCGCAGCGCGCCGGAGATCAGCTGGAAGCGCAGATCGACCTCGGGAAACTGCTTCTGGAGCTTGTCGATACGCGGCATCAGCCAATGCGTGGTGAAGGCGGAGGAGACAGACAGCGTCACCGTCTCGGTGCCCTTGCGGCGCCGCTCGATCTCGACGAGCCCGGTCTCGATGCTGCGAAAGCCTTCGAGCACGCGGCGATAAAGCAGCTCGCCTTCCTCGGTGAGCACCGCGCGCCCCGCAGTGCGGTCGAACAGGCGGACGCCGAGATGCTCTTCGAACTGTCCGAGCATCCGGCTCACCGCCGGCTGCGTGACGTTGAGTTCGGCTGCTGCCGCCGTGAAACTGCCATTGCGCGCTGCTGCGTCGAAGACGAACAGGGCGTTACTGGAGGGCAGCATCCGGCGCAGCTCGGGCATAACGCCATGTTATGGACGCGGTGAGAATTTGGCAATTGCCGAGTTTTGCCAAGTCTGGTGTCATTGGCATCACAGCCTAAAGACAGGGATTGCGAACGAAGATTTGGTGCGGTGCACGCTTCGGCCGTGAGTGCTCAAAATTCCTGTCTATAAAGCAGGCTTATGGCGCGCAGTGAGGCACGCCATTGCAGGGAACGAGGCGAGGTCGATCGTTGGACAAACGAGCGGAAAGCGTCGAGATCAGGTCCGCGAGCAAGGCGTATGGCGCCGTTCGCGCTCTCGACGACGTTTCGCTCAATGTCGGCGCCGGCGAATTCGTCTCGCTGCTCGGGCCCTCCGGCTCCGGCAAGACCACGCTGCTTGGAATTCTCGGCGGCTTCATCCTGCCATCGCGCGGAACCATCCTGTTCGGCGGCCGTGACGTCACCTGGATGCCGCCGCACCAGCGCGACATCGGCGTGGTGTTCCAGAACTACGCGCTGTTCCCGCATATGAGCGTGGGCGAGAACGTCGCCTTTCCCCTGCGCGCACGGCGCCTGCCGAAGGCGAGCTGGCCCGACAAGGTGCGCGCGGCGCTCGCGATGGTCGGTCTCGCCGGCTATGAAGAGCGCGGCATCGCGCAGCTCTCCGGCGGCCAGCGCCAGCGCGTGGCGCTGGCGCGTGCGATGATCTTCGAGCCGCGCCTGATCCTGATGGACGAGCCGCTCTCCGCGCTCGACAAGCAGCTCCGCGAATCCATGCAGATCGAACTGCGCGCGCTGCACCGGCGCATCGGCGCCACCATCATCTACGTCACCCACGACCAGCGCGAGGCGCTGACCATGAGCGACCGCGTCGCCGTGATGAAGGACGGCCGGCTGATCCAGATCGACGCGCCCGAGCGGCTGCACGATCATCCCGCGGATTCCTTCGTCGCGAGCTTCATCGGGGAAGCGACGATGCTGCCGGTTCGCCGCGTCGATGCCTCCAGCGTCGCGCTCGGCAATGCGCTGCTGCGCAGCGCCCGCGCCATTCCCTCGGGCGATGCCCTGATGCTCGCCGTGCACAGCGAAAAGCTATTGATCGACGACGGCGCGCAGGATGCCGCCTGCAACCGGCTGACCGGAACGGTCACCGACATCGTCTACCAGGGCGAGAGCCTCCGCATCTTCCTGGCGCTCGCCGATGGCATCGCGCTCAGCCTGCGCCAGCCGAGCTATCACCAGGCCTACAGCCGCATCCCGCCGCTCGGCGGCAGCCTCACCGTGACCCTTCACCCCGAGGACACCATCGTTGTCCCCAGGGCGGGGGACTGAACTCAAGCCTTGTTCAACCGAGAGAAGAAACCAAAGATGTCGTCAGCAGCTTCGTTCAGCAATTTCAAGGTTCTCACCTTCGACGTCGTCGGCACCTTGATCGATTTCGAGACCGGCGTGCTCTCCGCAGTGCGCAAGATCTCCGGCAAGTCGCCGGCCGAGCTCAGCGACGAGCAGATCTTCGAGCCCTACAAGCGCGGGCGCGACAAGCATTACGAGCGCTCGAGCGAGGCGATGTTCCACGTCTATCGCCATCTCGCCAAGGAGCTCGGGCTTCCCTCCGACGATGCGTCCTGCGACGTGTTCCAGCTCTCGGTGCTGCGCTGGGGGCCGTTCGCGGATTCGGTCGAGGCGCTGAAGCGCCTGCGCACGAAGTTCCGGCTGGTGGCGATGACCAATGCGGATCGCGTCGCGCTCTCCTGCTACGCGCATGCGCTCGGCAATCCCTTCGACGACACCGTCTGCGCCGACGATACCGGTGTTGCCAAGCCGAACCCGGAGTTCTTCGCCTACAACAAGGGGCGCCAGTCCGCGTTCGGCTACAAGCAGTCCGACATTCTGCACGTCGCGCAGAGCCAGTACCACGACATCGGGATCGCGCGAAAGCTCGGCTACAAGGTGTGCTGGATCGAGCGCCGCCAGGGCATCGCCGGTTTCGGCGGCACGCCGGCGGTGGAGACGCTGACCAAGCCGGACTTCCACTTCCCGACGCTGAAGGCGCTCGCGGACGCGGCGATCGGACCGGCGGCGTAAGGCATGAGCGGCGGCATGACACGGGACTGGAGCGCATTGCCATCGGCCAACTCGCTGTGGGAAGCCACGGCGGAGCCGGCGCGCGCGTTTCCCGTGCTGTCGGGCGAGCGACAGGCGGATGTGGTGATCATCGGTGCAGGCTACACGGGCCTCTCCGCGGCGCACCACATCGCCAAGAGCGGGCTCAGCCCCATCGTGCTGGAGGCGAACCGCCCCGGCTGGGGCGCGAGCGGGCGCAATGGCGGGGTGATCACCGCGAAGTTTCGGCTGTCGTTCCGTGAGATCGACGCCGCGCATGGCCGCGCCATGGCGCAGCGCATGTACGAGATCGCGCATGAATCGACTGACATGGTCGAGGAGCTGGTGTCCGAATTCGGCATCACCAGCGCGGCGCTGACGCGCACGGGCCAGGTCAAGGCCGCCCACAACGAGACGACGCTGAAGGCCGCGATCGACGAAGCCAACTGGATGACGCGCGAAATGGGCTCCGCCGAAGTCCGCATCCTCGACAAGCGCGGGGTGCGTGACGAGACCGGTTCGGACATTTTCGTCGGCGGCGTGCTCAATCCCGGCTCCGGCGGCATCCATCCGCTGAACTATCTGCGCGGGCTCGCCGATGGCGTCGCGCGTCGCGGCGTTCCGGTTTTCCAGGAGTCGCCGGTGGTCAAACTCCGGCGCGAGAATGGCGGCATCGTCGCCGAGACGCCGCAAGGCGCGGTGCGCGCGAGACAGGCGATCATCGCCACCAACAGCTATTCCGACCTGACTGATGCGACCGCGCACATGCAGCGCACGCTGATCCCGTTCCGCAGCGCCATGGTCGCGACCGAGCAGCTGCCGCGCAATCTCGCGGGAAAGCTGATGCCGACGGGGCGCACCTACACCGAGACCAAGCGCATGATGCGCTGGTTCCGCATGGTCGACAATCGCGTCATCTTCGGCGGCCGCGGCGCTTTCGGCAAGCAGGACTCGCAAGCCGCCTTCGACGCCTTGCGCAAGGCGATGGTCGGCATCTTCCCGGATCTTGCCGATGTGCTGCTCGCCTACAAATGGTCGGGCCTCGTCGGCATGACGCTGGACTCGGTGCCGCATATCGGCCGGCTCGACGACCGCACGCTGGTCTCGATGGGCTACAATGGCGCGGGCGTTGCGATGTCGAGCCTGATGGGCCGCTATCTCGCTGCCTTTGTCCGCGGCGAGACGCCCGAGGTCGGCCTGCTCGATATCAGGCGCATGAAGGCGATCCCGTTCTATCCGCTGCGCGAGCCCGCCGTGCGCATGGTCGCCGGCTGGTACCAGTTTCTCGATGCGATCGGTCAGTGAGATCTCTTTGGTGATGGAGGAGGCGAGGATGATGACGACACGCAATTTTGGATTGGGTTGTGCCGTGCTGGGCGCAATCGGATTTACCACTGCGGCGAGCGCCGCCGAGCAGATCACCTTCGTCTCGCAAGGCGGCGCCTATCAGGCGGCGCAGACGGTGGCGATCCTCGATCCCTCCGCCAAGAAGCTCGGCATCACCATCAACCAGGACTCCATTCCCGACGCCTGGCCGGCGATCAAGACGCAGGTCGGCAGCGGCAAGCCGATCTGGGATGTCGTCGATACTCCGACCGGCTATTGCCTGCGCGGCGGCGAGCAGGGGCTGATCGAGAAGCTCGACTTCTCGAAGATCCCGAACGCGGCGGCGATGCCGGAGGCGTATCGCAGCCCCTATTCGGTATCCTACGAGTTCTATTCCAGCGTGCTGGCCTACAGCCAGAAGACGTTTCCGAAGGACGCGCCGAACAGCTGGGTGGATTTCTGGGACGTCAAGAAATTCCCCGGCCGCCGTGCGCTGCGCAATCACCCGATCGCCACGCTCGAGGCCGCGCTGATGGCCGACGGCGTCGCGCCCGACAAGCTCTATCCGCTCGACGTCGACCGCGCCTTCAAGAAGCTGGAGGAGATCAAGCCGCACATCACGGTGTGGTGGACCTCGGGCGCGCAGTCGGCGCAGCTCCTCAATGACGGCGAGGTCGACATGGAGATGGCGTGGAACGGCCGCGTCAGCGCGGTGGCCAAGGAGGGTGCAAAAGTCTCCTTCACCTACAACCAGGGCGTCCTCCAGAGCACCTCACTCTGCATCCTCAAGGGCGCGCCGAATCTGGAGACGGCAGTCAAATTCCTCAACGAGGCCGTCGATCCCGTGCACCAGGCCAATCTGCCGCTCAACATCGACTACGGCCCGGGCAACCCGAAGGCGTTCGAGACCGGCGTGATCAAGCCCGAACGCGCCGCGCAATTGCCGAGCGAGCCGGCCAACGCGGCCAAGCAGGCGCTGATGTCCTACGCCTGGTGGTCCTCGCCCGCGGGCGAGGCGGCCGAGAAGCGCTGGGCATCGTTCATGCAGAAGTAAGTGAGGCCAGCGTTGTCGACATCCGTGCCGGATTCCTCCCAAAAGCATCAGCGCCGCGAGCATGCGCTGATGCTGGCATTGGTGTCGCCGGCGCTGCTCGTGATTCTTCTCCTGATCGTGCTGCCGGTCGGCTGGCTCGCCTGGCAGTCGATCTACCATGACGGTCTTACGCTGGAGAACTATCGCCGGGTCTTCACCGAAGACATCTACTGGCGCAGCTTTGCGCTGACCTTCGAGATCAGCCTCGCGGTGACGGTCATTGCGCTGCTGCTCGGCTATCCCGTGGCTTATCTCGCCAACGCCGTGCCGAAGGGCTGGAGCATCCTGATCCTGTCGCTGGTTGTGCTGCCGTTCTGGACCAGCGTGCTGGTCCGCGCCTATGCGTGGCTCGCGCTGCTCCAGCGTACCGGCGTGATCAACCAGTTCCTGCGCTATCTCGATGTCATCTCCGAGCCGCTCGCGCTGGTGCATAACACGTTCGGCACGGTGGTTGCGACCGTGCACATCCTGCTGCCGTTCATGGTGCTGCCGCTCTATGCCACCATGCAGAAGATCCCCGGCGATTTGATGCAGGCCGGCGCGAGCCTGGGGGCGAGCCCGTCGCTCACCTTCTTCCGCGTGTTCCTGCCGCTGTCGCTGCCGGGCGTGCTCGCCGGCTGCACCATGGTGTTCGTGCTCTGCCTCGGCTTCTACATCACGCCGGAATTGCTCGGCGGCGGCCGCACCGTGATGGTGTCGATGCTGGTGAGCCGCAATGTCGAGCTCTACAACCAGTTCGGCGCTGCGAGCGCGGTCGCCGTGGTGCTGCTCCTCAGCGTGCTCCTGATCTTCTTCGCCGTCAGCCGCTTCATCTCGCTCGATCGCGTGTTGGGGCAGAAATGACGCGCACTTCGCCCGCACGGATTGTCCTCTACGTGATCAGCGCGCTGGTGCTGGTCTATCTGATCCTTCCCGTCCTGATCATCGCGCCGATCTCGTTCTCCAGTGCGCGCTTCCTGACGTTCCCGCCGCCGTCGTTCTCGCTGCGCTGGTACCAGCAATATTTCGCCAATCCGGCCTGGATGCAGGCGACGCGGGTGACGCTGACGGTCGCCTTCTTCACGGTCCTGATCGCAACGCCGTGCGGGGTTGCGGCGGCCTACGCGATCAGCCAGTCGAAGCTGCGCATCATGCGCATCATGCACATGGCGCTGCTGCTGCCGCTGGTGGTGCCGATCATCATCACTGCGGTCGGCATCTTCTTCGTCTATGCAAAGGTCGGCCTGGTCGCGACCATGCCCGGCCTCGTGCTGGCGAACGTGATGCTGGGCTTGCCCTACGTCGTCATCTCGGTGCTCGCGGGCTTGCAGAGCTTCGATCCGGCGCAGGAGATGGTGGCGCGCAGCCTCGGCATGAACCGCCTGCGCAGCTTCTTCGCGGTGACGCTGCCGCAGATCAAGTCGAGCGTGGTCGCGGGCGGCATCTTCGCCTTCATCTCGGCGATGGACGAGACCATCGTCGCGCTGTTCATTTCCGGCGGCCAGTATCAGCCGCTGACCAAGCGCATGTTCACCGCGCTGCGCGACGAGATCGACCCGACGATTGCCGCGATCTCGACGCTGATGACGGCGGCGTCGTTCATGCTGGTGCTGCTGGCGAGCACGCGGGGGAAGAAGGGCGGGTGAGGGGGCTCTGTGGCTTCGCCCTCGGTGTCATCGCCCGCGAAGGCGGGCGATCCAGTACTCCGAGAGGGTGGTAATTGAGTCGAGAGGCGGCAGCGTACCGGATTCCCCGCTGGAGCCTGTCATCGGGCTCGCCGAAGGCGAGACCCGGTGGCGGGGAATGACAGTTGGGGTGTAGCCGCAGCTAAGCCGTCGCCGCCAGCCACGCCAGGATCATCTCCACGATCTGCGTCCGGCTCTTCGCCAGCACCCGGGGCTCGCTGAGGTCGCGGTCGAACAGGGCGCCGAAGGTGTGGCGGTTGGCGACGCGGAAGAAGCAGTAGGAGGAGATCGCGAGGTGCAGGTCGATGGCGTCGACGTCGTCGCGGAAGACGCCTTCGCCGCGTCCGCGTTCGAGGATGCCGTCGAGTGTCGCGATCACGCTGGCGTTGAGCTGGCGCAGTTGCAAATTCTGCTTCAGGTGCTTGCCGTGGTGGATGTTCTCGATGCTGACGAGGCGGATGAAGTTCGGATTGCGCTCGTCATGGTCGAAGGTCGCCTCGATCAGCCGGCGCAATCCCTCGCGGGCGTCGCAGCTTCCGATGTCGAGCTGGTCTTCTAGCGCGCGGATAGTGCGATAGGCCTCCTCCAGCACCGCGAGATAGAGCTGCTCCTTGCCGCCGAAATAGTAATAGATCATCCGCTTCGACGTACGCGTGCGCGCCGCGATCGCATCGACGCGGGCGCCGGAATAGCCCTCCGCGGCGAATTCGGCCATCGCCACTTCGAGGATGTCGCGCTTGGTGCGCTCGGGGTCGTTGGTGCGCTTCGATGGGGGCGGCATGCGCTCGAGCATCACTGTTTCTCCCGCCAGTTTCCACGGATCACCTTGAAGGTGAAGGCAAATTTCACCCGTCCGGGCACTGATCCAATGCGTATTGCATAAACGTACTAGTTCGTACATTATCGCTCCAAACCAAAGTTGCGGCAACCAGAACCAGAAAACGCGCGCGAGGCGATCTGCCTGACGCGAACCGCACCGGCCACATCGGGAGGAGTTTTCAATGACGTTGACGTCAACCGCACCGCTGCGCGCATCATCCAGCGCGGAAGCCGCGCCGAACAAGCTGCCGAAGCGCGCCGCGCTGGTCAGCTTCGTCGGCAGCATGCTCGAATACTACGACTTCTTCATCTACGGCACCGCTGCGGCGCTGATCTTTCCGAAAGTGTTCTTCGCCAACGTCGATCCCTCGACCGCGACGCTGCTCGCGTTGCTCTCCTTCGGCATCGGCTATATCGCTCGGCCCGTGGGCGCCGTCATCCTCGGCCATTTCGGCGACCGCATCGGCCGCAAGACGGTGCTCTTGTTCACGCTGGTGCTGATGGGCGGCTCGACGCTTGCGATCGGCCTGTTGCCGGATGCCAAGACCATCGGAAACGCCGCGCCTGTCATCCTGACGCTGCTCCGCCTGTTGCAGGGCCTGTCGGCCGCCGGCGAGCAGAGCGGAGCCAACTCGCTGACGCTGGAGCACTCCGCCAATTCCAACCGCGCCTTCTTCACGAGCTGGACCCTGAGCGGCACCCAGGCCGGCGCGATCCTTGCGACGCTGGTGTTCATCCCGGTGTCGAGCCTGCCGGAAGACCAGTTGTTGAGCTGGGGCTGGCGCATTCCGTTCCTGCTCTCCGCGCTCGTGCTGCTGGTCGCCTATCTGGTGCGGAGGACCATGCCGGAAACGCCCGTCTTCGAGGACATCAAGGACAAGGCGCAGGTGGCGCGCTTCCCCGTCGTGACGCTGCTGCGCGACTACTGGCCGGATGTGCTGCGCGTCATCGTCTGCGCGCTGATCGCGACCGTGAGCACCATGACCGCGGTGTTCGCGCTCGGCTATGCCACCAGCAAGTTCGGCGTCGCGCGCCCGACCATGCTGTGGGCCGGCGTGCTCGGCAATGTCACGGCGCTGCTCACCCAGCCGCTGTGGGCGCTGCTGGCCGACAGGATCGGCCGCAAGCCGGTGTTCATCGGTGGCGTGCTCGGCTGTGCGGTGCTGGTGTTCCCGTATTTCATGCTGGTGACATCAGGAAATACGCTGGCGATCTTCGCCGCGGCGATGATCCTCTCGGGTGTCATCTACGCCGCGCCGAACGCGATCTGGCCGTCGTTCTATGCGGAGATGTTCGACGCGCGCGTGCGGTACTCCGGCACGGCGATCGGCACGCAGCTCGGCTTCCTCGCCGCCGGCTTCACGCCGCTGGTGAGCGCGAGCCTGGTCGGCGAAGGGCCGAACGGCTGGATTCCCGTGGCAATCTTCGTTGCCTGCTGCTGCGTGATCTCGGCGGCATCAGCGGCCACCGCGCGCGAAACCCACAATGTCGACATCGCCGATCTCGGCAAGCAGCGCGCCTGAGTCAGGATGAGTGAAAGTCGCATGTTGACCAACGCAGTTTCGACCACCAGCGGGCCGATCATCGGCGCCGAGCAGAACGGCCTGCGTGCCTTCAAGGGCGTGCCGTTTGCGACCGCGCGGCGTTTTGCCAAGGCGACACCGCCGCTCGCGTGGACGGAGCCGCGCCAATGCTCGGACTACGGCGCCTATGCGCCGCAGCCCGGCCATCTCGATCATGCTGACGAGGAATCCTGTCTCAGCCTGAACATCTGGGCGCCGGCGGCGGATCACCCGCTGCCGGTCAAGTTCTTCATCCATGGCGGCGCCTTCGTCACCGGCGGCGGCGCCGACTATGACGGCTCCTTCCTCGCCGTACACGGCCCGGCCGTCATCGTCACCATCAACTACCGGCTCGGGCCGCTCGGCTTCCTGCAACTCCATCGCCACGGCTTCACCGAAGCCAACAACCTCGCGCTCCAGGACACGCTCGCGGCGCTCGATTGGGTCCACGCCAACATCGCGAACTTCGGCGGCGATCCGGATGCGATTACGCTGTCGGGACAATCCGCCGGCGCCTCCATGGTGATCGCGCTCGCAACCCTGCCGCAGGCCAGAGGCAAGTTTATCCGTGCGCTCGCGCTAAGCGCGCCCGGGCGCGACATCATGAGTGCAGGTCACGCCGACGATGTCGCGCGCCACGTGCTCGAGGAGCTCGAGCTTGCGCGCGATCCCGGCGCGATTGCGTCCGTGCCGCTGCCAAAGCTGTTCGCGGCGGTGGAGCGCGTCGGGCGCAGGTTCGCGGACGAGACGGACGCAGGCACCTTGTTCGGTCCGGTGCTCGACGGCACGGTCATCGCGCGCGAGCCGCGCGATGTTTTCACCGACGGAACTTTGCGCGACATTCCGCTCTGGCTCGGCTCCTGCCGCGACGAGATGGTGATGTTCCTGAAGAGCAATCCGCCGGCTGCGATGATCCGCACCACTGAGCGGCAAGTGCGCGCTGCGTTCGGCGATGCCGGCTGGTGCCGGCTGCTATCCTATTACCGCGCCACCGCGCGCCTCGACGAGGATCCATACGAGGCGTTGTTGTCGGATGCGTTCTGGCATCGCCCCATGGCCGATCTCGCGCGGCGTCATGCTGCGGCGGGCGGCGCGGTGTGGTTGAGCCGGTTCGATCATCGCCCGGCGCTGGAGCCGTTCCTGTCGCAGGGACCAACCCATGGCGCGGACAATGCCTGCCTGTGGGCGCATCTGCCTGATTTCATCTACCGGCCGATCCTCAAGCGTAAGGGCGGGCCGATGACGCCTGCCGACATCGACGTCGCGGCGCGGCTTCAGGCGAGCCTTCTATGCTTTGTCACGACTGGCGTGCCTGATGTCGAGCAGGCCTGGCCGCGGTTCGCGCCCGGCAATGAACCGCTCGCAATCTTCGGCCAGCCGTTCCATATTGTGCCTCTCAATGACGGCGCGCGCTTCCGCGTGTGGGCGGAGCTGACCGAACAGTCCCGTCCCGAAGTGGTGGCCTGACAAGAAAAGAAAAAGGGGAGACCGGATGAGCGTTTCAGACAGCGGGCGCGTGCTCCCGCGCGCGATTCTTGCGATAGCCTCGATCCTCTCTGTGCTGGCGGCCTCGCCGGCGCCGGCGCAGGTCGTCGTGACGCCGATTCCCGAAGATCCCGTCGGCATCGATAGCGGCGCTGTCTCCGGCAAGGTGCTGCCGTCCGGCGTGAAGGCGTATTTCGGCATCCCCTATGCTGCGGCGCCGCTCGGCGATCTGCGCTGGCGCGAGCCGCAGAAAGTCGAGGCCTGGAAAGGCACCTATCACGCCGACCGGTTGGCGCCCGAATGCATCCAGGTGCTGCGCCGGCACAACCTCAATCATTATTTCGGCGAGGAGGCGACCAGCGAGAATTGTCTCTATCTGAACATCTGGGCGAGCGCTGACGCGAAAGCGGGCGCAAAGTTGCCGGTGGTGGTCTGGATCTATGGCGGCGGCTTTACGCTCGGCTCCAGCGGCATGGCGATGTATGACGGCGAGAATGTCGCCAGGAAGGGCACGATCTTCGTCAGCTTCAATTACCGCGTCGGCATCTTGGGCAATCTGGCCCATCCCGAACTGACCGCGGAATCGCCGCATCGTGCTTCCGGCAATTGCGGCCTGATGGACCAGGTCGCGGCGCTGCAATGGATCAAGCGCAACATTGTGACGTTCGGCGGCGATCCCGACAACGTCACCATCACCGGGCAGTCCGCGGGCGCCATGTCGGTCTCCGCGCTGGAGGCGAGCCCGCTGGCGAAGGGCCTGTTCCATCGCGGCTTCGCGATGAGTCTCAGCATGTTCGACAATCGATTCAAATTCCCGGCGCTGCCGGCCGCCGAGAAGATCGGTCTGGACGTGCAGGCGGCGCTCGGCGCGTCCTCACTCGCCGAGATGCGGCTGATCCAGGCCGACAAGATCCTGGCAATCCAGAAGGATTGCCAGCTCGGCTGCGCCGGAACGATTGCGGTGACGCCCGACATCGACGGCTACGTCCTGCCCGACACCGGGCCGAACATCTTTGCCGCAGGGAAGCAGAACGATGTCGCAACCGTCGCGGGCTTTACCAGCGACGAAAGCTCCAACGACCTCCGCACCGCGGCCAATCTGGAAGGTTATGTCGCCGCTGCGCGAAAGCTCTACGGCGATCAGGCCGATCGTTTCCTCGCACTCTATCCGGCGAAGACCGACGAAGAGGCCAAGGTGATGGGACTGCTCGCCGCACGCGAGGGGCTGGTCGAGGTCGGCACGCGCAACTGGGCCATGGCGCAGGCGAAGACCGGCAAGGCGCCGTTCTACATGTATATGTTCTCCCGCGTGCACCCGTTTGCAAAGGACGTGCAGTTCTTCGACAGCCCGCAGAAGATCGGCGCCTACCATACCTCGGACGTGCCCTATTGGTTCGGGACCCAGGACGCCTTCAACAAATTTCGCGCCACGCGGGTCTGGACCGAATTCGATCGCGCCATGTCCGAACGCATGATGGATACGCTGGTCGCGTTCGCACGGACCGGCAATCCCGGCACGCCGGCAACGCCGTGGCCGCAGTGGAATCAGAACGCCCAGAAATATGTCGAGTTCGGTGACGATTCCGGTGTTCGCGAGGAGAACATGGCGCGGCTGGACTTCCACACGCCGGCGAATGTCACGCCCTCGACGCCACGGGTCTCGCGGGACTGAGATTCCCCAGCATCAGGGCCGGGCTTGTTGTCCCGGCCATCCAGCTCTTGCCTCGAACGCCGCCACTCACTGCATCGCCGCAGCGATCTTCTCCGCCGACATCAGCACCGGAAAATTGGTGTTGGCGCATGGCACCACAGGGAAGATCGAGGCGTCGACGACGCGCAGGCCCTGAACGCCTTTGACACGGCCTTGATTATCGACCACCGCCATCGGATCGTCGGCCCGGCCCATGCGGCATGAGCACGAGGCGTGCCACACCCCGATGGTCGCCTTGCGGACGAAGGCTTCCAGCGCATCGTCGTCGTTCATCACCTGGTCGAAGGTGAAACCTTCGACGACGAAATTGTCGATCAGGTAGTGGCGCAGCGCCGCCGGCCCGTCCATCAAGGTCGCGGCGATCTTGGTCAGGATCCTGTTTTTGGTATTGACCACGCCGATCTTGCGCACCTTGTCCGTATAGGCGGCCGGAAACGGCTTGTCCGTCACCGCTTTCACCACGTCGCTCATCTGCACGGCCGCCATCTTGCGGAAGCCGCTCATCAGGCGATCGAGGTCGCGGCGGTCGGACAGCAGATTGAACTCGACGATCGGCTCGGCGGCGGGATCGCGCGAGGCGAGCTTGACCTGTCCGGTCTCGGAATAGGTCTTGTTGACGAAGGTCAGCAGCGAGCCGATCTGCTCGCCGACCGCGTGCCAGGCCGATTTGCTGAGCAGGACGACGAACATGTCGCCCTTCGGTACGCCCGACAGCCCGGATGAATAACGCAGGCCAAGCTGCATGTGGCGCCTGGTGTGCTCGTTCATGCGCGCGCCGCGGCGGACAAAGGAGGACAGCGAAATCGAGGGATGATCCATCAGGCGCTGGCCGACGCCTGCCAGCCCCATCAGGACCGGAATGCCCATGTCCTTGAGATGACCGACCGGGCCGATGCCGGCGCGCAGGAGATGCGCCGGCGAGTGGATCGCGCCGCTGGAGAGGATGATCTCGCGGCCGCGGAATTCCTGTTCCCGTCCGTCGACCAACGCCTTCACGCCGACGCATTGCGTGCCTTCGAACAGCAGCTCTCTCACCTGCGTGTTGGTGGAGACGGTGAGATTGGCGCGCTTGCGCGTGTCGCGATCGAGATAGCCCATCGCGGCCGAGACGCGTTGCTCGGCCTGATTGGAATGCGTCACCGGAAAATAGCCGTCGACGAACTCGCCGTTCTGGTCCGGCACGAACTGGTGGCCGGCCTGCTGGAAGGCGTCGGCGAACGCCTGCGAATGCCTCGTCCAGTGTTCACGTGGAATTCTGCGTACCGGAATTCGGCCGTCCTTGCCGTGGTACGGCCCGTCGAAATCGAGGTCGCGCTCGACCTTCTTGAAGAAGGGCAGCACGTCGTGCCAGCTCCATCCGTCGGCGCCCCGCGCGTCCCATTCATCGTAGTCGGTCGGTGCGCCGCGGTTGGCCATCTGGCCGTTGATCGACGAGCCGCCGCCGAGCACGCGCGCCTGCTCGTATTTGCGCAAAGGAGGACGCGCTTCGTTGGGATTGTTGTGGCTGACGATCTGGGTCGTGACCTTGAGGTCGGTCCAATGGAAGCGGGGATCGAAATAGGCCGTGCCCGGATAGCTGTCCCTGATCTCGGCGGGCTCGTTGCCGGGCGGTGTGTCCTGTCCGGCCTCGCACAGCAGGACCTTGTTGGCGCTCTTTGCGGAGAGCCGGTGGGCCAGCACGGACCCCGCCGAGCCGCCGCCGACGATAATGAAGTCGTACACGATTGGCATTTCCTCTTGGTCTTGCCCGGGAAACGTAGCGCGTTATTTTCCCGAGGTCACGTCGGCATTGCCGCGACAGTTCGCAACTTGCATCGCTTGCCTGGCAACCACGATCGTGCAATTGTTCTGGCAGCGCCGATTTGATCCTCAGCTTGCGGGCGCTTCTACAAATGCAGCTAAAGAGACGTAGCTAAATTGACTAGCCAGTCCTGCATCCCCCGCATAGCGAGAACGATCGGCCATTCCGAATGGGAGGGGCCAAATGAGATTTGCTGCCATCGCGGACGTGCATGGGAATCGTCCGGCACTTGAAGCGGTCCTTGCGGACATTGCCATGCTCGGCATCGACGAGGTCGTGAATCTCGGCGACCATGTCAGCGGTCCACTCGAGGCGGCCAGGACCGCGGACCTGTTGATGGCGCGGGGCTTCCCGTCGATACGGGGCGATCAGGATCGAATCCTTGTCGAGCTCTGGCAGGCCGGCGGCTCCGCTCGCACCGATTTCCGTGAGCTCGCGCGGAAGCATTTCGATTGGATGGCAAGCATGCCGTCCACGCTCGTGTTTAAGGAACGGGTGTTCCTGTGCCATGGATCGCCGAGGGATGACGCGGCTTTCTGGCTCGACCACGTCGCCGATGACGGCTGCCCGCGCCCGAGCGGCATCGACGCGATCGAGGCTGAAGCTGAGGGGATCGACGCCGAGATCATCCTGTGCGCCCACACCCACATTCCGCGCGTGGTGCGCCTGAGGGATGGCCGGCTGGTCGTGAATCCCGGCAGCGTCGGGTTGCCCGGCTATGACGGGAAAGTGCCCGTGCCCTACGTGGTCGAGGTCGGTACGCCGCATGCGTGCTACGCTATTCTGGAGCATGCCGGCGCAGGCTGGTGCGCGACGATCCGCTACGTGCCCTATGACACCGCGGCCATGGCTGCACTGGCGCGAGCCAAGGGCATGCTCAGCTGGGCAAGCGCGATTGCGACGGGTTGGGTGGAGCGCGAGTAGGCCTGCCGCCAGGCAACGGCAAGATCGTCAGTTCGGACACGGTTGTCCGGCAGCGCCCCACAGGGCCATGTCCTTGACGTGGTCCTCGAAGGTGCCCGGCGGGGTCGTGCGGCCGGCTCCGGGCGCCCATCCGCGCGGGATGAAGCCGTTCAAGGATGCGTCGTGCCGCAAATGCGCCAGCAGGCCCACGGCGTCGCGGCCGCCATTGCGCTTGGGGTCCTTCAGCTGCGTACAGATCTCGGCGCCGCTCTTGCCGAACCAGATGAACTCGACTGGCGCCAGCTGCCAGTCGATGCCGGCACGCGGCGGTGACGGCGCCGGGTCGTTCGCCTGGGTGGAGGTCATGTGACAGGTCGAGCAGGCGACCTTCTCGGCCCCGATGCGGCTGTCGCCGCCGTGGATGTTCATGCCGTGCACGCGCGGCCTGGTTTCGCCTGCCGGCGTCCAGATCGGTATGGCCTTGGCGTCGACGTGGCAGTTGGCACAGCGCGGATGGGTCACCACGGCTTCAATCCGCTTCCAGGCCTCCAGACCTTCGGCGCGGCTGACGCTGCCCGGCGGCAGAGCGTCCTTGTTCGCATCGTCCTTGGCCGCGACAATCCCGGTGAGAGCCGCAATTGTCGAGGCAGCGAAAGCGAGCGCAATGAGAGAACTCTTCATGGCTCGCCTCACACGAAATCGATGAACTTGTTGAACGGCATTTCGCGGATGCGCTGCCCGGTCGCGGCGAAGATCGCGTTGGCGAGTGCCGGGGCGGCTGGCGGAACAGGCGGCTCTCCGACGCCTCTCACCTTGGGATCGTTCTCGAGCCCGCGAACTTCGATGACGGGGCATTGGTAGATCCGCATCGCTTCGTGATGATTGTAGTTGGTCTGCTGCACCGCGCCCTTGGCGTAGGTGAGCTCGCAATTGATGGCGTGGCCGAGGCCCCAAATGACGCCGCCCTGCACCTGGTTCTCGAAGTTGACGGGATCGACCACCTTGCCGACGTCCACGGCGACCCAGACCTTGTCGATCCTGATGCCTCGCTCCGTCTTCGTGACTTCGACGACTTCGGCTGTCGGTGTGCCGAAGGATTCAACGAATGCGACGCCGCGGCCCCTGCCGTTTCCGAGCGGTCCCTTCCAGTCCGACATCTCCGCGACTGTTTCCAGCACCTTGCGATAATGCGGCACGGTGCACATCGCGATGCGTGCCTTCATGGGATCGAGACCCGCGGCATGGATCAGCTCGTCGATGAAGCTTTCGGTGAAGAAGCCGGATGTCGAGGCGCCGACCGACCGCCACGTGGTGCTCGGCGAGAGTCCCTGCGCCTCGTAGCTCGTGGCCCGGAAATTGGGGATGTCGTAATAGACGTTCCACAGGCCGGCGGCCAATTGCCCGTCGGGATCCTTCGAGGGTGTGCCCGAACGCTCGAGCAGCCCCTTGAGCGGAGCAGTCGAGGCCAGCTGCAGATCGGCTGCGACGATCTTGCTCTTGTCGATGCTGCCTCGGTGCCGGGCGATCGCAATCTGCCGCGGAATGTCCTGGAGGAAATCCTCTTCGCGCGAGAACACCAGCTTGATCGGCGTTCCCTTCATCTGATTGGCGATCTCGGCGAGGACGCGGACGTTCTCGTACTCGAGACGGTGGCCAAAGCTTCCACCCGTCCACTGATTGTGGAAGGTGACCTGTTCCGGCTTGAGGCCGATCGCCGTCGCCGCGACATATTGCACGAAACGGGGGCTCTGATGGCCGACCCAGATCTCCATCCCCGTGTCGGTGACGAGGCCGATCCCGTTCAACGGCTCGAGCGGCTGATGCCCCACATAGGGCGCGCGATATTCGGCCTCGACAAGCTTGCCCGTCTTCAGCCCGGCTTCGATATCGCCGATCTTCCGCCACTCCTTGCCCAGGAATTCAGGCTTGAACGAGGATTCAAGAACCTTCCAATGATCCGCCTGCTCGGCGGGATAGGCCGAGGGCGCCCACTCGCAAGTGACGGCGTCGACCGCCTTCATTGCGTACCAGCTGTTCGTGGCGATCACCGCGACGCCATTCTTGATTTCCAGGATCTTCTTGACCCCCGGCATCGATCGCGCCTTGCTGGCGTCGTACGACTTCAGGGGCTGGCCCTTGCCAGGGTTCAGCTTGACGGCGGCATACAGCATGCCGTCCATCTTCAGGTCGATGCCGAACTTCAGCTCGCCCATGACCTTCGCGCGAACGTCGAGGCGCATCATCGGCTTGCCCAGCATGCGCCATTTCGACGGATCGCGCGGCTTGGCATCGAGCACAGGCGGAATCTTTGCGGCGTCCACGGAGAGATCGACGTAGGCGATCTTGGTGCCGTTGGGCAGGATTACATGGCCCGATTGGGTGCGCAGGTCGGCCACGGCGAGACCCGAACGCTTGGCAGCGGCAGCCTTCAGCGTCTCGCGCGCGACCGCGCCGGCAACGCGCAGCTTTTCATAGGTGTCCGGCACCGTGCTCGACCCGCCGGTCATCTGCAGGCCAGACTCTCTGAGCCATTCGAGCGTCTTGGCGCGCGCTTCCTCAGCGGCGGGACTTTGGTCCGCAGCCACGAACGGCGCGAACTCGTCGGCAAAACCGGTGTTGAAATAGGCGGGGCTGGGGCCGGCGAAGCGAACTTCGAACTGGCCGGGATCGAGGTCCATCTCTTCGGCGATCATGATCGGCTGCACCGAGCCGACACCCTGGCCGATATCGGCGTGCTGGGCGATCAGCGTGATTTTGTCGGGGCTGATCTCGACCCAGGGATTGAAGGTCACGGAGTTCGGCGCAAGGCCCGCGGTCAGTGGATTGTCACCGGCCGTCGCGGCCTGCGCTGCGTCGCTGTAGGAGCCGAAAGCGATGCCGCCGGCAACCGCGGCGGAGCCGAAGACGAAAGCCCGGCGGGAAAGCTTCTGAAGTCCCATGTCACTTCCCCGCCATCTTTACGGCTGCCGCATGGATCGCGGTGCGGATGCGCGGGTAGGTACCGCAACGGCACAAATTGCCGGACATCACCTCGTTGATGTCCTCGTCGGTCGGCTTGCCGATCAATCCAAGCAGCGAGATGGCCTGCATGATCTGGCCGGTCTGGCAGTAGCCGCATTGCGGAACCTGATGTTCGATCCAGGCCTGCACAACGGGATGGTGCTCCCTGTTGTCCAGCCCTTCGAGCGTGACGACCGACCTGCCGGCGAGATCGCCGATGCGGGCCTGGCAGGATCGCACGGCGGCTCCGTCGATCTGGACGGTGCAGGCGCCGCATTGCGCGACGCCGCAGCCATATTTCGGACTGGTGATACCGAGCTCGTCGCGGAGCACCCAGAGCAGGGGCATCTCGGGAACGACGTCGACCTGGCGCTTGGTCCCGTTGACCGTGAGCTCGATCATGTCGATGTTCCTTTCGCGCGTCCTCGCGGGACGTGAGGTCGAACAGGCACGCTCCAGCGAGCGTCGTCGAAGGTTGGACCGGCGCGGTCAGCGTGCCGCGCAAGCGCCGATGCTGTCAAACGACGGCCCCGCAGCATTTGCGAATTCGCACGAAGAGTATGGTGTGTATTTTTGCCGCGCCTTTGGCGCGATCGATGTCAATCAATTGTTTCGGAAGGGTATCGGCCTGAACCAGGATCGACTTCGCCGCCTGTTGCTCCGTTGTGCCCAAGTGTTGGGCAGCATGCGCCGCAGCCGGCGGCTGGCCATGCTTCTTGCGAGATCCGGATCGTCGAGCGTTTCAAAGTGGAGTGTTTCTCAGTGCACGACCAGCACGGGTACGTTTCCGTCCGCCAGGACTTCTGATGTTTGGCTTCCAAGGAATAGCTTCTTGAGACCTCGGCGCCCGTGAGAGCCCATGACGATCAAGTCGCAACCCGCGGACTTTGCTGTTGCGATGATCGTGGTGGCCGGATGCGCATTTGGAACATGCAGGAGTTTTGCAGATATCCCGGCCTGCTCCGCTATGGCGCGGGCTTCACCGAGGAATTTGTCCGCGCGCTGCCTGGAGGCAGCGTCGAAGGCATCAATTTCCTGCTGCGAGGGTATCCAGCCAGAGGCATGTCCGCTGCCGTAGTCGATCGGCAGCGATTCCGTGACGGCGATGACTGTCACCCTCGCCTTTAGGGCCTCGGCCAATGCAATTCCATGCTTGAGGCCGTTTCGCGCCACATCCGATCCATCCGTGCTCAAGAGAATATGGGCGTACATTTGCGAACTCCCTTATCGGCGACAATGTCTCTATCTCGCGGCGCGCAGGTCTGGTCTCGATACGGGCTTATATTTTCAGGGACAGACCAGCACGGGTATCTTCGCGTGCGTCAGCACCTTGCTCGTCACACTGCCGATGAGAAGCGCGGCAACTCCGCTGCGCCCGTGCGACGACATGACGATGAGATCGCATCCCTTATCCGCGGCTGCTGCGATGATGGCTTGATGGGGTTGCCCGCTCTCCACTTGAATCGTTTGGCAGGAGATACCGGCTGTCTTGGCCTCATTTGCCACGCGATCGAGCACGCTCGTGGCCTGCTGCTTGCGGAACTCGACATAAGCGACGACGGCTTCGAGGAACCGGCTCGACACTTCGGAAAACGGTTCCACGACGAAGATGACGGATACGGTGGCTCCAAGGGATTTCGCCAGCGCCATTCCGTGCGCCACCCCGCGCTCCGCTAGTTCGGATCCATCCGTCGGAATGAGAATATGACTGTACATGCTTTACCTCCCGAATTGTCCGGACGTATCGCTGTCTTGCGGAGGTATGCTCAGCTCGCCTTTCGGATGTAGTCTTGAGATAGATCAATCCTTATAGATGTCGGCAGTTGGCCTGATCGGGCGCTGCCTGGATCTGCGTGCGGGTTTGACTGCCGCGGGTCACGCCCCTAATGCGTCTCGTGGAACCGGCTCAGGAACGCTTTCAGCCGTTCGCTGCGGGGCTGGCGGATGGTCTCCTCGGGCGTGCCGATCTCGGCCATGATGCCGTCGTTCATGAAGCCGACGCGGGTGGAGACGTCGGCGGCGAAGGCCATTTCATGCGTCACCAGCACCATGGTCATGCCTTCGCTCGCAAGGCTGCGGATGACGGAGAGCACTTCACCGACGAGTTCCGGATCGAGCGCCGAGGTCGGCTCGTCGAACAGCATCACGTCCGGCTTCATCGCGAGCGCACGCGCGATCGCGACGCGCTGCTTCTGCCCGCCGGACAGGCGGCTCGGAAAGGCGTCGGCCTTGTCGGCGAGGCCGACCTTGGCGAGCAGATCGCGTCCGAGCGCGTTGGCCTCCGCCTGCGCCATGCCCTTCACCTGCACCGGGCCTTCGGTGACATTGGCGAGCACGGACATGTGGGGGAACAGGTTGAAATGCTGGAACACCATGCCGACGCTGCGCCGAAGCAGCGCGAGCTGAGCATCGCCGGCGGCGCGCATGCCTTTGCCGAAGGCGAATTTATGCGTGCCGATGGCAAGCTCGCCCTGCTGCGGCATTTCCAGGAGGTTCAGGCAGCGCAGGAAGGTGGACTTGCCGGAGCCGGAGGCGCCGATCAAGGTGACGACCTCGCCGCGGGCGACCGAGAGCGAGACACCCTTGAGCACCTCGTGGTCGCCGAACGCCTTGTGGATGTTGTCAGCGATCAGAGCACTCATCGGTGCGCTCCCATCTTCAGCTCGACCCTATCAGCGACCAGCGTCAGCGGGAACAGCACGACGAAATAGAGCACGGCGATCGTGGTGTAGACCTCGAGCGGCTTGTAGCTCGACGCCGTGATGACAGTGCCCTGGTAAAGCAGGTCGCCGACCGCGACCACCGACACCAGCGAGGTGTTCTTGAGCTGCATGATGGTCTGGTTGATGAAGGAGGGGATCATCACCTGCGTCGCCTGCGGCAGCACGATGCGGCGAAAGATCTTGCCGCGGCGCATGCCGATGGCGCGGCCGGCCTCCCACTGGCCGGTGTCAACGGCCTCGATGCCGCCGCGGAAGATTTCCGCATAGAACGAGCCGGCATAGAGCGACAGCGCGATGAAGCAGGCCATCGCCGGCGACATGTCGACGCCGATCAGCACGGGCAGGGCATAGTAGACCCAGATCAGCTGCACCAGCAGCGGCGTGCAGCGGAACACCTCGATATAGAGACGCAGCGGCACCGTGACCCAGCGCGGTGCCGTCGTGCGCAGGATGCCGACGAACAGTCCGATGGCGAGACCCGCGACCACCGTGGTCACCGTGTAATACACGGTGACCAGGAGCCCTTGCCAGATCAGGCCCCAATACGGCTTGAGCGCCGCGAAGTCCCAGACATACATGGCCGATCAGAACTGCACTTCGGCCGGAAGATCGTCGGCGCTGAGGCCGACGGCCTCGAAGCCTTTCAGCATCCATTCGCGGGTCTGGCCCATCGAGCGGTTGTAGTCGGCCCAGGCGCTGAGGAAATCCTTGTAGCGGCGGTCGCTCTCGGCGCGGATGCCCATGTTGGTCGGCAGGGTCAGCAGCGGGCGCGGAATGGCGAGATCGCCGAGGTTCGGGTTCTTCTTCAGCGTCGAGACCGAAAGCACCGCCAGCGAGACGTTGCAGTCGGCACGTCCGGTCGCAACGGCAAGGATCGCCTCGTCGCGGTTCTTGAAGCCGAGGATCGTCGCCTTCGGGCAGTAGCGGCGCGCGATGGTTTCATGGGTCGAGCCGATGTCGACGGCGATCTTGACCTCGGGCTTGTTGAGCTCGGCCCAGGTCTGCGGCTTGGCGAAGCCCTTCTTGGTGATGACGGTGAAGGAGTGCACCAGGATCGGGGTCGAGAAGTCGATGACGAGCGCGCGTTCCGGCGTCGGGTTCACCGCGAAGGCGAGGTCAACCTTGTCGGCCTGGAGGTCGAGGATCTGGTTGCCCCAGGTCGATTCCAGCGTCTCGAGCTTGACCCCCAACTTGCCGGCGATGTCCTTGGCCATGTCGATGCAGGCGCCCGACCATTCGTTGGTGGCGAGGTCCTTATGGAAATAGGGCTCCTGGCCGACGATGACGGCGACGCGCAGCACGCCATTCTTCTTGATGCGGTCGAGCGTGGAGGCCGGCGCATCGGCCTTGGCCGGGCCGCTCGCGGCGGCGATCGCTGCGCCTGCCAGCGCGACGGTGGTGAGAGCATCCCTGCGATTCATGGTCTCTGTCTCCCTGCAATCTGGGTCGGATCGTGTGTCCGGCCTCTGGACTATTTCTGTATTCAGGATAAAATGCAATACGGTATTTCAATTTGCTGACCATTTGGGCGGCAAGGCAGAAACGAGCTCAATATCTTGGCAGGATTGCGTAAAATTCCTGATGGGCAGGGGTTGTAAATTGCATTTAAGTCTGAATACAAGACTGAACGCAATATGGAAGTGAACTGAAGGAGAGGCCTGTGCGCGCCCTATTCGTCGATGCGAACGAGACCCTAGCGGCGGTGACCGACAAGCTGCTGGCCTCGCAGAAGCTGCCGGTCAGCATCAACCGCAATCCCTCGATCAAGCCCGACGATCTGCCCGGCCTGCTCAGCGATGCCGAGATCATGATCGTCGACCACACGGCGGTGCCATCAGCGATTGCCGCGAAATGCGCGAAGCTGAAGCACGTCGTCTTCCTCGGCACCGGCGCGCGCAGCTACATGAATCCGGAAGAGCTCGCTGAGCGCGGCATCTCCGTCCACACCATCAAGGGTTATGGCGATACGGCCGTTGCCGAATGCGCGATTGCGCTGATGTGGGCGTCTGCGCGAAATTTTGGCGAGATGGACCGCGGCATGCGCGAGGGCAACTGGCTGCGCCGTGACGCGATGCAGCTCACCGGCAAGACGCTCGGCCTGATCGGCTTCGGCGGCATCGCGGCGGAAGCCGCGCGTATGGCGGCGGGCTGCGGTATGAAGGTGATTGCCTGGAACAGGACGCCGAAGACCCATCCCGGCGTCGAGTTCGTCTCGCTGGAGAAGCTGCTCGCCGAGAGCCACGTCGTCTCGCTGCACCTGCTGCTCAACGACGAGACCAAGGGTTTCCTGTCGCGCGAGCGTATCGCGCAGATGCGCCCCGGCAGCATTCTGATCAACACGGCGCGCGGTGCTGTGGTCGATGAAGACGCAATGCTGGATGCGCTGCGCTCTGGCCACATCGGCCATGCCGGCCTCGACGTCTTCACCGTCGAGCCGCTTCCCGCCGGTCATCCCGTGACCAAGCTGCCGAACGTGACGCTGTCGGCGCATTCGGCGTTCCGCACACCCGAGGCGAGCGACAACCTTATTGGTGCTGCGCTCGACCACTGCCGCCGCATCATCGCCACCGGCAAGTAAAGTTAAGGACATCCCATGTCGGATATCACCCGCATCGACCAGAACGCCCGCCGCAGCCGCGCTTCCGTGTTCGGCGATCTCGTTTTCCTCGCAGGTCAGGTGGCGGACACCAAGACCGCCGATATCACCCAGCAAACGAAAGAGGCGCTGGCGAAGGTCGACGACATGCTGGCACGCGCCGGCACCGACAAGTCCCGCCTGCTCAGCGTGCAGGTCTGGCTCAGGACCATGGACGATTTCGACGCCATGAACGCGGTCTATGATGCCTGGGTCGTGCCGGGCAACACGCCGACCCGCGCCTGCGGCAAGGTCGAACTCGCCGATCCCGCCTTCCGTATCGAGGTGATCGCGATCGCCGCACGCAGTTGAGGCTCGGCCGTGACCGTCCAGGCGCCCACATCGACCTTCCGTCCCGCCCAGCGCATCGGCGCGATCGGTGTCTCCGAGATCTTGAAGATCGGCGCAGTCGCGCAGCGGCTGAAGCGCGAGGGGCGGCCGGTGATCGTGCTGGGCGCCGGCGAGCCTGACTTCGATACGCCTGATCATGCCAGGGACGCGGCCGTGCGCGCCATCCGCGCCGGCCAGACTAAATACACCATTCTCGACGGCACGGTGGAATTGAAGGCGGCGATCGCGGAAAAATTCCGCCGCGAGAACGATCTCGTCTACGCTGCGGACGAGATCACCGCCGGCGCCGGCGCCAAGCAGGTGATCCACAACGCCTTCATGGCGAGCTTAAGTCCAGGCGATGAGGTCATCCTCGCCGCCCCCTATTGGACCAGCTATGCCGACATGGTGCGGATCGCCGACGGCACGCCGGTCGACGTGCCCTGCCGCGAGGAGAACGGGTTTCGGCTCGATGCCGCCAATCTCGAACGCGCGATCACGCCGAAGACGCGCTGGCTGCTTTTGAACTCGCCGTCGAATCCGACCGGAGCCGCCTATTCGGCCGCGCAGCTTCGCCCGATCCTGGATGTGCTCAAGCGCCATCCGCATGTCTGGTTGATGGCGGACGACATCTACGAGCACCTGATTTATGACGGCATGCCGTTCGCGACCGCAGCGGCGCTCGAGCCGAGCCTGAAATCACGCACCCTGACCGTGAATGGTGTTTCCAAGGCCTACGCCATGACCGGCTGGCGCGTCGGCTATGGCGGCGGTCCGCGCGAATTGATCGCGGCGATGGCGGTGGTGCAGAGCCAGAGCACGACCAATCCCTCCTCGGTGAGCCAGGCCGCTGCGATCGCCGCGCTGACCGGCCCGCAGGACGTGCTGATCGAACGCCGTGCCGCGTTCCAGCGCCGCCGCGACATCGTGGTCGATGCGCTCAACGCCATCGACGGCGTCACCTGCCGCCTGCCGGAGGGTGCGTTCTACACCTATGCCAGCTGCGCCGGCCTGATCGGCCGCCGCACGCCCGATGGGACCCTCATCGACAGCGACGCGGCGTTCTGCCGCTTCCTGCTGGAGAGGCATGACGTGGCCGTGGTGCCGGGCAGCTGTTTCGGCCTTGCACCTTATTTCCGCCTGTCCTACGCCACCTCGGAACAAAACTTGCGCGAGGCCGTGATGCGCATCGCCAAAGCCTGCAGGGAGCTGTCATGACCATTCGCAACACCCGCACCGGGGGCCAGATCCTGATCGATCAGCTCGTCGCCCAAGGCGTCGAGCGCGTCACCTGCGTGCCGGGCGAGAGCTACCTCGCGGCGCTCGATGCGCTGCACGACAGCCCGATCGACGTCGTGATCTGCCGCGCCGAAGGCGGTGCTGCGATGATGGCGGAAGCCTATGGCAAGCTCACCGGCCGTCCCGGCATCTGCTTCGTCACCCGCGGCCCCGGCGCCACAAATGCGAGCCACGGCGTCCACATCGCGATGCAGGATTCGACGCCGATGATCCTGTTCGTCGGACAGGTCGACACCGGCATGCGCGAGCGCGAGGCGTTCCAGGAGCTCGACTACAAGGCGGTGTTCGGCACCATGGCCAAGTGGGCCGTCGAGATCGATCGTCCCGACCGCATTCCGGAGCTAGTCGCGCGCGCCTTCCGCGTCGCCATGCAGGGCCGCCCGGGTCCCGTGGTGATCGCGCTGCCGGAGAACATGCTGACCGAGACCGCGGCCGTTGCCGATGCCATGCGCATCGAGGCGGCCGTGAGCTGGCCGGCACCATCAGATCTCGAGCGCGTCGGCGCCATGCTCGCGAGCGCCAAGGCGCCGCTCGTCATCCTCGGCGGCTCGCGCTGGACGGATGACGCGACCAGGAGCATCGCGCGCTTTGCCGAGCGGTTCGACCTGCCGGTCGCGACCTCGTTCCGCCGTGCCTCGCTGATCGACGCCGATCATTCGCATTATGCCGGCGATCTCGGCATCGGGCCGAGCCCAGGCCTGAAGGAGCGCATCGACAACGCCGACGTCATTCTCCTCATCGGCGGCCGCATGTCGGAGATGCCGTCCTCGTCCTACACACTGTTCGATATCCCGACGCCGAAGCAGAAGCTGATCCACGTGCATCCGGGCTCGGAAGAGCTCGGCCGCGTCTACCAGCCTGAGCTCGCGATCCAGGCGACGCCTGCCGCGTTCGCGGCCGCCGTCGAGACGCTGAAGCCCGCTGGCGCCGTTGCCTGGAAGGGCGAGGCCGCCAAGGCGCATGCCGATTACCTCGCCTGGACCGACAAGGCGCGCGAGCTGCCGGGCACATTCCAGTACGGCCAGGTCATGACCTGGCTGCGCGACCGCCTGCCGAAGGACGCGATCGTCTGCAACGGCGCCGGCAATTACGCCGGCTGGATCCACCGTCATCACCGCTTCCACAGCTTTGCCGCCCAGCTCGCGCCGACCTCGGGCTCGATGGGCTATGGCGTGCCGGCGGCGGTGCTCGCAAAACGGCAATATCCGGATCGCGTCGTCGTCGCCTTTGCCGGTGATGGCTGCTTCCTGATGAACGGTCAGGAATTCGCGACCGCCGTGCAGTACGATGCGCCGCTCGTGGTCATCGTCGTCGACAATTCGCAATACGGCACCATCCGCATGCACCAGGAGCGCGACTATCCCGGCCGCGTCGTCGGAACCCAGCTCAAGAACCCTGACTTCGCGATGTACGCCAAGGCGTTCGGCGGCCATGGCGAGCGCGTCGAGCGGACCGAAGAGTTCGCGCCGGCCTTTGAGCGCGCACTGGCCTCGGGCAAGCCGTCGATCCTCCACTGCATCATCGATCCCAGGGCGATCTCGGTCGGCAAGGACTTTACGCCCGCGGTGAAGGCGTAAGCGATGCCGGAAAGCCGCCACGTCGCCATCATCGGAGCCGGCGCGATCGGCGTGGTCAGCGCCATCGAGGCGCTACGCGAGGGTCATCGCGTCACGCTGATCGACGCGGGCGAGCCCGGTGGCGAACAGGCGGCGAGCTATGGCAATGCCGGCTGGCTCTCCTCGCATTCGGTGATTCCGCCGGCCGAGCCGGGCCTCTGGAAGAAGGTGCCGGGCTATCTGATGGACCCGCTCGGCCCGCTCGCGATCCGCTGGTCTTACTTGCCGAAGGCGCTGCCCTGGCTGATCAAGTATTTGCTGTCGGGCTGGACCGAGGCACGGGTCGAGAAGACGGCGTTTGCGCTGCGCGATCTGCTGAAGGACGCGCCGCTGCTGCACAAGAAGCTCGCGGAAGAAGCGGGCGTGCCTGAATTGGTCGAGCGCAACGGCGTGATGCACGTATTCCCGTCGCGCGGCAATTTCGACAGCAATCTCGGCTGGCGCCTGCGCAAAAAGGTCGGCGTCGAATGGCTGGAGCTCAACGCCGACGAGATGCGTCAGCGCGAGCCGGATCTGCATCCGCGCTACACGTTTGGCGTGGTGGTGGAGGAAGCCGGCCGCTGCCGCGATCCCGGCGCTTACGTTGCGGCGCTGGCCCAGCATGCGCTCGCGAGCGGTGCCAAGCTCGTTCATGCCAGGGCGACCGGTCTGAAGCTTTCAGGCAACAAGCTCGTTGCCGTTCTCACCGAAACCGGTGAGATTGCTTGCGATGCCGCGGTGGTCTCCGCCGGCGCGCGGTCAAAGCCGCTCACCGCATCGGTCGGCGATCCCTTGCCGCTCGAGACCGAGCGCGGCTATCACGTCATGATCGAGAACCCGGAATCGGGTCCGCGCAGCTCGATGATGGCGTCCGACGTCAGCATGGTGGTGAACTGGACCGATAAGGGCCTGCGCGCCGCCGGCACGGTCGAGATCGCCGGCCTTGAGGCCGCGCCGAACTGGAAGCGCGCCGAGATCCTGCGCAACAACCTCTTCAGCATGTTCCCGAAACTGCCGAAGGACATTCCGCCCTCGCGCATCAAGACCTGGTTCGGTCATCGGCCCAGCATGCCCGATGGCCTGCCCTGCATCGGCCATGCGCGCGCCTCGCGCGACATCGTCTACGCCTTCGGCCACGGCCATGTCGGCCTGGTCGGATCGGCCCGCACCGGTCGTCTCGTCGCACAGCTCCTGAGCGGCAAGCAGCCGGAGATTCCGCTCGCGCCGTTCGCGCCCACTCGCTTCCTCTGAGAACGCACCATGACCTATCCAGCCAACTCGTCCTCTCGCATCGCCCGCGGCGGCAAGGCCATCTATGGCGCGCCGCTCGGCATCTTGATGCTGGAAGCGCGCTTTCCCCGCATTCCCGGCGACATGGGCAACGGCACGACCTGGCCGTTCCCCGTGCTCTATCGCGTGGTGAGCGGCGCGTCGCCGGAGAAGGTCGTGCTGAAGGGCGCCGCTGGCCTGCTGCCTGACTTCATCGATGCGGCGAAGGACCTGGTCCGGTTGGGCGCGGAAGCCATCACCACCAATTGCGGTTTCCTCTCGCTGTTTCAGAAGGAGATCGCGGCCGCCGTCGGCGTTCCCGTTGCGACCTCGTCACTGATGCAGGTGCCGTGGGTGCAGGCGACCTTGCCGCCGGGCAAGCGTGTCGGCCTCGTCACGGTGTCAGGCTCGACCTTGACGCCGGCCCATCTCGAAGGCGCCGGCGTGCCGCTCGATACGCCGCTGGTCGGCACCGAGCACGGCAAGGAATTCTTTCGCGTCCTGATCAAGGCCGAGAAGGACGACATGGATGTGGCCCAGGCCGAGCGTGACGTGGTCGAGGCGGGCAAGGAGTTGGTCGCGAAAAATCCGGATGTCGGCGCCATCGTGCTCGAATGCACCAACATGCCGCCTTATGCGGCAGCTTTGCAGGCCGAAGTTGGACTGCCGGTCTACGACATCTATTCCATGATCACCTGGTTTCATGCTGGACTGCGCCCGCGCGCGTTTGCCTGAGTCCGGCTGTCGCAAAGCTCTGCACAAGATGTGCTAGGCAGCTGTTTGGATTGCAATCGTCCATACAGCCCCGGTATATTGGGCTGTGTTCGGGCATGAATGCAGCTTATGAAGAGCAACGTGGAACTGGCTTCCGATAGTATCGTCGATCGCGTCTATGAACAGCTCAAGGCGATGGCCGTGAGCTATGAGTTCAAGCCGGGCGAACGGCTCAACGAGGGCGAGCTGGCAAAACGCCTCGGTGTCAGCCGCACGCCGCTGCGCGAAGCGCTCAACCGTCTCAACACCGAAGGCTTCCTGCGCTTCACGCCGGGCAAGGGCTTCTTCTGCCGCGAGCTCGATGCGCACGAGATCTTCGATCTCTACGAGCTGCGCAAATCGATCGAGGTCGCCTCGATCCGCCTCGCCATCAAGCGCGCCAGGGACGAGGACATCGACGCGCTCCTGAAATTCCTCGAAGCCACCGGTCCCGATCCCGGCGAGCGTTCATCGGTGGAGCTGGTCGAACTCGACGAGACTTTTCACGAGCGGCTGATGGGGATGTCGAATAACGCCGAGATGCTGCGCGTGCTGCGCAACGTCAACGCCCGCATCCGCTTCGTGCGCTGGATCGACATGGACCGCATCAACCGCTCCAACACCCAGGCCGAGCACCGCGCGGTCGTCGAAGGATTGAAGGCCCGCGACGAAGAGGCCTGTGTCTCGGTGCTTGAGAAGCACATCGACCGCCGCCTCGACCGCATCACCTCCGCGATCAAGGAAGGCTACGCGCAGATCTACATGCCGGCTGCGGCGAGGTCCGCGGCGAATTGAGATTCTTTCTTCCCTTCTCCCCTCATGTCCGCCGAAGCCTTGGCGATGGCGGATGTGGGAGAAGGTGGCGCGAAGCGCCGGATGAGGGGTATCTCTCGGCGCGTATCGACGCATGTGAATGCGCCGAGAGATACCCCTCACCCCAGTGAGTTTGTGTCAGCCTGTTGTGATGCCCTCTCCCGCAAGGGGAGAGGGCGCAGTCATGCGCATCGTGCTCTGGTCCCGCAGGCGACAACGGAAAAGGCAGCTATACAATCCTTCAATACCTGATCGTGCCAGACGGTCAGAGCCGTCGCGCGGAATAATCGCTAGCGTGCCGCTCGACATTCATGGAGACACGCGGTGCACAGCCCCCAGCCCAATCCCGAAGCGCGCAGCAGCGATGACTGGCCGTCCGAGCTCTATCGCATCCTCAAGGCCGCCGACGTCAGGCAGATGTCGTACGTGCCGGATGCCGGCCACAGCCAGCTGATCCGCATGTTCTCGGCCGACCGCGATGTCACCACCAATGTGCTGACGACCGAGGAGGAGGGCATTGCGATCGCCGCCGGCGCCTGGCTCGGCGGGCAGCGTAGCGTGCTGCTGATGCAGTCGAGCGGCGTCGGCAATTGCATCAACATGCTGTCGCTGTCGGCGATCGGCCGCTTTCCCCTGCTGATGCTGGTGACGATGCGCGGCGAATGGGCCGAGTTCAATCCGTGGCAGGTGCCGATGAGCCGGGCGACGCAGCCGTCGCTGGAAGCGATCGGCCTGAAAGTGATGCGCGCGGAGACGCCGGAAGATCTGGTCGAGACCGTCGAATCGGCGGCATCGCTCGCCTACGAGTCCGATCAGCAGATCGCGGTCCTGATCGGGCAGCGCCTGATCGGCAAGAAGAAGTGGTGATGCCAATGCAAGCTCAACTCGATCGTCGCGCCGCTGTCGCCGCGCTCCTGAAGGACCGCAAGGACACGCTGGTCGTCTCCGGTCTCGGCTCGCCCACCTACGACCTGCATTCCGTGGGGGATCACGGCGGCAATTTTTATCTCTGGGGCGCGATGGGCGGTGCCGCGCTGATCGGTCTTGGGCTCGCGCAGGCGCAGCCGGGCAAGCGCGTCCTCGCCTTGACGGGCGATGGCGAGCAGTTGATGGGGCTCGGCGGCATCGCCACCATCGGCGTCGCGCGTCCGAAGAATCTCGACATCGTCGTGATCGACAACCAGCATTTTGGCGAGACCGGGATGCAGGCGAGCCACACCGGCCGCGGCGTCGATCTTACGGCAATTGCCGCCGCCTGCGGCTTCGCCGCGACCGGAACCGTGCGGACGCTCGAGGACGTGCAGCGCCTCGCCGCAGAGATCACCGGACCGTCCGATGGCCCGCGGCTTTTTGTCATAAAGGTTCTGGCTGAAAATCCGCCGCGTTCGCTGCCCTCGCGCGATGCCGTCTTTATCAAGAACCGGTTCCGTGCTCATCTCGGCTTCGCGGCGGCTTGAACCGGGGTCTTCTCCGGGATAGCTCGCTGCCCAAGCAGCTATCCTGGAGTGAGACCCATGAAACTATCCGGCAAGGTCGCCGTCATCACCGGCGCGGCGCGCGGCATCGGCAAGGCGTGCGCAAAGCGATTCCTCGACGACGGCGTCAAGGTCGTCATCTCGGACGTCGATACGGATGAGCTCGAGAAGACGGTCAACGAGCTGGGCAAGCCCAAGGAATTGTATGCCGTGCCATGTCACGTCGCGCGGCGCGCGGACGTCGACCGTGCGGTGGCGACCGCGGTCAGGGAATTCGGCCGGCTCGACATCATGGTCAACAATGCCGGCGTCGCCCGCAACCGCGACATCCTGGAGATTTCCGAAGAGGAATTCGACGAAATCATCGGCATCAACCTGAAGGGTGCGTTCTTCGGTGTGCAGGCCGCGGCCAAGCAGATGATCGCGCAAGGCAGCGGCGGCGGGGTCATCATCAACATGTCCTCGGTCAACGCGCTGCTGGCGATTCCAGCGCTTGCGACCTACGCCATCTCCAAGGGCGGCATGAAGCAGTTGACCTCGGTCGCTGCGGTTGCGCTCGCCCCGCACAACATCCGCGTCGTGGCGGTCGGGCCGGGCACGATTCTGACCGACATGGTGGCGTCGTCCATCTACACCTCGGAGGATGCCCGCAAGACAGTGATGTCACGCACGCCGGCGGGTCGCGGCGGTGAGCCGAGCGAGGTGGCCTCCGTCGTGGCGTTCCTTGCGAGTGATGACGCGTCCTACATCACCGGGCAGACGATCTATCCGGATGGTGGCCGGCTGATCCTGAACTACACGGTGCCGGTGAAGGAGAAGTAGGGGGTGGCTCCATTCTCGGTGTCATCGCCCGGCTTGACCGGGCGATCCAGTACTCCGAGACAGCGGCGATAGATGCGATGGGCCGCGGCGTACTGGATGCCCCGCTTGCCGCCTACGCTAAAGCTTCGGCGCCCCTAGACCGCATCCCCGACGAAGCCTTGGCGCAGCCGGGTCGCGGGGCATGACAGCGGTCGTTGTATGCGGCTATTCCGCCGCCACCGTCATCCCGTACCCCAGCCGCTTCGAAATCCCACCCGCACAATCCCGCAGGGCGTGGGCGATGGGGCTGTCCCAGCGCGCATCAAAGGTGCCTTCCGGTCCCATCGCGGTGATGACCAGTGCGACATGGCCGGAATGGTCGAACACCGGTGCCGAGAATGCGTTGACGCCGGGCAGGGGATCGCCGAGCGCGCGGGCGAGGCCGTGCTTGCGGACCTCGGTCAGCATCTCGGCGACCTTCGCGCCTTTCACCGCGCGCTTCGGATTGTAACCGACGCCGTGGCGGTCGAGGCCGCTTTCAAGCGCGGCATTGATCGTTTTCTCCGGCAGGAAGGCGGCAAAGGCGCGGCCGGTGGCGGTCTCCAGCAGCGCCATCACCGAGCCGGCGCGCATCACGATGTGCATGGGTTGGCCGGGCTCCTCCAGCTGCACCACAGTCGGGCCATGCGTGCCCCAGACTGCCAGCGAGACCGCGTGCCCGATCTGGCTTGCGAGCGCCGCGATTTTGGGCTGCGCGATCCGCACGCCGGAGAGCCGGCGCAGGCTGATCAGGCCGAGCTCCAGCGCCAGCGCGCCGATCTCGTAGCGGCCGGTGGTCTCGTCCTGCTCGATCAGCCCGATGCGGGAGAAGCTGGCGAGATAGGGATGCGCCTTGGCCGGCGTCATGCCGGCCTCGCGCGCGAGATCGCGCAGCATCATCGGTTCGCCGCATCTCGCGAGCGCGCGAAGCAATTCGCCGCCGACCTCGATCGACTGGATGCCGCGGCTTTCTCTCTTCATGCGTCTCCTGGCGCGTGGCTTACGCCGCGTTGCGCTTCGCGGCGCTGTCGGCGAGATGACGGCCGGCAATGTAGCCGAAGGTTAGCGCCGGCCCAAGCGTGATGCCGGCGCCCGGATAATTACCGCCCATGATGCTCGCCATGTCGTTGCCGGCGGCATAGAGCCCGGGAATCACCCGGCCTTCGGCGTCCAGCGCCCGCGCATTCTCGTCGGTGACGATGCCGGCATAGGTGCCGAGATCGCCGATCACCATCTTGATGGCGTAGAACGGGCCGTTCTTGATCGGTGCGATGCAGGGATTTGGGCCGTGCATGGCGTCGCCCTGGTAGCGGTTATAGGCCTTCGAGCCCTTGCCGAAGGCGGCATCGTGACCCAGGGGCGCGGTCGCATTGAACTGCTCGACGGTCGCCGTGAACGCCTTGGCGTCGATGCCGGCCTTCGCCGCCAGCGCCTCCAGCGTGTCGCCGCGCATGAGATAGCCGGTATCGAGGTGATGACCGAGCGGCATCGGGAACGGCGGCACGCAGCCGAGGCCGTATTTGCGCAGCGTCGGGTGATCGCAGACGAGATAAGCGGCGATCTCTTCGCCGGGCTTCGCCGCCTTGATCATGGCCTGGACGAAGTCGTGATAGGAATTGCCCTCATTGGCAAAGCGCTTGCCGTCCCGCATCACCGCGATCACGCCGGGTTTGGCGCGGTCGATGAAATGCGGCATCACGCCGCTCGAACCATCCTTGCGTTTGGTCACTGACACCGGCACCCAGGCCGCCGCGTTCGGCAGGCGAGCCTCGACGTGTCCGCCGGCGCTTTCCGCAAGGCGCAGGCCGTCGCCGGTGTTGCCGGCCGGTCCGGGCGAATAATGCTCGTGGCCGGTCGGTGCGTGTGGAAACATCTTCTTGCGGCGTTCGACGTCATGCGGGAAGCCGCCGCAGGCGAGCACGACGCCCTGCCGCGCGCGGACGCGCACCTCGCGTCCTTCGCGGGTGACGATGGCGCCGGTCACCGCGCCGTTCTCGACCATCAGCTCGCGCACCGGCGAGGACAGCCACATCGGGATTTTCAGGTCCTGCGCGGATTTTGCGAGGCGCCCGGCGAGCGCGTTGCCGTTGGTCAAGGTCATGCCGCGGCCATAGCGCAGCACGTCCATCAAATGGCGCGACAGCCGCTTTGCGACATAAGCTGCCGAAGTCAGCGACTTGGTCGCGCGCATGAAATGGATGATCTCCTTGCCGGAGCCGAGCATCATGCCGAACACGGTGAGCTCGGGCAGGGGCATGCCCAGCGTCTTGATCTGGTCGCCGAGCTCGCGGCCGTCGAACGGGCGCGTCACCATGGAGCGGCCGCCCTGTGCGCCGCCCGGCGCTTCGGCATGATAGTCGGGAAACACCAGCGGCATGTCGAACCGCAGCGCGGTCTTGCTGGTGAAGAAGTCGACCGCTTCGGGGCCAGCGCTGAGGAACGCATCGACCCGCGCGGCATCGAAATTGTTGCCGGCTTCGTGCCGCAGGTAGGTGCGGGCCTGCTCCGGCGCCTCCTCGATGCCGTAGGCCTTCGCCAGCGACGTGCCGGGGATCCAGAGCCAGCCGCCGGAGCGGGCGGTGGTGCCGCCGAAGCGCGGCTCCTTCTCGACGATCAGCACGTCGAGGTCGCGATATCTAGCGGTGATCGCGGCCGACATGCCGGAGGCCCCCGATCCGGCCACGAGCACATCGCACTCGTAAGTTTCAATTGCGTTGCGCTCGTTGCCGGTCATGCGGGCCTCATTTCTTCAGCAGCGGACATTTGGATTCGGAAACCGGGCGGAAGGCGTCCTCGCCCTTCACGGTCTTGACGATCTCCAGATAGTCCCACGGCTCCTTGGACTGTTCGGGCGATTTCACCTTGGCCAGGTACATGTCGCGGATGACGCGGCCGTCCTCGCGCAATTTGCCGCCGTGGACGAAGGTATCCTCGATCGGCAGCTCGCGCATCTTGGCCATCACCTTGGCGGGGTCGTCGGTGCCGGCGGCCTTGATGCCTTTCAGATAATGCAGCACCGAACCGTAGACGCCGGTCTGGATCATGGTCGGCATCACCTTGGTCCGCTCGTAGAATTTTTTGGACCAGGCGCGCGTGGCCTCGTCCATGTTCCAGTAGGACGCCGTGGTCATGTAGGTTCCCTGCGCGGCCTTGAGGCCGACCGCATGCACGTCGGTGTCGAACATCAGGAGGCCGACGAGCTTCTGGCCGCCCTGGACCAGGCCGAACTCGCCGGACTGCTTGATCGCGTTGTCGGTGTCCTGGCCCGCATTGGCGAAGGCGACGACGTCGGATTTCGAGCTTTGCGCCTGGAGCGCAAAGGAGGAGAAGTCGGCGGTGTTGGTCGGATGCTTGACGCCGCCGAGCACCTTGCCGCCCATCTCGTTGATGAAGCGCGTGGCGTCCTTCTCGAGCTGCTGGCCGAAAGCGTAGTCCGCGGTGATGAAGTACCAGGATTTTCCGCCCTCCTTGATGACGGCGGAGGCAGTGACCTTCGACAGCGCGTAGGTGTCGTAGGTGAAGTGCACGGTGTTCGGGCTGCACAGCTCGTCGGTCAGCGAGCTCGCGCCGGGGCCGGAGAGCAGGGCGATCTTGTTGCGCTCGCGCACCATGTTGTGGACTGCGATCGCGATGCCGGAGTTAGGGATGTCGACGACGGCGTCGACCTTGCCGTTGTCGAACCAGCCGCGCACGATCTGCACGCCGACATCGGTCTTCATCTGGTGGTCGGCGCTGATGATCTCGATCGGCTTGCCGAGCACGGTCGGCCCGAACTCCTCGACCGCCATCTTGGCCGCCTCGACCGACCCCGGCCCGCTGTTGTCACGGCCCCAGCTCGACAGATCCGTCAGCACGCCGATCCGCACCGCGTCGTCGGAGACTTGCGCGCTAGCGACCGTGGTCATGGCAGCCGAAGTCATGGCCGCGAGCAAGGTGCAGGCCAAAAGCCCTCTCATCGTCGATCCCTCTGTTATTGGCCGCTTGGCGCGGCTGGTTATTCTGGAGGCAAATTAGATATTGGCGAATGAGTTTGTCAATGGCGAATAATGGGGGGTGGAGAGGTTCCTCCTGGCGGACGGGACGACGGAGCCGCGACTGCCTCAACACCCGTCATTGCGAGGAGCCCTTGCGACGAAGCAATCCAGACTTGCTCTACGGAGAAGGTCTGGATTGCTTCGCTGCGCTCGCAATGACGGGTGTGGAGCAGCGGCGCATAAATCTCGCGCAGTCATCCTGTGAGAGCTATCGCGCCCGCAGGTTGCAACCCTCTGCACGATTGGCCATGATGCCCCAGAAATCTTTGGGGCAGGGCATGACGGCAGCAACGGGGGTCTCCGCGGCCGCGGAGAAATCGACGACGGCGCATGTGGTGTGGGCAAGCGCGCTCGGCACCGCGATCGAGTGGTACGATTTCCTGATCTACGGCACGGCAGCTGCGCTGGTCTTCAACAAGCTGTTCTTTCCGAGCTTCGATCCCTTCGTCGGAACGCTGGTGGCGTTCTCGACCTATGCGGTCGGCTTCGTGGCGCGTCCGATCGGCGGCGCGATCATCGGGCATTACGGCGACCGGCTCGGCCGCAAGACCATGCTGGTCGCGACCATGATCGCGATGGGGCTCGGCACCTTCCTGATCGGTTGCCTGCCGACTTACAGCCAGATCGGCGTCTGGGCGCCGATCCTGCTCATCATCCTGCGCTTCGTCCAGGGCATCGGGCTCGGGGGCGAATGGAGCGGCGCGGTCGTGATGGTGATCGAGCACGCCGGTGATCGCCGCGGCTTCTACGGCAGCCTGGTGCAGATCGGCTTTCCCGTCGGCGTCGCCGCCTCGACCGGCATCTTCGGTCTGATGACGCAACTGCCCGAGGCCGACTTTTTGAGCTGGGGCTGGCGCGTGCCGTTCCTGATCAGCATCCTGCTCGTCGGCGTCGGCTTCATCGTGCGGCTCAAGCTCGCGGAAACGCCGCACTTCAAGGAAGTCGTCGAGCGCAAGGAAGTGCTGGCGCAGCCGGTGCTGGAGGTGTTGCGCCGCGACTGGCGCAGTTTTCTGCTCGCGATCGGCATCACGGTGTCGGAGGTCGGGCTCGCTTATCTCCTCACCGTCTTCACCGTGGTCTATGCGACGACGAAACTCGGCTTGCCTCGCCAGGTGATCCTGAACGCGGTGGTCTATGCCGCGCTGGTCGAGTTCGCGACGCTGCCGCTCGCCGGCTGGCTCTCCGACGTCTTCGGCCGCAGGGCGCTGTATCTCGCCGGCGGGGTGTTCTCGGTGGCGCTGGCGTTTCCGCTGTTCTGGTTCCTCGACACCAGGGAGCCGGCGCTGATCACGTTCGCACTCGTCGTCACGATGACGCTGACGCACGCCCTGCTGTTCGGGCCGAAGGCGGCGTTCATGCCGGAGCTGTTCCGCACCCAGGTGCGCTACAGCGGCGCATCGCTCGGCGCCAACGTCGCGGCCGCGCTCAGCGGCGGCTTCTCGCCGCTGATTGCGGCCGCACTGCTGGCATGGGCCGGCTCGTACTGGGCGGTGTCGGTCTACATCATCGCGCTGTCGGTCATCACGATCATCGCGACGCTGATGGCGCCGGAGACGGCGCGCGACGCGCTGAAGTCGTAAGCGCGGTCACCGGCAGGCGGGGTTTGCTGCGTCCGGAAACGCCAGGAAGGTGACGGTCGCCGGCACAAGCCGGATCGCTCCCGCAGGTGTTGCGCGCGGCTCAAGTCGGGGCAGTTCGTCATCGGCACTCAGCGCGAGCGTCTTGCCGTTCAACCGAACTGCCGCGTCTTGCAGCCACGTCGCATGTATCGTGTAACGCTCGGCGGGATGTGACAGCGTGAGGGTCGATGATGCGTGCCGCGACGCGTTGATTGCGAGCACGGACACGGCGCCCCGCATGCCCGGATGGCAATGCGCGTAGAGATGGAGATCCGGCGCGGTGACCGGGGTCGCGTCGAGCACGATCGTTCCCATCAGCCGATGCCAGAGCAGCGCAGCCCAGTAGTTCGGCCGTGGACGGAAGGTTCCCTCGTCGAGCAGGCCGTAATCGCTGGCGGCCAGCGTGTTGTGCATCACCACCTGGACGCCGGCCCTCGCCAAGCGTCCGAGCTGGTCGAGATAGCGGAATGCGTCGAGAAACGTCTTGTCCGATGGGTTGCCGCCGCAGGCGGCGTTTGCCGTCTCCGTCAGCCAGATCGGCTTGCCCGGCTCGAATGCGTCGCGCAGGGCCCGATAGGTCGCGAACGTCGTGTCGGTGCGTGCCAACCAGTCCGCGGAGAGCGCCTGCGCCGGATCGTCGCGGCCGCCGCAGCGCGGCGAGAGCGTGTTGTAGTGATGATAGGAGAAGCGATCGATGCCGCGGGCGGATGCGGCGAGCAGATCGCGCGTGGTGATGCCCGACCCGGATGGCGACGGCGCGTCGCCGGTTGAACCCGGACCGACGATCAGCGTCTCGGGCGCCACGCGTTGCATCCATTCGCGAAAGATCCTGAAGTCCTGGCCGTAAGCGGCCGCATCATATCCCGGCGGCGCGCCGTTCGTCGCCGCAAGCGTTGGCTCGTTCATGAATTCCACCGCCGCGATGTGGCCACCCAGCGAACGCGTCGTGTCGATCAGGCGTTGCGCCTGACCGGTCTGCCACGCGCCATCTGCATCGCGGCTGCCCGGACTGATCGCGAAAGAGGTGACGATCTCCGCGTCGACTGCGCGCGCGAAGTCGATCACGCCACGCCACTGTTGACGGCTGAGCACAGAGTCGAATCCCGGCGGGGGCTTGGCCGGTGCGCGGTCCGTGTCGGCAACGAACGTCGCATTGGCCCAGGTGCCGCTCACGCGCAGATAGGCCGGCGCCAAAGCGGCGGCGAGATTGCGTAGCCGCGCATTGGCAAGATCGATCGGCGGCCTCTCGCCGTAACGATCCCGCTCATCGAGCGCGCGCATTGTGCGCGGAAAGGGCTTCCAGAACCGGCCGCCGGTCACCTCCACCATCTCGATATTGTAGGATTGAAAGCGCGCATCGATTGTGCCGATCGCCTTCAGCTCGGCGGGTGCGATGGAGGCGCCGCCGGCGTGCGCCGCGTCTAACGTTGTGGCAGCGAGCAGGCTCATCAGCAGCATCTGCGGCCGAGGCAGCCCGAAGGCCGACTTGATCCGCGACACGGTCATCTGGTCCGCGGCGCAGCGGCGATGGATTTCACTCCCGGCCGGCCCTTGCGCACCGAATTCCAGAAATTCTCGGCCGCCCGGGTCATACGGGCCCGCGTGCGGAACAGCGAGACGCTGATCGGAATGTCCCAATCCGCGCCGCCGGCGCGCAACAGGCGGCCGCCGTCGAGATCGGCGCGGACGAGGCTCATCGGAGCCCACGTCACGCCGCGCCCTTCGCGCGCCATGTCGACCAGCAGCATGACCGGCGCGGCGAAGCCGGGCGCCAGCCACGCCGTCGGATCCTTCGCGGCAAGGAACGAGGTGACGAGCCGCCCCACGCCCGAGCCGGGGTGATAGGCGAGATAGGGCAGCGGCGCGCCCGATGCGCCGGGCAGGGCGTAACGAGGCTGCGCCTTTTTACTGCTGCGTCCACCGCGGCCCGGTTTTGCGGCCGGCGCGCTGATCGGGATCAGCACGTCGGTCGCGAGATCGACGCGCTGGAAGCGGTCCATGTCGAGCCGGCTCACCAGCGTCGGATGGTAGTGCGCCAGCATGAAATGCGCCTGCGCATCCAGAAGTAGCTTCTCGCAGCCGGCGAAATTCGAAGCGACGAGCTGCACGGCGGAGTCGGCCCGCGCGCTGTCGGAGTTGCGGATCCATTCCGGAAAGAAGGTCTGCGACAGTGAATGCGTGGCGGCGAAGGTGATGGTCTCGGCCTTCAGGCGTGCGACCTCGAGCGCCTCCTCGCGTCCGACCAGGACCCGGCGCAGCACGTCCTCCGCGACGGGGCGGAAACTCTCGCCGGCCGGCGTCAGTGTGATCGTGTGGGTCGAACGTTCGAACAGCGGCGTGCCCAGCCACTCCTCGAGCGACCTGATGCGGCGGCTGAGCGCCGGCTGGGTCACATGCCGTCGCTGGGCGGCGCGCGAGAACCCGCCTTCCTCGGCGATGGCAAGGAAATCCTCCAGCCAGACCAGGTCCATGATGCGGTTTCGTCCTCAAATCATACCGATACGGCATTAGCGCCTCGGGCGCTGCTGGTCCAATGTAAACGTCATCACAAAACCAGAACAAGGCGCCACGCCGCATGGCGCGACGATGCGTCGGAGGAAATCAATTGCAGATCGCCGCAACTCAATTGTCTGAGCCCCTGTCGAAGCCAGTCTCCGAAAGCCGCCGCAAGCCGTTCTGGCGTGAGCAATATTTTCTGGTGGTTGCCGGTGCCGCGCTCGGTGCGCTCCTTGGTGCTTTGTTTCCGGCCTTTGCGGTGGAGCTCAAGCCGCTCGGCGATTGCTTCATTTCACTGATCAAGATGACGATCGCGCCGCTGATTTTCCTGGTCGTGGTCACCGGCATCGCGCAGGTCGGCGACATGAAGGCGGTGGGCCGTATCGGCCTCAAGGCGTTCGCCTATTTCGAGGCGGTGACGACGGTCTGCCTGCTGATCAGCTTTGTGGTGGTGCGCTGGGTGCAGCCCGGTGCGGGCGTGGCGCATGCGACAGCGCAGCAAGCCGAGACGGTCGCGCGTTATCAGCAGGCCCATGTCGGCTCGCTGTCGGCCTACATCCAGCACATGATCCCCGAGAGCTTCGTCGGCGCGTTCGCGGCCGGCGACGTGCTCCAGGTGCTCGTGCTTGCGCTGCTCTGTGGCATCGGCCTGCTGCTGCTCGGCGACAAGGCCGCGCCGCTGCGGACCGGCCTGGAGCGGATCACCGAGCTCGTGTTCAGCGTCGTCCATGTCGTCGTCGCGCTGGCGCCGATCGGCGCGTTCGGCGCGATGGCCTTTACGGTGGCGAAGTTCGGTGCCGCCACGCTCTATGCGCTGGCGCTGCTGGTCGGCACGGCCTGGGCGATGATGGGGTTCTTCATCTTCGTCATTCTCAACGTGATCTGCCGCATGGTTGGCATCCGCCTGATGGATCTGTTGCGCCTCTTGCGCAACGAGCTGCTCGTCGTGCTCGGCACCTCGTCGTCGGAGACCGCCATCCCCGGCATGATGGAGAAGCTGCCGAAGGCGGGCGTCGGGCGTGCCGTCGCCGGCCTCGTCATTCCCTCCGGCTATTCCTTCAATCTCGATGGCGTCGCACTGACGCTGCCGCTCTCCACCATCTTCGTCGCCCAGGTCTACGGCATCGAGCTGACCGCTGCGCAGGAGCTCAGCCTGTTCGTGGTGATGCTGTTCACCAGCAAGGGCGCAGCCGGCGTCACCGGCGGTGCGTTCGCCGCGCTCGCCGCGACCGTCGTCGCGGCAGGGCTTCCGGCGGAGGGCCTGGCGCTGCTGCTCGGCATCGACCGCTTCATGTCGCTGGCGCGCGCCATCACCAACACCATCGGCAATGCCGTCGCCGCGATCGTGGTCGCGAAATGGGACGGGGAATTCAACCGCGAGGACTGGGCCCAGTCCGCCGCTCAAATCCAGGCAGTGAAGTAAGGATCCAAGGTTTCGATATGGCTACCAGCACCAATGAACGGCCCGTCATCGCGCTGACATCAGGCGATTGCACGGGCATCGGCCCCGAGCAGATCGCGCGCATCCTCTCTGATAACAGGCTCGCGGATGCCGCGCGCCTCGTCGTGGTTGGCGATGCCCGCGTGCTCGAAATGGGTATGGAACATGCCGGCGTGAAGCTGAAGGTCGAGCGGATTGCCTCGCCTAAGTCCGCCAACTGGGGCAGCAGCGCGGTGCAACTGGTCGATCTCGGCAATACCGACCCCGCGAAATTCCCGATCGGCAAGGCCAGCGCCGAATCCGGCCGACTGACCGGCGAGACGCTGTCGCGTGCGATCGATTTCTCCAGGGCGGGCGAAGTCGACGCGATCACCTTCGCGCCGCTCAACAAGCGCGCGATGTTCGACGGCGGCTGGAAGTTCCCCGACGAGCACAAGATGTTCGCGAGCCTGCTCGGCCACAAGACCTATTTCTCCGAGATGAATGTGCTCGACGGCCAGTGGATGTCGCGCGTCACCGGGCATCAATCGCTGCGCGAGGCGCTCGACGGCATCAATCCGGCGAGCATCACCGACTCGATCGAGCTGGTCGACCGCATGATGCGGAGGGCTGGCGTCGCCAGGCCGCGCATCGCGGTCGCCGCGCTCAATCCGCATGCCGGCGAGAACGGCCTGTTCGGCCGCGACGAGATCGAGATGATCCGGCCAACGGTCGAAGCCGCCGCGAAGCGCGGCATCGCCTGCACCGGGCCATATCCCGCCGACACCGTCTACGTCCGCGCCTTCGCCGGCGAGTTCGACAGCGTGGTTGCGATGTATCACGACCAGGGCCAGATCGCGACCAAGCTGCGCGGCTTCAACCGCGGCGTCACCGTCACCGCGGGGCTCGAGACCGTCTTCACCACGCCATCGCATGGCACCGCGTTCGACATCGTCGGCACGGGCGTCGCCAAGACCGGTGCGCTCGAAAGCGCGGTGCGGCTCGCGGCACAACTGGTATCGATCAAGGTCAAGGAGGCTGCCCGTGCACACTGATCGCAGGACCCTGCTCCAGGCGGCGGCCGCACTGCCGCTCGCAACCGTCGGCGCCAACGCCGCCTTCGCGGAGACGCCGGCCGCAACGCCCGTCGCCGCACCGCCCAAGGAGGTGACGCGCGCGCTGGCGCATTATCTCGTGACCGCGAAATACGAAGACCTGCCGGCCAATGTGCGGAAGGAAGGCGTGCGCACGCTGCTGAACTGGGTCGGCGTCGCCATCGGCGGATCGCATCACGAGACGGTCGATATCGCGGTCTCCGCGCTCGGTCCGTTCTCCGGGCCGCAGCAAGCCTCGCTGTTCGGGCGGCGCGAGCGGTTCGACATCATGAACGCGGCCTTCATCAACGGTGTGTCGAGCCATATCTTCGACTATGACGACACCCACCTGAAGACGATCATCCATCCTGCCGGTCCGGTGGCCTCGGCCATCCTCGCGCTGTCGGAAATGCAGCCGGTATCGGGCAAGGATTTCCTGAACGCGCTGGTGCTCGGCGTCGAGACCGAGTGCCGGATCGGCAACTCGGTCTATCCGAACCATTACGATGTCGGCTGGCACATCACCGGCACCGCCGGTGTGTTCGGCTCGGCTGCGGCCGTCGGCAAGCTGTTGAAGCTGAACGAGCAGCAGATGACATGGGCGCTCGGCCTTGCCGCCTCGCAGCCGGTGGGCCTGCGCGAATCCTTCGGCTCGATGAACAAGAGCTTCAATCCAGGCCGTGCGGCATCAAGCGGCATTTTCGCGGCGATCCTGGCCTCGAAGAATTTCACCTCGTCCGACGCCATGATCGAGGCCAAGCGCGGCTGGGCCAACACGATCAGCACCAAGCAGGACTACAACGAGATTCTGGGCGACCTCGGCAAACGCTATGAGGCCGCGCTCAATACCTACAAGCCATTCGCCTGCGGCATCGTCATGCACCCGGCGATCGACGCCGCGATCCAGCTCCGCAACGAGAGCAAGGTGACTGCGGACCAGATCGAGCGCGTCGACCTCAAGGTCCATCCGCTGGTGCTGGAACTGACCGGCAAGAAGACGCCGAAGGCAGGCCTCGAAGGCAAGTTCAGCATCTATCACGCGGTCGCGGTCGCCATCGTCGAGGGCGCCGGCGGCGAGAAGCAGTTCAGCGACCGGGCCGTGACCGACCCCACCATTGTTGCGCTGCGCGGCAAGGTCAATCCGGTCGTCACGCCCGGCATCAAGCCCGAGCAGGTCGATCTCACCATCGTGCTCAAGGACGGCCGCAAGCTCAACCGCTACATCGAGCATGCAATCGGCAGCGTCGAGGTGCCGATGACGGACAAGCAGCTCGAAGCCAAATTCTCGGACCTTGCAGAGGGTGTCATCCCTGCTGCGACGATCCGGCGCGTGATGGACGCGTGCTGGAATGTCGAGAACCTGCCGAACGCGGCGGAGATCGCAAGGATGTCGGTCGCAACCTGACCGCGGAGGAGAAAAGCATGCCGTCACGCCGCCGCTTCCTGCAGTCCGCCGGTTCGGTTGCCGCCCTGGTCGCCACCGGCGGCCGTGCGGCTCTCGCCGAAGGTCCGGGCGTGACGGAGCGCCTTGCCCGCTACATGGTCGTCGCGCGCGATCAGGAGCTGCCCGCACAAGTCCTGCTCGAATGCAAGCATCGCATTCTCGACACGCTCGGTGCGATGGTGTCGGGCTCGCGCATGCGGCCGGGCGAAATGGCGCTGAAATATGTGCGCACCCTCGGCGGCGATGCCCAGGCGTCCGTGATCGGTTCCGATTTCCGCACCACGGCGGTCAACGCGGCATTGGCCAACGCCATGTGTGCGCATGCCGACGAGACCGACGATTTCGAGCCCGTCACCAAGGCGCATCCGGGTTGTTCGGTCGTGCCGGCTGCACTTGCGATTGGCGAGCGCGAGCATCGCAGCGGACAGGATTTCATTCGCGCCGTCGCTCTCGGCTACGACCTGACCTGCCGGCTGCTGTTCGCTCTGGGTCCCGACCTCGTCCGCGGTTCGCATCGAAGTGCCGAAGGGACGTCCTCGACGTTCGGCGCGCTCGGGGCCGCCGCATCGCTGGCGCGGCTCGATGAAAAGGGAATGCGTTACGCGATCTCCTATTCGTCGCAGCAGGTATCCGGCCTGTGGAGCTGGGTGAAGGATCACGATCACATCGAGAAGGCGTCCGACTTCGCCGGCATGGGCGCACGCAACGGCGTCATGGCAGTCGACATGGTGAAGGCAGGCCTGACCGGCGTCGACGACGTGCTCGACGGCACTCATAATCTCTTCATCGCGCTGTCGACCGATCCGAAGCCGGAGGAGATGGTGAAGGATCTCGGCAAGCGCTTCTATGTCACGGAGACGGCGATCAAGACCTTCTCGGTCGGCTATCCCATCCAGTCGCCCCTGGATGCGATGCTGACGCTGCGCAAGCAGCACAGCCTCACGCCAGACAACGTGCGTAGCATCCTGGTCAAGTTGCCGACCGATGCGATGGGAATTGTGGGCGAGAGCGCGATGCCTGATGTCAACTGCCAGCACCTCGTGGCCGTCGCGCTGGTCAAGGGCGCCGTGTCGTTCAACGACAGTCACGACGTCGCGCTGATGCATGATCCAAAAATCCTGGAGCAGCGCGCCAAGGTGACGCTGGCCGGCGACAAGGCGCTGATGGACCCGGCAGCGCCGCGCGGCGCTGTCGTCGAAGTGACATTGACCGATGGCAAGAAGGTCGAGCACTTCACGAAATATCCGCCGGGCACCAAGGAGAATCCGCTGAGCACGGAAGCGGTGGCGGCCAAGACGCGAGATCTGATTGCACCGGTATTGGGCAGTGACAGGGCCGAGAAGCTGATCGACCAGATCGGCAATCTCGAACGGCTTGACGACGTCGGCAAGTTGAGGCCATTGCTGACGGCGTGATGAATCAATCAACAACAAGACAAACATCAAGGAAGTGCCCATGCGCGGGGTTATGCGACGCACCTTTCTGGCCGCCTGTGCGGCCGTTCTGTTCTCCGGCGCGGCCCTAGCGCAGGATTATCCATCCCGCCCGGTCAAGATCATCGTGCCGTTCCCGGCCGGCGGATCCAACGACATCATCGCCCGCATCGTCGCGCAGAAGCTGACCGAGCGGAACGGCCAGACCTTCCTCGTTGAGAACCGCGGCGGCGCCGGCGGCAATATCGGCGCCGAGACGGTCGCGAGCGCAGAGCCCGACGGTTACACCTTGCTGCTGACCGCGCCGCCTCCGCTGACGATCAATGGCGCGCTCTACAAGAAGCTGCCGTTCGATCCCGCCAAGGCCTTTGCGCCGGTGGCGCTGATCGCCTCGGTGCCGATCGTGCTGGTCGTCAATCCGTCGGTGCAGGCGAAGAACGTGAGCGAGCTGATCGCGCTCGCAAAGGCCAAGCCGGGTACGCTGAACTTCGGCTCGTCCGGCATTGGCTCGACCAACCACCTCGCCGGCGAGTTGCTCAAGAGCATGGCCGGTGTGGACATCGTCCACGTGCCCTATCGCGGCGCGGCGCCGGCGATGAACGATCTGCTTGCGGGGCAGATCCCGTTCATGTTCGACAACATGCCGGCAGTGCTGCCGCAGGTGCAGGGCAAGGCCATCAATGCGATCGCGGTCGCGGGCGCCAAGCGTGCGGAAGCACTGCCCGACGTGCCGACGGTCGCCGACACTGTTCCGGGCTTCGAGGCCTCGTCCTGGTTCGGGCTGGTTGCGCCGGCCAAGACGCCTGCGCCCGCGCTCGCCAAGCTGAGCGGCGAGCTCGAGACCATTCTGAAGATGCCGGATGTCAAGAAGCGGCTTGCTGAACTCGGGGCCGAGCCCGGCACGGTTTTCGGCGACGCATTCGGGCAATTCATGACGGACGAAACCGCAAAATGGGGCAAGCTCGTCAAGGCCTCCGGCGCCACGGTCGATTAGCGAGTTGGGGTAGCGTCATGGATCTGAACCTGGGCGGCAAGGTTGCCGTCGTCACCGGCGGCAGCATCGGCATCGGCCGTGCCATTGCCGCCGAACTCGCGCGCGAGCAGGCGCATGTCGTCATCGTCGCGCGCGACGCCGAGCGGCTTGCGGCGTCGGCGCAGGAGATGTCGCGGGACACCGGCCGGCGCGTGATCGCCTGCGCCGGCGACATGACCAAGCCCGACGACATCGCCCGCGCGATGGTCACCGCGCGCGAGGCTTTTGGCCGGATCGACATCCTCGTCAACAACGCCGGCGCCTCGCCGATGGGCCGAATCGCGGAGACACCTGATGCGACCTGGGCCAAGTCCATCGAGTTGAAGCTGCTGGGCTACATGCGCTGCGCGCGCAATGTCCTGCCGGAAATGCGCGACCGCCGTTGGGGCCGTGTCATCAACATCATCGGCCGCAGCGGCCACCAGCCGCGCGCGGCCTATATGGCGGGCGGTGCGGTCAACGCGGCGCTGCTCAACTTCACGCTGGCGCTCGCCGAGGAATGCGCGCCGGACAATGTGCTGGTCACCGGCGTCAATCCCGGACCGGTGCAGACCGATCGTTGGGACAGCCTGATCTCGCAAGGAGCCGCCATCTCCGGGCAGGATCAGGGCGCGACCAATGCCGCGGCCATCGCTTCGGTCCCGCTCGGCCGCGTCGGGCAGCCGCACGAGGTGTCCGGCATCGTCGCGTTCCTCTGTTCAGACCGCGCGTCCTTCATTACTGGTACCTGCATCAATGTCGATGGCGGTGGAACGAGGTGTATCTGATGGCTAGCGAACTGCGGAAGATCGGTGTCAGCGAGGATTGCGAGCTTGCGGTTCGCATCGACGACTATCTGCTGCCGTGGGACGTCAAACCGCCGGTCGTGATGCTGCACGGGCTCGCCGAAAGCGGCGAGGCGTTCCGGCGCTGGGTGCCCTATTTCGCCACGCATCACCTCGTGGTGCGGCCTGACCTGCGCGGCTATGGCGATTCGACGCCGATGCAGGGCGATTATGTCTATCGCTTCGCCGGCCTTGGCGACGACATCATCCGGATGCTGGACGCGCTGAAACTCGACCGCGTCTTCCTGGTTGGCGGCAAGATCGGCGGCACGCTGGCGATGCATCTGACCGCCAAGCACCCGGATCGCGTGATCGCAGTCGCCGCGGTCGGTGCGCCGGCCTCGCTCACCTCGTTCAACGAGCGGGCGCCGACCTGGCGCAAGCAGATCCGCGAGCGGGGCGTCGAGCCCTGGGTGCGCGAGACCACCGCGGGCCGACTCGGTTCGTCGCTGCCGCCGGCGGCGCTCGACTGGTGGATCAAGCTGATGTCGAAGACCAAGGCTTCGACGCTGGAGGCATTCCTACAGATGGTGCCGACGGTCGACGTCACCGGCGAGCTTCCGTCCATCAAGCGTCCGACGCTGGTGATCACCACGACCGGCTCTGGTCTTGGCGACGTCGCCTCCGTGAAGACGTGGCAGGAGACGATCCCGGGCTCGAAGCTGGAAGTGCTGCCGGGCGATTCCTATCACGTCGCCGCGACCGACCCGGACGCATGTGCGCAAAAAGTTCGCGCGTTCTTCGATCGCGTAGCGACTTAAGACGTAACGGGCGGGCCATTGGCCCGCCCTGCATTTGGCTCTAAGACTACCGTTCGACAAGAAACGGCAAATATCAGGGAGTGAAGCCATGACGAAAACCACGCGACGCAGCGTGCTCACGGCCGCAGCCGCGATGACCGCAGCGGGCCTTACTGAGGCGGCGCCGGCCGCCGCGCAGGCCGGACCGAAGCCGATCTTCCCGGTGCCGATGGTCGCAATCCCGATCGTCGGCGAGACCCAGGTGTTCCAGGTCCGCCGCATCTACTGCATCGGCCGCAATTATGCCGCGCACGCCATCGAGCGCGGCTCGGATCCGAACCGCGAGCCGCCGTTCTTCTTCCAGAAGCCGACGGATGCGATCCAGAACGTTGCGGTCGGCGAGGTTGCCGACCATCCCTATCCGTCGCTGACCAAGAACTATCACCACGAGGTAGAACTGGTCGCCGCGCTGAAATCCGGCGGCACCAACATCCCGGCCGACAAGGCACTCGACCATGTCTATGGCTACGCGCTCGGCCTCGACATGACCCGGCGCGATCTCCAGAACGGCATGGCCGCGGAAAAGAAGCCTTGGGAGATCGGCAAGAGCTTTGACCACGCCGCGGTGATCGGACCCATCCACCCCGCGAGCAAGACCGGCCATTTTGAGAAGGGCGCCATCTCGCTCGCGATCAACGGGACGGTGAAGCAGAGCTCGGATCTCAGCAAGATGATCTGGAGCGTGGCCGAGCAGATCGCAAAGCTCTCCGAAGCGTTCGAGCTGAAGGCCGGCGACATCATCTATTCCGGCACGCCGGAGAATGTCGGCCCGGTGGTGAAGGGCGACGTGCTCTTGTGCAAGCTCGAGGGGCTGCCTGATATGTCGATCAAGATCGTGTAGTTCTTTACCTCTCCCCGCTTGCGGGGAGAGGTCGGATCGCCTTTGGAGGCGCAGAATGTTGCGGCGTGGTCTGATTGCTGCGTTGGGCTTGGTCTTCATCATGACTTCCATTCCCAGCTTGAAAGCCGAAGGCCCCGTCGACATCGCGCCGACGGGAGCGCTCCGCGTGGCGGTGGCCGTCGGCCCGGCCGCGTCGGCCTTCTGGACCACGCGCGATCCTTCCACCGGAAAGCCGCGCGGCGTCACCGTCGAGCTCGCCAGGGCCGCCGCTGACAAGCTGCACGTTCCGCTCCAGCTCGTCGAATATCAGAGCTCCGACGAGATCGCCGCGGCCAGCAGCAAGGACGTCTGGGATCTCTCCTTCATGCCGGCGGACGTCAAGCGCGAACAGTTCGTGGACCAGGGCCCCGCTTACGTCGCCTATATGAGCGGCTATCTCGTGCGGGCCGGTTCGGACATCCGGATCGTTGCGGATGTCGATCGCGCCGGCATGCGGGTCGGCTGCATCGAGGGAACATCGACGTTACGTACGGTCGAGAAATCGCTGAAGCAGGCGAAGCTGACAAAGTTCGTGAAGCCGGAAGAGGCAGCCGAATTGATTGGCAAGGGGCAGCTCGATGCTCTGGCGATGGGCATGGGAGCTCTGGAAGACCTTTCGCGAAAGCTGCCCGGAACCAAGGTGCTCGATGAGGTGATCCAGTCGACCGGCGTGGTCGTGGTCGTTCCCAAGGGCAAGGCCGCGGCGAAGGCCTGGGCGGCGCGCTTCCTGGATGAAGCCAAGGTAGACGGCACCGTGCGTCGTGCGCTCGATGGTAACGGATTTACCAGCGACAAGATCGCGCCGTAGTTGTGCCGAACTGCGTCCGCTGGAACCGCGACTGGCGGCGCGGGTCTTTGAATTGCCGGAGTTCCATCGGCCATTGCCTCGTGTTGGGCAACGAACAAACCTCGTGCGGCCATATTTGAGTAAGAGTGATCTCCCGAGAGGGAGGCGCTCCGATGAAGAAAGTTTTGATCACTGCGGTACTGCTGCTGGCTGGCGTGCCTGCGAGCGCCGTTGCGCAGGAGCGCGCTGGTGCTGCGGCGATAGGCGCCGTGTCCGGGGCCGTCGTGCTCGGTCCGGTCGGTGCGGTCGCGGGTGCAGTGATTGGCTATACCGCCGGTCCTTCAATCGCGAGGTCATGGGGCGTGAGAGGTTCGCGGTCGGCAAGACACCAGCAGCCGCCACGCCGCGAGGCGTACCGCGCAGCCGCGACCGGCGCTCCGCCGCGCGCACGTGAGGCGATGAATGCCAACGGCCAGATCGGAGCTGCCAGCAATCCGCCGGCTCAAGCCGCCCCCCCGGTGCAGCCAGTTCAAGCTGCCCCGGCTCCGCCGGCGGAGACTTCGACCCCGCCCGTTCAGGGACTCGAATGAGGCTCCGGCTCTAGGCCGCGGTCGTCTTCGGCCGCAGCCGGTCGACGGTCCGTGCGATCAGCGCGGCCACCTCAGGCACTTTTGGACCAATGCGAAATTCCGGCCCTGCGACGACCACGGAGAGCCGGCGATCACCGATCGGCAGCGGGATCGCCGCGCCGGCGAGGTCGCGGCTGTAATCGGCGAAACTCTGGCAGTAGCCGCGCGCGATCGAATTGCGCAGCTCGAGTTCGACCGCCTCGATGCTGATCGGCGTCGAGGGCCCGTATTGCTTGAACTCGATCTTGCGATAGACGGAGTCGCGCTCTTCCTGTGAATATTGCAGCAGCAGGGCGCGACCACTCGCGGTAGCGTGGATCGGCACGCGGTGGCCGATGGTTGCGAAATAGCGGATCGCGGCCTGGGATTCGACGACGTCGATGAAGACAGCCATCACGCCGGCCGGCGCAACGATCGACGCCGTCTCGCCGGTCTCCGCGGAGAGATCGGCGATGAGCTGATGCGTCCACGGCGGCAGCGGCTCGACCTCGGAGATCATTCGCGCCATCGCCAGCCATCGCGGTGTCGGATAGAAGCCGGCACGCGGCCGCGGCTCGTAGAGATAGCCCTTCTCCGAGAGCGTCGCGAGCAGGTTGAAGGTCGACGAGCGCGGCCAGCCGAAATGATCGGCGATCTCGGCAAGCGTCGCCGGCTTCCTCGTTTGTGCGAAGAATTCCATGATCTCCAGGACGTTGGCGGCTTGGCGAACGATCATGGTGGCGGCGTTCCGATCTAGGGCTGGCCGAGGATCTTCTTCGCGGCGCGAAGATGCGGCTTGTCGATCATCTGGCCGTCGAGACGCAGCGTGCCGGAGTTCGGATTGCTCGCGAATGCGGCGATCACCTTTTCCGCCCAGGTGCGCTCAGCCTCGGTCGGCTCGAATGCCGCGTTGACGACGTCGACATGCTTGGGGTGGATCAGTGCCTTCGCCGAAAAGCCGTCGCGCCGCGCGGCGCGCGTTTCCTGCTCGAGGCCGGCGAGGTTGTCGATATCGGTATAGACGGTGTCGATCGGCGCGACCTCGGCTGCGGCCGCCGCCATCAGGCAGAGATCGCGCGCGAGGCGGTAGGGGCTGTGGAACATGCCGCCCGAGGCTTTCTCGGTGGCGCCGAGCGAAGCCGAGAGATCCTCCGCGCCCCACATCAGGCCTGCGAGGCGGGGGGAGCAGCCCTTGTAGCTGCCGAGGCCGAAGATCGAGCTGGCCGTTTCCGTCGCGACACAGACGATGCGGGTCGCGCCGACCGTGATGCCGGCAGCCGCTTCCAAGGCTTCGAGCCAGGTTGCGACCTGCCGCACGTCGTCGCCGCCTTGCGATTTCGGCAGCACGATGCCGTCGGGCTTGCCGGGCATCACCGCGGCGAGATCGGTGAGCGTCAGGCCGGTGTCGAGCGCGTTGACGCGGACATAGAGCTGATGCGGGCCGGGGCGGCCCTTCAGCATCGCAAGCGTTAGCCCGCGCGCTTCCGGCTTCTTCTCCGTGACGACGGAATCCTCGAGATCGATGATCAGCGCGTCGGCCTTGCCTTCGCTCGCTTTCTCGAATTTGCGCGGGGAATCCCCCGGCACGAACAGCATCGAACGCATCAGACCGGCCTCTTGTGCATCATCGCCATGCGGCGGCATTTGCCGACGATCTCGTCGTTCTGGTTCAAGGCGTGGTGCTCGAACTCGACGATGCCCGCCTTCGGGCGCGATTTGGATTCCCTCAAGGAAAGCACCTTCGTCGTCGCCCGCAAGGTGTCGCCATGGAAGACCGGTTTTGGGAACGTGACGTCGGTCATGCCGAGATTGGCAACGGTGGTCCCCATGGTCGTATCATAGACCGTCATGCCGATCATGATGCCGAGGGTGTAAAGGCTGTTGAAAATGCGCTGGCCGAACTCGGTCTTTTCAGCGAAATGCGCGTCGATATGCAGCGGCTGCGGGTTGAGCGTCAGCAGGCTGAACATGGTGTTGTCCATCTCCGTGACGGTCCGGGTCAGCGGATGCCTGAACTCCTGGCCCACGGAAAAGTCTTCGAAATAAAGTCCGGCCATCGCGGTTTCCTCCCTCTATCGCTGCGATTCCGGCCAGCGCTGCCGTTAGGGTGGCGCGGCCAGGTGAACTGCCTTTTGCTCTGCGAGCTGCTCGATGTCGTCGGTCGAGAAGCCGGCCTCGCGCAAAATGTCGCGGCCATGCTGGCCGAGCGTCGGTGCGGGGCCGGCGGCTTCCGGCTGGGTCACGCTCCAGGTGGAGGGCACGCGCATCTGGCGGATGCGGCCTTCGACGGGGTGATCCACGGTCCTGAAGAAATCGATCGCATTGAGATGCGGATCTTCGAGGATCGTTTCCAGCGTATGCATCGGCATCACTGGAATGTCGGCGCGCTCGAGCAGATCACGCCATTCTGCGGTGGTACGTGTGAGGAAGATGTGGCCGATCTCCTCGTAGATCTCGTCGATATGCTTCGTTCGCGCGGCGTGGTTGGCGAAGCGAGGCTGATCGAGGAAATGCGGCTGCCCGATCGCCTCGAAGAAGCCGCGCCAGTGCTTGTCGTTGTAGATGAGCACGCAGAGATAGCCGTCGCTGGTCTTGTAGGGGCGGCGATAGCGCGACAGCAGGCGGGCATAGCCGCCATGGTCGAGCGGCGGATCGTAGGTCAGTCCACCCAGATGATCGACCAGCACGAACTCCGTCATCGACTCGAACATCGGCACGTCGATGCGCTGGCCGACGCCGGTGCGGCTCTGATGCATCAACCCGCCCATGATCGCATTGACCAGCATCAGGCCGACGATGCGGTCGGCGATGGTGACGGGGACGTAGCGCGGCGTGCCGTCGCCGGCCGCCGCAAGCAGCGTCGGAATGGTGGCGGCGCCCTGGATGAGATCGTCGTAGGCGGGCTTTGCGGCATAGGGCCCGGACTGGCCGTAGCCGAACGCGCCGACATAGACGAGCGCGGGATTGATTTCGCGAAGTGTCTCGTAGTCGAGACCGAGCCGCGCCATTGCCTGTGGGCGCACATTGTAGACGAGCGCGTTGGCGTGCTTCGCCAGCCGCAGCAAGGTGTCGCGGCCTTCCGTCTTCTTCAGGTCGAGCACGATGCTGCGCTTGCCGCGATTGGCATTGAGGAACATCCCGCCCATGCCGGGCGTGCGGCCGGGACCGATCTGGCGAACGATGTCGCCCTCGGGGCTTTCGACCTTGATCACGTCGGCGCCCATGTCCGCCAGCACCTGGGTGCCGTAGGGGCCCATCAGCACCGAGGTCAGGTCGAGAATGGTGAAGCCGGCGAGCGGTCCCATGAGGCCTCGTTGGATGAATTCATATACGTGGAATTAGAGTTCATAAAGCAGCTGTGTCAATTCGACGGCTCCGGTGTGCGGCGCATAGCACTATGCGTAGTTCATATACTTGACAGATAAATTCACCTATATGTACATTTTCAGGCAAGAAATAGAGCGAGGGCCGGACGATGCCGCAGCAATTCGCTGCCGCGTTCGGCGTGGGGACGCGTCAAGGAGAACGACATGAAGAAGAATCTGGTCAGGGCCGCAGCAGTGCTCGCTCTCTCGCTGCCGGTCTCGACGCTGCAGGCGCAGGCCCTGGAGCTGAAGGTCGCCGATAGCTTCCCCGCCGGCCACTATCTCGTTCGCTTGATGCTGAAGCCCTGGATGGACGACGTCACCAGGCGCACCAATGGCGCGGTGACCTTCACCTATTATCCGAACCAGCAGATCGGCAAGGCAGCCGACATGCTGCGTCTGACGCAGTCCGGCGTGGTCGACATCGGCTATATCGGGCCGTCCTATGTCTCCGACAAGATGCCGCTGTCGGAAGTCGCGCAATTGCCGGGCGCGTTCGCAACCAGCTGCCAGGGCACACTCGCTTATTGGAAGACCGCGCGTGAAGGCATTCTCGCCAAGCAGGAATACGCGCCGAACAAGATCAAGCTGCTGCTCGCCGTCGTGCTGCCGCCCTACCAGGTGTGGACCGTCAAGTCGAAGGTGGAAACCACCAAGGACATGCAGGGCCTGAAGCTGCGCACCACGGGCGGCGCGCAGGACCTGACGCTGCGTGCGCTCAGCGCCGTGCCGGTGCGCATGGCTGCGCCCGATGCCTATGAGTCGCTGTCGCGCGGCACGATGGACGGCCTGCTGTTCCCGCTCGACAGCGTCGTCTCCTACGGCCTCGACAAGCTGGTCAAGCACGCCACCGAAGGCGTCAGCTTCGGCAGCTTCATCGTCGCCTATTCCATCAACCAGTCGGTCTGGGACAAGCTGCCCGACGACGTGAAGAAGGCGATGAACGAGGCTTCGGAGGCGATTACGCCGCAGGCCTGCGCCGGCGTCGAAAAGGAAGGCGAAGTCACCAAGAAGCAAATGCAGGACGAAGGCATCAGCTTCGATCCGCTGCCGGAGGCGACGCGCACGGAGATCAAGGACAAGCTCAAGGGCGTCGGCAAGGAGTGGGCGGGCGGGCTCGACAGCCGCGGCAAGCAGGCGTCTGCCGCGCTGAAGGAGTTCGACGATCTGCTCGCCGCCGGCGGCGCCAAGTAGAGCGCCAGATAGTCCGACATCCAACAGGGAGGCGCTAGAGGTGATCAAACGGGCAGGAGATGTGCTCGGCGCGCTGGAGCGCGCGCTGACGGTGATCGCGGTGGTGTTCATGTTCGTGATCATGCTGCTGGTGGTGGCCGACGTGTTCATGCGTTACGCGCTGAACAGCCCTTTCTCCTTCACCTATGACCTGATCGGGCTCTATCTCCTCGCCGGCGTGTTCTTCTTTACGCTGTCGGATGCGTTGCGCGAGCATGTCCATGTCGGCGTCGACATCCTCCTGTCGCGCTTCTCGCTGACCGGGCGACGGTTGTCCGAGATCGTCACGGCGCTCGCCGGCCTGTTCGTGTTCATCCTGATCTGCAAGGTCGGCTTCGAGCGCGCGCTGGAGAATTACGAGCAGCACGACGTCCTCTCCGGCGCGATCCCCTGGCCGACCTGGATTTCGGCTGCGCTGGTGCCATTCGGTTGCGGCGTGCTGGTGCTGCGGCTGGTGCTGCAACTCGTCGGCAATGTGCTGAGCCTCGTCAGCGGCCGCGATCTCTATCCGCTGCCGCCGGTGACCGGCGTCGGGCGAAACGGCGCGCGGCTTCGAGTAAACGGCAGGCCTCCATGACCCCTTTCATCGTTCTCGCGCTGCTGTTCGGCCTGCTCGCACTCGGCACGCCCGTCGGTTTCGCCATGGCCTTCTCCGGCTCGGTCGGCCTCGTGATGGTCGGTGGATGGAGCACGCTGCTCGGCATCCTGCAAACCGCGCCGCTCTCGACCGTCTCGTCCTACGAGCTGATCACCATTCCGATGTTCCTGCTGATGGCGGATCTGGTGCTGCTGTCGGGTGTCGCGGACGATCTGTTCAAGACCGCTTCGGCCTGGGTCGGCCGCATTCCCGGCGGCCTCGGCATGGCGACCGCGCTCGCCGGCGCCGGTTTTGGTGCCATCTGCGGCACCTCGACCGCCTCGGCCGCGACGCTGTCCTCGACCAGCCTGCCGGCGATGATCCGCCAGGGCTACGAGCCGAAGATGGCCGCCGGCGTGGTCGCGATCTCAGGTACGCTGTCGATGCTGCTGCCGACCAGCGTCGCGCTCGTCATCTTCGGCCTGCTGGCCGAAGTGAATATCGGCAAGCTGCTGATCAGCGGCATCATCCCGGCGATCCTGGTGACGTTCACCATCATGGCCACGATCTATTTCCTGGTCTGGCAGGACCCTTCGCGCGCGCCGGCTGCGAAGTCGGTGCCGTGGCGCGAGAAATTCGCGCTGCTGTGGCAGGTCTCGCCGATGGTGGTGCTGTTCTCGATCGTGACGGGCACGATCTATCTCGGCGTCGCGACGCCGACGGAAGCCTCCGCTTTCGGTGCGTTCGGCGCCTTCCTGCTCGCGATCGTCAAGGGCAAGATCACGCCGTCATCGCTCTATGCGACGCTGCTGCGCGCCTGCCACGGCACCTGCATGATCATCATGATCCTGGTCGGTGCCTCGATCTTCGGCTACTTCTTCACGCTCACCCACGTCACGCAGGACCTCGTCGCCTGGATCGGCAGCCTGCCGGCCTCGCGCTGGGTGATCATCACATTGATCCTGTGCGGCTACATCGTGCTCGGCTCGTTCATGGATCAGATCGCAATCCTGGTGCTGACCGTGCCGATCGTGCTGCCGCTGATCAAGACGCTCGGCTTCGATCCGATCTGGTTCGGCGTCATCAAGATCGTCACCGCCGAGGTCGGCATGATCACGCCGCCGGTCGGGCTCAACTGCTTCATCGTCGCCCGCTATGCCAAGCGGCCGGTGGCGGAAGTGTTCCACGGCACCTTCCCGCATTTCATCGCGCACCTGATCGCAATCGCGATTCTGGTGGCGTTTCCGTCTATCATCCTCTGGCTGCCCTCGCAGATGGGGCGCTAGGCACCACAGCATGATCCGGAAAAGTGTCCTGCGGTTTTCCAAAGATCATGCGCAACCAAAGAACTCGAGTGCAATGTCATTGCGCTTGAGAGCCTCCACAAGGAGACCATCATGGATTTCGCGCTTACCGATCAGCAGGAAGCCATTCGCGACGCTATCGCAAAGATCTGCGAAGGCTTTCCCGACGCCTATTGGCTGAAGAAGGACCATGACGGCGGCTTCCCGCACGACTTCCACAAGGCGCTGGCGGACGCCGGCTGGCTCGGCATCTGCGTGCCCGAAGCCTATGGCGGCTCTGGTCTCGGCATCACCGAAGCCGCGATCATGATGCGCACCATCGCGGAATCCGGCGCCGGCATGTCCGGGGCCTCCGCGGTGCACATCAACGTGTTCGGCCTCAATCCCGTGGTCGTGTTCGGCACCGAGGAGCAGCGCAAGCGCATGCTGCCGCCGATGGTCGAGGGCCGCGAGAAGGCGTGCTTCGCCGTCACCGAGCCCAACACGGGCCTCAACACAACCCAGCTTAAGACCCGCGCCGTCGCCAAGAACGACCGCTACATCGTCAATGGCCAGAAGGTCTGGATCTCGACCGCGCAGGTCGCGCACAAGATTTTGCTGCTGGCGCGCACGACGCCGCTGGAAGAGGTGCGCTCGCCGACCCATGGCCTCAGTCTCTTCTACACCGATTTCGACCGCAAGAAGATCAAGGTCCACGAGATCGAGAAGATGGGCCGCAAGATCGTCGATTCCAACGAGCTGTTCTTCGAGGATTTCGAGATCCCGATGGAGGACCGGATCGGCGAAGAGGGCAAGGGCTTCCAGTACATCCTCGAAGGCATGAACCCGGAGCGAATCCTGATCGCCGCCGAAGCCGTCGGCCTCGGCAAGCTCGCGCTGTCGCGCGCGACCGAATACGCCAAGACGCGCGTGGTGTTCAACCGGCCGATCGGCAAGAACCAGGGCATCCAGCATCCGCTCGCGGTCAACTGGGTCGAGCTCGAGGCGGCCTGGCTGATGGTGATGCAAGCGGCCTGGCAATACGACAAGGGTTTGCCCTGCGGCGCTGGCGCGAACGCCGCGAAATATTTTGCGGGCGAAGCCGGCTACCATGCCTGCGAGCAGGCAGTGATGACCCATGGCGGCTTCGGCTACGCCAAGGAGTTCCACGTCGAGCGTTATCTGCGCGAGGTCCTGATCCCGCGCATCGCGCCGGTCAGCCCGCAGCTCGCGCTCAGCTTCATCGCGGAAAAGGTGCTCGGACTGGCGAAGTCTTACTAGTCTTCGCGCGGATCGCTTAGCGGGGACGCCAATGAACCTCGACTTCTCCGGCCTGATCCGGGAGGGCGACCGCGTCGTATGCGGGCAGGCAACGGCTGAGCCGGTCACCCTGACCGAAGCGCTGGTCGCGCAAGCCGCGCATCTGCCGGCGTTCCGCATGATGGTCGGTCCGATGTTCTCCGACACGTTTTCCGCCGCGTGCGCGCCCAGCATCTCGTTCCAGAGCTATGGCGTGATCGGCAATGCGAGGCGGCTTGCGAAAGCAGGGCGGCTCGACGTGGTCCCGAGCAATTACAGCGCCTTCTGCGCCGATTTCGCCTCACGGCGCCACCGTGCGGATGTGGTGCTGGTGCAACTCGCCGAGTCCGGCGATGGTCGATTGAGTGCGAGCCTCTCCAACGATTATGTCATCGATGCCGCACGGCGCGCGCGCGTCGTCATCGCCGAGATCAATCCCGATGCGCCTTGGACGTTTGGCGCGGAATGGCCTGCGGACGCGCCGATCCATCGGCGGGTCGCCGCTCGCCGTCCGCCCGTCGAACTGCCGCCGGCACCGCTGGATGACATCTCACGAAAAATCGCGTCACATGCGGCGAGCCTGATCGACGACGGCAGCACGCTTCAGTTCGGGGTCGGCCGCATTCCGGATGCGATCCTGTCCTCGCTGTCGCATGGGCGCAATCTCGGCGTCCATTCCGGCCTGATCAACGACGCGGTCGTCGATCTGATCGAGCGCGGCGCGGTGACGAATGCGCAGAAGGGGATCGACGCCGGAATCACGGTGACGAACCAGGTGATCGGCACGAAGCGGCTCTATCGCTTCGTGCACGAGAACAAGGCGGTTTCGGTGCGACCGACGTTGTACACGCACGGCCAGAACGTGCTGGCGCGGATCAACCGGCTGGTCGCGATCAACTCGGCGCTCCAGGTCGGGCTCGACGGCAGCGTGAACTCCGAAACGCTGAACGGCGTCGCGATCGGCGCCATCGGCGGGCAGCTCGATTTCGTGCGCGGTGCCAATGCATCGCCCGGCGGCAGGGCGATCATCGCGCTGCCGGCGACGGCGTCCGACGGGACCAGCCGCATTGTCGCCAACGTGGAGACCGTGACGACGCCGCGGGCCGATGTCGATGCCATCGTGACCGAATGGGGCGTTGCGGAGTTGCGCGGCTGCGGGCTTGCCGAGCGTGCACGCCGCATGATCGCGATCGCGGCGCCCGGGCACCGCGATGCGCTGTCGGCGCAGCTTCGCGCCGCGCTCTAGAATCTCGCGATCTATCTGAAACAGGCCGGCCTATTCGGCGGCGATCCGTTCCATCGCCATGGCGCGAAGCCGGGCGCGCTGGATTTTCACACCGTTGGCGCTGTCGGTGACCGGGAAAGCGTCGACGATATAAATTCGTGCCGGCACCTTGTAGCCGGCGAGCCGCTCGCGCAGGCGCGCCACCAGCATCTCCTGCTGCGGCGGCTCCTCGGCCGGAATCACGAAGGCGACGCAGCGCGCCTGACCCTTGAGATCGACCGCGACAACTTGGGCGTCGGCAACCCCCGTGCAGGCTTTGAGCTCGTCCTCGATCTCGCCGGGCGCAACCAGGAAGCCGCCGAGCCGCATCGCATCTCCCGCGCGGGTCTCGTAGACGAAAGCGCCGTCGCCGCGCAGGCGGCCGATATCGCCGGTGCGGAAGAAGCCGTCGGCGGTGATCGCATCGCGCGTCGCATCCGGGTTGTTGAAATAGCCGAGAAAGCGCGAGGGCGCGCTGATCTCGATCTCGCCGGAGACGCCTTGCGCCGCCAGCTCCCCGGTCTCGGTATCGCGCACGCGCACCTTCGCATCGGGAGACATCGGCCGGCCGCCGCCGTCGATGCGATCGGCGAAGGCATCATCGGGGCGGGCGATCGAGAACAGCGCCTGCACCTCGCTCGAACCGTAGAGGCCGAACAGCGGCATGCCGCGCGCCTCAGCCTCCGCGGCGAGCTCGCGCCAGCCGGGTTGGAACGCAGCGAAGCCGCAGACTTCGAGACGCGGGAATGGCCGTGGTGTGTCGGCGAGCGCGAGGATGCGGCGGAACATCTCGTCGGAGCCGAAGGCGTGCGTGATCTTGTGTTCGCCAAGGACCTTCAACGCCGATGCCGCCTCGAAAGCATCGAGCACATGGATGGTCGCGCCGGCTGCGATGAAGCCGAGCAGGCTGGTCATGCCGAAGGTGCCGCAGAACGGCAGCATGGCCAGCAGCGAATGGCGCCGTGGCGAGAGTTTGAGCGCCTCGGCGACGGAGGCGGCGTGGGTGGCGAGCGTCCGCTGCGAATGCGCGACGAGCTTCGGCCCTTTGGTTGTGCCCGATGTCGTGTAGAGCAACACCGGCTGATCGACATCGTCCTGCGCCGACGGCGCAGGCGGATAGGACGTCTCGAACGCATCGAAGCGCACACAGGGCCAATGTGCGGCAATCGCATCCCCGCCGACCACCGCGAGCCTTTGCAGCGCAGGCACTTCGTCCCTGCTGATCTCGGCGAGGATGGCGGCAAAATCGATCGAACGGAACGCAGCCTCGACCACCATGAGCTTGGCGCCGGACACCTTGAGCAGATGGCCGACTTCCGCACTGCGGTAGCGGGTATTAACCGCGGCGACGATCGCACCACGGCGGGCGGCGGCGAACAGCAGTGCGATCCATTCGACCCGGTTGACCAGCCACGCCGCGACCACGTCGCCCTGGCCGATGCCTTGCGCCGTAAGCCATGCGGCGGTCTGCTCGACCTTCCCGGAGAATTCCGCGCGCGAGACCGGCCTGCCGTCAAACACGAAGGCGGGCTCGGCGCCTTCAGTGCCGATCAGCGATTGAAGCGAGAATTGGCTGACGCTCATGGCAACCGGACTAACCCGATCGCGCAGACCTGTCTACTTGGTGCCGAACATCCGGTCGCCGGCATCGCCCAGGCCCGGCACGATGTAGCCGTGGTCGTTGAGCCGCTCGTCGATCGCGGCGGTCCAGACCGGCACGTCGGGATGCTCGCTCTGGAACTGCGCGATGCCTTCGGGCGCGGCCAGAAGGCAGACGAAGCGGATGTCGCGGGCCCCGCGCGCCTTGAGCAGGGAGGCACCGGCGCAGGCCGAGTTGCCGGTCGCCAGCATCGGGTCCATCAGGATCACTGTGCGGTCGGACAGGTCCTGCGGCGCCTTGAAGTAATATTCCACCGCCTGCAATGTCTCGGGGTCGCGGTAGAGGCCGATATGGGCGATGCGCGCCGAGGGCATCAGCGCCAGCATGCCGTCGAGGAAGCCGACGCCGGCGCGCAGGATCGGCGCGAGCGTGAGCTTCTTGCCGGCGATCTTCGGCGCCCGCATCGGCGAGATCGGCGTCTCGATCTCCACCAGCTCCAAAGGCAGATCGCGCGTCACCTCGTAGCCGAGCAGCATCCCGATCTCGTTCAGGATCTCGCGAAAACTCTTGGTCGAGCGGTCCTTCTCCCGCATCAGGGAGAGCTTGTGCTGGACCAGGGGGTGGGCGACGACGTTGACGCTGCTTGTGCTCATGAAACCGCTCTACACGGTTCCGTGAAATTGCGCCAGATCGGCCAGATCTTTTCGCGGGGATACGCGGCCTCAGGCGGGCATCGCGACGGCGCCGCACACCCGGCTGCTCGCCTCGTAGGCAGCCATGGTCAATTCACGCTCCATCGATCTGCCGGGTTCTAAACTCCCAGCCCGCGTGCCACGAGCGTGATCACGATTGTCAGGATCGCGCCCCAGACCAGGCTCAGCGTCATGGTCAGGATCGTCGTCGTGACCGCCTGCTCCAGATTTCCCTTGAGGAGCTGCATGCTACTTGTCCGTGGCGGGCGCGACGCCGATGCGCAGGCCGAGGAGCAATGCACCCATCACCGCAAGCAGGATGGCGATCTTGAGCTCGATCATGTCCGCAGCCATGTCGCCGCGCGGACCAGGAGCCGCCTCGCGCCCTCCGCCAGCGCAATCAGCGGATTGCCGCGGTTCTCGATATCGAGCTCGAAGGTCTCGACGGGAAACACCAGCGCGCATCTTGCGAGGCCACTCTGCCGGTTGGCGAAATCGACCGCGGAACTCCTGAACAGGAACAGACCGCCGATGCGCCCATGCGCCTCGCGCGCGACCCAGAGGCCGGCGCCGTTGCGCCCGATGAAGAAGGCGGGGATGGCGGTGCTTATGACATCCGGGTCGATCGGTCCAAGCCCCGCCGCGGACGCGGCCATGGTCGGTCGCTCGGGCTGGCGACGCGTGGCTTGAAGGGCAATCGCGGCCATGGCGGCTTCCTCACACATCTGCAAGGTCATGATGGTCTCCCATGCCGTCAGGCGTGGAGATGCCAGACATAGATCGCGGTCTTCAGCGCGATCAGCGCCGTCAGCACGCTGCCCATCGAGAGCAGGGTCAGCGCGCTGAGCGCGAGGCGCTTGAGCTGGGCCTTGCGCTCCGGCGAGATCCGTGCGGGGCGTTCGGCCCAGCCAAGAGGGCGCTCAACGCCTTGTGTCAGCATCGACATGTCTGCATTCCTTCGTCGGCATGGCGGTGGCCGAGGCCGCCGCAATCTGTCTCGAATGATGGCCATGAGCGCGTATGATTGCGAGATGAGCGCCGGGCTCGCGGCATAGGAATCTCATAAGGAAGCCGTCCGTCGCGATGGCAGTCCTCTGAAGAGGTCCGGGCTCCGCTTGCGGCGAAGTTCGGATGGAGCAGGGCGCGAAGCAGCGATTCCCAGGGCTGCCGCAAAGGCGAGCCGCAACCGCGCCTCGTCAATTTGTTCGCAGAAGCGACCCAGAACAGCTTCGGCGTCCTCGCGCTGTCCATCGATGGCCGCGCAGAGCCGGGAGCTGGATCGACGGAAGAAGTGACAGGAACAGTCGGTGTTGCGGCGGCCGAGACGATCGAGTTCGCCGGCGAGCGCGGCGACATTCAGCCGGTCGCAATCTTCCCGCGTTACGGCGAAGCGTAGCAGCGCCAACTGCCAGGCGCGGAGCAGCCTGTGAGGCCCTTCGATTGATTGCCGCATGGGGATACCCGAATGCCGTGCGACGCGTCAGGCACTGACACCGTCGATCAGCTCCTCGTCGGCGATCGCGGCGAATGCGCGTACCACTTCCCTCTGCGCGGCTGCGTCCAGCGGAACGATCGGAAGTCTTGTGGCAGGCGACATCAGGCCAAGCACGCCGAGTGCACATTTAAGTGCGGCCGGGCTCTCCTTGGCGAGACATGCGATGAGCGGCATCAGCCTCCTGTCGAGGTAGCGGGCGGATTGCAGCCGGCCCTGCCTGACATGTGAAAAAATCGTGCGGCAGAGATCCGGCGCGACGTTGGCAATCTCCGAGATCGCGCCATCGCCGCCGTCCGCGATGAAGCCGAAGGCGGTGGTGTCGTCGCCGGATAGACAGCGAAAGCCGGCAGGCAGGTGGCGGGACAGGCGCATCGGACGGGTGATATCGCCGCTCGCATCGCGCAGGCCCACGAACTGGCGCGATTCGACGAGACGCAGAAGCGTCTCGTCGGCGAGCGGGCGCAGCGTGCGGGAGGGTGCGTCGTGCAGGATCACGGGCAGGCCGATCGCGCCGGCAATGGCGCGGAAGTGCGCGAGCATTCCTTCCTGCATCGGCCTGTTGTAGGCGGGCACCACGGACATCACGGCATCGGCGCCGGCGGCTTCCGCGCGCCGCGCGAGTTCGATGGCGTGGCCCGTTGAATTGGAGACGGCGCCGGCAATGATCCGCACGCGGCCACGCGCGACATCGACCGCGGTGCGGATGATCAGCGCCTGCTCGGCCGGCGAGAGCGTCGGTGCCTCGCCGGCGGTCTCGCACACCACCAGTGCAGGCACGCCGGCTGCGATCTGACGCTCGCAGAGCGCGGCGAACGCCTTCAGGTCGATCGCGTCGGCCGAATCGAACGGCGTCGGCAGGTCCGGTATGAACCCGGTGAACCAGGCGGAGGGCGGGATGAACATGTTTTTTACCGAGGAGCTCAGGCGGCGCGCTTGGGAGCGGCGGCATCGGGCTTCCTGCCCATGTCGAGCTCGATCTCGCGTGGCAGCTCGATGATGGTCTCGGGGTGCTGTCCGTTTTCGAACAGCGCATATTTGATGGCCTGGGCGCGGTTGACGAACAGGCCACCGTAGAGGCCGTTCTGCTGCTGGGCGACCCACTGTCCCCTGTGGTTGCGGCCGATGAAGACGACGGTCGAGGGAGAGCTGCACGAGGGAGGTTCGACGAGTTTCACTTTCGTATTCCTTCCAATTGACGCGGGCGGCGGGTGCGTGTCCCGCGACCACCCGATCAATATCTTTTCAAGCGAATATGATTTCGAGTGAGGCTGCGCGACGATCTCATAGGAAGGTCATAAAGCCTGATGTTCAGGCCAGCCCGTTGACGACCTGAACCAGCGCGAACAGAGCGCCGAAGGCAACGCCCTCGTCCCAATGATTGAGGAAGGCACCGAACAGCGGCTCGCGCCTGACGAGGGCGGCGAGAGTGCACAGGATGATCGACATCCAGAGCAGGGCGGAGAGGCTGCGTGCAAAGCCGACGCTGCCGAAGGCTGCAAAGGCGGCGAGCAGTGCGATGCGGACGGCAAAGCGCGCGATCACCCGCGTCGGGCTGAGGACCCGCGACATGTCCGAAGATTGCGGCAAGGCGCGAACCTCCGCTTGGCCTAGCTGAAATTCTCGCACGCGACCGGCTGATAGAGCGGGTCCGGGGCGGGACGCACTGTGGGAACGCTCGGCCGCGATACCTCCACGGCCAATGCCTGCACCTCGATGAAGGCCGACAGCAATGCCAGCGCGAGATCGGCATGCCGGGCTTCGACAGCGGCGTCGAGCCAGTCCGGCAATTCGCGCTCGCGCGACAGCGCGCAATGCCACTCGCCCTCGTCATAGGCAATGCGACGGACCTGCCACAGCGGCAGCTCGAGCTCGATCAGCGCCAGCGCGGCGTCGGTCCAGGCCTCGGCATCGACCAGGCGCGTGATACGCGCACTGCGCTCGCTCCGCCCGCGCGACGGGAAGCGCCGGCAGGCGTGATCGATGATGTCGAGCATCAGCGGGCGGGTCATTGCCGGTGCCGCGCGAAGCCGCTGGTTGAGGGAGGGTGGGTCAAGGCGTCGAAGAGCGGCGGTCATGTCAGGCCTCCTGGAATTGGCGTCGGTCAGTCGGCCGGCCTCTCCAAGATGGCTGGAAGCGCATTTGAAAACGAGATGGGGACGGGACGGGAGATATAGGGATTTCATAAGTGCACGGAATCTTCCGGATAAGAGCGACAGATCCCCAACCGCCGTCTCCGCCGAAGGTCGAGACTTATAGAAGCAGGGCTTTTTGAAAAGACCCTGGCCATGGCCTGCCTTAACAACGGTCGTGAAAGCGATGGTGGTTTGTGTCGCTGCGCTGCCTGCTCGGAACGACCGCCCGGAATACAGTGTCGGTGCCACATGGCGGCCGGCCACGACGTGCCGGCCTTTATGGGATTCCTATAACTTCGCCATAGGCCTCATCTCGAAAACCTATGCGCGCGGTGGCACTTCAGCGCGGTGAAAGTCCCGGCCGGGTGCCGAAGGACATGCTTTGCGTTCGCGCGCAGCAAGCGGCCCGCCGGGATCCAGAGACAGTCTACGCCGGATGCCGGATATCGTCTCGTAATGAGGAGTATCGTCATGATGGACTTTCTGATGCTGGCGCTGGGCTTCGGCTTCTTCGCGCTCGCGATCGGCTACACTTATGCCTGCGAACGGCTGTGAGGGAGCGGACCATGATTTTCGATTATGCGCTCGCCGGTGCCGTCTCGTTCGGCCTCCTGTTCTACCTCACCTACGCGCTGCTGCGGCCCGAGCGGTTCTGACCCGTGCTGCTACTTCTCGAATTGCTGCTGGCCGACGCTGCGCTCGTCGCCTGCCTCCTTGCGGTGCTCCTGCCGCTCTTGCACCGGACACAAAGTCTAAAGGGTTAATACCATGACTATGATCGGCTGGCTCCAGATCATTCTCTTTTGCGCCATCATCGTCGCGCTGACCAAGCCGCTCGGCTGGTACATGACGCGTGTGTTCAACGGCGAGCGGACGTTCTTGTCGCCGGTGCTGCGCCCGATTGAGGCCGGGATCTATTGGTTCTCCGGCGTCGACGAGAGGCGCGAGCAGCACTGGGTGACCTACACGGTCTCCATGCTGCTGTTCCATGTCGGCGGCTTCCTCATTATCTACGGCGTGATGCGATTGCAGGCGATTCTCCCCTTCAATCCGGCCGGGCAGGGTGCTGTCGCGCAAGATCTCTCGTTCAACACGGCGATCTCCTTCATCACCAACACCAACTGGCAGAACTACGGCGGCGAGAGCACGGTCTCCTATCTCGTGCAGATGCTCGGCCTGACGCACCAGAATTTCCTGTCGGCGGCGACCGGCATCGCGCTCGCGGTCGCCCTGATCCGCGGCTTCTCGCGTGCTTCGGTGCGCACGATCGGCAATTTCTGGGTCGACGTCACCCGCACGACACTTTATGTGCTGCTGCCGATCTGCGTCGTCTACGCGCTGTTCCTGGTGTCGCAGGGCATGCCGCAGACGCTCGGCGACTATGTCGAGGCCACGACGCTCGAAGGCGCGAAGCAGACCATTGCGGTCGGCCCGGTCGCCTCGCAGGTCGCGATCAAGATGCTCGGCACCAATGGCGGCGGCTTCTTCAACGCCAACGCGGCGCATCCCTTCGAGAACCCGACCGCGCTGTCGAACCTCGTGCAGATGCTCTCGATCTTCCTGATCGGCGCGGCCATGACCAATGTGTTCGGCCGCATGGTCGGCAACCAGCGCCAGGGCTGGGCGATCCTCGCCGTGATGGGCGTGCTGTTCGTCGCCGGCGTCGCGGTCACCTATTGGGCGGAAGCCAACGGCACTTCGATGATGCACGCGCTGGGCCTGACCGGCGGCAACATGGAGGGCAAGGAAGTCCGCTTCGGCATCGTGGCGTCTTCGCTGTTCGCCGTGATCACCACGGCCGCCTCCTGCGGCGCGGTCAACGCCATGCATGACAGCTTCACCGCGCTCGGCGGCATGATCCCGCTGATCAACATGCAGCTCGGCGAGATCATCGTCGGCGGCGTCGGCGCAGGCCTCTATGGCATGCTGCTGTTCGTCGTGCTCGCGATCTTCGTCGCCGGCCTGATGGTCGGCCGCACACCGGAGTATGTCGGCAAGAAGATCGAGGCGCGCGAGGTCAAGATGGCGATGCTCGCGATCCTGGTGCTGCCGCTGATGTATCTCGGCTGGACCGCGGTCGGCGTGGTCTATCCGGCGGCGGTCGCCTCCATGGCAAATGCCGGCCCGCATGGCTTCACCGAGGTGCTCTATGCCTTCACCTCGGCGACCGGCAACAACGGCTCGGCCTTCGCGGGCCTCACCGGCAACACGTTGTTCTACAACCTCACCCTCGCATCCGCGATGTTCGTCGGCCGCTTCTTCATGATCGTTCCGGCGATGGCGATTGCGGGCTCGCTGGCCGCCAAGAAGTCGATCCCGCCGTCGGCGGGCACGTTCCCGACCACCGGCGGCCTGTTCGTCGGCCTCGTCGTGGGCGTGATCCTGATCATCGGCGGCCTGACCTTCTTCCCGGCACTCGCGCTCGGCCCGATCGTCGAGCAACTCGCGATGAACGCCGGCAACGTCTTCTGATTGTTTGGAGTGACCTCCATGGATACGATGAAACTGCAAAAACGTGCCCCGATGTCGGCAATGCTCGATCCCAAGATCGTTCTGCCCGCGATCAGCGCGTCCTTCACCAAGCTAGACCCGCGGCTGATGATCAAGAACCCCGTGATGTTCGTGGTCGAGGTCGTGGCCGCGCTCACCACGGTGATCTTCCTGCGCGATCTCGTCACCGGCGGGGAGAATCTCGCCTTCACCTTCCAGATCATCCTCTGGCTCTGGTTCACGGTGCTGTTCGCCAACTTCGCCGAAGCGGTGGCCGAAGGCCGCGGCAAGGCACAGGCCGAATCGTTGCGCAAGACCCGCACCGAGAGCCAGGCCAAGCTCCTGACCGGTGCCGGCCAGGCCTTCAAGCTCGTGCCCGGCACGAGCCTCAAGGTCGGCGACATCGTGCTGGTCGAGGCCGGTGACGTCATCCCCTCCGACGGCGAGGTGATCGAAGGCGTCGCTTCCGTCAACGAAGCAGCCATCACCGGCGAGTCCGCGCCCGTGATCCGCGAGTCCGGCGGCGATCGGTCGGCCGTGACCGGCGGCACGCAAGTGCTGTCCGACTGGATCCGGGTCCGCATCACGGCCGCGCAAGGCTCGACCTTCATCGACCGCATGATCAAGCTGGTCGAGGGCGCCGAGCGGCAGAAGACGCCGAACGAGATCGCGCTCAACATCCTGCTCGCCGGCCTCACCATCATCTTCGTGTTCGCCACCGTCACCATTCCGAGCTATGCGGCTTATGCCGGCGGCTCGATCTCGGTGGTCGTGCTGGTCGCGCTGTTCGTGACGTTGATCCCGACCACGATCGGCGCGCTGCTGTCGGCGATCGGTATCGCCGGCATGGACCGCCTGGTCCGCTTCAACGTGCTGGCGATGTCGGGCCGCGCGGTCGAGGCTGCCGGTGACGTCGACACGCTGCTGCTCGACAAGACCGGTACGATCACGCTCGGCAACCGTCAGGCCACCGCGTTCCGCCCGGTCCGCGGCGTCACCGAGCAGGAGCTCGCGGACGCAGCCCAGCTCGCCTCTCTCGCCGACGAGACGCCGGAAGGCCGCTCCATCGTCGTGCTGGCGAAGGAGAAGTATTCCATTCGCAGCCGGGACATGGCCGAGCTTGGCGCCACCTTCATTCCGTTCACGGCACAGACCCGCATGAGCGGCGTCGATGCCGGCGGCTCGTCGGTGCGCAAGGGCGCGGTCGATGCCATGCTAAACTATGTCGGTGGCGGCGCACCTCTGGCTGTCGCTTCGGGTAACGCGGCGCGCGCTCTCCAGCCTGCCGCGCTTTCGGACGCCGGTCGTGAGATCCAGGCCATCGCCGACGAGATCTCGAAAGCGGGTGGTACGCCGCTGGCTGTCGCCAAGGACGGCAAGCTGCTCGGCGTGATCCAGCTCAAGGATATCGTCAAGGGCGGCATCCGCGAGCGCTTCGCAGAACTGCGCCGCATGGGCATCCGCACCATCATGATCACGGGCGACAACCCGATGACGGCCGCTGCGATCGCGGCGGAGGCGGGCGTCGATGATTTCCTCGCGCAGGCAACGCCCGAGGACAAGCTCAAGCTGATCCGCGACGAGCAGGCCAAGGGCAAGCTGGTCGCCATGTGCGGCGACGGCACCAACGACGCGCCGGCGCTCGCGCAGGCCGACGTCGGTGTCGCCATGAACACCGGTACCCAGGCCGCCCGCGAGGCCGGCAACATGGTCGACCTCGATTCCAACCCGACCAAGCTGATCGAGGTGGTCGAGATCGGCAAGCAGCTGCTGATGACGCGCGGTGCGCTGACGACGTTCTCGATCGCCAACGACGTCGCAAAGTATTTTGCGATCATCCCGGCGATGTTCCTGGCGTTCTACCCGCAGCTCAACGTGCTCAACGTCATGAGCCTGTCGAGCCCGCAGAGCGCCATCCTGTCGGCGATCATCTTCAACGCGCTGGTCATCATCGCGCTGATCCCGCTGGCGCTGAAAGGCGTCGCCTACCGCGCGGTCGGTGCCGGCGCGTTGCTCCGTCGCAACCTGCTGATCTACGGCCTGGGTGGAATCCTCATTCCCTTCATCGGCATCAAGGCGATCGACCTCGTCGTCACCGCCTTGCATCTGGCTTGATCGTCGTCGCGCGGCGCGATGCGCCGCGCGCAATGACGAGGACTTAGGAGACATAACATGCTCAGAGAAATCCGCCCCGCCATCGTCCTGCTGCTGGTGCTCACCGCCATCACCGGCCTGGCCTATCCGCTCGCAATGACCGCTATTGCCGGTGCGATCTTCCCCTCACAGGCGCAGGGCAGCCTGATCGAGCGGGACGGCAAGGTGATCGGCTCCGCCCTGATCGGACAGGAGTTCAAGGACGACAAATATTTCCACGGCCGCCTTTCGGCGACTTTGGCGCCGGACCCGAATGATCCGACCAAGACGGTCTCGGCGCCCTACAACGCGGCCAACTCGGGCGGCTCCAACCTTGGCCCCACCAGCAAGGCGCTGGCTGACCGGCTCAAGGAGGATGTGGACAAGTTGAAGGCTGAGAATCCGAACGCCGCCGTGCCGGTCGACCTGGTCACCACCTCGGCCAGCGGCCTCGACCCGGACATCTCGCCGGAAGCGGCGCTATTTCAGGTGCCGCGGGTGGCGAAGGCGCGGAATCTGCCGGACGATCAGGTCAAGCAGCTCGTGGCCTCCAACACCCAGGGCCGTTTGCTCGGCCTGATTGGCGAACCGCGGGTTAACGTTCTGGCACTGAACCTCGCGCTCGATCGCGCCGCCGCGAAGTAGCGGTCTAGGCTGGGGGCGGGCGGATGATTATATTGGCCTGATGGTCCGAGAGCGCCGCGATCCCGAACAACGTCCGTCCCCTGAGGCGCTGCTTGAAGCCGCGCGCCGGGAAGAGAGCGCGAGCGGCAAGCTGAAGATCTTCGTCGGCGCCGCCCCCGGCGTCGGCAAGACCTACGAGATGCTGCAAAGCGCCCATGCCAGGCGCAAGGCGGGTATCGACGTGGTGGTCGGCTTTGTCGAGACCCATGGCCGCGCCGAGACCGAGGCGCTGGTGCGCGGGCTCGAGGTAGTGCCGCGCAAGAGGTTCGATTACCGCGGCCAGATCGTCGAGGAGATGGACCTCGATGCCGTGATCGTCCGCCGCCCTCGGATCGCGCTGGTTGACGAGCTCGCTCATACCAATGCCGCCGGTAGCCGCCATCCCAAGCGCTATCTCGACGTCGAGGAGCTGCTGTCCCACGGCATCGACGTCTACACCGCCGTCAACATCCAGCATATCGAGAGCCTGAACGACGTCGTCGCCCAGATCACCCATGTGCGGGTGCGCGAGACCGTGCCGGACTCGGTCTTCGACCGCGCCGATGCGATCGAGTTGATCGACCTCACGCCCGACGATCTGATCCAGCGGCTGCGGGAGGGGAAGGTCTATGTGCCCAAGCAGGCCGAGCGGGCGCTGGAGCACTATTTCTCGCCCGGCAATCTGACCGCGCTGCGCGAGCTGGCGCTGCGGCGTACGGCCGAGCGGGTCGACGAGCAGCTTCTCAATCACATGCAGGCGAATGCCATCGCCGGCCCCTGGGCCGCGGGCGAGCGGATCCTCGTCTGCATCAGCGAGGATCCGCGCGCGGCCGGGCTCGTCCGCTACACCAAGCGGCTGGCCGACCGGCTGCATGCGCAATTCACCGCGATCTCGATCGAGACCCGGCGGTCGCTCCAGCTTTCGGACGAGGAACGCGACCGTCTCGCCGATACGCTGCGGCTTGCCGAATCGCTGGGCGGTGAAGCGCTGACCATTCCCGCTGTGGGCCGCCGCATCGCCGACGACGTCATCAACTTCGCGCAAGGGAACAACGTCACCCAGATCGTGATCGGGAAATCGACGCGCTCGCGGTGGTTCGAACTGACGCGCGGCTCCGTCGTGCACGATCTCGTGCGCAGTGCCGGAAATATCAGCGTTCACGTCATTCCCGGCGATGAGCTCGCCGCCGAGCCGGCGCCTAAGACTGCGGTTCAGACGGCGGCACGCGTAGAGGCGTTTGATGCGCGTCCCTATCTGAAGGCGCTCGGGATCACCGCGCTCGGCCTTGCCGCAGCGGTGGCCATCAAGCCGTATTTCGGCATCGAAAACGTCGACCTGATGTTCCTGACCGCGGTCGTTGCCGTGGCTGTTCGCTACGGGTTGTGGCCGTCGCTTCTTGCGAGCGTCGCGGCGTCGCTGGCGTACAACTTCTTCTTCCTGCCGCCGGTCTACACTTTCACGATTACCGACCCGACCAATGTCGCGGCGTTCTTCTTTTTCATGTTGATCGCGTTCGTGGTGTCGAACGTCGCCGGGCGGGTGCGCACGCAGGCGGACACCGCGCTCGGCCGCATCCGCACGACCGAGCAGCTCTATGCGTTCAGCCGCAAGCTCACCGGCGCCGGGACGCTCGACGACGTGCTCTGGGCAACAGCCTATCAAACTGCGCTGATGCTGAAGGTTCGCGTGGTCCTGCTGCTGCCGGAGGAAGGGCTGCTCACGGTGAAGTCCGGCTATCCGCCCGAGGACCAGATCGACCAGGCCGATCTCGCCGCCGCCAATTGGGCCTGGAGCAACGATCGTCCCGCCGGCCGCGGTTCGGACACGCTGCCCGGCGCCAAGCGGCTGTTCCTGCCGATGCGCACCGGGCGTGGTCCGATCGGCGTCATCGGTATCGACAATGATCGCACCGGTCCGCTGCTGACCCCCGACCAGCGCCGGCTGCTCGATGCACTCGTCGACCAGGGCGCGCTGGCAATCGAGCGCGTGCTGCTGGTCGAGGACGTGGATCGCGTCAAGCGGACCGTCGAATCCGAGCGGTTGCGCTCTGCGCTGCTGACCTCGATCTCGCACGATCTCAAGACGCCGCTCGCCTCCGTGCTTGGCGCGGCCTCGACCATGCGCGATCTCGCCGGTGCCTTGTCCGACACCGAGAAGCGCGATCTGCTCGCCACCGTGATCGACGAGTCCGAGCGGCTCAACCGCTTCATCGCCAATTTGCTCGACATGACAAAGCTCGAATCCGGCGCCGTCGTGCCCAACGCGGCACTGCATGATCTCGGCGAGATCGTCGGCAGCGCGCTGCGCCGTGCGACCAAGATATTGACGGCGCACAAGGTGGAACTGGTGCTGGCCGCCGATCTGCCGATGCTTCAGCTCGATGCCGTGCTGTTCGAGCAAGTGTTGTTCAATCTGCTCGACAATGCCGCGAAGTATTCGCTGCCGGATACAACGATCTCGATCCGCAGTCGGCGCGAGGGGAATCATGTCGTGCTGGAGATCGCCGACCAGGGTGGCGGCATTCCGCCTGACGAGCTCGAGAGCGTGTTCGACAAGTTCTATCGCGTGCAGAAGGGCGACCATGTCCGTCCTGGTACCGGGCTGGGGCTCGCCATCTCCCGCGGCTTCGTCGAGGCGATGCAGGGCACGATCTCGGCCGCCAACCGCAGCGACCGCAGCGGCGCGATCCTCACCATTCGTCTGCCCGTTCCGGAACGGACCCACGCATTGGATACCGCAGCATGAGCGCCGCCCCGATCAAGGTTCTGGTCATCGACGACGAGCCGCCGATCCGAAAATTGCTGCGGATGGGGCTCTCGACGCAAGGCTACGAGATACTGGAAGCGTCGAACGGAAAGACCGCGCTCGAGAAGCTCGCGGAAGAACCCGCGCTGATCATTCTCGATCTCGGCCTGCCGGACATCCAGGGCCACGAATTGCTGCGCACCATCCGCGGCCGCAACGAGGGCGTGCCGATCGTGGTGCTGTCGAGCCGCGGCGACGAGGCCGGCAAGGTGCAGGCGCTCGATCTCGGCGCCGACGATTATCTGACGAAGCCGTTCGGCATGGACGAGCTGCTGGCACGCTTGCGCGCCGCGCTGCGCCACCAGCTTCAGGTGCAGGGCGAACGCCCGATATTCCGCACCGGCGATCTCTCCGTCGATCTGGTGCGCCGGATCGTCAAGGTCGGCGAGCGCGACGTCAAGCTGTCGCCGAAGGAATATGATCTCCTGCGCGTGCTGGTGCAGCACGCCGGCAAGGTGCTGACTCATCGCTTCCTGCTCAAGGAGCTCTGGGACGAACTGACGGACGCGCAATATCTGCGCGTCTACGTCCGTCAGCTCCGCCAGAAGATCGAAGCCGATCCGGAACGTCCGCAATATGTGCTGACGGAGACCGGGATCGGGTACCGGCTGAAGGCGGGGGATTGATTCCCGCAGATCCTACGACAACTGCATCAATGACGGAGCAAATTACCCCGCCTTCCTCTGCCGCGCCGTCGACCGGTGCGTCTTCTTCGCGCTGCGCTGGCGCCCGGCGGCGCGACGCGCATGGGACTTCGCCGCCGTCTTCTTCCCGCCGCGTCCCTTCAGGCTCTGCTTCAGCGCGTCCATCAGGCTGACGACGTTGCTCGGCCGCTCCTCGCGTTCCGGCAGCTCGATTGTCTTGCCGCTGGCCTTGCGCTTCACCAGCGTCTTCAGCGCGGTCTCGTACTCGTCCTTGAACTTGCTCGGGTCGAAATGGGCGGCCTTGGTATGCAGGATGTGGCCGGCGAGCTCGACCATGTCCTTGGTGATCCTGGGGCTCTTGATGTCGTCGAAGAACTGATCCTCGTCGCGCAGCTCATAGGGGAAGCGCAACGTGGTGCCGAGCAGGCCCTTGCCGAGCGGTTCGATCGCGATGATGTGCTCGCGGTTGGTGAGCACGATCTTGGCGAGGGCCACGCGGTCCTGGTCTTTCATGGCGTCCCGGATCACGGCAAAAGCATCGACCGCAGCCTTGCCGTCGGGCGCGATATAATAGGGATGATTGAGATAGCGCTGGTCGATCTCGTCGCTCGGCACGAAACTCTCGATGTCGATGGTGTGGTTGCTTACGATCTGGACCGCCTCGAGCTCCTCCGGCTCGATCTCGACATATTTGCCCTTGCGCAGCTCGTAGCCGCGTCCCTTCTGGTCGCTCTCGACCACGTCGCCGGTCTCGAAGTCCACCATCTGCTGCTTGAGCCGGTTTCCGGTCTCGCGGTTGATCATGTGAAACCGCGTCTTCTCGGCGGCGGTGGTCGCCGGATAAAGCGCGACCGGGCAACTGACCAGCGAGAGCTTTAACGTTCCCTTCCAATAGGCGCGCGGGGCCATTCCGTTCTCCAGCGTTTCAAGGCATTTTGGAACCCCAACAGCCCCATCGGGTTTTGGTTCCGGGTGGGACTTTTGTCGTGATAGGCTTCAACGCCGAAAGAGAATGCGGGACCGGTCGTGCTGCGAAAACTCTCCACCTACCGACAGAAACGCGATTTCGAGAAGACACCGGAGCCGTCGGGCAAGACCGCGGTGGCGCCATCGGCGCAGCGGCGCTTCGTGATCCAGAAGCACGATGCGACGCGGCTGCACTATGATCTGCGGCTCGAGTTCGACGGCGTGTTCAAGTCGTGGGCGGTCACCAAGGGACCCTCGCTCGATCCGCATGACAAGCGGCTGGCGGTCGAGGTCGAGGACCATCCGCTCGACTATGGCGATTTCGAAGGCACGATTCCGGAAGGACAGTATGGCGGCGGCACGGTCATGCTCTGGGACCGCGGCACCTGGGAGTCGGAGGATCCCGAGCGCGGTTTCCAGAAGGGCGACCTCAAGTTCACGCTCCACGGCGACAAGCTGCATGGAAGCTGGGTGCTGGTGCGGATGAGGCATGACCGCAACGGCGGCAAGCGCACCAACTGGCTCCTGATCAAGCATCGCGACGAATATGCCAGCGAGAGCGACGACATTCTAAGCGAGGACAAGTCGGTGGCCTCCGGCCGCGCGATGGCAGAGATCGCCGATGGCAAGGGCCGCGCGCCAAAACCGTTCATGCTGGCGAAGGGTGCCAAGGCCAAGGCCGATGCGGTCTGGCAGTCCAATCGTGCCGAGGAGCCGAAAGGGCGCACCGTCAGGCCGGCGCCCGGCGCGGCGTTGAAGCGCGGGACGGGCGCAAAGACAAAGGCGACGACCGCGACAAATGCGAAAAAGGTCTCGGAGATGCCGGACTTCGTCGCGCCGCAGCTCTGCACCCCGGTCGAGCGGCCGCCGGCGGCCGACGGCTGGTGCCACGAGATCAAGTTCGACGGCTATCGCGTCCAGCTCCGCGTCGAGGACGGCGAGGCGACGCTGAAGACGCGCAAGGGCCTCGACTGGACCGACAAGTTCGCGGCCATCGCGAAGGAGGCGGGGGAGCTTCCCGACGTCATGATTGACGGCGAGATCGTCGCGCTGGATCACAACGGCGCGCCGAATTTCTCCTCGCTCCAGGCCGCGCTGTCGGACGGCAAGACCGAGGACCTGATCTTCTTTGCCTTCGACCTCCTGTTCGCCGAGGGGCTCGATTGCCGGCGCCTGCCACTCGGCGAGCGCAAGGACCGCCTCAGGCAACTCCTGGACGCGGGCAAGAGGAAGTCGAGCCAAATCCGCTATGTCGAGCATTTCGAGAGCAGCGGCGATGCCGTGCTGCAATCGGCCTGCAAGCTCGAGCTCGAAGGCGTGGTGTCGAAGAAGCTCGATGCGCCTTACCGGTCGGGGCGAACGGAAAGCTGGACCAAGGCCAAATGCCGCGCCGGCCATGAGGTCGTGATCGGCGGCTGGAAGACCACCAACGGCAAATTCCGCTCGCTGATGGCCGGCGTGCACCGCGGCGATCATCTCGCCTTCGTCGGCATGGTCGGCACCGGCTTCGGCGCGGACACGGTCAAGCGCATCATGCCGTCCTTGAAGGCCATGGAGGCCGGGCAAAGCCCCTTCGGCGGCAAGAACGCGCCGAAAAAGACGCGCGACGTGCACTGGCTGAAGCCGGAGCTCGTCGCCGAGATCGAGTTCGCCGGCTTCACCGCCGACGGCAATATCCGCCAGGCCGCCTTCAAGGGCCTGCGGCAGGACAAGCCGGCCGAGGAGGTCGAGGCGGAAACACCCGCCGATACCGAACTCGCCAAGCCCTCGGCCAGGAAGCGTGCCGTGCCGAGTGCAGGCAAGCGGAAGGATGCCGGCACGGCCGAGGTGATGGGTGTCGTCATCTCGAAGCCGGACAAGGAGCTGTGGCCGGATGGCGGCGACGGCGAGGGTGTCACAAAGCTCGATCTTGCGCGCTACTTCGAGGCCGTCGGTGCCTGGATGATCGAGCACATCAAGGGCCGGCCCTGTTCGATCCTGCGCGCGCCTGATGGCATCGGCGGCGAAAAATTCTTCCAGCGCCATGCCATGCAGGGCACGTCGAACCTGCTGGAGCTCGCGAAAGTCTCGGGCGATCGCAAGCCGTATCTGCAGATCGATCGCGTCGAGGGGCTCGCCGCGGTCGCGCAGATCGGCGGCGTCGAGCTGCATCCCTGGAATTGTGCCCCGGACGCCTACGATACGCCGGGCCGGCTGGTGTTCGATCTCGATCCCGCGCCGGACGTCAAATTTGCAGATGTCGTGGACGCCGCCAAGGAGATGCGGCAGCGCCTTTCCGACGTCGGCATGGAGAGCTTTTGCAAGACCACCGGCGGCAAGGGCCTGCACGTGGTGGTGCCGCTGCTCCACGGCGCGCGCGACAAGGTGAGCTGGAAGGAGGCCAAGGCGTTCGCGCAAGGCGTTTGCCAGTGGATGGCCGACGACGATCCCGAGCGCTATCTGCTCAACATGTCAAAGAAGCTGCGCAACGGAAAGATCTTCCTGGATTATTTGCGCAATGACCGCCTGTCGACGGCGGTGGCCCCGCTGTCGCCCCGTGCGCGCGATGGCGCGACCGTGTCGATGCCCGTGACGTGGGCGCAGGTGAAGGGCGATCTCGATCCGAAGCGGTACACGGTGCGGACGGTGCCGGGTCTGCTGGCGCGCTCGAAAGCCTGGGATGGCTATGACGACGCGGCGATATCGATCAAGGCGGCGGCGAAGAAGCTCGCGGGGAAAAAGAAGTAGGGTGGGTTAGCCGGAGGCGTAACCCACCCTACATTCGAGCGTTGGCTAGATCCGTCCCAGCAACAGCAGGATCAGCAGTATGACGATGACGAGCCCGAGGCCGCCGCCGCCGTAATAGCCGGTGCCGTAGAACGGGCCGCCGCCGATACCGCTGAAGCCGCCGAGCAGCGCGATGACCAAAATGATCAGAATGATCGTACCGATAGACATGCTAGTCTCCTCCAGCCCTTTGTTGAAAGGGTCGTTTGCACCTGTCCCGTGGTGCGAGGGCAACTTGCCGCAGGTTCTATAGTTCCCACGATGAAACACGGCGAACGGGGCCAACGTGCATGGAACCTTTGCCAGTCCAGGCGGCATGACTATGTGAGGATCAATCACCACAGGGCAGGGCCATGTCAGCACCGCTTGTCGTCTCCATTCCGCATCGTCTCGGCCGCGAGGAAGCCGTGCGCCGGCTCAAGACCGGGCTCGGCCGCGCGGCGGCCAGCATTCCCGTGATGCAGGTCGAGGAGGAGCGCTGGAACGGCGACAGCATGAGTTTTCGCATCCGCGCGCTCGGGCAGATCGCGAGCGGCCAGGTCGATGTCGCCGACGACCACGTCAAGGTTGAGGTTGTGTTGCCGTGGCTGTTGCAGCGCTTCGCCGAGATGGCGCAGGCGACCATCCGCAAGCGCGGGCAGCTGCTGCTGACCAAGGACGGGGGCAAGTAGCCGTCAGCTACGAGCGCGCTGTTGCCTGGGTCTCGCACTGCTTGCGGCACGTGCTTCGATAACCGCAGCCGGAAAATCCCGGAAGGCTTGCGCGAGCGGCAATTGATTGCCAGCAAGGTCCGGCCCGGTGTAGCCGGTGATGTCGATCGTCGCGTCAACGCCCTCGAAGGCGGGCCATTGTCGGCCTTCTTGCGTGAACGGCGCAAACTGGCGCCCGACCACGACGATCGCTGCCGTGCGGCCGTGTCGGCGGGTAAAGGCAATGACGTGGTCAGCGTGCGCGCCCCGAACCTGCAGCGGCTGATACTCGCCCTGCGCGAACACGTCGGCGAGTTCGTTGCGCAGTTTGAGCAGGTGCCGCGTCCAGGCCAGCTTGAGCTGGCCGTCCGGCCAGGTCTTGATCAGCCCGCGCCAGTCCGGCGCTTCCAGTGACGTCAGCGCCGTCTGCCGCGCGGCAAAGTCCACCGGACGGCGGTTGTCGGGATCGACCAGCGACAGGTCCCAGCATTCGGTGCCCTGATAGAAGTCCGGCACGCCGGGCAGCGTCGCCTTGAGCGTGAGCTGGCTCAGCGAGTTCAGGGCCCCGAGCAGCGCGACGCGGCGTGCCAGGGTTTGCAGCGCCTCCAGGAACTCGCTGGATTGCGCTGGATCGAGGATCTTCCCGATGAAGCTCTCGACGCCGTTCTCATAGGCCTCGTGCGGGTTGAGCCAGCTGGTCTCCTCCTTGCCCTCGCGCGCGGCCTTGAGCGCATAGGCCTGGATGCGCTCGACAAAGCCGGCATCGGCTGTCTCCCCAAGCGACCAGGCGCCGAGCAGGGTCTGGTAGAGCATGTATTCGAACGTCGCCGACGGGGCGCGCAGATTGCCGTCGAGCGCGAGGTGCGGCGCGTTCAGCACCTTCCAGCGCGCCACCGCGCTGGTCCATTCGCCGGGAAACTCGCTGAGGGCCGCGATCCGCGCGCGCGCGTCCTCGCCGCGCTTGGTGTCGTGGGTCGCGGTCGCCGTCATCCCTTGCGGCCATTCCTTGGCACGCGCGCGCATGGCCTCGTGGAAGGCAGGTATCGTGAAGCCGTTGCTCGCGGGATCGCCGCCGACCTCGTTGAGGGCGAGCAGCCGGTGGAATTGATAGAACGCGGTGTCCTCCAGCGACTTCGCCATCATCGGTCCCGTGAACTGCTGCACCTTCAGCGCGAAGCGGCGCACCCGCGGGGCGCTGTGCGGAGGCCGGCCGGGCTTGAGCAGGTCCATGGTCAGCGCGTCGCGCAGGAAGTCGAAAATGCCTTCATCCGCAGCGAACCATTCCGCGCGGGCCCGTTCGATGGTGTCGTCGATCAGCTTGCGGTCGAGCGCGGTCGGGCCGCTATGCGTCAAATAGGTGCGATAGACCGGGAAGTGCAGCACATACAACTCGAGCGCCTGGCGCAGACTGTCGGCGGAGAAGTCGCGCGACGAGTAGTGCCCGTTGGCGATGCGCGCGAGCAGGCGGGTCAGCACGGTGAATTCGCTGGTCAGCAGCGTCTCCAGCACGCGCCGCTTGGCGTCCTTGACGTAAGGCGCCAGCCGTGGTGGGCGGTTGCTGATCTGCCGCCAGGTCTCGTTCAGCGCCTCCAGCCCTTTCGCATCGACCAGAACCTGGGTGATGATATTCATCCACTCATAGCCCGTGGTGCCCTGAACGCCGGCAAAACGCGGCAAGCGCTCGTGCTCGCACAGGATCTTTTCGATCACGGTATAGAACGGTTTGGTGTTGCCTTGCGCGTCGCGCACCAGCCGGCGCAGCCGCTGGCAATATTGTGCGGGATCGCGCAGGCCGTCGATGTGATCGAGGCGGATGCCTTGCAGCTTGCCATCAGCAATGAGCTGCTTCACCAGCCGGTGCGTTGCGGCGAACGTGCTCGCGTCCTCGACGCGCAGGCCCGCAAGCCCGTTGACGTCGAAGAAGCGGCGATAGTTGATGTCGCTGGAGGCGAGCCGCCAGTGCCCGAGCTTGTAGTGCTGGCGCTCCAGCAGATGATGCAGCGCCAGTGTCTGCGCCGGACGATCCTTGGCGGAACGATAGGCGGCGAGGCCGCGGTCGATGATGTCGGCGCTGCCTGCGATCTCCTTGAGCTCCGCCTTGAAGCCGGGCGCTTCCCTGCGGTTGGGGCGACGCAGCCCGGTGTAGCGGGCCGCGAGCGCGAGCAGGCGCTCGCCGGGCTCGATCTCGGCGGCGTCGTCTTCCTTCACGATCACGCGCAGCATTTCGCCATAGCGTTCCGGTGCGATCGGCAGGCGATGCTCGAAATACCAGGCGGAAAAACTGCCTTCATCGGCATCGTAGCGCAGCTCGATGTCGCCGCGCTCCAGCGCCTCGCCATAGGGCGAGCCGAGGATCGGCAGCAGCACGCCGCCGCGGGCACGATAGGCCAGTTGATCCCAGTCGATGTCGAAGGAAACCGCATGCGGCGAGGCCTGGCCCCATTCCAGCACGTCGAGCCACCAGGGATTGTCGGCAAAGTGCACGCCGACATGGTTCGGCACGAAGTCGATGATGAGGCCGAGGTCGTGCTGCGCGAGGGCGTCGCTCAGCCGGGCAAAGCCGGCCTCGCCGCCGAGCTCGGGATTGAACTGGCTGTGATCGACGGTGTCGTAGCCATGGGTCGAGCCCTTGCGCGCCTTCATCACCGGCGAAGCGTAGAGATGCGTGATCCCGAGTGTCTTGAGGTAAGGCACGACCGCGGCGGCCTTGTCGAAGTCGAAATCCGCGGTGAGCTGAAGCCGATAGGTCGCAAGAGGAATGGCAGGAGGCATGCTAACCTCCGAGATGCCAGATCACCGACCAGGGTGGGAGCCGATTGCCGCTGACAGAGCCCCAGATCGGCGTGCCTGTCGCGTCGCTGGGACGTGCGATGTCCTTGTCCGAGAGATTGGCGGTCAGGCGCAACGTCGTGCCATCGCCCATGTGCCAATGCGCGGAGAGCAGGCCGCTATCGGCCGTCGCGGCATCGCCGAACCTCGCACCCTTCAGCCGCGGTGCGATCTCCTTGTGACGGAGCGCGAGCAGCTCCCGCACCAGCGCCAGCCGCGCATCCTGCTCCGGCGTGTGGCCGGTCCAATCCAGCACGGCCGATTGCAGCGTTTCGGGATCGAGCGGGTCGGGGACCTCGTCGCCGTATTTCTCGTAGGCCCAGGCATATTCCTGCTTGCGACCCTTGCGCACAGCCTCGGCAAGGCCGCCCTGGAAATCGCAGAAGAACGGGAAGGGTACCGTGGAGCCCCATTCCTCACCCTGAAACAGCATCGGCACCATCGGCGCGAGCAGGGTCACCGCGAGCGCGGCTTCGATCTGCCGCGGCGATGCCAGGCTCTCGAGCCGCTCTCCCAATGGGCGATTGCCGATCTGGTCGTGGTTTTGCAGGAAGTTGACGAAGGTCGCCGGCGGCAGCTCGCCGCTCGCCTCGCCGCGCGGCTTCTTGCCCCAGAACTCCGAGATCTCGCCCTGGTAGACGAAGCCCGAGGCGAGCGCGCGCGCGAGATCCATGCGCGGCGTCTGGTAGTCGGCGTAATAGCCCGCGAGCTCGCCGGTCAGCATCACGTGCCAGACGTGGTGATAGTCGTCGTTCCACTGCCCGCGATATTTGCCGTTGGGCGGATCCTGCGCGGCATCGAGCAGGCTGGCGCGGTTGTCGCCGTTCTCAAGCACGAGATGGATGTGCCGTCCGGTGGCCTTGGCGAGCTCGCCGGCGGCGACGCTGAGGTCCTGCAACATCGACTGCTCGCCCGGGATCGCCATGATGTGATTGGCGGCATCCAGTCTCAGGCCGTCGAAGCGGTAGCCGGTGAGCCAGGACAGCGCGTTCTCGACCGCGAAGGCCCGGATCTGCGGCACGCGATAATCGATCGCGCTGCCCCAGGGCGTATGCGCATCGGTGAAGAAAGCCGGCGCATAGCGGCCGAGATAATTCCCCTCGGGGCCGAAATGATTGTAGACGACGTCGAGGAACACCATCAGTCCGCGCAGATGCGCCTCGTCGATCAGTGTCTTCAGGTCCTCGGGCCGGCCGTAGGCGCTGTCGGGCGCGTACCACAGCACGCCGTCATAGCCCCAGCCGCGGCGGCCGGCGAAATCGGCCAGCGGCATCAATTCCAGCGCGGTGATCCCGGTCGCAACGAGATGATCGAGCTTGTCGATCATGGCGCTGTAGGTGCCCTCGGGCGTGAAGGTGCCGACATGGGTCTCGATCAACACCGTCTCTTCCCAGGGACGTCCGCGCCAGTCGCGCGCGCGCCACGTGAAGGCATCATGGTCGACGACTTCGCTCGGGCCAAAAACGTCGTCCGGCTGGAAGGCGGATGCGGGATCGGGCACGTCGATCTCGTCGTCGATCCTGAACTGGTAGGGACTGCCGACGGGCAGGCCGGCAATCTCGGCGACATACCAGCCATCCTGCCGGCGCTGCATCGCGTGCCGCCGGTCGAGCAGGAGATCGACTCGGCGAGCGCCGGGCGCCCACAGCCGGAACGACGCGCCGTCCTTGGTCGGCCTCGCCCCGAAGGATGGTCTCATAGCGCCCCCGCGAAGGCGAGCACGGAGCGCGGCGGCGCCTTGCTGTCGCTTCCGGGCTGTAAATCAACACTGTTCGGCCTGGCATCGGTGGTATTCAGGATCTGCTGCCAGCTTTTGTACTCGGCCATTTTGGGCAATTTGAATGCGATCTCTTCGGGGGCGGCGTTCAGTACGATAAAGATCGCGGCGCTCCCCGGTTCCATCGGCCCCATCACATAGGAGAGGAACCGCCCTTCCGGGAATTTCCAGTCGCTCTCCGTCATCTCGTCGCCGGCGGGCGTCAGCCACAGCGCGCCGTAGGAAGCGCCGTCCTTGGGCCGGCCGTCGAGCCAGCGATGGCTGCGAAGCTGCGAGAAGCGGCGGCGGATCTCCGCGAGCCCGGCGACGAAATCGACCATGTCGTCGCCGTCCTTGCCGAGATTGTCCCAGCCGACCCAGCCGACCTCGTTGTCCTGGCAATAGGCGTTGTTGTTGCCGGACTGCGAATTGCCGACCTCGTCGCCGGCCAGGATCAGCGGAACGCCCTGCGCCAGCATCAGGCAGGCCAGCACGTTCTTGCGAAGCTGCCGCCGCAGCCCGAGAATCTCGGGATCGTCGGTCGGACCCTCGACACCGCAATTGTTGCTGTGGTTGTCGCTGGAGCCGTCGCGATTGTCCTCGCCATTGGCCTCGTTGTGCTTCTCGTTGTAGCTGAAGAGGTCGGCGAGCGTGAAGCCGTCATGCACCGTGATGTGGTTGATGCTGGCGCGCGGTCGCCGTCCGTCATGGTTGAACAGGTCGGATGAGGCCGTCATGCGGCTCGAGATATCGCCGATCAGGCTGCCTTCGCCGCTCCAGTAGCGACGCATGGCGCTGCGATACCGATCGTTCCACTCCGACCATTGGGAAGGGAATGCGCCGACCTGGTAGCCGCCGAGCCCGAGATCCCAGGGTTCGGCGACGAGCTTCACCGCCGCCAGCACCGGGTCCTGCCGGATCGCCGTCAGGAACGAGCTGCCGCGATCATAGCCGTTCGGTCCGCGCGCGAGCGTGGTGGCGAGGTCGAAGCGGAAGCCGTCGACATGGCAGACCTCGACCCAGTAGCGCAGCGAATCCATCACCATCTGGAGCACGCGCGGATGGGTGAGGTTCACCGACGAGCCGCAGCCGGTGAAGTCGTCGTAATAGCGCGGGTTCTCGCGATTCAGCCAGTAATAGGAGGCATTGTCGATGCCGCGGTAGCACAGGGTCGGACCGAGGTGATTGCCTTCGGCCGTGTGGTTGTAGACGACGTCGAGCATCACCTCGATGCCGGCATCGTGCAGGCGCGCGACCGTGGTGCGGAAGGAATCGAGCGCATTGTCCTGGGCATAGCGCGGCTCGGGCGCGAAGAAGGACAGCGTGTTGTAGCCCCAGTAGTTGGCGAGCTTCTTCTCGACCAGAATACGGTCGTCGATGAAGCTGTGGATCGGAAGCAGCTCGACGGTGGTGACGCCGAGCGTTTTCAGATGCTCGATCATCGCCGGCGACGACAGGCCGCCATAGGTGCCGCGCAAATTCGGCGGCACGTCGTCGCGCTTCTGCGTCAGGCCCTTGACGTGGGCCTCGTAGATGACGGTGTCCTCCCAGGGGATGTTGGGCCGGATCTCGCGACGGCCCCAGTTGAAGGTCTCGTCGACGACGACCGCCTTGGGCATGCCGCGCGCGTTGTCGCGCCGGTCGAAGGAGAGGTCCTCGCGCGGTGAGCCGGTGCGATAGGCGAAATGGGCATCGCTCCAGACCAGCCGCCCGGCGAGCCGTTTGGCGTAGGGGTCGAGCAGCAGCTTGTTGGCGTTGAAGCGGTGGCCGTGCTCGGGCTCGTAGGGGCCGTGCACGCGATAGCCGTAGAGCTGGCCCGGCGAGATGTCGTTGAGATAGCCGTGCCAGACATCCTCGGTCCGCTCGGGCAGCTCGACACGCTCGAGCTCGCGCCTTCCTTGCGTGTCGAACAGACACAGCTCGACCTTCTGCGCATTGGCGGAGAACAGCGCGAAATTGGTGCCGCGTCCGTCCCAGCTTGCGCCGAGGCGTGCGGGCGATCCGGCAGTCAGGCGCATCGGTCAGCTTTCCGGAACGAGGAAGATCGCGGCGAGCGGCGGAACGGTGAGGCGAAGCTCGGGCACCTTGCCGCCAGCGGCATGAACCTCGCCGATGTTTCCGACATTGGTGCCGCCGTAATGGGCGGAGTCCGAATTGAACACCTCTTTCCACTTGCCGGCGAGGGGCACGGGGACGCGATAGTTGCGATAGACGTTGGGTGAGAAGTTGATGATCACGAGACACCGTGCGTGCTCGTCGAATCCCTTGCGCAGCCAGGCGAACACGTTGCGGTTGGCGTCATCCGTGATCAGCCATTCGAATCCGCCCTGTTCGCAATCCATCTGGTGCAGCGCCGGCACCGCGCGATAGAGCCGGTTGAGGTCGCGGATCAGCGCCTGGATGCCGGAATGGTACTTGTATTCGAGCAGGTGCCAGTCGAGCGACTGGTCGTGATTCCATTCGCGGCTTTGCGCGATCTCCGCGCCCATGAACAGCAGCTTCTTTCCGGGATGGCCGAACATGAAGCTGTAATAGGCGCGCAAATTCGCAAAGCGCTGCCATTCGTCGCCGGGCATGCGGCCGAGGATCGAACGTTTGCCGTGCACGACCTCGTCATGCGACAGCGGCAGGATGAAGTTCTCCGAGAAAGCGTAATGCAGGCCGAACAGGATCTCGCCGTGATGATGCTTGCGGTGAATCGGATCCTTGCTGATGTAGTTCAGCGTGTCGTGCATCCAGCCCATGTTCCACTTGTAGCCGAAGCCGAGCCCGCCGAATTCGACCGGGCGCGAGACCTGCGGCCACGCGGTGGATTCCTCGGCCGCCGTGGTTGCCTGCGGGAAGCGCGCGAACAATTCGGTGTTGAAGCGGCGCAGGAACGCGATCGCCTCGATGTTCTCGCGGCCGCCATACTGGTTCGGAATCCAGGCGCCCGGCGGGCGGCTGTAGTCGAGATAGAGCATGGAGGCGACCGCATCGACGCGCAGGCCGTCGATCGCGTAACGCTCGAGCCAGAACAGTGCGTTCGACACCAGGAAGTTCGTCACTTCGGTGCGGCCGTAATTGTAGATCAGCGTGCCCCAGTCGAGGTGGCGGCCCTGGAGCGGATTGGCATGCTCGTAGAGCGAGGTGCCGTCGAAGCTGCCGAGCCCGTGCGGATCGTCGGGGAAATGGCCGGGCACCCAGTCGAGCAGCACGCCGACGCCCTCGCGATGGCAGGCATCGACCAGCGCGGCAAAATCCTCAGGCCCGCCGAAGCGACTGGTCGGCGCATAGAGGCCGGTCGGCTGATAGCCCCAGGAGCCGTCGAACGGATGCTCGCTGACGGGCAGGAATTCGAGATGGGTAAAGCCCATGTCGCGGGCATAGGCCGGCAGCTGCTCGGCCAGTTCGCGATAGGTGAGCCATTCGTCGCCGTTCTTGCGCCGCCAGGAGCCGAGATGGACCTCGTAGATCGACATCGGCGCCGAGAGCGCGTTGATGCCATCCGGTGCCGGGCGCGGGCGTGCGAGATGTGCCTCGTCGAACACGATGGAAGCCGTCTTCGGCCGCACCTCGCTCGCAAAGGCCATGGGATCGGACTTCAGCGGCAACTGATGGCCGTGCGGACCGATGATATCGAACTTGTAGTGGTCGCCGCCCTTGGCGTGCGGGATGAACAGCTCCCAATAACCGGCACCGCGGACCCGCATCGGATGGCGCCGCGCGTCCCAGAAATTGAAATCGCCGACCACGGACACCCGCCGCGCGTTCGGCGCCAGCACAACGAAGCCGATTCCGTCGATGCCTTCGAGCCGCATCGGATGCGCGCCGAGCTTGTCGTAGAGGCGCTGATGGGTGCCTTCGCCGAGCAGATAGAGATCGAAGTCGGTCAGGATCGGCGGGAAGCGATAGGCGTCCTCGAACTCGACGATGTTGTCGCCGAACCTGGCGCGGAGCTGGTAGCGCTTCGAGCCGTTCGGCAGGGCGCCGATGAACAGGCCCGAATCGTGGACGCGATCGAGCTTCGCCACCTCGCCATGTTCGCCCACCGCCTCGACATTGGTGGCCTCGGGGAGGAACGCGCGCACCACGCTCTTGCCGCCCTCGGGATGCAACCCGAGATAATGGAAGGGGTCGGAGTGGCGGCCCTCGATGATCGCGTAGGCCTCGGCTGGCAGTTTAGGCATGGGCTTCGCTCTCATTGGACAGAATGCGAAGCAGTCCGGTCAGCGGCGCGCGGAGCCCCTCAGGCCGGTGGGACAGCTCGTACTCTACTTCGTCGAAGGCTTGATCAAGCAGGAAAAACCTTAACAGGCCTTCCGCGGATTGCCGATCTTCCGGCCACACCCGGCGATCGGTCATGGCTTCGCGGTAGGCGTTAAGGAATGTCGCGGCGGCGCGTTCGCGCCATTCGCCGAGTGCGGTCGCGAGCCGGTCCTGCTCGTCGGATGCGCCCGTCAGCGCCCGACTGAGCGCTGCGTTAACCGAAAGCTCAATCGAGCGGATCAGGCCGGCAACGTCGCGCGCGGCAGGCAGCTTGCGTCGCTTGTCGGACAGCGCGAGATGCGGATTGCCGTCGAAATCGATGATGAAGATATCGTCCTTCACGATCAGGGTTTGCCCGAGGCGGAAGTCGCCATGATGGCGGATGTTCAACCCGGCGATGCCGGATGGCAAGAGGGCGTCGAGGTGGTCGGGCAGGGTCGCACGCATCGCGACGAGCTGATCGATCAGCGGCCGGTCGGATTCCCGCAGGCCGTCGCGGCTGTCGGCGAGCCGTTCAAAAACCCGTTCGGCCCGTGCCTTGAGGTCGGAGGCCCAGCGTTTGACGTGCGCGGGGCCGATTGGCTCCGGCGCGAGATTGTCGGGCTTGGCGGCGGCCAGCGCCACATGCAGCTCGGCAAGCCGCCGGCCGATCTGCGCCACGAAATGCAGATAGGGCGCCTGCTCCTGGGTCTCGCGGGGCGCTTCGCTCATCGGCGCCAGCCGCTGCTCATCGACGTAGCGGTCGAGATAGCCCGTGGTGACGGCCCAGCCGTCGCCCTGGTTCTCGACATAAGCGTGCAGGACGCCGATCGCGCTGCTTCGATCGCCCTCGATCAGCTCGACGCTGCCGAGCAGCGCGGGCGTATTGGCGAAGCGCGCCACCTCGGTGAGATAGCGGCCGATCTCGATCTCGGGATTGATGCCGCTTTCGAGTTGGCGATGAATTTTGGCGACGTACTGGTTGTCGACCAACGCCGTGCTGTTCGACTGCTCGATAGTGCGGATGCGTCCGGGCTCCTTGATGGTGTAATCGGCAAACCGGCTGGTCGCCTTGAATTCCAGCCGCAGATTGTTCTCATCCACCACCAGGTTCTGCGACAGGCCCCGCAGGAAAAGCCCGATGAAGATCTGCTCGGTTGCGACGTCGAGCAGCGTGCCTTCGCGCGCGCCCTGGCGCACGGCAGCGAGCGCCTTCGGGTTGAACCGCTCGCGGTCGAAGCGCACCCACTCGATCTGCATCGGCAGCACGTAGCGCGTGGTAACGTCGTTCTGCGTGGTCTCGAAGAACGCGATCCAGGGTCTGTTGTCGCCGATGTCGCTGAAAGGCACCGCCGAGGTCAGCGTGGCCTGGATGTGCTTGGGATTGTGCTCGGGATACCAGCGGGTCCGCGACAGGAAGCCCGGCAGCACGTCGCGCTCGAACACGCCGCGCTCGCGCGCGAGCGACACCCAGTTCGAATTGACCGGCACCACCAGCGTCTCGAACTCCGGCACCGCGCGCGGCGTCACCGGCTCGGATTTGTTGCGCTCGGTGAGCTGGAACCAGTAGAAGCCGTAGGGCCCCAGCGTGATCATGTAGGGCAGCTCGCCGATCGGCGGAAAACGCGTGCGTCCGAGCATCTCCTGCGGAATGCGGTCCTTCCACGGCGACAGGTCGAGCTCGGTCGCCTGGGCTGCGCGCGAGAGGTTGGCGACGCACAGGATCACCTCGTCGTTGTACTGCCGGACATAGGCCAGCACGGCGCGGTTGGCCGGGCGGATGAAGGTCATGGTGCCGCGGCCGAAGGCGAGGGTCGATTTGCGCACCGAGATCAGGCGCTTGGTGGCGCTGAGCAGCGAGGACAGGCTGCGCGACTGCGCCTCCACGTTCACCGACTCGTAGCCGTAGACGGGGTCCATGATCAGTGGCGCGTAGAGGCGGGCGGGATCGCAGCGGGAGAAGCCGCCATTGCGGTCCGGGCTCCACTGCATCGGCGTGCGCACGCCGTTGCGGTCGCCGAGATAGATGTTGTCGCCCATGCCGATCTCGTCGCCGTAATAGATGATCGGCGTGCCCGGGAATGACAGCAGCAGCGAGTTCATCAGCTCGATCTTGCGGCGGTCATTGTCCATCAGCGGCGCCAGCCGCCGGCGGATGCCGACATTGATGCGGGCGCGGGGATCGTTGGCGTAGGTGGTCCAGAGATAGTCGCGTTCGACGTCGGTGACCATCTCCAGCGTCAGCTCGTCATGGTTGCGCAGGAACAGCGCCCATTGGCAGCTCGCGGGAATGTCCGGCGTCTGGCGCAGGATGTCGGTGATCGGAAAGCGGTCTTCCTGCGCGATCGCCATGTAGATGCGCGGCATCAGCGGGAAGTGGTAGGCCATGTGGCACTCGTCGCCGCGGCCGAAATATTCCTGCACGTCCTCCGGCCATTGATTGGCCTCGGCCAGCAGCAGCTTGCCCTTGGAGTAGGAGTCCAGTTCCTGGCGCAGGCGCTTGATGATCGCATGCGTCTCCGGGAGGTTCTCGTTCGAAGTGCCCTCGCGCTCGCAGAGATAGGGAATGGCGTCGAGCCGGAAGCCGTCGACGCCGGCATCCAGCCAGCGCTTCATCACCTGGATCAGCGCGCTGACCACGCGCGGATTGTCGAAATTGAGGTCCGGCTGGTGCGAGAAGAAGCGGTGCCAGTAGAACGCCCCGGCCTCGGGGTCCCAGGTCCAGTTCGATTTCTCGGTGTCGGTGAAGATGATCCGCGTGCCCTGGTATTTCTGGTCGGTGTCGCTCCAGACATACCAGTTGCGGGCGCTCGAGCCCGGATGGCTGCGGCGCGCGCGCTTGAACCATTTGTGCTGGTCGGAGGTGTGATTGACGACGAGCTCGGTGATGACGCGCAGGCCGCGCTTCTGCGCTTCCTGGATGAAGCGCTTGAAGTCCTTCATCGTCCCGAAATCGGGATTGACCGAGCCGTAGTCGGCGATGTCGTAGCCGTCGTCGCGCCCGGGCGATGGATAGAACGGTAGCAGCCACAGCGCGGTGACGCCAAGCTCCTGGAGATAGGGCAGCTTCTCGGTCAGTCCGGCGAAATCGCCGATGCCGTCATGGTTGCTGTCGGCAAACGCCTTGACGTGGAGCTGGTAGATGATGGCGTCCTTGTACCAGAGTTCATCCACGATCTCGGCTGCCTCGGCTCTTTGGGTCTCGACGGAAGACAAAACATTCATGGCGTGATCCTTACGCCAGGCAGCGGAACAGCAGCGCCGGGTCGCGGTCGGGGTCGATACGTAATTTGATCCCGCCCCATTCGATGCGGGACTGTTCGCCTGTGATGAGATTTTCGAGTGCGGTGACGTGGCGGCGTGCGCCGCCGGCGTCGATGGTGAGGTCGCCCAGCGGCAACCAGACTTCGCGCACATGGCCCGAGAGGGCGATGACCGCGACGACGGCGTTGGCTGGATCGGCCGCCTCCTTGGCAAAGGCGATCGTCTCGCCGTCCTCGACGCCGAGGAAGCGCAAATTCTCCGTTTGCTGAAGTGCGGCGTTATCGTTGCGGATGCGATTGAGCGCGGCGATGTAGGGCTTGATGTTGCCGGGCCGGTCCCAGTCGCGCGGCTTGATCTGGTATTTCTCGGAATCGAGATATTCTTCGCGGCCGGGAATTGCGTCATGCTCCAGCAGCTCGAACCCGCTGTAGATGCCATAGCTGCCGGACAGCGTCGCGGCCAGCGCGACACGCGACCTGAACGCCCAGGGCTCGCCGCCCTGGAGATGATAGGGCAGCAGATCGGGCGTGCTCACGAACAGATTCGCCCGATAGAAATCGCGCTCGGGATAGCGCGTCAGCTCGCCCAGATATTGCTCCAGCTCCCACTTGGCCGTGCGCCAGGGGAAATAGCTGAAGGACTGTGCAAAGCCGAGCTTGGCGAGGCCCTGCATCAGCTTCGGCCGCGCAAAGGTCTTGGAGAACAGGATCACCTCGGGATGACGGCGGCGGATGTCGCTGATCAGCCACTCCCAGAACGGAAGCGGCGCGGTGTCGTGATTGTCGATGGCGAAGATGGTGACGCCGTGGTCGATCCAGAAGAGCATGGCATCGCGAAACGCGTTCCACAGCCCGGCCCTGTCGACGGAGGCGAAATCGGGGATGACGATGTCCGAATAGGGATCATCTGCCGTCCGCACCGCACGATTCGGCCGCCATTTGAACCATTCCGGATGCTGCGTCAGCCAGGGATGGTCCGGCGAGCATTGCACGGCGAAGTCGAGCGCGAGCTCGAGGCCGTATTCGAGACAGGTCGCGACCAGCGCGCGGAAATCCTCGATCGTGCCGAGCTCGGGATGCAGTGCATCGTGCCCGCCCTCGGCCGTGCCGATCGCATAGGGCGAGCCGGGATCGCCTTCGGTCGCCACCGGCGCATTGTTGCGGCCCTTGCGGCGGGTGCGGCCAATGGGGTGGATGGGCGTGAAGTAGAGCACGTCAAAGCCCATCGCGGCGATGTCGGGCACGCGCGCGATGCAGTCGCGCAGCGTGCCATGCCGGCCGGGGCTCTGGCTCTGGCTGCGCGGCATCATCTGATACCAGGCGCCGAAGCGTGCCTTGTCGCGGTCGACGATCAGCGGGAAGTTCTGCGAGCGGGTCAGGTCGGGCCGCGACTGGCTCTCGGCCATGGCTGCGCCGAGATCGGCTGCAAGCAGCGAGCCGACGTCGCCGGTCTGCAGATAATCCTCGCATTGCTTCACGATGACCGCCGCGGCGTCCTGCCGGGCGCCATGCGCCTTGGTCAGGAGGCCGGCGCCCTCGATCGCGTCGAGGCTGACGTCCGCGCCGGCACGCCGTTTGCGCACAACGCCGCGCGACCAGGTGGCGAACTCGTCGGTCCATGCTTCGATCGCATAGACATATTGGCCGGGCTCGACGGGGGTGAACGCGCCGGACCAGCGGTCATTGCCGTGATGGATCATCGGCTCGCTCCGCCATTCCCGGTCCTGTTCTCCTCGCCAGATCAGCGCGGCACCGATCACCGCGTGGCCGTCGCGATAAATGTCGGCCCAGACGTCGACCCGTTCGCCTGCAATACGCTTCACGGCGAAACGGCCGCCGTCGATCGAGGGATAGATATCTTCGATAAGGAAAGCGCCGCCGGCTGCGGCACTCTCGACAGTTTGAATTGTCTTGTTCACGGTGATGCCATTGACAAGAAAGCAGGAGCCCGTTTCCCTTGTCGGGAACCTACGCTTGATACCAATATAGAAAGCCGCTTGTGTGTCATTGGTTCCCTTGGGAACGGCAGGCACGGTTTGCGAGTTACCCCTGACTAACCTCTTCCACGACCTCGTTAAAATCCATGCCCCCGGCCGGATGACGGCCTGCAAGCTGCGTGCCGAATGGATCTTTTAGCTCAAGCCCGGATCAAGGGCGTTCAGTCCGAATTCGTCGATGCCCTCGGAAAGCTGCGGGTCACCGATCCCGTGGCCCTCAAATCCATCCTCGAGGCCCTGCCGGAGAAGCGGGTTTACCGCTTCGTCGGCGGGCCCGTGGTGGTGCGCGCCCTGGGACATCCGCGCACCGAATTGACGACAATCGGCGCGCCGCCGCTGCAATGGACATTGCGCGCAAACGGCAATGTGATCGCGCAAGGCGAGACGCGCGAACCCGTGATCGCCTGGCCCGCCAGCCTGCCGCTCGGTTATCACCGGTTGACGCTGACCGATGCCAAGGGTGTTGCGGAAGAGGTGCCGATGATCGTGGCGCCCGAACGCGCCTTCGGCGGCGATTTCGCCCGCGGCTGGCTGCTTGCCGTGCAGCTCTACAGCGTCCGCTCGGACCGCAATTGGGGCATTGGCGATTTCACCGACCTCGCCGATCTCGTCCGGCTCGCCAGGCAGCTCGGCGCCGATGGCGTCGGGCTCAATCCGCTGCATGTCCTGTTCGACAACCATCCCGCCGATTGCAGCCCCTATTCGCCGAACAGCCGGCTGTTTCTCAATCCGCTCTATATCGACGTCGAGGCGATCCCGGAATTTTCCGTCGACCTCGTCCCCGACGCGGCCGCGACCGCCGCGCGGCTGCGCGAAGGCGATCGTGTGCCCTATGCGGACATGGCGGCGTTGAAATGGCTCGGCCTGCGCGCCGCCTACAACAGTTTCGTGACGAGTGCGAGCGAGGCGCGCCGCAAGGAATTCGACGCCTTCCGCGCCGACCGGGCGCCGCTGTTGTCCCGCTTTGCCTGCTTTGAGGTGCTGCGGCATCGCTTCGCCGGGCCTTGGTGGGAGTGGCCGCAAGAGTGGCAGCAGCCGGATGAAGCCAAATGCGCCGAGCTCCGCAACGGTCCCGACAAGCGCGAGGTCGAGTTCGTCGAATTCGTGCAATGGACGGCCGATAGCCAATTGCATGCCGCCAAGGAATTGGCCGGCCAGCTCGGCATGCGCGTCGGGCTCTATCTCGACGTCGCCGTCGGCGTGCAGTCCAACGGCTTCGACGCCTGGAACGAGCAGATGGCGATTTCGCGCCATCTCGCCGTCGGCGCGCCGCCCGACGTGCTCAACACCGTCGGACAGGATTGGGGTCTTGCCGGCTTCAATGCCGGCGGTCTGGAGGCGCAATCCTTCGTGCCGTTCGCCGACATGCTGGCCGCCTCGATGCGCCATGCCGGCGCGATCCGGCTCGATCACGTGCTGGGCTTGAAACGGCTGTATCTGGTGCCGCGCGGCTTCAAGCCGGACAACGGTGCCTATGTGCAGATGCCGTTCGAAGCGCTGCTCGGCGCCGTGGTGCGCGAGAGCGCGGCGCACAAATGCATCGTGATCGGCGAGGACCTCGGCACCGTGCCGGAAGGTTTTCGCGAGACCATGCAGGATTTCGGCATCTGGTCCTACCTCGTCATGATGTTCGAGCGCGACGATGCCGGCCGTTTCCGCAATGCCGACCATTACCGGCCCAACGCGCTGGTCACGCTGAACACGCATGATCTGTGCACCTATGCCGGCTGGCGCTCCTTCAGCGATCTCAAGATGAAGCGCTCGCTCGGGCTCGACCCCGGCGAGAACGACCAGGCGCGCTGGGATGCGCTCGGCAGGCTCGACGAGATCCTGCGCCAGAACGGCATCAACGCCAACGATCTCTATTCGGTGCTCGCCTTCCTGTCGCGGACGCCGTCGCGACTTCTGGCGGTGTCGCTTGAGGATCTGCTCGGCGTGATTGACCAGCCCAACATTCCCGGTACGATCGATGAGCATCCGAACTGGCGCCAGCGCCTGCCGGTGGCGCTCGACAAGATCGCCGCCAAGGTCGATGCTACGGCCTTGAAGGCGGCGACGCGGGAACGCTCGTTGACCGGCGGGAGTTGAAACGGCGGATTTTCCGGGGCTCGTAACACATTGGCTCAGAGGATCGAGGACTATGCGCTGATCGGCGATTGCGAGACCGCAGCGCTGGTCGGGCGCGACGGCTCGATCGACTGGCTGTGCTGGCCGGCCTTCGATTCCGATGCCTGCTTTGCCGCGATCCTCGGCACGCACAAGAACGGCCGCTGGCTGATCGCGCCAGGCGAAGACATCACCGGTATCTCGCGCCGCTATCTCGGCAACACCCTCATCCTCGAAACGCGCTTCGAGACCAGGAGCGGCGCCGTGGCGCTGATCGACTTCATGCCGCCGCGCGGCAAGGCCTCCGACATCGTGCGGCTGGTCCGCGGCCTCACGGGCACGGTGAAGATGCGGATGGAGCTCGTCATCCGCTTCGGCTTCGGCGTCGACATTCCCTGGGTGCGACGCATCGACCATTCGCTGCTGGCGGTCGCCGGCCAGGACATGACGGTGCTGCGCACCCCGGTGGAGACCCGCGGCGAGGATCTCACCACGGTCTCCGACTTCGACGTGAAGGCGGGCGAGACGGTGCCGTTCGTGCTGACCTACGGCCCCTCGCATCTCGATCCGCCGGCGCCGATCGATCCGGAGATCGCCTTCCAGGAGACCGAGAAATTCTGGAGCGAATGGTGCAGCCGCTGCACCCGCGACGGCGAATATCACGATCTGATCCTACGCTCGCTGATCACGCTGAAGGCGCTGACCTTCGCCCCGACCGGCGGCATCGTCGCGGCGCCCACCACCTCGTTGCCGGAGAAGCTCGGCGGCGCCAGGAATTGGGATTACCGCTTCTGCTGGCTGCGCGATGCGACCTTCACGCTGCTGGCGCTGATGAACTCGGGTTACACCGAGGAAGCATTGGCCTGGCACAATTGGCTGCTGCGCGCGGCGGCAGGCTCGCCGGCGAACATGCAGATCATGTACGGCATCTGGGGCCAGCGGCGTCTGCTGGAATGGGAAGCGGACTGGCTCGACGGCTATGAGGGCGCTCAGCCGGTGCGGGTCGGCAACGCCGCGCATGCGCAGCTCCAGCTCGACGTCTACGGCGAGCTGATCGACGCCTTCCACCAGTCCCGCATGGCCAAGCTCAAGCTCGACGACGAGACGACCTGGGCGCTGGAATGCGCCGTGCTCAACCATCTCGCCGAGGTCTGGGACCATCCCGATCACGGCATCTGGGAACGGCGCGGACAGCCGAGGCACTACGTCTTTTCCAAGGTGATGACCTGGGTCGCGTTCGACCGCGGCATCAAGAGCGCCGAGACCTTCGGCTTCAAGGCGCCGCTGCTGCACTGGCGCGCGTTGCGCGAAGCCATTCATCGCGACGTCTGCAACAGGGGATTTGACGCGGAGGAAAACGCCTTCGTCGAGTCCTACGGCACGAAACTGCTCGATGCCAGCGTGTTGCTGCTGCCGGCGGTCGGCTTCCTGCCGGCGCAAGACCCGCGCATCCGCGGCACCATCGCGGCCGTCGAACGGCACCTGATGCGCGACGGTTTCGTGCTGCGGCACGATCCGCGCGAAGTGTCCGAGGAGACGCAGCCGATCGAGGGCGCGTTCCTGGCGTGCAGCCTGTGGCTGGCCGATGCGCTCGTGCTGGCGGGCGATCTCGACAAGGCGCAAGCCTTGCTCGACCGCGTGGTCGGCATCGCGAACGACGTCGGCCTCCTGGCCGAAGAGTATGATTCAGGCGCCCGGCGCCAGACCGGCAATTTCCCGCAGGCCTTGACCCACATCGCGCTGATCAACACCGCGCACAATCTGTCGGCGGCGAGGCAGGAGAGCGAGAAGCCGGCGGTGCAGCGGTCGAAGTAGAGACGGCGTGGTCGAGGCCGCTTGCGCCCTAGACCCCGAGCCACTCCAGGCCGCAGGGAAGCTCGCCGGCGGCAAAGTCCACTTGGAGGACACGGCGATGCATCAGAGCGATCGCCGCGTCCGACGCATGGAGAACGGGTGTTGCATAGAGCCAGACGTCGCCGGGCTCGGCAAGGCATGCGACCGTGCCGCAATGCCGGACGACGTCCTTCACGTCCTCCTCAGGAATTCGGCCAAGCTTGTGCGATCCGGGTGCGATCAAGAGCGGTGCATTGCTGGCCGGGACCGGATCAATATGAACTCGCAGGGTCACCATGCCGGAGAGCAGCGTGAAGGGCGGTTCGACATGCTGCATGCCGCTCTTGACGCTCCATGTCTCGAAACCATCGACCGGGACGCGCGCCTTCACGGCGATGGTGCGATCCTGGTGCCAGCCCAGCGCCCAGTTCGTCGCAGCCGTCTTGTCGAACAGGATAGCCCTGACCGGGCGACAAGTGTCTCCAAGCACCGACGCGGCACAGCATCCGATATCTCCGCTCGCGGCAAGGAACGGCGCGAGACCCTCGACGTCTCTCAGCCTCAGCCCGGCGTGATCGGGCGGCAAATGGGACAGAACCGCCTCGAGCCGGTGCAATCGATCCGCGGTCAGTGCCTGCCGGAACAGCTGCGCACCATCGTCTCGAAAAGTCAGCTGCTCAAGTCCCAAGGTCACGCACCGATAGATTGATCGCTCAGCCCACCGCGTTCCGCTTCAAAATCACCTCCATCGCCTCCGCAAAGCCGTCCTGTTCGTTGGTCGCGGTGACGTGGGTGGCCTGGTCCTTGACGCTGTCGGTGGCATTGCCCATGGCGATCGAGGTGCCGCTGACGCGGAACATCGCAAGGTCGTTCTGCATGTCGCCGATGGTGGCGACCGCGTCGGTCGAAATACCAACGCGCTTGGCTATGGCCTGCACGAAGGTGCCCTTGTCGAAGCCGGGCGGCGTGATGTCGAGATAATAAGTCTGCGAGCGCACCGCGGTGGCCGCGCTGCCGAGCGCCTCCTGCATCGCCTTCTCGCAACGCTCCAGGCCGGCCGCATCGGCGCTGGCGCCGACGATCTTGCAGGCGCTGGTGAGATACGGCGCAAAATCCGTCACGATGGTCGGGGCGGAGCGGATCGTGTGCTCTTCATGCGCGACGTATTTCCCGCTGGGATTGTCGATCAGCCATTTGTCGGTGGTGAAGAGCCAGATGTCGGCACCGAACTCGCGGAGGATTTTTAGCGACCGTTCGGCGGCGCTCGCCGGGATCAGGTGCTGCTCGACCGGATGCATCTCGGGATCGACGATCGAGGAGCCGTTGAACGGGCCGATCGGCAGCCAGAGCGCCAGCGGCTCGATCAGGAACCGCATGCCGATCGCGGGGCGGCTGGAGGTGATGGTGAAGCCGATGCCGGCCTTGTGCAGCCGCTGGACCGCGGACCGCGCGCGCTCCGTCAGCGTCTTGTCCTTGGTCAGCAGCGTGCCGTCGACGTCGGAGACGACCAGTGAGATTTTCGTCATGGCAGGACCTCAGGGTTTCTCGGCCTCAGCGTTTCGCCCCGCTCAGCTTCAATTGCCGGACCACGCCGTCGACGATCGCCTCGACGGACTCGTCGATCGAAACGGTGACGACGTGCTCGCCAGCCTCGGGCGGCTCCAGCGTCGTGAACTGGCTCGTCAGCAGTTCGGGCGGCATGAAATGGCCCTTGCGTTGGGCGAGGCGGGCGGCGATCAGTTCCCTGGTACCCCTCAGGAAGACGAAGCGGACGTCGTCGCGCCCACGCAGCAGCACGTCGCGATAGGTGTGCTTCAGTGCCGAGCAGGCGATGATCACGTGCTCGCCCTTGTCGCAGACCCGCGCGATCTCGTCGGCAATGGCGTTTAGCCAGGGCCAGCGGTCCTCGTCGGTGAGGGGATGGCCGGCCCGCATCTTCTCGACATTGCTGGCGGGGTGAAAGCTGTCGCCGTCCTCGAAACGCCAGCCGAGCCGCTGCCCGAGCGCCTCCGCAACCGTACTCTTGCCTGAACCCGACACGCCCATCACGATCAACGCACAAGGTGCTTCAACGCCCGCCACGAATTCCCTCCGGAAGCGCGGCCTGGTCGACCAGCCAGACGGTCTCACCATTCGAGCGCGCGCGTACAGCCGGCAGAGTCTCGCCATTGAGCAGGCGCGTCAAGATCGGCTGCTTGTCGTGCCCGGCAATCTCGAACAGCATTTCGCGGCAGGAGGCCAAGGCGGGCAGGGTCAGCGACACCCGCGGCACGAACGGCGCGACATTGGCCTTGGGGACGCCGACCACCCAGCGGATGGTCTCCTCGATCGCGGGGTAGCCGGGGAAGAGCGAGGCGGTGTGGCCGTCGGGGCCCGCGCCCATCAGGACCATGTCGAACAGCGGCCGTGCCGGATCGAGGTTTTTGGCACCGTAGAAGGACTGAAGCTCGCGCGCGTAGGCCTCGGCACCCGCTTCGGGGCTTTCAGCCGTGGTCGGGATCGGGTGAATATGGCCAGACGGCGCACTGCGGTCGAGAAAGGTCGCGCGCGCGACTGCCATGTTGTTGAGGGGATCGCTCGAAGGCACGAAACGCTCGTCACCGATGAACCAGTGCACGCGGTCCCACGGGATCTTGCCGCGATACACGTCGCTGCCGAGCAATTGATAGAGCTTCCTCGGGCTGGAGCCGCCGGTGAGGCAGATCGCGATCCGCCCGGGATTGGTGGCGATCCGCGCCATCACCCGTTCGGCCGCGGCCTGCGCCAGCGCCTCGGCGTCGGCCTCGACGATCAGTTTCGGCTGGTCGGCCGCTGCCATCACGAATACTTCCGCCAGCTGCGCCCGTCGCGCCGGAGTAGTTCATCGGCGCAGGCCGGGCCGTCGCTGCCGGCGTCATAGGTCTCGATGCCGTTGGTGCCTTCACTTTTCCAGGCGTCCAGGAACGGCTGCACCGCCTGCCATCCGGCCTCGATGCCGTCGGCGCGCTGGAACAGGATGTTGTCGCCGATCATGCAGTCGTAGATCAGCGTCTCATAGCCGGTCGAGGGGTCGGCGCGGAAATAGTCGCCGTAGCGGAATTTCATCTCGACGCCGTCGATGGTGACGCTCGGCCCCGGAATCTTGGCATTGAACTGAAGCTCGATGGTCTCGGTCGGTGCGATGCCGATGGTGAGGAAGTTCTGCGACAGGCGGTCGACCGTCGTGCCTGAGAACATCGACAGCGGCGCCTGCTTGAACTTGATCGCGACTTCGGTTCGCTTGTGGCCGAGCGCCTTGCCGGTGCGCAGATAGAACGGTACGCCGGCCCAGCGCCAATTGTCGATCATCAGTTTGAGCGCGACAAAGGTCTCGGTGGTGCTGCCGGGCTTGACATCCTCGGTCTTGCGATAGTCGGTGATCTCGTCGTCGCCGATGCGGCCTGCCAGATATTGCGCCCGCACGGAGTTCTTCAGCGCTTCCTCGCGGCTCGGCTGCTGGATCGACGTCAGCACGTCGGCCTTCTCGGAGCGCACGGAATGCGCGTCGAAGCGCGCCGGCGGCTCCATCGCAACCAGCGACATCAGCTGGAACAGATGGTTCGGCACCATGTCACGCAGCGCGCCGGTGGCGTCGTAGAAGCCGCCGCGATGGCCGACGCCGAGCTTCTCCTCCACCGTGATCTGGATGTGGTCGATGTGGTTGCGATTCCAGATCGGCTCGAACATGCCGTTGGCGAAGCGCAGCACCATGATGTTCTGCACCGTCTCCTTGCCGAGATAGTGATCGATCCGGTAGATCTGGTGCTCGTCCATGATCTTCAGCAGCTCGGCATTCAGCGCCTTGGCCGAGGCGAGGTCGGTGCCGAACGGCTTCTCGATCACGAGCCGCCGCCAGGCGCCGTTCTCCTTCATCATGCCGGTGCGGCCGAGCTCGCGCGCGGTCGGCGCGAAGGCGGCGGGCGGCGTTGCCAGATAGAACAGGCGGTTGCCGCCGGTGTCCTGCGCGCATTCCAGCGAATCCAGATGCTCGCGCAGGCGGTCGAAGGACGGTGGATCCTTCGGATCGGCCTCGACGAAGGTCACGCATTCCAGCAGCTTCCGGGCAATGTCGTCGTCCACGGGCCGCGTCGCGAATTGCCGCAGACCCTTCAGCAGGCTGTCGCGCAGCTCGTCATCGGACTGGCGGTTGCGGGCCACGCCGACGACGCAGAACTTCTCCGGTAACAGGTGCTCGGCGGCGAGATTGTAGAGCGACGGCAGCACCAGCCGATGGGTGAGGTCACCGGTCGCGCCAAAGATGACGAAGGCGCAATTTTCGGGCTTGCGCTTGGCCTGCGGGTCTTTTGTCACGAATGATCGGCCTTCGCTCTGTTACCTGTTACTTCGGCTTTTATTTGGGTTTCGAAGCGCCCGGCTGCTTCGGCTCCTTGTGGCCGCCGAAACCCGCGCGCATCGCGGAGAGAATTTTTTCGGCGAAGGTGTGTTCCTTGCGGGAACGGAAACGTGTGTAGAGGGCGGCGGTCAAAACTTCGGCCGGCACGGCCTCGTCGATCGCGGCATTCACGGTCCAGCGGCCTTCGCCGGAATCCTCGACGAAGCCGGAATATTCCGCAAGCGCAGGGCTGTCGGCGAGCGCCGTCGAGGTGAGGTCGAGCAACCAGGACGGGATCACGCTGCCGCGCCGCCACACCTCGGCGATGTCGGCAAGGTCGAAATCGTAGCGATGATCGACCGGCAAAGCCTCGATGTTGGCATTCTTGAGGATGTCGAAACCTTCGGCATAGGCCTGCATCAGGCCGTATTCGATGCCGTTGTGGATCATCTTGACGAAATGGCCGGCGCCCACGGGACCTGCATGGATGTAGCCCTGCTCGATGCGGGGATCGCGCCCCTCACGTCCTTCCGTGCGCGGAATGTCGCCGGCGCCGGGCGCGAGCGCGGCGAAGATCGGATCGAGCCGGTCGACCACCTGCTTCTCGCCGCCGATCATCATGCAATAGCCGCGGTCGAGCCCCCAGACGCCGCCTGAGGTGCCGACGTCGACATAATGGATGCCGCGTTCCTTCAGCGCCTTGCCGCGGCGGACGTCGTCCTGCCAGAACGTGTTGCCGCCGTCGATGATGACGTCGCCGGCCTGCATCACGGCCGCGATCGTGTCGATCGTCGTCTCGGTGATGTGGCCGGCCGGCAGCATCACCCACGCCGCGCGCGGCCGCTCCAGTTTGGCGACGAACTCCTCCAGCGTCGCCGAACCCTGTGCGCCGTCTGCGGCGAGACCCGCGACGGCCTTGGCGTCCTTGTCGTAGACCACGGTCGTATGACCGTGGCGCATTAGGCGGCGAACGATGTTGCCGCCCATCCGGCCGAGGCCGATCATGCCGAGTTGCATCGAGAGATTCCCTTAGTTCAGCGCATCGTTAAGCGCCGCGTTGAGCGCCGCGAGACCTTTCTTGAGCCCGCCCTTGAGGTGGACCCGGAGCGCGCGCCGGCCGCGCTCGGTGAGCACGTCGAAGTCGCCGCGCGCCTGCGCGGCCTTGATCACGCCGAAGCTCGCCTTCTGGCCCGGCACCGACAAGTCCTTGGCATCGTCGGCGGTGATCTGGAGAAACACGCCGCTGTCGGGCCCGCCCTTGTAGGCCTGCCCGGTCGAATGCAGGAAGCGCGGTCCGAACTCGGCGCAGGTCGCGACGTGACGCTTCTCGCGCACTTCGAGACGCATCGTCTGGAGTGCGTCGATCGTCGCCTTGTCGCGCGCGATGTAGCCGAGCAGGGCGACATAGTCGCCATGGCCCGAGCGGGAGAGATGCGCCTTCAGCCACGAGGTGAGGTCGCCGTTGGCGCCGGCGGCGCGCAGCGCCGTGGCGTTGGCCTCGTCGGTGTAGAGGTCGGCCTCGTCGGTGCTGACCACCGGCTGTTCGGCCGGCAACGCACCGGTCTTCTCGAACGACGCGGTGAGCTCGCGGGTCTTGATCTTGGCCGCTTCCACGTCCGGCTGGTCGAACGGGTTGATGCCGAGGATGCTGCCCGCGACTGCCGTCGCCATCTCGAAGCGGAAGAACTCCTGGCCGAGATGGTCGATCGATTTCATCACGATGCGCACGACGGGATGGCCGGCGGCTTCGACCGCGGCAAGCTTGGAGTCATGCGCGGCGTCCGCTTCACCTTCGGTGCGAATGTCGATGAAGAAGCGGTCGTTGCCGTACAGCGCGGGCTCGCCCAGCGGCTCGCCGGCGATCGGGATCAGGCCCTTGCCTTCCTTGCCGGTCGATTCCGCGATCAGCTGCTCGGCCCAGGCGCCGAAATCGGCGATCTTCTTCGACGACAGGATCGTCACCTTGTCGCGGCCTTCGAGGCCGGCGAGGCCCATGGCGAGGCCGAGCTGGACGCCCGGGTTCTCACCTGGCGGCACGTCCGGTCCGCAGGAGCGGGCCATGGAGAGCGCGTGTTTGATCAGCGTCTTGACGTCGATGCCCGCGGTTGCCGCCGGCACCAGGCCGAACGGCGAGAGCACCGAATAGCGGCCGCCGATCGAGGGTTCGCCATGGAAGATGCGGGCGTAGTCGAGGCTCTTCGCCGCCTTCTCCAGCGACGAGCCGGGATCGGTCACCGCGATGAAGCGATGGCCGGTCTTCACTTTCGGCCCGACCGCCTGTGCGACGCGTTCGTGGAAATAATCCTTCATCGCGTTCGGCTCGGTCGTCCCGCCGGATTTGCTGGATACGATGAACACGGTGTTGGCGATGTCGATCCTGGCCTCCATTGCCCGGACCTGTGCCGGATCGGTGGAATCCAGCACGTGCAATTTCGGGAAGCCGGACTTCCGCGCAAAAGTCTCGGCCAGTACCTCGGGGCCAAGGCTCGATCCGCCCATGCCGAGCACGACGGCATCGGAGAACTTTTGGCCCTTCACGCGGCTCGCATAGTCCTCATAGTCGGCGACGTCGGCCTTCGCCGCGCTGTCGAGCCAGCCGAGCCATTTGTCCTCGTCGGTGCCGGTCCAGACGGATTTGTCGTGCTGCCACAGCCTGCGGATCTTTGCCGACGCGCGCCATTCCTCGGTGCTCTTGGCCACCGCCTTGCCGAGGCCGTCGCCGAGCGAGAGAAGCTGGTAGTCGATCGCGGGCCCGAGCACGGTTGCCCGCTTGTGGGCGACGGCGCCATAGAGCTTGTCGGCGGCATCGGCGAACTGCTTGACGCCGTCCTTGACGAGTTCCTTGGTGATTGCCTCGAGCGAGACGCCGGAGCGCTCCAGTTCTTCCAGTACGCGGCGGGCGTCGTCGACGTTCTCTTCAAGGCTGTCGCGCGGCTTGCCGTGGTCGCGGAAAGCATCGAGCGTCGCCGGCGGCACGGTATTGATGGTGTCGGGGCCGATCAGCTCCTCGACATAGAGGACGTCGCTGTAATCCTTGTTCTTGGTGCCGGTGGAGGCCCACAGCATCCGCTGCGGCTTGGCGCCCTTGGCAGCGAGCTTGTCCCAGCGCGGGCCGGAAAACAGGCGCTTGTAATCCTGGTAGGCGACCTTGGCGTTGGCGATCGCGACCTTGCCCTTCAGCGCGGCGAGCCGCTCCTTCTCGGATGGATCGTTGGCGCGGGCGATCTTCTCGTCGAGCTGCTTGTCGACGACCGAGTCGATGCGGCTGACGAAGAAGCTCGCGACGCTCGCCACGTGGGACGGGTCGCCGCCGCCGGCGACGTATTTTTCCAGACCGGCGAGATAGGCCTCGGCGACCTGGAGGTAGACGTCCCTGGCGAACAACAGCGTGATGTTGATGCTGATGCCGTCGCCGATCAGCGTCTCGATCGCCGGCAGGCCCTCCGGCGTCGCCGGCACCTTCACCATCAGGTTCTTGCGGTCGACATCCTTCCAGAGCCGCCGCGCCTCGGCGACCGTGCCGGCGGTGTCCATCGCCAGATAGGGCGAGACTTCCAGGCTGACATAGCCGTCGCCGCCCTTCAGGCGGTCATAGACCGGGCGGAGCACGTCCGCGGCGTTCTGGATGTCCTCGATCGCGACGGCTTCGAACAGGTCGGCCACGGTCCGGTCGCCGCGCTTCAGCGCCTTGCCGATCGGGGCGTCATACTCGTCCGAGCTGCCGATCGCCTTCTCGAAGATCGACGGGTTGGAGGTGACGCCCTTGACGCCGTCGGTGTCAATCAGCCGCTTCAGGTCGCCCTTGGCGATGAAGCCACGGGCAAGGAAGTCCAGCCAGACGGCTTGTCCGTGCTTTTCCAGTTCTTTGACGGGATTCATGATGATTATTTATCTCCAAGCCTGCGGGCGAGGGGTTTCCGCCCCGGTCCTGACGCGCTATCCTCTAGCCTACATGCTCCCGGGAGGGAACCAATCAAGGGGATAGGCGTCTACCCTCCAGTGTAACTCCGTCGCGATCATGGCGATCCAGGCGGAAGTAGCCGTGTTGCGTAAAAAGTCGTCGGCCGGAGCAGTGGCCAGGGCTCGTTACGCAACGGAGCCGCTTCGTCTCGTCAGCCCAGTCTGCGTGGAGTGTCATCTGCGGATTACGGTCCGCCTGATAGATCGTCGCTCGGCCGCGAATGGCCATGCTGGGGAAGAGCATGCACGCACATCACGACCGCCTGACGCTCGCTGCTGCCGACAGTCCGCAATCGGTCGCGCCGGCCGCATGCATCGATGCGACCCACGATCTCGAAATCAGCCCATGTACGACCCAGCTGCGGCTGCTGGTCGCGGCGGGCTTCGCATTGACCCTGTTCAGCGCGACCCTTGCTTTCGACTGGTGGGACGGTCTGGGCGACTACGATACGACGGTCGGCTATGCCGGCGTCGTGCTGTTCGGCCTGGTGACCGGCCGGCTGATCTGGCTGCTGCCCGCCGAGCGGGGACCGGTGGTGATCGTCACCCCCTATGGCATCCGCGACCTCCGCATTGGCAATGAATTTCTGCTGTGGGACTCGATTGCGGAGATTTCGGCTGAGGAAAGCCGCGGCCACAAGGCGATCGTGCTGACGCTGACGCCGGCCTTGCAGCGGCAGCTCTGCACCATGAGCACCTTGGCGCCCCGTGCGGAGAACGAACGGCAGAATGAACGGCAGAATGAACGGATTGTCATCCGCTCCGAGGGGTTGGCGACCGATTTTGATACACTGCTGCGCGCTTGCCGCGATTGTCATGCCGCGAGCGCTGTGCGCACCGCATTGCAGCAGGAATATGAACGCGGCACGCAGGGCTTCGCCGTACAAGCGTCATAAGATTGCCGCTCGTAGATCGCTCCATGTTGCAGTGCCGGATGGGCTCATCCCCGGTAATGCCCGGATGTTGCGACCAAGTGACATTTTCTGGAAATGAGCGAAGATAGATACAGATTCGCACAAATTACAGGCATGTGCCTGTTCGTAACTCAATGAGTGCCTACGTTGTGCGTTGCGTCGTGTCGGCACCAGGGTGTCCAATGATCGTCATGTGCTCACGCTGATTCGAAATGGCCTGAGGAACGGTCCGGTAACTGCTTTCGTTTCAGCTTGTGGCGGAACTCACGCGGAGAGGGATCATGTATAACGATTCTCTATTCAACGCTTTCGCTAAGTCGTTCGAGGCGAGAAGCCAACACGACATGTCGATGGCGGAATATCTGGAATCGTGTCGAAGCGATCCCATGAAATACGCGAACGCGGCCGAGCGACTGCTAGCAGCCATCGGTGAGCCCCAGACGATTGACACGGCCAAGGACCCACGCCTTGGCCGTATTTTTTTGAACCGCACCATCCGGACCTATCCAGCTTTCGCCGGCTTCTACGGCATGGAAGAAACCATCGAGCGCATCGTCGGTTTCTTCCGTCACGCGGCGCAAGGCTTGGAGGAGCGCAAGCAGATCCTCTATCTGCTCGGCCCCGTCGGTGGCGGCAAATCCTCGCTCGCCGAGCGCTTGAAGTCGCTGATGGAAGTGCAGCCGATCTACGTGCTCAAAGCCGGCGATGAATTGAGCCCGGTGTTTGAAAGCCCGCTCAGCCTGTTTGATCCCGATCATCTCGGGCCGATGCTGGAGGAGAAGTACGGCATTCCGCGCCGGCGTCTCACCGGCCTGATGAGCCCGTGGTGCTACAAGCGGCTGGAAGCCTTCGGCGGCGACATTTCTCAATTCAGAGTCGCAAAAATCCAGCCGTCGCGGCTGCGCCAGATTGCGGTCTCCAAGACCGAGCCCGGCGACGAGAACAACCAGGACATCTCGTCGCTGGTCGGCAAGGTCGACATCCGCAAGCTCGAGACCTACGCGCAGAACGATCCCGACGCCTACAGCTATTCGGGCGGCCTCAATCGCGCCAACCAGGGCATCCTTGAATTCGTCGAGATGTTCAAGGCGCCGATCAAGATGCTGCATCCGTTGCTGACCGCAACGCAGGAAAACAACTACATCGGCACCGAGAATATCGGCGCGATTCCCTTCACCGGCGTGATCCTCGCGCACTCGAACGAAGCCGAGTGGTCGAGCTTCAAGGCCAACAAGAACAACGAGGCCTTCATCGATCGCATCTGCGTGATCAAGGTGCCGTACTGTCTCCGCGTCACCGAAGAGCAGAAGATCTACGAAAAGCTGATCCAGGGCTCGGAGCTGGCGGCTGCGCCGTGCGCACCCTCGACCCTGGAGACGCTGGCGCGGTTCTCGGTGATGTCGCGCCTGCGCAAGCACGAGAACTCCACGCTGTTCGGCAAGCTGCGGGTCTATGACGGCGAGAGCCTGAAGGAATCCGATCCGAAGGCACGGAGCGTCCAGGAATATCGCGATGCCGCCGGCGTCGACGAAGGCATGGACGGCGTCTCCACGCGCTTTGCCTTCAAGATCCTGGCTGCGACCTTCAACCACGATCCGCAGGAAGTCGCGGCCGACGCCGTGCATCTGATGTACGCGCTGGAGCAGTCGATCCGCCGCGAGCAGCTCCCCGAGGAAGTCGAGAAGCGCTATCTCGAATTCATCAAGGCCGAGCTGGCGCCGCGCTACGCCGAGTTCATCGGCAACGAGATCCAGAAGGCCTATCTCGAATCCTACTCGGATTACGGCCAGAATCTGTTCGACCGCTACGTCGACTACGCCGATGCCTGGATCGAGGATCAGGACTTCAAGGATGCCGACACCGGTCAGCTGCTGGATCGCGAGCTTTTGAACCAGGAACTGACGAAAATCGAGAAGCCGGCGGGCATCGCCAACCCGAAGGACTTCCGCAACGAGGTAGTCAAATTCTCGTTACGGTCGCGGGCCCAGAACAGCGGCAAGAATCCGACCTGGATCTCCTACGAGAAGATTCGCGACGTGATCGAAAAGCGGATATTCTCGCAGGTCGAGGACCTGCTTCCGGTCATCTCCTTCGGGTCGAAGAAGGACGGCGAGACGGAGAAGAAGCACGGCGAGTTCGTCGCACGCATGGTGGAGCGCGGCTACACCGAGCGTCAGGTTCGCCGGCTCGTCGAATGGTACATGCGTGTGAAGCAGGCCGGTTAAGGCGGATGGAAAAGTGCCCATTCACATTATTGACAGGCGCCTGAATCCAGGCGGCAAGAGTCTTGAGAACCGGCAGCGGTTCTTGCGTCGGGCCAAATCCCTGGTGCAGGGCGCCGTCAAGAAGACCTCGCAGGAACGCGACATCAAGGATGTCCTGGAGGGTGGTGAGGTCACGATACCGCTCGACGGCATGCACGAGCCGCGTTTCCGCCGTGAAGGCGGAACGCGTGACATGGTGTTGCCCGGGAACAAGAAGTTCATCGAGGGCGATTACCTCCAGCGATCCGGCCAGGGCGGCGCCAAGGATTCCGGTCCCGGAGAAGGCGACAGCGAGGACGCGTTCCGCTTCGTCCTCTCCCGCGACGAGTTCGTGGATCTGTTCCTCGACGACCTCGAGCTGCCGGATCTTGCCAAGCGCAAGATCGCGCAGACCGAGAGCGAGGGCATCCAGCGCGCCGGCTACACCACGTCCGGCTCGCCCGCCAACATCTCGGTCAGCCGGACGGTGAAGCTCGCGCTGGCGCGCCGCATCGCGCTCAGGCGTCCCCGCAAGGAGGAGATCGAGGAGCTGGAAGCCGCGATCGCGGCATGCACCGACGAAGACGAGCGTGTGCTGCTGCTCGCCGAGCTCGAAAAGCTGAAGGCGAAGACCAAGCGCATTCCCTTCGTCGACCCGCTCGATATCCGCTACCGTCGCTACGAGAAGGTGCCGCGGCCGGTCGCGCAGGCGGTGATGTTCTGCCTGATGGACGTCTCCGGCTCGATGTCCGAGCACATGAAGGACCTCGCCAAGCGCTTCTACATGCTGCTCTACGTGTTCCTGAAGCGGCGCTACAAGCATGTCGAGATCGTCTTCATCCGCCACACCGACCGCGCCGAGGAGGTGGACGAGCAGACCTTCTTCTACGGTCCGGCCTCGGGCGGCACGCTGGTCTCCAGCGCGCTCCACGCCATGCACGAGATCGTGCGCGAGCGCTTCAACCCGTCGGACTGGAACATCTACGCTGCGCAAGCCTCGGACGGCGACAATTCCTATTCCGACGGCGAGCTCACGGGCATGCTGCTGACCGACAAGATCCTGCCGGTCTGCCAGTTCTTTGCCTATCTCGAGGTCGGGGAGTCCGGCGGCAGCGCCTTCGATCTCTCTGACTCCTCGCTCTGGACCCTCTACGACCGCCTGCGCAACAGCGGCGCACCGCTCTCGATGCGCAAGGTCAGCGAGCGCAGCGAGATCTTCCCGGTGTTCCACGATCTGTTCCAGCGCCGCGAAACTTCCCAGGAGAAAGCCGCTCCATGACGGAACGCTTGTTCGAAGGCGCCGATTGGGATTTCCACACCTTGCAGCGCATCACCGATGCCTGCGAGGAGGTGGCGATGAAGGATCTCGGGCTCGACGTCTATCCGAACCAGATCGAGGTCATCACCGCCGAGCAGATGCTGGATGCCTACTCCTCCGTCGGCATGCCGCTGTTCTACAAGCACTGGTCGTTCGGCAAGCACTTCGCGTTCCACGAGGCCTCGTATCGCAAGGGCCTGATGGGGCTCGCCTATGAGATCGTGATCAACTCCTCGCCCTGCATCTCCTACCTGATGGAGGAGAACACGGCGACGATGCAGACGCTGGTGATCGCGCACGCCGCCTTCGGCCACAACCACTTCTTCAAGAACAACTATCTGTTCAAGCAGTGGACCGACGCCGACGGCATCCTGGACTATCTCGACTTTGCCAAGAACTACGTCATGACCTGCGAGGAGCGCTACGGCCGCGTCGAGGTCGAGCGCACCCTGGATGCCGCGCATGCGCTGATGTCGCACGGCATCGACCGCTATCCCGGCAAGAAGAAGCTGGATCTGCGCTCCGAGGAGAAGCGGGCAGGGCGCCGCCGTCAGCACGAGGAGGAAGTCTTCAACGACCTCTGGCGCACCGTGCCGAAGGGGGCGTCGAAGACCCGCTCCGCGCTCAGCATCGAACGCCGCCGCAAGCTGCTCGGCCTGCCGCAGGAAAACCTGCTCTACTTCCTGGAGAAGAGCGCGCCGCGGCTGGCGCCCTGGCAGCGCGAGCTTTTGCGCATCGTCCGCCACATCGCGCAATATTTCTATCCGCAGAGCCAGACCAAGGTGATGAACGAGGGGACGGCGACCTACGTCCACTATCGCATCATGACCAAGCTGCATCAGCAAGGCCGCATCTCCGACGGCAACTTCCTCGAATTCCTGCAATCGCACACCAATGTGGTGTTCCAGCCCGAATTCGACGATCCGCGCTTCTCCGGCTTCAATCCCTATGCGCTCGGCTTTGCAGTGATGCAGGACATCGAGCGCATCGTCACCAGGCCGGAGGACGAGGACCGCGAGTGGTTCCCCGATATTGCTGGCAAGAACGACGTGATGGGCGTGCTGCGCGACGTCTGGGCCAACTACCGTGACGAAAGCTTCATCGCGCAGTTCCTGAGCCCGAAGCTGATGCGGCACTTCCGCATGTTCCACCTGCACGACGATCCCGAGGAGCGCGCCGGCATCCGGGTCGATGCCATCCACGACGATCGCGGCTTCCGCCGGGTGCGGCGCGAGCTGGCGCGGCAGCATGATGTTGGCTTCATCGATGCCAATATCGAAGTGGTCGACGTCGATCTCTCCGGCGACCGCCGGCTGATCCTGCATCACCACGTCATCAAGGGCTCGCAGCTCAACGAGACCGACGCCAAGCGCGTGCTCCAGCACCTCGCCGATCTCTGGACCTACGACGTCTCGCTGATCGAGGTCGATGCCAACGACAAGGTCCTGCGCGAATATGTCGTAAGCCCGCGTCCGATCCCGGCGGCGGCCTGAGGCAGCTGAGGAGACCGCAGAGCGGTCGTCTCGAAGGACGAGGCGCTCGCTCCGGCCGTCACCAAGAACTTGCATCGACCTAATGTGGTCTAAGTCGATCGCTTCTTCGCCGGCTTCTTCTTGGACGCATTCAGCTCCACCGCCGCGCGGATCAGCGCCTTCAATGCCTTCTCGTTGATCTTTTCGCCTTCGCGAATGTCGATCGCGCGGCGCACGTTTCCGTCGAGGCTCGAATTGAACAGGCCGGCCGGGTCGTCCAGCGCCGCGCCCTTGGCGAAAGTCAGCTTCACGACGGCCTTGTAGGTCTCGCCGGTGCAGATGATGCCGTCGTGCTCCCACACGGGAACGCCGCGCCATTTCCATTCCTCGACGACGTCAGGATCGGCCTCCTTGATCAGGCCGCGGATTCGCCCCAGCATCTCGCCGCGCCAGTCACCGAGCTCCTTGATCCTGCCGTCGATCATCCTGGAGGGTGAAGCGCCGTCCGTCTTGGTCGCGCTGCTTGTCTTCGCGGTTACCGCCTTCTTCATGATCACGCCTCTTGCCGCGCGTCGCTGCGACGGCCGACATAGGGCAGCGCGAACATGTAGAGCCCGGTAGCGAGCAACGGAATCAGCGGGACGAATGCCAGCAGCCCGATCCAGGTGGCCTGGATTTGCAGCGTCAAGGCAACAATGTTCGCGATCACGGCGAGCGTGAAAGCAATGGACAGCCAGCGATGGATCTGTCGAACCCACATATTCCCGGTCAATGAAACCTCCTCTTGAGATGATCGAATGAAGGCCGGCGACGGACCTAGTCAGCCCGCGCCAGCACCTCGTCCAGCTTGGCGAAGAACTGCTTCCAGCCGGCATGCGCGCCGCCATAGGCCTGCTTCTGCGTCGGGCTGAAGCCCGCCTGCTCGACGCGCAAATGCGTGCCCGCGTTCGTCGGTGTCAGCGTGAAGGTCACCACGCTTTTCAGATCGAACGCCGCGTCCTCATGCGAGAAATTCCAGGTATAGGCGAGCGCGCGCTGCGGCTCGATGGTGAGGACCTCGCAGTCCAGCACGCCGCCCCATTCGCCGCGAAGATTGAAGCGATGACCGACGACCGGCTTGAAGTCGTTCTTCATCAGCCATTCCTCGATCAGATGCGGCTGCGTCAGCGCGCGCCAGATCCGCTCGGCCGGAAAGGCGAATTCGCGCTCGATCACCACGGAGCGCATCTCGGCGGCGGCTTCGGTCATTGGTCCATCCTCTTCAGGAGATCGTCGAGTGCATCGAGCCGGTTCTGCCAGAAGCCGGCCATCTGGCCGGTCCAGTCGATCAGCGGATTCAGCGCGCCCGGCTGCGCGCTGTAATGGGTCTGGCGTCCTGCATGGCGGTCGCGCACCAGCCCGGCCTGCTTCAGCGCGCCGAGATGTTTCGAGACCGCCGGCTGGGAAACGCCTGAGGTCGCGGTCAGTGCTCCGACCGTCTGCTCGCCGTCGCGGCACAGCCGCTCGAAGATCGCCCTCCGGGTCGGATCGGCGAGCGTCCTGAACAGAAGATCGTGCGCGGCGGACATGTGAAATCCATAACCCATAAGTTATGGATAAACTCATAACTCTGGAGTTATGGATAAGTCAAGCGGATTGGGAGGATGTGGCGTTCGCTGGCGCAACCCTATCCACCGTCATTGCGAGGAGCCCTTGCGACGAAGCAATCCAGTCTGCCTCCGCGGAGGGGACTGGATTGCTTCGCTGCGCTCGCAATGACGGAGAATGTGGCGGCGCCGCGCGCAGCGCCTAAGGCCGCAGGTAGAGATAACCCTGCGACTGGAGCTCGGCCAAACGGACCACGCCGCCCTTCTCCGCGCTGACGAAGCCCGGCAGCAAACCCGTCAGCGTGACGTTCTGCGCCTTCATCGTGTTGGCGCACGCCGCGAGCTCGACACCGTCCCTGGAGAAATCGCCGACGCGCTTGCCGAGGTCGGGGTTGGCCTGCGCCCGGTGAAACGCCTTCAGCGCCGGCCCGTGGATCACCAGCGCGATGGTGACGTGTTGGGGACCGCCGACGCCGTCAATGTGGTTCTGGATGTTGCCGAGCACGAAATTGACCTTCTCGGCGTCGCTCAGGTGATAGACGACCTTGAGCTTGTTGCCCGCGCCGGCTTCCGTCGCCGCCTTCGCGCTGGAGCCGCCAAGCGCCGCGCCCAGGGCCGAGACGGCGCTCCACAAGATGCTCCGGCGGTTCATGGCGATCTCCCTCGACTGGCCTGATTTCGCCGAGGCCTATCACTTGTGACGCAGCGCGGCGAGTTCCTTGCGGTCCGTCACCAGCGAGGCGCATTCGCTGTTGTCGGTGCGGTCGAGGCGGAAAATGCCGTCGTCGGCACCAGCGACCAGCGATTGCTCGGCTTCGTCATCCGGCTTGTTGTTCTGCCAGACCCTGACCCGCGCCAGCCGTACGATCGCCGACTTGTCGTCCCTGGAGAGCGCAACGCCGATACCGCCGCCTTCGCAGTCGACACCGCAGCCGAGCCGGATCTCTATGCCGTCCTCGGTGAAAACAGCGTGGTTACAGGAGCCACTGGAGTCGAAATCGCCGGCGCGGTGGCGGTATCTGAAGCCGAGCCGGAAGGAGTTGTGCAGCTCCTTGTCCTCCTTGTCCAATTCCGCCGAGACCAGCAGTTTCATCGAGGCGACCTTCTGCTTCGGATGCCGCGCCAGATGCGCGGCATCGTAGCGGCGGACGAAGCAGGCATAGGCCTTGCGGCCGGGCGTCCCGGCATACATGCGCGTGTTGAAGGTTTCGGCCTCGGCCTTGGTCGGCTCGCGGATATCGTCGGCCTCCTCGGCGCGGGCGGCGCCGACGAAGGCGGCAAGGACAAGCGGAAGGAGGAGGGCAAGCTTCATGGTCGCACCGGGCGCGTGAACTGTTGACGGCCGCATCGGAGGGGGTGAGAGCCGACTGGCGGTTAGTCGCAAGCCGAACGCCGCGCGTTCAAGTGCCGATGCCTTGCATTCCCGAGGGCAGCCTCGCGCAAGGTTCCAGTCCTAATGACTTGGAAGACGGGGCGTTCGTAAACCCAGGGTTGCTGCAAAAGGCTGGTGGCGGTCGAACATGTCCGTAGGTCAGAACTTGCCCAACATTACGATCGGCTATTCCCGGGGACGGCTGCTGGTGTCTTTCGGCGCCGGTCTGCTGTTGACGCTGCTCTGCGCTGCGCTCGCATTCACGTGGCAGCAAGGCAAGAACATCACCACGTTCGAGGTCGCCGCCTGCTATGTCGGCGCGGTGTTTTTCGGCCTTGCCACCTTCAGGATGCTCTGGAGGTTGATCTCCGCCAGGTCGCCGGTCGTCTTCATCAGCCGCGTCGGCATTCGCGACATCAGGCTCGGCGACGAGACCATCGCCTGGAGCTCCGTGCGGAAGATACAGATCTGGGAGCAGCGCCTGCAGAAGTTCGTGGTGCTCAAGCTCGATCCCCTTGTTGCCGGGCGGTTCTCCGGGGGCTTCCTGCGGCGTGCCTTGTCGCTGATGAACAAGACGCTTGGCGCTGACAGCGTGATCGTCAATGCGGGCGGCCTGACCATGGACGTCAAGACATTGCTCGAGGCCTGCAGGCAATATTGGGGCGCCGGACGACCGGCCCCTTCGGACCACTCCGTCCCGGAGCCTGAACCGGAGCCCGAGGCTGTCAGCTGAAGCGGGCGAGGAATCGCCGGCATCGGGTAAGATGCCGCGCATCGCAGCGGCGGTCGAAGCAGGCATAGGCTGCGTCGCCGGGTGGTCGCGCGAGCCTTAGTCCGCCGTCGGTCCGAGAAGGTTCAATCCATGCGGCGCTTCTGCCCGGGAACTCGGCGCCGCTGATTTCTACGAGATTGTCGCGGATCATCAATGTGATAGTCTTCACAGACAGCTGAAATTCGATGTCGTAAGCTCACCCGCGTTTGTGGAGTTCCCCGCAATGGGCGAGATTCGTAACTTCAGATCCGGAAATCATGACGAGCCGCCTCCACACGGCTCGATGCCGCGTCGTCTCGCCGCAATCATCGTCGGTGACATCGCTTCCTACAGCCGCTTGATGCAGGCCGACGAGGAAGGCACGCATGTTCGCGTCAAGCGGATCGAGCGGGATCTCATCCAGCCCAGCATCATCGAACACCACGGAGCGTTGGTGAAGACGACGGGAGACGGCTTCATCGCGATCTTCGACAGTCCCGTCGAGGCCGTTCGCTGCAGCATCGTCATTCAGCAAAATCTCGTCGGGCGCAACGCTTCGCTTCCGAAGGACTCTCGGATCGAATATCGGATTGGCGTCAATCTTGGTGATGTGATCGTAGAGCCGGACGATATCTACGGCGACGGCGTCAACATCGCCACGCGCATCGAGGGTATCGCCGAACCCGGTCAGGTCTATATCTCGGGCGCGATCTACGAGCAGATCAAGCACAAGGTGGTATGCGGCTATGAGTCGCTCGGCGACCGCAAGGTCAAGAACATCACCGATCCGGTGCGCGTCTATCGCGTGCTGCCGGACGCAGATGCGATGGGGCGGACGCGAGGCCGGCGCGAGAATACCTTGATCTTCCTTCTGGGCGTCACGCTCCTCGTGATCGCTGCCGGTGTGCTGTGGTATCTGCTGGCGCAGCCGTGGCGCAGGGGGAGTGAGCAGGCCGCCGCGCCGAGCGTTGCTCCGGTCGCATCACCGAGCCCGCAACCTGCACCGCGAGAAGCCGCGACACAAACGCCGCAGCCGTCTCCTTCATTGGCGGCACCATCTCCATCGCCCGCTCCGGCGCCAAGTGCTTCGGCGCCAAGTGCTGCGGCGTCAAGTGCTTCGGCGCCAAGTGCTTCAGCGCCAAGTGCTTCAGCGTCAAGTCCAGCACCAAGCCCATCGGCCACACCCATCCGTGAACCCGAGATGGTCGCCATTCGCGGCGGCAACTTCGCGATGGGAAGCAATGACGACCCGACCGAACGTCCCGTCCACCAGGTCACGGTCAAGCCGTTCTCGATCGGCAAATATCCGGTGACCGTGCAGGAATGGAACGAATGCGCGGCTGCAAAGGCATGCGGCTTCACCGCCATCGGCAAGGACGATGCGCCGATCACCAATGTGAGCTGGACCGACGCGCAGCAATATGCGGCCTGGCTCGCGCGGAACACGAAGAAGTCGTACCGGCTTCCGAGCGAAGCCGAATGGGAATACGCCGCGCGCGGCGGGACGCAGACGAAATATTGGTGGGGCGACAAGCTCCAGCCGGGCATGGCGGGATGCAAGGATTGCGGTGACCTCGCGGCCGAGCAGCCGGCGAAGGTCGGCAGCTTCAAACCGAATCCGTTCGGCCTCCACGACATGGGTGGCGGTGTCGATCAGTGGGTCGAGGACTGCTGGCGCAGGACCTATCAGGGCGCACCCGGTGACGGCTCGGCATGGACCGGCGGCGACTGCTCGTCGCATGTCCTGCGCTCGGGTTCATGGAAGAACGATTCGAGATATGTGAGGCCGTCCAACCGCGATGGCTACGATACCAATGTTCGCTATCCGACGCATGGATTCCGCGTTGCTCTAAGTCCTTAAGTGGTGGAGTCATTTCGATGCAGATCATTCGTTGCGCCGCCCTTGCGGCGGCGCTCGCATTGCTCCCAGGCGTCGCCTATCCGCAGGGCAAGACCGCTCCCAAGGATGCCAAGCTTTATTTCATCACCCCGCGCGACGGGCAGAAGGTTCGCGGCGGGTTCTGGGTCCGGTTCGGCTTGCGCAACATGGGCGTGACGCACGCCGGCGACGAGTACCAGAACGCAGGCCATCATCATTTGCTGGTCGACGTCAAAGATCCCATCGATCCCAAGGAGCCAATCCCGCAGGACAAGTCGCATCTGCACTTCGGGGCGGGGCAGACCGAAACCATGCTCGAACTTCCCCCCGGGACGCACACGCTGCAACTGGTGCTGGGCGACGCGAAGCACTATCCGTTCGAGCCGCCTGTCGTATCGGACAAGATCACCATACGTGTCAGGCAGCCGGTCGAGCGCGGGAGATGATCACCGCAGGCTGGCGTTGAACTTGTCCAGTGCCGCCGAGCCCGGGCACAGCGTATCCGCTTCCAGCGTATTGAGCGGCGTCTCGACGGTGTTGAGATGCGCGTGCAGGTCTTCCGCGTCAGGATCGACGTAGAGCAGACCGGTGACGATCTGGCCCTTGGCGGCGTGCTTCTGCAGGAAGGTCTGGGCGCCGAGCCGGTCATGCGGATCGTAGTCGGCGTCGATCTTGCGCAGTGCGATCTTGCTGCCGTCATGCTGCTCGACCACCTGCACCGTTCCCGGCGCGTAATCGACGGCGATGGGATCGCGGCCGACCAGCACGTCGAGCCGGTTCACGGCGTCATTGTGCTCGCGCACATAGTCGAAGCTCTTGGTCGAGCCTGCGTGGTTGTTGAAGGCGATGCAGGGGCTGATGACGTCGATGAAGGACGCGCCCTTGTGGCGGATCGCGGCGGCGATCAGCGGCACGAGCTGGGTCTTGTCGCCGGAGAACGAGCGCGCGACGAAGGTGGCCCCTAGCTGCAGCGCGATCGCGACGAGGTCGATCGCGTTGTCGGTGTTGGTGACGCCTTTCTTGGACTTCGAGCCGCGGTCGGCGGTCGCCGAGAACTGGCCCTTGGTCAGGCCATAGACGCCGTTGTTCTCGACGATATAGGTCATGTTGACGCCGCGCCGGATCGAATGCGCGAACTGGCCGAAGCCGATCGAGGCCGAATCGCCGTCGCCGGAGACGCCGAGATAGATCAGGTCGCGGTTGGCGAGGTTGGCGCCGGTGAGCACGCTGGGCATGCGGCCGTGCACCGAGTTGAAGCCGTGCGAATTGCCGAGGAAATAGTCCGGCGTCTTCGACGAGCAGCCGATGCCCGAAATTTTCGCGACCCGATGCGGTTCGATCGAGAGCTCGTAGCAGGCCTCGATGATCGAGGCCGTGATCGAGTCATGGCCGCAGCCGGCGCACAGCGTCGAGATCTTGCCCTCGTAGTCCCGGTGCGTGTAGCCGAGCTCGTTCTTCTTCAGGCCCGGATGATGAAACTTCGGTTTGGCAATATAGGTCATGACACGGCCTTGCGGAGCGGGGTCACCTTGAGGTGATCCTGGTGGTCGCCAATGGCTTTTGCGATGAAGCGGGCGGTGATCGGGGTGCCGTCGTAATGCACGATCGGCACGAGGCGCACCGGGTCGATGCCGTTCTCGTTGACGATGAGCTGGCGGAGCTGGGCGTCGCGGTTCTGTTCGACCACGTAGACGAAGTCGTGCTCGGCGAGGAAGCTCGCCACGCTCGAGTGGAACGGGAAGGCGCGGATGCGCAGGCGGTCGAGCTGATGTCCGCGCGCCTCCAGCAGGCCGATCGCCTCGTCCATCGCGGGTGAGGTCGAGCCGAAATAGATCACGCCATATTTGGTCGGCCGTTCCGCGTTGGCCTGGAGCGGGCGCGGGACCAGGTCCTGCGCGGTCTCGAACTTGCGCACCAGGCGCTGCATGTTGTCGGCATAGACCGAGCCTTCCTCGGAGTAGCGCGCATAGCGATCGCGCGAGGTGCCGCGGGTGAAATAGGAGCCCTTGGTCGGATGTGTGCCGGGATAGGTGCGGTAGGGAATGCCATCGCCGTCGACGTCGAGATAGCGGCCGAAGTCGCGGCCTTCCTCCAGCATCTCCGTAGTCATCACCTTGCCGCGGTCATACTGTTTCGCGTCGTCCCACTTCAGCGGGCGGCAGAGACGGTGGTTCATCCCGATGTCGAGGTCGAGCATCAGGAAGATCGTGGTCTGGAGCCGCTCGGCAAGATCGAATGCGGCCGCCGCGAACTCGAAGGCCTCGGCCGGATCTTCCGGGAACAGCAGCACGTGCTTGGTGTCGCCATGCGAAGCATAGGCGCAGGCGATGATGTCGCATTGCTGGGTGCGGGTCGGCATGCCGGTCGAGGGACCGGCGCGCTGGATGTTCATGATCACGGCCGGGATCTCCGCGAAATAGGAGAGGCCGATGAACTCGGTCATCAAGGAGATGCCGGGGCCGGAGGTCGCGGTGAAGGCGCGGGCGCCGTTCCAGGAGGCGCCGATGACGATGCCGATCGAAGCCAGCTCGTCCTCGCCTTGCACGATCGCGTATTTCGCCTTGCCGGTCTCGGGATCATGCCGGTACTTCTTGCAGTGGGCGGTGAAAGCCTCCGCCACCGACGAGGACGGCGTGATCGGATACCAGGCGCACACGGTGGCGCCGCCATAGACCGCGCCGAGCGCGGCGGCGCTGTTGCCCTCGATGAAGATGCGGTCGCCGACCTTGTCGGTTTTCTTGACCCGCAGCCCGATCGGGCATTTCAAATTCTGCAGCGCCCAGTCGCGGCCGAGATGCAGCGCATGGACGTTGGAGGAGAGCAGCTTCTCCTTGCCCTTGTACTGCTCGCCGATCAGCTGCTCGATCAGCTTCGGGTCCATGTCGAGCAGCGCCGAGAGGCTGCCCAGATAGATGATGTTCTTGAACAGCTGGCGCTGGCGCGGATCGGTGTAGGTCGAGTTGGTGATCGCGGTGAGCGGCACGCCGATCACGGTGATGTCGTCGCGGAATTTCGTCGACGGCATCGGCTTGGTGGAATCGTAGAACAGATAGCCGCCGGGCTCGATGCCGGCGACGTCCTTGTCCCAGGTCTGCGGGTTCATCGCCACCATCATGTCGACGCCGCCACGGGCGCCGAGATGGCCGTCTTCCGTCACCCGCACCTCGTACCAGGTCGGCAGGCCCTGGATGTTGGAGGGGAAGATGTTGCGGGGGGAGACCGGAACGCCGTGGCGCAGGATCGCGCGCGCGAACATCTCGTTGGCGCTGGCCGAGCCCGAGCCGTTGACGTTGGCGAAACGGACGACGAAGTCGTTTACGCTGCTGAGCGGCTTTTTGTCGGACATGTCGAACCTGCGTGAGTCATCTCGATGAAATATTTCTGCATGTCCCAGGCTCCGGTGGGACAACGCTCGGCGCACAGCCCGCAATGCAGGCAGACATCCTCGTCCTTGACCATCACGCGCCCGGTCTTGAGGTCGCTGGACACGTAGAGGTCCTGGTCCGGATGCGGCGAGGGCGCCTTTAGGCGATGGCGCAGGTCGCTTTCCTCGCCATTGTCAGTGAAGGTGATGCAGTCCATCGGGCAGATGTCGGCGCAGGCGTCGCACTCGATGCAGAGCGAGGTCGAGAACACGGTCTGGACGTCGCAGTTTAGGCAGCGCTCGGCTTCGCCCAGCGCCAGCTTGACGTCGTAGCCGAGCTCGACCTCGGTGCGGATGTCCTTCAGCGCAATCACCTTGTCGCGATGCGGAACCTTGAAGCGCTTGTCGTTGGAGATGTCGTTGTCATAGCTCCATTCGTGGATGCCCATCTTCTGCGAGGAGATTTGCACCTCCGGCAGTGGCCGTTCGGTGATGTCATCGCCCGACAGCATCTTGTGGATCGACAGCGCGGCGTCGTGGCCCTGCGCCACGGCCCAGATGATGTTCTTCGGGCCGAACGCGGCGTCGCCGCCGAAGAACACTTTCGGATTGGTCGAGACGAAGGTCTTCGGATCGACCTTGGGCATGTGCCATTTGTCGAACTCAATGCCGCAATCCTGCTCGATCCAGGGGAAGGCATTCTCCTGGCCGACCGCGACCAGCACGTCGTCGCAGGGAATGGTCTGATCGGGGTCGCCCGAAGGCACCAGATTGCGGCGGCCTTTGGCGTCGTATTCGGCTTTGACGTGCTGGAAGGTGACGCCGATGAGCTTGCCGGCGACATGCTTGAATGCCACCGGCACCATGTAGTTGAGGATCGGGATGTCCTCGTGGATCGCGTCTTCCTTCTCCCAGGGCGAGGCCTTCATCTCCTCGAAGCCGGAACGCACGACCACGGTGACTTTCTCGCCGCCGAGCCGGCGCGCGGTGCGGCAGCAATCCATCGCCGTGTTGCCGCCGCCGAGCACGATGACGCGTTTACCGATCTTGTCGACATGGCCGAACGACACGTTGGCTAGCCACTCGATGCCGATATGGACATTGCCAGCCGCTTCCTTCCGGCCGGGAACGTCGAGCTCGCGTCCGCGCGGCGCGCCGGAGCCGACGAAGATCGCGTCGTATTTCTCTGCGAGCAGTGCCTTCATGCTCTCGATGCGATGACCGCCCTTGAACTCGACGCCGAGATTGAGGATGTAGCCGGTCTCCTCGTCGATGACCGAATTGGGCAGGCGGAATTTCGGGATTTGCGTGCGCATCATGCCGCCGGCCTCGGGATCGCCGTCGAACACGGTGCAGTGATAGCCGAGCGGGGCAAGATCGCGCGCCACCGTCAGCGAGGCCGGGCCACCGCCGACGAATGCGACGCGCTTGCCGTTCTTGGCTGAAGGCTTCGGCAGACGCTGCCTGATGTCGTCCTTGAAGTCAGCGGCGACGCGCTTGAGGCGGCAGATCGCCACCGGCGTTTCCTCGACGCGTCCGCGCCGGCACGCCGGCTCGCATGGACGATCGCAGGTGCGTCCCAGAATTCCGGGAAACACGTTCGATTTCCAATTGATCATGTAGGCGTCGCTGTAGTGGCCTTGTGCGATCAGTCGGATGTATTCGGGAACCGGGGTGTGTGCAGGACAGGCCCACTGGCAATCGACTACTTTGTGAAAGTAGTCGGGGGCCGCGATATCGGTCGGTTTCATTCCTACCCTGTCCGCACAGGCCCAAAGACCCGGCGGCCTTTTCTTGAGCTTGGCGAACGCTAATGCGCGTCGATCTGGTTTATGAATGACGTCATTGGGTTAGCTTATTAGAACCGTTCCGAAGTACAACGGCAAATTTACGCGATCACCTGCTTTCATAGGTGCTGCGCGCGCTCAGCATTAACGGCCGCACGCATGATGCGTGCGGTGCAATATGTTGCGTTGCAGATGGCCGCTAGCCGGGCGCGATATCGCTCTTCGCGAGATCCCACATCAGGCTGTAAGTGCCGACTGAGACGGGAAGCGGGAAGGGCGATGCGGCGGGGCCGGTGAAGCGTTCGGCAATGACGGCGGAGACCGCGCCGACATGCGTGCCGTCGATCAGCACGAACCAGTCGCGCGCGCCCTCATTGTGCACAGCTGGAATGTCGGCCGTTGCGCCCGACAATTCCGGCTCGCTTTCGAGCAGATGCATCGAGATGATGCCCTCGCGCTCCCCGGGCGTCAGCTTTTCGTGCAGTGCATCACGCCATGTCCCCGCGTTGTCGGTGCTCGGCCGCAGCCGCACCACACCGAGCGCTGCGCCGCGGCCGGTGCCCTTGCTGATGGTGATGCGCGCGACCACGCGCAGCATGTTCTTGAAATTCGCCATGGTCCGCTGCGACCATTCGGTCTGGTTGGCGAGGCGGGCCCGGTAGGCGGGACTGTCGAGCACCTCGAGCGTCGCGGTCGAGTACAGCGAGAGATATTTGGGGTTGGCGGCATGCGCGACATAGCGCCGCGCCTCCAGGAAACCCTCGATCGCGACGCGCTCTTCCAGATGCTCGCGATCGTACCAGCGGTTGAAATCGGCCTCATCTGGAACGTCGATGTTCATCGACGTCAGCAGCATGCCTTGCCCGGCGAGCGGCATTGTTCTTGTCCTTCCCATTCAGACCCTCACGGTGAGGAGCGCGCCTTCGCGCGTCTCGAACCATGAAGGAGCCGCTGCTACATCTCGGCCTTATCCTTAGACGCGCTCCCTTGGAGCGCTCTTCTGGATGAGGAGATCGATCTAGCGCGCGGCTTTCGACGCGAGATCGGCAATCGACTTCATGACCGCGTCCCGCACGCCGGCATCATAGAGCGAATGTCCGGCTTCTTCCACGATCCGAATCTCGGAACCCGGCCAAACTTTCGCAAGCCGCTCGGATGTCTCGGGAGGGCACAACAGATCGTAGCGGCCTTGCACGATGATGCCGGGAATGCCGGTGAGCTTGCCCGCATTCCGCAATAGCTGGTTGTCCGTCATGAAGCTGTCGTGGACGAAATAATGCGCCTCCATAAACGGCGTCGCCGGCAGCGTGCGCCACACGTTCAGCGATGCCAGGTCCAGCCGCGTCTTGGCCGCCTTGTGCTCGGACAAGACGCGCTCGGTGTCGTGCCAGGCCCGCGCCGCGGGACCATGCACGGCCGGATCGGCATCGAGGATACGGCGCCAATAGGCGTCCACCGGCTGTGCGCGCTCATCGGGCGGCAGCACGCTCAGAAAATCCTCGTGGAGCGCCGGATAGAATTGCGACAGGCGCGATGTGAAAGCGGTTTCGACCTCGGCACGGGTGCCCAGGAAGGTTGCGCGGAGCGCAATGCCGGAGACGCGCGCGGGATGCGCCTGCGCATAGGCCAATGCCAGCGTCGCGCCCCAGGAGCCGCCGACCACCATCCAGCGGTCGAAGCCGAATTTCTCGCGGATCTTCTCCATGTCCGCGATCAGATGCGCCGTCGTGTTGTGCTCGCGGGATCCCTTCGGACGGCTGCGGCCGCAGCCGCGCTGGTCAAACAGCACGGCGCAGAAGCGGTCGGGATCGAACAGCCGGCGGTGATCCGGCTGGCAACCGCTGCCGGGGCCGCCATGCAGGTAGATCGCGGGGATGCCGTCGGCGCGGCCGACGCTCTCGACATAGAGCTCGTGGCCGTCGCCGACGTCGAGCATGTCGGAGGTCAGCGGCGCAAAGGGATCGGCACGTTTGGCGGATGCGGCCGCGTCGGCGTCAGGCATCATTCCCGGATTCCAGAGTGCCGCCGGCGAAATTGCGATAGAGGAAGCGGTTGGTCTCGCCCTCGGCCTCGCGCTCGGCCTGCTTGAAGATGGTCTCGTGCAGCGGCGACAGGGCGCAAGCGGGATCGGTGTTGGCGGCGTCGCCCGTCAGCGCAAAGGCCTGGCAGCGGCAGCCGCCGAAATCGATCTCGCGGAATTCGCAAGACTTGCACGGCTCCTTCATCCAGCCGGTGCCGCGATAGCGGTTGAAGGCATCCGAGTTCTGCCAGATCCAGGCGATCGAATGATTGGAGCGCACGGATTCGAACTCGAGCCCGGTGATGCTCTCGGCGGCGTGGCAGGGCAGCACCTTGCCGGCGGGCGAGATGTTGAAGAACTGCCGGCCCCAGCCGCCCATGCACTTCTTCGGCCGCAGCGCGTAATAATCGGGAACGACGTAGTCGATGGCGAGTGTGCCCTTGAGCCGCTCGCGCGCCTCCTCGACAATGCGGGTGCATTCATCTAGCTGCGCCACGGTCGGCATCAGCGCGGCGCGGTTCTTCAGCGCCCAGCCGTAATACTGGACGTTGGCGACCTCGAGCCGGTCGGCATCGAGATCGATCGACATCTGGATGATGTCGGGGAGCTGATGCAAATTCTGCCGGTGCATCACCGCGTTCACGGTGAGCGGCAGCTCGAGCTCGCGGGTCCATTTCGCGACTTCGAGCTTCTTGCGATGACCGTTCTTGTAACCGGCGACGCGGTCGGCGATACCTTCCTCGACGCCCTGGAAAGAGATCTGCACATGGCAGAGCCCGGCATCCGCCAGCTCGCTCAGCCGCTCGCGCGTCAGCAGCACGGCGGAGGTGATCAGATTGGTGTAGAGGCCGGCGTCGCTGGCGTGCTTGACCAGCTCGACGAGGTCTTTCCGCGCGGTCGGCTCACCGCCGGAGAAATGCACCTGGAGCACGCCGATCTCGGCGAGCTCGCTCAAGACCTTCTTCCACTCCTCGGTCGTCAGCTCCTTGCCGGAGCGGTCGAGCTCGACCGGGTTGGAGCAATAGGGGCATTGCAGCGGACAGCGATGGGTGATCTCGAGCAGCACGGCGAGCGGAATGCCGAACGTCTCCGCGGTCGAGCGGCTCTTCTCCAGCACCGCGAGACTGTCGCTGGCGTGAGGCGGGACGGTCGGGAGCACATCGCTCATGACGTCTTCTCCCGGGCCTCGGTGAGGAAGCCCTTGTCGGCGAGATCCTGCAGCATGACGATGACGTCCGCCAGGATCGCCTCGCGCGGCGCGGCGTATTTCGCGGCCAGCTGGTCGGCGACGTCGCCGACATTGCGCTCGCCATTGCAGAGCTGCAAGACCTCGACCGCGATCTCGTCGGGCGCCAGCACCCGTTCCGGCGCCAGGATCACCCAGACCTTGCGCGTCTCGTCATATTTCAGCTTGGCATGCCGCGGCAGCACCGGGCGGCTTGCCTCGCTGACGCTGATGTTCCGCGGCCCGGCCATTGCTCTGATCCTCAGCTCGCTTTGGGCACGAACGCGCCCGGCGGAATGTGGCCCTCGACATAGGCGTGCTGGAGCGCGTCCAGCTGCACCCACAGCACGTTGGTCTTGAAGATCAACGCGTTGCAGACGGAGGCGCGCTGCTCCGGCGTCGTGGCGTGCGCCTTGACGTAGTCGAGCGCGAAGCCGGCATCGCGCGGCGCCTGCGCCAGCCGCCGCTTGAAGTAGCTCATGATATCAGGATTGACGAAGTCGTAGTGCTCCAGCATGCCGGAGATGCGCTCCTCGTGCAGGTTCGGCGCGAACAATTCGGTGAGCGAGGAGGCGATCGCCTCCAGCGGGCTCTTCTCGCGGCAGTAATGGACATAGGCTTCGACCGCGAAGCGCGTCGCCGGCAAAATGCCTTCGGTCGATTCCACATAGGCCGTATCGAGGCCGAGGCCTTCGGTCAGCTTCAGCCAGCGTTCGATGCCGCCCTCGGAGCCGATGTCGCCGTCATGGTCCTCGATACGGTGGCGCCATTCCAGCCGCGTGGCGCGGTCGCGGAAGCGCGAGATCACCACGGCGTCCTTGATCGGGATCGTGCTCTGGTAATAGTAGCGGTTGAGCGCCCAGGCCTGCACCTGGCCCTTGTTCAGCTTGCCGCCGTGCAGCAGCTTATGGAACGGATGCAGGCTGTGATAGCGCGTAGCACCAATGTGGCGCAGCGTCGCCTCCAGCTCCTCGGACGAGTTGAGCCTGATGTCCTTGCCGATCGAGAGCGCAGTCATTCCAGTCATGGACGCGGCATTCACAGCACGATCTCCGTTCCGTCGGCGGGTATCCGCCAGCCCGCGGCCTCGAGCGCTTTACGCTCCGGCGTATCGGGCAGCAGCGCCGGATTCGAGTTATTGATATGCAGAAACATCTTCCTGTCGAGAGTGAGGTCGGCGAGGCGCGCGATCGCGCCGTCGTGACCGGACATCGCGACATGGCCCATGCTCTTGCCGGTCTTCTGGCCGAGCCCGGCCTTGATCATCTCGTCATCCTGCCAGACCGTGCCGTCGAAGAACACCAGCGCGGCGCCGTCGATCTCGGCCTTGAGCGCGTCGGTCACTTCGGCGCAGGCGGCGATGAAGTAGAAGCACTTGCCGGTTGATTTGTCCGTGATCTTCAGGCCCAGCGTATCGCCGTCGCCGCTCTCGCCGCCGGGATGCGCCTTGCCTTCCAGATACCAGGCCGACTTGCCGGGCACCGCGAAGGGCAGCACCTCTATCCCCGAGCGCGCGCCATCAGGCAGCCGCGGCTCGAACGGCTCGTGGATGGAAATCGGCTGGCGCTGCACGTTCTTCTCGTTCAGCACGTTGAAGATGCTGTTGCTCTTCAGGATCGCCAGCACCTTCTGATGCGCATAGACCGTGAAGGGCGAGCCCTCGCGCATCGACAGCAGGCCCGCGACCGCATCCACCTCGCTGTTGGTCAGGATCACGCCTGCAACAGGCGTATGGCGCAGCGCGCCGGCCTTGGGATGCAGCTGCGGCGTGGCGTTCAATTGCTGGCGAAGATCGGGGGAAGCGTTGATCAGGAACCAGTGCTCGCCGTCGCCACTGAACGCGACCGAGGCCTGGGTTCTCTGAAGCTCATGGCCATTTTCACGGGCCGCCCGGCAGCCCTCGCACCCGCAATTCCATTGCGGGACTCCGCCGCCGGCCCCGGCGCCCAGGACGACGACGCGAAGCATAATACGTCTCCTGGAGGGAACGTCGCGAGGTGGATCTCAGGCCGACACGGATGCCGACAAAGTTCGTGTCTTCCGGAAACCGATCGTGACCGAAAGATCCACCTGCGCAGAAACCACCAACCGCTTACTTGCGGGTGGCGCTCACATACATGTTGATTTCCATGCCACAGGGCACTTCGACGATCTTCGGGGCTTTCCAGGCCATTTTGGCTCTCCATTTCACGAATTCGGACGTATCCGCCCGACGGTTAAAGTAATGCGAGCGGAAAAGTTCGCTAGTGAAATCTTCCCGAGAAAGCCATGTTGCGCCGCGAAAATGATGGTGGAACATCACTTCCCGTGATGCTGCCTTGCGCAGGGCGCATTCGGTCGCGAACCCTGTCCTGATAAAGCAGTTGTGAGTGCAGTGCAGCTTTCAATCCGGTACAGGCCTGCCAAGTTGGACCCTCGTGATGCCCAGATACTTCTTCAACACCCGCATCGGCGACGAACTGATCGTGGATCCCGACGGAGAGGACCTGCGTAACCCCGATCGCGCCTGGGAGGTCGCCCGCCAGATGATCCTGGAGGTGGTGAAGTCGGAGGGCGCCCAGCCGGCGCTCATGGAGGCCGTCATCGAGGTGACCGACGACGACGGGGAGATCGTGCTCGAATTCCCCTTCACCGAGGCCCTGCTGGACATACCGGACGAGTCCGCGACCAGGCATTGAATTCGGCTGAACTCAGTCAGGGCGAAAGTGCGCTCTCTCTCCCGCTTGCGGGGGAGGGTTGGGGAGGGGTATCTCCGCAGAGAGACTCCCAATGAGGAGAGAGCCCCCACCCGCCGCGCTTCGCGCGTCGACCTCCCCCGCAAGCGGGAGAGGTTGCAGCGCGCCCGTAGTGACAGCTCTTCCTCCCCGCGAAATCCGCATGGCTTTGCTGCATTCCCGGCGCTAAAAGACGCCGGTTAAACGGAGCAAGCCATGCAAGATCTCTGGCGCCTGTCGGCCGCCGACCTCGCGACCCTCGTCAAATCCAAAAAGGTCTCCGCCAGGGAGGCAGCCAAGGCCGGTTTGGCCCGCCTGGACGCCGTCAATCCCCAGCTCAACGCGGTGATCGACCACCGGCCGGAGGACGTGCTCAAGCAGGCTGACGCCGTCGATGCCGCCATCGCCCGGGGCGAAGATCCCGGTGTGCTCGCCGGCGTGCCCGTCACCATCAAGGCCAATGTCGACCAGGAAGGCTTTGCCACCACCAACGGCCTGAAGCTCCAGCGCGACCTGATCGCGCGCGAGGACAATCCGGTGGTCGCCAATTTCCGCAAATCGGGGGCCATTCTGCTTGGCCGCACCAATTGCCCGGCCTTCTCCTATCGCTGGTTCACCACCAATCTGGTCCATGGCGACACCAAGAACCCCCGCGACGCCTCGCTGACGCCGGGCGGCTCGTCCGGCGGCGCCGGCTCGGCGGTCGCGGCCGGCATCGGCCATATCGCCCATGGCACCGACATCGCCGGCTCGATCCGATATCCCGCCTATGCCTGCGGCGTGCACGGCCTGCGCCCGACCTTGGGCCGCATCCCCGCCTTCAACCCGGCGCTGCCGGAGCGTCCGATCGGGCCGCAGATCATGGCCGTGTCGGGCCCGCTGGCGCGCACCGTCAACGATCTCAGGATCTCGCTCGAAGCCATGTCAGCCCGCGACATCCGCGACCCCTGGTTCGTGCCGGTCCCATTGCAGGGCCCCGCGCGGCCGAAGCGCGCCGCGCTCTGCCTCAACCCGGACGGGCTTGCGACCAAACCGGAGGTGAAGGCGGCCGTGACTGACGCCGGCAAGCGGCTGGAGCGCGCCAGCTGGACTGTCGAGGTCATCGAGAACACGCCGCCGATGCGCGAGGCGGTCGAGTGGCAAAGAAAACTCTGGCTTGGCGACGGCTATGAGGCGCAGCTGGAGATGGCTGAGCGTGAAGGCGATCCCGGTGCGCTGGCCTGCCTGCGCGGCAATCGCGCCAAGGTCACGCCGATGGACCAGGCGGACTACGCCAAGGCGCTGACGCGCCGCGCCACGCTGACGCGCGACTGGATGCTGTTCTTCGAAAAATATGCCGTGGTGCTCACGCCGGTGTCCGGCGAGCTGCCGTTTCCGGATCATCTCGACCGCAAGGACAACGAATCCTTCGAGCGCGTCTGGGAGGCGCAGATGCCGCAAATCGCGACCCCGTTCATGGGACTGCCGGGCCTCGTGGTCTCCACCGGTCTGGTCGGCAAGGCGCCGGTCGGCGTGCACATCGTGTCTGGCCGCTATCGCGAGGATCTGTGTCTGCTCGCGGGCGAAGCGATCGAGGCGGGCGGCGTGCCGCCGTCGCCGATCGATCCCGTGGGTTAGCGATGTCTGTGATCTACGACTTCAAGGCCAACTCGCTTCTCGGCGAGGAGGTGCCCATGCGCCGTTTCGAGGGGCAGGTGCTCTTGATCGTCAACACCGCGAGCAAATGCGGCTTCACGCCGCAATATCGCGGGCTGGAGGATCTCTATCGCGACCTCTCGCCGCGCGGCTTCTCGGTGCTCGGCTTCCCCTGCAACCAGTTCGGCGCGCAGGAGCCGGGGCAGGCGAGCGAGATCCAGGCATTCTGCTCGACCAACTACGACGTCACCTTTCCCCTGTTCGAGAAGATCGACGTCAACGGCGCCCACGCGCACCCTCTGTATGAGTACCTGAAACGCCAGCAATCCGGCCTGCTGGGCGCCTCCATCAAATGGAATTTCACCAAATTCCTCGTGGACCGTGCCGGCAAGGTGATCGCGCGCTACGCGCCGACCGCCCGTCCCGAAGGATTGCGGCAGCAAATCGAGACCCTGTTATGAGCGAGACAATCATGAGCGACGAATTTCCGGACCGCCTGTCGGTCGACCCGAACAGCCCCTATTACAACGCGGATATTCTCTCGCGCGACGTCGGCATCCGCTTCAAGGGTGTCGAGAAGACCAATGTCGAGGAGTACTGCATCAGCGAAGGCTGGGTCCGCGTCACCGCCGGAAACGCCAAGGACCGCTACGGCAACCCGCTGACGATCAAGGTGCATGGTCCGGTCGAGCCGTATTTTCGAGACAAGAAGTAAGCGCACTGCGCTCTCTCCCCGTCATTGCGAGCGAAGCGAAGCAATCCAGAATCTTTCCGCCGTGACAGTCTGGATTGCTTCGTCGCTTTGCTCCTCGCAATGACGAAAGTGAAAGGCCAAGCCCATGTCCGTCCGCATCGTTGACGTCCGCGAGATCACGAAGCCGATCTCATCGCCGATCCGCAACGCCTATATCGACTTCACCAAGATGACGACGAGCCTCGTCGCCGTCGTCACCGACGTCGTCCGCGACGGCAAGCGCGTCGTCGGCTACGGCTTCAATTCCAACGGCCGCTACGGGCAGGGTGGCCTGATCCGCGAGCGCTTTGCCTCGCGCATCCTGGAGGCCGACCCGAACGCGCTGCTGAATGCGGCCGGTGACAATCTCGACCCCGACAAGGTCTGGGCCGCGATGATGACCAACGAGAAGCCGGGCGGCCATGGCGAGCGTTCGGTCGCGGTCGGCACCATCGACATGGCGGTGTGGGACGCAGTGGCGAAGATCGCAGGCAAGCCGCTGTTCCGGCTGCTCGCCGAACGGCACGGCGTGAGCGCCAATCCGCGCGTCTTCGTCTACGCCGCCGGCGGCTATTATTATCCCGGCAAGGATCTCTCGATGCTGCGCGGCGAGATGCGCGGCTATCTCGATCGCGGTTACAACGTCGTCAAGATGAAGATCGGCGGCGCGTCGATCGAAGACGACCGCACCCGCATCGAGGCGGTGCTGAAGGAGATCGGCAAGGACGCGCAGCTCGCGGTCGACGCCAATGGCCGCTTCGATCTCGAGACCGGCATCGCCTACGCCAAGATGCTGCGGGACTATCCGCTGTTCTGGTACGAGGAGGTCGGCGATCCCCTCGACTACGCGCTGCAGGCCGCACTCGCCGAATTCTATCCGGGCCCGATGGCGACAGGCGAAAACCTGTTCAGCCACCAGGACGCGCGCAATCTCATCCGCTACGGCGGCATGCGCCCGGATCGCGACTGGCTGCAATTCGACTGCGCGCTGTCCTACGGCCTCTGCGAATACCAGCGCACGCTGGAGGTCCTGAAAACCTACGGCTGGTCGCCGAGCCGCTGCATCCCGCACGGTGGCCACCAGATGTCCCTCAACATCGCCGCCGGCCTCGGCCTCGGCGGCAACGAGAGCTATCCCGACCTGTTCCAGCCCTACGGCGGCTTCCCGGATGGTGTGCGCGTCGAGAACGGCCACATCACCATGCCCGACCTGCCGGGCATCGGCTTCGAAGGCAAGTCGGATCTCTACAAGGAAATGAAGGCGCTGGCGGAGTAGGGGGCTGCGGCAACACTCTCCGTCATTGCGAGCGAAGCGAAGCAATCCAGAATCCTTCCGTTGAGGCAGTCTGGATCGCTTCGTCGCAAGTGCTCCTCGCAACGACGGTGGAGACAGCGGCGTCTCGTGCCGATACCCCGCGCCTGTAGACCTCGGCCAGTGATTGCGTCAGGTGCTGCCACACACTCCGTCATTGCGAGCGCAGCGAAGCAATCCAGAATCTTTCCGTTGAGGCAGTCTGGATTGCTTCGTCGCAAGTGCTCCTCGCAATGACGGCGGAGAGATCTGCGTTTTTTTATCATGCCTATTGCAGATGCTGCTCGCGATCATCTCTTGGTTGTGATAGAGTGAATACTCTCGTTGATCGAGCGCAATCATGAAGCAGCCTTGCGTGTACATGTTCGCCAATCGCCGCAGTGGGACGATCTACGTCGGCGTCACCTCGAATCCGCCGCGCCGCGCGTTCGAGCATCATGAGGGCCTGGTGAAGGGCTTCTCGTCAAAATACGGCTGCAAGCTGCTCGTCTGGTACGAACTGCACGCGACAATGACCGATGCGATTGCGCGTGAGAAGCAGATCAAGGGGGGCAGCAGAGCGAAGAAGCTTGCGCTGATCGAGAGCGCCAATCCGGACTGGACGGATCTCTACGAGACGCTGATCTGACTACAGGGGGAGTGGCGGTGGTAGGCGAGAGGGCGCCCCTCATTCCGTCATTGCGATCGAAGCAATCCAGAGTTTCTCGGCGGAGGCAGTCTGGATTGCTTCGTCGCAAGTGCTCCTCGCAATGACGGTGGAGGGAGCGGCGTCCCGGCTACGACGGACGGTGGGCTGGGATTGTGCAAGGTGTAGCCACATATTCCGTCATTGCGAGCGCAGCGAAGCAATCCAGGATCTTTCCCGGGAGGCAGTCTGGATTGCTTCGCTGCGCTCGCAATGACGATGTGCTGCAGGCCTGCCGGCCCTCTACGACAACCGCATGTCCAGCAGCCTGCGTCCCTCGCCCTTGAGCAGCTTCTTCACCGCGCTCGACGCCACGACCTCGCCGTCATTGGCGTAAGCTTCGTGGTTCTTCTCGATGTCGTCGAGGCGGTAGAGGTAGTTGACCATCACGCCGGCGGACTCGCGCGCGCCTTTCGGCGAGAGGTCGCCGAGCCAGTTGATGCGCTCGAGCCGTGCGCCATTGCCGAGGTGGAAGCGGGCGACGGAATCGATCAGCTTGCCCTTCGGCGTGCGCGCCTTCAGGAAGTAATAGGCCGCGAGCGGCTCGATCACGGTGCGGAGCAGCGTGGTCGTCTCGGGGTTCTCGAACCATTTGGGATCGTCGAGGCGCTTCAGGATCTCGCGGTCCTCGTCCGACAGCGGCAGGTCCTTGTCCTGCTTCACCCATTGCATGAAGCCCGGCACCGGCGACAGCGTCACGAAGGTGTCGAGTTTCGGCGTCTCGCGGCGCAGTTCTTCGACCACCTGCTTGATCAGGAAGCTGCCGAAGGAGATGCCGCCAAGCCCGCGCTGGGTGTTCGAGATCGAATAGAACACCGCGGTGCGCGCGCGCTCGATCGGCAGATGCTGGCGATCGACCGCCAGCAGCGGCGCGATCGCACCGGGGATCGTCTCGGTCAACGCCACCTCGACGAAGATCAGCGGCTCGTCGACCATGGCGGGATGGAAGAAGGCGTAGCAGCGCCGGTCGACCGGATCGATGCGGCGGCGCAGGTCGTCCCAGTCGCTGATCTCGTGCACGGCTTCGTAACGGATGATCTTTTCGAGGATGTTGGCCGGGGTCGACCAGTCAATCCGGCGCAGCACGAGAAACCCCCTGTTGAACCACGACGAGAGAAGATGCGAGACGTCGCGATCGAGCGCGGCGAGATCGGTGTGACCGTTCATCATGCCGAGCAGATCGGCGCGCATGTTGACGAGATCGCCGGTGCCGCCCGGCGCGCGGTTGAGGCGGCGGATCAGCTCCTGCCGGCGCGGCTCGGAGGCGAAGTGCAGCGAGCTCGCGTCTTCGTCACTAGGCCTGGCGCGCCATTTTTCGATCGCCTTGGACAGGCGTTCGCGATCGGGGCCGAAATCACGCACCAGGGCTTCGAAGAAGGCGCGGCGTCCTGCCGCATCCAACTCCTGGTAGATGTCGAGCACCTCACGCGCCATGGCAGTGCCCGAAGCTTCGCCACGACCGGACAGCAGCGCACCGCAGAGCTCGATCAGGCTTTCGGCATCGTGCTTGGTGTCGGCGGAGTCCCCGCGGCGCAGCAGCGTGCGGCCGCGATCGGAGATGGTGGCGAGCAGATCTGAGAAGAAGGCGTTGGCCATCTGGTCTTTTCGATTCCGGTTTGTGCGCTGCGGAAGCTTACACGGGATTTAGGCGGAAGCCGATCACAATCAAGCAGGGGAATTTTGTATCTTTCGTGGTGCCATGCGCCACCTGGAAAGCTGTCATGCCCCGCGAGGGCCGTTGCGCTCCACAACCGCTGTCATGCCCCGGCTTGACCGGGGCATCCAGTACGCCGGGACCTATCGGTTCACTCGCTGCCGTAGGGTGGGCAAAGGCGCACTTGCGCCGTGCCCACCATGTCTCGACAGCTGCGAAAGAATTGGTGGGCACGCTTCGCTTTGCCCACCCTACGGCCTGTCATGCCCCGCGCCAACGGGGCATCCGGTACGCCGTGGCTTCCCGGTGCTAGCTGCGCCGTCTCGGAGTACTGGATCGCCCGGTCAAGCCGGGCGATGACACCGAGTGCGTGGCAAACTCCGTCGGCGTCCGCCCCGTCACCTGACGGAATGCTGCCGAAAACGCCGGCACGCTGGCATAGCCGAGCTGGGTGGCGAGCTGCTTCACCGACACATTGGCGTCGGTCGACAGCCGCTGGATTGCTGCCGCAACCCTTGCGCGCTGGCACCAGCTCTTGAAGCTCAGTTGCGTCTCGGTCGAGAACAGCCGCGACAGCGTGCGCGCGGAGGTTCCGACCTCGCGCGCCAGCGTGTCGATGTCGTGCAGGCCGGTGGGATCGTCGAGCACGATCATCGCGGCGCGCCGGCAGCGCGGCTCGTGCGGCAGCGGTACGAAGGTCGCGGAATCCTCGGCCTGGTGCAATTCCAGCATCACCAGGCGGACCAGCAGCTCGGTGCGCTCCTCGGTGTTGCGGGCATCGAACAGCGCCAGGATCGCCTGGTTGAGCAGCGGCGATACCCGCACCACGAATTCCTTGGTCAGCCCCTCATAGCGTTGCTGGCGCTTCAGCCAGGACAGGTCGAAATACAGCGTGCGCATCTCGATGTCGGCGAGCAAATCGAGCGAATGATCAAGCCCGGCGGGCACCCAGACGGCGCGGTCCGGCGGCACCAGCCAGCGTCCCCCGGGTGTCGTCACCTGCATCGTGCCCTTCGCCGCATAGATCAGCTGCGCCTCACGGTGCAGGTGCGGATCGATCCGCATGCCCTTGGGATAGTCGCGCGCAACCAGATGCACGCCCGCTGGCGAGCGATGGTTGCTCCGGACCTCCCTGAGAATTGGCGTTTCCAAGACAGTCATTGGCAGCATCCCGTCATGCCCAGGACATATAACTCATTTCGGAGCAGGAGAGGATTCGGGAAATGAACAGCCCCAGCCGGGTGATCAGTTTCGTCAACGCAGGCCATTTCATCGACCATTATTCGATGCTGATCTTCGCCGCCGCCGTGATCATCATGGGGCCGGCGCTCGGCATGGCCTATTCGGAACTTCTGCCTTACGCGACGCCCGGCTTCGTCGCCTTCGGCGCGGGCTCGCTGCTCACCGGCTGGTTAGGGGATCGCTGGAGCCGCCGCCACATGATGCTGATCTTCTTCGTCGGCATCGGTGCTTCCATGATCTCGGTCGGCTTCGTGCAGACCCCGGCACAGCTCGGCGCGGCGCTGTTCGCGATCGGCATTTTTGCCTCGATCTATCACCCCGTCGGCACCGCGATGATCGTGTCCTATGCCGACCGGCTCGGCCGCGAGATGGGGATCAACGGCGTCTGGGGCAATCTCGGCGTTGCTTCGTCCGCGCTGGTCACCGGCGTGATCGGCCAGTATCTCGGCTGGCGTTCTGCCTTCATCGTGCCCGGTGTCGTCACCATCATGATCGGCATCGCCTTTGCGATGATGGTCGTGCACGAGGATCGCAAGGGCTCGAAGCAGGCGGCGGCGCAGGCGCGCGTGGCGAAGAAAGACATGTGGCGCGTGATCCTGTCGCTGCTGATCGTCGTGATCGCGATCTCGACGACCTTCAATGCCGTGACCGTCGCGCTGCCAAAGCTGTTCGCGGAACGGCTTGCCGACCTGACGAAGAGCCCGGCGCTGCTCGGCGTCATCGCCGCCTGCGTCTACGTGTTCGGCGCGATGACCCAGTACACGATCGGCCGGCTGCTCGACCGCTACTCGCTGAAGACGGTGGCGCTGCCGCTGTCCTTCATGCTGGCGCCGTTCCTTTATCTCGCCGCGAGCCTGTCCAATCTGCCGCTGATCCTGGTCTCGATCGGCATCGTCATGGGCGCGTTCGGGCAGGTCACGGTGAACGATGCCATGGTCGGCAAATACACCAGCGAGGAATGGCGCTCGCGCGCCTATGCGGTACGCTATTTCATCGGCTTCACCGCCGCGGGCGCCTCCGTCGGCCTGGTCGCCTGGCTCTACGAGCAGGGCGGCTTCGTCACCATGCTGCACGCCTTCGCCGCGCTCTGCCTGCTCGCAATCGCCGCCGCGATCATCCTGCCGCGCGAGATCAGGACGCCGCAGGCGGTGTGACGCCGGGGCTCTCTCCGCTCGTCATTGCGAGGAGCGTAGCGACGAAGCAATCCAGACTGTCTCCGCAGAGGGACTCTGGATTGCTTCGCTCCGCTCGCAATGACGGGGGATGGACCGGCGCATCGTGCACCTCGCCCACAATGCCATTCTGCCGGTGTTTTGCCCGACGTGTCAAACGCCGGTGCGGTCCAAAAAGCCCAATGCGATCAGCGCCGTTCTACTGTGCATGGGTTGTTTTCGACTTTCTTGTTCGAGCAGGCTTGCGCGGACGATGCCTAGGTCTTCACCTCCGCCACCGGCTTCGGCGTCTTCTTCGACGAACGCCAGTTCTCGAACCGCTGCACCACCACGAAGAAGGCCGGCACGAACAGCACCGCAAGGCAGGTCGAGGCCAGCATGCCGGAGAACACGGTGATGCCGATCGACTTGCGGGCGCTGGCGCCGGCGCCGGTCGCGATCACCAGCGGCACCACGCCGAGGATGAAGGCGAACGACGTCATCAGGATCGGCCGGAAGCGGGCGCGCGCCGCCTCGATCGCGGATTCCAGCACCGGCTTGCCGTCGCGGCCGTGCAGCTCGAGCCCGACCTCGACGATCAGGATCGCGTTCTTGGCCGACAGCGCGATCAGCAGGATCAGGCCGATCTGGCAATACAGGTTGTTGTCGATCTTCAACGCGTTGAGGACCAGCATGGGCCCGATCAGCGACAGCGGCACCGCCAGGATCACCGAGATCGGCGCGTACCAGCTCTCGTACTGGCCGGCGAGCACGAGATAGACCAGCAGCATGGCAAGGCCGAACACCCAGTAGATCTGGTTCGAGACGGCCTTCTCCTGATAGGACATCGCGGTCCACTCATAGCCCGTGCCCGGCGGCAGCGTCTTGTCGGCGATCTCCTCCATCAGCTTCAGCGACTGACCTGACGAATAGCCCTGCGCCGGCAGGCCGACGATGGTCGAGGAAGGGTAGAGGTTGTAGAGGCTGATCAGCGACGGGCCGGTGGCCGGCGTGATCGTGGCGACGGTGCCGATCGGGATCATGTCGCCGTTCGAGTTGCGCACCTGCATGTTGGCGATATCGCGCTCGGTGACGCGGAACGCCGGATCGGCCTGGGTATAGACCTGGAACACGCGGCCGAACTTGTTGAACTGATTGACATAGGACGAGCCGAGATAGGTCGACAGCGCCGCGAACACCTGATCGGTGGTGACGTGCAGCGTCTGGGTCTTGATGCGGTCGATCTCGACGTTGAACTGCGGCACCGACGAGCGGAACGAAGACGATACGCGCTGCAGCGCGCTCTGGCTCTGGGCGTTGGCGACCATCGCGCCGGTGATGGCCTGGAGCTTTGCAAAATCGCTGTTGCCGTCGCGCAGTTCGATCTGCATCGAGAAGCCGGCCGCGTTGCCGATGCCCTGGATCGGCGGCGGCGGCAACACCAGGGTGCGTGCCTCCATGATGGTTGCGAGCTTGTCGTTCAGCCCGTAGACCAGCGAACGCAGATCCTCGCCGGGCCCTTTGCGCGCCGACCAGTCCTTCAGGATGATGTAGGCGACGCCGGCATTGGCAAGGCTGGCGCTGTTGTCGAGCGCAGAGATGCCGGCGATGGTGATGACCTGCTGGACACCCGGCATGTCCTTGATGATATCGGCGGACCTGTCGAGCACCGCCTGGGTTCGCTCCAGCGAAGCGCCGTCGGGCAGTTGCACGGCCGCGATCAGATAGCCCTGGTCCTCGATCGGCAGAAAGCCGGTCGGCACCCGCGACAGGCCGTAGCCGCCGATCCCGATCAGCACCAGGGCAATCGCGACGGACACGGTGGCGTGCCTGACCAGGAAGGTGATCAGCCGCGTATAGCCGCGCTCGACCCGGTTATAGACGTTGTTGAAGCCGCGGTAGAAGAAATTGCGTTGCTCCGGTGGCACCGCCGGCCGCAGCCAGAGCGCGCATTGCGTCGGCTTCAAGGTCGCCGCGTTGATGGCGGATAGCAGCGCGGTCGCCGCGATCACCAGCGCGAATTGCGAGTAGATGCGGCCCGTTAGGCCGGCGAGGAACGAGGCCGGCAGGAACACCGAGATCAGCACCAGGGTGATGCCGACGATCGGCGCGAACAGCTGGTCCATCGCCCTGATCGCTGCGTCGTGGCCGTTCATGCCCTGCTCGATGTTGTGCGCGGCACCTTCGACCACGACGATGGCGTCGTCGACGACGATGCCGATCGCGAGCACGATCGCGAACAGCGTCGACATGTTGATGGTGAAGCCGAGCGCCGCCATCGCCGCGAACGCGCCGATGATGGTGACGGGTACGGTCGTCGCCGGCACCAGCATCGCGCGCCAGTCCTGCAAGAACACCAGGATCACGACCAGCACCAAAAGGCCGGCTTCGATCAGCGTCATGTAGACCTCGTGCACCGAGGCCTCCACGAATTTGGTGGTGTCGAACGGTGTGTCGTATTTGATGCCTTCGGGGAATCGCTTGGCGAGCTCCACCATCTTCTTCTCGACGGCCTGCTCGACCTGGAGGGCGTTGGCGCCAGGCGACTGGAATACGCCGATGCCGGTGGCGGGCTGCTTATTGAGCGAGAAGATCTGGCTGTAGGTCTGCGCGCCCAGCTCGACCCAGCCGACGTCGCGCACGCGCGTGACGTCGCCGCTGGTGCCGGTCTTGACGATGATGTTCTCGAACTGGGTGGTGTCGTCGAGCCTTCCGTTGACGTTGAGCGTGTACTGGAACGCCTGGCCCGGCGGCGTCGGCGGTGCGCCGACCTGGCCGGCCGAGACCTGCTGGCTCTGCTGCTGGATCGCGTTGATGACGTCCTGCGGCACCAGGTCACGGACCTGCAGCTTGTTGGGATCGAGCCAGACCCGCATCGAATACTGGCCGGCGCCGAACACCGTGACATTGCCGACGCCGGGCAGGCGCGAGAGCTCGTCGCGGATGTTGATGGTGGCGTAGTTGCTCAAATAAAGGCTGTCGAACGTCTTGTCCGGCGAGGTGAGCGTCACGAACAGCAGGATCGAGGTCGATTTCTTCTGGACGGTGACGCCCTGGTTCTGCACGGAGGTCGGCAGCTGCGACAGCGCGCTGGAGACGCGGTTCTGCACCAGCACCTGCGCGAAGTTGAGGTCGGTGCCGATCTTGAAGGTCACGGTCAGCGTATAGGTGCCGTCGGAGCCGCTGTAGGACTGCATGTAGAGCATGTCCTCGACGCCGTTGACCTGCTGCTCGATCGGCAGTGCGACGGTGTCGATCACAGTTTTGGCGCTGGCGCCGGGATAGCGCGTCGTGACCTGCACCGTCGGCGGCACCACGTCGGGATATTGTGCGACCGCGAGGTTGAACAGCGCGACGCCGCCGATCAGGATCATCAGGAGCGCGATGACGTTCGAGAGGACCGGCCGCTCGATGAAGAATTTTGAGATCATGGCTGGCGACCCCTCACTTGGCTGACGCCTGCGGCTGCTCGATCTTCGTTGCCTGGGGGTCGATCTTCTGGCCCGGAATCACCCGCAGCAGTCCCGCGATGACGACGCGGTCGTCCGGCTTCAGGCCGCTTTCGATCACGCGCAGGCCGTTGTCGACCTGACCGATCTGCACCTTGCGCTGCTCGACGACGTTCTCGTTGTTGACCACCAGCAGATAGCGGCCGGCCTGGTCGCTGCCGAGCGCGGTGTCGGGGACGAGGAGGGCATTCTTGTCCTGGTCGAAGGGCACCCGGACCCGGACGAAATAACCGGGCAGTAGCGCCCGCTTGTCGTTGGGCAAGAGGCCGCGCACCGCGAGCGTGCCGGTCGATGTATTGAGGGTCGGCGAGATGTAGTCGAGGTGGCCTTCATGCGGATAGCCGGTCTCGGTCTGGAGGCCCACCTGGACCGGCAACTGTTTGAGGTCGGCCACGGTCAGCCCGAGGCGGATCGCTTCGGCGCGGATGCGCAGGACGTCCTGCTCATTGACCGTGAAGTTCACCCAGATCGGGTCCAGCGCGACGATGGTTGCGAGCTGGGTCGGGGAGGAGACGCCGACGAGCTCGCCGACCGAGACCAGGTGCGCGCTGACGATGCCGTCGAACGGCGCGCTCACCTTGGTGTAGCCGTAATTGACCTCGGCAAGCCTGGTATTGACCTGGGCCTGCTGCAGACTGGCCTGCGCGTTGTCGCGGGTCGATGTCGAGGTGTCGAGCGTGGACTGGGAGACCGCCTGGCGCTGCACCAGCTCGAACTGCCGCTTGAAATCGGCTTCGGCCTGCTTGAGCGTGGCCTGCGCGCCGACCTCGGCCGCCTGCGCCTGCTCGACCTTGAGCTTGTAGGTCTCCGGCTCGATCAAGAAAAGCTGGGTGCCCTGCTTGACGAAGCTGCCGTCCTGATAGTCGATCGATTGCAGGAAGCCCTGCACGCGCGCCACCAGATCGACGCTCTTGACCGGCGCGGTGGTGCCGGTGGCTTCGACATAGCGCGTCACCGCGCGCTGCACGGGCGCCGCGACGTCCACCTTCGGCGGCGGCGGCGCCACGAACGCGTTCTTGTCCTCGCAGCCGGCGAGCGCCGCCACGGCCGCCACGGCAACGAGTGCCCGCCCGACCTGTCTCCACGCTCCGTTCCGTTGTGCGAGGTCAGCGGGATTCGCGCAGGTCATTCGGTGGCCCCCGATTATTGTCTGTCGGTGTGGCAGGCTACCAACAAATGCCCGGCCGTGGAACACCATAGCCATGGCGGTCAACGGCCTTGCACTGCAAACGGCGCAGTGGCCTTTGACAGGTTTGTCATGGCAAACCGCTTTTCATCGGGTGCATGATCGACCAGAATTGTGTCAAAGGCCGAGTGACGGAAACGAAGCGGTCGGGAAGCAGAGAAGAAAAAGTGAGGAGAACATGACATGCCCGCGTCCCTCCAAGCGGCCCTTGCCGGCCTCGTTTTCGCAGCGGCAGTCGCCATGCCCGCGCTAGCCGATGGCCTGAAGGACGAGATCGCGCCGACCGGCAAGCTGCGGGTCGCGATCGCGATCAGTCCGGCGGGCGGCGCGTTCTGGTCGACCAAGACCGAAGCCGGCTATGCCGGCGTGCCGGTCGACCTCGGCAAGGAGATGGCCGGCCAGCTCGGCGTGCCCGTCGAATATGTCGTGCACCAGAATTCCGGGCAGATCACCGACGCGGCCGGCAAGGGGACGTGGGACGTCACCTGGCTGCCAAAAGATCCCGAGCGAGAGACCAAGATGATGTTCGGCCCGATCTACGAGGTCGCGGACGCCACCTACATCGTCAAGCCGGGCTCAGCCGTCACTGACTTCGCCAGCCTCGACCAGCCCGGCATCAAGGTCGCGGCCGTCAACGCCACCACGACCATGCGCGGCGCGATCGCGCATCTGAAGAATGCGAAAGTCACGGGCTATCAGACCTATGACGAGATCTTCGGGCTTCTCAAGAGCGGCGAGATCGACGCCTTCGCGCTGTCGCGCGACCAGCTCAACAAGATGGCGCAGAAGATCCCGGGCACGCGCGTCCTTGATGAAACGTTCAAGAAGACCGTCACCGCCGTTGCCGTCCCGCTCGGCCACAGCCTGGCGCTGACCTTCGTCACCAAATTCATGAACGAGGCGGTGATGAACGGCACCTTGCGCAAGGCCTATGACAACAACGGCCTGAAGGACACGCCGATCCGAACCGAATAGCGGCAGCGCCTCCATGGCAGGCGAGATTCGGATCCGCGCTTTCTTGCCCGCCGATGCAGCCGCCGTGCGCGAGCTGTTCATCCAGGTCAATCGCCTGTTGGCGCCGGCGCATTTGGCGGAGGCGTTTGAAGGATACATCACCCGCTCCCTCGCGGAGGAGATAGATCGTCTCGCCGATTATTATTCGAGTCGGAACGGCGGTTTCTGGATCGCCATCGATGACGATGAAATCGTCGGCATGTTTGGACTGGAGGCCTCTGGCGAACACGCGATGGAGTTACGGCGCATGTACGTTGCTCCCGGCGCGCGGCGCCGGGGTATAGCGCGAAAGATGCTGGGGTTTGCCGAAGAAGAATGCCGCTGCCGCAATCGGCTGCAATTGCAGCTGAGTACGTCCGAGCTTCAGCAGGACGCGCTGGCGCTATATCGAAACGCAGGATACGAGAACGTGCGCGAGGAGATCGCCGATGCCGCCAGCAACAAGACACTGGGCGGTGGCATTCGTCGCTACCATTTCACCAAGCGGCTCTGACGGCCCCGGGTGCATCACGCAACAACCTGCCCGTGATCATTTTTGTCTTCGCTGGTGGAATGAATGGGCGTGACGCGCCCCGGCGAAGCGAAGCGGGCGGCTGTGTGAAAAACCTTGTCTCGACCATCACGCCAAGTGTCTCGTGCGTCAAACTGACACAGCGCTGTCACCCGTGATGGCTAAGGTCGCAGCGTCAATCCCTCGGGGCACACAACGATGAAATCAAGATTCTTGACGACGGCTGCGATTGTCGCGGCCGCGACGGCGCTTGCCTGCACGCTTCCCGCCCTTGCGGACGATTTCGGCCGCGACCGCGATCACGGGCATGATCAAGGTCGCGACAACGATCACGATCACGACCGTGATCATCACCGTCATCCGCATGACATCCACACCGAGACGCCGATCAAGCATCTCGTGGTCATCTTCAACGAGAACCGCTCGTTCGATCATTACTTTGCGACCTATCCGAACGCGGCCAATCCGTCGGGTTCGATCCCCTTCGTGCCGAAGCCGCATACGCCGAAAGTCAACAATCTCGCCAACGCCCATTTGCTGGTGAACAATCCGAACAACAGCGCGGCCAACGGCACGGGCGCGACGGACCCGTTCCGCCTCGACCGTACCCAGGCCAACACGCGCTCGCAGAACCACTCCTATACGCCAGAGCAGCAGGCCGTGGACAACGGCAAGGAAGACCTGTTTCCGAAATTCACCGGCCGCGGCACCGCCGGCGGCGCCGGTGCGTTCGGCACCAACGGTCAGGTCATGGGCTATTTCGACGGCAACACCACCACCGCCTTCTGGAATTACGCCCAGCACTTCGCCATGAGCGACAATGCCTGGACCGACACCTTCGGTCCGTCGACGCCGGGCATGCTCGAGGTGATCTCCGGCCAGACCAACGGCGTGCAGAACATCGTCGGCACCTCGTCTTCGATTCCTGACGGCCAGGGCGGCCTGACGCTGATCGGCGACACCGATCCCGGCAACGATCCCTGCTCGAGCACGACCGGCACCATCCTGATGGACGGCAAGAACATCGGCGACCTGCTCAATGCCGAGCACATCAGCTGGGGCAGCTTCATGGGCGGCTTCGACCTGACGCTCAAGAACGCCAATGGCACCACCGGCTGCGGTCGCAGCACGTTCTCGAGCAACGTCAACGGCACCATCGTGGACTACATTCCGCACCACGCCTGGTTCCAGTACTACAAGTCGACCGCCAACCCGACCCATGCGCGGCCGAGCTCGGTCCGTGCCATCGGCCACACTTACGCGATGGACGGCAAGGTCGATCCGGCCAATCACGGCTATGATCTCGAGGACTTCTACGCCGCGGTGAAGGCCGGCAACTTCCCGGCCGTCTCCTACATCAAGATGTCGGCCTACCAGGACGGTCACGCCGGCAACTCCGATCCGCTCGACGAGCAGGTCGGCAACGTCGAGCTGATCAACTTCCTCCAGAAGCAGCCGGAATGGCGCGAGACCGCCGTCATCATCACTTATGACGACTCCGACGGCTGGTACGACCACCAATACGTTGCACCGAAGAACGCCTCCTACGATCCGACCGCCGATCAGATCAACGGTCCGGGCCTGTGCGGCCTCGGCCCGCAGAAGCAGCCGGCACCGAAGGGTCTCTCCGGCAAGCCGGTGAACGGCCGCTGCGGTCCGGGCACGCGCATTCCCTTCATCGTGGTCTCGCCCTACGCCAGGACCAACCACGTGAGCAGCACCTACATCTCGCAGGCGTCCGTGGTGCGGTTCATCGAGGACAACTGGCTGCGCGGCCAGCGTATCGGTGGCGGCTCGTTCGACGCCAGCTCCGGCTCGATCATGGACCTGTTCGACTTCGATCAGGATCACAGCCATGACTACCGGACCGACGCGCTGTTCCTCGATCCGACCTCCGGCACGGTGATCACCAGCCCGCCGGACGAGCACCATCACCACTAGTCCAACGGGACGCTTGATGAACAGCCGCACCATGTGGCTTCTCGGCGCCGGCCTGCTTTGTCTTGCCGGCGCCCTCTTTGCGGCCGGGACGCAAGGACTTGCGGAGACGAGCCAGCTCGGAGCGAACCCGAATCCGGTTCGCCTCATGCGCCCGCCCGTCGCGCCATTGTCCGCGATGGCGCAGCTCGGCAAGGAGATCTTCTACGACGCGTCGCTGTCGTCGTCCGGCGCGCTGTCCTGCGCGTCCTGCCACAGCCCGGATCACGCCTACGGCCAGCCCAACGACGGACCGGTGATGCTCGGCGGCGCCGCCCTGTCGCGGCAAGGCGCACGCGCGGTGCCGTCGCTGACCTATCTCGATCGCCATCCCAATTTCAGCATTGGCCCCGACAAGGGCGACGACGACAATGTCATCGACCTCGCGCAGATGGCTGCGATCGGCCAGCAGGCCGCGCGCACGACGAAGACGGCCGGCGGCAGCGGCGCATCGGCGAACATCGTGCCGCAAGGCGGCCTGTTCTGGGACGGCCGCGCAGACACGCTGCAGGACCAGGCGCTGTTCCCGCTGCTCGACCCTAACGAGATGGACGGCGGCAGTGCCGAGATCGTCGCGGACAAGCTGCGCCGTGCGCCTTACGCCAATCGCTTCGTCGAGCTGTTCGGCGCCGGCGTGCTCAGAAATCAGCGGCTCCTGATCGCGGAGGCGATGTTCGCGGTGGCGCGCTACCAGGTGGAGGAAGTCAGCTTCCATCCTTACACCAGCAAGTACGATTACTGGCTCGAGGGCAAGGCGCGGTTGTCCGAAAGCGAGCTGCGCGGCCTGCAAGCGTTCAACGACCCCGACAAGGCCAATTGCGCCGGCTGTCACACCTCGGCGCCGACCCGCGACGGCCTGCCGCCGCTGTTCACCGATCACCAGTACGAGGCGCTCGGTGCGCCGCGCAATGCCGCGCTCGCCGGCAATCGCGATCCCAACCATTTCGATCTCGGCGTCTGCGGCCCGCAGCGCACCGACATTCCCGAGCAGACGCAATACTGCGGCATGTTCCTGACGCCGACGCTGCGCAACACGGCGACGCGCCACGCGTTCTTCCACAACGGCGTCTTCAGCACCCTCGAGCAGGTCCTGGATTTCTACAATTTTCGCGACACCAATCCGGAAAAGGTTTTTCCGCGCGGTGCCGACGGCGCGGTGCGGAAATACGACGACCTGCCGCAAAAATATCACGCCAATGTCGATGTCACCGATCCGCCGTTCGATCGCCACCCCGGCGACAAGCCGGCGATGACCGAGCAGGACGAGGCCGACATCATCGCGTTTCTGAAGACGCTGACGGACGGCTACAAGCCGGAGAACTAGCTCGCCTTGTTCGCGTGCCAGGCGGCGAGCAAGGCCTTCTCCTCGTCTTCTGTCAGTCCAACGACCGGTCCGTTGCTGGTGCGGAGCCAGCTGCGCGTGTCGCGCGCAGTGACTGACGGCGGTCGCGAGATTAGCCCGGCCTCGCGCGCCGGCGACGTATCGCGCGTCATGAAGCCCGCGAAGTCGGGCAGGGGCAGCCACATCGGCAGTGACCTTGGGCCTGCCCAGCGTCGGACATCGTGCGCGTCGAGAAAAGCGCGATCAATCCAGGTGAACTTGCAGGAGGGGTTCAGCGCGCCTGCACACTCGGCCAGGAGTTCGCCGCGTGTGCGGATCGGTCCGATCCCGTCAAAGATGCCGGTCAGGCCAATCTCGGCCGCATGCACGATCCACTGCGCGAGATCGCGCACGTCGATGAACTGGACGGCGTCGTCAGGCGATCCCGGCGCCAGCACCTCGCCGCCGCGCACAAGCCGTGCCGGCCAGTACGCGAACCGTCCTGTCGGATCCTCCGGCCCAACGATCAGGCCGGCCCGGCAGATGAAAGCGTCGTGACCGACCGCCTGTTCGCAGGCGACCTTGGCGGCGCCATAAATGGCGTCGGTGCTGTGCTCCACGTCCTCAGCCACGGGCTCGCGCAGCGGTGCCGTATCGGCGCGCTGCCCCGGTGTGCCATTGTCCGCGTAGACGCTGACCGTCGAGACGAAGGTCCAGTGCACGCCGGGCCGCTTCAGCGCGGCGACCGCGCGGCGGACTTGGCTGGGGTGACGCGAGACATCGACAACTGCGTCGAACGTCGTGCCCGCAAGCGGCGCAAGACCGTCTGTGGTGTCGCGGTCGATCCGGACGAGCCGCGCGCCTGCCGCGATCGGTCCGGCGAGGCCACGCGCTGCGCAGGTCACGTCGTGGCCGGCCGCGCAGGCATGAGTGGCGATCGCGCGCCCGAGAAACTGGCTGCCGCCGAGGATTAGCAGGCGCATGAGCTGGCCCAAGACATCGTGACGTTTCCTTGAAAGTTTTAGGAGCGGGAGACTACGACGTCTGGTAGCAGTTGCAACCGCCGCCTCAACGCGGCTTGATCTCCGCATATTTCGCCATCGCGCGCTCGAACTTCCGGTTGAACAGCCACATCGCAGCGAGGATCTCCCGGAAGCTGGCCGAGGTGCGCGCCCGGTCGGCGTGTCCGAACGCAAAAATGCTGTTGTTGCGCAGGTGCTTCATGATCGTTGGGCTGGACACCCGGTAGTTCAGGAGATCGCCCGATTTGAGCGCGGATCGCGTCGGGGTCGGCACGATCTGGATCAGCTCGAACAGCTTCATCTGGTCGATCGGGTCGGGCAGCGTCTTCACGATTCCCGGAATCTCCCGGAAGACATCCGCATGCGCATTCATCAGGCCGTCGCGCACGTTGGTCCAGTGGTTGAAGCGGTGATCGGTGCCTCGGGCGCGGGCCTCTTCCTTGTCGTCGCGCGCGCCCAGGGCGGGATCGGCCGCCGCGATCTCTGCCTTGATCGCTTCCCATTTCCTGCGGCCGTTGCGGTCCTCGGACGGGCCGGTCTGGAAGCTGCCCATATAGGTGTTCGAGCGCCCGTTGCGGACATTCTGCTTGCCATTGGTCTCGGCGAAGAACAGGCCGAGGCTGATCCGGCCCGCAGCTTCGGCGTGAGCCGGTGCAAGCCCCTTGGCGCGCGCGATCGCTGTGGCGAGATCGACGACGTCCTTGAAGGGCGTCGCCGAGTTCTGCGCGCCGGCCGGCGGCGCCTCCATGACGTCGAACAGCTTTCCGTATTCGTCGATCAGCGGCTCGATGTCGGCGTCGAAATAGGCCGGTGGTATCTCGAACTTGTTGGGCTTGCCGATCCGCGACGGCATGGCGTCGGTGAGATCCTTGTAGCCGCTGATGACGGCGACGCGCGCCAGATAGAGCGCCTGTCCCGGCAGGTGCGGCAGCGGCTCCTTTGCCTCGATCTGTCGGCGGCGCTCGGCAAGGATGGATTTGAAATCACCGAGCGCGCGATCGTAGGTGGCGAGCGCCTCCGATTGCTTCGCGTTAAGCGTTTGTGCCCGGCTGATTGTGAACGTCGTGAGGATCAGCCCAAGCACCGCCAGGGCCGTGGCGGCATGACATCGTCGTCCCATGGCTGGTCCCCATGTGCCGGAGATTCGTCGGTCACGGGATCGTAAACATCAAACCCGCGGACTGGCGAGTTGCAAATCACGCTCGACCCGGGTTCTCCGACCTTACGCTGTGGCCCGGTAGTCCGGCGCCGTCGCCAGGAACTTCGCATAGGCATCCGCATCCGGCGGCTGGAAGTGTCCGGCGAGCCCGCCGCGCTTCTGGTTCTTGGCGCCGATGTCGGCCATGAGCTCGTCGAAATGGCGGTAGTGATAGGGCGCGACGCAGAGGCCGCCATAGACGCCGGCAGCCGGCCGTTCGACGCGCTTGAAGTGCAGCATCATCTCGACGTTGTCGCGCATCGCTTGCGCCGTCGGCTGGTTCGCGAGCTGTCCATCGGCATAGCGCACCAGCCAGTTCGCCGCGAGGTCGGCACAGAGCACGGTGCAGAACGAGGAGTTGAAGCCGACGAAGCCCATCTCCGGCAGATCAGGGTTGGCGATCAGGCGGTAGAGCCGGTACTGCCCATCCGCATCGACCAGTTTCTGCCGATAGGCCGCGGGCAGGAACGGCACGCCGAGCTTGTAGCCGATCGCGAGCACGGCGACGTCGGCCGCAACGCGCTCGCCACCGCTCATCACGATGCTGTCGCCTTCATAATGATCGAAGCTGCCGAACACCGCCTTGATGCGGCCGTCGGCGACCATCGGGTAGAAGTCCGGCGTTGCGATCGGAACCGAGCAGTTGACGCCATCCTCGATCCGCTCCTTCGGCACCATCTTGCAGCGGTTCAGCTTGAGCTGCGCCTTCAACAGGCTCTCCAGTCCGCGCCAGTTTGCCCAGATCAGCGGCGCGGCGATGCGGTGCGCGAGCCGTGCCATGGAGCTCGCGCCCCAGCCCGGAAACATCTCCTCCTGCGCGCGGATGTAGAGGATGCGTTTGAAGTTCACGAGCCCGCCGATGAAATAGGGAATGCGCCACACCGGCTCGCGCATCACGATGGTGACCTCGCGCGCGCCCGATTTCACCGCGTTCACCGTGATGTCGGTTGCCGACTTCGAGCCGCCGAGCACGACGACGCGTCGCCCTTTCGCCAGTGTCGGATCGCCGTATGTCGACGAATGCAGGATCTGTCCGCCCTGCGCCAGAAAGCCGTCCTCGCCCGGGCAATGCAGCTCGCGCGGTTCGTTGAACTGCCCGGTGCAGACCGCGACGAAGTCGAAATCTTCGTTCGTCGTGCCGTCCTTGTTCGACAGCGCGAGCGTCCAGCCTGGCTTGCCGTCGGCGCGCCGCGCCATGTCCGCGACGGCGGTGTTGAGGCGCAGCATGCGGTCGAGACCGAAGCTCTTCGCATAATCGGCGAGATAGGCATGGACCTGCGGCCCGGTCGGCCATTCCGGATAGGTGTCCGGCATGGCGCGATCGGTGTAGCGGTAGAGCTCCTTCGGGCTCTGGGTCTGCACCTCGGGATAGGAGCGCGCCGGCTCCCAGACGCCGCCGAGATCGGCACTGCGCTCGACGATGGTGACGCGATGGCCGTGGCTGGAAAACGCCTTTGCGGCGGCGAGGCCGGAGACGCCGGCGCCGATCACGCAGACATGCTTGGGGCTGACCATGGGATTCCTCGCAATCAAGGTGTTTCGGGCGCAAGCGACCGCGCTCGGCCGCGATGCGCGACCGGCGGACCCGCAAGCAGATGAAACTGGACGAGAAGGCTCGCCGCCTAGTCGTTGGCTTCGGGCGGCAGGAAGTCGACCTCGTGCAGTGCCGAGATGCGCACGACTTCGGCGGGGTCGGTCAGATTGTGAAGCTGGTTGAACAGCGCCTCCAGCTTCTGCATCGGCGAGACCCAGAACAGCGCGCGGCACGGCTTGTCGGACTTGTTGAAATAGCCGTGTGGGACGCCGCGCGGCATGCGCACGAGATCCCCGGCATGGGCCTTGACCCATTGGCCGTCGAGCTTGAGGTCGAGCGTGCCTTCCTGCACCAGGATGAACTCGTCCTGGGTCGGATGGATGTGCACCGGTACGAACTGGCCGGGCTCGCTGTTGGTCTCGAACGCGAAGGTGGAATCTGTGACGGCCTTGGGGAAATAGACCTGGCCAAGGATGTTCCAGCTCTTGCCGCCATAGCCCGTGCCGTTTGTAGTAATGCCCTTTTCGAGTGCAGTCATGGCTCGCTCCTCATGGATTCCAGCGAGGATGGAGCTTCGACCCGTCGACGGTCGGTGTCTATCCGCTAAACGAATCCGGACGCGACTGCTGCCGTGCAGCATGATGATTCTGCGACGCGGCCCTTTCCGCGTTCGAGGAACCATTATAGGCTTAAAGCAATTCCGTGACGCGAAGCGTGGTCGACGATGTCCGCAGCCGTGCTGGAAATCACCGCAAGAACGTCTGCAGCCGACCGGCTTGCGGACTTCGCCCGCGTCACCACGGACGATGTCGACGAAGCGGCAGAGCAGGTCGGACGCATTTTCTGCCCGCACGATCTCAAGCCGATACGGCCGCGCGGGCCCGGCTTCTCCGCCCGGCACAATTGCGCGGCGTTCGACGGCTTCTCCATCAACTATGTCGCCTATGGCGGGTCGGTGAGCATCGATCCCGGCTGCCTCGAGCGCTTCTTCCTGGTGCAGGTCCCGCTCACCGGCACCGCCCGCATTCGTGCCGGCGTCGGCGAAATCGATGCCGCGCCGGGCCGGACGGCGTCGCTGCTGTCGCCGACCATCCCGACCCGGATGATGTGGAACGACTGTGCGCAGGCGATCCTGCTGCTCGACCGTCGCATGGTCGAGCAGCGCGCTGCGTCGCTGTCGGGCAGGGCGGCCGGCCCGGTCGAGTTTGATGCCGCGATCGACCTGGACGCGCCGGCGGGGCAGGCCCTGCGAACCAGCCTTGCCGAGCTGATGCTGCTTGCCGAGCGTCTCGGGCTGTCCGGCAGGCTTTCACCGGTCGCAATGGCCGATTGGCGCGAGGTGCTGCTCGATCATCTCCTCAATGGCCAGCGCCATGGTCTGTCGGACGCCATCAGGAGGTTCTCGGGGCAAGCCGAGCGTCTGCCGCGTGCACTGCGCGCCGCGCGGGACCATCTTGCGGAAAATGCCGGTGAGCCGCTCGACCTCGCGCAGCTCGCCTGCGCGTCCGGGATCGGCGTCCGCGCGCTCCAGCTCGGATTCCGCCGCCACTTCGGCGTATCGATCTCGGAGATGCTGCTCGACATGCGCCTCGCTGCTCTGCACGCCCGGCTCGCGCAGGCTTCGCCGGATGTCTCCATCACCGAGATCGCCTTCGATCTCGGCTTCACCCATCTCGGCCGCATGGCGGGTGCCTACCGTGAAAAATTCGGCGAGACACCGTCTGCAACGCTGCGGCGAAGGATGAGCTAGGCGGCAGACATCTATTTTCTCGATCGCGTCGTCCCGCTGTCTTCGGCCGCTTGCCTCCGCAAAAAGCCCTCGACATCAGCCTGCACCGAATACGGCGTCGGGATCGGATCGCCCGCGGCGTCGACGGCGGTGTCGAGGGAGCGGCGCAGCATGCGCGCGAGCTCGGCCTTTCGGTACGGCTTTGCCAGAAGCGGCGCGCCCATGGTGGCGCGTCCCTGCGCGTGCAGCGAATCGTAGGCATAACCCGAAGTGAACAGCACCCGCAGCGAGGGCCGCGCAGCCACCATCTGTTCGGCGAGCTCGCGTCCGTTGACGCCGCCGGCCATCACGATGTCGGTGAAGAGCAGATCGAACGGCGTGCCTTCGGCCACGAGGGCGAGCGCTTCGGTCGCGTTGGCGGCGGAGATGACCTTGTAGCCGAGGCTTTCGAGCTGGACGGTGACATATTGGCGGACGTCGCGATCGTCCTCGACGCAAAGGATTGTCTCCGTGCCGCCCACGACCTTGCGCTCGTCATAGCCGGCCGGACGGAGCGTGCTGGTCTCGGCCTTCGGCAGGTAGATCCTGAAAATCGTGCCGCGGCCTTCCTCGGACGTGACCTTGATGCCGCCGCCGGACTGCTTGACGAAGCCGAACACCATGCTGAGACCGAGCCCGGTGCCCTTGCCGACATCCTTGGTCGAGAAGAACGGATCGAAGATGCGTTCGAGAATGGCTTGCGGAATGCCCGTGCCGGTATCGGCGATCTCGATCTCGACATAGTCGCCGGCATAGCCGGCGCCCACCGCGACGGCCTCGCGTACGCCGAACACCACGTTGCGCGTGGTCAGCGTGAGCTTGCCGCCATCCAGCATCGCGTCGCGTGCGTTGATCGCGAGGTTGAGCAGCGCCGCGCTCAGTTGGCCGCGGTCGGCGAAAGCCAGCCAGACGTTGCGGTCGAGCCTGGACACGATCTCGATCGTCTTGTCGAAGGTCGCCAGCAGCAGCTTTGCGACCTCTTCCAGCAGCTCGTTGACGTCGATCTCGGCCGGTTGGAGCGCCTGCTTGCGGGCAAAGGACAACAGGCTCGACGTCAGCACGGCGCCGCGATCGGCCGCCTCGCTGATCAGCTTGGTGATGGTCGCAAGTGGCGGGTCGTCCTTCACGGCGTCGGCGAGGATCTCGATCGTGCCCGTGATCACGGTGAGCATGTTGTTGAATTCGTGCGCGATGCCGCCGGTGAGCTGGCCGACCGCCTCCATCTTCTGGGCCTGGATCAGCTGCTCCTCGGCGGCTCGCTTCTGGGTGACGTCCTTGACGAAATTGTTGATGATGGTGCGCCCGCCGAGCTGGAGCGCCGTGCTCGACGCCTCGATCCGGATCTGGTCGCCGTTCCGGTGCAGCAGCGTCGCTTCGAACCGGATGCCGATCGGCGTATCCGACAGTTCCGGCAAAAGCCGCATCATGCGTTGCCTGAAGCCGTCGCGGAGGGGCTCGGCGATGAGGAGGTTGACGACGTCGGCGCCGAGCGCCTCCTTGCGCGTCCATCCGGTCAGGGCCTCGGCCTGGACACTCCACTCCAGGACGATGCCGTTCGCATCGGTCTGAACGAAGGCGTCGAGTGCGGTCTTGATGACGGCCTGGGTCATCTGTGCGCTGGCCTGGGCCTGCTCGGCCAGTTGCGCGGCGGTGCGCTTGTCCTGCGCCGTTTCGATCGCGCGCGTGCACAGCCGTGCGAGCAGGACCGCAACGACGCCGCTTGCCAGCAAGGCGACGACCTGGGCAATGCCGAACCAGGTTCCGGTCGCGGCATGGGAGGCGAGGAGCGCCGCGGCGGTCACGACGACCTGCGCGGCCATTGCGAGTGTCAGAAGCGGTCTGAGTTTCATGGTCTCACACCAGCGACGTCAATCGCGGGACCCTCGCGTTCGCGCTGTAGATTGCTCCGGCTTCACGTCAGCTACAGACTCTGCGGGCCTGCGTCGAGGGGCAATTTCCGGTGGGGCGCCGGCGTACCTCGCGCTTCAACCTGCCGGCGAATCGGTCTGGCGCAGCGTCGTGACCCAGATCACACGCGCGGCCTGCTGGGTCGGGTTGTCGAACATGTGTGGCACGATGCTCGGAAAGCGAAAACTGTCGCCGGCCTCGAGCAGATGAGCCTGGTTGTCGAGCCACAGCCGCAGGCTGCCGGAGAGGATGTAGCCGGCCTTCTCGCCCGTGTGCTGCAAGAAGTCGGTGCCGGACGAGGCGCCGGGGTTGAGCGTCAGCTCATAGAGTTCGAGCTGGCCCTTGTCTGCCGGCGTCAGCGCTTCCTTGACGACGCCGCTGGCGGTGAGCCGCAGCAGGCGCCGGCTGTTCTTGCGCACGATGTAGCGCTGCACATCGGCGGGATCGCTGGTCTCGAAGAAGTAGGAGATGGGAACGTCGAGCGCGATGCTGAGCAGGCGCAGGGTCCGTATCGACGGCATGGCGCGCGCGCGTTCGAGCTGGCTGATCATGCCGTTGGAGAGTCCGGTCTTGGTGGCGACGTCCTGGATCGAGAGGCCGGCGCGCTGCCGCAGCAGCCGAACGGTTTCGCCGAGCCGCTGGTCGACCGCATCGTCGGCCTCGATTGCCGGGGCGTCCTTCGGGCCGTTGGTCTCGCCGCGACCATCCATGTCGCTCTCCCATGCATTGCCTCGCCGCCGGAATGGCCGGCGGTGTGAAAAGGTCGCGCATCCTAGCAATGTGATTGACAGCTGTATTTAGTCATGATGAACTTTTGACTGAAAAATTTAGAAGCACTAAAGCCCACTCCTGTCCCTTTGCCGGGTCTCGGGGGCGCGGGAGACGGTGCCGTGTGCGGGAACGGAGACTGGTCATGGCAGACAGCACCGGCAAGTTCGGCGTTGGCGGACTGCATCATCTCGGCATTCCGAATCGCCGACAATTCTTCCAGCTCGGCGCGGGCGCCGCGGCGGGATGGACCCTTGCAGGCAACGCCTTTGCACAGACCGAACGCCCGACCAGTCCGCCGGACAAGCCGCGCGGGCAAGTGATCGCGGCGCTGTCGCAGGAGCCGACCGTCTTTCATCCGCTGATGCCGGGGATCGAGGTCGATCAGGGCATCTGGTGGCAGGTGTTCTCGCCGCTCTGGTTCATCGAACCCGACGGCAAGTTCGTCCCTGATCTCGCGCGTGAAGTCCCGACCGTCGAGAATGGCGGCCTGTCGGCCGATGGCCTGACCTGGAAGATCAAGCTGCGCAGCGACGTGAAATGGCACGACGGCACGCCGTTCACGGCCGAGGACGTCAAGTTCTCGCTGGACCTGATCAACAATCCCGACTTCCGCGTCCGCAATCGCGTCGGCCACAACCTCGTCAAGGACATCAAGGTCGTCGCGCCCGACGAGATCCACTGGCGGATGGAGGCTCCCTATTCGCCCTACATGTCGATCCTGTCGCTCACCTTCATCGTGCCGAAGCACATCCTGGAGAAGCTGTCGGATCCGAACGCCTCGCCGTTCCACAATGCGCCTGTCGGCACCGGGCCTTTCCGCTGGGGCGAGCGCGTGCCCGGCGACCATATTCAATTGAATGCCCACGCCGGCTATCACGGCAAGGGACCTTACGTCGAACGCGTGGTCTTCAAATACATTCCCGATCTCACCGTGCTCTACACCCAGTTCCGCACGGGGCAGGTCGACTACACCGGCCTGCAAGGCATCTTGCCGAACTTCGTGCAGGAGGCGAAGACGCTGAAGGGCCGCAAGATCTTCGTCTCCGCGACCTCGTCGGTGGAGCACGTCGCACCCAACCTCGAATTCGGCCCCTTCGCCGATCGCGCGGTGCGCGAGGCGCTCTACCTTGCCATCAACAAGCAGGCGATCATCGATGCGCTGAACTATGGCCTGCCGACGCAGACCGAGAGCTTCGTGCCGCAACAGGCCTGGTCGTTCCAGCAGGGCCTGCCGCAGCACAAATACGATCCGGCCAAGGCCAACGCGCTGCTCGATGCCGCCGGTTGGACCCGCGGCTCCGGCGGCATTCGTGAGAAGGGTGGGGTCAAGCTCGAATTCACCAACTCGACCACGTCAGGCAATGCCGTGCGCGAGCAGACCCAGCAGCTCCTGATACAGGACTGGCGCGCGATCGGCGCGGCGATGCGGGTCAACAACATGCCGGCCGCAGTGATCTGGGGTGATTTCTGGCAGCAGTCGAAGTTCAATTCGGTGCTGGTGTCCGTGAACTTCATGCTCGGCAGCGACCCCGACGTGACGCCGCGCTTCGGCTCCGGCGCGATCCCGGCCAAGGGCGGCCGCGGTTACAACACCTATCAGTACAGGAGCCCGGAGGCCGATCGTCTGCTCGCCGAGGGCGCCAAGCAGTTCGATCTCGCCCAACGCAAGACGACCTATGGCGATCTGCAAAAGCTGATCCGCAACGACCTCGCCATCCTGCCACTGTTCCAGGGTTTTATCGCCGAGGGCGTGAAGGAGGGGCTGCAAGGCTTCCGTCCCAACATCAACACCTCCATCAACTGCTGGAACATCCGCGAATGGTACTGGGCCTGATGCCTCAGGCTCGCGGGATCGGCTGAGATGGCCCGTTACGTCGTCAACCGCCTGGCGCAGGCGATCATGCTGCTGGTGATCGTCTCCGCGATCGGCTTTGCCCTCCTGCATCTGGCGCCCGGCGGTCCGCTCTCGCAGTTCGCGGCGTCCGCGCAGATGACGCAGGAGGACCTCGACCGCGTCACCAAGCAGCTCGGCCTCGATCGCCCGTTGCCGATCCAGTATCTCGACTGGTTCGGCCGCATGCTGAAAGGCGATTGGGGCAAGTCCTATCGCGACGGCGAGGCGGTGCTGTCGGTGATCTCCTCCCATCTCGGCGCCACGCTGGAGCTGATGGCGACCGCGACCATCATCGCGGTACTCCTCGGCTGCTGGATCGGCATACTCGGTGCGCTCCGGCGATATTCGCTGTTCGATTCGCTCGCCACCGTCGGCGCGATGATCGCGCTGTCGATCCCGACCTTCTGGTTCGGCCTCGTCACCATCTACGTGTTCTCGGTGAAGCTCGGCTGGCTGCCGGCCGGCAATCGCCAGACTATCGGCGACGGCTCCTTCCTCGACCTGCTGCATCATCTGATCGCGCCGTCGATGGTGCTGGCGCTGGTCGAGACCGCGATGTGGGGCCGCTTCATGCGCTCCTCCATGCTCGAGGTGATCAATCAGGATTACATCCGCACCGCGCGCGCCAAGGGTATGCCGGAATGGCGCATCCTCACCGTCCACGCGCTGCGCAACGCGTTGCTGCCGATGATTACGGTCGCGGGCTTGCAATTTCCGACGCTGCTCGGTGGTGCACTGGTCGCCGAGACCGTGTTCACCTGGCCCGGCATGGGTCGGCTGTTCCTGGATTCCATCGGCTACCGCGACTATCCCGTGGTGATGGGCATCCTGATGTTCTCGGCGACGATGGTGTTGATCGGCTCGCTGCTCGCCGACATCCTCTATGCCGTCGTCGATCCGCGCATCCGGGTGGGCTAGGGATGACGGCTGCGACCCTCTCGACTGTTCAGCTCGCGCCCGGCCAGGCCGCATGGCGGCGCTTCCGCCGGCACCGGCTTGCGCTTGCGGGTGCTGTCATCATTCTGGTGCTCGTCCTCGGCTCGGCGTTGGGTCCTTATCTGCTGCCGTTCGACGACACCTATATCGACATCATGAAGCGGTTCGCGCCGCCTTTGTCGGGCGCGCACATTCTCGGCACCGACGAGCTTGGCCGCGACGTGCTGGCCCGGCTGATGATGGGCGGGCGGGTCTCGCTCTCGATCGGCATCGTCGCGATGGTGATCGCGATGGCGGTCGGCGTCGTCGTCGGCGCCTTCGCCGGCTTCTATGGCGGCGTGGTCGGCGCGGTGCTGATGCGGCTCGTCGATGCCGTGCTGTGCTTTCCGACCATCTTCCTGCTGCTGGCGCTCGCGGCGCTCACCGAGCCCGGTCTCGTCACCACCACCATCCTGATCGCGGCCACCGCGTGGATGGCCGTGGCCCGCGTCGTCGAAGCCCAGGTGCGATCGCTGCGGGAGCGCGAGTTCGCGGTCGCTGCGCTCGCCTTCGGCTCGTCGAACCTGCGGATCATGTTCCGCGAGCTCGTGCCCAACGCGATCGCGCCGATCGTGGTGGCGGCGACGCTGAACGTCGCCAAGGCGATCCTGCTCGAATCCTATGTCAGCTATCTCGGCTACGGCATCCAGCCGCCGGCCGCGAGCTGGGGCAACATGCTCAACAACGCGCAGATCTATCTGACCAGCGCGCCATGGCTCGCGATCGCGCCGGGCGTTGCCATCACGCTGGCGGTAACGAGCTTCAATTTCCTCGGCGACGGCCTGCGCGACGCGCTCGACCCGCGAATGAATATCCCATGACGAGCCCACCCTCGAGCCGACCTGCTTCGATCGAACTGAATAGCTGGAGTGTCCCATGTCCCCGCCGCTCACCCGTATAAACAGCGACGAACGCCTGCCGGCGCAGGCGGACGTCGTCGTCATCGGCGGCGGCGTCATCGGCGTGTCCGCAGCCTACCATCTGGCGAAGAAGGGTCTCTCCGTCGCACTCGTCGAGAAAGGCCATGTCGGCGGCGAGCAGTCGAGCCGCAATTGGGGCTGGTGCCGCCAGCAGGGCCGCGCCCGTGAGGAGATTCCGCTGGCCCGCGAGGCGCTTCGGCTGTGGGAGGACATGCAGAACGACGCCGGCGTCGATGCCGGCTTCCGCCGCACCGGCGTGCTGTTCCTGACCAAGAGCAAGGACGAGCTCGCCAGCTGGGAGCGCTGGGCCGCAACTGCGCGCGAGATGCAGGTCCACTCGACCGTCCTGACCCCGGCGGAGGTCGCCGAGCGCATGCCGGGCAATACCGACAAGTGGGTCGGCGGCCTGCACACGCCGAGCGACGGGCGTGCGGAGCCGTCAATGGCGGTGCCTGCGCTTGCGACGGCCGCGCGAAAGCATGGCGTCACCATCCATCAGGGCTGCGCCGCGCGCGGGCTGGAGACCATTGGCGGAAAGGTCAGCGCCGTCGTCACCGAGAAGGGCACCATTCGCACGCAGGCGGTGCTGCTGTCGGGCGGCGCCTGGTCGTCGCTGTTCTGCCGCCGCCACGGCATCGAGCTGCCGATCGGTCTCGTCAACGCCACCGCATGCCGAACCACGCCGGGACCGGAGATCACGTCCGGCGCGCTCGGCACCGATCTCTACTGCATCCGCCGCCGTCTCGACGGCGGCTTTACGCTGGCGCTGCGCAACCGCGGCACGGTCGAGCTGTCGCCCGACCTGTTCCGCTACGCGCGCACCTTCTGGCCGACCTATCTGCATCGCAAGAACGGGCTGAAGCTCTCATTCGGCAAGTCGTTCTTCGACCAGATCGTGCGCGGCACGAGCTGGAGCTTTGACAAGCCGTCGCCGTTCGAGACCGAGCGCGTGCGCGATCCCGAGCCCGACATGTCGCTGGTCAATGCGGCGCTGGCCTCGCTGATCAAGGCGAACCCGGAGCTGAAGGACATCGAGATCGCGGAAGCCTGGGGCGGCACGATCGACTGCACGCCCGATACGATCCCCGTGATCGCGCCGGTCGATGCCTTGCCCGGCTTCTTCCTCGCCACCGGCTTCTCCGGCCACGGTTTTGGCATCGGCCCCGCCGCCGGCAAGCTCGCCGCCGACATCGTCACCGGTGCGACGCCGCTGGTCGATCCCGCGGCCTACAGCCACAAGCGCATGATCGACGGCCGGCGTCTCGCGCCGGTCAGCCCGTTCTGAGAGTGCTGGTGGCATGACGGTTCTTTACAAGGCCAACATGGTTCGCGGCGCCGAATGGGCGCGCTTCTTCGCCGAGCGCGCGCCCGATGTGCCGTTCCGGCTCTGGCCCGACATCGGCGATCCCGCAGAGGTGCGCTACCTGGTTGCGTGGGTTCCGCCTGATAACATCGCGACGACCTTTCCCAATCTCGAGCTGGTCTTTTCGGTCGGTGCTGGCGTGGATCAGTTCGATGCCACAAAACTTCCACCGCACATACCGCTCGTCCGCATGCTGGAGCCCGGCATCGCCGAGACGATGGTGGAATACGTCACCATGGCCGTGCTCGCGCTGCATCGCGATCTCCTGCACTTCATCAGCCAGCAGAAAGAACAGGTCTGGCGCGAGATCCGGATCACGCCGGCAAAGCGCCGGCGTGTCGGCGTGATGGGGCTGGGCCAGCTCGGCCAGGCCGTGCTCGACCGGCTCAAGGCGTTCGACTTTCCGCTTCTCGGCTGGAATCGTTCGCCGCGCGAGATTGAAGGCGTCACCTGTTACGCCGGTACGGACACCTTGCCGGAGTTTCTCGCGCAGGCTGACATCCTCGTCTGCCTGTTGCCGCTGACCGATGAGACCCGCGGCATCCTCAACGCCGATCTGTTCGCGCGCCTGCCGCGCGGAGCAGGGCTCGTCAATGTCGGGCGTGGCCCGCATCTCGTCCAAGCCGATTTTCTCGCGGCGCTCGACAGCGGCGCGCTGTCAGGTGCGGTGCTCGACGTCGCCGAGCCCGAGCCGCTGCCCGCCGGCCATCCGTTCTGGAGCCACCCGCGCATCCTGCTGACGCCGCACAATGCCAGCATGACGACGCCTGATACGGCCGTCGATTTCGTGCTCGACGTCATCGCACGCCACCGCCGCGGCGACGATCTGCCGGGGCGCGTCGATCGCAGTCGCGGCTATTAGGGCAATCGCATGAGCACCGGCGCAAGCAGGCCTGATCCGAACGTTGCCGAAGCGCAGGCGCCCGTGTTGTCGGTCGCGGGCCTGACAACGTCCTTTCTGCGCGAGCAGCAATGGATTCCCGTCGTGCGCGACGTATCGTTCGATATCGCGGCCAAAGAAACCGTGGCGATCGTCGGCGAGTCCGGTTCGGGCAAGAGCGTCACCGCGCTTTCCATCATGCGGCTCATTCCGAAGGAGAGTGGCCGGGTCGAGGGGCGCATCAACCTCGCGGGCCGCGATCTGCTGACGCTGTCCGAAGCGAGCATGACGGATGTCCGTGGCGACGATGTCGCCATGATCTTCCAGGAGCCGATGACGAGCCTCAATCCGGTGCTCACCATCGGCTTCCAGATCGCCGAGGCGCTGATCCAGCATCGCGGCCTGTCGCGCGCGGCGGCGGGGGCCGAGACCATCCGTCTGCTCGATCGTGTCCGCATTCCCGCGGCGGCATCACGCTTCCACGAGCATCCGCATCGTTTCTCCGGCGGCATGCGCCAGCGCGTGATGATTGCGATGGCGCTCGCCTGCAAGCCGAAGCTGTTGATCGCCGACGAGCCGACGACGGCGCTCGACGTCACCATCCAGGCGCAGATCCTGGAGCTTCTGAAGGAGCTCCAGCAGGAGGAGGGGATGTCGATCCTCTTCATCACCCACGACATGGGCGTGGTCGCCGAGATCGCGGACCGTACCGTGGTGATGTATGGCGGGCAGGCGGTCGAGACTGACGCGACCGCACGCATCTTCGCAGCACCTTCGCATCCCTACACAAGCGCGCTGCTCGCGGCCGTGCCGCGTCTCGGCTCGATGGTCGGGCGGACGCGGCCGATGCGATTTCCGATCGTCGACAAGGTCACGGGGACCTCGGACGAGCCGGCGGAGACGCCCGACACGGTCTCGATGGCCGAGCGGCCGCTGCTCGAAGTCGCCAACCTCACCACGCGCTTTCCGATCCGCTCGGGCTTGTTCGGAAAAGTCTCGGGCCGCGTCCACGCGGTCGAGAACATCTCCTTCACCTTGCGTGCCGGCGAGACGCTGGCGCTGGTCGGCGAGTCCGGTTGCGGCAAGTCCACGACAGGCCGCTCCATCCTCAAGCTGACGGAGCCGGACAGCGGCACTGTCCTGGTCGACGGCCATGACGTCCTCGCCATGAACGCCCGGACCTTGCGCGACTTCCGCAAGCAGATGCAGATCGTCTTCCAGGATCCGTTCGCGAGTCTGAATCCGCGCATGTCAGTGGGGACGGCGATTGCCGCGCCGCTGCAGGCCAACGGTCTCGCGACTGCCTCACAGGCGCGCGACAAGGTGGCCGATCTGCTCGTGCGCGTCGGCCTGACCGCGGATATGGCCGCGCGCTTCCCGCACGAATTCTCCGGCGGCCAGCGCCAGCGCATCTGCATTGCGCGCGCGCTCGCGCTCGGGCCGAAGCTGATCGTTGCGGACGAGGCGGTCTCCGCCCTCGACGTCTCGGTCAAGGCGCAGGTCGTCAACCTGATGCTCGACCTCCAGGCCAGCATGGGCCTTGCCTATCTCTTCATTTCCCACGACATCGCGGTGGTCGAGCGCATGAGCCATCGCGTCGCGGTGATGTATCTCGGCGAGATCGTCGAGACCGGTCCGCGCGCAGCCTTGTTCGGCAATCCGCAGCATCCCTACACGAAGAAGCTGATGGCCGCGGTGCCCGTGCCCGACCCGTCGCGCCGCGGCACGAAGCGCGAGACCTCGAACGACGAGATCAGAAGCCCGGTGCGCGCACCGGATTATCAGCCACCGGTCAGGCAGTATCGCGAAGTCTCGCCCGGCCACGTCGTCCAGGTCTGGGGCGAGGAATGGTCGGACTAGCGCGCGAAGGCGCGCCACGGATGCTTTCGAGAACGCACGATAATATCGTGCCATGATCTGCCGCACACGTTAACGGTGTTGTCCTTCGCGAGGCCAAGCCTGTGAAATCGTGCTGAAATCACAATGAATTCACCTCGTCGCGACGGACTGCGACCGCCTGCCATAATCTATATGCTAATCCGGCGAAGCTGGACCGTCGGCCGTCGATCTCCGATAATGCATCGACTCCGAAAGGCTGGCGCTGACGTGCCTTTCACGGATGGAATATTGAAATGACACAAGCAGGCGTCTACGGGCAGAGGCTCGGGCGAGGCCTTCACGTCAAGGAAGCTCCGGTTCTGATTACGCGCTCGCTGCGCAGCGCAGAGGTCGCGGTCACCGAAGTCCGCAATGACAAGCCGACGCCCGAGCTTTCCGGCTCGCTGCCGGCGGAGGATGCTTACCTCGTCAGCCTGAAGCTCCGCGACTATCCCGCCTGCGAATGTTGGGAGGAAGGCCGCTACGTCACCAGAGAGGATATTCGTGCGGGCGCGACCTATCTGTACGACCTCAAGCGAGATCCGCGCTATGTGATCGACAAGCCGTTTCACTCGCTCTTCTTCTATTTGCCGCGCCCGGCCCTTCACGACATGGCGAGGCAACCCGGCGCGCCACGCATTGGCGAGCTCAGTTACGAGCCCGGTGTGGGCCATGACGACGGGGTGATCCGTCATATCGGCGCCAGCTTGCAGGAAGCACTGCGTCGGCCTGACGAGACCAACCAGCTCTTCATCGATCACATGATGCTCGCGCTCACCGCTCACGTCGCCCAGACCTATGGCGGGCTGAAGCCTGTCGCTGAGCCTAGCCGCGGCGGGCTCGCGCCATGGCAGGTGAAGCGCGCCTGCGACCGGCTCGACTCCGATCTCTCAGGCAAGGTCGCGCTGGAGCAGATCGCGACCGAGCTCGGCCTTTCGGTCAGCCACTTTTCACGCGCATTCCGGATCTCCACCGGCCTGCCACCGCATCAATGGCTGCTGCGCCAGCGCGTGAAGGCGGCCACGCAGCTGATGACCGTCCGCAACCTGCCGTTGTCCGAAATTGCGATCTCGGCTGGATTTGCCAATCAAAGCCATTTCACGCGGGTGTTCACGCAGATGGTCGGCGTCAGTCCGGGCGCATGGCGCCGCGAAACCCATGGCGGGCCGGACGCGTAGCGCGTTTTCGAGCGCCAGAATCAGAATCCAAATCAGTGCCGCTTCGCCAGCGAAATCGCCTGCTTCGTGCCCGTGAATTCGTGAGGCGCTGCGCTTCCGGGCAAGCATCCCGGCCATTCCTTCAGCAGGCGGCGACATCACGCTGAGGGAGGACGAAGCCAGGGTGGAGGCCGCCGATTTCCTGCACGAGGATTTCGCGCGGCGGCATCGGCCATCCGCCTGACGAGAGTTTTGCGGCGCGCCGTGGCCTACCCGACGCGAATAGATCTGACGTGGCGAAACGCAGGACAGCTTGCGAACTCACGGCGCCTGTCAGTTCGCGCTTCTGTGCTCCGGGGTACGCAACGATGCAAACTTAGTCCTCCTAAAATCGTGACTGGATGGAGCGACAGGGCACAGGAGTGTGTGAACAGTCTCATAGTTCATCACCCTCTTTTCGAGCTAACTCTCCTCCCAGAAATTGCCGCACCCGGAGCTGACTGACAGACACGGGTGAGATGCAACGCCTGCGAAGCCGCGTGCTCGCAGCTTTGGATTGGCTCTCGTCTCGGTTACGAGCATGCCAGCCCCATCACTCAGCCACATCTTTTGGAAATTGGAATCAAGGGCATCGCGAAACGCGTCCACGCAGCTTCTGATCGGGGTCGGCCGGTAGGCTGCTACTTACTAAGGAGCCCCCAATGAAGATAGGCAACGCAGTTTCCAGCGCATTTTCCCTAACGAGGTACGCCGGTAATCTTGGGATCGCCCGTTCCAGTCTTATCAAGTCGGCCCATCTCCTCGAAAGAATTGGGCTCGCAGCCGTTGGGGCCTCTTGCGGCCTCTATGTGGGTGCGACCCTGTTGCGTCAGAAAGGCGGGCTTTTTGAAAGCGGCTGGATCGTACTGCTAACGATGCTCTACGGAGCTCTCAGCTATTATGTTGGAATTGATTTGTCCCGGTCTGTCGCTCGGAAGTCGATTTCGAGCAACTCGGAAGAATACAACGGCTCTGAGGTTGCTGAGATCATGAGTGCGGCCGGGACGTTCGGCGCGGCGATTGCAGCGACCCTGTCCGTCAGCATCCTTGTCCTTGATCAAAGCCTACCCAATGGACTGATAGCCTTTCTCGCCGGCTGTTGGGTCGTTGGGTCTTCGCTTCAAGTTGCGGCGGGAACGATGGCGCGCAACTACGAAGTGCCCATGGACAAGGAATGAAGACAACCCTGCTCACGGAAGGGCGTCTGCCTGGCATCGTGACGTGGGCACAAGCCCTCGTGCAAGGTTCGGCTTAAGGTCTGAAGTCGCGGCTGCAGACTCATCGCAACCTCTGTCGTCCAACGTTGAGCGCGGACGATTTTTAGTAGCGCAGCCGTTGGCATCGAGCAATGTCTCTGCTTGGAAGCGGCATCGGTACTGGACAACCTAGATTGTCGCGCAACAAACAAGGCGTGCCATCATGGTGGCGTTGGGATATTGTCTTCGCGCGCCGTGGTCCAAAATTCTGCTAACCGCCAACCACACGATCGGTGGAGCCAATGCAGATCGCGGAGTGGCTCGAGAAGCTGGGGCTTGGGCAATACGCGGAGCGTTTTGCCCAAAATGGGATCGACATGAGTGTCCTTCCCGAACTGATGGACGAGGATTTCGATAGGCTCGGAGTGCTGCTCGGCCATCGCCGCAAAATGCTGCGTGCTATCGCCGACCTCGATCCAGCCGCGCTGATCGCATCGCCGGCTCCTCCTCACGACGCCGAGCGGCGTCACCTGACCGTTATGTTTTGCGATCTGGTCGGCTCGACTGCGCTCTCGGCGCGTCTCGATCCCGAGGACATGTGGGAAGTGATCCGGGCCTACCGCGCCGCCTGCGCGAGCGTCATTGCCGCTTATGATGGCAGGATAGCCAGGTTCGTCGGTGACGGAATACTCGTCTATTTCGGCTATCCCCGCGCCCACGAGGATGATGCGGAGCGCGCAGTGCGTGCGGGCCTCGACACCGTCTCTGCGGTTGGGCAACTCAAAACGGGCACCACCGAACGGGTTGAGCTGCGGATTGCGATCGCGACCGGGCTTGTGGTGGTCGGCGACCTCATCAGCGGCGATGCGTCAGAGGAGCACGCAACGGTCGGTGATGCACCAAACCTCGCTGCCCGGCTCCAGAGCCTGGCGGAACCGGGAGCGGTCGTCGTTGCCTCTTCGACGCGCAGGCTGCTTGGCGATCTCTTCACGTTTCGCAATCTCGGCCGTCGCGAGGTCAAGGGGATAGCCGAACCCATCGCGGTCTGGGCGGTCGAGGGCGCGACCGCATCGGAGAGCCGCTTCGAGGCGGTCCACGCGGCGCGCTCGATCGGCTTCGTCGGCCGCAAGGAGGAGATCGAATTCGCGCTCTCGCGCCAGCGGCTGGCATGGCAGGGGCAGGGCCAGATGGTGTTGATCTCCGGCGAAGCAGGCATCGGCAAGTCGCGCTTTGTCGCAACGCTGTCCGAAAGCCCCGCGTTGGGGGCGCACCGCCGGATGCGATATCAGTGTTCGCCCTACCACACCAACAGTGCGCTTCATCCCTTTGTCGCGCAGCTCGAACGCGCGGCCGGTATCCGCGCGCACGACACGCCGGAGCAAAAGCTCGACAAGCTCGAGGCAATGCTGGCCCTTGGGACGCAGCAGGTCGCTCGGGCGACACCGCTCATTGCGGCTCTCCTTTCGATTTCAACCGGCGACCATTATCCGCCGCTTGGTTTGAGCCCGGCGCAGCAGCGGCGACAGACATTTGCCGCCCTTCTCGACCAGCTCGAGGGCCTGGCGCGAGAGCAGCCCCTGCTGGTTATCTGCGAGGATATGCATTGGGCCGATGCCACGACACTTGAACTGTTCGACCTCGGGGTCGATCGGATCAGGGGGCTGCCGATACTCATGCTCATGACAGCCCGGCCGGAGTTCGAGCCCTCCTGGTCGGGTCTTGCCAACGTCGCTCTGTTGCGGCTCGACCGACTCGACCGGCAGGACACACGCGCGCTGGTCGAGCAGGTGACCATTGGTCGCCAGCTGCCGCGCGAGATGATGAAGCAGATTATCGACAAGACGGACGGCATCCCGCTATTCGTCGAGGAACTGACCAAGATGGTGCTGGAGTCCGGACTGCTCATCGAAGATTCCGGACGCTACCGCCTCGATAGTCCGCTCCCGCCGCTCGCTATTCCCGCGACGCTGCAGGATTCGCTGATGGCGCGGCTCGACCGGCTGGCTCCCGTCAAGGAGGTGGCGCAGATTGGCGCCGCCATCGGCCGCGACTTTTCATACGCGCTGCTGAGATATGTGACAGGACGCGATGATCTGACACTGAGCGCCGCGCTGGGGCAACTCGAAGAGGCGGAGCTGCTGGTGCGTCGCGGAACACCGCCCGACGCAAACTATAGCTTCAGGCACGCTCTCGTTCAGGAAGCGGCCTATGAAGGCCTGCTCAAGAGCAAACGGCAGCTGCTTCACAAGCGCATCGGCGATGTCCTGCGCGAGAAGTTTCCCGTCGTTGCCGAGACTGAGCCGGAAGTTCTGGCACACCACTTCACTGAGGCGGGGCTGAATGAGATCGCCCTCGAATGGTGGCGCAAGGCGGGCCAGCAAGCGCTGAAGCGCTCGGCCTATTCCGAGGCGATCGCGCATCTCGGCAAGGCGATTGCGTCCGCCGATGAGGTGCCGGATGATCCCCGCCGGATGATGAGCAGGCTGCATCTTCAAATCGAGTATGGCCGTGCATTGCGAGGCAGCCTCGGTCATAGCGCTCCCGAAACCGTAGCCGCATGGACGCGTGCCCGACGGTTCGCTGCCGACATCAATGATCCCGTTGAACTCGCGCCGGTCCATTCGGGTCTCTTCAATGCTTGCCTGACCCACGGCGAACTCGCTCCGATGCGGGAGCTGGCGGATGCCATCAGGAGCGCCGCTGACCGACGACCGGACTCACCGGTGGCCGCCGTCGTTGCACATTGGACGGGCGGGGTTACCTGCTGGTTCGGCGGTGACTACTTGGACGCGAGGATGCATCTCGAGCAGGCATTCGAGATCTATGGTGCCGAGCCGGATCCCGCGATGTTCAAGGCTTCGGCACTGGATCTCCCGTTCGTGATCATGAGGTTTCTCGCCCTGGTGCTTTGGCCGCTTGGCAAGATCGCGCGCGCACGCCGCCTCGCCGCCGAAGCGGTGAGTGCTTCGGGAGAAAAGCGGGCGCTGTCCCAGGCCAACGCGCTGGTTCATCGCGCTGTGTTCGACGGCCTATGCGGAGGCATGTTGCAGCAAACGGAGACAATCCTGGCGCTCGGTCTCGCGCGCGACCACACGATGCCGTTGTATGTGGCCGCCGGCACCTACCTGAATGGCCTCGCCAAGTGGCGTGCCGGCGACCAAATGACCGGACTGACGGAAATGCGTCGCGGCTGGACCTTGCTGCACGAGAATGACTGCTATCTCTGTGAGCCGTTTTGGGGGATGCATGTCGCCTTGGCGAACGCAGCGTCGGGCCAACTCGAAACCGGGCTGGAAATCTTGAGCGAATTGATCGCATGGACCGGGCAATCCGGCCAGCATTGGCTTGATGCCGAGCTGCATCGCGTCCGCGGCGAGCTTTTGTGGCGTCTTGATCCTTCGGACGAAGCCGGTGCGGAAGCTTCCCTCAACCGAGCGCTTGAGATTGCACGACACCAGCAGACGAAGACTTTCGAGCTGCGCAGCGCCCTTGGACTTGCACGCCTGCACAAGAGAAATGGCCGAGCAGGCGGGGTATCCGAAGTGCTTGCCGCTGTGCTGGCCGAATTCGATGTGGAGCGTAATCTTTCTGAAGTCGTGGAAGCGAAAGAGCTGCTTGAGCAAGTGCATTAGGCACGTGCCGTTTTCCCCCAGTCCGGGGGCAGGGAATGACAGTCACGAATTCACGTGTACGAAATCCCGCAGCAGCGGATAGATCTCGTTATTCCATCGCTTGCCCGAGAACACGCCGTAATGGCCGACGCCGGCCTGCATGTGGTGGACGCGGCGATAGGCGCGCACACCGGTGCAGAGGTCTTGCGCGGCGAGCGTCTGGCCGATCGAGCAGATGTCGTCCTTCTCGCCCTCGACCGTCATCAGTCCCATGCGGCTGACGGCCTTGGTGTTCACGGGACGGCCACGGTGCATCAACTTGCCTTGCGGCAACAGGTGCTCCTGGAACACGTCGCGCACGGTCTCGATGTAGAACTCGGCCGGCAGGTCCATCACGGCGAAATATTCGTTGTAGAAGGTCTTGATGCTCGCGGCCTTCTCCTTCTCGCCCTTGGCGATATGGTTGGCGAGATCCATGTGCTGCTTGATGTGGCGCTCGAGATTCATCGAGACGAACGCCGTGAGCTGCACGAAGCCGGGATAGACCTTGCGGAGCGCGCCGCGGCATTGCACCGGCACGTAGTTGATCAGGTTCTGCTCGAACCAGTCGATCGGCCTGCTCTTGGCGAACTCGTTGACCCTGGTCGGCTGGATGCGCGTGTCGATCGGGCCTGCCATCAGCGTCAGCGTCGCAGGCCGCGAGGGGTGGTTGCCCTCGCACATGACCGCGGCGGCAGCGAGTGCCGAGACCGAGGGCTGGCAGATCGCAACCATATGCGGACGCGGGCCCAATTGGCCGAGGAAGTCGATGAGATGATCGGTGTAATCGTCGAGCCCGAAGCGGCCTTCGCGGCGTGGAATGTCGCGCGGATTGTGCCAGTCGGTGATGTAGACGTCGTGGTCCTGCAGCAGCGTTTTCACGGTGCCGCGCAGCAGCGTGGCGAAATGGCCCGACATCGGCGCCACCAGCAGCATGCGCGGCTGCTCCGGCGCGCCGTCCTTCCTGAAGTGCAGCAGCGAGCCGAACGGCGTCGCGTAGGCGACCTCCTCGGTGACGCCGACCTCGCGGTTGCCCACCATCACGCTGTCGATGCCGTAGGCCGGGCGGTCATAGGTGAGGGTGGAGCGCGAAATCAGCTCCAGCGCGGCCGAGAGCCGGCCGACGACCTGACCCGATAGGCCCTGCGGCACCAGATTGAGGAATCTGAGCGCGGACGAAGCTCCCGCCCGCCACGGCGCGGTAAGGTCCATATGGTTCTGAAAGGCCTGATAATACATCGACATCATACTGAAACGCCCACCCTCCCGCGCTGTCATGCAATATCGAAGCCAAACGGGGGCCACACCGCCCTCAAAACTGGCACATCGCTTGCTCCTCTTTTTGCGGGAAGCACAGGTCATGAGCACTCCCGCGGGCAGGGCGGGTGCAAGTCACAGGCGTAGGGAATGGGCCATATGGCGAAGGCGACACTGACCATCAGCAGCAAGAACTATTCGTCCTGGTCGCTGCGTGGCTGGCTGCTGACGAAATTTTCCGGGCTCGATTTCGAGGAGATCGTCACCGCGCCGGACGACGCGTCGGCGCGCGCGGAAATCCTCCTGCTGTCGTCGTCGATCCTGGTGCCGTGCCTGCGCCACGAGGGCGCCGTGGTCTGGGATACGCTGGCGATCGCCGAATATCTCAACGAGGCGATGCCGGATGCCGGTCTGCTGCCTGATGACCGCGTCCAGCGGGCGCATTGCCGCTCGATCTGCGGCGAAATCCATTCCGGCTTCACAACGTTGCGCGCGTCGCTGCCGGTCAATCTGAAGGGGCACTTCCCCGGCTTCAAGATCTGGTCGCGCGCGCAGGCCGATATCGACCGCGTCTGGTCCATCTGGCGCGACTGCCTGGAGAAATCAGGCGGTCCCTTCCTGTTCGGCGCGAGGCGCACCATGGCGGATGCGATGTACGCCCCCGTGGTGACGCGCTTCGTGACCTATGACGTCAAGCTCGAGCCACTGCTGAAGGCCTATGCCGATACCATCATGGCCATGCCCGAGATGCAGGAATGGATCGCGGCGGCCAAGGATGAGCCGGCCGAGATCGAGGAGCTCGAGGTCGAATATTAGGCAGGCTTCGCGCCCGCCTGCCTGTTTTGGGAGCGAGGCCCAGGCTGCTGCGCCCGGCAGCCATGTCTTTGAAGCCGTTAACTTTTAGCACCCGTGGCCGGCTCGGGCCGGCCCACATGCTGCGCAGATATTGTATACGCGTGGGGGCTTGTTGCGACATCTAGCCGTGAACAGCCGCGTACACGGCGTTCCGGCTGATTCGGACGTGATTCGTTCGGGCCGCGTTCCGTTAGTTAAGGCAGAGCGCGGCCCCGTTGCATTTTGAGACAGACGCCGCTCGTCAGGCGAAGCCCGAGTGCTTGACGCGCGGCACGCGCCAGCCGATGACGGTGGCTTCCACCGGGACGCCGGCCGCGTCGTTCTGCCAGCGGCCCTCGACATAGCGGCAGGCGAACGGCAGTTGATACGTTCCGCTATGATCCTCACACAGCACTTCGACCGGCAGGCCGGGGGGCGGTTCTCCGGCGCCATCGAATTCTGCCAGACGTCTATCGCGCGTTGCCATTCCAAAAATCTCCCCTAATCAAAGTCGCGGAAAGAGCGCCCACTTCTTCTTCCGCGCACGGTTCACTGCTCCCCGTCCGAGGGAACAACCCAAGCTCAACGCGAGAATGCGGTACGAGTGTGGTAGCCTCCGGCGTCGGCGCGCAAAAAGCGCACATTGCCGTGATATTGGACGAGGAACCTGCATGCTGCTTCGAAGCGCCGGCGTTTGTTTCGCGATGTTGTTGCTCGCCACGCTGGCGATCGCGCCGGTCCGCGCGCAAGACGTGCCCGGCATCGAGATCTGCACCGTCGAGAAGACCATGGAGCGGCGCACGAGCTGCCTCCAGAGTAACGTCGACTTCCTGCAGAAGACGATCACCAAGCTGACGCTCGATCATCAGCAGAAGCTCGATGCCGCCAACCGCCAGATCGACGCGTTGAAGACGACCGTGGCCGGCCTGCAGAAGACGCTGGGCGATCTCCAGGCTACGCAGGTGAAGATCGCGGAAGATCTGAAGAAGAAGCAGGACGCGCCGCCACCGAAGGACGCGGCAAAATAGGCGCCGCGGTCACGCCACGCGATAGCGCTCCATCACGCCGCGATCGGGCTCATAGCCGAGCCCGGGTCCCGAGGGCACCGCGACGTGGCCGGTGGCATCGACATCGGCGCGGCCGCCCCAGAGACACGCTTCGCGTTTGAGATAGAACATCTCGACCAACCCGTCGTCGCGCGTCGCCAGCAGGTGCAATGTCGCCAGCAGGCCCGGACCGAAATACGGGGAGTGCGGGACGATCTTGACGCCGAGCTGATCGGCGAGCGCGGCGACCTTCAGAAATTCCGTGACGCCGCCGACCTTGGTCACCGACGGCTGGGCATGGCTCACTGCGCCTGCATTCATCATCTGGCGGAATTGATACTCCGTGCAGGCGTTCTCACCGGCGGCGACACCGAGCCCGCCCTTGCGGCGGACGTCGGCGAGCGCGGTAAAATCCTCCGGCGGCCAGACCGGCTCTTCCAGAAACATCGGCTGGGCGTCCTCGCATGCCTTCGCGAACGCGATCGCCTGCTCGCCTGTGAGCGGGCAGTTCATGTCGACCATCAGCGGGATGCCGGGCCCGATCACCTCGCGCGCGGCAAACACCGCCGGCGTCGTGGTCTCGTGCAGCTTGATGGCGCCATAGCCGAGCGCGAGCGCCTTCTTGCATTCGCCGGCGATGTTTTCAGGCGAGCCGATCCGCAGCAGGCTCGCATAGGCGGGAATGGACGAGCGCCTGGTCTCGCCGAGCAGGCGATGCAGCGGTGCGCCCTCGATCTTCGCAGCCAGGTCCCACAGCGCGATGTCGAGCCCTGATATCGCGAACATCGTGATGCCGTAGCGGCCGAACAGATGCAGGTTGCGCTGGATCTGTTCCATCACCGCGGGAATGCCGGCGGCATCGGGAACCTTAAGCCCGCGGGCCTGCGGCGCGATCATCTCCTCGACGGCGCTTCGCGTGGTGCGCGGGGAGACATAGGCAAAGGCATCGCCCCAGCCGGTCAGTCCGGCATCGGTCGTGACCTCGACCAGCACCATGTCGAGCGCGGAGATTGCGGACGCGCCCTGGCGAAAGCTCGCAACACCGGCGTCATAGGGGATGCGGATCTGGTGCGCCCGCACATCGGTGATTTCCATGACGCGGTTCCTCTTTCTCGTGAGCGGTTTCGATGAGTGTAGCTGCGAATGCCGGGGCGTTGCCAGTGGCTATTCCGGGACTATCCTCATGCAAGGACAGCAATGCCGATCAAGCGGGGCGGTGGCCGTCAGCGCATCATCGCCAGGCTTCGAACGAGGGCTTTTGACGCATGAACCCAGCCCAGCGCGCGCTCTGGTATATCGAGAGCCATCTGGCCGAACCGATGACGCTCGACGAGATTGCGGCGATATCTGGCGTGTCGCGGTTCCACATCGTGCGGGCGTTTGCCGCAGCCACCGGACTTCCGGTGATGCGCTACGTGCGCGCGCGGCGGTTGACGGAAGCGGCGCGCAGTCTTGCGAACGGCGCGCCGGACATCCTGTCGCTGGCGCTGGAGGCGGATTACGGCTCGCACGAAGCGTTCACCCGCGCGTTCCGCGACCAGTTTGGCACCACACCCGAAGCGGTGCGGGCGGCAACGTGCCTCGACAAACTCAAGCTTCAGGAGCCGATCCTCATGGATTCCACCATGCTCGACCATCTGGTCCCGCCGCGTTTCGAAGCCGCGAAGGCCTTCCTCGTCGCCGGCCCCGCCGAGCGCATCTCCTGCGACAACGGCGCCGCCATTCCAGGACTGTGGCACCGCTTCCATCAGGAAGTCGCCGACATCCCCGCGCGCGTCGGCCACGGGAAAAATCAAGTCGCCTATGGCGTCTGTTGCAACGGCGATGATTCCGGCAATTTCGACTACATCGCCGGCGTCGAGGTCGTCGATTTCTCCGACCTGCCGCGCCGCTTCGGTCGCATCCGCATTCCCGAGCAGCGCTACGCGGTGTTCACCCACACCGAGCACGTCGCCTCGATCCGCCGCACCGTCAACACGATCTGGAATCAGTGGCTGCCGGCGTCCGGCCTGAAGGCTGCGGATGCGCCGAACTTCGAGCGCTATGACGAGAAATTCGATCCCGCGACCGGCAATGGCGGCTTCGAGATTTGGATACCAGTGCGGGAGTAAGCACGATCCGGACCCGAAGCGCCGCGTTCGCGCAAAGTGCGCAGCGGTTTTCCGAAGAGATCATGCTCAAACAAGACCTAAAGCGCGATATGTCATCGCGCTTTACGTTGCAACGCTGGCATACCATCCCGCTTGCTTGGCAAGCCCCGGCGACTTTGTCATAACCGCAGGCAAATCTTGCGTGTGGGGCCCGTGCCGGACATCCCGTGCAAGCCATAACAAGCAGCCGGGAGGGTCCTCAAATGTCCACTGCCACGCCCAACGTTCGCGTTCTCGCCACCGACCTCGAATTTCCCGAAGGGCCGGTGGTGATGCCGGACGGCTCGGTCGTGCTGGTGGAAATCCGCGGCCAGCGCCTGACGCGGGTTTATCCCGACGGCCGCAAGGAGATCGTCGCCAAAGTGCCGGGCGGCCCGAACGGCGCCGCCCTCGGTCCCGACGGCAAGATCTACATCTGCAACAATGGCGGCTTCTCCTGGATTCCGACCGGCAAGATGATCATGCCCGGCCCGCAGCCGGACGGCTATCTCGGCGGCTCGATCCAGCGCGTCGATCTGCAATCGGGCAAGGTCGAGGCCGTCGTGACCAAATGCGGCGAGCACGATCTGCGCGGGCCGAACGACCTCGTCTTCGACAAGCACGGCGGCCTCTGGTTCTCCGATCTCGGCAAGCGCCGCGCCCGCGAGATGGATGTCGGCGGCATGTACTATCTCAAGCCCGGCATGACCGAGATCGTCGAGGTCGTGCATGGCGTGCTGCCGGCTAATGGCATCGGCCTGTCGCCGGACGAGAACACCGTCTACATCGCGGAGACGCCGACGGGGCGGCTCTGGGCCTATGAGCTCTCCGCGCCTGGCACGCTCAAGCCGCGCGAGGTGATCTACCGCGGCGAGCGCGGCAAGCCGATCTGCGGCCTCGGCGGCTACCAGATGTTCGACTCGCTCGCGGTGGAGGCGAACGGCAATGTCTGCGTCGCCACCCTCGTCTCCGGCTGCATCTCGGTGATCGCGCCTGACGGTACCCTGGTCGAGCAGGTCCCGACCGGCGACCGCGTCACCACCAACATCGCCTTCGGCGGCCCCGAGCTTAAGACCGCCTACATCACGCTCTCAGGCAAGGGCGAGCTGATCGCCATGGACTGGCCGCGCGGCGGTTTGCCGTTGAACTTTTTGAATAAGTGAGCCAAGCCGTCATTGCGAGGAGCGAAGCAACGAAGCAATCCAGGCTGCCTCCGAGGTAAGACTCCGGATTGTTTCGCTTCGCTCGCAATGACAACGGAGAGAGACTTCAATGCCCTGGCCTGATCCCGTCACCCTGCGTGGGCAGCACGCCCGTCTCGAGCCGCTGTCGAAAGAGCATCGCGAGGGGCTGGTGGAGGCCGTGAAGGACGGCGAGCTCTACACGATCTGGTACACCGCGATCCCGACGCCGGAGAACGTGGCCAAGGAGATCGACCGCCGCCTCGGCCTCCAGGCCGCGGGCTCGATGCTGCCGTTCACGGTGTTCGACGCCGGCGGCAAGATCGTCGGTCAGACCACCTATATGAATATCGATGCCGCCAATCGCCGTGTCGAGATCGGCTCGACCTGGTACGGCAAGAGCGCGCAGCGCGGGCCGCTCAACACGCAGTGCAAGCTGCTGCTGCTCACTCACGCCTTCGAGACATTGAACTGCATCGCGGTGGAATTCCGCACGCATTTCTTCAACCACCAGAGCCGCCGCGCCATCGAGCGTCTCGGCGCCAAGCAGGACGGCATTTTGCGTAATCACCAGATCGCGCCGAACGGCACGCTGCGCGATACCGTGGTCTACAGCATCACCGCGTCCGAATGGCCGACGGTGCAAGCGCATCTGAACTATCAACTCAACGACAAGCCGCGCTAGGGGCGGCCGAGGCATCATGGACAGATTTGACTATGTGATCATCGGCGCGGGCTCCGCCGGTTGCATCCTCACCAGCCGGCTGAGCGAAGACCCCAGCACCAGCGTCTGCGTGCTCGAGGCGGGCCCGAACGACTGGCATCCCTACATCCATCTGCCGGCGGGCTTCATCAAGACCTTCCACATGAAGAGCATCAACTGGGCCTACCAGCAGGAGCCGGGGCCCTACACCGGCGGGCGCAGCATCTATGCGCCGCGCGGCAAGACGCTCGGCGGCTCGTCTTCGATCAACGGCCACATCTACAATCGCGGCCAGCGGATGGATTTCGACACCTGGGCGCAGATGGGCAATCGCGGCTGGGGTTATGCCGACGTGCTGCCTTACTTCAAGCGGCTGGAGAAGCGGGTCGGCGAGGGCGAGGACACCTATCGCGGCCGCGACGGCAACCTCACCGTCACCACCATGGACTGGCGCGATCCGCTCTGCGAAGCCTTCATGGAAGGTGCGGTCTCGCTCGGCATTCCCCGCAACCCCGACTACAACGGCAAGACCCAGGAGGGCGTCTCCTACTGCCAACGCACCATCGACAAGGGCCTGCGCGTCTCCGGCTCGACCGCGTTCCTCAAGCCCGCGATGAAGCGGCCGAACGTGCATGTGCACACCCACGCGCACGCGACCGAGATCATTTTTGAAGGCAAGCGCGCCGTCGGCGTGCGCTACACCAAGGGCGGCCGCGGCGGCACGCCGGTCGAAGTGCGCGCCAACAAGGAAGTGATCCTCTCCGGCGGCACCTATAATTCGCCGCAGCTGCTTCAGCTCTCCGGAATCGGCTCGCCCGATCTGCTCGGCGCCCACGGCATCGCGGTGCGCCACGCGCTGCCGGTCGGCGAAGGTCTTCAGGACCATTATGCCCCACGAACGGTGGCGCGCGTAAAAGACATCAAGACCATCAACGAGCTCCGCCGTGGCTTCTCGCTGTGGATCGAAGCGCTGAAATGGGCGACCGCGCGCCGCGGCCTGCTCTCGTTGTCGCCGACCATGGTCTATTGCTTCTGGCATTCCGGCGAGAGCGCGGACTCGTCCGACTTGCAACTCACCTTCACACCGGCGAGCTACAAGGAGGGCGTGCAGGGCCAGCTCGAGGACGAGCCCGGCATGACCGTGGCCTCCTGGCAGCAGCGCCCGGAGAGCCGCGGCTATGTCCGCATCCGCTCCAACGATCCGTTCGCGCCGCCGATCATCCAGACCAACTATCTCGACGCCGAGCTCGACCGCCGCGTCATCGTCGGCGGCATGAAGCTCGCACGGCGTTTGCTGAAGAGTGCGCCGTTGTCGCCTTACTACGCCTACGAGGATTTCCCCGGCCCCAACATCAACACCGACGACGAGTTCCTCGCCGCCGCCACCGAACGCGGCACCACCACCTTCCACCCCGGCTGCACCTGCCGCATGGGCCCGGCGGATTCCACTTGGGCTGTCGTCGACGACCAGCTCCGCGTCCACGGCCTGGAGGGCCTCCGCGTCATCGACGCCTCCGTGATGCCGCGCATGATCTCGGCGAACCTTAACGCCTCGACGATGATGATCGCGGATCGTGCTTCCGACCTCATCCGCGGCAAGGCGCCGATGGAAGCCGCGCGGATTCCGGACGCGGCGGTGGCGTGAGGTGCGTAGGGTAGGTTAGCCCCGCGACTGCGCGAAGCGCAGTTCGCGCGGCGTAATCCACCGCTTTTGTCGGTGCAGCGGCAGAATAGGTGGTTGTTGGCGCTAACCCGCCGACGGTGTCGCTGCCATCTAGGAGTAATCTGTCAGGAGCGTCGTCAGAAACTCCTCGCCGAAGACATCGACCAATTCACGATCGCGTGGCGTTCGGCGCGAAAGCCAGCCTCTGATATCATTCAGTGAGAAGAAGCAGTCCTTGACAGCTTCGATACTCATGAGCTCTTGAGAGCTATCAATTGCGAGAACGCCAACATCCACCGGGCTGGGCTGGTGAGCCGCCCATCTGTCCTGGCTGTCCACAAGAGCCAGTCCATAGACGTCGCCCTCTTCGCGCATGGTGTTGCCGAGCGCAGTGATTTCAAGAGGCCAATCAGAGTCGCTTGCCAATTGCCTCAGGTAGGACCGGCTCGAACTGGCGTACACATCCCTATCGACGTCCAAGCCGAAGCATATCGTAGTCGCTTGCCGAATTGCGGTAGCTAACGGTTGGGAGGTGCAGATGTCGGCGTCAAAGAATAGATACTGTTCGAACCGGCGACTGAATATATGGCAGGGAAGCTCAACCCCAAGAACGATCGTTTCGAGCTCTTTTGGCATCATGCCCTGTGCTGCTGAAGCACTGTGCCTCAACCTCCGCTGTCATCGCACGGCTTGACCGGGCGATCCAGTATTCCAGAGGCGATTGTGATTGAACCGAGAGGCTGCGGCGCCCCGGTCAAGCCGGGGCATGACACCGGTGGTGGGGCTGCAGCGGAGCGCTATCGCAAGCGAGCTCGCGCTCACACTTCCCGTCGGCTCAAAAACGCCAGCCGCTCGAACAGGTGCACGTCCTGCTCGTTCTTGAGCAGCGCGCCGTGCAGCGGCGGGATCAGCTTGCGCGGGTCGCGTTCGCGGAGTTGCTCGACGCTCATGTCCTCGTTGAGCAGCAGCTTGAGCCAGTCCAGAAGCTCCGACGTCGACGGCTTTTTCTTCAACCCCGGGACCTCGCGCACCTCGAAGAAGATGCGCAGGGCTTCCTCGACCAGGCGCTTCTTGATGCCGGGGAAGTGGACGTCGACGATGCGGCCCATCGTGTCGGCGTCGGGGAACTTGATGTAGTGGAAGAAGCAGCGGCGCAGGAACGCGTCCGGCAGCTCCTTCTCGTTGTTGGAGGTGATCATCATGATCGGGCGCTGCTTGGCCTTGATCGTCTCGCCGGTCTCGTAGACATGGAATTCCATGCGGTCGAGCTCGAGCAGAAGGTCGTTCGGAAACTCGATGTCGGCCTTGTCGATCTCGTCGATCAAGAGCACCGGGCGCTGCTCGGCGGTGAAGGCCTCCCACAGCTTGCCGCGCTTGATGTAGTTCTTAATATCAGACACGCGGGCATCGCCGAGCTGGCTGTCGCGCAGGCGCGATACCGCGTCGTATTCGTAGAGGCCCTGCTGCGCCTTGGTGGTGGACTTGATGTGCCACGTCAAAAGCGGCGCGTTCAGCGCCTTCGCCACTTCCTCCGCCAGCACGGTCTTGCCGGTGCCGGGCTCGCCCTTGATGAGCAGCGGGCGCTCCAGCACGATCGAGGCATTGACGGCGACCTTGAGATCGTCGGTCGCAACATAGTCCTTGGTGCCGGTAAATTTCATCGCGCGTCCTTGTTGGTCGTCGGCCGGGCATCGCCCTGGTCCAACAAACGGAACGGCCGCTCATGGCGGCCGTTCCTGGTTCGGTCAGGCTTTCAGACCCGTTTTATCAGCGAAAGGATGACGAGCACAATCACCGCGCCGATGGTGGCATCCACGATGGCGCCGATCGTGCCGGTGGCCAGCGCAACATGCAGTTGCGGCAGCACCCAGCTCGCCACCAGCGCGCCGATGATGCCGACGACCATGTTGCCGATCAACCCAAATCCCGCCCCATGGACAATCTTGCCGGCAAGCCAGCCGGCGATCGCGCCAATGATGAGCGCTGCGAGAATCCCCATTGCAAACGTCCCCAAAACAACCCCGTCAGACGGTCAATTCTAGAGCAAAAAGCCGACCGGTCCAGCGTCCCGCGGCGGGCTCGGCCCCTTGACGTTCGCCCCCGACGGGCAATCTGTTACCCATGTTCCTCCAATTCTTCACTTCTCTGCGCGATGCGCAGGTCCCCGTGACGCTGCGCGAATACCTCACGCTGATGGAGGCGCTCGACGCTGATCTGTCGGACTATTCGGTCGAGAATTTCTACTATCTGTCGCGCACCTCGCTGGTGAAGGACGAGCGCAACCTCGACAAGTTCGACCGCGTCTTCGGCACGGTGTTCAAGGGGCTGGAAAGCCTGCTCGACGCCATGGAGAAGGCGGAGATCCCCGAGGAGTGGCTGAAGAAGCTCGCCGAGAAATACCTCAGCGAGGAGGAGAAGAAGCAGATCGAGGCGATGGGCTGGGACAAGCTCATGGAGACGCTGAAGAAGCGTCTCGAGGAGCAGAAGGGCCGGCACCAGGGCGGCTCGAAATGGATCGGCACCGCCGGCACCTCGCCGTTCGGCGCCTATGGCTACAATCCCGAAGGCGTGCGCATCGGCCAGGAGAAGAACCGCAACAACCGTGCCGTGAAGGTGTGGGACAAGCGCGAGTTCAAGGATCTCGACGGCAATGTCGAGCTCGGCATCCGCAACATCAAGGTGGCGCTGCGGCGCCTGCGCAAGTTCGCGCGCACCGGCGCGCCTGATGAGCTCGATCTCGACACCACCATTCGCGAGACTGCCAATCACGGCTATCTCGACGTCCACATGCGGCCCGAGCGGCGCAATGCGGTGAAGCTGCTGGTGTTCTTCGACATCGGCGGCTCGATGGATTCGCATATCGAGCAGGTCGAGGAGCTGTTCTCGGCGGCCAAGAGCGAGTTCAAGCACATGGAGTATTTCTACTTCCACAACTGCCTCTATGAAGGCGTGTGGAAGCAGAACAAGCGCCGCTTCACCGACCGCACGCCGACCTGGGACGTGCTGCACAAATACCCGCACGACTACAAGGTCGTGTTCGTCGGCGACGCCTCGATGTCGCCTTACGAGATCATGGTGCCGGGCGGCTCGGTCGAGCATGTCAACGAGGAGCCGGGCTCGGTCTGGCTCGACCGCATCATCCGCACCTATCCGCATACGGTGTGGCTCAATCCGGTGCAGCAGAAGCATTGGGACTATTCGGAATCGACCACCATCATCAAACGCATCTTCGCCAACCGCATGTACCCGATCACGATCGAGGGGCTCGAGGGTGCGATGAAGGAATTGACGCACTAGCTGCGCCGTCAGTCCGGACGGACGCGCAGCAGCCGACAAGAGGGAGAACCACATGCCCCAGACCATCACCCGCGGCATCAAGGCGCTGATCGACGAGGCCAATGCCGAGATCGAGACGCTCAACGCCAAGGAGGCCATCGAGATCTCCAAGAACGGCGATGTCGTCATCGTCGACATCCGCGACCCCCGCGAGATCGAGCGCGACGGCCGCATCCCCGGCGCGTTCGCCTGCACGCGCGGCATGCTCGAATTCTGGATCGATCCGCAGAGCCCCTACGCAAAACCGATCTTCCAGGAAGACAAGAAATTCGTCTTCCATTGCGCCGGTGGCCTGCGCTCCGCGCTCGCGGCGAAGACCGCCAAGGACATGGGCTTGAAGCCCGTCGCCCACATCGCCGGCGGCTACGCCGCCTGGCGCGATGCCGGCGGGCCGGTGGAGCAGTGGGAGCCGAAGAAGAAGGGCTAACTATCTCCGCCGTCATTCCGGGGCGCGACGAAGTCGCGAGCCCGGAATCCATTCGTCCACCAACTCCGCGGCCGGATGGATTCCGGGTTCGCGCCTCGCGCGCCCCGGAATGACAAGGAAAAACCAATGACCGCCACCGACCCCCTCGTCTCCACCGAATGGCTCGCCGCTCACATCAACGACGCCAACGTCAAGATCCTCGACGCCAGCTTCAAGCTGCCGGGCGTGCTGCCACTGCCGAAGGACGATTATCTCGCTGCCCATCTGCCGGGCGCCGTGTTCTTCGACGTCGACGCGGTGTCGGATCATTCCAATCCGCTGCCGCACATGTATCCGAGCGCCGAGCAGTTCGGCCGTGACGCAGGCCAACTCGGCATCTCCAATGCCGACACCGTCGTGCTCTACGATGCCGGCGGCTGGGTCGCGGCCCCCCGCGCCTGGTGGATGTTCCTGGCTTTCGGCCACAGCAATGTACGCATCCTCAATGGCGGGCTGAAGAAGTGGCGCGCCGAGGGGCGTCCGGTCGAGAGCGGCGAGGTGAGGCCGAAGCCCGCGACGTTCAGGGCGAGCTACGATTCAAAACGCGTGCGCAGCATGCAGCAGCTGATCGCCAACGTCGAAAGCAGCAAGGAGCAGGTGATCGACGCACGCGCCGCCGACCGCTTCGAGGGCCGCGCGCCCGAGCCGCGCGCGGGCATCCGCTCCGGCCACATCCCGGGCGCGCGCAACGTGCCCTACAATCAGTTGTTCGATGCCGCGACCGGCACCATGAAGCCGCTCGAGGACTTGCGCGCCGCCTTCGCGAACGCTGGCGTCGAGTTCGATGCGCCGATCGTGACGAGCTGCGGCTCGGGCGTGTCCGCCGGCGTGTTGACGCTCGCGCTCTATCGCCTCGGCATCACCGACACCGCGCTCTATGACGGCTCGTGGTCGGAATGGGGCCAGGCCGGCGGCCCGCCGGTCGCGACCGGGCCGGCGTAACCTTACTGGCGCGTGCGCGTGGCCGTTGTCGCCAGCATCTGCGGCTGACCGAACGGATCATAGCTCTGCCGCAGCTGCTGAGGCGGAGGACGCCGCACCACGCGGTGCCGCTTCTTCGCCTTCGCGTGGTGCTTGGCAGCCTTGCTGTCCGAGGCGCTGCCGTCCGCCTTCGCGTCCCGCTTGGTGTCCCCCTTCGCCTTCGCCGGCGCATCCTGCGAGGCCGTCGCCGCCGGATCGTTCAGCGCGGCCACCTTGGCCGGGGCAGTGTCGGGCGTCGGGGAGGCGAGGGCCGCACCGGGATCAGCCGGCGCCGGTTCGCTGGCGGTCACGGCAGGCGCGGCCTCGGGGATCGATGCCGTTGTGTCGGCCGGGGTGAGTGTGTCGGCAGGAGCCGGCGCGATGGCTTCCGTTGTGGCCTCGGCCTGCACCGGTTCGGCGGCGGGAACCGCGGCCTCGGTGACCTGCGGCGGCACGTAGGGCTCGGTCGTCAGGGCGGCCTCCTGTTCGGGCTCATTCACCGGCAAGCCGATGGTCGGCACCCGGTCACGCAGCGATGGCGTGGGCTCGGCGGCCGCTTCCGGCTCGGCGCGGAGCGCCGCGAGCACCGGCTGGGCCGGCTCCGGGCTTTGCGCAAACACCTTCTCTTGCGGGCCGTTCCGCCAGGAGGGGTTGCTGACATACTGCTCGTGGGTAGCCCGCAGCAGCGCGGCGGCACCTAGTCCGAACACCAGGATGGAGGTTGACAGCAGGATCGCGGCAAACAGGAAGCGAAAGCCGGGAAGCATCGGACGGGTTACGAATTTCCGCCCCGGCGGGTGGCGGCCGGGACCCAAGAGCCATCTGAACGCGGTGACGGTACTGATTGCCGTTCGCCACGCCGGGACGGAAGCTCAAAGCGGAGGCGAATCAGGCTGATTCGAACATATCGCAACGCCTCCGCGTCGTTCCCTTAAATTCGGGGCCGGAGACTCCGGCAATCCACGGCCCGATGCGATTTCCGCCCCGTGATGCAACGGGGCAACTGTGTGTACCTGCATCACAAATCGCTAACTCAGGCACAAATCAGCCTGTAATGTCTTGAATGTGCCGCTATCTTCGGTCATCTGGCCGTTAACGGTCCGGATGGGCTCGGGGACTATACAAGAGCGATGATGATCAAACATTTTCTGACGATATGCGCTGCCGCAACAGTCGCTGCGGCGGGAACCTCGCTCGCACAGGCTCAGAGCTATCCGGTCCAGCAGGCGCCGAGCTATGGCGCTCCGGCCGAATATCGCCCCGGCGACCGCACGCCGAATTTCGACTCGCTGGACGATGAAGACGACGCGATGCCGCAGGCGTCGCTGCCGCCGCCCGGTCCGGCCGACGATCCGCGCTACGGCCGCCCGGCTGGCCCTCCGCCGGTCTATTCCGCCGCCCCGCCGCAGGGGCCGGTGATGTCGCCCGATGATCCGCGCTATGGCCGTCCAGCTGGTGCTCCGCCGGTCTATTCGGCGGCGCCGCAGGGTCCCGTGATGTCGCCCGACGATCCCCGCTATGGCCGCCCCGCCGGCCCGCCCGCGGTGATCTATGCCGATCGCCCGGGTCAGGCACCCGGCAGGGACGGCCTGCGTCCGCCGGAGGCCATTGGCGGCCCCGCCGCGACCGGGACGGTCCAGTCCGGTCAGGCGCCCGTCGGTGCCGACGGCCGGCCGATGACGATCGCTTCGCTGCCGCCCGAGGAGCAGCCCGACGCGGCTCCCGCGCAGCTGGCGCCGAACCTGCGCCGCCAGGAGGTCTCGTTCCAGACCAAGGAGCCGGCCGGCACCCTCGTGGTCGATACGCCGAACACCTATCTCTATTACGTGCTCGGAGGCGGCCGTGCGATCCGCTACGGCGTCCGCGTCGGCCGCGACGGCTTCACCTGGACCGGCGTGCAGAAGATCACCCGCAAGGCCGAATGGCCGGATTGGCATCCGCCGACCGAAATGATCGAGCGCCAGCCCTATCTGCCGCGCTTCATGGCCGGCGGCCCCGGCAATCCGCTCGGCGCGCGCGCGATGTATCTCGGCTCGACCGTCTACCGCATCCACGGCACCAACCAGCCTTCGACGATCGGCAAGTTCGTGTCGTCGGGCTGCATCGGCATGCTGAACGAGGACGTCTCCGACCTGTTCGACCGCGTCAAGGTTGGCACCCGTGTGGTGGTGATGCCGGGTGGCCCGCCGCCGGGAACGGCGACTGCCTCCGCTGCGCCGCCGCCGGGCGCCGCCGGTCCGGCTCCGATGGCCGCGCAGGCCGGCCCCGTCCCGGGCACCCAGCCGACGGTGGTGCCGCCGCTGCCCGCGCCGGTCACCGTGCGCTGAGCGCTGCGAGACAATTCAAATCAGTGAAGGGCGTGCCGTCGGCACGCCCTTTTCGTTTCAGGCCAGCTTGCGCGGCAGCTCGCGATCCCGGGTGAAGGCGTCGATCGCCTCGACCATCTGCCCGTAGTGGATGCGTAATCCGTCCTCGGTGGCGTAGCCGAGATGCGGCGTCAGCACGAGATTGTCGAGCTTGCGGAAGGGATGGTCGACCGGCAGCGGCTCGACCGAGAACACGTCGATGCCGGCGCCCGCGATCTTCCGCTGCTGCAAGGCCTCCAGCAGCGCCTGCTCGTCCACGATCGGGCCGCGCGCGGTGTTGACGAGGAAGGCCGTCGGCTTCATCCGCGCGAGATCGGCAGCCCCGACCAGTCCGCGCGAGCGATCGCTCAGCACCACATGGATGGTGACGATGTCGGCCTTGGCGAACAGCTCCTCCTTGGTGGCGTAGCCGACGCCGGCTGCCGCGCACTTCTCCGGCGTGAGGTTCGGGCTCCAGGCGATCACGTTCATGCCGAATGCTTTCGCGATGCCCGCCATCTTGCTGCCGAGCTTGCCGAGCCCGACGACGCCGAGCGTCAGTCCCTCGATCTCGACACCGGCAAAGGTCTGCCAGGGCTCGCCGGCATGCATGCGCGCATTCTCGCGGCCGATGCCGCGGGTCAGTTCGAGGATCAGGCCCATCGTCAGCGGCGCGGTCGGATCGCGGGAGTATTGCGTGCCGCCGACGGCAACGCCTTGCGCCTTCGCCGCCTCCATGTCGATCGAGGCGTTGCGCATGCCGGAGGTCAAAAGCAGCTTCAGCTTCGGCAGCGACGCGAACAGGCTCTTGGGGAACGCCGTGCGCTCGCGCATCGCGCAGATGATCTCGAAATCGGCCAGCGCGCTCGCCGCGGCCTGCTCCGAGGCAAAGGGATGGCTGAACACGGTGACGTCGACGCGGTCGGACAGTTTTTGCCAGTCGGCGACGTCGAGGGCGAGGTTGAAATAGTCGTCGAGAATTGCACAGCGTAGCCGCGTCATCAGCTTTCATCCATGGCGAGAGGTGACGGCGCCAGGCGGGGAGCGCCATCGTCGGAAGCTGGCCATGGTTGCGCGCAATCGCGCCCGCGCGCAAGCAGCTGACGTGTTCAAAAATCCGATAGGAGCGAAGGGGTCAGAGGTCGCGGGGCTTGAGGCGGAGCGGGGTGTCCATGCCGTGCTTGGCGCGCCAGGCGGGGCCGGGACCACGCATGTAGTGCAGCTCGGGGCGGTAAGGGTTGAAAGCGGTGGCGAAGAAGCGCTTCCAGAAGCCCTTGATCTCCGTGACGAGTCCGGAAGCGCTACCGGCTCGTGCCGGAACGGCTATGGAATTGGTCTCGATCAGAGCCATGATGCGGCCTCGCTGTTCTCCCCGCCGCTTCTGCCGCGGGTGGCGTCTTTTTCGGCGCCATGACGAGCTTTGGCCCACTTTATTAAAAAATGGTTTCAATTGTCCGGATCGGCGGCCGGATGGTGTCCATTCCGTATTGATCCGTGGTGAACGGAGGGAAAACATTGCCCTTTGAGGGCGGGATCGTTACATCGGCGGCAAGCAAATTTCCTCAAATCGAAGGTTTCACGGGACCGATGGCGCGCCAGTTCATCTATTTCATGCAGGGCCTGACCAAGAGCTATCCGACCCGGAAGGTGCTCGATAACATTCATCTGTCGTTCTACCCGGACGCCAAGATCGGCGTGCTCGGCGTCAACGGCTCGGGCAAGTCGACGCTGCTCAAGATCATGGCCGGCCTCGACAAGGAGTATAACGGCGAGGCCTGGGTCGCCCAGGGCGCCCGCGTCGGCTATCTCGAGCAGGAACCGCATCTCGATCCGGCGCTCTCCGTGCGCGAGAACGTCATGCTGGGTGTCGCCAAGCAGAAGGCCATCCTCGATCGCTACAACGAGCTGGCGATGAACTATTCGGAAGAAACCGCCGACGAGATGACCAAGCTGCAGGACGAGATCGAGGCCCAGGGCCTCTGGGATCTCGACAGCAAGGTCGACCAGGCCATGGACGCGCTGCGCTGTCCGCCCGACGATGCCGACGTCACGAAACTCTCGGGCGGTGAGCGCCGCCGCGTCGCGCTGTGCAAACTGCTGCTCGACCAGCCCGAGCTGTTGCTGCTCGACGAACCGACCAACCACCTCGACGCCGAGTCGGTGTCTTGGCTGGAAGGCCATCTGCGTACCTATCCCGGCGCGATCCTGATCGTCACCCACGATCGCTACTTCCTCGACAACGTCACGAGCTGGATTCTCGAGCTCGATCGCGGCAAGGGCATTCCCTACGAGGGCAATTACTCGTCCTGGCTGGTGCAGAAGCAGAAGCGGCTCGAGCAGGAAGGCCGCGAGGACGCCGCGCATCAGAAGACGATCGCCCGCGAGCAGGAATGGGTCGCGTCCTCGCCGAAGGCGCGTCAGGCCAAGTCCAAGGCGCGCTATCAGCGCTACGAGGAGCTGCTCAAGCAGGCGAGCGAGAAGCAGACCCAGACCGCGCAGATCATCATCCCCGTCGCCGAGCGGCTCGGTGCCAACGTCGTCGACTTCGAAGGCCTCAGCAAAGGCTATGGCGATCGCCTGCTGATCGACGATCTCACCTTCAAGCTGCCGCCCGGCGGCATCGTCGGCGTGATCGGCGCCAACGGCGCCGGCAAGACCACGCTGTTCAAGATGATCACCAAGCAGGAAACGCCGGACAAGGGCATGATCACGGTCGGCGAGACCGTGCATCTCGGCTATGTCGACCAGTCGCGCGACGCGCTCGACGGCAACAAGAACGTGTGGGAGGAGATTTCCGGCGGCAACGAGCTGATCCTGCTCGGCAAGAAGGAAGTGAACTCGCGCGGCTATTGCTCGTCGTTCAACTTCAAGGGCGCCGACCAGCAGAAGAAGGTCGGTGCGCTCTCCGGCGGTGAACGCAACCGCGTGCATCTCGCCAAGATGCTGAAGTCCGGCGCGAACGTCCTGCTGCTCGACGAACCGACCAACGATCTCGACGTCGACACGCTGCGCGCGCTCGAAGAGGCGCTGGAGGATTTTGCCGGCTGCGCCGTCATCATCAGCCATGACCGCTGGTTCCTCGACCGCATCGCGACCCACATCCTGGCCTTCGAAGGCGACAGCCACGTCGAGTGGTTCGAAGGCAACTTCCAGGACTACGAGAAGGACAAGATGCGCCGGCTCGGCCAGGACAGCATCATTCCGCACCGCGTGAAGTACAAGAAGCTGACGCGGTGATGAGGGCATGATGCGGCGGGCGCTCATAGCTGCGGTGATCACCATCATCTGCGGCCTGTCGCCCGCCCGCGCTGCCGACGCCGCCTTCACGCAGTTCATCGCCTCGCTCTGGCCGGAGGCGCAGGCCGCCGGCGTGTCGCGCGCGACATTCGATGAGCAGACGCGCGGGCTCGAGCCTGATTACAAGCTGCCCGATCTCATCCTGCCCGGGCGGCCGGCCACCGGTGCGCCGTCGCAGGCCGAGTTCGTGCAGGTGCCTGCCGATTACGTCAAGGAAGCCTCGATCGCGCGACTTGCGGGCGAGGGGCAGCGGCTGCTGCAAAAATATCGTCCGGCGCTGAGCGAGATCGAGAAGAAATCCGGCGTGCCGGCCACCATCATGCTCGCGATCTGGGGCCGCGAGACCGATTACGGCCGATACACGCTGCCTTACGATCTCGTGCGCGTGCTGGCGACGCAGGCCTATGTCGGGCGACGCAAGGACACCTATCGCAACGAGTTCATCCTCTCGCTGAAGATCCTCGGCGAGGGCGTGGTGACGCGCAAGGACATGCGCTCGTCCTGGGCAGGCGCCACCGGGCTCACGCAATTCCTGCCGTCCGAATATTACAAGCACGGTGTCGACTTCGACGGCGACGGCCGCATCGACATCTGGCATTCGGTGCCGGATGCTCTGGCCTCGGCCGCGCAGCAGCTCGTCAACAAGGGCTGGCAGAGCGGCGTGCGCTGGGCTTACGAGGTGCAGGCGCCGGCCAAGGTCGATTGCACCAGCGGCGTGCCCGAGGTGACGAAGCCGATCGGCCAGTGGCTGCGCGAAGGTTTTGTGCCGGTGCGTGGCGAGAAGCTGAGCGCTGCCGAGCAGGCGCAGCCGGCCTCGCTGCTGCAGCCGGAAGGCATTTACGGCCCGTCGTTCCTGACGACGAAGAACTACTTCGTCATCAAGGAGTACAATTTCTCAGACCTCTACGTGCTGTTCGTCGGCCATCTCGGCGACCGCATGACGAGCCCGCTGCCGTTCGCGACACAATGGGCGGCCTCCAGGCAGTTGCGCACCAAGGACGTCGAGACCATGCAGCGCGGGCTCACGCGCGTCGGGCTCTACAAGGACAAGATCGACGGCAAGGCCGGGATGCAGACGCGCGCGGCGCTCGGCGCCTACCAGAAGTCGGCAGGCCTCAAGGTCGATTGCTGGCCGAGCGAAGAGGTGCTGCGCTCGATCCAGGCGGCGCGGTAGCGGCCTCAACTCTTCGCCAAAGAAAAAGCCCGGCCGAGGTGCTCGGCCGGGCTTCGATCGCGGCGCGGATGCGCCATGCGATCGGATATTGCGATCAGATCAGTAGCAAACGCGAACCGGGCGGACGACCCAGCCGTAACCGTCCCAATAGCGCTGGCGCTGCCAGTAGCAGGGCGCGGGCGGCGGTGGCTCGGCCACGTAGACCGGTCCGCCATAGGCGGGACGGCTCGACGCGATGGCGCCACCGACGATGGCGCCACCGATCAGGCCGGCTGCGATGCCGGCGCCGACGCCGTCATGGGCCTTCGCGGACGGAGTGGCGGTCACCAGCGAACCGGCGATCGTCGCAACCGTGAGGGCGGCAACAAAAGTCTTCTTCATGCTCTTGGCTCTCCTGGGAGATGGACGTCCCTTGTTAGGAGCGTCCGGGTTTCAAAGGTTCACGCACACTCTGATGAAATCGACCGTGCAGCTAGGAAGCGCGCAATTGGTCAATCCACGGTAAACGCGCACGGAGCTGTGACGAGAAAAAGCGGTCTTTTTCAGGCCCGGAGATGAACGGCGCGTCCGTAGCGAACTGGTTCAGCGCGCCTCAGCCACAGACTCTGACGCGGCGGCTGCGCCAGGCGTAGCCATCCCAGAAGCGCTGCCGCTGCCAGACGCAGCCGTCACCGTAATAGTCGTCGGCGACATAGCCGGGACCCGGCGCGTAGTAGCGGGGCGGGTAATAGCCGGGGCCATAGGAGTAGCCCGGACCGGGTCCGTAATAATACGGAGAAGCCAGCGCGCCACCGACAATGGCGCCACCGATGATCCCGGCGGCCACGCCGGCGGCGACACCACGCTGTGCGTGGGCCGGTGTCCCGGCCGAGAGGGCCAGGGTGGCGACGGCGAGGACCGTCAGTAAGAACTTCTTCATTGGCTTGACCTTTCGCACAAACGGGCGGGAACTCTTTGGGGGGTAAAGTTCCATACTTCGTTTGAATGATCAATGAACGGCACCTTCGCCGCTGGCGACCAATTAATGGATCGCAGGTCCGCGAGGGAGACGACAATGGGCAACGCGATGATGAATACTTTGATCGCTGCCGGGGTCGTTTTCGCGATTGGGTATGGCTGGTTCACCCATCTCCAGAACCGCGGACGGCGCTCTCGCGCCGGTGCCGGCAATGACGGAGGGAGCGGCGGCGACGGCTATTCAGGGGCCAGCGACGGCTTCTCGCTGGGGAGTTGGTTTTCCAGCGACAGTTCCGGGAGCTCGAGCGACAGCTGTTCAAGTAGCGATAGCGGTAGCAGTGGCGGGGATTGCGGCGGTGGCGGCGATGGTGGTGGAGGCGGTGGCGGTGACTAGGTCCGCCAAAATCTTGATCCAGCGCAACGCCCTAATTTAGAGCCGTTCTAGGCTGTTTCCAGGCCAGTTTGGAATAGCTTCAAATACCGGTTTTTCCCTTTGCATCCGGACGCCCCCTTAAATATCGATGATGACGCATCACCGAAGGGCCTGCCGCTTCCATGATCGTTTGTTCCTGTAACGTGCTGAGCGATGACGACATCCGAGCCGCGGTCGCCGAGTCCGACGACGCTGTACGTCATGCCAAGCAGGTCTATGGATGCCTCGGTTGCAGCGCCGAATGCGGCCGCTGCGCCCGTACCATCAAGACCATCATCGACGAGGCGCTTGGTCCCTGTGCCAAGTCCTGCTGCTCGGGCTGCCCACACAGCCACACCGTGGCCGCCAATGACGAGACGGCCGAACTCACCCAGTTCGCCCTCGCGGCCTGCTGAAAACTTCCGCAATTTCGGCTGAGCTTTTCCCCGGCTGCGTCCCCGTGGCCGGTTGCTCTCGTCCCTAAACTGATTTAGAAGCGTTCTAAAGTCGGTTAGGGCCGATTTGGACGCAAGATTTGGAGTGCATCATGCAGGGCGACGCAAAAGTCATCGACTATCTCAACAAGGCGCTGCGCCACGAGCTGACTGCAATCAACCAATATTGGCTGCACTACCGCTTCCTCGACAATTGGGGCCTGCGGGACATGGCCAAGGTCTGGCGCAAGGAGTCCATCGAGGAGATGGAGCACGCCGACAAGCTCACCGAGCGGATCCTGTTCTTCGACGGCTTCCCGAACATGCAGGTGCTCGACCCCCTGCGCATCGGCCAGAACGTCAAGGAGATCATCGAGTGCGATCTCGCCGCCGAGATGAGCGCGCGGGCGCTCTACCAGGAGGCCGCCGGCTATTGCAACGGCGCCAAGGACTACGTCACGCGTGACCTGTTCGAGAAGCTGATGAGCGACGAGGAGCACCACATCGACTTCCTCGAAACCCAGCTCGACCTGATTGGCCGCATCGGCCTCGAACTTTACACGCAGAAGCACGTCGGCGGGCTCGAGGGCGAGGGGCACTAAGCTCGGGCGTTGGCCGCATGCTGGATGTGGTCCCCGCCTAGTGCGCAATTGCGCATGGCGCGCGGGGACCCATAACCACAGGGAGTAATTGCGGCGCGAGCTGGTATCTCCGGGACTTCGCCAAACCACTTCCTGTGGCTGTGGATCCCGGATCTGCGCTTCGCTTCTCCGGGACGACACTGTGATTGCAGCGCTACCTACAACTGCGTCTTGTAGCGCTCTTCCACGATCTCCTGGCTCTCCGGCTCCCCCAGGCCCGTCTGGTCGTGAATGACCTGGCCGATGCTGGGCATCACCGAGCGCTGCACCTTCTCCGGTGCCCACAGCTTCGAGCGCATCAGCGCCTTGCCGCAGTGGAAATAGACTTCGCTGACCGCGACGTTCAGCACCGCGCGCGGCGGCTTGCCGAATTCCACCATCGATGCGAGCAGATCCGGATCGGCCGAGAGCGTGCCGCGCCCGCCGACGCGCAGCGTCTCGTCGATGCCGGGGACGAAGAACAGCAGATGCACGAAGCCCGAGCCTTCGACGACGTTGCGGAAACTGTCGATCCGGTTGTTGCCGGCACGGTCGGGCATCAGCACCTGGTTGGGGCCGGCGACACGGACGAAGCCAACCCCTCCGCCGCGCGGCGATGCATCGACGCTGCCGTCGACGCCTGACGTTGCAAGCACGCAGAACGGCGACATCTCGATGAATTTCTTCGCATGCGCATCGATCGCGGGACGCGCCTTTGCGATCACGCGTGGGCTCGGCTTGGCATAGATGGTGGCGAGGTCTTCGGCGCAGAGATCGGTCACGAAGGTCTCCCTGATTGAGGGACACAGGATAGCATTCTCCGGCTCGACCGCTATCCCCGAAATAGCAGGTGCGGCCCGGTGTAGCCACGGCGCGGCGCAGGTGGCGTAGACCAGAAATTTCGCTTATAACGGGTGTCGTATTTTGTTGTTTTTCAAGCGAGGAATTCGTCATGGCCCCAACGCAGGCAATGCGGGTCGCGGGCGATCGGCCGCGCCGTCGCAAGCATGTCCCGGGACAATTGATCGTTCGGTTGAAGCCGGCCGCTGTCCGGCAGATCGCGGCGGTCTCGCTTCAGGCGGCCACGTCACGCGCGCTGATGGCTGCGATGCCCGACGACGTCAGAGGTCCGATCGATTTCCTGCACGACAATTTCGGGCTTCAGTCGATGAAGCCGCTGTTCGTGGTCGGCGACGATGAGACACCCGCGCAGCCCCAGGCGATGGCTTTGGCCGCGGTCCATCGCTCGATAGCACGCTCCGCAACGGCGCCGCCGCGGGAGGCGCTGGCCGGATTTCAGATCGTGCGGTTGAAGGACGGGAAGGTTGATGCAGGCATCCTGAAGCGCCTGCGCGCCTCCAGGGCGGTGGATCTGGTCGAGCCCGTTCCCAACCGGTGGCTCAGTGCCGCCGCCGATCCCATGAAGATCCGGCAGTGGGGCCTTCGCGCCATCAGGTGGTTCGATCGACCGCGGCCAGGTGCGGGGCGGGTTCATGTCGCTGTGCTCGATAGCGGTGTCGACGCCGGACATCCCGATCTCGTAGACGCGATCGAGGACTACAGGCACGACGGCAACGGAGCACGTGATTTTCTCGGTCATGGCACCCATGTCAGCGGCACGATCGCGGCCGTGGTCAATAATTCGGCCGGTATCGCAGGCCTGGCCAATTGCCGGTTGCACTGCTGGAAGGTGTTCGACGATCCCAAGCGCGCAGGCGACGACGAGAATTTCAACTTCGATTTCTACAGCAAGGCGCTTGCGGCCGCGCTCGATTCCAACATCAAGGTCATCAACCTCAGCATTGGTGGCGAGGACCATTCAAAGACGGAAGCGACGGCCTTCGCCGCACTAATCGATGCCGGCGTTGTCATCTCCACCGCGATGGGGAACGAGTTCGAGGACGGCAATCCGAAGGAATACCCGGCGGGCTACGCGGACACGATCGGAGTTGGCGCCGTCGACGAGTCCCATCGGCGCGCCTCGTTCTCCAATACGGGGAAGCACATCAAGCTGGTCGCGCCGGGCGTCAACATCCTGTCGACGGTGCCCCGGGTGAAGGCAAGCTTCGCCGACCATACCAGCTACGATTCCTGGCCCGGGACGTCGATGGCAACACCGCATGTGACGGGCGCCGCTGCACTCGTCTACATCAACAAGACGAAATCCAGGGCGGCCGGGCTTGCGGTCGCCAGTCGCCTGATCGCGACTGCGACCAAATTGCCGTCGATGCGAGGCAAGGATTTTACGCCGGAGTACGGCGCCGGCCTGCTGGATGTTGCCGCTGCGCTTGGCCGCGCGAAACCTGCAAGAAAATCGGGCAAGAAGGCTGCCAAGAAGACTGCCAAGAAAGCTGCAAAGGCGAAGCCGGCGAGAAAGGGACAAAAATAGATTCTGCGACCTTGATCGGGCGCCGCGAGCGGCTAGCTTCTCAGCATGTCCGTGCAATTCAAATTCCACGACCATGTCGATCAGCGCCGGCGGCGCATGATCATCAAGACGCTCGGCGATGCCGGCTATGCCGCCGAGAGCCTGTTTCCGGGACAGAAGCGGCAAAACCTCGCCGCGATCTTCACCGTCGCCGAAGCCGACGCCAAATCCGTTCGTGCCGCGCTCGACGATTTCGACGATGACATCGAATATGTCGAGGCCTCGCCCAAGCGAGACCTCAAGGCCTGAGTGGCCTACACCGCATCGGCCGGCACGAAGCAACTGATGATGATGGCGCCGCGGTGGTGGACGTACCACACAACGGCCTGGCCGACCGGATTGCCGCGATCGCGGATGATGGCGCGCTCAGGCACCTCCATCCACTGTCCCTCGATCGGTACCCAATAGGTGCCGCCTCGAACATCGTAGTCGGTGCGATGGCCGTCGGAGATGTCGCAGCAGGGCACGCCGTTCGGCGCGATCACGCTCTTGAACCAGGCGCGGATGTCGGGCGGCACATTGTCGTATTGGCCGTTATCGAACGCGGACGCGGCGCTCGTCTGCGCCATCGTCGCGGCCAGCCAAACGCACAGCGCGAGCCTGTGCATGCGATCCTCCGTCGCGTTCGATTCGTATCGTTGATGCGATTAAGCCCGAGCTGTCAGCGCAATGCATGCTCAAATAATATGCGGCGCGAGAGGCGCCGCATTTGATGCGTTGCGGTATGGGCGGCCGGCCAGACGCACGGTGCGGACCTGCGCGTACGGTCCTTCCTATCGCGTCTCGAGCGATGCAAGCAGCGATTTCGGCGCGACATTGCGCCATGCCATCTCGAGTGCGCTCCGCAACGTCACCTGGTCGATCTTCGCCAGCTTCACATTCGTGCTGCCGCTCCTGCCCCAGGCGCCGGGGACCGGACGAAACATCTCCGGTTCCGCGTCGACGAGCACGTCCTGCTGGTCAGGAGTGAGCTTTACCATGCCCCATTTTTCATCGGGATAGCCCAGCGTCGCGAACACGCGCTTGCCGACGCGAAAGTCGGCATGGCCGTGATGTGCGCCTTCGATGACGCCGGGAAGCGCCAGCGCAGCCTTGCGAAAGCGAGCGTTCGACATGCTGTCTTGCTGCTCGTCTCACATCGTCCGCTGCGGCGCGGTTTGCAGCAACTGCCTGATCTGCTCGACGTAGAATTTCGCGTTGCCGGTGGTGCCGTGGCCGCGCGTCTCGGTGCTCGCGGGGATCAGATACAGCTTGCCGTTCTTGACCCGCTTCATTGCGGCGTCCGTGATGCCGGTCTCCGGCGGGTTGCGCTCGTCGTCGGCGGAGTTGATCAGCAGCAGCGTCGCCTCGATCTGCTCGAGCTTGTCGCCGGCATTGTAGTCTTGCGAGGAGCCCCACTGGTAGAGGAAGTCGTTGGCATCGGACGTTATCGGTGTGGCCAGCCGTTCGTCGACGATCTTGTCGGCCTTGGCCGCGGTCGGCGCCTGCTGCTGATAGGCGAGCGTGCCGCCGATGCTGGCGATGCCGTAGGCGGTGATGGCGTATTTCATCATGCGCGGCTGGCTGGTGTAGTTGCCACCGTTGTAGTCTGGATCGTTGCTGATGGTGTCGAGCATGATCCGCCGCATCATCCAGTTGCGTGAGGCCATCTCCGTCGGCTGCGAGGCCATCGGCACCAGCGCGTCCATCTCCCGCGGATATTTCTCGCCCCACAGCCAGGTCTGCATGCCGCCCATCGAATTGCCGATCACGAGCCGCAGATGCTTGACGCCGAGGCCTTCCTTCACGAGGCGATGCTGCGCCTCGACCATGTCGTCGTAATTGTATTTCGGGAAGCTCGTCTTCATGCCGTCGGACGGCTTTGACGATTTGCCGTGGCCGATCGCGTCGGGAATGATGATGTAATATTTGGACGCGTCGAGCGGCTGTCCCGGGCCAAACAACTCGCCGGCGAAGGCGGGCGACAGCATGCTCGCGCCCGAGCCGCCGGTGCCGTGCAGCACCAGCACGGGCTGGCCTGAGGGCTCACCGACGGTGGTGTAATGCAGCTTCAGCTCCGGCATGGTCTCGCCGGTGTGGAACTTGAAGTCCTTGGCGATCCAGTCGCCTTGCTTCGGCGCTGGATAATCGGCGGCCATGGCCGGCATTGCAATGGACAGCAGGATGGCCGCTAGCGCCGCGCAAGACGTTTTCATGTTTTTCTCTCCCCATGCGGCTCATGGTCGGCGGCCGCGTTGGACGCGATCTTATCAGCTGGTCACGGAGGATCGAGACCGGACCTATCATCGCCCCCGAAAAACATTCCCCGATGGTGCGGCGCGCAAGGGGAATAATTGCGGATCAGATATGGCTGGTCCTGCCTATGACACGGCCGCTCCCGGGATGTAGGATTTCGGCCTCGCCGATCGTCCTCAGGGGAACACCGCCAGGAAATAGCTACGGGAGAGCCTGCATGTGCCGCAACATCAAGACGTTGTTCAACTTCGAGCCGCCGGCGACGGAGGACGAGATCCACGCCAGCGCGCTCCAGTTCGTGCGCAAGCTTTCCGGTTTCAACAAGCCGTCGCAGGCCAATGAAGAGGCCTTCGACCGCGCGGTGGCGGAGGTCTCGGAGGCTGCGCGAAAGCTCCTGACCTCGCTGCATACCCATGCGCCGGCGCGCGACCGAGAGGTCGAGGCGGAGAAGGCCAAGGAGCGCTCGCGGCTGCGGTTCGGTTAGCCGGTCTCCTGCGTCCGTTCCGTGATCTGGCTCACGGTGAGAGCGGCCTCTACCTGCATGATGTCTGCCGGGGTTTTGACAGCCCGGAGCACGACCATGAGCCGCCCCCTTATCCCTCTCAAAGCAGGTGCCGTCACCTTCACCGTGCTGTGGACCGCATGGATGATGTGGTGGAGCGGCTCCTACAGTAGCGTCAACCTCGTCATCCTGACGCTGCTCGGCACGCTGGTCGGCTATCTCTGGTACCGCGCCATGCGCTGGCAGTTCGAGCGCATGGGCATGCTGCCGTGCAAGGATGAATCCTCTGGGGCATCGAAGCAACTTCCGCCCGGCTAGTCCTTGTGGCCGCGCTTCTTCTTTTTCTTCTTCTTCCTGTGATCGTCGCCTTCGCCGTCGTCCGCGTCGTCATCGACGATCGCCTCGTCAACCTCAAGCACGGCGGCTTCCAGCGCCTCGCGCTCGGCGGCTTCGCGCTCGCGCTGGCGGCGGCGCTCGTCCCAGGCGTCGAAGAGTTGATCGAGCCACGGCAGCAGCTGCTCGATCGACGGCAGCTGGCCGGGCGGTCCGGGCTCGCCGCGAGGGCCTTGCGGCCCCGCCGGCCCCTGCGGCCCGGCCGCGCCCCGCGCGCCGGCTTCGCCGGGCTTGCCCGGCAGGCCGGCCTTGCCCTGCGCTCCGGCTTTTCCGGCCGCCCCGGGCTTGCCTTGCGGTCCCGGCTTGCCGCGCTGGCCGTCCGGGCCACGCCGGCCGGGATGCCCCTGCGGCCCCGGCCGTCCGGGTTCGCCCTGCCGTCCGCGCGGACCTTGCGGTCCCTGCCGTTTCTGTTCGTCTGCCACGCCACCGCTCCCTCGACCGGAAGCAAGCTACTTAGCGGCGTTTGACGACAGCAGCAATTCCGCCGGCGCTTCGCGCCGGGCTTGATCAACACCAATCGTGCCACGTCGCGTGCTAGTCGTGATACGCGGGCACGTCGATGCCGGACGCCGCATAGATCCTGATCTTGTTGCGCAACGTGCGCACCGACAGGCCGAGCACGCGCGATGCGCGCGTGCGGTTGCCGTCGCAGCGTGCGAGCGTCTGGAGCACGAGCTCGCGCTCGACCTCGTCGACGGTCGCGCCGATCAACAGCGGAACGATTTCGTTAGGGGCAAGAAATTGCGCGCCCGGATCGGACGCAGCGACATGAACAGTGGTCATCAACACACCTCCCGATCAACGCCCGCTTCCATCTTTGGAAGCGATCGAGAACCAACGGCCCCCTAGCCGTAGATCTACGGTGGGCGGGTTTGGTTAATCAAAGGTTAATCGCGGGCGATCGCACCAATTGACCTTGGGATTGCCGCGAAGGTGCCGCGATTGGCACGGGATGCATAGCGATGCGGGCCGATTTTGCGCGCCCGCTCACACCGTCCGGTACCCGCCGTCCACCATCACGATTGTCCCCGTGACATAGGCCGACAGATCCGACGCCAGGAAGATCGCGGGGCCCACGATGTCGTCGGGCTTGCCGGTGCGCGCCAGCGGGGTGTGATCGACGAAGGCCTGCACCAGCGCCGGATTGGTCGCGCGCACGTTGGCGTTGATGTTGGTCTCGATGAAGCCCGGCCCGATTGCGTTGACGCGCACGCCTTCCTTGCCGAGCTCGACCGCAAGTGCCTTGGTGAAGCCGAGCACGCCGTGCTTCGAGGTCGTGTACGCCGCCGAGCTCGGCGTGCGCAGATGCACGAAGGACTGGATCGAGCCGATATTGACGATGCGGCCCTTGGCGGCCCGCAGCGGCGCGAGGAACGCCTGCGTCACGTTGAAGACGCCGTTGAGGTTGAGCGAGATGATGTCGTTCCAGTCCTTCGCCACGGTCTCCGTGTCCGCGGTGAAGGCGTTGCGGCGGGTGATGCCGGCATTGTTGACGAGGATCGAGACCTGGCCGACCTTGTCGGCGACCTGCCTGGCGAGTGCAAAGCAGTCGTCACGCTTCGTCACATCGAGCGCAAAGCTCTCGGCCTTGCCGCCGGCCTTGCGGATCTCCTGCGCGGCCTCCGCGACCGTGTCGGCGTTGACGTCGAGCAGCACCACTTGCGCGCCCTCGCGGGCGTAGCCGGCCGCGATCGCCCGGCCGATGCCGGATCCGGCGCCCGTGATGACGGCGATGTGGTTTGCGAGCAATGCCATGACAATTTCCTCCCGGATTCGTTTCGAAGTTTCATGAAAGGCTAACTCGAAATTAAGGGGTCGGAAACGGCCGGCTTGGCATACTGATCTTCATTGCTAAACGTTGCGCGCATGATCGGACGGCTTGAATCCTGGAAACTCGCTCTCGAACGCCTGCGGGCGGCGCAGCCGGCCGACTGGGCCGAGGCAGGCCGGCTCGTCGCCGAGATCGTGCGCATGAGCACGGATGCCACGCTGCGCCAGGCGGCCGAGCAGGCGCTTCCGGTGCTGCGCCAGGCCGCGGACAATGACGATCACAGCGTCACGCTGGCGGCCCAGCGCCGCGTCGGCGTGATCCTCGAGGTCGTCCATGATCTCACTGCGCCGCGCTTCGGCCGTCGCAACGCCATGCCGAAGCAACTCTCGAGCGAAGATCGTGCCCGCAGGATGCTCGGCCTGCCGCTCGCCGTGCAGCTCACCTGCGACGACATCAACCAGGCCTACCGCCGCGCTGCCAAGGGCAAGCATCCCGACCAGGGCGGCAGCGCGCAAGCCTTCATCGACCTCGCCGCCGCACGCGACATCCTGATCCATCCCGGCGCGCACAAGGACGCGTAGGGAGGCGACATCTCGTAGGGCGGGCAAAGGCGCACTTGCGCCGTGCCCACCGTCTTCGTGATGGTTGAAGAATGGTGGGCACGCTTTGCTTTGCCCACCCTACGGAGTGAGTTCGCGGCGCTCAGCTCTTGTTCACGCAGCTCGGATAGGGCGCGGCTTCGCCTGACACGATCGGGCAAAGGGCGATCGGGTTGAGATCGTTCAGGCGCGTTTGCCAGCGTTCGTCCCTGACCGGCGGCTCGTCGGTCTCGGGGCCGCGCTCGGCCCATTGGATGGTGTAATAGTCGGTGCTGCCCTTCAGCGTGATCAGCAGCACGGTTTCGCTGTGCCGGGTGGGGCCGCTGTCGATGCGGCCGCAACCGATCACGGCAGCGAAAGCCTCGAAGCGGCCGAACGTCATGGCGCCAAGCGGCTGTGCCGCAAAACTGTCGGGGCAGGCCGATCTGAAGCCGCCGGCGATCGTGCCCGCGAAATTTTCGGGCGATGCATCCGGCTTCAGCGTCATGCCCTTCTCGCCGGTGACCGTGATCATCTGCGTCCAGCGTTCTGGCGTCTCGCCCTTGACGACGGCTTCGCGGATGTAGTGGTCGCCTTTGGTGTTCTCGAACACCACCGCGAAATTCGACGGCATCGCGAAGCTGACGAGCTGGCCGAAGATGGACGAGATCACGCGGAAGGATTGCGGGGCCTGCGCCGGCGCCGCGGAGACGAACGCGAACGACAAGGCGAAGATGGCTGCCGTCGTGGTGAGCGTGCGCATCGACTGATCCCGCAGGAATTGGATGGAAACGCGAACGGGCAAGGATGCTAGCATCGCATCCTTGCCCGACCCTTGTCGTCCGCCGATCGAATCTTACCAGGTGCAGTGACCGGCCTTCAGCGCATTGTCCTTCAGCACGAGCGCGTCGAGGAAGGTCGGCACGGTCGTGCTGGCGCGGTGATAGCCGGCCGGCCACGGCGCGGTCGGGATGCTCTCGTCCCAGATCTGGCAGAAGCCGGTGTCCTGCCAGCGGATCAGGTGATAGCTGGCTTCGGCAGGGCTCGCGGCGACGAAGGCAGTGACGGCAAGACCGGCAGCAGCACACAGCACGGAAATACGACGCATGATCAGCTCCTCAAATGAAAGATGTGATGCGCCTCCCGACAATGAAGGGAGGGGTTGTGTGGAGCGCTTTTGGGGATGCGCCCCGGACAAGATGTGAGTAGTTCCGTCGGCTGATCAGGTTCAAAGCGTGCGCGCAGGAAATGCGTCATTTGAGCCTCAAAAGCGAGCGCGCGGCTGCAAAGGAAAAGGGCGGGTCGCTCGCGCGGCCCGCCCTCAAAATCAAATTCGTCGGTGACGCTCAGAGCGTGCAGCGGCGCTCCGAGCGCATCTTGATCTGGAGATCCGAAGCCGCGGTGAAGGTCGGGACCGGCTTGCTGACGACCTTGTAGGTCGACGCGCCCCACTGGAACGGCTTGTACTTCAGCTCCTCGTTCCAGACCTGGCAGATGCCGGTGTTGTCCCAGCGGATCACGTAATAGCCGGCTGCTGCCGACGCCGGCACGGCAAACACGGAAGAGGCGATGCCGGCAACGGCACAGAGGGCGAGCACGCGACGCATGAAAAATCTCCTTGTCGGGAAGTGTGACCCGAAAATTCGTGCGGTAAAAGCAGGTCCCTGGCAAGCCGAGGGGCGGCCGTTTCACGGATATGTCAGAGGGAGCCGTGCACTTGGTTCGGCCGAGTGCTCGGCAAGACACATACGCCAAGGCACATGCGGCAAGACACATGTGCTAAGCGTGGCTCATTTCGCCAGTGATGCAACCGCCTCGATCTCGATCAGCATTTTCGGATCGGGCAGTGCGTGCACGACGCAGGTGGTGCGCGCCGGGTAGGGCGGCGGGCCGAACGCGCCGGCATAGAGTGCGTTCATCGCGGCGACGTCGGAGGCGCGCGTGAGCAGAACGTTGACCTTGACGAGATCGCGGACCGTCGCGCCGGCTTCGTCCAGCACGCGCCTGATGTTGACGGCGACGTTGGCGAACTGCGCATCGAAGCCGTCCGGCAGCGCGCCATTGCCGTCGAAGCCGGGAATGCCCGAGACGAACAGGAGATCGCCGGCACGCGTGGCAAAGGACAGCGGCGGCGCCTTGACGTGCGGCGGGGGTGCGAAATGCTGGATCGACATGGGATCACCTCGGATGGAACGGTCGCGTCGCCCGCACGAGCGTAGCGACATGCGGGGGAGTTGCAATCGGCATTGGGGAAGGCGGGCAAAACAAAAAACGCGAAAACAACCCCATGCACAGTAGAAATCGTCAGCGTTTAAAATTCGGTATAGCCGAACAATTCGCTTGCTCCGTCGGGCAAAACAGGGGCAGGATGGCATCATGGCGGTGGTGCTCGTTTGCGAGGACTCTTCCTTCGCCTCGCCCCGCTTGCGGGGAGAGGTCGACGCGCTCGGCAGCACACTTGCGCGCCTGAGCGCGGCGGGTGAGGGGGCCGCGAGTCCAACTCCTACCGCTTATGCCGAAGCAGCCCCTCACACCAACCCTCTCCCCGTAAGAACGGGGCGAGGGAGCGCACCGCACACGCCCCACATCGCTCCATCATGTTGCCGCCGCGATCCATCGGATACATTCGCCGCATCTGATTCGAATCCTCCCTTGAAAAATAGCCCCCGGAGACGCCCCATGAAGCTCGCTACCACCTTCCGCGCCGCGCTGGTCGCCATTGCCGCTCTTGCCGGCCTTTCGACCTCGGCGATGGCCGACGGCGGCACCGTGGTGCTGACGATCTACAAGGCGGGCTGGATCATCGGCGGTTCGGGCGGCTCGGGCGTGCTGAACTTCCGCGGCCGCTCCTATGGGCTCTCGACCGGCGGGCTCGACTACGGCCTCGTCTTCGGCGGCTCCAAGACCGTGCTGCGCGGCCGCGTCTCCAACATCAACCGCCCCTCCGACGTCGCCGGCGTCTATGGTGCGGCCGGTGCCGGCCTTGCCGTCGGCCGCGGCGCCCGCGCCATCGTGCTGACCAACCAGAAGGGCGCAGTGCTTGAGCTGTCGGGCTACCAGACCGGCCTGATGGCGAATGCGGACCTGAGCGGGCTCGCGATCACGATGCGGTAGGACGCGAGGCATCAACGCCGTCATTGCGACAAAGCGAAGCAATCCAGAATCCGTCCGCGATAACAGTCTGGATTGCTTCGCTGCGCTCGCAATGACGGAATGAACTACTTTCCACTCACCGCCGCATGAATCCGCTCGCAATGCGCGACGAGATTCTTGTGCGCATCGACGAAGGCCTTCAGCGGCGTCGGGATCGGAAAATAATAGATGTTGGCGATGAAGCCGTAGATGCCGGCATCACAGCTGGTCGGCGTCGCGCCGTGGACGAAGCCCGCGGCGGGAACGATCTCCGCCAGCACTTCCAGATCGGCCAGGCCCCGCGCGTAAGCCTGCTCGGGCGTGTAGCGGCCGATGCCCTGGTAATGATAGCGCTGCGAATTATACGCCTTCGCCTTCTCCAGTCCCTTGGCAGTGAGTTGCGGATGCTGCGCGATGAAGGCGTCGCGGAATGCCGGATAGAACCGATCGTCCTTCCAGCGCGAATACGACATCACCCAGTAGAGATCGTCCAGCATGCGGGTGACAAAATGATTGGTCCGCCGCGCGTCCTGCGACAGCGCGGCATCGATGGTCAGGCGATATTTGGCGATCGCATGCGCAATGATGGTCTCGCTGTCGCCGATGGTCTCGCCGTCGTCGACGACGTAAGGCAGCTGCCCGCGCGGCGCGGCAGAGGCATCGAAGACGTGCTCGTGCACGAACGGCACGCCTGCGAGCTTCAGGAACGCGTAGAGCTTGAGGCCGTAACCGTTGTTGTCGGCGACGCCGAACAGTTCCGGGTAGGAATAGAGCGTCAGCATGGTTGCTCCCTTCAGCGCGATGGCACCTTGGCGTGTTGCTCGGTCGTGGCCGCTTGCACGGCCTTGCCGGCGCGGATCATCAGGAACGCGCCGGAAGACCCAGGCAGCTGCCAGCGCCCGTCGATCTCGGTCGCCTCGGCGTTCACCGTGCCTTCGTAATGGACCGTGTCGTAGCCGTAACCGGGCGGCTCGTAGTGTTTGACGAACGAGACCGCGTTGCCGGAGCGCTGCCCCGCGATCGAGGCGTTATGGGTTCGCTGCGGGCATCGCGGGTTCGAGCAGGGCTCGGTCACGCTTCCGCTGAGCGCGCCGCCGGTTTCGACCAGAGTTGCGGTGAAGGTGACCATTCCGGTGCCCGGTTGAATGTAGCTGCCATCCCAGACGCCGGAGAGATCGTCGCTCATGGCAGTGCCTTCCTGGGATGATGCGGGCCGGTTGATATCAGGCTCTTCCACCTCAAGTGGTATCGCCGGAGCGACGGGCTGGCAACAGTCCTTGCGCATAGTCCTTGCGCATTGTGCGCAGCGTCATTCGATCGGAGGACGCCCGGCGTCGCCCGTTCGACGTATGAGATCGGAGTGATGTACCGGCTTCGGTGAGAGGCGCGGCCTCTATTGGCCGGTCGATGCGGCGGTGAACACCGCAAGCTGCGCATCGAACGCCCGCCGGAACGCAGGCCGCGCTTCGCCGCGGGCGACGTAGGCGGAGAGGTCGGGATATTCCTCCAGCAGGCGAGACGCGTTCAACCGGCGCAGCACCGTCACCATCATGAGATCGCCGGCGCTGAACGCGCCGTCGAGCCACTCGGTCCCGCCGAGGCAACGGGACAATTCGCCGAGCCTGATACGGACGCGATCCTTCAGGATCGGCAGGCGCTCCTCGTACCAACTCTTGTCGCGCTCGAACAGCATCGCCATCCCGAACTCGACGATCGGCGGCTCCAGCGTGTTGAGCGCGGCAAACATCCACGCGATCGCGCGGCTCCTCGCATTCGCATCCTTTGGCAGCAATCCATCATGGCGTTCGGCGATATGGAGCACGATCGCGCCCGACTCGAACAAGGCGAGATCGCCGTCCTCATAGGTCGGAATCTGCCCGAACGGATGCAGCGCAAGATGGGCGGGGTCCTTCATCGCCGCGAACGACACGAGGCGGACGCCGTAGGGCCGGCCCACTTCCTCCAGCGCCCAGCGAACCCGCATATCGCGCGCCTGCCCCTTGCCGCGGTCGGGCGAGCTTTCAAAGGCTGTGATGGTGGGAAGCATCTGGCGGCTCCGGGAGTGATCGGGTTGCAATCAAAGAACGAATGGCCGGCTCGGGTTCCGACAGGGACGCCGCAAAAAGTCCTGCGCCCGTGTCGGAACAGCGTTCCGCCGCTCGTCCTCGGAGCGATGGTCGCGCGTCCGGTCCAAGACAAAAGGATACAGTTTCATGACGTCAATCACGCCGTTCCTCTGGTTCGCCAACAACGTCCCGGAAGCCGTCGCCTTCTACAAAGCGGTGTTCCCCAACGCAAAAGTCGAGACCGTCAGCGACTCCATGGCGGTGTTCGAACTCGAAGGCCAGCGCTTCCACGCGCTCAACGGCGGGCCGCAATACCGCTTCACCGAGGCGGTCTCGTTCTTCATCAGCGTGGAGACGCAAGCCGAGGTCGACTACTTCTGGAGCCGCCTCACTGCCGATGGCGGCGAGGAATCCAGCTGCGGCTGGCTCAAGGACAAATTTGGACTGTCCTGGCAGGTGATCCCGTCAGCGCTCGGCCGCTATCTCGGCGATCCCGACCGCACCAGAGCGAACCGCGTCATGCAGGCGATGCTGCAGATGCAGAAGATCGTGATCGCGGATCTGGACAAGGCGTATGCGGGGTGAAGGACGGACGGCGCCGTAGGGTGGGCAAAGGCGCGCTCTTCGCGCGCCGTGCCCACCGTGCTGCCAGATTTGTGGAGAGATGGTGGGCACGGCGCAAGAGCGCCTTTGTCCACCCTGCGAAGCCGGCGATCCGCATCGCCAATTCGCCTTGCATCGCTATACTGCCGACCATCAGCAGGATGGTGACCCCATGGGAAACGAATTGGAAGGCAAGGTTGCTGCCGTGACCGGGGCCGGATCGGGCATCGGGTTGGCGAGCACTGAAGCAATGCTGGCCGCGGGCGCGCGCGTGGTGATGGTCGACCGCGACGAGGCCGCGCTGACGGCGCTCGGCAACAAGCATGGCGACGCCGTGATCCCGCTGGTCGTCGACCTCCTGGATCCCAGGGACTGCGCATCCTTGCTGCCGCGCGTCCTGGAGAAGGCAGGCCAGCTCGACATCCTGCATGCCAATGCGGGCACCTATGTCGGTGGCGATCTGGTCGATGCAGACACTACAGCCATCGACCGGATGCTGAACCTGAACGTCAACGTCGTGATGAAGAACGTGCACGACGTGCTGCCGCACATGATCGCGCGCCGGAGCGGCGACATCATCGTCACGAGTTCGCTGGCGGCGCATTTTCCGACGCCCTGGGAACCGGTCTATGCGTCGTCGAAATGGGCGATCAACTGCTTCGTCCAGACGGTGCGGCGCCAGGTCTTCAAGCACGGCATTCGCGTGGGCTCGATCTCGCCCGGCCCGGTCGTCACCTCCCTGCTCGCGGACTGGCCGCCCGAGAAGCTGAAGGAAGCCAGGGACTCCGGCAGCCTGCTGGAGGCCAGCGAGGTCGCTGAAGTGGTGATGTTCATGCTGACCCGGCCGCGCGGCATGACCATTCGCGACGTGGTGATGCTGCCGACCAATTTTGATCTTTAGGACGCATGCTCTTGTAGGGTGGGCAAAGGCGCGCTCTTCGCGCGCCGTGCCCACCGTTCTACCGGATTTGTGGAGAGTTGGTGGGCACGGCGCAACGGCGCCTTTGCCCACCCTACGCAGCGATCCATGCCGCCAGCTCGCGCCACGGCTCCAGCGTCCAGTGACCGGACGCAGCGCCGGAGGGCGAGGGCAGCACGAAAATCTCCGGCAAACCTGCATCGCGCGGCTGCCGCCCAAGCGCAATCACGCTCGACGGCCTGCCATAAAACAAGCTCGCCGCCTTCTTGCTCGTGAACGCAATCGTCATCGGCCGATATTTTTCGATCTTGGCCCTGAACCCCGGCACGTCGATCGTTTCAGCCGCGATCTGGTGATCCATCCCGGCGCCTGACTTGGAGAGATCGGTGAAGCCGATCCCGAGCTCGATCAAGCCTGCGAACTCGCCCGGCTGATAACGCCGCGGCGTGATGCCGGCCTCATGGATCGCGCGCCAGAAGCGGTTGCCGGGATGGGCGTAGTAGTGCCCGAGTTCGGCCGAGCGCGTGCTGGCGGCGGTGCCGACGAAGACGAGCAGGAGCTTGGGACGGAGCTGGTCGGGGAGGCGGTGAGGGGAAGAGGCGGGCAAATCAATAGCTTATAGGTTGCCGATTGCATATGAAAGCTCAACTGGTCACTAATGTGCTTATTCCACTCGTGACAGCAACAAACAGATCAAGCGGTAGGGGGGGAGCTTCCCGTGACCATTCAGGAGTTGGCGGACCAGTTGCGCCAAGACTATTTCACCTCTGAAGAAGGCAAGAAAGTAATAGCCATTCACTTGTTCGGAATTCGGTGGGCGCGCGAACTCGAAGGGATGTCTTGTAAGGAAGTTGCTGTCAGAGCTGGAATCCACGAATCGTATGGAACGGAGATCCGAAAGGGAGCTAATTTAGCCGATTATGTCTCCATTCGATGAGCTGTCGACGAATCTCAAGCTTGGGCGGTTCTAGCCCGCATGAGTAGAGCGACATGCGGGACAACAAAGACCTCGGATGTCGTTGCGCTCACCCCGACTACGCTTGCTTGCCGACAAACTCTCATTCAAGTCCAGGTGGTCGCTCCTCAAATCTTCCTTTGTCAAAATACTCTCGCACATCCGTATCGAGTGGCTCGATCGCCCAAAAATGCCGTCTGTCACGTGCAATGAGGTTGACGTGGTAGTTCTCGTGATAGTCGTCTGGGTCGCCGCGGCTTTGTTCTTCCATTCTCCTGTTCATCAATGGCAAGCGCTTCGCGTGGTCTTGAAAATTGAAAAGCGCATCAGCCTCGATGCGCTTGTATTGAGCGTGGCGTGAAACCCAGACTTCGTATCTTGCCCCAGGCAAATAGTATCCAAGCCGCTCAAGCCACAGTCGATGCCTGGCCCAACGTTGTCTGATAGCCCCGGAGCCCACATAGATTAGCGGGCTAGATAGAGAACTTGAATATCGAATTGCAAATGGGGGCGACAGCCTCACCAGATAGATTGCATTCTTCCAATCCCATGGTGTCTCAAGCGAAGAGTTTCGGCAGTACAGTTTTATGTTCCTCCAGTCGTTCTCAATCAGAGGAATTTCGGTTGCCATCCACCATGGGGGAAGCTTGATTGACATTTGGGGCGTCCCGGCGCGAGTAGGGAAATTGAGAATCAGAATCAGCGATATGCGGGTCCACCACTAACAGTCTCGGGTATCCCTTTGCTCATCCCGGCTGCGCTTGCTGACTCCTGACGATGCTTATTGAGACAGAATGATATTTTGAATCTTGTTTAGGAACGCTTTGAAGTCGCGCAAGCTTTCTAGTTCTTTAGGAAGCACTCCATCTGAGTCAAAGTGCATCACGTCGTTGCGAACTTTTCGTATGTTGTCTAAGTCCTTGCAGAAACTCACTCTGTCAATTGCAAGGCCAAACTGCTTCCAGCGATCCGGGTTCTCTAGTAGTCTTAAATATTCGCCGAATGCCAGATCATCGGGGCCGTTGATTTGTCGAGAGCTGTCGCCGGGATCTCGAATCCCTACCAAATCTTCAGTACTAAAACGATCCGCTATCAGGCCCCGCAGCAGGTTCTCGATTTCGCCGAGAAGAAGGAAAGGCTCTGCAAGCAGCTGGAATTGCTCACTCAAGTCACTGGCGGTGATTATCCCGGTTATCCTGCCATCCTCGCTTCTTACCAATACATATTGGTGCGTCACGATAACTGGAATCGCATCAAAGATAGAGAAGCTGCTTCGCATTTCGTGATGGGGCTCCATAAAATCGCGAGCGCGTTCTCCGGGCTTCGATAACGCGAGCCGAGATCCGATGGAGGTCCAAGTGATGACACCTTTAACCTCTCGATCGCTAGTCATCACTGGAAGTTGGGAAAAGTTCTTTAGGAGTAGGAGCGCGACAACCTCAGCTAACGTACCATCTGGCTTTACGCTAACGATGGATTGGTTCGCGGGACCCAGTTTACTGATTCTGTACGTAGGGTCTCTCCGAACCCAATCGGCATTTGTGACCGCGTCTGGTCTCGCTTCTGCTTCAACTGCAGCCACGACTTCTTCGCCCAGCCGCGATGGCGCGACTTGCTCCACGTCCTCGACCAATGGAATCAGTTGGAGTTGCGAGTCAATGAAGTTTGACTCAAAGTCCGGTATCGTTAGGAGTCTGTAGTTCTCTAACTCACGGCGAATTTGACGAACTATCGAATATCCACGTCGTTGGGCGCCAAACCAAGATAGAAACTCTCGCGTTGTGACAGGTGGAGGCGGTTCACCGCTCGCGGCCGCTTCCGCAACCTTTGCCAAGTAGGGATTCATGGGTAGGCACAAACCAATATTGAAAATGCAATTTTTAGCATAGTAGAGTTATTAAAAATTAGCAACTAAAAATTGAAACAGCCGAGCGTCGGCTCGGCTGTTTCACTATCAAGGTTGCTCCGAGGCTAGCAAGGAGTCGTGATAAAGAACCCCTCACAACACCCGATTGCTCTCCTTCACCTTCTCCGCATCCAGATAAACGCTGCTGCCCATCTCCTTGAACTTCTCGCTCATCCTAGCCATCCCGTCCTCGGCGGTGCCGCTGATCGACATGCCCACGCTGTTCGGATCATTCAGCGTCGCCGCGTAGTCGCGGACGTCTTGCGTGATCTTCATCGAGCAGAACTTTGGCCCGCACATGGAGCAGAAATGCGCGACCTTGTGGGCTTCCTTCGGCAGGGTCTCGTCGTGGAAGTTCTTGGCGGTGTCGGGGTCGAGGCCGAGGTTGAACTGGTCGCTCCAGCGGAAGTCGAAACGGGCGCGGGAGAGGGCGTCGTCGCGGAGCTGGGCGGCCGGGTGGCCCTTGGCGAGATCGCTCGCATGCGCGGCGATCTTGTAGGTGATGACGCCCACCTTGACGTCGTTACGGTCGGGCAGGCCGAGATGCTCCTTCGGCGTGACGTAGCAGAGCATGGCGCAGCCGAACCAGCCGATCATGGCGGCACCGATGCCCGAGGTGATGTGGTCATAGCCCGGCGCGATGTCGGTGGTCAGCGGTCCAAGCGTGTAGAACGGCGCCTCGCCGCATTCCTTGAGCTGCTTGTCCATGTTGATCTTGATCTTGTGCATCGGCACGTGGCCGGGGCCCTCGATCATCACCTGGCAGCCCTTGTCCCACGCGATTTTCGTGAGCTCGCCGAGCGTCTCCAGTTCGGCGAACTGCGCGCGGTCGTTGGCGTCGGCGATCGAGCCGGGGCGCAGGCCGTCGCCGAGCGAGAACGAGACGTCATACTTGCGCATGAGGTCGCAGATCTCGTCGAAATGGGTGTAGAGGAAGCTCTCCTTGTGATGCGCGAGGCACCACTTCGCCATGATCGAGCCGCCGCGCGAGACGATGCCGGTGACGCGGTTGGCGGTGAGGTGAATGTAGGACAGGCGCACGCCGGCGTGGATGGTGAAGTAATCGACGCCTTGTTCGCACTGCTCGATCAGCGTGTCCTTGTAGAGCTCCCAGGTCAGCTTGACGGGATCGCCGTTGCACTTCTCCAGCGCCTGATAGATGGGAACGGTGCCGATCGGCACCGGCGCGTTGCGCAAAATCCATTCACGGGTGGTGTGGATGTTGCGGCCCGTGGAGAGGTCCATCACGGTGTCGGCGCCCCAGCGGATCGCCCACACCATCTTCTCGACCTCTTCCTCGACCGACGAGGTCACCGCCGAGTTGCCGATATTGGCGTTGATCTTGGTCAGGAAGTTGCGGCCGATGATCATCGGCTCGAGTTCGCTGTGGTTGATGTTGGAGGGGATGATGGCGCGGCCGCGCGCGATCTCGCTGCGCACGAACTCCGGCGTGATGAAGGCGGGGACAGAAGCGCCGAAGCTTTCGCCGTCGGCGAGCGCGGCCTCGGCGCGCTCGAGCTGCTGCTTGCGGCCGAGGTTTTCGCGGGCGGCGACGTAGATCATCTCCTTGGTGATGATGCCGGCGCGGGCGAATTCGAGCTGCGTGATCTTGTGGCCGTCCAGCCCGCGCAGCGGCTTGTGATAGGCCGAGAAGGCGCGCGCGGCCTTGTCGGTGGAGACGCTGCCATTGTCCTCCGGCTTGATCTGGCGCCCCTCATACTCCTCGACGCCGCCGCGTTCGAGCACCCAGGCCTTGCGGCCGCGGGCGAGGCCGGCGTTGACGTCGATCGTCACGGACGGATCGGTGTAGGGGCCCGAGGTGTCATAGACCGGCAGGTTCGGCTCGCCGGCGCCTTCCGAGAGGATGATTTCGCGCAGGGGCACGCGGATGTCGGGCGCAGCGTCCGGAGACGCGAAGATCTTTCGCGACGAGGGCAGCGGGCCGGTGGTGACGGCGGGGACGGTCTTTTCGGGGTTGGAGCGGATGTTCATGGGGTCCTCCGGTTTAATTCTGTTGTGCGTGCGTTTGAGCGACGGCGGTGAATTCTTGCTCCGTCATTGCGAGGAGCACTTGCGACGAAGCAATCCAGACTGCCTCTGCGGAGAGACTCTGGATTGCTTCGCTTCGCTCGCAATGACGGGTGGAGAGAGCGTGCATCATGCCGCCTCCGCAGGTAGGCCGAGCCACTGGCGCACTCGCGCATCCGGGTCGGCGTTCTGCGTGACATCGGAAACCACGGCGATGGAATCGGCGCCGGCGGCAAAAATCTCCGCGGCGTGCTCGAACTTGATGCCGCCGATCGCGACCAGCGGGATGCTGCCGATCCGCTTCTTCCATTCCGTGATCTTCGGAATGCCCTGCGGCTCGAAGCGCATCGATTTCAGCGTGGTGAAGAAGATCGGGCCCAGAGCGACGTAGTCGGGGTCCGCGGCGAGCGCGGTCTCGAGCTCCGCGTCGTCATGGGTGGAGATGCCGAGCGACAGGCCGGCCTCGCGGATGGCTTGGAGGTCCGCATCGGCAAGGTCCTCCTGGCCGAGATGCAGATATTTTGCGCCGGCGACGACAGCCGCGCGCCAATAGTCGTTCACGACCAGCTTGGCCTGCGTGTCCTTCGTGATCGCCAGCGCGTCGGTGACGATCTGGAGCGCGTCGGCGTCGTTGAGGTCTTTCGCGCGCAGCTGGATGGTGCCGACGCCGAGCCTGGTCAGGCGTTCGACCCATTTGAGGCTGTCGACGACGGGATAGAAGCGATCAGGATACGGCATGCCAGAACGGGGTCCCAACGACAGGGGTGGAGGGGGAGGCGAAGTCGCGGGCGTTCGTCAGCCCGGCTTCGTAGGCGGTGCGGCCGGCATCACAGCCGAGACGGAAGGCATTGGCCATCGCAACGGGATCGGCGGCCTTTGCGATGGCGGTGTTGAGCAGCACGGCGTCGTAGCCGAGCTCGAGCGCCTCGGCCGCATGCGACGGCGCGCCGATGCCGGCATCGACCACCAGCGTGATGTCGCGCAGCCGCTCGCGCAGCAGTTTCAGCGCGTCGCGGTTGGTGATGCCGCGGGCCGAGCCGATCGGCGCAGCCCAGGGCATGACGACCTTGCAGCCGGCATCGACCAGGCGGTTGGCGACCGAGAGATCCTCGGTGCAATAGGGGAACACTTCAAAGCCGTCCTTGATCAGGATGGTGGCGGCTTCGACCAGACCGACGACGTCGGGCTGCAGCGTGTCGTTGTCGGCGATCACTTCCAGCTTGATCCAGGACGTGCCGAACAGCTCGCGCGCGAGTTTTGCGGTGGTCACGGCTTCGCGCACGCTGCGGCAGCCGGCGGTGTTCGGCAGCACGCTGACGTCGAGCTCACGGATCAGATTCCAGAACGCGTCCCCGGTCTTGCCGCCGGCGGCCTCGCGGCGCAGCGACACCGTGACGATGTTCGAGCCGGAGGCACGGATCGCCGCCTGCATGATCGCGGGCGAGGGATACAGCGCGCTGCCGATCAGCAGGCGGGAGGGGAAGGTTTTGCCGTAGAAGGTCACCATGTGGGAGGTGTCTCCATGATTGATGCTGTCATCCCCGCCTAGTGCGCAATTGCGCACGGGGGCGGGGATCCAGTATTCCAGAGGCCGTGCCGTGATACGGCGAAGCCACGGCGTACTGGATCGCCCGGTCAAGCCGGGCGATGACAGCGGAGTATTTGGAGAGAGCAGCATTTTCACCCTCCCTGCCGCGGCGTGATGATCTCGATCTCGTCACCGGCTTTCAGTGCCGTCTCGGCCCAGCGGCTTTTCGGCACGACGTCGTAATTGAGCGCGATGGCGAAATGGGTGCCCTCGTAGTCGAGCTCGCTGAGCAGCGCGTCGACGCTGGCCGAGTTCACCTCGCGCTGTTCGCCGTTTACGATCACAAGCATTGGACGATCACGCGCATTGCATCACCTCATTGTCGATCTGGCCGCGCTGGACGTATTGCAGCGTCAGTTCGGCGAGCGCCGGCGCGATCAGGAAGCCGTGGCGGTAGAGGCCGTTGACGGCGATCCTCTCGCCACGAATGCCGATGCGCGGCAGATTGTCGGGGAAAGCGGGTCGAAGGCCCGAGCCGAATTCGACGATCCGCGCCTCGCCGAAGGCCGGATGCACGGCATAGGCCGCACCCAGCAGCTCCAGCGCGGAGCGCACGCTGACGCCGGTGTCCTCGGCCTCGATCGAGGTCGCGCCCAGCATGAACAGGTTGTCCTCGCGCGGGATGACGTAGAGCGGCCAGCGCGGATGGATCAGCCGCACCGGGCGCGCCAGCCGCACCTCGCCGGTCTCGATCAGAATCATCTCGCCCTTGACGCCGCGCAGCTCGCCCTGCTCGTCGCGCGCGCCAAGGCCGCGGCAGTCGATCACGATGCCGTCGAGGTCTTTGGCGGAGACGTCGCTATCAAACTTGATGGTGCCGCCGGCGGCGCGGATGCGCTCGTGCAGCTTCGGCAGCACGCGGCGCGGCTCGACATGGCCCTCGGTCGGGAAGAACAGCGCGTCGCGGAAGCGGCCCTCCAGCGACGGTTCGAGCTCGGCGAGGCCGGTCGCATCGAGCCGGCGGTGGCCTTCGGTCATCCGCGCAAAACGCTCGAAATCGTTGCGCTCGCGCGGGTGAGCGACGACGAGCGAGCCATTGAAGGGCGTGTCCGGCAGCTCGCGCCGCCAGATGTCCAGGGAGCGCTGCCCGAGCCTGGAGATGATGGGTTCGGCGACCTCCGCCTCGCACCAGGGCGCGAGCATCCCGCCGGCCCAATGGCTGGTGGAATCGGTCATCGCGGCGTCACCGCGCTCGTGTAACGTCACGGCATGGCCGGCCTGCGCGAACAGCAGCGCCTGCCACGCACCTGCAATGCCTGCGCCGATGATGGATACCGGGGAATCCGGTCGCTTGGTGGTCTGCAACATCCCTGTCCCTTCGCCGGCATGACCCGGATCAGGTTCAAAGGGTCACCGCGGTCCTGGGCCGGCTTGCTGAAGTGCAGGCTTGCCCATTTAGCGGTATCTCAGCTCCTCCTCGGAGCACCCCTCGGAACGGCTCTAATGTATGCCAGTGGGACGGGGTGGTCAACGCGTTAGCAACAAGGCTGTCATTCCGGGGCGATGCGAAGTATCGAACCCGGAATCTCGAGATTCCGGGTTCAGTCCTGCGGACTGCCCCGGAATGACTGCGGTTAGTGAGGAACCTGCGCCCGCGCATTGCGGACGCCCTGGGCCAGCTTCTTATGCGGCGCCGTCCCGAAAATCGGCTGCGGATTGCCGTTCGGCTCGAGCCAGATGTCGCCCATATTGGCGACCTGCACGGCCTCCTGACGCTGCCGCTTTGCAACGTAGTAATAGCCGCCCGCGAAATAACGCACGGCTCGGGCGTGGTCGCCATTGGCGGCGCGGTAGGCGCCGGCGAGGTATTTGACGGCGTAGGTGAGGTTGGTGTTGGGATCGCGCAGGCCTGCGGCGTCGCCGGTGTAGCCGACCCCGCGGGCGGTCGCGAGCTTGATCTGCATCAGGCCGATGGTGCCGCCGCGGCCGATCAGGCCGGGCTGATAGCGGCTCTCGCGCATGATGACGCGATGCACCAGCGCTTCGGGCACGCCGTTGGCGCGGGCATGGGCCGCGACCATTTCGGCATATTCGGCTTCGCCCGCGAATGCGGCCTGCGGCAACATCAGTCCGGCCGCAGCGAGCACTGCAATACACAAAATTTTCATTGAATTATTCCTCGGCAGAACGAACCTGCACCCTGCGCGTTAGGCCGAGGGAACACGGCGATGATGTGGCGAAACGCCGCCAGCGGCGATTTTCGCGGGGCCGTCGTTTTTACGACTCAAACCCAGGTTAGGATCGCAGCTGGCGATGTGCGTTACGCGACAGCAGGTCTGTCCATTCGTGCATTCGCCCAAAAATCGCTACTCAAAACCAGCATTCGGGAGGACGTCCATGACCCGAGCAAACATCGGCGACATCCCCAAGCAGAACCCCTGTGCGCAATGTGGGGCACCGATCCCGTCTCCGGACTGGATCGAGCCGGGCGAAGGCCGCGTTTCCTATCTCTGGAAATGCCACGCCTGCGGCTACCGCTTCGAGGCGGTGGCGATCTTCCATGAGCATCCGATCGAGCATCCGCCGCTCGCCGCCTGAGGCGTGCTTACGCCGCCCGCCGCGGCTGCTGCCACACCGGCAATTGCATCCGTACGATCAGCCCGTGCGGCGCGCGGTCGTGCAACGATAATTCGCCGCCATGAGCAATCGCGATCGCGCGCGCGATCGACAGGCCGAGCCCGAAGCCGGTATGCTCGTCCATGGTGCGCGCGTCGTCGCCTCGCGCGAACGGCTCCAGCATCTCCTGCTTGCGCGCGTCCGAGATGCCGGGGCCGTCGTCCTCGACGTCGATCACGAGCCTGGTGCCTGATACGTCGAGGCGGATCGTCACTTCGGCGCCGAAGCGCACCGCGTTCTCGACGAGGTTGGTAACGCCGCGGTGCAGATCGTCGGGCCGCGCGGCGGCCGTCGCCGAAGCGGGGCCGTCATAGTGCACGGCATGACCCATGTCGCCGAACTGGTCGGCGATGACCTGGAGCGTGCTGGCGATGTCGACCAGCGTCACCGCCTCGATCTTGCGGTCGTTGCGCAGCAGCGACAACACGGACTCCAGCATCGAGCGCATCTGGTCGAGATCGATCAGCATGCGCCTGCGGTTGCCCTCGTCCTCGATGAATTCGGCGCGCAGGCGCAGCCGGGTGATCGGCGTTCGCAGGTCGTGGCTGATCGCCGCCAGCATCCGGGTGCGATCCGACATCAGCCGCGCGATCCGCTCATGCATGCGGTTGAGCGCGCGCGCGACCGAGCGGATCTCCTCCGGGCCGCGCTCGGGCAGCGGATCGGCCGTCCCGTCCAGGCTGAAATTCTCGGCGGCCCTCGCAAACGAGGACAGCGGCGCGGCCAGCGCGTAGGCCGCCCACAGGCCGAGCATCGTGACGCTGATCAGCGCGAACAGCAGCGTGATCATCCAGGGGCCGCCCCAGAACCGCGGCGGATGCGGGCCCTGCTCGACGCGGCCTGCGATCACGCTGCCGTCGGGAAGCTCGACCGCGACGCGGTGCACGCCGAAATTCGGGGCCAGCGCGATCACCTTGTACTGATGGCCGAGATGCCGGCGCACGTTGCGCAGATGCGGGCCGTCCCTGTCGTCGGCGACGGAGAAGGTCCCCGGCGCGAGGAGCTCGATGCCGGCCTTCGGAAATGCACGCACGATATTGGCGAGGATGCGCGGCCGCTCGCTCGCATCCGTGCCGTTGAGCAGCAGGGCCGCGTCCGCGAGCTGATGGGCGGCGTCGGGCGGCGGCTCGGCCCGGTCCGGCCGGCTGATCAGGAAGCTGGCGGTGAGGATCAGATGCAGCGCGACGATCGACGCCACCACCAGCGCGGCGATCTGTCCGCCGATGCTTTTGAGGTGGAAGAAGCGGAACGGCGTCATGACGACCGCTCCACTAGCTGCTCAGGGTCGCCGCGACCGCTTCATTGCCAGCTGCCTCAGTCCCGGCCGCTTCGGTTCTGGGCGTGAACAGATAGCCGCCGGAGCGCACCGTCTTGATGATGGTGGGATCGGCCGGATTGGGTTCGATCTTGCGGCGGATGCGGCTGACCAGCACGTCGATCGAGCGCTCGAACGAGCCGGTGTTGCGCCCTTGCGTGAGGTCGAGCAGGCTGTCGCGCGACAGCACGCGGCCGGGCCGTTCGCAGAACGTCCGCAGCAGATCGAACTCGGCGCTGGTCACCGCGACGCGCGCGCCTTCCGGATTGCGCAATTCACGCAGGCGCAGATCGATGCGCCAGCCCTCGAAGACGAGCGTGGAGGCGCCCTCGATCGAGCTTGCCGCCTGGGCAGCGGCCTGACGGCGCAGCACCGCGTTGATGCGCGCTAGCAGCTCGCGCGGGTTGAACGGCTTTGGCAGATAGTCGTCCGCGCCCATCTCGAGGCCGACGATGCGATCGACGTCCTCGCCGCGCGCGGTCAGCATGATGATCGGCGTCTGCGCCTCCGAGCGTACCTTGCGGCACAGGCTCAGGCCGTCCTCGCCGGGCAGCATGACGTCGAGGATGATGAGGTCGACCCTGTGATCGACCAAGGCACGCGACATCTCCCGGCCATCGCTCACAGTGGTGACGTTGCAGGCGTTGTTGCGCAGGTACTTTGCAATCAACGTCCGGGTTTCGCGGTCGTCCTCGACGACCAGGATGTTGGGATTGGCCATGCGCTTTGTTTGTCCAAGATTCGGGCCAAATGGCGAAGATATTTGTTTCGGATTGTTTCTGCCTGTCCGGGCGCAACAGCAGGCAATACCCGGGCAGGGAAGCGGCAAGGTCTCGTTAAGGCCGCCAACCATACCGTGGCGGTGTCGCTTACGAAACCCCGCAAAAGCCACGGAGCCATTATGACCTCGATTTCGGCGGCCTCCGCCGGTAACTACCAGTCGCCCCTGCAGCGGCTTCAGCAGCAATTGCAATCGGACGTTTCCGACGGCACGATCTCGTCGTCGGACCAGTCGGCGCTCTCGACCGCGCTGACCGACATCGACACCGCCTTGCAGTCGAGCCGATCCGGCGATCAGTCGAGTGGCACGCGTCCCTCCAAGGACGAGGTGAAGTCGAAGATCGACGATCTCATCGCCAACGAAGTGTCGAACGGGACGCTGACCTCGGACCAGGCGGACGAACTGAAGAACGTGTTTCAGTCCGCTTTCGCCAAGGGGCCCGGCGGCGCCGGCGGTCCCGGTGGTCCGGGTGGTCCCGGTGGTGCGGGCGGACCGCCGCCCGGTCCGCCGCCGGATGACAGCTCGTCGGATTCGTCCTCGACGGACTCGACCAGCAGCACGTCGACCAACACGACCACGGCGGACATTCTCCAGCAATTCCTCCAGGCGCTCCAGCAGTCGCAATCATCGAGCGCGTCCTACGGTGCCAACGGCAGCTCATTCGGCGGTTCGGATTTCTCCGCACTTCTGATCGACTTCAAGAGCTGACCTGAGCGACGCAGGTCGGCGCGTTCCTCGCCGCGATCGTGCTTCACCCAGGGCGCATGATCGTCGGCGGGGAACTGTGCATCAGGAACGTTCCTCATCGAACGTTCCTGAGTGACGCAGGAACTTCATCGCGGCGCAGCGCCATCATCGCGTGACGAAATTGCCGCAGAAAAGGAACTGCGGATGATCGCCGCTGTTCTCTCCGCATAAGCTTTCTGTTGAAGGAGAGGACAACAATGTTGATGAAATCGATCGCCGCCGGCCTTGCCGGCACCGCACTGCTTGCGACCGTTGCGTTCGCGCAAAACCCGACCGCCACCACCGACAAGGCAGCGCCCGCGGCCACAACCACCACGACGACGACGACCGCGTCGGGCGAGTGGCGTGCCTCGAAGATGTCGGGCCTGAAGATCTACAACGACGCCAACGAGAACATTGGCTCGATCAACGACCTGCTGATGGATAAGAGCGGCAACATCAAGATTGCCGTGATCGGCGTCGGCGGCTTCCTCGGCATGGGCGAGCATCTGGTCGCCGTCCCCTACGAGAAGCTGAAGTTCGTCAACGAGGCCGTCGCCTACACCGGCACGGGCGCGAAGCCTGCGGCGACCACGACCACTGGCGCTGCGACCGGCACCGAGAAGACCACGACGACCACGACGACCGCTTCGTCCACGTCGAAATGGTATCCGGACCATGCCGTGTTCAATGCCAGCAAGGACGAGCTGAAGAACATGCCCGAGTTCAAGTACTCGGAGTAATGCTGCTCACGTGACGGCCGAAACGAAGCGCGCCCGGTTTTCACCGGGCGCGCTGTCGTGTCTTTCTTCTCACCTCTCCCTGCACGCGGGGAGAGGGAGAAGATTCTCAGTGCGTCACCAGCGGGCAGCCACCCTTGTCGAGGGGACGGAAGGCTTCGTCGCCGGGGACGGTGGCGATCAGCTTGTAGAGGTCCCACTCGCCCTTGGACTCCTCCGGCTTCTTCACCTCGAACAGATACATGTCGTGCACCATGCGGCCGTCGATGCGGATCTTGCCGTTCCTGGCGAAGAAGTCGTTGACCGGCGTTTTGCGCATCTGTTCCATCACCTTCGGCGCCTCGTCGGTCTTGGTGGCCTCGATCGCCTTCAGATAGTGCATGGTCGCCGAGTAGAGACCGGCCTGGATCATGGTCGGCATGTGACCGACCTTCTCGTTGAACCGCTTCGAGAAGGCGCGCGTCTCCTCGTTCATGTCCCAGTAGAACGCGTCGGTGACGATCAGGCCTTGCGTCGCCTTGATGCCGAGCGAATGGGTGTCGGTGATCTCCTGGAGCAGCGCGATCATCTTCTGGCCGCCCTGAACGAGTCCGAACTCGGCCGCCTGCTTCAGCGCGTTGGTGGTGTCGCCGCCCGCGTTCGCCAGCGCGACCACCTTGGCCTTGGAGGCCTGGGCCTGCAGCAGGAAGGACGAGAAGTCCGAAGAGTTGAGCGGATGGCGGACCTCGCCGAGCACCTTGCCACCGCTCTCCTTGACCACGTTGGCGGCGTCGCGCTGCAGCGCCATGCCGAAGGCGTAGTCGGCGGTGACGAAGAACCACGTGTCCTCGCCGCGCTTCACCATCGCCTTGCCGGCGACGTTCGACAGCGCATAGGTATCGTAGGTCCAGTGCACCGTGTTGGGCGAGCAGGCGACGCCGGTGATGTCGGACGAGCCGCCGCCGGAATTGATGTTGATCTTGTTCTTCTCGCGCGTCAGCGCCGAGATCGGCAGCGCCACCGAGGATGTTGGCACGTCGAAGATCGCGTCGACCTTGTCGTTGTCGTACCAGTTGCGGGCGATGTTGACGCCGACATCGGGCTTGTTCTGGTGATCGGCGGCGACCACTTGCACAGGCTTGCCGGCGACCTTGGCGCCGTAATCGGCGACCGCCATCTCGACGGCGGCGAGCGAGCCCTTGCCGGTCGCGTCCGCATAGAGGCTCGACATGTCCGTGAGCACGCCGATCTTGACGACGTCGTCGGAGATCTGCGCGTGAGCCGTGCCTGATGTGGCGGCGAGAGCAAGACCGGCCGCGACAGCGGCGATGAGTTTTTGCATGTGTTTCTCCCTCAGCGTTGTTGTTTGGGTTTTGTTGCGGGGACCGTTGTAGCGACAATCGGTCGCGGCGGCAAAGCCCGAGATGCGCGAGGAGGGTTGAGAATAAGTAGGGGGCTGCGGTGTTCTTACCCTCTCCCCTTGCGGGAGAGGGTGGCTCGCCGCGATAGCGGCGAGACGGGTGAGGGGTTCTCTCCGTGCGCTATTCACTAGCGTTGTGTGCGCGGAGAGAGACCCCTCATCCGGCGCTTCGCGCCACCTTCTCCCACAAGGGGAGAAGGAAGAAGAAGATCAGGCGCTGCTGCCCTTGAGCCGTTCGTTGCGTCGGCGCAGGCCTTCCAGGGTGGCGAGCAGGATGACCGATACTGTCGTCAAGATCACCGCCGCTGCCGTGATGGTCGGGCTGATGTTCTCGCGGATGCCGCTGAACATCTCGCGCGGCAGGGTGCGCTGCTCCGGACCCGCCATGAACAGCACGATCACCACCTCGTCGAAGCTGGTCGCGAAGGCGAACAGCGCACCCGACGCAAGGCCGGGCAGGATCAGCGGCAGGATCACGCGGCGGAACGCATAAAGCGGCGAGGCGCCGAGCGAGGCAGCGGCGCGTGCCAGATTGGTGTCGAAGCTTTGCAGCGTCGCGCCGACCGTGATCACCACAAAGGGCGTCGCCAGCGCGGTGTGGGCCAGGATCAAGCCGAGATAACTGCCGGTCAGTCCGATCGGCGCGAAGAAGAAATACAGGCCGACCGCGGTGATGACGCCGGGCACGACGACCGGCGACAGCACGAAAGCCAGCACGAGCGGTTTGAACCGGCTCTTCCATTGCGCCAGCCCGAGCGCGGCCAGCGTGCCAAGCACCATCGACAGCAGGGTCGAGGCGACGCCGATGATCATGCTGTTCTTCAGCGAGTTCATCCAGCGCGGTGAATTGATGAAGTCGTCGTACCAGCGCAAGGAGAGGCCCGGCAGCGGATAGGTGAGGTACGAGCCCGAGCTGAAGGACAACGGCATGATCGCAAGGATCGGGGCGATCAGGAAGATGAACACCAGCGTGGAGATGACGATGGTCGCGATCCACGCGATGCGCTGGCTGGGCGTGAGGAGGGAAGAATGATCGCTCAATTCTTCATTCCTCCCGTGACCTGCTGTCCCTGCACCAGCTTGCCGTAGACGAGCGCGAGCAGAACAGTGGCCAGCAGCAGCACCGCACCCAACGCGGAAGCAAGGCCCCAATTGGCCGTCTCGGTCGTGTAGAGCGCGATGAAGTAGCTGATCATCTGATCGGCGGCGCCGCCGACGAGGGCCGGCGTGATGTAGTAGCCGAGCGCCAGGATGAAGACGAGCAGGCTTCCCGCGCCGATGCCGGGCAGGGTCTGAGGCAGGTAGATCCGCAGGAAGGCAGTGGTCGGTGGCGCGCCGAGCGAGGCGGCGGCACGCATGTAAGCAGGCGAGATCGCCTTCATGCTGCTGTACAGCGGCAGGATCATGAATGGCAGGAGAACGTGGGTCATGGCCACGCAGACACCGAAGCGGTTGTAGATCAGGCGCAACGGCTCGTCGATGATGCCAAGCCAGTGCAGGCTGTCGTTCACGACGCCCTTGCTCTGCAACAAGACGATCCAGGCGCAGGTGCGGACCAGAAGCGACGTCCAGAACGGCAGCAGGACGAAGATCATCAGCAGGTTCGACCGGCCCGGCGGCAGCGCCGCCAGCAGGTACGCCACCGGGAAGCCGAGGATCAGGCAGAGTGCCGTGACGCCGAGGCTGATGAGGAAGGTGCGGGCGAAGACGTTGCGGTAGATGGCCTGGTCCGGCGGCGCTGCGACGATCGCACCATCGACGTTCCGCGTCAGGTCGAGCGCCGCCAGCAGATAGAAGCCGGTCACCGGACCACTGGCATCCTTGATCGTCGTCCAGGTCGTGCGTTCGCGCCAGGCCGGGTTGATCTTGCCCAGTGTCGCCCTGGCGGTGCCGGGCTCCGGCGCCGCCTTCAGATTGCGTGCCGTACTGGTCAGGATCGTACGAAAACCGTTCAGGGCATAGTTGAGCCGCTTGGCTGCGATGGCGATGGTGCCGGAGGCGCGCGCTGCCAGGATGTCGCTTGCCAGCGCTGCAAAGGCCTTTTCATCCGGCAGGTCCTTGCCGTCCCAGTCGGCGAGAGCCGTGACGGTTTGCGGCAGGACCTGACGCACCTCGCGGTCATCGACGGCGCGCCACAGCATGCCGGCGATCGGGCCTGCGAAGGTGAAGAGCAGGAAGACGAGAAGCGGCAGCACCAGCGCCAATGCCCTGACCTGGCGTGTCCGCTCCGCACGCCTCAATCGGCGCTTGAGCGGCACCTCGGTCGACGCATTGGCGCCGGGCAAGCGCGCATCCGTCATTGGTCGAGCCTTGGATCGAGCCTTGCGGGGCGCGTTATTTCGCGGCCCATTTGTTGAAGCGTTCGGTCAGGCGGTCGATGTTCTCGAGCCAGAAGCCGACGTTGATCTCGACCGCGTTCTTGATGTTGTCAGGCGCTGTCGGCAGGTCCTTCAGAACCGCGGGCGCGAGCAGGCCGGCTGCGTCCTTGTTCGAGGTGCCATAGGCGATGTTCTGCGACAGTTTTGACTGGTTCTCCGCCTTGCCTGCGAAGTCCAGGAACTTGTAGGCCGCGTCCTTGTTCGGGCTGCCCTTCAGGATGACCCAGCTGTCGAGGGTGAAGAGCGCTCCGTCCCATACGATGCCAAAATTCTTCTTGTCGTTCTTGTTCGCGGTGTCGATGCGGCCATTGTAGACCGAGGTCATCGCCACCTCGCCGGAGGCGAGCAATTGCGGCGGCTGGGCGCCGGCCTTCCACCAGACGATGTCGCCCTTGATGGTGTCCAGCTTCTTGAACGCGCGCTCGACGCCCTCGTCGGTCGCCAGCACCTTGTAGACGTCCTTCGGTGCGACGCCATCGGCCATGAGGGCGATCTCGAGCGTGGTCTTCGGGCCCTGACGCAAGGCACGCTTGCCCGGAATCTTCCTGGTATCGAAGAAGTCAGCCCAGCCGTTGGGGGCCTGCTTCAGCTTGTCCTTGTCGTAGCCGAGTACGAAATCGTAAAGGATGGCGCCGACGCCGCAGGGATTGACTGACGGCGGTATATAGGCGGCCTCGCCGCCGATTTTGGAATAATCCATCTTCTCGAACAGGCCTTCCTCGCAGCCGACCGCGAGTTCGTCGCTCTCGACCTGGACGAGGTCCCAGGTGGCGGCACCTCCCTGCACCTTGGCGCGCAACACGCCGACGCCGCCGTCCCAGGACTCGTCGTTCATCGCGACGCCGGCTGCTTTCTTGAACGGCTCGAAATAGACCTTCTTCTGGGCATCCTGATAGGCGCCGCCCCACGACACGACGGTGAGGTCACGCGCCTGCGCGACCGTGGCCAGCGCGGCGCTGGCGCTGAACGCCACGGCGAACCCCAGAGCAATCTTGCCAGTCTTGCGCTTCAGCATGGTCCTTGTTCCTTCTTCATCTGCGTTGCGTTGAGGTTGATCGATGCCGGTCCGGATCAGACGGGATCGAGGGCCAGGCAGTCCTCGGGACGGAAGGTGATGAATACGCTTTCACCAGATCTTAGATTGCCATGTCTCAATCCGTCATGCGTCCCCGGCTGAAGCTTGACCATGAACTCCCCGTTGCCGGCGACATCGAGCACGGCCAGCGCGTGGTCGCCGAGATAGATGGTGTTCTGCACCTTGGCCGGCAGCCGGTTCGGTCCCTCGCTGGAGGTTCCATCCGGGATGATGGCGATCCGCTCCGGCCGCACCGACAGGGAGGTCGATGCGCCCGCGCCGGATACATTGACCGCCCGCGCGGTCACGGCGCCGCCACCAGCCAGCGTGACGCGGCAATAGTCCTTCTCGACCGTCTCGACGGTGCCGGCCAGCACGTTGTTCTCACCGATGAAGTGAGCGACGAAGCTGTTCACCGGATGCTCATACAGCGCGTCGGGCCTGTCGATCTGCTGCACGATGCCGTCGTTGAACACGGCGATGCGATCCGACATGGTGAGCGCCTCGCTCTGATCGTGGGTGACGTAGACGACGGTGATGCCCATCGTCTCGTGCAGTTGCTTGATCTCCAGTTGCATCTGCTCCCGCAGGCGCTTGTCGAGGGCGCCCAGGGGCTCGTCCATCAGCACGAGCTGCGGATTGAAAACCAGCGCGCGGGCCAGCGCCACGCGCTGCTGCTGACCGCCGGACAGCTGCCCGGGCCGCCGGTGCGCCAGGGTTTCCATCTTGATCATGCGCAACGCCGCGTTGACGCGCTCCTGCGCCTCGGCCTTGGCCGTGTTGCGAACGGATAGCGGGAAGGCAATATTCTCCGCGATCGTCAGGTGCGGGAACAAGGCATAGTTCTGGAACACCATGCCGATGTCGCGCTTGTGCGGCGGCACGTTCTTGATCGGCCGTTCCGCGAGGTAGATTTCGCCATGGGTCGGAACCTCGAAGCCGGCCAGCATCATCAGCGTGGTCGTCTTGCCCGAGCCCGACGGGCCGAGCAGGGTGATGAACTCGCCCTTCCTGATTTCGAGATCGAGGTTCTTCACCACGAGGTGCTCGCCATCGTAGGTCTTCTGAATGCCGGAAAAGCGCACCAGCGCCGGCGCAGGCGTGACCATGCCGGCTTCCATGTTGTCCTCGCGTTGTCCCCTGCAGTGCTGTCAGCACCTCGTTCGAGGTTGCGGGAAACAGCTTAGCATCCTCCGACGAGAATGCCAGCGGCGCGCGCGGGTCCGGCGAATGAAGACGCGCTACATCCCCGACAGCTTCGTCACGTAGACGTTCAGCGAGCCGCCGGCTTCGGCGACGATGCGCAGCGTCCTGGAATCGAAGGCGATGTCGGCGAGAGTCAGGCTGTCGATCTTGGCGTCGACCTTGAGGCCGTCCTCGCTCTTCTGGTAGTCGGCGATCGCGGCCGCGATCTTCTCGCGCGCATTGGCGGCGATCGGCTTCAGGTCGAGCGTCGCTTTCTGCACCAAGGCCTGCTGCATCTGCGGCACCACCGCGCGTGCGGCCGCGCCGAGCAGGCCGAAGGCGGCCTCGGACTCCACCGCGAGCTGGATGTCGGCGAGCCGCAGCGTCTGCTGTGCCTGGTCGAGCATCGGTCGGCCCCAGATGTGCACGGTCGCTTCGGCGCCGAGACCGAGCCAGCTCTTCTTCTCCTTGGCACGCACCAGCAGCGAGATCAGGAGACGATCGCCCGACGGAACCACGTTGACGCTTTTCACGGTGACGTCGACCGGGCCGGAGCCGTCCTCGGGATAGGTGTGGCCGACCATCTGCGCCGCGATCAGCTTGTTGATCTCGGTGAAGGGCACGTCGATCGGCACGCCGATGTTCACGCCGGTGCCGGTCGGCGGCACGATCGAGATCTTGTCGGGGAAAGGACAGTCCGGCTTGGTCGACGTCGAGGTCACGCGCGTCTCTAGCTCGAGGCCGAGCAGCAGCGTCACGTTCTGCGCGTCGACGCGCGGCTGCGCCGCGATGGCACGGGTCGGTTTCATCTCGAGCCAGAGCGGCGGCAGCGCGGCCGAGGAGCCCGAGCCCTGCAGCGGGATCGAGCGGCAGGCCTTGGTCCATTGCTGCTTCGCATTCTCGCGCAGCGACGGATCGTTGCGGATGCGCTCGGAGACGATGTTGATCTGCTCGCCGACATTCTTGTCGATCAGCGGCTTCACCTGCGCCGGCACGTTGACCTTGGCGCCGGAGACGTTGAGGTTGGTGTCGCCGAGATTGACCTGGGCGCCGAGATTTGGCTCGAGATGCCAATTGGCCGCGAGCTTCGGGCGCGAGGTGACGACCACGTTGCCCTTGATCTCGGCGCTGGCGTTCAAATTCTTGATGTTGACCGCGCCGATCCGTTTCGCGGCGTCGCCGCCGAGCACGCTGCCGAGCGCGTCGCCGAGCGCGCCGGTGGCTTTCGACGACAGCGAGCCCGTCACGTTCAGCTTGCCGCTGAGCGGCGTCGAGATCGTCAGCACGTCCTTGTCGCCGGCAGCCGCCATCGGCCCGCGCACGGCGGACCAGCCGATGTCGGCATTCTCCAGGATCTGCGAAATTGGATTATCGGCCTTGCCGGCGAAATTGCGCGGCGCGGCTTTCTCGGCCTGTTCGCGGATCGCCGATATCGCGATCGCAACCGGCGCCACCACGATCGAGCTCTTCGCGACCGGCGGCAGCGGTGGCAATTGCGCGACCGGCGGCGCAGTCGTCGCCGCGCGCGGCGACAGCCAGTCCATCGCCTTCAGGCTGACGAAAAACGACGCCGCGAGCACCACCACGGCGATCAGGATAGTCTTCAAGTTCAGCGTCAGTCGCATCAATCCCCCAAGCCACCCAGGGTCGGAAGTCTACAGGGCAGGCGAGGGGGCGCTAGAGCGCACCGGTGGGGTGGAATTGCGGCGAACAGATTAACGGTTGCGGCAGCATCGGTGCGGCGTATCCGTCATCGCGCATCTAGCTGCGCCGCGGGCGGCGGACCGCCCTCACATTGCCGCGATCGCCACCGCCGCAGAAGAAGCGGTCGCCGCCGTCGGACTCCAATCCTGAAACCATCGTCCCGGCGGGCAGGTCGAGTTGCTCCAGCACCTTGCCCGTTTCAGGATCGATCCGGCGCAAATCGCTTTCCTCGCCCTCCCAGGTGCCATGCCAGAGCTCGCCGTCGACCCAGGTGACGCCGGTCACGAAGCGCTTGCTTTCGATGGTGCGGAGGATCTTCCCTGTTTCCGGATCGACCTGATGGATCTTGCGCTCGCGATACTGACCGACCCACAACGAGCCCTCCGCCCAGGCCAATCCGGAATCGCCGCCGCCGCCCGGAGCCGGAATCGTGCTGATCACCTTGCCGGTGGCGGCGTCGATCTTCTGGATGCGATCCTCGGCGATCTGGAACAGGTGCCGGCCATCGAACGCCGTCCCCGCATGCGCGGCGACATCGATCGAGCGTGCGATCCTGCCGTCGGCCGGATCGACCGCATTCAGCTTGTCGCCGGACGCGAACCAGACATGGGTGCCGTCATAGGTGACGCCATGCACGGCCTCGACACCCGCAAAGGGTCCGTACTCCCTGACGATCTCGGCGGCGGAACGCTTCATATGCTTGGTCCCTGTGATGTGATCCAATTTACGCCTTCAGGAGCGGTCCGGGGAGTAACAAGCCTGTCGGGAAACCCGGGACGGGCGGGGTCATCCAGCGCCGTGCCCGGCCGTGTCCGAACGATTGCACCTTGTTCGACCGCGCCAGCTCGTCGAGGGCCCGCTGCACCGTGCGCGCGCTCGTCCCCAGCGCCAGCGCGAGCGCCGAGCTCGACCAGGGCTCGCCGTCGGAGAGGACGGCGAGCACCGCGGCGTGCTTCTCCTCGACGGGACGCGCCAGCACGAGGACGTCGCGCGTCTTGCGCGGCGCCAGCACAAAACCCTGCTTCGTCGCGCTGATGTCGGCCAGCGGCTTGAGCTGGGTGCGGAGCCGCCCGATCTCCACGCGCAACCGCGCGCGATGCGATTCGTCGGCGTGCTTCGCCCGGAATGCGCCTGATATCAGCGCCTCTCGCGAGACGTCCGCGGGCCATGCCTGCGCCAGGAGGCGGGCGAGCGCGAACAGCACCGGCCGCGTTCCGAGCGAGACGATGCGGCCTTGCCTGCGCAGGGCATGATGAAAGGTGTCCACGACGAGCGCCGTCGAGGTCGCCAGCCTCTCGACCTCCCCGAGCAACAACGGGTGCTCGCTGCCGCGCGCGATCAGGCGCGCCGCCGGCGTGTCGAGGATGAGGTTCGCGCTGTCGACCTCGGCCACCAGCGCCGGGATCTTCGCCTGTCGCGCTGCGTGAGCCGCGCGGTTGAGGGCCGCGCGCGCATCTTTCGCTCTCAATCGTCTGATGGCGATGCCGGCGACCACGAGCTCGCGGACCACTTGCGATGCAGGCGGGAGCGGGGAGGGGCTGAGCTCGGCCAGCGTGCGCTCGGCTTCGTCGAGCTGCCCGACGAGGAGGAGGCGTCGCGCCTCGATGTGGCCCGCATGGGCTGCATTGGCGAGATCGCCGTGCTGTTCGAGCGTTGCGCGGGCCGCCGCGAGCGTTTTCACCGGCCAGCTCAGGTCGCGCGAGACGAGCGCGATCTCGGCTTCGGCCACCACGCATCTTGCGCGCGCCACCGCCTCTCTCGGACCGAACGCGCGTGCGGCGCTCCGCAGCAGCGTCTTCGCTTTCGCGAGATCGCCGAGCTGCGCCATCGCGATGCCGCGCAGCGCCAGCGACGGCGCATCGTTGCGCAGCGCAACGCGGTTGAGCGCGCCGAGCGGATCGCCGGCCTCCAACGCGCGCGCGGCGGCCGTGATCAGCGACTCCATTCAAATCCCGCCACACTTGTTACTCCCACTGCGCAACCGCTTGGTGCCAGAAATCGTTGACGACCGACAATGTGCGGTAAGGGGCGAGCGGTTCCGCGTCTGTCGTAGCGCGACGCGGAATGACCGCCCGGACAAGAGGAATGGAGAGCCATGATGACATCAGCAGACAATGCAGGAACTAACGGGCAGGCCGCCATGCAAACACCGCCGGTGGTGTCGCCGCAGGACTGGGAGGCCGCCCGTCAGCAACTGCTCGTGAAGGAAAAGGCGCATACCCGTGCCCGCGACGCCCTCGCCGCCGAGCGCCGGCGCATGCCGTGGATGGAAGTCACCAAAACCTATGCGTTCGAGGGGCCCGGCGGCAAGATCAGTCTGGTGGATCTGTTCCAGGGCCGGCGGCAGCTGGTCGTCTACCGGGCCTTCTTCGAGCCTGGCGTGTTCGGCTGGCCCGATCATGCCTGCCGGGGCTGCTCGATGGTGGCCGACCAGGTCGCCCATGTCTCGCATCTGAACGCCCGCGATACCACGCTGGTGTTCGCCTCGCGCGCGCCGCAGGCCGACATCATCAGGCTGAAGCAGCGGATGGGCTGGACCATGCCCTGGGTCACCGTCACCGACAGTTTCGATGCCGATTTCGGCGTCGACGAATGGCACGGCACCAACGTGTTCTACCGCGACGGCGACCGCATCTTCCGCACCTACTTCATCAAGAGCCGCGGCGACGAGCAGATGGGTGGCACCTGGAACTATCTCGATATCACGCCGCTCGGCCGGCAGGAGGTCTGGGAGGACTCGCCAAAGGGCTATCCGCAGACGCCGACCTACAAATGGTGGAACTGGCACGACAGCTACACCGAAGGCGCTGCGCCCGACAGGAAATGGGTGGAGATCTCGGACGCCGGCGAGAAGGCTTTTCGCGAGGAGGCCGCGGAAGGCCGTGACTAGTCCCGCCGACGTGGCCACCGGCGCGAGCCGCGATGGCGTGGTGGCCGCACGCCACCTCGCCAGATGGCTGGCCCTGGCGGCGACGCCGACCTTCGCGATCATGGCCGTGCTGACGGCCGTGCTCGGCGGCCCGGCCGACATGCTGTGTGCCGCCGGGTACGGCTCCGTGCTGAGCGGGATGGTGCCGATGTATCTGCTGATGAGCGCGATTCATTCAGCGGCGTGGCTGAGGCTGATCGCGGAGCGGCGGCGGTAAAGGGCTTTGCTCCGGTGCGAACGCCTCGTCCTTCGAGACGCCGCGTTCCCCAGGGTCCGCAGGATGAGGCTTGCGACAAATCTCTGTCCTGCTACTGCCCGCCCACCGCCTGCAGATAGGCAACCACCTTGGCCGCGTCCTCCACGGAGACGCCGCCATATGGCTGCATCTTGTTGCCGGACACGACCTCATCCGGCTTGACCATGAAGCGGGTCAGCTTGTCCTTGTCCCAGACGAAGCCGGCGTCCTTCATCGATGGAGAGTAGTTGTAGTTCGGCAGCGAGCCGGCCTTGCGTCCCAGGATCTTGTTGAGATTGGGGCCGAGGCGATTGTCGCCATCCTTCACCGAGTGGCAGGTCCGACAGGAATTGTTGAAAGCCTGCTGGGCCGCCTCGTCGTTCGCCGGCTGCTGGGCGAGCGAGGAGGGCGCAGACAGGAGCAGCGTCAAGGCGCCGGTAGCTGCGATCGGGCGCAGCCATGTGCCTGGCGACATTTGCTGGCGTGATCGCATCTGCGCCTCCGAACAGCGCTTCTCCAAGCGAGGCCGCCCGGAGATCATGATGCCAACGAAAACGGCCCCGGTGGGTTCCGGGGCCGTTTGCGTCACAATGTCCTGTCGCGTCAGCGCGTCGCGGCGCCGAGGTCCGCGCGGCGTTCCGTCATCGGCAGAACAATCACCTTGGTGCCGACGTTGACGCGGGAGTAGAGGTCGGTGACGTCATCGTTGGTCAGGCGGATGCAGCCGGACGAGACGTGCTTGCCGATCGTGTCGGGGGCGTTGGTGCCGTGGATGCGGTAGATGGTGCCGCCGAGATACATGGCGCGCGCGCCGAGCGGATTGCCGGGGCCGCCGGCCATGTGGCGCGGCAGATAGGGCTGGCGGGCGATCATTTCCGGCGGCGGGGTCCAATCCGGCCACTCGGCCTTCTTGGTCACCGACTGCACGCCGGACCAGGTGAAGCCGTCGCGGCCGACGCCGATGCCGTAGCGAACGGCCTGGCCGTTGCCGAGCACGTAGTAGAGATAGGTGTTGGGCGTATCGATGATGATGGTGCCCGGCGCCTCACGCGTCGCGTAGGAAACGGTCTGGCGGCGGAAGCGGGCCGGCATCTCGACTGCGTCCTGATCCTGGGACGGCGCGGCCTGGTAAGGCGTCGCCTGATACGGCTGGTAAGGCTGCGGCGCGGCCATCGGCGGCAGCGGCTGGAAGAAGGGGAAGAGCTGCACCGGCGCAGCCTTGGCCGGACCGGCAAATGCGATTGCGGAGATCGCGACGGCGCTGAGCGCGACGGCGCGCGAATACGTCTTGAACGTGTCCAGATTGATCATTGATCGCCCCTGTTTGATCGGTGTTTCTTGATCACCGCGGCACCGTTTCGGTGCTCCGTTGCCTAATTCACTAACGGCAAAACGTTTCGGGAGCTTTGCGCGGAAAACCGAAAACGGTTTCATGGCGGAAAGGATTTGTTTCATGACGGTTTCGTGGCGGCGCGGACCCGTTAACCTACAAAACAGCGGGCCGACACTTCTGTGACGTCACACGCTTGAAATATCCGTGGTTGATGGTCCTAAGCCGAGAATCATCAAACTCTCGGGATTTCCCCATGCGGGTATTAATCGCGACTGACGCCTGGCATCCGCAGGTTAACGGTGTGGTCCGGACGCTGACCTCGCTGGCGAACGCGGTGAAGGCGCTCGACGTCGAGATCGACTTCCTGACACCGGACGGCTTTCGGTCCTGGCCGCTGCCGACCTATCCGGGCCTGCGCATCGCGCTGCCGAGCGGTAAGGAGATCGCGCGGCGGATCGAGAAGGCTGCGCCGGAGGCACTGCACATCGCGACCGAGGGGCCGATCGGCTGGGCCGCGCGCGCCTATTGTCGCCGGAACCGCCTTGCCTTCACCACCTCCTACACGACGCGCTTTCCCGAATACGTCTCGGTACGGACCGGCATCCCTGATGCCGTCGGCTATGCCGTGCTGCGCCACTTCCACGACGCCGCCGCGATGACCATGGTGGCGACGCCCTCGCTGCGGCAGGAGCTCTCCGAGCGCGGCTTCAAGCGGCTCGGCTTCTGGACGCGCGGCGTCAACACCGAGCTGTTCCATCCGGACAGTCCGGCCAAGCTCGATTTGCCGGGCCCGATCTTCATGACCATGGGCCGCGTCGCGGTGGAGAAGAACCTCGAGGCGTTCCTCTCGCTCGATTTGCCCGGCACCAAGGTCGTCGTCGGCGACGGCCCGCAGAAGGCGGCGCTCGAGAAGAAATATCCGGACGTGGCCTTCCTCGGCGAGAAGAAGGGCGCGGATCTGACCGCGCATCTCGCCGCTGCCGATGTCTTCGTCTTCCCGAGCCTGACCGACACGTTCGGCGTGGTGCAGCTCGAGGCGCTCGCCTGCGGCACGCCGGTTGCCGCGTTTCCGGTGACGGGCCCCAAGGACGTCATCGCCGATCACCCGATCGGCGCGATCGATCATGATCTCCGTACCGCGTGCCTGCGCGCGCTCACCATGTCGCGCGAGACCTGCCGCAACTTCGCGCTGGAGCGTTCCTGGGAAAACAGCGCGCGTCAGTTCGTCGGAAACCTCACCTCACTTCAGCCCAGCCGCATCCTGCGCGCCTCGCCGGTCATGGCGCGGCGGCCGGTGCGCGGCTGATCTGCAACGTTTGACCCACAGCGAGAACCTCATCGATGGCTAAGATCATGAACCTTGACGGTACCCAGCAGCTCGACCTCACCCGTGGCACGGTTGAGCAGGCCTATGACCGCTGGGCGCCCGTCTACGATCTCGTGTTCGGCGGCGTGTTCGCCAAGGGCCGGCAGGCGGCGATCGCGGCCACCAACAAGATCGGGGGCCGCGTGCTCGAAGTCGGCGTCGGCACCGGCATCTCGCTGCCGCTCTACGCGCCGCATCTGCGCATCTTCGGAACCGACATTTCGGAAGCGATGCTCGACAAGGCGCGCCAGCGGGTCAGCGAAGGCAAGCTGAAGAACGTCGAGGGCCTCGCGGTGATGGATGCCGAGAAGCTCGAATTCCCCGACAATTCCTTCGACGTGGTGATGGCGCAATACGTCGTCACCGCCGTGCCGAACCCCGAGAAGGCGCTGGACGAATTCGCCCGCGTGCTGCGTCCCGGCGGCGAACTGATCATCCTGACCCGCGTCAGCGCCGACACCGGCATGCGCCGCTTCATCGAGCAGAGGCTCCAGCCGGTGGTGCGCCCGCTCGGCTTCCGCACCGCCGAGTTCGCCTGGTCGCGTTATACGAAATGGCTGGCCGGCGCCCATGGCATCGAGCTGGCCGAGCGCCGCCTGATTCCGCCGCTCGGCCATTTCTCGCTGGTGCGCTTCCGCAAGGTCGACGTCGCCAAGGCAGCCTGAGCAAGGCTGCGCAAGAGCGGCGGCGCGAGCCGCCGCTCACGCGTTCACGTGCGTCATCGCGCCGCTGCACATCGTCACATGACAAAATGATGATGTCACACGGCATACATCGAATCCCTGTAAATTCAGAACCCGAAAGCATTTTGGGGGAGAGCATGATCAAGAATTATCTCGAGCAGCTGCGGATCCAGCGCTGGGACGACCATCGCTACTATCACCACAGCCGCATCAATCAGAGCCTGCACTTCGTCAGCGCGCTGAGCTTCCTCTTCGCCTATGTCTGGCTGTTCGTCGATCCGATGATCTCCGCGCTGGTCGGCTGGCTGGTCTCGATGACCTCGCGCCAGGCCGGTCACTTCTTCTTCGAGCCGCACGATTACGACCACATCAACCAGGCGACGCACGAGTACAAGGAAGACATCAAGGTCGGCTACAACCTTCAGCGCAAGGTGGTGCTGATGGCGATCTGGGCGCTGTCGCCGCTGGTGCTGGTCGTCGATCCGACGCTGTTCGGCCTGTTCACGCCCTGGGCGAGCGCAACCGATTTCATGCGGCAGGTCGCCAAGATCTGGCTCGTGATCGGCGGCGGCGGTCTGCTGTTCCGCACCGTGCACCTGTTCTTCATCCGCGACGTCGAGACCGGCCTGGTCTGGATGACCAAGATCCTGACCGATCCCTTCCACGACCTCATGCTCTATCGTAGCGCGCCGCTCGCCCTGATGCGCGGCGAGCTGATGGACCCCGGCCTGCACCTCAACCCCGAGCACACGCTGGGCCTCATCTCCGAGCCCACGCTCGAAGAGCAGCACGCCTGAGCGCACAGCGCACACAAAGCACTCCGATGTCAGTTTGCTACGTCATGCCCGGCCTCGTGCCGGGCATCCACGTCTTGGGAGCTGCGCACGCGGTACTTCCTTCACCTCTCCCCGCGTGCGGGGAGAGGTCGAATTGGCGCGAAGCGCAAATTCGGGTGAGGGGGGCTATCCGCGGGGGAGCCAGCAGCGGGTCGTGCGCCAACTCTCACCGACTGCGCGGAGAGTCCCCCTCACCCCGACCCTCTCAGCGCGAGCGTAGCTCGTCGCGGCCCCGCATCCGCCTTCGCCAAGGCTTCGGCGGACAAGGGCGGGGAGAGGGAGAAGGGACGGCGGTGTTCGGGGTGGGCGCTGTGCAGCGAAGGCCTGGCGAGGCCTCAGCGCCCGAAGCGCTTGGCCAGCATCTCTTTCAAAATCTGCCGCTTGATATTCTTGTTGGTGAACACGCCGTCGTGCCACCAGAAGCCGTCGGCTTTCATCTTCTCGGCGGCGCGGACGAAGCGCTCGGCGACTTCGGTGAAATCGGCGTCGGTGTAGTTCAGGCTGAAGATCAGCCGGCCGGTGCCGACCCAGCTCAGCGCCAGGCCCTCGGCGCGCAGATAGTATTGCAGCATCCAGTTGTAACGGGACGGGGTGGTGTATTTCACCGTCCAGATCGACGAGAAGTTGGCGAACCGCACCGGCAGGTCGGCGTCCGTCATCATCCGGTTGAGCTTTTCCGCGCGGCCGTTCCAGGTCGTGTCCAGCCCGTCATAGATGGCACGGAAGTTCGGACTGGCGAGGCGGCTCAAGAACTCGTCCATCGCTGTCATGACGTAGGGGTGCGAGTTGAAGGTGCCGCGGGCGAAGCAGATGTCGGCGGGGCGATCGTCGCGGAAGCGGCGCATCAGCTCGCGTTTGCCGCAGACGACGCCGACCGGCAGGCCGCCGGCAAGGCTCTTGCCGTAGGTTACCATGTCGGCCCTGACGCCAAAGTATTCCTGGGCGCCGCCGGCGGCGAGACGGAAGCCGACGAAGACCTCGTCGAAGATCAGCGCGATGCCGCGCTCGGTGCAGACTTCGCGCAGCTTGTTGAGCCATTCGGTATACGCCGCGCGGTCAAAATTGCCGCCGCGGGAGGAATCGACCAGCGAGGAATCGCCGGGCGCGTTGCCGTTCGGATGCAGGCCCTGCAACGGATTGACCAGCACGCAGGCGATGTCCTTGCGCGTGCGCAGCACGTGCAACGTCTTCTCGGACATCTCGGCGAGCGTGTAGGTCTCGTGCGCGGGAATCGGATTGCCGACGCCGGGCTGCACGTCGCCCCACCAGCCGTGATAGGCGCCGGCGAAACGGACCAGATGCGTGCGCTTGGTGTGGTAGCGCGCGAGCCGCACCGCCTGCATCACGGCTTCGGTGCCGGACATGTGGAACGAGACCTCGTCGAGGCCCGAGATCTGGCAGAGCCGCTGCACGTTCTCGAGGATGACGGGATGGTAGGGGCCGAGCACGGGGCCGAGCGCGTGCGCGCGCTTCTCCGAGCCCTCGATGCACTCCTTGTAGAAGTCGTTGCCGAAGATGTTGACGCCGTAGGACCCGGTGAGGTCGTAGGAGGTGTTGCCGTCGACATCCGTGACGGTGACGCCGCTGGACGATTCCATGAAGGTCGAGGTGCCCAGATGCTCGCGGACGAGGCGCGAGAACTGGAACGGCACGCGGTAGGTCTCGGTGAAGTGCAGGTCGGAGATCTTTTCCGCCGCTTCCTTCGTCATCGCGCGGCCCTTGGGGTAGCGCTCGGCGTAAAGGCTGGCGAGGCGGAAGAAGGCGTCCTTGCGCTGCTTCACCACGTTATCAGGCGCGCCGTCGCAGCCGAAATACTGATCGCCCTCGAACTCGTAGAACGGGAGCAGCTTTGCCACCCGGCGGGACATCTTGGAGTGCCCGGCGAGCGACCGGTGCTTGGCGCGGGACAGTTCGATCCGCGCCTTGAGCTTCGGGAAGACGGCGGCAGCGGACGCTGCGGCGGCCACGGAAAATGAGAGAATCGGGAGTGTCGTTTCCATGACAACAAGCGCTAATACTGCGAGCTGACAGATTCATGACAGTCAAAGCCCTCATCGCCTCTTTCACCCAGCAGGAAGACCTCAACTTCCTGTTGACCAACCGCATCCCCCGCGCGGCCCTGACCCGCTTCATGGGCTGGTTCTCCAAGATCGAGAACCCGCTCGTCAGGGACTTCTCGATCGCACTGTGGAAGCTGTTCTCCGACCTCGATCTGTCGGAGGCGCGCAAGACCCACTTCAAGAGCCTGCACGACTGTTTCACCCGGGAGCTCAAGCCGGGGTTGCGGCCCTTCGATCCCGCCCCTTCCATTGTCGCCAGCCCCTCGGACGGCATCGTCGGCGCCCATGGCCGGATCGCCGACACCGAACTGTTCCAGGTCAAGGGCGCGCCCTATTCGCTGCTCGACCTGCTCGGCGACTCCGCTCTCGTGGATCAGCACCGCAACGGCTCCTTCGTCACGCTGCGGCTGACATCGAGCATGTATCACCGCTTCCATGCGCCATATGATGCGCATATCGAACGCGTCACGCTGATCCATGGCGACGTCTGGAACGTCAACCCGATCGCGCTGAAGCGGGTCGAGCGTCTGTTCTGCAAGAACGAGCGCGCGGTGATCCGCACGCATTTGTCGACCGGCGAGGCCGTGACGCTGGTGCCGGTCGCCGCGATCCTGGTCGCGAGCATCCGCCTGCACTTCCTCGACATGGTGCTGAACGCGCAGACCCGCGGCCCGGTCAATTTCCCCTGCGACGTCAACGTGACCAAGGGCGAGGAGCTCGGCTGGTTCGAGCACGGCTCCACCATCATCATCCTGGCGCCCGGCGATTTCAACTTCTGCGACGGGATCGGCGAGGGCACCCGCATTCGTGCAGGTCAACCGCTGTTGAAGAAAAACTAGCCTTCAATCCGCCGCGTCGGCAGCCTATATCGTCCGCGGGGACGATTGGATCGACGCGGAATTTTGTGATGGCGCGGGCGCCGGTGATGGCGGCGGGGGGGATTGTGCTGCGGCGTGGCGCGCCGCCGCTGGTTGCGGTCGTGCGCCAGCGCAAGCGCAACGAATGGGTTTTGCCCAAAGGCAAGCTCGACGACGGCGAGACGCCGAAGGAAGCCGCGCACCGCGAGGTGCTGGAGGAGACCGGCCACGATGTGGCCATCCACGAATTCCTCGGCACGCTCGTCTACCAGTCGGGAGGGCGCTCCAAGGTCGTGCATTTCTGGCGCATGGAGGCCGACGGCGGTCCCGTTCGCAAGCTGATGAACGACATCAAGGCGGTCGACTGGCTGACGCTGGAGGATGCGCTCGCGCGCCTGTCGCGTGAATATGAGCGGGCGTTCCTGCTGCAGGTCGGTCCGATGGCGCTTGCCGCGGCAGGACTGGTGTTTACGCCGGTGCCCGAGCCGGCGCCAGCAATCGACGACATCGATGCAGCTTTGCAAACCCTGACACCGGCTGAAGCCGCCTCAGTCGACGAGCTGCGTCATGGGCTCCTGCAGAAGGTGAAGGCCTGGCTGCGCGGCGAAGCGTGAGTTGTCTTCAGGCTGCTCCGCTCGCGAATTTGGAAACATCCGCGAGCTAGCAAGTTTGTGTGAGCCTTAGTTCCCTCCAAGTCGTCATTGCGAGCGCAGCGCAGCAATCCAGAGTCCCTCCGCGGAAAGATTCTGGATTGCTTCGCTTCGCTCGCAATGACGGAGGAGAGGGCCGCGCACTCGACGTCGACCCTCATGGTGAGGAGCGCGCATCGCGCGCGTCTTGAGTCATGCGGCCCGACTGTGACCTCGCCCTTCGAGATGCTTGCTTCGCAAGCTCCTCAGGGTGAGGGGAGGCACCGTTCACCGCCGCTCTTTCCTCTCCTTCTGAGCGGGCGCCGGTCTGCGCGGTGCTGCGGGACGTTGCGCGGCGGGGAGGCGCTGCTGGAATCCGCCCTGGCGCTGGATGCCGCCCGGCTGCTGAGCCGCGGGCGGCTGGCCCGGCTGCAATCCGGTGCGCGGCGTTTGCGGCTGCGGCGCCGTGCCCGGCTGCGACGGCACGACTCCGCCGGGCTGCGCCGGGGTCTGTCCGTCTCGCTGTGGCTGCGTCTGCAGCGCGCCGCCGGGCGGCGTGCCTTGTCCAGTACGCGGCGCACCTGCTGGCTGTCCCGCACCTTGTTGCTGACCTGGTTGCTGCGGGCCCCGTCGTTGCTGTCCCTGCTGCTGCTGACCCTGGCCCGCGCGCGGCGCGCCCGGCTGCACGGCGCCGCCTTGTCCTTGCCGCTGCGGCGGCTGCGCGCCTTGCTGTGTTCCTTGGCGACCCGGCGTGCCCGGTTGCTGCTGGCCCGGACGGTTGTTCTGGCCGGGCTGGCCGTTGGGCCGCTGTTGCTGTTGGCCCGGCGGCGTGTTCGGCCGCAATTGCTGCTGCTGCGGTGGCTGGGTCGGCCGCGGAAGGCGGCTGATCGCGGTCGGATTGGCGCGGCGGAAGTCGCGCTGCTCGGTGACGATCTGCCGGCCGGTGGTCTGCGCCAGATGCACCTGGCTGACGAAGCCGCGGTCGCGCGCGATCTGCTGCGGAGCGATCGTGATCGGCACGGCGGCAAAGCGCATGCCGCCTGCGCCGCCGGCGCCCGGGCGGATCGCAAAACCGCTTGCGGCCTGCGTCAGCGCGCCGAGTCGCGTGCCGCTGGTGCGGTCGTTGACCTCGATGTGGCCGACGCGGCCGTCGGCGTCGGGATAGAGCTTGACGTTGACGTTATTCGCGGCGCTAGCCGCTGCGCCTTCGGGAACGTCGACGACGCCGGTGGTGCCGCGAATGCCGAGCGTTGCGGTCGGCGTTGCGATCTTCATGTCGCCGGTCTTCGCCACGGCGGCCGCGACGAAGGCAACGGTGCCCTTGCCGATGTCGAAGATCGCCGAATTTTGCTTGCCGCCGTCCTCATAGACGTAATTGTCGATGGTGATCTTCGCGCTGGCGGAGAGGTTGAACGTGGTGGCGTCGTTGAAGGTGATGCCGAGCGAGGAGTTCGACGAGGTCCGCACGACGTCATTGAGATAGATGTCGTCGCGCACGCGCAGCGGATAAGAGTTCTTGTCGCGGACCACGGTTGCGATCCCCGTCACGGTCGCGACGTTGCCGATCGGCTCGACGGCGGCGGGTTGCGCGTCCGTGGCGGGCGCAGGTGAAGCCGACGGCGTCGGGGAGGGGGCGGGCGTTGGCTGCGCTTGGGGCTGAGCCTGCGCAAGCTCGATTGCATCGGATGCGAGCGCCACGCTCGCGCCGGCCAGCGGCAACGCCAGCAACGGAAGCGCGAAGACGAAGCGGCGCCAAGCCACCATTGATGTCACGAGGAAGTCCCGGTGAGAGCGCGAGGCGAGATCGGCCGATATCAGCCGGGGTTAGCTGAATGGCGGATGAACATCTGTCGCATGGACGGGGCGAACGTTCAAACGCCACGCCCGGTGAGGGGCGTGGCGTTTCGAACTTGTGGCGCGAGATCCTCAGGTGCGCAATTGCGCACCATAGTTCGATGCTTCGCATCGCCCCGGGATGACACTTTCGGTGTCAGCTCACGCGCTTCCAGGTCTGGCCGCCGCAGAACATGCCGCCGAAGGCGCAGCCCTGCACGCGCATCGCATTCGGGCCCTTCATCGCGATCGTGGAGTCGTAGTTGCGGCCGGAGTCGGGATCGTGGATGCGGCCGCTCCACTTCGCGCCGTCGGGCTTCATGTTGATCAGGATGCGCTCGTTGGACTTCACGGCGTAACCGCAGAGATTGGCGCCGCACTGTTCGACGCGGACATTGCCCTTGTTCTCTTCGGTCGCCCAGACGCCGATCGGCGTGCTGGCAGCTTGCACGGGCGCGGCAGCAACCGGCGCCGGAGCGGGCGCGGGAGCAATCGCGACCGGTGCAGGCGCGGCAACGGGAGCCGCGGCGGGCGCGGCCGGCGTGGTGTTGTCGTAGCCGGCGGCCGGAGCGGCCGCAACCGTCGTGGCGGGAGCCGCGGGGGCGGCGACAACAGGCGCGGCCGGCACGGTCGCCTGCACCGGCGCCTGTTGCACGGGCTGCTGCTGCACCGGAGCCGGCGCGGGTTGCGCGGTCGTCGTGGACGGAGCTGGCGTGGTGTCGTCGTCGTCCTTGGAGCCGCCGAGGCCCTTGAGGTTGATATTGTTCAGCTTGATCGGCTTGTCCGACAGGCCCGGTGCGACGATCGTCACGCAATTGAGCGAGGCGCAGTTGCGCGGCGTCTCGATGCGGATGTGCTGGCCTTCGATCTGGAACGCAATCGAGTTGCCGGCATGCGCGGCGGCGGTCGAAGCGAGGAAGAGCGCGGTGGCGGCGATGGTGAGCTTGTTCATGACAACCTCCGAAAATTGTGCCGGTCTGAACTAGTGTCGCTGGTGGATGAAGCCTGGTTCGACCCTATGCCGGGCCTGTCCCGCCTTCTGTGATGGACGTCACAACGTTCCGCGCCGGCTGGGTCAGGCAGCGCACATTCAGCGGCAAGTCAGACCGCGTAACCTCGTGGCGACACAGAGGGAGGCGCCGATGAAGCGGCTTGCGTTTCTCTTACCCTGCCCTGGAGGGACCTGGAGGGGGAGGGTGGCAGCTTGCCCCTGTCAAATTTGTAATCGTCCCGCACCGAACCCGCATCTCGCCTGCACGCGACCGATGGCTGACGACGCATGCAAGGAGAGCCAACATGAAACGTCTCGGCTTCATCGCCGCGCTGCTGATCGGCAGCGCGATCCCGGCCCACGCCGACACCGACATCTGGAACAACATGCTGAAGCAGCAGCGCGGCGACGATGCGCTGCATGTCGATAGCGCGTTCTGCGATGCGCAACTCGGCGCGCCGCAGAACGGCACGGTGACCTCGGCGCAATACAAGCGCTGCATGCGCACGCGGGGCTGGCGCTTCAGTCATACGGTTCGCGAAAAGGACGACGGCTATCCCGATCCTGACAATCCCGGTCTCGTCTGTCACGACTTCAAGATCGGCGGCGTCACGGGATCGTCCTGCTCGAATTTCTGAGCACGGCAACAGGCCCGGCGGCCGGATGATCCGGCGCCGCCGGGCAAGCCCGTGATGCGGTCGGTGATGTCTCTAGATCATGCCGAGCACGATGGCGCCGACAAAGGCCATGGCGAGGCACGCGGTGATAACGCTCAGTCTCCCGGCCAACGTCATATGGTCGCTCCCGCTGTTGTCCCCCGTGCGAGCGCATCATGGTTAACAGAGAGTCTCTCTCCGAAAAAGTCAGCCTTGCTTCCGCTGCTGCCGCGCGGCGTATGCGCGTGCGCGCCGGTATGGTTAAAGAACACTGAAATCAACACGTTGAAGAGTCTTTAAGTAAATTCACCGAACGTGCGTGCATGACGCGCGGAGTTCGTTTGTATCTCGTCGGCTCCATCGTCCTTGTTTCGCTTGCGGGTTGCGGACGCGGCTTTTTCCAGGCCGAACGTGAACCGTGGCGGGCCGAGGCCGAAGCCGCATGCCTGAAATCGGGCGCGGTGAAAGAGGGGCCGGATCTCGTCCGCATCGACCCGATCTCGGGCCCCGGCATGTGCGGCGCCGAGTTCCCGTTGAAGGTCGCCGCCATCGGCGAAGCCTCGGGCAGCTATGGTTTTGCCGACGAGGAACTGCGCCCGCCGGGGAATATCGGCAGCCAGCCGCGATGGCCGGTGACGCAGCCGCGATCGAACGTTCCGCAGAGCCAGAACTATCCGGCATCCTCCTATCCGCAGCGGTCGAACTATCCCGAGAGCGCGGTGCGCCAGCCCTCCGGCTATGGCAACGCGCCCGGCCCGATGTCGCTGAACGCGCCCGGCGTGGCACAGCAAGAGGACGAGATCGACCTGCCGCCCGAAGGCACCGATGCCGCGGGCGCCGCACGCTACATGAATGCGCCGAGCTATCCGACGCGGCCGGCGCCGTACTCGCAGGCGCCCGCGCAGCAACCTTTGCCGCGTCTTGGTCCGGCGCAGGGCAATCCCGTCATCGCCGTCGGCCCCGTCGCGATCAAGCCGACCGCGACGCTCGCCTGTCCGATCGTGTCGGAGCTCGACCGCTGGCTCGCCGACACCGTGCAGCCATCGGCGATGCGCTGGTTCGGTGCCCGCGTCGTCGAGATCAAGCAGATCTCCGCCTATTCCTGCCGTGGCATGAACGGCAACTCGCACGCCCACATTTCCGAGCACGCCTTCGGCAACGCGCTCGACATCGCCGCCTTCGTGCTCGCCGACGGCCGCCGCGTCACCGTGAAGGACGGCTGGCGCGGCATGCCGGAAGAGCAGGGGTTCCTGCGCGACGTGCAGTCGGGCGCGTGCGCGCATTTCACCACGGTGCTCGCGCCGGGCTCGAACGTCTATCACTACGATCATATCCATGTGGACCTGATGCGCCGCGCCAGCCGCCGCCTGATCTGCCAGCCCGCCGCCGTCTCGGGCGACGAGGTCGCCGGTCGCGCCCAGCAGCGCAACCCTTACGCCGGTCGGCGCGATCCCTATGTCACAGGCTCGCTCGGAACGCGCAAGAGCACGACGCGCAAGCAGGAAGAGGACGAGTACGCCGACGAGTAGACTTGTTCGCCAGTAGCCCGGATGGAGCGGAGCGCAATCCGGGAAGGGCGTCCCCGCATTCCGATTCGCTCCATGCGGGCTACGACCGTGCCAAAAAGATGCCCGCCGATATCATCCGCTATATCACCCATCCGCAGGTGCAAATCGATCCCACGGTGCCCGTGCCGCAATGGGGCCTCAGCCCTCTCGGTCGAACGCGCACCGAAGCGCTGGCGAATGCGGGCTGGCTCGCGAGCACCACGCAGATCGTCTCGAGCGCCGAGCGCAAGGCGATCGAGACCGCGGAGATCATCGCAGGCCGCCTCGGGCTCATGATCGAGATCCGCGAGGCCATGCATGAGAACGACCGTTCGGCGACCGGCTTCCTGAAACCGGCCGAGTTCGAGGAGGTCGCCGACCGGTTTTTCGCGCAGCCGCATCTCAGCGTCCGCGGCTGGGAGCGCGCGGTCGATGCGCAGGCGCGCATCGTGCGCGAGACCGAGGTGGTGCTCGCCCGCAATCGTCCCGGCGATGTTCTCTTCGTCGGCCACGGCGCCGTCGGCACGCTGCTGTTCTGCCACCATGCCGGTCATGCCATCGATCGAATTCACGATCAGGCGGCCGGCGGCGGCAATTGCTTCGCATTCACCCGCGAGGGGCGCCGCGTCCTGCACGGGTGGCGCAGGATGGAAGAGATCGGGGCCTAGCTCGCGCCGGACAATTATTTCGAGGCGGGCTTCGACGGTGCGGGGACCAGCCCCATGCACCGCTGCACCTCGCCCGGGACGTCGTAGGTCCGCATGATATGGCGGCTGTCGCGCAAGCCGGACGCCTCACGTTGCACCACGAACATCCAGAGCGCCTGGCCGGCTTCCATCACCAGCTTGCGCCTCGCCGCTTGCATTGAGGCCGGCGCCTCCGCGTCCGCGTGCGCGGCGTCGAATTCGCGCAAGCGCGCAAGGCTCTGTTCGAGTGCACTGCCCATCCGTCCAAGCGCTGAGGCCTGTTCCTGGACGATCTCGTAATGGAGGATATCGACGGGCGGGCGAAGATCACGGGACATGGCGCTTAATATAGTGCCGCGGCAGCGGCCCGCGCAACGCGTGGCCCGCCGTTGCTACGTCGCCCGGTACGCCGCCAGAAACATCCGCGTCGCGCTGTCGACGACCTCGATCATGCGCTCTTCCGACGGCGCGGGCGCGGCCTGGAAGACGAACGGCAGGAAGAGCGAGGCCTTGCACAGTTCCATGAACTGTGACGCGGCAAGGTCGCAATCGTCGATCTTGAGATCGCCGGAAGCGACATGGATTTTGAGATATTCGGAGAGCCGGTTGATGGTCTTGTCCAGCACGCGCAGATAATAGCGGCGGCCGACGTCGGGCATGCGCTCGGCGATCGCCATCACGGTGCGAATCGCAGAACCACCGCCGGGCCGGCACAGCAGATGGATATAGGCCTGGCCAAAATCCTTCAGCGTGGTCTCGGCGTCGCGCGCGGGATCGAAATTGAAAACGACCTGGCCGTGCTGGAGCGCTTCCTGCTCGAGGATCGCTTCGAACAGCGCGCATTTGTCGGCGAAGTAGACGTAGAGCGTGCCCTTGGAGACCTGCGCGGCGCGCGCGATCTCGCCCATGCTGGCACCGTCGAAACCGAGATCCATGAACACCTTGCGGGCTCCGTCCAGGATCTGGCGGCGCTTGGAGCTGTCCTCCTCCTGGACGATGTGGAGAGGTTCGCGGCCGGCTACAACCATTGGTTTAGCGTCTCGGAAGGTTTCTGGATCGGGCCTGACCCATGAAACCCAAATAAAGGATTCGGGCCAGTAGGGTCCTGCACAAGAACATTATCTATGTTGACCGAACCGTTCGGTCAATGATATTTGGGATGGGCGAGAGGGAACCGGCCGCAGGACGGCCGTCCCTGGTCGCCGCTTTTTTGTTGGGGAGGCCTTTATGGCCGTATCGAGAGACCAGGCTGCGCGCGTCCTTCGCCAGGAAGCGATGGAGACGACGCCGGGGCAGGCCGGCAGTGAAGCTGCGACCGAGAAATCCGTCGCCCTCGCCGAGCAGTTGCGCTCTCATGTGGCCGAGGAAACCAAGCGCCGCACCGCTGAGGCGCCGGAGAAGCCCGTGACCGACAAGCCGGCCGCACCGGATGCGTCCGCCGCCGCCGGCGCGCCGAAGTCCGGCAAGCGCAAATTCGTGCTGATGGGTGTTGGCCTCGTGCTGGCGCTCGCGGCCGCGAGCTATGCCGGCTACTACACGCTGGTCGGCCGCTTCTACGTCTCCACCGACGACGCCTATGTCCGCGCCAACAACACCATGCTGGGCGCGCGCGTTGCCGGCCACATCTCGTCGATCCTCGCCGGCGACAACACGATCGTGCGCGCCGGCGACGTGGTCTTCCGCATCGATGACGGCGACTACAAGATCGCGGTCGATGCCGCCGCGACCAGGATCGCGACCCAGCAGGCCACCATCGATCGCATCGGCCGCCAGATTGCAGCGCTCGAGAGCCAGGTTGCACAGGCCAAGGCACAGCTCGTCTCGGCCGAGGCGGGCCTCAAGCGCGCCGATCTCGATTATGAGCGCCAGCAGTCGCTGAGCAGCAAGGGCTTTGCCTCGCGCGCCACGTTCGAAAGCTCGGAAGCCGGACGCGACCAGGGCGCCGCCGCGGTCAAGGCCGCGCAGGCCGCCTACGACGTCGCGGTCAGCAATGTCGACGTCACCAAGGCGCAGCAGGCCGAAGCGCAGGCGCAGCTCGCCGAGCTCAAGACCTCGCTCGCCAAGGCCGAGCGCGATCTCGCCTTCAGCGCGGTGCGCGCGCCGGTCGACGGCACGTTCTCGAACCGCCTGGTCAGCGCCGGCGACTTCGTCGCGGTCGGCCAGCGCCTCGGCAACATCGTGCCGCTCGACGACGTCTATATCGACGCCAATTTCAAGGAAACCCAGCTCAAGCGCATCCGTCCCGGCCAGCCGGTGACGATCAAGGTCGATGCCTACGGCATGCGCAAGTTCTCCGGAATCGTCGACAGCATCGCAGCCGGCGCGGGCTCGGTGTTCACGCTGCTGCCCCCTGACAACGCCACCGGCAACTTTACCAAGATCGTGCAGCGCGTGCCGGTCCGCATCCGCGTGCCGAAATCGGTGGCGAAGCAGAACCTGTTGCGTGCCGGCATGTCGGTCTATGCGACCGTCGACACCAACAAGGGCGCAGCCGACGCCGACAGCGAGATCGATCTCGACGATCCCACCGCGATCCACCCGCAGTAGCCACAAATCGAGCGCTGCGAGGTCAGACCATGGCCAACGCCACCACCGCTTCACCCGCCATGATGGCGAACCCCGCCTCGGAGCGCATCGCGCCGAAGCGGCTGTTCGCCTTCATCATCATGGTGTTCGGGATGTTCATGTCGATCCTGGACATCCAGATCGTCTCGGCGTCCCTGAGCGAAATCCAGGCCGGCCTGTCGGCGAGCTCGAGCGAGGTCTCCTGGGTCCAGACCGCCTATCTGATCGCCGAAGTCATCGCGATCCCGCTGTCGGGATTCCTGTCGCGTGCGTTCGGCACGCGGCTGTTGTTCGCGATCTCGGCCGCCGGCTTCACCGCCTCGAGCCTGCTGTGCGGCTTCGCCACCACGATCGAGGAGATGATCCTCTGGCGCGCGCTCCAGGGCTTCCTCGGCGCCGGCATGATCCCGACCGTGTTCGCCTCGGCCTACACCGTGTTCCCGCGCTCCAAATTCCACATCGTTGGTCCCATCATCGGGCTTGTTGCGACCCTGGCTCCCACGATCGGCCCGACGGTCGGCGGCTACATCACCGATCTGATGTCGTGGAACTGGCTGTTCTTCATCAACGTCGTGCCCGGCATCGGCATTACCCTGGGCGTGCTGGCGCTGGTCGATTTCGACGAGCCGCATTTCGAGCTGCTCGACCGCTTCGACTGGTGGGGCCTGCTCTTCATGGCCGGCTTCCTCGGCACCCTGGAATACGTGCTGGAGGAAGGTCCGCAATATGAATGGATGCAGGACACGTCCGTCGCGATCTGCGCCTGGATCTGCGCGATCTCGGCGATCGCCTTCTTCTGGCGCGTGTTCACGGCGGCCGAGCCGATCGTCAATTTGCGCACCTTCTCCAACCGCAATTTCGCGATCGGCTGCGTCCTGCAGTTCTGCATCGGCATAGGCCTCTACGGCCTGACCTACATCTATCCGCGCTATCTCGCCGAGGTGCGCGGCTATAGCGCGCTGATGATCGGCGAGACCATGTTCGTCTCGGGCATCACCATGTTCCTGGTCGCGCCGCTGGTCGGCCGGCTCATGGTCAAGCTCGACATGCGCTACATGATCGCGTTCGGTCTCGTCGTGTTCGCGATCGGCTCCTACCAGATGACCTGGATCACGCGCGACTACGATTTCTACGAGCTGCTGGTGCCACAGATCCTGCGCGGCATCGGCATGATGTTTGCGATGGTGCCGACCAACAACATCGCGCTCGGAACGCTGGCACCCGACAGGGTGAAGAACGCCTCCGGCCTGTTCAACCTGATGCGCAATCTCGGCGGCGCGGTCGGCCTTGCCGTCATCAACACCGTGCTCAACAACCGCACCGACCTGCACATCACCCGCCTTCAGGAGCGGGTGACCTGGGGCAATGCGACGGCGACCGAAACCCTGACCATGTTCATGCAGAAATTTCAGGGGCTCGGCGACTCCACGCTGATGGCGATGAAGCAGCTCAGCCAGATCGTGCACCGCCAGGCCGTGGTGATGAGCTTTGGCGACGCCTTCTTCGTGCTGACGCTGTTCTATCTCGGCCTCAGCCTGCTGGTCACGCTGCTGAGCAAACCGGCCTCGCTGGCCGGTGGCGGCGACGCGCATTAGGCCAGCGGCTTGCGAGGTGTCATCGCCTGCGGAGGCGGGCGATCCAGCACTCCGCGGCGGAAGTTGTGTGAGCTAAATATCGCCGCGGAGTACTGGATGCCCCGGTCAAGCCGAGGCATGACAGCGGAGATTGAGGCGGCGGCGATGCCGGACCAAGGCGCCCCGCACCAAATTGCAACACTCGTCCGTGATCTCGCAGAACCCCCGTTGCAAAGCGGAAGCGGCACATCTATAAAGCGCACCTCATTCATTCGAACCGGGGAGAGATTTGCATGACTATTTCGCTTTCGCAGATCGCGCGCCCGTGCTCGATGATGTTCTGGCTCGGTGTGTGCTCGACCTCCTAGAGGTCATTTCAGCCAGCTTCGATTGGGCACCAGATCCCGATCGCCAAACTTCCCAAGTCAAAGCCAATTTCAGCTGACGCCGTCTCGGCCCTTGCGGCCGGCCTGCGTCCATCGATGGAGCCGGCGCGCCAAAGCGGCCGGATAACGTCATGACCGCTCTGTCAAAAAAGCACGCGGCGATACGCGTGGTGCTGCCCTTCGTATTCCGGCACTGGCTGAAGCAGCCCGGACGCGGCCTGGTCGTGGCCGGCGGCCTGCTGGGCGCAACCATCGCCGACCTGTTCATGCCGGTATTCTCCGGACATCTGGTCGATGCGCTGACGCGCGGCGCGTCCGATCCCGACGCGCGCCGCGCGGCGCTGGTTGCGTTCGGCGCCATCGTCGCGCTCGGTGCGGCGTCCGTGGTGCTGAGGCTGATCGGTCTCCAGGCGATCGTCCCGTTCACGCTCAAGATCATGTCGGATGTCGCCCAGGAGGCCTTCACGCGCGTCCAGCGCTTCTCGACCGACTGGCACGCCAACTCCTTTGCCGGCTCCACGGTGCGCAAGATCACCCGCGGCATGTGGGCGCTCGACCTGCTCAACGACACCATCCTGATGGCGTTGGCGCCGTCTCTGCTGGTGTTGATCGGCTCCATGGTCCTGATCGGCCTGCACTGGGCGTCGCTCGGTGCGGTGATTGCCGTGGGAGCGCTTTTCTACGTCGCCATCACCGTGCTGTTCTCGACGCGCTACATCGCGCCGGCCGCGCGCGTCTCCAACGCCTGGGACACCAAGGTCGGCGGCACGCTGGCGGACGCGCTGACCTGCAACGCCGTGGTGAAATCCTTCGGCGCCGAAACGCGCGAGGATACGCGGCTCGGCCGCGTCATCAATCGCTGGCGCGTGCGCGTGCGGCGGACCTGGTTTCGCTACAACTACACGGCCATGGCGCAGCTCTCGCTGCTGCTATGCCTGCGTGCGTCCGTGATCGGCGGCTCGGTGCTGCTGTGGATGTCCGGGCACGCCTCGCCCGGCGACGTCACCTATGTGCTGACGAGCTACTACGTCATCCACGCCTATCTGCGTGACGTCGGCATGCACATCAACAACCTCCAGCGCTCGGTCAACGACATGGATGAATTGGTGGCGATCCATGGCGAGCCGATCGGGATCGCCGATGCGGCCAGTGCGCGACCGATCGCGATCGAGGCCGGCGAGATCGTGTTCGACGACGTCACGTTCCACTATGGCGGCCACCGCGCGCCACTGTATGACGGACTGTCGATCACGATCCGCGCCGGCGAGCGCGTCGGCCTGGTCGGCCGCTCCGGCTCCGGCAAGACGACCTTCGTCAAGCTGGTGCAGCGGCTCTACGACGTCTCCGGTGGTCGCGTGCTGATCGACGGGCAGGACATCGCGCTCGCTACGCAGCAATCACTGCGCAGCCAGATCGCGATCGTGCAGCAGGAGCCGATCCTGTTCCACCGCACGCTTGCGGAGAACATCGCCTATGGCCGCCCCGGTGCCAGCCCGGAGGCGATCGAGCACGCGGCGCGGCTTGCGAATGCGCACGACTTCATCCTGCGCCTGCCGAAGGGCTACGGCACGCTGGTTGGCGAGCGCGGCGTGAAGCTGTCGGGCGGCGAGCGGCAGCGCGTGGCGCTGGCGCGCGCCTTCCTGGCGGACGCGCCGGTGCTGATCCTGGACGAGGCGACGTCAAGCCTCGATTCGGAATCGGAGGCGCTGATCCAGCAGGCGATGGAGCGGCTGATGAAGGGCCGCACCTCGATCGTGATCGCGCACCGGCTGTCGACGGTGCGCAGCCTCGATCGGATCCTTGTGTTCGACCGCGGAGAGATCGTCGAGCAAGGTACCCATGCCATGCTCGCGGGCAAGCCAGGGGGCATCTATCGCGGTCTGTTCGAGCGCCAGGTGGTGGAGCTCGGGCGCATCGCGGCGGCGGAATGAGAGGCGCGCGGCAGCGGGACGCAAGTCCCGCGGTCACGCCTTTAAGGATGGAATGAGATGAAGGACCTGACGCGCGGCTCCATCGTGAGCCACATCCTGAGCATGGCACCTCCGATCGTGGTCGGCATGATCACGATCATGATCTGTCAGCTCGTCGATCTGTATTTCGTCTCGGGTCTGGGCGAGGCGGCGATCGCCGGCGTCGCGGCGGCCGGCAATGCGGGCTTTCTGGTCAATGCGCTGATGCAGGTGCTCGGCGTCGGCACGGTGGCGCTGATGGCGCACGCCGTGGGGCGGAAGGACCGCAGCGACGCCAATCTGGTCTTCAACCAGTCGGTCGTCCTGTCGGTGCTGTTCGGGATCCTGACATTGGTCGCGGGCTTCGCGCTGTCGCGCCCCTACATGCGCGCGGTTGCAGCCGACGAAGCTACGGTCGAAGCCGGTACCGTTTATCTGCTCTGGTTCATGCCGGCGCTGGCGCTGCAATTCGCCACGCAAGTGATGGCGTCCGCATTGCGGGCGACCGGCATCGTGCGACCGAGCATGGTGGTGCAGGCGCTTGCCGTGGTCATCAACATTGCGCTGGCGCCGGTCCTGATCACGGGCTGGGGCACCGGACATGCGCTCGGTGTCGCCGGTGCCGGCCTCGCCAGCTCGATCGCCGTCTTCGTCGGCGTGCTGATGCTGCTCGGCTATTTCCTCAAGCTGGAGCGCTACGTCGCGTTTCACCCCGAGCAATGGCGGCCGCAGCTGCGGCAGTGGAAGAGAATCCTCAATGTCGGCCTGCCCGCGGGCGGGGAATTTGCGATGATCTTCATCATCATGGGCGTGGGCTATTACGTGCTGAGCGTTTTTGGCCCGGCGGCGCAGGCGGGGTTTGGCATCGGGACGCGTCTCCTCGGGCTGATCCAGATGCCGGCGCTCGCCATCGCCCTCGCTGCAGGGCCCATCGCCGGCCAGAATTTCGGCGCCGGCAATGGCGCACGCGTGCGGGAGACCTTTGTCAAGGCGTCGCTTATCGCGACCGCCGTGATGATTGTCTTCATGATCCTCGCGCAGTTCGCGCCCGGTCTGTTGCTTGCCGGCTTCTCCAGGGATCAGGAGACGATGGCGGTTGCGTCGCTGTTTCTGCGCCTCGTCTCGCTCAACATGGTGGCGCAGGGGCTGATCTTTACCTGCTCCAGCATGTTTCAGGGGCTTGGCAACACCAAGCCGGTGTTGTGGACGTCGGCGACGCGGGTCCTCACCTATTCCCTGCCGTCGATCTGGCTCTCGACGTGGCCGGGCTTCCGGATGGAGCATGTCTGGTATTTGTCGATCGCGACGACCCCGCTACAGGCCGCCCTGAGCGTGTGGCTGTTGCTCCGGGAGTTCAGAAAGCGCCTTGCGTTGCCGGCACAGGAGAAGGTCGCGAAGCCGGCAAATCCCGAGCCGGTTGTACCTCCCATGCGCGAGCCCGCGTAGCAGATCGAACGGACGCGCGCTTGTCGCCCACCCACGGCTCCGGCTAGTTTGCCGCGCCGTGGGTGGGCCGCGAATCTGCAAGGGACGGGAATGACCGAGGTGTTGAACGAGCAGGGACGAGCGTCCTGGCTCTCCGCGATCTGGGCGGCGCGCTACCGTACACCGGCCCGGTTCGTTGCGCTGGTCGCGTTACTGCTGCCCTGGAGCACCACCGGTGTTACTTTTGCGCTCGTGCCCTGGCTGATCGCCTTTGCTTTCATCGACCTTCGCGAACTCCCGCGCTCGCTGCTGCGCCCGATCTGCCTGCTGCCGATCGCGCTGTTCGTGCTGGCACTCGTCGGCACGCTCTGGTCAGTTGCGCCCTGGGCCGAGCGGCTGCACGCGCTCGGGCCGCCGGCAAAACTGCTGGTGATCCCGCTGCTGATCTACCAGTTCGAGCGCTGGCCCTACGGCAAATGGGTTTTTGCGGCGTTCCTGGTCTCCTGCGCGCTGCTCATGCTGTATTCCTTCGCTGTCGCGATCGATCCCGGGCTCTCGCTAAAGCTCTATCTGTCGCGCGGGCCTCACCAGGTCGAGAGCGGGATTGCCGTGCGCAACTATATCGACCAGAGCCAGGAATTCGCGCTCTGTGCGATCGCGCTGGTGTACCCGATCGTGACGCTGGTCCAGCAGGGCCGCGTTCGGATCGCGGCGTTGTTCGCCGTATTGGCGCTCGGCTTCCTCGCCAACATGATGTTCGTCGTGGTCTCGCGCACGGCGCTGGTGACGCTGCCGGTCCTGCTCGTGGTGTTTGCACTGCTGCATCTGCGCTGGCGGACGGCGCTCGTCGCCGGCGCTGCGACGGCGTTGATCGCCGTAGCGCTCTGGGCCGTCTCGCCGCATCTGCGCGCGACCGTCGGCAAGTTCCAGAGCGATTACGAAAGGAGCCTGGAGGCCGACAACAATTCGATCAGCGGCATGGGCTCGCGTCTCGAATACTGGCGGAAGTCCCTTGGGTTCATCGCCGACGCGCCGCTGATCGGGCACGGCACCGGCTCGATCCGCGGTCTGTTCGCCGGCGTGGCCGCCAACCCGCACGACGACCCGCTGCGCGGCGAGATCGTCAGCAACCCGCACAATCAGACCCTCAGCAATGCCGTGCAGTGGGGCGTCGTCGGCGTGCTGATCCTCTACGCGCTGTGGATCGCGCACCTCTTGATGTTTCGCGGCGAGGGGCTGGCCTGCTGGATCGGCATGCTGGTCGTGGTGCAGAACATGCTGTCCTCACTGCTCAACACGCATCTGTTCGATTTCACCTCGGGCTGGATCTACGTGCTCGGTGTTGGCGTCGCCGGCGGCATGGCGTTCGCCGCGAGGAGAGCATCGAGCTAGAGCGCGGCAATACTGTTCCAGACGAGGGTGAGGCCCGACAGGAACAACAGGCCGAGCACGACGTCGCCAAAATGCTTGTCGTTCAGTGCGTGATAGACGCGGGCGCCGGCCCACGCGCCGATCAGCGTGCCCGGAAAGGCCACCAGCGCGAGCCAGACCACCTTGAATTCGACGAGACCTGATGCCGTCTGCAACGCCAGCGCGGTCGCGAGCACGGTGAAATTGAAGAGCTGGAAGATGCCGCGCCGCTCGTGCTTGTTCCAGCCGCGTATATTGGCCCAGAGGATCGGCAGCGGCCCGGACAATCCGGCGAGGCCGCCGAGAATGCCACCGGCAAAGCCGATCGCGCCGTCGGCAATGCGGCCACCGAACGTCACGGCGAGGGGCCGCTTGTTGAGATAGAGAGCAGTCGAAAAGATCAGGATCAGCACGCCGACGCTCAGCTTGAACACTTTTGGATCGGCGGAGGCGATCAGCATGGTTCCGAGCGGCACGCCGATCAGGCCCCCGATCAGGAACGGCCAGACCAGCGACAGGTCGAAACTCTTCCACATCGACGGCAGTGTCGAGGTCTGCGCGATCACCGAGCAGATCAGCACCAGGGGCACCGCGAGCGAGGGCGGCAGGACGTAGAGCCAGATGCCGAGCGCCATCAGCGCGGTCCCGAAGCCGGCCAGTCCCGAGACGAAGCCGCCGGCCAGCGCGCCGAACAGCAGCAGCGCATAAGTGAGCGTTTCCAACAGATCGTCCTTGTCGCAATGGGCGATCCCGAACTGTTGATCGCCAACGCCCGCATAGCACGGCTGCGGCCGTGCAGGTCAATTCCAAAACCGCACGCAAGCGTGACCCCCAACCGCGGGCATTCGCCAATGGCAGGCCTACATGATGAGCGTACTTCAATCCGGGGGCCTGCCCGACGCCATGATGCGCTCTCATTGGCCTTTCCCCGAACGAGATGACGGAGAACGACCATGACCCGCACGAAGATTGCCGTTGCAGCCGCGCTGCTGTCTGCGGCGGCCCTGATCCCGACAATGGCGCAGGCGCAGTTCTCCGAACCCGCGGCCTATCAGGCGGCCCATCCCGACCGCGATGTGCTGAACGGCGGCCAGCTCACGCCTGCGGGCAGAGCGGCGCAAGGGCTGCAGGGCGTGCCGAGCGATGCCTTCGCATCGCAGGCCTATCCGTCATCTGTTGCGCCGGTCGTCCGCCCGCGTCATCGCCGTCGCCACAATTGATCTAGACGATCTGTCGGGTGTCGGCGGGCCTGTGCAGCGCGCCGACCAGGATGCGCAGCGCCTCGGTCAATTCGGCCCTGTTGCGCGCTGCGCCGAGCGAGACGCGTGCTGCGTGCGGCGGTGTTCCGTCCACCGTGAAGGCATCGCCGGCGACGACTGCGAGACCATTCCGCAAGAGATGTGCCGCGACATCAGGACGGCCATCCGGCAGCCGCAGCCAGAGATGATGGGCGGCGGGCTTGGCCAGGAACTGAATGCCTTTCAGCGCGCGCTGCGCAAGCTGCTGGCGGCCGACCGCCTCGTTGCGGATGGCGGTGATGATGCGATCGGCGATGCCGTTCTCGATCCAATGCGTCACCAGCGCGACCATCAGCGGCGCCGGCATCTGCACGGTAGCCTGCAAGCCGGCACGCATGTCCCGCTGCGCCGCGTTGTCGGGCGTCACGAGATAGGCGACGCGCAGCGCCGGCGCGATGCACTTCGACAGCGTGGTCGCGAGATAGGTCCGCTCCGGAACGAGGTTTGCGATCGGTGATGCCGAACGGTCGAGCAGCCCGTAGGCATCGTCCTCGATCAGAATCGTATCGGCATCGCTGATGATCTTGGCGATGGCGCTGCGCCGTTCGGCGGAAAGCGTCGCGGTGGTCGGATTGTGCAGCGTCGGAATGAGATAGACGGCCTTCGGCCTGTGCGCGCGACAGGCCTTCGCCAGCGCATCGGGCAGGATGCCGCCGTCATCCATGGCGACACCGATGAGCTTGACGCCGAGCCGCGCCGCGGCGGCCTTGATGCCGGGGAAGGTGAGCGCTTCCGTCAGCACGACGTCGCCGGGCCGCGCGAGATGCGCGAGCAGGTTGAACAGGATCGTCTGCGTGCCGGGAAAGATCACGAGCCTGTCGGCGTGCGCGTGCGGAACGCGTGCACGCATCCAGCGGGCCGCGACCTCGCGCTCATGCGCGCTGCCGCCGGGCGGCTGATAGTTGAGATGCGCCGTCAGGCCCGATTGCGCGCGGATGGCTTCCATCCCGGCAATGATCCGCTCGTCGAGCTGCGCTTCCAGCGGATGCGGCGGCACGTTCATCGAGAGGTCGATCGCGACCGGATGCGGCAGGTCGACCGCGCGGCGCGCGCTGGTCTCGGATACGAATGAGCCTTGTCCGACACGGGCTTCCATGATGCCGCGGCGCCGCGCCTCGGTGTAGGCACGCGTCACCGTGGTGAGGTCGATGCCGAGGGCCTTGGCCAGCGCGCGCTGCGTCGGCAGCTGCTGGCCGCGCACCAGCCGGCCCGCGGCGATGTCGGCCTCCATGGCCTCGACGATGCGCTGGTAGCGCGGCCCGCTCAGCTCCGAGATTGTAGGGGTCCAATCCATGCAATTTAGGCCCATATCCTTTGAATGTATGGATGCAAGATATTATTGTATGGATCAGCTAAAAGGAAGAGGTGCTGTGATGGCAACCGGTTCAGTCTCTCTCACGAAGGCGATGTGGCGCGGCTTCTTGGGCAAGTGCCCGAACTGCGGCGAAGGACACATGTTCGGCCGTTTCCTGAAGGTCGCCGACAGCTGCGACCATTGCGGCGAGGAACTGTTTCACCAGCGCGCCGATGACTTCCCGGCCTATCTCGTGATGGTCGTGGTTGGCCATCTCGTGGTGCCGGCGATCCTCGCGGTCGAGACGGCCTATGCGCCGGCGGTCTGGCTGCAACTGGCGGTGTGGCTGCCGGTGACGCTATTCGCTTCGCTCGCGCTGCTGCAGCCGACCAAGGGCGCCATCGTCGGCCTGCAATGGCAGATCGGCATGCATGGCTTTGAGGCGGGCAAGCTGCGGCGTGAGGCCGTCGCGCCCGTCCTCGTGAAGGCAAACACCCGCGCGGCCTGAGAGGCCGCAGCGTTTACATCGCGCGCGCGGCCGCTACACTCCATCGTAGAAACAAGAACGATGGAAACGCCGATGGCCGCACGCGCGAAGACTTTTCTGCTCTGTCATGGCGCATGGTCCGGCGGATGGGCCTGGAAGAAGATGCATCCGCTGATGGCGCAGGCCGGCCACCGGCTGGTGGGGCCGACCTACACCGGGCTCGGCGAGCGCGCGCACCTGGCCAGTCCCGCGATCGATCTCGAGACGCACATCAGGGACATCCTCAACGTCATCAAGTTCGAGGACCTCAACGATATCGTGCTGCTCGGCCACAGCTATGGCGGCATGGTCGCGACCGGTGTCGCCGATCGCGCGCGCGAGCGCGTCACGCAACTGATCTATCTCGACGCCTTCGTGCCGCGTGACGGCCAGTCGCTGTTCGATCTCAATGAGGGCGGGCGCGAGCCGATGCGCAAGGCGGCTGCCGCGGGCGACGGCTACCGTATCCCGCCGAATCCGCCGCCGCCGGATACGCCGCAGGTCGATCTCGACTGGCTCAATGCGCGCCGCATCAACATGCCGATCAAATGTTTCGAGACGAGGCTCAAGCTCGAACACGGCGAACCGGCGATGCCGCGCAGCTACATCTATTGCAAGCGCGTTCCGCCGGGCGATGTGTTCGGGCAGTTCGCGAAGCGCACGAAGAGCGAGGAGGGCTGGCGCTATTTCGAGCTCGATGCGAGTCATGCGCCGAACGTGACGGCGCCCGGGGCGTTGATGGCGGTGTTGGAGAAGATTGTGGCCTGACCCACAGCCGTCATTCCGGGGCTCGCGAAGCGAGAGCCCGGAATCCATCAGGCGGCAGAGTCGGTGGATGAATGGATCCCGGGTTCGCGACTTCGTCGCGCCCCGGAATGGCACCATTTGAATGGCTGCGCGCTGGTGCCTCAAAATGGTGAGGGGTCCGATGCGCTAGCATCGAACCCCTCGTTGCAAGATATCAGCCGGCCTGTAAGCCGGGTTCTGTAAGGCACCGTCCGCTTGCGCAAACGATACGTGACGGCCATTCCTCTGGGACCATGTTTGCACATGGCCTCGAGCAACCTACCCGGACGGCGGGCCTGACATCGCCCCGCGGCGTTATCGCTTGCGCGAACAGCCCGCTACGCCGTCCCTATTCGGTTTTGCTCCCGGTGGGGTTTACCATGCCGGCTCCGTTGCCGGAGCCGCGGTGCGCTCTTACCGCACCTTTTCACCCTTACCCCGCGAAGCCGAAGGCGAAGCGGGGCGGTTCGTTCTCTGTGGCACTTTCCCTGGGGTTGCCCCCGCCGGACGTTATCCGGCACCGTATGTCAAGGGAGCCCGGACTTTCCTCCCCGGCGGCCTTTCGGCACCTGCCGGAGCGGCCGTCCGGCCGACTGACCGGGTACGCATGGAGCATTTGTGACGGTTCCGTCAAGCCGAGATCGACGGGCAGGCATCGGCTGAAATAATTTATCCCGAAGATGTCGTTTGGAGCATGCCCCGTTCGACTGGATGCCGGCGATGCAGCCGAACAACAGGAGTTGAGCAATGCAGTATCTGCTGATGATCTACCAGAACGAAGTCGAATACGCGAAGAACGACGCTGCCACGGCCCAGAAGATGATGGCGGAATACCAGACTTTCACGCAAGGCATCGTCCAGAGCGGCAATTTCAAGGCCGGCGACCGGCTCCAGCCGACCACGACCGCGACGACGGTGCGTGTGCGCGACGGCAAGATGCTGGCGACCGATGGGCCGTTTGCGGAGACGCGCGAACAGCTTGGCGGCTACTATCTGGTCGAGGCCAAGGATCTCAATGCCGCGATCGAGATCGCGGCGCGCATTCCAAGCGCGCGCATCGGGTCGATCGAGGTGCGGCCGATCTGGGTCTACGACAAGTGACGGCCGGGCCGCGCATCGACGCATGAATCCAGGCGAGGTTGACAAGATCTTCCGTGATGAGGCGGGGCGGGCGCTGGCCACCCTGATCCGCCTCGTCGGCGATTTTGATCTCGCCGAGGATGCTCTCCAGGATGCCTTTGCGGTCGCGCTCGAGCACTGGTCGACGTGCGCGATACCGGACAATCCGCGCGCCTGGCTGGTCAACGTCGCCCGCAACAAGGCGATCGACCGGGTCCGCCGCCAGATCGCGTTCCGCGGCAAGCAGCAGGCGCTCGTGCACGAGCTCGAGCTGAACGCGCAAGCGCCGGACGAGCCGCCTGCGATGCTCGACGACGACATGCTGCGGCTGATCTTCACCTGCTGCCATCCCGCGTTCGCGCCCGAGGTCCAGGTCGCATTGACGCTGCGCACCGTCGGCGGGCTCTCGACCGCGCAGGTCGCGCGCGCCTTCCTGGTCAGCGAAGAGGCGATGGCGCAGCGCCTGGTCCGCGCCAAGCAGAAGATCAGGCTCGCCGGCATTCCCTATGAGGTGCCCGAGCGCGACACGATGGCGCCGCGGCTCGATGGCGTGCTCGCGGTGATCTATCTGGTCTTCACCGAAGGCTATGTCGCAACCGAGGGTGCGGATTTGATGCGGCCCGATCTCGCCGCCGAGGCCATCCGGCTCGGCCGTTTGCTCGACCGGCTGATGCCTGATCGCAGCAGCATCAAGGGGCTCCTGGCCTTGATGCTGCTTCATGATGCGCGCCGCGCCGGGCGCGAGACGCCGGCCGGCGACATCGTGTTGCTGGAAGAGCAGGACCGCACGCTCTGGGATCGCGCGCAGATCGAGGCCGGCCTGCGGCTGGTGGACGATGCGCTGCGTGTGCCCGGCCCGCCGCAAGCTTATGCGGTGCAGGCCGCGATCGCCGCGCTGCATGCGCGTGCGCCGAGTTTTGAGCAGACCGATTGGCCGCAGATCGCCGGACTCTATGAGGTGCTGCTGCGCATCAGTCCGTCTCCGGTGATCGAGCTCAACCACGCCGCGGCAGTGTCGATGGTCGACGGTCCGGGGCGTGCGCTCGATCTCGTCGACGCGACCGCCGCGCGCGGCGGGCTTCGTGGCTATGAACTGTTGCCGGCGGTGCGTGCCGATCTGCTACGAAGATTGGGGCGTAAGGACGAGGCGCGCGAGGCGTATCGCGCGGCGACGGAGGCGACGCAGCTGGAGCCGTTGCGGCGGCTCTATGCGCGACGGATGCGGGAGATGGAGTAGCTGCCACATACTCCGTCATTGCGAGGAGCGAAGCGACGAAGCAATCCAGACTGTTTCCGCGGAGACAGTCTGGATTGCTTCGCTGCGCTCGCAATGACGGAGTGTGGCTTGCACCGTTACTTCGCCGCGACGGCCGTCGCATCGGCCGGCAGGCTCGCGAGCAACGCCTGCAATGTCGACAGCGTCGAGTGATCCGCGACACCATCGAGCCGCGCCGGGCGGAAATGGCGCTGGAAGGCGGTGACGACTTCCATCGTCGCGGCGTCGTATTTGCCGGTCAGCGGCACGCCGTAGCCGTATCGGGCGAGCGCCTGCTGCAGGCTCAGCACCTCGTCGCTGATGGTGCCGAGCATCAGGCTCTCGCCGCGCACGACCGGCGCGGGCGTCACCCAGTGGCCAACGCCGGAATTGGCCAGCGAATGCCACGGAAATTTCTCGCCGGGATCCTTCTTGCGCGCGGGCGCGACGTCGGAATGGCCGAGCACCCGGTGCGCGGCCACCTTGCGGCGAAGCATGATGCCGCGGCACAGCGTGATCACGGCGGCGATCTGGCGCAGCGGATATTCCGGATAGCCCCAGTCATGGCCGCGATTGATGATCTCGATGCCGATCGAGCAGGAGTTGATGTCGTCCTCGCCGGCCCAGGACGAGACGCCCGCGTGCCAGGCGCGCTTGGCCTCGGGCACGCATTGCACGATGCGGCCGTCCTCCAGCACGACGTAATGCGCCGACACTTCGGTGCCCGCCGTGCACAGTCGCGCCAGCGCGCCCTCGACGTCGGGCATGCCGGTGTAGTGCAGCACGATCATATCCGGCTGCCGTCCCTTGTTGCGGTCGCCATGGTTGGGCGAAGGGATGATGTCGGAGACGATCGAGGAATCCGGCTCGAACGTCCGCGTGTTCGCCGCGGCCTTGGGAACCGGGAGAACGCGTTGACGCTTCGAATCAGATCCAGACGGCGTGGAAGGACCGGACGGCATAGACAGCTCAAGCAGGACAAAGAGTGGGCCAAGCCCTTCTCTTTACTATTCCTTTACCCTCCGCCGCACGCAATCGCGCGGCGCGGTTAATGGATGCATTTTGGCGCATGTGTGTGGATGGAGCATCACCGACGCGTCACCTTTTTGACTTGTAACGAGCCGATCAACGCTTTCTTAACGCTAAGGGCCGTTACTGAGGATTGAAGAGCCGACCCGCGTCCGGAGGCGGCCAAAGCGTATTTTGGCTCGAAATCCCATGGCTGCCCGACAAATTCCACTGGGAACTCTGGGTTTGCGGCCCGGGATGACCGGGCCCGGTAACCATGCTGGACGAGGGTTGGGTCGTGGAACCGCCGCGACGCGGAATTATTCGAGGCGTTATGGACTCGCTCGTCCCAGATCTCGCATGGACGCTCTGCGGGTGTGGCGCATGAGTTCGGTTCCGCACATCCCCGTTCTCGGCCGCGAGGCGGTCGATCATCTCGCGCCGCGCGCGGGTGGGATCTATATCGACGCTACCTTCGGCGCCGGCGGCTACAGCCGCGCCATTCTCGACGTGCCGGGAACCCGCCTAATTGCGATCGATCGCGACCGCACGGCGATCGCCGGCGGGGCCGAGCTCGTCGAACGCTCCGCGGGCCGGCTGACGCTGGTCGAGGACCGCTTCTCCAATCTCGCCGAGGTCTGTGCGGCGCAAGGCGTCGATGCCGTCGACGGCGTCGTGATGGATGTCGGGGTCTCCTCGATGCAGCTCGACCAGGCCGGTCGCGGCTTCTCCTTCCGTCTCGATGGTCCGCTCGACATGCGGATGGGGCAGGCGGGGCCGACGGCGGCCGACATCGTCGCGCGCGCCTCGGAGAGCGATCTCGCCGACATCATCTATCTCTTTGGCGAGGAGCGGCAGTCGCGCCGCATCGCCCGCGCCATCGTTGCCGACCGGCAGGAGACGCCGTTCACGACAACGCGCGCGCTCGCCGATCTCGTCGGCCGGGTCGTGCGCTCGAAACCCGGCGATATTCATCCGGCGACGCGAACGTTCCAGGCCCTGCGCATCTTCGTCAATGAAGAGCTCGAGGAGCTCCAGACCGCGCTCGCTGCGGCCGAGCGCGTGCTCAGGCCGGACGGCCGCCTCGTGGTGGTCTCGTTCCATTCGCTGGAAGACCGCATCGTCAAGAATTTCCTTAGCCTGCGTTCGAAGACCGGCGGTGGCTCGCGGCATCTGCCGGAAGTGGCGCAAGTCCCGCCGAGCTTCCAGCTGCTGACGCGCCGGCCGGTGATCGCTGGCGAAGCGGAAGTCGCGCATAACCCGCGCGCGCGTTCCGCAAAACTGCGTGCCGCCGAGCGCACTTCAGCGCCCGCGCACGACGACGGCGAGACCTCGTCCTGGCCAAAACTCGCCGACGTGATGAGGGGTGGCTAGCGCATGCGCTTCATCCACCTTCTCGTCATCGGCGCGCTGATCTTCGCGGCGGCCTATGTCTACCGGATCAAGATGGACTCCACGGCGCGCACCGAAAAGGTGCTGCGGCTCCATGCGGAGATCCGCGAGCAGCGCGATGCGATCGCGGCGCTGCGCTCCGAATGGGCCAAGCTCGATGCGCCCTTGCGTCTGCAGGGCCTGTCCGACCGGCATCTGCCGCTCAAGCCGGTCAATGGCACGCAATATGACTCGCTGAAGAACCTGCCGGAGCGTCCGCCGCGGATGTTCAGGCCGGGCGAGCCGGATCCGATCGGGGCCATGCTCAACACCATCGAAGCCGCGAGCGATCCGGATACCGTGACGGGCTCCGTGCCTCAGCCCGAGGACAAGCAATGAGCGCTGTGACCCCGGCCAAGCCAACTCAAAAGCCGACCGAGCCCTGGCGGCAGCGGCTCATCCGCAGCCTGCTCTACGGGCGCAATGTTGACCGCGCCGCGAAGGCGCGCGCGCGCGTTGGCCTCGCGATGCTCGCCTTTACGTCGGTCTACGTCCTGATCGGCGGCCGGCTCGTGATGTTCGCGATCGGTGCCGACGCCCACAGCGCCCGCCGTGCTGCCGCGCAAGAGGTGGTCGCGACCGCGCGGCCCGACATCGTCGACCGCAACGGCGCGATCCTCGCGACCGATGTCAAGGCCGCGAGCCTGTTCGGCGAGCCGCGCCGCATCATCGACAAGGACGAGGCGATCGAGCTTCTCACCGCCACCGTGCCCGACCTCGACGAGGCCGAGGTGCGTGAGCGCCTGTCGGGGCGAAAAGGTTTCGTCTGGCTCAAGCGCGAGGTCACGGCGAAGCAGCAGCAGGACATCCACAAGCTCGGCATTCCCGGCATCGGCTTCCTTCGTGAGAACAAGCGCGTCTATCCGACCGGCAACGAGGTCGCCCACCTCATCGGTCTCGTCAACATCGACAACCAGGGCATCGCGGGCATGGAGAAGTGGCTCGACAATCAAGGGCTCGCTGATCTCCACCGCGCCGGCTTTGCCACCGACCGGCTGCAGAAGCCGATCGAGCTCTCGATCGATCTGCGCGTCGAGCACGCGCTGCGCGACGAATTGCTCAAGGCCAAGGAGAAGTTCCACGCCAAGGCGGCGTCCGGCATCGTCTCGAACGTGAAGACCGGCGAGCTCGTGGCGATGGTCTCGCTTCCGGATTTCGATCCCAACAATCCGAAGGAAGCGCACGATCCCGATCGCATCAATCGCCTGACCACAGGCGTCTACGAGATGGGCTCGACCTTCAAGGCGTTCACGCTGGCGATGGCGCTCGATTCCGGAAAGATCAATCTGAACACGCCGTGGGATGCACGCGGAAACCTGCACTACGGCAAGTTCACCATCCACGACAGTCACCCGCTCGGACGTTTCATCAACACCAAGGAAGTGTTCACCTACTCGTCCAACATCGGCGCTGCGCGGATCGCGCTCGGCCAGGGCGTGGAGGCGCACAAGGCGTTCCTCGCCAAGATGGGCCAGCTTACGCGGCTGCGCACCGAGCTGCCGGAGAGCGCGGCTCCGCTGGTGCCGCGCCGCTGGGGCGAGCTGAACACGGTCACCATCGCGTTCGGCCAGGGCATGTCGGTGGCGCCGCTGCAGGCGGTGATGGGCATCAACGCGCTGGTGAACGGCGGCTATTTGATTCCGCCGACCTTCATGAAGCGCAGCGAGTCCGAAGCGGCGGCGCTGGCCAAGCGCGTCATCAAGACGGAGACCAGCGACAAGATGCGGTTCCTGATGCGGCTCAATGCCGAAATCGGAACCGCCAAGACCGCCGACGTCAAGGGCTACTATGTCGGCGGCAAGACCGGCACGTCCGAGAAGGTCATCAACGGCCGCTATGCCAAGAAGCGCGTGCTCAACTCGTTCACCGCGATCATGCCCTGCGACGACCCGAAGTATCAGATCCTGATCATGCTGGACGAGCCGCAGGCGATTCCCGAAACGAAGGGTTTCATCACCTCGGGCTGGAACGCGGTACCGACCGGCGGCAAGGTGATCGAGCGGATCGCGCCGCTTCTGGGCGTCGAGCCACGGTTTGACCTGCCGCCGTCCGACCGCCTTATTCTTGCAGCATCCAGGACAACCCAGTAATCAACGGGGGAGGCCGTCGCCGCTGCTGAGTCGGGGCTTTTCCGAAGATTCGGCTTTCCGGCACGGCATGTCGACTGGAAGACCATGAAGCTGCGCGACCTCCTAGGTCAGGACGTTCCAGGCAATGATGCCGCAATCGAGCCCGCTGTCGCAGCGCTCGATGTGACCGGCGTTGCGCTCGACAGCCGTGTGGTCAAGTCAGGCGACCTCTTCTTCGCGCTCGCGGGCAGCAAGACCGACGGCGCGCGCTTCATCGATGCCGCGATTGCAGCCGGCGCGGTGGCGATCGTCGGCGACCATGCGCCTGATGGCAGCAAGGTGCCGTTCGTTACCGTGGCCAATCCGCGCCGCGCGCTGGCGCTGGCCGCGGCCAAATTCTTCCCCGCACAGCCCGCGACCATCGCGGCGGTGACCGGCACCAGCGGCAAAACCTCGGTCGCCGCGTTCACGCGCCAGATCTGGGAGCGGCTGGGCCATGCCTCCGCCAGCATCGGCACCATCGGTCTCGTCTCGCCCAAGCGCACCGTCTACGGTTCGCTGACGACGCCGGATCCGATCGCGCTGCACCGGCAGCTCGATGAGATCGCGCGCGAAGGCGTGACGCATCTCGCCTTCGAGGCGTCCTCGCATGGGCTCGACCAGTACCGCCTCGACGGCGTCCGTGTCTCCGCCGGCGGCTTCACCAATCTCTCGCGCGACCACATGGATTACCATCCCACCGTCGCGCATTATCTCGCGGCAAAACTCCGCCTGTTCCGCGAGCTGGTCCCGGCGGATGGCGCGGCGGTGATCTCCGCCGATCATGATTGCTCGGCGGAGGCAATCGATGCTGCCAGGTCGCACGGCCTGCGCGCGATGGCGGTTGGCCGCAACGGCGACGGGGCAGGCGAGGGCATTCGTCTTGCTGCGGCCGAGGTCGAAGGTTTTTCGCAAGTGCTTGCCGTCGAGCATCGCGGCAAGCGCCATGCGATCCGGTTGCCGCTGGTCGGCGAATTCCAGATCGAGAACGCGCTGGTGTCGGCCGGACTTGCCATCGGCACCGGCAGCGATGCGGCCAATGTGTTCGCGAGCCTCGAGCATCTCGAAGGTGCCAAGGGACGTCTCGAACGTGTCGGCGAGCGCAATGGCGCGCCGATCTTCGTGGACTATGCGCACAAGCCCGATGCGCTGGCGAAGGCATTGCAGGCGCTGCGTCCCTACGCGAAGCGAAGGCTGGTCGTCGTGTTCGGCGCCGGCGGCGATCGCGATGCCGGCAAGCGCCCGATCATGGGTGAGATCGCGGCCGAGAACGCCGACCGTGTCATCATCACCGACGACAATCCGCGCAGCGAGAGGCCGGAAGCCATTCGCGCCGAAATCCTCGCGACTGCAAAAGGTGCCCGCGAAATCGGCGACCGCGCCGCGGCGATCCGCACCGCGATCGAGGAGTTGGAAGACGGCGATGCGCTGCTCGTTGCCGGCAAGGGCCACGAGACCGGGCAGATCGTCGGCAGCGAGGTGCTGCCCTTCAGTGATCACGAGGCGGTCGCCGCCGCATTAGCGTCGAGGGATGCATGAGCGCGCCAATATGGACGGTTGCCGACGTGGCGCGTGCGCTGGGCGCTGCGGGATCATTTCCGGACACGCCGATCGACTTCGTCACCCAGGACAGCCGCCTGGTGAAGCCGGGCAGCCTGTTCGTCGCGCTCAGCGGCACGCCGAGCGGCGGCTTCATCTCGGCCTTCGCCAGCGCGCGTGACGGCTGGGAGTTCGCCGACAAGGCGGAAGCATCGGGCGCGGTCGCGATGATCGTGCCGCACGAGATCGCCGGCATCCGCATTCCCCAGATCGTCGTCAAGGACACGCTGATCGACGGTCTCTGGGGCCTCGCACGCGCCGCACGCGCCCGTTTCAACGGACCGGTGATCGGGCTCACCGGCAGCGCCGGCAAGACCAGCACCAAGGAATTCCTCGCGGCCTACCCCGGCGCCTATGCCAGCCCGTCGAGCTTCAATAATTTCTGGGGCGTGCCGCTGACGCTGTGCAACGCGAGGCCCGACGCCAGCCTCTGGGTCGTCGAGATGGGCATGAACCAGCGAGGTGAGATCGCGCGGCTCAGCGAGCTCACGCGGCCGACCGTTGCGCTCGTCGTCAACGTTCAGCCGGTGCATCTGGAAAAGCTCGGCTCGCTCGAAGCCATCAGGCGCGAGAAGGTGTCGATCGCGCTCGGCCTGCCCGAGGATGGCGTGCTGGTGCTGCCTGCCGGGATCAAGGCGCCGGACTGGAAGGGCAAGGTGGTACGGTTCGGCGAGAAAGCCGAGGTGCACGAGGTCGCGCACGCGCCGCATGGCGAGAGCTGGCAGGTCGTGGCCACGCTCGGCAAGAAGGAGATCGCCTTCAGCCTGACGCCGGGCGCACCGCACCGCGTGCAGAATGCGCTTGCGGCGCTCGCTTCGGTCCGCGCCGCGAACCTCGATGCGGCGACGCTCGCGATCAAGCTCGACCGGGTCGGCATCATGACCGGCCGCGGCGTCGAGCAGGCGATCAGCGGCGTCACCGTGATCGACGACAGTTTCAACGGCAATCCGGCCAGCGTGGCTGCCGCACTGCAAAGCCTCCAGGCGCGCAACGTGACCGGCGGCCGTCGCATTGCGGTGCTCGGAGACATGCTGGAACTGGGCGATGACGCACCAAGCTACCACACGGCCCTCGCCAAGCATCTCGACGGCATCGACGGCGTCTACTGCGTCGGCCCCTTGATGCGCCATCTCTACGACGTGTTGCCTGCGGGCAAGGGCCTGGGCTGGCACGACGACCCCGCCACGCTGAAGCCGGGCGAGGTCGCAAATCTGCTGAGGGCAGGCGATGTCGTGGTTGTCAAGGGCAGCAAGAAGATGTTCTGGGTCAACAAGTTTGTGCCGGGCCTAGTGGCCGCCTTGCAGGCAAAGGCGTAAACTGCTTGGAAGGCGCAGTTCCCGAATCCCACCCTTTGCGGCGCGAAGCCGTCCGTTTTCCCAGGTCGCCCGACCCATGAAGAAGACCCGCGAATGCGCGTGAGGCAAATCAAGGCCAACACCAGGGCCGCGTGCAAAGGCGCCATAGGACCGTCTGAATGTTTTACTGGCTGATCGAGCTCTCCAACACATTTCCCGGCTTCGGTGCCGTTCGCACCTTCCTGAACGTCTTCCGCTACATCACCTTCCGCACCGGCGGCGCCGTCGTCACCGGCGCGCTGTTCGTGTTCCTGTTCGGGCCCTGGATCATCGACCATCTGCGCATCCGTCAGGGCAAGGGCCAGCCGATCCGGACCGACGGCCCGCAATCGCATCTCGCCAAGAAAGGCACGCCCACCATGGGCGGGCTGATGATCCTGTCCGGCCTCACGGTCGGCACCGTGTTGTGGGCCAATCCGCTCAATCCCTATGTCTGGATCGTGCTGGCGGTGACGCTCGGCTTCGGCTTCGTCGGCTTCTATGACGATTACCTCAAGGTGACCAAGCAGACCACGACGGGCTTCGGCAGCAAGCTGCGCCTGCTGATCGAGGCCGCCATCGCGCTGGTCGCCTGCTATGCGCTGGTGCGGTTGAACCGCGATCCGGCGTCGACCGCGCTGACGATTCCCTTCCTCAAGGACACCGTGCTGCATTTCGGCTGGTTCTTCGTCGTGTTCGGCGCCTTTGTCATCGTCGGTGCCGGTAATGCGGTGAACCTCACCGACGGTCTCGACGGTCTTGCCATCGTTCCCGTGATGATCGCGACCGCGAGCTTTGCGATGATCGCCTATCTCGCCGGCAACGCGGTGTTCGCCGACTATCTCCAGATCAAATATGTCGCCGGCACCGGCGAGCTCGCGGTGCTCTGCGGCGCGCTGCTGGGCGCCGGTCTCGGGTTCCTCTGGTTCAACGCGCCGCCGGCCTCGATCTTCATGGGCGACACCGGCTCGCTCGCGCTCGGCGGCATGCTCGGCGCAATCGCGGTCGCGGTGAAGCACGAGATCGTGCTCGCGGTGATCGGCGGCCTGTTCGTGCTGGAGGCGGTCTCGGTCATCGTGCAGGTGGTGTCCTTCAAGCTCACGGGAAAACGCATCTTCCGGATGGCGCCGATCCATCACCATTTCGAGCAGCTCGGCTGGACCGAGCCGCAGATCGTGATCCGCTTCTGGATCATCTCGGTGATGCTGGCACTTGCCGGCCTGTCGACGCTGAAGCTGCGGTGATCGATCGATGATCCCGGTCACATCCTTCGCCGGCAAGACCGTCGCGGTGTTCGGCCTCGGCGGCTCGGGGCTTGCGTCCTGTCACGCGTTGAAAGCGGGCGGCGCCGAGGTGATCGCCGCCGACGACAATGTCGAGAACGTCGCCAAGGCGGCACAGGCCGGTTTCATCACAGCCGATTTGCGCAATGTCTCCTGGGCGAATTTCGCGGCGCTGGTGCTCGCGCCGGGCGTGCCGCTCACCCATCCCGTGCCGCACTGGAGCGTGCTGAAGGCGCGCGAGGCCGGCTGCGAGGTGATCGGCGATATCGAGCTGTTCTGCCGCGAGCGGCGGCGGCACGCGCCCAACGCGCCGTTCGTCGCGATCACCGGCACCAACGGCAAGTCGACCACGACGGCGCTGATCGCGCATCTCACAAAGGTCGCCGGCTACGACACCCAGATGGGCGGCAATATCGGTACGGCGATCCTGTCGCTGGAGCCGCCGCGCACGGGCCGCGTCCACGTCATCGAGATGTCGTCCTACCAGATCGACCTCACGCCCTCGCTAGATCCCTCCGTCGGCATCCTGCTCAATGTCAGTGAGGACCACATCGACCGTCACGGCACCCTCGCGCATTACGCTGCGGTGAAGGAGCGTCTCGTCGCCAGCGTGCAGGCGGGCGGCACCTCGATCGTCGGCGTCGACGATGGCTTCTGCCGCGACATCGCCGACCGGCTCGACCGCGCCGGCAAGAACGTGGTGCGGATCTCCGTCAAGAACCCGCTGGCCTCCGGCATCCATGTCGAGCACGGCACGATTGTGCGCACCGCGGGCGGCGCGAGGAGCGAGATCGCAAAGCTCGGCGGCATCGGCTCGCTCCGCGGCCAGCACAACGCGCAGAACGCGGCCTGCGCCGCCGCCGCCGCGCTCGCGATGGGCATCAGCCTCGATGTGCTGCAGAACGGCCTGCGCAGCTTTCCGGGCCTCGCGCATCGCATGGAGCAGGTCGGCCGCCGCGGCAACGTGCTGTTCGTCAACGACTCCAAGGGCACCAACGCCGATGCCACCGCGCATGCGCTGTCGTCCTTTTCGGAAATCTTCTGGATCGCCGGCGGCAAGCCCAAGGCGGGCGGCATCACTGGCCTCACCGGCTACTTCCCGCGCATCCGCAAGGCCTATCTGATCGGCGAGGCCGCGCAGGAGTTTTCGGGAACGCTGGGCACGCAGGTCGCGCACGAGATCAGCCAGACGCTGGACGTCGCCGTCGAGCACGCCGCGCGCGATGCCGAGGCATCCGGTCTCACGGATGCGGTGGTGCTGCTGTCACCCGCCTGTGCGTCCTTCGACCAGTACCGCAACTTCGAGATCCGCGGCACCAAGTTCCGCGAACTGGTGCAGGCACTGCCGGGTGTGAAACCGGTGGTGTGAGGGGCGCTGCTTCTCCAATCTCCGCTGTCGTCGTCCGGCTTGACCGGGCGACCCAGTATCCAGAGGCGGTGCTGAGATACGGAGACGCTGCGGCGTACTGGATGCCCCGGTCAAGCCGGGGCATGAATTTGTGGTTGCGTTGTGCGCTCTCTCCAAAGTTATCGATCTCCTTAACCCCCGGTAACCAACCTCGGCGACCAATGGACCGACCTCTGTCCGAAAGCGGCCGCCCATGCTCTCCCGTGAAGAACGCACCCCCTTTTCCGAGTGGTGGTGGACCGTCGACAAGCCGCTGATGGGCGCCATCCTGGCGCTGATGCTCACCGGCGTGATCCTGTCGCTGGCGGCGAGCCCGCCGGTTGCGACCCGCATCGGGCTCGATCCGTTCCACTTCTTCAGCCGCCACGTGATGTTCCTGGCGCCGTCCTGCCTGGTGCTGCTCGGGGTGTCTTTCCTGTCGCCGCGCGCGATCCGCCGCTCGGCCCTGATCATCTTCGCGGCCAGCATCATCCTGATCGTGCTGACGCTCGCGATCGGCCCCGAGGTGAAGGGCTCGCGGCGCTGGATCACGCTGCTCGGCGTCAACATCCAGGCCTCCGAAATCGCAAAGCCGTCGTTCGTCGTCATCGCCGCCTGGCTGTTCGCGGAATCGACCAGGCGGCCTGAAATGCCGGCGACCTCGATGGCGCTGGTGCTGCTCTTGATGCTGGTCTCGCTGCTGGTGATGGAGCCCGATTTCGGTCAGACCATGTTGATCCTGATGGTGTGGGGCTCGCTGTTCTTCATCGCGGGCATGCGCATGATCTGGGTGTTCGGCCTGGCGGGCGCCGCCGCGGCCGGTCTGTTCAGCGCTTATCTGTTCGTTCCGCACGTCGCCGGCCGTATCAAGCGCTTCATGAATCCGGCTTCCGGCGACACCTTCCAGGTCGATACCGCCATGGAAGCCTTCTACAACGGCGGCTGGTTCGGGCTCGGGCCCGGCGAGGGCATCGCCAAGCGCAGCCTGCCGGACAGTCACACCGACTTCGTGTTCGCGGTTGCCGCCGAGGAGTTCGGCATCATCCTGTGCCTTGCGATGCTGGCGCTGTTCGCTTTCGTCGTGATTCGCACGCTGTCGCGCGCCTACGCCAATGAGGACATGTTCTCGCGCTTTGCGGCGTCCGGCCTTGCGATCCTGTTCGGCGTGCAGGCCGCGATCAACATGTCGGTCAACCTCCAGCTCATCCCCGCCAAGGGCATGACGCTGCCGTTCATCTCCTATGGTGGCTCCTCGATCGTGTCGCTGGCCTATGGTGTCGGCATGATGCTGGCGCTGACGCGGCTGCGCCCGCGCACCGAAGTCGAGGCGAGCGGCCACGCCGAGGCGATGCGCAGTTACGCCTAAGCGTCATTGCGAGGCGCGAAGCGACGAAGCAATCCAGAGTGTCTCCGCGGTCACAGTCTGGATTGCTTCGCTTCGCTCGCAATGACGGGAGATAGCCTGTAAAACTCCCTCACCATGGACACTTCCCCCCTGATTCTTCTCGCCGCGGGCGGCACCGGCGGCCATTTGTTTCCGGCCGAGGCGCTCGGCGTCGAGCTGATCCGGCGCGGCTTTCGCGTCCGCCTCGTCACGGACGAGCGGGCGCTGCGTTATAGCGGGCTGTTCAGCAAGGACATGATCGACGTCGTCTCGAGCGAGACCGCGCGCGGCCGCAATCCGTTGCAGCTCGCCTATGCCGGTCTCACGCTCGCCGCCGGCACGCTATCTGCGTATCGCCTGATCAAGCGGCTGAAGCCCGTCGCCGTCGTCGGCTTCGGCGGCTATCCGACGCTGCCGCCGCTGGTCGCCGCGAAGTTTGCGGGCGTCCCTGGCATCATCCACGACGCCAATGCGGTGCTCGGTCGCGCCAACCGGTTTCTGTCGACCCGCGTCCGCGCCATCGCGACGTCCTTGCCCGGCGTGCTCGACCGCGATCCGGCGCTGGCGGGCAAGACCACGACCGTGGGCACGCCGATGCGTCCGGCGATCCTCGCCGCGGCCGCCGTGCCATATGCCGCGCCTGAAGCGAACGGACCGCTGCGCCTGCTCGTCGTCGGCGGCAGCCAGGGCGCGCGCATCATGGCCGATATCGTGCCCGGCGCGATCGAACGGCTCGAGCCCGCACTGTGGAGCCGGCTCGTGCTGACCCAGCAGGTCCGCGACGAGGACATGGCGCGCGTGCGCGCGGTCTACGACAAGCTCAAGATCAATGCCGAGCTCGCGCCGTTCTTCACCGACCTGCCGGCGCGGCTCGCCTCCAACCATCTGGTGGTGTCGCGCTCCGGCGCCGGCACGGTCGCCGAACTCGCTGCGATCGGACGGCCCTCGATCCTGGTGCCGCTGCCCGGCTCGATCGACCAGGACCAGTTCGCCAATGCCGGCGTGCTGGCCAAGGTCGATGGCGCGATCCGCATCCCGCAGACCGAGTTCACCTCCGACCGGCTCGCCGCCGAGATCTCCGCCTTCGCCGCCGAGCCCGCGCGCCTCGCATCGATGGCCGCAGCCGCGAAGGGGGCGGGGCGGCTCGATGCGGCCGAACGTTTGGCCGATCTGGTGGTCAAAGTCGCGGGAATCTGACGCGAAAAAGCCCTTGTCTTGGCCTTCCAAAGCGGGGCATCCAGTAGGAAAGGCGCGCGGCTGATTTGGCCGTGACCTTCGCCAGATGCCGCCTTTCCGGCGGCAAGGTCAGGGAACAGAGCATGAGACTGCCGCGCGAGATCGGACCCATCCACTTCGTCGGGATCGGCGGGATCGGCATGAGCGGCATCGCCGAGGTGCTGGTCAATCTCGGCTATGCCGTGCAGGGCTCGGACGCTTCCGACAATTACAATCTCGACCGTCTGCGCAAGGCGGGTGCGAAGGTCTCGGTCGGCCACAAGGCCGAGAATGTCGACGGCGCTGCGGTCGTCGTCGTCTCCACCGCGATCAAGCGCGACAATCCGGAGCTGATGGCGGCGCGCGAACGCCGCATTCCCGTCGTACGCCGCGCCGAGATGCTGGCCGAGCTGATGCGGCTGAAGAGCTGCGTCGCCATCGCCGGGACCCACGGCAAGACCACCACGACCACGATGGTCGCAACGCTGCTCGATGCCGGCGGGCTCGATCCCACCGTGATCAATGGCGGCATCATCAATGCCTATGGCTCGAATGCGCGCCTTGGCGCCGGCGACTGGATGGTGGTCGAAGCGGACGAGAGCGATGGCACGTTCCTCAAGCTGCCGACCGATGTCGCGATCGTCACTAATGTCGACCCCGAGCATCTCGATCACTTCAAGACCTTCGAGGCGGTGCAGGACGCGTTCCGGCATTTCGTCGAGAACCTGCCGTTCTACGGCTTCGCCGTGATGTGCATCGACCATCCCGTCGTGCAGAGCCTCGTCGGCAAGATCGAGGATCGCCGCATCATCACCTATGGCGAAAATCCGCAGGCCGATGTGCGGCTCGTCGATCTCACCCCGATGGGCGGTGGCTCCAAGTTCAAGGTCGCGTTCCGCGACCGCAAGACCGGCGCCGTGCACGAGATCGCCGATCTCATGCTGCCGATGCCGGGACGCCACAACGCCTCCAACGCGACGGCCGCGATTGCGGTCGCGCGCGAGCTCGGCGTGTCGGACGAGGCGATCCGAAAGGCGATCGCAGGCTTCGGCGGCGTCAAGCGCCGCTTCACCAAGACCGGCGAGTGGAACGGCGTCACGGTGATCGATGATTACGGTCATCACCCCGTCGAGATCGCGGCAGTACTGAAGGCGGCGCGGGAATCCACCAACGGCAAGATCGTCGCCGTGGTGCAGCCGCATCGCTACACCCGCCTGCAATCGCTGTTCGAGGAATTCTGCACCTGCTTCAACGATGCGGATGCGGTTGTTGTCGCCGATGTCTATGCCGCAGGCGAGACGCCGATCGACGGCATCGACCGCGAGCATTTCGTCGCGGGCCTGCGCGCCCATGGCCACCGCGAGGTGATCCCGCTGCCGGGCGCGCCGGAGCTTGCAGGGATCGTCAAGGGCCTGGCGAAGTCGGGCGATCTCGTCGTGTGCCTTGGCGCCGGCAACATCACGCAATGGGCGTATGCCTTGCCCGGCGAATTGAAGGCGCTGGGGTAGGCGCTCTCATGAGAGTCTCACAGACACCCACACGGCACACTGCGCTCCCTCCCCCCTTGTGGGGGAGGGCGGGGGAGAGGGCTGGCCGCAGGCGAGGTCTGCGTTTGTGGCTACCCCTCTCCCTGATCCGCCCCAGCAAGTGGGGAGGGAACAGAGGCAGCGTGCGTCCCTCACGCGAAGCGAGCATCTCCGCATGAGCTTCCCGGACATCACGCCCGATCTCAAAGCCGCAATGCCGGAGCTGCGCGGCCGGATGCTGGCCAACCAGTCGCTGGCGGATCTCACATGGTTTCGCGTCGGTGGTCCCGCGCAGGTGTTGTTCACGCCGGCGGATGAGGACGATCTCGCTTACTTCCTCGCGCTTCTCGCGCCCGACATTCCCGTCTATGTCGTCGGCGTCGGCTCCAACCTGATCGTGCGTGACGGTGGCATCGCGGGTGTGGTGATTCGGCTGGCGCCGCGCGCCTTTGGCGAGGCTGTTGCGAATGGCGACATCGTCACCGCAGGCGCTGCCGCGCTCGACAAGCGCGTGGCGGAGGTCGCGGCATCCGCCAATATCGGCGGGCTCGAATTCTATTTCGGCATTCCCGGCACCATCGGCGGTGCGCTGCGCATGAATGCGGGCGCCAATGGCGGCGAGACCAAGGACGTATTGATCGAGGCGACCGGCGTTGCGAGGGACGGCAGCAAGCACGTGTTCTCGAACGCCGACATGAAGTTCGTCTACCGCAACAGCGGCATCGACCCCTCCATCATCTTCACCACCGCGCGCTTTCGCGGCGAGATCAGGGATACTGCTGCGATCCGCGCGCGCATGGCGGAAGTGCAGACCCACCGCGAGACCGCGCAGCCGATCCGCGAAAAGACCGGCGGCTCGACCTTCAAGAATCCGCCCGGCCATTCCGCCTGGAAGCTGGTGGACGCCGCCGGCGGCCGCGGCCTGCGCGTCGGCGGCGCGCAGGTCTCGGAGATGCACTGTAATTTCCTGATCAACACGGGCGATGCCACCGCGCACGACATCGAGACGCTCGGCGAGACCGTGCGCGAACGGGTGAAGGCAAACTCCGGAATTGAGCTACATTGGGAAATCAAGCGGATTGGAATTCCCGGCTAACCTGGACAGGCGACGAGAGAACATGCGCATCACCATCCTCTTCGGCGGCTCCAACCGGGAGCGTCTGGTTTCGGTCGCCTCAGCCCAGGCGCTACATCAGGCGCTGCCCGAGGCCGATCTCTGGTGGTGGGACGTCGAGGACAAGGTGCATGTCGTGCAGTCGAAGCAACTGCTCGAACACGCCCGTCCGTTCGAGGACGAGTTCAAGCCCGGCACATCGGGCATTCCGCTGGGGCAGGCGCTCGATCGGGCCAAGACGGAGGGCCGCGTGCTGGTGCTCGGCCTGCATGGCGGCCGCGCGGAGAACGGCGAATTGCAGGTGATGTGCGAGGCGCGCGGCGTGCCCTTCACCGGATCGGGCTCGGCCTCCTCGCATCTTGCCTTCGACAAGATCGCGGCCAAGCATTTCGCCGCGCTCGGCGGCGTGACGCCGCCGGCCAATGTTGCGCTGGACGAGATCGACGAGGCCTTCGCCGAATACGGCCGGCTGATCGCAAAGCCGGCGCGCGACGGTTCGAGCTATGGCCTGATCTTCGTCAACGCCAGGCAGGATCTCGTCGCCGTCCGCAATGCGGCGAAGCACGAAGACTATGTGATCGAGCCCTACATCGCGGGCGTCGAGGCGACCTGCGGCGTGCTGGAGCGCACCGACGGCTCGATCATCTCGTTGCCGCCGATCGAGATCATTCCGGGCGAGGGCAATTTCGACTACGCCGCAAAATATCTCCTGAAGTCGACCCAGGAGATCTGCCCCGGCCGTTTTGCGCCCGAGATCACCGCTGCGCTGAAGGAGCAGGCGATGCTGGCGCATCGCGCGATGTCCTGCACCGGCTATTCCCGCTCTGACTTCATCGTCTCTGACAGGGGCCTGATCTATCTCGAGACCAACACGCTGCCCGGGCTGACCAAGTCCTCGCTCTACCCCAAGGCGCTGAAAGCCGAAGGCATCGAGTTCGTCGACTTCCTGCGTGGCCTGGTCGAGCTCGCCGGGCGGGACGTAAGAAAATAATTAGGACTGGTTAACGGCCGAACGGGCGAAATGGCCGGTTTTGGAACCCAAAACCGGTAAGATGCCGGGTATCGCGGCATAAATGCCTCACAAGCCTGGGCAAAACGCATCCGGCGTTAACGAAGTTTACCTTTTGTTTACCAGGACGTCCGAAGGTTAACGCTGGCGGCGCACATGACGCTTTGGCTGCCGGCGCGTGGGCTGTTGCGGGTGATGTCACCTCCAGCGAACGCTTTGAAGGGGAGAGGTTTTCTTCTTCTGAAGACCAGCACCCGGCCCGGCAAGTCCGAGACGTCATGTTCGCCAGGACCCGCGCGATGTCGCGGGCTAACTGTTGACGAGCTCGTGCAATGGATGGTGCAGGAAGCCTCACCCGGTCGTTTTTGAGATCGCTGAGGCCCCAAGCTGACCTGAAGGCGGCCGCTATCGGAGCGGTGGTGCTTCTGCGCGAGTGGGTGCAGGACAAGCGCGACCAGAAGCGCGCTGCCGCCCAGAACAAGATCAGGTCCAAGACCAAAGCCAAGCCCGTCGTCGAGCGCGAGCCGCCGCCGCGCGTGGTCGCGCTGGTCGAGCGCTATGCGCCGCGCCGGGTCGGGATCACCATGACCGTTCTGCTGCTGGCCGGAAGCTGTGGCTTCGGCATCGTCAGGGGTGGCCACCTCCAGGATTTCATCGCCGCAGTCAGCGACACCCGTAACGCGCTGGCGAATTCCGCGGGCTTCCGCATCACCTCCGTCGTGATCAACGGCCGCAAGCAGCTCAGCCAGGACGAGATCCTCGCGGTCGGCGGGGTCAGCGGCCGCTCCTCGCTGCTGTTCCTCGACGCCGACGTCGTGCGCGACAAGCTCAAGGCCAATCCCTGGATTGCGGATGCGACCGTGCTGAAGCTCTATCCGGGCCGGCTCATGATCGACATCACCGAGCGCCAGGCGTTCGCGCTGTGGCAGGAGGCCGGCCGGCTCTCCGTCATCGCCGATGATGGTGCGGTGCTCGAGCCTTACGTCTCGCGCCGGTTCCTGTCGCTGCCGCTCGTGGTCGGCAAGGGTGCCGACACCCAGGCGCGCGATTTCCTGGCGCTGCTGGCGCGCTATCCGCAGATCAATTCGGTGACCAAGGCCGCGATCTATGTCGGCGAGCGGCGCTGGAACCTGAGGCTCAAGGATGGCCTCGACATCCGTCTGCCCGAGCAGGACGTCGGCAACGCCCTCGCGACGCTGTCCAGGCTCGACAAGGAGGACAAGCTGTTCTCCCGCGACATCGTCGCCGTCGACATGCGCCTGCCCGATCGCCTGGTGGTGCAGCTGTCCGACGACGCCGCCAAGGCGCGCGAGGACCTGTTCAAGGACAAGAAGAAAAAGAAGGCCGGGGACGCCGCATGACCGGTCTTGATCGCACCCAGACCCCGAAGACACGCCCGATGCCGCACAGGCGCGGCGGCATCGTCGCCTGCCTCGACATCGGCACCAGCAAGATCGCGTGCATGATTGCGCGGCTGAAGCCGTCGGCGCCGAGCGACGCCTTGCGCGGCCGTACCCATGCGGTTGAATTGATCGGTTACAGCCAGATCCAGTCGCGCGGCATGAAGGCCGGCGCGGTGATCGATCTTGCCGAATGCGAGCAGGCGGTACGCCAGGCCGTCGGGCTGGCGGAGAAGATGGCCAAGGTGCGGGTCGAGTCCGTGCTGCTGTCGGTCTCCGGCGGCCGGCTTTCCGGCCAGCTGGTCGAAGCCGCCGCCGACATCCGCGGCGGCGCCGTGACGCCGGCCGATGTCAGCCGCGTCACTTCGACCGGCATGCGCCACGCCACCGGCGAGGGCCGCACCGTGCTGCACGCGCTGCCGGTCGGCTACACGCTCGACGGCGTCAAGGGCATCCGCGATCCGCGCGGCATGGTCGCGCATCAGTTCGGCGTCGACATGAACGTCGTCACCTGCGAGGCCACCGTTGCCCGCAACCTGATGCTGGCGGTGGAGCGCTGCCACATCAATGTCGAAGCCATGGCGGCGAGCCCGTATGTGGCCGGCCTGTCGGTGCTGACCGACGACGAGGCCGATCTCGGCGCCGCCGTCGTCGAGATGGGCGCGGGCACCACCACCATCGCGGTCTATTCCGGCGGCCGCTTCGTGTATGCGGCGGGCTTTGCGGTCGGCGGGCAACACATCACGATGGATCTCGCGCGCGGACTCTCCGCGACCATTGCCGATGCCGAGCGAATCAAGACGTTATATGGCACCGTCATCACCGGCGGATCGGACTCGCGTGAGCTGATGTCTGTACCGACAGCCGGTGACGAGCAGGATCTGCCGCAGATCGTCTCCCGCGCCACCATCGCCAATATTGTCAAGCACCGTGCCGAGGAAGTCTTCGAAATGGTTCGGGACAAGCTGAAGGATTCGCCCTTCGCCTCAGAGCCCAACGGCCGCGTTGTGCTCTCCGGCGGCGCCTCGCAGCTCACCGGCCTCGTCGAACTCGGCACGCAGATTCTCGGCCGGCCCGTGCGGGTCGGACGTCCGCTCGGTTTCGGCCGGCTGCCCAATGAGGCGAAGAACGCCGCGTTCGCGGTGCCGGCCGGGCTCCTCGTCTACCCGCAATATGTTCATCACGAGCATGTCGAACCGCGGCATACGCGGCAGCAGGTCAAGACAGGGACGGGCGGTTATTTTGGAAAGGTCGGACGATGGCTACGCGAGGGCTTCTGATGAACCGGTTCCGCAACCTTCGCATTTCACCAACTCCCGCGGCCGCCGGCCGGGGCGAACCCACGCGCGCGTGATCGAGAGGCAAACATGACCATCAGCATCAATGTTCCTGATATTCACGAATTGAAGCCCCGGATCACCGTGTTCGGCGTCGGTGGCGCCGGTGGCAACGCCGTCAACAACATGATCACGGCGGGCCTCCAGGGCGTCGACTTCGTGGTCGCCAACACCGACGCGCAGGCGCTGACGATGTCGAAGGCGCAGCGCATCGTGCAGATGGGCACCGCGGTCACGCAAGGCCTCGGCGCGGGTTCGCAGCCGAACGTCGGCGCGGCGGCGGCGGAAGAGGTGATCGACGAACTGCGCGACCATCTCTCGGGCGCCAACATGGTGTTCGTCACCGCCGGCATGGGCGGCGGCACCGGCACCGGTGCAGCTCCCGTCATCGCCAAGACCGCGCGCGACATGGGCATCCTCACCGTCGGCGTCGTGACCAAGCCGTTCCACTTCGAGGGCGGCCGCCGCATGCGCACCGCCGAGGCCGGCATCAACGAGCTGCACAAGGTCGTCGACACGCTCCTGATCATCCCGAACCAGAACCTGTTCCGGGTCGCCAACGAGAAGACCACCTTCGCCGACGCCTTCGCGATGGCCGACCAGGTGCTTTACTCCGGCGTTGCCTGCATCACCGACCTGATGGTCAAGGAAGGTCTGATCAACCTCGACTTCGCCGACGTTCGCGCCGTCATGCGCGAGATGGGCAAGGCGATGATGGGTACGGGCGAGGCTTCCGGTGACAAGCGCGCGCTGACCGCCGCTGAAGCCGCGATCGCCAACCCGCTGATCGACGATAGCTCGATGAAGGGCGCCAAGGGCCTCCTCATCTCGATCACCGGCGGCAAGGACCTCACCTTGTTCGAGGTTGACGAAGCCGCGACCCGCATCCGCGAGGAAGTCGACCAGGACGCCAACATCATCGTCGGTGCGACCTTCGACGAAGCGCTCGACGGCCTGATCCGGGTCTCGGTCGTTGCCACCGGCATCGAGCAGGCAACGATCGCCCGCAACACCCAGGCCACCAGCGCCCCGGTCGCGAACGCGGCACCGCAGCAGATCCAACAGGTGCAGCAGGCTCCCGCTGCTCCGGCCGCCGCTGCCGAGAGCCGTCTCGCCGACCTGACCGCGCGTCTGCGTGCCGACAATCAGCGCATGGCCGAGCGCGCCCAGAAGCTGGAAGCCCAGATCCCGACCGCCGCCCCGGGGGCTGCCGCGCCGACCGCGCCGCGTCCGAATGTCGAGCGCGCCGCGCTTGCCGCCATCGCGGCTGCCGTTGCCGAGGTCCCGCAGGCCCCCGCGCCGATGCAGACCTATGGCGACGTCACGGTACGCCCGATCGCGCAGAAGCCGACCCTGTTTCCGGAGCCTGACATGGCCCCGGTCGCGATGCAGGAGCCGATGACGCCGGAAACCTTCATCCCGCCGCAGGCCGAACGTGGGCCGGTCCGTGCCCCGCGGATGCCGCGTATCGACGAACTGCCGATGCCGGCCCAGGCCGAGCTTCGCCAGGCCCGCGGCGAGGCGGAAGAAGAGACCCCGCAAAAGACCCGCCTGTCGCTGCTGCAGCGTCTCGCCAATGTCGGCCTCGGCCGTCGCGACGAGGAGAGTGAGGCGCCGGTCACAGCCCGCACCGCCAGTCCCGCGATGCCGCCGCTGCCCGATCGCCGGCCCCCCCAGAAGACTGTGGCACAGCAAATCGCGGCCAGCGAGCCGGTATCGGAGTATGCCCGCCGTCCCGCGCCTCAGGGCCTGGACATGCACGGCCGCCCGGCGCCTGTTGCGCCGGCGCCACAGGGTGACGACCATCTTGATATCCCCGCCTTCCTGAGGCGTCAGGCGACGTGAGGATTGTTACAATAAGGCTGACGAAAAAGGTCCCGGCGGGAAGCTCGCCGGGACCTTTCCATTTGTCCCGTGCATGTCCGGATTGCGGGGCCAAGCAACTGATTTTAAATCATTAATTACGCATCCGGTGGTTCAGTAGAACTGCCGATAACGGTCCCGAACTCCGGCGCAATTTGGTTAAGCCTTGGCGCGAATACGGCAGGTTTGGGGTAACAATCGGTAAAAAAGCGTGAGTTGGCTTGTTTGAGGCAGTGACTATGGTTTGCCGTGACTTGGGGATACGGAGATTCGCAACCGTCGGCACTGGCCGGCCAAGCGGGCCTAGTATAAGTCGCAGTGGGTCGTAGTGGGGCGGGTTCCTGATGAAATTTAGCCGGCAAACAACGCTTCGTGCGCAAGCCACCGTGGCAGGCGTTGGCGTTCATTCCGGTCTTCCAGTCACTCTCACGCTGGGGCCCGCGCCCGTCGATGCGGGTTTTGTTTTTGTCCGCACCGGCCTTGAGGGAAGTGACCGTGAGATTCAGGCGACCGCCGACCAGGTGATCGCGACCGACTTCGCTACCGTCCTCGGCGATCGTGACGGCCCGTTGGTTTCCACCGCCGAGCACGTGCTCGCGGCGCTGCGGGGCATGGGCGTCGACAACGCCACCATCGAGATCGACGGCCCTGAAGTACCGATCATGGACGGCAGTGCCGCGGCCTTCATTGCCGCGATCGACCAGGCCGGCATCGTCAGCCAGCCGGCACAGCGCCGCTTCATTCAGGTTTTGAAGCCGATCTCGGCCAAGGTCGGTGACTCCTTCGGCGAGATCCGGCCCTACGCCAACGGGTTCCGCGTTGATATCGAGATCGACTTCACCAATCCCGTCATCGGCCAGCAGAGCTACGGCTTCGACCTGAACCCGGAGCGCTTCCGCCGTGAAGTCGGCCGCGCCCGGACTTTCGGCCTGATGTGCGACGTCGCCCGACTCTGGAGCGCGGGTTACGCACTCGGCGCTTCCTTCGACAATACCGTCGTGTTCGACGACGAGCGGCTGCTCAACACCGAGGGCCTGCGCTACGCCGACGAATGCGCCCGCCACAAGGTGCTGGACGTGATCGGCGATCTCGCGCTGGCCGGCCTGCCGCTGCTTGGCGCCTACCGCTCGGTGCGTGGCGGCCACAAGCTCAACCACGCTGTCCTGACCGCGCTGCTCGCCGACCGTACCGCCTGGCGGGTGGTCGAGGGCGAGGCGGTCCGCCGCACCACGCGTCCCGTGGGCGAAGTCGGTCGTGGCATCGTTGGCGGCCGGATCGCTGCGGCCTACGGGCCGGACGTGTCCTGACGGGACCTGTCGCCACTGGCGTTCTGTTGCCGCCTGCGTTTGGCGGCGGCTTTCCCCGGGAAACTCCTGGTAACGATGATCGGCTAGGATTGCGGCGCGTTCGCCTTAATCCGGGCGAAATGCCTGCCTATCCGGTTGGTTCGAGATCGTTTTTCGGTTACACGGCGTGGTCGCATGGCAGGCGCCACGGCTACATTTCGCGCCCATGACGGGGTTCATGGGCTGGCGGACACCGCATCACAGGGCGTCAGGGCTTAAATTCATGTCGGCACAGCGTATGACGCGCGGATATCTCTCGGTGTCGCCTGGAGTCCGCGGGCTGCTTCAAGCCGCCACCTTCGTGGTGCTCGCGCTGCCGCTGGCCGGCTGCGGCACCGGCTCGCTCTGGGACAAGTTCACCGCCAAGGATGACACCTTCGTCGAGGAGCCCGCCGACAAGATCTATAATGAGGGCCTGTACCTCATGAACGAGAAGAAGGACATGAAGGGGGCGAACAAGAAGTTCGAAGAGGTCGACCGCCAGCATCCTTATTCCGACTGGGCCCGCAAATCGCTGCTGATGTCGGCCTATGCCTCCTACCAGGGCGGCGACTATGACGGCTGCATCGGCGCCGCGACCCGCTACGTCACGCTGCATCCCGGCAGCCCGGACGCGGCCTATGCGCAGTACCTGATCGCCGCCTCCCATTACGACCAGATCCCGGACATCAGCCGCGACCAGGCACGCACCGAGAAGGCGATCGCCGCGCTGGAAGAGGTGAACCGCAAATATCCGAACTCGGAATATGCGACCTCGGCCAAAGCCAAGATCGAGGGTGCGCGCGACCAGCTCGCCGGCAAGGAAATGAATGTCGGCCGCTATTACATGCAGAAGCGCGACTACACGGCGGCGATCAACCGCTACAAGGCCGTCGTCACGCAGTACCAGACCACCCGCCATGTCGAGGAGGCGCTGTTCCGGCTCACCGAGGCCTATATGACGATCGGCATCGTCGCCGAGGCGCAGACCGCAGCCGCGGTGCTTGGCCACAATTTTCCTGACAGCCGCTGGTACAAGGACGCCTATAATCTTGTAAAATCCGGGGGTCTCGAGCCGAGCGAGAATCAGGGTTCCTGGATGAGCAGGGCCTTCAAGAAGATAGGCCTATAGTCTCGGCTAGGAAATTTGATTCCATGCTGGCGCGTCTGTCGATCCGTGACATCGTCCTGATCGAGCGGCTCGATATCGAATTCGCCACCGGACTTGCGGTTTTGACCGGTGAGACCGGTGCGGGCAAATCCATCCTGCTCGATGCCTTTGCACTGGCGCTCGGCGGCCGCGGCGATGCCGGGCTCGTGCGCCATGGCGCGGAGCAGGGGCAGGTCACCGCCGTCTTCGATATCCCCAAAAATCACCCCGCGACGAAGATTCTGGCCGAGAACGGCCTGGACGATACCGGCGAGATGATTCTCCGCCGGGTGCAACTCGCCGACGGCCGCACCCGCGCCTTCATCAACGACCAGTCCATCAGCGTGCAGACGCTGAAGGCGGTCGGTGGCGCCCTGGTCGAGATCCACGGCCAGCATGACGAGCGCGCGCTGGTCGATGCTGCCACCCACCGCCGCCTGCTCGACGCCTTTGCGGGGCTCGAAAAGGACGTCACCGTGGTCGAAGCGCTCTGGGACGCGCGCCGTACGGCCAGCGCCGCGCTGGAAGAGCACCGCGCCGCCATGGAGCGCGCCTCGCGCGAGGCGGACTATCTGCGCCACGCCTCCGACGAACTGAAGCAGCTCGCGCCCAAGGATGGCGAGGAGACCTCGCTCGCCGGTCGCCGCACCACCATGATGCAGGGCGAGAAGATCGCCTCCGATTTGCGGGAGGCGCAGGAAGCCGTCGGCGGCAATCATTCGCCGGTCGCCTCGCTATCGGCCGCCGTGCGCCGGCTGGAGCGGCGCGGTGTCAACTCGCCGGCGCTGGTCGAGCCTGCCGTGAAGGCGATCGACGCCGCGATCAACGCGCTGGAGGAAGCCGACCAGCATCTTCTGGCCGCGCTCGCCGCGACCGACTTCGACCCGGGCGAGCTCGAGCGCATCGAGGAGCGGCTGTTCGCCCTGCGCGCCGCCTCGCGCAAATATTCGACGCCGGTCGATGGCCTCGCCGCGCTTGCCGCCAAATACGCTGCCGATGTCGTCCTGATCGATGCCGGTGCTTCGCGGTTGAAGAAGCTGGAGCAGGCGGCGATCGAGGCTGACGCGCGCTATGCCGCTGCCGCCAAGAAACTGTCGATGGCGCGGCAGAAGTCGGCGGACAAGCTCAACAAGGCGGTCAACGCCGAGCTCGCGCCGCTCAAGCTCGAACGCGCCAAGTTCATGACGCAGGTCGAGACCGATGAGGCCGCGCCGGGCCCGCAAGGTTTCGACCGCGTCGAGTTCTGGGTGCAGACCAATCCTGGCACCAAGCCGGGTCCGATGATGAAGGTCGCTTCCGGCGGCGAGCTCTCGCGCTTCCTGCTGGCGCTCAAGGTCGTGCTGTCCGACCGCGGCTCGGCGCCGACGCTGGTGTTCGACGAAATCGACACCGGGGTCGGCGGTGCGGTCGCGGACGCCATCGGTGGGCGGCTCGCGCGGCTTGCCGGCAAGGTGCAGGTGATGGCCGTGACCCATGCCCCGCAGGTCGCCGCCCGTGCCGGCCAGCATCTGCTGATCTCCAAGGACGCCCTCGACAAGGGCAAGCGCGTGGCCACCCGCGTCAATGCGCTGGCCGCCGACCACCGCCGCGAGGAGATCGCCCGCATGCTCGCCGGCGCCGAGATCACGGCCGAGGCGAGAGCTGCCGCCGAACGGCTGCTCAAGGCGGCGACGGCTTAGGCCACCACCGTCATTCCGGGGCGATGCGAAGCATCGAACCCGGAAACTCGAGATTCCGGGTCTGGTCCTTCGGACCATCCCGGAATGACGTTCTTAATTGCAGATCGACTCGTACAGATCATCCCAATTTGGATTCTTCTTCTCGATGAGCTGGGTTTTCCAAGCTCTCTTCCACTTCTTGAGTTCTTTCTCACGCGATATCGCCGAGATGGGATCGTCATAGGCTTCGAACCAAACCAGTCGCGTGATGTTGTATTTTGTCGTGAAGCTGGGCACGGCCTTGATACGATGCTCGTAGACGCGGCGCACAAGGTCATTAGTGATACCGACATAGATTGCCCCATCGCGCCGGCTTGCTAGGATATGACGTAGTACGCCATGATTGCCGAGCCCCTCCCAACCGTCATTCCGGGGCGCACGAAGTGCGAACCCGGAATCTCGAGGTTCCGGGTCTGGTCCTTCGGACCATCCCGGAACGACGAGACGCAACCTTAAGTATAATGGCAAGAGCAGCAAAATCCAACGCAAGGCCGCTTCGCGACGTCGCCGACCTCACCAAGGCGCAGGCCAAGGTCGAGCACATGCGGCTCGCGCTCGAACTCGAAGAGCACGACAGGCGCTACTATCAAGAGGACGCGCCTACCGTGACCGACGCCGAATACGACGCGTTGCGCCAGCGCTTCAACGCGATCGAAAAGCGGTTTCCGGATTTCGTCAGCGCGGAGTCGCCGTCCCAGAAAGTCGGCGCGGCCCCGTCGGGGCGCTTCAAGAAGGTTCGGCATTCCGTTCCGATGCTGTCGCTCGACAACGCGTTTGCCGAAGAGGACGTCCGCGACTTCGTCGGCCGCATCGTGCGCTTCCTGAAGCTCGACGACGACAAGGTCGATTTCTCGGCCGAGCCGAAGATCGACGGCCTTTCGATGTCGCTGCGCTACGAGGGCGGCGAGCTCGTCACCGCGGCGACCCGCGGTGATGGCGCTGAAGGCGAGGACGTCACCGCCAACATCCGTACGCTCGAAGACGTGCCGCAGAAGCTGAAAGGCCGCAACATCCCGGATATCTGCGAGGTGCGCGGCGAGGTCTACATGACCAAGAAAGCGTTCCTCGCGCTCAACGAGCGGCAGAAGGCGGAAGGCAGCACCATCTTCGCCAATCCGCGCAATTCGGCTGCGGGCTCGCTCCGGCAGAAGGACCCGACCATCACCGCCTCGCGCCCCCTGGGCTTCTTCGCCTATGCCTGGGGCGAGATGAGCGCGATGCCGGAGGGTACGCAGAGCGGCATGATCGGCTGGTTCGAGAGCTGCGGCTTCAAGACCAATCCGTTGACCAGGCTCTGTCATTCCGTCGAGGAGCTGCTCGCGTTCCATCATTCGATCGAGGAGCAGCGCGCAAAACTCGATTACGACATCGACGGCGTCGTCTACAAGGTCGACCGCATCGACTGGCAGGAACGGCTCGGCTTCGTCTCACGCACGCCGCGCTGGGGCATCGCGCACAAATTCCCGGCCGAGCGCGCCGTGACGGTGCTGCGCGACATCGAGATCCAGGTCGGCCGCACCGGCTCGTTCACGCCGGTCGGCAAGCTCGAACCGGTCGGCGTCGGCGGCGTGATCGTGCAGAACGTCACCCTGCACAACGAGGACTACATCAAGGGCATCGGCAACAAGGGTGAGGTGCTGCGCGAGGGGCGCGACATCAGGATCGGCGACACCGTCGTGATCCAGCGTGCCGGCGACGTCATCCCGCAGGTGGTCGACGTCGTCCTCGACAAGCGGCCGAAGACCGCCAAGGAATTCCATTTCCCGACGAAGTGCCCGTGCCCGCTGCACACCGACGTCACGCGCGAGGAGACGGCGGCCGGCGAAGAGGGCTCGCGCGCCCGCTGCACCGGCGAGTTCGCCTGTCCCTATCAGAAGATCGAGCACCTCAAACTGTTCGTGTCGCGGCGCGCTTTCGACATCGACGGTCTTGGCGAGAAGCAGCTCCAGTATTTCTTCGACGAGGGTTGGGTGAAGGAGCCTGCCGATATCTTCACGCTGGAGAAGCGCAATGCGAAGCTGAAACTCGAGGAGATCGAGGGCTACGGCGCAACGTCGGTGCGCAACCTGTTCGGCGCCATCGAGAGCCGGCGCAGAATCGCGCTGGAGCGCTTCGTCTATGCGCTCGGGATGCGTCATGTCGGCGAGACCACGGCGCTGGCGCTCGCACGCGGCTATGGCTCGTGGGACGCTTTCCACGACGCCTGCCTCAAGGTTGCCAAGGGCGACGAGGAGGCGATGGCCGAGATGGACGCGCTGGACCAGATCGGCGACACCGTGATCAAGAGCATCGCCGACTATTTCGGCGAGAGCCACAATCGCGGCATTGTCGAGCGGCTGACCAAGGAAGTCGAGATCATCGACGCCGAGAAGCCGAAGAGCAATTCCGCCGTCGCCGGCAAGACGGTGGTGTTCACGGGATCGCTGGAGAAGATGACGCGCGACGAGGCCAAGGCGACCGCGGAGCGTCTGGGGGCGAAGGTGTCGGGTTCGGTGTCGAAGAAGACCGACCTCGTCGTCGCCGGCCCCGGCGCGGGCTCCAAGCTCGCGGAAGCCAACAAGCACGGCGTCAAGGTGTTGACCGAGGACGAGTGGCTGACGCTGATCGGGGAGTGAGAGGGCACTTCACTCTCCACTTACTCCGCTGTCATTCCCCGCGAAGGCGGGGAATCCAGTATTCCAGAGGCATGCGTTGAAGATCTCGCTGTTGCTACCGGCGCCGCGGCGTACTGGATTCCCCGCTTGCCGCCTACGCTAAAGCTTCGGCGGCCCTGGACCTCAGCCCCGGCGAAGCCTTGGCGTAGCCGGGTCGCGGGGAATGACACCGAGATTGGTGCGAGGCCAATCCCCCCTTACATCATCCCGCTCTCTTCCTCCTCGGCCTGCTCGATCAACTCCTCGCTCACCACCAATTCGCGGCGGGGGACAACGAAGATCATCATGCAGGCGCAGAGCAGCGATATCGCCAGCACCGCCGAGGTCAGCGGCAGCGTGGTGGCGGAGTGGCCGCCGAGATAGGCGCCGAACTGCGACATCAGCGCGCCGATGCCCTGCTGGAGGAAGCCCATCGCGCCCGACGCGGTGCCGGCGGCTTCAGGGCGGATGCTGATGGCGCCGGCGGCGGAGTTCGCCATCACGAAGGCATTGCCGACCATCACGATCATCTGCGTGCCGAACAGCCATGCGGGTGCTTCGTTCCAGCCCGTAAAACTCCAGAGCAGGTTCAACAGGCTGCCGCAGAGTTGCAGGCCGAGCCCGAACCAGATCAGCTTTTCCAGCGAGTGTCGCGGCGCGAAGCGCACGCAGAGCAGATTGCCGACGAGATATGCGAAGCCGGTCGTGGCGAACCAGGCGCCATATTCGGCGCTGGTCCGGCCCATCTGCGTGACGACGATGTAGGGGCCGCCGCCGGCGAAGGTGAAGATAATCTGGGACGCCAGCACCTGGCACATCACGTAGCCGATGAAGGCGCGGCTCTTGATCAGGGTGCCGACGTCGCTGCGAAAGCCGCCGCTGCCGATCGCGCGATCGCGGCGGGTCTCGGGCAGCGCGATCGCGATGCCGACGGCGACCGCGATCGCACCGATCGTGACGGCGTAGAAGATCGCCCGCCAGCCGAATGCGGTCTCGATCAGGCCGCCGGTGAGCGGTGAGACCATCTGGCCGATCATGAGCGCTGCGACGACGAGGCTGATCATGGAGGCGACGCGGTCGCGCTCGTAGATATCGCGGATGATGGCGCGGCTCACCACCATGCCGGAGGCGCCGCCGAGCGCCTGGAAGAAGCGCGCTGCGATCAGTTGCGGCAGGGTTTCGGCGAAGATGCAGGCGATGCTCGCCGCGACCATCAGCGCGAGGCCGCCAAGCAGCACCGGACGCCGGCCGAACTTGTCCGACAGCGGTCCCATGATCAGCTGCGACAGTGCGATGCCGACCATGTACAGCGACACCGTCATCTGCGCGATCGAGATGTCGCGGCCGAATGTCGTCGCCAGCACGGGCAGCGCCGGAACCAGGATGTAGAGCGAGATCGGCGCGATCCCGGTCATGACGACCAGCAGCAGCAACACCACGCGCGAGGTCGCGATGTTTTTCGTCGCCGCGTCCGGCGGCCTGCTGATCATGCCGTGCATAGTCGTCCGTCTTTCGAAGTCGAATCGACTGTAGCGTGCTCGCGCAAGACGGATATCGGCGTTTCGGAATGCGGCTATTCGGATTTCGGGACGGTTACGATGAGGGCACGATGGCGACCGATTGGGCGCGTTGCACGCGCCACAAATTCACTGCCATCGCCCGCGAAGGCGGGCGATCCAGTACACCGCGGCTTCTCCGCATACGTTTCTGTCTCTGGAATACTGGATTCCCCGCTTTCGCGGGGAATGACAGGGATGGGCGGGGAAAGAGCGTTGCGCAAATCGCGTAGCGCTATGCGTCTCGGAATGGCGAGCTTACGCCTTCAGCTCCGCCGTCGCCTGATCGAGCCAGGCCTTCGTCGCATCGTCCAGCGCCGGCCGCACCTCGGCGCGAACGCGCGCGTGGTAGGCATTGAGCCAGTCGAGTTCGTCCTTGCCGAGCATCGCGACATCGATCAGCCGGCGGTCGATCGGCGCCAGGGTCAGCGTCTCGAACGCGTTCATCGATTTCTCGGCGCCCTCGATGTCCGCGGCGACCACCAGCTCGAGGTTCTCGATGCGGATGCCGAAGCCGTCGGTCTTGTAATAGCCGGGCTCGTTGGAGAGGATCATGCCGCGCTTCAGCGGCGTGGTGCCGAGCTTCGAGATCCGCGCCGGACCTTCGTGCACGCTGAGATAGCTGCCGACGCCGTGGCCGGTGCCGTGCTCGAAATCGACGCCGGCGGCCCAGAGATATTGCCGCGCCAGCGTGTCGAGCTGCGCGCCGGTGGTGCCGTCGGGAAACACCGCGCGCGCGATCGCGATGTGGCCGCGCAGCACCCGGGTGAAGCGGTCGCGCATCTCGCCGGTCGGCTCGCCCACGGCCATCGTGCGGGTGACGTCGGTGGTGCCGTCTTCATATTGCGCACCGGAATCGATCAGCAGCAAATCGCCCGGCGCGATGCGCCGGTTGCTCTTGCGGGTGACGCGGTAGTGCACGATGGCGCCGTTCGGACCGGTGCCTGATATGGTCGGGAACGAGACGTCCTTCAGCGCGCCGGTGTCGCGGCGGAACGTCTCGAGCGCCTCGACCGCATCGATCTCGGTCAGCTTGCCGCTTGGTGCCTCGCGATCGACGAAGGCGAGGAAGCGCGCCAGCGCCACGGCGTCGCGGCGGTGCGCCGTCCGTGTGCCCTTGATCTCGGTCGCGTTCTTGACGGCCTTGAGCAGTGCAATCGGATCGCTGCCGCGCACCGGCTTGCCGCCGGCACTTGCGATCAGCCGGCTGAGCGCGTCGGCCGCGGTGGCATTGTCGAGTGCGATCGCGGCGCCGCTCTTGGCCAGCGCCATCAGCGTCGGTGCCATCGCATCGGGCTCGCGCACATCGGCGGACTGCTCGAGATGGTCGCGGGCCAAATTGGAGAGTTTTCGGTGGTCGATGAACACGGTCGGCCGGCCGTCCTTCGGCACCAGCGCGTAGGACAGCGGCAACGGGGTATGGGCGACGTCGGCGCCACGGATGTTGAAGGTCCAGGCCACGGCGTGGCTGTCGGAGAGCACCAGCGCGTCGACGCCGAGCTTGGCGATCTCGCCTTTGATTTGCGTGATCTTCTCGGCCTCGGCGACCCCGGCATTTTGCAGGCTGTGCACGGCGACCGGGGCCAGCGGCGGCTGCGGCCGGTCCTGCCAGATCGCGTCGACCGGATTGCTGTCGACCGCGACCAGCTCTGCGCTGGCCTTGGCGCAGGCGGCGGCGAGGCGTTCGGCTGCCGAAGAAGTGTGCAGCCACGGATCAAATCCGAGGCGGTCGCCGGCTTTCAGGTGCGTCGATACCCAGCTCTCCGGCGGCGGATCGATCAGCGATTCCACCGCCCAGGCCTTTGCGTCGACCTGCTTGGCCGCCTGGATCGTGTAGCGGCCGTCGACGAAGATCGCAGCCTCATGCGTCAGCACCACCGCCAATCCTGCCGAACCGGTAAAGCCGGTCAGCCAGGCCAGCCGCTCTTCCGAGGGGGGCACATATTCGTTCTGCTGCTGATCGGCGCGCGGAACGACGAAGCCGGTCAGCTTGCGGCGGGCGAGTTCTTCACGGAGCGCGGCCAGGCGCGCCGTCAATGCGACGCCGGCCTCGGGCTCCTCGAATGTCTGGAAGTGTGCTTCGAACATGGCTCAGTTTAGGATCATGACGATCAGTCCGCAATGTAGACGCATTTGGAGTCGCATCTGGCACGGACCGTGCTTGAAAATGGTCCATTCGAATTGAGTGGAGTACAGGATGCAGCAGTTGCGCTTCGTCCGGATAACAGGGAAATTCGAGCGGGTGGTTCATCTCAACGGCGAGGGGACACACGATGCCAGCGTTCATGTTTGAGAAGATTTCGCCGCCGGCCCACCGCGCCCCGGCCGCAACGCCACCGAAGAAGCCGCGCGGCCTCATCAGCCAGATGATCGACCGTTTCGCCGAGCGCCGCGCCAAGCGTGCCTTGCAGGGCAAGCGCGCGACGCGTCGGGACGAGAAGCCGGCGGAGTAGGGCGGTGTTCGTTCACCTCGCCCCGCTTGCGGGGAGGTCGGATTGCGAAGCAATCCGGGTGAGGAGGGACTCTCCGCGAGTGCAACTCTCACCGTCGCTGCGGAGGCAGCCCCTCACCCCAACCCTCTCCCCTTAAGAACGGGGCGAGGGGCGCAGTACCGCCGCGGACGCAGCTCAACCAATCTTCTTCAGCAACAAACTGCTCCACCCCTCGATCCGCAGGTGCCGCAGCGGCGCGAGGCCGCGTGCGCGGTAGGCGGCGATTACGGCGGGGGCCTGGTGGGTCAAGAGGCCCGAGAGGATGACGCGCGCGCCGGGCGCGAGGTGCCGCGCCATCGGGCCGGCCAATTGCCTTAACGGATTGGCAAGGATGTTGGCCAGGACCAGGTCGAACGGGCCGCATCTGGCAAAGTCCGGCGCGGCAAATCCGGTCGCGCGGACCACCCGCAACTTGTTGCCGACGTGGTTCAGCGTCGCATTCTCGGCCGCCACCCGCACCGACGGCGGGTCGATGTCGGAGGCGAGCACAGCGCGATGCAGCGCCTTCGCTGCGGCGATGCCCAGCACGCCGGTGCCGGTGCCGAGGTCGAGCAGGTTCCTCGGCCGGGAACTCTTCAGGACGTGGTCAAGCAACAGTAAACAGCCGCGGGTGGTGCCGTGGTGGCCGGTGCCGAAGGCGAGCGCGGCCTCGATCTCGATGGCAAGCTTGTTCGGCGCGACGCGATCGCGGTCGTGGCTGCCGTGCACGACGAAGCGTCCGGCCGGCACCGGGACGAGATCTTCGAGGCTCGCCTTGACCCAGTCCTTGGCTTCGACAATGTCGAACACGAGCGTGTCCGCGATGTCGTTTCCTGCCGAAGTTACAATGAGTTCCCGCAGCCATGCCTGATCGGGCGCCTCGGCGAAATGGAGCGTGACGTCCCACTGTCCGTCCGGTCGCTCGAAGGCGGCGACCGCCGCATCGCCGTCGAAAAAGACCTCCGTGAGCACGTCGACGACGCGCTTGGCCGCGGCCTCGGTGCCGATCGAAAAGCAGGCGCGATGAGTGGGAGAAAGCTGCATCCTAGGGTCCCGTCAGTTCAATTTTTGGAACTTTTCTTCCCAATTTCCGTATAACTTGCAGGTTCCGATTTAACCTGACTGCAGGTTGTGTCCCGTACATTTCCGGGTGTTGGATCGAGCCAACACATCTTGAAATTGAAACGGAGGCGAGTCTTGAAGCGCATGGTTTTGAAGTTCTGGTCGGACGAGTCCGGTGCGACCGCGATCGAGTACGGCCTGATCGCAGCGGGTATCGCGCTGGCGATCATCACCGTGGTGAACAGCCTGGGCACCAGCATGAACGAGAAGTTTGGTTCGATTAGCAGTTCCTTGAAGTAATTTCCGCCTCCCATTTCCTGGCGGGGCTGTTTTTCTTTAGAGGCTGTTACCTGACGATCGCCCGCACGGGGAGTTGCCCCCGGCGGGCGAGGTCGTTTTGGGGCGGCCCGGAATGCCCACAGGCCCTCCACTCGTTTCCCCAAAGTTGTCCACGGCCTTATCCCGCCACTCGTCCCCAGCTTTTCCACCGCCTTGTGCGGGGCGCGCCGGGCCTGCCGCGCGCAGGCGACCCACTGCTTTCTCACAGCGTTGCCAACAGACTTGCCAACAGCCTGTCCACAGCTCTTTCCACATACCTATCCACGGCTTCCGAACAGCGAGCGGTGATCCCTCAAGATCGCCTGCGCGGCGTTGTGGCCGGGCGCGCCGGTGACTCCGCCGCCTGGGTGGGCGCCGGAGCCGCAATGATAGAGGCCCTTCAGCGGACCGCGATAGTCGGCATGGCCCAGCATCGGCCGCGCCGAGAACAACTGGTTCAGCGTCAGCGCGCCGTGGAAGATGTCGCCTCCCAACAGGCCGAATTGCCGTTCGAGGTCGAGCGGGGAGAGGATCTGGCGGCCGAGCACGCTTGCCGCAAAGCCGGGTGCGTATTTGTCCACCGTCGCGATCATGAGATCGGCGACCTCCTCGCGATGGTCGTCCCAGGACTTTCCGTCGGGCAGTTCGGGCGCGACGTGCTGGCAGAACAGGCTCGCGACGTGTTTGCCCGCCGGTGCGAGCGTGTCGTCGAGCGTGGAGGGGATCAGCATTTCGACGACAGGCTCCCGGCTCCAGCCTCGCGCGCGCGCGTCGAGATAGGCGCGGTCCATGTAGCCGAGGCTTGGCGCCAGGATGATGCCGGAGGTGAGGTGGTCGCCGTCGCCTGGGAGTGCGGTGAAGGAGGGCAGGCGGTCCAGCGCCACATTCATGCGGAAGGTGCCGGAGCCGTTCTTCCAGTGCCGGATGCGGGCGAGGAAGTCCGCGGGCAGGGCGTCGGCCGCGATCAGCCGCGTGTAGAGCAGCTTTGGATTGACGTTGGCCGCGACATATTTCGCGCGGAGGGACGTGCCGTTCTCCAGCACCACGCCCACCGCGCGGTCGCGCTCGACGATGATCTCGCGCACACCCGCATCCGTGTCGATCGTGACGCCGCGCCCCTGCGCGGCGCGCGCCATCGCCTGCGTGATCGCGCCCATGCCGCCGATGGCGTGGCCCCAGACGCCCTTCTTGCCGTTCACCTCGCCGAAGGCGTGGTGCAGCATCACATAGGCCGAGCCCGCCGCGTAGGGACTGGCGTAATTGCCGACGATCGCATCGAAGCCGAACAGCGCCTTGACCAGATCGTGCTCGAAGCGCTCGTCCAGCATCTCGCCGGCCGAACGGGTGAAGAGATCGAGCAGGCTGCGGCTTTGCTCCAGCGTCAACCCGCGCAGGATGTTGGCGCTCTGGAACGCGTTCATCGCTTCGCGGATCGCGTTCGTGCCAAAACCGTCGAGCAGGTTCGGCGGCGCGCGCAGCACGAACTGCCGCAGCACGTCGGCGATGTCTTCCAGCTCGCGCGAGAACCCGTCGAGCGCGCTTGCGTCGTCCGTGCTCAGCCGCGCGACGGACTCCTTCGTCCGCCCCTCGCCGGTGAGCAGATAGCTGCCGTCGGGCGCGGGCAGAAAATTCTGCGCGCGCCGCTCGACGATCCGCAGGCCCTGTTCAGTGAGGCCCAGGTCGCGGATCACCTGCGGATTGAGCAGGCTCACCGTGTAGGCCGCGACCGAGTTGCGGAATCCGGGGTGAAACTCCTCCGTGACCGCGGCTCCGCCGACCACTTTGCGGCGCTCGACGACGCGCACGCGCAGGCCGGCCATCGCGAGATAGGCCGCACAGGTGAGGCCGTTATGGCCAGCACCGATGATGATGACGTCGGTTTCGGTCATGAAGGATTCAAAATGTTCCACGGTCATTCCGGGATGATCCGAAGGACCAGGCCCGGAATGACATCTGTATAGCAAGCAATCGTCGCTGCAACATCACGAGACCCTTTATTGCCCGTTCAGGCGCGGTGTGCTCCATTGCGCGCGCCCGGCGCCCGCCGGGGTTTTAGCCGGAGCTTCCATGGATTCGATCGTGCAACCCGCCGCCACGGAGCAGCCGTCCTCGTCGCGCAACCGGCTGCTGCTGACGGTGTACACCGCCGCGATCTTCGTCAGCGCGCTGCTGCTGTTCTCGGTGCAGCCGCTGTTCGCCAAGATGGTGCTGCCGCGGCTCGGCGGTTCGCCGGCGGTGTGGTCGGTGGCGATGGTGTTCTTCCAGTCGCTGCTGCTGGCGGGCTATGCCTATGCGCATCTCTTGATGCAGATCAGGAATCGCATCGTTCCGGTCGCGGTGCATCTGGTTTTGCTGATCGCAGCCTTCGCCACGCTGCCGCTCGGCATCGCCACCGCCTATGGTGAGCCACCGGCCTCCGGCTATGCGTTCTGGCTGCTCGGCCTGTTCGTGGTCTCGATCGGCCTGCCGTTCTTCGCGCTCGCCGCCAACAATCCGCTGCTGCAGGCCTGGTTCGTCCGCACCGGCCATCCTGCCGGACACGATCCCTATTTCCTCTATGCATCCTCCAACATCGGCAGCTTCCTCGCGCTGTTGTCCTATCCGTTCCTGCTGGAGCCGATTTTCACGCTGCACACGCAGAACCGGTTCTGGACCCTTGGCTATGGCCTCCTGATCCTCCTGATCGCCGCCTGCGGCGTGCTGCTGCTACGCTCGCCGAAGCTGGCCGTGGTCGACGCAAAAACCGAGGACGTCAATGCGCCGGCCCCAGGCATCGTGACGCGGCTGCGCTGGATCTTCCTTGCCGCGGTGCCGTCCGGCCTGCTGATCGCCGTCACGGCGCACATCTCGACCGACGTCGCGGCGGCGCCGTTGCTCTGGGTGCTGCCGCTGTCGCTGTATCTGCTCACCTGGGTGGTCGTGTTCCAGTCGCGGCCGCTGCTGCCGCACAAATGGATGCTGATACTCCAGCCGGTCGCGATCGCGGGCGTCATCGTCCTGCTGGCCTTCGGCGGCGAACAGAATCTGCTGCTGACCCTCGGCGGCCACCAATTGTGCTTCTTCGTCATCGCCATGGCCTGCCATGGCGAACTGGCGCGGACACGCCCAGCCGCCAGATATCTCACCGGCTTCTATGTCGCGCTGTCGTTCGGCGGCATGGTCGGCGGGCTCTTCGCCGGCCTTGTCGCTCCATTCACCTTCTCCTGGATCGCAGAATACCCGATCCTGGTCGCGCTCGCCGCGCTGTGCCGGCCGCCGGCGAACGAGCGGCTGGCGGGCATCGTCAGATGGTACTGGCTGGCACTCGCCGTGCTTGCGGTGGCGCTGGTCGCGCCGTCTTACTTGACCGGCGATCTCTCGACCTGGTTCGAGGATCATCGCGTCTGGGTCGCGGGGGCCGTCGGCGTGCTCGCAGCACTTCTGGCGCTCGCGCTCAACGCCAGCCGCTGGAAGATCTTCGCCACCGCCGCGCTCGCGCTGGCGTTGATCCGCGTCTATCCGGCGGACGAAGGCCGCGTCACGACGGTGCGCAGCTTCTTCGGCGTGCACAAGATCGTGGTGACGCCCGGCGGCTATTTCCATGTGCTGATGCACGGCACCACGATCCACGGCGCCGAGCGCTTCCGCAACAACGACGGCACGCCGGTCGCCGGCCGGCCCGAGCCGATCACCTACTACCACAAGGACGGCGGGATCGGTCAGGCCATCACCGCGATCCGCGAGCGCAAGGGCGCGCCGCTGAAGGTCGCCGCAATCGGCGTCGGATCGGGCACGCTCGCCTGCGCCGCCGAGCCGGGCGAAAGCTGGACCTTCTTCGAGATCGACCAGTCCATGGTCGATGCGGCGAGCGACCCGAAGAACTTTCGCTACATATCGAGCTGCATGCCGGGCCTGAAGCCGGTGATCGGCGATGCTCGCCTCACTTTCGCGAAAGAGCCCGACGGCGCCTATGACCTGATCATCGTCGACGCCTATTCGTCGGATGCGATCCCGATTCATCTCGCCACCGAAGAGGCGATGAATATCTACAAGGACAAGCTGGCGCCGCACGGCGCCGTGGTGATGCACGTCTCCAACCGGCACCTCGATCTCGAGACCGTCGTGGTCGGTATCGCCGATGCCAACGATCTGAAGAGCTGGGTCTTCAACGAGGATTCCGGACGCGACGGGGACTACATCTTCTCGACCGACGTCGTCATCTCCGCGCGCGAGGAGGCCGACGTCGGCCGGCTCGCCTCCTCCAAGTCATGGGAGCAGACCGAAGCCGACGACCGGGTGCGGGTCTGGACCGACGACTATTCCAATATCCTTGGCGCGCTCTATCGACGCTTGAGGGATGGGGAGTAGGGGCGCGAGATCGAGCCCTACGGCGCGACCGGCGTTCCCGCCGGCAATGCAATTCCCTTCTCGCCCGCGACTTGCCGCAGCAGGTCCGGCCTGTCCGAGATGATGCCGTCGACGCCGAGCTCGATCATGCGCGCCATGTCCTCACGCTTGTTGACGGTCCAGACCACGATGCGCAGTCCGAGCGTGTGTGCCTCCGATACGACCGCCTCGGTCACATCGCCGTAATAGGGCGACCAGACCGTGCCGCCGGCAGCCTTGATCGTCCGCGGCAGCGAGCCGCCGTGATCGGCCGGGCTGAAACCCGCCGTCCAGTTCGTCGCCTTGTCCAACGACACCGTCTGGCCCGAGCCGCGCTGGAGCGTCAGGTAGACCGTCGGAATGTTGGGCGCCTGTTGCTGGACGAGCAGCAGGGTCCGCCAATCGAACGACTGGATCATGACGCGATCGGAAAATCCCTCGGCCTCGATCAGCCCGAGCAGCTTTGCGACAAAGCCTCGCGGATCGAGCGACTCGTCCGGATGGTTTGGATCGATCTTGGTCTCGATATTGAAACGCACGCGCGTGTTGCCGGCCTTGCGCACCAGCGCGAACAGCTGGCGCAGGGTGGGAATGCGTGTCCCCGGCACGGCCCTCTGGTCGGGAAATTGCTTCGCGTAGGAACTGTCGGGGCGGATCTGGCCGACGTCATAGGCCCTGACCTCTTCGAGCCGCAGCTTCACGAACGGTGTGCCCGGCGCGGCGACATAGGCGCCGCCTGCGTCGCGCGCGAGGTCGGGATTGAGCCCGCGTTCATGCGACACGACGACCTCGCCATCCGCGGTGACGCCGACGTCGAGCTCCAGCGTGTCCACGCCCATCGACAGCGCGTTGGCGAAGGCCGGCAGGGTGTTTTCCGGCAACAGCGCGCGCCCGCCGCGATGCGCTTCGAGATCAAAGGCCATGGCTTGTCCCGCAGTGAGAACCGAGAGCACGATCAGGATTGTCGCGGCACGTGACGGCATCGAGTTTCGCAGCCCGGGTGAAAGGAGGAGCTTATGAAATCTTCGCCCGGTTCGTCCAGCTTCGCGCTCGACAGGTGCTTGACGGCGGCCGCGGAAGACGGAAACTGGCTCTCAAAAAACAACGGTTCAGGGAGCCATTCATATGCGGCTTATCTTCATCGCAACGATGGCGGTTCTCATGGTCGGACAGGCGCTAGCCAAGGATGTGCTTTCGGGTGCGAGCCTCTATGAAGATGTGGCGCGCTACGCATCCTTCGGTCTGCACCGCTTCGGCTCCGCGGGCGATAGCGCGACGGCCGACTGGATCGCCGGCGAGATGAAGCAGGCGGGTTTCGAAATCAGCTTCCAGCCCGTCGTGCTCGGGCGGCAATATGTCGTCGAGCGGGCCCGCGCAGAAGCCGCCGGCATCTCCGTCGAGGCGACGCCATTCTGGTGGCCGCCGGAGGACAAGGCCAGCTTCCATCTCGCCGCGCCGCTCGCGCGCGATGGCGATGTCACCGGCAAGATCCTTCTGCTCGATCTGCCGTTCGATCGCGGCGCCTATCTGGGGGCGACCCATCGTGCGGCGATCGCGGAAGCTGCGGCAAGGAAGCCGGCGGCCATCCTGCTGATGATCGGCAATCCCGCCGATGACCGCTTCGCCTATAACGTCACGCAGGAGGATGCGCCCTGGCCGGTGCCGGTGATCGTGGTCGGCGCGGCGTCGCGAGCGGTGTTCGAGCGCGCGCTCGCCTCAGGCGCGCCTGTCACCTTCGACGTCAAGGGCCATTACGAGCGCGATGTTGTCGGCCGCAACGTCATCGCCGAGATCGGGGCCGGCCGTGGCCCGGTCATCGTCGTCTCCACGCCGATGACCGGCTGGTACTCGTGCGTCTGCGAGCGCGGCCCCGGCATCGCCAACTTTCTCGCGCTGGCGCGCACCGTCGCCGCCGAGAAATGGCCGGCGCATCTTGTTTTCATCGCCACCGCCGGCCACGAGATCGGCCACGGTGGCATGGAGCTGTTTTTGAAGCACGGAGCGCCGGCACCGAAGGACACGCTGGCGTGGATTCACTTCGGCTCGTCGAACGCCTGCTATGCCTTCGCGGAAGGCGCCCGCACCGATCGGCCCGAGCAAGAGCGTTATCTCGTGCTGAGCAAATCCGCCGTCGCGCTGACCGACGAGGCTTTTGCAAAAGTCGAGGCCAAACGCCTGGTGACGGAGAAGCAGGCGGTCGGTGAGCTGCGCGACGTGCATGCGGCGGGCTACGCCAATTTCATCGGCATGGCTGGGCGCCATCGGACGTTTCATACGCCGTCGGACGATCTCGCCGCGACCGGGCCCGAGATCCTCGAGCCGGTCGCGCGTGCCTTCGTCGATGCTGCGCGAAAGATCGTCGAACGCGGCAACGCCGCGTTCCGATAGTGTCAGTTCTGATAGTAACCGCGCGGCTGATAGTATTGCCGGGGCTGTGGCTGATAGTAGCCCTGCTGGCCGTAGCCTTGGTTGTAGTACTGCTGCGGCTGCTGCTGATAGACCTGTGCGTCATAGAGCGGGCGGCCGGCCGAGCGCGGCGCGGGATAGCGCGTGCCGGTGTCGCTGCCGTCGGCCGGATAGATGTAATTGTCGTCCTGCGGCATGTAGCGGCGGGCGGGCTGCGCCGGCGGTGCGAGATTCACGGGATCGCCTGAGGTGGCGTATTGCTCTTCGGCGGGTTGCGGCGCGCGGGCCACTGCAGTGGGGTTGCGGCCGCGCGGGTTGCGGGCCAGGGCCACCTGGGCCGAGCCGGTCAGCGTCACCGTGGTGTTGAGCACGCCCTGCTGCTGCACCAGCGCATAGAGCGTCGAGGCATTCTGACGCGACAGTCGCACGCAGCCGTGCGACGCCGGCGAGCCGAGGCGGCTGACCGAGTCGGTGCCGTGGATCGCGTGCCCGACCTTGGTGAAGAAGATCGCGTGCGGCATCGGCGCGTCGTCGAATTCCTTGGAGTAGTGATCCTCTTCCATGCGGAAGGCGCGGAAGGCGCCGCCCGGCGTTTCGCGCGAGGGGATGCCGGTTGACACCGGCCAGTGATAGCGCGCGACGCCGTCGACGGCGACGGTCATCTGCTGATTGTCCTTGTCGACGGTGATCTCGACCTTGGCTTGCGCGGCGCCCGCGCTCAAAAACATCAATGAGGAAAAAACGATGAAAAAGGAACGCATCTGGAAACGCATTTGAGTTCTGGCCTCCGGCCTGTTCACGCTAGGCGCCGCGGCTCGCCGTCCCCCGGCGTGCAATATGCCTGCAATCCGGCTTTCGTTCCAGCGGGCTGCCCGTCCATCGTTAACGCGATGCCGGGCGTAAGCAAGGCCGCTTTGTGCCGCGTGGCTGGCGGCGGCGCTGACATTTTCGCGAGCGTGTCAAGCAGTCACAACGCCGACAATTCGTCACAAAGGCGCAACCATTCGGCCGCTTCAGGCGTTGATCGTGGCTGCCCTCGACGGGCGGCTTCCGCTGCCCTTTCCCCCTTAATTCCCTTGGGACCGAAGATGAACAAAGCCCGTATCGCCGCCGCGCAATTGCCGGCCGGTTTGCCTCTCCGCCTGCTGTTCGCAGCCGCCGCCATCTTGCTCGCGCTGTTGTCGCTGCCGCAAGCCGGCCACGCCCAGGGCATCGTGCGCGGCGCCCAGGAAGGCTCCTATGAAGGCAACCGGATTGCCGGGCCCGTGGGTGGCGTCGTTGGCGGCGCGGTCGGCGCAGGTGTCGGCGGGGCCGTGGGCGCGGTGGAGGGCGTGTTCGGCATTCCGCATCACCGCCATTACCGCTGCCGCGGCTACTATGACGGCTACCATCGCTTCCACTGCTACAGGTAAGGTAGCGCCGTAGCCCGGATGGAGCGAAGCGCAGTCCGGGGCCGCTGGTGCGTGAGGTGACGCTCGTCCCGGATTTCGCTGCGCTCCATCCGGGCTACGGATCTGTGGTCAGTTCTTCAGCCGGTAGCCGGTCCGGAAAATCCACCAGATCACGGCGAGGCAGATCACCAGGAACGCCGTCGTCATGCAGATGCTGACGGACACGCTGACATCCGCGATCTCGTAGAAGCTCCAGCGGAAGCCGGAGATCAGATAGACGACCGGGTTCAGCAGTGCCACCGAGCGCCAGCCTGCCGGCAGCATGTCGATGGAATAGAAGCTGCCGCCGAGGAAGGTCAGCGGCGTCACCACCAGCATCGGGATCATCTGGAGCTTTTCGAAGCCGTCGGCCCAGATGCCGATGATGAAGCCGAACAGGCTGAACGTCACCGCCGTCAGCACCAGGAAAGTCAGCATCCACACCGGATGATGGATGTGCAGCGGCACGAACAGGCCGGCTGTCGCCAGGATGATGAGGCCCAAAATGATCGACTTGGTCGCGGCTGCGCCGACATAGCCCAGCACGATCTCGACATAAGAGATCGGCGCGGAGAGAATTTCGTAGATCGTGCCGGTGAATTTCGGAAAGTAGATGCCGAACGAGGCGTTGGCGATGCTCTGCGTCAGCACCGAGAGCATGATCAAGCCCGGCACGATGAAGGTGCCGTAGCTGACGCCCTCGACCTGGCTGATGCGCGAGCCGATCGCGGCACCGAACACCACGAAATAGAGCGAGGTCGAGACGACAGGCGAGACGATGCTTTGCAGCAGCGTACGCCAGGTGCGCGCCATTTCGAACAGATAGATGGCGCGGATGGCGCGATGATTCATGACGTCCTCACGAGGTCGACGAAGATGTCCTCGAGCGACGATTGCGTCGTGTCGAGATCGTTGAAGCGGATGCCGGCGCTGCGGAGGTCGCTGAGCAGGCTGGTGATGCCGGTGCGCTCGCCCTTGGTGTCGTAGTCGTAGACGAGCGTCGCGCCGCCGTCGCAGACGTCGAGCTCGTAATGGCTGAGGCTGTCCGGTAGCGCCGTGACCTTGCCCTGCAGATGCAGCGTCAACCGCTTCTTGCCGAGCTTCTCCATCAACGTCGCCTTGTCCTCGACCAGCACGATCTCGCCCTTGTTGATGACGCCGATGCGGTCGGCCATCTCCTCGGCTTCCTCGATGTAATGCGTGGTCAGGATGATGGTGACGCCGGATTGCTGCAGCGTGCGCACCACCTCCCACATGCCCTTGCGCAGCTCGACGTCGACGCCGGCGGTGGGCTCGTCAAGGAACAGGACCTGCGGCTCGTGCGACAGCGCTTTCGCGATCATCACGCGGCGCTTCATGCCGCCGGACAGCGTGATGATCTTGTTGTCCTTCTTGTCCCAGAGCGAGAGGTCCTTCAGCACCTTCTCGATATGGTCGGGGTTCTTCGGCTTGCCGAACAGGCCGCGGGAGAAGCTCACCGTCGCCCACACGCTCTCGAAGGCGTCGGTGTGCAATTCCTGGGGCACGAGGCCGATCAGCGAGCGGGCCTTGCGGTACGAGGTCTGGATGTTCTCGCCGCCGACGAGGACCGTGCCTTCGCTTGGGTTGGCGATGCCGCAGATGATCGAGATCAGCGTGGTCTTGCCGGCGCCGTTGGGGCCCAGCAGCGCAAAAATCTCGCCGCGCTTGATGTCGAGATTGACGTTCTTGAGCGCCTTGAAGCCGGACCCATAGGTCTTCGACAAATTGGCGACGGAAATGATGGAGGACATGATGGCCGCAGGGCTGAAAGGTAACGATTGGGGAGGGGAGGCTGGAACCGTCCGGGAGGAGGTCAGCGGAGCACTGAAATAGGAATGCACTTGCCCGGCCGCAATTGGCTGGGGAAAAATGGTCTCAAAACAGGCCCTTCGGTGGCAGGTTCCGGGTAAGTGTTGCGCAAGGGTCACGGCTTGTGGCTAAGATTGCCACTCACGCGCCTCTTTGTTGCGTCTGCGAGCGGGCCGTGGCTACGATTCCGGCCAATCGCAAAGCGTATCGTCCCCAGGGAAAACATCGAGATGAGACCGAACGGCCGTCACACCGCCGGCGCCAGCCAGTTGCCCGCCCTCCGTGTGTGGGCGATCTGCCTGCTCCTGCTGTCAGCTGTTGCCATCAGCCCGACCACCGCCAGGGCGGCGCCGAGCCAGTCCCCGGCCGCGACCACCCATGTCTACCTGCTCCGCGGCGTGCTCAACATCTTCTCGCTCGGGCTCGACACGATCGGCGCCCGGCTCCAGGCGCAAGGCATGCAGGTGACGGTTGCGAATTTCGTGTCCTGGTCCTCGCTCGCCGATGAAGCCGCGGCCGATTACCGGGCCGGCCGAGTCAAGACCATCATCCTGGTCGGCCATTCCTCCGGTGCGACTGCGCTGCCGGACATGATCGCCAAGCTCAACCAGCTCGGCGTTCCCGTGAAGCTCGCGATCGGCCTCGATTCCGTGTTCAAGACCAGGCTGTCGACCGGCGCCGAACGCTACATCAACATCTTTATCGGCGACGGTCCCGGTGAGCCAGTGCGGGCAGCGACTGGCCTCCGCGGCAAGCTCGACAATGTCGACGTCCGCGGCACCGGTGTGGGCCACATCTCGATCGACAAGAGCGAGGCGATCCAGCGCCGCGTCATCGGCGAGATCGACGCCGCCATCATGCGCTCGCGCGCCCCGGCAAGTCCGGTCGCCGAACCCGGCGCACCCAGGGCCCCGCGGCAGGCACGCTCGGCGGCGGCATCGGCTCCGGCCAGGAACTGAGGGCGCGTCCCGCTCGCAGCACCGCGTGATGCCGCCTAAGCGGCGGTCACGCGGACCGGCATGCTCTCCAGCCCACGCAGGGAATTGTTGAGCCTGCGTCTGGGCTCTGCCGTGAGCTCGATGGTCTTCACGCGCCTTGCAAGCTCGCCGAAGATCAATTCGCCTTCCAGACGTGCAATCATCTGGCCGACACAGGCGTGAATGCCGGCGCCGAAGCCGACATGCCCGGTCGCGCTCCGTTCGACCTCGAAGCGGTCCGCGTTGTCCCAGCGCGCGGGATCGCGGTTGGCTGAGGCCATGAACAGCAGCACCTTGCGGTGCGCGGGGATCACGCCGCCACTCGTCTCGACCTCGCGCGAAGTGGTTCGGAAGAACGTCTGCACCGGTGAGTCATAGCGCAACCCCTCCTCGAAGGCGTTGCGCGCCAGCTCCGGTCTCTGATGGAGCTTGCGATATTCATCCGGATGCGTGGCGAGCGCCAGCAGGGTATTGCCGATGCCATTGACGGTGGTGTCGATCCCGGCGGTGAGGAACGGCCGCACCAGGTGCGTTGCTTCGTGCTCGGTGATCTCGCCGTCGTCGGCGGCCTGGTAGATCATCATGCCGAGCCCGTCGGGTTGCAACGCGTCCCGGGCGCAGCATTCCATGATCCAGCTCTGTGCGGCGAGCCCCGCCTTGCGCGATGCGGCCAGCATCTCGTTCTCCGGCCCAAAGCTGTCGAACACGAAGGTGCTCCAGGCCAGCAGCTTCTCGCGGCCGTCAGGCCGGATGCCGATCGCATCCGGAAACACTTTCATGGGATAGGCTTCCGCAAGATCGGCCACCGCATCGAAGGTGCCTTTGTCGATCAGTTCCGAGACCTTCCTCTCCGCCTCCTGCTGAAACGTCTCGCGCAGCTTCCTTGCGACGCCCGGGGACAGGGTGCGGCCGAGGACGCGGCGGCCCTTGTCGTGGTCGGGCGGATCGATCTGGAGTGTCAGCGGTTTCGGCAGCGCCGGGTTCATTCCGTTGAGGCCGACGCCTTCGCCGCTGATGAAGGTCTTCCAGTCCTTCAGTGCCGCCTCGACCCCGGCATAGCCCGCCATGGCCCACACGTCGTAACGCGCGAGCCTGAACACGGGCCCCAGCGCCCGCAAGGTTTCGTAGGCGGGATACGGATCGATCAGGAAATCAGGCGCAAACGGGTCGGCCTGGCTGCACGCGATGCCGGTCATCGTGAACTCCTGATGCCGCTTTATTGACTGGAGAGCGGACACTTGCCTTCGCTCTCCGAGCGGAATGCGTCCTCGCCCTTGATCGTGGCGACGACCTTCAGCAGGTCCCAGGCCGAATTCGACTCCTCGGGCGCCTTGACCTGGAGCAAATAGAGCGGGTGGATCTTGCGTCCGTCCTTGCGGATGTAGCCCTTGCCGAACAGCGGATCGTCCGTCGGCATCTCCTTCATCGCTGCCACGACGGCCTTGCCGTCCTTGGCGCCGCCGACCTTGTCGACCGCCTTGAGGTAGTGAATGACCGAGGCATAGACGCCGGCCTGCATGTCGTTGGGATAGGACTTCGATGGGATGCGCTCGGCGAAGCGTTTGGCGAAAGCGCGCGTGCCGTCGTTCAGATCCCAGTAGAACGGGTTCATGATCTGCGCGCCCTGCGCAAACTTCAGTCCGAGTGAGGGAAGGCCGTTCATCCCCAGGATCAATCCGACCAGCTTGTGGTCCCTGGTCAGCCCGAACTCGGCGGCCTGCTTCATCGACGTGATGGTATCGTCGCCGGCATTGGCGAAGCCGACGACGTTCGCGCCCGAAGCCTGGGCCTGGAGCAGGAAGGAGGCGTAATCGGCTGTTCCCAGCGGATGCCGCACGCTGCCGAGCACCTCGCCGCCGGAGGCTTTCACGGCCTCCGCGGCCTGCTTCTCCAGGTCGTGACCGAACGCGTAGTCGGCGGTGATGAAGAACCACTTCTTGCCGCCTTGCTGCACGATCGCCTTGCCGAGGCCGCGCCCGTAGGCATAGGTGTCGTAGGTCCAGTGCACGGTGTTCGGCGTGCATTTCTCGCCGGTGAGCAGCACCGTGCCGGCCCCCGATCCGACGAAGACCTTGTTCTTCTCGGCGCTCATGCCGGCGACGGCGAGCGCGATCGACGAGTTGGGGATATCGAAGATCGCGTCCACGCCGTCGTTCTCGTACCAGCGCCTGGCGATGCCGATCCCGATGTCCGTCTTGTTCTGGTGATCCGCCGCGACGACCTCGACGGGCTTGCCGGCGGCCTTGCCGCCATAATCCTCGACCGCCATTTTTGCGGCGACGACCGACCCAATCCCCTGATAGCTCGCGAACGGACCGGATTGGTCGTTCAGGATGCCGATCTTCACGGCATCCTGGGCAAAGCCCGGCGCGGCAACCAGCATCGAGGCCAAAATGCACAATTTGTGCAGGAATTTGCTGTTCATTGTGTCCCTCCCATATGCGGTCTTGGTGCCGCTAAATAATAGTTATATTTTATAGCTATTTTTGAGAGTGTCAATTCGGCTGACCGGTGGCCGCCGCGGATTGAGGATCATGAGCTCGAAAACCGTAAGACCCGGGTTGAAGTCCGATCAGCAGCCGGAGAAATCGCTGGACCTGCGCGCGCTCCGGCGGACGCCCGGCTTCATGCTGCGCCTCGCGCAATTGAAATTCTTCGAAGGCTTTTACGAGGAGTTCGCCGCGTTGGGCCTGACGCCGGCGACCTATGCGATCTTCGCCGTCATTCGTGACAATCCCGGCGTGCCGCCGAGCAGCCTCGCCAGCCTGCTTCGGCTGCGCCTGCCGAACCTGATCAAGATCCTGAACGAGCTCGAATCGTCCGGCTTCATCAAGCGCAACCGCTCGAAGGCGGACCGCCGCGCCGTCGAGCTGATGCTGACGCCGAAGGGCGCAAAGCTCATCGCCGAGGGGGCAAGGCTGACGGAACCCTATAACGAAAAGATGCTGGCCCCGCTCAGCGCGGCCGAGCAGCGCACGCTGCTGGAATTGCTGAACCGCCTCCTGCCGCTCTAGCGGCGGGCTCTATCGCTTCCTGACCAGCTTCAGGGGACGACCGGTCTTCTGAATGCGGGGCTTGATCGCAGCGCTCTGTGCGTCGGGCGGGTTCAGGAAGCGGACGAGCATCGTTCTCAGATGCTCTACGCTCTGCTTGATATCCAGTTTCGGATCGCGGATCGGCATGGCGCGTGATCCGTCGACGAGGGCGATCAGGATGTTTGCCGTCGCGTCCGGATCGAGTCCCGGATCCACCCGTCCCCGGTCTTGCGCCTGGCGCAGGAAATCGCTCCACATGCGGCGGACCGCGCTGGTGTGGCGTTCGATGATCTCGGCGAATTCCGGGTTGCGCGCGGCCTCCGCGAGGCCATCCAGATTGAGGATCTGAGCGGGACGAAATCGCAGGCTGGTTTCCTCGATATCGACGAGCAGCGCCTCGATCACGTCGGGGGCAGCCAGAATTTTTTCGAACTTTTCGGCCGACCGCGCGAGACCGAGGTCGATCATCGCCTCGATGATCGCCACCTTGCTCGGAAAGTAGTGATAGAGGTGCCCCGGGCTGATGCCGGCTTCAGTGCAGATGTCTGTCGTGCTGGCGCCGCGGAAGCCGTCCCTGATGAAGCAGCGGATCGCCGCGCCGAGGATTTCCCCGCGCTTCTGCTCATGCTTGACGGGGTCGACTTTCCTCAAACCGGACATCTCCATTCACACTTGCCCCGTTTAGCACGACGGTCCGCCACGAGAAAATCAAAATTAGAGAGTTTCATCTATTTATATTGACGGATGTTGCGAGGCGTGACAGTGGTTATTAGAGCGATCTCTCTAATAAGCCGCCGAGCGGGAATGGGACCATGCGCTTTCCACGGAGGGCCCTGATGGGAGCCGCGCTTGCGCTCGGAGGGTGTGCGACCGCGCCGCTCGAACAGGCCGGCTCGCTCAGGAGCTACGACCGGATGTCGGAGGCGAACGGGCTGGTGACGCGATCGAAAATCCGCGTGAACAAGCAGGATGTGCTGGCGGCGAAGACGATCCGGATCGCATCGACCGTCTTTCCCGCGCGCACCGATGTCGTGTTGACCGAAAAGGAACGTCGCCTGGTCGCGAACGCCATCAGTCGCGAGCTGTGTCTCCGCTTGAGCGAGCGCTTTCGTATCGTCTCATCCGATGACGACGCCGATCTCACGGTGCAGGCGACGGTGACGCATGCCGCGCCGACCAGCCCGACCGCCTCCGGCGCATCGAAAGCCCTGTCGATTGCCAAGACCGTTGTGCTTCCCGGCGTGCCCGTACCGGTGCCGAGGCTTCCGGTCGGGCTCGGCAGCCTGTCGGTCGAGGCGGAAGCGCGCGATTTTGCAGGATTTCAGAAGGCGGCCATGGTCTGGGCGCGCGGCGCCAACTCGATTACCAACTCTCCGCGGGTCGCCAATGAGGGCGATGCCTACGATCTCGCCGCCGATTTCGGCACGGACTTCGCAAAACTGGTTACGACCGGAGAATCGCCGTTCGGCGGCATCCCCGCGCTGCCGCCGATGGACAGCATTCCCGTGCGCCTCGGCGGTGCGCCCAAATATGTCGCCTGTGAAGCGTTCGGACGGTTTCCCGGCATCACCGGCTTCGCGGGGCAGGGGCTTGGCCTGCCGCCGGCCTGGACCGATTCCGGCGCCAAGGAGAGCCCGGCCGGCAATCCGGTCCCGCCGCCTGTGCCCGGAGCGAATTCAGAGCAGGTGCTGACACAATGATGCGGCCGCGCGCCCCGCAACATCCGAGCCCGAAATATTGGTAGCCGATCAGAGTTGATGACATGCTGACATCCGGAATAACTCGCCCTTCCCAACGCGCTTTGCGCCAAAGCGCAGCGCGCGACGATGCGCGCCCGAGCGGCGTTCCCCTGTTCACGGCTGATGAGGCGTGGAGCCGGACGAACGCAGATCGGCGTGCAGTCGATGCGAGGGATGACCAGGACTCGATGCTCGAGCCCGGCTTCTGGATGACGGCCCTGGTCGCGTTCCTGCCCACGGTCGCCGGCTGCCTCTATCTCGTCCTGACCCAGGGATGAGGCGCGCACCGAGCGCGGCACCGGGGACAAGCGATGCATTCACGATGTGAGTTGGCGTGCGGCCAGCGAAGGTCCGTCTTCGGCCGCCGCAGATCTCTGGCGGCCTTGTCCGCCGTCTTGACGCTCTTGCTGGCGGGATGCGCATCGAGCGGGAATTTGCCTCCTGTCTATCATCCTCCGCGTCCGCCTGGTGCCAAGGCGGTGCAGGAGGGCGTCAGGAAGGCAGCCGCCGAAGTCAAGCTGAGCGGGGGACTCGAGACATCCGCCGTCCGTCCTAGCGACCACGGGCCGGGGTCGTATTTCGTCTGCCTGAGGCAGCGAGGCGGTCCGTCCGACAGCCACCCGGCCTATTCGGTCTTTTTCGACGATGACGCCTACAAGGGAATCCAGAGCTCGGTGATCCTCGACGCCTGCGAAGCCCAGTCATGGGTTCCGTTCAGTTGATACCGGGGATGCAAGGGGCAGAATGAGAACCTCGACCGACGGTCACGGGCCCGGTTCCGTGCCCCAAAATCCACCCAATCGGTGGTCACTAAGCCCGCGGAGGGGGCCTTTGCCTCTCATGGTGGGACTGCTGGACTGATGATCGATCCGAGGCGGCTAGTCGTGCTGGCAGCGGTTGCGCTGCTCGCCCTAGGCACCGGCATGGCCGTTGCCTCACCTGCGAAGCCGAAGCGGCCCGCGGTCGCGACCGCTGCGCCGCCGCCTCCTGCCCCGCTCGCCGAACCGCTGCCGCCGCCAAAAATCTACCTGTTCCGTGGCGCCATGGGGCCGATCTTCTCGACCGGCATGGACCGGCTTGGCGAAAAGCTGACGAAGGCCGGCTTCTCGGCCGACGTCTATGAATTCACCATCTGCCGGTGGGTCGGCGATCGTGCCATCTCCAGCTACAAGGAAAGCCCGGCGCCGATCGTGCTGATCGGCCATTCCATGGGCGGGCTGTGCTCGGTCGTGATCTCCGAGATGGCGGCCAAGGAGAACATCCCGATCAGCCTCGTCATCGCCATCGATTCCGCGCATGCGACCGGCGACGTGCCGCTCAATGTCGAGCGCTTCATCAACATTTTCATGTCCGACAGCGTGCTCGGCGGCGGCGACGTCGTGGCCGTGCCCGGCTATCGCGGCCATTATGCGAGCTATGACCTCAAGGAGAACTCGCGTGTCACGCACATCAACATCGAGAAGTCTGACGACATCCATCGCCAGATCATCGAGATGGTGACGCAGTTGCCGCGCATCCCCGCGCAAAGCCAGGCCGATGCCGTGCCGCTGCGCTATCTCGTGCCGGCGAACACGCCGGTCGAATTGTGGGACAGCGGCGTGCGGGTGCCGGTGCGCGCGGGCGACACCATGGAGAGCATCGCTGCCGCCCGCCGCGTGCCGCTGTGGACGCTGGCCCAAAGCAATTCGCTGGCGGAGAACGCGACCCTCACCCCCGGCCAGTCCATCATCGTCCCGCGCCATCTGACGCCGCCGGAGCCTCTGGCCGCGATGGCGGCGCCGGCGCCTCCGTCGCAAGGGCGGAAGTAGTTAATTCCCACCCGTCATGCCCGGGCTTGTCCCGGGCATCCACGTTCTTGCTGCCGCGTGAAAAGTTCGTGGATGGCCGGGACCAGCCCGGCCATGACGAAGACCGGCGATCACACATTCGTCCCGTGGATCGCGTCGATCACGGCGTCCGTGACTTCCTTCGTCGTCGCCTTGCCGCCGACATCGGGCGTCAGCACGCCGGCCGCGCAGACGCGCTCGACCGCCGACATCAGCCGTATTGCCGCGTCCTTCTCGCCGAGATGCTCGAGCATCTGGGCACCGGTCCAGAAGGTCGCGACCGGGTTGGCGATGCCCTTGCCGGTGATGTCGAACGCCGAGCCGTGGATCGGCTCGAACATCGAGGGGAAGCGGCGCTGCGGGTCGATGTTGCCGGTCGGCGCCACCCCGAGGCTGCCGGCGAGTGCGCCGGCAAGATCGGAGAGGATGTCGGCGTGGAGGTTGGTCGCGACGATCGTGTCGAGGCTCTTCGGATGCAGCGTCATGCGCACCGTCATGGCGTCGACCAGCATCTTGTCCCAGGTCACATCGGGGAATTCGGTCGCGACTTCGGCTGCGATCTCGTCCCACATCACCATGCCATGGCGCTGCGCGTTCGACTTGGTCACGACGGTCAGGAATTTGCGCGGCCGCGACTGCGCGAGCTGGAAGGCGTAGCGCATGATCCGGGTGACGCCGACGCGGGTGAACACCGCGACCTCGGTGCCGACCTCTTCCGGCAGGCCCTTGTGGGCACGGCCGCCCATGCCGGCATATTCGCCTTCCGAGTTCTCGCGCACGATCACCCAGTCGAGATCGCCGACGCCGACATTGCGCAACGGCGAGGCGACGCCGGGCAGGATCTTGGTCGGCCGCACATTGGCGTATTGGTCAAAGCCCTGGCAGATCGGCAGGCGCAGGCCCCACAGCGTGATGTGATCGGGCACGTCGGGCGCGCCGACCGCGCCGAAATAGATCGCGTCGAACTTCTTCAGCTCGGCAAGGCCCTCGGCCGGCATCATCACGCCGTGCTTCTTGTAATAGTCCGAGCCCCAGTCGAACGTCTTGACGTTGAAGGCCAGGTCGCCGCTGCGTTTTGCCAGAGCCTCCAGCACGCGGACGCCGGCCGAGATGACCTCGGGGCCGATGCCGTCGGCCGGAATTGCTGCGATCGAATGAGTGCGCATGAAGATGCTCCGTTTGAGATGTCAGTGGGATTGCGGGACGGGTTCGACGGGCGCGGTCTGCGCGCGCGACAATAGCAGGGTCAGGACCGCCGAGAGAACGAGCAGGCCGCTGACGAAATAGAGGCCGCCGACAAAACTGCCGGTCTGGTCCTTGATCCACCCGATCATGGCTGGACCGACGAAGCCGCCGAGATTGCCGATCGAGTTGATGGTGGCGATCCCTGCCGCGGCCGCGGGGCCGGACAGGAACAGCGTCGGCATGCTCCACAGCGGCGGTTTTGCGGAAGAGATGCCGATATTCACGAGAGCGAGCGCGACCAGCACGGCGACGACGCCGGCCGCAAGACCGGCATAGGCGAGGCCCGCAGCCGCGATCAGGCAGGCCCATACGACGTGCCAGGTACGCTCGCCGGTGCGGTCCGAGTGCCGCGCCCACAGGATCATGGCGACGACGGCGGCGGTTGCAGGCAGGGCGTTGAGGAAGCCGACCTGAAGCGAGGACAGGCCGAACTGCTTGATGATCTGCGGCGCCCAGACGCCGAGCGTGTAGAGGCCGGCCGAGGTGCCGAAATAGATCAGCGACAGCGCCAGCACCCGCGGGTCCGCAAGCCCGCGCCAGATGCTGTGGCTCGCGGTCGCGGCCTTGCTGGTGGTCTCAGCGTTCATGGTTTCGACCAGCCAGCGCCGCTCGTCTTCCGCAAGCCATTTCGCCTTCTCGGGGCGATCGGTCAGGAAACCAAGCACGACGAAGCCGAGCACCACGGCCGGCAGCGCCTCCAGCACGAACAGCCATTGCCAGCCCTTGAAGCCGAGATGGCCGTCCATCTCCAGCAACGCGCCCGATATCGGCGAGCCCAGCACGGTCGAGAGTGGCGCGGCCGCCATGAACAGCGCGGTCACCGCGGCACGCTGGCGCGCCGGGAACCAGTAGGAGAGGTAGAGGATGATGCCGGGAAAGAAGCCGGCTTCGGCGACGCCAAGCAGGAAGCGCAGCACGTAGAAGCTGGTCGTGCCCTGCACGAACGCCATCGCCGCCGACACGAGGCCCCAGGTGATCATCACCCGCGCAATCCAGATCCGCGCGCCGACCTTGTGCAGGATGATGTTGGATGGCACCTCGAACAGGAAATAGCCCCAGAAGAAGATGCCGGCGCCGAAGCCGTAGACCGCGGGCGACAGGCCGATGTCCTTGTTCATCGTCAGCGAGGCAAAGCCGATATTGACGCGGTCGATGAAGGCCACGAAGTACAGCAGCATGATGAAGGGAACGATGCGCCAGGTGATCTTGCGCAGCACGCGCGTCTGAATTTCGCTCGCCACCCTGGCCTCCTCGAGTTCCGGTTTGTTGTTGTGAGGCGGACCGCTGGAGGTCCACGCCGGCAATGAGCCTAGGCGCGGGAAGGAGGCATACTCAATTGGCGCTGGTTTATACAAAAAATGATATAATCCTCGCTGGAAGGCCGCCACGGCGTCATGGCCGGGCTTGTCCGAGACCAGAGGACCTTGGATGGAATTGCATCAGTTGCGATGCTTCGTGGCGGCGGCGGAGCAGCTGCATTTCGGCCATGCGGCGCAGCAGCTCCAGATGCTGCCCTCTGCGCTCGGCCGGCAGATCAGGTTGCTGGAAGAAGATCTGGGAACGCGTCTGTTCGCACGGACCACGCGCGCGGTGTCGCTGACGGAAGACGGCACGACGCTGCTGCGCGATGCCCGCGCCATTCTCGCCAAGGTCGAGGCGGTCGAGAGCAATCTGCGCAACCGCTCGCGTGCCGGCGCCGCGCGGCGGCTGCGGGTCGGCGCCATTGACAGCGCCGCGGCGGGATTGCTGCCGCCGCTCTTGCGCGATTTCCGCGACAAGCATCCCGAGATCGCGGTGCAGCTGCTCGAAGACAAGACCGTCCGGCTGCTGCCGAAGATTTTGACCGGCGCGCTGGATCTCGCCTTCGTCCGCCCGCCCGACAGTGCGGACAAGCGGCTCGAATTCCGCGATCTGCTCCAGGAGACCGCGATCGTGGCGTTTCCGCAGCGCCATGCGCTCGCCGAGCGCAAGTCGATCACGCTGGCGCAGATCGCCGACGAGGCGATGCTGGTGCCGGACCGCCGCTCGCGGCCGCACAGCCATGACCTCACGATCAAGCTGTTCGAGCAGGCCGGGCTGACGCCGCGCATCGTGCAGGTCGCCGACGAGAAGCAGACCATCATCCATCTGGTGGCAACGAAGCTCGGCGTTGCGATCGTGCCGCGCTGGACCACGCGGATGGCGGTGACGGGCGTGCGCTTCGTGCCGCTGCGGCCGAAGCAGAGCGGCCCCATCGGCCGGCTGCCGCTTGCCGCCGCATGGCTGCGCGGTTCGCGCGACCCGGCTCGCGATGCCATGCTGGCGGTGCTGGAGGCGCGCCTGCGCAGCTATGCGCGGGAGGCGTGAGCGGCTATGACATTGGCCTGGCGAGAAGGTGGGACGCGATGACTGGACAGAAAGCTTCGAACGAATTGCGGGTTGCCATCGCAGGCCTGGGCTCGATCGGCACCAAGATCGCGTCGGCGCTCGATCAGGGTATCGAGGGCTTGACCCTGTCGGCCGCCGCGGTGCGCAATCCCGCCAAGCATCAGGCCTTTATCGGCGGTCTGCGCCGTCCGCCGCAAATCGTGCCGATCGAGCAGCTCGGCGAAGTCGCCGACATCGTGGTCGAATGCGCGCCGAGCAGCCAATTGCGCGCGATCGTCGAGCCCGCGGTGAAACGGGGCAAGGCCGCGGTCGTCGTCAGCGTCGGCGGGCTGCTCGACAATTTCGATCTCGTCGATCTCGCCCGCGCCAATGGCGGCCGCATCATCGTGCCGACCGGCGCGCTGATCGGGCTCGACGCCGTCAACGCCGCCGCAATCGGCAACATTCATTCGGTGAAGATGGTGACGCGCAAGCCGATCGACGGTCTGAAGGGCGCGCCCTTCATCGTCGAAAACAACATCGACATCGACAATCTGCGCGAGCCGCTCAAGCTGTTCGAGGGCACCGCGCGCGAGGCCGCAAAGGGCTTTCCGGCCAATCTCAACGTCGCGGTCGCGCTGTCGCTCGCGGGCGTCGGGCCCGACCGCACCTCCGTGCAGATCTGGGCCGACCCGACCGTGACGCGCAACGTTCACCGCATCGAGGTCGAGGCGGATTCGGCGCGCTTCTCGATGTCGATCGAGAACATCCCGTCGGAGAATCCCAAGACGGGCCTGATCACGGCGCTGTCCGTGATCGCCCTGCTGCGCAAGCAGCGCGCCACGCTTTGTGTCGGAACGTAACCTCTATGCGCCCGTGACGCGCCAGATCACGTTGCCGACGTCGTCGGCCATCAGCAGCGACTTCTTGTCGGGGCCGATCACGACGCCAACCGGACGGCCGTAGGATTCCTTCTCGTCCGGGGACAGGAAGCCCGACAGGATGTCGCGACCGGGGCCGGAGGGCTTGCCGTTCTCGAACGGGATGAACACCAGTTTGTAGCCCGAGAGTGTGCTGCGATTCCACGAGCCGTGCTGGCCGATCACCATGCCGTCGGGGAAGCCGGGCAGGGTGCCCGCCGGCATCCAGCACAGGCCGAGCGAAGCGGTGTGGCCGCCGAGCGCGTAGTCCGGTTGAAGTGCCTTCGCGACCATCGCGGGATCCTGCGGCACGCGGTCGTCCACCGTCTTGCCCCAGTAGCAATAGGGCCAGCCGTAGAAGCCGCCGTCGCGCACCGAGGTGAGATAGTCCGGCGGCGTCTCGTCGCCGAGCCCGTCGCGCTCGTTGACGACGGTCCAGAGCACGTTCGTATTGGGCTCCCAGGCAAGACCAACGGGATTGCGCAGGCCCGCACCAAAAATGCGATGCGTGCCGGCGGCGAGATCGAGCTCATAGACCGCGGCGCGGCCTTCCTCGACCTCCATGCCCATCTCGGCGATGTTGCTGAGCGAGCCGACGCCGGCATAGAGCTTCTTGCCGTCGGGGCTTGCGAGCAGGCTGCGCGTCCAGTGGCCGCTCGGCTTGAACGTTGTGAGCCGCTTGCCCGGCGCAGTGATGCGGTCGGCATTGGCGACATAAGGGAACGCCATCACGCCGTCGGTGTTGCCGACATAGAATGTGTCGCCGACCAGCGCCATGCCGAACGGCTGGCTCAGATTTTCCATGAACGCGCCGCGATGCTCCGCGACGCCGTCGCCGTTCTTGTCGCGCAGCAGCGTGATGCGGTTGGCGCTGACGCCGAGCGCTGCGGCGCGCCGCATCGTCGCCTGCATCGCATAGTGAAACACCGACCTCGGCGCGCCTGCGATCTGCGTCGCCTCCGCGATCAGCACGTCGCCATTCGGCAGCACCTCGATCCAGCGCGGATGGTCGAGCCCGGTCGCGAACGCATTGACCTTGAGCCCGGGGGCGACCGTCGGCTTGTGGCCCTCGCTCCAGCCCCTGGCCGTCGGCATCTTCAGCGTCGGGATCGCGCCTTGCGGCTTGGCTTCGGGAATGGAGGGCGTCTGGCCCCAGGCCGGCGCAGGCACGGTGCCCGACAACTTCCGCCATTGCAGCGCGATGCCACCGAGGAGCGCAACGAACTGCGCAAAGATGCTGGAAAAAGTCATGAGAACCCCTGTCGAACCCTAGGCATAGTGCACAGTCCAACACCGGATCGCACCAAGCCCCTCGCGGGCTCAGGCCTGATCGTCGACCTCTCCAGATCCACGATGAATGTCGTCGTGCCTCGTTGCGCGCGCATCCAACTGGGTCGTGGGACAAAGGTCAACCGTTGCGGAACTCGACCGACACCTATTCCCGTGGAATGGCAGCCGACCAAATTTGCATGGAGAGAGGAAGATCAGCGGCCGATCTGCCGCTCCAGCCGCCGGCGCGAGCCTCTGCTCCAACGCTAGGCACGCCCAAAGAACGTTGCCGACTGATTTTCCGCGCCATTGCCCGCCGCGCGCCGTCACGACATCTCCAGGCATGCAACTGTTTAACCATCCGTTAACCACAGCTGTTCATGATACTGGTCGTGTATGTGTGTTCGCGACGAGCTTGGACTGCATGGCGCAGCGTGGTTCCAGAGCGCCGGTTGGAGGGGATGAGGGCGTCCTGAGCTTTCCCTCACCGCTGGCACCAGACAAGGGAGCAACAGCTCTCGATCTGGTATATCAAGCGGCCGATGTCTTCCGCGATATGGAGAAGCACGCCCGCGAGACCGAAGCGCGTGCCCAATCGCTTTGCACGAGCGCCTTGGAAAGATTGCGGCTGGCCGAAGGGCGAGCGGAGGCCGCCGAGCGGGCACAGCGTGAACTCACCATCACCACCGAACGTAAGCTGCAAGATGCTTGCCGAGCGCTGGAGCAAGCCCAGTGCTGCATTGAAGCTCAGAAGGATAAGTTGACGGCCGTAGAGCTTCGCGCCGAGGTTGCGGAAGCCGAGGCGCGACAAGCCAAGGAAGCGCTTGCGCTCGTTGAAGAGGCCATTCGCAAGCGTCTGCTTTGCGCAAATCCGCATGCCGATGGCAGGTTGGCAGCGGTAGCCTGATCAATTGCGACTGCAATGGCTCATTGGGGGCTACCGCGCGGACCGGCGCGGCACGGGCCAATTACCCCTGCTGCAGGCCTGGCGGTAGCCACCTCCTTTAGCATTTGAAATTGTGTGGGATTGGGTTCGACCCGAATAGGGGCTGGTGCAGCCTGAGAGGCTCATTTTACTTGCGGGACAAGACGCCGCGTGACCCGCGCGCCAATCCAAATGACAGAGCCAAACGATAACGAACTATTAACCATGTTGGGCTATCTGGAGAATTGGGCATTCGGGGCGCGTGTGCTGGCTTGCGGGCCAGCCGGTAGCGTAGGCGTGGACCCATGGCCCTTGACCCGGAAGAACTCGTCACCCTGACAGATCACGGCTCGATGAAACTGCGCGCGGCAGTATCGCGCGCGATGACGTTGCCACCCAAGGAACGCAAGCGGACGACAATCGTCCGCGAGGGTGAACCGGCGATCCTGCATTTCGAACAGATCAAAAACCTTGCGGCGCGGTGGAACGAACGGCTCGCGCCAGTCGACTGACTAGTTTCGCTGTGCTGGTGTCAATCGGGCCCCGAGCCCCCAAAGAGGCGGCCCGTGCACGGCCTCGTCGACCCTCGGTAAGCATGAGTTTGATGCCGGTCGCCGCATTACCGTTCGTTGCTGCCTGCGTCCGCGAGCGCTGCCGAGATCTCTCGCAATGAGCGCCGACCGCCCTTGAGCCGCACCCGCGCGAAGCTTGGCTTTCGCTGCCCCGTTAAGATTTCATTAACCCTACTGGAGCAAGTCTTTTGGCTGGGGCCGGGCGGATCATTCGCAAGGAAAATCCCATGCCAAATCTGGAAGAGGCAATTCGCGAGCGCGCCTACCACCTCTGGGTCGCCGATGGGCAACCCGACGGAAAGGCGGAAGTCCATTGGATGCATGCTCAATACGAAATTCTCGCGGCGTCAGTCGCAAACCCTGCCGTAGCTGACATCGCAGTGACAAGACCCGCCAGAAGGGTACGATCTCCGAAAAGCAAAACTCGCGCTGACTAGTCCAGCGCGAGGACGTGTGCCGTTTGCAATTCGGTCGACGAGCTGCCGGTTGTCGTTGGAAAAGACATCCAACGATGCGGGAATTGGCAGCCTCGCTAACCCAAATTTCTTCGAGAGGAACCGACAACAACACCTAGACTATTCATTGGGTCGGCAGTTCAATTGGCGTTGGTTGATCGAGCCGGTTTCTCGCACCATCCAGAGCCGAGAGCGACGAGCGCCGACCTGACCAGAGCTGACGGCAACCAGTGTCCGACGGGACCAGTGTCCGTAAGGCCAGCGTCAAAGAGGCCAGGGTCCAGAAGGCCAGCGTAAAGCGAGCATCAACCCTGCAAGCAGCCCGCCAAGTCTGCTCGCAGCCAAACTTGGCAAGACACGGCAAGGCCTTTGCCAACGAAGCTTGGGACCATCGGTCGCTCCGATGGTCCCTTTTCATTGGGTTGCCATTGGCGCGAGACATCGGGCGGCTGTCGCTCGCGCGTTCACCATGCAATCAATGCGCGGAACGCTATTTGATCGTCGCGTGCACAGTGATTACCGACGTGCCAGAAGCTGTCGGTCCCTGACCCGTCGCTTTGATGGCAAAGGTATCGCTACCCTTGTATCTGGCCTTTGCCTTGTATTCGAACGTAGACAGGTTGAGCCTTTTCAGCTTGCCGTGCGACGGCTTTTGAGAAATGTCCGAGCCACTCACCGTGCCGCGCATCTTGATTGGAAACTGGCAACTTCCTCCGGACGCGAGGTCAATGTCGGCCGTCGAGTTCTCGCCCCAATCGGCTAGTGTGCCTGAGATTGAGCATTCGGAAACGGCCGCCGCCCGAGATGCAGACAGTAGGCTTGGACAGCTAGCGATGAGCGTCAACGCGGCGACCTTTGACAACTGCATAATAGGCTTCTCCGTAGCGTTGTCAGTATACGGACTTCACTCCTCTGGCACCACGACTAAGGCTAGGCGCATTCCCTCGCAGACCCGCTCTCGTCCTGCGAGAGATTTCGTATTGTCGCTTGCTTGGCTGACAAGCAAGCGACTGATGGTAAAGCTTGGATCGAGCGCAAGACCTACACTAGCAGTAACGTCGTGCAGAGAAGGCGGAACGCTGCAACCGCGCCTTCGGGACGCTTCAGCGCGGCGACAGAAACGGAATGATCATCGGCACGCGGCGGCAATAGGCGCCGTAGGCGTCTTCGCCGAGCTCCTTGGACAGAAACACCTCTTCCATCCGGCCCTTCTGCCACATGCCGAGCGAGATCAGGATGGCGCCGAGCATGGCGGTCACCGTGCCGACTGCGATGCCGGTCACCAGCATGCCGAGGATCAGGCCGGTGTAGATCGGGTGGCGCACGATGCCGTACGGGCCGGTGTCGATGACGCGGTGGTCTTCCTTCTGGGTGATGGTGTTCGACCAGAACTGGCCGAGATGCAGCCGTCCCCACCAGGTGAAGGAGATGCCGGCGAGCACGATCACCGCCACGATGTAGACGCCGGTGTTGCTGAACACCCAGAGCGGCTTCTCGCCAAGTACTTCCGCGGTCCACGGCGTGAACAGGATGCCGCCCACCAGGATCGGGATGCGATACCGGCCGGACTCCAGCGTCATCACCTGCTTCTGGGTACGGCCCTGCCAGAACGAGGCGCCGACCCAGCTGGCAAGCCAGGCGAGCCAGATCAGGGCGAGCAGTTGCGTCGGCCAGGTCGTGGTCCAACCACCCCAGGCGACAGAGAGAAGCTTGCTGAAATCGAAGGACATGAAGGTTCTTTGCGTTTGGGCGGCGGCTTCAGCTCGCGCGCGAGGACAGCGCGTGATGCTCGATGGCGCCGGAGGGCCGCTGGCCGTTGCGGGCGAGCAGATGGGTGATGGTTTCGCGCAAGACCGGTTCGATCGGGCGCGGCGCGTAGCCGAGCTCGGTGCGCGCCTTGCCGATCGAGAGGTCGCTCGCGGCAAGCGCGATGCGCACGCCCTCGGCGGTGCCGTTGGGCGGCCGGCGCGTGATGCGATCGGAGATGGCTTCGAGCATGATCGCGGAGAGCTCGGCGATCTTGCCGGGCACGACGATCGGGAACTGCCGGCGGCCGCTCATCGCCGACATCATCCGCAGGATGTTGCCGAGCGGGACGCAGTCGCCGCCGAGGATGTAGCGCTGGCCCATGCGGCCGCGCTCCATGGTCAGCACGAGCCCCATCGCGACATCGCGGACATCGACGAGATTGACCAGGAAGTTGAGATGCGGCTGCACCTTCTTCTGGAGGAAGTACCAGAGCATCGCCGTCGGCGGCGTCAGATTGTGGTCGGCGGCACCGATCGGCATGGTGGGCGTGCCGATGACGAGCGGAAAGCCCGCGGCCGCCGCCTTCGCGGCGTGGTGCTCGGCGAGCGACTTCGACCGCGTATAGGCGCCGGGCATCGCATCGGCCGGCTGCAGCGCCTCTTCGGCGGCAACGCCGTTGAGGTCGGAATAGGGGAACAGGATCGATTCCGTCGAACAGTGCAGGAAGCGCGAGACCCCGCGCTTCATCGCGGCTGCGAGCACTACTTCGGTGCCGCGGCAATTGACCTCGTGGAAGTCCTGCTTGTTGGCGACCCACATGCCGGGGAGGCCGGCGAGGTGATAGACCTGATCGACGCCCGCGACCGCAGCATCGACGGCCGCGGCGTCAAGCACCGAACCGTGCATATGTTCAACGTCCGCGTTCGCCGCGGCCGGCGCACGGACATCGAGAACGCGTACCCGCTGCCCACGGGCGCGGAGCGCTTCTACGAGATGATGTCCGATGAAGCCGCTGCCACCGGTAACCAGTACGAGAGCCATGCAGAAGGTTTACTGTTTCGCTTCTAGAGCTATCGGGTTGAAAGGGAATTGGTCGGAACAGGCGCCAGAATCGCGGCAAGGTCGCGACGGAAGCCCAGTGCAATGAATAATTTCGCCATGACGAACATCGGTCCAAGCAGGAAATGCGCGGGGTGGTCGACCATCGACGGCTGCCGTTCCTCGAAAACCCTGTGGCCCACGATCTGCGCCGCGACGCCAAATCCGATCAGCACCGCAAAAATCGACCACATCATGACGATCGAGGCCTGATTGCCGATTGCGGTTGCGACCGAAAGCAGCACGATCATCGCGGCGAGGATGCCGAGTCCGATCCCGGCGTCCAGCATCAGCCAGTAGACCAGCACCGGCAGGGCCGCAACCACGGCCAGGCTCACCTCGATCCCGAAGATGGGAAAACGCACGAGAGTGAGCGGCAGCACGGCGCCGGTAAAGAGCAGGAGGATTCCGACCACGTGCATCGCGCAGTTCCAGGGATCGCGATGATATTCGACGTAATCGGCCAGTTGGCGTTGAAAATAACCAGCCATCTCGGTCTCGTGCAGCATGGGGTCGGGGAAGGGCGAAAACAGGCTATAGCACCTGATAGAGCAGTGCACAAACCGGCTCGCGTGTCGCGCAAAGCATGGCTGTTGCGCTTTCGACAGGCCGCAAAACGGTCGGAACTTCAAAGAGTTCCGTCAGGGGAAGCGATCTCGCTCAGCGCTTCTTGGCGGGCTTTTTCGCCGCAGGCCCGGGCGCCGCAGCCGGATGCGCAGGCGCGTCCTCCGGCACCTTGGCATAGGTCAGGATTTGCAACTGGCCGTTGACGGCCGAGGTCGGCTTGGCCCGGTCGAGAAACTGCTCCTCGCCGAGGCCGATCGGATGCAGCCGCTTGGTCGAGATCTTGAAGGTGTTCACCAGGACGTCACGGATCGCATCGGCGCGTCGCTGGCTCAGGATCGCATTGGCCTCGCGCGTCTTCGCACTGGATTCGACATGGCCGACGATCAGGAAGGTGTAGGGCAGCAGCGAGGAGTGGACCAGCGCGTCCGCGATGCGGCCGACGGTCTGGTAGGACGCCGGCTGGATGATCGGCGTGTCGGCGTCGAACTGGATCTGCGCGTTGAAGGCGGGCAGGTTGGCGAGGTCAGGCGCGATCAGCGGGCGGTTCACCGGACCCGGATCGTTCTTGATCCTGGTCTTGGCGCGCTCCATCACCTGCTGCTTCATCGCGGGAAGGTCGACCTCGGCGGCCTGTTCGAAATGGTTCAGCTTGCCGACGATGTCGTCACGGGTCGGCGCCGCCGTCTGCGCGCTTGCTGCGCCCGCGAGCAGGGCCAGGACCATGACCAGCGTGATGGCGATCCCGTTCGCGCGCATCACCGATACCCCGCGTCGTCGACGGCCTTCAGGCAGTTGTTGCTGATGCCCTTGGGCGTCGAGACCAGGCAGGGGATCGACTTGCTGGTCTCCTTGGTCGAGCCGCCGCAGACCTTGACGATCTCGCGCTGGCAGGCGTTCGCCACCGTGACGCGCGCGGCGACGCGCTTCTGGATGGCATCGAAGGCGCCGAGATAATCGCTCTGGCATTGCTGGGAGAGCACGTCGCGGTTGCGGGACAGGCACTCTTTCAGCCGGGTCGAGTCCGGATTGACGCCGCGGCAATTGGCGACGATTTCCGCGCCGCAACTCTTGGCCAGGAGCCCGATCGAATCGCCAAAGCTCATGGTCTCCGCCGCCGCAAGCGACGGCATCCCCAATGCCAGCAAGATCAGTGTGATGCCCCGGACCATGGGTGCATCTGATACGGGGAAGTTCGCGGTGGTCAAGGGGCGTTCGGGCGAGAACTGTCGAACGTCCGGCCAGTGCGGCGAACAGTCCTCACTCGGCCTCAGGGAGGGGCGGCCATTCGATCAGGGCGACCGTGTGTTTCCTGAGGTCGTCGGCCACAGCAGGGTCGGCCTTGAGCTCGTCCAATGTCCGCGGCGGGGGAAGCTGGCGGCCGTCCGCGCTCAGCTCCTGCGCATAAAATGCGAGCGCCTCGGGCGCGCCCTCCAGGGCCTCGTCGACGTCGTCGCCGCCGGAAATGCAGCCCGGCAGGTCGGGAAACCACAAGCCGACGGCGTCGTCCGGGCCTGCGTCCTCGATGATGGCGACGTACTGAGGCATACCAGGCCTCACGCCCGCTGCACGAAGCTGTCCACGACCTTCTTCTCGCCGGCCTTGTCGAAGGCGATGGTGAGCTTGTTGCCGTCGATCTTGGTGACGCGGCCGTAGCCGAATTTCTGGTGGAAGACGCGGTCGGAGAGGGAAAATTCCGAGGTGGTGCCGGTGGATTTGGCGACCAGCTCGCCCTCGATCGTCATCGGCCCGCGGCGGCGTGAGGAGAAGCTGCCGAAATCCGGGCCGGATGAGGAGGAGAACGATGAGGCCTGTTCCTCAAAGCCGCCTTGGCCTCCGCCACTGCGTCCACCGCCCCGGTTGCGGTTGGCCTGGGCGCGCTGCCAGCCCGGGGTCGAGTAGGTCGAGCCGAACGCCTCCATGTCGTCGAAACGCGAGGCGCCGTAGCCGCCGGTGCCGCCCCAGGCCGAGCCGCCCTTGGATTCCGTGATCTCGACATTGGCGGACGGCAATTCGTCGAGGAAGCGCGACGGGATCGTGGTCGACCAGGTGCCATGGATCCGTCGGTTGGTCGCAAAGTAGATCTTTGCGCGGCGCCTCGCGCGGGTCAGGCCGACATGGCCAAGCCGGCGCTCTTCCTCGAGGCCGGCGCGGCCCTGTTCGTCCAGCGTACGCTGGCTCGGGAACAGGCCTTCCTCCCAGCCGGGCAGGAACACGTTGTCGAATTCGAGGCCCTTGGCCGAATGCAGCGTCATCAGCGACACCGCGTCGTCCTCGGCGCCGCCGTCGCGGTCCATCACCAGCGAGATGTGCTCCAAGAACCCCTGCAGGTTCTCGAACTCCTCCATCGAGCGCACCAGCTCTTTCAGGTTCTCCAGCCGCCCCGCGGCGTCGGCCGAGCGGTCCTTCTGCCACATCTCGGTATAGCCGCTCTCGTCGAGCACGATCTGGGCGAGATCGGTATGCGCGGTGACCTCGCGCTGGGCACGCCAGCGGTCGAACTGAGCGACGACGTCGCGCAAGCTTCCGCGCGCCTTCGGCTTCAGCTCGTCGGTCTCGACCACCGCGCGCGCCGCTTCGAACAGCGGGATGCGGCGCTTGCGGGCGTGGTCATGCAGCATCTGCACGGTGGCGTCGCCGAGGCCGCGCTTGGGCACATTGATGATGCGCTCGAAGGCGAGATCGTCGGCGGGCGAGTTGATGACGCGCAGATAAGCCAGCGCGTCGCGGATTTCGGCGCGCTCGTAGAAGCGCGGGCCGCCGATCACGCGGTAGGGCAGGCCGAGCGTGACGAAACGGTCTTCGAATTCGCGCATCTGGTAGGAGGCGCGCACCAGGATCGCGATCTCGTTGAGCTTCTCGCCCTGGCGCTGGAGCTGCTCGATCTCCTCGCCGATGCCGCGGGCTTCCTCTTCGGAGTCCCACGAGCCCGTCACCGTGACCTTCTCGCCGTCATGGTCCTCGGTGCGCAACGTCTTGCCGAGCCGGCCTTCGTTGTGCGCGATCAGGTGCGAGGCGGCGGCGAGGATGTGGCCGGTCGAGCGGTAATTGCGCTCGAGGCGGATGACCTTGGCGCCGGGGAAATCGTGGTCGAAGCGCAGGATGTTGTCGACCTCGGCGCCGCGCCAGCCATAGATCGACTGGTCGTCGTCGCCGACGCAGCAGATGTTTTTGACGTGGGGCTTCTCCCTCTCCCCGTCCTTTACGGAGTCGTGACGAGCTCCGCTCGCGCTGAGAGGGTCGGGCTGAGGGGCTGTCTCCACGAGTTCAGTCTGCGGAGAGTCCCCTTCACCTGCATCGCTTTGCGATGCGACCTCTCCCCGCACGCGGGGAGAGGTGAGGGAGGGAGACGCCGGCGCCTGCGACAGCAGCCGCAGCCACAGATATTGCGCGACGTTGGTGTCCTGATATTCGTCGACCAGGATGAATTTGAAGCGCTGCTGGTATTGCCGCAGGATGTCCGGATGCTCGCGGAAGATCCGGATGTCTTCCAGCAGCAGGTCGCCGAAATCGGCGGCGTTCAAGATCTTCAGCCGCTCCTGATAGCTCGCATAGAGCTTGCCGCCCTTGCCGTTGGCGAACACGGCGGCCTCGCCTGACGGCACCTGCGACGGCGTCAGGCCGCGGTTCTTCCAGCCGTCGATCAAGCCGGCCAGCATGCGTGCCGGCCAGCGCTTTTCGTCGATGTTGTCGGCCTGCAGCAACTGCTTGAGCAGCCGCACCTGGTCATCGGTGTCGAGCACCGTGAAGTTCGACTTGAGCTGCGCCAGCTCGGCATGGGTGCGCAGGATGCGGCCGCCGATGGAGTGGAAGGTGCCGAGCCACGGCATGCCTTCGACCGCGTGGCCGAGCATCTGGCCGAGCCGATGCTTCATCTCGCGCGCGGCCTTGTTGGTGAAGGTCACCGACAGGATTTCGGCGGGGCGGGCGCGGCCCTGGCTGAGGATGTGGGCGATGCGCGTGGTCAGCACGCGCGTCTTGCCGGTACCGGCACCGGCCAGCACCAGGACCGGGCCGTCCAACGTCTCCACGGCGTCGCGTTGCTCGGGATTGAGCCCGGACAGATATTTCGGGCCCACGGAGGCGCGCGCACGCGCGGCGATGCCGCCGGCTGCGGGCTGGTGGTCGGGTACGCTGGTGATCTTGCTCGGCTCGGTCATGCGAATCATTGGCCCCACGATGGCACCGCAGGGTGGTGGAAGGGAGCCTTCTTAACAGGGATTGCTGCCCATATGGGGCGCCGGGGCAAGGTTTTCCACGTGCGCGGCGGGCCGATTTGTTCCCTCGGCGAGCGCGAATTTCCACCTTGCGTCGCCCGGAACCATCGTTCCCGCGTCGAGATTGTCTGGACAGGTGGCGCGGCCAGCCGCGCCGACGCAGACAGACATCAAGACGAGGGTTTGACCATGCTAGGCTGGGTTGTGACGTTTCTGGTTATCGCACTGATCGCCGGCATCCTGGGCTTCGGCGGCATCGCCGGCGCCTCGATCGAGATCGCTAAGATCATCTTCTTCATCGCGGTCGTGCTGTTCCTGGTCTCGGCCGTGGTGGGCCTTGCCCGCGGCCGCAGGATTTAGGTGTGACCCTCACGGTGAGGAGCGCGGAACGCGCGTCTCGAACCATGAGGGCCCGACTGTGGCCTTGCATCCTTCGAGAAGCCCGCTTCGCGGGCTCGTCAGGATGAGGGGTTAGAGCGAACTGTTCAGCTACCGCTTCGAGGGCATCGCCACGTTCCGGCCGATGCCCTCGGGCCGCGGCACGGCGCTGTGGGCGCTCACGACGGCTGCAATGCGCTGCCGGATATCGGGCGGAAAGGCCGCCACCTTTCGCGAGCCCATGTCGATGTGGAGCGACATGTTTTCGGAGGTCGCCGACAGCCAGCCTTCGGTCGCGTGCCGCAACTCCTGGAACGTATGCAACCGCTTGTCGTCGGCTTCGAGCAGCCAGACCGACACCTGCACGGGATCGCCGAGGTGGATTTCGCGCAGGTACCGCACATGGCATTCCGCAGTGAAGGTCGAGCCGCCTCGCTCCTTCATGTAGCCCGGCCCGATCCCGAGCTGTAACCACATCTGGTCGATCGCGCGGTCGAACATCACGTTGTAATAGGCCATGTTGAGATGGCCGTTATAGTCGATCCATTGCGGCTCGATCTGCATGATAGACGAGCGGAACGGCTCGGCAGCGGCGGTCTCCGGCATGTGTCTTTCCTGCTATGCGCGCGGTCGCTTGACTTGACCGGTCAGATGTCCTTTGCCACGGTTCTTCTGTCGGGAGGAATGTCCGTGGGTACGACCATCACCAATAATCCGCCGCGGGTCGAGCCGAAAGCCCTCGCAAGCGCGCTGGAGCAGCTTGCCGCGCGGTTCGGCAACCGCCTCATCACCTCGCAGGCCGTTCGCGAGCAGCACGGCCATACCACCACGTGGATCGTCAACCAGCCGCCGGACGGCGTGGTGATGGCGCAGGAGACCGCCGACATCCAGGACGTGGTGCGGATCTGCGCCAAGAACCGCGTCCCCGTCATCGCCTTCGGCACCGGCACCTCGCTCGAGGGCCAGGTCAATGCGCCCGCCGGCGGCATCTCGATCGACCTGCGCGACATGAACAAGGTGCTCGCGGTGCATGCCGAGGACCTCGACTGCGTGATCCAGCCCGGCGTCACCCGCAAGGCGCTGAACGAGCATCTGCGCGATCAGGGCCTGTTCTTCCCCATCGATCCCGGTGCGGATGCTTCGCTCGGCGGCATGGCCTCGACCCGCGCCTCCGGCACCAACGCGGTGCGCTACGGCACCATGCGCGACAGCGTGCTCGCTTTGAAGGTCGTGCGCGGTGACGGCGAGATCATCACGACAGGCACGCGCGCCAAGAAATCATCCGCCGGCTACGACCTGACGCATCTGTTCGTCGGCGCCGAAGGCACGCTCGGCATCATCTCCGAGCTGACCATTCGCCTGCGCGGCATCCCCGACACGATCGCGGCCGGCGCGGTGTCGTTCGAGACCGTGCACGGGGCATGTCAGGCGGTGATCCTGGCGATCCAGACCGGCATTCCCGTGGCGCGCATCGAGCTGCTCAACGCCGCGCAGGTGAAGGCCTGCAACGCCTATTCGAAGCTGACGCTGCCGGAAACGCCGCTGCTGCTGATGGAGTTCCACGGCAGCGAGGTCGAGGTCGGCGAGCAGTCCAAGGCCTTCGGCGAGATCGCAAAGGATTGTGGCGGCGGCGACTTCTCCTGGACCACCAAGCCGGAAGATCGCACCAAGCTGTGGCAGGCGCGGCACGACGCCTATTGGTCGGTGAAGGCGCTGCGGCCCGGCGACAGCATCGGCGTGGTTGCAACCGACGTCTGCGTGCCGATCTCGCGGCTTGCCGATTGCGTCGGCGAGACCGAGGAAGATCTCAAGCGGCTCAACCTGCTGTCGCCGATCGTCGGCCATGTCGGTGACGGCAATTTCCATTGCTCGCTGGTCTGCGACACCAACGATGCCGACGAGATGGCGCGCGGCGAGGAGTTCATGCATCGCCTGGTCGAGCGCGCGCAGGCGATGGACGGCACCTGCACCGGTGAGCACGGCATCGGCCAGGGCAAGCAGAAATATCTCAAGGCGGAACTCGGCCCCGAAGCGCTCGACGCGATGCGGGCGCTGAAGAAGGCGCTCGATCCGCTGAACATCTTCAATCCCGGCAAGATCGTGCCGGAGGCGTAGAGCATGATCCGGAAAAGTGTGCCGCGGTTTTCCGAAAAGATCATGCTCAAACAATAACCTAAAGCGCGATGATGATTCATCCCAATCTCATCGCGCTTTAGCGCGCGGCCGGCTGCGTCGCGGTCGCGGAACTTTCGGCAGTCAGGCCTGTTCCAATTTCCGTCAATTTCCGCTGCCTCGATGGCGCGGTTCTGCGGGAGGATGCGATGTTGCGACCTGTCATTGGAATTGCCGTGATGGCGCTTGCCTGCATGCTGGCGGGCACGGCTCTGGGCAAGGGCGGGCACGGTGGCGGCCATGGTGGTGGGCACGGAGGCGGGCACGGTGGTGGCCATCACGGCGGCGGTCATCATGGTGGCGGTCATCACGGCGGCGGTCATTTTGGCGGTCATGGCTTCGGACACGCGCATGGCGGCGGGCATCATGGCGGGCCCCGCTTCGCAACGGGCGCCCGACATCGCGGCCCGAACTTCGGCCAGATCCGCAATGCGGCCGTCCGTCCCGCGAATTTTCGCAACGCCCTCAACGCGCATTCCAGCGCCTTCCGCAACGGCCGTCTGATCAGCAATCCGGCCGCACGAGCCCAGATCGCGGCGGTGGCCGCACTCGCCGGCTGGCACGGCGCCAGCAGCGGGTGGTGGCAACATGCGGGCGGCGGTTATGGCTGGGTCGGACCGCTGTTCTGGCCGTTCGCCTACAACGATCTCTACGATTACACGATCTGGGGCGATGGTCTCGGCTTCTGGGGCTACGGCTATCCGGACATCTATGCCGGCATCTTCGGGCCCTATGGCTATGACGGTCTCTCGGCCTATCTGCCGCAGCGGCCGCAGGGACGGCGCCAGGCGCGCGGCGTCCCGCTGGATCGGCTTTGCGGCAGCGACCGCCGCGAAATCGTCGGTCTGCCGATCGACCAGATTGCCGCCGCGGTGCAGCCGACCGAGGCGCAAGGCGCAAGCCTCGACGAACTCGGCAATGCCTCGATCCAGGCGTCCGAGATGATCCGCGCGTCCTGCCCGTCGCAGGTCGCGGCGACAGCGCCAGGTCGGCTGACGGCGATGCAGCAGCGCATCGAGGCGATGGAGAAAGCCGTCGATCTCGTTCAGCCCGCCCTCGATCGTTTCTACGGCTCGCTCACCGACGAGCAGAAGGCGCGCTTCAATGCGCTGGCCGAGGATCAGCGTCGTGCGACGGCTTCCGGCAACACCGGGGGATCGCTGGTCCAGAATTGCGCGACGTCTGCTGCGCTCGATTGGCCCAGCACTGACATCGAGGCGAGGCTTCATCCCAACGACACCCAGCGTGCTGCGCTACAGGTGCTCCAGGATACCAGCGCCAAGGTCAGCGCATCGCTCAAGGCGGCCTGCGAGCCCAGCGACGTGATGACGCCGCCGGCGCGAATGGCGGCGGTTCGCAAGCGGCTCGACACGATGCTCGACGGCGTCAAGTCGGTTCGCGCGGCGCTGGAGGATTTCTACGCCACGCTGAATGACGAGCAGAAGGCGCAGTTCGAGGCCATCGGACCACGTCGGACGTCCTGACTGCATATCGATAATGCGTGGCGGAAAAATCGCCTCGCCGATCTCGATCGGCCTCTCTATGCTGGGCGAGGCGGGAGCGCGGAACTACGGCGGCGGGAAGACCATTGGTGACGGGGCGATGAAGTGGTTCGCGAAGCAGAAGCCGGCGGACATCTGGGACGAGACGATCGAAGGACCGCTCGGCGACATCGAGGCCGCCGAGCGCATCCGCGCGATCTGTGACGCCGCAGCCGCGAGCGCGGCCGGTTCGGCGCGCAGCGACACGCGCGAAGGTGGGCGCTATGAACGCGCGGCCAAAATGGCGATGGAAATTGCGATGAAGATCTCGGATGGATTGATGCGCGACGCCGCCGTCCATCGCATCGTCGATCTCTGCATGAGAGCGAACGACCTCAAGACCGCGCAGATCCTGTTTCGCGCGATCCACGCCAGCTGGATCCGCGAGGCGGTGCAGCGGGATCATCCGACACTGGCGCAGTGAAGGCGGCTATTTCCACGAAGTAAGTGCGCTCCCTCTCCCGCTCGCGGGAGAGGGTTGGGGAGAGGGTATCTCCGCAACGGGACAATCCCCAAGAGGATAGAGCTCTCACCCGCCACGCTCTTGCGAGCGTGTCGACCTCTCCCGCAAGCGGGAGAGGTTGCAGCGAGTTCGCGGCTCCGCCTGCGTGACCCAACTGCTATTCCTGTTTTGCCAGCTTGCGCACGGCTTCGTCGACGCTGCGGAAGACGTGTTCGCGGGGCAGGGCGTCGAACAATCTGAAACGTTCGAACGCGTTCTGCGCGCGCACCGATTCCAGCCGCGCCAGCGCGACGGTGACGCCCTGTTCGCTGCACGCCTTGAAGACGTCGAGCAGGATCTGCGCGGCGGTGAAGTCGATCTCGACCATGCCGCTCGCCTCCAGCACCAGCAGTTGCGGTGTCGACGTGCCGAGCACTTTGGCCACGTCACTGCGAAAACCCGGCGCGTTGAGGAACGACAGCGGCGCCTGGAGCCCGATCACGGCGACGCCGGCGATGCGCTCGCCGGTGATGTGCGGATGCGCCGGCCACCAGATCGTGGTGCCCGGCACGCGCTCGAACTCGACCAGCCGCGCGCGCGTCGTGCTCCAGATGCCGTGCAGCAGCGACAGCACGATGCCGAGGAAGGCGCCCTGCTGGATCGGCAGCACGATGATCAGCGCGGCGGTGGCGACGATCAGCAGGAACTCGCTGAACGATTGCCGGTAGATCGTGGCGATCTGCTTCACCCTGATGATCCGCAGCGCCACGAACAGCAGGATGCCGCCGAGCGCGGCGTCCGGAACGTGCTGCAGCAGCCCCGTCCCGAACGCGAGCAGCGCCAGCACGATTGCCCCGGCCGCAAGGCCCGCGAGCTGCGATTGTCCGCCGGTCTCGGCAACGATCCCGGTTCGCGGCGGGCTGGCATTGACCGGAAACGCGCCGAACAGGCCGGACAGCACGCTGCCGGCGCCCGCACCGAGGAAGTCGCGATCGACATCGGCGGGCTTGTCGGGATCGGACGGGAACGACCGCGTCGTCGCGGCGGTCTGCACCATCACGACGACGGTAATCACGAAAGCGAGCGGCACCAGGCGCACCCACAGCTCCGGTGCAAGGTCAGGCAAGGTCGGTCGCGGCAGCGTGCCCGGCACCGCGCCGACGACGCTGACGCCCTTGCTTTCGAGGCCGAGCGCGATTGTGGCCAATGTCGCGGCGACGAGCCCGATCAGCGCGCCCGGAATTTTCGCGCTGACCCTCTCGGCGATGAAGACCACGGCGAGCACACCGAGCCCGATGCAGAGCGTGAAGGGATTGGTGCGGCCGAGTTCGGTCGCGAGCACTCCGATGCGTTCGAGCGTCGGGCCGCTCGGTGACGGAAGCCCGAGCACGCCCGGCAGTTGCGAGACGATGATGTGGACGGAGATGCCGGCGAGGAAGCCGACCATCACCGGCACCGACAACAGGTTGGCGATGCCGCCGAGGCGGAAGGCGCCGCCCGCCAGCATCATTGCGCCGACCATCAGCGCCAGTGCGATGGCAAGCCCCTGATACTCGGGCGAGCCGGTGGCAGCGAGCGCGGCAAGTCCGCCGGCGAAGATCGGCGTGATCGTGGAATCCGCGCCGCAGGACAGGAAGCGGTTGCCGCCGAGCAGCGCGAAACCGAGCGAGCCCGCCATGAACGCGAAGAAGCCGATCTGCGGCGCAAAACCGCCGAGCCGCGCCGTGGCCATCTGCTCGGGGATCGCAATCGCCGCCAGCGTCAGTCCCGCCATGAGGTCGCCGGGCAGGGCATAGGACGCGAGCGACCGGAACAGCGGCCATGAGTTCTTGGCGGGCGCGTCGTGCGGCATCGATATGGAATCCCCGGAAGGGCTGGCGTCAGCAGATCAGACTACAGCATTTTCGGGAAGATTGGTTCTCTGTGGCCTCTCCGTCGTCATTGCGAGCGAAGCGAAGCAATCCAGAATCCCACCGCGGAGGGAGTCTGGATTGCTTCGTCGCAAGGGCTCCGCGCAATGACGGAGGGCACATTTGTCCTCCGCATTGCGCGAGCGGTCTCAGTACCTGCTGCGATTGTAGTCGCCGCGTCCGTAACCGCCTCCGCCACGGCCGCCCATGCCCATGCCGAGACCAATCCCAACACCAATTCCGACGCCCACGGCTTCGGGCGACGGGCCTGGGGGCGGCGCGCGTTCGTAGACCACTTCGTCGGGCGGCGGCCGGCGCGGCTTCGGCGGCGTCTCGACCACCTTTCGCTTCGGCGGGGTGTCGTCGGCGCGTTTCTTGATGACGGGCGCCACCGCCGGATTGACCGGCGTTGCCGGTGTCGACGGCGCCGAGCACGGGCAGGTCGGGGCCATTGCGACGGCGACCGGAGCAGGGGCCGCTGCTTCCGCGACGGGCAAGGCGTAGTTGCGGTTCTGCACACGGAGCAGCAGCCGGCGCGCGGTTGCGGCGAGATCGCTGTTGTCCCAATTCGCCAGATAGGCCTCGAACGATGCACGGGTGTTGATCGCGGTGGCACGCTCCCAGGCCAGCATCTGACGCCGGCGCTCCAGGATCGTGCGCAGACGCGGCGTGTAGGAGGCCTGTGCGTAGAGCTCGACATAGGCCTGATACGCCTCGACGGTGTCGTCGGCGATCACCAGCTCATAAGCAGCCTTCGGCTCCTTGCCCTGCAAATCCTTGCGCCAGTCCGCGACGCTGCGCGTGCCGCCGGCGAGTGCCATGGCGGATGCGCCCGGGAGAGCGGGCTGTCCGCCGCTGCTCTCGCCGCCGAAGAACCTGAAGTCGGTCGTCAGCGACGAGCTTTCCCACGGGATCTGCCGCCCGTCGGTCGATTGCGCCACGGCGATGCGGATGCGCTTGAACACCTCCTCGATCGGCAGGTTCGGTTGCTTGGCGACGGTCAGCGCGGCCGTGGTGTAGGGGCTGTCGATGCCGGAGCCGTCCTCGGCTTCGGCGCCGGGCGAGGTCGAATAGGAGATGAAGGAGCCGGGTGCGCCGGCCTTGGTGTCGACGATCGCAAGCCCGTGGCCGGCGCCGCTGAGCGCAGGGAACGGATTGTTGCGGCAGGCATCGAGCATGAAGATGCGTGCCCGTGTCGGCAGCGCGCCGAGCGTGTTGAGCAGATCGTTCAGCCGCACGCCCTGGAGCGGAATGTCGGCCTCGCGTTTGGGATCGAGATCGACCGGCACCAGATAGTTCTCGCCGTCGATCTGGAGGCCGTGGCCGGCATAGAACACCAGTGCGACGGTGTCGGCGCCGCTTGCGCTGACCTTGCCGGCGAAATCGGAGATCGCAGCGCGCATCTCGTTCTGCGCCAAATTGGCCGCCGTGGTGACGGTGAAGCCGGCATTGCCGAGCAGCTCCGTCATACCCTTGGCGTCGTTGGCGGCGTTGGGCAGCTCCGGCACCGTGCGATAGGCCGATTGACCGATCACGAGCGCGAGCCGCGCCTCGGCGTCGGCGTCCGTCGGCGTCATCAATTGCGCGAGCCCGACAAGGCTGGATGCAAGAAACAAACTGCGAAGGACTCGACGGCGCATGGTGTCACCTCCATCGGCAATGCGCGCGATGATCTCACCTTTTCTAGGTCGCCGCCACGCATCTGTCTGTGCGCTGGCTCACGCAAGCGGTGCGACAAAATCGGGCATGAGGTCGCCGGGCAGGCGCGCGGTCAAAGCAGTTCGCGGTCCCAGGGCGGGTCCGGCGCGAAGCGCGCGGCAAGAAAATCGATGAAGGCGCGCACCTTGGCCGGAGGCCGGCGGTCGGGCAGATAGACCGCGTGCACCGCCGAGGTCTGGATCTCCGGCTGGTCGAGCGGAAGAGCAACGAGCGAGCCGGCGCGCAAATCGTCGGCGATGATGAAGGTGGGCTGCCGCGACAGGCCAAGGCCTGCCAGCGTCGCCGCGCGCAGCGCATCGCCATTGTTGGCACGCAGGGTGCCACTGACCTGGACGCGAATCTCGCCATCCGCGCCGAACAGCCATTCCGCCGCGCTCGCCTGCTGCGCGAGCGTGTAGCCGAGGCAATTATGGGTAGCGAGGTCGGCAACGCTGCGTGGCGTGCCGTGTTTCGCCAGATAGGACGGCGCTGCGCAGACCACGAGGCGGTTCGGCGCGAGCCGCCGCGCCACCATGCTGGATTCGCGCAGCTTGCCGATGCGGATCGCGAGGTCCCAGCCTTCCTCGGCGAGATCGACGAGGCGGTCGTTGAGGCCGAGTTCGACCGTGACCTCGGGATGGCGTGCGGAGAACTCCGCAATCAGGGGCGCAATCTGCCTGTTGCCGAACACGACGGGCACGTTGACGCGCAGCAGGCCGCGCGGCTCGACGCGTTCGCGCGCCACCGCGGCATCGGCGGCCTCCATGTCGGCGAGGATGCGCTCGGAGGATTCAAGATAGCTCCGTCCGGCCTCGGTGATGGAGAGCCGTCGCGTGGTCCGGTGAAACAGTTTTGTGCCGAGCCGCGCCTCCAACGATGCAACATGCTTGGTCACCATGGTCTGCGACAGGCCCATGGCCCGGGCCGCGCCGGAGAGGCTGCCGGTCGCGGCGACCTTGGCGAAGACCTCAAGGCTGGTCAGGCGGTCGAGCAAACAATCTCACTCTGTTGGTATGAAGTGTATTTCCAGAATAGCGGATTATCATCGGAATGAGAATAGATCATGTTGCGGCGCAAAGGAGACCGCCATGATCGATTCCCGTACCGCCCCCTATGCCGCGCTGGTGCTGCGCGTGACCCTGGGCGCGCTCTTTCTGGCCCATGCCGGCCTGAAGCTGTTCGTGTTCACGCCCGCCGGCACCGCGAAATTCTTCGGCAGCCTCGGCTTCCCGCCCGAGCTCGCTTATCTCATCATGACGGTTGAGGTGCTGAGCGGCGTCGCGCTGATCCTCGGCGTCTGGACGCGCTATGCGGCGCTCGCGGGCATTCCGATCCTGCTCGGCGCGATCTTCACGGTGCACGGCGCCGCCGGTTTCTTCTTCACCAACCCGAAGGGCGGCTGGGAATACCCCGCCTTCTGGGCGATCGCGCTGGCGGCGCAGGCGCTGCTCGGCGACGGCGCCTATGCGCTGCGGCCCTCGCGCGATGTCGAGGCGGCCAGCGGGCAGCTCAGCGGCGCGCATTCGCGCTGACGTCACCGCATCCGCACGAACACGAAAGCCGCGGGATCACGGTCCCGCGGCTTTCGTGCGTTTCGTGGTCAATCAATCTGCGTTCGGCATTGATCCATACCTGAATTGGATCGATCCACTTCAATCTTGCATGGCAGGCCTCGTCGCTGCCGTGCGGCATGATCGAAAACACCTTCAAATACAGGCGTTCCGTTGCGGTCTCTGCCAGAGCGCTTGTCTCTCGCGGCCTCTCATCGGCCCCGCCCCGTCTCTTGCCTGCCCCGTCGCTTTGGCCATACTGTCCGCGCAGCAGGCCGTGGCAGCGATCTCGGCCGTAGACAAGAATATTCGGGGAGAGACCGCGCCATGACCATCGTGCCCGTGAGCCGTCGCACGTTCATCAAGTCGTCGACGGCGGTCACCGCCGGCCTCGTTCTCTCTCCCGCCATCATCGGTCGCGCCGAAGCGGCGACGCTGAAGCTGAAATGCTCCTCCTCGCTGCCGAACGATCCGAAATATGCCAACGGCCGCGTCTACTACGACAACCTCGTCAAGAACCTGAAGGGCAACGGGCTCGGCGAGCAGGTCGAGGTCGCCTTCTTCCCGGACAACCAGCTCGGGCAGGAGATCGACGTCATCAATTCGGTGAAGCTCGGCGTCATCGACCTCATGGTGTCGGGCTCGTCGATCTCCGCCAACCTGGTGCCGCTGGTCGGCACCTTCGACCTCGGCTTTCTGTTCTCGAGCTTCCCGCAGCAGACCAAGGCGTTCGATTCCGGCGCCGCCAAGCCGATCGAGGACGCGCTGCTCAAGGGCGGCAACATCCGCATCATCGCCTGGGCCTATAATTTCGGCTCACGCAGCGTGCTCGCGAAGAAGCCGGTGAAGACGCCGGAGGATCTCGCCGGCCTCAAGATCAGGACGCTGCCGAATCCGGTGATCACGGAATGCCTTCGCCTGATGGGCGCCGCCGCGACGCCGCTCGCATTCGGCGAGATCTACACGGCGTTGCAGGCCGGCGTGCTCGACGGGCTGGAGCACGATCCGCCGACGATCCTGGCCAGCAAGTTCTTCGAGACGGCAAAATTCTATGCACTGACGCAGCACAATTTCTCGCCGCTCGCGGTCTACTTCAGCGACGTGACCTACAACCGCATGGATCCGAAGCTGCGCGAGGGTTTCCTCGATGCCGCCAAGAAGGCCGCGGCCGACACGCGCGCCCACGGGCTTGCGGTCGAGAAGGAGGCGCTGACGGCCTTGACCGAGAAGGGCGTGACGGTGGCCGAATGCGACCGCGAAGCCTTCAAGAAGCGCGTCGCGCCGCAGCACGAGAACTTCATCAAGGCGCGGCCGGAGTCCAAGCCGGTCATCGACATCATCCGCGCGACGCAAGCTTGAGATGACCAAGTCTGAGATGGCGATGACAGCCGCCGTACCCCTCTCGGACGGTCGCCACGGGAGCATTACGCTGCTGCTTCGCCTCAGCGACGCGATAGCGGCCATCCTGCTGGCCGCCGATCTCGTGGTCGTCTGCGCGTCGGTCCTGCTGCGCTTCTGCTTCAATGCGCCAGTCGAATGGTCCGACGACGTCGCGCGCGGCCTGATGGTCGGCTCGGCCTTCTTCGGCGCGGCGAGCGCGCTGGCGCGCGGCGAGAATGTCGGCGTGTCCTTCTTCCGCGATCTGCTTCCGGTGCGGCTGCGCACGCTGGTCGATGCCGCGAGCGCGCTTCTGGTCGTGCTGATCTCCGGCTATGTCGCCTACAACGCGATCAAGCTGGGATCGTTGACGGCCGGGCAGACCACCGGATCCGGCCTGCCGCTGGAGCTGACCTTCTACCCGATGGGCATCGGCGCGCTGTTCATGACGGTGTTCGCGATCGATCATCTCTGCGCCAGGCCGCTGCCCGACATCCTCAGGGGCCTCGTTGCCATCATCGTCGTCACCGGCCTCTATCTCGCCTGGGATTACCTGTCGCCGTCCACCGTGCCGTCGGCGGGCACGCTGATGCTGATCGGCTTCTTCGCAACCCTGTTCGGTGGATTGCCGATCGGGTTCGCGCTGGCGCTGGCCGCGCTGATCTTCATCTGGGTCGAGGGCGCGCTGCCCGGCGTGATCTTCGCCCAGCAGATGGCGCGCGGCATCGACAATTTCGTGCTGCTCGCGATTCCCTTCTTCATCCTCGTCGGCTACCTCATGGAAGCCAACGGCATGTCGGTGCGGCTGATCGAGCTGCTACAGCGCGGGGTCGGTCGTATGCGTGGCGGCCTGAACGTCGTGATGGTGGCCTCGATGGTGCTGTTCTCCGGCATCTCGGGCTCGAAGATGGCGGATGTCGCCGCGGTCGGCTCGGTGCTGATCCCGGCGGCGCGCCGCTCGAAGCAGAACCCGGGCGGCGCGGTGGCGCTGCTTGCGGCGTCCGCGGTGATGGCGGAAACCATTCCGCCCTGCATCAACCTGATCATCCTTGGGTTCGTCGCGAACCTGTCGATCGGCGGCCTGTTCGTGGCCGGCCTGTTGCCGGCGGCGCTGATGGCGCTGGTCCTGATCGCGGTCTCGATCATCTTCGGCAAGCGGCCGGCGGATACCGAGGACGTCGCGCCGCAGATGCCGGTGTCGGGCCTGTGGAGCGGTGCGATCGCCTCGTTCGGGCTGATCTTCATGATCTTCTTCGGCTTCAAGAGCGGCTTTGCGACAGCCACGGAGATCTCCGCCTTTGCCGTAGCCTACGCCCTCATTGTCGGCAGTCTCGTGTTCCGCGAGCTCGGCTTCAAATCGGCCGCGCACAGTTTTGTCCAGGCTGCGACGCGCGCGGGGCTCGTGCTGTTCATCGTCGCCGCGGCGCAGTCGCTGGCGTTCACGCTGACCTTGCAGCAGGTGCCGCATGCGGTCGGCGATTTCATGCTTGGATTGTCCAAGACCTCGGGCGTCTGGCTGTTCATCCTGCTCGCGATCGCGGTGCTGATCGTGATGGGCTCGGTGCTGGAAGGCGCCGCCGCGCTCATCATCTTCGGGCCGCTGCTGCTGCCGGTCGCCGTGCAGCTCGGCGTCGATCCCCTGCATTTCGGCGTCGTGCTGGTCATCGCGATGGGCATCGGCCTGTTCGCGCCGCCGCTCGGGCTCGGGCTCTATGGCGCATGCCTGATCGGCAATGTGCCGATCGAGCAGACGGTGAAGCCGATCATGGGCTATCTCGGCCTGTTGTTTCTCTGCCTGCTCGTCATCGCCTTCGTGCCATGGCTCTCGACCGCGCTGCCGCGGGCATTCGGTTACTAAGGGAGTCCTGTCTTGAAAGTGTTGCTCGCCCACACGCCGGAGATGCGTCGCAATTACTACGGCGACCGCAGCCTGAACGGCCTGCGCGCAGCCGCCGAGGTGATCCTGCACGAGAGCGATGACACGCTGGATGCCACCGGCCTCGTGCGCGCCGCCAAAGATGCCGACATCATCGTCGCCGATCGCATGACGGAAGGGCGCGGCGAGATCTTCGCGCAACTGCCGCGCCTGCGCGCCTTCGTCCGCTGCGCCGTCGACATCCGTAACGTCGACGTGGAGGCGGCCTCGCAAGCCGGCGTTCTCGTGACCCGCGCCGGTCCGGGCTTCGTGCAGGCGGTGGCCGAGCTCGCGCTCGGCTTCATGGTCGATCTCTCCCGCGGCGTGTCCCGGGCGACGGCGGATTACCAGGCCGGCCGCAAGGTCGAGGCACGGATGGGCCGCCAGCTCGCCGGCAGCAAGATCGGTATCATCGGCTATGGCAGTATCGGGCGCTACCTCGCCGAGATCGCCAAGGTGATGCGCATGGAGGTGCTGGTCGCAGATCCCTTTGCGACCGTCAGCGACGGCGCGATCCGGCAGGTCGGTCTCGACGAGCTTCTTGGTGCGTCCGACTACGTCGTCTGCCTCGCGATCGCCAACGAGCAGACCGAGAATTTGATCGGCGAGGCGGCGCTGGCGCGCATGCAGAAGCATGCCGTCTTCATCAATCTCTCGCGCGGCAATCTCGTCGACGAGGCCGCGCTGGCGGGCGCGCTGCGCGAGAACCGCATCGCCGGCGCGGCGATGGACGTCGGCCGCGCGCCCGACCAGATGCCGAGCCCGGAGCTGGCGAGGCTTCCCAACGTTATCGCCACGCCGCATGTCGGCGGGCTGACGCCGCAGGCGATCGAATACCAGTCGCTGGAAACGGTGCGGCAGGTCGAGGCGATCGTGAAAGGCGAGGTCCCGCAAGGCGCAGTGAACGCGGAGCGCTGGACGCGGCGGCCTTGAAGCTGCGGTGCTAACGCAAGTTATGCGGTCGCTGTGCGCACCAAAGCTTCCGCATCGTCATGGCCGGGCTTGACCCGGCCATCCACGCCTTTGCCGGCAATGCCAAGAACGTGGATGCCTGGGCCTTCGCCTCGCCGAAGCGGCTTCGGTCGCGCAGGCGACAAGCCCGGGCATGACGACCTCCTGCTGCAACTACAGCCGATCCACCGCCCTGAACGTCCCGTCCTTCTGGATCACGGTCAAGAACACCTTCGGCGGCGCGTCGATCATGCGCGCGCCGACGGTGACGATGCTGCCGCTGATGTCGAAGCGGCCGACGTCGTTGATGGCGCGCAACAGGCTCGCGCGGGTCGGCTGCGGCCCGGCCTTTTCCAGCGCCGCGGCCGCGAGGCGGCCGGAGAGATAGCCTTCGAGCGACACGAAATCCGGTGTCAGCGTCGGGTCGAACGCCCTCTGCGCCGCCTGGTAGTCGGCGACGAGCTTTTGCGAGCGATCCCAGGGAAACGGCACGACCTGCGAGACGATGACGCCTTCGCCGTCGGGGCCGAGCTCCCTGGCGAGCGCATTGGCGCCGACGAAGGAGATGTTGACGAAGGTCGGATGGAAGCCGCTGCGATGCGCGAGCTTGATGAACTCCGCGCAGGGGCCGTAGGTCCCGACCATGACGATGGCTTCGGGCTCGGCCCGCCTGATCGTGCGCCAGGCCGAGCCGACCGCACGGGTGTTGCGCTCGAAGGTGCCTTCCGCGGCGAGCTCGAGGCCGCGCCTGGCGAGTGCGCGCTTCACGCCGGCGAGACCGTCGCGGCCGAAGGAATCGTCCTGGTAGAAGATGCCGATGCGGGTGAAGTGGCGATCCTCGGTGAGGTGCTTGACCCACGCCTCGGCCTCAGCGCCATAGCTCGCGCGGATGTTGACGACATTCGCAAGCTCGAGGTCGCGCAGGAATTCGGCGCCGCTGAACGGACCGATGAAGGGAATGTTCCTGGTATTGGTGATCGGGATCGTCGCCATCGCGGTCGGCGTGCCCACCGCGCCGATCAGCGCGAACACCTTGTCGTCCTCGATCAGCCGCAGCGTCTGCGCCACCGAGCGGTCGGGATCGTAGCCGTCGTCGCGGCTGATGAGCTGGAGCCTTCGGCCGTGGACGCCGCCCTTTTCGTTGATCTCGGTGAATGCCGCGACGATGCCTTGCCGCATCCGCTGTCCGAGCGCGGAGGAGGGGCCTTCGAGCGCGGCGGCCTGGCCGAACAGGATCGCATCGTCGCTGACGCCGACCTCGTCGCCTTTCGCTGCAGGATTGGCCGCGGCGAGTAGCGCGACGGCCAATGCGACGCAGGCCACTGATCGCGATCGTGTCATGAGGATGCATGCCGGATGAGGGAATACCTGCCGGAAACGATAGTCTCGTCGTCCTGAACAGCTCGCTAACCCCTGATGTGACGGTGCTCCGTAAGACTCCGGGGAAAAGCGGCAAATTGCTCGCACAATGGGCCCTGCTTGCAGGCCATTCGTTAACTAAGCCGCGCAATCTGCGACGACCCGGCTCTGAAATTGTGCGGTTCTTAACCCCGATCCTTGTCCGATAGCTGTTCCGGCAGCTCAACCAGAAGTGGGTTGCCGCGCCGAGGGGGACTTGCGGGATCAAGATGGGCGGTCGGGGTCAGAACGATCAGGATCGGGAACGTAGGCCCGGATGGTGGCGCGCGGCGCCGCTGCTCGGACTCTATCGCCCTGCGCTCGTCGCAGTCGGCGTCGGTCTTCTGTTCTCGCTCGTCGGCGCCGCCGCCGTGGCGCGATGGGAAGACCGCGTCAACAGGATCGAGTTCGAGAACGCCGCCGAAACCGAAGCCATCGTCATGCAGAACGGCATGAGCGAGTACATCTCCAGGCTCGTCGCGCTGCGTACGCTGTTCGAATCGACCAACGAGGAAATCACCCGCAGCGAATTCGAGACGTTCAGCTCCCGGCTGTTCGAACGTCATCCCGGCATGCTGCGCATCTCTTGGCTGCCGCGCGTCAACCGCAAGGAGCGCGCCGAATACGAGGCCGCCGCGGCCACGGACGGCGTGTCCGGCTATCGCATCAAGTCGCTCCAGGGCGAGACCTTCGCGACAGCGCCGCAAGCCGATGAATATTTCCCGGTGTTCTACTCGACCCAGCCGAAGACGTCGTCGGTCTACGGCATGGATTACGCGACCGTTCCAGAGCGCCGCGCGGCTCTCGAGCGCGCGCGCGACAACGACCGCGTCGCCGCCATTCGCACGCGGCTCTACGACCCGAAGGAGGGCGGCCGGCAGCCCGACGTGCTCGTTGCCATTCCCGTCTACGCCAAGGGAACCTCGCGCGAGGCGGTGGCGGACCGGCGCCGCAATCTGGCGGGTTTCGTCGTCGGCGTCTTCGACCTGCCGCTGCTGATCCAGTCCATTCGCGTGACCACGGGAGCAAGCCCCGCGGTCAGTGTGAACGTCTATCCGCCCTTCACGGGGCAGATCGTCAGCCTGGAACAAACCCTGCCGGACTATTCGTCGGCCGCCGCGTCGCCGCAGTCGATGCGGGACGTCGCCCGCGCGCTGCATTGGTCGGGCAGCCTCAAGATCGGCGATACCGACTGGCAGGTGCGCGCCATGCCGACGGCCGGCGGTTCGCTGGAGACGGCCTACGATCGCGCCGTTGCGGTCATCGTCGTCGGCATGCTGCTGACGCTGTCGCTCGCAACCTATCTCATGCTCGCAAGCCGCAGCTCGCGGCGGTTGTCGCTGGCGAACCGGCGGGTGCTGGAGCTCGCCCAGACCGACATCCTGACGGGGCTGCCGAACCGCGCCTTCTTCCTGACCCGGCTCGACCTGATGAACAGCCAGTTGAGCGTGCGGGGCCTGCCGTTCGCGATCCTGATGCTCGATCTCGACCGCTTCAAGAACGTCAACGACTCGCTCGGCCACGGTGCGGGCGATGTGCTGCTGCGCCAGGTGGCGCTGCGGCTGAGATCTGCGCTGCGCGCCACCGACGTGCTGGCGCGGCTCGGCGGCGACGAGTTCGCCATCATCCAGGAGGCTTGCGACGATCAGCGGGCCTGCGCGACCGAGCTCGCCGCGCGGATCGCGAAGCTGGTCGCCGAACCGTTCCTGCTGCCCGGCCATCGCGTCGAGATCGGCACCAGCATCGGCATCGCGATCGCACCGGACCACGGCAGCGACCAGGAGCAGCTGCTGAAGAAGGCGGACCTCGCGCTCTACCGCTCGAAATCGGCCGGCCGCAACTGCTTCACCGTCTACGACGAGGCGATGTCGGCCGAGCTCGAGGCCCGCAATACGCTGGAAGGCGATTTGCGCGATGCCATCGCGCAGTGCCAGCTGGAGGTGCACTATCAGCCCTTTGTCGACGTCGCCGGTGGTGGCCGTCGCGGCTTCGAGGCGCTGGTGCGCTGGCGGCATCCGAGCCGCGGCCTGATCCCGCCGGACCAGTTCATCGCACTTGCCGAGGAAACCGGGCTGATCGTGCCGCTCGGCGAATTCGTGCTGCGGCGCGCCTGTGCGGACGCCGCGGCCTGGCCATGCGATCTCATGGTTGCCGTGAACCTGTCGCCGATCCAGTTCAAGGAAGCCGAGCTGTTCGAGACGATCTGCGCGGCACTGGCGGATTCCGGCCTGGCGCCGCAACGGTTGGAGATCGAGATCACCGAATCCGTGCTGCTGGAACGCGGCGTCGAGAACCTCGCCTTCATGGAACGGCTGAAGCACATCGGCATCGAGCTCGCGCTCGACGATTTCGGCACCGGCTATTCCTCGCTGAGCTATCTGACCACGTTCCCGTTCGACAAGATCAAGATCGACAAGTCCTTCATCCGCAACCTCACGCATCAGCCGCGCAGCTCCGCGATCATCGCCTCGATCGTGACGCTCGCGCGCGGCCTCGATATGTCGGTCACCGCCGAAGGCGTCGAGACAGCTGAGGAGTTCGAGCGGCTGACGGCGCTCGGCGTCAATTTCGCGCAAGGCTATCTGTTCGGACGCCCGCAGCCGGTCGACCAGATCGCATTCGACGAGACCGCTCAACCTTCGCAGCGCGACGCGGCCTGAGCGCGCGCCCGGCAACACTCGAACATATACGAGAGGTCGTCATGCCCAGGCTTGTCCCGGGCATCCACGTTCTTTGTTCCGCGTAGCGAAGACGTGGATGGCCGGGACAAGCCCGGCCATGACGATGTGGCAGCTTCTGCGACCCGCCAAGAAATACATTCGAGAAAATCGCTTGACCCGGGCGGCCCCGGATGGTCGGTAGCACCATCTAGGGATGAAATAAGCACATCATGCGTCTTCCGTTCTTCTACGGCTGGGTCGTGGTCGCGGTGACCTTCGTGACCATGGCGATCGGCGTCAACGCGCGCACCGCGTTTTCGCTGTTCTTTCCTCCCATCATCTCCGAATTCGGCTGGGAACGCGGCGTCACTGCCGGCGCGTTCTCCTTCGGCTTCGTCGTGTCGGGCATCGTCAGCCCGCTGATCGGCCGCCTGATGGATCGCGCCGGCCCGCGCGCGGTGATGGAGCTCGGTGTCGTGCTGATGGGCGGCGGGCTGCTGCTCGCGCCACTCACCAGCACGCCCTGGCATCTCTACGTGACCATCGGCGTCATGGTCGGTGCCGGCTCGGTGTGTCTCGGCTATTCCGGCCAATCGCTGTTCCTGCCGAACTGGTTCATCCGCAAGCGCGGCTTCGCCATCGGCATTGCCTTTGCCGGCGTCGGCATCGGCTCGGTGACGCTGCTGCCGTGGGTGCAGCACATGATCGAGCAGACCGGCTGGCGCACCGCCTGTACCGCGATGGGGCTGCTCATTCTCGTCGTGCTGGCGCCGATCAATCTGTTCCTGCACAAGCGGCCCGAAGACATCGGCCTTCAGCCGGACGGCGATGCCACGCCGGCGGCGGGCGCGGCAACACCGGTCTCCAACATCGTCGATCCCGTCTGGGTCGGCACCGACTGGACGCTCAAGCGGGCGGTTGCGACCGCGCGCTTCTGGTGGATCGCGCTCGGCTATTTCAGCGGCCTGTACATCTGGTACGCGGTGCAGGTGCACCAGACCAAGTTCCTGCTCGACATCGGCTTCAGCCCCGGTGTCGCGGTGTGGGCGCTCGGCATCGTCAGCCTGCTCGGCATTCCCGGGCAGATCCTGCTCGGCCACGTCTCCGACCGGATCGGGCGGGAATGGGTGTGGGCGATCAGCTGCGCGGGCTTTGCGATCTGCTTTGCGGCGCTGATGGCGCTGAAATTCCAGCCGTCGCTGTGGCTGGTCTATGTCATGGTGTTCGCGCAAGGCGCGCTCGGCTACGGCCTCACCTCGATCATGGGCGCGGTGGTGTTCGAGATCTTCCAGGGCAGGCACCAGGGCAGCATTTTTGGAACGATCATGCTGGCGGCCCTGGCCGGCGGCGCGGCCGGTCCCTGGCTCACGGGTTTCCTCTATGATCGCACCGGCGACTACACGCTCGCCTTTGCCATCGCCATGGTCGTGAGTGGACTGTCGGCGCTCTCGGTCTGGCAGGCCGCTCCCCGCAAGGTGCGCGCGGTGGCGGGCCGGCTGCACAAGCTCAAGCCCGGAACCTCGAGCTAGCGCGTTTTCGAGCGACGCTGGCCAAGCTCGGCTGCGACGTCGTCCAGGGCTTCCTTTACGCGCCCGCGCTGCCGCCGGTCGCGTTCGAACGTTGGCTGATCAGCACTGCGCCGAGCAGGCGAGGGCAATGCTGGGCCGGCTCGATGTTGCGCCGGCAGATCGCGACGTGATGAAGCGGTCGGCATAGTCGGCTCCAGGGCGTTCGCGCACAATCCGGCAGTCATCCCTTTCAACGGGTAGCTCCAGCCCTGGCTGATGATCGGCTGGTCGGATTCTTGTTTCTGGATATTACTAATTGCCGATTGGCAATATCGAGCAACCGGAGCGGCGCCCTGCCAAATGCTCCGCGCCAGCTCCCGTTCCTACCACCGCGCAACCGGGCAGATCCAACTGCCAGGGCGAACTCAGGACTGGATGGGACTCGGGGCAACGTCACCTCGGGTCCGCCAAAAGCACGGAAAGCCACCATGACCTCGATTTCTGCGCTCTCCTCCCATCACCACCGCTCATCACCGTTGCAACTGCTGCAAGACGAACTGCAAACGGAAGTCGGGTCCGGCGCGATCGATGCGTCGGATCAATCGGCACTGTCGGCCGCGCTCAGCAGCATCGGCTCCGCGTTGCAGTCAACCGGCGCAAGCGATCAATCCGGCGGCGGGACATCTTCGCCCGACGCCTTCGAGTCGAAGATCAATGGCCTCATCCAGCAGCAAGTGTCGGCCGGCAAGCTGACGGACGCGCAGGCCACCGAGCTGCAAGGAATTTTCAAGGCGGCGCTCTCGCATGGACCGCACGGAGCGGGCGGGCCCCCGCCGGACGGGCCACCGCCATCCGGCGAGCCTCCCTCGGTCAACGGCACGGACGACTCGTCAAGCGGCAATTCGACGGCGGAGCTGCTGCAACAGTTTCTCCAGCAGCTGAAAAGCTCGCTTGCGGACTCGACCTATAGCGCGACGAAAGCAGGCGATGCGACCAATGCGAACGATCCGTCGTTGTCCGGCGTCCTGATCAACGATCGGATCTGATATCGGCGGCGCGCCGCGCTGAATCGCTTCGCCGCATCGAGACCAGGGCCCGCCATGAATGCGCGCCCTGGTCTCACGTTGGCTCAGCGAGCGATCAGTAATCCCAGAACACCGGCACCCAGCGAAATGCGTCGCCGGCGACCGCCACATGGCCGACGGACGGGAACGGCATGTGAGTCGCCACCAGCATCTCGCCGCTCGCGGCAATCTCTCGCAACAGACCGACCCGAACGCGCGCCGCCTCTTCGGGGTCGTGTTCGAAACCGTTGTGCCAGTCGGGTTGATCGAACCCGACAGCAAACACGGCGTCGCCCGCGAACGTCAGCCCGTCGCCGCCGGATGCCACGCGAACCACGCTGTGTCCGGGGGTGTGTCCGCCGGTGCGACGAACGACGACGCCCGGCGCAACCTCGTGCTGCTCATCGAACTGCCGCAGCTGACTTCCGTATTCCTTGACGAACCGCTTGGCGGTCGCCCGAAGCGCGTCCGGGAAGCCCGGCGGCATGGCGGTGTGGGAGAAATCGGGCGCTTCCCAGAATTTGACCTCGGCGGCCGCCACGTGGATCCGCAGGTCTTTGCGCAGCCGCTGCTTCACTCCGTCGACGAGCAGTCCGCCAATGTGGTCCATGTGCAAGTGAGTCAGCACCAGATCGGTCACGGACGAAAGGTCGATGCCGGCGGCCTCCAGTCGCTTGATCAACTGGCCGGCGCGCGGCAAGTGCAGATCCGGGTCGGACCCCAGGCCAGCGTCGATCAGGATGGTCTTGTCGCCGCTGCGGACCACGACCGCATTCAGCGCCCAGTCGAAAGCGTCCTGCGGCAGGAACATGTCGTGCAGCCAGGTCGCCCGGACGGCCGGGTCGGCATTGTGCGCCAGCATCGTGGTTGGCAGCGGCAGCACGCCGTCGCTGACCACCAGCACGTCGATCTCGCCGACCTTCAGCGCGTAGCGCGACGGAACGAGTTCTTCCGGCTTCGATGTCGCGGGGTATGAGGTGTTGTGCAGGTTCATGTTGGTCTCCTGTTTCAAGGTAGGGCTCCCGGCTGGTCTTGGTTGAGCAGGCCGCGCCGCCAGGGAGGTACGGCCGTCATCGTTTCGTGCCTCTAGAGGCTCGTCACACGTTCCGGATCGGCCGAGGCGAGCGCTGCGGCACGCTCGGCGCGGGGCGGGTAGATCCAGACCGTGTTGATCTCCTGCTTGGTCTTCTTGGCGACGTCGCCGACCATCTCGACCTTGCGCTCCCAGCCGCGCGTGAACAGCGCGCCGGCTTCGCCGAGATCGAGGCAGGTGACGTAGGCCTTCTGGTGATACGGCCTGGTCGGGACGCGCAGGAGTTCGGCGGCGGCATTGTTGCCGGCAAAGGCGCCCATCCGCGTGGCGTGCTGGCACGACATCAGCGCGTAATTGCCCTCGTCGTCGCATGCGGCCCGCGCCGCATCGCCGGTGGCGAAGACGCCGGCGACGCCGGGCACGCGCAGATCGCGGTCCACCAGCAATCGGCCGAAATTGTCGCGCTCGGCGGGAATTTGCGCCGTCAGGGGCGCGGCGCGAATGCCGGCTGCCCAGATCACCGTCTCGGTTTCGATGTGTTCGCCGGTCGACAGCGTCACGCCGGACTTGTCGAGCGAGGCAACGCCGGTGCCGAGCCTTGTCTCCACGCCGAGCTTGCGCAGCGCCTGCTCGATGACCGGGCGGGAGCCTTCGCCCATGTCCGGAGCGATCGCGCCGTTACGCTCGACGATGATCACGCGCGTTCTGGCGTTTTGGCCGAAGATGGCGCGCAGGCGCGCGGGCAGCTCGGTCGCCGCCTCGATGCCGGTGAAGCCGCCGCCGGCGACCACGACCGTGTCGCGTCCATTGACGGCCGGCCGGTCGGCGAGGCCATGCAGATGCTTGTCGAGGGTGACCGCATCGTCGAGCGAGTCGACACTGAAGCCGTGCTCGGCAAGGCCGGGAATGTTGGGTCGGAAGAGGCGGCTGCCGGTGGCGATCACCAGGCGGTCGTAGGACAGGGTCTTGCGGGTGCCATTGGGAGTCGAGATCTGCACCGTCAGCGCCTCGGTATTGACGGTCTCGGCGCTCCCCTGGATGTAGCCGACGTCGATCGCCTTGAGGACATCGAGCAGCGGCGCCGTCAGGGTTTCCGGCTTCGGCTCATAGAGTCGAGGGCGGACCACCAGCGTCGGCTCTGGTGCGATGAGCGCGATCTCGAGCTCTTCCGGCGAAACGCCCTGAATGTCGCGCAGGCGGGCGGCGGAGAGGGCGGCGTACATGCCGGCGAAGCCGGCGCCAATGATGAGCAGTCGCATGTGGTTCACTCCTTGATTTGGTTCTGGATTTGTTGGTTCGAAACGCGCGCCATCGCCGCCGCTCGATGCGAGCAGAGCCTGTTGCGAGCGATGATGACGCGAAGAGGTGAGACGGATACCGCCGGGCCCTTACGGCGCGGTGCAGTTCGGCAGCGAGGACAGCAGCGCAGGGCCTTCACATCCTGCGCGGCAGCTTCGCGGGCCCGATGGCCAGCCGCGCAGGGCGGCCGGGAGCGCAGGTTTGTTGGTCCAGCCCCGATCGATCAGGATCGACGTCGAGACCTTGGCGTTCTGCGCGGCTTGTGGCGGCGCCTCTTCGGCCGTCGGCGAGGTGAAACGCACGGTCAGCGAAAGCCCGTAGATGAGCGCCGTCGAGACGGCCTTCCGCCGTGGCGCGATTGCAAGCCGTTTCCTGTCCATCGTTTGTCTCCGTCCCCATGATGTGACGTTGCGATGTTTAGCCAACCGGATCGTCGACTGCGCCAGAGCGATTGCCGTCCCTGTCGAGAGATTGCTGCTAACGGACGCGCCTGCGCCAATCGCTCGGTGCCTCGCCGGTTAGCGCCGCGGAGTCCCGGCGTATTTCCCGAAGCAGCCATGCCTTGCCCGATTCTGCCGCAAGCAGCCCTGCGTTTTCACAAACGCACGATTGGGGGGCGGACGACGAGTTGTCGGAGAAGCGAACGCCGGTCGGATCGCGGTCCGGTCGTGCGCGTGATATCGGCGGTCCAGGCTAGTTCGACGACAACCCCGTCCTGCGCCTGAGATCCGTGATCGCGCGCAGAAAACTGTCGGCCGGCGTCGTCTCCGGATCGATCAGGCGGTGCAGGCGAAAGCCGTCTTCCAGCGCCAGCACGACGGAGGCCATCCACGGCGGATTCAGCGTGTCGTTCCTGCCGTTGCTCTTCAACGTGGCCTCGACGATGTCGGCGACCAGCTTGCGCCGCGCGCGTAGCCGCTTGGCAAGCTCCGGGCGGCGCTTCTCGGCGCGCGCGACGAACAGGATCATCTCCATGTGCAGGAGGGGCGAGCGGCCGAGCGGGTCTTGCCGGCTGCGATCCATCGTCTTCAGCGCCGCGATGAAATCGTCGAGATTGTCGTGCTGCGCGAGGATGTCGAGGTTGCGCCGGATCGACTGCTCGACATGATCCTCGAGCATGGCGATGATCAGTTCGTCCTTGCTCTTGAAGTTGGAATAGAATGCGCCGCGGGTGAAGCCCGCGGCGGCCGTGATCGCCTCGATGCTGGCGCCGCCGATGCCGTCGGCTTCGAACACGCGCGCGGCCGCCTCGAACAGTTTATCGCGCGTGTCGTCCCTGGTCGGCCTGGTTCTCGCCCTTGACATCGGCGCAGGTTAGGGCAGAATGCAACTCGATACAACAATGTATCGAGTTTATAATCTTGGGGATGGTTACGCCGCGTACGCAAGGGGACTGCCGGCGTATTCGTGTCATGCGGCAACCGATTGAGGTCACCATGAACGAGCAAGTGCAACCCGCAGGCGGACCGCTGTTCAATCCGCTGTCGCCGGACTTCATCCGCGATCCCTATCCGCACTATGACCGGCTGCGCACGATCGAGCCGATCCATGTGACCCCGTTCGGCCAGTTCGTCACCAGCCGCCACGCCGACGTCAGCCTCGTGATGCGCGACAAGCGCTTCGGCAAGGACTTTGTCGAGCGCTCCAAGCGCCGCTATAGCCCTGCCATCATGGACGAGCCGGTGTTCCGCAGCATGAGCCACTGGATGCTGCAATCCGATCCGCCCGACCACACCCGCCTGCGCGGCCTCGTCGTGAAGGCCTTCACCGCTCGTCGCGTCGAGGACATGCGGCCGCGGATCCAGGCGATCGTCGACCAGGCCATCGATGCGGTGATCGAGCGCGGCCACATGGACCTGATCGAGGATTTCGCCTTCCGCCTGCCGGTCACCATCATCTGCGACATGCTCGGCATCCCCGAGGATCATCGTGAGACCTTCTACAACAGCTCGCGCGATGGCGGCCGGCTGCTCGACCCCGTGCCGCTCACGCCGGAGGAGATCGCGAAGGGCAACGCCGGCAACATGATGGCGCAGATGTATTTCCAGCAGCTGTTCGAGCTGCGCCGCCGCAATCCCGGCGACGACCTCACCACCCAGCTGGTGCAGGCCGAGGAAGACGGCAACAAGCTCACCAACGAGGAATTGACCGCCAACATCATCCTGCTGTTCGGCGCCGGCCACGAGACCACCGTCAATCTGATCGGAAACGGCCTGCTCGCGCTGCATCGCAATCCCGATCAGCTCGCGCTCCTGAAGGCGCGGCCCGAGTTGATGGTCAACGCGATCGAGGAATTCTTGCGCTACGATTCCTCGGTGCAGATGACCGGACGCGTGGCGCTGGAGGACATCGCGGATCTCGGCGGCAAGAGCATCCCCAAGGGCGAGACCGTGCTCTGCCTGCTCGGCTCGGCCAACCGCGATCCGGCGGTTTACCCTGATCGCCCTGACCGGCTCGATGTCACCCGGCCCAACGTCAAGCCGCTGTCGTTCGGCGGCGGCATCCATTTCTGCCTGGGCGCCCAATTGGCGCGCATCGAGGCCGAAATCGCCATCGCGACGCTGTTGCGGCGGCTGCCGGATCTGCGCATCGACGACGTCGAGAACCCGGAATGGCGTCCGACCTTCGTGCTGCGCGGCCTGAAACGCCTGCCGGCGAGCTGGTGATGGCCGCCAGCGTTAACCTCCGCGCCCAACAGTCGCTGTGACTTCGCCACACTTCCCTTTATATAGGGGGCTGTTCCGGCGCGCCTGAGGCCCTCAGGTTCGGCCCGGGCCGGTTTGGCCGAGGGGAGACCCGTGCAGACGACGCTGCTCGGATTGGCGATTGCCTTCATCATTGCGCTGCTGACCGCGCTGATCGGGCCTTACTTCATCGACTGGAACCAGTTCAGGCCCCAGTTCGAGGCGGAGGCGGGCACGATCATGGGCGTGCCGGTGCGGGTGGCGGGCGAGCTGGATGCGCGGCTGCTGCCGGCGCCGACGCTGCGGCTGCGCTCGGTCACCTTCGGCGGCAACAACGATCTCGGCCGCCTGCGCGCCGACAAGCTCGACGTCGAGTTCAGCCTGAGCTCGCTGATGCGCGGCGAATGGCGCGCCACCGAGCTGACCGTCAACGGCATGGCGGTGGATCTCGGCCTGGATGCCAAGGGACGGGTCGATTTGCCGTCCACCGCGAGTGGCACCTTCAACCTGGCCTCGCTTGCGATCGAACGGCTGAACCTCACCGGCCGCATCGCCCTGCACGATGCCGCCAGCCGCTCGACGCTGGAATTGAACGACATCACCTTTTCCGGCGACGTGCGCTCGCTGGCCGGCTCGGTCCGCGGCGACGGCAGTTTCACCGCCACCGGGGTGCGCTATCCGTTCCGCGTCTCCTCCGGCCCGAGCGCCGACGGCAGCGCCACCCGTCTCCACCTCAACATCGATCCCGGCGAGCGCGCGATCTTGGCCGATCTCGAAGGCGTGCTCGCCTTCGACAACCGCCTGCCGAAATTCGACGGCGCGCTGACGCTCGCCGTGCCTCCGGTCAAGAAGGCGGGCACCGCGGGGCCGACACCCTGGAAGCTCACGACAAAGCTCAAGGCCGATCCGGCCGGCGCCAAATTCGACCAGATCGACGCGAGCTTCGGCGCCGAGGACAATGCGATCAAGTTTGGCGGTGTCGGCGATGTCAGGTTCGGCGCCTCGCCGCTGCTGCGCGCGGTGCTGTCGGCGCGCCAGGTCGATGCCGACAAGCTGGCGGGCAAGGACGATGCCGAGCCGCAGCGGGTCCTGTCGGCACTGCGCGCGGGCCTTGCGGCGATCCCGCAGGCGCCGATGCCGGCGCAGATCGAGTTCAACTCCGACCAGATCATGCTGGGCGGGCGTCCGCTCCAGAACATCACGGCGGAGCTTCAGACCGACGGAAGGTCCTGGACTTTCCAGCGGCTCGAGCTGCGCGCACCCGGCATGACGCAGCTCTCGCTCAACGGCGCAACGCCCGGCGCCGACAGCTTCAGCGGCCGTCTCAGCGTCGAGTCGTCCGATCCCGATACGCTGGTGGCCTGGCTCCAGGGCCGCAGCGAGATCAACCGCCGCAGCACGCGGCCGCTGCGCCTTGCCGGCGACGTGACCATCGCCGCCAACCATCTCGCTGTCGACAGGCTGAAGGCCGAGATCGAGGGCGGCGCGGTGGAGGGCCGCATCGCCTTCGTCCAGACCGGCGCGAGCAAGGGCTCGCGGATCGACGCCGAGCTCAAGGCCGACCGTCTCGACCTCGATGCCGCCGCAAGCTTCGTGCGCGCGCTCGCGGGGCCGCAGGGCGAATGGCCGGAGGAAGCCAGGCTCGCGCTCGATGTCGGCCGCGCGATGTCGGCCGGACAGGAGCTGCGGCCGTTCGCGGCGAAACTCGGTTACGGCCCGGCGGCGCTGTCGCTGGAGCAGTTGCGCTTCGGCCAGGCGAGCGGGGTGACCACCGAAGCGAGCGGCAGCTTCGACCGCGTTCATGCCACCGGCAAGCTCGCGCTGAAATCCTCGGCCAATTCGCTGCGTGAGCTCACCGCGCTGCTCGAGCCGATTGCGCCTTCGGTGCGCGCACGGCTCGACGCCATCCCGTCATTGCCCGGCGCAACGCGGCTGAAGCTCGACCTCAGCCTCGACAAGAACGCCGATCATGCCGATCGCAACGACGCGCGCGCCGTGCTCGATCTCGATGCGCCGCAGCTCAAGGCGACCGCGACGCTGGCCGGGCAGACGCCGGTGGCGGCGGTCAACGGCATCGACATCGACCGCTTGCGTAACAGCGACTTCACGCTGGACTCGAAAATCTCGACGCCAAAGGCCGGCGCGTTGCTGGCGCTGCTCGGCCTCGATCGCGTCGCCGCCGCGGGCGAGGGCGCCTCGCAGTTCGAAGGCCGATTGAGCGGCGCCTGGCGCCGGCCGTTGCAGTTGAACGCAAAGCTCAGTGGCGGCGGGCTGGATGCGGATGCGCAAGGCAGCATCGAATTGTCGGACCCCAGTTCGTCCCAGCCGAAGGCCAGCGTGAATTTGCGCGTGCGCAATGCCAATCTGGCGCCGCTGTTCGGGACCAGTCCAACCGATAGATCGGTGCAGAACGTCAACCTGTCCTCGCGCGTCGGCCTCTCCGGCAACCGCCTGACCTTCGACGATCTCGACAGCAGCGCGGCCGGCTCGCATCTGCGCGGGCATCTCGCGGTGACGCTCGATCAGGAGAAGAGCGTCGATGGCGAAATCGGCCTCGACGCGCTCGATCTCGCGCCCGCGTTCGCTATGGCCATCGGCGCCGCCGGACGTGATGCCGGTGATCCCCTGAGTGCGGGGCTGCTCGGCGGCTGGCGCGGCCGCATCGCCTTCCAGGCCTTGCGCGGCACCTTGCCCGACGGCATCGAGCTGCGCCCCGTCGGTGGCACGATCCGGAGCGACGGCCAGTCGCTCGCGCTCGACGCGCTCAAGGGCGGTATCGGCGGCGGTGAGATGTCGGCGAGCTTCGACGCGCGCAATGGCGCCAACGGTGTTGCGCTGAACGCGCGCATCGAGCTCAGGAACGTCGATGCTGCGGCGCTGCGCTACCGCGATCTCGCATTGCCCAAGGGACGCGCCTCGGTGCAGATGGCCCTGACCAGTCAGGGCCGCAGCGTTGCGGCGTTGATCGGTGCGCTCGCCGGCAATGGCACGGTGACGCTCGAGGCCGCGGAAATCAGCGGCCTCAATCCGCGTGCCTTCGAGATCGCCATCCGCGCCAGCGACGGCGGCCAGGTTGCCGACGACAACAGGCTGCGGCAGCTCGTCGAGCCCGCGCTGTCGGCAGGCCCGATCGCGGTCGCCTCGGCGCAGATCCCGTTCACGATCCGCGACGGGCGCCTGCGCGTCGGCGCGACGCCGCTGGACGCCAAGAACGCGCGGGCGATCGTCTCCGGCGGCTACGACATTCCCGCCGACCAGGCCGACATCCGCGCCAGCCTGACGCCGATCATGACCGGGCTCTCCGGCGCGCCGCCGGAGATCCAGCTGTTCGCGGCAGGTCCCCCCGACAAGCTCAGCCGCACCGTCGATCTCGCGCCGCTGTCGTCCTGGCTCGCGGTGCGCACGATCGATCGTGAGACGCGCCGGCTGGATGCGATCGAGCGCGGCGAGCCGCCGCCGGCGACTGCGGCGCTGCCGACGCTGGTCTCGCCCGATCCGGTGCCCGAGCCGTCGCTGATCGACGTGCCGTTGCCCGGCCGCGATCCGCGCCGCGCGCCGCCGAAGCCAAAGGCCGCGCCGACGCCGAAGGCGCCGCATGCCGCCCCCGCGGTGCCAAGTCCTTCAATCACAAGTCCTTCAATCGCAAGCCCGCCACTCACAAGCCCGCCGCTCGCGAGCCAGCAGATCGCGCCGCTGCCGCCGCCGATCGAGGTGAGGCCGGCGCCGGGCCCGCCGCCCGCAAGACCCAAGCCGAAGCCACCGCTGGTGCTGACGCCGTCGAATCCGTGAGGGCAGCAGCTTCGGCAAGCGCGGGCCCTTGCTCGCCGGTAAACCCATTCCCGCGCATTTTATCGAATTTTGCCCGGCAAAACTGATCTGCCGGTTTTACCGGATTCTCGCGTTTGTTCCCTAGTCTCTGTTCCCAGAGGAATTCGGCGTCCCGCCAGCACGAGCGGGATGGCTAACCAAGAACTGGGGTATCGAGATGAACGGCGCAAAATCGCTTCTGCAGGATCTGGACGACGCGATCGCGCGCGGCACCGACGAGAGCCGGGCGAAGGCGTTGTGGCATGCGACCGACATCCTGATCACCGGCCGCTACAGCGACGACGAGATCAGCATGTTCGGCGAGGTCATCGGGCGGCTTGCCGACGAGATCGAGGTCGCCGCGCGGGCGCAGCTCTCCGAGCTGATGTCGGCCTGCGACCATGCTCCGCTCAATGTCATCGAAAAGCTCGCCCTCGACGACGAGATCGACGTGGCCGGTCCGGTGCTGCGCGATTCCAGTCGGATCGACGAGAAGATGCTGGTCGAGAGCGCGATGACCAAGGGCCAGGCGCATCTGCTTGCGATCGCCCAGCGCAAGTCGATCGGCGAAGCCGTCACCGACGTGCTCGTCAAGCGCGGCGACCAGGAGGTCGTGACCTCCGTCGCCAAGAACGAGGGCGCGCGCTTCTCCGGCTCGGGCCTGCTGCACATGGTCCGGCGCGCCGAGGGTGACTCGATCCTCGCCGAGCAGCTCGGCCTGCGCAAGGACGTGCCGCGCCACATCTTCCAGCAGCTCATTTCCAAGGCGTCGGAAGACGTCCGCCGCCGCCTCGCGAGCGAGCGGCCCGAGATGATGTCGCAGATCCAGAGCTCGGTGACCGACGTCACCGGCGATCTCCAGTCCAAGTTCGGTCCGTCCTCGCGCAGCTATTTCGTCGCCAAGCGCGTGGTGACGACGCAGTACCGCCAGGGCAACCTCAACCAGGACTCGATCTCGAACTATGCGCGCCAGCACCGTTTCGACGAGGTGCAGATCGGCCTGTCGCTATTGTCGTCGCTTCCGGTCGACGTGATCGAGCGCGCGATGATGGACCGCAATCGCGAGATACTTCTGGTGCTGTGCAAGGCGCTCGACTTCTCGTGGGACACCACCATGTCGCTGCTGTTCCTCGGCGCCAAGGATCATCTGATCACGGCGCGCGAGCTTCATGACAGCGAGCGCGAGTTCGGCAAGCTCAAGATCGAGACGTCGCGCAGCATTCTGAAGTTCTACCAGTCGCGCAAGACCGGCGCGGGTGCCGATACGGGCCGTCAGCCCGAGCTCCAGGTGCACTGAGCCAGAGGGGAGTATTTGCCATGTTGCCTCAATTCGGCACCGCAATTCGCAAGAACAAGAGCCTGCCCGTCGATGCCGGCGGTTCGGCCCCCGAGAAGGCTTCCGTCGACGCCGCCTGGCTCGTGCTGGAAGCCGCCAACGATCTCGGCGACCACGCCGCGATCGCGGCCTGTCGCCGCGTTATCGACGCCGAGCTCAACGGCACGATCGCCGGCAGTTCGGACATCGATCTCGTGCTGGGTTATTTCCGGTAAGACGCCGTGGCCCGGACGAAGCGCAGTTCAATCCGGGACCGCCGTGTCCGCGCAAGAAGACCCGGATTACGCTTCGCTTCATCTGGGCTGCGCGGCTGAGTGTATCGGAAGGGATGGCTCTTGCAGCGCGCTATCTCCTGGCGCAGTCGAAAGTATGCTATCATACCACCAGGGATAGCATTCGCTATTCCTGAATTCGGGAGAGATAGCCATGAAGACCTTCGCGTTCCTCGTCGTCGGGCTCGCTGTCGCAACCCTTTCTATGCCGACAGCCAACGCCCAATACAAATGCTCCTGGAGTAGCGGCACCATTTCCCCGGTCCCGTGTGCCAAGCGTTATGCCGTCAACTACGAAGCGTGCCGAAAATACGTCATCGAGCATGGCTCGACCGGGGCTGACGCCATGTGGTGGTGTACGAGCCAGGGTTATACCAAGTAAGGTCACACCAAGTGATTTGAGGCCGATTACCAGCAGGAGGCCGCCTCGTGGGCGGCCTCCTGCAGCCGGACGTCGCCAGGTTCGCCGTCATCCCGGGTCGGTCCGACCGGAATTCGCGTCCGGCGTGGGATGCCTAGGCGTTCGCGCCGCCGTCGACGGTCAATGTCGAGCCGGTGATGTATTTTGCCTTCGCGCTCGCCAGGAATGCCACGGCATTCGCGATGTCATCCGTCGCACCATACCGGCCCAGTGCCATGAACTGTTTCAGCGTCTCCGCGGTCGGGCCGCTTGCGGGGTTCATGTCGGTGTCGATCGATCCCGGCTGCACCAGATTGACCGTGACGTCCCTGGGGCCGAGCTCCCGCGCCAGCGCCTTCGTGAACGCTGCAAGCGCCGACTTCGACGCCGCGTACACGCCGAGCACCGGCGCGGGCACGCGGTCGGCGAAATAGCTGCCGATGGTGATGATGCGGCCGCCTTTGCCGAGATGGGGCAGTGCGGCCTTGCTCGCGATCATTGGCGAGCGCACGTTGACGTCCAGCAGCGCATCGATGTCTTCCAGCGAGATGTCGTTGAGGCCGCCCAATCGAAGAATTCCGGCGTTGTTGACGAGAATATCGAGCCCGCCCAGCGCCGCGACGGTCTTGGCAACCGAGGCCTGAACGGCAGCGACATCGGCGCTGTCGGCCTGGATCGCCACGGCCTTGCGCCCGCCTGCCTTAATGACGTCCACGATCTTCGCGGCGCTGTCTGCGGACTTTTCGTAAGTGATTGCAACATCGGCGCCTTCCGCGGCCAGCGCTTTTGCAATGCCTGCACCGATGCCCCTGCTTGCGCCCGTCACCAGGGCCCGTTTTCCTGCCAGATTCATTTAATCTCTCCAATTTTGTAACGATCGACACAGAATATGTGGAGTCTTGAACGGGCGCGTCAAGTCAATTATGTGTTGATCATTACAGAAAGGGCGAGATGGCCGGACGACCCAGGGAATTCGATCGAGAGGCAGCGCTCGAAGCCGCCATGTTCCTGTTTTGGCGCAAGGGTTTCGAGGCGGCCTCGATGCACGACCTCTGCGACGCCATGGGCGTCCGCTCGCCGAGCCTCTATGCGGCCTTCGAAAGCAAGGAGGCGCTCTACCTCGCCGCAATCGAGCACTACGTTCAGACCCAGGGACCTCCGGTGTGGGACAAGCTCGCGGACGGAAAAACTGCGCGCGAGGGCATCGAGCACCTGCTGATCAGGGCGACCGAGACCCTGCCGAAATCCCGGACGGCGCCGGCCGGCTGCATGGCCGTGCTCGGTGCCGTCAGCGACGAATGGCCGGCCACAATCGCCCGCGCGATCAGGAAGGTCCGGCTCGACATGCTCGGCAATCTGCGCGCGCGGATCGAAGGGGCGGTGGTCAGCGGCGAGCTGCCTGCCGCAACCGACGTCGATGCGCTGAGCCGTTTCTATCTGAGTGTCTTTCAGGGCATGGCCATCCAGGCCAAGGACGGCGCCACGCCTGAGGAATTGAGGGGCGTAGCGAAGGCGGCCATGGCGATGTGGCCGGGCGAGCAGTAGCTCACGGCCTACGAACTCCGCTCCGTCCATCCTACGAGCTGATGTTGCCTCGTCGCGACGCAATCTGCGGCACCGAATGAAACCGGAGATCGGCCATTTTGTTGCCTTGCGCTCAGCATCCCATCGTCATTCGCCGCGATTTGGCGCGGCGGCGACGGCTCAATCCTCCGCGAGACAGGTGCCCCATGGACGAACATATCGACCGTCAGTCAAGCGCCCCGCAAGCAGGGTTTGCCGGTGTCACGCGCAAGATTCTCGAACGTCTTCCGCTGCCGGGCAATCATCAGGAGCTCATGGTCGTCGAAGTCACCTATCCGCCGGGCGGCGTCGCGCCGCTGCACCGGCATCCCGTCGCGGGCGCGATCTACATCGTCGAAGGTGTCGCCGAGTCCGCCTATGGCACCGACGAGCCACGGCAATACCGGGCGGGAGAGACGTTGCAGGACCGGGCGGATCTTCCCCACACCCTGTTTCGCAATTGCGATCCGGAACGTCCGCTCCGTTTCCTGACCATCTACGTGCTCGAACCCGGACGCTCCTACACGCTGGAGCCGTGAAGTAGCCCATAGGATGGGTAGAACGCAGCGAAACACATCATTCCTCCAAGCGTGTTGGGGCGTGATGGGTTTCGCTGCGCTCTCCCCATCCTGCGAGCTATGGCTTGCCGTCCGGGAACACGCGCCTTGCACGCAGCTGTGATCGTGGAACCCCGCCGCGCATGTAACGACCGACGCTCCCCTCCGAATAGCCCGTAGCGGACGCTTCGTTCGCCAACAGATGGATGCGCAATCCGGGAGAAATCGTCGCATGATGGGATTCAACGTCGCGGAGAATGGTGGAGGCTCTTATCGTCCGCTCGCCATTCTGCGCTGGGTCATGGTGGTCATATTCGTATCGTTTGGAATGCAGAAATTCACACTGCAATCCGCACAGGGTATCGCTCAGTTCATCAGCAACAGCCCGTTCATCTCCTGGCTGTCGGTATTCGGCCTGAGGGGAGAGGCATACGTTCTCGGTGTCGCCGAATTCGTGATTGCGGCGCTGCTCGTGGCAGGCAGCTTCAGTCCGGTCTTGTCGGCGCTGGGTTCATTCATGGGCGTGGTGACCTTCGCGATCACGTGGTCGTTCTTCTTCACGACGCCGGGCGTCGTCACATGGAGCCTTTCAACCGATCCGATGGCGTGGAATCTGGCCGGTGAGTTCTTGTTCAAGGACATCGTCCTGCTGTGTGTCTGCATCGTTCTGTTTCTCGCTTCGTTGCCGCAATCGGTTGTCCGGCTCCGCACCGGCTGAGCGTAAAGCGGCTTAGCTCTACCGATCCGATGAGACGCCTCTCACCGTCGGATGCGGTAGATCACGACGGCTTCGCCGTGATGCGTCGTGTCCTTCTCGAGGATGTAGTTCGACTTCTCCAGCACGCGGCGGGATGCGCCGTGTCCGACGAAGACGAGGCCGATGAGGGACGGCAGCTCGAGTTGCGACAGCCCGATCTCCGTCAGCGCCGTCGCGATCTCGCTCGCAAGGCCCTGACCCCAGAATTCGCGCTTGAACGTGTAGGCAATCTCGACCTCGTCCACGCCATCGACGAGGATATGCCGGATCCCCGCCCGCCCGGCGAAGGATCCGTCTTTGCGCAGCACCCACAATCCGAAGCCGTGCCGGTCCCAATGGGCGATGTTGACGGCGAGATAGGTCTTCGTCACATCGGGCGTGCGCACGCCGCCGAGATAGCGGGACACCTCGGCATCGAGATGCAGCGCGACGAGATCGGCGAGGTGGCCGTCGTGCAATTTCTCGGCGGTCAGTCTGTCGGTGCTGAAATGGTCCATGGAGCAGTTCGTCGCTTTGGAGCTGGTCGCGATCTTGATGATGCCATCGTGCCCCTGTTCTGCCCGACGGGTCAACCGAGCCTCAGTTCGCAGCCCGGCGCGTCAAGCGTTCGCATAAAAGCGGTCAAGTCGCTGCTTGATCTGAATCAAACAGGCGGATGACGGCCGCACCACAACATGGCTCCAGGGACTGGTGACATGTTGGTGCGCAATGAGTCCGACCTGGTACGTCACTTTCGAAGTGCAACGGCGAGGCGTTCTGCCGAGACAACGAAGTCCGCGCGAGACGAAGACCTTTGCAACTGAGCAGGAAGCGAAGCTGTTTGCGCGCGCCAAGCGCGATGAGGGACTTTCCGTCTTTGCAGGCACGATCAACCCGCACCTCCCGAAACGGCTGATCCCGTCGTCCGGCATCAACGCGTGGCTTGCCGACGAACAGGACAGCGCTGCGGCGCCCGGCACTTCAGATAGCGACTAAGCACTTTCCCGTGCATAGCGATGACGTTTGAGTGTTGCCATTTTGGTACGGGCCAGGAATCCCCTCGCGCATAGACTTCAGGCTGTTCGCAGCGTTTATGCACGCCAGCCTGCATAGGGCTCGCATTTTTGACGGACGAGATTTGAGCAAAGGGGACGAAACGATGAAAAAGCTTTCGATCGCGGCGATCGGCCTCGCTGCGCTGAGCATGGCGGCTCCGGCCATGGCGGCGGATATGGCCGTGAAGGCGCCGCCGCCGGCACCGGTGGTGGCGGTTTACAACTGGACCGGGTTCTACATCGGCGCCAACGGAGGCTGGGGGCAGAGCCACGGTTGCGTGGATTTGATAACGCCGGCGGGAGCAGTCGCAAGTGGTTGCGCCGATCGCTCCGGAGGCCTCGTCGGCGGACAGATCGGGTATCGCTGGCAGACCAATCAGTTCGTGCTCGGCCTGGAAGCCCAGGGTGATTGGGCCGAGATCAAGAACACGCGCGTCAGTTTGATCGATCCGTTGATCTCGACCACGGGCAAGACCGATGCCATCGGGCTGTTCACCGCTCAGCTCGGTTGGGCATGGAACGCCTCACTGCTCTACGTGAAGGGCGGCGCCGCAGTGACGCGCAATCGCTTTGACATCTTCAACAATGTCACAGGCGTCGGCCTCGCCTCGGCAGGTCACACGCGTTGGGGCGGTGCCCTGGGTGTCGGCTGGGAGTATGGCTTCACCCCGAACTGGACAGTCGGTGTCGAATACGACCATCTCTGGATGGGGCGTGACAACACCGGCTTCGCAGGCGTGGTCACACCTGGTGGGTTCACCCTCACGGGCAGCGGAGTCACCCAGGATATCGACATGGTCACGGTTCGCGTGAACTATCGCTTCGGCGGTTATGGTGCTGGTTATGGCGCTCGCTACTGAGCCTGTGTCTTCCCGGTGAACTCAGGCCCCGGCATCGACCGGGGCCTTTTTCATGGGGAGCGAAAGAAAACGCGCGGATGTCCGGCATCAATTGCTGCGGTTGAGCGCGGAGAGCTGCTTCCTGTCGAGCAGGACGGCGTGACGCTGGTTGTTGTCGATGAAGCCGATGATGCCGAGCTTGTTCGAAACCGGGGGTACGCGCGTATTATTAGGGAGGCCCCTGGACCTATGGCTACAGTGGCTGATCCGATTACGCCGCGCGCAACGGTATCGGCTGCACGCCAGGCACGCTCGTCAAGGGCGACGACGGCATCATGTATGTTTGCCAGTAATGATGAGGCACCGCGGCCTCGCGCCGCCTCCATTTGATTTGTTGATTTTGGTTGCAACCATGCACGCCAAATTGAGTTGATGTTGGCGGCCCGACGGGAGATTCTTGCACGCAGAAGCCGACAGAGCTGAGATCAGGAGATGGCCATGATCCGACTGCTTTTCGCAATCGTATCGCTTAGCTCAATTCTGGTGTCGACGACCTCGATCTCGCTCGCGGCCGGGCGCCATTATCGCCAAGGCTATGTCGCCCCGAGCGGTCCATATGATCTCTACTGCTTGCAGGGGCGGATTTGGGGATACCCAGGCAATTGCCAATTCGCGACCTATGAGCAGTGCATGGCAACCGCTTCAGGGATCAATGCCTATTGCGGCGTCAATCCGACCTACGCCTTCGCGCAGCAGCGTGACCCCCGGGGGCAGTGGTATCCGCGCTAGGATCGTTGTCGCTCGTCCGACGATTCTTCGACGATGCCATTCTGCCAGTGTTTTGCCCGACGGTGCAACTCGCGCGCAGCCCGTCGCGCGGGCGATTTTCGCGCACGCGCGTAACCCATTGATTTCACGAACCCCGTCTACTGTGCATGGGGTTGTTTTCGCAGTTTTGGTTTGAGGGGGCCTTATCCCGCGCCGAGTGCGACCGCAACGTTGTAGGTCAAAAGGCTCGCGGCGTAAGCCAGCACCAGCATGTAGAAGAAGGTCACCGCCATCCAGGCCCAGCTTCCGGTCTCGCGCCGGATCACCGCGAGCGTGGATGCGCATTGCGGGGCGAAGATGTACCAGGCCAGCATCGACAGCGCGGTGGCGAGCGACCATTTCGTCGCCAGCACCTGGCCGATCTGCTCGGCCGCTTCCTTGCCGCCTTCGATCGCGTAGACGGTGCCGAGCGCTGCGACCGCGACCTCGCGCGCCGCCATGCCCGGGATCAGCGCGACCGCGATCTGCCAGTTGAAGCCGACGGGGGCGAGCAGCGGCTCGAGCGCCTTGCCGATGATCGCAGCGAGGCTGAAGTCGATCGCCGGCTCGGTGGCGCCCGCGGGCGGCTGCGGGAATGAGGCCAGGAACCAGATCAGCACCATCATCGAGAAGATCGTGGTGCCGGCGCGGTACAGAAACATTTTCGCCCGCGTGTAGACGCCGATCGCGATCGATTTCAGCCGCGGCATCTTGTAGTCCGGCAGCTCCAGCATGAACGGCGCCGGCGCATAGTCGCGCAGCATGAAGAATTTGATCAGGAACGAGACGAACAGCGCGCTGGTGATGCCGGCGGCGTAGAGGCCGAACATTACGAGGCCCTGGAGGTTGATGAAGCCCCAGACGTCCCTGGCCGGAATGAAGGCGGAGATGATGAGCGTGTAGACGGGAATGCGCGCCGAGCAGGTCATCAGCGGCGCGATCAGGATCGTGGTCAGCCGGTCGCGCTTGTTGTCGATCACGCGCGTCGCCATGATGCCGGGAATGGCGCAGGCAAAGCTCGACAGCAGCGGAATGAAGGCGCGGCCGTGCAGGCCGGCGCCACCCATGATGCGGTCCATCAGGAACGCGGCGCGCGCCATGTAGCCGAAGTCTTCCAGCAACAGGATGAACAGGAAGATGATGATGATCTGCGGCAGGAACACGATGACGCTGCCGACGCCTGAGATCACGCCGTTCTGAAGGAAGCTCTGCAGCAGGCCGGCGGGCAGGGTGGCGTGCACGAGCTCGCCGAGCGCATCGAAGCCGTTGTTGAGCAGGTCCATCAGCGGCTGTGCCCAGGCGAACACCGCCTGGAACATCACGAACAGGATGAGAGCGAGCACGATCAGGCCGCCGACCGGATGCAGCACCACGGCATCGATCCGCGCGGTCCAGGTGTCGGGTCTAGCAGGCAGGCTGACGCAGTCGGCGATGATGCGATCGGCCTCGCGCTGGGTGGCGCGCAACTCGGCGACGCTGAGCGCGCGCCAGCTGTTCTCCTGCGGCTCCGCCGCGAGTTTCGCCGAGATCTCGTCCGTCAGCGCCAACAGATCGGCCGTGCCGCTCTTGCGCACCGCGATCGAGGTGACCACGGGCACGCCGAGCTCCTTGGCGAGCCGCTCCACGTCGACGGTGATGCCGCGCCGGCTCGCGATGTCGAACATGTTGAGCACGAGGATCATCGGCCGGCCGGTGCGCTTCAGCTCCAGCAGCAGGCGGATGGTCAGGCGCAGATTGGTCGAGTCGGCCACGCACAGCACGAGGTCGGGCACGGTCTCGCCGGACGCCTTGCCGAGCACGAAGTCGCGGGTGATCTCCTCGTCCGGGCTGCGGCCGCGCAGCGAGTAGGTGCCGGGCAGGTCGACCACCGAGACCTGGCGTCCGAGCGGCGTGACGAAGAAGCCTTCCTTGCGCTCGACGGTGACGCCCGGATAGTTCGCGACCTTCTGTCGGCTGCCGGTCAGCGCGTTGAACAGCGACGTCTTGCCGCTGTTCGGCGTGCCCACCAGGGCGAGATGCAGCAGAGGGGCTTCCATGTGATCAAAGGCCATGGGATCAGATTTCCGGTCGCGATCTAGGCGACAATGATGGCCATGGCTTCACGACGGCGGACCGCGATCGTGATGTTGTCGACGCGGACGGCGATCGGATCGCGCCCGACCAGGCCCTCGTGCAGGACCTCGACCCGGGCGCCCTCGACGAAGCCGAGCTCGATCAGCCGGCTCTCGAGCTCGATGTCCGAGAGCGCCGAGCCCGCATCCCCTGCGGAAAGGTGTTGGATGACGCCGATATAGCCGCGCTGGGCCAGGCCCAGCGGCATCCGCGAACGCGTGTCATTGGTGTCGGTCATGCCCTGTATTTTCAATGCAGGGCATTGAGGTCAAGCGCGCGGGTCGGCTGAAACTGCACCTTAGAGTGATTTTAAAGTGCAGAACCGGGAGGCGCCGTTGGACGACGCCCAACGGCTACTGGGCCGGGACCTTTTCCGGCTGAATCGCAGCCATGGCACGGCTCTTGAAGTAGTCGAGGACGAACAGGCGGATCGCCGAGGACAGATTGCCCTGCTGGCGGTTGCCGTCGATCTCGCCGACCAGCTCGGACAGCGTCATGTTGCGCAGGCCCGAGATCTCCTTCATGCCGTTCCAGAACGCCTCTTCCAGGCTGACGCTGGTCTTGTGGCCGGCAACCACGATCGACCGTTTCACCACGGGCGACTTCATGACTGATCCTCGCGATCGATCTGATGCTGGTCCAGATGCGCCCTCGCCTTGTCCGCGCGCCTCTCCTCCGCCGACCGCTCCGCCTTCGTGCGGCCGAACTTCGCCCGGTTGACGTCCGCCTGCTTCGCCGTGGCTTCCCGCTCGGCGCGCTTCCTGAAACGATTCAGGTTGATGACGTTCCCCATGCCGCGTCTCCATCATCCGCTCCTCTTCAGGCTGGATGAAACATTCAGAAACTGGGTGCCGTGTTGCGCCCTATGAGACTTGATCGCCATTCGCTCGTCCTCGTCAATTGGCCCCTTGGGCCATCAAACGATGAATTAGCCCCGTCAAAGGGCAGAGAGGCCTGCGTAGCACGCCGCCTCGCCACAACATTGACGGTAATCAAATCCCGGCCCTTAGGCCTTATATTTATGAGCCCCAGGGCACCGTATCATTACGGATGACTATCGGAATTCGGAATTCATCCAGGCCGCGTCATTTTCTCCGGCTGCACCAGCCGGTCGAACTCGTCGGCCGAGACGAAGCCGAGCCGCAGCGCCTCCTCCTTCAGGGTGGTGCCGTTGGCATGCGCGGTCTTCGCCACCTTGGCGGCGTTGTCGTAGCCGATCTTCGGGGCGAGCGCGGTCACCAGCATCAGCGAGCGCTGCATCAGCTCCCTGATGCGCTTTTCGTCGGCGCGGATGCCGCTGACGCAATGTTCGGTAAAGGAGCGCGCGGCGTCCGCCATCAGCCGGATCGAGTGCAGCATGTTGTAGGCGAGCACGGGCTTGTAGACGTTGAGCTCGAAATGGCCCTGGCTGCCGGCGACTGTGATCGCTGTGTGATTGCCGAACACCTGGCAGCACACCATCGTCATCGCCTCGCACTGCGTCGGGTTGACCTTGCCGGGCATGATCGAGGAGCCCGGCTCGTTCTCCGGCAGGATCAGCTCGCCGAGGCCCGAGCGCGGGCCCGATCCGAGCAGGCGGATGTCGTTGGCGATCTTGAACAGGCCCGTCGCGACGGAATTGATGGCGCCATGCGCCAGCACATAGGCGTCGTTCGAGGCCAGCGCCTCGAATTTGTTGGCGGCGCTGGTGAAGGGCAGCTTCGTAATCCCGGTAACGTGCTTTGCGAACAGTCTTGCGAAGCGCGGCTTGGAGTTGAGGCCGGTGCCGACGGCGGTGCCGCCCTGGGCCAGCGGATAGAGGTCCTTCACCGCGACCTTGAGGCGGGCGATGCCGCTTTCGACCTGCGCGGCGTAGCCGGAAAATTCCTGGCCGAGCGTCAGTGGCGTGGCGTCCTGGGTGTGTGTCCGCCCGATCTTGACGATTTTTGCGAACTCCTTCTCCTTCTTGCGGAGCGCGCGCAGCAGCTCGCCGAGGGCAGGGACGAGATCGGCATTGATGCGGCTTGCGGCCGCGATGTGCATCGCGGTCGGGAACGAGTCGTTCGACGACTGGCTCATGTTGACGTGATCGTTGGGATGCACCGGCTTCTTGGCGCCGAGCTCGCCGCCGAGCAGCTCATTGGCGCGGTTGGCGATGACCTCGTTGAGGTTCATGTTGCTCTGCGTGCCCGAGCCGGTCTGCCACACGACAAGCGGGAAATGATCGTCCAGCTTGCCCTGGATCACCTCGCGCGCGGCGCGGATGATGGCGTTGGCCCGGCGCTGGTCGAGCAGGCCGAGCGCGAGGTTGGATTGTGCGGCGGCGAGCTTGACGATGCCGAGCGCATGCACGAGTTCGATCGGCATGCGGTCGATGCCGATGCGGAAGTTCTGGCGCGAGCGTTCGGTCTGCGCCCCCCAATAGCGATCGGCGGGGACCTCGATGGGGCCGAAACTGTCGGTCTCGGTGCGGCTGGCGGGGCGAGCGGTCTTCGAGCGAGCAGTCTTCGAGCGAGCAGTCTTGGCCATGAGCACATCCATTCTGCGGCGCGGAATGCCGCGCAGCCTCTTCAGGTGCTCTTCTATATCGGCAGTTTGGCCGGGCGCGACCGTTTCGGGTCCAACCTAGATCATTTCTTGCGGAAACGATCGAGCCGCACCACCTCGGCGCCGCCCTGGTTCGGGGCGGTTGGCTCCTCGGCGCTTTCCGCCGGCTCACTGGCAGACGCGGGCACCGCGACGGCCGACGGCGCGGGAGCGGCCGGCAATGTCTCGGGCGACACCTCGGCGACATCGGAGGTGTCGAACTGGAGGCCGAACTTCACGGACGGATCGAGGAAGCTCTTGATCGCGCTGAACGGCACGATCAGCCGCTCTGGAATTCCGCCGAAGGACAGGCCGACCTCGAAACGGTCCTCGAGCACGGTCAGATCCCAGAACTGGTGCTGGAGGATGATCGTCATCTCTTCCGGATATTGCGCCAGGAGCCGCGACGACAGCTTCACGCCCTCGGCCTTCGACACGAAGGTGATGAAGAAATGGTGCTCGCCCGGCAGTCCATGGGACGCGGCATCGGTCAGCACCTTCCGCAGCACGCCGCGCAGCGCGTCGCGGGCCAGCACATCGTATCGGATATGATCGGTCGCCATGGTGGTCCTGTTGCATTCCAGGAGCTGGGCCCTGCCGGCCCGACTCGCCAAGCCGCAATAGTACCGCGCCTGACGGGTCAGCAGGAGTCCTGCCGGGAAGGAAATAAGAGGTAAGTGGAGGCTTCTGTTGCCAGGTGCCTCCGAACCCCGCCTAACGGAGCTTAACCCGTTAGGACTTTAAGATGGTCTTTCAAACTGCGTTACGCAGCCTGAGCAACCGGAGCAAAGTTGTCGTTGGCAACTATTGCAGTAGCCCGATAACGGCGGAACAATACCGGGAAAAAGCACGCCCTTTACGCCCTCGTCGATCCTATTTCGCCCCCGCCAAAACCCGCTCTGGGTGCGCCCGCTGGTGGGCTTTGGTGGAGGCGCCGGGTACCGCCCCCGGGTCCGAATGGTTTATTGCGACGACCGTTTATTTCCATAGCCGGCGAACCGGCACCCCCAATATAGGGGGCAAAGGTTTCAAATGACAGGTGTTTCGAGCGGCGATCCCGCGGTTTCCCTTTGGATAGGTTCCGGGCGGGCCTCGTATGATCTTGGCCCTGGGACGGCCAGCGTTCTAAGCTCCTGACATGTCCACGGATTCAGCACCGGCCGCCCAAGAGCCGGATCAAGAGCCAGATCAAGAGCCGGACCATCCAGCCGTGCACGCGCCTCCGCCCGGCCTCGTCGCGCTGTTCCTGGCCTTCGCCCGGATGTCGCTGGCCGGCTTCGGCGGGGTTCTGGTGTTCGCCCGCCACGCCATCGTCGATCAGCACCGCTGGATGACGGCGGACGAGTTCAACGAGACCTTTGCGCTCTGCCATTTCCTGCCCGGGCCCAACATCGTCAACCTGTCGATGGTGTTCGGGTCGCGGCTGCGCGGCATCGCCGGCGGCGTTGCCGCCTTTACCGGGCTGTTGCTGCCGCCGACGGTGATCATGACCGTCCTTGCGATCATCTACGCCCGGTTCGGCGACGTAGAGGTGCTGCGCCGGATTCTCGCGGGCATCTCCTGTGCGGCGGTCGGGCTGCTGATCGCGGTGGTCTTCCGCATGATGATGCCATTGCTCAAGCGGATGGACGCCGTCGTGCTCATTCTCATGCTCGGCGTGTTCGTTGCGATCGGCGTGCTTCGCCTGCCGCTCCAGGCGGTGCTGCTGGTTGCGATTCCCGTCAGTATCGGCGTCACATATTGGGTGCGGCGGAAGGTAGCAGCATGAACAGCGAAAACCCGATCTGGGCGCTGATCTCCACCTTTGGTCTAATGTCGCTGTTCGCAGTCGGCGGCGCTGCGGCGGCGGTGCCGGAGATGCACCGCATCGCGGTCGACGTGCATCACTGGATGACCGAGAAGCAGTTCGCCGACGCCTATGCGATCGCGCAACTCTCGCCAGGTCCGAACGTGCTTATCGTCACGTTAATCGGCTATGCCGTCGCCGGCATCCCCGGCGCGCTGGCGGCAACGCTGGCGATGTGCCTGCCGACGGCGCTGCTTGCCTATTATGTCAGCCGTCTGCTGAGCCGGCCCAGCCAATCGCGCTGGCCCACCTTGATTCAGACTGCACTGGTTCCGCTGTCGATTGGATTGATGGCAGCCAGCGCCCTGATCCTGGCCCAGTCGACCGATCGCACCTTTGCTGCGCTGCTTCTGACCGCGGCGGTTGCAGTGCTCGCATTCGTCTCGCGCATCAATCCACTCTGGCTTCTGCTCGCCGGAGGCCTGTTTGGTTTTGCTGGCATTGTGTAATGAAAATCGCTAGGCAGTGATCCGGGCGGGGGATCCTTTTCCAGCCGATTAGAACAACAGTGCTCGTGGCTTAGGAGTCGCGGAGGAGACAAGCATGGCCGACACGATGGGCCACTCGGCGACTGCCACCCGAAACACCTCGGTGGCGCTCGGCTTTTGCCTGCTGGCGATAGCGCCGCAGATTTTCGAATTCATCTGGTCGATCGGGACGATCTTCGGCTGGGGTGCCGGGCGCGGCCCACTGCAGGTCGTAACCAGCCATGCAACGGCGCTGCTCGCCGGCGCGCCCAGTGCCATATTCGGATCGTTCGGCGGCGGCACCAAGAAGGCGTCATCCGAGGTGCTGCTGGCGCTGATCTATTCCTATCCGCTGTTTGCGGTGGCGATCCTCACGCTGTTCATGACGATCCGGTCGGCGCAGGACTATGTCGGCGGCGTCATCCTGATGGCGCTCGCCCTGTTCGCGCTGTGGGCGTCGAGCGATCTGCAGGGCATGCGCGGCTTCTCCTTCGGCGCCGGCACGGCACCGCGGATGTTCGGTGGATTGCTGGTGGCCTTGTCGGCCGGCATCGCCTTGACCGGCCTTCTGGCCAATGGGCCGGCGATGGCCCATTATTCCTGGCGCGGGCCTCTGTTCGTGATGGCCGCGATCCTGTTTTTCGCGCTGGCGATCCGGCCGCTCGGCCTCGTGGTCACGGCCTTCGTGAGCTTCATGATTGCAGCGCTGGGCTCGCATGAGACGCGCTGGCTGGAGGCCGCCATCGTCGGCGCCTGCCTGACGCTCGGCTGCGCAATCCTGTTCCCGTACGTGCTCGGGTTGCCGATGCCGATGTTCCCGCGTTTCCTGGTTCAGTGAGGGTGTAATGGAGCTCTTTGCCAACCTCGCTCACGGTTTTGCCGTCGCGTTCTCTCCGATCAACCTGCTGATGTGCCTGATCGGCGCGCTCGTGGGCACGCTGGTCGGCGTGTTGCCGGGCATCGGCACCATCGCAACGGTCGCGATGCTGCTGCCGATCACTTTCGGCCTGCCGCCGGTCGGCGCGCTGATCATGCTCGCCGGCATCTATTATGGCGCCCAGTATGGCGGCTCGACCACGTCGATCCTGGTCAACATACCCGGTGAGGCGACATCGGTCGTCACCGCCATCGACGGCCACCAGATGGCCAAGCAGGGCCGCGCCGGCCCGGCACTGGCGATCGCCGCGATCGGATCGTTCTTCGCCGGCTGCGTGGCGACTGTTTTGATCGCCGTCCTCGGTGCGCCGCTCACGAAGCTCGCGCTGGCGTTCGGCCCGGCCGAGTATTTCTCGCTGATGGTGCTCGGCCTGATCTTCGCGGTGGTGCTGGCCAAGGGCTCGGTGCTGAAGGCGATCGCGATGATCGTGTTCGGCCTGCTGCTGTCGATGGTCGGCTCGGACATCGAGACCGGCGCCTCGCGCATGGCCTTCAACATTCCGGAGCTCGCCGACGGCCTCGGCTTCGCGACGGTGGCGATGGGTGTCTTCGGCTTCGCCGAGATCATCCGCAACCTCGACGCCGGTGCCGAGATGAATCGCGATCTGGTGCAGCAGAAGATCACCGGCCTGATGCCGACCAGGAAAGACCTGGCCGACTCGACGCCTGCGATCCTGCGCGGCACCGTGCTCGGCTCGATCCTCGGCATTCTGCCGGGCGGCGGCGCGGTCATCGCGTCGTTTGCCGCCTATACGCTCGAGAAGAAGCTCGCCAAGAACCCGTCGCGGTTCGGCCGCGGCGCGATCGAGGGCGTGGCGGGACCGGAAAGCGCCAACAACGCTGCAGCGCAGACCTCGTTCATTCCGTTGCTGACGCTCGGCATCCCGCCGAACGCGGTGATGGCGCTGATGGTCGGCGCGATGACCATCCACGGCATCGTGCCGGGTCCGCAGGTCATGCAGAAGCAGCCGGATCTGGTCTGGGGCATGATCGCCTCGATGTGGATCGGCAATCTGATGCTGATCATCATCAACCTGCCGCTCGTCGGAATCTGGGTGCGGCTGCTGCGCGTGCCTTACCGGCTGATGTTCCCCTCGATCGTGATCTTCTGCGCGATCGGCATCTACTCGGTGAACAACGCACCGGTCGACGTCATCCTCGCTGGCATCTTCGGTCTGGTCGGCTACTGGCTGATCAAGCACGATTTCGAGCCGGCGCCGCTGCTGCTCGGCATGGTGCTCGGACCGCTGATGGAAGAGAACCTGCGTCGTGCGCTTCTGATCTCGCGCGGCGACTGGAGCGTGTTCCTGACGCGTCCGTTGTCGGCGGTGCTGCTGGCGATCGCGGCGTTTCTGCTGATCCTCACGGTCCTGCCCGTGCTGCGCGCCAAGCGCGACGAGGTGTTCACCGAATCCGAGAACTGACCGCGCCTGCGTCGTCGCGGTGCCCTGCGTCCGCACGCCGCATTCGGAAGTCGAATCGACTTGTGTGACCGCTTCGTGAAATGAAAATGCCGGCCCTGTGGCCGGCATTTTTGTTTTACGTCCGAGGGGATCGAGATGACTTCCATTCGCGCGCTCGCAGGCGCATGTGCCGCGGCGTTCGCATCATTGTGCGGCCTTGTCGCACCGGCGGAGGCGCAGACCTATCCGACTCGCAGCATCACCATGATCGTGCCGTTCGCGGCCGGCGGACCGACCGACGTGATTTCGCGCATCGTCACCGGGCACATGGCGCAGACGCTCGGACAGAGCATCATCATCGAGAACGTGGTCGGCGCTGGCGGCACCACCGCGACCACGCGCGCTGCGCGCGCGGCCAATGACGGCTATACGCTCATTACCGGGCATATGGGTACGCATGCCGCCTCCGTGCCGCTCTATCCGAAACTCGCCTACCACCCGGAAAAGGATTTTGAGCCGGTCGCGCTGCTCGCGGGCACGCCGATCCTGATCCTGGCGCGCAAGGACTTTCCGCCGAAAGACCTCAAGGAGTTCGTCGCCTACGTGAAAGCGAATGCCGAGAAGGTCAACGCCGCGCATGCCGGCGTCGGCTCGGTCTCGCACGTCTCCTGCGAGCTCCTGCACTCGATCCTCGACGTCAAGCCGGTCGGCGTGCCCTTCAACGGCACGGGCCCCGCGATGAATGCGCTGGTGGCCGGACAGGTCGATTACATGTGCGACCAGATCGTCAACGCGGTGCCGCAGATCAATGCGGGCACCATCAAGGCCTATGCGATCGCGACGGCCGAGCGCAATCCGTCGCTGCCGAACGTGCCGACCACGGCGGAGGCCGGCCTGCCTGCATTCCAGGCCCAGGCCTGGAATGCGATGTTCGCGCCGAAGGGAACTTCGCCCGCGATCATCGCGAGCCTGAATGCCGCCGCCATCAAGGCGCTCGACGACGAGACCGTGAAGAAGCGCCTGCTCGAGCTCGGCAGCGTCATTCCGGGCCCCAAGGACCGGACGCCGGAGGCGCTGGCGACCCTCGTCAAGAACGAGATCGCGAAGTGGACCCCGGTGCTCAAGCCGGCAACTTAACCAGCACTTTCAAGCCGATAGGCGAGGGGCGGGACGTAAGTTCCGCCCCTTGTTGTTTGCGCCGGGAGCAGTCACTTTTCGGGGTATAATGCACTTAAACAGCGAATCGCTGCTGTCGTAGCGCGGGGCGCGCCGTTAAGTTCGCCGCCTCCCCAAAGGCTCAATGGCACATGCACCAGTATCAGGACCTGCTCGAGCGGATTCTTTCAGACGGCGCCGAGAAGACCGACCGGACCGGCACCGGCACGCTGTCGGTGTTCGGCCATCAGATGCGCTTCAACCTGTCTGCCGGCTTCCCGATGCTGACCACCAAGCGGCTGCCGCTGAAGGCGATCGTGCATGAGCTGTTGTGGTTCCTGAAGGGCGACACCAACATCAAATATCTGCGCGACAACGGCGTCACCATCTGGGACGAGTGGGCCGATGCCAATGGCGATCTCGGGCCGGTCTACGGCCATCAATGGCGTTCCTGGCCCACGGCCGACGGGCGCAGCATCGACCAGATCGCCAATGTCATCGACATGATCAAGCGCACCCCGGATTCTCGCCGGCTGATCGTCACCGCCTGGAATCCCGCCGACGTCGAGAAGATGGCGCTGCCGCCCTGCCACCTGCTGTTCCAGTTCTATGTCGCCAACGGCAAATTGTCGTGCCAGCTCTATCAGCGCTCGGCCGACGTGTTCCTCGGCGTGCCCTTCAACATCGCGTCCTACGCGCTGCTCACGATGATGGTGGCGCAGGTCACGGGATTGAAGCCCGGCGACTTCGTGCATTCGCTCGGCGACACCCATCTCTATTCCAATCACCTGGAGCAGGCGCGGCTCCAGCTCACGCGTGCGCCCCGCGCGCTGCCGGTGATGCGGATCAATCCCGATGTGAAGGACATCTTCTCCTTCCGCTACGAGGATTTCGAGCTCGTCGGCTACGATCCGCATCCGCACATCAAGGCGGAAGTCGCGGTCTAGCGCTGATGTCGTTGACCATCCGCCGCGTGCGCGCCGGTGAAGCCGGGCTCGTTCTTGCCTTCATCCGCGAGCTTGCCGAATACGAGAAGCTTTCGCACGAAGTCGAGGCGACCGAGGCGATGATTGCGGAAGCGCTGTTCGGCGAGCGTCCGCAGCTCTATTGCGCCATTGCCGAGTGGAACGGCGAGCCCGTCGGCTTTGCGGTCTGGTTCGCCAATTTCTCCACTTTCAGCGGCCGTCACGGCATCTATCTCGAAGATCTCTATGTGCGGCCGTCGCATCGGGGCAAGGGCCTCGGCAAGGCGCTGCTGGTCTATCTCGCCAGGGAGTGCGTCGACAAGGGCTGGTCGCGGCTGCAATGGGCGGTGCTCGACTGGAACGCGCCGTCGATCGCGTTCTACAAATCGCTCGGCGCCGTCATGATGGACGACTGGACGCTGTGCCGCGTCACCGGCCCGGCACTGACACGACTTGCCGGGAGTGCGTCCTGATGGAGATCGTCTTCGTCGTCGCGATCGCGGAGAACGGCGTCATCGGCGCAGGCAATGCGATGCCGTGGCGAATGAAATCCGACATGGCGCGCTTCAAGGCGCTTACCATCGGCAAGCCCGTGATCATGGGTCGCAAGACCTTCGAGACCCTGCGCCGCCCGCTGCCGAACCGCACCAATATCGTCATCACGCGCGATGCGGATTATCGCGCCAACGGCGCCATCGTCACGACATCGGCTGCCGATGCGGGCGCGGTTGCGCTTGGCGATGCCCTGCGGCGTTCGGTCGCCGAGATCGCGGTGATCGGCGGCGCCGAGATCTATCGGCAATGGCTCGATCGCGCCGATCGCCTCGAAATCACCGAAGTCCATGCGCGTCCCGAAGGCGACACGCATTTCGACATCGACAAGGCAGAGTGGGATGAGGTTGGGCGCATCCGTCATCCTGCCGGACCCGACGACAGCGCCGACTACTCCTATGTGACATATCGTCGGCGGACGGGCCGTTAACCGCATTCACCAATGTTTACATTGACTTTTTCGTGCCCGAGCATAGCTCGAAAGACAGCCCGGGCCGCGTTGTAAGGGACTTGCCTGTCCCCTATAAAGCCGGACCGGACAAAGCGGGCGGGGGCAATTTCACCCTGCCGAGGAGAGCGTCGAATGCCGTGGAAGAATCAGGGCGGTGGCCCATGGGGCTCGGGTCCGAAGGGACCGTGGGGCAACGGCCCGCAACCGGTCGGGCCAAGGCCGCCGGATCTGGAAGACCTTCTGCGGCGCGGCCAGGACCGCCTCCAGCAGATCATGCCGGGCGGCTATTTCTCCGGCATCGGCATCACGCTGATCATCCTGCTCATCATCGCGTTCTGGCTGCTGTCGGGCTTCTTCCGGGTGCAATCCGAAGAGCTCGGCGTCGTGCTGCGCTTCGGCAAGCATGTCCGCACCGTGCAGCCGGGTCTGAACTATCATCTGCCCTATCCGATCGAAACCGTGCTGCTGCCGAAGGCGTTGCGCGTCAACACGATCTCGATCGGCATGACGCTGATCGACGATCCGGCGCGACGCGGCCGCTCCATTCGTGACGTGCCGGAAGAGAGCCTGATGCTGACCGGCGACGAGAATATCGTCGACGTCGACTTCACCGTGCTCTGGCGCATCAAGCCGGATGGCGTCGGCGACTTCCTCTTCAACATCCAGAATCCCGAAGGCACCGTGAAGGCGGTCTCCGAGAGCGCGATGCGCGAGGTGATCGGCCGTTCGCAGATCCAGCCGATCCTGACCGGTGCGCGCAACGTCACCGAGCAGAGCGTGCAGGAGTTGATCCAGAGGACCCTGGACAGCTACGGCGCCGGTATTCTCATCAGCCAGGTGCAGATGCAGAAGGTCGATCCGCCGGCGCAGGTGATCGACGCGTTCCGCGACGTCCAGGCGGCGCGCGCCAATCTCGAGCAGTTGCAGAACGAGGCGCAGACCTACGCCAACCAGGTCGTGCCGCAGGCCCGCGGACGTGCGGCGCAGATCATGCAGGCCGCCGAAGGCTACAGGGAGCAGACGGTCGCCGAGGCCAAGGGCCAGAGCTCCCGCTTCCTGAAGGTTTACGAAGAATACAAGAAGGCGCCCGACGTGACGCGTGAACGGATCTATCTGGAGACGATGGAGCGCGTGCTCGGCGGCGCCGACAAGCTCGTCTATGACGGCGGCCCCTCGGGCCAGGGCGTCGTGCCCTTTCTGCCGCTCAATGAGTTGACGACCAAGCGGCCGCCTACCACCGGTCAGCAGTCGAGCGGAGGCAACCGATGAGGTCTCCGGTCACAGGTATCGTCGCGCTGCTCGCCCTCCTGCTCGTCGTGATCGTCGGCTACATGTCGCTGTTCACGGTGCAACAGACCGAGCAGACCATCGTGCTGCAGTTCGGCCGTCCCGTCGACGTCGTCACCGCGCCCGGCCTGCACTTCAAGGCGCCGTGGAATTCGGTGATCAACATCGACAAGCGGATCCTCGATCTGGAGAACCCGTCGCAGGAAGCGATCGCGTCCGACCAGAAGCGGCTCGTGGTCGACGCCTTCGCGCGTTACCGCATCAAGGACGCGTTGCGCTTCTACCAGAGCGTCGGCTCGATCCAGGCCGCCAACATCCAGCTCACCACGCTCCTGAACGCGGCGCTGCGCCGCGTGCTCGGCGAGGTCACCTTCATCAACGTGGTGCGCGACGACCGCGAGAAGCTGATGCAGCGCATCCGCGACCAGCTCGATCGCGAGGCCGACGGCTACGGTATCCAGGTCGTCGACGTCCGGATCCGCCGTGCCGACCTGCCGGAGCAGAACAGCCAGGCGGTCTACCTGCGCATGAAGACGGAGCGCGAGCGCGAAGCCGCCGAGTTCCGTGCTCAAGGCGGCCAGAAGGCACAGGAGATCCGGTCCAAGGCCGACCGCGAGGCGACCGTGATCGAGGCGGAAGCCAAATCGCAGGCCGAGCAGATCCGCGGCGTCGGCGACGCCGAGCGCAACCGCCTGTTCGCGGAAGCCTACGGCAAGGACGCCGACTTCTTCGCCTTCTACCGGTCGATGACGGCCTACGAGAACGGGCTGCGCGCCAACGACACCCGCTTCCTGCTGCGGCCGGACTCGGATTTCTTCCGGTTCTTTGGTAACCCGTCCGGCAAGACGGCGACCGAGACGCCGGCGAAGCCGTGAGCTAGACAGAGGGCGGCAGTTCTGCCGCCCTTCGTCCAGACAAGAACAGCACAACGGGAGGTTCCATTCCGATGAGGTCCATTGCGTTCGCCGACTTCCTCATCGGCTTAGGCATCCTGTTCGTGCTGGAAGGCTTGATGTTCGCGGCAAGTCCCAACTGGATGCGCAAGGCCATGAAAAGCGCCATCGCCACGCCGGACAATATCCTGCGGGCGGTTGGGATTGGTTCGGCCGTGGCCGGCCTGGTCCTGATCTGGGTTATGCGCCGTTCGATTTAGCCGTCACGCCAACGCCAAAGTGAAGGCGAGAGACTGGTTTTCGCCGTATTATCCGGGTCTTGAGGCCCGTTAAGCTCCGCGCTTGCGCCGTCCCCCCGTTCCAGCGCAGTGTTGGAGGCGAATCCTTGGCGCCTGATCCTTTTCTCTGGAGATACCAATGACCGCTGCCACCATTGCCCCGACCCGCTTGCGCATAGGGCTGGCCGCGCTCGCCGTCAGTGCATTCAGCGCGTTCGGCACGCCGGCCCTTGCGCGCGGCCCGGACGGGATCGCCGACGTCGCCGAGAAGGTGATCGACGCGGTCGTCAACATCTCGACCTCACAGACCGTCGAAGCCAAGGGCGGCGGCAGCAGCACCATGCCGCAACTGCCGCCCGGCTCGCCCTTCGAGGAGTTCTTCGACGACTTCTTCAAGAACCGCCGCGGCCCCGGCGGCAGCAAGGGCGGCGAGCGCGGTGACAATCCGCCTCGCAAGACCAACTCGCTCGGCTCCGGCTTCATCATCGACACCACTGGCGTCGTCGTCACCAACAACCACGTCATCGCGGACGCCGACGAGATCAACGTCATCCTCAACGATGGCACCAAGATCAGGGCCGACCTGGTTGGCGTCGACAAGAAGACCGACCTCGCCGTGCTGAAGTTCAAGCCGCCGAAGCCGCTGGTCGCCGTAAAGTTCGGCGACTCCGACAAGCTGCGCCTCGGCGACTGGGTGATCGCGATCGGCAATCCGTTCAGCCTCGGCGGCACGGTGACGGCCGGTATCGTCTCGGCCAAGAACCGCGACATCTCCTCGGGACCGTATGACAGCTATATCCAGACCGACGCCTCCATCAACCGCGGCAATTCCGGCGGTCCGCTGTTCAACCTCGATGGCGACGTCATCGGCGTCAACACGCTGATCATCTCGCCCTCCGGAGGCTCGATCGGGATCGGCTTTGCCGTGCCCTCGAAGACGGTTGTCGCCGTGGTCGACCAGCTCCGCCAGTTCGGCGAACTGCGCCGCGGCTGGCTCGGCGTGCGCATCCAGAGCGTCACCGACGAGATCGCCGAGAGCCTGAACATCAAGCCCGCGCGCGGCGCGCTGGTCGCCGGCGTCGATGACAAGGGCCCGGCCAAGCCCGCCGGCATCGAACCCGGCGACGTCGTCGTCAAGTTCGATGGCAAGGACGTCAAGGATCCCAAGGATCTCTCCCGCGTCGTCGCCGACACGGCGGTCGGCAAGGAAGTCGATGTCGTCATCATCCGCAAGGGCCAGGAGGAGACCAAGAAGGTCACGCTCGGCCGTCTCCAGGATCCCGACAAGGTGCAGGCCGCGGTGAAGACCGACGAGCCGGCGCCCGAGAAGCCGGTGACGCAGAAGGCGCTCGGTCTCGATCTTGCCGCGCTCAGCAAGGATTTGCGCACGCGCTACAAGATCAAGGACAGCGTCAAGGGCGTGGTCGTGACCAATGTCGACGCCAATTCGGACGCTGCCGAGAAGCGCCTCTCCGCCGGCGACGTCATCGTCGAGGTTGCGCAGGAGGCCGTCTCCAGCGGCGCCGACATCCAGAAGCGGGTCGACCAGCTCAAGAAGGACGGTAAGAAGTCCGTGCTGCTGCTCGTCTCCAACGCCGACGGCGAATTGCGGTTCGTGGCGCTGAGCGTGCAGTAAGGGGCTCTCGGAGACACATCCTCACTGTCATCACCCGCGAAAGCGGGTGATTCAGTATTCCAGAGACAGTGCGAGGATACGGAGACGCCGCGGCGTCCTGGATGCCCCGCCCCCGTGCGCAATTGCGCACTAGGCGGGGCATGACGGTGGAGAGGAAGCTAAGCCTCCACGAACTCGTCCCGCCGATACCCCTGCGCGTAGAGCAGCGCGGTGAGATCGCCATGGTCGATCCGCGCGGCAGCCGCAGCCGCGACCGCCGGCTTGGCGTGATACGCCACACCCAGCCCCGCCGCCTGGATCATCGCGAGATCGTTGGCGCCATCGCCGACCACGACCGAGTCGATGTCGTCGAGATCGAACGACTCCATCAGATCCACCAGCGTCGCAAGCTTTGCCGCGCGGCCCAAAATCGGCTCCTTGACCTCGCCGGTGAACTTGCCGTCGCGGACGACGAGTTCGTTGGCGCGGTTCTCCTGGAAGCCGATTTTGGCGGCGATCGCGCTCGTGAACAGCGTGAAGCCGCCGGAGACGAGACAGGTATAGGCGCCGTTGGCGCGCATGGTCGCGACCAGTTCGCGGCCGCCCGGCGTCAACGTGATGCGCTTGGCCAGCACCTCGTCGACCACGGCGGCGGGAAGGTCCTTCAGCAGCGCGACGCGCTCGCGAAGCGCCGGCTCGAACTCGATCTCGCCGCGCATCGCGCGTTCCGTGATCGCCGCCACGTGGGCCTTCATCCCGACGAGATCGGCGAGCTCGTCGATGCATTCCTGGCCGATCATGGTGGAATCCATGTCGGCGAGAAAAAGCTTCTTGCGCCGGAAGCCGACTGGCTGCACCACGATGTCGATGGGAAGGTCGCCGCGAAGCTCGCGCAACCGCTGTTCGATGGCGTGGCGGTCGCCTTGGAGGTTATCCTGCGCGCCGAAGGGAATGTCGACAGCAACCCCGTCGAACAGCCAGTGCGCAGGTTGCGCTTGGGGCAGCACGGCGCGGGCACCGTCGACGATGGTGCTGTCGAGCGCGGGATTGTCGGGATTGCAGATCAGCGTGGCGACGAGGGACATTTGAGGTTTTCGTGAGCGAGGGGCAAGTCAGCAGAGGACATGTTGGCAAGGCCGTGCTTATCGCAGGCCCGACCGCCAGCGGCAAGTCGGCGCTGGCGCTCGAGCTTGCCCTGAGTACGGGCGGAATCGTCATCAATGCCGATTCCATGCAGGTCTATCGCGACCTCCGCATCATCACCGCGCGCCCCACACATGGCGAGGAAGGACGCGCGCCGCACCGTCTCTACGGCCACGTCGATGCGGCCGTGAATTTCTCGGCCGGCGCCTGGGTGGTCGACGCGACGAAGGCGCTGGAAGAGGCGAAAACCGAAGGCCGCCTGCCGATCTTCATCGGCGGCACGGGCCTTTATTTCAAGGCGCTGACGGCGGGGCTCTCCGTGGTGCCGCCGATTCCCGCCGAAATACGTGAGGGTGTGCGCGCGCGGCTGGAGCGGAACGGCGTCGAGGCGCTGCATGAGGAACTTGCACGCCGTGATCCGCGCGCCGCCGGACGATTGAACCTGCGCGACCGCACCCGGATCGCGCGCGCACTCGAAGTGGTCGAAGCGACGGGCCGTTCGCTGCTCGACTGGCACCATGAAGGCCAGCCGCCGCTGCTGCCCAAGGACAGTTTTCACGCGGTGTTTCTCGCCCCCGAGCGCGATGAACTCTATGCCCGCATCGATGCCCGTTTCGATGCCATGCTCGGTGCCGGCGCGTTGAGGGAGGTGGAGCGGCTCGCCGCCAGGCATCTCGATCCGCTGCTGCCGGCGATGAAAGCCCATGGCGTGCCGGCCCTGATCCGGCATCTGCGCGGCGAGCTCGGCCTGGACGAGGCCGCCACGATCGGTCGCGCCGACACCCGCCACTACGCCAAGCGGCAGTTCACCTGGTTCCGGCACCAATTGCCCGAATTCGAATGGGTCAAGCCCGAGGAGGCGAGGGGGTGGCTCGCCGCCATCGTGAGCGCGGAGCGGGATGAGGGGTGAGGGCCTCGCTCCATCGTCATTCCAGCGCGACGCGAAACATCGGCCCTGGAATGACGAGCGGGGGTGCTGACGCGCTTTTGTACCCGGGTTCCCGAATTTACCTCTCGCCGAACCACGGGAACACCGCTACACTGCTAAAATCGCGCGGGAACGGCCGCATTGCCTTGACATCGGGGCTTTGACCGTTATGTTTCGCGCAACCTTTGGGAAGCCGGGCGCCTGCCATGCGTAACATTATTACCAAACTCCTTATCGCCGTCGTACCCAGGCACACCGCCGGGGTGGCTAGCTGCCATCCACATGACAGGCGGTGTGCAGGGTCCCTCTTCGGGGCCTTTTTTATTTCCCGAACCCGACACGAACGAAGCCGCTGACAACAGCGCATCCGGAGCAAGACAATGAGCGACAAGAGCCACGATCCGAACCAGATGACCGGCGCCGCGATGATCGTCCGTGCGCTCATCGATCATGGCGTGACCGACATTTTCGGCTATCCCGGCGGCGCCGTGCTTCCGATCTATGACGAGATCTTCCAGCAGAGCGAGGTCCAGCACATCCTGGTCCGCCACGAGCAGGGCGCGGGCCACGCCGCCGAGGGCTATGCGCGCTCGACCGGCAAGCCGGGCGTCGCGCTGGTGACCTCCGGACCCGGCGCCACCAACATGGTGACGCCGCTGACCGACGCGCTGATGGACTCGATTCCGCTGGTCTGCATCTCCGGCCAGGTGCCGACGCATCTGATCGGCAACGACGCGTTCCAGGAGTGCGACACGGTCGGCATCACCCGGCCCTGCACCAAGCACAATTGGCTGGTGCGCGACGTCAACGATCTCGCCAAGGTGCTGCACGAGGCCTTCTATGTCGCGACCTCCGGCCGTCCCGGCCCGGTGCTCGTCGACGTGCCCAAGGACGTGCAGTTCGCGACCGGCACCTATCATCCGCCGCGCAAGTCGGATGTGCACCGCTCCTACGCACCGCGCGTGAAGGGCGACGCGACGCAGATCCGCAAGGCCGTGTCGCTGCTCGCCAACGCCAAGCGCCCGGTGATCTACAGCGGTGGCGGCGTCATCAATTCCGGCCCCGAGGCGACCAAGCTCCTGCGCGAGCTGGTCGAGGTCACCGGCTTCCCGATCACCTCCACGCTGATGGGCCTGGGTGCCTATCCGGCGTCGGGCAAGAACTGGCTCGGCATGCTCGGCATGCACGGCACCTACGAAGCCAACATGACGATGCATGATTGCGACGTCATGCTGTGCGTCGGCGCGCGCTTCGACGACCGGATCACCGGCCGCGTCGATGCGTTCTCGCCGGGCTCGAAGAAGATCCACATCGACATCGATCCGTCCTCGATCAACAAGAACATCCGTGTCGACGTGCCGATCATCGGCGACTGCGGCAACATCCTCGGCGACATCCTCCAGGTGTTCAAGGCGGAAGCGAAGAAGCCCGACATCAAGGCCTGGTGGCAGCAGATCGCGCAGTGGCGCGCCCGCAACTCGCTCTATTACAAGAAGAGCAACGACGTGATCCTACCGCAACACGCGATCCAGAGCCTGTTCGAGGCGACGCGCGGCAAGGACACTTACATCACGACGGAAGTCGGCCAGCACCAGATGTGGGCGGCGCAGTTCTTCGGCTTCGAGGAGCCGCATCGCTGGATGACGTCGGGCGGTCTCGGCACCATGGGCTACGGCCTGCCGGCCGCGATCGGCGTGCAGGTTGCCCATCCCGACAGCCTCGTCATCGACATCGCGGGCGATGCCTCGGTGCAGATGACGATGCAGGAGATGTCGACCGCGGTTCAGTACGAATTGCCGATCAAGATCTTCATCCTGAACAACCAGTACATGGGCATGGTGCGGCAATGGCAGCAGCTGCTGCACGGCAACCGGCTGTCGCATTCCTATTCGGAGGCGTTGCCGGATTTCGTCAAGCTCGCGGAAGCCTATGGCGGGGTCGGCATCCAGGTGCACAAGCCCTCTGATCTCGACGGCGCCATCCAGGAGATGATCTCGGTCAAGCGTCCGGTGCTGTTCGACTGCCGCGTCGCGGCGCTCGAAAACTGCTTCCCGATGATCCCCTCCGGCAAGGCGCACAACGAGATGCTGTTGCCTGAGCAGGCGAACGACGAAGCCACCGCAAAGGCGTTCGCCGGCGGCAAGGCGCTGGTGTGACGTCATGTTCGACCTGACGGAGCTCGAGCGCGCACATGCGATCGTGGGGCAGGCGGTGCCGGCGACGCCGGCACGCGGCTGGCCGCTGCTCGCCGAGCGCCTCGGGACGCAGGTCATCGTCAAGCACGAGAACCACACGCCGATCGGCGCCTTCAAGGTGCGCGGCGGTCTCGTCTATCTCGAAAGGCTGAAGCGCGAGCGGCCGAACATTCCGGGCATCATCTCGGCGACGCGCGGCAATCACGGCCAGAGCCTGGCCTTTGCCGCGAGCCGCCACGGCGTGCCGGCGGTGATCTACGTGCCGCGCGGCAATTCGGTCGAGAAGAACCGGGCGATGAAGGCGTTTGGCGCGGAACTCGTCGAACATGGCGAGGACTTTCAGGCGGCCGCCGAAGAGGCGCAGCGGCGCGCCCAATTTACCGGCCTGCACATGGTGCCGTCGTTTCATCCGGATCTCGTGCTCGGCGTCGCCACCTATGCGCTCGAACTGTTCCGGACGGCGCCGGATCTCGATGTTCTCTATGTGCCGATCGGGCAGGGCTCTGGAATCTCCGGCTGCATCATGGCCCGCGACCTGCTTGGCCTGAAGACCGAGATCGTCGGCGTGCAGTCCACCGAAGCGCCGTCCTACGCGCTGTCGTTCGCGGCCGGCAAGGTCGTGACGACGAAGACCAGCAACACGCTGGCCGACGGCATGGCGACGCGCATTCCCGACGCAGACGCGTTCGCGCTGATCCGCAAGGGTGCCGCGCGCATCGTGCAGGTTTCCGACGACGAGGTCGCGGCCGCGATCCGCGCCTACTGGACCGACACGCACAATCTCGCTGAAGGCGCCGGCGCCGCCGCGCTCGCCGCGGCGCTTCAGGAAAAGACCAAGCTGTCAGGCAAGCGCGTCGGTCTCGTGCTGTCCGGCGGCAATATCGATTTCGATCTGTTCAAGCAATGGGTGGTCGCGTGATGACGCGAGCGATCGCCAAATACACCGCTGTCATCGTCCGGCTTGACCGGACGATCCAGCACGCCGCGGCAGATATGGAAATCCCGACGCTGGCGATTACTGGATCGCCCCGCCTTCGCGGGGCATGACAAGAAAGAATAGAGGGGACGACAATGAACCAGCCCGCATCCGCCTACTTCATCGAAGACCGCCACGATCCCAACGAGACGCATACGCTCTCGGTGCTCGTGCAGAACGAGCCGGGCGTGCTCGCGCGCGTCATCGGGCTGTTCTCCGGACGCGGCTACAACATCGAGAGTCTCACCGTCTCGGAGACCGAGAGCCAGAAGCATCTGTCGCGCATCACCATCGTCACCACGGGCACGCCGATGGTGATCGAGCAGATCAAGCACCAGCTCGATCGCATGATCCCGGTCTATCGCGTCGTCGACATGACCCTGACCAAGCGTTCGATCGAGCGCGAGCTTGCGATGGTGAAGGTGCGCGGGCAAGGCGAGCATCGTGTCGAGGCGCTGCGGTTGGCAGATGCGTTCCGCGCCCGCGTGATCGATGCCACCACCGAGAGCTTTGTGTTCGAGATCACAGGCAATACGGACAAGATCAACCAGTTTATCGACCTGATGCGCCCGCTCGGCCTTGTCGAGGTGTCGCGCACCGGCGTTGCCGCGATCGGCCGCGGGCCTGAAGGGATGTGAGCCATGCTGGCGCGCGACTGGTACTACAACGAGCGCAACCGGATGGGGATCGAGCCGGCGGTGGCTTCGATCTACGACGCCCATGACGATGCCGATCTGCGGGCGCGCGCCGCGCTGAAAATGCTCGGGGTGCAGCGCGGCTGGCGCATCGCGGATATCGGTTGCGGCAACGGCGTGCTCGCCACCGAAGCGGCGCTGATGGGTGCCGAGGTGGACGCCATCGACATCTCGCCGGCGATGCTGGCGCTCGCCGAGATCTACGCCCGCGACCGCAAGGCGCCGGTGCGCACGCAGTCGGCCGGCTTGCTCAGCTTCGCCTACCGCCCGGAATCCTACGATCTGATCGTCAGCGAGTTCACGCTGCATCATCTGCCGGATTTCTGGAAGGCGGTGGCGATGTCGCGGATCTACCGTGCACTGAAGCCGGGCGCGAGCTTCTATCTGCGCGACATCGTCTACGCCTCGATGCCCGACGCCATCGAGCGCGACGTCGAGCAATGGGCCGATTTCCATATCAAGAACCACGATTTTTCGCGCGAAAGCGTCGTCACGCACATGCGCGACGAATATTCCACCTTCGGCTGGGTGATGGAACGGATGCTGACCGATGTCGGCTTCACGCTGGTCTCGGTCGACTACCACGCGCCCATGCACGGCACTTATCTGCTGCGGAAACCGAAAGCCGGCGAGCAAGGCTAGAACAGAACAACAAACAGGGCTGCACGACAAAGCAGAACCGAGAACAACAATGAAGCCGGCCGATATCCTCATCGCCATTCTGGTGGCGGTCATCTGGGGGCTTGCCTTCGTGGCGAGCCGCATCGCGCTCGACGAATTTTCGCCGGAGCTGATGACGGCGATGCGCTTCACCATTGCCGCGGTGCCGTGCCTGTTCATTCCCAAGCCGAAGATCGCCTGGTCGCTGCTGATCGCGATCAGCTTCACGCTGTTCCTCGGCCAGTTCCTGAGCCAGGCCTATGGCATCGCCCACGGTGTGCCGGTGGGGTTGACCTCTGTCGTCGTGCAGAGCCAGGCGCTGTTCACCATCGGCTTTGCCGCGATCGCATTCGGCGAGCGGCCGACGCCGGTGCAGACGCTTGGCATCGTCGTCGCCGCAGTCGGCCTGCTCATGATCTGCGGCACTGTCGGTTATGATTTCAGCGTTGGCGCCTTCGCGGTGCTGATGATCGCCCCGATTTGTTTTGCCGTCGGCAATCTCCTGCTGCGCGGCGCCCGTGGCGCGCCGATGTTCGACCTGTTCGCATGGCTCTGCCTCACCGCCGCCGTGCCGCTGTTCGCGCTGGCGCTGGTCGTCAACGGGCCGGCGCCGACCTTCCAGTCGCTGGTCCATATGTCGCCGACTGGCCTCGGCTGCCTGCTGGCGATCGGCGCCATCTCGACCAGCATCGCCTATTGGCTGTGGGGCCGGCTGCTGCGTGATTATCCAGCCGCTCAAGTGGTGCCGTTCGCGCTGCTGGTGCCGTTCGTCGGCTCGGCTGCTTCCAGCATCGTGTTTGGCGAGAAGTTCGGCCCGTTGCGGCTGGCCGGGATGCTGACGGTCATCGGCGGCATCGCGGTGATGGTGCTGGCGAGACGCCCGCAGCCGCTGCCGAAGACCGTGTGAGGTGAGCATGTCCCAGTCGCTGCTCTATGCCTTCATCATCTTCGCCCTCGTGATGTTCTTCACGCCGGGGCCGAACAACATCATGCTGCTGTCGTCGGGACTGACTTACGGCTTCCGCCGCACCATCCCACATATCGCCGGCATCACGATCGGCTTCGCCTTCATGGTCGGCGCCGTCGGCCTCGGGCTCGGCACGGTGTTTCTGGCCTATCCGATCCTCCAGACCATCCTGAAATATGCCGGCGCCGCCTACCTGATTTACCTCGCCGCGGTGATCGCCTTCTCGGGGCCGGCCAAGCCGGGCGAGGAGGACGGCCGTGGCCCGATGACTTTCTGGGGCGCGGCGATGTTCCAGTGGATCAACGCCAAGGGCTGGGTGATCGTGATCGGCACCATCACCGCCTATGCGGCGATCGCCCAATTCCCCCTGAACATCGCGATCCAGACCCTGATCAGCCTGCTCGTCGGCACGGTCTCGACGGTGGTCTGGGCCCTGTTCGGCACTGCACTACGACCGGTACTGACCTCGGAGCGGCTGGTCCGCGCCTTCAATATCGTGATGGCGCTCCTGCTGCTCGCCTCCCTCTACCCCGTTTTCACGGATGCATGATGTCGCGGATTTCCATGCAGAAACGGGTTTCCCTAGGGGCTGAAAATGCTCTAGACAGCCCCCGAAATCCGCAAATTTCACCCTTCGGACACTGACTATCGGCCGCTTCTGGCCCTGAACGAGGAAACGACTATGCGTGTTTATTACGATCGCGACGCCGACCTGAACCTGATCAAGGGCAAGAAGGTCGCCATCGTCGGCTATGGCAGCCAGGGCCACGCCCATGCGCTCAACCTCAAGGACTCCGGCGTCAAGGAAGTCGCCATTGCTCTGCGCAAGGATTCGGGCTCGGTCAAGAAGGCGGAAGCCGCCGGCTTCAAGGTGATGGAAGTCGCCGAAGCCGCCAAATGGGCCGACCTCGTCATGATGCTGACCCCGGACGAGCTCCAGGGCGACATCTACCGCGAGCACCTGCACGACAACATGAAGAAGGGCGCTGCCCTCGTGTTCGCGCACGGCCTCAACGTCCACTTCAACCTGCTCGACCCGCGCGCCGACCTCGATGTGCTGATGATCGCGCCGAAGGGTCCCGGCCACACCGTGCGCTCCGAGTATCAGCGCGGCGGCGGTGTGCCCTGCCTGATCGCGATCGCCAAGGACGTCTCGGGCAATGCCCATGACCTCGGCCTCTCCTACGCCTCCGCCGTCGGCGGCGGCCGTGCCGGCATCATCGAGACCACCTTCAAGGAAGAGTGCGAGACCGACCTGTTCGGCGAGCAGGTCGTGCTTTGCGGCGGCCTGGTCGAGCTGATCAAGGGCGGCTACGAGACCCTGGTCGAAGCCGGTTACGCCCCGGAGATGGCCTATTTCGAGTGCCTGCACGAAGTGAAGCTGATCGTCGACCTGATCTATGAAGGCGGCATCGCCAACATGAACTACTCGATCTCCAACACCGCGGAGTACGGCGAGTACGTCACCGGTCCGCGCATCGTCACCGCGGAGACCAAGGCCGAGATGAAGCGCGTTCTCGCCGACATCCAGGGCGGCAAGTTCGCCCGCGACTGGATGCTCGAGAACAAGGTCAACCAGACCTCGTTCAAGGCGACCCGCGCCAAGCTCGCCGCGCATCCGATCGAGGAAGTCGGCGCGAAACTGCGCGACATGATGCCCTGGATCAAGAAGGGCGCGCTGGTCGACAAGAGCAAGAACTGACGGCTGCACCGTCATTCCGGGTTCGCGACTTCGTCGCGCCCCGGAATGACGCGCGAAGCACAAGCTTCGCGCGCCGAACCAAATCTTAAACCTTCTCGACTACATCGGAGCGAGATCGCGAACGGCGGTCTCGCTCCTTCATCTCGCGCGAAGCATTGCTGCTTCATTCAAATTCTTCGCGAGCTGACGTGTCCTCTGAGCACGAAGAACTGACGCCTAAACCACATTCTTGGGCTCGCGTCGTTTCAGAACTTTTCCAGAAGCTCGCGATCGCCAAAAGCCCAGCGTCTTCAAGATCGAGGATTCGGATCTTCATCTGCATCTTCAGGGCGCAATCAATCTCATGTCGCGAAGTTCGCGCGCCGCTTCATCCTAAGAATCGACACCCGCGACGTCCGTTTGAACATTGGGCGGCATTGCGTTGACACATCCTTCTCTCCATGATCGCGGGAACTTGAAGGGGAGGGGTCTATGCGATCTGTCGTCGTCACCGGCGCGTCCACCGGCATCGGCTGGGCCATTGCGAAATTTCTGATCGGGCGCGGCTACCGCGTCTTCGGCAGCGTCCGCAAGCAGGCCGACGCCGACCGGCTCAGGGGTGAGTTCGGCGCGAACTTTACGCCGCTCCTGTTCGACGTTACCGACGAGGCCGCCGTGCTCGCTGCTGCGCGCCAGGTTCGCGAGGCGCTGGGCGGCGAGACGCTGGCGGGGCTCGTCAACAATGCCGGCGTTGCGGTCGCGGGGCCGGTCCTGGAATTGTCGGCTGATGATTTCCGCCGCCAGATGGACATCAACGTCATCGGCCCGGTCATCGCGACGCAAGCCTTCGGGCCGCTGCTCGGCGCGGACCCATCGCTGAAGGGGCCGAAGGGGCGGATCGTGATGATCAGCTCCGTCGCCGGCAAGAACGGCAATCCGCTGTCGGCGCCCTACTGCACCTCCAAGCACGCCGTCGAAGGCCTGTCGGAGAGCCTGCGGCGCGAGCTGATGCTGTTCGGGATCGACGTCATCATCGTCGCCCCGGGCGCAGTGAAGACGCCGATCTGGAGCAAGGCCGAAGAGATCGATCTCTCCGTCTACCAGAACTCGCCCTATCTGCCGGCGCTGAACAAGGTCATGGCGTTCATGATGGACCTCGGTGCGAAGGGTCTGCCGGCCGAGCGGATCGCCGAAATCGTGTTCGAGGCGCTGACCGCCGCGAGCCCCAGGGTGCGCTACCAGATCACGCCTGACCCGCTGCGCCATCTGATCGGCGCATTGCTGCCGAAACGGACCGTCGATGGCATCATCGCCAAGCGCCTGGGGTTCCTGCCGCAGGGCTGATCGACGTTCAGCTCGCTTCGGCCGTCCGTCGTCGGGGTTTGGGGGCCATCGCGGTCAGCCGCAGCGCCATCACGGCGAGCAATGGAATGAGGAAGGCGGCATAGAGCGGCATCGCCGGCACGCGCTTGCCGAACGACACCATGAACTGGAACCAGAGATAGTAGCCGCCCGTGAGGTGCAGCACGCGCCAGGCCTGCGGACCGAGCAGCGCGGCGGTACGGTCAAACGAGGTCGCGCTCATGGCGATGATGAATGCATAGCCGATGCCGCCGAAGATGTAGGAGGCGGCCGAAGTCGCCTCCGCAAAGCCGGCCGGGTCCATTTTGGCGAAGGCAACGATCGCGCCTGCGTGGATGGCGTGGGAGGCCGCAAAGCTCAAGCCCAGATAGCGACGGTTGCGGCGCTGCCAGCGGGTCCAGGCGTTCGGCCACAGCCGGGCGAGCGCCGCTGCATTGAAGGCAAGGCAGAACGGCAGCAGCGAGCTTCGCGCCGTGAAACGGATCACCATCCGCACGCCCTCGACCTCGAACTGCCGCATCGACGCGATCCACAGGCTGAGCGCGATGAGGCTCAGGGAGAGAACGGCGAGCAGCCGCCAGCCCTCGAACCAGTTTTGACGTTGTGACATGCGGTCCCCTCCCCAAATGTAATCATCGATTACATTTCGGGTTGGCGAAATCGTCAACGGTGTAATCGGTGCTTACATTCACGTTGAGGCGATGCTAGGGAGCGCCATGCCCGCCCGACAGCCGTCCAAGCCGCGCACCCGCCGCCAAACGCCGGAAACCCGGCCCTATCATCACGGCGACCTCCGCCGCGTGCTCATCGATGCTGCGTTGCAACTGGCGGCGGAGGGAGCCGAGGTTTCGGTGCGCGAGGCCGCGCGCCGGGCCGCGGTGTCGCCGGGGGCGCCGTTCCGGCACTTCCCCAACCGCGACGCGCTGATGGCGGCGGTGGCCGGGGAGGCGCAGCGGCGCTTTCGTGCCGAGATCGAGGTGGCGCTGGACCAGGCGCCGGCCACCGACCCGCTCGGCCGATTCCGCGCCTTCGGGCTCGCCTACCTGCGTTGGGCGAGGCGCAACCCCGCGCATTTCGAGATCATCTCCACGGGGCGCTACTTCGCCCATGGCAGCTCAGCGGAGCTGACACGCGACCATGCCGAGCTGATCGCTTTGACCGAACGGATGCTGGCAGACGCGGCGGAGCAGGGCCTGCTGCGGTCGGCCGATCTCAAGCGCATCCAGATCGCCGGCCGCGCCCTGGTGTACGGCTTTGCCCGGATGAATCTCGACGGCCACTTTCCGCGCTGGGGGGTGGAGGAGGGCGAGACCGAGCGGATGGCGGAAGGCGTGATCGACCTCTTCATCGCGGGGATCGCCAAGCCCTAGCCTGGCCAGCGGCTCCGCCCCTCGCTGTGCGGCTCATCGCCGCCCACCGACAATAGGCGAAGGTCGGACCGCCGCGCGCGTTGCCTGTCCTTGACTGTTCCGTTACAGTTTTATGACACGGTGCAGGCTTCCGGCTGCGCCGGATGCCCTTGCCGTCGTTAGGCCGGCCAGACGGCTAGGTATCATTGCGCCGGACCAGCTGTTGCGTGCCGTAATGGCGTCCGCGCCGAATCCAGGTCCTTCTGCCACCACCGCCGTGCTGGCGAGCGTCGCCGCGCTCGGTATCTGGCGGCTGCTCGCGGTTGCCGCGCCGCATCTTGCCGCCCTCGCGCTGATGTACGAGACCGAGACCGATTTCGGTTCGCGCCTCTCCTTCGTGCTCGCCTGGGGCATCCTCAATTTCTTCTGGATCACGCTCTTGCGGCGGCCGGCGCTGTCGGGTGCGCTGTCGCTGACCATGGTCGTCGTGCTGGTGCTGCTGTCGCGGCTCAAGCACGACGTCGTGCAGATGACGGTCAACTTCATCGACCTGATGATGATCGACCGCGACACGGTGGCGTTCCTGTTCACGATCTTTCCGAACCTGCGCTGGTCGGTGATCGGGGCCGGCCTCGTCACGCTGCCGCTGATGTATGCGCTATGGTGGCTCGATCCGTTTCGCATCCGCCGCCTGCCGGCGTTCGCGTCCACGCTCGCCTGTCTTGCCGCGCTGGTCGGCTATTCGCTCTATCATCCGGACGAGGCCTGGCGCGGCTATTATGACGACGGCTATCTCTCGAAATTCTTCCGCTCCGGCGTCAGCGCGGTTTCCGACTTCGCGCAATACGGTTTCATGGAGTCGGCGGCCTCGACCAACGAGCGGCTCATCATGCCGCTGGTGGATGCCTGCCACCCCGCGGGCCGCCGGCCGAACATCATCATGGTCCATGATGAATCGAGCTTCGACATTCGCGCCGCCCAGGGCATCAAGGTGCCGCCGCGCTATGGCGATCATTTCAAGTCCTGGGACGGCAAGCAGCGCACGTTCCTGGCCGAGAGCAATGGCGGGCCGAGCTGGTTCACCGAATACAACGTGCTCGCTGGCCTCTCCTCGCGCTCCTTCGGCCGCTTCGCCTATTTCGTGACGCGCATCGCCTCAAACCGCGTCGAGCGCGGCCTGCCGCTAGCGCTGCGCCGCTGCGGCTATGACACGCTATCGCTCTATCCCGCCTATGGCGGCTTCATGGGCGCGCGCAGCTTTCAGGTGACGACCGGCGTCGAACGCTTCCTCGACTCGAAGGATCTCGGCGCCAAGGACGTCGAGCCCGACTCTTTTTTCTACGACAAGGCGCTCCAGCTGATGGGCCAGCAGCCGCCGAACAAGCCGCTGTTCACCTTCATCTATCTCGGCGCCAATCATTTCCCCTGGGAGACGCGCTTCCGCCCCGATCTGCTGCCGAACTGGCGCGCGCCGGGCAATAATGTGGCGTCCGTCGACGAATATCTGCGCCGGCAGGCGATGAGCGCTGAGCAGTACAGAACGTTTGTGGCGGGGCTGAAGAAGAATTTTCCCGGCGAGCCCTTCTTGATCGTGCGCTACGGCGATCACCAGCCCGAGTTTGCGCCGAACCTCCTCGAGCCCGGGCTCGACGAGGGCGCGCTCGGCAAGAAGCTCGACGCTTACGATCCGCGTCTCTACGCGACCTATTACGCGATCGACGCCATCAATTTCGAGCCGGTGAAGAGCGAGGCCGTGATGGACACGGTCGACGGCCCCTATCTCCCGCTGGTGATTCAGGAGGCCGCCGGCATTCCGCTCGATCCCTCCTTCGCCGAGCAGAAGCAGATCATGCTCCGCTGCAAAGGCATCTTCTACGGCTGCAAGGACGGCGCCGAGGCGCGGCGGCTCAACCGGCTGCTGATCAATGCCGGGATCATCAGGGGGCTGTAGCGCTGATCGCTACGCAGACCCAGATCGCAGGGTGGGCAAAGCGAAGCGTGCCCACCATCCCGTTGCGCGTGTTGAGAGACGGTGGGCACGGCGCTTACGCGCCTTTGCCCACCCTACGAAATCCTGGCCTACCGCTTGCCCACCTTCTCCCAAAGCCACTTCGCCACCGCATCCGGCGATGAATTCGCGTCGTTACCGCTGGCGCGCAAATTGGCCTCGCGCATTGTGGCGATGTCGATCTTGCCAAGCAGCGGCTCGAGCGCGGCCCGTAGTCGCTCATCGCCGGCGCGCTTCGGCGCCAGCAGCAGGATCGCGTCGTAGGGCGGGATCGCGTGCCTGGGATCGTCCAGCACGGCCAGATCGTATTTCGCGATCAGCCCGTCGCTGGTGTAGCCGGCGATCACGTCGACCTCGCCGCTGGCGACGGCCGCATACATGAAATCCGGCTGCATCTGGCGCTGGGCGCGGAACGAGAGGCCATAGGATTTTTGCAGCGCCGCCCATTCGGGGCGCGAGAAGAACTCGTAGTCGCCGGCGATGGACAACGCTGGTGCATGCGCGGCGAGATCGGCGATGGTGCGGATGCCGAGCGCCTCGGCGTGCTTCTTCGGCATCACCAGCGCATAGGCGTTCTCGAAGCCGAGCTCGCCGAGCAGGGTGATGTTGTCTTTCGCGAGCGCTGTCTTGAGCTCCGCCAACAACTCCGCGCGCGGCTTGATGTCGGTGCGGTGCAGCTGGTTGGCCCACAGCGTGCCGGAATAATCGACATAGAGATCGATGTCGCCGGCCTTGAGCGCCTCGAAGATCACGCTGGAGCCGAGACCCGACCGCGCGGTCGCGGAGAGGCCGGCGGCCTGGAGGCGGTCCCTCAGCAGGGCCGACAGCACATATTGCTCGGCGAATGTCTTGGCGCCGACGACATAGCTCTGCGACGAGCGTCCGATCGTCGGCACCAGCGTTGCGAGGACCAGGGCCGCGATCCCGATGCCGCCGAGCGCGGCAGGCAGGCGGCTGCGCTGGCGCAAGCCGCTCTCGATCAGGCCGAGCAGCTGATCGACGGCGAGCGCGAGCAGGGCCGAGGCAAAGCAGCCGAACAGCACGAACACCCAGTTCTGGGTCTGAAGCCCGGCAAAAATGTAATTGCCGAGGCTGGTCTGCCCGATCGGCGTTGACAGGGTCGCCGTGCCGATCACCCACACCGCCGCGGTGCGGATGCCGGCCATCATCACCGGCAGCGCCAGCGGCAGCTCGACCATGATGAGCGACTGCCGCGCGGTCATGCCGACGCCCTTGGCGGCTTCGATCAGCGCGGGATCGATGCCGTTGAGGCCCGTGATGCCGTTGCGCAGCACCGGCAGCATCGAATAGAGCGCGAGCGCCAGCATCGCCGGCAGGAAGCCGAAAGCGGAGAAGGAGATCCCGAACCAGGCGAGCGTCAAGGACGCAGCCAGCAGCAGCAGTGGATAGAACAGCGCGAGCAGAGCCAGCCCGGGCACCGTCTGCACGATGCTTGCGAGCGCGAGCAGGACGGCGCGCGGCGCCGGGCGGTTGCGTGTCAGGATCGCCAGCGGCAGGCTGACGGCGAGGCCGAGCGCGAGCGCGGCGAGGCTGACCCGAACATGGTTGCCGAGATAGTCGGGCAGATGCGACAGCGCCTCGCCCCAGCGCGGATCGGCGAACAGGCTCATGCCGCACCGCTCTGTGGCAATAGCGCGTTCAGCCGCTCGACCTGGCGCCGCGGCGTGCGCAGCAGCTCCAGCACATAGGCGTCGCCGCTCGTCGAGAGTTCCGCGGGCGTGCCCTGCGCCAGCAGCTGTCCGCTGCGCATCACCGCGATGCGGTCGGCGAGCAGGATCGCCTCCGTCATGTCATGGGTGATCATGACCGTGGTCAGGCCGAGCTTGCGATGCAGCTCGCGAAAATCCTCGCCGAGCGCATCGCGGGTGAGGGGATCGAGCGCGCCGAACGGCTCGTCCATCAGCACAATGCGGGGTCGCGCCGCGAGCGCTCGCGCCACCCCGACGCGCTGGCGCTGGCCGCCGGAGAGCGCCTCGGGCAGGCGATCGCGATGCGCGCCACGGTCAAGTTGCACGAGCTCGAGCAGCTGGTCGACCCGCGCGGTGATGTCCGCTGCCGGTGCGCCCAGCAGCCTTGGCGTGATCCCGATATTGTCGGCGACGCTCAGATGCGGAAACAGCCCGCCGCTCTGGAAGACGTAACCGATCCGGCGCCGCAGCGCGACCGGATCGATGGTTTGCACATCCTCGCCCTCGACCGTGATGGTGCCGCCATCGGCCTCGATCAGCCGGTTGGCGAGCCGCAGCAGCGTGGTCTTGCCGGAGCCGGAGCCGCCGACGATGGCCAGAAATTCGCCCTCGGCGATATCGAGCGACACATCGTCGACGGCCTTGAGTGAGCCGAAGTTCTTGCTGACGTGGGAATAGCCAATCATCGGCCTGGAAGGCATTGGGCGGGGCTCACTCTCTTACCCTCCCCTGGAGGGGGAGGGTCGCTTCGCATGTAGCGGAGCGGAGTGCGAAGCGGGGTGGGGTGACCTCTCCACACGGGGACTGCCTCAAAGGAGAGACTGTCACCCCACCCCGTCTCACATTTCGCTGCGCTCATGTAAGCCGACCCTCCCCCTCCAGGGGAGGGTAAGAGCACGGCAGGCCCATGCGTAGCACGCTTGGCGGCTCGATTGAACTTGGCCGCGCGAGCGGCTAAGGCATCGGGCCAAGTTCGGAGGGAACACATGACGACGCCCACGGCAGTGGCGCTGGAAGATGCCAAGGTCGCGTTCCGGCTGGGGGACGACCGGGTCTATACGGCGGTGGAGAAGGCGCATCTTTCGGTCGCGCAGGGCGAGTTCGTCGCCATCGTCGGGCCGACCGGCTGCGGGAAATCGACGCTGCTCAACGTCGCGGCCGGCCTGCTCAAGCCTGCCGCCGGCAGCATCAAGATATTCGACCGGCCGCTCGCGGGGCTGAACCGGGACGCCGGCTACCTGTTCCAGGCCGATGCGCTGTTCCCCTGGAAGACCGCGCTCGACAACGTCGCGATCGGGCTCGAGATCGCGGGCACGCCCCGCGCCGAGGCGCTGCAACGCGCGCAAAAATGGCTGACTTCCGTCGGCCTCGGGGCTTTCGCCAACCGCTATCCGCACATGCTCTCCGGCGGCCAGCGCAAGCGCGTGGCGCTGGCGCAGGTGCTGATCCGCGACCCAAAGATACTCCTGATGGACGAGCCGTTCGGGCCGCTCGATGCGCAGACCCGCCAGGTCATGGGCAATCTGCTGCTCGACCTCTGGAATGCCGACCGCAAGGCCGTGCTGTTCGTGACCCATGATCTCGAAGAGGCGATCGCGCTCGCCGACCGCGTCGTGATCATGTCGGCGGGGCCGTCCTCGCGCATCATCGGCGACTGGCGCGTGAGCTTGCCGCGCCCGCGCGATATTTTCGAGGTGCGGCTGGACAAGGAGTTCCATGCGCTCCACCGCGAGATCTGGAGCGTGCTCAAGGACGAGGTGATGAAGGGCTACGCGCAATCGACCCAAGCGGCGGAGGCGATCTGATGTCACGCGTGACGCTGCTTGCGCTGCAAGTCCTGGTCGCGGTCGTCTGCCTCGTACTGTGGCAGCTCTTTGCGACCGTGCCGGTGTTCGGAAAAATCCTGCTGCCGCCGTTCTTCTTCTCCAACCCGGTCGACGTGTTCAGCCAGATCGTCAAATGGTTCTCGTCCGGCGTGATCTGGAAGCATCTCGGCATCACGTTGACGGAATCGATTCTGGCGTTCGTGATCGGATCGCTCGGCGGCGTGCTGGTCGGCTTCTGGTTCGCGCGCCAGCCATTGGTTGCCGCGGTGTTCGATCCTTACGTCAAGATGGTCAACGCGCTGCCCCGCGTCGTGCTTGCGCCGATCTTCGCGCTGTGGCTGGGCCTCGGCATCTGGTCCAAGGTCGCGCTCGGCGTGACGCTGGTGTTCTTCATCGTGTTCTTCAACGTCTACCAGGGCGTCAAGGAGGTCAGCCGCACCGTGCTCGACAATGGCCGCATGCTCGGCATGAGCGAGCGGCAGTTGATGCAGCACGTCTATTGGCCGTCGGCGCTGTCGTGGATGTTCTCCTCGCTGCACACCTCGGTCGGCTTCGCCGTGGTCGGCGCCGTCGTCGGCGAATATCTGGGATCGGCGGCGGGGCTCGGCTATCTGATCCAGCAGGCCGAAGGCATCTTCGACGTCGCCGGCGTGTTCGCCGGCATGTTCGTGTTGTCGGCCTTCGTCATCCTGATCGACTTCGGGGTGACGCTGGTTGAGCGCAGGCTGCTGGTCTGGCGGCCGACCGTGGACGGGCGGGGATAGGCCGCCTCGTTTGCCTGCTGACGTTTATGTGATTGACCGCCCGGAATAGAACGCGCGGCCATACGTCATACCCCCATGCAACCACCTGCATGGGAGTTCAGGATGCCCCCCTCACAGTTTCGCCGCGCCGTAGCGGTGTTCGCAGGCAGATGCCGATGGCCCAGGCCCGGCCTCGGCACTGCGTTCCTTGCCGCGCGCATTCTGGTCGCGTTCGCATTCCCGCCGCTCGTGTTCGCGCATGAATCCCATCCGGCCGCCCCGCCGGTCGCGGTGAGCACGGAGGAGCGTGCGTTTCTGGAAGAAAACGAAGCGGCGATGACCAAGATGATGAACGACATGGCGGCCAAGCCGACCGGCGACATCGATCGCGACTTCGTCGCAATGATGAGCCCGCATCATCAGGGCGCGATCGACATGGCGGTGATCGAATTGCGCTATGGCAAGAACGAGCAGCTGCGGCGCATCGCCCAGGAAATCATCGTCGACCAGATGCAGGAGATCGCGGCCATGAAGCTCGCGATCGGCGAGCCGGCGACAGACACCACGCCCGCCCCGACCCAGCCGCCCTCAGCTCCCAACACAACCGTTCATCATCATCCGGGCATGCAGATGGATATGTCCACGGGAATGAAGAAGTAGGAGTCGCAGATGACCACGTCACGATGCACGATGATGAAGACCATTTTCCTGGCGGCCACGATGCTTGCGACGGGTTCGGTCGCGTGGGCAGGGCAGGCGCCGGGCGCGCTGTCCGCCCCCGATATTCCGGTGAGCCACCACGACCGCGTCTACGCCGCAGAGCAGTTCTCGAATACCGTCTCGGTCACCGATCCCGTCGACAACAAGCTGCTTGGCGTGATCCGGCTGGGCGACCCGCAGCCCGGCAATTTCAGCCCGCTCTACAAGGGGCAGGTGCTTGTGCATGGCATGGGCTTCTCGCCCGATCACAAGACGCTCGCCGTGGTGTCGATCGGCTCGAATTCGGTGAGTTTCATCGACACCGCGACCAACGCGGTCAAGCATATCACTTACGTCGGACGATCGCCGCACGAGGCGTTCTTCACGCCGGACGGCAAGGAAGTCTGGGTCACGGTTCGCGGCGAGAACTACATCTCCGTCATCGATCCGATCAGCTTCAAGGAGAAGACCCGGATCACGACCCCGAACGGGCCGGGCATGCAGATCTTCTCACCCGACGGCAAATACGGCTACATCTGCTCGTCCTTCAATCCCGAGACCGACGTCGTCGCGGTGGCCGAGCACAAGATCATCGCCACGGTGAAGCAGGAGAGCCCATTCTGTCCGAACATCGCGGCGACGCCGGATGGAAACCAGGTGTGGTTCACGCTGAAGGACGTAGGCCGGACACAGGTGTTCAACGCAAGGCCTCCGTTCAACGCGATCAAGACGATCGATACCGGGCCGATCACCAACCACGTCAACTTCGCGCACACCGCCAAAGGCACGTTCGCCTACGTCACCATCGGCGGCCTGAACGAGGTAAAGGTGTTCCGCACCGACGATTTCTCGCAGGTCGCGACGATCCCGGTCGGCAATCTGCCGCACGGCGTCTGGCCGTCCGGCGACGGCACGCGCATCTATGTGGGGCTGGAGAACGCCGACGCGCTCGCGGCCATCGACACGGCGACCAATAAAGTGGTCGGGAACGTTCCGATCGGCCAGGCGCCGCAGGCGATCGCGTATGTTCCAAATGCCGCGCCTGACCCTGATGACCGCCAGAATTTGCAGGCCCTCGGCGTCGCCGGGCAGGTCGCTCATCTCACGCTTGCGTCGAAGGACGGTGCGAAGGACGGCATGGCGCCGACCAGCGTGTCGCTGTTCGACCAAGGCCTGATTCAGATATTGCAGGCTTCGGTGACGGGACTTCAACCCAAGCAGAAATATGTGCTTGCTCTGGCGGAGCATGGCGACGGCAGTGGCCCGTTGCAGCCATTGGCGGCGTTCATGACCAATCCGGCTGGATCTGCTATCGTCAATGTGGCCGGTCCGATCCGGCAGATCGTCGACCAGTCTGCCGCTGAAGCAAGGCGGTACCTGGTGATTGCGGCTGGCGACGCGGCCATGCCCGGTGAGGCGGTCCAGATCGAGGCGCGATGACGGGCCGTCCGACCTCGGCTAAGGGCAGGTGGAGCGCCTCGTGAAGGACATGCTGGTTCAGGTCGAGCCGCTTATCCCCGCGCTCCGCCGCTACGCGCGCGCGCTTTTGCGCGATCGCGCTGCTGCCGATGATCTGGTTCAGGATTGCCTGGAGCGTGCCGTCAGCCATTGGCATCAGCGGCGCGACGGCAGCGTGCGCGCCTGGCTGTTCAGCATCCTCCACAATCTGGCGGTCACGCAATTCCGCCAGGCGACGGCGCGGGGCAGGCATATGCCGATCGACGATGCAGGCGAGCGTGAGCTTGTCAGTGCCGCCGCGCAGGAGCACAGGCTGATCTATCAGGATGTCCTGAAAAAGCTTGCGAGATTGCCGGAAGAGCAGCGTGCCGTGTTGTTGCTTGTTGCGGTTGAGGATCTATCCTACGCGGACGCCGCGGGAGTGCTGAAGATCCCGGTTGGGACCGTGATGTCACGCCTGTCGCGCGCGCGGGAGAGGCTATTGCAGGAGATGGAGGGCGTGGCTCCAGGGAACGTCGTGGCATTGCGGGGCGTGAAATGAACCGGCGGCCGATCACCGAGGATGATCTTCACGCCTATGTCGACCAGGCGCTCGAGCCTGAGCGGCGCGCGGAGGTCGCATCCTATCTGGACGATCATCAGGATGTCGCCGCGCGCGTTGCGGCCTTCGCCACCCAGCGCGAGCAGCTGCGCGGGGCGTTTGCGTCGATCGCCGACGAGCCGTTGCCGGCCGAGCTGAATCTGTCGCACATCATCGAGAGCCGGAGGCGGTCTCCCATGCGGGCGTGGTGGGCAATCGCTGCGATGTTGCTTCTCGGCATCGGCGGTCTCGGCGGATGGACCATGCGCGGCGTCTTGCAGGAGGGCTCGAATGGATTGTCTGCGCTGGCACAGGAGGCGGCCTATTCGTATGGCGTTTACGCACCGGACCGCGTGCGGCCGGTCGAGATAAGGGCGTCCGACAGTGCCGAGCTCACGCGATGGGTATCGAATCGGCTGAAACAGCCGGTCAAGGTGCCGGATCTCTCTGTATCCGGCTATCGTCTGATGGGCGGTCGCCTTGTTGCGACGTCGCACGGCCCGGCCGCGATGTTCATGTACGATGACGATCACGGCGACCGGCTTGTCGTGCTGACGCGTCCGATGAGCAACCGCAATCTGGATACCCCGATGATGCCGCAATCGACCGGCGATGTCGCGGGCTTCGTGTGGGCGGATGGCGGCATGGGTTACACGCTCGTCGGCCAGCTTCCGGGAGACACCCTCAAGCCGATCGCGAACGAGATCCGGAAGCAGACACGCCCGATCTAGTGCCGGGATCCACGGAACGGGCCCGCGCGTTGGCGCGAGCCCCAATATTGCGAAAGCTCAATCCAGCAGCTTGGTGTCATCGGGCGCCTGCGGAGGCGTCTTGATCGCGATGGCCTTGACCTGACCGCTGATCGGCTTGGTGCCGCCATGCGGGGTGCCCTTGGGGATGATGACGAGGTCGCCGGGTTTCACCGTCACCTCCTTGTCGCCGAGCCAGATCGTCCCGGTCCCGTCCAGGATGTACTGGATCTCGTTGGTGTTGGGATGCATGTGCTTGGGCACATTGCCGACCTGGATCGAGATGGTGGCGCCGTCGGCGCTGGCGAACATCTTGGAACGGTAGCCGACATTGTTGGCGGGGCCGAGTGCGTCGCCCTCCATCTCGCCGGTGTGGATGATCTGCGCGGTGACGTTCTCGGCGGCCAGCGCCGGCCGGAGCAGCTGGTTGGCGCCGCATCCGGCGGCAAAGGCGGCGGCGATCGACAGGCCCATTGCAAGGCGATTCATGGATGATCCTCCCCATCAAGAATTGTTGTTGTGGACCCATGCTATTGCGCCGAAAGGCTGATGGCGAGTCGCACTTTGGCAGTGCTTCTCAAGCCAATCCTGCTGCTCTATGGTGCCGCCAGCCGAACGGAGGAAACCAATGAAGAACACGATTGCCAGGCTCGCCGGCGCGCTGCTCGCGCTGACGCTCACCACGGGTCTTGCCGCGGCGCAAAGCAAGGTGACCATCGCGGTCGGCGGCGGCGCCTGCCTGTGCTATCTGCCGACGGTGCTGGCCAAGCAGCTCGGCGAGTACGAGAAGGCGGGCCTCAATGTCGAGCTCGTGGACCTCAAGGGCGGCTCGGACGCGCTCAAGGCCGTGCTCGGCGGCAGCGCCGACGTCGTCTCCGGCTATTTCGACCATTGCGTCAATCTCGCCGCCAAGAAGCAGGAGCTTCAGGCCTTCGTGGTCTATGACCGCTATCCCGGCCTCGTGCTGGTGGTCGCGCCTTCGCGCACCAATGACATCAAGTCGGTCAAGGATCTCGCCGGCAAGAAGGTCGGCGTCAGCGCGCCCGGTTCCTCCACCGACTTCTTCCTCAAATATCTCCTGAAAAAGAACGGGCTCGATCCCGCCGGCACCGCCGTGATCGGCGTCGGCCTCGGCGCCACCGCCGTGGCCGCGATGGAGCAGGGGCAGCTCGATGCAGCCGTGATGCTCGATCCCTCCGTCACCGTGCTCCAGGGCAGCCACAAGGATCTGCGTATCCTCAGCGACACCCGCACCCAGAAGGACACGCTCGAGACGTTCGGCGGCGAATATCCGGGCGGTGCGCTGTACTCGACCGTGGCCTGGATCAACGGCCACGAGAAGGAAACGCAGGCGCTCACCAACGCAATGCTCGCCACGATCGGCTGGATCCATTCGCATTCGCCGGAGGAGATCATGGCGAAGATGCCGGACGAGATGGTCGGCAAGAACAAGGAGCTTTATCTCGCCGCGCTGAAGAACACGATCCCGATGTTCTCCGAAACCGGCAAGATGGACCCGAAGGGTGCGGACGCCGTGCTCGCGGTGTTCAGCGTCGGCTCGCCCGAGGTGGCCGCCGCCAAGATCGACGTCAGCAAGACCTTTACCAACAAATACGTCGATCAGGCCAAGAAGACCACGGGGAACGCCAAATAACTGACGCGAAGGCATTGTAATCAGGTGTCATGACGTCATTGGTCATTCATCGCGTCACGACGCTTGATCTTGCCGTGCGACCGATCGCCTGGCCGTTCGCCGAGCAGCGCCGCGCCGAGATCGCGGCGCATTTCGCCGAGAAGCAGCGCGAGCGGCCGAAGATGTGGAACGGTCGCGTCCTGCTCGGGCGCGATGCCGTGTTCACGGACGGCCATCTCGCCGCGACCTATTTCGAGACGGATTTCGCGAGCTTCCTCGCCTGGCGCGACTGGGGCTTTCCCGACAAGGCCGTGTTCAACGGCTTTGGCATGGGCGCGCTGCGCGCCTCCGACGGCGCTTTCATCATGGGCGAGATGGCGCAGCACACCGCCAATGCGGGCCGCATCTATTTCCCCTCCGGCACGCCCGATCTGGACGACGTCAGTGACGGCGCGCTCGACATTCCCGGCAGTGTCATCCGCGAACTCGGGGAAGAGACCGGCTTGACCGCGGCCGACTACCGGATACAGCCGGACTGGCACTGTGTCGTCACCGGTCCGTCGATTGCAATGATTCAAATCATCAACCTGGACATGCCGGGTGACGTGGCCCGGGCCCGGATCGAGGCCAATCTCGCCCGCGAAGCCGATCCGGAGTTGTCGGCCATTCATCTCGTGCGCGGGATGAGTGATCTCACGCCGACAATGCCGCGATTTGTCACGGCCTTTATCGAGCAGCAGTTCGCGTCGCGCTGACGCGCGAGGCTTGACATCGCTGCGCCCAGCCCATGTGATGGGCCAAAAAGCAAAAGCAACAAGAATGCAATGCACAATCGTCCAGGGAGGTTTTGATGCGCCTGCGCATGGCTGCCCGCTTGGTACGTGGGCTTTTGGTCGTGATATCAGCGACGGGCTTGATGGCTTCGGCTCAGGCTCAAGAGAAGAAGATCAAGATCGGCGTTGTTTTCGACCTGACCGGGCCTCTCGCGGGCGGTGGATCTGAGCTCGGCTATATCGGCGCAAAAATTATTCTCGACCATTTCGCCAAGACCGGCGTCGAGGGCTACAAGATCGAGGCGGTCTATGCCGACGCGCAGAGCAAGCCCGACATCGCCATCAACGAATCCGTCCGCCTGCTCGAGCAGGAGAAGGTCGACATGGTGCTCGGCTTCTTCTCCTCGGCGCAATGCGTGCCGGTGGCCGCCCGCGTCGAGCAGCTCAAGAAGTTCATGTGGATGACGACCTGCATCTCGTCGGCCGTGTTCAACGACAAGGGCTACAAATACGTGTTCCGCCCGCAGGCGAGCGGCGACCAGTTCGGCATGATGACGATGGATTTCATCGCGCAGAATGCCAAGGCAAAGTTCGACAAGGAGCCGAAGGACGTGCGCGTCGTCATCATCCACGAGGATGGCGCCTATGGCGTCGACGTCTCCAGGGGCAACGAGGCCGGCGCGAAGAAGGCGGGCTTCAACGTCGTGATGAAGGAAGGCTATTCGGCGACGGCGCCCGATCTCTCCGCGCTGGTGACCAAGCTGAAGCGTGCCAAGCCCGATGTCATTTTCCACACCGGCTACAACCCCGACATCACGCTGTTGCTGCGCCAGGCCCGCGAGCAGGGGCTGAAGTTCGGGGCGCTGATGGGACATGGCGCCGGCTACGGCGTCTACGAGAAGCTGAAAGAGGGGATGGGGGCTGACGCCACCTACATCTTCAACACCGACCCGATCTCGATCTGGCTCGCCAACCAGAAGACCATGGATCCGAAGCTCCCGCCCGTCATCAAGATGGTCGGCGAGGAGTTCGACAAGATCAGGCCCGGCGTTGCCATCCGCTCGGCGCATGTCGGCATCGGCGCATCCAACACTTACGTGTTCATGAGTGATGTGCTGCCGCGCGCGATCAAGAAGTATGGCGGCGTCGATCCCGACGCGCTGCGCAAGGCCGCGCTCGACACCGACATCCCCGAAGGCGGCACGATGCTCGGCTTTGGCGTCAAGTTCTACGGCGAGGGCACGCCGATGGCCGGGCAGAACGAGCGTTCGTTCCCGGTCGTGATCCAGTACATCGACGACAAATCCTCTGTGGTGTGGCCCAAGAGTCAGGCGCAGCGCGAGGCTGTGCTGCCGCTGCCGAAGGGCACCACCTACAGCAACCAGTAGCGGCGGAGCAGGACGGTGCTGGAAGTCAGCGGGCTGGTGAAGCGGTTTGGTGGCTTCACCGCCGTCAATAACGTGTCGTTTCGGGTCGATCAGGGCGAGATCCTCGGCCTGATCGGCCCCAACGGCTCGGGCAAGAGCACGATCTTCAACATGCTCTCCGGGACGCTGGCGCCGACATCCGGCTCGATCGTGTTTGGCGGCGCCGAGATCGCGGGCCTCGCCCCGCACCGGATCATCAACAGCGGCATCGGCCGCACCTTCCAGATCCCGCGGCCGTTCCGACGCCTGACAATCTTCGAGAATGTCGCGCTTGCCGGCTTCTACGGCCAGGGCCGCCACAGTCGTGCGAGGGCGGAGGAGGCGGCCGAGCGGTCACTTGCGATGGTGGGCTTGCCGACCGATCGCCATGCCAGCGTCGATGGCCTGGGCGCAGCCGGCCTGAAGAAGCTCGAACTTGCGAAGGCGCTCGCCACCGCGCCAAAACTGCTGCTTGCCGACGAGAGCCTCGGCGGCCTCGACGAGACCGAGATGGACCAGGCGGCCGACATGCTGCGCAACATCCGCGACGAACTCGGCATCACCATCATCTGGGTCGAGCACATCATGGGCGTGCTGATGCGCGTCGTCGACCGCGTGATGGTGCTCGATCACGGCGAGAAGATCTCGGAAGGGTTGCCGAGCGCGGTTGCCGGCGACCCGCGCGTCATCGAGGTCTATCTCGGCACCGATGCCGAGACCACGCAGGCCGCGGCGGCGGAAGCGCGCCGCCGCTCGGGAGGCTAGACGATGCTGGAGCTTCGTTCGGTCAGCGCGGGTTACGGCACGTTCCAGGCGCTGTTCGACGTCAATCTCGACGTGAAGGCGGGCGAGGCCGTCGGCGTCATCGGTCCGAACGGCGCCGGCAAGACCACCCTGATGCGCGTCATCTCCGGCCTGATCCGTCCTACGCGCGGGTCGATCAGGATGGAAGGCGTTGATGTCGTCGTGACGCCGCCGCACAAGATCGTCAGCCTCGGTATCGCGCATGTGCCGGAGAACCGGCGGCTGTTTCCGCAGCTCACGGTCGACGACAATCTCAAGATGGGCGCCTTCATGAAGGAGGCGCGTGGCCACTATGCCGAGCGGCTGGATGTCGTGTTCGACCTGTTTCCGCGCCTGAAGGAACGCCGCCACCAGATGGCCGGCACCATGTCCGGCGGCGAGCAGCAGATGTGCGCGATCGGCCGCGCGCTGATGTCGAATCCAAAACTTTTGCTGCTCGACGAGCCGTCGGCGGGGCTGGCGCCGGTCGTGGTGCAGCAGGTGTTCGAGCTGGTGAAGCGGATCCGCGCTCGCGGCCTGACGGTGCTGATCGTCGAGCAGAACGTGCAGCAGGTGCTGAAGGTGGTTGATCGCGCCTATCTGATCGAGGCCGGCACGATCCGGGCATCCGGCACCTCGGCCGAGATGCTGGCGAGCGACACGGTCAAGGAAGCGTATCTCGGGGTATGAGGTTCATGCAGGCATGCAAGCTTTTCTGGGCATTTTCGATATCTATCTGCTAGAGGCCGTGATCAACGGCATCCTGCTCGGCGGCGTGCTGGCACTGCTCGCGCTCGGGCTCAACTTGATCTTTGGCGTCATCGACGTGACCTGGATCTGCTACGCAGAGCTGGTGATGATCGGCATGTACGCCATGTATTTCATGGTGCAATATTACGGCATCAGCTATTTCGTCGCCGCGCCGCTCACCATCCTGCTGGTCGCGGTGCTCGGCGCGGCGCTGCACTATCTCGTGATCGCGCCGCTGCTGACCGCGCCGCCGATCAACCAGCTGCTCGCGACCGGCGGGGTGCTGTTCGTGCTCCAGAGCTTTGCCACCGTTGCCTTCGGCATCGACTTCCGCAATCTCGGCATCCGCTTGCCGGTGCTCGCCTTCGGCGACATGAATTTCAGCTACGCGCGACTTCTGTCCTTCCTGGCGGCGCTGGTCGGCATGGTCGCGGTCTATCTGTTCATGACGCGGACCTTCACCGGCACCGCGATCCGCGCCATCTCGCAGGACCGGCAGATCATGGCCCTGATGGGCGTCGACACCAGGCGGATCTACCTCGTCACGTCGGCGCTGGGCGGTGCGTTGGCCGGGCTCGCCGCTTGTCTTCTTGTGCTGCAATATGACGTGCACCCCTTCGTCGGCCTGTCCTTCGGGCCGATCACCTTCCTGATCTGCGTGCTCGGGGGCCTGGGCAATTTCATCGGGGGCTTCATCGCCGCTTTCCTGTTCGCCGAGATCATCTCGCTCGGCGGCCTGTTCTCCGATCTCGAATGGGGCTACGTGCTCGCCTTCGCCTTCTTCATCGTCATGATGTTCATTCGGCCCGCGGGCCTGCTTGCGAGGCGCCGATGATGGGGCAGGGGCGGCTTGCGGCATGGGCGGTCGGGCTGGCGGCGCTGGTCGCGCTGCCCTTCCTCTATCGCGACCCCTATCATCTGCACATCCTCGTGCTGATCCTGATCTGGTCGTTCGCCTACACGTCCTGGTCGATGATGGGACGGTTCGGCCTCGTCTCGCTCGGCCATGGCGGCTTCATGGGGATCGGCGCCTATGTCACCGCGCTGCTGTGGAATCATCTGGGCTGGTCGCCCTGGATCGGCATTCCCATCAGCATGGTTGCGGCCGGTGCGCTGGCGCTGATCGTCGGCTATCCCTGCTTCCGCTTCCGCATCACCGGACATTATTTCGTGCTGGTGACGCTGGCGCTGTCGGGCATCGTGCTCCAGGTCATCACGGCGACGCGTGACTATACCGGCGGCTCGCTCGGCTATACGCCGAATCGCGCCACCGGCAACAAGCTGCTGGCGCTGCAATTCGACGACAAGACGACCTGGTATCTGATCGCGCTCGGGGTCTGGCTTTTCGGCATCGTGGTCTGGCACTGGGTCGACCGCAGCATGGCCCGCTACGCACTCGAGGCGATCTCGGAGGATGAGGATGCCGCGGCCGCGGCAGGAGTAGACGTCACCGCCGAGAAGCTGAAGATCACGCTGCTCAGTGCCGTGATGACGGCGCTCGCCGGCGCAATCTACTGCCAGTACCAGATGTTCATCACCCCTGACACCGTCAGCGGCATCGCGGTGTCGCTCCAGATGGTGTTCGCGGCCATCGTCGGCGGCCTGTTCGTCTCGCTCGGCCCGACCTTTGGCGCTGTCATCACCATTCTGTTGGCGGAAACCCTCCGGATCGGCTTCGGCACCAAGGCGGTCGGCTGGGACAACCTCGTCTATGGCGTGCTGCTGGTCCTTTTCATCATATTCCTTCCCAAGGGCATCCTTGGTAGCCTGCTCGACCGATTGAAGCCGCAACGCAAGGTGCCCCGCGCTCATGAGCAAGAAGCCGTCCAAATCGCTCGCCCAGGAACTTGACCGCTACATCACGCCGTTCCGTTACGACGGATCGGGCAAGTTTCATCTCAAGGATTACAAGACCAACGAGAAGGGCGATCTCGACAAGGAGAAGGCGCAGGAGATTCTCGACGCTAACAAGAAGCGGATGATCGAGTTTCAGGAGAAGCTCTACGCCCAGGACCGCTGGTCGGTGCTGATCGTGTTCCAGGCCATGGACGCCGGCGGCAAGGATAGTGCGATCAAGGCGATCTTCGAGGGCATCAATCCGCAGGGCTGCGAAGTCCATGCTTTCAAGGCGCCGAGCACCAAGGAGCTCGATCACGATTTCCTCTGGCGCCACGCGATCGCGCTGCCCGAGCGCGGCCATATCGGCATCTTCAACCGTTCGCATTACGAGGAGTGCCTGGTCACGCGGGTGCACCCGGAGATTCTTGCCAAACAGAAGCTGCCGCAAAGGCTCGTCACCAAGAACATCTGGAAGGAGCGGTTCGAGGACATCTCCGCCTTCGAGCGCCATCTCAGCCGCAACGGCACGGTGGTTCTGAAATTCTTCCTCAATCTATCCAAGGAGGAGCAGCGCGAGCGCTTCCTTGAGCGGCTCGAGGAGCCGGCCAAGCAGTGGAAGTTCTCGATGGACGACATCAAGGAGCGCGCGCTGTGGCCGCGCTACCAGGCGGTCTATCAGGACATCGTCCGGCATACGGCAACGTCGCATGCGCCCTGGTATGTCGTGCCGGCCGACCACAAATGGTTCGCGCGCGTCGTGATCGGTTCGGCGATCGTCGCGGCGCTCGAAAAACTGGATCTGCGTTTTCCCCGTGCCGACAAGGGCTCACTGCGTGAGTTCGCCGAAGTGCGCAAAGCGCTGGAGAGCGAGGGGAAGGGAGGCAGGAAGCCCGCAAAGTGACCGCCGGTGAGACCAGCAACCAGAAGAACGTCAACTTCGCGCTCCAGGGCGGCGGCGCGCACGGCGCCTTCGTCTGGGGCGTGCTGGACCACGTGCTCGAGGACGGCAGGCTCGCCATCGAGGCGATCAGCGCTACAAGCGCGGGCGCGATGAATGCGGTGGTGCTGGCCTCAGGCATGGCCATCGGCGGAGCCGAGGCGGCGCGGCAGAACCTGCATGCGTTCTGGTACGAGGTCTCGCGGATGGATCAGGTCTATGACCTGTTCTCGCCACTCAACCAGTTGATCCAGGCCCTCAAGCTGCCGCCGGAATATCACCCTGTCCATGCTTTCATCCACACGCTGACGCACACGGTGCCGCCGAACCTGCTCAACCCTCTCCACTTCAATCCGCTGCGGTCGTTGCTGCAACGCGTGGTCGATTTCGACCGGCTCAATTCATCGCCGGACGCACCGCAGCTCTTTCTCAACGCCACGAATGTCCGTACCGGCAAGATCAAGGTGTTCCAGACGCCGCTGCTCAGCGCGGAGACCGTGCTCGCCTCGGCCTGTCTGCCGCCATATTTCCAGGCGGTCGAGATCGACGGCGAGCATTATTGGGATGGCGGTTATCTCGGAAATCCCGCGATCTTTCCGCTGATCTATCGAAAAGGTAGCCAAGACGTTATCATCGTGCAGGTGACCGCGATCCGGCGTGACGAACTGCCGGCGAGCGCCGCCGACGTCCTCCATCGCATCAACGAGATCAGCTTCAATTCGTCACTGATGCGTGAGATGCGCGCGATTGCCTTCGCGACCCGGCTGATCGATAGTGGCGAGCTCGATCGCAACACGCACAGCCGCATGTTCATGCACTGGATCGGGAACGACCAATTGATGTCGCAGCTCGGAACGGCCACGCAGTTCCATCCCGAATGGAGCCTCTTGTGCCGCCTGCGTGACGAGGGGCGCGAGGCCGCGCGAATCTGGCTGACGCAAAACTTTGACTGGATCGGCAGCTCGTCGACGGTTGATTTGACTGAAATGTTTCTCTGATTTCGAGGTTGTCGTGTACAAGCCTGCTGTCGTCGTTTCCCTGTTCGCCGCGCTCTTGATCGCCGGTTCCGCGCGCGCCCAGACCTATGGGGGCGATGCGTCGGTCTGCCTGCACGTCTTCGGCGAGTTGGAGGGCGAGCGGATGGATTGCATTTTCTCGTCGTTGGCCCAGTGCCAGGCAAGCGCGCAGGGACGTCCGGCGACATGTCTCACGAATCCGTATTTCGCGCAGGCGCCGTCGGCGAGGACAGGGCGGCGCGTTCGCTAGCGGCGACCCCGTAGGGTGGGCAAAGCAAAGCGTGCCCACCAATCTTCATCCGGCGAGAGGTGGTGAGCACGGCGCAAGAGCGCCTTTGCTCACCCTACGATCTCAGCGCGAGCGAAGCTCGTCGCGTCTGAGCAAGCCGCCCCTCAATACCCGCGGCCCCACCAGTAGCAGAAGCGTTCGATATTGGCGGGAAGGACGGTCTCGTAATTCGCCCATTTCTCGTATTTCGGCAGCTTCACTTCCTTCATCGCGGTGTCGAAGCATTTGCCGGCATCGGCGGCCTTCTTCACCTCCGCAGAAAGGTCCTCCATGTAGGCGATGTCGTCCTCGACGTCCTTCTTGGTGCCGAAGCGGCCGCCGGCATAGGGATGGCCGGGGATCATCCGCTCCCAATCGAGCGACGCCAGCTTCTTCAGCGAGGCGATATACTCCAACGGCGACGCATTGTCGGGAATGTTGCGGAACTGCACGGACTCGATCGGCGCGAAGTCGACGACGAAGACGATCTTCTCCTTCGGCAGCCGCATCACCAGCGAATTGTCGGAATGGTTGCGGCCGACATAGTTCAGCTCCAGCGTGGTGCCGCCGAGCGTGATGCTCTTCTTGCCGTCGATCACCTGGTCCGGCATCACGACGTCGGCGAGCAGCGAATTCTGCTTCTTCAGCTCGAGCAGGCGCTCCTTGGTCCGCCGGTGCGCAATGAAGGTGGCACCGAGATCCTTGAAGGGCTGGCCGCCGGCGATGTGGTCGTAATGGTGGTGGCTGTAGATGACGTATTTGATCGGCTTGTCGGTGACGGCCTTGATGGCGTCGATATAGGGCTTTGCCGGACGCAGATACGAGATCGGGTCGGTCGCGATCACGCCCTGCGGCGTCACGATGAACATCGACTGATGACCACCATAGCGGAAGACGTAGACGTTCTCGGTGCCGTCGACCTTCTTGGTCGAGGTCTGCGGCGGGATCTGCGCGAAGGCTGATCCAGTCAGGAGAGCCGCCACAGCGGCGATGCAAAGTAATGCTTTCATGTCTGGCTTTCTGGAAAAGGATGGAATGCGGAAGGCGGATGGACTCTCTGACACAAACGCGGCGGGAGGGAATTTATTCCCTGATCCACTGCCATCAATCTGTCGAGGTGGAGGGAACACGTCCTCAAATGTGATACCGGCACCATTGATCCTGCTTGACAGTTTTATGTCACGGGAGGAGCATGTTGTTGGTCGCAAACAAGCGACGCGTCGTCCACCTCAGAGCAAGGGGAGGTCTATGACTCCACCTCCGCAGATCCAGCCGCGTTAAGTGCGATGGAGCTCGTTCGGACTATCGCATAGCGGCAGAAACCGCGAACGGCACGCCGGGTCAAGGTTTAGCGGGCTGCATCAGTGAGGCAAAGCCCCTACCTTCCCGGCGCTGTATTTTGCATCACACCGATCGTGTCGGATGGCCGTGATGCGGCCGCCGTGACAGGCGCTTTGACATCCTGCTTTCTCCTCCTCCTCGCCGTCATTCCGGGCCGACTCCCGGGATGACGGGAGGATTTTATTGTGCGCATCGCACTCGGCCGATGTCCGGCCGCGCGGAGCCGACGGTTCCCGTTCCTGCATTGCGGCAAATGCCAAGAGAATGTCGCCTCGTTGGCCAACTTCCGACACAGCGCCGGGGCGAATAGCGTCGATCCGACATGATGCAGTGCTTCGGCGGCGACAGTCCCGACTCCGCCGGCGCATGCACTTTTCCAGGGAATCCTCGTGTCGCACAAGCTTGCCCCGGCGTTCCTCGCCGCTCTCTTCCTTGCGATCTCGTCTCTTTCCACGGTCCGCGCCGAGCCGCCGGTCGCCAACAGGGCTGCCGCGCTTTCGCAGGAGGAAGCCAAGCGTGCGCTGGAGACGCTCCAGGACGACAAAAAGCGTGCGCAGATGATCGATACGCTGCGCGTGATCGCGAATGCGCCCGGTCAGCAGCAGCCCGTGCCCGCCGCGCCCGAGCAGAAATCGCCGATCCCGCTCTCGGCCGACGGCCTTGGCGCACAGCTCCTGCTCACGGTGTCGGAAGAGATCGGCGAGATCTCGCGCGAGATCGCCGACGTGGCGCGGACGCTGACGCATTTCCCCGCCTTCTATTACTGGATCGTACGGACCGCCAACGATCCCGCCGCCTACAACCTCCTGATCGAGATCGCGTGGAAGCTCGCGCTGGTGCTCGGCTGCGCCATTGCGGCGGAATGGGTGATCTTCCGCGCGATCCGGCGGCCGGTTGCCTTCCTGGAAGGACGCGTCCCGCAAACCGCGCGCCTGCCGGCGCAGGTGCTGCCCATCGCAGATCCACCGTCATCGGTCGCCGATGTCACGCCCGCGCCCGAGCTGCACAAGCGCCGCCACAGTCTCGCACGTGTCTGGCAATTGCTGCTGCGGCTGCCCTTCGTGCTCGGGCGTCTCCTGCTCGAGCTGCTCCCTGTGTTCGTTTTCATCGGCGTCGCAACCGCACTGCTCGGCACGGAGATCGGCGATCCCGCAACCGTCCGCCTCGTGATCCTCGCCGTCGTCAATGCCTATGCGTTCTCGCGCGGGCTCATCTGCGTCGTCCGCGCGCTGGCGGGGCCGTTTGGCGTCGTTCCGGTTCGGGCAGAAACCGCGGCCTATATCGAGATCTGGGCGCGGCGCATCGTGGCCGTCGGCGTCTCCGGCATCGCGTTCGCCAATGTGGCGCTGCTGCTCGGCCTGCATCGTGCCGGCTATGCGGCGCTGCTGCGCATGGTGTTGCTGGTCGTACATCTCTTCGTCGTCGTCATCATCCTGCAATGCCGCCGCCAGGTCGCCGAGGCCATCCGCGCGCCGGCGGAGCGTCAGGGGATCGCGGCGCGACTGCGCAACCGCATTGCCGGCGGCTGGCACTATCTCGCCATCGCGCTCGACCTCGCGCTGTGGGCGGTGTGGGCGCTCAACATCCGCAATGGCTATTCGCTGCTGCTGCAATATTTCGTCGGAACCGTCGTGGTGGCGCTGATCACGCGCGTCGCCATCATGGTGACGCTGAGCCTGATCGACCGCGGCTTCCGCATCAAGCCGGAGATTCTCCAGCGCTTTCCGGGCCTCGAGATCCGCGCCAACCGCTATCTGCCGCTGCTGCGCAAGGTCGTGTCCAGCGTGATCGCGTTCATCGGCTTCGTGGCCGTGCTCGAAGTCTGGGGCGTCGACGCCATCGTCTGGTTCTATGGAGGCCAGATCGGCAGCCGGCTGATTTCGGCGGTGGCGACCATCGGCATCGCTGTGCTCATTGCTGCCGCCATCTGGGAGGCCAGCAACGCGCTGCTGGATCGCCAGATCAATACGTTGTCACGCGACGGGCACTACGCCCGCGCGGCGCGCCTGCGCACCTTCCAGCCGATGCTGCGAACGGCGCTGCTCTGCCTGATCGCCACCGTCGTCGGCCTCACCGCGCTGAGCGAGATCGGCGTCAACGTCGCGCCGCTGTTGGCCGGCGCCGGCATCGTCGGCATCGCCATCGGCTTCGGCTCGCAGAAGCTGGTGCAGGATCTCATCACCGGCCTGTTCCTGCTGCTGGAGAACACGGTCCAGGTCGGAGATAATGTCAGCGTCTCCGGCCTCTCCGGCGTGGTCGAGAACGTCTCGATCCGCACCATTCGTCTGCGCGCAGGCGACGGCGCGGTGCACATCGTGCCGTTCAGCGCGGTCACGACCATCACCAATGCCAGCCGCGGCGCCGGCAATGCGTCCGTCAGCGTCAATGTCGCCTACAAGGAAGACACCGACCGCGCCGGCCAGATCCTCAAGGACATCGTCGAGGAGATGCGCCGCGAGCCGGAGTTTCGCGCGGCAATTCGCGGCGACCTCGAGCTGTGGGGCATCGACAAGGTCGATGGTGCCATGGTGTCGATCGTCGGCCAGATCCGGTGCACGGAGGCGGGGCGCTGGCCGGTCCAGCGCGAATTCAACCGCCGCATGAAGCTGCGCTTCCAGCAGAACGGCATCGAGGTCGCATCCCCGGTCCAGACCATCCTGATGCAGATCGCGCCGCCGGCTGATGGCGCCGCCAATCTGGCCCCGCGGCGGGCGGCTGGTTAGCGCTCGGCATAATTTCCGGCTTGCCTCTGCCCGCCCGGCAGCGTTCACTCCGGCCCCAGCCCGCTGACAACATGCGGGCGATGAAAAAGGGTGGATGAAATGCAGGGGCTGTGGGCCGGACTACGCGGTCATGTGATCGTCATTTGCGCATTGATCGGATCCGCGGCGTGGGCCGTGCCGGCCGGCGCCCAGCCGTTCCCGTCGCGCCCCATCACCCTCGTGGTGCCGTTCGCGGCGGGCGGCCCGACCGACACGCTGGCGCGGATCCTGTCCGAGCGGATCGCCGCTCAGCTGCACACGACCGTCGTCGTCGAGAATGTTGCCGGTGCCTCCGGCAGCATTGCGGGCGCCCGCGTCGCGCGCGCGACGCCCGACGGCACGACGATCACGATCGGCCATTGGGGCACGCATGTGCTGAACGGCGCGATCTTCAAGCTGCCCTATGATGTGATCGCCGATTTCGAGCCGGTCGCGACAATCGCGATGGGAACGCAGCTGATCGTCGGCCGGAAGTCGCTCGAGGCCAACAATCTGAAAGAGATGATTGCGTGGCTGAAGGCCAGCCCCGGTAAGGCGACTGCTGGCACAGCTGGTGCAGGCACGGGCGCGCACGTCGCAGGCGTCTTCTTCAAGGAGAAGACCGGCACCGATTTCCAGTTCGTGCCTTATCGCGGCGCCGGACCCGCCATGATCGATCTCGTCGCGGGCCAGATCGACATCATGTTCGACCAGGCCTCGAACTCGCTGCCGCAATACAAGAACGGCGCGATCAAGGCGTTTGCGGTGACCTCGCCGACGCGGCTCGCGTCCGCGCCCGACATTCCGACCGTCGACGAGGCGGGCCTGCCCGGTCTCTACATCTCCTACTGGCACGGCATCTGGGCACCGAAGAACACGCCGAAGGAGATCGTCACAAAGCTCCACGCGGCCATCGTCGCCGTGCTTGCCGATCCCTCTGTCAAGCAGCGTTTCGGCGAATTGGGGCAGGAGATTCCGCCGGCCGACCAGCAATCGCCTTCGGCGCTCGGCGCATTCCAGAAGGCGGAGACCGAGAAATGGTGGCCGATCGTGAAGGCCGCCGACATCAAGCCCGAGTAGTCCTGCCACGTTAACCTCTTCTCGCGCGCAAATGCCGGCTTTTCGCGAAATCTCGCTGCGGTGCGAGATCACAATCCAGCCTTGAGTCTCTACGTCCTTGATCTCAGGTGAGCACTGGCCGACAATGCTTGCAGTTCAATAAGAAACTCCCTGGGGGAATTCGTGAATAGACCTGCTCGGGTCAGCGCCCATTCGACACCATCCGACACCGCTCACGGCATGACGCTGTTGCGCGATCCCTTGCTCAACAAGGGCACAGCCTTCACGGAAGCGGAGCGCGATTCGCTTGGCCTGCGCGGCCTGCTGCCGCCCTGCGTGCTGACGATGGAGACGCAGGCCGAGCGCGTGCTGACCAATTTGCGCACGCTGCCGACGGACCTGGAGAAATATGTTGCGCTGAACGCGCTGCACGACCGCAACGAGGCGCTGTTCTTCCGCGTCGTCGTCGACAATATCGACGAGATCCAGCCGATCATCTACACGCCGACGGTCGGGCTCGCCTGCCAGAAGTACGGCCTGATCTTCCAGCGGCCGCGGGGCATGTTCATTTCATCGCACGATCGCGGCCAGATCGCCGAGATCTTGAAGAACTGGCCTTATCCGGCCAAGCTGATCGTCGTGACCGATGGCGAGCGCATCCTGGGCCTCGGCGACCTCGGCGCCAACGGCATGGGTATTCCGGTCGGCAAGCTCTCGCTCTATTCGGCCTGCGCAGGCGTGCATCCCGAGAATTGCCTGCCTATTGTGCTCGACGTCGGCACCAACAACGAAGAGCTCCTGAATGATCCCTATTATCTCGGCCTGCGCGAGCGGCGGCTCACCGGCGAGGCCTATGACAGCTTTGTCGACGAATTCATGGTCGCTGCGCGAAAGACCTTTCCGGGCGTCCTGATCCAGTTCGAGGATTTCGCCAATCACTCGGCGTTCAAGCTGCTCCACAAATACCGGGACGAAGCCTGCGTCTTCAACGACGACATCCAGGGCACCGCGGCGGTGGCGCTCGCTGGCCTGTTCTCCGCGCTGCGCGTCAACGGCGGCAAGCTCGGGGATCAGCGCATCCTGTTCCTTGGCGCGGGCGAGGCGGCAACCGGCATCGCCGATCTCGTCGTCTCCGCCATGATGGCGGAGGGGATTTCCGAGGCGGAAGCTCTCCGGCGCAACTGGCTGGTGGATTCCCGCGGCCTCGTCGTCGGCGGCCGTGACGGCCTCTCTGGCCACAAGCTGCGCTATGCCCATGCCGGCCAGGCGCCGATCGCCGATTTCCTCACCGCGATCAAGACGCTGAAGCCGACGGCGATCATCGGTGTCGCCGCGGTCGGCGGCGCCTTCACGCCCGAGGTGCTCAAGGCGATGGCCGAGCTCAACGAGCAGCCGATCGTGTTCGCGCTCTCCAATCCGACCTCGAAGGCCGAATGCTCGGCGGAGGACGCCTATCGCTACACCGAAGGCCGCGCGCTGTTCGCCTGCGGCAGCCCGTACGATCCGGTGAAGCTGAACGGCCGCACTTTCGTGCCGCGCCAGGGCAACAATTCCTACGTCTTCCCCGGCGTCGGCCTCGGGGTCATCGCCAGCCGCTCGCGCCTGGTGACGGACGAGATGTTCATGGCGGCCGCGCATACGCTCGCCGATTGCGTCGGCAAGGAGGACCTCGCGCAGGGCAGCCTCTATCCGGCACTTCCTCGCATTCGCGAGGTTTCGGCCCGCATCGCCGTTGCGGTGGCAGACGTCGCCTACCAGCGCGGTCTCGCCGACGGCCCCGCTCCCAACGACGTGAAGGGCCTGGTCCAGTCCGAGATGTACGAGCCGAAGTACTGAGCGTGCTGCATCCAAAACGGCGCGGTTAATGCGCTGACGCTTCCACATCGTCATGGCCGGGCCTGTCCCGGCCGTCCACGCCCCTTGCCGCGTGATCCGAAGAACGTGGATGCCCGGGACAAGCCCGGGCATGACGGCACGGCGAGGTGGAATCGCCGTTGCGCGGCGCGGCCGCATATGCGACGATCTGTAGCGTTACAAGGAAACTCAATCCGCAAGGTCAGATGCCATGGACGATCGTTTGCCCGAACTGGGCGACCTCGAGCACGAGGTCATGCAATTGGTTTGGGCCCATGGTCCCGTTACGGCCGAGGTCGTGCGCGAGCGGCTGTCGCGGCGTCTGAAGGAATCCACCGTCCGCACGGTGCTGCGCCGGCTGGAAGAAAAGGGCTATGCTCGGCACACCGTGGACGGACGCACCTATGTCTACCACGCTGCGGAAGAGCGCGCGCGGGTCGCGGCCAAGGCGGTGCAGCGTATCGTCGACTGGTTCTGCAACGGCTCGATGGAGGAAGTCCTCGTCGGCATGGTGGACAATGCGATGCTCGATCAACAGCAGCTGCGTACACTGGCCGACCAGGTGGCCAAGGCGAAGAAGGCGAGGGGAGTGAAGAAAGAATGATCGCAACTCTGGCTGAGGCGGCGCTACGCTCCTTCGTGCTGGGAGGCGTCGTCTGGTTCGGTCTCAACCTGTTTTGCGTGCGCAATCCGCACGTCCAAATGACGGCGTGGGTCGTCGTGCTGCTGGCATCGCTGGCGATGCCCTTCGTCATGCATTGGCCGACGCTGACGATCACGCGGATGCCTCTGCCGGTATCCGTGCCGGATGATTTCCTGCCGGCCGACATCTCGATGCTGGAGGCCCCGCAACCGGCGCTGCCGATTCCGCCGGGCGCTGCTGTCGTGGTGCCGGCAAAAGCTGCTGTATCGATCAATTGGTGGCTGGTCGCCACCATCGTCTATGCCGGCGTCGCCGGCGCGTTGCTGCTGCGGCTGGCCATCGGTCTCTGCCTGACCTGGCGTCTGGCACGCGCGGCAAGGCCGATGAGCGGCCCGCAGCTGATCGACGTCGACGTGCGCGTCAGCCGCGAGGTCGGTGGTCCCGTCACGTTCGGCTCGACCATTCTGGTGCCGCCGCAGTTTTCCGGCTGGGATGCGAAGAAGCGCCTCGCGGTGCTCGCACATGAGGGCGCGCACGTCGCCAATCGCGATTTCTATGTGCTGCTGCTCGCCTCGCTCAACCGTGCAGTGTTCTGGTTCAGTCCGTTCTCGTGGTGGCAGCTCGCGCGTCTCGCCGAGCTCGCCGAGATCATCAGCGACGCCGAGGCGATCGAAGTCATCGACGACCGCTGGTCCTATGCCGAAATCCTGCTCGATGTCGCAACCAGCGCAAATCCGCGGCCGGTGGAGCTCGCGATGGCGCGGGTATCGACCGTGCGCGCCCGCGTCGAGCGCATCATCGCGGCGGCCGCCATGCCCGTCGCAGTCGGCTGGCGCAAGCGGCTGTGGATCGCGGCCGCGATCATTCCGGCTGTGATCGTGTCCGCCGGCATGATCGCCTATCGCACCCCGGACCCCGCACCCGTCGCTGCGGATACCGGCGAGGTGCCGGCCCAGCATTACCGCCCCTTCGTCAATTTCTACGCCATGGGTCCTGCCTCGGTGTTCGCCATCTTCCGCGAAGGCGACGACCTCTACGGCCAGCTCACCGGACAGCGCAGGCTGCGCCTGACCGTTGGCAGTGACGGCAGCGCAGCCTACGCAGCCTCGTCCGGCGAGATCACGTTCCCGCTCGATGCGGAGCGCCGCTCCTCCGAGCTGACGCTGCGCATGAACGGCCGCGATATTCGTGCGGTTCGCGTCGCCGAGATGCCGACGGCGGCCGCCGATCCGGCATCGCTCGACCAGTATGTCGGCTGGTACAGGATTGCGCCGAACCGCGTGCTGATGGTGCGGCGTGAGGGCGATCGTCTCCAGGTACAGGAAACCGTGCAGGGCCGGGCCACGCTCCTCGCCGAAGGTGCCGACGTCTTCTCGATCCGTGGCGAGAATCTCCTGATCTTCCTGCGTGACGAGCAATCAAAGGTCTCGCGGGTTCTGGTGCAGAATTCGGTCTTTGGCGCTCGCCTGGCGCCGCGGATCGATGCATCGGTGGCTCAGGCGATCGAGGCGGATTTCGCGCGCCGCCTTGCGGAGGTTCCTGACAGGTTCAGGGAGCAGGTCCCGGTTGCCGGCGGCAAGGAGATGATTCTGCGCGGGATCGAGGATCTGCGTCGCGGCACGCCGAACTACGATCGGATGAGCGCGCCGCTGGCGGCCAAGGTTCACCGGCAGCTCAGTGAATCGCAGGCGACGTTCGTGGCGCTCGGCGCGGTCGAGTCGATCTTCTTCCGCGGCGTCGGCCCCGGTGGCTATGACATCTATGGCGCGAAGTTCGAGAACGGCACGGCCGAATTCCGCCTGATGATAGAGCCCGACGGCAAGGCCGGCGACGTGATCTTCCGGCCCGACGGCAACGACGAGCTCGGCGGTATCGTGCCTTGCTCGGAGGAAGCGCGCGTGCGCGGCCGCGCCGGCACTTCGCCGATCAGGATCATGATCTATAACGAGATCGGCGACGACATCCAGGTCTTCAATCTCGACGCCGATGGCAATCGCAGGATGCAGAGCATCGTCAGACCCAACGTGTCCTGGGCGTCCACGACCACGGTGAACAATCCCTGGGTGATTGCCGACAAGTCCGGGCGGTGCCTCGAGGTCCTGGTGCCGGGGCGGCAGACACGCTTCCACAATGTCGAAGCGTCGAACATCGGCGCGCGGCCGGGGCGCGCGGCGCGGCGCGCCGTTCCGATCGCCAATGGCGAGGAGATGCTGCGCCGCTATATCGAAGGCGTCGGCAAGGGCCAGCCGGACTACGAGCGCATGACGTCGGAGGTGGCCGACATCACGCGTCAGCAGCTTCCGTTTGACCAGGCGATCCTGGCGCGGCTCGGCGCATTGCGCGCGGTTTCGTTCCGTGGCGTCACCGCGCTCGACAGCGACATCTATGTCGCCCAGTTCGCCAACGGCTCGGCGGAATGGCGCATCGGCGTCAGGAACGGCACGATCACGAAGATCGCGCTCGGACCCAATTTCTAGCGGTTCACGTCTGCCGCAGGAGTGCCTACTCAGATTTGTTGTGCTTCTGCGGAGATTGCGGAGTGAGACTCGTCGCATCGATGCGGGCGATTCCCGTTGTGCTTTGCCTGTCGGGGACGGCGTTTGCCGATGACCTCGCGACACCAGGCGATGCAAAAAGCCTGGGGTTCTCGGCCGCGCGTCTGGCGCGGATCGCGCCGTGGTATCAGGCGCGCTTCGATTCTTTCTCGCCGTCGGACGGCCTTTTGCCTGGCGCGGTCGTCGCCATCGCGAAGGGCGGCAAGCTCGCCTATTTGCAGGCCATCGGATTTCAGGACCGCGCCAAGACCGTCCCGATGAAGACGAATTCCATCTTCTGGATCGCCTCGATGTCCAAGCCGGTGACCAGCGTCGCCGCCATGATTCTGGTGGACGAGGGCAAGCTCGACCTCGACGCGCCCGTCTCGCAATACCTGCCGGAGCTTGCGAACATGCGGGTCGCTTTCCAGAAGACGGACCCGGCCACAGGCGAAATGGACTATGGGATCGGTCTGCCAAAACCAGCAAAACGACCGATGACGGTTCGCGATCTGTTGCGCCATACGTCCGGCCTGATCTATTCGGAGCTCGATTTTGCCTACCCGGAACGGGGCCTTGCCGACGCAAGGGCCGACTTCGGGATTCGGATGATCCATGGGCTCTATGGCTTGAGGGCCGTGCGGAGACGCGACACGACGTTGGCGGATTTCGTGTCGAGCCTCGCCCGCCTGCCGCTCGCGCACGAGCCTGGCGAGGTCCACGAGTATGGCTGGAGCGTCGAAGTGCTGAGCCGGGTCGTTGAAGTGGCGTCCGGTCAGCCCTTCGATCAGTTCCTGGAGAGCCGCATCTTTGGGCCGCTGCATATGGTCGACACCGGCTTCTTTGTGCCGAAGGAGAAGCTCGATCGGCTGGTCGATTCTCCCATGCCGGAACGGCCGCCGATCTGGGATGTCACGACGCCGCCAAAGTTGTTTTCCGGCGACGGCGGACTCGTATCGACCGCGCCCGACTATCTCCGCTTTTGCCAGATGCTGCTCAATGGCGGCGAGCTCGATGGCGTGCGCGTGCTCAGCCCGCATGCGGTGAAGCAGATGACGACGAACGCACTGCCATCGGGTGTCAGCATCTTCGGAGGTGACGAGGTTGGCGCCCGCGCCGGAACAACCTTCGGGCTTGGCTTCGCCATCCGCACCGATCCGGTCCAAAGCTGGATCCCGGGAGCGGTCGGAAGCTTTTCCTGGGCTGGACATTGGAGCACGTATTTCTGGATCGATCCGGCGGAGCAATTGATCGGCGTACAGATGGTCCAGGCGACGCCCGGCAGCAAAGGGCGCCAGGCGGTGCTGTATTCGGGGATCAATCACCTCGTCTATGGCGCATTGACGATTCCCGAGTCGACCGCCGTCCCGCCGGCTGCGCCGGTGCCCCCGAGCCCGGAAGCGCTCGCCGACTATGCCGGGACCTATGACTTCGGCGCCACGGTGAGCTCGCGTGACAGGCAGGGCCTGGCCGATGGCAAGACCGGATGGCTTGGAATCGGGAGTTTCGTCGCCATGGGGCAGGAGGGGCTGAGGATCAACAAGCCGAACCTCGGCAGTAGCCCCGCAGCCAAGGCCGGTGTGATGGCGGGCGACCTCATCACTGAAATTGACGGCGCGCCGCTGAAAGGCCTCGCGCTCGCCGATGTCCTGGCCAAGCTGCGAGGGCCAGCCAACTCGACGATCAAGATGAAAATCGTCCACAAGGGGCAACGCAGCGCAGGCGATCTCAGCGTCGTAAGAGCCACCCGCCGTGCCAATTCGGTCCTGCTTCAACTTCGCGTCGAGCAAGGCAAGCTCATCGCGGAGGCGACGGGGGCTTGGCCGATCCTCGAATTCGAGAAGGGCAACGCGACGCCGATCGTGGCGACATCAAGCAACGGATTCACCGTCGACGACGAAGATCATACCCGGATCGCTTTCGTCAGGGACGCGGCAGGCAAAGTCTCGGGGCTCATCCTGAATCCCGGGCCTTGGGAGCAGCATGCGGCGAAGAGCGCGCTTGGGCCCAATTTCTAGGACTGCCGCGGGCGCCCGTCTGTCGCGGCTCACGATTTCTAGGCCCTAGCGTTTCAATCTCCGCTTGCGAGTGCATTTCCGTAATGCTACGATTTGTAGCATTACGGTTGGTAGCCTAGCGCGACACCGGTCGGCAGGCTCGAAAGAGTTGGGCGTTCGCCATGAGCAATTCCGCAAAGGCCGAGGCCGTGCTGGCGCTTCATCGCTTCGGGATGGGGCCGCGACCGGGATCACTTGCGGCCGTCGGGACCGACCCGCGCGGCGCGTTGATCGCAGAACTCGATCGGCCGCTCGCATTGAGCGCCGGCGCCAGTCTTCCGACCAGTGCGAAGGCCTATCGCACCGTGGCCGATGCCAATGCACGGCGAGCCGCGCGCGCCAAGCAGGCGCAGCAACAGGCCAAGAAGCAGCAGGTGGCTGCGGTACCAACTGCTCCGGGTGACCAGGGTCAGGCTCAAGCGCAGACCGAGGGGCAAGCGCCTGCACAGGGCCAGGAGAAGGATGCTGCCGAGATGGCGGCCAAGCAGGCGGCCGACGCCGTTCCCGATCCCGGCCGTCCGATCTACTTGCAGGAAGCCAAGCTGCGCACGGAGGCCGCGCTCGCCGCCGACATCGGCTTCGCCGAGCGGCTGGTGTGGTTCTGGTCCAACCATTTCTGCGTCTCGGCCAATCGGATCCAGAGCATGTCCGGTGCCTATGAGCGCGAAGCCGTGCGCGCCAACGCGCTCGGCCGCTTCGTCGATCTCTTGCAGGCCGTCGAAGGCCATCCGGCGATGCTGTTCTATCTCGACAATCTGGGCTCGATGGGCGCGAACTCGATCGCCGGCATCAACCGCAGCAGTGGCCTCAATGAGAACTTTGCGCGCGAGATCATGGAGCTGCATACGCTCGGCGTACGCACCGGCTACACCCAGGACGACGTGATCAGCTTCGCCAACGTGCTGACCGGATGGACGCTGGTGCCGCCGGGCGCCGACCCCCAGCATGGCGGCGAGTTCACCTTCAATCCGCGGCTGCACGAGCCCGGCGGGCAGACCGTGCTCGGCAAGCGCTACGAGCAGGAAGACGCCGAGCAGGGCCGCGCCGTGCTGCGCGACCTTGCCGCCCATCCGGCGACGGCGACCCACGTCGCAACCAAGCTCGCGCGCCATTTCGTCGCCGACGAGCCGCCGCCGGTTCTGGTCGAGCAGATGGCCAAGACCTTTCGCGACACCGAAGGCGATCTCAAGCAGGTCGCGATTTCGATGGTGTCGTCGGACGACGCGTGGCGCGGGCCGCCGTCAAAACTGAAGCGTCCCGGCGAATGGGTCGTCGGCATGGTGCGCGCGACCGGCATCACGGTCGTCGATCCCGTGCGTTTCACCGGCGGCCAGGAGCTGCTGGGCGAGGCGCTGTGGCGTCCGTCCGCGCCGAAGGGCTATCCGGACGACGAAGCGAGCTGGGTCGACGGTATCGGCCGGCGGCTCGACGTCGCCAACAATTTTGCCGAGCGCATCACCGGCATGGCCGATCCGCAAGTCATCATCGAGGATGTCTTCGCATCGCAGATCGGGCCCGAGGTGAAGCAGGCGGTCGGACGCGCCGAAAGCCGGCAACAGGCGCTGGCGCTTTTGTTCATGTCGGCGGATTTTCAGAGGAGGTGAGCATGGGCTTCGTCAATCATTTGCCCACGCGGCGCGAACTTCTGGTCGGCTCCGGCGCGCTGTTCGCGTGGAGCCAGATGCCGCGGATCGCGCGTGCCGAAGGGCGCGATCCGCGCCTTCTCGTCGTCGTCCTGCGTGGCGCGCTCGATGGTCTCGGTGCGGTCGCGCCGGTCGGCGATCCCGACTGGGTCGGCTTGCGCGGCGATCGCGCGCTGGTGCTGGACGGCAAGCCGCCGGCGCTGCCGCTCGATTCCTTCTTCGCGCTCAATCCGGCGATGCCGAACCTGCACCGGCTGTACAAGACCGGCAAGGCCGCAATCGTCCATGCTGCCGCGACGCCCTATCGCGAGCGCTCGCATTTCGACGGCCAGGACGTGCTGGAGAGCGGCATTTCGAAGCCCGGCGTGACTGCTTCGGGATGGCTCAACCGCGCGCTGCTCGCGATGGAGTCCGGTGGGCGCGTCGATCCGCGTGGCAGCCGCGCGCTCGGCATCGGCTCGGTGACACCGCTGGTGGTGCGCGGCTCGGCGCCCGTCATGACATGGGTGCCGCAAAAACTGTTGCCGGCGAGCGAGGACACGCAGAACCGCCTGCTCGATCTCTACCAGCACACCGATCCGAAGCTTGCGACCGTGCTCCAGGCCCGCATGAAGCTCGCCTCGCTCGGCGGCGCGCCCGGCACGGGCGATCAGATGTCGGACGATCCGACGTTGATGCCGCCTGGCATCGCGCGCGTGCGCGCCTGCTTCGCCGAAGCAGCCGGCACCGCCGCGCGCTATCTCGCCAAGGCCGACGGCCCGCGCGTCGGCGCCATGGGCTTCGTCGGCTGGGACACGCACATCGCCGAAGGCGCGGCCTCGGGCCAGCTCTACAATCTGCTCGGTGCGCTCGATGGCGCCTTCGCGGCAATCGAGACCAACATGGGCGAGGCCTGGCGGGAGACGGTCGTTGCCGTCGTCACCGAGTTCGGGCGCACCGCGCGCATCAATGGCACGCAGGGCACGGATCACGGCACCGGCACGGTCGCCTTCCTCATTGGCGGCGCGCTCACCGGCGGCCGTGTGATCGCGGACTGGCCGGGCCTCAAGCCGGCGCAGCTGTTCGAGGATCGCGACCTCAAGCCGACCACCGATCTCCGCGCCGTGCTGAAGGGCCTGCTCAGGGATCATCTGCGCGTCGAGGAGAAGGTGCTGGCGGATGCGGTCTTCCCCGGCAGCGCAGACGTTAAGCCGATGGGAGGCCTCGTCGGCTGACGGCGCGGCCTTCGCAACCGGATCGGGTCCATGATGTACACACTGACGCAACGGGAACTCGACTTTCTCGCCAGCCTGAAAACCGGCTGGCGGCGGCTCTATCGGCGCGAACTGATGCGGCTCCTGAAGGGGGACTCCGAGGCGAGCGAAGCGCAGCTGGAGGCGCGCCCGATCGCCTGGCGCGTTGCATCGGGCTAGTTTTGCGCGAGTCTGTCTCGATTCAGGAGACGCCACTGTGGTGGAATCGCCACAGCCGGCGCGAAACGGCCGTGGCCCTAACCCTGCTTTCCTTCAGCCAAGGTTCTGCCCTCATTGCCCACCGAAACTCCGGGTAGTTCGGAGGGGCGTATCATGTCTCGCTTTGCACGTGCCGAAAGTGCCCGAATTTCCCTCGCAACCTCTTGCCGGTTGCTGCTCGCCATCGTCGGCGCCGCGTCGCTCGCCGCCTGCGCGCAATCGCCGGTCGGCCGCCAGAAGGCCGATCTTGGTACCAATCGGCAGGCTGCGGTCCAGCGGCCGCATAGGGTAGCGGCCCTGCATCCGCGGCCGATCAGCCGGGTACGGATCACCGACCGTGACGCAAAGCAAACCGCTTCGCACGGCGTTGCCAGCTTCTATTCGGATACGGAGACCGCGAGCGGCGAGAGGTTCGACAAGAACGAATTGACCGCGGCGCATCCCAGCCTGCCGTTCGGCACGAAGCTGCGCGTCACCGATGTCTCCTCAGGCCGCTTCGTGACCGTCCGGGTCAACGATCGCGGGCCCTATGTTCGCGGGCGCGTGGTCGACATCTCGCCCTCCGCGGCCGAGGCGCTCGGAATGGTCGACAAGGGCATCACCAATGTCCGGCTCGACGTGGTGCGATAGAGCGCGATTGATTGACTTGAGCCGCCCCGCTTAACCGAGTGTTAGTCGCCCTGGCGCACCATGAGCGCCCAAACAAGTCGGGGCTCCAATTTGGGGTCCTCGGGGGAGGCGGCGTTTGAACACGATCCAGTATCTCGAAGATCAGGCCGCGCGCGCCGAGCGGCTCGCCAAACGGATCACGGATACGCTGACAATCGAAAAGCTCCTGACCTTCGCCGGCGAACGCCGCCGCGAAATCGAGGTCATCGCCGGCAAGTACCGGCGCGCCTGATAAACCATGCACTGAACGCATTCGCCCTCGCTGCGAGGCGCGGAACTTCTGTTCGTCTCTGGCGTCATGTCAATGATGAATGTGGAGGAGGAAGTCATGGGTTTTGGACGAGGTGCTTTGCTTTGGCTGCTTGGCGTGCCGCTGCCGATCGTTCTGCTGCTGGCGTTGTTCTGGCACCACTAGAGCATGATCCGGAAAAGCGTGAAGTGGTTTTCCGATAAGATCATGCTCAAACAATAATGCTGCCACACGAAAAGCGCCGCGGAAGCGGCGCTTTTTTTGCCTGCGATTTGAAACTTAACAACGAGGACGAGGCGCGGTCAGCTATGGCTCTCGACGAAGTCGCTGAGATAGTCGGGAAGCCGGACGCCATCGATGTCGCAACGCGCCTTGATCTCACCGGCGATTTCGGTCGAGATGTCCTTCATCCAGTGCTCGAGCGTGTTGAAGGAGATCACCTTGATCGGATCGTTGAAGCAGCCGGCGACGAGCTCGCCGATCGTGGCTTCAAGATCGCTTCGTTCGATGCGGATTTCAGTCGCCTTGTCGCGGCGATCAATTACCACGAACAGGGTCTGGTCTGCACCATAGGGCACGACCGCGGATGGCACGCCGGCTTCAAGCATCTTGTGGCTCTCGTCTCGACTTCCGATCCCGGTTAACGGGAAAATCCGGTAGAAGGTTCCTGCCTCGTGAAAAGCTTGTCGCGCGCGTGCAGCTTCGGCGTCTGCACGCAATCAGAGAAATTCTCTCAACCGCGATAGTTCGATGACGTGCTCGGGCGAGAGGATATCGGTGACCAGCGGCGGCTGCGCAATCGTGTGAATCTCATAGAGATGCCTGGTCGTGGCCGGCTTCTCCATGAAGGCCGATATGCACTGGTCGAGCGTACCTTCGCTTATCGGATAAGAATCCCTGTCCGGTCGGCGCTGGTTCGCAAGCGAGGGCCATTTATGCAGGGTTGCAGGCGCTCCGAAATCGACCTTTGAATCCGCAACCACGTCCGTCCCGCCTCACGCAACAAAAATTGCCCCAACACGCGGATCTGCGTGCCGGGGCCCACACCTATCGCTGCATCTCAATGCCGAGCGCTTAACGCCGCAGCCGGGAAAAGGTTCCCGGCGGCCTTGTCGCAAATCAGCTCGCGGCCGCCGCGATTCTGTGGCCGGGGCTGGAATGTTCGTGGCTAACCTCATCGCCGCGACTGACTTCGGGCGGAAGCCCGGCGAAGCGCCGCAGGGCTTCGGCCATCTGCACCCGGCCTGCTACACCGGTGATCACCACGTCGACCATCGCAAAGGACGAGTGGAAATGGCCGCGCGCCTTGAGCTGCTCGACCGGGACGCCGGCGGCCGCCATTGCCTCGGCATAGGCGATGCCCTCGTCCCGCAACGGGTCGAACTCGCAGGTGACGACCAAGGCCGGCGGCAGGCCCGCGACGTTGCCGCGCAGCGGCGAGACGCGCGGATCGGTACGGTCGGCCGGTGAGCAGTAGAGGTCCCAGAACCAGTACATCAGCGAGCGCGTCAGGAAATAGCCGGTCGCATTGTCGTTGTAGGAGGGCCGGTCGAAGGTGCAGTCGGTGACCGGGCAGACCAGGAGCTGGCCGGCGATCTCAGGCCCGCCGCGATCGCGCGCAAGCTGGCAGGTGACGGCGGCGATGTTGCCGCCGGCGCTCCAGCCTGCGACCAGCACCGGGCCCGGCCTGCCGCCAAGCTCGGTCGCGTGCTCGGCGATCCATCGAGTTGCCGCATAGCCGTCCTCGGCCGCGGTCGGGAAACGATGCTCGGGCGCGTGGCGATAGCCGACGCTGACGAACATCATGCCGGTCCGCCGCACCAGATCGCGGCACAGCGGCTCGTCCGATTGCTCGTCGCCGAGCACCCAGCCGCCACCATGGAAATAGACCACGACCGGATGCGGCCCCGGCGTTGCAGGCTTGTAGATCCGGTAAGGCAGCGGGCCGTCCGCGCCGGACAGCGTGCCGTCGACGATGTCGCCGATCGGCCGTCCCGCGGGCCGGCCCTTGTTGAACTCGTTGACGAAGGCGCGCGCGCCGAGCGCACCCATCGACTCGATCGGCGGCAGGTTCAGCGATGCCAGCAGATTCAGCACCAGCCGCACATCCGGCTGCAGTGATACCACCTCGCCGTCGTTGCATTGCGCCGCGCCGTTGGGGCCGGTCAGCTTGAAGCCGAGCATGCCGCGGGCCGTGACCTCGTCGCAAATGCTGCGATAGGGGCCGACGCCGCCGGTGTAAGGCATCAGGCCCTGCACCTTGCCGGGCACGTTGGCGCCCGTGTACCAGGTGTTGGCGAGCCGGTGCAGGGTCACCATCGAACAGTCCGTCATGTGCCGGCCCCAGCCGGCCTGCGCCGTCTCGGTCGGCTCGATCGTGGTGAAGCCGGCGTCGCGCAGCGCAGCGATGCGGTCGACGACCCAGTCGACATGCTGCTCGATCGACACCGCCATGTTCGAAAGCACCGACGGGCTGCCGGGACCGGTGATCATGAAGAAGTTGGGGAAGCCCTCGACCGTCAGCCCGAGATAGGTCTGCGGCCCCTGCGCCCAGACGTCGGTCAGCGACTTGCCGCCGCGTCCGGTGATCGGATGCACGGCGCGGATCGCGCCGGTCATGGCGTCGAAGCCGGTCGCGAACACGATGACGTCGACATCGACGCTGCGCTTGGCCGTTGTGATGCCGTTCGTGGTGATCGCCTTGATCGGCTCCTGGCGCAGGTTGACCAGCGTAACGTTCGGCCGGTTGTAGGTCGCATAGTAATTGGTATCGAGGCAGGGGCGCTTTGCGCCGAAAGGATGATCGTGCGGCGTGAGCGCCGCAGCGGTCTCGGGGTCGTTGACCGCGGCGCGGATCTTCTCGCGGATCAGATCCTGGACGATCTTGTTGCCGTCGATGTCGACGGCCTGGTCGGCCCAGAGCTGCGTCAGGATGTGGACGAGGTCGCCGGCTGCCCAAGCACGTTCAAACCGCTCACGACGCTCGGCATCGCTCAATTGCCAGCTCACGACGGTCTGCTGCGGATAGGGCACGCCGGTCATCGACTGTCGCGCCTGCTCGCGATAGGCCGCGCGGTCGCTCTGGAAAAGATCCATGCGATCGGACGGCGAGGGGCCGTTATGCGCCGGCAGTGCGAAGTTTGGCGTGCGCTGAAACACGGTCAGATGCGCGGCCTGCTCGGCGATCAGCGGGATCGACTGGATGGCCGACGAGCCCGTGCCGATTACGGCGACGCGCTTGCCGGCGAGATCGACGCCGTCATGCGGCCAGCGCCCGGTGAAATAGACCTTGCCCTCGAAATCCTTGACGCCGTCGATCTCGGGCGGCTTCGGCGCGGAGAGGCAGCCTGTGGCCATGATGTAGTGGCGGCAGGAGACCGGCGTGCCGCTGCTCGTGGTGAGCTGCCAGCGCTCAGTCGCTTCATCCCATTTGGCTTCGGTGACCTTGGTCTTGAAGCGGATGTCGCGGCGCAGATCGTAGCGGTCGGCAACGAAGCCGAGATAGCGCAGGATCTCGGGCTGGGTCGCGTATTTCTCCGACCAGGTCCACGTGTTTTCGAGTTCGGGATCGAAAGTGTAGCTGTAGTCGATGGTCTGGATATCGCAACGGGCGCCGGGGTAGCGGTTCCAGTACCAGGTGCCGCCGACATCGCCGGCTTCCTCGAGGGCGATCGCCGTGAGGCCGGACTTGCGCAGGCGATGGAGAAGATAAAGGCCGGCAAATCCGGCGCCAACCACTGCAACGTCGACCTGTTGGGCTGTTCCACTCGCCGCTTTGGACTCACGTGCGGCGACCATTGCGTCTGGCATGGTATTCCTCCCGTGTCTTTTGTTTTGCCGGCAGGCTATCGCTGCAGGCTTGGCTTGTCATCAGGACAGGTACAATCTTCGGTAGTTGTTTGCGGCACCATCGTGGCCGCGCGAAGGTTGCGGCGATACACGCACCGCGATGCACAACCGCCGGGATTGTCCGGGCTAATCAGACCACATCCTTCTGTGTATGCTTGCGGTTACAAGCCACGCGTACCGACCGGACGTCATGACAGAGTTGAGCGAGCGGACGAAAGCCAACATGGACGTCGTCCTGGAGCAGACGTGCCGCCAATTGCCGCACGGCGGCGATCACGACAGCCGCAGGTTCATCGCAGAGCGCCTGATCGAGGCGGCGCAATCGGGCCATTCCACGCTTGGTGAGCTCGGCATCGTCGCACGCCGCGCGCTGGCGGAAATCGTCGCCAAGGGCGGTTAGCTGGCGCCGCCGAGCTTGCCTCATCGCGGGCCGCAGACGTAACCTGTCGGGGAACCTTTTGGCGCATCGAGATCCCCCAGGATGCGGCTCCAGTTTGCGCTCGTCGTGGCGTCTTCACTCCTTTGCTGGGACGGTGCTGCCGTCGCTCAGGCGGTCGGGCAGTTTTCGTTCGCGCTGACGCGTGAAGGACAGATGCTCGGCGCGGTCGAGGGCGAGGTGGCGTCGTTCAAGGGGCTGGCCTATGCGGCGGCTCCGGTCGGCGCACTGCGCTGGCGCCCACCGCAGGCAACAGCCGAGAACCCCGAGATGCGCACCGCCTATGAGTACGGCGCGCCGTGCCTTCAGCCCTCGCTGCCGGGCGCGAGCGAGGACTGCCTCACGCTGAACGTATTCCGTCCCTTCGGGGTCGACGGCCCGCTGCCGGTGATGGTCTTCATCCATGACGGCGGCTTCGTCGGCGGCACCGCAAACGATCCGCTGTTCGACGGTGCAAAGCTCGCGCAAGCGGGCCTCATCGTGGTCACCGTGAATTATCGTCTCGGCGCGCTCGGCTGGCTCGCCCATCCCGCGCTGTCGGAAGGTGGCTCAGGCAACTACGGCCTGATGGACCAGATTGCGGCGCTGCATTGGGTGCACGACAACATCGCGGCCTTCGGCGGCGATCCGAACAACGTCACCCTGTTCGGCGGCGGCGCAGGCGCGACGTCGATCGCGCTGCTGATGCTGTGTGCGCAATCGCGCGACCTCTTCCAGAAAGCCATTCTGCAATCGCTGCCCGGCCGCGCGCGCCTGCGCCCGGTGCAGGAGGCGGAGGCCATGGGCCGGCAATTCGTGGCGGCGCTGGGGCAGGAAGCAGATTTCCGCGTCGCCGCGCCGGCGCGGCTGCTTGCTGCCGAACAAAAACTGCTCGCCAAATCCGAACGCAGCTTCGCGCCCGCGATGGATGGAATCCTGGTGCGCGAAGACGTGGCCAAGGGATTTGCGGCAGGACATGAAAGCCGCATTCCACTTATGATCGGCTCGAATGACGACGAGACGCGTTTCGATGGCGAGCGCGAGATCAAGGAGACGCTGGCGTCCTCGGGCGAGAGCAGCGATGAGCTGCGCCAGCTCTACCCTGACATCACCAGACCATCGGAGCGCGCAGCCAGATTCTACACCGACAAGGTTTTCTCCGAGCCGGTCAGGCTGCTTGCCCGCCTCCATGCGGCAACCGGTGCGCCAACGTTTCGCTATCGCTTCGCTTACGTGACCGAGGCCCGGCGCACAAATCCCGACGAAGGGCACGGGCGCGAGCTGCAATTCATTTTCGGCGCGGAAGGCGTGCCCGGCGCGGGACCGCTCACATGGGGGGATCGCGAGGTCGCGACCCGCATGCGCGGTTACTGGATCAACTTTGCGAAGACTGGTGATCCCAACGGCCCGGACCTGCCCCACTGGGACGCGGCCGCAGACCGCGATCGCCTGCTGCTGATCACGAACGATCGCATCGCGAGCGGCGACGACCCGTGGTCGGATCGCCTGGACCGGCTTGCAAGCGAGAGCAGAAAATGAGTTGGGCTTAGGCCGCGAGCTCGACGCGCGGCGCCGGGCTCAGCCGGTGTTCTTCCAGGTGGTCCATCGCGCCGTCCTTCTCGACGGCGTAGAACTGCTGGCCGTCCTTGGACCTGTAGGCGGCGCGAACGACGCCGCGGCGGCCCTTGTCACTGTTGACGACGTCCCCCAGCGCAAACTTCTTCATCTCACGTCTCGCTTGTCTTCAGGCCGACTCCTTCGGCCACGGCCGGATTGTGGGCGGCAAATCGTTAACGACTTGCTAACCATACCGGTTTGCCTATGCTCGCCGCCGTTCGCGCGGGCAGCTCGCACGCGCATGTTGTCAACGAGACGAGCCGGCATCCATGACGCGATTTCCAACCCTCTTCCTGTCGCATGGCGGCGGCCCCTGGCCCTTCATGGAGGACCGGCGGGTGCAATATGCCAAGACGGCAGCGGAGTTCGGCCGGCTGCCGCAGCTTCTTCCCGAGAGGCCCAAGGCCGTGCTCGTCATCACCGGCCATTGGGAGGCCGACGCCTTCACGGTGTCGATCTCGGCGCATCCGCCGATGGTGTACGACTATTACGGTTTCCCCGAGCATACCTATCACCTCAAATATCCGGCGCCGGGCAAGCCCGAGCTCGCCGCGGAGGTGAGGGCACTGCTCGAGCACGCGGGCCTCGATTGCCGGGAGGATCCCAATCAGGGTTTCGATCACGGGACCTTCGTGCCGCTCGGCCTGATGTATCCGAACGCGGATATGCCGATCGTGCTGCTGTCGCTGAAGTCGAGCTACGATGCGGCCGAGCACATCAAGGTCGGGCAGGCGATCGCATCGCTCCGCGACGAAGGCATCCTGATCGTCGGCAGCGGGCTCACCTATCACAACATGCGCGGCTTCAACAGGCCGGAGTCAAAGCCGGTCTCGTATGATTTCGAGGCCTATCTGAACGAGGCGATCAGCAACCCGGATGCGGCGCGCCGCAACGCGATGCTGGTCGACTGGGAGAACGCGCCGAGCGCGCGTCTCGCGCATCCCCGCGAGGACCATCTGCTGCCGCTGATGGTCGCGGCAGGTGCCGCCGGCAGCGACGTCGGCAAGCGCGTCTTCGTCGACGAGGTCGCGAACGTCGTGATGGCGTCGTATGTGTTTGGATGAATCCTAGCGTGGATTAGCGCAGCGTGATCCACCATAGAATGTCGAAAACAACCCCATGCACAGTAGAACGGCCCAGCAAATAGAATGGCTTAGCAGAGTACTTTTGCCGGGCAGGATACGCGAGCGGTATTTCGACGGGTTTGACACGTCGGGCAAAACAGCGGCAAAATTCGATCATGGCACCGCTCTCGCTCGGCCACACCGAGATCGAAGGCACGGTGCGCTATCTCGGCATCGAGGTTGACGACGTGCTCGCGATTGGCGAGCAAGTTGGTGTGAATTATCAGGGCAGAGCGGACATGCTTTGCCCGTCGGCCATCAGCCGCTTCGGGCCAACAGGCGTTCGAAACAAGAGAACCGCCAAACAAACCGGTCTTTAACGAGCGCGCATTGGGGGTGCTGCCAGTTGCTGACAGCAGGGGGTAGCCTGATAGCTGAAGCACAGCGATTCACGGTATTTGCGAGGAGTCTGCTTTGGGTTCGCTGCGCCATTGAAGGTGCGAGTCTCCGCCGCGATCAGGCGGCTGCTGTGGTGTCCGAGGCACAGTTCTCCAACAACTGGCTTCCAATCGGGAGGCCTGTCGATTTTGTCTAGACGGACAGTGCGAGTGCCGGCTTACTCTTGATTGTCCGAGTCTGGAAATACTTCGGTTTCAGGATTATCGACGCCTCTGATGACGCTGCATGTCACGGTCAACGACGCTCAGACTGGCGCCCCCGCTGTGACGTGAAGGCGGTCATCGCCGTGGTTGGACTTGCGATCGAGGCCAGAATAGCCGGCGCGCCGGCGATGATTGCTGAAGGTGACCGGACCGCCTTTTACTTGCGTGACGCCATCAGACATGGCGCGCGCGGCATTATAAGTTTCGGGGTATGCGGCGGGCTAGATCCGAAGCTCCGACCAGGTAACATTGTCATCGCCTCGTCGGTATTTGCCGCGAAAGATGAAGCTTATCCAGCTGACCACCCCTGGGCCGAGGAGCTCCTTCGGATGATCCCGGGTGCCAGCTACGCTGCGATAGCGGGTGTCGCTTCCCCGATGACAAGTCTTGAAGAGAGACGGGATTTCCATGGCATCACTGGGGCGGTTGCCGCCGATATGGAGTCGCAGATCGTCGCTCGAATTGCTTCCGAACTCAGAATTCCCTTTGCCGTCTGTCGTGTTGTTCTAAACCCCGCTCATCGAAAACTTCCGAGGGCAGCGCTCATAGATATCGGGCCAGCAGGTAAGCCTGAACTGCGCAAGATTGGACGTTCGCTTGTTCAAGACCCGGGGCAACTCCCTGGTCTTAGCCGGCTCACCGTTGACTCCGTCATGGCGGTGATGGCTTTGCGCAGCGCCAAGCGACGGCTCGGAGCTCACTTTGGTTTCCCGCACCTGTGTTCACGAGACCGAGTCCCCATTCCGACGCGTGCACTTGAAACGATAGCCACACGCGCCTGATCCTGCAGCAGCGCGCTCCCGATCTCAGACTCCAGGCTTTTCCAGGTCCGAGATGGTGTTGGAATCTGCACGCCGGCGCAGAAAGACGTTACTCACCGAAAGAGCCGGCGCGGCCAAAATATCCGCCAGCGCGTTCCAGGAAAACGTTGGCCGAGGCGCGCCCGCGTGGCACGAAGTCTGCTCGGCCGCTCGTCCGAAGCAGCCTCGTCGTCTCATAAATCGCCAGGCGAGCGGGTTCCAGTCGCGCCAGACCTGCTCGGCCCTTTGGGATAGCAAGCCCGAGACGATTTCCGGCGCAGGTCCGAAGACCTCAGGCAGTTTGCTCGACAAACTGTTGTCCGACAGAACGTCCCATCTCGAAAATCCGCCCATGATCGGAGATGAAATGGCGAACACCACGCGACCAATCCGCGCCTCCCGTGCCGGGAAAGAACACATTGGGCAAGGTTCGACGATTGAATACAAGGTGCAATCCGGCAAACGCTTTTGTCTCAGAGTCTTCTGCGCCTCTGAAAGAGCCACGAGTTCCGCGTGTCGGGTCACGTCGCATTCCGATGAAACGTGGTTGGTCGCTTCTGCGATGACCTGTCCTCGGTACGCGATGACGGCGCCGAATGGCAGCTCTCCTTGCTTCACCCCTTGCCGGGCGAGTTCGAGGCATCTTTCTATCATTCGCAGATCTTGAACGTCAGCTTCTGATCTACTCATGGGCGGTCCCTCGGGAACGCGAAATCGGTGTTGAGAATGCGTTGGGTTCTGTCGCCGTCCCTGCAAATTGCGGCGGTGCCGGAGCGACGAAGAATTTTTCCGGCGCCGCTACGGAAGCCCCTCCTGCGGCCTGGCATATTGGCAATCAAACAACGGGCTGCAAACAGTCTGACTTGATCTGGATCAAGGACTACCTTTCAAGTACCGCACTGACCACGCGATGGTCGATTGTCTATGTCGGCTCCGGGGTCCCTCAAAAATGGACATCCCGGATTTTATGGGGACACGCGCTAATCCGTCCTACGCAGCGTCAAGCTCACCCGTACCTCAGCTTCATGAACAGGATGCCGCCGGCGAGCACCATGGTGATGGCGTTGGCGGCGACCAGCGGGGCGTCGCCAGAGAGCAGGCCGTAGACGAGCCAGAGCGCCAGGCCCAGCACCATGACCAGGAACATGCCGAGCGAGATGTCGCGCGCCGAGCGGGTCTTCCAGACCTTGATGAACTGCGGCGCGTAGGCGACGGTGGTGCAGGTGGCGGCGGCAAAGCCGATCAGCTTGATCGCGAAGGGTTCCATGCCGGCTCTATAGCATGGATTCGGTGGTGATCATGGCTAGGGCCTTTTCCGTTCCGATGAAATCGGAACGGGCTCTGGATTCTTGTTTTGACGCGTTTTCTTTGCGCGAACCGGTATCCACTTCGCTCAAAAACGCTACGTCCGGCGCGCCGCCACGAGATCGCGATAGAGCACGGCATAGTCGCCGGCGCGGTTGCGCCAGGAGACGTCGGTCGCAAGGCCGCTCAATTGCAGCCGGCGCCAGGTCGCCTTGTTGTGGAAGGCCGTGTTGGCCTTGCGCAGCGTGCCGGTGAGGGCCTCTACGGTGACGGGCGCGAACTTGAAGCCGGTCGCGGCGCGGTCCGATGTGCTGGCCTCGCCGATATCGACGATGGTGTCTTCGAGGCCGCCGACGCGCGACACGATCGGGACGGCGCCATAGCGCAACGCGTAGAGCTGGGTCAGGCCGCACGGCTCGAACCGCGACGGCACGATGAGTGCGTCCGATCCGGCCTGGATCAGGTGCGCCAGAATCTCGTCATAGCCGATCACGACGCCGATCCGTCCGGGGTTCGCGCGGGCGACGGCCTGATAGCGATCCTGGAGATCGCGATCGCCGCTGCCGAGCAGCGCGAGCTGCATGCCGTCGCCCAAGATGGTCGGGATGGCCTCGAGCAGGAGATCGAGCCCCTTCTGCCAGGACAGGCGGCTGATGACGCCGAGCAACGGCGCCTCGTCCGAGGAATCGAGATTGAACTGCTGCTGAAGCACCGCCTTGTTCGCAGCGCGGAACGTGAGGTCCTCCGCGCCGAAGCGGTAGGCGATGTGCGGATCGGTTTGCGGATTCCACACGTCGGTGTCGATGCCGTTGAGAATGCCGCTCAGCACATCGGCGCGTTGGCGCAGCAGGCCGCCGAGCCCCATGCCGCCTTCGTCGCTCTGGATCTCCTGCGCATAGGTCGGCGATACCGTGGTGATGCGATCGGCGAGCTGAAGCCCCGCCTTGAGGAAGCTGATGCCGCCGAAATATTCGAGGCCATGGACGTTGAAGGAGTCCCAGGGCAGGCCGATCGAACCGATCAGCTCAGGAGCGAACTTGCCCTGATAGGCCATGTTGTGGATGGTCATCACGGTGCCGGGCCGCGGACGGTTGTCGTAGTGCAGATAAGCGGGCGCGAGCCCCGCCTGCCAGTCATGGGCGTGCACCACATCGGGCACGAACGCAGGAACGAGGCCGTGACCGATGTCGGCGGCAATGCGTGACAGTGCGGCGAAGCGCAGGCCATTGTCGGGCCAGTCGACGCCCTCGGCAGTGACGTAGGGATTGCCCGGCCGCGCATAGAGATGCGGCACGTCGAGCACGAACAGATCGAGCCCGTCATGCGAGCCCGCGAGCAGGCGTCCGGGACCGCCGAAATAATCCGGCCAGCGCCGGATTTCGCCGGCTCCCCCCAGCATTCGCATCACGTCGGGATAGCCCGGCATCAGCGTGCGCATCTCGACGCCGTGCGCCTTCAGCGCAAGCGGCAGTGCGCCGGCGACATCCGCGAGGCCGCCGGTCTTGACGATCGGGTAGACTTCGGAGGCGACCGCGAGGACGCGAACAGGCGTCATGTATTGAGCCTGTCGAGCATTGTCTGGGTGATGAGCGAAATGCCCTGCTCGGTGGTGCGGAAGCGCTTGGCGTCGAGTTCGGGATCCTCGCCGACGACGAGTCCCTCGGGGATTTCGACGCCGCGGTCGATCACGACGTTCTTCAAACGAGCGCCGCGGCCGACATTCACGTAGGGCATGATCACGGCGTTCTCGACAGTGGCGTAGGAGTTGACGCGCACGCCGGTGAACAGCAGCGAGCGGCGCAGCGAGGCGCCGGAGATGATGCAGCCGCCCGAGACCAGCGAGCTCACGGCCTGGCCGCGCCGGCTCTCCTCGTCATGGACGAACTTGGCGGGCGGCGTGATCTCCGCATAGGACCAGATCGGCCAGGCGCGGTCGAACAGGTCGAGCTCCGGCACGACGTCGGTGAGGTCGATATTGGCCGCCCAATAGGCATCGACCGTGCCGGCATCGCGCCAGTAGGAGCGGGGGTCGCTGCCGGAGCGAACGCAGGAGGTCGAGAACTGGTGCGCGATCGCACGGCCGTTCTTGACGATATAGGGGATGATGTCCTTGCCGAAATCGTGACTGGAGTTCGTATCCTCGGCGTCGCGCTTGAGCTGGTCGAACAGGAATTTCGTATCGAACACGTAGATGCCCATGCTGGCGAGCGAGACGTCCGGCTTGCCCGGCATCGGCGGCGGATCCTTGGGCTTCTCCAGGAACTGCTGGATCCAGCCGTTCTCGTCGATATGCATGATGCCGAAGCCGGAAGATTCCTGGCGCGGCATTTCGAGGCAGCCGACCGTGACGTCGGCGCCGCTGTCGACATGCTGGCGCAGCATCACCTCGTAGTCCATCTTGTAGATGTGGTCGCCGGCGAGCACGACGATGAAGCGTGCGTTGTGCGACTCGATGATGTCGATGTTCTGATAGATCGCATCCGCCGTGCCGACATACCACATGTTCTCCGAGACGCGCTGACTGGCCGGGAGGATGTCAAAGCTCTCGTTGCGTTCGGGGCGGAAGAAGTTCCAGCCCATCTGAAGGTGCCGGATCAGGCTGTGCGCCTTGTACTGGGTCGCGACCGCGATCCGGCGGATGCCGGAGTTCACCGCATTGGACAGCGCGAAATCGATGATGCGGGACTTGCCGCCGAAATAGACCGCGGGCTTGGCGCGCCGGTCGGTCAGTTCCAGGAGCCGGCTGCCGCGTCCGCCGGCCAGGACGAACGCCAGCGCCTGACGGGCAAGCGGCTCGGATCTCGCGGCACTCATGTCATCCTCCCACAACTCTGGCGCTTTGCGAGAAGCCTCCCGGCCGCGCACATTGGAACCGATAGTAACGGTACGAATAGTAAATCGGGAAGGTGCTTGTTGGTTGCGAACGCCCAGGAAGCTTAATGCTTTGCTGTGGCCTCCGGCTCCGTCGCACCGGTGTCATTTTTGCGCGGGCGCCGGCATTGGCCGGACCACAATCGAGGCATGCGCGGGTATTCTTGTGCGGTGCACGCAATGCAGGCTGTGACTTTCGGAGGCTTTGACTTGGGGCAAGGATGCCCGATCATGGCCTTGCGATCCTTTTCCAAACGAAACGTCAGACAGGGAGCAAGACGATGAGTATCTGGAAAACGGCAATTGCCTGTTCGCTGGCGGGCGCGGTGATGGCCGGCCAAATCGAGCAGGCGGCAGCGGCTCCGCTGCCGACCAACGTCGCGACCATGAAGGCCGCCGTTGGTGACGATGTCACCCCGGTGTATTGGCGCGGCCGTGGCTGGGGATGGGGATTGGGCGCAGGAGGCCTCCTCGCCGGAGCAATCATCGGCGGTGCCATCGCAAGCAGCGCGCCCTATGGTTACTATGGCGGCGGTCCGTATTACGGCGGTTATGGTTATGGGCCGGGCTACGGCTATGGCTACGGTCCGTCCTATGGCTATGCGCCGGCCTATTACGGCGGCTACGGGCCGAGCTATGGGTACGGCGGCTACTACGCGGGTCCCCGCTACTACGGCTATCGCGCCTATCGTCCATATTACGGCCCTCGCTACGGCTACTACCGGCCATACCGGGCCTATGGATATTGGTAAGGACCCTGCGCGGCTAGAGCGAGAGCCACACGATCAGGCTCATGCAGGCGAGATGCGCGAGCACGATCGCGGCGAGATGCAACGGGCCGGCCTTGAGGCTGGACTTGCGCATCCCGCCGCGCGCCCTGCGCTAGTTTGACCCCGCGGCCGCGGCCGTAAAGCTGCGGTCCACGGCTTTGCTCACGTCGAGCGTCTTCGGCAGGATGCCGTAGCGCGTCGAGCGGTCGGACGCTTCCTGCACCTCCTTCACCACGTTCTGGTCGATCACGATCGGGCTGGTGCGCTGCGCGGTGTAGGCCGACAGCAGCACGTCCTCCGGCAGTTTGGTCAACTCGGCCGTGCTCTTTGCGTATTCGGCAACATGATCGAGCGACCACAGCCGTGCCTTGTTCAGCCGCTGCACGAGGTCCTGCACCGCCGCGCGCTTGGTGGCGATGGCGTTGTCGGAGGCCACGATGAAGGTGATTGTCGGCGTCAGGCCTTCGCCGTCGGCGATCACGCGGGCCTTGTCCTTCAGCGTCGCGAACGAGACATAGGGCTCCCACACGGCCCAGGCATCGATCGAGCCGGCCACGAGTGCGATCTTGGCGTCGACCGGGCCGAGCGGTGCGAAGGTCGCGTCCTCCAGCTTGATCTGCGCTTTCTCCAGCGTCGCGTCGATCAGGAACTGGCCCCAGCCGCCGCGCGTGCCGGCGAGGCGTTTTCCCTTGAGGTCGGCCGCCGACTTGATCGGCGAATCCTGGCGCACGAGGATCGCTTGCGTCTTCGCATCCGACCTGGTGCCGCCGATCGCCTTGATCGGCGCGCCGGCTGCATAGACCGAGAGGAAGGAGAGATCGCCGGTGTAGCCGACGTCGAGCGCGCCGGCGTTCAGCGCTTCCAGGATCGGAGCGGCGGCAGGGAATTCTGACCATTCGATTCTGTAGGGCAGATCCTTCGCATAGCCGGAGATTTCGAGCAGCGAACGGTTGCCGCCCTTCTGGTCGCCGACGCGCAGCACGACGGTGTCGGCCGCGAACGAGGCGGCCGCGGTCGACAGGGTGATGGCTGCGGCGAGCAGCGATGCTGCGAGCCGGCGTGTGATGGAATGGTCGTCGGAGTTGATGCTCATGTGGCCTGTCTTGTTGCTTTGCCCACGACGCGTGAGCGAGCGATGCAGCGAGACGATCAAGTCTATGACGGCGCGATGTGCAGTCAATGAAATGGCTATCCGTATTGCAGATGCGCCGAGCAATGACGTTTCAGCGTAGCGCCGCTTTCGAGAACGCACCTCGTGCGCGGCGGGAGCTGCGCAAGAATGATGCAGGCTGCGGAGTCGCGGCGCATCCTTGCAAGACGATGCAGCAACGAAAATCGTTTCATCGCTGTCCCATGCGCTGATGGAGAGAATGACCTCGCTTCGCGCCACATTCGAAATTCCATTTCATTGACGATGCGGCGGACGCGCCGCATGATTTGCGCATCGCATCAAAGCGGCGCCGGAAGTGTCGGCGAAATTATTCTCTCAACGCGGCTCCACACGGAACATGCGCAACGCGAGACGTTGCGCGCATGGCGGAGCTGTGCCAGCGCAGGAGTGGGGATTGATGGGCAACGACAACAAGCGCAGCGGATCGGGCCTCGACCGGCGTCATTTGCTGCAGGCGGGGCTTGCGGCGGCATTTGCAGCTCCGCTTGGTGCCTTCGGTGCAGCGCAGGCCTTCGCGCCACAGGCGATCGCGCCCGGTGTCGATCTCTCGGAGTTTCCGCTGTGCCGGACGGCCGCGGATGGCCCCGTCCTCACCGGCGCGCCGCGCAAGCTGAAGCTGTCGTGGAATGCCGGCGCGGTCTGTCTCGCCCCGGTGCCCGTCGCCATCGAGCACGGCTTCTTCCAGAAGCACAATCTCGACATCGAGCTCATCAACTATTCCGGCTCGACCGACCAGCTGCTCGAGGCGATCGCGACGGGAAAGAGCGATGCCGGACTCGGCATGGCGCTGCGTTGGTTGAAGCCGCTGGAGCAGGGCTTTGACGTCAAGATCGCCGCCGGCACCCATGGCGGCTGCATGCGCGTCCTGACCCGCGCCGACGCCAATGTGAGCAAGCTCGCCGACCTCAAGGGCAAGATCGTCGCGGTCGGCGATCTCGGTGGTCCCGACAAGAACTTCTTCTCCGTCCAGCTCGCCAAGCTCGGTATCGATCCCAACAAGGATGTCGACTGGCGCGCCTATCCCGGCAACCTTCTCAACGTCGCCGTGGAGAAGGGCGAGGTGCAGGCCTTCCTGTCGTCGGATCCGCTCGGCTATCTCTGGCTCAAGGACAGCCAGTACAAGGAAGTCGCTTCCAACCTCGACGGCGAATATCGCGACAAGAGCTGCTGCATCCTCGGCCTGCGCGGCAGCCTGGTGCGCGAGGAGCCGCAGGTCGCGCGCGCGCTGACGCAGGCGCTGCTCGATGCCGCGATGTTCACCGCGCAGAATCCGGCCGTGACGGCGAAGTCGTTCCAGCCTTACGCACCGAAGACGGCATCGCTCGCCGATATCGAGGGCATGGTGCGCTACCACACCCATCATCATCATCCCGTCGGTGAAGTCCTCAAGCGCGAGCTGAAGTCTTATGCGGACGATCTGAGGAGCGTGCAGGTCTTCAAGCAGAGCACCGATACGGCCAAATTCGCGGAGCGCATCTATGTCGACGTATTCGCTGTCTGACGGCCTCGCCTCCGGCGCGCCGCGCCTCTCGCGCACGCCGGCCCTTGCGAGCTGGGTCCGGGATTCCGGCGTCGGCATTCTCGCCAGCGTCGCGTGGACCGCGTTCGGCCTGTCCTGCCTGTGGTGGGAGGATGTCGGCGACTGGTCGCGGACGCATTCGCTCGGCATCGCCGCCTTCATCGTTGCCGCGATCGCCTTGTTCGGCACCGTCGGCGCCGACTATCTGGGGACCGCGGGTAAGGCCTTGCGGCAGCGCGCGCCCTGGCTCGCGGCGCTCGGCGCATTCCTGACGGTGTGGGAAGTTGCCACCGCGAAATTCGCCTGGCTGCCGCTGCCGTTCTTCCCGCCGCCGCAATCGATCATCGAGGTCTATACGGACGATCTGCCAAAGCTGCTCGACAGCGTGTTCGCCTCGGTCAAGCTCCAGCTCGGCGGCTACCTGATCGGCGCCACGGTCGGCTTCCTGACCGGCGTCTCGATCGGCTGGTCGCGCGCGGTCGGCTATTGGGTGCATCCGGTGCTGCGCTTCATCGGCCCGCTGCCGGCAACGGCCTGGCTGCCGATTGCCTTCTTCACGTTTCCGTCGAGCTGGAGCGCCTCGACCTTCCTGATCGCGCTCGCGACCGGTTTCCCGGTCACCGTCTTGACCTGGTCCGGCGTCGCGAGCGTCAGCAACGCCTATTACGACGTCGCACGTACGCTCGGCGCAAAGCCGTCCTTCCTGGTGCTCAAGGTCGCGATTCCCGCGGCCCTCCCGCACGTCTTCGTCGGCCTGTTCATGGGCCTCGGCTCGTCCTTCGCCGTGCTCGTCGTGGCCGAGATGATCGGCGTGAAGGCCGGGCTCGGCTGGTACCTGCAATGGGCGCAGGGCTGGGCCGCCTACGCCAACATGTATGCGGCGCTGATCGTGATGTCGCTGCTCTGCTCCGGCGCCATCACGCTGCTGTTCGCCATCCGCGATCGCCTGCTGGTCTGGCAGAAGGGGACCGTGAAATGGTAGCCGCAACCGCACTGGCCGAGGTCACGACCCCGCCGGCCGCAGGCGCCGCGCTCGACATCGAGCAGGTCAGCCACGCCTTCGACATCGACGGCACTGAGCTGCCTGTTCTCAGCGACGTCAGCATCTCCGTGGAGCCGGGCGAGTTCGTCGCGCTGCTCGGCCCCTCCGGCTGCGGCAAGTCGACCTTGCTCCGGCTGGTCGCCGGCCTCGACAAGCCCAAGGCCGGGACGCTGCGTGAGGACGAGGTGCGCATCACCCGCCCGCATCCGTCGCGCGTCGTCGTGTTCCAGGATCCGACCCTGTTTCCCTGGCGGTCGGTCTGGGACAACGTCGCCCTGGGCCTCGAGGCCCAGGGCATTTTGAAGAGCCAGCGGCAGCGCGTGGATGACGCGCTCGATCTCGTTGGTCTGTCGTCGTTTCGCAACGCCTATCCCCATCAGCTGTCCGGCGGCATGGCGCAGCGCGTTGCGCTCGCCCGCGCGCTCGTGAATGATCCAAAAATCCTGATCCTCGACGAGCCGCTCGGCAAGCTCGACTCGCTGACCCGCATCACCATGCAGGCCGAGCTCGTCTCGCTCTGGCAGCGCAAGGGCTTTACCACGCTGCTGGTGACGCATGACGCCGAGGAGGCGCTGGTGCTCGCCAACCGCGTCATCGTGTTCAGCGACCGCCCGGCGCGGGTGAAGGCCGACATCCGTGTCGACCGGCCCTATCCGCGCCATCGCGGCGATCCATATCTGGCCGACCTGCGCCGCCAGATTCTCGGCTTGTTGGGATTGGACGCTACATGGTGACGTCCGTAGCCAAGGGCCGGGCGGCCCATAGCGAGCCGGACTACATCGCGCGCGCCGAGGCGCTAGCCGAAGGCTTCGCTGTGCGTGCAGCCGAGCATGATCGCACCGGCAGCTTTCCCTTCGAGAATTTTCGCGAGCTCTCCGAGGCTGGCCTGCTGTCGCTGACGGTGCCGGCCGTTCATGGCGGGGCCGGAGCGGGCGCACGATACGCCGTGCGGGTCATCGGCATCATCGGCAAGGCCGATCCGTCGACCGCCTTGGTGCTGTCGATGCACTACATCAACCATCTGGTAATGGGGCGCAGTCCGACCTGGCCGCTGCGGCACTCGCGCAAGCTTGCGCGTGAGAGCGTCGAGGGCCTCGCGCTCGTCAACGCGCTCCGCGTCGAGCCCGAGCTCGGCTCGCCTGCGCGCGGCGGCCTGCCGGCGACGATCGCCCGGCGCACCGAAACCGGTTGGCGCCTGACCGGTCACAAGATCTATTCGACGGGATCGCCGATCCTGAAATGGTATCTGGTCTGGGCGCGGACAGACGAAGCCGAACCGCGCGTCGGGCAGTTCCTGGTGCCGGCGGGACTGCCGGGCACCCGCATCGTCGAGACCTGGGATCATCACGGCCTGCGCGCCAGCGGCAGCCACGACGTCATCTTCGACGACGTCGTGATCCCGCTCGATGCCGAGGTCGATGTCCGCAAGCCCCAGGAGTGGCGTGCGCCCGACGTCGCGCAGGCGACCGTCCACACGGTGTTCGTCGCGGCGATCTATGACGGCATTGCCCGTGCCGCGCGCGACTGGTTTGTCCAGTTCCTGAAGCAGCGCGTTCCCGCCAGCCTCGGCGCGCCGCTTGCGACCTTGCCGCGGGCGCAGGAGATTCTCGGTGCCATCGAGGCCAGGCTCGCAGTCAATGCGCGGCTGATCGAGACGTTCGCCCGCGACTTCGACGACGGCGTCGCTCTCTCCACCGGCGAATCCAACGTGATCAAGCTGACGGTGACCAACAACGCCGTCGCCGTGGTCGAGGATGCACTATCGCTGACCGGCAATCACGGCCTGTCCCGCACCAATCCGCTGGAGCGGCACTATCGCGATGTCTTGTGCGGCCGCGTGCACACGCCGCAGGACGATGCCACCCGCACCGGCCTCGGCCGCGCCGCATTGGGCCTCTAGCTTTCAGGACAACAAACAGGGAGACGATCATGTCGATCGAGTTCATCGGCTTCATCAGCAACAACAATTCGTCCGAGACCGTCGTCCGCGAGGGGCCGGTCCTCAATCCCACCCACATCGAGACGGTGGCCAAGGCGCACGAGAATGCCGGCTTCGACCGCGCGCTGCTGGCGTTTCATTCGACGACCCCGGACGCGCTCCAGATTGCCCAGCACGTGTTGGGCGTCACCGACCGCCTCAATGTGCTGATCGCGCAGCGGCCGGGGTTCACCGCGCCGACGCTGCTGGCGCGTCAGTTCGCCGTGCTCGACCAGTTTTCGCGCGGCAGGGTCGCGCTGCATGTCATCACCGGCGGCAATGCGACCGAGCTTCGGCAGGACGGCAACACGCTCGACGACAAGGACGAGCGCTACGCCCGCACCTCCGAATTCCTCGACGTCCTCAAGCTGGAATGGACCAGCGACAAGCCGTTCACCTACAAGGGCAGGTACTATCAGGTCGAGAAAGCGTTCTCGCAGGTGAAGCCGTATCATTCCGAGGGCATCCGGATCTATTTCGGCGGTGCTTCGGATGCGGCGATCGAGGTCGCCGGCAAGCATGCCGACACCTTTGCGCTGTGGGGCGAATCCTATGCGCAGGTGCGCGACGTCACCTCCCGCGTCCACAACGCGGCGGTTCGTCAGGGACGGCCGACGCCGCGTTTCAGCCTCTCGGTGCGGCCGATCATTGCCCCGACCGAGAAGCAGGCCTGGGAGAAGGCGGAAGAGATCCTGGCGCGCGCCACCGCGCTCCAGGACAAGACCGGCTACCGCAAGCCTGCCGACGGCCACGCCACGGCCGGCGCGCGGCGCCTGCTCGCGCTCGCCGACCAGGGCAGCCGGATCGACAAGCGGCTCTGGACCGAGATCGCCAAACTCACCGGTGCCAACAGCAACACCACCGCGCTGGTCGGCACGCCCGAGCAAGTCGCCGAAGTGTTCGGCGACTATTACGATCTCGGTATCAGCCACTTCCTGATCCGCGGCTTCGATCCCCTGATCGACGCCATTGAGTATGGCCGTGAGCTGATCCCGCTGACGCTCGAGCTGGTTGCCAAGCGCCAGGCCGTTCGCGGCGAGGCGGCGGAATGATCCGCCTCATGCTGGCCGGTGCGCTGCTGTTCGGCTCGTTGGAGCTCGCGGCGGCGCAAACCACCTTGCGCGTTGGCGACCAGAAGGGCAACTCGCAGGCCGTGATGGAAGCGGCAGGCGTGCTCAAGGACGTGCCTTACAAGATCGAATGGAAGGAGTTTCCGGCGGCGGCACCGCTGCTGGAAGCGCTCAGCGCCGGCGCGATCGAGACCGGGCTCGTGGGCGATGCACCCTTCACCTTCGCCGCCGCTTCCGGCGCGCCGGTGAAGGCGATCGCCGCGATCCGGCAGACCCGTGAGGGACTCGCGATCCTCGTGCCCGAGAATTCGCCGATCAGGAGCTTCGCCGATCTGCGCGGCAAGAAGATCGCGACCGGTCGCGGCTCGATCGGTCATCAATTGATCCTCGCTGCGCTCGAGAAGAACGGCTGGAGCGCAAGTGATGTACAGATCGCGTTCCTGGCGCCGTCGGATGCCAAGATCGCCTACACGCAAGGCTCGGTCGATGCCTGGTCGACGTGGGAGCCCTATGTCAGCCAGGAAGAGGTGCTGTTCAAATCGCGCCGCGTCATCACCTCGGAGGGCCTGACGCCCGGGCTGAGCTTCCAGGTCGCGCGGCCCGACGCGATCCGCGACAAGCGCGCGGAGCTGACGGACTTCATCCGCCGCCTTACGGCGGCGCGGGCCTGGTCGCTGAGCAACGTCGACAGCTATGCCGCGACCTGGGGCAAGCTGATGAACATCCCGACCGCCGTGCCGCAAAACTGGCTGTCGCGCGCAAAGATCCGCATTGCGCCCATCGACGACGGCGTGGTCGCGGACGAGCAGGGCACGATCGACCTCTATTTCCGCTGGGGCCTGATCAAGCAGAAGCTCGATGCGGCCGAGATCGTGGATCGCTCTTTTGCCGATGCGATCGCGAAGGCGGGGCTGTAGCCACCAGGCACTCGCTCTTGTCCCGGACGCGGCGCAGCGTGCAACGCTGCTCCGCAGAGGCGGGACCCATGCCAGAGAGATTGCTCTCGGAAGATGGGCCCCGGCTCTGCGGCGCGCCACTACGTGATGCGCCGCGTCCGGGGCACGAGATCTCACGTGATCTCAAGCGTCCGTGAGATGAGAAGGACACTTTCCACGCGATGGCTCTTCGCGAAACGTTCTTCTGTATTCTTCGCTCCCGACAACATCCCCATTGCTATTTGCACCGCCTCCCTTGCGGCACGCTGCGCTCCGTCAAAAATCAGACAGACGACCACATCGGGAGACCGGCCATGGGCCTGCAAGAAACAAAAATCGAATCGCTTCCCTTCGTCACTGCTGAACTCAACTACCTCGCGCCGGTTTCCGGCAAGCCGCGCACCTATGCTTTCGATCCGCCGCCGGGCGAGCCCAAGAGCACGTCGTTGCCGGAGCCGCATCAGGTCCCGATCTTCGATGCGCGCCTGATCGCGGACAATTTCTCGCTCGATCGCGAAGGCTTTGCGCTGGTGCGTCACCCGACGCAGGTGAAGGACTTTTACAACGACGAGGAAATCCGCACCGTCTATTATCCCGCCGTCGAGGCGTTCCTGCGCGCGACGCTGAAGGCCGACCGGGTCGTCATCTTCGATCATACCGTGCGCAGGCGTGTCGAGGGGGCCGCGGATATTCGCGACGGTGGCCCGCGTCAGCCCGCGACGCGTGTCCATGTCGACCAGACCGCCGTCTCCGGCGCTAACCGCGTGCGCGAGCATCTGCCCGACGAAGCCGATGCGCTTCTGAAAGGTCGTGTGCAGGTGATCAACCTCTGGCGGCCGATCCGCGGACCCCTGCGCGATTCACCGCTGGCGATGGCCGACGGCACGACCATCGCGCCCGACGATCTCGTCGCCTCCGATCTGATCTATCCCAATCGCCGCGGCGAGACCTATTCGGTGAAATACAATCCGAACCACCGCTGGTTCTATTTTCCGGAGATGACGCCGGACGAGGCGCTGCTGCTCAAATGCTATGATTCCGCAACCGACGGCCGGACGCGGTTCGGGCCGCATACGGCCTTCGTCGATCCGACCACGCCGGCCGATGCGGCGCCGCGCGAAAGCATCGAGGTCCGCACGCTGGTGTTCCATAAACAGTAACAATGTGTGATGGCACTGCCGGGCGCGCCCGGCAGTGTTCCTGGAACTTACCGGAATAAATCGACGTTTGCAGCGCCGGGCAGGCAACCGGGAGCGGTGCCGTGCGAACGCAGACGACGGTATTTTGCTGTCTAGCCACTTTTTCGCTTTTTGCATTTTCTGCCGCGCAAGCCGAAAGCGGGCTTGCCTCATACTATGGCTACGGAAAAGCCGGTAAGGGCGGGGAGCTGACCTGCGCTCACCGCACGCGTCCCTTCGGCACCGTGCTGAGGGTGTCCTACAGCGGCCGGTCGATTCAGTGCCGCGTCAATGACCGCGGCCCCTTCATCCGCGGCCGGATCGTCGATCTCTCGGTGCCGGCGGCCAAAGCGCTCGGCATGATGAGCGCCGGCGTGGTGCGGGTCTCGGTGGAATAGGCCTGCTGGCGCGCTATAGTGCCGCCCAACGCAAGGGTAAGGGGGGCGCTATGGCCAGGATTCGGGTGGGACTTGTCGGCTGCGGCTTCGTGTCGGAGCTGCATATGTATGCGTTCCGCCGCGTCTACGGTGTGGATGTCGAGGTCGCGGCGGTCGCGGCGCGCGGCGATCATGTCGTCGAATTCGCCGGCCGCCACGGGATTCCGCGGGTCTATCGCAGCTTCGCCGAGCTGATCGCGGACCGCGAGCTCGATGTCATCGACATCTGCACCCCGCCCAATCTCCATGCCGACATGATCGTCGCCAGCATGCAGGCCGGCAAGCACGTGATCTGCGAAAAGCCGTTCGCCGGCTATTTCGGCCGTGCAGGCGACGCGCAGCCGATCGGCAAGCATGTGCCGAAGGCGCTGATGTATGAGCGGGTGCTGGAGGAGATGGACGCGACCCGCGCCGCGATCGAGCGCACCGGAAAACTCTTCATGTACGCGGAGGATTGGGTCTACGCGCCCGCGGTGACCAAGACCGCGGAGATCATCAGGGCGACGAAAGACAAGATCCTGTTCATGAAGGGCGAGGAGAGTCATTCCGGCTCGCACGCCGCGCATGCCGCGCAATGGGCGATGACCGGCGGCGGTTCGCTGATCCGCATGGGCTGCCATCCGCTCTCGGCCGTGCTTTATCTCAAGCAGGTGGAGGCCAAGGCGCGCGGCGAAACCATCCGCGTCGCCAGCGTCACAGGCGATGTCGGCAACGTTACGGCCGTCCTGAAGCCCGAGGAGCGCTCCTACATCAAGGCCAATCCGGTCGATGTCGAAGATTGGGGCACGCTGACGGCGACCTTCTCCGACGGCACCAAGGCGACCGTGTTTTCCGGCGACATGATCATGGGCGGCGTGCGCAATCTGATCGAAACCTACACCTCCGGCGGTTCGCTGTTCGCCAACATCACCCCGAACACGCATCTGATGAGCTACCAGACCAGCGAGGAGAAGCTCGCCAGCGTCTACATCACCGAGAAGGTCGACCGCAAAACCGGCTGGCAATATGTCTGCCTCGAGGAGGAGTGGACGCGCGGCTATCTCCAGGAGATCCAGGATTTCATGGAATGCGCCACAAGCGGACGGCAGCCGCTGTCGGACCTGGCGCTGGCGTATGAGACGATCAAGGTGAACTACGCGGGCTACTGGGCCGCGGAGGAGGGACGGCGGGTGGTGTTGTAGGGCCGCTGAAGAGACCGCAGGCGCGCTGCCATCCCTTCTCCCCTTGTGGGCCTGTTGCGTTATCAGCTCTTGAGGCTGAAGACGTCAGGAACGAAGGCCTTGGTCCCGGCAATTGCCTGCCAAGATCTGTAGTTGTCGCCCTCGGAGGGTGGCTCACGCGGCGATTGTGGCCCACCGCCTCATGTTGAAGGCGATCGCGGCGAGCACGACTTGCCCGGTCGCCTTGATCAGACCGACGTAGCGGATGCAGGTCAGCCGCATGCGGCGTTTGAGAGTAGCGAAGGTGGTCTCGACCTGGGCTCGGCGGCGCGCGATGAGGAGGTTGTAGCGTTTGAGCCTGGGCGGCAGTTCCGGATGATGTCTGTTGGGCCGACGAGCGATGCGGGGTTTCTTGCCCTCCGCCTTCAGCCGGGCCCGTCGGGCATGGGTGTCGTAAGCCGCATCGGCCCACACCGCAGCTTCATCGCCCCGGATCAAAGCGTCCGCAGGTGTCGTATCGTTGACGTTAGCGGGTGTGGTCAGCACCGCGCGGATCAAGCCGGATCCTTCGTCCACACCCACATGGGCCTTGTAACCGAAGGTCGAGCCGCTTTTGCCCTGCCGTTTGGCAAACCGGGCATCAGGGTCGTTTGAGGGGCGATCCTCCTTGGGCGGAGCCGAGACTGCCTGGATCAAGGTCGCATCCAGCATCGTGCCGCGCTTGAGGATCACGCCAGCATTCTCAAGCTGACGATCCAATTCGCCAAACAGCTTCTCCAGCAGGCCCTGTTCAACGAGCTGGTTCCGGAAGCGGTTCAGGACCGTGTGGTCGGGCGTCGCATCCTCAAGGCTCAAACCGACGAAGCGCTTGAACGACAACCGGTCGCCCAGCGCTTCCTCGAGTTCGCGCTCCGAAAGACCATACAGCGACTGCAACAGCACAGCACGAAACAGCACCAACACCGGATAGCCTGGTCGACCGGGGCTCCCTTCATCCCGCAAATGGCCGATCAGCTTCTCGAACCGGTACCACTTGACCAGGCCAGCCAGCCGATCCAGCGCCGCATTGGCGCCGGCCCCCTTCGGCATCAGCGCTTCCACAAAGCTCGGCTGTCCCGTCCGCTTGACCGCCATCGCTACCCTCCAAGGCTTTGCCCTAGGGAATCACAATTGACGAATTACGCAACAGCCCCACAAGGGGAGAGGGGAAGAGACCGTCCGCATCACCTCACGCCCCGTAGGTCGAACCCTTTGGCAGCGGAAACACCGGGTCCTGCGTGCGGATGTTCGTCGGCCACACCACCGAGATGTGCTCGCCGGCGTTCTGCATCACCACCGGTGTCGAGCGCTCGTTCTGGCCTGACATCGGCGTGCCCGGCGGGAAGAACTTGACGCCGTAGCCCTGGATGGTGCCGCCGGCGGGAATGTCGACGTCGAGCGCGGCCTTGCGGATGGCCTCGGGATCGAAGCTGCCGTATTTCTCCTTGGCGACCGGCAGCACGTTGTTGAGCAGCAGCCAGGTCTGGTTGAAGCCCATCGAGCAGTGTGGCGGCACTTCGGTCGCGCCGGTCTTGGCCTTGTAGCGCGTGACCATGGCGTTGGTCAGATCGCCGATGCCCGGTGCGAGCTTTGCGGGATCGAGCAATTGCGCCGGCACCGGATCGATGTTGCAGAAATTGTCGATGTCGGCGCCGAAGGTCGCGCGCAGCTTGTCGAGCTGGCTGTAGCCGGCGCCGGCGCCGAACAGCATCTTGAAGCGCAATCCGCTCTCGCGCGCCTGGCGCAGGAACAGGGTGATGTCGGGGTTGTAACCGGCATGCGAGATCACGTCGGCCTTGGCGCGCTTGATTTTCGTGACGAGCACCGAGAGGTCGGGCGCCGAGGCGGAGTAGCCTTCGCGCAGCACCACCTGGATGCCGGCCTGCTTGGCGTAGGCCTCGTCGGCCGCCGCGACGCCGACGCCATATGGGCCGTCCTCGTGGATCAGCGCGACCTTGACGTCCTTCGGATCCATGCCGAGCTTGCCTTGCGCATGCTCGGCGAGGAAGCTCGCGAAGGCCTGGCCATACTGGTCGGAATGGATCTGCGCGCGAAACACGTATTGCAGGTTCTTGTCCTTGAACACGGCGGTCGAGACCGCGGTCGTGATCCAGAGGATCTTCTTCTGCTGCTCGACCTTGGCCGCGAGTGGCACCGCATGCGAGCTCGCATAGACGCCGTTGAGGATGTCGATCTTTTCCTGACTGATCAGGCGTTCGGCCTCGTTGATCGCAACGTCGGGTTTGCTCTGGGAATCCGCGGCGACCGGAACAATCTTGGTCTTGCCGCCGACACCGCCCTTTTCGTTGACGAGATCGATCGCGATCTGCGCGCCGATTGACGAGGCGACCGAGCCGCCGGCGGCGAAGGGGCCGGTGAGGTCGTAGATCAGGCCGATGCGCAAATTCTCGGCCTGCGCCTGGGCCCGGGTCCAATCAAGGCTGAGTGCGGCGGCGGCAGCCGCCGAGCTCTTCAGCAACTGCCTGCGTGAAGTCGGCATCCTTTCCTCCCTCAAAACCCGTCGGTTGATTGGTCTTGTTATTTTTTGCGAAGTATTTGGAGGGTGCGTGTGAAAGTCAACATGCAGCGCACCAGACAATTCGCAGCCGGCCGCGCGGCGAGGATGGCACGAGCCGGCACTGCACCATCGTACGCCTGACGGATCAGAGAAACGGCGATGCCAGGGCCGGAGTTTCGACCAGCGCGTGAGCGGCATACTCGAGCGCAGATCTAATCTGTGCTCGAGTGGAAGGGCCGCAGATGCATACTCTGATGGCCTCGGGGGGCGGATCACTCACGACAAAGGCGTCACTTGCGACCACGCCGATGCCGGTCTGCCGCATATGCTCCACGAAAGCCGAGCGCCTCCAGGGCGTGGGCAGCGCGACCCACAGGTTGAAGCTGAGAGGATCGCCACGGTAGGACCCCTTGGGCAGGATTTCGGCCGCGAGCTTCTGCCGCGCCGAGGTCTCGGCGCGGATGAACCGCAACATCGTGTCCGCGGTGCCGTCTTCGATCCAGCGCGTCGCGATCGCCACGGTGAGGGGGGATGCCATCACCGTCGCCGAGCGGAGCGCCGAGGCAAACGGCCAGGCCGAGCGCGTATCGGGCACGACGACATAGGCCGTGCGCAAGCCTGCTCCGATGCATTTCGCCAGTCCCGCGACGTGCCAGGTCAGATCGGGCGCGATGGCAGCGAAGGGCGCGTGGCCGTGGCCGTGCTCGGGAATGAAGCCATAGGCATCGTCCTCGATGATCGGCAGCTTGAAGCGTCGTGCGATCGCAACGATCTCTCGCCGTCGAGAGTCCGGAATCGTCAGGGTCGTCGGATTCTGCAGCGTCGGATTGAGGTAGATGGCCTTGGGCTTCAGCTTCTTGCAGGAATCGGTCAGCGCCTGCGGCTCAATGCCGTCGTCATCCATCGGCAAGCCGACGAGGGTGATGCCGAGCTGCGCGGCGATGGACCTGATCCCGGGATAGGTGATGGCCTCGCACAGCACCACCTCGCCTGCCTTCGCAAGGATAGAGAGGATGCCGAGCAGCGCCGGATGGGCCCCCGGCGAGACAAAGATGCGGCTTTGTGCCGGCACCAGCGCACGGCGGCCGAGCCAGCTCGACGCAGCATCCTTGTCGGCCTGCGTGCCGCCAAAGCCCTGGTAGCGCAGCAGTGGAACAATGTCGCGCATCACAAGCTCGGCGCCTGCCTGCATGCGCTCGATCAACTCGGGATCATCAGGCTCGGGCGGCAGGTTCATCGACAGGTCGACGGGGCGAGGCGGAAAGATCGCTGCTGAGCGCCGCGGCCGCGGCTTGTCGCGAACGAAGGTTCCCTGTCCGACCTTGGATTCAATCAGGCCGCGCTTCCGGGCTTCGACATAGCCGCGCGCGACGGTGGTGAAATCGACATCGAGCCGCTTGGCCAGCTTCCGCTGTGGCGGCAGGCGGTCGCCGATCACAAGCCGTCCCGCGGCGATATCGTCGGCAATTGCGTCTGCGATGGCGAGATAGCGCGGCTTGTCGCTGTTCGAGAGATCGGGTCGCCAGTCGGCCATAGCTCAGTTCCGGTAAGTTACGTCAGCATAATTGACTGTATATTGTTGCAAACGTCGAAGCAATTGTATCGCGTATTTTTGGCTGCTTGAGGAGGCGGTTCGTCTGAGCGCATTGCACACCGATCGGGCGCGCTGCCCAGCATTTTTCAGGCACTATTTTTCAGGCACAACGCAAGCATATCCAAATCCAGTCAGGTCTCCATTCAACATTGAATGCATAATTGAATGTAAATTGTATGGTTTGATGATTTGTCGTGCAGAAGGCTGCTTGGCACATTGATTGCAAAACCTGATCCCGATCCGGGAGGCCGGACGTGAACAGGAGGTGTCTATGCCAGCAGTGAACATTCCCGCGCGTCAGAAGGGCGACTTTCTTGTCGACTACGAAGAGAAGGTTTTCGAGGACGTCAAAGCAAAGCCGGGTGAGAAGGCGCTGGTCACCTTCCACACCGTCGCGTTCGAGGGCTCCATCGGCCTCGTCAACATTCTCCAGGCGCTGCGCCTGAAGCGTAAGGGCTTTGAGACGTCGGTTCTGCTTTACGGTCCCGGTGTCACGCTCGGCATTCAGCGCGGCTTCCCGAAGATCGGCGACGAAGCCTTCCCCGGCGCGCAGAACTTCAACAACCAGCTCGCAAAATTCATGGATGAGGGCGGCAAGGTCTATGCCTGCCGGTTCGCGCTGCAGGCGCTTTACGGCCATGGCGAGCCTTCGCTCATTCCCGGCATCCGGCCGATCAATCCGCTCGATGTGCTCGACCTCATCCTGCTTCACCGCAGGGACGACGCGTTCATGATCCACACCTGGACCGTCTGACTTCGGTTGTCTCGCGCGACGGACGAGGGAGAATACAGTGACAGCGAAACGCACGATCAGGGCCGGCGCGATTCAGATCGCGCCGGATCTGGATACGCCGACCGGAACGGTCGACCGGATCCTGGCGGCCATCGCAGAGGCGGCGGGCAAGGGAGTTCAGTTCGCCGTTTTTCCAGAGACGTTCGTTCCCTGGTATCCCTATTTCTCCTTTGTCCGTCCGCCGGTCCTCAGCGGCGCTGAACACATCCAGCTCTATGACAACGCCGTCGTCGTGCCTGGTCCCGTCACAGATGCCGTTGCGCAAGCGGCGAAGCGCCACGGCATGGTGGTGGTGCTCGGCGTCAACGAGCGCGATCACGGCTCGCTTTACAACACCCAGCTCGTGTTCGACGCGAACGGCGCGCTCGTCCTGACGCGACGCAAGATCACGCCGACCTTTCACGAGCGAATGATCTGGGGGCAGGGCGATGGCGCCGGCCTGAAGGTGGTCGAGACTGCGGTCGGCCGTGTCGGCGCGCTGGCCTGCTGGGAGCATTACAACCCGCTCGCCCGCTACGCGCTGATGGCCCAGCACGAGGAAATCCATGCGGCCCAGTTTCCGGGTTCGCTGGTCGGACAGGTCTTTGCCGACCAGATCGAGGTGACGATCCGGCATCATGCGCTGGAAAGCGGATGCTTCGTCGTCAATGCCACCGGCTGGCTGACCGAGGAGCAGATTGCGAAAATCTCGCCGGAGGAAGGCCTGCGCAAAGGCCTGCGCGGCGGCTGCATGACGGCGATCGTCTCACCGGAAGGCAATCATCTGGTGCCGCCGCTGACCAGCGGCGAGGGCATCCTTGTCGCCGATCTCGATCTCGCACTGATCACCAAACGCAAGCGGATGATGGATTCTGTCGGCCACTACGCCCGGCCCGAGCTGCTTTCGCTGGTGCTGAACGACCGACCCGCGCGTCCGATGCACGGCTTTCACCCGAACCGCCTCATGCCCATTCCGGGAGACCAATCAGATGAGACCGCAGATGCCGCAACCCAAGGCGATCCCGACCGAGCAGCTGATCAACGAGTTGCAGTCCTTCGGAGTCCGGCTCGCTGATCCCAAGACCGGGGGAACGAGCCGCCGTGGCGGCGCCGGCCCGTCGGATCACACGCCGTTCACGATCGACGGCGCGACCGTGATGATTCCGGTCCACAACGCGCCTGCCTTCGAGAGCCCTTATCTCGTCGAGCGTCCCGACGAGGCCGGGCGAAGCCGCATCTCGCGCGACGGCGTGGTGCTCGCGGACGTCTCGTTTCCGTTACGACCCAAATTCTACGACCGCGCCACCGAGGACGGCATCCCCTATTGGAAGATCGCGACCCTGCATGGGCGCGACGTTCTCGCCACCACCGTACTCCAAACCTGCATTCGCTACCAGAGTCGCACCAAGACCTGCCGGTTCTGCGCCATCGGCCAGTCACTCGCAGCCGGGCGTACGGTCGAGCGCAAGACGCCGGCACAGCTCGCCGAAGTGGCCAAGGCGGCCGTCGAGCTCGACGGCATCAGGCATATGGTGATGACCACGGGCACGCCGCACACGTCCGATCGCGGCGCCGGCATCCTTGCGGAGAGCGCGCAGGCCGTCAAAGCCGCTGTCGACCTGCCGATCCAGGCGCAATGCGAGCCACCGGACGATTTTGCCTGGTTCCAGCGCATGAAGAGTTCAGGGGTCGACGCGCTCGGCATGCATCTGGAGGTCATCGGTCCTGCCGTGCGGCAAAGGATCATGCCAGGCAAGGCGCAGGTCTCGATCGAGCACTACATGGAAGCGTTCGCCGCGGCCGTGCCGGTCTTTGGCCGCGGTCAGGTCTCGACCTATATTTTGGCTGGCCTTGGCGACGAGCCTTCCGAGATTCTCGCGCTGTCGCGTCGGCTCATCGATATCGGCGTCTATCCCTTCGTCGTGCCGTTCGTGCCGATCGCCGGCACGCCGCTGGAGAGCCATCCGACGCCGTCTCCAGGGTTCATGCATCAGATCCTGCGTCCGCTCGCCGAGATGCTGCGCGCCGGCGGCCTGCGCGCCACCGATATCAAGGCAGGCTGCGGCAAATGCGGCGCCTGCTCGGCCCTGTCCACTTACGAACGCGGAGCACGTGCATGATCTTTGAGCCATTCAAGCCGTTCGTCGCGCCGGAATTCCAGGTGAAGTTCGCAACCGAAGCCTGGGAGCGTGCCGCCGCCGCAGCCCTGCGTCGCAAGGTCTTCTGCGAAGAGCAGGGCGTGTTTGCGGGTGATGATCGCGACGCGGTCGACGACGTCGCCATCCCGCTCGTAGCCGTGTCGCTGCTCGGCGTCGCCGAGGATGACGTCGTCGGCACCGTGCGCATTCACGCCGATGACCACGAGGCGGATGTGTGGTGGGGCTCCCGCCTTGCCGTTGAAAAAGGTTATCGCCGGCTCAGCGCGGTTGGCGCCGGCCTGATCCGGCTCGCCGTCTCCTCAGCCCATGCGCGCGGTTGCCGGCGCTTTCTTGCCAATGTGCAAAGTCAGAACGCGCTTCTGTTCCAGCACATGCATTGGCGTTCGCTCGGCGAATTCGAGCTCCATGGCCGGCCGCACCATCGCATGGAGGCCGATCTCGACCACTACCCGCCGTTCCGGACGCCTGAAACCGGCTTCCTGTCACTCGCAAAGCTGGCGGCCTGATCATGCTGACGGACGCCGCTCTCACAAACCTCGCCGAGACGCTCCGCAAAAGCCGCGGCATCGCCGCCAAGGCCGACATTGCGGCTGTCGCGGCCACGCTCGACCTCTCGAGCGGCGATGCCATCGCGGTGGGGGACGATTGCGCGGCGATCCCGGAGGGCGATGGCTATACCCTGTTCGCCATCGAAGGCTTCATGAACGAATTCGTCGCCGCCGACCCCTGGTTTGCAGGCTGGTGCGGCGCCATGGTCAACATCTCGGACGTCGCGGCAATGGGCGGACGGCCGACGGCCATTGTCAATGCGATCTGGTCCAATGGTGCGGATAAGGCCGCGCCCATTCTCGAAGGATTGAAAGCTGCTGCGAAGACTTTCGGTGTGCCCGTCATCGGCGGCCACACCAATGTGCGCAGCAACCAGAGCCAGTTTGCCGTCGCGATCCTGGGTCGTGCGAGGCGGCTTCTCACGAGCTTCGACGCCAGGCCCGGCGACAAGCTCATTGCGGCGATCGATCTGCGCGGCCGCTACCGCGAGCCGTTCGCGAACTGGGAGGCAGCAACCGACGCGCCCGCGGAGCGGCTGCGCGACGATCTGGAGATCCTGCCGTCGATCGCCGAGGCGGGGCTCGCACTCGCAGCCAAGGACATCAGCCAGGGCGGCATCGTCGGGACCGCGGCGATGCTGGCCGAGTGCTCGCAGGTCGCCATCACGCTGGACGTCGAGGCGGTTCCGATTCCTGCCGGCGCGCCGCTCGAACGCTGGCTCCTGACATTCCCGAGCTTCGGCTATCTCCTGTCGGCGAAGTCCGAAGACGTCGACGAGATACTGTCGCGCTTCCAGCGGCGCGGCATTGCGGCAGCCGCGATCGGAGACGTCGCTGCGGGGACAAGCGTCGACATTCGCGCCGCTTCCGGTCGCGCAACGGTCTGGGACTTCGCGGCGCAGCCCCTGATCGGATGTACGCCAGGGCAGGGTTATCGGCAGCGGAGCGTGGCATGAGCGGCGGCTCGTCAAGGCTTCGCATCGCGATCCTCACGCACTCGACAAATCCACGAGGCGGCGTGGTGCACGCGCTCGCGCTCGCGGACGCCCTGGCACATCTCGGACTTCGGCCGGTCGTGCACGCGCCCGACCCAGCAGGCAAAGGCTTCTTCCGCCGCGGCGTCGCGGCGACGCGCTCCGTGCCTGCATCGCCCGTCTCGGGCGACGTCGTCGCGATGGTCGAAGCGCGCATCGCCGACTATGTCCGGCATTTCGAGGATGTGGCCAATCGGCAGTACGACGTCTTCCACGCCCAGGACGGCATCTCCGGTAATGCGCTCGCGACGCTGAAGCAGCGCGGCCTGATCCAACGCTATGTCCGCACCGTTCATCACATCGATGCATTCAAGGACGAGCGGCTCTGCGAACTCGACCGTCGCTCGATCGTCCACGCTGACAGCCTGTTCGTCGTCAGCCGGTTCTGGCAGGAGCACTTGAAGGCGGAGATGTCCCGCTCTGCAATGTTGGTCGGCAATGGCGTCGACGCGGGGCGATATTCGCCCATCGCGGGTGCCGACGACCAGGCGCTGCGCGCCCGGCTCGGCCTTCGCACAGGCCCGATCCTGTTGTCGATCGGCGGCGTCGAGCAGCGCAAGAATGCGCTCGGCATTCTCGAGGCGTTCCGGCAGGTGTACGCCGTACATCGATCCGCGCAGCTCGTCATCGCCGGCGGGGCTTCTCTGCTGGACCATGGTCTCTATCGGCAACAGTTCGAGGCACGGCTGCGCGATGCGGGACTGCCTGTTGGTGCGGTGATCGAGACGGGTCCGCTGATCGATGCCGACATGCCATCGCTCTTTCGCCTCGCGGATGTATTGTTGTTCCCGTCCTTGCGCGAAGGTTTTGGCCTGGCTGTGCTCGAAGCGATGGCCAGTGGCGTGCCGGCCGTGGTCTCGCATATCGCACCGTTCACGGAATATCTCGGCCCGGACGATGCTGCCTGGTGCGATCCGCATCACGCAGGCTCGATCGCGGATGCCGCCCTCAGTGCCCTCGCCGAGCCCCTGCGTTCGCGCCTGATTGCGAATGGCGCGAGAGTCGCCCGGCATCATGACTGGAGCCGCACCGCCACGGCACACATGGCGACCTATCAGGATATGCGCGAGGTGCACTATGCCTGAGATGCACTTCCACGTGCGCTGGCCCGATGAGCGGATCGAGGTCTGCTATTCGCCCTCGCTCGTCATCAAGGATCATTTCGCCGCCGGCACGACCTACGCGCTCGACGACTTTCGCGAGCGCAGCCGCGTTGCGCTGACGATTGCGGCCGAGCGAGTCCGAGAGAAGTACGGCTTTCTCTGCTCGCGCGCGCTCGGGCAACTCGCACGGATCGAGGCGACAGCCGTGCAGTTCGAGGCCACGCCTGGCGCTTCCGTCACTATCGTCTCATTCGAAGAATAGCAGGAGCTGATCATGTCTGACCTTCACACTCACTATCCGGTCGTCGTGATCGGCGGCGGCCAGGCCGGTCTTGCCATGAGCGCGCAACTCAAGGCGCACGGCATCGAGCATGTCGTGCTGGAGAAAAATACGATCGCGCATTCCTGGAAGACGCAGCGTTGGGACGCGTTTTGCCTCGTGACGCCGAACTGGCAATGCCGGCTTCCCGGCTTTCCTTACGCCGGCAGCGATCCGCATGGCTTCATGCTGCGTGACGAGATCGTCACTTACATCGAGGATTTCGCCAGGCACATCGATGCGCCGGTCCGCGAGGGCGTCGCCGTCACACGCCTCAGGCAATCCGGTCATGGCTTCATGCTCGAGACGACGATCGGCGAGATCGCTGCTGGCAGCATCGTGCTGGCCGTCAGCGGATATCACGTCCCGAAAGTGCTGCCGTTTGCAGACCGGCTCGATCCGTCGATCACGCAGATCCACTCTTCAGCCTACCGCAATCCGGATCAGTTGCCGCCGGGCGAAATCCTCGTGGTTGGAAGCGGACAATCGGGCTGCCAGATCGCCGAAGACCTGCATCTGGCCGGCCGCAAGGTGCATCTCGCCGTCGGCAGCGCGCCGCGGTGCCCGCGCTTCTATCGCGGCCGGGACGCCGTCGACTGGCTCGACGATCTCGGGCAGTACGACTTGCCCGTCGACAAGCATTCGCTAAAGGAAGGCGTTCGCAAGAACGCCAACCATTACCTGACCGGACGGGACGGCGGCCGCGACATCGACCTGCGCAGGTTCGCGCTTGAGGGCATGAAGCTCTACGGTCGTCTCAAGGACGGCCGCGGGACGTCCTTGCAGCTTGGCGATGATCTCCAGGTCAATCTCGACAATGCCGATCGGGTCTACAACGGCATCTGCCGAATGATCGACGAGCACATCGCAAGGAATAGAATCGCCGCGCCCGTGACGCCTCACTATGCGCCCGTGTGGTCCCCCACTGCGGTGCCCACGGAGCTCGATCTCGCAACGAGCGGCATCAGCAGCATCGTCTGGACGACCGGCTTCCGGTCCGACTGGTCCTGGGTCGACCTGCCGATGTTCGATGGCACGGGCTATCCAACCCACAAGCGGGGCATCACGTCGATCGACGGTGCCTATGTGGTCGGCCTGCCGTGGCTCTACACCTGGGGCTCTGGTCGGTTCGTCGGCATCGGGCGTGATGCAGAGTTTGTTGCAGACCACATCATGGAGCGATCGAGCGCATCGCATGCCGACGCGTATCGAGCCGACCGACGCGAGCTCTCGCAAGATACCGCGCGAGAGGCTGTTTAGCCTTGCTCGCGCGACTACGCGCCCTCTCCAGGGGAGGCGAAACGACGATGCCCGGGACAGGCCCGGGCATCATGCGTTCAAGGTGTCTTCCGGCGGTTACTGCGACAGCTTCACGAAGCTCGGAAACTTCAGCTTGCCTTCGGCGATCTTCTCGGGCCAGACCACGACCTGCTTGCCGTCCTGCCACTGGAAGACGAGACCGGAGACTGTGGTGGGACCGGACTTGATGCCGTGGGTGAACTCGTCGTCCTTGCCGTAGAACTGGATGCGGCCGATCGTGCCCTCGTAGTCGGTCTTCTCCAGTTCAGCGACCATCTTGTCGGGATCGGTCGAGCCCGCGCGCTTGATCGCGTCGGTGATGAAGTAGACCTCGTCATAGGCGGTGTAGCCGGTATAGGCCGGCGGCGCGCCGAACTTGGCCTTGAACGCGGCCGCGAACGGCTTCGTCTTGGAGGTCACGGCGACGTCGGGCGTCGCAACCGCGAGCGACGGCACGCCGTCGGCGGCGCCATTGGTGTCCTTCCAGAAGGTCGGGCTCAGCGCCTGCGCGCTGATGCCGAACATCGGGATCGGCACCTGCTGGTTCTTCCACTGCACCGTCGGCTGCACGCCGACATGCGAGATGCCGGTCACGATCACGTCGGGCTTCTTGCCCTCGATGTTGTTGAAGATCGGCGTGAAGTCGGTGGTGTCGGGCGAGAAGCGCACATGCTCCACGACCTTCAGGCCCGCCTTGGGCAGGCAGGCCTCGTAGCCGACGTCGAGCGGCTTGGTCCAGGCCGCGTCCTCGCTCATGATCGCAACGGTCTTGAACTTGAGCTTGTCGACCAGGAGATCCTTGGCGGCATCACAGACGAGCTGGGCCTGGGCCGCCGAGGTCAGGTAGCCGTGGAAGGTGTACTTGTTCTTCTCATAGTCGTTGTGGATCGCCTTGGTGATCTCGTTGGAGGCCGCGCCCGGCGTGATCAGCGGCATCTTCAGCCGCGCCGCCCAGGGTTCGAGCGCCAGCACGACCTCGCTGATATAGCTCGCGATCACGGCGGACACCTTGTCCTCGCTCACCGCGCGCTGGAACGCTCGCACCGAGTCGGCCGACGAGCTCTTGTTGTCATAGGTGACGATCTCGACCTTGCGGCCGAGAATGCCGCCCTTGGCATTGATCTCGTCGGCGGCGATCTGCGCGCCACCGGGGGTGGCGGCACCGGCGATCGACTGCACTTCGGCGATGACACCGATCTTGATCGGATCGTTCGACTGCGCGTAGGCGGGCGCGGCGAGGCACAGGGCCAGCGCCGAGGCGAGAAGGAGGCTGCTGCTTGGATTCGTCGATGGTCGCATGGTCGTTTCCCTTTGCTTGTTTTGTTATTGATACGCGCGAATTAAAGAAAATCGGCGCCGGCTTCGCTCGCGAAGCGGCCGGGATCGCCCTCCCAGACGATGCGGGCGTGCTCCAGCACATAGACGCGGTCGGCATGCGGCAGCGCGAAGGTGACGTTCTGCTCGCCGAGCAGCACCGTGATCGCGGTGGTCTGCCGCAGTTTCGTGAGCGCCTTGGACAATTGCTCGAGGATGACGGGAGCGAGGCCCAGCGTCGGCTCGTCCAGGATCAGGATCTGCGGCTGCATCATCAACGCGCGGCCGATCGCGAGCATCTGCTGCTCGCCGCCGGAGAGCGTTTGCGCCATCTGGCCCTGGCGCTCCTTCAGGATCGGGAACAGCTCGAACAGCCAGGCGAGCTGCGCCGCGCGCTTGTCGTCGGAGAGATGCTGGCCGCCGAGATCGAGGTTTTCGCGCACGCTCATCTCGCCGAACAGCTCGCGCGATTCCGGGCATTGCACAAGGCCGCTGCGCGCGATCTTCGCAGGGCTAGTGCCGCGCAGTCTGTCGCCGCCTCGCACGATCTCGCCGCTGTAGGGGAGGAAGCCGGAGATGGTGTTGAACAGCGTGGTCTTGCCGGCGCCGTTGAGGCCGACGACGGAGACGAATTCGCCCTCGTGGACGTGGATCGAGACGTTCTCCAGTGCCTGCGCCTTGCCATAGAACACGCTGACATTCTCGACCTGGAGCAGCGGCACCTTGTCCTTGAAGCTGGTCTCGGGCCGCGCATGGGTCTCGATGGCGCCGCCGAGATAGACCCGCCGCACCGTCTCGTTCTTCATGACGTCGTCGGCCTTGCCCGTGACGATCTCCTCGCCGAGATACATCGCGAGCACGCGGTCGACCAGCGCGGCGACGCTCTTGACGTTGTGGTCGACCAGCATCACGGCGCGGCCCTCGTCGCGAAAGCTGCGGATCAGGTCGGAAAAGACGTCGACCTCCGCACGCGTCAGCCCGGCAAAGGGCTCGTCCACCAGCACGACCTTTGGGTCACGCGCGATCGCTTTCGCAAGCTCCAGCCGGCGCAGATCGGCGAATGGCAGCGTCGGCGGCCGGCGGTTCATCACGCTGCCCAACCCGACGCGGTCGGCGATCCATTTGGCGCGCTCGACCAGCGCCTTGTCCGGGAACAGCATGAACAGGCTGTCCGGCAGCAGCGCAACCATGATGTTCTCCAGCACCGTCTGCCGGTTCAGCGGCCGCGAGTGCTGGAACACCATGCCAAAGCCTTTGCGCGCGATCTTGTGCGCTGGCAGGCCGGCGACGTTCTCGCCCTCGAAGATGACTTCGCCCGATGTCGGGCGCTCGATGCCCATCACGCTCTTCATCGCGGTCGACTTGCCGGAGCCGTTCGGCCCGATCAGGCCGAAGATCTCGCCGGCGTTCACCTCGAAGCCGAGGTTCTTCACCGCCGTCAATCCACCAAAGCGTTTTGTCAGGCCGCGGACGTCGAGCACGGGCCGGTTTGCGATCATATCCATCACGAGCGCGCCTCACGCGAGAGGGCCGCTCCGAGGAAGCCGCCGGGGAAGAACAGCACGACGAGGAGCGCAACCGCCGAGACGATGAAGGTCGCGAGCTCGCCGGTGGGACGCAGGAATTCACCGGCAACGATCAGGAAGATCGCGCCGAGTGCCGCGCCAAGCACGGTGCGCCGGCCGCCGAGCACGGCCGAGACGATCACGTTCACGCCGACCGCGACGTCGACGACGGTTCCGACCGAGGCGGTGCCGAAATAGAACACCAGCAGCGCTCCGGATAAACCAGAGAAGAACGCGCTGACGATGAAGGCAGCAAGCTTGTGCTTGACGATGTTGAAGCCGAGCGCGCCGGCCTGCACCGGATCCTGGCCGCTGGCCTGGAGCACGAGGCCAATCGGCGATTGCGACAGGCCGTAGAGGATCGCCGCCGAGATCGTCATGAAGCCGAGTGCGATCCAGTAGTTTGCGCCGGCGTTGATGGTGATGACGTCGGGGATGGTCAGGCCGATCTCGCCGCCGGTGAGATCGGCGAACACCACGATGAAATTCTGCAACATCAACACCGCGACCAGGGTGGTCAGGCCGAAATACGGTCCGCGCACGCGCAAAGCCGGCAGTGCCAGCACGAGGCCCGCGATCACGGAGGCGAGCGCCCCCAGCACGATGCAGAGATAGACCGACCAGCCGAACTGGGCGTTGAGAATGCCGGCGGTGTAGGCGCCGACACCGATCAGGAAAGTGGGCCCGAAATTGACCTCGCCCGCGAAGCCGAACAGCAGGTCCCAGGCCATCGCGAACACGCCGAAATAGAATGCGACGGTGAGCAGGCCGAGCACGTAGCCGGAGACGTAGAGCGGCAGCGTTGCCGCGATGATGACGAGCGCGACCGAGATGAAGAACAGGCGGGAGGTGAAGAAGGTGGACATCTCAGCGTCTCCCCAGAAGGCCCTGGGGCCGGATATACATCACGAACACGAGCAGCAGCAGCGCCGGAATGGTGCGGTAGGCCGGCGAGACCAAATAAGCCGTCAGCGTCTCGAGATAGCCGACCACGAAGGCCGCGATCAGCGAGCCGGAGACGCTGCCGAGGCCACCGAGCACCACGATCGAGAACGCGCTCGCCGTCAGCGGTCCGACGCTGTAGGAGCTGACCCCTAAGAACATGCCGAGCAGCACGCCGGCGATGCCGGCGAGGATGCCGTAGATCGCCCAGACCACGACGTAGATGTTGGTGAGCTCGAGCCCGAGCAGGGTGACGCCGCGCGGGTTCATCGACGCCGCCAGCACCGCCTTGCCGGTGCGGGTGCGGTTCACGAGCAGCCACAGCAGCGCGATGACGAGACAGCACACGATCGCTGTGAAGATCTCGTTCTTCGGCGTGCGGACGCCGAGGATCTCGACCACGCCCTCGACGATCGGCAGCACGGTCTTGGCGTTGTTGGTGAAGAAATAGGCGATCAGCTCCTGGATCATGATGCCCCAGAGCAGCGTTCCCGTGAGGACGAAGATCTCCTTCTCCTCGTTGGGAATGCGCCGGGAGTCCTGAATGGGCTTCACCACCGCGAAATAGGTCGCAAAGGCGGTGAGGAGGGCGACGGCGACCCCGATCAGCGCGCCGGCATAGGTGCCGACGTTGAGGATGCTGGCAGCGGCCCAGGCCGCCACCGCTGCGGCCACCATGATGGCACCGTGGGAGAGGTTGAGCACGCCGGAGACGCCGAAGATCAGGGTGAAGCCGGTGGCACCGAGAGCGTAGAGAGCGCTGATGGCAAAGCCATCGATCAATATCTGGAAAGCTCGCATCTATGATTGGCCGGGTGGCAGCCGAGCTGCCGCTTTGAGGAAAGGTGCTGCGGAGAGCCGCATGTGGAAGCTCCCGGGAGGTGGTCCCGGGAGCATGTCCTGCTAGTTGCTGAGCTTGATGAAGCTCGGGAACTTGACGTCGACCTTGGCGACGTCCTTGGGCCAGACCGCGCTCTGCTTGCCGTCCTGCCATTGCAGCATCAGCCCGGTGATCAGGCCCTTGCCGTATTTGATCGAGTGGGTGAACGGATCGTCCTTGCCGTAGAACTGGACGCGGCCGATCGTGCCTTCCCAGTCGGTCTTCTCCAGCGCGGCGACGAGCTTGTCGGCGTCGCTCGAGCCGGCGCGTTTCACCGCGTCGGCGATGTAGTAGACCTCGTCATAGGCGGTGTAGCCTGCATAGGAGGGATAATTGCCGAACTTCTTCTTGAAATTCTCCGCGAACGGCACCGATTTCGGCGTCACCGCGACGCCGGGCCCGGAGACGCCCTGATAGAGCACGCCTTCGGCCGCCTGGTTGGTGTCCTTGCCGAAGGTCTCGTTGGTGGCCTGCGAGGAGATGCCGAACATCGGGATCGGCACCTGCTGGTTCTTCCATTGCACCGTCGGCTGCACGCCGACATGGGAGATGCCGGTGATGATCACATCGGGCTTGGAGCCCTCGATCTTGTTGAAGATCGGCGTGAAGTCGGTGGTATCGGGCGAGAAGCGGATGTGGTCGAGCACCTTCAGCCCGATCTTGGGCAGGCATTCCTCGTAGCCGATGTCGAGCGGCTTGGTCCAGGCGGCGTCCTCGCTCATGATGACCGCGGTCTTCATGTGCATCCTGTCGACGAGCAGGTCCTTGGCGCCGTCGCAGACCGAGAGCGCCAGCGCGGCCGAGGTCAGATAGCCGTGGAAGGTGTACTTGTTCTTCTCGTAATCCGCGTGGACGCTCTTGCTGATCTCGTTTGAGGCGGCGCCCGGCGTGACGAACGGCGTCTTCAACCGTGAGGCCCAGGGCTCCAGCGCCAGCACGACCTCGCTGATATAGCTGGCGATGACTGCGTTGACCTTGTCCTCGTTCACCGCGCGCTGGAACGCACGCACTGAATCCGCCGACGAGGAGTGATTGTCGTAGGAGATGATCTCGATCTTGCGGCCGTCGACGCCGCCATTGGCGTTGATCTCGTCGGCGGCAAGCTGCGCCGCCTGCGGAATGGAGGCGCCGGCGATCGCCTGCGCTTCCGCGATCACGCCGATCTTGATCGGATCGGCTGCAAGTGCTGCGCCTGACGCTGCCATCATGGCACCTGTCGCGGCCGCACCGAGCGCCATTTGCAATGCAACAGAGAGTCGTTTTTTCATGTTGTTCTCTCCCTTTGAACAGGCCTCTTGTGAGCCATTATGTCGCAACTATAACGGCGAGGACATTCTCGGCAAGTGAAACCGCGTTCAGGATTGGGAGAGACGGACTAAAGTCTAGCGCTGCGCAAATTGCGGGCAGGATAGGTGCGAGACACTCATGACGCGCGCAGGCATGCAGATTCTGTCGGCGGGCATGCGTGAGCGTCGAAGCCTTTGAGTCGAAGCCTTGGAATCGAAGCCTTGGAGCGGGCGGTTGCCTACAAGACGAGCAGCGATACCGGTTCAACGCGCTTGCAGCAACGATGGATCGAGCGGCCTCAACCGGGCCGGATCGAAGGGCGACAAGTCTACACGCGCCGCATCCTTGGCGATCAGCTGCGCCAGCGCTTCGCCGGTCGCAGGCGCATTGAGGATGCCCCAGACATTGTGCCCGGTCGCAACATAGAGGCCTTCGCTCTGCGGCACCTTGCCGATCAACGGCAGACCATCCTCAGTCACCGGTCGGAAGCAGGCCTGCTGCGCGATGATCTTTTCGGGACGAAACAGTGGCGACAGCCGTTCGCACATGATTTGCAGGCGCGCGATCGCACCGACGTCCGGCGTCACGGCCGCCGGATCGAGCGGCAGCGGTGCGATGTCCGAGAGTGCGGTGATATGCGTGCTGCCGTCGGCGCGTGGAAAGACCTCGATCGACACGGCGCTGCCGTCCTCGTCATACTCCAGGAACAACGCATCGGCCGGCACGTTAGGGCCGAGATCGTACACGATGCTCGGGCTGCGCTGGCCATAGACAGCGGGCAGGCGCATCCATTGCGCGGCGAGCAGCGACCACGGCCCCATCGCGATCACGACAGCGTCCGCCTCAACGAGGCTGCCATCCACCTCGACGCCCTTCGCGATCGTGCCATTCGCGTCGCGCACGATGCCCGTGATGCGGCCAACGCGAAGCTCGGCGCCTTGCGCGACTGCCGCGTTCATCACGGCCGAGGTAAATTTGCGAGGATGAACGATCGCAGTCGTCTGCGTCGTACCGATGCGCTGCGCGATGACGACGCCGTTGGCGAGCCAGCCGAGCGCAGATGGTGCATTCCGGCGCGGATCGCCGTCGGACGCAACAAAGCCGCCATACGCGGTCATCGGGCGATAGCCCCAATCGCCGGCGATCTCCTCCGCCAGCTGCGCATGAAGCACAAAACTCCGCCGCGCGAGTGCGTCGAGCGGCGAGCCGGTGCACCAGTCACGCGCCAGAAAGCCGCCGGCCTTGCCGGAGGCGGCGGCCGCGACCTCGGTCCGTTCGACCACGATGACCTCGATGCCGCGGCGCCGGAGAAACAAGGCGGTGCAGGCCCCGATCACGCCGCCGCCGCAGATGATGACGCGCATGGCTTGTTCCTTGGATAGTGCTGCGCTGACGTGCGCAACATCGCCTGTTCGGACGATCGTTCAGGCGAAGATTGCCGCTTCGCCGCTAGAGGTGCAATTCTGTCGTATATCGAATGTCGTCACTCAACGATCATGCGAGCGTCATAAAGAATCACAAAAGCGTCATGCCGCAAGCTGCCAATGGAACAGGCGCTGGGGCGAACACTCTACGGGGAGGGTAAACCATGGCGCTCAAATTCCGCAGCATCGACGGCTCCAACAACAATCGTGCGGATCCCACCTTGAACCAGGCCGACACCGACTTTGCGCGGCTGGGGCCGGCAAATTTCGTCGATGGGGTCAATGAAATGACGCCAGGTCCGAATCCGCGCGAGATCAGCAACATTGTCGTGGCGCAGACGGATATTGGCGAGGAAGGCCCGCATCTGGTGGATGACGCCGGCGTCGCGCTGTCAGGCATGATGTATGCGTGGGGCCAGTTCATTGATCACGATCTGGATCTGCAGAAGGAGGGAACGGGCACGGATGATATCTCGATCAAGGTCCCGGCTGATGACGAGTTTCTGCCGCCCGGCAGCATGATCGCGTTGACGCGGGTGGCGATCGATCCTGCGACGGGGGGCACCGGGCATCCGGCAGCCGCGATCAATACGGTGACGGGTTGGCTGGACGGATCGCAGATCTACGGTTCCGACGCGGCCACCGCGGCGAGCCTGCGAACGGCCGACGGCCATATGAAGGTGTCGGCGGGAGACAATCTCCCGATCGTCGAGACCGAGAACGGCAACGTCTTTGCGGCCGGTGACGTACGGGCGCAGGAGAATCCCGACCTGACCGCCTTGCAAGTCTTGTTTGTGCGCGAGCACAACTACCAGGTCGATCGACTGCACGAGGACCATCCGAACTGGAGCGGCGACAAGCTATACGAGACGGCCAAGGCCATCACCACGGCCGAGATGGTCAACATCACCTACAACGAGTTCCTGCCGCATCTGTTGGGCGAGGACGCCATCAAGCCGTACCAAGGCTATGACCGCACGGCGGACGCGCGGATCACCGAAGAGTTTGCCGGTGCGGCCTTTCGCTTCGGTCACTCCATCGTCTCCGACGAGATCAGTGCGATCAGCAATCTGGGTGCCTTCACGTCGGAGCAGACGCTGGCGCAATCGTTCTTCGAAGACACGGCGACTTTCAAGGCGACTGGTGCGGATGGCCTGCTGCGGCATCTGTCGGGGGACCTGGCCAACCCGCTGGACGCTCACATTGTCGATGGCTTGCGAAACCTCCTGTTCGATCCTCCGGACGGCATGGATCTGGCAGCGATCAATATCCAACGCGGCCATGATCTTGGGCTGGGTACACTGAACCAAACCCGGGAGGCGCTGGGGCTTGCGCCTTACACCAGCTTCGATCAGTTCAGCTCTGATCCGGCGACGGCAGCAGCGTTCGAGAAAGCCTATGGTTCGATCGATGCCGTCGATTTGTGGGCCGGTGGATTGGCTGAGGATCATGCGCCAGGAGCGGTCATCGGGCCCACCTTCGGCATAATCATCGCCGACCAGTTCACCGCTTTGCGCGACGGCGATCGCTACTACTTCGAGAACCAGGGCTTCGATAAGCAGACCCTGAATGAGATAAAGAACACCACGCTGTCGGACCTCATTCTGCGCGACACCGATACCACTGCGATGCAGAGCGATGCCTTCGTCGCCACCGAGCGGCACAGCGGCACGCTGGGCGGCGTAGACCCGACCGGAGAACAGGCTGCAGCAGGCATGGCGCAGCTTGTGGTCGGATCTCCCGGCGGGGATACCCTGACTGGCGGAGATCTGGACGACACGCTGGTCGCCGCGGGCGGCCGCATGACCATGACCGGAGGTGCCGGTGCCGACACATTCGTATTCGACCTTGGTGTTCTCGCAGGTAAGCACAACACCGCGGTCATCACCGACTTCGATCCCAAACGGGACAAGCTGCAATTTTCGAACGACGTTGAGGTCACGAAGTCATCTGACCATCATGGCGGAACGCTGTTGCAGGTCGGCTCCGAGACCATCGACCTGCTGGGCGTAAAGCCGCATGAGATGCATCTTCACGAATGGGGATAATGCTGGGTCGCTTCAAACGAGCGATACAGCATCGTTCGGCGCCGGCGGGGCACGCCGGCGCCGTGGTGCAATCCGCGCTTGCCCCTCAGCCCGGTCCGGCGCCCTGCGTCGCCGTATACACCGCGTAGAGCGACTGGCTCGCGGCCATGAACAGGCGATTGCGCTTGGGGCCGCCGAAGCAGACGTTGCCGCACACTTCCGGCAGGCGGATGCGGCCGAGCAGCTTGCCCGCCGGCGACCACACCGTCACACCGCTATAGCCGACGGCACGCCCAGCGTTGCTGGAGGCCCAGACATTGCCGTTGACGTCGCAGCGCACGCCGTCGGGCCCGCACTTCACGCCGTCGATCACGCAGTCGCTGAACTTCTTCACGTTGGAGAGCTTGTTGTCGGCGCCGACGTCGAACACGAAGATCTCGCCCTTGCCGCCGGGCCCGGTGTCGCCCGGTCCCTTGCCGGTCGAGGCGACGTAGAGCTTCTTGTAGTCCGGTGAGAAGCACAGGCCGTTGGGATCGGGCACCTGGTCCTCGGTGACGACGAGGTCGATGCGGCCACTTGGATCGATGCGATAGCAGTTGGTCGGCAGCTCGCGCTTGCCCGGTGCGAAGCCGGCCGGCTGTCCGATCCGCGGATTGAGCTTGCCGCCTGCATTGCTCGGGCCGCCCGCCACGTCGGGCTCACCTTCATAGAGCTGGCCGCCATAGGGCGGGTCGGTGAACCAGTAGCTGCCGTCGGGATGCGCGGCGATGTCGTTCGGCGAGTTCAGGCGTTTGCCCTGATAGGAGTCCGCGAGCACCGTGGAGGTGCCGTCATGCTCGTAGCGCGTCACCCGCCGGGTCAGGTGTTCGCAGGAGAGCTGACGGCCCTGGAAGTCGAACGAGTTGCCATTGGAGTTGTTGGAGGGCGCGCGGAACACGCTCACGCGGCCGTCGTCCTCGGTCCAGCGCATCTGCCGGTTGTTGGGGATGTCGCTCCAGAGGAGATAACGGCCCTGCGCGCTCCAGGCCGGGCCCTCGGCCCACAACAGGCCGGTGTAGAGGCGCTTGATTGCGGTGTTGGGCTGCGCCAGGTCGTCGAAGGACGGATCGACGGCGATGATGTCGGGGTCCCAGAAATAAGTCGTCGGCGCGCCGTTGGGGCCGAAATCGCGCGGCGGGGTGGTGATCGTCGTTGGCGGTGCGGCGGGTCCGGTCTGGGCCAGCGCAGGGCCGGCCACGGTCGCCGCGGCGCCGAGCGCAAGTCCCCGCACAAGTGTTCGTCGTGAAAGCGCAGCATCCTGGTCGCGCTGCTCTGAGCGTTCCATCGCGTCCTCCCGGTTATGTTCGGCTGGCCGGTTGATCCGGCCGAGCGGACGAAGGTTAGTCCGGTCCGCGGCCGGTTGCGAGGGGCAGGTTCGCATCCCCTGCGCGATGGTAGGCTTGCGAAGGCTGGAACGCGGCGGCATTGCGGCGAGGCAAGGGCGGAAGCGGCAATTCGTCCCGGTCTCGTCGTTCGGGGCCTGTCGTCGGGCTTTGTGCGGTTAACCGGAGCGGCTTTTAGGACGTGTCAAGCCTTGACCTCGCGCGCGATGATGGCAGAACGTTTCCGGGGTATCAGCCGGAGTTCATTGTGTTAGCCGTTGTTGCACTGGTCATTGCGCTCGCCATCGCGTTCGCCGCCGGCTATTTCACCCGCGATCTCGCCTCCCGCAAACGACGCGCGGAGGCGCGCCGCTGGCGCGAATATACCGAGCCGGGCTGGCTCCGTGCCGCCGCACCTGCCAACACCAACGAGGCTGTCCCCGTCGCCACCGGTGAGCTTGGCCAGATGCTCGACCGCTGGGAGAGCAGGGCCCGCGCCCGCCGCGCAGGATAGCCTGACCGCAACGCGGGTGAGGGGAGCGGCATCCGGGCGACCTTCCCGCATATCGCTCCGGTCTCGTGGGCTCCTCGCGCTGCCCGGCGACACCGTCATAATTTCCAGCTTACGTAATTCGGATTTGCCGGATGATCCGTGCGATGACGGACCGGTCGTCGCGCCGTACATTGCAGATCTGGTGGCAGGTCAGCCCTCCTGACCATCTTTTGGCGTTGCGGTTGCAGCCATTTCTCGTCTAGAAACGGCGCATCGAGCCTCCCGGCAACCAACCGTCAACGGTTTTGACCGAGGATTTGAGGGCTCAAAAGGGTCTGGCAATGCTGATTCGTGGCCAAATCGATGGGATTTCGGGGGAGGTGGCTCTGGCCGCCGCCACGATCCCGGCCGCGCTGCTGCCCACCCTCCTGATTGGCGGCCTTCTTCTTACTTGCCCCTGAGGGCCGGCTGGGCGCCACGCGCCTGGGCGCTCAGGGGTTGGTCGAGATCACCGGACACCTCAAGCGCCCAGCAGACTGACGGCGCACAAGCTCATAAAGGAATTTTGCAATGGCCCCCGTGAACAAGTCCGACAAGGACCGCGTCATCATTTTCGACACCACGCTGCGCGACGGCGAGCAGTGCCCCGGCGCCACCATGACCTTCGAGGAGAAGCTCGAGGTCGCCGAGCTGCTGGATGATATGGGCGTCGACGTCATCGAGGCCGGCTTCCCGATCACCTCCGAAGGCGACTTCCAGGCCGTCAGCGAGATAGCCCGCCGTTCCAAGAACGCCGTCATCGCCGGCCTGTCGCGCGCGCACCCCGCCGACATCGATCGCTGCGCCGAAGCCGTGAAGTTCGCAAAACGCGGCCGCGTCCACACCGTGATCGCGACCTCGCCGCTGCACATGCGGGTGAAGCTGAACAAGACCCCGGAGCAGGTGATCGAGACCTCGGTCGCCATGGTCGCACGCGCCCGCAACCAGATCGACGACGTCGAATGGTCGGCCGAAGACGGCACCCGCAGCGAGATGGAGTATCTGTGCCGCATCGTGGAGGCCGTCATCAAGGCCGGCGCCACCACGGTGAACATCCCCGACACCGTCGGCTACACGGTGCCGGAGGAATACACCCACTTCATGAAGACGCTGATCGAGCGCGTGCCGAACTCCGACAAGGCCGTGTTCTCCGTGCACTGCCATAACGACCTCGGCATGGCCGTGGCGAACTCGCTGGCCGGCATCGTCGGTGGCGCGCGTCAGGTCGAGTGCACCGTCAACGGCATCGGCGAGCGCGCCGGCAACGCCGCGCTGGAAGAGATCGTGATGGCGATCAACGTGCGCAACGACAAATTCCCGTACTGGAACAAGATCGACACGACGCAGCTCACCCGCGCCTCGAAGGTGGTATCGGCGGCGACCTCGTTCCCGGTGCAGTACAACAAGGCCATCGTCGGCCGTAACGCCTTCGCGCATGAGAGCGGCATCCATCAGGACGGCGTGCTGAAGGATGCTTCCACCTACGAGATCATGCGGCCCGAGATGGTCGGCCTGAAGCAGTCCTCGCTGGTGCTGGGCAAGCATTCCGGCCGCCACGCCTTCGTGCACAAGCTGGAGGAGATGGGCTACAAGCTCGGTCCGAACCAGCTGGAAGATGCGTTCACGCGGATGAAGGCGCTCGCCGACCGCAAGAAGGACATTTACGACGAGGACATCGAGGCGCTGGTCGACGAGGAGATGGCAGCGTCGCACGACCGCATCAAGCTGACCTCGTTGACTGTGATCGCCGGCACCCATGGCCCGCAGCGCGCGACCATGAAGCTTGACGTCGACGGCCAGATCAAGATCGAGGAAGCCGAGGGCAACGGTCCTGTCGATGCGGTGTTCAACTGCATCAAGCGCCTGGTGCCGCACGAGGCCAAGCTGGAGCTGTACCAGGTCCACGCCGTCACCGAAGGCACCGACGCGCAGGCCGAAGTCTCGGTGCGGCTGTCGCATGAGGGACGTGCCATGACAGCGCGCGCGGCGGATCCGGATACGCTGGTGGCATCCGCCAAGGCTTATCTCGGCGCGCTCAACAAGATCGTCATGAAGCGCCAGCGCGATACCGTGACGACGGCAGCGGCGAGCTGACGCTTCATCATCTCCAGTTCATCGGCAAACGCGGCGTCTTCGGCGCCGCGTTTTTCGTTTGGCACACGACGGCTCGGCCAATGGAATGGTGGTTGCCGCGGGCGCCGCGCAACTGGTGTTCGGCCTGGCCTCGAACTCGGTGATCTCCGGCAATCAGTACATCCAGATCGGCGGCTCGGCCGACGGCACGACGATCAAGGTCGGCGGCGACCAGGATATCCTCGGCGGCGGTATCGCGACCAACACCACCGTGGACGGCGGCACCCAGAACGTCTTCGGCGTTGCGATCCAGACCACGGTCGCGAATGGCGGCTTCCAGCACGTTCACAACAATGCCTTCAACACCATCGTCAATGCCGGGGGTAAGCAGAACGTCTACATCGACGGCAGTGCGACCGGATCCACCATCAATGCCGGCGGCATCCAGATCGATTGGGGCTTCACGATCATCACGACGATCAGCGGCGGCGGTCAGTACGTTTTCGGGCCGGCGAGCCTCACGACGATCAATTCGGGCCTGCAGGCCGTCGAGAGCGGCGGCACGGCCTCGGACACGACGATCCATGGCGGCGGGCAGGACGTCTATTTGGGTGGAACCGCGATCAACACCACCATGGATGGCGGCGTCCAGTCGGTCTATGGCGGCACCGTGGTCCAGACCACGATCAGCAATGGCGCCCTCCAGTATCTCCACGGCAACGCGTCGATGACGACGGTCAACGCCGGCGGCCAGCAGAGCGTCTACGCCGACGGCACGGCGACCGGCACCACGATCAATTTCGGCGGAGTCCAGGTCGATTGGGGCGCCGCCAACGCCACCATCGTCAACGGCGGCGTGCGATATGTGTATGGCAGCGCAACCGGCACGACGGTCCTGTCCGGCACGCAGCACGTGCAGGCCGGCGGCAGCGCCGATGACACCACGATCGGCTCGGGCGCGCTCGCCTTTGTCCACGCGGGCGGCACGATCGACGATGTGATCTTCGCCGGTCCCAATGCCTCGCTGGTGCTGGCCCAGGCGTCGGCCTTCACGGGAATGATCTCCGGCTGGCAGGACCATGACAGTCTCGATCTCGGCGACATCCTGTTCAGCGACGGTCTGACCTCGATGGCCTATGCGCAGAACAACGACAACACCGGCGGCACGCTGACAGTCTCCGACGGCACCCACGTCGCGACGCTGCACTTGCTCGGTCAGTACAGCGCGGCCGACTTCGCGCTGTCCTCGGACGGGCACGGCGGCACCCTGATCACCGATCCGGCGGTCGCGCAGCAGGCCCAGCTCGCGCCGGCGCTGCACGGCTGAGGTTGCGAGAGGCGGCAGCGGCGATGGCAGGGTTTCCCTGCCATCGCCATGCCTGTGCCAGTCCGGCAGATTTCCCCTCCGGATACCGCATTTTTGCAAGCCGCCCCTGCTAAGGGGCAATGGCGCCTGTGTCCGCTTCCCTATAATCCTGCCTTCAAGTCTTGAATCTAAGGCTTGGGGGCGACGGTTCGTGCCCTACCCAAAAAACGTGCGGGAGGAAGCATGCGGAGACTCATTTGGGCTGCGGCATCGGTTGCGGTCTTGACCGGGGCGTTGGCCCTGACCGGGCCGGCGTCGGCCCAATCGCCGATCATCATCAAGTTCAGTCACGTCGTCGCCACCGACACGCCGAAGGGCAAGGCGTCGGAGAAGTTCAAGGAGCTCGCCGAGAAGTACACCGGCGGCAAGGTCAAGATCGAGGTTTACCCGAACTCGACGCTCTACAAGGACAAGGAAGAGCTCGAGGCGCTTCAGCTCGGCAGTGTGCAGATGCTGGCGCCGTCCAACTCCAAGTTCGGCCCGCTCGGCATCCGCGAGTTCGAGGTGTTCGATCTGCCTTACATCCTTCCGGACCTGAAGACGCTGCGGAAGGTGACGGAAGGCCCGCTCGGCCTCCGGCTGCTCAAGCTCTTGGACTCAAAGGGCATCACCGGCCTTGCCTATTGGGACAACGGCTTCAAGCAGATGAGCGCCAACAAGAAGCTGGTCACGCCCGCCGACTACCAGGGCGTCAAGTTCCGCATCCAGTCCTCGCGCGTGCTGCAGGCGCAGTTCAAGGCGCTCAGTTCGCTGCCGCAGGTGATGGCGTTCTCGGAAGTCTATCAGGCGCTGCAGACCGGCGTCGTCGACGGTCAGGAGAACACCTGGTCGAACATCTATACGCAGAAGATGCACGAGGTGCAGAAGTACATCACCGAGACCAATCACGGCTACATCGGCTACGTCGTGATCGTGAACAAGAAGTTCTGGGACGATCTGCCGGCCGACATCCGCGACCAACTGTCGAAGGCGATGAAGGAGGCGACCGACTTCAACAACGCTCAGTCGCAGAAGGAGAACGACGACGCGCTGGCCGAGATCAAGAAGAGCGGCAAGAGCGAGATCATCAAGCTCACGCCGCAGCAGGACGAGGCGATGCGCAAGGCGATGGAGCCGGTCTACAAGGACGCCGCAGGTCGCGTCGGCCAGCCTCTGATCGACGAGTTCCTCAAGGAATCGAAGAGCACGACGAACTGATCCGGATCGACCATGAATGAAGGGGCTTCCATGCAGCCTGCGCGGAGGCCCTTTTTGTTGCAAATCGTTTCAGTCTGCATCTGAATGGACATTCAGGGGAGTTACATCTTCGTAAGAACGCTCTCTCTGTCCAAGTTGTAAGTTGCGCGTCAGCCGTCCGGCGCTCATCCTCACCGGCATCCTTCCAGAGGAGGTCCGTATGAGGAAGTTCACCATCGCCGCCATCGCCGTGCTCAGCATCGCCGGCTCGGGCGCGGTCTATGCCCAATTTCATCGCCCGTGGATGGAGCACTTCCGCCACGTCCGCATGAACCCGGAGGACCGTGCCGCCTTCGTCGACGCGCGGATCGCCGCCGTCCATGCCGGGCTGAAGCTCAACGCCGACCAGGAGAAGCTATGGCCGCCGGTCGAGGCTGCCGTGCGCGACTTCGCCAAGCTGCGCATCGACCGCGCCAACGCGCGGATGAATACGCGCCCGGGTGACGCCGGCAAGAACGCCGACACGCCCGAGGATCCGGTCGCCCGCCTGCGTCAGCGCGCCGAGGACATGGGCGCGACCTCCGCCGCCCTGAAGAAGATCGCCGATGCCGCCGATCCGCTCTACAAGACGCTCGACGAGGGCCAGAAGCGGCGCCTTGCCGTGCTGACCCGCCACCGTGGCCCGTTCGGCGGGGGTGGGGACGGCCCGTCCCGACACTTCATGGAACGGGGCATGGACCGCATGATGGAGCGCGGCATGGACCGCTTCCACGGCGACCGTTTCGACCGTGACGGCGGCCCGGACCGGGATCGCGAGGGCCGGCTCTGAGCCACCCCGTATTTCCCGAGGAATTAACCCTGGGATTGGCCTTGGCGAAGCCGCTGGAATCCAGCGGCTTTTCGCATTTTCGGGCCTGTGGAAGAACCTTGGAAAACATGCGCCACATCGCTTGCCATACCCGGATCGCTTTGCTAAACGACCGGCCTCGCAAGGCATTGACCGCCTTTCGGGCGCATAGCTCAGTTGGTAGAGCAGCTGACTCTTAATCAGCGGGTCCCAGGTTCGAGCCCTGGTGCGCCCACCATATAAATCAGGACCTTAGCGAGAGAGACCGTTTGAGAAGGCCGAACTAAAACGGTTTTTCAAACGGTGTTTTTTCGAGTTTTCGCTCGGCTGGCTCTCGATAATGTGAAGCGCCGGCAATCTTTTTCGGGAAGCGAATGAGCCTCGCCAAGCTGTTACAGGCACGACCGCGCCGCAACTGTCGGCCCTCTTGATCGTCGGCTCCGTGAACCATGCACATTTGCCCAGCCACCTTGGGGTGGTTTCCATCTGAATGTTTGACCACCTTGTCTATTCGCGAGGATCGAATATCAACCTTCGCTCCCCCAAGGTTGTCGTTGAGAACGAGATGGATTGGCTAAGTTTTCTGAAGTTTTTGCTGTCGGTCGGTACGGTAGCCTGCACGTGTCTTGCATTCGATCGCGTTCGTCGAGTTTTACGGAGGTCGGTCCTGGAGCGAACCTGGTATGGTTGCGACCGCGCCCGAGAAGAAATCATCGTTTCGCGCCGAGGCCCGCCGCAGCCGATTTTGATTCCACCAGACGTAGGTTCGAATCCTGCCGCCCCAACCACCAAACCCTCTGAAATTCTCTTATTTCATCGCAAAAATTGCGATTCCGTCCCACGAATTCCGACGCGGCATCGTTCGCAAAAATTCCCGTTCAATTTCAATGACTACCAACTTGTATCGGCGGCTCCACGCAGCAAGGACGCAGCATGGACTCGCTTGATCGCTAACGCATCACGCCGACTTATAGCTTCGCGGGTATCCGAACGTCTTCCTGGAGGAAGCCATTGTAGAGCTCTTCAGCTCTCTTTTTGATGATCTTTGCCTCGGCTTCTGAGCGTGCGCACAACTGATCGTTGACCTTGATCGTCGCGATGCTCAATTCATCGACGGCGCATTGCAGTACCAATGGTCATCGGGAATCCCAGTGGGGCCCAGGAAGGCGATTTTCGCGGCGCATCGGGATTTTGAAGGTGAATGATCTTAGAAGGGCCTCGGCTTGCTCTTGAAGCTTAGCGCGCACCGGCTCGTCTTCCGGGTCATTGCCGAAGAGGACGCGTTTCGAATAGCTCACGAGGTTATTCCTCCTGGCTTTCGACACGCACAGGGATTTCAATCACAGGCATGAGCGCTTCCAACGTTCCGCGGTAACGGCGCACGATGCGATTGTAGAGGTCGGTCACGCGGCGCGCCGTAACAGACACGATGAGCGCGTATTTCAGCTCCTGCTTTTTCTTGCTGTTGTGTCCTTCCGCGCGCGCATTGTAGTGAATTGAATGCGGGAGCATCGAGCGAGCGTCCCCGATATGTATTCTCGGCATGGAGGCAATTCTCCCATTCCAGGCGTCGCGGCGCAACTCGTCTTCGGCGACCGTGGGCCGATCCTTGCCGAAGAAGCTCTTCGATACAGCATGCGTTGCCTTGTCACGTACCTTGCCCGCTGTTCGGTCGAAAGATCACATCCAGACCCGCGCGCGTGTAGTTGCCTGGATGGTGGGGGTCGACTTCGGTCGCGTAAACAAGCGTCTCCTTGATCTTGACCAGCCCTTCAAGAGGTTCGTCAGGAACGGGGATTGGCGCCCTTATGTACTTGGATGCGGTGATCGTTCCCTCGAACACGACGCGGACGGTATCGTCATTGCAGATCGCAATTTCGGCAAGATGTTGAGAGGCGCGACCCCGGACCTCGACATGCGGGATGTCTATGGGTTCGGCGCAATGTACGAGCAACGCGCGAATGGCAAGCGGACTTAGGGATGAGCCGAGGTGCGCGCGAATTCCGACACCCATACGCAGGGTGCTGGGAGCCGCAAAGCTCCTGCCACCCGTGGGCCACCAGGCGTGGCTTCACCGGCAGAGGATCATGCGATGATCGGCAGGTTCAAGACGCTGACCGCGATGCTCGGCGGTGCCGCGGCTCTTATCGCGCCTATCGTTCTCGAGATCACGCCGCTCTACGTCTGGAATGCATCCGAGAGCGTACCGTTCGGCCTCTATCGTTTGCGACCGGTTGACAGCCTGTTCGTCACGGAACTCCTCGCCGTACAGCCACCGGAGCCGCTTGCAAGCTTCCTCGACCTGAACGGCTATCTGCCGGCCAGAGTGCCGATGCTTAAGCGCGTGCTGGCGCTTCCGGGGCAGACCGTCTGCCGAAACGGGCTCACAGTTTCTGTCGACGCGATCGAAATGGGGCAAGCGCGGGAGCGCGATGACCGCGGCCGACCGCTCCCGAAATGGCAGGGCTGCCGCGTCGTCGGCGAGGGCGAATTCTTCGTCATGAACCGGCAGTCCGCCAACTCGCTGGATGGCCGCTATTTCGGGTTCTTGCCGACATCGGCCGTGATTGGCCGAGCGTTCCCTGTGTGGACTTGGGAGGACTGATCGTGCGCGTGTTGAGAGTCCGATCTGCCATTCCTCTGTTCGACCGAGTGCGGCACCATTCCTCCGTCCCGACCAACAAACGCACAGCCGTCGCGCGCAGCGGCGGTCCAGGGCGGCCGGAAGGCCGGCGCGAAGCGACTTTACCCTGGACGGGCGCGCGCACGGCGGCATGCTTGTGCTTGTTCGAGAGAAGCCTGCGCGTTGTCGTGCCGCTGTTCCTCGTCCTGGCCGTCAATAACGCTACTGCTGTCGCCCGGATGCGACCTGCGGTGGCTACGGCGAGTTATCGAACTGGCGATCCATTTGCGGCTTTCGTCGAGGAGGCCTCGCGTCGCTTCGGCGTCCCGGTGCACTGGATACGCGCAGTCATAGACGTCGAAAGCGTTGGAGACGTGCGCGCCAAGTCACCGAAAGGCGACATGGGGCTGATGCAGATCATGCCGGAGACTTGGGCAGATCTGCACCTGCGGTACCATCTCGGCAGCGATCCGTACGATCCCAGCGACAATATTCTTGCGGGTACTGCGTATCTTCGCGAAATGCACGATCGGTATGGTTCACCGGGCTTCCTTGCAGCCTACAACGCCGGACCTGCTCGCTACGAGACGCATCTGGCCGGCCGTCCATTGCCAGCTGAGACCCAGGCCAATTTGGACAAGCTTGGACCAGTGGTCGGCGACGACATCACAGGTTCGGAGGCAGTTGCGAACCTGCAGCGATCGGCAGCGGTGCTCTTCGTTGTGCGGTCTGGAAGCTCGAAGACCGATGCACGGCTGCAGCCTGGGCGCCCGCCGAACCGGGCTCCGACGGCCGCTGCCGTTCACAACATCTCGGCCATCGTGCCACAGGCAACAGGGTTGTTCGTCGCGAGATCTGATGCAGGACGCCCGCGATGACCGAATGCGCAACCTCGCAAGCATTGGCGTGCGCTGGAGAAGAATGTGCGGAAAGGCGATGGAGGTGGGGACGCACGACAGCAGGACAGCTCTTCAAATCGGGCTTCGAGATACCGATGTACGGGGATAAGACGGTCGTGGCCGAATCTGGAGCCTGGTGCAACGACTTGCAAGGTCGTTGCCACAAGGGAGAGCTCCGATGAAACTGTACGTTGGACTGGACGTCGGCCTTGAAGAAACCAGCGTTTGCATCGTTGATGGCGAGGGTCTCACGGTTCGCGAAGTCAAGGTCAGCACGGAGCCAGAGGCGATCCGCTCCGCTGTAGAGGGCTGTGCGGATCGCCTCGATAGAGTGGGGGTCGAGGCGTCATCGCTAGGCTTCTGGCTGTATCGCGAATTGCAACCAGCTGGACTTCCGATGATTGTCGTAGAAGCGCGCCATATGCGCGTTTCGCTTTCGACAATGCGCAATAAGACCGACCGCAACGATGCGCGCGGCATCGCGCAGATGATGCGGCTGGGCTGGTATCGCGCCGTCCATGTCAAGAACATCGAGATGCAGAAAATGCGCTCGCTGCTGGCGAACAGGAAGCTGCTCAAGCGCAAGCTGATCGACCTCGAGAACCACATTCGTGGCACGCTGAGGGCTTACGGTCTGATGGTTGGAGCGGTCGGCCGCGGAGGATACGAAGCGCAGGTCCGCGAGCTCATCGAGCACAGCGATCCGGTATTCTCCGTGATGATCGAGGCCATGTTGGACGTACGGCGAGCGATCTTCGAGGGTTACGAACGATTGCATAAGGTACTCCTGCAGGTGGTCCAACATGATACGATTTGTCGTCGGCTGATGACCGTACCCGGCGTCGGTCCCGTTGCGGCTCTTTCGTTCAAGGTTGGTGTCGATGACCCTCTCCGGTTTGCGCGATCTCGGACAGTCGGCGCGCATTTTGGTCTGACGCCAAGGCGACACCAGTCTGGAACGTCCATCGACTTCGAAGGCCGAATTACCAAACAGGGCGACGTCGCAGTTCGCTAAGCGCTCTGCGAGGCGGCCGCTAGCTTGTTGCTGCGGGTCAGGAAATGGTCGGCGTTGCGGGCTTGGGGCCTGCGGATCGCCAAGCGGTCGAGCATGTTGTGCGCGGCGTCGCGGCTGCACGCAAGCTTGCGAGCATTCTGCACAGGATGTGGGTCAATGAGACCGACTTCCACGTCGGCTTCGGTGCCAAGGTCACGCAACGATTGCGCTTAAAGCCTGCGCAGTAACTTCTGTTGGATCACGGAGGATGAGCGCTGGTGCTGCAGCCGGCATGCTGAGAAGGAGCAACAATTAGAGATCCGCGCGCGCGGTGAGCGTCCCCTGGCGGGCCGCGAAACGGGGAATGTCCCCTATTTCTTGCCTGCTTCCGTCCTACGTGATGAGAGCGCCAGACTGCTTGGACAGCCCTGTTTACGAACCTGATGAAGAGCATGCGACGGCCATAGTGCTGAACGCGAAGGAACGCATGGACCCCGCCTGGAGAATGCAAACCGCGGTCGCGGCTTTGGTGAGGTGTGTGCGTTGTTGTTGCAAGGAGTGCGTGATGTTTGAAGTGCAGAAAGTCGCAGAAAAGCGTAGACGTGGATTGACTTTGCATGCCCGATTAGGAAGGCGAGATAAAAGGGGCTCGCCGGTCGAACCGCAAGCCATTGGCATGGCTTGGGTTCTGGCGTGCCGGTCAGTCGGGGCGCGTGCCGCGCTTTGCATTTTGACCAATGGAATCAAAGGCGTCTTCGGCACCATGTGCGATTTTGATCGTTGGCAGGCCTTGCCGTGAGCGTGGGCGACAGCGATCTGCGTATTCGGCCTGGACGCATCCGCAGTACCCGCGCGCCGAAGCCGAAGAGCTTCATCAACCAGGTGCTGCGGGCCGCGAAGAAAGCAGGACACACCTCGGGGCAGGCCGCAGCTGGCAGGCGTGCTGCAGCCTATGGGCGCTCGACGTTTGGCCGCGGCAGGCTGTCCTTTAGCCGCGCCAGATTGTTCAGCCCGACACGCCGCGTTGTGGTGAAGGCACGCGTGGTTCGTCACACAGGGCGAGCCTTTCGCTCAGCGCCGCTGACGACCCACATTTTATATCTGAAGCGTGACGGCGTGACCCGGAGCGGCGAGCGGAGAGATGTTCGATGCCGCCGGTGGCCGCACCGATAGCGCAGCTTTCGCAGAACGCTGCAAGGACGACCGGCATCATTCAGGTTCATCGTCTCACCCGAGGACGCCGGCGACATGACCGACCTGAAGGCCTTTACCCGCGATCTCGCCAGACAGATGGAAATCGACCTTGGTACGCGCCTCGATTGGGTGGCTGTCGATCATTGGAACACCGACAACCCTCACGTTCGTCTTCTCGTTCGGGAAGTAGATGAGGAAGGAGCGGATCTCGTGATCTCCCGCGACTACATCAGCCAAGGCCTGCGCTGACGCGCCGAGGAACTGGTCGCCATCGAACTCGGTCCAAAGCCGGAGCACGAGATCCGCAATTCGCTCGAGAGGGAAGTCACGGCGGAACGATGGACGCGGCTCGACCGAGAGATCCGGCTGATGGCCGATGAGACAGGCTCGATCGATCTTCGCCCGGAGAATCCCGGTAAGTCCGATCCCGAGATCCGGCGCCTGATGGTCGGTCGTCTTCAACACCTGGAGAAGATGGGCCTCGCCGCACCCGCCGCGCCAGAGGAATGGATGGTCGGACTCGAGGCCGAGCGCAGCTTGCGCGACCTCGGTATGCGCGGCGACATCATCGAGACAGTGCACCGCGCCTTTGCCGAGCGCGGAGAAGCTCGCGGCGTTGCCGACTTCATTATCGAGGGCGGCCAGCCGACATTCCAGATTGTCGGACGACTTGTCGACCGTGGACTGCATGACGAACTGACCGGCGAGGCCTATGCTCTGATCGACGGAACAGACGGACGGGCGCACCATGTGTGCTTTTGAGGGCTCGAGGCTTTCGAACATGCACCGCCGGTCGGCGGTATCGTCGAGGTCCGACGCTTGGGTCAAGCCGGCGATCCGCGACCGACCGTGGTGCTAGCGACCCGTTCCGACCTCGATCTCGGTGGGCAGGTGACGGCTAAAGGAGCAACCTGGCTCGACTACAGGCTCGTCGAACGCGACCCGATACCGCTCGCCATGGGTGGATTTGGCCGCGAGACCCGCGACGCCATGGAGGCCCGTACCGAGCATCTGATCCAGCAGGGCCTGGCCCGGCGGCAGGGCCAACGCATCATCCTGCAGCACGATCTCCTGGACACGTTGCGTCGACGCGAACTGGACGAGGTGGCAGCAAAGGTCTCGGTCGGCACCGGCCTGCCTCGCGTGAATGCCGCCTCCGGGGAGCATGTGGCGGGAACGTATCGCCAGCGGCTGACGCTCATCGGGACGCTTCGCCATATCGATAATGGGCTCGGTTTCCAGCTCGTGCCTTGGTCCCGCGAACTCGAAAAGAGGCTCGGCCAACACGTCACCGGTGTCGTGAAGGACGGCGGTGGAATCGAATGTGGCTTTAGTCGCAAGCGCGACCTCGCTGCCCATCGTCCCAGCTTTGGCCGCGGCTGCACCTGCCGCTCGTACTCGAAGGAGGTCTCTCCCGACCTCAGCACCTTCCGAACCGTGTTCCGCGACACCTTCAGGTCACGGGCGTCTCGCCCTTCCCCTGAGAACTCGGCGCAGTCCGATCCGTCGCGGGTGCCGTAGCGCACGTCCAGGAGGCCCCTGAGAGCCTTGGCGGGGGCCCATAGTTCGGCTTGCCGGGAAACTTAATTCCCGGTCAAGGCTGCTTACCGACCGTGGCCCATCCCAGCTAGTTGTTGCAACTTGCAGCACGTCGTCGGATTACCCATCGATGGCAGAGTCGTTCGGCAATTCGTTCACGATTGTGGAGGTGGCCTCAGACGATGCGCCGCCAGCGAAGCGGCAAGCCAAGTCAGGCGTTGACACTCGTCCTCGCGGCTGTCCCCGAAGGCTGGACGGCGGAAATTGTACCAGCGCTTGTTACGGAAAAGCAGCAAGGGCTGTTTCAGGAACTCAACCTACAACCCGGTGACGTTTACAAGCTCACTCCCGAGCGAGACAGCTTCATTTGGCGTCCTTTTATGCTAGACAATTTTCTTGCCGGGATGACATCGGGCCTGCGTTTGGGAACTGTCCAACTCTGTTCTAGGTTGCCTCGTGGACCGCGCAATGCAGCTTCGCCATTTGGAACAGGCCGAACGGCACGTCGCGCAAGGCGAGCGGAATATTGCCAAGCAAGAGGAGCGTATTGCGGACTTGGCTCGCCGAGGAGCGAACACAACCGAGGCTCAGAAGCTTCTAAACACCTTCTTCGCCATTCAGATGCAGCATATCCAGCACCGCAACCGCATCCTCACGGAGCTGGAAGAATAGGAGTTTGTATAGCGGCAACGCTTGCCTGAGATGGTTCGGTATTTGAACGACCCTTGCCGACCGACCGATGACAGACTCCTGCAAAGCAGCCCTCCCGAGCCGCAGGATCCCGGCCCCATCCGTGAGCCTTGTTCCCTTCGTTTTCGGCATTCGACGCGGGCAAGAAAAAGCTGTTGGGTCTTTTGAATGTCGGAGATGCCAACAGCCGTGTTTGGGATGACGAAATAGCGTGACCGAAAAGCAGCCCGTCCAAAGCCTTCGCCGGGGGGCGGCATGGAGGAAGCTCGACAGGCCGCGCAAGAGTGTGCCGACGATCCCGGGCTACATGACGAGCTTCGGCGAAGATGAACTAAAAGCCGATCCAGTTGGCGGCTCTATTTGCTAGCCCGATGTTGTCCCAGCTCGGACCTGGCGAGAGCGGCTAGTGCTAGTGCGCCACTATCAGGATCATAGCGGACCTCATACAAGGGAGTTATTAGTACGCGCCCTAGCTTGGGGCGATTAGGAGGAAATATTCAGACCGGCGAGAACTATATCGCAGTCCAAATGGCGACGCTTGGTTCATCGGGGCGCGAGCCGACTAGCGGTCATGCTTTTATTATTCATCAGCCCAATGCCCCTTCTGGTGGCCGCCTTTCTCACATTGAATTGGGCGAGCTCTTGCGTGACGGAAATGGAGTCGAACAGCAAGCGTTGCCGCGACTGATCGGAACACTGGTCGAGGTACCGCTGTTTGCCCAGGTCCGGAAGTGCTCCCCAAGGCTAGCAACAGACCCGCCGTTACTCAGTTCGCTAAGCTTGAACGCAGCTAGTCCCGGGACTCGGCGTTCTGAATAATCTCACCATTCAGCCATTCTTGCTCATCGGCCAAAGTCCTTCATGCGGTTTCTATGCGCTTGTACCGGTGGAAAGTTGGATCTCGGCAGCGCGCTCGGCAGTTCTCTGCATTTTGGAATGCTGCGATTGCTTCAAGCTGTCCTCCGTTAGGATGGACATGGGATTGGCCCGGCTCGCGATCAATGCAGTCCGGTCTGACAATTCTCCACCTAACGGGCTGTAAATCGGCCTAGCTAAAAGCAACGCGACGCTAGGTACGGAAGAAAACGAACCAGACAACGGCCATAGCGAGCACAGCGACACTTACGCTGATGAGAAGCAGCAAGAGGATCGAGGGCCCGGGTTCGGCTTGACGCGCTTCCAGGGTGTTTCGATAATGATGCCGTGCTTTTTCTTCACCATGGTTGCACCTAAATTTTGGGTGCTAAGTCGGCGCGGTCAAATACCGGGACAATCTCTACATCCTCGGTCAAGGCACCCGATGGCGTGTCTTCCGCAGCATGGCGCAACGCTTCGGTGCTTGCATCCAATCCATCGGTAGTTTCGTTCGCGCCGCTACCAGCGTCGTGACGACGTGACGGGACTTGATGGCCCGCATCGGCTTCTGTGTTGGGTATCTTTGTGGACATAAGATATCCTTTCGTTCTGGATACCAAGCTGTCCCAACGACTATGGTTACTACCCTGGCTGAGCGCCGAGCAAGCGCAGGCGTCTTTGTGCACACGGGAGGTTACGCACAAAGTTGGGTTCAATTATGTCTCATGTCACTGTGTTGTGCGCTGCCAGCGCACGATGAAAGTCAGGTTGGGCTACCGCCGACGGAAGCAATTCCTTATTGGCAGCAAGCGCGGATTGTGCGCGTCATGAGTGCGAGTGTAGCGCGGATGAATTTGGTCTGCCTACCGGCGGAATCTCCCCGTCCAGCCACTGCTGCTCCTCGGCGAGCGCGCGCCAAGCCGCCTCCATGCGTTGATAGCGGCGCGCGGCGGGGGCCGTCCGAGCCTGCTCCGCGAGGTGCGCGCAGTTCTCGGCGCACTCAAGATATTCGCGGGTACGATACATGATACTGCTACTCTCGACTGATGGGTGTTGCTCTCCTGCCATTCTCCAGATCGATGTCCGGCCGGTCAGGAGGGAGTTGATCCTTCTCAGGATTGCCCTTCCACGGTTCATTTGTCTGCTTGTGATGGGGGGCGTCAGTCTGCTGCCGCGGATCATCCAGCGGCGTCTCGCGCGGGTCTTCGTCTTGTGGGCGTATATTTTCGTCTTGTGGGCGTATATTTTCCATGATGGGTAACGGAAGCGGCTGGCGATCCGTTCCTACGGTGCATAGCAACAAAAAGCTCCCAAAATGCGTTTAGGGGGCATGCAGCGCATAGCCCTATCGCCTTCATTCTTGCCAGCGTGGTTCTCGCCCTCCCCTTGTCGGGAAGGGTGGCGCGAATGCGAAGCACCATAGCGCCGAGCAGTCCACCACAGTGGGAGGGCGAAGTAGTCCGCCATCCACACTTAGCCCGGCACTTCATCGGTGCTACGTTTAATGAGTATGTGTTCAATCTGGGCACAGATCCATGTCGGTGCGTGGGCTGGTCACCGAAGAGCCAATCTGCACTCAGGCATCGAAAGCTGCGGCGGAGCTATGCCAGACCATCTGGCGCGCCGTTAAGCGGCGGGTTCTCAATGGCATCGATCCGGAGCATCCCCAGAACCGTGAACCTAATGGTGTTATCGAGTTAGCCTGTTGAGAGTTGCCTGAGCCGCACCGCGTAACTTGCCTTGCTGTTGCATTAAAATGACGAGAGCTCCGCATGAACGCTGATCGTCACTACGCCGTCGCCTCTATCTTGTTTGATTACGTAAAAAGCCCATCCTTGAAGCACCTGCGTGAGCCGCATAGCGTTCACAAGGTATCGCGCGAGATTATGAAAGCGCTGGGTGGAGCAAGCTCCGTGTGGAAGAAGTGGGGAGAGTCGGCGAGAAGAGGCCGCACAGGCAGCGGCTCCATCTGGATACCCGTCGAGGACCTCCAGGCGTTTCTGAATACGTTACCCGGCCTGCCGTTGACGAAAACGGATGTGGAGCAGAGTCTGCGCGCTATTTGGGAAGAACCACATACAAGTTATCCCAAGGACGAACTCAGAAATGGCTGTGTCGCATTGTGTCAGTCAGACAAGGGAAACGGCACCGAGATGCGCGCGATCATTGGAGCGTTGCAGGAGCGCATCGAGCGCGAGGAAGACAGGCTTAGAAACGGAGCAGGAGCAAAGCTATCGGCGCTGGAGAGAGGAAGAGCGAATAAGGCTGGAACAGCGGTTTCTGTTGGGCGCGGATTGTGCGTGGACCAGAATCGAGAGATCCGAAGCATTCTATTGTCGCCGCAACGGTCGTGCGTTCCGCATCGCGCAGGGCAAAGACAAGCGCTGGACCCTGTGCCGGGTTGAAGAAATTGACGACGAGGGCGAGTTGCTCGGCACTTATCAAGGTCGCGGTGATGCGAACAAGGCACTGAAGAAGATTGCTTACGCTCCCCAGCCGCAAAGGTAAGCCCCCCTGAAGAGAGTTCACCAAAGCGGAGTCGGTCGAGATTTGCTAAAGAAAGTATGAAAAGCTTATCGTTTTCTGCCGACGTTGATCGAGGGCGCGTTCTGCAGTCGGATGAACTGGACGAACTCGAACCGCAACAGGAGATTGACGGCATGGCGAAGGGATAGCAACGCGGCAATCGCGAAGCCAAGAAGCCGAAGAAAGAAAGACTAAGGTGGTAGAAGACTAAGCGCATGAGAACGGACCTGCATCAGCGGCCCGATTTCATTTCGGGCTCGATTTCCAAAGCGCATGAGAGCGGCGCAGCGCGTCCCGGGTGATGTCCCGCCAGGGACGTCGCATCGGCACATAGATGGAAGTAACAGATCGTCGTCGCACATGGCTACCGACCGTAGGCTGGGACCCGTCTGTCAACCACCGGCGCCTATGACTGGGCCTTGGCCGGTGGTGGGGCAACCGCAGGAGATGAGGTCGTTTGGCCCCTGAGAACAAAAACGCCGCCCGCTTAAATAAAGCGCAGGCGGCGGCTTACCAGCCCGGGAGGGAGACTGTAAAATCCCGGTATAGGTTGGTCTCTTCGTGGAGTGCAGAAGTTCATCACGCGAACGAGAGCCAAGCTTAAGGTGGCGCCTGTAGTCCGGCGAGGTCAACCACCTGTTGATCTCTCCTGCGACATCGATGTGCCTGGCCTTTCGCAAGAGCTCTGCGCGGCGAACGCCAACGGGCAACTCCTTGACCTGTAGACTAGGCGGAGATTGATCGCCTCCTGTGCGAGGCGATATTCGAGTGTCGATGATTAGTGTGAGGGCCGTCGAGCCGCCATGTTTGATGCTCCGCTGCGGGTCAAGCGGGAGCGGAACTTGCGTTCACATCACCGTAATTGCTAAGGGCCGCGCGATGGCGGACAGTGCGCCTTTCGGTGCTGGATAGCGAGCACTTGTTTCGGCTCCCGCTAGTGAACTATTCGAGTTTCTGCCGCAGGCCGACTGCCGTCATGCGGTAATCGCTTCCGCGCGCGGGCTGGTGTTCGCCACCTATGTCAGGCTCGTAAGGCCAAACGCCGCCAACTGAGGCGGCCTCTCTGCGCTGGTAGGTTTACGTCGGAGCGCGCAGACCTGGTGAATCCAGCCACTTATTGACGATAACCGAGTTATCGATCCGGTTGGCCATCCGTAGAAGCTCGTCGCGTCGAACGCCATGAGGCATACCCTCAGCCTGCTTGCGCAAGTCAATTGCCTCGTCCTCTAAGCGGTATTGAAATATCGATGATTGCTTGAACATGGTGCTCGCTGTTCGGTTAGGCGGGAGCGCAATTGGCGTTCTCAGCACCGATAGAAGCCATGAGCCGGACGGTGATGGGCGTTGTTAACACTTGTGGCAGACCAGGTCTGAGCAATTTTGACCATCCGCTTGCGCGCACTCGGCGACCGGCCGGCGCGCCCCATAAGAGCACGAGTCGGTTAGAACGGCCCGCCAGGCGACGAGAATTTAGTGGTGGCTTGCCTTCAATATGCCGAGGCGTCCGACGCCGGCGGCCTTAAGCGGGCCTCCGCAGGAGGAACCACTGCGCAACGCTTTCGTTGTGTGCTCTCCCAACAGCAAAGGACACGATCATGGACCGCGAACATGTGAAGGGCGCTGCCGACAAGGCAAAAGGCGCCATCAAAGAAGGTGCCGGTAAGCTCACTGGCGACAAGGACATGGAAGCCGAAGGCAAGATCGACAAGGCCAAGGGATCTGCCCACAATGCGGCGGGAGATGTGAAGGATGCAGCGCGGGACGCCGCTGACGCCCTCAAAAATAAGCAGAAGAGAAGACAAAAACTAGCCGCCTCCGGGCGGCCCTCTCTTTCTGGTGGGCAGACGGCTTCTTGGATCTTTGTTCCGAAATGGCGCGAGGCTTGGAAAGGCCCGTCTCGCCCCGACCCTCAATTTTCGTGTGCGCCGGCCATTCGCTGCTCTTCCTTACTGAGGTTTTCAGCCACCAAGCGTGAGGGAGCGTTTGCATCCTATAGGAACAGCTAGTCAATGCTTGCGTTGGCCGCCACGAACTCTGCTCAGGAAGATTCGAATGCGGAGAGAGCGTTGGATTGGTGATCGACGCTTTGGCGTCAATTACTTTGATGGCACGTATCTGCACGCAGATCCTTTCAAACGCCTCGATTGACCTGCAAGGTGTGCCGATATCCGATCCGTCTCTGCTTATGGTCTCGGAGAACAGCCCGTATATGTGAGTGCTAGGCCGCTCTAACGCTGCTGGTACGCCCTAAGCGTACGGTGGCACGTTCACTAGCGTACCTATCAGGCGCAGAAGGGCCTGGTGCTCGGGTCCTTTCGGCTCACTTCGCAAGAAATCGCCGAGTTCAATGTGTGTCAGTCGGCCGCCAGGAGGCGCATTTGGCTGATGAATGATGAAAGCATGTCCATTGGCCGGCTCGCGTCCCAGAAACCAAGCGTCGCCGTTGGTATCACGATATAGCTCACGTCGTTCGCTCATCTGACGCTCCTTGTGGGCTAAACCTTCAAAATTCATCTGGTCAGTTTCCCCGATCGCAGATCGCGGCGGCGGAGAAGTGCCTGCGTATCAGCTAAGCCCGATTCCTCTGCTTACCTCGCGGGCTTCTCCTGGCGCGAGCCCAACAGTCAGGCCGAGCGCTGAAGCTTGCTCCCCGGCGGTGCCCCCGCGATCGATTAGTTTGGCGGTCCATCCCTCAGGGATGGCATCCAAGACGAGCTGAACGGCCTCTTCTTCCGTACCGGCTGCTAACCAAAACCGGCACTCGCCATCGTCAGTAGTGACCTGCAGCAGATGCGCTTCCATGCATGTGAACAGCCAAAGCCATACTTTGTTGCTATCCCCCTACTCGCGCCGCACGTCCTAGGGCGGCTCTGCCTACGTGAGCCACGGTGGCGGCTTCCAGGGATCGAGCCCAGGAAGCACCGCGGCGGCATTAACGAGACGTTCGACAAGGTCCCGCGCCGGCTTCGAGGCGGCATGGCAGAGGTGGCTGGCAACGCGGTCCGAGATCGATTACGAGGCTTGGCGCAGCTAGCGCGACTGGACCGCCTGGAAGAACTGCATGCACAGGCGGCTCTGCCGTTGCCGACTCAACGGCCGGACGGGAACGCCCGCTGCTCTTGCGGTGAGATGGTCACCATCCGCACTCTGGATGGCCTGAGGCCGCGCTGAGGAACCGGCAAAAGAGGTTTGTGATCGATGGCGAGGCCGTGATCCTGAGTTTGCCGCCCTTGGCTCCGGAATGACGCCTAGTTGGTTCTCCAACCGTACAGGTCGGCCCAGAGCGGTTCGGACTTGTCGAGGAAATCGGTGAAAGCGGCGCTCTCGAGAACTTCAATCTCGCGGGGCTCGTTGTTGTGAAGTTGTGCTGGTAGCTGAGCCGGCCACTGACCACTGCGAAGCGGACAGCGAGCTCGCCGAGAAACGCTTGTTGCCCTGGCGTAAGGCGGGGCCCACGCTGATGCAGCATCAAAGCCGGTCACTTCAGCGAACGTGGGCAGCCGGCCATCCGGCGACACGGGAAGCGGAAGGTGAGCGACATTGAGCATGTCACTCAGAAGGTTAAGGTGCTTTCTATTTTGGTTTGCCCGCGACGTGGGAGCACGACGAACCTGTTTCTGTTTTTTTAAACGAACTGGGCCATCGGGCTTGCGAAGACAGGGGAGGCGAGTTTCGCCAGAATTTGTCTGACGCTCCACGAGACGGTCCGCCTGCGCGAGCTCCTGGTTTATTGGATGGCTCCACCCCTTGAAAGGCGCCCGGGAGCATCTAGATACATCCACACACCATCCAGACGGATGGTGCAGGGATGTTTCACTATGGCCGGAAATGCACACGAGCTGCGACCCAAGGCCCCCGACACCGAGAAGATCACGATCAACCTTGGCTATGTCGACCTCGGTCATGTCGATCTCATGGTGCAGGAAGGGTTCTATTCGAACAGGACCGATTTCATCCGGACAGCAATCCGGAACCAGCTCGAGCGACACGTAGAGGTCGTCAGACAATCCACGGCCCGGAAGAACTTGGACCTCGGGCTGCGCAACTACACACGCGAGGATCTCGAAGCGGCGCGGCGCGCCGGCGAAATGCTGCAGATCAATGTTTTGGGCTTAGCCACCATCGCCCAGGACGTCACTCCCGAGTTGGCGCGCGCCACGATCGCGTCGGTTTCGGTGCTGGGGGCCCTACACGCCACTCCCGCGGTCAAGGCCGCTCTCGCCGACAGAACGAGGTGAACGATGCTGAATCAAGACATAGTCCGCGAAGCAACCCGCCTCACGCGTGCCGGCCAACTGGTCGAAGCCACCGCGCTGCTGCAGCGCATGCTCCAGGGCGATCGCGCTCCAAGACCGGAGTCGCGCAGCGCCTCTCAGGCTCCGCTCTCGCGGCTCGATCCGCTTACCATCGACGCCATGGCCGACGTCGTCGAGGAGCGAGAAGCTCCGCAGGCCTCGTCGGCCCGCTCTGGTCAGGGACGCAGACGCTCCTTACCGCTCGACGGAATGCGGGATTTTTCCGGGCTTGGCCTGCGAAGTCCGATTACGCGCGCTCCTCTGTCGCCATCGGACATCGTGCCCGAGGGCACACGGTTTATCGCCGGTACCTTCAGTAACGCCGCGGGAAGCCGGACCTACAAGCTGTTCATCCCGAGCCGCTGCCAGGGACAACGGCTTCCCCTGATCGTCATGCTTCATGGCTGCACCCAGTCGCCCGACGATTTCGCGGCCGGCACCCGGATGAACTTCCTGGCGGAAGAGCAGAATTGCTTCGTGGCCTATCCTGAGCAGCCGAGCGGAGCCAACCAGTCGAAGTGCTGGAACTGGTTTCGCACCGGTGACCAGCGCCGCGGTGAGGGCGAGCCTTCGATGATCGCCGGCATTACCCGCCAGATCATGCGCGACCATCCGATCGATCCGAAGCGCGTATACGTCGCGGGTCTCTCTGCCGGTGGGGCCGCCGCTGCCATCATGGGCGCCACGTATAGCGACCTATACGCGGCCGTCGGCATTCATTCAGGCCTGGCGTGTGGGGCCGCCAGCGACCTTCCCTCCGCGTTCGTCGCCATGCGGCAGGGAGGCGGCTCCAAGGCAATTGCGGACGGCAAAACTTCTGTGCCGACCATCGTTTTCCATGGCGATCGCGACACAACGGTGCATCCAAAGAATGGCGATCAGATTATCGAGCAGGCCGCCAGGGCAACGAGGCCGACGATGAGGGTGCTGCGCGGACGCGTACCCCACGGCCATGCCTATACTCGCACCGTCCTGATCGACGGGGCCGGTCGGGCGACTTCCGAACACTGGAACATCGATGGCGCGGGACACGCATGGTCAGGCGGCAGCCCCGCCGGGTCCTACACTGACCCGCAAGGGCCGGATGCCACGAGGGAAATGCTGCGCTTCTTCCTCGAGCATTCGCTCGGTGGGTAGTCTGGCTTCTCGGGGCGGCTCAGAGAACGTGCGATTTATCTTAGTTCATGCGACCAACAGTGCACGGGCTTGGAACGCCACGTCACAGAGCCTGTTGTCCTTTCGGAAATGACCGTTGTGGTCGCACCCCCATTTTCTTGGAGCGTCAGATGAGCAAACGCAAAGCGGCGACAGCGGCAAAGCGCGCCCGCAACCCGAAAATGGCCGCGCGGGCCCAACGGAACAAGCAGGCCATTGTTAGAAGCCCGAAAGACAATTCACTTCACTCTGCTGCGGCAGACTCGGTCGAACCGCCTCCTGAGCTTCATGATGATCCTAAACACCAGGTTCCCATCATTGAGCCTGAGGCGGATGCCTTAGTAGGTGACCGCAGCCAGAGAATGACGGATAGCGATCCAACGAAAGGCTTTGCTCTACCGACAGCAAACATGCAGGCGTATCAAGCGAAGCTTCTTGAGATAGCCGGGGCCAACGCGCAATTCGCTTTTGAATTCAGCCTGAGACTTGCGACGATCAGGTCACCAACTGAATTTTTGGGCGTCATTACGGAGTTTACGAGCAGACGGGTCGATATGTTCGCGCGGCATTCGAAAGAACTGGCCGCATATCCGTTCTTGCGGATCAAGCCGCCCCGAGAAGTCACGGCTCTGCCGGGACGATAACTGCAAGCCTTACCCGCTGCGGCAAAGGATGGACGCAAACGCGGATCAAGCACGCGGGTCACGGTTGCTGCTTTCGGCTAGGGAGCGCGACTCACAACGAGGGAGCGGAATCAGCGCCGGCCATTTTGGTGCCGATCTTTGTCTTGACCGCAGTTTCTGCGTGAGGGGCCATCAAACCGCAGTCAGGGGCAAGTGCCTTGCCTTGCGACGCCGCTCTTCAGATGGGCCCATCAAATTGGAACACGCCAAGGATGTCGGGCTCGATTTGCTTCCCTGGCAACCCGCGATTTCTGCGCTGTACCCCAAGAGTTAGCGGACCGAGGCTGCTGGCGCGAGTTGAGGACCCTGCCATCTCCGGGACGCGGGTTCGGAATCAGGTTTGTTCGGAAGATCGGCGGAAGCTGGTGCAAGACGGCGCCTGCGGGTTTTTGCCAATACTTAGCAGGCGGTGCACGCCTACATCTGATCGCGTCGGCGCTCTCGCAGCCTCTGAAAAACCTTCCCGACATGGCGACGAACGTGTCAATGGTCGTCGGCGACGCATCGCGGCGGCCGTCCGATATTCCGGATAACTCCGCCGGTGTGTTTTCTCGCTGAGCCGCCCCTCGAGAAAGGCGCGCGCATAGATGCCGGGCGAACTGTGGCCCTGAACCAGGATCAGATCGCCGCCATGGTTCTCCGAAGCTGCCAGGCGGTTCGAGCGCGACGCGCCCATCCTTGACGAGCAGACGACGTCTGTTCTGCTGGCTTATGCATGGCCGGGAAATGTGCGCGAGCTTCGCAATGCCGCCGACCGTTTCGTGTTGGGTGTGCTCGACGGCAAGACGATCAACAAATCCGGCCTTGGCGGCGCGGACGTCTCGTTGCCTCGCCAGCTCGAGAACATCGAACGATTGATCATCGAGGATGCATTGCGCCGCAAGCAGGGCGACGTCCAGGCAACAGCTGCGCTGCTCGGCCTCCCCAAGCAGACCTTGTACGACAAGATCAAGCGTCTTGGGGTGAACGTCGACGGCATCAAGGAAGGTTCGAGTCTCCGCCGGGGATTGTGTTCGAGTACGGATGCCGGGATGACGTGCCGCCGACGTTACCCGCCATCTTGAAGGCCGCGGGACAGACGCGGCGCCGGACCAGGAAACGCACTCCCTGAGATCCCCACGAACTGCCTCAGGCGACAGATCGAATAAGATAAGACGTAGCCGAGTTCCGGGCACCCCTGACCGAGGTCGCACAGTCCGAAGAGGCGATCGGGCTCGTTTGGGTCGACTTCAGTGATGAGCCACGCGGCTTGAGCCGGTGTGAAAAATTTCGCAACTGGTACGTGGCACCGCCGTTGATTGCGTTCACCAAGAGTTGGACGCGTTCTGCCACCGTGAGGAGATCGACGTTGGACATCAAGCCGCTCCCAGTCAGAGCGTTTGAGTAAATCGACGATTGGATATGTCGCACAATTCATTGGTACAAAGGGCAAATTGGTCGGTCTGGTAAGTGACTTTTGCTACTCTCGATCGGTCGCTCCCTCGGGGGCACCCCGTCGTCTGATCTCGTCCTCGATTTCTTCAAGAAAATCGAGGATCTCGGGAAAGTCCATGTCCTCAGAGCTTATAACGCTCCACGATCGTCAGCTCAGCCTCTGAAAAAGGTCCGGCCCCATTTTGCATCACCGTCTCCCGTTTTATAGGACGAGCAGGCAGGCGAGAGCGACTGATGGCGTTCTCATCACCGATAAATGCCTAGGGCCTCGCGGTGACAGGTTTTGTTAACATCTACGGCGGTACCGAATCTGAGCAAATTTGACCATCTCGCCACAAGGCGATGGGGAGAGCCTAGCACTCGTCCTTGGCTCTGTGATGAAGATTAAAAGCGTGTCGTACTTGTCGCGGGCTTCGGTACCAGCGCCGTATCGGCCAGGCCGCCATAGTGTGGTGGATTGTAAATTGTCGTTGTCAGCGTCTGCCTTGGCTTGTTCGCTCAGTCTTCTCGGGCGTCCAAACGGACATTGCCTCACTAATGACTTTGCTGCGGCTTATGGCGCCGGCGGCAATTTGAACAAGGTGCCAATCGTCCAACAGCTTCCCGCCAGAATGCCGAATCCATCCCGCATGGTGTGGTCAAAGACGATCGCCCGATCGAGGGCGACTGGCCCTATCTGTTGTCCTCCCGAATGGGAATCAGGTCTTGGCCGCTGTCTTGGCAATCTCCGTCTCGCTGCCGGTGGCGCAAGCCTTGGCGAATGAGTAGTCCATGCTCGTGGACGCCACACTCTTCACGAATTCGCTGACGACGTTTTCTCTGGAATAAGGGCCGGTCGCCTTGAACTTCGCGAGAGCGCCGTCCGCGGCTGTAAACTGAGCGACACACCGCGGTACCAGAACGGACATCCGGCCACTGGTCTCCGCCGAGACCCGCATGACCCTGGCGGACTCCCCGGTGACCCAACCGCCCCAGGCAAATCCAATCGCCATCGTCGCCACCGCGCCGAAAGCAATTCCTTGAAGGAAACGGGTCCGCGCCTCGCCTTGTAATATTGCAGGAAGCTTCATGATGGTTGCCTTTCGTGAGCGCATGAGGACGTGCACCGGCGCTGCTGACGCACGTTGGTAAAATCCAGTTTTATGATTGCGCCTTCCGATGGCACGTGAGCTGCTACTACGACGACGCGCGGCGACTTCGGAGGTCGCTGCTTCCTGGGCAGCTTCAAGGTGAGCATCTGCCAACCTCTAGCCATACCCTATATCTTCGGATTGACCGTGTAAATGACGTTGCGCTCTGCTTCGACCGCACGTTCAGGCCGCGCGACGAGCCTTCTTGGCTTTGCGCTAGCCAGACAAACTACTTTGCCAGAGCGTCACGGCTACGACCAGTTGAGTGTAATTGGCGTGTCTGAACTCCTCATCCCAACGAATAAGATCGTACGCGATCTTGTCCGGCGTATAGGCACGAAAGTTGAAGCCAGCAGAGAGATGCCGCGCAGCGGCACCATCCAGGGCTTCCTTGGTGACATCCGTCATACGGCGCCCTTCTGCAAAACCGGTTTCGCTGCTGAACGTGTTTCCGTTCAAGGCCAGCCTCTTCGTTCGGATGACGCTGCGCTTCGTAGCAGGGAATAGCCAGTGAAATCGGGGCTCGCGAGCGTCAAATCGAAGGTCTGTCCGCTCCCTGCCAGGTCGAGATAGTTGTGGCTATTGCAGCTCCGGAGGTGCACGCTGTCCTTCAGGCAGAGATGATATCAATCGGTCGATCTGTCAGACGCGCTGCCGTCGCAATGGTCCGGAAGGCAATTGCACTTCGTCGCTCCCTGGTCGTGTTTGAGAACAGCGCAAGGAGCTGTGCGATGAGCGGGCGGTCGTGGCAGGAGTTCACTGGAACCCTAAGCGACCGCGGTCATTAGCTGGAGGCGGGAGCGAAAATGGCCGGATTCCCGCCTCTCCTCCCGCGGCATCGCCGTTATCGCCCTCCAATCAATGATGTCAGAGATGTCCAGGTCAAAAGCAGTTCCGCGGAAGACGTCAGCGGGGACAGCCGAGCAAGGACGGGCGGTTCGGCTGACGCCCGAGCTTCTCGACCAGGTTGACGCATGGGCGCTCAGCCAGAAGCAGAGGCCTAACCGATCAGAAGCGGTACAACTGCTGGTGAAGACGGCGCTCGAAGGGCTGCGTGATCGGCCTATGCGCGAATCTCCAGAGTCGAATCGTGAGAGCCCTCGGATCCGCGCAAAGGAGCTTGCCTCTGACGCGCTCGACCGGCTGGCCGATACGGGTGCGACATCCGAAGACAGGGCAAGCCGGAAGAGCAGGCTGATGAAAGGTCCCGAAGAATTTCGCAAGGTCCGGCGGGACAGATCGAACAGTTGAGGCTGATCGTGTGACAGGACGACAGCCGCATCGATGTCCGAGTCTTCAGGCAAGCGACGCACCGATTGGCGGGACTAATATGTGTTCAATTTCTGGAGCGCTCCATGAATCGGTATTTCTTTGACATCCAAAGTGGTCGCGATTTCTTTGCAGACGAGGAAGGTCTACCCAAGTGCCAAACGACCGTTGTACCGCAGGTTCCGGCCGCAAAGTCGCGCGGTTCTCCCCGCTGGCGGAGCCAGTTGTGACAGCTCGGGAGCCAGTGGCTATACTCTAGGCTCGGCGCTTCGGAAGGGCACGGCATTCGCGAGCAGCGGGCTTGTGCCTGCTCGATCTAGGGCTCGCGTCATCTACTTGGGGGCGGCTTTGAGCAATTCCACTGAGCGGCCAAAGTACGAACGCCTGGCTGACTTCATTCGATAGAACCAGGCTCCGATCGTGAAGGAATGGACGGAGTTCGCTCGAACTCTGTCACCGGCAAGCGATCGGATGACGAAGTTGGCTCTGGAAGATCATATCTTCGATCTTCTTAGGTTTGTGGCGGACGACCTCGAAACCGCACAAACCCCGCGGGAGCGATTTGATAAATCGCGAGGCGACGGCCCGAAAGATAGCCCCTTTTCTCAAAGCGCGGCTGAGCTCCATGCCGCTCTGCGTCTGGCCGACGGCTTTAACATCGACCAGATGATCTCGGAATACCGGGCGCTTCGCGCAAGCGTCGTCAAGCAGTGGGTTGCTCATCATCGAAGCCTTGCGGACACCGATATTGAGGACTTGACGCGGTTCAATGAAGCGATCGATCAGGCCGTGACGGAGTCGGTGGCCCACTATACCAAGACGATAAATGACTCGTGCAACCTGTTTCTGGGCGTCCTCGGCCACGACCTGCGCAATCCTCTCGGCGCCGTTTCAATGGGCGCTCAGTGGATGGAGCGATCGGGGACAACCGACGCGAAGCAGGCCAAGGTTGTTTCGGAGATCAAGCTGGCCGCAGGGCGGGCGACGCGAATTCTGAACGATCTGCTCGATCTCACACGCTTCCATCGGCACTCAAATCCCCGTTACAAAGACCGAGAACGACGTTGCGGCTCTGTGCCAGGAAATCGCGGATGAGTTTCGCGCCGTCAACGCAGATAGGAAACTTCAAGTCGCAACGAAGGGCGATCCGTTGGTTTCCTGCGACCGCGCCCGCCTGGGACAGGTGCTGTCCAACCTGATGGGCAACGCGGTCCATTATGGCGACGTAGCGACGCCCATCACAGTGACCGTCGCAGGTAACGATCCCGATGCTGTGACCATCAACGTGCACAATCTCGGCTCCTCAATCCCGCTTGAAGCGCAAAAATCAATCTTCCAATCCTGGACGCGAGGCCACGATGACGGAAGTCCGCCAGAGCACAGTACCCACCTCGGCCTTGGCCTCTACATCGCAAAATTGATCGTCGAAGCCCATGGCGGCGAGATCTCTGTGGCATCCAACGAAGAAACAGGCACGTGCTTTTCGATCCGACTGCCTCACAGGTGACGGTCATGCTCTGAGGGGAAGGGGTGGTGGCGTTCGACGCGCTCACCCTGCGGCGATGGGCGGGCAGGGTCGCCAGACGCACATTGCCGACGGGGCGACTTCCACGCTCATTCGGCGGAAGTGGCGGCGCCTCATGGTGAACCCTTGGAACCGTCAGCCGCATTGTCGATGCAAAGACTGCTCAGAAACAATCGGCCATTCGGAACGTCGGCTGCTGCCATCGCTTGATGTCCGACCGGGTGGCGTCTCCTGCATTAGAAAGAGCTGATATGCCAGAGCAAAGCTCTCCTCGCGGCAGTTGCAACTTGATCGTCGAGGACGAACCGATGCTCCTCTTGATGGCGAACGACATCGTCCAGGATGCGGGGCTGCATCCGCTCCTTGCCGGCAATGCCGATGAGGCCATCAAGATTCTTGAAACCCGACAGGATGTCTGCGTGGTCTTTACGGATGTCAGGATGCCTGGCTCGATGGACGGGATTGGGCTCGTGGAAGCCGTTCGCGAAAGATGGCCACCGATCCAGCTCCTTGTGGTCTCCGCCCATCTGGTCGAAGGCTCTGAGCTACCCGATGGGGCAAGATTCTTCCGCAAGCCATACCCGTCAGAGGCGATCATCTCGACGCTCCGAGAGCTTGCTGCCTGATCGTGAGGAGCGTTTGTCCGCACAACGGGTTGCTGAACGCCTTTGGCGCCGGCGTCGCTCCGATGCCCATCTGTGCTCGCGCGCTTCGCATTTCCTGTGGGGGCGTTGATCCTGCGGGCGCCGAGCGCGGGTCTCACCAGCTTCTACCACCTGATCAATATTGACCAGCGCGTCGCACCTTAAATTGCTACGCTTGATGCATCGCCGCGCGGCCCTCGGTATCTGTCGGTGATGAGAACGCTGTCGCGCTCCCGCCTTCCCTGGGAAAAGGAGCACGCTATGCAGCGACGCCGAATCAACCAAACCACCTCCTTTGAAGAACGCCTAGCCGAGCATGGGCGAGCCCTTCGTCAAAAGGCAAAATCGCTTCCGCCAGGTGTTGAGCGGGAACAAACCATCCGCAAAGCTCGGCAGGCGGAGACCGGGGCTCAAATCAGCGAATGGCTGTCCACACCCGGATTACCGGCTCCCGAATGAAGGAACGGGAGGTCGCTGCGTTCGAGCAGCATCAGAAAGCAGCATGATGTTGCGCGCGGATCCTGCTGGCAGGCCCCGCGCGCCGGCTCACGATCATTGCGTTCAGTCCCGGTCGTTCGCCTCTTCCTTGATCACGGGCGGTGTATGGCCGAGCTCAATCTTTTGAGCCAGTTGCGCCCGCTCCTTGTCTGCCGGCTGATCTTCTCCGCGGACGCGCATGATGCCGTGGTCTGATGTCTTGGTCATGATGACCTCCTGCCGGACCAAGCCCGGCTTAACCACAACGTTCCAAATACGGAGAGCCGCGGGCGGAGCGGTCGCGTCATTCCGGTTGCTTCGCCACAATTGGCCGCGGCCTCGTTCTGAAACGTCGCCTGAGCCGCTTCCATTTCATCTCGATCCAACGCAACACGGCAGGAGAGGTTTTTGCAGGATCGGCATGTCCTGCGCGATAAGAAGAAGTCCAAGGGGGAGCATCCAGAGGCCGAAGAGGGGCAAGAAGCTGAAGATGCCCCCGAGAATTAATATCCCCGCGACAATGACACGGATCCAGAATTTGGATGGCTCTCGCAGCCAGCGAATGAAAGTCCCCACTTTCGTGGGCACTCGACGCTCGATCAATGCGAAGTATCTGTTCAGCCCCAATATGACGGAAGCCATGCCAATTCCGATTCGCGCGAGTGTTAAAGCACCGCATCACAACAATGCTGCTTGGGGAGCCAAACCGACTGGGGGCGGAGTGTTCCTCCGTCCTGGTTGCGCACAGAGGAAAAGTGCGGCGAGGTCGCTTGGACATGCAGAACCCAGTGAGGTGCTCTCAACTCGGTGCCCTTGCTTGCGGCGGGGGACGACACGTCACAGGCATCGAGAGATGCCCATCAAACAAAAGCCGCCGGGCGTTACACCGAACGGCTTTTCTTCGCGGCTCCCAGTCTCCTGGTTCTGCCGCCAGATTCAAACCGCCTTCTCACCCTTTGTTCCCTTCGAGAGTCCGGCTGTCAGCAGATCGGCGGACAGCGCGTGTGCTTGACCCGTAAGGGGCCACTGCCAGCTCCCCTTGTGTTTGCAGTAACACGGGCTTTCCCTCACCACGGCCACTTGCGGAACGAACAAGCAATAGCCATTTGGTAATTATCGAGTTTCGGCCGAACGACTTGGCCTTGCCGCTTAAAGCGCGCCTGACTGACGACCTCCCTCCAGATCTCGCTTAGCTTGCTGCGCGCTCGAGCGCGGCTCCGAACATCTATCCCAAAGGAAGATCACCCATGAATACGGGAACTGTGAAGTGGTTTAACGGCCAAAAAGGCTTCGGCTTCATTCAACCAGACCAAGGAAGCCAAGACGTCTTCGTTCATATCAGCGCGGTTGAACGCGCCGGCATGAGCGGTCTCGATGAAGGACAAAAGGTGTCCTTCGACGTCGTTGCTGACCGCCGGACCGGCAAGTCCGCAGCAGAGAATCTGCGCGTCGCGTAAGCGTGCATAGGATGCCATGCTGCTTTGACCACGGATGTACTGGCAGGGCCTCTGGCTTCGCAACCCGCGACCGGTTTAACGGCTGCGGGTTTGTTTTTTAGAACGCAAGGAAGATGGCGCTTCGCAATGTGCGCGCAGCCGGTTTCCCTACGCCGCTCGTCGCCGTCGGAATCCAGCTTGAACGAAAAAGTGGCATCTTTTGCCGGCGTCCCCATATGAGATGAATGACCAAATGGCAAAAATCCAGCGCGCGGCAACCGCACAAGACGAAGGCTGAACTCCGTCAAATGCTGACAGATGCGGTTCGTAATACGTCCGTAACTGACTTGGGACCAAGGCCCGTCGTAAGACGTGAGGGCCACGGGCAGCGGCTTGCGTCGATTAGGCTTGGACAGTCATCGTAACGTGGCGTTCAGTCCATGCGAGCGAAGTCTTTCGACAACCAGTGAAGGAGCAAGATGCGCAAGTTTCCCGAGCCCACCGAGCGAGAGGTTCAGGAAGGACCCCAACAAGTATCCTTCCAGATCGCGAATGGAAACGCGCGTCAGACCTGCGTTTTGCAAACCGCTTACCCAACGAAAGCGCAGGCGCAGAAGTACCTTCTCTCAAATTGGCCGGCCATCGAAAAGATGGCGCGCGACGCTCTCGCGGCGGGGGCCGTTGAGGGCGGGCAGATCAAGCTCGTATTGAGCTGATCAACCGGAGAGGGCGCCGGACAATGGCTCCAGTTCCAGTTGGCGCGGCCAACTGTTTTGTCTGAACCGTGATGCCGGGCAACGGCTCGTTGCGCGGCGTTTGGCGGTCAGATCGTCCGAAAGATGCAGCGGCTGTTTGAGCCGACTGTACCTCCTCCTGCATGTCTCTAACCGCCGAGCTCGCGCGCAGCGAAGACACTTATCGGGGAGAGTTGATTCTCAGCCCAATAAGGTTCGGGCCTTTGTCACGGCGTCATAGATTTCGATCTTGAGCATCGGGTAAGTCGACTTAAGTGCGCGACCCGACGACTCGGCAGCTTCCGCAGTATCAAGCATCGGCTTGAAATGCCCGTCGACGATGATCACGAATCCCTCCGTCGGCAGTCTGTCAGCACGTGGTGCTCTCGGCTCGGGCTCTTCAATTGAGTGAACAGGCATTTTCATATGAAGAGCTCCTTAAAAGCGACAGCACACCAGCCATAGATCCTATCGCGGCATCAGGCCCAGCAGCTGAGTTCTTCCCTAACCGAGGCAGAGGCGGACAATCTGACAGGAACGACTCTCTCATCGTGAGATTGTCATATTGGTCTGTGGCGCGATACTGACCCCTCAGCTTGCGCCATCCACCCGGGATGGCTCATCGTCGGACGCGCGTCTTGCGATGAGCCGATTCTCGGAAGGCTGACTCAATTGGTCTTTCAGATTCCTTCCGCGTCCGACGAAGGCAAAGTCGCGAGCGGTGCCGGGCCTATCCGGCGGGCTTTTCTTTGTGCCGAGCCGGGGTGTCCCGATTTTCGTCAGTCTGCTCCGCGTCTCCGGGCTTTTTTCCAGCCATGTTTCCCGGATTGTAATGGTACTTACCTTCCGGATTTTCGCCGGGCTGCTTCTCATTGGGGATTTTGTTGTTTGCCATTGATCCAGTCGCTTTCTCGGCAAGAGTAACAATGTTGAACAAGACCAACGTCGACATGTTCCACGCCATCATTATTGCCTTCAGCTGGGCTGATCAGTAAGAGTAATCTTGAACCGGCGAGAGCGACAACGATGCGCTCCAAGTAACGTTTGGAACGAAGATTCGGCGGCGATGGTTGAGGATGAGCTGCAACATTTCTCAATTTGCCTGAGTCATCGTGCAGACCATCTGAGGTACTGCACATGGCACTCCCGCGAACACGCTCCCTCTCGCTCCAGTCCGACTACACCGCTGCCTTGCGGCGACATCCTGCGCTTATGGCATTTGCCGGGGCGGCTTCCCTCCTCGGGGCCATGGCGATCGTAAATGGGCGAGTCGCCAAGAAAGCGGAACGCGATAACCCGCCTCGCGGGCAGTTCTTGGAGATCGATGGCGTCCGACTGCACTACGTGGAACGCGGCAACGGCCGTCCGCTTGTGCTCCTGCACGGCAACGGCAGCATGATCCAGGATTTTGAATCCAGCGGCTTGATCGACCTGGCGGCCAACCGGTTTCGGGTGATCGTATTCGACCGCCCCGGATTCGGACACAGCTCGCGGCCGCGGAACGTGATATGGACCCCGGAAGCCCAGGCCGATCTGTTCAGAAAGGCGCTTGATCGGCTGAGCGTTCAGCGGGCGATCGTGCTTGGACATTCATGGGGCGCGGCGGTCGCTCTTGCGCTGGCGACAAGACATCCGTCATTTGTCGAAGCTTTGGTGCTCGCATCAGGCTACTATTTTCCAACCGTTCGTGCTGACTCGGCGGCATCTTCGATGTCTTCGATACCCGGGATGGGCGATGCGATCAGTCACACGATCTCGCCGATCGTCAGCCGCCTCTTGTGGCCTTCCATGTTGCGAAAGATGTTCGGTCCGCGGCCAGTCCCTGACAAGTTCGTCGGCTTCCCCAAGGAGCTGGCGTTGCGACCGTCACAGATGCGTGCCAGCGCGGCGGAGGCAACGTTGATGATCCCCGCTGCATTCGAGTCGTCGAAGAGCTACGATCAACTCAAGATGCCCACCATCATCATCGCCGGCGATGAGGATCGCCTCATCGATATCAACAAGCAATCGGTCAGACTTCACGGCGAAATCGCTCACAGCAAGCTGCACCGCGTCGCTGGGGCAGGGCACATGATCCAACAGTCTGCCACGGCTCGGTTGATGGCGGCCATCGATGAAGCCGCTGCTGCGACCGACATTGGCGGGAATGCACCGCACCGGTTCGCGAGCGCCTAGGAACGCTCCGGCGGGGCCACGTGTTCTCATTCTTCAGTTGGCGAAGAGGCCCGCCGCGGCCGAACCGTCCAGCCGGACCGACTGCTTATCCGGCTAGAGGCTCCTGCAGCCGCATCGCGCCCTTCCGACCGGTGCGAAGCTGACTCAGCGGGTTGGGGCAGGCCCCTTGATCGGGATGGAGAAAAGCGTCGTGGTCTCGCTGTCAAAGTTGCCGCATGAGCCCCCCTGGTCCCCGGGGCAGAATGTCGGCGTACCGGAACCGGCTGCCTCGCCACCGCAGGCGGCCGACGATATCGAAATGCCGCTGCCGTCCAGCCCGCAGACGTTCTTTCTCGGTAGTCTGCTAACACTGGCCGTGCTGGCAGCCATGCATGTGGCAAGCTCGATCATATTGCCCGTGGTGCTCGCCTTCGTGCTGCAGCTCATTCTGCACCCCGTCGTGCATCTGCTCGAGCGTATAGGTCTCCCCCGTGCCATCGGAGCGCTCTTGGCGATCCTGGTGGTGGTGGGAGCGCTCGTGGGGTTTGTGGCAGCCTTGTCGCTACCTGCCGCGACCTGGGCGGAGAAATTGCCGGAGGGCCTGCCTCGCCTCGAAACTCACTTGGTCGTTCTAAAGCGCCCGATCGAAGCGCTGCAGAAAGTCATCCAGCAGGCCGAGCACGTCGCCGACGCTCCCGAGAAGAAAGGAGCCATCGTTTCGGTCCGCAGCGATCTCGGCCTGACCGGCGCGCTCTTCGCTGGAACGCGGGCTGTCATCGACGGCCTTTTTACCACGGTTCTGGTGCTCTACTTTCTCCTGGTCGCAGGCGACGTTTTTCTGCGACGTATCGTCGAGGTCCTCCCAAGTTTTCGCGACAAGAGGCAGGCGGTGGACATCTCCCAGCACATCGAAGCGGACATATCTGCCTATCTGCTTACAATCACCGCCATGAATGCTGCAGTGGGAATTGCAACGGCGGTTGCGATGTATTTCTGCGGGCTTGGAGACCCGCTGTTGTGGGGAGCCAAGGCCTTCCTGCTCAACTACGTTCCAATTCTGGGCCCACTGTTAGGCACCGTCATCTTCCTGCTGGCCGGAATGTTGAGCTTCGACAGCTTGTGGTGGGCCTTGCTGCCGCCGGCCCTCTACTTCTGCATCCACCTCGCCGAAGGCGAAACCCTGACGCCCATGTTGCTTGCCCGACGCTTCACGCTGAACCCGGTGCTGGTCATCCTGTCGCTGGTGTTCTGGTTCTGGATGTGGGGCGTGCCTGGCGCGATCCTGGCTGTTCCGATGCTGGCCATCCTCAAGATCGTCAGCGATCGCGTGCGTCCGCTAAGAGCTTTGGGCCACGTCCTCGAAGGCTAGTCCGGTGTCGCTCTTGGGAGAAGATTGAGGACCGCGCCGTCGAAAGGCGGCCATTGCAGCATGCATGTTACGCCAGCGGCATTGAGAAACTAAAGCGGGTCTCCGCGGGTGTCGATGCGACGGTCAATGCGCCCCCATGCGCCTTTGCGATCTGCGAGGCGATGTACAGCCCAAGTCCAAGCCCTTGCTTGCTCGCACGGGCCTTGCCGCGGAAGAACGGTTCGAACAGCTTGTCCATCACCGTTTGCGGAATAGCCTCACCGGCATTGGCGACCCAGAGCTCGAACAATCCATTTCGCGTCTCGGCGTGAACGGTGATGGGCTTGTTGGCCGTGCCATGCGTCACGGCGTTGCCGAGCAGGTTGGAAAGGAGCTGGCCGATGCGGATGCGATCGCAGTTTACCGGCCCGTCGACGGCAAACTCGAATTCGATGACGCGACCGGGCGAAGCCAGCCTCAGTTCGTCGATCACCTGGGCAAGGACGGGCTCCAGCGGTCCTTTCGCATCGTATTCCAGGGTAATGCCGCCGCCCAGACGACCGCGTGCAAAGTCGAGGACGTTGTCGATCATCGAGGCCATGCGCATGACCGTCGTCTGCATCATGGCGACGATCTGCTGCTCCTTCTCATTCTGCACGGTACGGCCGAGAAGTCTCGCGCCGGCGCTGATGGAGGCGAGAGGATTGCGAAGATCGTGACCAAGTACGGCGATGAACTGTTCCCGCAGTTCGGAGGTTTCGTGCTCGAGCAGCAGCACTTCTTGCGTCGCCCTTTCGGCAGCAATGGCCAATTCTCGGCCGGCGAGGAGCTCCTGTTCGTAGCGCCGTCGGTCGGTCGCCTTGATCAACGCAAGACGGATCAGCAGCAGCTTTTCATCCGCATCGCGGCGCTCGTTCGCGTTGGCGATCATGTGGAGCGGCTCACCGGCAGCGGTCACCATGTCGATAGCGAATTCGTTGAAGAAGCCCTGCATCCGCAGCAGCGGCGCGATATGAGTTTCGTAGTAGATGCGGCCTGGCATGGTCAGGAAATCGGTGAAACGCTTGCCGACCATCTGGTCTGCCGGGTGCCCGCTCCACGCCAGCAAGGTCGGGTTGACATGCTCAATGCGGCCGTTCGGGTGCAGGGTGACGTACCCGCACGGGGCGTTGTTGACCATGTCCTCGAAGTCTGGACCGGAGACGCTCACGAGACGAAGGCTCGAATCGCCGCGATGACCTCGTCGGGCGCACTGAGGTTCGGGCAATGCCCGGTCGCGTTCAGGACGATCATTCGACCGCCGGGGATACTACGGGCAACGAAATCGCCGACCTCCTGGGAGGCGATGATGTCCTCCTTGCATTGGAGGACGAGGACTGGAACGGAAACTTCCGCGAGATCCTTGCGGTTGTCGGAGGTGAAAGTCACACGGGCGAACGCTTTGGCAATATCGGGGTCCGTGCGGCAGAAGCTGTTCGTGAGCTCCTGACCGAGTTCCGGGCGGTCGGGATTGCCCATGATCATCGGCGCAATCTGTGTTGACCAACCCATGTGGTTGAATTCGAGAAGCGCGAGCAATTCACCGATCTGCTCGGCACTGAACCCGCCAACATATCCTTCGTCGTCGATGTAGCGGGCTGAAGGGCCGATGAGCACGAGCTTGCCGAACATGCCTGGCGCTTGTCGCGCCGCCAGCACGCCGATCATGCTGCTGACGGAATGCCCGACGAAGACGCAATCCTTCAAACCTAGCTCGGCGCCGATTTCGACCACGTCGTCGGCGTAACCGGATAAGGTTGAATACTTGGCCCAGTCATAGGCCGACAGATCGGATCCGCCGGCGCCGACGTGGTCGAATAGAACCGTCCTGAAGTCCCTTTCAAACGCCGGAGCCACGAACCGCCACATGTTCTGATCGCACCCGAAGCCGTGGGCGAAGACCATCGCCCGGTCGCCCGCGCCACGAACGTGAACGTTATTCCGTTCGGTTACATTTGCCATAAAGCCTCCCTTACGCATCATCGTGCAGTTTTCTATCTTTGCTAAGCGCAATGCGGCCCTGGCCAGGAGCACTCGTCGAGCTTTGGCTCCAGGGCAGCGTCTCGGTTCTGCGTCGCCCAGATCAGAACCATCAGGAACATCATGATTTCCTACCCGTGTAGATGACCAGCTGCCGGATATCGCTCGAGCCATCTGATGCAATCTCGAACGGCCCCAACGCCGGGACAGTTCCAGCGGGAAGCTGGCCGCGCTTCAATGGAATGATCTGGCGAGATCAGAGCCCGCGACTGGCGACGCGCGTCCTGCGAACTGTCGATCCACTCCGCGTCCGAAAGTCACATCTTCGATCTCGAGGCGGTGCATCTGGGATGCTGTAGTTGACTGCTGTTCACACTGATGACGTCTCAGCCATTGTCATGGCGCGCCCAATGTCGCTTGACCGACGAGACCCCACGCCATCTCGATATCATCTACTGGGCGGAAATGTGCCACGAGTGACGGCTCCACTTGCATCCGCTTCATCGTCGCGCCGAACCAGATAGACCAAAGGCGAGTCGTCCGCAGCTCTCTCCGTCTTCGCGTCGACGTAATACACTTCTTCTGCTGGATCGGCGCGACGCACCCTAATCGGAGACGTCCCATCCCAAAGCGGTCTGTGTCCGAGCGTCATTCGCTTCAAGTCCTCTAGGAGCCATTGCTCCTGGCCGAGTTCTCTGGCCTGGAAAAGCGTGGCAGCCATGAGCGCTAAGATCGGCTGGCCATCGATCTCCAGCACGAACACGCCCGCAGGTAACTCCTCGGTTTTCACTGGCACCATCATCTGAACCACTCCTTTTCCTCGGCCGGTCGAAGCGGTCGAGCCCCCGGGGCGAGATTCGGGCCTCTTGTCCGTCGACGCTTGCGCTCCGTACGTTCCTCGTCCGATGTAAGGCGCATCGCCCGCTTGTCGAACCGCGCCTGGCACGGCTGGCAACGAGCTGGCGGCCCCCAACTTTATCTTGTCTTGCAATGCTTGACTTCGTCATCAGGGACAGCCGGTTCACCGCTTGCGTCTGGCAAGGCTTCGCAAGGAAGACGCGATTTGCCGCCGCTGATTTCGGTCAGGTCCTGGGGGAGCGACCGAGCAAACCGGAGCATCTGATGGCGCAGTTGAACGAGCTGCGAGACGCTGTAGCCGATTTGTTTGTCTGTTCGCTTGCGCAGAAGTGACGACATGACATCGACCATGGCCAGGCGGCGCGCTGACTTTCCTTCACCGAGAGCTACGGAAGTCATATTGAAACCTGGCTTGGCGCCTTGCTGGTCAATATTGCTCACTCGCAAGTAAATGTGCCGAATCCGGCGAGCCGGAAGCATACGCTTCGGTCGCTGCCTGCCTTCAGGATACTAGGTCAGCCTATGAAATGCCGGGGGCAATGCTTCTCGAACCAGTTCACTTAGATCCAAGGTCTCGCCACTTTCGGAAATGTCAGAGAACAGGACCTCCACGAAGGGATGTTGGCGGTTGAACGCGGCACCTCGCTCGTATTTCGCGCGCACAATCCGTTGGAGTGCGGGGAGGTTCAGTCTGCCAAGCGCATTGTATTGATCTCGGAAAAGACTTTGACGTCCTCCAAGATGCTCGACGGATTCCGCCCAGACGTCCATCACCTTCCGGCTCATGAATGCCTCGACCTGCTTGTTGCCATCCCGTGCAATGAGTCGGAGCCCGTCCATCGTGTGCGGTCCTTCATCGATTCGAAAGCGCGCAAGTGGCATGGAATCCTCCTGTTGTCGGCGACCTATTCAGGCCGGCAGCCTGTCGCGGGGCGTTGCACTCAATTGGCCCGATGGTCCGATCAGACACACAGGATATGGGTATGGAAGCGTCGAATAGCGAGGGGGTGCAAAGCAGGGCCCGCAAGGAGTTCGGGCGCTGCCTAACTCCATGGTGAGCTATATTGACCAGCGCGTCGTGCCGCCGGGTCGGCATACTTCCATGCTCCATCGTAAAGTCGTGCCACGCGCAGGGCGACCGTCGCTTCGCCCGAGAATGCCTGCTGATGGGCGCGCAATGAGCCGCGCCCTTTGGAAAGTGGCTCTTCCCTAGAATTGCGAACAATCAGGGAGTAAATTCTGCCCAATAGGGCCGCTGCCGCAAGGTCTGGCCGGCAAGGAGCAACCGTTCGTCGCTTGGTCAAGAAAGCCGTTCCCTGGCAGCCGATCGAAGCGAACAAGTTTGGTCGATTCAAAGGAGTCCACGCGTGGCGAAGCCGTCCAAGGACACGTTCGATCCCCAACATTTTCTCGGCAAGGTGGGCGCCGGCAAAGCCATTCTGACGTTTCGCAAGAACCAGCATGTGTTTCAGCAGGGCGACGCTGCTGACTCGGTGTTCTACATTCAAAGCGGCAAGGTCAAGCTGACGGTCGTTTCGGAGCAGGGCAAGGAGGCAGTCGTCGCCATTCTCGAGCCCGGTCAGTTCTTCGGCGAGGGATGCATGAATGGTCATCCTCTGCGGATCGCGACGACAACGGCGATGGAAGATTGCGTCATCACGTCGATAACCAAAGAAGCGATGATGTCGGCTATCCGTGAAGAGCCGAAATTCTCCCAGCTGTTCATTTCGTATCTGTTGACCCGAAACAGCCGGATCGAGGAGGACCTGATCGACCAGCTATTCAATTCCAGCGAACGGAGGCTGGCTCGCCTGCTGTTGCTGCTCGCGAATTTCGGCAAGGAAGGCAGTCCGCAGCCGATCAGTGCGAGCATCAATCAGGAGACACTGGCTGAGATGATCGGGACCACGCGATCGCGGGTCAGCTATTTCATGAACAAATTTCGAAAGTTGGGGCTCATCAGCTATAATGGCCACATCGAGGTCCACAACTCGTTGTTGAGTGCGGTGTTGCACGAGAAGCCCGTGCTCAGAGAGCGCGACTAGAGAGACTCCCAAGCGACGGCCCCAGAGCGTGGGGGCGCAATGAGGCCGTCATTTCCTCGGATGCTGTGGGGGCGTTTGCATCCGGTCGTCCTTACCAAGTTGCGCCACCGACATTCGTTCCGGCAGAAGCTCAACTCGCTTTCGTACGGTCAAGTCGAGTCGCAAGTCCGGGATCATTTCTCTGGAGCGATTCAGGGCTCAGCCTCACTTCATCCTGTGCTCACGAATGGATCTCGTCGGTCCACACCTTGAAGCTGACCAAGGTGTTAGGGCCAAACGTCTGGGTAATCGGCACGTCGGCCGCGTCACGTCCTTGAGCGATCAGAACACGTCCAATCCGGGGGACGTTGTTGCGTGGATCGAATGTGTACCAACGTCCGCCGATGTAGGCTTCGAACCATCCCGCGAAGTCTCCTGGGGCGTAGGGGGGAGGCATGCCGATGTCGCCGAGATAGCCAGTGCAGTATCTGGCGGGAATGTTCATGCAGCGACAGAACGTGATGGCCAGATGCGCGAAGTCTCGGCAAACGCCCTTGCCTTCGTTGAAGACGTCCCGGGCCGTCTTGGTTGCGCGCGCGTGTTCGTAGCCGAATTGAATGTGATTGTGAACGAAATCACAGATCGCCTGAACACGGGCCCATCCGGGCGAGACCTTCCCGAAAAGTTTCCACGCGACATCGGACAGATGATCGGTTTCGCAATAGCGGCTGCCGAGCAAATATACGATCGTCTCTGCCGGCAAGTCCTCGACCGCGTGTTGGGTAGCCGAGGGCACAACGACGTCCGGCAAGCCGGTGTCGCGAACGATCCCGTCAGCCGCCAGGCGCATTCGACCGGCTGGAGCAACGATGCGGCTGCACCAATTACCGAAGCCGTCACGATAGGGGACGATCGCAACGGAGGGCGTGGTGGTCAGATAATCGGGCACGACGACGTCCGATGCCCGAGAGAAATTAACGCCCAGGACCATGATCATGGGTGTGTGCTGCGGAAAGTCGTAGATCATCTCATAGCCGACCAGGATATTCACTCGGCGTCCTCCAAAGTCGACAAATTGCCGCGGCTGCTTCGATCTCGATCGTGCCTATCGAGCGTGGCGTTCGGAAGTTCCAACGCGCTGGCGGGGGCGTGTTCCTGCCTCTTCATTGAGCGACATTACGACAGAGCCGCCGCTGTTTTGACGTTCACGTCCACATCCATCCCAAGCTCGTCCTCACGAGCTCCCCAATAAGTGCCGAACAGGGGAATGGCCTGGCTTGGGACTCTGGCCACCGCCACGCGGATCAGATCGCGGTTTCCGACGATTCCATTGGTCGGATCGAACTCGACCCAGCCGGAGCCGGGGACGTAGATCTGGCACCAGGCATGGGTGGCTCCCCGCCCAGCCAGACAGGACCATCGCGATCCGGTACGTAGATATAGCCGGTGATAAAGCGTGCGGCGAAGCCGAGGCTTCGTGCAGCTTCAATCATCAAGACGGCAAAATCCCGGCAGGTGCCCTTCCTGCGTTCGAGTGTCGTAGAAGGACTTTGCGTTCCTGGCGCCGTGCGGCGGTCGTAGGCGAAGCCATCCGAGATTGCTTCATTGAGGGTCATCAGGACCTGTCCGGTAGGACGTCTGGTCCCGCGCACGAGAAACGTGTCCAGCCACCGGCCGAGATGGTCTTCGGGGTCTGAGAACCACCTCTGAACATAGGGTGCCAGGTCGGGCGCCTCCTCCGCCTGATATGCAAACGGATGGTCCTTCGCGTGGTCCTCAATTCTGAAGTCGGGCGCATTCTCCGGCGTGTGATCGACCTTGATGACGCACTCGAATCGCAAATTGTCGCTGTCACAGCCAAACTCGACCTGCGCAACACAATTCCCGAAGACATCGTGCAGCCACCTCACTTCCGAGGGCTCGGGCGTCACATCGAGCGAGAAATCAATCAGTCGCTGGTCGAAACTATCGCGCGGGCGCGCCATCAATTGATGTCGGCCGAGCCGGACCGCACGCCGGTACCGATATGTCGTGATATGCCGGACGAGGAAGATCGCCATGGTACCGCCGATCGACGAGAGGTGAGAGCTTGCTCGATGGCCGCTTGACGTGGAGAGTCGGACGATGTTGGGCCCTATAACGCGCCTCGGGCGTGGCCAATCATCCTACGAATCCCAGCTTTGATCTGCCAAGCCTGGAGCGGCTTACCATAGAACTCGCTGCAAGGGGAAGATCGATGCTCGGCGGGTTCAATTGCTCGGACATCAGGATGACGTCGATCGCCGGCCACCGACTACGCACGGTGTGCGCAAGGCCTATGCCGTCCATGCTGCCCGGCAGCTGGATGTCGGCGCAAACGAGCGCGATGTCGGATCTGGAGCTCAGGATTGCGAGGGCTTCGTCGGTATCCAGCGCTTCCAACGGCGTGTAGCCGGCGTCTTCCACCATGCCAACTGCGCGCCTGCGGAGCACCATCTCGTCTTCTACGACGAGAACGAAGACTGGAATGCGTGATGGACCGAACGTCATTGAGACTCCCCGGCATACGGCTGCTGTGGGTGCGCACCGATGATGGGCACGCCCCTCTATGTTCCCGTCTCGCTGCCGCATCCCTTTATCCGTTGAGATGTAATTTCATGATCTCAGAGAGTTGCGCCGCTGCGGCCCGCGGGCGGCTACCATTGAATGAGTACCGCACCAGCGATCACAAACGCGAAGAAGATCGGCAGCAGGACCGGCGGCACCAGCCACGCGCGCAGTCCGAATTTGGAGATGTTTGACATATTGACCGCCTCTTGGTCGCGGCGGGAGCACGATGCTCTCAGTCACCGATAACAGCCGGGAAGCACGCGGTGATATTCAAGATATGGTGCCCGTCCGCGGAATAGCGAGGTCAGGCAGAAACTATTTGCTGTGACCGGGGCGAACGGGATTGTAGTTCGCTTTCCACGTAGCCATCTAAGAGTTTGCGGGACCTCAACGCTCATCCAGCGCCAGGTTTGGCACCGTCGCTCGTAAGGGCGGTCGCAGATCGGCCGTCCAAAAGGCAAATAGCGTCGAGCTGGCAAGGCAAGGAAGTCCCCTTTCCACAACGGATCTGCCCCGGCCACATGATCGAGTTTCCAAACCATAGCCGTTCATACGACCGCACGCGGCGTGCCGTGCGATTCTGGGGACACGATAGCGCCATTGAGGCATCGTTTTTTATCGAAGAAGAAGCGCTGAAGCGAATTCAACCCGATACCTGCTACGACGAGTCGAGCCTTCTCCACGCGTTCGATTCCAATCGGGACTTGATATGCGCCGCCGCCGCCAAGGTGTACGTTCGCGGTACCAGGGGCTCTTACGATCTCGTCGCCGGCAATTTTTGAGCCGATCGGCGCCTTTTAAGGGTTTCGCACCCGAACCAAATGAACCCCTCTGCCTGTGCCTATAGGCAGATGGAGTCTCTTTCTGTTTCAAGGCAGGAGCGTAGCCTTTTCTAGCCCGGCAATGGTCTGCCCCAGAGAGTTGCAAACGCCCTCGAGCAGTGATTTGCACTCGACGCCGGCCGCATCTGGACCGATGGACTGCGGTCCTAGATGTCAAGGAGTGACTGCTAACGCATTTGCTGCAGGCACATGGGTGTCCGCCCCGCTTCAGCAGGTCGGATATGTCCCTCGACCGATCGACGGTGGTACAAGAGCAAATCAATAGTGCGATAAGCCGTCGTTTTTGTTGAATGGGTGAGCGCGGCGGATCCACTATCATATCTGACCTGCCACCGAACTTTCATCCGGCCGCGGTTAGTCGCTTCGGAGACCCCGTGCTTGCGAGCTAGGTCGGCCGTCTTCGCCCCGGCCTCATGCTCAGTCCATATCCGCCCGTTGTTCAGGCGGGCTCCAACAGTCGGTTGATGCACTCGACCACCGTTTGACCACCGAAACCCCATGTACAAATAGCGATAATGAATGCGATCGGCGCACGGGATCGCAATTCTTTGAGATCCGGATAGGGTAGTGATAGGGACTAGTCGATACGGCGAGCTTCAGCCAATGAAATCGTTGATATCTCCTATCGATGTTCGCGATGAGCATCGATAGCCGTCACCCGATCGTTCTCCTGATCACGTCGATCCAGTTCGTCGAGCCGATCTTGGTCAGGAGCTCGCGCGAGTAACCGTGTCCTTCGAGGGCCGCATAGAGTGCCCCAAGTCCTGCCGCGGAGCCGATTTCTTCGGGGACGATGGCGCCGTCGAAGTCGGACCCCAGTCCGACGTGGTCCTCGCCGAGCTTCTCGAGCAGATAATCAAGTTGGCGAACCATGAGGTCGATCGGCGTATCGGGGCGCATCTGCCCGTCGCTGCGCAGGAAGCAGGTCGCAAAGTTCAAGCCTAGCATGCCTCCGCTGTCGCGAATGGCGGCAAGCTGGCGGTCAGTGAGATTGCGTGGAGACGGGCAAAGGGCGTGGGCATTGGAGTGGGTCGCGACAAGTGGAGCCTTCGAGAGTCGTGCGACGTCGAAGAATCCCTTTTCGGTGATGTGCGAGAGGTCGACCATAATCTTCAGCTCGTTACAGGCCTGAACAAGGCGCCTGCCGGCTGCAACCTCAAGCAGATGCAAATCCTCGTCGATCGCATCTGCGCCCTCGAGATGAAGGATCACGGCGAGTGACTGGCGATCGATCGCCGCTTCAATGTCGGACGATGTCGTGCAAAGCGCGACCCGTCCGTTCGATCTGCGGATGACACGCATCAACGTGGCAATCATCGCGAAAATTGGAGGCTGGGCTTCGCCCAGCGTCAATCGGGGTGGCATGTCGAGAGCGTAACTTTCTCCCGTCATGTTGTTGAAGTCGGTTGGGGCCGCCACCGAGGGCGAATAGAGTGCAAAGAAGCCGCCGACAAAATGCCCCGCTGCCGCCTTTGGCAGGTCGATGTGACCCTTGGGTCCGCCAGCGAGAAATTCTCCGACCGGATCAACAGACGTCGATCTCAATAGCCGCAGGAGGGCGTCATTGTGACCATCAAACGTCCTGATCGGAGTCATGTGTTCACGCTCGTCGTGCTTGGGGTATGGGCTTCGCCACTGAAGCTCAATTCGGTAAGCGATAATAGAAGCAAGCTCGGCATCGGCACGTTACCCGTAAGGCAACGAACAATCCGTATGTCGGCACGCGAGCGGCGATCACGAGCTTCGGGCTCATATCCACCACTACGCGGAGGGCATAGCCAGCGTCGATGCCTCCAATCGACGCCATGGGTCTCCGCGAGGTGTGGGCGCCCGCCTAGATCATCACCTATCCAACCTCAGGAGATATCTATGCGCAAAATACGCCTGCCAATTGCCCTTGTTCTTCAAGTATTTCTCTACGGAACGTCGCCGAGCTTGGCTCAGTCGATGGCGCCAATACCGCACGTCGCGGTGCAGGGCGCCGATCTCTATCGCTTCCGGGTCGGTGCGGTCAACGTCATCGCCTTGTCAGACGGCACGGTGCCGCAGGACCTGTATGCCCTGCTGACCAACACCACTCAAGCGAAGACGGACGCCCTTCTCGAGGTGAGCTTTCTGCGCAATCCGATCGAGGCGTCGATCAACGTGTTCCTGATCGCGCTGCCTGATCGCCTCGTGCTCGTCGATACAGGTTCTGGCGAGCTCTTTGGGCCAGGAAACGGTGGCAAGCTCCTATCCAGTCTTGCGGCGGCCGGCTACCGGCCGGAGCAGATCACCGACATTCTGATCACCCACGTCCACACCGACCACAGCGGTGGCCTGGTCGAAGGCCAGAGGATCGTATTTGCGAACGCGACGGTCCGTGTCGGAAAGCCGGATGTCGACTTCTTCCTGAACCCGGCGAATTCCGCCGAGTCAGGTTACGACCGCAAATACTTCGACGAGGCGATCAAGACTCTCAAGCCCTATGTGGACGCCGGAAAGGTCGCTGCGTTCTCGAGCTCCACGGAAGTCGTCCCCGGTATTTCAAGCTCGTCGAAAGGTAACATCGTCGACTTCCAGAGCGCGTCCGCACCGCGCCTCAAGGGCCGCCTTCTCCTCAGGAGATCGTCGAGGAGGTGGAGATGACGCCGCAGGAGATGTGCCGTCAATTACGTCAACAGGCGCATCCGACACGATGGAAGCGCGAGGGGCGTCCGGCATGAAGCGCTGGCGGCGAATTCACATGAAGCGCGACCGGCAGCGGCTGGCTGCCCCTTCCGGCGGGCTTCATCTTTCCCACGAAATCACCTCGATGGGTGCAAATCGCCTTGAAGCCAGCGGCCAAGGGCCTTGGACTTCATGGGGTCTTCATATGCAGCAAGGGTCTCAAAGACCTGATTGCAGACAGCGCATTTGAACGTATGCAAGTCGAGGTCCCTGGCGGGGTCTGGCTCGATGCTGACGAGCATCATCGCGGCGTAGCACTTCGGACAGGCGGGGCGCTCAAATGGAGCCGGAAGAACGGCGGACGACAGGTGCTGAGATTGGGCCATGGGTGCTTCCCCACAAATAGGCGGGAGCACAAAACTCTCGGTCACCGGTAATGCCGAGTGCGGGACCGGTGATGGTGCAACTATGCGCCCCAGGGAAGTCAAACGCGAGCTAATTCGAGCCCTGGCACCAACCGCTGGCGGGCTTTTCACGGGGGCACCGTGGCGCGCGCGAGCTACCGCGCGTCATGGGTGCGGAAAAGCAGAAGCGCGGGTCGCGCAGAATGAGCGACTGCCAGCAGCTGGCTGCTCACGCAAGGCGGCGAAAGGCGCACCTGAACAGGAAGACCCGCTAACTGATCAGCTTTATCTGGATCGTCCCGGCTTAGGCGCCGGGCGCTGGTTCGCTTTGGAGATTTGCGTTCGAGTCTCTCGTGCTTCCTTGGCCAATCTCAGTTCCTTGAGGCGCGCCATGTTTTCGCGAATATCAACGGCATTTTTTGCCTCTTCTTGCAAGACCACCTCGCGATGCGCGACCGCAAGGCGCTCTCGGTTCGCTTTGGCAGCGCGATGAAGTTCCCGATCGTCACTCATCTTATGGTCTCCGGCCTCGACATGCGGCTTGGAACGGTTAGCGGACCTCATTAGGCGCTCGGTTGAGGGCAGGAAGGCGCCCGCTTAGGGCTTTGCAAACCCGTCCGATGGTTTCACGGGCGTATCTCAATGTCGCGCCCATCGGTGCCTCAGTCCCAACAGCGTTCTCTAGGGCCACCGGCATCATCCGCCTTCTGTTCGGCGCGGGCGGCCTAATTCGCGCAAGGAAGGCTCCTCTTCCGGAGCAGTCGACGGGTCGATCGTCTGGGCTGTGGTGGCGACCCTGCAACGATCAGCGCCACGAACAATCTCTTCATGGCTCATAGCACGTGCCGGCTGAGAAGTCTGACTTTGTTTCGTCGTCGCCTCATGGGAGTGAACGATTCAATTCAACTCTGCGGGTACGGCGAGGGCGACGACCGCCAACGGAGGCAGCCTAATGCTGCGGGGTCCCTATTTCGATAGATCAGGGAGGCGCAGAACAGTTGCTTGGTTGTGGAGCGAACCTCAATCGCCATTCGGGACGTTCGTGGAAGCTGCTCCGGACTTCGAATTCGAGCCAACGACTCGCATCACTCGATGACCTCGTCGCTTTGTGCAAGAAGCATCGCCCGGCACTCCGAGGCGGAGAGCCCTGCAAATTCGCTCTCGCTGCTGTTCCTCGACGTTTTAGCGCTCGCTATTCCCAGGACGTAAGCGTAGAGTTGCTCATCACCGCCCATCCTGCGGCTTTCACCGGTGACTGAGGGTAACGAACGCTCCCGCCGAAAGAAAGGAAGAGGAGCGTGGATGTCTCGATCTCGTTTGGCAGCCGACTGGATCGTGTCGCCGGTGATCTTCCTGCTGTTTCCTGTGCTCCTGGTATTTGCAGCGGTTGTCCCGCGTGGATAGCGCAACACGAATGCAATACCTGGTTGGCGGCCACAATGGAGCCGGCCGCGTCAATCTGAGTCGCGACACGGTGGCTGCCGCCTTGAAGAAGGCGCGGGAGCTCTTGCAGGAAGGCTATATGGACGTGCGGATCTGCACGCCGCGAGGCCAGATCCTGCTGCCTGACGAGTTCGATAAGCTCGAAGCCTGAGGGAACAGCTGTGCTGCCGCGCCAGAGCAAACGGCGGGCAGACGGTTTTCGCCTCGGCAGAAAGAAAACGTTGCGGGATGATCGGCGTGAATATTGTGCGGAAAGGCAGCTGGACAAAGAGACGGCGACCTTAGTCGAGGAGCGCGCTGTCGACGCGTCGCTGCCGCTTTGCAACAGCAACTCGGATTTTGCGGCAACGCCGCCGTGTCTGTTCTGGTCGACTATCGAGTTTGATCGTAATGGATGGCTGCGCCTATGAAAGGCCGGACATGTTCAAGTCTAAACAATATCGTGCAGAAGCGGCCAAATACGGCGAACGGGTCAAGGGTTCGACCGATCTGGATGAAGGCCGCAAACTTCAGGAACTGCAGGACCGCCTCGTCTCGCTTGCTGATAACGAGCAGAGACTGGCGGACGACTACCACGACGCAGTTCATGTCATAGGCCCGGACCAATCTCGCGGCGCGGCCCTTGCAAGCGAAGAGGAACGCGTTCTGCGCTGTCTTGGCGCGGCTGTCATCATGCAATGGAACGCTCTGCCGACGACGTTGCAGCGGGAGATCTTCGACACCGCTGGATCGGTCGGCAAGTTGCTGGAGACGGCGGAGCTTCGTGGGCAGATCGCGCGATTTCTGCACAAGCACAAGAATGACGCGAACGGCAACGAACATTGATGAAGGCACGCCCGTCTTTATGAACGCGCAAAGGTTGTTATCGGATGCCGGAGTAGCCACCTGATGGAGGACACGATCGGATCGCGGTGACAGCGCGCGTCGCGAGCGCGACGTTTTTTAGCCACGCCAGATCTTACCGACCGCACCGACCAACAGCAGTCGCTTCGAGATGCGCGTCAAGGGTAAGGACAATCCATGACCATCGAACATGCCTCGGTGCAGGTTGCGCGCAAACCATGGGGGGTCGCAGACATCCGACCATGGAGCTGCATCGACGTTTCGGGCGACCCCGTCGGGGAGTTGTGGTTCGAGCGCATCGATAAAGATGCACCAGGCTCCGCCCTGCTGCTCAAGCTCCTGTTTACCAGCCAACCTCTGTCGATCCAGGTCCACCCCAACGATGAATTCGCGCACGCCATCGATTTGCCGAACGGGAAGACCGAGGCATGGTACATCCTGTCAGCAGCGCCGGGCGCGCGGGTAGCGCTGGGACTGACGCGGCGCCTCACGCCGCAGGCGTTGCGCGCAGCGATCAGGGACGGCTCGATCGCCGGTCTCGTGCAATGGCGCCCTGTTGCGAAGGGCGACTTCATCTGCGTCCCCGGCGGCACAATCCACGCCATCGGCGCCGGTATCGTGCTCGCCGAGATTCAGCAACGCAGCGATACGACATTCCGCCTGTTCGACTTTGGCAGGCACCGCGAGCTGCACGAAGACGACGCGGTGGCCGCTTCCGTCGCCGGGCCATCCCAGGCTCAATCCGCTCCGCGGCGTCTCACGGACGCACGAAGAATTCTCGTCGCGAGCCCACAATTCGTGCTCGAGCGGGTCGATTTCCAGGCCAATTCGCAGTGGGCGCTCGATGCCAACCGGGAAACCTGGATGCTCGTGATCGAGGGGAAGGGGCGCATCGGGCATACGGATGCGACCGTCGGTGACGCGATCTTCATTGAGGCAGACAGCGCCGGCATCGCGATTGGCCCGGACGGAATGAGCGGCCTGGTCGCCTATCCGGGACCGGATCCCATGGTTTCGCTGATGCAGGACTGCACCGGACGAGCGACCAAGTCTCCCGATGCATCCACCGGCACGGGCTCCAGGAAATCGGGCAAGATCATCGAGGCACAGACATGACGTCGCTCCGCCGCATCGCCCTTATCGGCAACTCGCTGCCTCGCCGTTGCGGAATCGCAACCTTCACGACGGACCTGCAGAGAGCGATATCGGCGTCACGCCCTGATCTGGAAACCTGCATCGTGGCGATGACCGATCGCGGCCAGGCCTACGAGTATCCGCCGGCGGTCGCTTTCCAGATCAAGGACGACAATGTCGAAGACTACCTGCGTGCAGCGGATTTCCTGAATGCCGGCCGGTTCGATACCGTGTGCCTGCAGCACGAATTCGGCATTTTCGGCGGCGAAGCCGGCGCCCATATCCTCCCGCTGCTGGCGCGCCTGACCATGCCGGTCGTAACGACGCTTCATACCGTATTGGCCAACCCGTCAGCCAAGCAACGCGCGGTCATGGAGCGCATCGTCGATGCGTCGTCGAAGGTGGTGGTGATGGCCAACAAGGCTCGCGAGCTACTGCGCAGCGTCTACCTCGTGCCGGACGACAAGATCGAGGTGATCGCCCACGGCATTCCCGATGTCGCCTTTGCCGGGCCCGATGCGGCGAAGGCCAGGCTCGGATTTGACGGCAAGTCGGTCATTCTGACGTTCGGGCTGCTGTCCCCCAACAAGGGCATCGAAGTCATGATCGATGCAATGCCCTCGATTCTGAAACACCGCGCGAATGCGGTGTATGTCGTGCTCGGCGCAACGCACCCCAATCTGGTTCGAGACCAGGGCGAAGCCTATCGTGAAAGTCTGATGGCGCGGGTCCGCGCGCTGGGCGTCGAGGACCACGTGGTGTTCCTCGACCGGTTCGTAGATCAGGCCACGCTGCTCGAATTCATCTCGATGTGCGACGTCTATGTCACGCCCTATCTCAACGAGGCCCAGATGACCTCTGGAACCTTGGCTTACAGTTTTGGGCTCGGGAAGGCGGTGGTGTCGACGCCCTACTGGCACGCACGCGAGCTGCTTACTGACGGATGCGGAGTTCTGGTACCATTCGGCGATGCGGCGGCGATCGGCGGTGAAATTGCCAAACTGCTCACCGACGACCCGCGCCGGCAAGAGATGGGCCAACGCGCATACGCCATGAGCCGGATGATGACGTGGGAACGCACGGCCGAGCGTTACATGTCCGCCTTCGAGGCCGCGCGGCAGGGTCATCGGCTCAAGGTCTTTGCGCGTCCCGATTCCGGCGCGCCGGAACCACGCGGCCCCGCTGCGCCCGACATGCAGATCGGCCATTTCATGACGATGTGCGACGACATCGGCTTGTTCCAGCACGCGGTTCAGTCGGTGCCGGATCGCTCGCACGGCTATTGCGTCGATGACAATGCCCGGGCGTTGCTCTTGGCCTGCGCCCTCAACAATCCCGGCGAACAGGCGTTGCCGGAAATCCTGACGACCCGCTTTGCGGCGTTCGTGCAGCATGCGTGGAATCCCGACATCAGGCGATTTCGCAACTTCATGGGCTTCAACCGAACATGGCTCGAGGACAGAGGCTCGGAAGACAGTCACGGGCGGACGCTATGGGCATTGGGCGAGGCGGCGCGCGGAGACGCAAGCCCGTCGCGGCGCAGGTGGGCCACCGATTTGTTCGCCCAGGCTTTGTCGACGGCCGAGAGCTTCAGCTCGCCCCGCGCGTGGGCGTTCATGCTGCTAGGTCTGGACGCTTATTGCACTGTTGCTCCGGATGATCTCCACGCGAGGGAAGTCCGGCATGCGCTTGCTGACAGGTTGATGTCCTGTCTTGCGTCGGTAGAGACGCCGGACTGGGTGTGGTTCGAGGAAGGGCTCGCTTACGACAACGCGCGATTGCCGCAAGCCTTGATGCTGACAGGGATGACGACTCAAACGCCGCAATACCGCGATGCCGGATTGCGCTCATTGCGCTGGCTGATGACGCAGCAGACGAGCGTGGCAGGTCATTTCCGGCCGGTGGGCACCGCCAGCTTCGGCGAACAGCGGCAACATCCCCGCGCCTTCGATCAGCAACCCGTGGAAGCCACGGCAACAATCGCTGCCTGCCTGACGGCGTGGCGTGCGGACGGCGATGCCGAGTGGAAAACCATGGCCATGCGCGCCTTTGGCTGGTTTCTGGGCAGCAATGATCTGTCCGTAGCACTGGTCGATCCGCACACCGGGAGCTGCCGCGATGGATTGCATCCCGATCGCGCCAACGAAAACCGTGGAGGCGAGTCGGTCGTCTGCTATTTGCTTGGACTTGCGGAGATTCGTCAGCTCGCGCGCGTCAACACCAGCCTGAACAAGCCCACGTCCTTACGCGCCGTGGGCGCTTGAATTTCCCTTTCATCCAGCGACCTGAGGATACCGTGTCACAAGCTACCTTCCTGAACCGGCAGGCGCTTCATCTGCGTCCCGATCCCGCGCGAGTTATCGTGCGGCCATTCAAGCCGGCGACTGAACCGCGCGATCTCAACCCCACCGACAAGATGCGCGCAAATCATATCGTCGAGCGAGTTCTCGCACTCGATCAGGAAGCCGTTGCCGCTCAGCTCGCGGACGTCCTGGACAATTTCAAGGGGCGGCATCGCAACCTGTTGGAAAGATTCGAGGCCCGCGCGGACGAAATGGAGGACGCTTTCGCGACGCATGGCGTCTTCTCAAAGAAGCAGCGCCAGCTGGTCGGCGCCTATTTCCTCAATGAGTATTCATTCGAAGCCTCTGCCTTGTTCAATCCGAGCATCGTGGCGCACCCCGATCAATCGGGAGCGCCGAAGGGCGGCGTGCGCTTCATCCTCAGTCTCCGTGCCATAGGCGAAGGGCATGTATCGTCACTGACGTTTCGAACCGGGACCATTGCGGCTGACGGCAGTCTGGCTGTTGATCCGACGGCTCGGCTCGCGTCGATTCCGAGGATTTGCCATCGCATATCGGGGCCGGACGGCGAGCGTGTCGAGCTGATTTTCAAGCCCGAAGAAGACCTGACCGAGCGCGTCATCTTTCCCGTCACAGAATCCCAATCGAACGGCATAGAGGACGCGCGCTTTGTCGAATTCAGCGACGGCGATCGAAAGACGTATTACGCGACCTATACCGCTTACAGCGGTCGAGCCATCCGCTCCGAATTAATCGAGACCAGTGATTTCACGTCGTTTCGACTGGCGCCCCTACGAGGGGCTGCGGCTCGGAACAAGGGCATGGCACTGTTCCCGCGCAAGATCGGCGGCCAGTATGCCATGATCGCGAGGCAGGACAATGAGAACCTGTATCTAATCTATTCAGACGACCTCCACACGTGGGATGGCGGTCAAGCCATTTTGAAACCGCAGTTTCCCTGGGAGTTCGTCCAGATCGGCAATTGCGGGTCGCCGATCGAACTCGATGAGGGTTGGCTGCTGCTGACGCACGGTGTCGGCCCGGTCCGCAAATACTCGATCGGTGCGGCGCTGCTCGACAAGCACGACCCATCCAAGGTGCTGGCACGTTCGCGCGAGCCGCTATTGCGGCCTGAACCATCCGAGCGTGAAGGATACGTCCCTAACGTCGTTTATACGTGCGGCGGGATGCGGCACAATAACCAGATCATCCTGCCATATGCCGTGTCCGACACATTCTCAAATTTCGCAACGATCGAGATTTCCGAGCTCATAAACGCGATGAAATGCTAGGGCGCGGCCAGCTGATCTCAGGAGCATACATCCAGTTCAATAGCTGCTTTTGTTCCCGAGCTACTCCTGCGCCTTGACGCCAGGCCGCACGCTTATCCTTGCGAGCTCGCGACGCTCGTCCTCTGTCAGCTGCCAATCCTCGCACTGGCTGCAAAGCTGCGCGAAAACGTCGTGTAATTGGCTTCGGGCTACCCTGACGATCTCGGTATCGTCGAATTCGCAAGACTTCAGGAAAATTGGCAAGGTAAAACTGGTCTGACGGCTTTCGAACTGAAACGTCAGGCGAATGTCCTCGCCACGTTCATTCGGCAGAATCACCTCGATGCGTGCGATCGTAATCTCGAACATATTCATGCGCATCTCCTTGTCGCCCACCTTTCCAAGTTGGTCTCGCCCGGGAGCGAAGCGTTCTGGCTGCTCTCCGGCATGCGCGAGCCGGCGCGGTCAATTGGAATTGCGGCTTGAAACTGTTGTGCTTCGTGCTGCGGTTGCTGTGGCATGGTGGGCAACGCCTTGGCGTCGTCCACGGGAAGCGGCATATCCGCAGCGTCCCGGGCTGGCCTTTCGGGCGGATTGCCGGGTTAGGCGCAGGCGCTGGCCGCAGAGGTCGAGCGGATGGGCATTGTGCGAGGCCGCCCCATGCAGTCTCCCGGAAGTGCCGGCCACTCCGGAGGGCGGACCTGATCTCTGTCTTCCAGGCTCCGCGTTGCGCCGGACGCTACTGTGCGAAGGTCTCAAGGTTCCTCACCTTGCCAGGCGATCTTTGCTCATGATCAGCGTAACGACCAGCCCCTCTTCCGACCAGTCGAATGCGATGGAGCCACCGAGTTGGGCCGCCATGCTCCGCTGCACCAATTTGCTTCCAAAGCCATCGAGCCTTGCGGGAGCCTTAAGAGGCGGGCCGCCCCGCTCGGTCCAGGTCACGACGACTTCGTCGCCATGGGCATTGCACGACACGTCCAAGGTGCCGCTTGCCAGCGATAGCGAACCGTATTTCGCCGAGTTCGTTGCCAGTTCGTGCAGCACAAGAGCGAGCGTTGTACTCGACATCTCGCCGACATTCATCTTCGGCACCGAAACGCGAATGCGGACGCTCGCCTCTCTTTCGTCGTAAGGCGCGAGCAAGATGGAGACGAGGTCACCAAGAAGCGCTCGTTCGCTCTTCCTTCCCGGTATGGGGCGAATGAGATCCTGTGCACGTCCCAAGGCCATCAGCCGATTTGTTAGCTCGTGGGCCATGTCTTCTTTGGTTGCGGCCGAACGCGATGTAAATTGAGTAAGCGCGGTCGCGATAGTCAGAAGGTTCTTCACGCGATGGCTCATCTCACCGGCAAGCAACTCGTTCGCTTCTTCGGCTTGCTTGCGTTGGGTAACATCGAGGAAGATGCCAAACATGGTTCGATCGGCGATGTCCGCATCGTCGCCTTGCCCGCGCGCGGAGATCCAACGGATGTCGCCGTCGAACAAGATGCGAAAGTCAATCTCGTAAGCGCCTACTATTGCGCGAGTAGCGGCAAACGCAGACCTGACTCGTTCCAGATCAGCAGGATGGATGTTCCTGGACAAGATCTCGAATGTGATGTGTTTTTCACTCTTCGGAACGTCCCACAGGTCGTAGGCGCGTTCGTCCATCGTAATAGCGTCCGTATCCACGTTCCAGGCCCACAAGGCCACGCCGGCGGCGTCGGTCGCAGCACGCAAGTGCTTTTCATTCCAAACCGGCATCGATATCTTATCGGACGACATCCGCTTTGCTTCCATCTTGTACACTTGTACACCGATAACGGCTGAGGGGCGCGGTGGTGCCAGGCAGCGCATGTGAGCGGAAGAACGAGGCTTGGCGGAATCAATTTCCGTGATCGGCCCGCGCCGGCCGGCCTGCGCACTCCGACATACGCGCCGCGAGCGGATAGGAATGAGCCTTGCCTTAGTCGGCGTCCGTGATCCTGCCCTTGCCTTTGCATGACTGGCATTTCGCTGGGTAGATCTTTCGGCCCGGTTCCACCGGCTGCATCGTCGGAGCGAAGCCCGTTCCGCTGCATCCAGGGCAGGTATGCTCTTTGATCTTTAGCGTCATATCGACCTTTCAGGTTCCGCGGATCTGCGGCCAACAATTTCATTACAGATCGCGCGCTTCCATGATCGATCACGCTTCAGCGGTCCGTCCTGCTTCTCGCGCTCCTGCGCCAAGCCAAACAAGAGCGGCCCGAGTTCGGCACTGGTCGAGATCTCGGGCCGCCCGAACGGCGCGGGGGCGGCCCGCGACGCCCGGCGTCATCCGATCACATCCAGCTCGCGGTCGCTGTGCAATTTTGCTCACTCTTCGACGCGCCACTTGTTGGTCCCCACCTGCTCACGCGCCCTGATGCCGGGCACGCGAGGTAAGACCGGTCTGAGGTGCCTTCGAATTGAAACGTCGGCCGACCGTCCTCGCCGTGTTCGTTCGGCGGAATCGTCTCGATGCGTGATCTGTATGCTGAATGCATTCAGCGCATCACCTTGCTTGATCGACCTTGAAGCGACTTCCCTCGGCTTGATCTCGATCTCGATCGCGCTCGGCAGCGATGCTGCCGCGATCATACCAAATGACAACCATACTGGATCGCGATCAGCATCGCAGCGATCCGGCGAGAGGGCGAATGCCAAAGACCGGCGAGGGGGCCGACGTGCCCGACCTCCAAATGGCGATGCCACGCATCTGCAGTCGATCAATCGACCGGTCGCGCGCCGGTCAGTCCTTCCGGCCCAGCTCCGACTTCTCAATCAGAACGGCGTTCAGGAGCGAGCTATGGACCTCGATTTTTCCATTGTAGCTGATGAAGCCAAGCCTGCGGAATTTATTCATGAAGAAACTAACCCGCGATCGGGTCGCGCCGATCATTTCGGCAAGTGTTTCCTGGCTGATCTTGACCCCAATAGGCTGCGGGCTGGTTTCCTTGCCGAAATTCGCGAGCAGAAGCAACAGCCGCGCCAGACGTTTTTCGCTGGAGTTGAATAGTTGGTCGATCAGATCTTCTTCAATTCGGCTATTGCGCGTGAGCAGGTACGCCATGAACAATTGGGAGAACTTGGGCCTGCCTTCGAGCGCTGAAATCATTGCCAGTTTCGATATTCTAGTGATGATGCTGTCTTCCATTGCCGTAGTCGTCGCGATACGCAATGGCTGGCCGTTGAGACAACCTTCACCAAAGAATTGTCCCGGCTCCAACATCCCGACGACGGCTTCCTTGCCCTGGTCGGAAACGACCGTGAGCTTGATCTTTCCTTTTTGAATGTAGAAAACCGCGTCCGCGACATCTCCCTGCACGAACACGTTCTGACCCTTGCCAAGCTTTGAGATCGATTTTCCTGCCCCAACCTTGGCGAGGAAGGTCTTGGGATCAAACTTGTCCTTCGCGGGCTTGGCCGAATGGACGCTCTCATTCCCTAGGTGTAGTGCCCCGTAATATTAGCAGAATGTCCGATTCGTGGAAGGCGCAGCGCGGGAGAGCGGGAACGGAAATCACATCAGGGAATTCCGGCCCGCAAGGGGGGGCCAGGTATGGACATCCCGAAATACTGCGCAGATCGCGCCCTGCGCAGGTTCGCCGGCTATCCGCGTTGCTCCACCGCTTTTTCGCGGCCGAGCGATTCGGCACAAGCCCGTGCAACGGCCGAGTTTGGCTCGGTGCTTCCCGGCATCGTGGCCCAACCTCCCTTTTCGACGAACTTGCCTTGTTCCGATACATAGGTCGCCTTCTTCATTTCGGTCAGGTTCGCCGAGGCATCAGCGGTCTGTCGAAACTTTTCAACGCAGATGGGTGTGAGAGCTGCGACGACGGCCGTCGCAGCGCGGCTTGCAGCGAGGGTCTCTGCGGACCCACCGGTCACCCAGCCGCCCCAGCTGAAGCCAACGATCGCCAGGGCCATCGCCCCAGCCACAGCACCCCACAGAACGGAGCGCGCGGTCGCCTTTGTCTCCCGGGAGATGTCCATGATGTCGCCTTTGACTGAGAGGATCGAGATAGCTTGAGGAAGCCAAGCATGTCGATCGCTGGGCGGCTGTACCAAATTGCTCATTCGGCGTGTGGAGGCCCAACTCGGATGGGCACAGATGTGCCGCATGCCCCCGCCCGCGTTGTGTGCCTATTTGAACAGACAGCGCAGTCTACCCGCGCTCTATTCTTGAATTGCCTGACTTGAAATCATACTTCCGATCAGCCCGGCCCTCGCGGCCGGGCTTTTCGTTCCGGCTCCATCGATCTGAGATCCATTCCAGGGGGTTTGCTTCGAAAGAGTTTCTCCACGTAGGTCGAAAGAAAAGGCCCGCCGGAGCGGGCCTTTGAATGTTGCCTAGCGAAGCGCGCCACCGTATTGCTGCCGCTCCTTGCGAATCTCCTCGGCGCCGTAGGGCTTGCTGGCCGGATCGAATGATTTCCACCCGGCCTTTTGCCAGGCAGCGCTGCGGTCACGCAGGTTGATGGCCGACTCGTTCAATATTGCATCGAAGCGAGACTGGTCTGCATCGGCCACGCGTGCCGACACCAGCGTGCCGCCACGACGGACGCCCTCGGCATAGGAGTGCGCGTCCTCTTCCGAAACGCCAGCCTGCGTCAGCGCTCCGACAATTCCGCCGGTAGCTGCACCTGCGGCTGCGCCGACCGCCGTCGCGGCCAGCCAGCCGGCTGCGACAACGGGCCCGAGGCCGGGGATCGCCAGCAGGCCGAGCCCGGCAAGAAGGCCGGCCGTGCCACCCACGCCCGCACCAATGCCGGCGCCTGTCCCGGCACCCTCGGCGCGATCGTCGACCCCATCGCCGTCGCGGTCCACCTTCTTGTCGGTGTTGAACCAGCTGTCTGAATTGTTGGCGACGATGCTGATGTCCGAGTGCGGCACGCCTGCGGCTTCCAGGCGTCGAACAGCCTGCTGGGCATCATTGTGGTTGTCGTAAAGACGAGAAATTGTAACGGTCATGCTGAGCCTTCCTTACTTCGCGCTATTACTTGGCGCTATTGACGTTGCCCTGAAAATCGACGCTGACCGCAGCGACTGAGCCGCTCTTGCTCGCCTTGCCGCGCCAGACACCATTGTCGTCCTTCTTCAACTCGGTGACGTTGGTGTAGCCGGCATCCTCGATCTTCGACTTGGCTTGTCCTTCGGTGAAACTGTTACGACCGGCGACGGGAGCGTTGGAGTTGTTTTGACCGGGGCTATTGACGGCGCTGTTGTTCGGCCCCGACTGCGCGGGCGGATTTTGCGCCGAAGCCGTGGTGGCCGCCAATAATCCAATGCAAATGAGCAGAAGTGAACGTTTCATAGTTTTCTCCAGTGTTCAGGTGGGAGCCCAATCTCTCGTCGCCGCGTTAGTTCCTCGCGCCGCAGCGTAAGTGGAGTTCCGCGGCGGCTAGGTAGCGCTTCAGTTGCCGGGAACGCGGTCGCGTATCGCGCCGGAGGTTGCGACGACTCGTCAACTGACGCTTGAGGAACTTAGCCGGACGCGCGGGATTGCCTCCCACAATCCCCCCCCACATCGCGGAGATGGACCATGGCGAAAATGAAGAAGCTCGAAGACCTGTTTCACGACACTCTCAAGGACGTCTATTTCGCCGAGAAGAATTTCTCGCGACCCTGCCGAAAATGATGAAGGCTGCGCAGCATGCCGACCTCAAGGCCGCTTTCGAGAAACACCTTGGCGAGACCGAAGGTCAGATCGAGCGCCTAGAGCAGGTGTTCGCCGAAATCGACAAGAAGCCCCAGGGCAAGACCTGTGATGCCATCGTGGGTATCGCGAAGGAAGGGCAGGAGATCATGGACGAGTACGAGGGCATGCCCGCTCACGATGCCGGGTTGCTCGCCGCTGCGCAGGCCGTCGAACACTACGAGATGAGCCGCTACGGCACGCTTCGTACCTGGGCCGAGGAACTCGGTTACACCAAGTCGGTCAAGTTGCTCCAGCAGACCCTCGACCAGGAACGTGCGACTGACGCCGCGCTGACCAAGCTTGCGAAAGCCGTCATCAACCTGGACGCTGAGCAAGACGAAGCAGCGTGAGTGAGCGGGGCGCGGCCCGACCGAATGCGGCGGCGTCCGTTATCTCAACATGTCGGCTGCAGGCTCGCTCCACTTCGTTCGGCACGCTTTCACCGCTGCCGAACGAAGACGTCCCTCATTTTAGGGGCGTATGACGATTCGCGCATTAGTGCGCCATCGCGATCTCACCCGACAAATGCTCGCGCCTTGCATCAATCCGCAACATCACGACAACGATCGCGCCCGCCAGCGCGCACCCCGCCAGCAGGAGAAGGCCGGCGGTAAAGTTGCCGGTCAGATCCTTCAGATAGCCCATCGCGTAGGGACCGGCGAAACCCGAAAGATTTCCGAGCGAGTTGATCGCGGCAATGCCGGCGGCGGCCGATGCGCCCGTCAGGAAACTCGCCGGCAGCGGCCAGAACATCGGGGGTACCGCGGAGACGCCGATCTGTGCAAAACAAAGCAGCGCCATGACGACGACGGCGTTTGAGACGAACCCTGCCAATCCGATTCCAATCGCGGCCATGAGCAGTGCCACCGCGACGTGACCCTTTCGTTCCATGGTCCGATCCGAATGACGACCGAGCAGCACCATGCCCACGGCGCCGAAGACAAAGGGCAGCGCCGCAAGCAATCCGGTCTGGGTATCGCTGACGCCAAACCCCTTGATGATGGTCGGCAGGAAGAACGCCACTCCGTAGCTTGCGGCATTCAGGCAGAAATACACCAACGCGCACATGAGAATGCGCGGATCCGTGAGCGCCTGCCCCAGGGACAGGTGCTCGACCTTTTCCTTGTTCAGCTTCTCGGTCGCCTGCACGTTCTCCAGCCACGCAATTTCATCCCGTTGCAGCCAACGCGCCTGGCGCGGCAAATCGGTCAGGTAGATCAGGACGCCGATGCCCACCAGAACCGATGGCAGCGCCTCGAGAATGAACAGCCACTGCCAGCCGTCCAGTCCCCAGCCGGTCAGGCCTAGCAGCATCCCGGAGATTGGCGATCCGATGATGGATGATATCGGGATCGCCAGCATGAACAGGCTGATGACCCTGGCGCGGTAAACCGCCGGGAACCACAGGGTCAAATAGAAGATGATGCCCGGAAAGAAGCCTGCCTCGCAGGCGCCGAGCAGCAGACGGAGCGAGTAGAAGACGCCCGTCGTCGGAATTCCGGTCGCCGCCGATATCGATGGGATGAACGCGAAGGCCGCCGAGACGATCCCCCACGTGATCATGATGCGGGCGATCCACACGCGCGCGCCGACCTTCTCCAGAAAGATGTTGGACGGTACTTCAAACAGAAAATAACCGACGAAGAACAGGCCTGCGCCCAATCCAAAGGCTGCTTCACTCAAGCCGAGCGCCTCGTTCATGTGCAGCTTGGCAAAGCTGACATTGACCCGGTCGAGATAAGCCACGAAGTAACACAGGATCAGGAACGGAATGAGCCGCCACATCACCTTGCCGATGACACGTTTCTCGACGTCTTGCATGGCGCAGCCTCTCGCTTGGTAGTTTGAGCTCCATGTCCCATTAAGCGGTAGCGTCGCCAGCCGACAGGACTGGCACGCCTCGTGGCGTCGATCTGGCGAACAAACGCTTCGATCATTCGCGCCGCCTCACTCCGCACGGCAAAGATAGTGTGAAACGATCGTCAGTCTGAGTCTGAGCAAAATTGATCACAGCATCTGTTCCTGTCGGCGCAGCAACGCAGCCAGCTGGCGGTCTCATCGACCACTGCTAACCGGCTGGCTTTTCCTTCTCATGCGGCGTGCCACGATTTTCGTCAGTCTGCTCGGCATCCCCCGGCGTTTTCCCTGCCATGTTTCCGGGATTGAAATGGTACTTGCCATCCGGATTCTCGCCGGGCTGCTTCTCAGTTGGATTCTTGTTGTTAGTCATTGGACCAGTCACTCCTTGGTAAGAGTAACAATGTTGAACGGGACCGAGGTCTCTATGTTCCCAAAGCTGCGATCTATCGCGTGGAACGAAAGCTCGCTCGTCCCCGTTGAGCATAACCTGCAACATTTCTCATTGGCGTGAGGCGTCGTGCAGACCACTTGAGGTGTTGCACATGGCTTTTTCGCAAACACGTTCTTCAGCATTCCTATCCGACTGTCTGGCCGCCTTCAGGCGATATCCCGCCATCGCCGCCTTTGCTGGGGCCGCTACTCTTGTGGCGGCGACGGCGATCGCGAACCGGCATCTTGCCGATAAAGCGCAGCGTGATAACCCGCCACGGGGTCGGTTCATCGACGTCGACGGGGTTCGGCTGCACTATGTGGAGCGCGGCAATGGCCGGCCGCTGGTTCTCTTCCACGGCAATGGCAGCATGATCCAGGATTTCGAGTCGAGCGGCCTGATCGATCTGGCAGCCGAGAATTACCGGGTGATCGTGTTCGACCGACCGGGATTCGGGCATAGCCTGCGGCCGCGAAACGTGGTTTGGACGCCGGAGGCACAGGCGGACCTGTTCAGGAAGGCATTTGATGGGCTGGGCGTTCAGCGAGCCATCGTACTCGGGCATTCGTGGGGGGCGTCGGTCGCGGTTGCGCTGGCGATAAGGCATCCTTCCTTCGTCGAAGCGCTGGTGCTGGCATCGGGATACTATTTTCCGACCGCGCGAGCCGACGCAGTGGCCTCATCTCTATCCGCTACACCCGCGCTTGGCGATATCATCAGCTACACCGTCTCTCCGATCCTGGGTCGATTGATGTGGCCGGCAATGTTGCGCAAGGTGTTTGGCCCGCAACCAATCCCCGGCAAATTCGCCGGCTTTCCGAAGGAAATGGCCGTCCGGCCATCACAGCTCCGCGCCAGTGCGGGGGAATCGACGTTGATGGTTCCCGCTGCATTTGCTTCCTCGAAGACCTACGGCGAACTCGACATGCCGACGATCATACTCGCGGGCGAGAATGATCGTTTGATCGATATCGATGAGCAATCGGCCAGGCTGCATGACGAGGTCAAGCAGAGCAAGCTGCACCGCATTGCCGGAGCCGGACATATGATCCAGCAATCTGCCACGCGAGATCTAATGGCGGCTATCGACGAAGCCGCTGCCGAGACCCTGCACTAGTCCATCGGATGCGGCGATGCGCTGGCGCGTACCGCTCGCCATGACCGCGCAGGGCTACCTGGCTGGGTCCGGGCTCCGGCAGGACAGATTTGCGTGGAGGATGGAGGAAACGCCTTGGTTTCGCTTTCGATGTTGCCGGAGGAGTCCCCATCGTCGCCAGGGCAGGACGCCGGCGCGTCGGAATCGGAGGCCCTGCCAACGCAGGCGGTCGACAATGTCGAGATGCCGCTGCCGTCCAGTCCGCAGACGTTCTTTCTCGGTAGCCTGTTGACACTGGCCGTCCTAGCGGCCGTGTACGTGGCAAGCTCGATCATATTGCCCGTGGTGCTCGCCTTCGTGTTGCAACTCATTCTGCAACCTGCCGTGGATCTTCTCGAGCGTATCGGCCTACCCCGTGCCGTCGGCGCGCTCTTGGCGATCCTGCTGGTCGTGGGAGCGCTCGTGGGCTTCGTGGCAGCCTTGTCAGTACCCGCCGCGTCGTGGGCGGAGAAGTTGCCGGACGGCTTACCGCGCCTGGAAACTCATCTGGTCGTCCTGAAGCGCCCGATCGAAGCGCTGCAAAAGGTTGTCCAGCAGGCGGAGCACGTCGCGGACTCTCCCGGGAAAAAGGAGCCCACCGTTTCGGTTCGCCGCGATCTCGGTCTGACCGGCGTGCTCTTTGCCGGAACGCGCGCCGTGCTCGACGGCCTGTTCACGACGGTTCTGGTGCTCTATTTCCTTCTGGTCGCAGGCGACATTTTTCTGCGACGCATCGTCGAGGTGCTGCCGAATTTTGCCGACAAGAGGCAGGCCGTGGACATCTTCCAGCAGATCGAAGCGGACATATCGGCCTATCTGCTCACGATCACGGCCATGAATGCTGCGGTGGGAATTGCGACGGCGGCTGCGATGTACCTCTGCGGGCTTGGAGATCCCTTGTTGTGGGGAGCCGCTGCTTTCCTGCTCAACTACGTTCCAATTCTGGGGCCGTTGTTGGGAACCGTCATCTTCCTGCTCGCCGGAATGTTGAGTTTCGACAGCTTGTGGTGGGCCTTGCTGCCGGCGATTCTTTACTTCTGCATCCACCTCGCCGAGGGCGAGACCCTGACTCCCATGCTGCTTGCGCGACGCTTCACCCTGAATCCCGTGCTGATCATCCTGTCGCTAGTGTTCTGGTTCTGGATGTGGGGGGTGCCTGGCGCAATCCTGGCCGTTCCAATGCTGGCCATCCTGAAGATCGTCAGCGATCGCGTCCGTCCGCTAAAGGCTTTGGGGCACGTCCTCGAAGGATAATCGCAGCGTCTTGGTGATGGATTGAGGACGTACCGCCGGCGGGGCACGGCCAGTGCTGGCAGGCTACGAAAGAGGCATAGAGAAGGTGAAGCGGGTTCCAGCGGAGTTCGATGCGACGGTCAAAGCGCCCCCCATGGGCCTTTGCGATCTGAGAGGCGATGTAGAGCCCCAATCCAAGCCCCTGCTTGCTCGCACGAGCTTTGCCGCGGAAGAACGGTTCGAACAACTTCTCCATCACCGTTTCCGGAATCGCCTCACCCGCATTGGCTACCCAGAGTTCGAACGATCCCTTTCGCGTCTCGGCGTGAACGACGATGGGTTTGTCGGTTGCTCCGTGCGTCACCGCGTTGCCGAGAAGGTTGGAGAGGAGCTGGCCGATGCGGATGCGATCGCAATTCACCGGCTCGTAGATGGCAAATTCGGTTTCGATGACCCGGCCGGGTGAGGCCAGTCTCAGTTCGTCGACCACCTGGGCAAGGGCAGGTTCGAGCGGCGCTCTTGCATCGCGTTCCAGGGCAATGCCGCCGCCCAGCCGACCGCGCGCGAAGTCGAGAACGTTGTCGATCATCGAGGCCATTCGCATGACCGTGGTCTGCATCATGGCGATGATCTGGTGTTCCTTTTCGCTATGGACGGTTCGGTCGAGAATTCTCGCGCCGGCGCTAATGGAGGCGAGAGGATTGCGAAGATCGTGACCGAGCACGGCGATGAACTGTTCGCGCAACTCGGAGGTTTCGTGCTCGAGCCGCAGCAGTTCTTGCGTCGCCTTCTCGGCGCCAATCGCCAATTCTCGGGCGGCCAGAAGCTCGTGCTCGTAGCGCCGCCGATCCGTCGCCTTGATCAGGGCTAGACGGATGAGCAGCAGCCTTCCTTCCGGATCGCGGCGCTCGTTCGCGTTGGCGATCATCTGCAGTGGCGTACCGGCGGCGGTTAACACGTCGATGGCGAATTCGTCGAAGGATCCCTGCATTCGGAGCAGCGGCGCGATATGGGTTTCGTAATAGATGCGGCCCGGCATGGTCAGGAAATCGCTGAAGCGCTTCCCGATCATCCGTGGCGCCGTATGTCCGCTCCATTCCAGGAAGGTGAGGTTGACGTACTCGATCCGGCCGTTCGGCAGCAGGGTGACGTAACCGCAGGGCGCGTTGTCGATCATGTCCTTGAACTGGGAATCGGAGGCGCGCACTAGACAAAAGGTCGCATCGCCGCGACGACCTCTTCCGGCGCGCTCAGATTTGGGCAATGCCCGGTCGCGTCCAGGACTATCATCCGGCTGTTGGGAATATTGCGGGCGACAAACTCGCCGACCTCCGGAGGGGCGATAATATCCTCGCTGCACTGGAGAACGAGGGTCGGAAGGGAGACCTCCGCGAGGTCTTCGCGGTTGTCGGAGGTGAAGGTCACCCGGGCGAACGCTTTGGCGATTTCGGGATCCGTGCTGCAGAAGCTATTGGTTAGCTCCTGACCTAGTTCCGGTCGATCGGGATTGCCCATGATCATCGGCGCCATCTGCATCGACCAACCCATGTGGTTCGAGTCGAGAAACCTGAGCAATTCCTCGATCTGCTGAGCGCTGAACCCACCAACGTAGCCGTCGTCGTCGATGTAACGGGGTGACGGACCGATCAGTACAAGCTTGCCGAACATCCCGGGGGCTTGTCGGGCGGCCATCACGCCGATCATGCTGCTGACGGAATGTCCTACGAAGACGGAATCCTTCAATCCGAGCTCCGTGCCGATTTCGACCACGTCTTTGGCGTAGCCGGACAGGGTCGAATATTTGGCGCTGTCGTAGGCCGAGAGGTCGGAGCCGCCGGCGCCGACGTGGTCGAACACAACGGTCATGAAATCCTTTTCGAACGCGGGAGCCACAAAGCGCCACATGTTCTGGTCGCACCCGAAGCCGTGTGCGAAGATCATCGTCCGGTGGCCGGCGCCGCGAACGCGAACGTTATTTCGTTTGATTGTGCCTGCCATCAGGACTCCCTGAACCGCCCTTTATCGTGCAGTTCCTCTACCGTCGCCGGGCCGCGGTCTGGTTTGCGAGGCCTGAATGCAGTGGAGATGCCCGGTCCTGCGAGCCGATCCGGATCAGCCGGCGCGCTCGAGCATCTCGACTTTCGCTTGCTTGATTTCTTCATCCGACGCCTCCTCGATGCCCGCAATGCGGTTGCTTGCGGCCTTTGTCTCCAGGATCAATTCGTCGAGTTTCAACTGCAAGGCCAGCGTGTCGCGGTTCTGCGTTGCCTGGATCAGAAAGACCATCAGGAACGTCACGATTGTCGTGCCCGTGTTGATGACGAGCTGCCAGGTATCGCTGAAGCCGAATAAGGGACCTGTGATCGCCCACACGAGTACGACGGTAACTGCCAGCAGAAAGGTCGTCGGTCGGCCGGAAATGCGCGAGGTCGCAACTGCCAGCCGGGCGAACCAATTGCCGCTTGGCTGAGCATTCGCGGACGTAGAGCCTATGGGCAGATTTGCGCGCATTGAATGATTTCCTTGGCGAAGCGGAAGCCACACCGCAGATGTCTGCAAGTCAGCTATTGGCGATCGACGGACCGCAAGGAGCGCCGTCAGCTGATGGAAGGAGGCCGTCTTTCTTTTCCCATTTGTCTGACCGCTTCGACGATGCGGTCGGGTTGGTAGGGCTTGTGCAAGGTGAGACTGCCAGGCACCGGACGGGCCTCGACGGGCGAGAAGCCGGTCGCGTAGATCACCTGCAGCTGGGGATCATGCTCCCGACAACGTTCGGCGATCTGCCACCCGTCAACTCCGCCGGGCAGCCTGATGTCGGTGACCAGAACGTCCGCGATCTGCCTCTTGCACAATGCCAGCGCTTGCTCACCATTGGAGGCGTGAAAGACCTCGTAGCCTTCCTCGCGCAGAGCGTCGACCACCAATTCGCGGACAAGTGGATCGTCCTCGACCATAAGTATTCGCACCGGTGGCTCCTCAATACTCTTGACGACCGTTGCAAGTCTGGAACGGCCCAGCCTTGAGAGGGTTCCGCGGCGACGCTGCCAACGTCGCAGCATTCTCGGAATCAGAGACTCAGGCCATCCTGTGAAATGCCGGTGGCAACGTCTCTCGAACCAGTTGACTCAGATCCAGCGCCTCCCCGCTGTCCGCAATGTCGGAGAATAGAACCTCGACGAAGGGATGCTGTCGGTTGAATACCGCGCCTCGCTGGTATTTCGCGCTCACGATCCGCTGAAGTGCGGGAAGGTTCAGTCTGCCAAGCGCATTGTATTGATCGCGAAACAGGCTTTGTCGCCCTCCACGATGCTCGATGGAATCCGCCCAGACGTCCATCACCTTCCGCCCAATGAACGCCTCCACGCCATCATTTCCATCCTGAGCGAGAAGCCTTAGTCCATCCATGACGTGTGGTCCGTCATCGACCCGAAACTGTGTAAGCGACATGGGAGTCCTCCTGTTATCGGCGTCCATCTACATCGGCGGGCAGTCGTGGACTGCTCCTCCCTCGTTGTCCCATCGCGACAGCGCCAGGGCACTTGATCTTGCATCGGCAGGCGAGTCTTCTGTCACCGGCAATTTGCCGCGACCGGCATCATCCTTGTGGTTGTGGAGAAACCGGGCGATTTGGCTGCGGAGCGCCGATGTCGCCAGTAACTTGCCGACCGACCCCGCAGTGTTGAAGATCTGCCGTTGCAGCGTTGTCGGCAGGGCGTTCCATCGTATGATGATGGCCGCGCCCAGACACCGCAAAACACGTTCTTCTCGGGCCGCAAGGGCTGCACCGTACGAACGGTTCTCATCCGGAGCGGGCGGGTGCTTGGTCAGTTCGCCGTGCTTGGCTTCTCTCGCCCGAGATTGCTGAGATCTAAACATTCCGGGCCCCCTTTCGTTGAAAGTCGCGGCCCCTTCCGAACAACCCCCGATGGGGTGATCAGACTCAAATAGATATGGGGATCAAAGGTCCGGACAACGAGCCCAAAGTCCAAATAAACTTGCACGATAGTTGGCATCGTTTGGCGTCCAGTTGCGTCGTGCAAAGAGCATTGCCGCGACAGCGGACTGCGGTGATCCCGTCAAACTCCCGGTCGTGAGCAATATTGACCAGCGGGCGGCGCTGCCGGGTCCATACTGCTGCGATCGCCGTGGACGCCGATCGGTGAGAGTTCGATAGTGCCGCTGCCCTTATTCCGCAGGGGGCGAGCGTGCTCGGGTCACAAGCCAGGGCCCCTAACGCCTCGCGCGATGTGGCGACCAGTGCTGCCTTTGGAGTGCAAGGTGAGGACGATGAAATGACAACGCTGCCGCGCAACGATCTGGACTGTCACGATTGGGCTACCCGGGCATCCGAGGCTCTTGCGCAAGCAAGGCAGTTGCCGGCTTGGAGCGATCCGATTCGAAGCCATCAGAAAAGCCGAGCAACTTGGCTTTGCCGCTGAGATGAGGAAATGGCTGATACCGAAGAAGCCCAACCGCGCCCCGAAACGGACTGGCTGACGGCGATCTCAGTTTCGAAGAGTAAAGTGCTGCTTTGCGTGAGAAGCTCCGGCCCAGAGAGCAGATCAGAAGGGCACTCCTAAAGGAACGGCCCCAGAGCGTGGGGCGCGCTGGGGCCGTCATTTCATCGGATGCGTGGGGGCACATGCATCCGGTCGCCGTCACCAAGTAACGCCGCAGACATTCGTTCCAGGAAATGCCCAAGTCGCGATGCTAGGAAGTGATCTCGTCGGTCCACACCTTGAAGCTCACCAGGGTGTTGGGCCCGAACGTCTGCGTAATCGGGACGTCAGCGGCGTCACGTCCCCGCGCAATCAGGATACGTCCAATCCGTGGCACGTTGTTGCGCGGATCGAACGTGTACCAACGTCCGCCAATGTAGGCCTCGAACCATCCGGCGAAGTCTCCTGGCGCATAGGGGGCGGCATGCCGATGTCGCCCAAATAGCCGGTGCAGTACCTTGCCGGAATGTTCATGCAGCGGCAGAACGTAATGGCCAGATGCGCAAAGTCGCGACAAACGCCCTTGCCCTCGTGGTACACTTCCCGGGAGGTCTTGGTGGCGCGCGCGTGCTCGTAGCCGAATTGAATGTGATTGTGGACGAAATCGCAGATCGCCTGAACGCGCGCCCATCCGGGCGGCTGCTTCTCGAAGAGCTTCCACGCGGTGTCGGATAGCTGGTCGGTTTCGCAATAGCGACTGCCGAGAAGATACACAATCGTCTCTGCCGGCAAGTCCTCGACCGCGTGTTGGGAAGCCGAGGGCACGGTGGCGTCCGGCAAGCCCGTGTCGCGAATGATGCCATCAGCCGCCAGCCGCAGTCGACCGGCTGGAGCAACGATACGGCTGCACCAGTTACCGAAGCCATCGCGGTATGGGTTGATCGCCACCGGAGGATCAGTGGTCAGATAGTCAGGCACGATAACGTCGGAAGCCCGGGTAAAATGAACGCCCAGGACCATGATCATGGGTGTGGGTTGCGGAAACTCGTAGACCATCTCATAGCCGACCCGGATCTTCACTCGGCGTCCTCCAAAGTCGAGAAGGCTGCTCGACTACTTCGATCTTGTGTGTGCTCACCCTACACTCGCGACACGGCGCGGCGCGAACCCCAACGCCCTGGTGGTGCTTGTGTTCCAGCCACTTCATCACAGCAGCAAAAATAGAGCCGACGCCGTTTTGACGTTGACCTCCACATTCATTCCAAGCTCGTCCTCGCGACTTCCCCAATAGGTGCCGAACAGGGGAATGGCCTGGCTCGGGATTCTGGCCACCGCGACGCGAATTAAGTCCCGGTTTCCGACGATGCCGTTGGTCGGATCGAACTCGACCCAGCCCGAACCGGGGACGTAAATCTGGCACCAGGCATGAGTGGCTCCCCCACCCAGCCAGGTAGGTCCATCGCGATCCGGTACGTAGATGTAGCCCGTGATAAAGCGCGCGGCGAAGCCCAGACTGCGTGCGGCTTCAATCATCAAAATGGCAAAGTCCCTGCAGGTGCCTTTCCTCAGTTCAAGTGTGGTGGAGGGAATTTGAGTTCCTGGCGCCGTGCGGCGGTCATATGCGAAGCCATCCGAGATTGCTTCATTGAGGGTCATCAGGAGCTGGCCCGTCGGACGTTTCGTCCCCCGCGTGAGAAAGGTGTCCAGCCACCGGCCAACATGATCTTCCGGGTCGGAGAACCATCTCTGAACATAAGGTGCCAGGTCAGGCGCCTCTTCGTCATGATACGTGAATGGATGGTCCTTCGCGTAGTCCTCAATCCTAAAGTCCGGGGCGTTCTCCGGAGTGTGGTCAACCTTGATTTCACAGTCGAATCGCAAGTAATCGCTCGCGCGGTCAAATTCGATGTGCGCGACGCAATTCCCAAAGACATCATGAAGCCATCTCACCTCTGAGGGCTTCGGCGTCACATCGAGCGAGAAGTCAATCAGTCGTTGATCGAAGCTGTCCCTCGGACGTGCCATTAGCTGATGCCGGCCGAGCCTTACCTCGCGCTCGTACCGGTACGTTGTACTATGCCGGACGATGAAGATCGCCATGATGTCGCCGGTCGACGAGGGTTAAGGGCTTACGATCCGCTCGAATGATGGAGACGGATCGCATTCCGACGGGAATGGTAGCTGGATTTGCCAGCAACTGGCGAAATCTTCGCAAGGCCGTGGCGCAAGTGATGCCAGGGCAGGGTCGCACGTCTGGTGGGATCAGACAATAAGGGCGGCTCTCGAGCCGCCCTCGTAACTGCCTGTCATACGCCTGGCGTGGTCGCCTAGCCTTCGATGATGTAGACGATCTCGTGGGTGCGCGGGCGAAGAACAATGTACCTTCCGTGCACGAGGATGAAATCGTATCCACGCCATTCCGGATAGATCTCGACGATACGTGCTGGCATCGGGTAATAACGGACGCCCGCCGGCACGGCCGTTCCGATCGAGAGGTTGAAGTTCACGTTTGCAACTTCCTCGACCTTCTCTTGCTTCATCGCCGAACTGATCTGGGTGCGCTTCTCGGCGGGAGGCGTCGCTGTCGCTGCGGCTGCGGCGTTGCCGGTCGTCTTGTTGTCCGAGGTCGAGGGCTTGGTCTCGGCAGTCGGAGTCTTCAAGTCCTTCGAGGTCGCGGCCGAATCAGACGATTTCGTCTTGCTTTCGGCTTTCATCTCGCTCGCCGCCTTGCCGCCCGAAGGCGACGTCGTTTCGGCGGCCGGATTCTTCAGGTCCTTCGTGGCGGCCGGCGTCGTTGACTCCGAGGCCTTCGACTTGCCATCGGCCTTCATGTCACCGGTCGTTTTCGCATCCGGCTTGCCCTGCGCTTGTTGGGGCGCCATCTCCTTTGACCCAGCACCTGGGGTAGCCTTCTCGACTCCCTTTGCCGCCGGTGCATTCATCGGCGCCGCAGGATCACCTTTCGGCGAAGCGGCCGTCGGAGAGTCCTTCGCCGCTCCTTGGTTGGCGCCTTGAGCTGTCGCAAACCCGGTGGTGGCCAATAGGGCCGCAACGGCCGCAGAAACCATTAGTGACTTTCTCATCTGATTTTCCAATTCAAATTCAATCTATGCCGACGGACGCCGGCCATAGGGTGCAACGGCTCCGACCTCCTAGAGTTCCGCTTTCTCCGATTGAACCATCACTCGAGCTGCGCAAGCCGTCATCGACGGCGGGCGATGGCAACTCCCAGCAGGAAGGCGACCAGCAGAGAGCCAAGAGGGCTTCGCGCGCGATATTGCTCAGGATGCTCAGCGGCATTCCTGGCTTTCGTCCAGCCTTTATCGCGCCCGCAACCCGATTGGCCGTCCCCTTCACGGCGTGGGAGACTTCCGCGATAGGAGATTTCGGCTCTGAAGCAGGATCCAGGCCTTCGTGCGGGAAGGGGCGAGCGGGATGTGGTCACTCATGATTCAATCTCCCAATCCAGCAATGCTCGGCTGCACCCGTCCCAAACGCTATCGCGTGCGCCGCGTCGGGCGCGCCAGCCATTGCGCCAACACAAATCCGATCGCGCCGGCGATCAGCATCGAACCGAGCGGATTATCCTGCACCTTCCTGGCGATCGCTTGTGTGCCCTCGCGGAAGGTATCGCCGCTGTTCTCATAGGCGTCCTTGGCGTAGTCGGCGGCGGCATCCGTAACGTCGCGCGCGGCGTCCTTGGCTTGGCCGTACAGGTTCTGCGCGGTGCCCTTCGCCTCGCGGAACCGGCCCGCTGCCTGGCTCTTTGCATCGCCGGCGATATCGCCGACGGTGCCCTCGAGCTTACCGGCGAATTCCTTCGCCGAGCCGGCAATGCGATCGTTCTCCATAGCGGATACTCCCTGGGGTGAAAGTCTCGGAGAGCTAACTGGTGGGATCACGCGGCGTTCCTGCGCGCACAGAGCGCGGCCTGCAAATGTGGTTGCGATCTGAGCTCCCAGCAGTCCACGCCTGCCGCTCGACCGCGCCGAAGAGACGGATCAAGATCGCCAGGAAAGCCGCTTTCGCTTCTGCGCAGCCTTGAATTCCAGGGCATGTCGTTGAACGGCGTGCTTGGCATTGAAGCTCCAACGACGCACGAGTTGCCATGCCGGCAGGGACGCGACCCAGTCCTGGCCTTGGCAAAACCTATCGTGGCACCAGGCGAAAGCAGGAATTGACATCAGCTTGTCGCGGTTGACGCAGAAGAGCCGCTCGATGAGCAGGAGTTTGAGAAGCTCGCCGACGATGAGGAGCGCAAACCCGCGACCGATGTGCCCGGTCGCCGTCAGGTAAGCCGCAAGAGGCTTGACAGGTTCAAGCAAGATGACCGGCACGAGGAACAGTGCCAGAGCCGGATACGGGCGAAGCGACTCGATCCACGCTCGCACGCGCTCGAAAAACCAGCAGTTCGCCAACCGGCGAAAGACAGGTTTGAAGAGAGTGAAAAAGACCGCGTCCACCAGGAAGTAGATGGCTGCGATCAGAAACACAAAGGGTTTGAACATGCGGCTCAAGCGGGTTCTCCAATGAACCAAGCGCGAACCCATCGTTAAGTTCACGAATTCAAGCGGCGAATTCCAGGACCCGCAACGGAACCATTGCTCTGCGTCCCCTTATGGCGCGCGACCAGACCTATTTTGGCGTCTCGGAACGAAATGAGCCGTCGCTCCTTCTCGTCCCACAAGGCCTTCGGCACACATCGCAAGCTCTGGACGAGGGTGATTCGGCCCACATTTGCGAGCTCCGGATGATCCCGGAGCACGTCCGGCAGCCGATAGCAGGGAATTCGACTGCATAGATGATGGACGTGGTGGACGCCGATGTTCGCGGTGAACCAGCGCAAGAACCCACGGCAAGTGATAGTGCGAACTGCCATAGAGCGCAGCTTCGTGAAAGCTCCAGGCTTCATCGCATGACCATGAGGTGTTCTCGAACTGGTGTTGGACATAGAACAGCCAGACGCCGATCGACGCAGCCAGAACCATGATCGGCAGATGCACCAGCAGGAATGGCCCAGGGCCTACCAGCCGGATCATGCCGACGATCAGAACCGCGATGGCGACGTTCGTGCCCATCGTGCTCAGCCATGGCTGCCAGCCGTTACGCATCATCCCAATCGGCAATCGATGCCGCAAGATGAACAGATATGTCGGGCCCACGCCAAACATGACGATCGGATGCCGGTACAGGCGATAGAGGATCTGGCGCCATCGAGACCGTGCGGCAAACTCACTCACGGTCAATGTATCGATGTCGCCCGAGCCTCTATGATCGAGATTGCCTGAACTCGCGTGATGCCGCGCATGGTTGCGCCGCCAAAAATCGTAGGGAGTTAAAGTGACAACGCCGATGGCTCGGCCGATCCAATCGTTTGCAAGTCGGCTGCGAAAGAAAGACCCGTGGCCGCAGTCATGCTGGATCATGAAGAGACGAACGAGCAGGCCTGCCGCGGGCACGGCCAGCAGCAGGCCAATCCCATGGCCGCGGACAACGCCGACGAGCATCAGAGCCCAGATGACAGAAAAGGGTACTGCCGTGATCACCAGCTCGAAAATGCCGCGCGCGTCATCGGGTTGGCGATACCGGGCGAGCAGCGCTGCGAGCGAGCGGGCTTCCGGTGGATATTGAACCATGTCTAACTGCTTTCGGAGTGAGCCGCCAAAGCCAGGCCGCGACATCATCGACGACCGGAATGATCACGACGAGCCCGGGTTCGGCACGAGGTAACCCATGACACCGAGCACCGCGCCGATAAGCGACGCGGGCTACCGCAGGACATGCGATGATCGAACCCAATGCTAATCCGCGTCCGGATGTCTTGCTGAGCAATATTGCTCAGTCCGGGAGCCGGCACTTCAGAAAGGACGCGGGTTGATCGAGGCTACGGGGTGTACGCTTTCGGGATGCGGCGAATGCGGGCCGGACTCCTTGACCGATCTTGCAATCACTTCTCGGAAAATGTGAGCAATATTGATCAGCAGCCGGTCAGGTGGTGCGCGATTTTGGTGCCGTCCGATTCGCTTCACGACCATAGGTGAACGGCCCCGACCCGGAAGGAGCATCACATGCCCGAAATCTTCGCGCGCCCCGAGCCCTCGCTTATTCCGATCGCACGACCGCGCTGTCCGAAGTGCCAGGGCCGCATGACGCTGACCCGGATCGAATCCGACCACGGCAATCCTGACCTGCGGACTTTCGAATGCTCCAATTGCGAGCTCGTCTGCCGGCTGCCGGCAGATGAACAAGTAAAATCACTCAAGACCTAAGGGCCCGAAGCCCGAAAAGGGAGTCCACTCACGTCACGCGATACGTCGCGCACAAGCTATGTGGCCGGGGTGCTCAGCGCGGCTATTGGCACGTCGAACGTGTACGAAAACCCCGTCGACGCATAGGCTAGTTGCACGTCACCCCGCAACTGCTTGCCCAGGGTTTCGATCAGCCGTGTTCCGAAGCTGCGCTTTGCGGGCGGCTGGACGACCGGGCCATTCTTTTCGGTCCAGGTGAGGTGCAAGCGTTGTGTCGCTTGGTCCACCGTCCAGATGATGTCGACGCGTCCCTCCGGGACCGACAGGGCGCCGAACTTCGTGGTATTCGTGCAAAGCTCGTTGAGCGTCATCGCGACGGCGATGACGGCACCCGACGCCATCCGGATATCGGGCCCCGTGATCGAGAATTTCGATTCGTCGGGATTGTCGAAGGCTTCGATGGCGCTGCGAACGACCGTGCCAAGATCGGCGCTGGACCATTTTGCCTGCAGAAGGAGATCGTGCGCCCGACCGAGTGCCAGGAGCCGGCCCTCGATGGCGCGCTGCGCGTGCTCAACCCCCTGCAGGTTGCGCAGGCTCTGGGAGACGATTGCGGCGACGGTCGCGAGCGTGTTCTTGATGCGGTGATGCAGCTCTTCGAGGATCAGCTTCTGCAGCTTGTCGGATGCCTCGCGTTCTTTGGCATCGATACCGGCCTTGGCAAGCAGGCTCCTCGTATTGATCTCAGCCTGCGCCAGGAGTAGTCGCAGGCTGACATTCTCCGCCGCCAGAAAGTCCTGGTGGAATTCTGCGCCGCCGGGGCGATTGTCCGTACGGAGATCAACTTCAAGCATTTGCAACTGTATCACCTTGGGCTGGGTGCCGCACTTGAATTCGGCCGAGCGTTCCCTCTGGCGGCATCCAGCGCCAAGAACGACGAGATTCAGGCGTGACCAATCATGCTGCGTAACTCAGCTATGATCTGCCAGGCTTGGAGTGGTTTGCCAAAAAATCTGCTGCAGGGGGGAAGATCGATGCTCGATGGGTTCAATTGGCCCGACACCAGGATGATCTTGATCGCCGGCCAACGCTTATGCACGGTATGCGCAAGACCCAGGCCGTCCATGCCGCCGGGCAACTGAATGTCGGTGTATATGAGTGCGACGTCGGACCTGGATTCCAGGATTGCGACGGCGTCGTCGGTATCCAGGGCTTCAATCGGCGTGTAACCGGCGTCTTCCACCATGTCGACCGCGTGCATGCGGAGCATCGTCTCGTCCTCGACAATGAGAACGACGGCCGGACTGCGCGAAAGATCGTGCACCATCGGATGGGCATCCACGGGAAAACGGGTGTGACTGAAACAAGCGATTGATCTGAGACAAGCATCTCGGTGCCCCTACGATCCATGCCCGGGTGCTGTTTTCCTAAATATCCGAGTTTGGGCCTGAGCGGTGGAGCGCGAAAAGAAGATAGCTCTCAACCGTCATTTTGCTGGCACGCCGACCCTGCCGCTGAAATGCTCGAGCATTTCAGCGGCGTTCTCCAGGATCGTAGCCATTTTCATCGCCTCCGCGCGCTCGTCTCCCGGCGGCATCTTGCGGGCTCCATCCAGGGCGTCTGCCGCCCGGATGTTCAGCTTGCAAGCTAACGACGATTGGACTCGCTTGACTGGCCGGAATGAGCGGTTGGCTTCAGCAGACGGCGCGGGCCCAACGAGGGAAATTACCACTGAATAAGCATCGCAGCAGCGATCAGCAGCACAAAGAAGATCGGCAGCAGTACCGGAGGCACCAGCCACTCGCGAACGCTGAATTTGGAGATATCTGACATAGTAACCGCCTCTAGGTCGCGGCGGGAGCACAATGCTCTCAGTCACCGATAACAGCCGAGGGGCGGGCGGTGATGTCTAGGATATAGTGCCGATCCGCAGAATTACGAGGCCAGGCGCAACTATTTGCTGTGACAGGATCGAGCGGGGTGGTAATCCGCTTCCAGCATAGCAATTTGGAGGGTGGCGCAACCGGATCGCTCCAAACTCCCTCCCTTCGCGCCAAGCTTTGGCTACCGCACATCTTGTCAGCGTATCGACCGGTTGCACGCAAGTGCGTCGGAGACAGGATCGGCTATCGCCATCGAATATGCCGCGACGCAAATCGCGTGCAGCCGGCACGGAGGTCTCGTGCTCCGACAACTGATCGGCCCCGACAACATGATCGAGTTTCCGAACCATAGCCGGTCTTATGACCGCACGCGGCGTGCCGTCCGATTCTGGGGACACGACAGCGCTATTGAGGCATCGTTCTTCATCAACGAAAATGCGCTGAAGCGAATTCAACCGGATATCGGTTGCGATGAGCCGGGCTTCCTCCGCGCATTCGATTCCAATCGTGACTTGATATGCGCCGCCGCTGCCAAGATGTACGTCCGCGGCAGCAGGGGCTCTTACGACCTGGTCGCCGCAAATTTTTGAACCGATCGTGCTTCTGGATTTCGCCTGATCGGCGAAACTGCTTGATGTGCTTCGATCTGGCCATCTGAATACTCTCGACTGACCACGAGGGGTAGCGGCAGAGTTTAACCGAGACTGAGCGTCAGACGCCGAGTGAAGCGTTCGATCTATGCCATTTGAAGATGGCCTCAATGAAAATGGCCGCGGAGTACTCCGCGGCCATTCATAGATATCCCGTCGTCTCTCAGTAGCGGTCGGTCCCGATTCCGACGCTCACGCCGGGAGCGCGGAAGCCGACGCCGGCACGGTCGTCATAGCCGCGCCGCTCGATGTAACGCTCGCGTGGAGCGTATCCGTAAGCATCGCGCCCGTCGCGGATGATAACATGGCGTTCGCCGCGTTCACGCCAGCAGCGACCATCTTCATTGCAGACCATGCGAACGTTTTGAATGTTGCTCTCCGGTGCAATCGATACACTGGCGAAAAGCGGGGCGGCTGAAGCGGCGGTCACAATAAGTGTACTTGCGGCGGCTGCCAGAGCGATTGCGAAGGTTTTCATAATAGCATTTCTCCAAAAGTGATTGTGTCAGTGAGCCAATAGGCTCGCGACAGGATGGTTCCAGGAGCTCGACTGTGAATATTTTCAACGCAGGTGCAGGCGAGGAGCAGGGTTTCCAAGTTGATGGCGGCTTGATACCCACACCCGAGAAAACCCGCCTGACGTCGGACGCGAAGGGGCGCGGGGCCCCTCGGTTAATCGCGACCTAGACTGGAAGTCGGTATCGGTGATTACGTCTCCGGGATTTGAGCCTGCTCGCGATCATATTAGACCGCAATGATGGCGCACGAACCCCCGACCCTTGGATGCATCGATCTGCCGCCAGTAACCCGCTGCCACGCCCGCAACCCCGGTGGCGTTCGGACCCTATCTTCACTGGGAGAGGAGCTTCATTATTTGGAAATGCTTGCTAAGCAATTGATGTTACTAGCGGCGAATTCGGCTATTTTTTTCCAAACGCGCTTTGAAATCGTTGAATAATCAAGCAGGTTTTTGATTCCGCCATTCGGATTCTGATCCGTTGCCCTCAAAAGGACGCTTAAGCCCGTGAGTTCGTTACGTACAGAAGGCCGGTAGGCGCGGGTCCTTGGGGGCGTTTGGAAACCGCTGCTAACTCTCGGCACACCGTCCAGAACAGTCTCCCGAGTTACACTGTCACACTCCTCAGGCGGCCAGTTCGAAGTCATGCTACCTGCTGAGTTCGTTCTTGCCCCTCGCCCAGAGTGTTTGGCTCCAATCGGACTTGGGTAACGGTGCTTCGGCTAGCCCCGGGACCGAGCCAATTGATCAGAGCTTTATGTTCCTTTAGCGACTCACCAAGTGCGGAAAACACGACGGTACTGATAGCTTGCTGTTGGCTGCGCAGGTGGTCTTCAACCAGCTTGTGCCGAGTGACATAGCCTGCGTTCACGCCAGGGATAGAATGGTTCATGAGGAGCTTAGCATCGAATTCGGAAACGCCGGCAGCGGTCGCAATCGTCCGAAATGTTTGACGAAGGTCATTGCCCCATTTTGACAAGACCTCTCGATCTTCCTTTGTTTCCGCTAAGTGTCCAGAGGCGCTCTCAGCGGGGAACAACCACTTTTGCGCCTGAGACGGCTGCATTTGCCTGCCGAAACGAAGCACCCGAATGAGACACAGGATCATTTGCCGAGATAGCGGGATGTCGAACGCTCGCTTGCTGCCTCCTTTGGGCTTTGGGATGTGAAGCGTACGCCGTCGAAAATTTATGTGTTCGGGTCTGGCCTGCTGCAAGGCGGTGGGTCTAGATCCACACAGCAATGCTAAAAGATGGAATTCGCGCCGGATTGGGTTCTCTAGATTGGCCAGTTCGAAAAACCATCCTTTCAAATCGCCGGTCCCCATACCAGTATTCCTGCGCTCTTCCTGATTCCAATCGACAGCATCTGCGGGGTTGTCACGCGGCAGCGATCGATTGGTCTTCCGCGCATGATTGTAGATGGCCCGCAGCGTCCGCATGCTGCCATTCGCGATGTAGGGACCGTTCTCCTTAGTAAGCTGATCATGCTTTTTGGCGACGCGAGCGGGATCATTCGCAAGATCCAGCAAAGGGGTCTTCAGCCATTCCGAAAAGAGGCGTTCAACGTGATCGCGATACCCGCTGATCGTTTTCTCGCTACGGCCTTTTCGGATCAAGTGGGCTTCCAGGTAGCGTTGCCAAGTCTGCTCCAGGGTAGCGGCCCCTACAGCACCATTCCCATCGGTCGCGGCTTGTTCTGAGTTTCCGTTCTCCCTCGCTTTCGGGTGCTGTCCCTTGCTGATCTGAGCAAGATATTCCTTGGCAATCGCGCGGGCTGCCCTGGTCGTCAACTCGCTGGCGTCACCGATCGATACTCTGATGGAGGAGGCCCGCTTTCCTCGTTGTCTAAGATCACCTTGAACAGTGAAGGTCCTTTTTCGCTTCCCGACGACCACGAAGAAGCCTTTCAACTCGGTGTCGCGAGCCAAATACCAGCCATCTTCAGGAGTCGGCAGCTGAGCGATGGCCTTATCGCTGAGAGCAATGCGAATGTCGGTCATGAGGGTCGACGTGAACTGCTAAAACGGTTTTCAAACGGTTTTGGCGAACTGAGGTGTTTGAAGGTCAGGGTTCGCTGGGCTGCGAAGCTATGCGACAAGTCTCTATAAATAAAAGACCTTTCTCGACTTCATCGTAGTGTGGCGCAGATTCAGAAATCGCAGAGAGGCGCCGGTTTTGAACTCTTAATCAGCGGGTCCCAGGTTCGAGCCCTGGTGCGCCCACCAAATCAGTAGTTTAGCGGGCAAAACCGTTTGAGCGTCTGATTTTTCAAACGGTCTTTTTCAAACCAACGGCCAACAGCGCCCGATAAAGAGGGGCGTCGCGCGACACTCAGCAGTTTGTTGGGATGACGGAACGGATCCTAGGCGTCGATCGGCAATTGCAGGCCGCGATCATCGCGAAAGTTGAGCAGTGCCGCAGGGCAAACCAAGTTGATGATCCAGTGACGGCTCAACGTCGCGGCGATCTTGCGGTCAAATATATCCATCAGATCAAGAGCGCCGCTGTCGAGTAAGTCCGCCAACTAAGGCGTCCTCGCGCTGTTGCACCGGCTGTCTCGGCGACATCGGCATCCCGGCGTCCCACGCCGCCCGGGGACTTTGCAGGCTGGTTCGAAGCCTATCTTGGCGCCGCTGGTACACATTCGATGCAGGCAACAGCACTCCGCGATTCGGCCGCGTCCTGATCGCGCAAGGCCGCGATGCGGCGGATGTTCCGATCGCCCAAACTTTCGACCCAACACGCTCGTCAGCTTCAAGGTGCGGACTGATGAGCGTGTGTAAAGGGCTCGCCTTGGGCGATTGGCTACCAGGCGGCTGAGATTGATCTCGCTAATTGGTTAGAAGGCTGCTACACAGTTCACATCACCGCGCGCTACGTGGCTGTTATCGGTGACTGAGAGCGTTGCGCTCCCGCCTCAACCCAAGAGAAGGCGGTCAGATGTCAAATTCCGACAAATTCGACATTCGTGAGTGGCTCGTACCACCCTTGTTGGTACCGGTCTTCCTCGTACTGCTGATTGCGGTGACGGCCATTTTATAGCGGTAAATCCGTTCAATCACGATGCGTCAGAACTGCAAACCGGGGCGTTGAGCCAGTTCAGGCCAAACGGGAGCCCAAAATGGCAAACACGGCAATCATCAGGGATGCCTACGGGGTTCCGGCAATCTTCGTTGGTTCGAAGACTGGCCGGGACGATGCGCCCTTTGTCTTCGTGAGGGTCGGAGGTGAGGAGCGCCGGATGCGTTGGTCCGAATGGGATGCTCTTCCGGCCTGGACCGGCGAGAGCCCCACCTGGGCGAGTAAAACCAAATAGCTATGGAGTGCTCAGCATGAGGATGGTTCGAACAGGCAGATGGACCGCGGCGCTTTTGCTGACATCCGCACTGGGCACATTCACGCCAGCAGCTGTTGCCGCGGAGCCGAATTGCCGTGCGATCGAAAGCACCAGCGCCCGCCTTTCCTGTTACGATGCGGCATTTCCTCCAAAAGCCAGGAAGCCCGCCGAAGCCGGCATCGACTCATCGTCAGGCTACAAGGATCCATTTCTTGCGGAAGAAGCCCGAACCGCCGCGAAGCTCAAGAATATTTGCCGCGGTTGCTGAGTTTCGCTTCCGAACATGCGCGCCAATTAAGAGACCTATAAGATGACGAACGATGCTAAAGATCGCCGAGTGGGCCGCCAACGAAAGCGCGCTCTTCATCTGGCGGGCACGGCTTTGGATGGGAGGGCAGACCACTCTGCGATTCTAAGGACCCATCGGCCAGAAAGCAGCGCCTGCTTGACGGGCCAGCGGAATTCAAAGCGGTCCGCGTCGATCGTTCGAAGAGACTTCAAGCGATGCTGAGTAACCGAGGTTTGTCGCCGCGTACGGTTGCTTTAGCCCCATAGTCGTGATCGCGTATGGAACATCAGGGCATTAAATATACGGTGGTCCAGACGATCAATCCGCCCGGCTGGAAATGGTCGTTTGAGCGAGACGGTCGGTCACCCCGAACCGGAATTGCCTTCAATCGAGTGGAGGCTGTCAGCGCAGCTGAACGAGCGATCAGCCGATCGCTCAGAGATCAGCAACGCCAATAGAAGCGCTCGGTGTGCAGCTCCTGCTTCAATTTGAATTTGGCCTCTGTCGTAAGGCGCAAGTGCTGATCACAGAAAGGTCGGCGCCAGGGCGGAGAATTGCAAGAGAGTTGCTCCCTGCCAGTACTGCATTGCAGACCATCGACTAGCTTCCGGCACTTCGCAAATAGTTCCTGCCAGGAACCGAACAAAGCGCTCGCTATTCGACAGATAAAGGCGCACTGTCCCACTGCCATCGAACGGCCCATAGCATCTATCGGTGGTGTGAACGCAAGTTGCGCTCCCGCTCAACCCCGCAGCGGAGCGTCATACATGCCGGCTCAACGGTCCCTAGAACAATCCTCGACATTCGAATACCGCCTCGCGCAAGAGGCGATCAATCTCCGCCTACAGGCCAGGGGAATGCCCGCTGGCGTCCGCCGCACGGAGCTTCTGCGAAAAGCCCGGCAGATCGATGTTGCCGGGGACATCAACAAGTGGCTAACCTCGCCGGGACTGCAGCCGCCATCTTGAATTTTGGTCTCGTTCTTGTCCGACGTGATGAACTTCAGCACGCCATGCGGAGACCAACCTTTATCGGGATTTTACTCTCACCTTCCCGGGGCTGGTAAGCCGCCGCCTGCGCTTTATTTAAGCGGGCGGCGTTTTTGCTTGCGATGGAAAGCCATTGAATGCGATGTCCAGCGGCCGACTGATATAGCCGCAGTCACGCAGAAGGCCTCCGCGAGGAACGACGTAACAACGGTTGCATTGCCCTTCCTAAGCGAAAGGGCCAAGCATGACCCGGTACTACTTCGACATCCGGGACGACGCCGGCCTTTGGCCGGATGAGGAAGGCTTGGAGTTCGATACTCAGCAAGAGGCAGAGGTGGAGGCCGCCCAGTCACTGGCAGGCTTGGCTAGGGAGTTTGCCTCGATACAGCAAGACGTTGCCGTCGAAGTGCGAACGGATATTGAGCGCGTGTTCCAAGCCGCGTTCATCTTCGATAGAAGCACGACGAAGCAGTAGGACCTGGCATCCTCTCGCATCCAGTCGCGCGCATGGCTTCACGCTGCGCCGCATCCAGATCGCGCCTAGTTCTTGCCGGGCGCTTGGATCGTCTCAAGAACCTCGCCGTTGGCATCCCCTGCGTGAACGTCATGCCGACTCCACAACGCGGCGGCCCAAGGCCGCCGCAACCGCATCGGCACCCCGCCGCGCGGCGGTGGCTCGTCGTCGTCTCCGTCGAGGCGACGCAGCGCGGCGAGGATGTCGGCGAGCCGGATCGTGTGGCCCATGCCGGGGATCTCGCGTAGCGCGGGGCAGGATTCGACCGCGAACATGTCGGACGCCCAGGACGACAAGATGATCCGCTTCTCCGGTGCGGAGAGTTCGTTGTCGTTCAGGACATCCTCCGGAGACGCATAGTGCGCGGCCGGATGGAAGAATGGATTGAGATTTCCGGTGTTCGTGTTGGCGTTGCTCATCGGTTGGGCTCCCCTTTACGCTCCTTTTCTCGAGATCGCTTTCGGTTCGGGCGGCGACGACCGTCGCCCGAACTGGTCGTTACTGCTTGTTGATCGCGATGCGTTTGACCCCGGCGCGCGGGTTCTCGGACTTCGGGAGGGAGATCGTCAGGACGCCGTTCTTGAACGACGCCTCGGCCCTGTCCTCCTCGACGTCCTCAAGGGCGATCTGCCGCTGGAACGAGCCGTAGTGGCGCTCGGTGAAGTATCTGCCTTCGTCCTTCTGCTCGCTCTTTTTCTCGCCTCGGATGGTCAGCACCCCGTTCGCGATTTCGATCTGGACGTCATTCTCCGTCATGCCGGGAAGCTCGGCCGAGATGGTCAGCGCCTTGTCGGTCTCGCTGAGCTCGATCTTGGGCCAGCCGAATTGCCCTTCCATGAACGGCGACAGGCCCGTCCCGCCGAAGCCGCGGATGACATCGTCGAACATTCGGTTCATTTCGCGATGCAGCGTCATGAACGGATCGTGGGGGCCGCGCGCCGGCGCAAGCTCCTGGTTTCTCGACCAGGGAATGAGATCACGAACTGCCATGGTTTTCTCCTTCGTTGCATGAGCCAGGGAGCGCGGCCACGCTTGCGCGCACCGCGTTCCGCTGTCGAACCTGATCCGGTGTCAGGCCGCCTTCTTCTGCTCGATCTGCGAGGCGGGAGAGGCGCCGCTCCCAATCTGGATCCGGCGCGGCTTCATGGCTTCCGGCACCTCGCGGACTAGATCGATGATCAGCAGTCCATCGCGGAAGGAAGCCTCGTTCACCTGAACGTAGTCGGCCAGGTTGAACACGCGCCGGAACGGCCTTGCGGCGATGCCCTGATACAGGTACTCGCCGGCCGCCTTCTCAGGCTTCCTGCCCTCGATGGTCAGCGCGTTCTGCTCGGCCGTCACGGCGATGTCGTCCGGGCCGAAACCGGCGACGGCGAGCGAGATCCGGTAGTGGTCTTCACCGGAGCGTTCGATGTTGTAGGGGGATAGTGCTCTTCGCTTGCCTGGCGCAACGTGCTGTCGACGAGGTCGGCCAGGTGGTCGAAGCCGATGGTGGAGCGCCACAGGGGCGCGAAGTCAAAGGTGGTCCTCATAACCAAGTCCTCCAAAGAGCAAGCTGGATACAAGGAGCGCAAGGCAGGAGTCAGAGCGGGTCTGATACCGGCCCGGCGCCCGCGCCGGACCCGTGAAGGCGCCCGGCACACCGCTCTCGCGGCGAAAAATGACTTAGAAAAGCGCAAAGGCCTTTCAAGAGGTGGCCGAAAAAATTGCGGGTGGCTGCGTGCCCGTCGACCCGTGCCCGGGACGACAGAGGCGCTTGACAGTTATTCGAGCCCGGATATTTTGCGTCGGGAATTCGCTTTCCCGGTTTTCTCAACACCGAAAAGGACCGTGACGACCGTCAGGAGAGACGACGATGCTCGACGAAGATCTGGCCCGCATCCGTGCGCACCGCAACAATATCCATCGCTATCGGCGACTGCTTCGGACGAAGGTCTCGGAGTTGGAACGCCAGTTCATCGAACGGCGCCTCGCCGAGGAGCAGACCGCACTCGATGCGCTGACCGCCGATACCTTCCCCGTCGCGTTTGCGATGCCGAAAGGTTCGGCTGGCTCCGAAGGGGCGGGGCCGAGCCATGAGCGACATCCGCGGCCTCCTGATCCGCGGCAGCGAGAAGGTCATCGGGCACTACCGGCTGTTGCTGGCGAGCGCCAAAACTGACAGCGAGCGTCAGCTCTATCAGACCCGCATCGACCGGGAGCAACGGCTGCTCGATCAGCTCCAAGGTAACTTTCCGGATCGGTCTGCCGCCTGATTGGTGCCTCGCATCAGCTGCCTTCTTTCGAAGCCCTGAGCTTCGGACAGCTGTCCCAAAGCGAAGCCAGCGCCACGCTAATTTGAGCGACGGCTTCGTCCGCGGCGATGCCAAGCGGATCCTGACAGGTCGGTTGGAAGGCGTCGCCGCGGACATGCGATCGGGGCCTCAATGCAACTGCATGCGGAGTCTCTTGATGATCTCCCATAGATCGTTCGCGTACTCCCCGATAGCTCGCCGGGTCTCCGCCACGCGCGACGGCTTGGCCTTCGGCGTCTTCCTCACCGGACCTCGCTCGTCGGGCTGGTTCATGGGAAGAAAGTTCCGCTCAACCGAGCGGGACCACTGACCCAAATCAAAAAAGCTCGAAACGATGTGCCAGTGTTCGATTTTGCGCAATGAGGATGCTGAATGAGATGGTTGACCTTCCAAGCTCGCTCGGTGTGTGCCCGCCTTCTCCATCAGCGTCGTCCCGCGCAGCTACGGCGACTTCGACGACACCGAGGGCGCTAACCAGGCCTCAATCTTGGCCGAACGCTCAGTCAGCTCGGCCTTCCGAAGCAGCCTCTTGCGTTCTTCGCCTTCCGGAGCCTCTTCCGCCCGCCGCCTGGCCAGCTTCGCCATCGCCAAAAGGCGCTCTTGCAGCGAACCTGGGGGCGGCTGCGGTTACGTTTGACTGACACGACTGAAATCTCCAGTTTCTGGTCCCCTAACGGTTTAGGAACATCGCGGTTCCTAGAGAATTGACCCGCAATTCGGCCAAGCGTCCCGTCGGGGGATTGCATGAAACAGCTCGATGAGCCTACCAAAACCATACGTGATGCCGCCCTCGAGAATGCCTGCCGCACGGCGACGATCATCTTTTCCGAAAAGCGATAGCCCAGAAGCTGATCCACAGCGTGAGTCGGCGAGCCGCAAGTCGGCTTAATGATCCACGCGATTTGGCGCGCGAAAGAGAGCTAGCGTCTCATGCCGCACGTCTTCGTATTCGGCACGTTGAAAAGAGGACGCCCCTTCATACGTGCGGTCTGGATGGGGCGTTTCCGCTGGGCGTGTATCAGACGGTCGAGCCTTTTCCCCTTGTCATTGCCGGGCCATGGTTTGCGCCGATGATGTTCAATGAGCCCGGTCGTGGACATCGGGTCTTCGGCGAAGTTTATCGCATTGATGTCGGCCGTCTTCAAAAGCTCGACCGGTTGGAATCGCTCGGCAAGCCGGGCAACTTCCGGGTCGCTATAGAGGTCGTCCCACTTGGCGTCGGCCAGCCGGTCCGGGCCTTTGTTTATTTGAAATCGCGCGAACTGGCCGGCGGCGCCTATCACAGCGATCTCCTTGAAACTACGAAGCCGACCGATTTGTCGTTCCTTGGCGACGGTAAGAGGCCACGACGTTTTCACGGTGCGCAACAGTCGTCGCACGCCGCAGGGTGTTTTGAAGATAGATCCGCGGTTTCTCCGAGCGCGACGCGCGACCGTGTCTGCGATGACAGTCCGCCGAACAAGGTCCGATGCGCGCAGAATCACCGCGATGCCAGAAGCCATTTTCAAGTGCGACGGCCTTGACGCTAGGCGCATCTCGCAAAAGGCTGCACTGTACAGCTAGCAACCTCCTCTGACGAGATAATCGTGGAAGCGAACACTTGAACGGTGTCAAGTTGGAACCCGCGACAGAGGGCCGCGTTGCGCTCCGCAATATGTAGTGGGAGGACAGCATGGAAAAGCCGACGGACGAACAGAGTCGGGAGCGCGCTCACTTGCTGTGGCAAGCCGCGGGAGAGACTGAAGGGCAGCAAGATCGGTTTTGGTTTGAAGCCGAGCGCGAGCTCATGCAGCAAGATCCCGCCATGAATACCGATGAGAATTCTGGCACCTTTACTGAGTAGCGATGCCGGGCTTGGGCAACGCGCGCCGCAGCCGCCACATACACACGGCGACGGCGAACCAAACCAGAGAGGCGGCAGCTAGGCAGAGCGGCGGATTGAGACCGGGGGCCTGCCACCAGATCATCAGTGCGAAGCTGGCCATGCCGATGCTACCCCAGCCGGCTCCGGCGGCATCAAGCGCGGCCGCCCCCTTGCCCCGCTGCTCGCCAAGCAGGCCCCTTTGTTGCTTGCGTTCACGTTCATGCTTCTCGATTAAAGTCGCGCTGGCGCAGAAAATTGCCGGGAAGGCGAGCATCAATCCGCCGGCCTCAGGCCCTGCCCAGTCTGCCACCAGACCGGCAACGACAGTCGCCAATCCGCCCAGCGCAAAACGCACGATGTACTCGTAAGTATGTCCCTGCTTTAGCGCCGAAAGTTTGAAGCGTACGGCCATAATTGTCACCCGATCAAGACTTGCTTGAGGCCTGCCGCCACCACAAGCCAGACGGCAAGAGCGGCGAGGGTGGCCTTCAGCGCCGACCAGTCGGCCCGCATCAGCAACTGACACACAACCATGCTATAAGCCGCCAGCGCGATCGAACCCAGGATCATCGAGCGGCCTTCGATCGCCACATAGTCGCCGCCGTGCTTCCAGAAAGCGAGGCCGAGCGTGGCAAGCGCAACGGAGGGCGCGGCGCCAAACAATCCCGCGAAACTCTTGGGTCGCAGCACGTCGCCTATGACCGCAAACAGTGAGACCACAAGGCCGCCGATGATGAAGCGCAAAGCGTAATCCACGACACCTCCTTGCTTGTCGCTTCTAGGATGTTGTAGGCATCAGCATGCTGACGGCCATGCCCACGATGCAAAGAGCCATCGCGGCCGTGGATGCCCAGCCAAGCCAGTACAGCCAGCCTTCGACGACAAGCTTGCCCATGACGTCACGGCGCCTGACCAGCAGCATCAGCATGGTCATCACCGGCGCCGCCAGCACGCCATTGATGACCGCGCTCCAGTAAAGCGCCTTGATCGGATCGATGGGTGTGAAATTGAGCGCAACACCGAGGCCGACCGAGAGGGCAAGAACCGAATAGAAAGCCACCGCCTGCTTCGGTTTGCGCGCGAGACCAACCGGCCATTTGCGGCCTTCGCCGATGGCATAGGCGGTCGATCCGGCCAGCACCGGCACGGCGAGCAAACCCGTGCCAATGATGCCGAGCGCAAAAACCAGTTCGGCCAGCGGCCCCGCGATCGGCTTCAAGGCGGCGGCCGCCTGAGCCGATGACTGCACATCGGTCACCCCCCGCTGATGCAGCGTGGCGGCTGTCGTCATGATGATCGCGATCGCAATGATATTCGAGAAGGCCATGCCAATCATCGTGTCGAGGCGAATGCGCCAAAGCTCGCGCTCTTCAGTACGCGCGTCCTCCTTGAGCGGTTTCTTGTCGGGATGAATGCGCTGCTCCTCGGCTTCCTGCGAGGATTGCCAGATAAACAGGTACGGCGAGATCGTGGTGCCGAGGATGGCGACCAGCGTCGTCAGAAAGGCGCCGCTCCATTCGACCTTCGGGATGAACAGTCCCTTGAGCGCGTCAGGCCAGGGCACTTTGACGACCGCCAGCGCAACCACATAAGCAAAAAGCACCAGCGTCAGCCATTTGAGGATCGCGACATAGCGCTTGTAGGCGATGAAGATCTGCGCCAGTACCGAGACGACCGCAAAGGCAACGACATAGATGATCGCCGAGCCGCCAATCACCAGCTTCGCGGCATCCGCCATGGCGCCGAGATCGGCCGCAACATTGATCGTGTTGGCGACAAAGAGAAGACCGACGAGCGACCAAATCACCCAGCTGGGATAATTGCGGCAGACATTGCCGGCGATGCCGTGACCGGTCACCCTTCCGATCCGGCCCGAAATCTCCTGGATCGCTACCATTAATGGATAGCTGAGAAGCATCGTCCAGCCGATGCCAAAACCAAGCTGCGCGCCGGCCTGGCTGTAAGTGCCGATGCCGGAAGGATCATCGTCCGATGCGCCCGTAATCAGTCCAGGACCGAGCCGTTTCAGAAGGCCATTCTTCTCATCCGGCTTTTTGTCATCCGGCGTTTTGGCCTCGGCTTTTGCCATGTGCTCCTCGGGATCAGGGCTGCGCAGCGTCCCGTTTGCCACGTCAAGAAGCAATGAGGACTTCTCCGGTCAAAGTTCAACGCGCGACAGGGGACGCCCGCGCCGCCGGGGACGCGGGCTCGCCAGCCTAATGGTGCCAGAAGATCGCCAACAGCAGAATGATCGGCAGCGGGATGCCCAGCAACCATAACAATGCGCCTCGTCCAAAACCCATGGCTCTTTCCTCCAATCATCTGTCCCACGCTTTCAACGCCACCGTCCGCCGCACAGTTCCTCGCTGGGAACGGTTTTCGCGGCTGTCGATTGAGAGACCGAGACGACCTGCTCCGCTTGCCAATCGCTATTTTATGGGGATTGCGGCAAGGCCGATCGTGGAAAGGAGGTCAAGGCTATCGATGACAATACGCGTGCACCCTTTGCCAGCCGACACCGCGCTCGCACGCATAATCGCGCGCAACACACGGCCTCTGCCTGAAGACGTATCCTCGATCATCACTTGGGGAGCCGATGGACATGTCCTGACGGCGCTCGCCGTCGGATGGTGGCTCTGGTCGCGTTCCAAGTCACCAGCACAGCGACGGGCGGGCGATCATGTGCTGCTGACGACGTTCGCGGCGGTTCTGCTGCCTCACCTTTTGAAAACGCAGTTCGATCAGGTGCGGCCCGATCGCCGGACCGTGCGCGGCCATCTTCATGGCATTCCGCTCTCGGGCAAGGCGCTTGATGCGTTTCCTTCGGGGCACGCTGTGCATGTCGGCGCCCTTGCTTCCGCCGCAACCGAGTTGCGGCCAGCCAAGAGAAACCTTGTCTGGGCCATTGGTGCCGTTCTCGTCTCGACGCGCATCGTTTTGCTCGCGCACTGGGCAAGCGACGTGATCGCGGGACTGGCGATCGGCGCGGTCCTCGAGCGCCTGATGCGGCGGCTGACCGGCTTTGGAAGGTCGGGCTAGTCATGGGCCAATTGCTCTCGCCGCCTGGCCCGCATGCCGTCCATCTCTGCATCGACATGCAAGGATTGTTCGCGCCCGGCGCTGCATGGGCAACGCCCTGGATGGAACGTGCGCTACCCGGGGCGGTCAGGCTGATTGCACATGCGCCACAGCGTACCGTGTTCACGCGATTTATACCGGTCCGCAACAAGGCCGAGGCGCGCGGCGTCTGGAAGGCCTATTACGAGAAATGGGAATGCGTAACACGTGATAGGGTCGATCCGGCGCTGCTGGAGCTGATGCCGGCCCTGCTACGCTTCGTGCCGCCTGCCACGGTCATCGACCGCCAAACCTACTGCGCTTTCGCCAATGGGCGGCTGCACGGCTTCCTTGATGGGCATCAGGTGGATACGCTGATCGTTTCCGGCGGTGAGACTGATGTTTGTGTGCTGGCCACCGTGCTTGCCGCGGTCGATATTGGCTACCGCGTGATCCTTGCCGAAGACGCGCTATGCAGCTCATCCGATGAGAGCCACGACGCGCTGATCGAGCTCTATACCAAGCGCTTCAGCCTGCAGATCGAAGTGGCATCGGTTGACCGCATTCTAGCGAGTTGGGCGGTCGATGATTGAGCGCGTAGGATGATGGTACTTCTAGGGCGCGCTTAACATAGGTTAGACTTGCGCTTGCAAAGCAAGCACTTCGATCAACGGGCTTGAATTGAAGCCGATCACATGGCCCGATGGGTGGGCGTTCCGCCAATCAGGATCGAAACTGTGAGCCGTACCAAAGGGCGCCTTTACCAATTGCTTCTCGCCGCCGCGCTGCTGGCGGCGGGGGCAGCGGCCGCCCAGGAAAACAAGAAGACCGACGACGATAAGCCGGTCGATCCCGATACGGGCGAAAGTACCTTGGAGGAAAAGACGCTGGGTCTCCTTCCCAACCCTTTCCAAAAATACGGCGTCAAATTCGCAGCCACCTATATCGGCGAAGTGCTGGGCAACCCTTCGGGCGGACTGAAACAGGGTTCGGTCTACGAAGGTCGGTTGAATCTCGCCGTGGACCTAGACCTGCAAAAGCTCGCCGGCCTCGATCAGCTGACATTCCATGCCAACATGTTCCAGATCCACGGCGGCGGGTTGTCGCGCGGCAGTCTACAGAACTATTTGGTCGTCAGCGGCATCGAGGCATTGCCGTCCACGCGTCTTTACGAGGCGTATTTTGAAAAGCAGTGGGGCAGCGAGAAAGTCTCGCTCAAAGTGGGACAACTCGCGGCCGACAGCGAGTTCTTCAATACCAAATATACCGACGTCTTGACCAACGCCTCGATGGGCTGGCCGGCGATCACCTCGCTTGATTTGCCCAGCGGCGGTCCGTCGCCTCCCTTGGCTGCCATGGGAGCCCGGCTTCTGGTGAATGTCACTGAGCAGTTGTCCGTTCTTGGCGGCATCTTCGATGGCGATCAGGCTGGGCCCGGCCCCGGGGATCCGCAGGAGCGTAACCGCTATGGCGTCAACTTCCGCGTCAACGATCCGCCCCTCCTGCTCGGCCAGATCCAGTATGCCTGGAATAACACGAAGGGCGATCCGAACCCGGCCGGCCAGATCAAGTTTGGCGGCTGGCGCCATTTTGGGTCTTTCGCCGATCAGAGATTGGCGTCCAATGGCGTCTCACTCGCTTCACCCGTTAGCAGCGGCGAACCTCTGCTCTTGTCCGGTGATGTCGGCGGTTGGATGGTATTCGAGCAGAAGCTCTATCGTGTGCCGAAAAGCGACGACCGTGGCATTGGCATCTTTGCGCGTATCTCGGGGGCGCCTGCCGACCGCAATCTTATTGATCGCTACGCCGACGCCGGCATCGAATTCATCGGACTCGACGACCGCCGTCCCGACGACAAGTTCGGAATTGCAGCCGGCTACGCACATGTATCGAAGCGCGCACAGGCGCTCGATGCAGATTATCGAACATTTGTCGATCCGACCTGGCCGATGCGAAGTTTCGAAGGCCTTCTGACAGCCGTGTATCAATATCAGATCAGGGACGGGTGGACGTTACAGCCCAATCTTCAATACATCATTCATCCGGGTGGAGGTGCCACCAGCCCTTCCAGTGCAATGCCCGGCAAGGCGCTTCACAATGCGACCGTGCTTGGCCTGCGAACGACCCTGAAGTTTTGAGCCATGTGCCTGGAAACCTGGCGCCACGCGTGGCAGGGAACGTCGAGACGGCCCGAATGACGCGTGACTGCGGAGTGCCTGCATATTGCCCCGTTACTTCTTTTTCTTGGGGACCTTCTTGCCTTTTTTGCGGGCCTTGGAGAGGCCGATCGCGATTGCCTGCTTCTTGCTTTTCACCTTGCCGCCCTTTCCGCCACGGCCGCTTTTGGCGGTCCCCTTCTTGTACCGTCGCATCTCGCTCTTGACGTCCGAGCCCGAGCTCTTCGAGGTGCGACGCTTCTTCTTTGCTTTCTTTGCCATGGGTTTCTTCCTTTCCGTGTTCGGATAACGACAGACGTTGTCAAGACGGCGGGCTGTCACCCCCACCGACCATCCAATCCTCGATGCCTTCGTCGTCTTCCTCAGTACTCAGCCGCCAACTGCGTCGGCGGACTCGGTCGGACATCTGTTGCTTCAGCTGAGTTCTGGTGCGGCGCATCGATCAAGGGTACTCCACGCCATCAATCATGCAACATCTGGCGGCGTTCCTATGCGGTCAATCCTATTCAGCGCGTGCCAGGTCGGATGCGCGGAGCTGTACCTTGGAATTTGCCCGCGCCATCGAAATGTGTCGCCACACAGCTTAGCCGGGCGACGGATCAGCAAGATACACGCTCTAGTCACCAGTGATGAGTTCGATGGCGATGACTGAGAGTGCAGCTCAGCGGGCCAGCCGTTTGATGGCCTTGGTCGCACGGTTTGGCCCATGCCAGCCGAGAAACTTCAGATCCTTGTTCTCCAGGGCATTCGTTGCCAGGAAGAACTGTTCGAGATCATCGCGCGCATGCGATGGAAGATTGCGGATATCCTTGAGATCCGTTTCGAGCGGTGACCGGTCCGGTACCGCAAAAATGCGGTCGTTTCGCTCGCTCTTGCCCTTTTTCTTCTGCTCGACTTCGAGAATGCCGATCGGCCGACAGCGTAGCACAATACCGGGATAGGTTTGCGCGTCGTGCAGGATCAGCACATCCAGTGGATCGCCATCCTCGGCCTTGGTCGAGGGAATGAAACCCCAATCGTAGGGATAGGTCAGGCCCGCCATCAACGGCTTCGCCAGAGCAAAAGCACCGAGCTTAGGATCGAATTCGAGCTTGCACGAACTGCCGCGCGGCGTCTCGACCACGGCGAAGATGTTGTTATCGTCAGCCCAACTCGGCAGTTCTGTCAGATTGGTCATACGGATGACTTGGCCTCGAAAGGAGTAGCAGGCCCGATGGAAAACGATCCGTCGGGCCCTGCCGGATCATGCGGCGGTGGAGGCCTTCTTGTTGACGCCCTTGCGCAACGCGACTGTGTTGAGCTTGGTGTTCGCCGCCTTCTCTTCGTTGAGGTTCGTCGTCAGGAAGCGCACGATATCGTCGTGGCCGAGCTCTTCCGCCCAGGCGATCAGTGTGCCATAGCGGCAAATCTCGTAATGCTCGACGGCCTGCGCGTTGGCGACGATCGCTGCATCCAGCACCGTCTTGTCTTCGATCTCGCCGGCCGTTTCGTCGGCTTCCTTGATGATGCCGTCGATGGCCGGGCATTGCGTGCCGCTTGGCGACTGGCCAAGTTTCTCGAAGACCTTTTCGAGACGCTCGATCTGCTTGTTGGTCTCCTCGAGATGATTCTTGAGGCCCGTTGCCAGATCACGGTTGGTGGCCTTGTCGATCATTTTCGGCAGGGCCTTGGTGATCTGCTGCTCTGCATAATAGATGTCCTGCAAGCCATGCAGCAGCAGGTCATCCATCGTCTTGATGTCCTTTGTGAAAATTCCCATGACGTCGCTCCTCCAATTCAAAGCGATGGAACGGCGGCGCGACGGCTTTGTTCCTCGCGCGTTTGCCGCTACCGGACGGGCGAATGCGGTCCCCGAGCGTGAGCGGCCTTCCACAGCGACTGGCTTCCCGCGCCTTCGCAGGAACCCGCGACAACAGCCCGCGTTTTGCCTCTTTGGGTGGAGTTCAACATGGTCAGCACCTCGCTCTGGATGGAGACCGAGATCCTGCCGGAGGCGGGGGCGCTTGGAGGTGATGTGCACTGCGATGTCGCCGTGGTCGGCTCCGGCGTCGCCGGGCTCTCGACGGCGTACGAACTCATGAAGCGCGGCCGGTCAGTCGTCGTCATTGATCGCAAAGGCATCGCAAGCGGTATGACGGCGCGCACGTCGGCGCATCTTGCGCCGCTTTGCGATGATCTGATGAGCGAATTCAAGAAGCTGCGCGGCGCCGATGCCGCCAAGCTGTTCTACGAAAGTCAGGCTGCCGCCGTCGACCGGATCGAGGACATCCAGGCCGGCGAGAATATTGCCTGCGACTTCCTCCGTACTGACGGCTATCTTTTTCAGGGTAACGGCATGCCGGCCGATATATTCGATGAGGAGCTCGAAGCGGTGCGCGAGGTCGGCGCTCCCGTTCATCGGCTGGTCGGCGTGCCGCTCAAAGGCTGCGAGAACCGGCATGTCCTTCGATATCCACGCCAAGCAAAATTCCACCCCCTTAAATATCTCGCCGGACTTGCGGCCGTTTGCGAGAGCGGCGGCGTTCGTTTCTTTGCCAACAGTCCAGTGGAAGAAGTTGCCGAGCAGGACGGCGCTGTCACGCTGCGAACATCGCAAGGGCAGGTCACGGCCAGCCACGCCGTGATCGCGACCAACGCATCCATCGCCGATCGCTTTCAACTGCACACGAAGGTGGCTCCCTATCGCACGTATGTCCTCGCTTTCGCCATTGAACGGGGCGAACTTCCCGATGCGCTCTATTGGGACACCGAAGATCCCTACCACTATGTACGGCTGCAAACCGGCCCAGACGATCATGATTTCGTTCTTGTCGGCGGCGAAGACCATAAAAGCGGCGAAGCCAACGACGCCGACAAACGCTTTACACGTCTGGAGAGCTGGGCACGCGACCTGATTCCGGCCCTTGGGCGCATCACGCACCGCTGGTCGGGCCAGATTCTCGATACGATCGACTATGCCGGCTTCATCGGCCGCCAGCCCGGCAGCGAGCGCATCTACCTTGCGATGGGCGATTCGGGCCAGGGTCTGACCCATGGCGTGATGGGCGCGATGCTGAACACGGCGCTCATTCTCGGTGAAGATCATCCATGGCAGTCCGTCTATGCGCCGGATCGCAAGCCGTTGGCAGCGGCCAAGAATTTCCTGCGCGAGAACGTGACGATCCTGCAAAACCTCGCCGAATACGTGGCGCCGGGTGAAATCGCCTCGCTGGAAGAGCTTCAGCCGGGTGAGGGCGCCATCCTGCGCCGTGGTCTCGAAAAGATCGCCGCCTACAAGGACAAGGCCGGCGAACTGCATCTTCATTCGGCCAGTTGCACCCATATCGGCTGTCATCTGCTCTGGAACAGCTTTGAGAGCTGCTGGGACTGCCCGTGCCACGGTTCGATCTTTGCCCCCAACGGACAGCCGATCAATGCACCGGCCGTGTCGGCCTTGCGCCCGGTGAAAGTCTAGCGGGTCAAGGCACCTGGGAGCGTTCCATCTTCAAAAATGATGACATCGAGCAGGACGATCTGCGCAGCCCGCGCGCACCGTGGGCCGTCCTGCCGCCGCCGCCGATTGAACCGATAGCTGACAGCTTTCGATGCGAGGTTCTGATCATCGGCGCCGGCATCACCGGCGCGCTGGTGGCCGAGCGTCTGACACGGCAAGGCCATCAAGTTGTCATTATCGATCGCGAGCTTCCGAGTCTCGGTAGCACGGCGGCCAGCACCGCCATGCTACTCTGGGAAATCGACCGGCCGCTGTTCGAACTCGCGCAGCTCTATGGCTTCGAGAGGGCGGCGCGTTGCTATCGAGCCAGCCACCATGCTGCGCAAGGCCTGCTGTCCCTGGTTGCGCAGCATGGAATTGCCTGCGAGATGCGGCCACGTCTATCGCTCTATCTCGCCATCGATGACAGTCGGAAGCTTGTTCAGGATGAATATGCGCTGAGGCGTCGTGCCGATCTGCCATCCCTCTATCTCGATCATGCCGCGCTGCTGAGGCGCTTCGGCATCAGGCGGGCGGGCGCCCTTTTGTCAGCAGACGCGGCGGATGCCGATCCGGTGCTCCTCACGCATGGCTTGCTTGATATCTCCGTCCGACGCGGCGCCCGCCTTCTCAAGGACAATGCGGTTGCCTTTGATAGCGCCGCCCAGAGCGTCATCGTTGGCCTTGAAAGCGGGCTTTCGATCGAGGCGCGCCATGCCGTGCTCGCGACCGGCTATGTGGTACCCGACATCGTGAAGCTCAAAGCCCGACCAGCCTCCAGTTGGGCTATCGCGACCCGCCGGCAGCCGAGCCATCTGTGGCCCGAACAGGCGCTGATCTGGGAAGCGAGCCGGAACTATCATTATGGACGGACCACCGCTGATGGCCGCATCATCCTTGGTGGCGAGGATGATCACGCGTTGATCGAGCCCGAGGCTCGAAATCATGCCACACCGACAAAGGTTGCGGCGCTCAAGGATTATCTGAAGACACTTTGGCCGCAGGCATCGGACCGGGTCGACTTCGCCTGGTCCGGCGCTTTCGATACCACCCATGACGGCCTGCCGTTGATCGGCGCGGTGCCCGGCTGCAAGAATATCTTTGCCGCCTTTGGCTATGGCGGCAACGGAATTACCTTTAGCTTCCTCGCGGCGGAACTTCTGGCTGCGTTGCTTGCCGGAGGCTCTTCGCCGCTGCTCGATGATCTTGCGATTGACCGCGATATTCCCGGCTAACGACGCGCGATCAGGCAGCCCAGCATGAAGGCGACGAGCAGCGAGGGCAGCGGGGCCTCTCGCACCACATCCCGCAGGAAGGCGAGCGCCTGGCCGGGCGGCTGTCCTTCTTCGAAGCTTTGCCTCACCGTGCGGGCGGTCTCACGCACGCCTTCCGAAACGTCCTTCACTTTTGCCAAGGCGTCTTCGCTGTCCATTTGATCCTCCTCCGGCTTATCCAACAAGCCAAGCTCATGGATGCCCAGTCGTTCCTCCACCGTTCTGTCCTTCACCATGAAGCCGTTGTGGTGAAGTGAACCATCGGCGGAAGCCTGCCTCGGCGCCTGAGACGAAAGACGGAGAGCAAGCCCCAGCGACTCCGCTTATCGTAGCGTAATGGTTCGTCTTCGCGTGTGCCCTACGGAAGACCCGATTTAGGAACTTTTGATCTCGGCCGGGCGTTTAGGCATGTTTCGCGGAGTCGGGAACCAACCGGCCAAGGCGACCAGGGGCAGGAAGAACAATGGTGCCGCACCCCTCTTGGTCCTGGCGCGGGGGATGAGGCCTATGAATATTCAGCAGACGGCGGTCGATCTTGACAGTCTCGAGCCGCTCGCAGCGCTCGGTTTGCAAAGCCCGTCACCCGCTTTCCTCGCGCAGCTTCCCATCGCGATCCACGCCTGTGACGCGGAGGGTCGCATTCTTTGGTTCAATTCACGCGCGGCGGACTTGTGGGGCCGCGCACCGCGGGTTGGAGATGATAGCGAACTCTTCTGCGGCTCCTACAAGCTCTTCCTTGATGGACGGCCGATCTCGCGCGAGCTAACGCCAACGGCCGAAGTGCTGCGGACCGGAACTCCGGTCCGTGGCCTCGAAGGTCGCCTGGAAAGGCCCGATGGCTCACACGTCTGGGTCACCATCCATATTGCGCCGGTCTTCGATGAGGACGGTGTCCTGGCCGGGGCCATCAACTGCTTTCACGAGCGCATCGGCGGCCGAGTCGAAATGTGCGACGCCCGTTCCGACGACTGGATGCAGGCCCGCGACGAACGACTTGCCGCCACCTATGAGCATGTCGGCGCCGGCATCGTCGAAATCGATCGCGACGGCCGCATGCTACGGGTCAACCAGCAGCTTTGCCGGCTGACCGGATATATGGCTTCCGAGCTTTTGGGACGAACGATCTTCGAGGAGACGCTGCCCGAAGATATTGCCGAGGATCGCGCGCAATTCACCCGCCAGATCGCGGGCGAATTCGATCGCTACAGCATTGAGAAACGCATTTATTGCAAGGATGGCGGACATATCTGGGCGGCCGTCACGTCATCGAGCATTCGCGACGCCGCCGGCAAGTTTCTTTACGCCGTCCGTGTGCAGCACGATATTACGGACCGCAAGCGCGCCGAACAGGCGCTCGCTCGGCGCATGGAAGAGCAAGCCGCCTTGTTCGCTTTCTCGGAGCGACTTCAGCACTGCCAATCGGCCGAGCAAATACACCAGGCCGCGCTTGATGCTATCACGCGCGCGCTGGGCTGTACGCGGGCCTCGATCCTACTCTATGACCAGGCCGACATCATGCGGTTCGCGGCTTGGCGCGACCTTTCGGAAGCCTACCGGAAGGCGGTGGAAGGACATTCCCCGTGGGACCGCAATGAGACAAGGCCGGCGCCTGTTTGCATCGAAGATGCTGCCCGCAGCGACCTGCCGGATGATCTGAAACAGACAATCCTCAACGAAGGCATTCAAGCCACGGCCTTTACGCCCATTGTCCAGGATGGCCGGCTTGCCGGCAAGTTCATGGCCTACCATGATGAGCCCCATCATTTCACGCCGTCCGAGCTCGACACCGCGCTCACGCTGGCACGCCTGCTCGGCTTTGCCCTTGCGCGCTTTTCCGGCGATGAAGCCCGCCGCCTGGCCGAGCGCGATGCCCAGCAACTGGCGGCCATCGTTGAATCGTCAGCCGATGCCATCGTCAGCAAGAATCTCGATGGCATAATCCAGACCTGGAATGATGGTGCGCGGCGTCTGTTCGGCTACAGCCGAGATGAGGCTGTCGGCCGATCGATCACGATGCTTATTCCGCCGGACCGGCAGGATGAGGAGCCGCGCATTCTGGCCAAGATCAAAGCCGGCGAGCGCGTGGATCATTTCGAGACCGTGCGTCGCCGCAAAGATGGCAGTCTAGTCGACATTTCGCTGACAATCTCGCCGATCCGCGATCGCATGGGGCGCGTCATTGGAGCCTCGAAGATCGCCCGCGATATCACAGAGCGCAAGCTCTCCGAAAGGAGATTGCAGGAGAGCGAACAGCGGTTGCAGGAATTGCTCGACGCCATACCGGCCGCCATCTACACGACCGACGCCGACGGAAGGATCACCTATTTCAACCAGACTGCCGTCGAATTCGCCGGCCGGACACCGTTGCTCGGCAGCGACGAATGGTGCGTGACCTGGAAGCTCTATCTCCCCGACGGCACGCCGTTGCCGCATGACCAGTGCCCGATGGCCGTCGCCCTCAAGGAAGGCCGTCCGGTGCGCGGGGTCGAGGCTATTGCCGAGCGGCCGGATGGCACACGCGTTCCGTTCATCCCGTTCCCGACGCCCCTGTTCGATGCATCCGGCCGGGTCACCGGCGCCATCAACATGCTGGTTGATTTGAGCGAGCGAAAGCAGGCTGAGACCCAGCAGCGCCTGCTGCTCAATGAACTCAACCACCGCACCAAGAACAACATGCAGATGCTCCAGGGGCTCCTGTACACGGCGGCCCGCAGCGCCCGGAGCGAGGAGGCCCGGCGTGTGCTTGACGATGCCTGTAGCCGGATTGCCGCCATGGCCGCTGCCCAGCGTGTTCTTTATGGCACCACCGACGCGACCAGCTTCGCGGCGGATGAGTTTCTTGGCGCAGTGGTCGAAACGATCCAGCAGACGCTGCCAGCGAGAATCAAGATCACGCGTACGCAGGCAACCGGTGCTCTGTCCAATGATATTGCCATGCCGCTCGCCCTGATCCTCAATGAATTGCTGACCAACGCAGCCAAGCACGGGATCCGCGATCCAGCCGCCGACAGCATTCGCGTCAGCCTTGTTGAGCATGATGGACAGTTCGAGCTTCATGTCGAGGATGACGGGCCCGGATTTGACTTGAATGCGGTGCGGCAAACCTCGTCGGGCCTTCGTCTGGTACTTGGCCTGGCCCGCCAGCTCCATGCCGAGCTTGCCGTGAGCCGATCGCCATCGCGCGCTACGCTTCGTTTCGGCGCATCGCGAGGTGCATGATGACGCAGCCGAGCATGTCCGATAGCCATGAACTAGCCGCTCCGACCGATCATCCGCCTGATAAAAAGATGGCGCCCGCCGCCGACGAAGCGAGCGATCGTGTTGATCAGTCCCACGCGGTCCTGATCGTCGAAGACGATTTTCTCATCGCCATGCAGGCCGAAGCCGCGTTGCTCGATGCCGGCTTTCGAGTGACCGGCATTGCAACCACCGCCGAGGAAGCCTTGACGATGGCAAGGGAACAGATGCCGGCCCTTGCCATCATGGATATACGTCTGGCTGGCCGACGCGACGGCGTTGAGGCGGCCGGTGATCTCTTTCGCGAGCTCGGCTTGCGCTGCGTCTTCGCCACGGCCCATGATGATCTCCTGACCCGCACGCGGGCCGAGCCGTTCGCGCCGCTTGGCTGGCTCTCGAAGCCTTATACCATGGCTTCCCTGACGAGCGTGGTCCGTGCATCGTTGGCGCGGCCAGACTAGCATCTGCGCGCCAGCGTCGATGCCGCGATACTTCAGTAGATAGGAACAACCGCAGCGCCTGGCTGTTCGGGACTCATCTCCCTCCAAGCCCGAGGCTTTTCCATGTATCACCACGTCAAGAAGTTGATGTTCACCGTCCGCGTCGATGAGCCGGACCCGCGCTTTGGCAATATGCTTCTTGAACAGTTCGGCGGTGCCAACGGCGAACTCGCGGCCGCCATGCAGTATTCGATACAGGGGCTCAATTGCGAAGACCCTGATCGCAAGGACCTCCTGATGGATATCGGCACCGAAGAGCTGAGCCATCTGGAAGTCGTCGGTACGCTGGCCCGCATGCATCTCAAGCCGGCGAAGTTTGATCGCCAGGCTGCCGAGGCCGATCCGTTGATCGCGATCGCGGGTGGGGGCGGGGTGAACCTCTTCAACTCGCAAGGCAACGCCTGGACCGCCGATTACCTGAAGATCACGGGCGAACTGGACGTGGATCTGCGCAGCAATATCGCCGCCGAAGCGCGGGCCAAGATCGTCTACGAACGCCTGATAAATTTTACCGATGACGCCGGCACTAAGGACGCCTTGCAGTTCCTCATGACCCGCGAAATCACCCATATGAAGGCCTTTTCGCTCGCCCTTGAGAGCATGAGCAAGCCAGCCTTCAGTATCGGCCGCCTTGCGCCGACGCCCGGCCTGGTCGACCAATTCTTCAACGACTCCACGGGCACCGGCGATCATGGCGAGATCGACACCCGCGGGCCCTGGAACGAAGGCGGCGAATGGGTCTTTACGGAATCGCCGGCCATTCAGGCCGGGGAACCAGGACCCGCGTCGGCTATCGTCACCGAAAGCTCACCGCCGGTCGACGAGGCCGGTCTTGGCGACCTGCTGATCGACGAGCTCCGCGACATCCTTCACGCCGAGAAGCAGTTGACGAAGGCGCTTCCCAAGATGGCGGAAGCGGCGCGGTTCGACCAGTTGCGCGAGCTGTTCGAGCTGCATCTCGGCGAGACCGAAACCCAGATCGAGCGCATCAATGAATGCTTTGAGTTGCTCGGCAAGTCCGCGCGCGCCAAGCCCTGCAAGGGCATGATGGGTCTTGTCGAAGAAGGTCAGGAAGTCATGACCGAGGGCGAGGAGAAGGAAGATGCCGCGGCCGACCTCGCCCTGATCGGCGCGGCGCAGCGGGTCGAGCATTATGAGATTGCCGGCTACACGACAGCGCGCAACCTTGCCCAGCAGCTACGCCATAGCGCCGTCGTCAGCCTCCTATCGAAGTCACTGGCAGAAGAGGAAAACGCGGACCAATTGCTCAACCAGGTCGCGCGGTCCTTGATGTCGGTCGCGAAAATGCCAGCCGCCGTCGAACAGACCGAACAGTAGGCGGATGAGGGCGGTCCCGGGCAATGCCACGGTAACTGCGCAGCTTTGCGTCTGTCAGCTGCTGTGCCTTGCTGTAGTCGGAGGCGTTGCCGATGTCGTCCATCGTCCCCCTGCGTGACGAGCAGGACATCTATCTCGTTGAAGACGATCGTGGCGCCTCGGGCCCTGTTTGGTGCGAGGCGCCCGTCCTTGGCAACGACTTCGAAGCCGTTGTGATGGATCTGCTGGAGGGAAACTATCAATGCCCGCGCCGGGTCGCGGTCTTCAATATCGCTCAAGGCTGGGTTCGCGATGCGTCGGCCGAGGTGGTTCACGAATTGCGGCGGCGCTGCGATCTCCAGCTCCGCGATATACTGGAGGCCCTGCATGCCTTTACCGACCGCTATGAAGGACGCTTCGCGGACGTGCAATTGCCGTTGCCAATACCAATAGGCATTTAGGCCTTCCACACACGCCATGACACGTCCTGTCACCCCCGCCACCTTTCTAGGCCTTCCTGCGGCGGCGCCCGACATAGTCTCGAGCGCGGATGTCGTGATCTTTGGTGCGCCGGACGCGACGCCGCATGTTCCGGGCTCCACCAGCCATGCCGCACGCGCTCCTTCGGCTCTACGAGAAAGTACCGAGCAAATTGCGCGTGATCCCTTGCGGTGGGATTTCGATCAGGGGCGGCCCTTTGATCCCGGAAGGACTGCGGGCGGTTGATCTTGGCGACCTTCCAACCGATCCGGCAACACCGCAGGAGAATCGCTCGCTGATCACATCGACAACCGTGAGCATTCTGAAGGCGGGCGCCGTGCCTCTGCTGCTCGGCGGGGATGACTCGGTTCCCATTCCATTCTTCGCGGGGTTCGAGCGGTTTGGCCCCGTCACCATCTTGCAAATCGATGCGCATCTCGACTGGCGTGATGATCGGGATGGCCTCAAGCATACATTCTCCAGCACCATGCGCCGCGCCAGCGAAATGCCATGGGTGGAGCGGATCATTCAGGTTGGACAGCGCGGCATCGGTGGTTCGCGGGAACGGGATCTTGCCGACGCCCGAGCTTGGGGCGCGACACTGTTCAGTGCGGCGACCGTGCGCCGACACGGCGTGCAGCCGGTCATCGACCTAATCCCGCCGGGCAGCCACTGCATCGTCACCCTCGATTGCGACGGGCTCGACCCGGCTGTTATTCCCGCGGTGCTGGTCCCACAGCCGGGTGGTCTCGGCTATCTCGATATCGTCGAGCTTTTGCATGGCGTTACGCAACGGGCGAGGATCGTTGGTTTTGATCTTGTGGAGCTGGTGCCGGATGCGGATGTACGAGGCTTAGGCGTGCTCGCCGCCTCGCGCATTCTCTGCGTTGCCCTTGGATGCGTGGCGCGACAGCGATCCGCTATGAGGCTAGCGGATCCATGACAGCATGAGAGGCCTGATCAGGATTTTGCGGTGCCGGGCTCCGCCTGTTTGCGATGCTGCTTGGCGAGTGTCTCGGCCGGCGTCACATTGGCAACCGCCGACTGGATCTTGTTCTTGAGGCCTGTCACAACGTCGCCTTCGCCATTCATCATCGCCTCGAAACCCTTGCGGGCGACCATCGCCGCATCGTCCTTGTCCTCAGAGCCCACTTTGGAGTCGAGCATATCTGCGCGCGCGAAGAACTCGGTCTCGGTGGCACCCGGCATCAGGCAGGTGACCGTCACCTTCGTGTCGCGCAGTTCCTCGCGTAGCGCAAAAGAGAGGGAGTTCAGGTACGACTTAGATGCATTGTAGACGGCCTGAAAGCTGCCGGGGGTAAAGCCGGCGATCGACCCGGTAATAAGGATCCGTCCCTCATTGCGCCGGCGCATGTCCTGGCCGACGCGCTGGAGCAGATAGGTCGTGCCCATGACGTTGGTGTCGATCACCTGCCGGATACGCGCCCACTCCTGATCCAGGAAAGCATGGCCCAGACCGCGGCCGGCATTGGCCATCAGCGCGTCGACCTTGCGGCCTTGTGCCACCTCGCAGAGTTTGTCGACGCCTTCAATGGTCGCGAGATCGGCTTTCAGCGCTACAGCGGCGATGCTGTTGACTTCTTTGCGCAGCGCCTCCGCCGCCGTCTCGATCTCGGGCTCATCCGCGGCGATGAGAAGGTCATATCCTTTGGAGGCGCAGAGCCGGGCAAGCTCAAAGCCGATGCCGGTCGAGGCACCCGTCACGATTGCAAACTGTCCGGCCATGGGCATTCCCTCTCGGTTTTTTACGTGGCTTTGAGCCTAATGGCGCACGGGCGCGAGCGTTCCTAAGCAGCTAGGAACCAGCCGCAAGATTGAGGCTTGGTCTGGTCGCGCAACCTTTGGAGCGGTCCATGAAAGCCCTCACCTGGCACGGCAAGAGCGACATTCGCTGCGAGTCAGTTCCCGATCCCAAGATCCAGGACGGACGTGACGCGATCATCAAGGTGACGGCCTGCGCGATCTGCGGCTCGGACCTTCATCTGTTCGACGGCATCATGCCGACCATGGAAAAGGGCGACGTGCTCGGCCATGAGACTATGGGTGTGGTGGTCGAGGTCGGCAAGGACAACAGCAAGCTCAAGGTGGGCGACCGGGTGGTCGTGCCCTTCACCATTGCCTGTGGCGAATGCTTTTTCTGCAAGAACGGCTTCTACTCCGGCTGCGAACGGTCTAATCCCAACGCCAAGCAGGCCGATAAGATGTGGGGACATTCGCCCGCCGGCCTGTTCGGCTATTCGCACATGCTGGGCGGCTTTGCCGGCGGTCAGGCCGAATATATGCGTGTGCCTTACGCCGATGTCGGCCCCTATAAGATCCCCGAGGGTCTCACGGACGAACAGGTCTTGTTTCTCTCGGATATTTTCCCGACCGGCTATATGGCCGCGGAATTTTGCAACCTCAAAGGCGGCGAGACAGTCGCCGTCTGGGGCTGCGGACCAGTCGGCCAGTTTGCCATCAAGAGCGCATTTTCTGCTCGGCGCCGAACGCGTGATCGCCATCGACACGGTGCCCGAGCGGCTGTCGCTCGCCATGCAACGGGCGCCATCATGCTGGATTTCATGAAAGAGGATGTCTACGAGCGCATCCAGCAACTCACGCAAGGGCGCGGCGCCGATGCATGCATCGATGCGGTCGGCACCGAGCCCGAGACCATGGCAAGCAAGGATTCTGTGATCGATCGCATCAAGGTCGCGACCTTCATGGGAACCGATCGCCCGCATGTTTTGCGGCAGGCCATCCAATGCTGCCGCAACTTCGGTACTGTCTCGATTGTCGGCGTCTATGGCGGCTTGCTCGACAACATCCCGATGGGCAGTGCCATCAATCGCGGACTAACCTTCCGCATGGCCCAGACCCCTGTTCAGCATTACCTGCCCAAGCTTTTGCAACGCATCGAAAAAGGCGAGATCGATCCAAGCTTCGTTATCACCCATCGAGCGACGCTTGAGGAAGGGCCCGATCTCTACAAGACGTTCCGCGCCAAACAGGATGGCTGCATCAAGGTCGTAATGAAGCCGTTCGGCTGATGGGGAGGGTGCCGCGAAAGAGCTGAAGTCACGCTGGCTGGCGGCCGCTCAGCTCGGGCTCGTCAGTAGCACATTCTCGACGCTCATCGGTCAGCTTGCGGCGTCACAGTTAGGACGGGACGCGGCGGTTGACTGGATGACCGTCGCTGCTCAATGGGCGGACTTTTCCTGGGCGCTTGTCTTCTTCGGTCTGTTTGGGCGCTGGACGAGCCGTCTCGCGCCCCGCACTCTTTTCTGGCTGGCCATTCCGTGGGCTGTCTTTACCTCGGCAACCGAGTGGTTTGGGCTGGTGCCGCTATTTCCGTTCTTCCAGCCGATCTTCACTTTGCAGCAACCCTACTGGATCGGCTTTCTCGTTCATCTCTCGTCCGCTTTGATCTATCCCTTGTTCGCCTGGCTGCGTTGGCCGCTAAGACGTGCGCCGCCAACATCCGCGGTGCGCTTTGCCAAACGGTGGGCAGCGGGAGCACTTCTCGTGCTCGCAACGTTCGGCCTTGTTTCCGTGATCGATGGGTTGGGTTGGCCGCTGCCAACCCTCAGCCGCGATGTCGCCGGTGATCAGCGTTATATCCGCCATATGGTGACGCATCACGAGCAAGGCATTGAGCTTGCAAAGCTAGGCAAGCAGCGCGCACAAGACCCGCACCTGCGCGCGCTCGCGGCTTTGATGGTCGCCAGCCAGCAGAGCGAAAACCGCATCTTCGATCGTTGGTGGCGCGGGTGGTCCAGCGAGCCGATGGCGCTCTGCTCCAGCGAGGAACGGTTGGCCATGCCTGGCTATCTGACGTCGGCACAAATGGCGGATGCGCGCAACGCGGCCGATGGTGAGTTTGATGCGGTGTTTATCCGTCTGATGAGCCTGCATCATGCCGGCGCCGTCCAGATGGCGGATAACCAATGGCATTCGTCCGGCGATCCCCGCCTGCGTCTGATGGCGCATGCCATACGACATGAGCAGCAAGGCGAGATTGCTTTGATGAACAACGTCACGGGCATCGAAGCCGTGCGGCAGGCGACGCGCAACATGCTGGCCAACAATCTCTGACCAACCTTAATCTTTCTCTCAGGAACGAGCTTCTGATCTCGCCATTAGCCTTCATGGGCCGGGCAACAAACAAGGAGAAGATTGATGGCAGACGAACAACGTGGTGGCTCCGGAAATTTCGCCAACGATCCGCAGCGCGCGTCTGAGGCCGGCAAGAAGGGTGGCGAGCGAAGCCACGGCCAGCAGGGACAGCAGACCCAGGGCGGAAGCAAGCCCGGCCAGCAGGGCGGGAGCTCGACGGACAATCCGGGCAATTTCGCCAACGATCGCGAGAAGGCCAGCGAAGCCGGACGTAAAGGCGGCCAGTCCTAAGGCTCCACTGACCCAGCAAGGCCAGGACGTCGACGAGATGTCCTGGCCTTTGTTAAAAGCGCGCCGAGCTACGTCGCTGCTCGGAAGGTTTGTGTGGCCGCCCTCTGCCGAAGCTGATCCATGCGACATTGCGAGGGCTTCTTGTCAGGACGCCAGCGGATGACTTTCGTGCCGTGCCGAAAGCGGTCGCCCGTCACATGGTCATAGGATACTTCGACCACGAAAGTTGGACGCACGGCTTTCCATTCAGCCGATCGCTTTGTCGACCAGCGGCTTGGACCGCCCGGTGAATTGCCGGTGAAGCTCTGCAACCCGACGATTTTCTCCAGCCGATCGGTGAGAGCCAGTCGATCGGACGATCGGATGCCGGACGTAAATCCGACATGGTGCAGAAGTCCACCCTTGTCGTAGAGGCCGAGCAGCAACGAGCCAACGACTTTTCGATTGCCCTGCTTCCTCTCGGCATAACGAAATCCGCCAACAACGCAATCAGCCGATCGCAGCAGCTTGATCTTCTGCATGCCGTCTCGGGTGCCGCCTCGATAGGGTAGGTCGAGGCGCTTGGCGACCACGCCATCATGATCTTCATTTACGCTGTTGAGCCAGGCCTCGGCATCCGCATAGTTTCGGCTTGCCGGTGTCAGCCGGAAAAGCCCGCTCGCCTGGAAGGCCTTTCCCGCAAGTGTTTCAAGAGCGGCGCGGCGCTTCATAAGCGGCAGACCCGAAAGATCTCTCGCGCCCGATCGCAACAGGTCAAAAACCATGAAGGTTGCGGGAGTTTCTTTGGCAAGGTGCTTGACCCGGCTGGCGGCCGGATGAATGCGTTGAAGCAACGCATCAAACGAATAGCCCTCATCAAGCTCGATGATCAACTCACCATCCAGGGTGAGCGTCTTCGGCGACAAGGCGGCCGCGGCTGCGGCAATTTCCGGGAAGTAACGAACCAGATCACGGCCGCTTTTGGATTGCATGCTGACTCGGCTGCGTTCGCGGATCAAAAGACAACGGAATCCATCCCATTTCGGCTCGTATTGCCACTGGGCCCCCCGTGGCAGTTGGGCGACGGACTCGGCTTCCATGAGCTGCATTGTGCGGTTCAAGCTCCGGGAGGGGCGCAGGACATTGATCGTGAAGCCCTGGCTTTTCACGGCATCAAGCGAAACCGTCCAGAAACGTTCCTCCGTCACGGTTATGCTGCGACTGAAATACCAATGTTCTTGGGACAATCGCTATAGCAGTTCTCTTAGGGCCTGCGCGTCGGCCGGCGCCGCACTCTTCTGGTCGTTGTCGAAATAGACAAAGGCGTCGCAGCCTTGGCGCTTCCACGATTTGAGGCGCTTGGCCCATTGGGCGAGCGTGGCCTGCGAGTAATGGCCGTGATAGCGTCCGCCTGGGCCATGTCCGCGGACATAGACGAAGTCCGCCGTGCGCTTCCAGGGAGCCGGCGCATCGTGATGGTCGGACAGGCAGAGTGAGATATTCTCGTCAGCCAGCATCCGGAGAACGCGCGGCTGATACCAGCTCGGATGCCGAAATTCGAAACTGTAGCGGCGCTTCCTGGAGAGAAGCTTGAAGAAGGATCCCAGCCGATCGGGGTCCGCTTCAAACTGTGGCGGAAGCTGAAACAGGATCGGGCCGACCTTGCCGCGTAAAAGGGAAATGCGACTTTCAAGCAGGTCGAGGCTGTTCTCGGAGCGTTCGGACAAGCGCTTCCAGTGCGTGATGAACTTCGAAGCCTTCCAGGCGAAGACGAAGTCGCGCCCGGTCTGGTCGCGCCAAGCCTTCACTGCCTCTGGTGTAGGGGTGCGGTAGAACACCCCGTTCAACTCGGTGGTCTCAAACCGCCCGGCATAGTAGGGGAGCTGCTTCTTGAGCGGCAATCCTTCTGGAAAAAACGGACCTCGCCAGGAGGCGTAGTGCCAGCCGGATGTGCCAATCAGAACGCGCGCCATCTGCTTTGCCATCATTGGGCGCGATGCATCCAAGCCGCGCTTTCAAAGAATAACGTTGGGGCGCAGGATACGTTGCTGTCGGCATAGCCGGCCTTCCAAGTCCGGACAACCGGGCGCACCCGGCCGACTCCTCGGCAAAAAAATTTCGCCGGCCTCTTGAAACTTTTTTGAGCCGACCAATTTTTTTGGCGTCGCCGCGGGCGACCGGGACGCCTTACGGGTCCCGCTGTCATGAGACGGGCGCCGGACGGTGTCCGGAGCCTGCTCGTACCCATCTTGCTCCAAGGAGGATTTGGATATGAGGTATGATTGGACTCCCCTCTGGAGGTCGACCATTGGGTTCGACCGCCTGTTCGACGTTCTCGACGAGGTCCAGCGGACCGCCGAAGAGAGCTATCCCCCTTATAATATCGAACGTCTCGACGAGAACCGTTTTCAGATCTCGGTGGCGCTCGCCGGCTTCACACCGGATGAAGTTGCTTTGACGGTCGAGCAGAACGTCCTGAGCCTCGAGGGCCGCAAGAGCGAGAAGGAAGAAAAGACCTTCCTGCATCGCGGTATCTCAGCGCGGAATTTCAAGCGCCAGTTCACCCTTGCCGACCATGTGGAGGTGAGGGGTGCGCGCCTCGAGAACGGCCTGCTCATCATCGAGCTGCAACGCGAAGTTCCCGAAGCGATGAAGCCCCGGCAGATTGCAATCGGCACAGCCACAACCCCAAGAAGCGTGAGCCAGATTGGGGCCAAGGCCGCCTGAACGAGGCCAGGACCTCAGCTTGATCCAGGCCGCGCGGGACGAGCCCGCGCGGCTCTTCCTCAAACCCGTCTCGAACAGGAGGCAATCATGCGGCCGACGACCGCGCTCCCCGACAACGTTTTCGATTTCGACTATCTCCTTCATCCGGGCACCAGGTTCGATCACCCGAGGGATGTGCTCGCGCATTCAGGCCTCACACCTGCCGAAAAGCGCGCCATCCTGGCTTCATGGGCGTCGGATGCGTCTGCAATCGCGTCATGCCCATCGCTGCGGGCTCCCAAAGGCCTGAAGGCGCCTGTAACGATCGACGAAATCCTTAATGCGCTTTGCGCGCTGGATGGTGGTCCGCGGCATCCGCCAGGTGGCAAGCCAATGCGTAGGCGGTCAATCGAGCGGTGCGCCGCAGCCTGATCGCAGGCGCTTGACTCGCAAACCGCTCCGCATATTTTTGGGTCGGGAAATTCGCTTCCCGACCCCTGAATCACAAAGGACGATGACGACCGTCAGGAGTGACGACGATGCTTGATGTAAATTTGGCCCGCATCCGTGCGCACCGCACCAACATCCACCGCTACCAGCGTCTGCTACGGACAAAGCTCTCCGAGCTGGAGCGCCGGTTCGTTGAAGGACGGCTGGCGGACGAGCAGGCAGCGCTCGACGCGCTAGCCGCCGAGACATTCCCGATCATACTTCCTTCGCCGAACTGCCAATCCGCTTCCCCCGGCCTGAGGAGCGAGCTATGAGCGACATCCGGCAGTTGCTTATCCGCGGGAGCGAGAAGATTATCGAGCACTATCGGCTTCTTCTCGCAGGCGCAGCGAGCGCACAGGAGCGCGAACTTTATCAACGCAGGATCGAGCGGGAGCAGAAGCTGCTCGACCAGCTCCATGGCCTTTCCGATCGCGCCGCGGCTTAACCGAGGCATAAGCGATACCTATCAGGAGGCCGGGCGGGCTCCACTCCGAACGGCCTCGTGTCATTGCTTCCTGAAGATCCTGGAATTGAAGACCGCCGTCAGCTCGAGCACAGGCCCAATTTCATTGCGGACCTCATCCTTCGATAACGGCTTCGCGGGCGGCGTCCACGAGTGCATCAAGCGCCACGTCGTGCGCCGCTTCCGCGTCCGGCAAGCCCATGAAGCTGCAGCGGTCGCCTCCGGACGGGGCGCCGAAAATCGTAGCCCGTGGGGCAAAGGAAGATCCCGCGCCGGCGGAGGGCTATTCGTCGACCGCGGCGGCGGTATCCTGGGTGCCAAGCAGCTTCAGCGCGGTCTCGATCTTGGCGAGGAGCGCCTGGATTTCGGCGCGCTCGTTCGGGCCCGGATCGTTGTCGAGGCGCGCGAGCAGTTGCTCCTTCTGATTCTGGAGCTTCGCAACAGCTGACATCTTTTCTCCGCGAAGGCGAGCATGACGTAGAAGGGGCCGCTCAAAGAGCGGCCCCTTCTCGGGAGTTCACCAGCTTCGGGTGCCGAAGCTGAAACCAATGCTCGGGCCACCGCCGTAGTGGCCATAGCCGCGGTCGTAGTAGCCGGGTCCGCCATAGTAGCCGTAGCTTCGGCGAACCACATACCCGTCGTCGCCGCCGTAGTAGCGCTGGACGTAGCGGGGGCCGCGGGTCCGGTAGCAGCGGCCATACTCGTCACAAACGAGGCGCACCTGCTCGACGCCGGCAGCCTCGGTCGAGGCAGTGGCCGCAGGCGCGATTGGGGCGGCATTCGCAGAGGCCGCCAACAGTGCGGCCCCGAGCGCTCCTAAAAGGATGGCTTTCATCATGTTCTCCTTTGTGCGAGATCAATCGATCTCTTCGATGACGCGACGTTCGTGGGGTTCGACGATGTAGGTGCGGCTGTCCCGGTTGATGTACCGGTACTCGCGAAGGCTCGGAGCATCCCGATAAACCTCTTCCGGAAACGCCTCGATCTCAACGCTCTCCGGCAGGCGCTCGCCGGTCCGGATCTCCCTCCGGACGGTGCTGCCGGTCGTGCGGCTCTCGCGTTCGACCGGGCGCGCCTTGGCGTGCTTACGGACGACCTCGCGATCGCGGTCGCTGAACGTCACCTTGCGCTGCTCGGTGCGCGTCGGCGCCGAGGCGGTGGAACGGCCGGAGTACGGCAGGACTGTCACGATCTTGTAGGTGGATGGCTCCACGATCACGATCTCGTCCTTCACCAGGACGAAGTTGTAGCCGCGATACTGGGGCACGATCTCGACGACATCCGCGGGCAGCGGCTGCAGGCGGACGTCGCGCGGCACGACGGTGCCCACCGACAGCGAGAAGTTCACGTTGGTGAGCGGCTGCACGTTCAGGTGAGAGATCGACGCGCCGATTCGTGTCCGCTGCTGATCGTTGATGTTCACTGAGGCATTCACGTTGGTGTTCGACGAACGATCCGCCGTGTTCTGCTGATTGTTCGGCTGCTGGGCGGTGTTGGTCGATCCGCTACCCACCGGCGATTGGGCCTGATTCGTGCCCGACGCGGGCGGATTGGCGCTCTGCGTCTGATTGTTCGTGCTCGACGGAGGGTTGGTCTGCGCCTGGTTGGCTGGCGTCGTGGTCTGGCTGGACGGCTGATTAGTCTGGGCCTGGTTGGTCGAGTTGTTCGAGGCAGGCGCCTGCGTCGTGTTGGTGCCAGAATTGGACGACTGGCCGGCTGTGGTCTGACCGGTCGAAGATGGAGACTGAGTCTGAGCCGAATTCGTCGAAGGATTGCTCTGCGCGGATCCGGACGACGAGCTCGGTGACGTGGTCGAAGGCGATGGCGACGTGGTCGAAGTGGAATCCTGCTGACGCTGTGTCGCCGACGGACTTGAGCTCGACGTGCTCGGAGAAGATTGCGCGAACGCCGAAGTCGCGATGGCGACGGCGGCGGTGGTAGCCAAGAATAAACGTTTGTTCATCGAAAACCTCCGAAATGGGGACGCCGATCAAACCCTCGACGCGGCGCGAGGTTCCGATCGGGATATCCTGGCAAAACGCGGCAGCTCACACGCTTTTGGTAGCCGCGTTATGCTGCAGTAGCGAAATAGTGTACCCGCGCAACAATCGGGAATAACTGGAACTCTGGCCCCGCGTGCTCGTTGGCAGCTACATACAAGCTTTGAGGAGGACACCATGAAGAAGCTGATCGTATGCGGTGCTCTGGCCGCTTTCGCCCTCGGCACCCAGGCCGCGAGCGCCGCCGAGTTCTATATCGTTCGTGACGCGACCACGAAGAAGTGCACCATCGTCGACACCAAGCCAACGACCACCACTACGACGGTCGTGGGCAACGGCGTCTACAAGACCAAGACGGAAGCTGAGTCCGCCGTGAAGACGACCAAGGTCTGCACCGAGCAGTAATCGCTCCACGACTCTGGTCTGAAAACGTTATTGGAGGAGAGCATGCCCGTCTTGATTTTGTGGGCCGTTCCCGCCGTCCTCGTTGTCGGTGGTGTCGGCTATTTCCTGGTTCATATGCACTGAGCGAACAGATCATTGCGGAACGGCTCGTCCGGTACGCCGGGCGGGCCGCTTGCGTCCGGTCATCCCAACGAACGCGTTCTTCGACCGGCGTCACCTGCAAGCGAACAGCTCGCGATAACGGCTTTCGTATTCCCTCGCCATCCGACTGGCGGCAAAGCGCTCCTCGAAGCGGGCCCGAATCCTTCTTCTATCCAGCCGCACGGCTTCCTTCACGGCCTCGATCGCGTGCTGCTCGCCGTCCACGATAAAGCCGGTGACACCATCTTCTACTACTTCCGGCACCGATCCGGAACGATAGGCGATCACGGGCGTTCCGCACGCCATCGCCTCGATCATCACCAGACCGAAGGGCTCGGGCCAATCGATCGGAAAGAGCAATGCGGCGGCACCTGCGAGGAAGGTTTGCTTGCGGACGTCGCCCACCTCACCGATCAGGAGGATGTCCTCTCCGTCGATCTCGGGCTCGAGCTTCTTCTTAAAGTAGGTCGTTTCCGCGCGAGGAATCTTGGCCGCGATCCGCAGCGGCATGCGGACGGCGCGAGCGATGCGTATCGCGGCTTCTGGTCCCTTCTCCGCCGTAAGTCGCCCGAGAAAGGCCAGGTACGAACCGGCTCCGTAGGAGGGACGAAACTGCTCCTTTGGCAGCCCGTGCGGAATCGTCGCCACCCAGTTCGCGTCCGGGAGGGGCCGGCGCTGGTTGTCGGAGATAGAGACAAAGGGGGCCTGTGGGAAAGCCCCGATCACGTCGGACAAGCCCGGAAGGTCGAGCCGGCCATGCATGGTCGTCAGAAACGGCACGCCGGTGCGGTTCAGGACAGGCAGCGGCAGCCAGTCGACATGTGAATGAATGACGTCGAAATCGCGTGCGCGCCCGGCGATGGCCTCAATCAGTAGCGCGCAGGCCGCGTTCGGATCGACGCCCTTCCGTCCCAGCCGTAGGGCGCGAGGTAAGACAGCATGGAGCTTACCCTTCGTCCTCGAATCTCCGCTTGCGAATAGGGTGACGTCGTGCCCGAGGTCGACCAGCTCATCTACCAGCCAGGCGATCACCCGCTCCGTGCCACCATACAGTTTCGGAGGAACGCTCTCGGCCAACGGGGCAAGCTGGGCTATCCGCATCGATCAGTCACCAAAGACGACCCGCAAGCCGATCACGACCACCGCGGAGATGAGAAACGAAATCGCGAGCAACGTCCAACTGGGCCTTGTGCTTCCGCAAGCTACGCGCGCTACGAGCATTTTCACGCTCGTCAACATTCGAATCGGGGAAGCCGGTGCAAATACGCGATACCTAAGCTGGCGAGTTCTTCGGTATCGCTATCGCGCCCTTCCCATCTCCTGTGCAGATGGCGCTCCAGCAAACAGCGTCGGCTATCGCGTGCGCCGACATGGGGGTGCCGAGCCCGGTAAACTGTCCAGGCGGTTTCCGTGGCATTCTTCAAGACGACATCGTCGACCATCTTGACGCTCCCGGCGACCGATCCGATCGCTGGCAACTCAACACGGTCAGCAAAGTTTCCTGTTTTTCCCGGGCCGTTGAAGTCAGTCGGAGCACGGCCGCATTCAGCACGCTTTGGCACGGGCCCGCTTGCGTGCCGCACGGCGGCGCTGCAGGCGCTGGCTTCTGCCAGAGCGCCTTGCGGCAAGAAGCGAGGACGCCTGTTTGGCCGCAGGAGGCTCTGCCGGAGGCACGGCGCTCTCCGTCCGCATCTCGGCAGGCCTTGCTTCCATCAATTTCAGCACCGCGCGCCCCTCCTCAGTGATGCGCCAGCCGCCGTTCAGACGTTCGACCAATCCTTGCGAGAAGATGTCGAGAGCGGGCACGCGAGCGGCGAGGCGCTTTGTCCGCTCGGCCCAGTCGCGTCCGCTCGTCGCCAGAATCGCCATATCGCGCTTGAGCTCCGCCATCATGGCGAATCCATCGGGATAGCTCACTAGGATCTTGAGAACGGTGACCTGAAAGTTCACCCCGCCTTCCTATGCCTATCTCTGTACACGACAGCCGTGTCGGACGCGGTAAGGCGGTTCCGGAACATCGTGGCAATCGCTCCTGACCGCCTCATCTGCTCAAGCTCGATCTGAGGTGAGAGCGTAGTGCGGCATTCCGCATATTCGCGCAGTAGCAACCAATTCGAAACTCGCTTGTTGTCGCCGGCACCATCACTTGCAGGAGACAAAAAATGTCACGTCTGACTCTGCTGGCGGCAACCTTGTTGTTGCTCGCATCTGCGCCCGCGGGCGCGCAGCCCGCGCAAAGCGGGCCGGGCAACAACGCCGTCAACAGCTCCGATAAGAACAATTCGAACGCACCGGTCTCGGGCCGCAACAGCTTCACCGAGGGCCAGGCGAAATCACGGATCGAGGACGCGGGATATTCCAACGTCTCCGGCCTGCAGAAGGACAACGAAGGCGTCTGGCGGGGCAAGGCCGACAAGGCTGGCACCAAGACCGACGTCAGCGTCGACTTCCAAGGCAACGTCAATCCCGCAAAATAAGGAGCAGATCGCATGACCACTACCATTTCTCGCCTCTACGACAATTATTCCGACGCCGAGCGGGCCGTCGCCCGACTCGAGAGTGCCGGCGTATCGCACTCCGACATCAGCATCGTCGCCAACAATTCCGACAATTGGTACGGTTCACAGCGCGGCAAGGCCGATCGAGACCGCGACGGCGTGGATGATCGCGCCGAAGGAGCCGGCACGGGTGCTGGCATTGGCGCCGGGATCGGCGGCGCGGCAGGCCTTCTCGCCGGCCTTGGCCTATTGGCTATTCCAGGTCTCGGGCCGGTCGTGGCGGCGGGATGGCTGGCCTCCACGGCTGCAGGAGCGGCCGCGGGCGCGGCCACAGGCGGAATTGTCGGCGCACTCACCCAGGCCGGCGTCTCCAGGGAAGACGCATCGCGTTACGCGGAAGGCGTTCGCCGCGGCGGTACGCTCGTTTCCGCCAAGGTATCCGATATTGATCGTGCGCGACTGGATGCGCTGCTCCACGAGAGATCCGTCAACCTTCAGGAGCGCAGTTCCGCCTGGCAGAAGTCGGGCTGGACGGACTTCGATGCCGCAAGCCCGCCGCTATCACCGGAGGACATCGGCCGCGAGCGCGAGCTTTACGGTGCGGGTGTGCGACGATAAGTTTCCTCAGACTCGGAAAAGGCCCCGCAGCGCGGGGCCTTTTTGATGAAGATGGCCTCTGCAAACTCGGGCTAATCGGACCCGTAGGAACATCGTTCCGCTTGGCTGGTTGCTTCGCCCGTGAAGGGGCGATGAAGCTTTTGGTCGAGTATTTGGAATGAGCTCATCGACTTGAACGATTGGCCGCGAGCGAACGCGATCCAAATTTCAAAGAGCAACTGCTTATACGGGCGCAAGGCTATCGGAATCTCGCCGCTAAACGAGCGAAGGACTATGGCCCTTCCAGCTCCAAGCCCCTCGGAAGCGGCGCGGGTATCGGTCCATCCTTGACGATTTCTAGCATGCTCTCCGCGCCTAACCCGCGGCAATAACCGACTTGCCGTAGATCAATTCGCATTACTAAAGAGCGATGCGGCCGAAGGCCGCTTCACGTCAGGTGATTCCACTGACATGGCTGAAGATCCTCAAAGTCTTGACCTCGCGCAATGCCGATCAAGGTGATGCCGCTTGCCTCGGCCGTCCGTATCGCAAGCGCGGTCGGCGCGGACATTGCGATTATGAAGCTGGCGCCGATCGCGGCGGTCTTCTGCACCATCTCGACCGAGATACGGGTCGTTAGCACGACCGCGCCAGTGCATCCCGAGACGCCCGCCATGGCGAGAGCACCGGCCTGTTTGTCGAGCGCATTGTGGCGTCCGACGTCTTCACGAATGATCATGCTTTGGTTGCCGGGATCGAAAAGTCCCGTAACATGAGCCGCGCGCGTCACGCTGCCCAGAATCTGTAATACGGCGAGTTAGGCAATTGCGCATTGACGCAAGGCGTAAGGGGAACTCGTCCGAGCCTCGAACTGGAAAGGGCTGCCTGCGCCGCCAGCGGCATTGCGAGAAAGGCCATGAGCAACCCATCGAGCGATCCGCACGCGGGGGCGGCTCGCGGCCTTGTCGATCCAGCATGAGAATAACACAATGCGCCTCTTACCGGGCCATTGTTCGAACGAACCGGCGCGCTTGATAATGGTTCCAAGCGCCAGGCCGGTTGGATCATTCGGATTTCAGGTCCGTTACCTGTCCTAACGACAATGGCGGCGAGCGAATGGACGACAAGGTTTACAAGCTGGAGCAGGGCGCCGGGCGATCGTCTCCCGGATTTGTCAGGGTGCGCGGTGCGCGCGAGCACAATCTGAAGAACGTGGACGTCGACATCCCGCGCGATGCGCTGGTGGTGTTCACCGGCGTCTCCGGCTCGGGAAAATCATCGCTGGCCTTCGGGACGCTGTATGCGGAGGCGCAGCGGCGATATCTGGAATCCGTTTCGCCCTACGCCCGGCGCCTGTTCCACCAGATGGCCGTGCCAGAGGTCGATGAGGTCGAGGGCCTGCCGCCGGCGGTGGCGCTCCAGCAGCAGCGGGGATCGCCGACCACGCGATCCAGCGTCGGCAGCGTCACGACGCTGTCAAACCTGTTTCGGATGCTCTATTCGCGCGCCGGCGACTATCCAAAGTCGCAGCCGCTGTTGTACGCCGAGTCCTTCTCCCCCAATTCGGCGGAGGGAGCCTGTCCCAGGTGTCATGGCCTCGGCCGCGTCTACGACGTGACCGAAGGCTCGATGGTGCCCGACGACACGCTCACCATCCGCGAGCGCGCCGTCGCGGCCTGGCCGACAGCCTGGCACGGTCAGAACCTGCGCGATATCCTAACGACGCTCGGCTACGACGTCGACACGCCTTGGCGCGAGCTTCCCAAGAAGGACCGCAACTGGATCCTGTTCACGGACGAGCAGCCCACGGTCCCGGTCTATGCCGGCTACGATCTCAAGGAGGTCCAGCGGGCGCTGCGTCGCAAGGAAGAGCCGAGCTATCAGGGCACTTTCACCGGCGCCCGGCGCTACGTTATGGAGACGTTCGCCAACACGACCAGCGCGATGATGAAGAAGCGCGTTTCGCAATACATGCTGAGCACTGAGTGCTCCGCCTGCCACGGCAAGCGGCTCAAGCCGGAGGCGCTGTCTGTCAAGTTTGCCGGGATGGATATCGCCGACATGGCGCGTGTTCCGTTGAAGCAACTGGCCGCGCTGATGCGGCCTTATTGCGGGGGCAAGGCCGGCCGGAAGGAGGCTCACCCGGAGAAAGCCATCGTCGTACAGCGGATCGCGCAGGACTTGAGCGCGCGACTTTTTGTGCTGCTCGACCTCGGCCTCGGCTATCTCACGCTTGAGCGGAGCACGCCCACCTTGTCCCCGGGCGAGCTCCAGCGTCTGCGTCTGGCGACGCAAGTGCGCTCTAATCTGTTCGGCGTGGTCTATGTGCTCGACGAACCGTCCGCCGGGCTCCATCCATCCGACACCGAGGCGCTGCTCCGCGCGCTCGACAGGCTGAAGGCGGCCGGCAACTCCCTCTTCGTCGTCGAGCACGAGCTTGATGTCATGCGCCATGCCGATTGGATCGTCGACGTCGGACCGGACGCAGGCCGGCATGGCGGCGAAATCCTCTACAACGGTCGCATCGACGGGCTGAAGTCCGTCGCGAGATCGCGCACTGCGAAATACCTGTTCGGTCAGGCCGTTCCGCCACAGCAAAAGCAGCGCTCGCCGCAGGCTTGGCTCAAGCTGCGCGGTGTCACGCGCAACAATCTCAGGGGGATCGACGTCGCATTCCCGCTGGGTGTGCTGACGACGGTCACCGGCGTATCCGGCTCGGGCAAGTCCAGCCTGGTCAGCCAGTTCCTCGTCGAGGCGCTGGGCGCGCATTTTGGACAATCGCATGCGTCCGACAAAGACGGCGAAGACGTCCTTGAACGCGCGCCGGTCGAGACCTCGAGCGGCAAGATCACCGAAGGGCTCGATCGCCTGAAGCGGCTGGTGGTCGTGGACCAGAAGCCGATCGGACGGACGCCTCGCTCCAATCTGGCGACGTACACCGATCTTTTCGACGACGTGCGAAAGCTATTCGCGCAGACGAAAGAGGCGCGCCGGCGGCGGTTCGGTGCCGGGCGGTTCTCCTTCAACCTGCCGAAGGGCCGCTGCCCGAATTGCCAGGGAGAAGGTTTTGTCTGCGTCGAACTGCTGTTCCTGCCGAGCGTCTATGCGCCATGCCCGGAGTGCCAGGGCGCGCGCTACAACAAGGAGACGCTCCAGATCAAGCTCGACGGCAAATCCATTGCCGACGTGCTCGGAATGACCGTCGATGAGGCGCACGCGTTCTTCGCCGACGACAGCTACATTGCGAGGTCGCTCGATGTGATCCGGCAGGTCGGGCTTGGATACATCCGCCTCGGTCAGCCGGCAACGGAGCTGTCCGGCGGTGAGGCGCAGCGGGTCAAGCTTGCCACTGAGCTTCAGCGCACCCAGCGGGCGGGCAGCATCTATGTCCTCGATGAGCCGACCACGGGCCTGCATCCCTCGGATGTCGAGAAGCTGATTATACAGTTGAACGGATTGGTGGAGGCGGGAAGCACCGTGATCGTCGTGGAGCACGACATGAGCGTCGTGGCCGCGAGCGATTGGGTGATCGACATTGGGCCGGGCGCCGGCGATGAGGGCGGGCAGGTCGTCGCAGCGGGGCCACCGGCAGAGATCGCGCGGCGCAAGTCGAGCCGCACGGCGCCGTATCTCGCGCGGGCGCTGGACGAGCATCGATTGCGATGATGAGCAGCAAGTCCGAGGTGGTTGTTGGATGAACAGGCTCTACCCGCTAGTGCTAGAGCACCGGATACCGGCATTCCTCAGGTACTGCATCTCCACCTGCATCATGGTGGTCTGCGCCGTGCTGGAAATGGCGCTGCAGATGCAAACCGGGTCCGCCGGATACTTCGTGCTGTTACCGGGTGTGTTTCTATCGGGTCTGATCTTCGACCGCGGCTCCGGGATCTTCGCCGCCGCCATCGCAATCGGCGTGGTCGCGTACATGAGCTATGCGGGCGCGACAGGCCTTGACTATCTTGCGCCCAACGCGCTCTTCGCGATCACCGCCGCCGGCGCGGCGACGGTCGCCGAATTCCAGCGCGCCGAGCTGAAGCGGGTCATGCAGGCGGACAAGACCAAAGCCGTTCTACTGCAGGAGTTGGCGCACCGAACGAAGAATAACCTGGCCGTCCTGAGCGCCATGATCCGGCTGGAAGCCAGGAACGGAGGGCCGGAAGTCGCAGCAGCCCTCGAAGCCACAGCGCGTCGGCTGCACGTCATGGCGGAAGTGTACGACCATCTCTCGCTCAAGCAGGATTCGCGTCTCGTTAACATGCGCTATTTCCTGAATAACGTCGTCGAGAAGGTCTTCGACTCCTTGGCTTCAGCCGGACCCATCGCATTCCAGGTGGTCTGCGAAGAGGTGTATCTGCCAAGCCAGCAGGCGCTCGCCGTGGGCATCATCACGAACGAGCTCGTCACGAATGCGCTGAAATATGCCTTTCCAGGCGACAAGCCTGGGCAAGTCGCAGTCACGCTCTCGACAAGTGACGGCATCGAACTATCAATCTGCGACAATGGCGTCGGCCTTCGCGGTGAAGCTGATCCTGGCGGGTTGGGATCCCGGATCGTCCTGCTGCTGACCCAGCAGCTCGATGGGCAATTGACGTACGAGAGACTCGATATTGGTCTGCGCGTGACATTACGGGCGCATCCTCGTTAGCGACGGGAGGGCATGTGTTCCGCCGCCTTCAGCCGTTTGAGTCCGGGCTGTTTTGCTAACTTTTCCCGACCTTGGTTACGTCCTCTTAGTCCGTTGGGGATACAACGATGGGATCGGTTCGGTTTACCCAATGCCTATAGAAAAAGAACAAGAAGGCCGACGGGTCACCTTTGAGCATCCGTTGCCCGCGCATATGATGGCCATCGATGGCACTTGGCGTCGCGCGTGCATGCTTAAGGATGTTTCGGAGTTCGGCGCAAAACTTCAGGTAGAAGCCTCGATTGAGGGCTTGACCCTGAATGAGTTCTTTCTTCTGCTTTCCTCCACCGGACTTGCCTATCGGCGCTGTCAGCTCGAGTAAACGGCGAAGAGCTTGAGGTCAGCTTCCTCCGCCAAAAGGCCAAGGCCAAGAAATCCTCCGACCGCGACTAGGACCGTTGTCTCGAATTTCTGCCGAATATTCCCGACAGCTCAGGAACTTTTAGCTTGTGTGCACTTTGTAACGTCCAGTGTACGTGTGCTCCCGGGGAACCCTTTGGCGGAAATGCAACCGATAGTTCTGGTCATCGAAGACGATGATGCGATCCAAGGCATTGTCGAGGATGCGTTGAGAGAGGGAGGCTTCGAGGCTGCCATCGCCAAGACCGGCGAAGAGGCGGTGACACTGTTGAAGGGCCGGCTCATTGCATACCGCGCCCTCGTTACTGACATCAATCTGTTGGGAAGGTTCAACGGCTGGGAGGTCGCGCGGGCGGCACGCGATGTCGATCCCAATTTTCCCGTGGTCTACATGTCGGGCGTGGCAGCCCACGAATGGCCAGCACAAGGCGTTTACAACAGCATAATGCTTCACAAGCCGTTCGCGCCCGCGCAGCTAACAACCGCGGTCTCCCATCTGCTCAACGGGCTTTTGGCAGTCGGTTCAAACAGGGCTTGAGGCAAAACCGATGACGCAAGCATCCATATTCCTGGTCGAAGATGAGGCGCTCATTCGGATGATGCTTGTCGAGATGATCGCGGAACTGGGGCACAAGGTCATCGCTGAGGCTGGAAGTGTAAATCAAGCGCGATCTCTTGCCGAAACTGAGCGCTACGATCTCGCGATTCTCGACATCAATTTGCAAGGCACCAACGTGCAGCCAGTTGCCGAAGTAGTAAGGGATCGGGGGTGCCCTTCTTTTTCCTAAGTGGTTATGGCAGCAGAGGCCTGCCCGATGGATTTGACGGAATGCCAGTGTTAGTCAAACCTTGTACGCCAGATACGCTCAAGCGCACAATCGAAGCTGTCCTGCCGAATGGAGAGCCCGAGGAAACGCAAGACAAGCGTTGGGGGCGTCGTAAATCTTTAGTGCCTAGAGGACGGCTTGCCGCCCAAGTCGTACAGGGCACGAGGCCTGGCATGAAGCTCATGCCGGGCCTCGTCCTGGACTCCGAGGGGCACAAGTAGCGACGCGGCTAGAGGCGTTTAAGGTCAAGACCGTGCTAACTACGCCGTCGCGCGTAGCATACGAGATAGCTGCTCCGTCGTCTGAGGGGCAAAGATTGTCCAGATCGACGGTGCACTCACTTGGGAATCGCGTTGAAGATAGGGGGAACCGCGAGTGTCTTTCAACTCGCGGACCTTAAGATTGATCCTTGTTCAATTTGAGGGACCGGCCGGGCTCCAGCTCGTATTTCGTCGGAAGAAAGCGGCCGAGATGCACATCGGCCGCTACCCCTTCCGAGCCAATCCTGCAACGAACCGTTCTGGGCCACCGACGCACCCAGCGCAGCAAATGCGGCGCTGCTAATCGCCTGCTGCTGGCTGCGCAGATGATCCTCGAGGAGCTTGTGCCGAGTAATATAGCCCGCGTTTACGCCGGGAATGGCATGGTTCATCAGGAGTTTGGCGTCGATGTCCGAGACACCTGCTGCCGTGGCAATCGTGCGGAAGGTTTGGCGGAGGTCGTTGCCCCATTTGGATAGCATTTCCCGATCTTCCTTTGTCTCCGCCAAATGCCCCGACGCGCTGTCGGCCGGAAATACCCACTCTTGTGCCTGCAGAGGATACATCTGTCTGCCGAAACGGATTGCGCGGACAAGACAAAGGATCATCTGACGCGACAACGGAATATCGAAGGCTTTCTTCTTGCCGCCCTTCGGTTTGGGGATATGCAGCGTGCGGCGCCGAAAATCGATGTGCTCTGGCTTGGCTTCCTGGAGCGCAGTGGGCCGAGAACCGCAGAGGAGAGTGAAGAGGTGGAACTCCCTACGCACTGGGTTATCGTGACCGGCGAGCTGAGCGAACCAACCCTTCAGATCGGCCGACCCCATCCCGGTGTTGCGGCGCTCCTCCTCATTCCAATCGACCGCATCGGCTGGATTATCTGACGGCAACGACCTGTTCGTCTTCCGAGCATGATTGTAGATGGCCCGTAACGTACGCATGCTGCCATTAGCCATGTAGGGCCCATTTTCCTTTGTGACGTGGTCGTGCTTCTTGGCTACTCGAGCCGGATCGGTTGCGAGCTCATGGAGGGTAGTGTCGAGCCAGTCTGCAAAAATTCGATCGACGTGATCGCGGTACCCTTCAATGGTCTTTTCGCTGCGGTTCTTCCGTATCAGATGAGCCTCGAGATACCGCTCCCAGGCCTGCCTGAGGGTGACGCTCGCGACCGTCCCGCCAATTGCCATCGCCGGAGCGGGGTGCGCTTCGTCGGCTTGTTTGTCGTTCTTTGGGTGCCGTCCGCGGCTAATCTGGGCCAAGTACTCTTTGGCCGTGGCGCGTGCAGCTCGGGTTGACATCTCACTAGCATCACCAATGGAAACCCTGATGGATGAAGCTCGTTTGCCTCCCTGTCTAAGGTCGGCCTGAACGGTGAAAGTCCTCTTTCGCTTGCCAATGACGACAAAGAACCCCTTCAATTCGGTGTCGCGCGCCAGATACCAGCCTTCCTTCGGAGCGGGTAGTTGAGCGATTGCCTTGTCGGTAAGAGAAATTCGAATATCGGTCATGACGGGAATCCAGGTCCGCCAAAACGGTTTTCAAACGGTGTTGGCGGATTGAGCAGTTGGAAGGTTTGAGTTCGACGGAGCGCGAAGCTATGCGAGAAACACCTGCAAACAAAGGGCTTCTCCAATACTCATCGTAGCTCGGCGTACATCTAGAAACTGTGGCGAAGGGATAGTACTGAACTCTTAATCAGCGGGTCCCAGGTTCGAGCCCTGGTGCGCCCACCATATAAAAGGCCTTCTTCTTCAATAGATTACGAGCAGGTCCGCCGAGAACGAAGCGGGTCTCGTGCGACGTTTTTTGTGACCAGACTTCGTACGGCCAGATTGCTGTTCAGCTTTTCCTTGCTTCTGTATCTCCACGCCCATTCGATACAGCGCGCAGATCCGATGGTACAGGGCGTGCACGTGCCAGTCGTAGAATAGGATATTAGAGCGAGCAGAACGGACAATCTGTTTTGCCCGTCACCGCTAGGTACCGCCTGCAGAACCAGAACTGGATAGTTCGGGTCGGAGATGTTCGCGCATAGTGCCTGTTTCCATTCAGAGTCGCGGTCTTCGGCAGGAAGTCGGGACCGTTCTTGCCCGCCGCTAACTGGCGCGCACGGCTCCCGACCTGTTTTCCCGTCGCTGCCGACTGTGACCTCGCGCAAGTCGCCGTCGCCCGTGCCGAACAAACCGGCAGAACCGGCCCCGTGTTGCTAACATCGGTTCGCGGCAACTAAAGGTCGCCCGGGCTTTTGCGCGACACCTCTCGAAGGCGGAGATCTCAGCTATTCTGAGCAACAGCAAGGGACCTGTACACGCGGCAGATCCGCCGCGAGATGCTTTGCCAAGGTCTTCACCGCGCGCGTTTTGGCGAGTCCCGGAAGGCTTTCGATCAGGAGGTTTCCGTTTGCGATCAGCGCAATCAACATGCTCTCGACCAGATGATCCTGGCCGAGTACCGACCTTCCGATCCGCGACTTGAGTTCGATTATGGCGTCACGAGCAGCTGATAGTTTTTTTGAACTTTCCGGCTCCGTCAGCACAGCTCTCCCTCAAAAAAGCTGCCCGCCACATGAACGTGCCGTTCGTGTCGGCGAGGCCGCCGATACTGCCGCCGTTGAAGGGATTGATATTGACGTTGTTGGTGGTGATCTGGGCGCTGGTGCTGGCGTGAACGGCAGGCGTTCCGGTCAGCGACGTATTCGGGTCGATCGCGCAGGTTCCGCTGGTGAGAGTAACCGTCGAGTCCCCGGCAACAGTGCAGGATTGAGCGAACGCCGTGTCGCTCGCGCCGACCCACGACGTCATCGCCAGTATCGTGAGTCCAATTGAGTTGAAGACACGGTTCACCGCGCACCTCCTTCAAGTGACGTTCAACGACGACAAATCGAAAGAATGGGACGCGCTATTCTGGCGCTGCGAACACGTAAAGATTGCTACAATTTGAAGGAGCAAATCACGCGGTTCACTCTCTCGACACAGCTTGCCATCATTGTGGCAGTGCCGGGCGGCCTCGCAACTCGCGAGGAGAGTGATGCTTTCGGGTGACGCGAAAGTTCCCGCGGTGATTTTTCAGGTCGTGCGGACCACGCAGCGCAGCGATGATCCGCTATGATCGCGCGCCCCTGGACCGGATGTCATTGATCGCAGCGATCAGCGAGAGATCCTCGAGAGGCTTGAGGAGATAGGCATCGGCACCTGCGGTCATGCAGAGTTCGCGCATGTCGTCCTCCGAATGCGCGGTGATGACGATGGTCGGGATCTGAATTCCCGACCGGTTCAGGTGGCGTTGAAGTTCGAGGCCGTTCATCTCGGGCATCTGGAGGTCGAGGATCAAGCATTCGGGCCACGAGCCGGTCGGCTCTTCCGGCAGCGCGTTGAGGAAGTCCCTGGCGGACTCATACGTCCTGGTGTCGATGGCTCGTGTCCGCAGCAATCGCGACAGTGCCTTGAGCACCGACGGATCGTCGTCGACGATAGCTATCCACCGGGGGAGGTTGTGCCATGCGATGACTATCGGCGCTGCAACGGGGCGTTGTCGAGTTGGCCCTAGGGCCAACAGCCCATCCTCACGCCTCGCCGCCGGTAATTCCGGCCCTCTCTGCGAAGCGCACGAGGTCTGCGACGGAGCGGACTCCAAGCTTGGCCATGACCCGGCCGCGATGAACCTTGACGGTTTTCTCGACGGTCCCCAGATCGCTCGCGATCTGCTTGTTGAGACGGCCGGCGACGACATGCTGCATCACTTCGCGCTCGCGTGGCGTGAGCATGGCAAGCCTGGTGTTGAGCGAGCTCCGGCCCGCCTCGGCAGCGCGAATTTCGCCATCTCTCCGCTCGGCCTGTGCAACGGCCGTCAACAGGTCAGCATCGTTCACCGGCTTGGTCAAGAAATCGATCGCGCCGGCCCGCATGGCCCGCACGGTGGTCGGGATGTCGCCTCTGCCGGTGAGGAAAATAACCGGGCGGCAGGAGCCGCTCGCACTCAGCGCTTGTTGCAGTGCGAGACCGTCAAGGTCTGGCATCGCGACGTCCGGGATGGCGCAACCGGGGATCGAGGCGTCATGATTCGAGAGGAATGCGCTCGGCGAAGTGAACGATTGAACACGATACCCTCGCACCCGCAGCAGCCGGGCGATAGCCTTCAACACGCTCTCGTCGTCATCGACCAGAAAGATTGTAAATTCTCGGTCCGTCATTGAGCTGCCATGAGCATTGGCCGAGCGGGCAGGGTGATCTTTGCCGTTGCGCCGCCAGCTTCATTGTTCTGCAGATTGATCGTGCCGCTGTGCTTCCGGATGATACTGGAACAGATCGTCAGGCCGAGGCCAAGGCCATGGTCCTTGGTCGTGTAGAACGGCGTAAACAGTTGCTTGCCATCGACATTGCTGACGCCGCATCCGCTGTCGCTCACCAACAGTTCGACGGCACCGTTTGGAGCGTCCCTGGTACGGACCCGGACGCGCCTTTGGCTGACGGGCGTCGAGACCATCGCATCCATGGAATTGATGATGAGATTGAGAAGGACCTGCTGAAGTTGCACGGAGTCGCCGTGTACTATCGGCCTACTCGTTGCCAGGTCCGTTTCTATTGTCACGCGCCGGCTGATCAATTCGGCGCGGAGCAGCGCCTTATGTGCGCTTCAACTAGTTAGGAGAACTGTCGTGACAAAGCGTTCCCTTCTTATCGCAGCGTCGAGCGGCTGGGCGAGCGCGCCGATAGAGAGCGGCAGCACATGACCGTACGCGCTGGGCCATTCAAATTTCCAACTCGGCCTGTGCGTCACGAGCAACATGACAGGTGCTCGATTGATCGGCGCCAAAAGGGCGTCGAGTAACTCGGTCGTGGTTGGATCGATCCAGTGGGCATCCTCAACAATTAGTAGCCGGGTGACGCGTCCGGCCCGGTGCACGAAGTGCTCGACCAGGGTCTGCAAGATGAGGCTCTTCCTTTGCTGTGGCGGGAGTTCGAGCTCGCCATAGCGATCATGGTAGTCAAGTGAAAGGAGTTCAGCATAGACGGGCCCCACGGTGCTAGTGTCGAAGCCCAGATCGGCAAGCATGCGCTCGAGCTTGATGAGGCGCTGTTCGTTTTGATCTTCAGGCCGAAAGGCAGCCGTTCGCGACAGGCTCTGAACGATTGGAAACAGCGCACTGTTGCTATGGTATGGTGAGCACCGAAGACGGATGACCTCGTGAGGTGCTGAACCGAGTGTTTCAGTAAAGATTTGGACGAGCCGCGACTTGCCGATTCCGGCGTCCCCGACAGCAGGATCGCCTGTCCCTTCGCCCCGCACGCGAGTTTCCATCTTTCAACGAGGAGCGTGAGTTCATGTACGCGACCAACGAATGGTGACAATTCTCTTGCATGAGCTGCGTGGAAGCGGCTCTCGACCTCGCGCTCCGACTTGACGAGATGCACACTTGTGCCGGTCCCGAATCCTTTGAGGGCTATCTCGCCGAGATTCTCGACAACGAAAGCGTCGCCGATCAATCGCCTGGTCGACTCCGCGATAATGAGTTGATTGGGTTGAGCAATCGCTTGGAGCCTGGCTGCAAGATTAGGCGTCTCGCCCGCGACCGCGGCCTCCTCTCGAACAGAGCCGGCGATGAGGTCCCCTACAACGACTTGTCCCGTGGCAATGCCAACACGCGCCTGGAGTTCGGTATCTCTGGATCTTAGCACTTGCACGGCAGCCAAAGCCTCGAGCCCGGCTCGAACTGCACGCTCGCCCTGATCCTCGTAGGCACGTGGCCACCCGAAATACGCCATGATACCATCGCCCATGTAGCGGGCGACGTAGCCTCCATAGCGGATCACAGTCTCGGCGACCCGATCTTGGTAACTACGGAGTACCTCCCGGAGGTCCTCGGGATCGAGCCGCCGAGATAATTCGGTGGACCCAACCAAATCGCAGAATAGGACGCTCAGGAGGCGTCGCTCTGGTGGTCGCTCCGAGGAAGCGATATGCTGGACAAGCTGATGCTTGGCACCGGTAGCAATAATGCGTGTTGGCCGCGAGGCTGTCCCGAAGGACTCCGCCACCGCAGCCATCAGGATCTTGCGGTGTCCGAGGGACAGGCCCAGCTCGCGAAGATCCGCTTCGGTGAGATGCGGGAGCACCCTCAGGTCGATGTCGCTGGCGGCGAAGGCATCGGAATATTGCTCAAGGCCGAGCGCTCGCAACCACGTATGTACGTCGTTGCTCATTGGCTTCCCGTCGCTTCTTCACTCCCCGTTGTGTACTTGCGATGTGGTCAAGCCGCCGCCGTGATCGAGAATGCCGGCGCAACGTTGAGGTTCACCCGAGCAGGTTCATAGTTCCTACGGCGCGTGATCTACGCCGGACCGGCAAGCCAATTATAGCATGTCTTGCTGGCGCTGAGTGTGATGCTGTTCACGGAGACGCCCGTCTCGATCAACCAGCACGCCGCCGATGGGCGGGGCGAGGTTTGGCCGGCCAAACCCCGGTTACGCCTTGTCGCCACATCCAGGTCACCGACACGGCTTCGGCTCTTTGCAGGCGTCATAATGTCTGGTCCGTGAGGTGAAGCATGATGGTACCGGATACTGACCTTCTCTCCCGGCGCGGTTGTGAACTGGACTTAGCGTCATGCTTGGATTGAGGCAGCCATAGAAGACAGAGACACGGATGTTCGCGTTAGCTCGTGATTTCGGCCTCGCGCGAACAATCTTGCCCGTGTTCCACGGGACGCGCATGGAGAAGTTCTCACCGAGTCAACGAAACTACTGCTCACCGATTTGCGCTAAGGTGCGTCCTCGCAGACCGCCTTCGCTGCGGCATTCAGGAAGCTGACCGGCGAGACCCCGAGCGGTTGGCGGCGACGCATGCGGTGAGCATCTTCTTCGCCGCTCGCTATGAACACTCAACCACCCGCTGCAGCGATGCACCTGAAAAGTGTGCCCGGACGCCACTCAAGGCCCGCTTCGGGTCAATCCGTCGATTTGGCCGCCGGCCGTACTTTTCCGGTCCACTCCTGTGACGGACATCTTAAGACCGCTTCGGCACGTCTCGGGACCAAAAATACCGACGGGGCGAGATCAAAAAACTCTAGTTAGATAGCAGGTTACCAGTATGGAAACCTCGTCCTGATGTCCGCCCTGGGCCAGAAGCCGGAAGCCGACATCAATCGCGATCCGGCCTTGTCCGCTATCCTGAGGGACATTCGTTCGGATTCGGATATTCCGGTCATTATCATCACCGGGCATCATCCCGATGAAATCGACCGGATCGTCGGCCTCGAGCTCGGTGCGGATGACTATCTCCTGAAGCCGTTCGGCCTGCGAGACGCTTGAGGTGTCGGATTGCTGCAGTGGCCCCGGCGCACACCGCCTGCGGCAGCGCGGTGGTGAAAATGAATCCCGGCGCGTACGACCGCACCGCATCGATGATGTTGGCGCTTGCAGCAATATACTCGCCCAGACAGCCGAACGCCTTCGCCAGCGTACCCTCCACCACGTCAATGCGAGGCAATGCGCTGACGGCATGTCCGCTAGACGTCTGTTCTCTGGGGGTGAAGCAGACTCGACATACTCAACCTGAGTTCTTCCGCGTGCGACCCGAAGGCGACCTTAAACTCGCAACCAGCGAGAGGCTGATCGCAGCTTAGTAGAGTCCTTGGTGGGACTTAGCACAAGCGGCACGCTCCCCAGGATCCGCAGCAACCCGCGCAACCACCGAACCCCCAGCCACCATACCCCCAGTCATCGAACCCGATGTCGTCATAGAACCCGATGCTGAACCCGCAGCCGCCGCAACCGCAGCCACGGAAGCCCCCGCAGCCACGGAAGCCACCGCAACCACGGAAGCCACCGCAACCACGAACGCCAACAAACCCACCACCACCGCAACCACGGACGCCAACAAACCCGCCACCACCGCAACCTCGGCATCCAACAAACCCGCCGCCACCGCAACCTCGGCCGCCAACAAACCCACCACCACCGCAACCTCGGCCGCCGCCGCACCCGCCGCCACCATGGCCGCACCCGCAACCACCGCACCCGCGCGCTAGCTGCACGCCGCTGCCAAAGTTTTCTCTATCGAAAAGATGGAACGTGGCCAGACTGACGTCGGCCATTTCCTCTTCGCCAAGAAAGAAGCGCTGATTTGGCGAGGTATTGGATTGCGGGATACCGGCAGCGGGGATCGTGGATGCGGATGCACTACCCGCCAGCGAAAGACCCAGTCCGGCGGCACCTAGCGCCTTCACGGTGGTGGCTTTGGCTGTGCGTTTCTGCTTCGAAGCTTGCTTGACCCGTGGCATGGTCGCACCCTCCGCAGTTCTTGTGAAAACGCTCCGCAAGAGTGCGCTCGGCGAAACCGGCGCGCAAGGGTTACCTGTGCCATAAAATGCGAAACATCTCATCGAGCTCCATTCATCTTCATGAGCGAGATCGAGACATAACCACTTTTGGTTGAGCCATCTGCGCACATGCAGCAGCATGGACCTGTATGTCAGGCCCTGGCCCGAATGCGAAGTCTAAGCGGGCCGCTAAACAGTCTGCTTATCGGGGTGGACTGGAAACGGCGATGTGCCCGCGAGCAATAGCCTCTGCGCTCGCGGCCGGTTGTTCAAGGGCGTCCGACGAGCAACGGCAGCACGTCTGCGCCCCCTGCCATGAGGGGATTCGACGGTTCGAAGTGTTCCCGCAATTCTCGCTTCCGGACGAGTGAGCGCGCATCCAGAAACGCATCCTTCAGACTAACGGCTTTCCGGAGCGCGACGTTGAAAAAGGCGTCGCCGAAATAGGTCCACTTGGCCTTGTCCTGACAGCCGAACGACGGATGGTTGGCATCGGCCGCGGTGATGACCAGCACATCGGGATTCGCCAGACGCGGGATAAAGACCCCGGAATAACAAGCCGAGATGACAACCACCTTGTGTCGCACACCTGTCTTCGCGAGCATGTTGCTGAGACGAGATGGCGTGAGCGTCTCTGTGTGCCGCCCCGCCTTGATTGCGAGGCCGTCTGGAGAGCCATGCGAGGTGAGAATCAAAAAGAGAACGTCTTTCTCAGCATCCAAGCGGTTGGCTGCCGCCTGCAACGACCTGGTCAGCGCTTCGATCGTTGCATTTCCGCCCTTCTTGGAATTGTACCCCACATTGATCGGGCCAGTCCGAAAACGGCCAGCTACGACCTGAGCTGCACCGGTCGCCTCGGATCTAAACACGCTTTGATCCCCGAACAGGCCAAAGGACACGACGCCAACCTTTCCAGCGTCCTCAACAGCATGTACCGACGAAACTAACGGCCAGATGGTCAGAAAAAAAGTGACGAGCGGCGCACCGAGCCATCTGATCGAGGACCTAGAGGTCATAGCGAACCTCGTTTCGAGATCGCCGCCACAGAACTGCGGCTCAACGCAAAATAGCCGAAAGCCAGTGAATTTTCATCCTTCGAAACGGCACGGGTATTGGTCCGGATATGGCCCATCAGCGAAGTGGCGACACCTTTCATTGAGGTCCGCTTGGTGGGGTAGAGCGGACTGACTTTGCTCACTTTGAGTTCTTCACATTTTGACCCAACTGCGACATCGCGCGGAGACGCGCACGGTGAGCTCAATGCAGCGACCATGATCGAGACGTGATACAGTGCGTGCCGCCGTCCTCAAGCTGCCGTGAGGATCGAATGAAGCGGCGAGAGTTCATAGCGGCTTTTGCGGCGTTGCTCGTTTCACCACGGAAGCGGGGGCCATCATGAGGCGCCGACATTTTTTAGGTCTTGTAACCGGAGGGGCCATTTGGCCAATCGCGGCTACAGCGCAGCCGGTCACGCGCCACATTGGCGTACTCGTCCTCGGCAATCCGAATCCCGAGTCATTCCTGAAAGAACTGCGCGACGGACTTCGGGAACTCGGCCATCGCGAGAATCGGGACATCCAGCTGCAAATCCGTTCGGGGGGAGGCAATGCAGCTGTGCTTGCCGACGCGGCCGCCGACCTCGTGAGGCTAAAGGTTGACATTATCGTCGCCTGGCAGACGCCAGCGGCTACGGCTGCAAAACGTGCCACAGCCGAAATACCGATCGTGATGACCTCAGGCGATCCGGTCGGCACTGGTCTCGTCGCCAGCCTGTCCCGGCCGGGCGGCAACGTAACCGGAGTGGATAGTTTCGGGGCTCAGCTCGGAGGCAAATGCGTCGAACTGATTCGCGATACGATTCCGTCGGCGCATCGGGTGGCGATCCTTGCCAATGCGGCTGACCCATTCACCAAATCCTTCCTCGCGGAGATTGACAAAGTCGCGGGCAGTATCGGTGTCGCGACGCAGCCATTGATGCGCCATCCCGACGATGAATTCGAGACCGCTTTCGCTGAAATGCGGAATGGCGCGGCCGATGCTGTGATCATTCAGCCCACTCTTTTGCGCGCTACCAGCATTGAGTTGGCGCTGAAAAACAAACTTGCGTCATTCTCCATAGTACGGGGATTGCCGGCGGCGGGTGGGCTCATGGCGTACACGCAGGATGCGGCGGAGCAGACCCGAGCAATGGCAAGCTACGTCGACAAGATATTGAAGGGAGGAAAGCCGGCGGAGATGCCGGTTTCGCAGCCGACCAAATTTGAGCTGATCATCAACCTCAAAACCGCCAGGGCACTCAATCTCCATATTCCGCCGACCCTGCTCGCGCGGGCCCACGAGGTGATTGAATAGGGCGGTGCATGTCTCCTCATGGCCCAACCCAGACCTCCGGCGATGTCCGCTTTAGCGCCGCTGTTGGGGGAGAAACGGACATCAGTCCAGCGGCATTTACATCCGACGACTTGCGTCTATCGCGCGATACTGAGCGGGTTCGCGGACGCTGATCGCATCCAGCGCTTCAGCGATCAAAGCCGACATCTCACGGGCGCTTAGCGGCGGCCCGTGCGCCTTGCGGGGCAACGCTGTCATTCGGCCTGCAATATTGCCCCCCTAAGCCGGGGGATCGGCGTCCAAAATTTGCTAACCGATTGACAGGTAGCAGAACGTTGCGCGCTACGCCAAGGGCAATGGCCGGCTGGTGCTGGCTCTGTCGGCGGCCTTTGCTGGTCCGTTGGTCGGACCGTGTGCAGCTGAGGGCGGCGGTATCCACTTCAAGGGCGCATGGTCCAGCTTCCTATTCAGATCTCGCAGTCGATTGAGTTCAAAGCCTTACGCAAACCACCAAACGCGATTAGCCGACAGGGCTCGGTGTCGCCAGCAGCCTTTGGACGCTCGGAAATGGTAGTTCGCTTGTTTTCGGCTTCCTTTGACTTCGACTTAGGAAGGGCAGCGGCAACCTTCTTTGATCTGGGATGGTGCCGATGGTGGTCGATAACCTTGGGGGGTTCCGAAGACTCGATCCCCATGCCTGCCGACGGAGAAATGCGTTCCTCGACTAGAGAGGGCTGAGCTGGAGTTTCGTTGCTCGCAGCGGCAGTTTCTAGTCGATCAGCTTTCGCCAACGCACCATGTGAATCGGAAATGCCTACGGTCGTTTGGGCAGGGGGCTGGACGACAGCTACTGTACTTCGCGCCGGATTTCTGAGTTCCATCGACACCAGAAATCCAGCACCCAATAGGATGAGGAGAGCCAACAACACCATTCTCAGCATGATGCTTCTCCACCTTAAAATAGTGCCGGTGAAACTCATCGATCCAATGAGGCAACATGGCGGCGGCTCGCTACCACGTATGGGGTGTTTGCCAACAGGGTTAACCGCCGGCTTAGACGTTCCTAATGCGCGTCGAATATGCCCGGTGAGCCACAGGGCGACTGGCCGGAGACCATCATTGTACCAAGGTGCAGGCCCGACGACGGCGAACGTGATCGCCTTCATCGGGCCAGAATCGCAGTCACAGACTAATGCCGCTTTCGATTCGTGGAGCAGGAACGGCAATGGTGCCCGCAAAACCCCGCAAATGGACCGAAGAAGAGACCAAGCTGCTGATCGAACTCGCGCAACGTAAGGAAAGAGTGCCAGCGATGGCGCGAGAGATTGGACGTCACATCGCATCCGTTAGGCGACGAGCTCGCGAATTGGGTTTGCCTCTGCTGCCCGGCCGAGGTGAGAGGTAACTTTAGCTCCCTACCCACTCGCCCCTCCGGGACGCTGGGCCTTGAGTTCTGGCTCCTTTGCACCCGTGTCCCGCCGGCGGCCATCAAAATCCGCAGCGTCCGGCTAACGCGCAACCTCCGCAGCCTTAACATGACGGATCGCTTCCTACTCTCGTACTTACAACCGCATGCAGATTGCATGAGGACGAGAGATGGACGATCCCGTGAACTTCGCGCAGTTGGTGCAGTTTCGTGCCCCAGCGAACCTATCAAAAGCGATTCCAAATATCGGCGCTCCTGGACCATCCTCGCATCGCACTAGTCATCTCCTTCCGATCGTCGCGCAAGAGCGGCCAAAAGAGGGCGCCGGCCACGGGATCGACGTAGTCCCACCACGCTCCGTTGACGATGAGCTCTTCATAAAGCTCAAGGCGATCGCGGCAACGCTGAAACTGGCGGGCGGCGCGAGCCGAGCACAATTCGATGGCCGCGTAACGTTCTTCGCGAAATTCGGCGGCGTGCCAAATCATCAAGACGTCGGTCCGCCATTCCTGCGAGTTTGAGTACTCAAGTTCAGCGAATATCGGCGACAGCGCCAGTCGCAGGGGACTGTACCTGACGCCCAGATACGGCATCTCGGACTTCATGTAAGCTTGCATGGCGGGCGCGCGTTCAGGCTCTCGTACGGAATCGAGCGCCGCACGGATCGTGGCGGTCAGATCATTCCGTTTCACGTGCGAGTTTCTCGTGCCTCAGCCATTGTCAGGAACGAGCAATGCCGCCCGTTCGCGGCAGAGGTCGTCGACCTTTGCCCGCATCCGAACAAGCAGCAGCTCGGCGGAGGCGGTCGCGAGGCCGGCCCTCTGAAGCATCCGGATCTCCCGCTCCTGGGCGCGGATGCCTCCACGCATCCGCGAGATCTCGCTGCGCACCCATTCGAGTTTCGCGGGTCTCACAGCGCGCTCAGGTCGTCGGGAACGTCGCCGAACCTCCGAATCAGCCTGGCGTCGCTGAAGTCGCCGCTCGACGGATCGCCGGTGCGCGAGAACGCCACGGCACCAGCGTGACCAGGCTTGCGCGACAGCGCCTCGGCCCGCATGACCGCAGCGTTGGCGCTAAGGCACTCGGTCGCCTCGCCGGCGGCCACGCCGTCGTCGGACAAAACGAACGGTAGAGCGACGTAGTAGGTTACGTCAGTCATTTGGCTCACCCTTCTGTCCGCGCACCCCCGAACCGTCCACCGGGGCGCAGCCCTTCGACAGCTGGCTCCGGCTCTCACCGCACTGGGCCTCAATGAAGTCGTTGCCACGATCGGCACCTTCACGGCTTCCCAGGCGTCGCCGCGGCAGGCCGTGATCGCCTGGTCGACGGCGACGTCCAGATCACCGAAAGCCGGCTGGCCTCGCTTTGAGGTCGCGTTCATTCAAATTTGTTCCCGCGTTGTTCACAAGAGTCAAGAGGCTCGGGTTCGGATTCTGTTGGCGCCGCGGCCGATAACCAATGAATCTCAGGGACGAGCGGCTCGCAAAGAAGGCGGCCGCAGGTCAGAAGGAGATGCTGATGCCGATCGTAGGCAACAAGTCAGCCGCCAAGGAGGTGTCCGCGAAGAAGCCGGCCAGAGGCGCGCGGCGGAAATCAGCGTGAAACATCCGTTGACGCTGGATGGACGATCTTCGCGCTGTACTCGGTGACGGGACCGGCCTTTTGTGGAGGGATGGATCGCCGGACCTCAATCGGCCAATAGCGAAGGATACGTCTTATGCCGAATGGTGCGCCGCTCCTCAGGCGAACATATCGGCGTGACCAAAAGGTGAGATCGAGTGCCCGTCGATTTCCAACTAACCCGGAGAAGTTTCCAGGATAGGCGAGACTCCGCGACTGACGCGTGTCGTGTCATCATTCCGCAGAGAGCGTGGGAACGCGATTTCTCATCCGCCGAGCCGATCGCCCCTTTGGGTGATTTTCAGGTCCTCCGAGACCGCGTTCAGAAAAGAACACGCGCTTTGAACCAGCACCTGCAACTCAATCGCGGTTGCTGGATCTCGCTCGGTTTGCAGCAGCAAAAGGGTTTCTCGTCGTCCAAGCATCTAGAATCTCCGGCCGAATCAGAGGCAAAAACGATGGCACAAAGCGGGGCCGCGATCCGAAGTCGGGGAGCTTGTCCCGGTTATTCACAGGTATGGGAGGGAGGGTGGAGTTCTTCAGAAAGCTGTTTGGCTTGGAGTGGACCAGCGGCTCGCGCCGGGGCGTGCCGGTGGTTGGAGAATCGCAGTTTCAAGACGCGCTTCAGGTACTGTATCGGGCACGACATCAAGTTGAGTGCTATGTTGGTGCCCGAGGACGACAATCCCGCCGATCCTAACGCCGTGCAACAAGATCAAACGCCCACCCTCAAAAGAGGATGGGCGCGAGGTCACTTATGACATTATGACGTCCTACTTCTTCTCGGCGCTGGCTTCCTTAGCTGGGGCGGCTTCATGCCGACGGTCAACTGGCGGATTTTTAAAGCGCCGCCTTCACGGATGTTGATGGAACCCCAGAACACCGTAACCTTAGTGGCGTCACCACTCTTAGGATCCTTGCCGAAGATGTCGGTCTCGCCGTTGGCAACGACCAGATCGTTGTTGATGACCGACATGTTGCCGACTCTGATCTCAATATGATCGGTGCCGTTCTTGAAGTTGTTTTCGTATACGGTCTTGAGATCGGAAAACACACCGCCCGGGTTGATCTGGACCCCGTCCTTTGTATAGAGCGCAGCGACACAGGCCGCGTCTTTCTTGGCGACGCAGTCGGTGTAGGCGACGGCTATTTTGTCGGCCTCCTGCTTGACCTCATCGGCCAGTGCCGGCGCAGAGATGAAAGCGGAAGAACACAATGCCAAGAGCAATGAACGTCGCTTCATAACAACTTCCCCTCTGGTTGCGATGCACAATTGCATCGCGACGTCCTCCCAACGTAGGACGCTGCGTTGCATTTGTTCCGAGGGGCATTTTTCGTTAGGCTATAATTCTACCGGTTTGCGAGCATACGCCATTTTGCAGGGCTTGGCGCGCCAACCTTGATCATCGAGGACGGGGGCGGGCATTCCTCGAAGAATGCAGCGAATGCGGTCGGGAAAGACAGGCGTGTTGACGCATGCCACAGATGAAAGTGTCTCTCTCGACGCGCGCGATGGCCTACTTGTTCATCATCCGGCGGATCTTCCAATCGAGATCCCTGGCGTTCTCTTCTTCGCAACGGCCTGCTTCGCCATCGACATAACGTTCGGCCCCGACGGCTCCTGGCGGACGCGTTCTTGCGGCTCCTTTATGATTCGCCGCAGATCCGCTGCCACGCCATCCAGCACCGCGCGCTTCTCCTTCATCCGCTTGCTGTGATTGTAGACCTTGCCGGTAACGGTTGGCACGATCTGCTCCGATTTTTTGCTCGCGGCGTGGTCGAGGCATTTCGCGATCCATGCATCGTCAAAGCCCAGATCACCGGTGGAGGCTCACGGACTGCTTCTCTGCTTCAGCTCCCAGAGCCGGCACGCCTCCGCCTCGCAAGAGGGCATCACCGGTCGTCGGCGGGATGAGCTTCGCCCGCCGCCGAGGGCAATGTCGACACCCACTATGTTGGTGGTCTTGGTCGGCGGCGTCTCGCCCGTCAACGCCGATCTGGTGTTCGACATGTTTAGCGATTGTCTGAGCTCAGTGGTGCGACCAGTAAGCCATTGATTGTTCTCAACCCGGGGCCGACTCTTAATCAGCGGCTCTATCGGAAGTCCTACATAATCAACTCCAATCGGCACGCGCAGCCCCTCAACTCCGTCACTTTCGAAGCTGATCCGGCCTGCGAGGTTCGCTTCTCCATTTGGAAACGACTCCCAACCTATTGAAATTGTTAGAGGGCGTTTTGAGCCGTTTTTCCAAATGCGCTTTGAAATCGTTGAATAATCAGGCGGATTTTGATTCCGCCATTCGGAGGTTCGATCCCTCCCGCCCCAGCCAATTGATATTGCTCACCAATTCGCAGTCACCGTTGCTCCATTTGGAAAGGGCGGATTCCGCCGTCCGTTGAAGAGACGTCGCTATTTTCGTTCGCCAATATTCAACGTCTTCCAGAAGCTCGAAATCAGTAATCGGACGGTGCTCGCGATTTTCGCACAACGATCGCTCAGGTCCCCTGAGGACAAGCTGACCACCTGATGGATTGAGCGCAGTACGCGTGACGGTCGTACCTTGTGAAAGGATCGCACCAAATGCCACCGCCCTACATTCAGCTCGTTAGTCATTTCATCGGAGCCAACTAGCTGTTTGCTTGAGCCGATGGCGCGAGTCCGCCGAGGGCGACTACCACTGAATAACTATTGCAACGACGATCAACAGCGCGAAAAAGATCGGCAGCAATACCGGAGGTACGAGCCACTCACGAACACTGAATCTATCGATATTCGACATTTGGGACCGCCCTTCAAAACGGCGGGAGCGCAACACTCTCAGTCACCGATAACAGCCAGGAGGACCCGCGGTGATATGAGGGATATGGTGACGCTCCGCGGAATCACGAGGCTGGTCGCTAGTTTAATTGTCGTGGGCAGGTTGTAATCCGATTCCAGAGTAGCCATTTACGTCCTAGCGCACCCAGATCGCTTTCAGCATCTCTTGCCGTTGCGCAAACTTGATCGGACCCAACCATGATCGAGTTTCCAAACTATAGTCGTTCATATGACCGAACGCGCCATGCCGTGCGTTTTTGGGGATACGATAGCGCGCTAGAGGCATCGTTTTTCATAGAGGAAGACGCGCTGAGGCGACTTCAACCCGACGCTCACCCCAATGAATCGGGTTTCCTGAACGCATTCGATTCCAATCGTGATGTGATATGTGCCGCCGCTGCCAGCGTGTACGTCCGTGGCAGCAGGGGTTCTTACGATCTGGTCGCCGCTAATTTTTGAAACGAAGACTCACGTCTTAATGGACGCGGAAGACTCCGTTTACGGCACGTGGTTCGTTACGACTGCCAATCCAGAAATAATCACACAAGCCAGGGAGGGTTGCATGAAATTCCGTCCACTCCATGACCGCGTCGTGGTCAAGCGCTTAGAGGCCGAAGACAAGACAGCCGGTGGCATCATCATTCCGGACACGGCCAAGGAGAAGCCCTCCCAGGGCGAAGTCATCGCCGTCGGCCCCGGTGGCCGCGACGAAGCCGGCAAGCTGATCCCGATTGACCTGAAGGTCGGCGACCGCGTGCTGTTCGGCAAGTGGTCCGGCACTGAAGTCAAGATCGACGGCGTCGACCTGCTGATCATGAAGGAAAGCGACATCATGGGCGTTCTCACTGATCTGCCGGCCGCCAAGAAGAAGGCCGCGTAAGCGCCAGCCGGTTTTCCTTACCCTGAGGATTCGGCGTAGCCGGGTTCTCGAAGGATGAGGCCCGCAATTCAAATCTCATCCCTCAAGAGCTCGCCAGTTGCGCGGCCTTTGGGATCTGACCAGTTGAAAACGGAGATCGCCATGTCAGCCAAAGAAGTCAAATTCGGCGTCGATGCCCGCGACCGCATGTTGCGCGGCGTCGAAATTCTCAACAACGCGGTAAAGGTGACGCTCGGTCCGAAGGGCCGCAACGTTGTGCTCGACAAGTCGTTCGGCGCTCCCCGCATCACCAAGGATGGCGTCACCGTCGCCAAGGAGATCGAGCTCGAAGAGAAGTTCGAGAACATGGGCGCACAGATGGTGCGCAAAGTCGCCTCCAAGTCAGCTGACGCGGCCGGCGATGGCACCACCACCGCCACCGTGCTCGCGGCTGCGATCGTGAAGGAAGGCGCCAAGGCGGTTGCCGCCGGCATGAACCCGATGGACCTCAAGCGCGGCATCGACTTGGCAGTGGACGCCGTCGTCGCCGACCTCGTCAAGAACTCCAAGAAGGTCACCTCGAACGAGGAGATCGCCCAGGTCGGCACCATCTCGGCCAACGGCGATGCGGAGATTGGCAAGTTCCTCTCCGACGCTATGAAGAAGGTCGGCAACGAGGGTGTCATTACGGTTGAAGAAGCCAAATCGCTCGAGACCGAGCTCGAAGTCGTCGAAGGCATGCAGTTCGACCGCGGCTACATCTCGCCCTACTTCGTCACCAACGCCGACAAGATGCGCGTTGAAATGGACGACGCCTATATCCTGATCTACGAGAAAAAGCTCTCCAGCCTGAACGAACTGCTGCCGCTCCTGGAAGCAGTCGTACAGAGCGGCAAGCCGCTCGTTATCATCGCCGAAGACGTGGAAGGCGAGGCGCTCGCCACCCTCGTCGTCAACCGTCTGCGCGGCGGCCTGAAGGTCGCGGCCGTCAAAGCTCCGGGCTTCGGCGATCGCCGCAAGGCCATGCTGCAGGACATCGCGATCCTGGCCGGCGGCCAGGCGATCTCGGAAGATCTCGGCATCAAGCTCGAGAACGTCACGCTCAACATGCTCGGTCGCGCCAAGAAGGTGATGATCGACAAGGAGAACACAACGATCGTCAACGGCGCCGGTAAGAAGGCCGACATCGAGGCGCGCGTGGCCCAGATCAAGGCGCAGATCGAGGAGACCACCTCGGACTACGACCGTGAGAAACTCCAGGAGCGTCTCGCCAAGCTCGCAGGCGGCGTCGCGGTGATCCGCGTCGGCGGCGCGACCGAGGTCGAGGTGAAGGAGCGCAAGGATCGCGTTGATGACGCGATGCATGCGACCCGCGCGGCGGTCGAGGAAGGCATCGTCCCGGGCGGCGGCGTCGCCCTGCTCCGTGCCTCCGAGCATCTCAAGGGGCTGCGCACCAAGAACGACGACCAGAAGACCGGCGTCGAGATCGTGCGCAAGGCGCTGTCCGCGCCGGCCCGCCAGATCGCGATCAACGCCGGTGAAGACGGCTCGGTGATCGTCGGCAAGATCCTGGAAAAGGAACAGTACGCCTACGGCTTCGACTCACAGACGGGTGAGTACGGCAATCTGGTCGCCAAAGGCATCATCGACCCGACCAAGGTGGTTCGTGTGGCGATCCAGAACGCGGCTTCGGTTGCGGCTCTCCTGATCACCACCGAAGCCATGGTGGCCGAGGTGCCGAAGAGGAACGCCGGCGGCGGCGCGCCTGCGGGTGGCGGCGGCATGGGAGGCATGGGCGGTATGGATTTCTAAGTCCAACCTGCAGCGCTAAAAAGCAAGAGAAAGGCCCGGCAGCGATGCCTGGCCTTTCTGCATTGTCTTGCGCCTGATCGCGGTTGCCCTGCTCAATTTGCCACAGGCCGTAATACTGCCACGTCAGTACATGGTTCGGATCGGCTTTCAGCGCGCGCTCGTACCAGACGTGCGAGAAGTTGGAGTCGCCGAGCTTGCAATAGGAATAGCCGATCAGATTGCCCTCGTTCGGGTGATCGCCGTGTGCTCGCCTGCGTATGGGACTGAGTTGAATTGCAGTAACGCTGCTTCCTTCGTCATGCCGGCCGGCGCCAGGCGCCATCCCGCAGTTTCGGAGCGTTTCACGATGCCCACGAATGATCCGAATTTCGGCAGGATAAGCGTCACGACGGCCGAACCTACAACAGCGGTTGCGCGCGACCAAGTCATAGATCGCGTCGCGGATCATCCGTGGGATGAAATGGAAGATCCATGTCCACTGTAGAGTCAGGAACGAACGTATCTGCTACATAGTTTTTATCGACCGAACCAAACCGGATAATAGTGTGCGTATAAATCCAGCCACCCGGCACCCTGAAACGAAATATGGTTTCGTCATACTGACCGGAGACATGATCTTTAAAGACTTCTTCGTGGGTGTGAAGCTTTTGCTTAGGCATGAACGTCTTTCGAGTGCCGCTGCCAATAGCCACCAAAATCAACTGACTTGCCACGCTTCAAAGACAAAGCTGCGAGGCGGTTGACTTGCTCACCGTTCGGACGGCCGTTGTCCCCTCTCCAAGGCCGCTCGTGAGCATACCGAAAAAGGTACGCACCAGCAATGTGGTGATGGATGCCTTTCAGTCGACTATCCAGGCCGTGATGGCAGCGGAGCCGATCGCGCATGCCTCCTCCGAAAGCCATCCGGTCATAGTCGTAGTGCCGAAATCCCTCGCGTGAGCGGCATGTCCCGAGACCTTCTTACGAAACATCCGCCATCTGTTCGCTATGAGCGCCCCTCGCTTGGGAAAAGTCGGATTAGGTTACACCACTCGGCGAAGAGTCACGCCGTCTCATCCGCAGCTGGAAGATGATTGCTAATCAGGCGGCCCTCCAAGAGATCAGAGAGGCGCAAAAGTCAGCCCGCCTCAATTTGGGGTGGTCTCCGTATTTGAGCCCGGTGTCTTCTTCGTACTCCTACCGAGAGAACGGCCAATCTTAAGGTCAAGCCTCCTAACTTGAATTGGCTAGGAACCCAATTAGCTTTATCAGGATTATCGTCCCACTTGGAGGACAAGGTGTGGGCAAAGATAAATCAATGTCGTTTTGGACGCCTGAGAAACTGGGTGAAAAAGCTAAAGAAGACGCTGAGAACGACAACTATAGTCCACCACATTCATGGTGGCCCGGCCGATACAGCGTTGGTACCGAAGCCCGCGACAGGTACGATCGAGCTTTCAACCTTCATCACAGCGACAAGGACGAGTACTAGGCCGCCCCCGTTGGCGGCCTCTTTCATTTCATAACGTCTGGCGGAGGCGGGAGCCCTGAGCCTTTCGAATATTCAGTCCTGTCCCGATCAGGACACTCGATTCAAATTTGGACGGAACGATTGATCTTGGGAGTTCTTGGTCCTCAGCAATCGGTGATTTATCTCCGAAAGCAAGGCCGGCCGATCGGTCGACATTTTGCCCAATGCCCGGCGGAAGGTTTCAAGCGGCCTCAGATGCCATCCACACTGAGGCCGTTTCCTTGGACCCGCAGAACCGGAAATTAGGGCGCTCCTGGAACCAAAGCGGGTGCAAAAAAGGCCCCAAGCCTCGGGTGAAAGCCCGCGCTCGCTAAGAGGCGCTTGTTCTTAGCAACCGGGAGCAAACCGGGCAACGCAAAGAAAACCCGCTCATGGCCGCATGGCGCACAAATGAGTCGACCTGCAGTCGGGCGTACTCTTCTTAGGAGGCGTCTCTCGCTTGCCGAGGCACCGGTGTCAGGTCGCTGATCGGCACCGGACGGCCTCCCAAGCGAAAAGCCCGGCCGTGAGGGCCGGGCTGATCGGCAATATATTCCAAGTCAGGCAATGCACGGAATAAATCGGGGAGAGACGTCGCCGTCTGTTCAAAAAGGAACACCTGAACCGACTATTGGCGGCCGCCCGCGCTCAACTGCGAAAGGCAGAGAATTTCACGAAGGCCCTTTATTTCCAGCAGCATCGCGGGGCAGATACTCGCCGTAGGGCACAGGCGCACACCACCGCAGCGAACGGCGCATCAGGCCATCCCGAGAGTGTCCGTACGCGATTGAGTGAGCAATTTGGTACAGACGCCGATCGCTCGACGTGTCTAGCCTCCTTAACGGGTGAAGCTCAACATGCCTCTAACGCAAGGTGAAAATCATGGAAATCTCCAGGGAGACAAAAGCTGCCGTGCGGCCGGCACTGTGGGGAGCCGTGGCCGGAGCAATTGCTCTGACAATCGTGGGGTTCAGCTGGGGCGGCTGGGTGACGGGTGGGACCGCCGAGACGCTCGCGAAGAATAGTGCTGCGACGGCTGTCGTTGCAGCTCTCACACCCATCTGCGTTGAGAAGTTTCGACAAGCCGCTGATGCGTCGGCGAACTTGGTCGAAATGAAGAAGGCTACCTATGCATGGGACCAGAGCAAGTTCGTCGAAAAAGGCGGTTGGGCCACGATGCCGGGAAGCGCTGAGCCAAACTCAGCCGTTGCAAAAGCCTGTGCCGAATCGCTTGGTAGCCAGAAAGCTGCGGAGCTGCGTGGATAGTCAGGCAAGTTCCGCGGAAATCTGCGCATAGACGAGGGGGCTCTTGCAAAGCTGACCAGACAGTCGTCGCTAGATGGTCAAGCCTCGAAGTTCGTCGTATCGACTTTGAACGAAGAACTCGATGAGGCCGAAATCCGTGAAGCCCACGTCGAGCCGAACGCTTCCTCTCTTGTCATTTCAGTTCCAATTTGCCGCACGCCACGCGGCTTCCAACAGATGAACATCCTTTCAAAATATGGTAGTATGACAGTGTGTTGACGGCCCAGCGAACGAGAGTACGGCCTTGGTGAAAGCGGCGAAGGACTTGTTTGATCCCAGAGCCTTCCTTGCCAAGGTCGGGGCCGGAAAATCGATTGCGAAATTTGGCAAAGGTCGGAACGTGTTCGCGCAGGGAGATGTCGCGGACGCGGTATTCTACATTCAAGAGGGAAAGATCAAGCTCACGGTCGTTTCGGACCAAGGTAAGGAAGCCGTCGTCGGGATTTTAGAGCCGGGACAATTCTTTGGCGAGGGCTGCCTCAATGGTCATCCATTGCGTATTGCCACTACTACGGCAATGGAGTCCTGTGTCATCACGAGAATATCGAAGACGGCGATGATTGCAGCGCTCGAAGGCAAGCCGAAGTTCTCTCAATTGTTCATGGCGTATTTGCTCGCGCGCAATAGCCGGATTGAAGAAGACCTGATCGACCAACTCTTCAATTCGAGCGAGAAACGCTTGGCGCGCCTGTTGCTTCTGCTGGCAAATTTCGGCAAGGAAGCCAGCTCGCAGCCCATTGGCGTCAATATCAGCCAGGAAACGCTGGCCGAAATGATCGGTGCGACCCGATCACGGGTTAGCTTCTTCATGAACAAGTTTCGCAAGCTCGGCTTCATCAGCTACAATGGAAAGATCGAGGTTCATAGCTCGCTTCTGAACGCGGTTCTGCACGACAAGCCCGAGATAGACCGGAAGGACTGACCACTGCGCGGCCAACCGTGCGCATGGCCGATGGCCGGGCCAAACGTTCTTTCTCGCCGCAATCTCGTGGTGCAGATCTCAAGTCAGCCTATGAAATGCCGGCGGCAAGACCTCTCGCACGAGCTCACTTAGATCTAGCGCCTCGCCGCTTTCCGTAATGTCCGAGAACAGAACCTCGACAAAGGGATGTTGCCGGTTGAAGGCGGCTCCCCGCTGGTATTTCGCGCTCACAATCCGTTGGATCGCCGCAAGATTCAGCTTGCCAAGCGCATTGTATTGATCGCGGAACAGACTTTGCCGCCCGCCATGGTGCTCGGCAGATTCGGCCCAGACGTCCATCACTTTGCGGCCCACGAACGCCTCGACGCGTTCAGTTCCATCCCGGGCAACAAGCCGTAGCCCATCCATGCTATGGGGGCCGTCATCGACGCTAAATTGGGTAAGTGACATCATGAGTCCTCCTGCTTTTCCGCGTTTACGCACATCGGCGCTTGGTTGCGGACTGAGCCTCCCTCGTTCTCCCACCGCGACAGAGCGGCAGCGCCCGATCTCGCATCGCCAGGCGTGTCCTCTGTTAAAGGCAGCTTGTTGCGACCGACTTCATTTTTGCGCCTGTGCTCCGTCAATAAGACAAAGCCGGCCCTCCAGTTCTTGAATTTACGGTTTTTCTCAGCGATGGTCGAACCCTTGACGAGTTCGCCGGACGCGGTCGCTCTTGCGCGATGCTGCTGAGATTTGAACATGTGCAGAGCCCTTTCGTTGGAAGTCTCCGCGCACTCCGGCCAATCTCGATGGTTGACCGGATGGACTTGGATATGGGGATCGAAGGGCTGAATAACGAGCCCCAGGCATAAATAAGATTGCCAAAGAAGTGCGCGGATAAGCTTTGCCGTGTGTCTCCGTCCCGCCTGGCAGAAGGGCCGCTGCAGCGGACCGCAATCAGAAACAATTCACTACTATCTTCGACCGCATCGTAGTTGCGAGCGATGGCCTCGGCCGCAATTTGCGGCGAAGAGCGTCCGACCAGAACGAGAAGTCCCTCAGGCGCGGCCTGATCAATGGTGCTGGCATACAGAAACACAGCAATCGCGGCTCGGCGCTGGTTCGCACGCCGAGCTTCTGTTCTGGCGATCCACGGGATTCGCTGCGGGATGGTAAGATAAGCTGTCCGTCCTAGCTTCGGACGCCGAGATGAATGACTCGACAAGCCCAAGAAAAGGATAGCAATTCGAGCAAAAGGGGCGCACCGTTCATGCAAGCTTGATTGACGTCGGCGGTACGCGGGCGGTAATCGAAGCACGCAGTGCTGAACGGTACCTGCGCGCCGAGCGCTTAGATGCGGCGGATGACAGTAGAGATCGAAAGCGCGGCGTTCTGCTGGCGCTTGCCAGCCACATCGCGTTGCTCATCATCTCCAATAAGCTTGCGATGCAGATCGCGCTCAGCCTCGCTGGCATTCTGGTGATGATCGCGGTTGCAACGGTGCTGAGCTCGATCGAACTCAAGCCGAGGCGGCGACATGACGTCATGAAGACCGCGACGTCTGGGTGGCCTCTGGTAAGTGATATTTCATACGGAAAGATCGATCAAAGTCGACCCGGCGAGGTGAGGCAATGGGCAAATTCAAGATAATGGTCGCACGCATCGAGATGATTTCGCCGAACGAACGAGGCGAGGACATCCGTTTGACGTTTCAATTCGAAAGCGGTCAGACCAGTTTTGCCTTGCCAATCTTCCTGAACTCTTGCGAATTCGACGACACCGAAATCGTCGAGGTCGCTCGAAGCAAGTTATATGACGTCTTCCGGCAGCTTTGCAGTCAGTGCGAGGATTGGCAGTTGTCGGACGCCGAGCGTCGCGAGCTCGCAGAGATCAACGTGCGGCCTGCCGGCCAAGGTCGATTAGTCCGCGAATCAAAGAGCTAGTTGTCTAGTCGCCGGTTTGCCCGCTCCTTCTGTTTGGAAAGTCGGCACTTGTAGCTTCTGCCGCCACTGCTCACCGTCATTCCAACAAAGGGAGAATCTGCTGCCTCAGGTTTTTGGACTGATCCTCCCTGTGAAGGCCGCTTCCTTATTTGGAAACGACCGCCAAGCTATTGGAATTGCTAGAGGCCGTTTGGGCCATTTTTTCCAAACGCGCCTTAAAATCGTTAGATAATCAAACTGATTTTGATTCCGCTATGCGGAGGCCCAGGAGAGAAGGTCGGAGTAAGGTTAGGCGAGAGGCAAACTCCAATTCATGCCTCCCAGGTCATGATCAACCGAGATCCTTTAGACCAAAGGCTCTTTTGAGCGGGAAATGCACCTAAACTCGTTTCCTCCGCTGTAGCCCGTTGAAATCACAGCAAATACGAACGCCCTCCGAGCGCACCATAAACCCAAAGCGGCGATACGTCGTCGCAATGGGCTTCACCCTGGGCAAGTATCCAGTTCGGGAAGTTCTTTCTACCACAACGCTCGAGACGCACCCCTCTGATGCGCCTGAGCGATAGCGAGATAAGGTCTGGAAGCTAAGCTACATGTCTGCTTATCGAGCGACAGGAGACAGCCGTCTTTTGATCGGACACTGTCAGCTTTTGACCCCGAGCGGACGTGCGGACGAATCACGCCAAGCTAGGTTTGCTGCTCCGCGGTCTCACTTACCCGCCGCGAGGACAATCCGAGCTTATTGGCAAGCCGGAGATTTCTGGACGGCGGAGATGTCAGTCGACGAATTCAAGCTCACGGACGTTTGATCCGATCCCGGAAATTTGCTTATGTCGGTCGGGCCGGCTAGTCGCTGATGCGTTTTACGCGGCGACCTATCGCGGCGCGTGCAGGTGCGTTCAAGCGATGACTTCGATGATGCCCATCATGCCCTTGTCTTCGTGATCGACTGCATGACAATGGTACACAAATCGACCGACGATCACTGGATCGGTGAACGGAATGAGGACCTTGAGCGCGCCGGGCCCCTGGTCCGTTGCCGGCGGTACTGAAAAAGTGTCGCGCAGACTATCATCGCGCCAGGAAACGCCGCCTACTTCCGTCACCAGGAACGGTGTCTGGTGAATGTGGAAGCTGTGATACTGCTGATCCGTGTTGATCACCGTCCATTCTTCCGTATCGCCGAGCTTGACGGTTTGGTCGGTGCGCGCCTCGTCGACGACGCGGCTGTCAATCATGAATACCTTACGGTCGGCGGTTCGCGAATAAGATAGCGTGCGGCGCCGTGCAATCGCCGCGGCGCGAACGTCGTTTATCCATTGCGGCCCAGTGACCTGCTGGCGCAAGATATCATCCTCGATCGCCGCACTCTGCGACGAACCGCTGGAATGGATGACTGCCAATTGCCTCACCGGTTCCGGCGGCCGCCAGGCTTCGTTCTGAAAAGAAATGGTTCGCATCGGGTACTCCCCTGCCGGCGGACCGATCGCAATGGCGTCAATCCGCTCGCCGGGGCCAATGAAAAATTCGGTCATCTTGCGTGGCTGCGACAACGCGTGCCCATCGGTCGCCACGACGTATAGCGGCATGCCCTCAATACGCAATTTGTAGAAATCCGACGCTCCTATGTGCGCGATGCGCCAAAATTGCATTTCGCCTGGGCGCATGGCGACGGCGGGATTGATCTGACCATTGATCGAAACCATTTCGCTTTCGTCGTCAAACTTGACGTGCTTGATCAGAAAAAAGCGTTCAGGCAAGCCGCGCAGCAGCGGGAAAAGTTGATCAATGCCATCGACGACCAGAGCACCTGACATACCGCCAAGGATCTGATCATTGACGAAGCCGTGCGCATGGGGGTGGTACCAGAACAAGCCTGGACCTTGCTTGCCCGACGCGGGGATGCGCACTTGGTATTGGAACGTATCGCCGGGTTGAATGTGAACGAACACGTTATCGCTGTTGCCCTGTGGCGACACGCTCATACCGTGAAAGTGCAGGTTCGACGCTGTGCCGGCGCCGGTACAAATAGGACCCACGTAGCCAGGACGATCGAGCCCGGAGGTCAGATTGTTGCGGAACGTGATCCGCAGCATATCTCCCAAGCGCGCTCGTAGCATCGGCGGCACATAGGCGCCATTGTAAAGCAGTCCGGCAAACGCGCGACCGCCGAGTTGCACCGATCCGGGCGCCGCCGTAATCGTCGCGTCGAGCACGCCATTGACGCTATGCATCTCCGGCGGCTGGATGAGCGGCTCCGGCTGTGTCGCTTCAGGCTGCGAACGCGCCCCCGACATCGATGGGCCAAGCGACAGCAGACCTCCGGCCGCGGCCGTCGCGCCAAGGAAACGACTAGCGGTTTTGATAAACAAGCGGCGGTCGGGCGTCCAGGACTGGCGCATTGCATCCCTCATCACGCGCATGGCTACCGCCAGACGATATTAGGTATCCTCTATCGGGCCAAATTGCGTCCCGCCATTTGTGGGTGAGCCGGATGGCGGTAGGCGACTAGAATGTGCCGCGACTTACCGTTTGTCACAGCTTTGCAGCCTCCCATCGCAATTAGAGAATGTCCGAGGCGGACAGCTGGAACTTCTGGTTATGGCCCAAGCGGTCGACCCAGCATGTCCGCTAGATGTCCGCTCCTTGGGGGTGAAGCAGACTTGATATGCTCAGGCCGAGTTCTTCCGGGTGTGACCCTGAGCAGACTACGTGACGTTGGTGTGATTGACTATCGGTCGTGATACAGTCTGCCTGTGAGAGGGCCTTATGGTTTTCAAATTTCAGGCCGGCATGAAGATGTACGAAGTCGTCTGGGAGCGCGACGGCGAAAAGCTCCACGTGGCAGTCCTTCACGCGGCGGACAAGGCTGGAGCCATCTCCCGAGCGGAAGAAACCTTCGCCGAGCACCCCCAAATCGACTTTGATCGCAGTGGCACCACGGTGCGTGCTCGCCTCCACAAATTGCGACCCATGGAAGTTTTGTCCTCGCTAGAGCAGGCAGTGCTCGACGCTATTGCGCTTCAGATACCTGAAGCCGCCGATGCGCTAGCTGATCAGCAGGGGAAAGTGCGCGTCACTGCCCGCGAGAACACGGGAGCCGGGTTCTATACCACGCTCGACGTCTCACATCGTTCGCCAATCAAAGAGGTTGCCTCGCCATTGGGCGATGTCGGAGCGACTGTTGTCGGGCTTGAGCATGGGATGGGATTTCTGCTCTGGCTTCGGGATGGCCACATTCATAAGCTGGAGGGCTTCTCATTTGGAGAGAGTACGTCTGGCATCGATTTTGAGCGAGTAGCGTTCGGGGCAGTCGGGCCGCGCACCTGACGATCCGTCCGCCATGTCGCCTCTTGGCCGATTGTGTTGCAAAAGTCGAAAGTTGCAGGGCTCAAGATTTTTCGCGAAAACACTAAGCAGCGAGCGATCGCTGATTCGTATGACCTCAATCGCGTTGCCGAAGTCGCCTGTGAATTTTGCGTGAGGCCGTGAGGTCCCTCGCATCTTGTATGCGAAAGTCGCGCCCACGGCCCGCAGAATTTTGGTCATCGGCGAAAATCGACTTTTGCAACAATATCGGCCCTTAGCGGACGTGACTAACGTTGTCGCTGACTTCCGCTTTACCGGAGATAGCCGACATCATCACCAAATGCAGAGATCGCTTCCGTCGGCCGGAAAGGCGAGGATCGTGGATGCACTGCCGTATCCTCTCGCCGGCATAGGAGCTTGCTCGACGCCTTCGCGAACTCGCGCGTGAACGAACAGTGGATGTATCTGGTGCGGTTTCTGGTGCGCTCGTCGCGCTGAGGGCAGCGGAGAGCAAGCAAGATATTGATATTCTTAGTGGGCCCAGCAGGACTCGAACCTGCAACCAGACCGTTATTAGCGGCAGGATAGCGATCAGCTTCGTTGATCTTGCTGCGTTTTCGTTTGAGTTTAATCGCGCTTGTTCGTCCTCTCGGCGATTTCGGCACTTTGGCCGGTCATGGCGGTCTACTTTCCGGGCGACGTCAGTTCTCATTTTAACCCCGCCATGACATTTGATTTTCGCCTTTTCCGTCTGGCTTCGTTCGTGTTCGTTGCGTTTCGATCAGGTCGTTTCTGTTGCGAAACTGGTGCGGTTCGATATGTCGCGCTTATGAATCGCAGCGGCAATTGCTCTCGATTTCCTATCAACCCGGACGCATGATCCAGGCAACTGCCGTATCCCAGGTAGCCGTGGCGAACGAGCCCAAAATGTCTGCCGATCGGAATGACGCGAGCCCGATTTGCGATGAAGGCTATCGCCGTACTTTGTCAACCGGAGAGCATCCGAGTGACTGCGCGTTGCCAGCATGCGGAAATCGTATGCGATCGAAGCACTTCATGATGGCTGATCAGGATTCAATTCCTTCACGGACATGGGCGTCAGGCCTGACGGGTTCGCTCAGAATCGAGCGTTCTGTCTCGGCAATCGGTGACGACGCGTCAGATGACGTCGCCGACATCTACAATCAGGCCGGTGACGATTACGTTTCTTATGCCGACGGTGATCCTGCGCAGCCGTTTTCCTTTGACGGAGCACATGCCTATGCGGATCGACGGGTCTGGGCCGTACTCGACGCAAAACTGGCTGACCTGCGGGCCTCCGGGGCGAAATCCGTCAGGTTTCTCGATGCGGGCTGTGGGCCCGGTACGTGGCTGCGGCGACTGATCACACGCGCGCACGCGCTTGGGTTCAGCGGCATTACCGCGCGTGGATTTGACATTGCGCAGGCACAGATCCAGCGGGCCCGACTGGCGGCTGGAAATCTCTCCAGCCTTCCCGGCGTGGATCTCACGTTCGACGTCGCAGACCTTATGGACCGGTTGCCGGAGCCCGATTCCTCGGTCGATATCACCCTATGCCTGTATAGCGCTCTCAGCCATCTGCCTGTTGAAAGGCTGACGGATGTCTCGGCAGAGATCGCATGCGTTACGTCGAGGCATTTCGTGACCACTGTGCGTCCGGTTGGCAGCACTCCAACGGCCTTCGTGGAATCTGCAGAGAACGTCCGCCGCTTGAAACATGATCACCTCAAGGACCGGTGTGAAATCTACCTTGGCGACGGTCGACATATGGTATTCGGCTTTCACCTTTTTACTGCAGTCGAATTGCGAAGCCACTTCGCTCGGCATTTCGACGTCGAAGATCTGCGGGGCCTCGACCTGTTCCACAATCGATTCATGCCGGACGCTCGGTGGAATCCAGTGTCGTCGGCGCATGATAGTCATGTCGCCGATGAACTCGATCGGCTTGAGAGGACGTATGACGCGATCCTGGAGTTCATGGATCGGGCCACCCATCTCCTGCTTGTGGCGCGCGGCCGGCGAGGCTTGACACGTGAATCGTCGGGCAGGGCTTAGATACCCGCCTCGCGCTGCAGGCATTCGGCGTCGATCGAATTCATCTGTTTCAGGTTGGGCTCAGGACAAGGAAAGGGTTCTTCGTAGGCGCGCGATTACACCGGGGAAGCCGCGCACCTTTATGATCCGGCCCGTGGCGTCGTAGGTTTCGGACAGCACGTGCGCATGCTGATACACGTCGCTGAGCATCCCCTGTTTCGCATAGGGCACCACGAACTCCTCCTCCACCATCGCAACTTCGAAGAATGTGGTGATCGTCTCACGCAGCGCCGCCAGGTCCGCCGGTGACCTTGCGGAGAGCAGGATCGCGTCGGGGTGCTTTGCGCGGAGCGTGGTGCGGTCCGCCTCGCTAACGCGATCGATCTTGTTGAGGAGGAGGCGCGAAGGAACGATCTCCGCGCCGATCTCGCGCAGTACGTTGTGGGTCACCTCAAGCTGGGATTCGTACGTCGGATCGGATGCGTCGACCACGAATAGCAGAAGGGATGCTTCCAGCGCCTCTGCAAGCGTGGATCGAAACGACACCACGAGGTCGTGCGGCAGTTTCTTGATAAATCCCACTGTATCAGAGACGAGTATGCGCGGTTTGGTCTCCGGCTGCAGAGCGCGCACCGTCGTATCGAGCGTCGCGAAGAGCTTGTCGGCGACCAGGACCTCGCCATCCGTGAGGGCTTGCATAAGCGACGACTTGCCGGCGTTTGTGTACCCGACCAGCGCGACCCGAGGTTGATCGCGGCGTGCGTCGCGACGATGGTCGCTATCCCGCCGGATCGCCTCCAGTTGCTCCTTCAACTCGGCAATGCGGTCGCGGATCTTGCGTCGCTCGAGTTCGAGATCGGATTCTCCCGCACCGTAGCCCTGCCGCCGCTCCCCGGCCGACGACGATTCCCTCAAGCGCGGTCCGATGTACTTCAGCCGCGCCATCTCGACCTGCAACCTCGCCTCCCGGCTATGCGCATGGCGATGGAAAATCTCCACGATCACGCCGGTCCGGTCCAGGACCTGTGCGCCAGTGGCACGTTCGATGTTGCGTGCCTGGTTCGGTGAAATGTCGTGATCGACGATCACAAACGCCGGCTTCGGCGGTGGCTCCAGATCAGGCTCGATTTGCTCGACATTCGGTTTCTTCCTGTCGGCACCTTCAAAGCGCTCGCGGGCCTTTGACTGGCGGACATGTGCCACCGGTCCGACAACGCCGGTCCCGCCAGTGATCGCAGCGAGCTCCTCGAGCCGTCCCTTGCCCAGCACCGTTGCGCCGTCGAGTTCGTCGCGCTTCTGTGATATCGTGCCGACAACCTCGTGCCCGAGCGTATTTGCCAATCGGCCCAACTCTGCAAGGCTCGCGGCATGTGCGTCGTCATCGACGCCCGGGGTCTGGACGCCGACGAGGATCGCACCCGCAACATGCGGCACGGTTCTTGAGATGCGGCGCTCCTCGGCACCGTGGCTGTCTGCGGTCATTGCCATTGGCCTTATCCTGTGCGTGAGGTTCGATCGCCTGACGGAATGCATCGGACAGGTGTCATGATCCCGCCATTCTGGACGATCCGTTGTTGACCCCAACGCGGGCTGGGACGGCTGATCGCGTCTCGCGCACGCCGGGCCGCGCGTTGAACGTGGAACGATCGCTGTCGCGAGCCCTGCCTGCTGGTGCCGATTTAAGAATCCCTGGAACTGCGGATCAGTGTATGGGGATCAGTGTCTGGCGTGAGGGTCTTCGCATGCCGAACGAGCCCTCCATGCGATCGGAGGATTATCGCGTCTGAAACGGGGCGGCATGACACGATCTCACTTGAGAAACAAACGGGCCGGCAGCGTCCACAACATAGGTGAAGCGACAGAAGGAAGCGAGGCGGACAGAGAGGCTCCGATATAATGGCCGTATGAATGAACCCCGGCGAGGGCGAGCGGACCTGTCGGCAAGGGGTATGTCGGCCGGCACATGGCGAAGGTGATGGGCAGACCTCATTTCGTCAGAAATCTGTAGGCGGCGATCAGAGCCACCATGGCTGCGAAAATCAGCAGGGCTGGCACGGATCGTCGGGCGGCTGGCCGGTCGGGAGGGGACGCGGCCAACCGGGCCGGCGGAGGCTCGCCTGGTCGCTCAGGCCGCACGACGGTGTTATCCGCGGATGTCGCGAGGGCTTCCAGTTGCGGCGCCGCGCCAAGACCTCCCATCTCGCTATAATAGCTGGCGTAGACCTCGCGCACCGCCAATACTGTCGACTCGGCTTCGCTCATCCGCTCGAGCCTGGCCCGATAGCTAAGCAAGAACCCTTGCGCATTTGGAGGCAAGTCATCGAAGCTGCCAAGCTTGGCCATCATGAGCCATGTGGCAAAATCCGACTCTGCTTTGGAGCGGGCTTTTCGGGCGATGCGGACGCTTGGGCGTGAGGCCATAATTGTCTGATCGAGTTGCGATGCAAAACCCCGCGCATTCACGGCGTTCGTTGGACGGTTCGCCTAGATGTGCGAGTTGTCTAAACTGGCGTCAAGCGCCTTCACTTTGGGGTTCGCTTGCGTAGCTCCGAAGCGCCCGACGCTTATTATTCTCCTATAATGTTAGCGTAACCCCCATCTGGAAAACATGTTTTGCAACATGCAGCCAAGCGTTATTGTTGTTGATCCATCGCAAGCTTCCTTCCTGGACCGCAAGGATCGTCCTGGAGACAAACGCGACAAAGAACCATTTCGATGTTGTCATGCAGTCGTTAAAGCATGATCCGGACTCCGAAGGGCCGCGTTAGCGCAAAGTGCGCAACGGTTTTCCGAAAAGATCATGCTCAAACAACAACCTAAAGCGCGGTGACGATTCATCCCAATCTGCAAGCTTCGCCGCATCGGTAGACGTTTGGGCCGCCTTCGCTTGCCCTGCGCCCATTCTGTACGTGACAAATGGACAGACAAGTCCAACAACAAGCGCGACGAGAGCGCAACGGCTGATGACGGTGTCGTCAAGAATGGCTGCAAGGCACTTATCAATCCGCCGCGCAGCGATGCGGCTACGAAGTGTCCGGCCACAAAGCCTCGCGACGGCTGGCATACAGGCAGCGAAAATGCTCTTTTGCTCGTTGTTGCCCGCCTCCGCCGGGTGCCTGCTGGCAAGTAGCACCGATGATTGTACCCGGAATTGGCCAAAATATTAAGTTGCCGCCTGATCCTGCTTGTCCGGGCAGCCGATCGAGCGACCCGTAGTTCGATGCGATAGCCAAGTGCAGGCAGCCCGGCTTGATCTCGGCACGTTGCCTGTAGTGACAACGAAGGTTGTGAAGCGGTCCGCGAAACGGTCCGCCGCAAAAATGGACGTTACGCCAAATATTTGAACTCATCGGTGGGCCGGCAGGACTCGAACCTGCAACCAGACCGTTATGAGCGGCCGGCTCTAACCATTGAGCTACAGGCCACGCGAAAGCGGCCGGAGCTATTGAGTGCACTCCCCTTGTCTGCGCAATCATCTCGCCTGCGGCCAAAATGAATCCACGGCGTTGCCGGATTTAAGTCGCATTGCAACCCAGATCACGGCCAACGCTCGTGGTCGGGCAGGGGCGCAACACCGGGGGTTTCCATGTCCGGTCATTTGCGAATTTGTTTTGCCGCTTTTGTATGTCTTGCCGGTCTGTCGACGACGTCTGCGTCGTCGAACACATTTTCCGCATTCCTCAATGCTGATCCCGCGCCAGCCCCCGCGCCCAGTTCCGCGGAAGTGGAGTGCTTGTCGCGGCCCGGCAAGTCGACCGCCGACGGCCAGCACTGGGTCTATCGGGTGGAAGGCCGGCGCAGATGCTGGTACCAGCGCGCCGAAGGGACAGAGACGGTGAAGAAGTCGGTCCAGTATCGCACCGCGAGACATCGCGTCGCGATGGCCGAAGAGAACAAGACCGCAGCTCGCAAGCGGAAGGCGGTGGTGGATGCGCGTGCGGAGCTGCAGCGCTCCGCACCCGAGGATACGTCTCGGCCGAGCCCGTCCGCGCCCGTGCAGGTGGTTGATGCCGGTCCCGTCCTTGCGACCGGGACCGCGACCCGCGTGTCGCCGGTCCCCCTTTTCAAGCGCGACCGCCTCACGGCCGACGGTATCACGCCGCGCCAGGTCGGCGTCCATGCTGACGTCCAAGTCGACGTGGAGGCAATGCTGGCCGCCACGCCGGCCGTCAGCGACGTGGTCGCCGCTTCGGCGACGCCGCTCGCCTTTTCCATCGCCGGCGATGACGGGCAGGGCTGGACCTGGCTTGGCACGCTGCTGATGGTTTTCGGGTTTCTTTCCGTCTTGAGCGCGAGTCGAACCATTCGGTGGGCCGTGCTGCTGCACCAGTTGAGGTCATCATTCGTTCGCCAGGGGCTGCTGCCGGTCAAAGCGCGACCTCGCGGGGAGGTGGTGCGAAGCGGGCATTCGGCCTGAACCGCACGTTTCGGATCGGCTCGAGGCGTCCGCTTTCGGAGATGATGTGAGGGGGCATGATGGAGGACGCCGATGCCCCCTTGATCTGGCTCAAAGCCGACTCCCGCGAGATCATGGCTCGCTGACGGTGCAGCTAGGGTCCGTATCCGCCCAGCTGCTGAACGGCTGGTCGATTGCTTGCCGCTGTTGTCTCAGCGGTTGCGTCGACCAACCGGGGAGCGTGGCCCATGAGTAAGACTTGTTTGCTTGCCGTCCTTTGCGCCCTCGATCTGGCTGTGGCGACGCCCGCCTTTGCCAAGAGGTCGCGTACAAAAGTAGTTACGATCGCCGGTGCTCACCAAGCTGCGTCTCCGGCGGCGAGCTGCAGGATTATCTGCAGGCAGGACCTGTTCGATCGCAACAACAGGAACAACGTGCGGTCCGGTTGGCCTGGTCCCCCGGCTCAACCGGCGCAATTCTAACGCAGTCTCGTGACGGCATTTCAAGGTGGTTCAATTGCAGAGGCTGAACGAGCAACTCCGCCGATTTTAGGGGTGAACTATCTCACCTTGGATGGATCGCCAGCGGTCCGCATGAGGCGATCCGCCTTCACCAGCACGCGATCGTCAGTCGCCTGCGGCCGCAATGAGAAGCTGACAGCGACAAAAGCGACGCAGAGCACTATGCCCACCGCCATGGTGCGCTGAAAGGTTGGCCTATCAGCATTTTGAAATGAGGGGAGGTTGCTCCTCTTCGCCAGCTGTTCAAATCCAGCCTGGGAAAGCCTTTGCAATTGTTCGGCTTCGCGATGCTCGATGGAAAGCGCGCGGCAGTGAGCGGCCATCTCACGATAGTGTTCTCGTGATGAAAGATCGATCGCCGTCGCAGCGCGTTTTTCGAACGCTCGGGCTCGGTCGGCAAGCTCTTTTGCTTTTGACATCGGGCACCTCATTCAAAGGTGGTCCGCTGGACACCATTTCATAGGTCGGCCGACGTCTCAATTCGGTTCAACGCTCGGACGGCTCCCTTTCACCTTGGTGGACCTCTCAGCTGGTACGATGCGAACGAACTGACAAATATCTCCAGCTTCGATTGCTCTTCGTCCCGACAGGGCTCGACGTCTGTCCCGTGCTCACCTTGCCCGCCGCCGGCGGGGTTGGGGCAGGGACCATGCCCCATCGTGCCGTAATAACTTCACAGTTTGAGGAACCAATACCCATGCTGGCTGGGGGATCAGCGCATGGGGGAGCCATGACTGACAGCGATTGGAAGGAGCGCTGGCACGATGTCGAGCGCTTTCGTTTGATGGCGCATGAAACGACAGACCCAGTGGCAGCGGCTCTGCTTCGCGATATCGTGTTGGACTTGGAAGCGGACCTGAATGAGTTGGTCGACGTAGAGGCGCAAGGGCTGCCATGGCTTGGAGCAGCGGCATGAGTGAAGGCCTCGTCGATCGATCCGCCTAGAGCATGATCCGGACCCGAAGGGCGGCGTTAGCGTAAAGTGCACCAACGGTTTTCCCTCGCGACAAACGCGGAACGCGTTTGCGCGGAGATCATGCTCAAACAACAACCTAAAGCGCGATGACGATTCTCCTGACTTTATCGCGCTTTAGGCAACCGGTGTCTGCTCGACCAGCAACTCGCCACCGTCACCGTAATTCCAAAAGGCCTCGCCGAGGTGGATGTCCAGGTCGTTTGACACTGCCGATCGGGGCTCAATCGTTCCCTATGACCATCCCGGAGCACGCCGTTTCCAGCGGCGAAGGCCCCGGCCGGTGTTCGGTCACGGACGCGCGCGATTACTCGCGTAAGACGGCGTGCCGGTCGTCTGTCGCGGTTCACCGGGTGCAAGGTCCGCCCCCTCACTGCGGCCAATCCTTGCAGAGCGTGATGCCGATCATGATCAGGGAGCCGATTGCGACCACCATCGGGCAGACAAACGGCAACTCTTCCAGCACGCAGATGACGACCGCCCGGACGCGGAGGGTTTTCTTCGTTTGCGCAAAGCGCCAGCCTGCCACACCCATCGGACGTCTCCGTTTGGCCCCCAGCAGCGGCGGTCTTACTCTTCAGCACGAAGCGATTTCCGGCTATCGCCCATTCGGATGTATCCCTGGATCAAGGTGAAGGAACCCTTGCGCTAGCCATGGCGCCAGCGGATTGATGCGAGTAGATTGCTGCCTGTCGTGGCAAGCCACGCGGCTTTGATTGGAAACCGCGCACGCCGTGGCCCGTGATGTGATCCCAAGTTATTCGCCTTGCCAGGAATATCGCAGCATGTGGAATTGGATGATGCTGGGGCTAGAAAGCAATCGCGTGATTGGGCTGCGGATTGCGAAGCTGATGCGCGGCGGCAAAGCTGCCCAACGTGAAGCCCACCGCATGGTCAGTGAAAAAATGCTCGCGGCGGCGAAGGCCAGCACCAGCCTGATGGCGGGCGCTTCCGGCGACAAGATTGTTGAGCAATATCGAAGAAAGGTGGCGGCAAACGCCAAACGGCTCAGTCGCAAGCGAACGCGCAAACGAAAGTCGCGCTGAATTCGCCGGGGCGGCAAGAGCGGCTTGCCCTAGCCGCTCTCTCCGTTCTAGTCCGCCCCGCTTAGCGTGGGATCTGATCCATAGTTTGTTTAATTTTCTTCCCGGTATCGTCGACCATTTTGAGCGACAAGTCGGCGATACGACGGCTGCTTTCCAGAGCGGTCTCCACGGTCTCCCGCACCATATCACTCTGCACCGCTGTAAAGTCCTGTGGAGTTCGGCACGTCCACAACCTGTTCAAGTGGTCGATGTGCTTCTCAAATTGTTGCCGAACCATCTGGAGGTACTCTTGGGACTTTCCCCCCATCGCTTTGGCGGCGGCTGTACCACTGTAAAGGAGCGTCTGTGCGTTGCGAGCTGACCGTTCGGTTGCCGCCGTTGTCTTTTGCGCATCTTCTTCAGATAAGCCAAGCGTGCGACTAAACTGCTCGCTTGACCGTCCCATTACGAGGTCGCCGCTTCGAGGCTGGAGCGCCAGGTCTGCTGTAACGTCTCAACGTTTTGCTTGGGCATATCAGCGCTGGCCCGCGCCACTTCCTCGCCGGCTTCAGCCGCAGCTTGCCCGATGCGCGTAGTCTGCTCCGCAGCCCTCTCGCCTGTACGGCGGGCTGCGTCTTCCATGTTTTGTGTCGATCTCTCTTCCGGACGCGGGTTTGCCATCTTTAGTTCGTCGATGACTGCCCTCAGCCTATTGTGCAGAAACGCGATCTTGATGAGACCGTTCCTCTCGCAAAGGCGGTGCGCGGTGTGGCGCAATGCCGTCGTCCGACGTTGTGTGTGAGCGCTTCCGGTTTTTGCGCAAACCGGACATTCGGCCGGACCCACAAGTCTGAGAGGCGCCAACAACAGACATCGCTGGCGCAAATTCTAAAATACAAACTTGCGCAGTCGATTGATCAACAGCGCTAACGCAACTAGATCGCGTGTTGCCATTTTTTCCTGAGTGTTGCCGCGTAGGCACACCGCATACTGACCCCATCAGCTACGCTCAATAAGATCGATCCTAGACTCGTCTCTAGCAGCAACGGGGGCCTCATGCTGAAATTCGGAATCGTTGGCATTGCATCGTTGGCTTTGGTGGGAACGGCGGTCGCGGCGGACCTTCCTCGCCCGCAGCCAGTTGTCCAGACTGCGCCAGTTGGTAAGTGGCCCGTCGGCAAAACCCCGGTCGGCAAATACCCGATCGGCAAAGCTCCGGCCCCGGTAGTAACCAAGGGCTAATCTGAAGATTGGAGCGCCTTCGGCTCTTTGAGGCCGAGGGCGTTCGTCTGACAACGCCGAACAAACACGACCTCCGATCGCCTCAGTCTTCAGAGATGGACATAATCCTCCCGAGGTCTGCGGTGGGTCAAAGGGAGACCTCGTCGGCCACTCTGCTATCTGTCCGCGATATCCCCTCTAGCGGACATCCGAGCGTTCAGCCCAAATCTCAGCAATGGGCCAACAGGGGAAACAGCGCGGCTTGACCATCGACTGAACAAGCACGTCCTCATGGCGTTCGGCGCGGTCAAGCCTGGAATGCCTCAGCGACAAGATGAGAAAAAGCCGCCGCCGGTTTGGAACGGCGACGACTTCTTTACGCGCTCAGACGGCAGCGACTACCCGCCGCGTCGCATGAAGGAAACGGTTAGCGGGCGCTGCGACGCCATCAATTGGATGACGCTCCTGTTTGCGCAATTCATCGACTAGACGTTCGAGGTAGGGCGGCAGAGGCGAGGCTTCGAGAGATAAGCTCTGTTGCAATCTGTCACCCACCTCGTCACAGATCGACCGGGCAGTCTTCAGGTCGACGTGGTCCGATATTCGATTGGTCGGTTCCATATCGCGACCTTTCGATAGGCCCCACGATTAATTTAAGTTACAGGGATGCGAAAATGTTTCGCGCACCTTCGAAAAATGCCGGTGGTTCCATTTAGTGGAACGAAGACGCTATGCGTCAGACCGATCGCCATTGTCAGCGCTGATACCAGCAACCCGCCGAGTTAGTGAAACTCCTGGGGCGCGACTTTCTTGGTCGAGCTGCACAACGCAACGCGTTCAGAGGCTCGCGCGAGCCGCGAGGACGATCTTCGTGCCTCCCTTCGCTGCGACCACCACTTCAGGGTTGCGATGCGATGCTACGAACGCCCGTGTGAGTGGACGCAAGATGAGTGCTGGCAGATTCTTGACACCATTGCGGCCGATCGTGCGGGATTGATTGGATGGGCATGATCATGGATGTCGATACGCGAACGACTATCGACCAACCGGACGATCATGGAGACGTTGTTGCGGCCCTGAAGCAGACGATCGAACAATTGCTGGCACGAGTTGTGGAACTCGAGCAGCCTGGCCTTCTCGGGGGCCGGCCCGTAATCCCCCTTGTGACCGCTGAGGCACCCGCCAACGTCGCCTGTTGGCGCGAAGCGGCGTTCGACCGTGACCGCTCGAACTTCGGGTGCTCGGCGTGAAGCAGAAATCTTTTGCTCGACACGAGCCTTACCGCTTCTGCCCGAGCGGACTGTCCTCCCAATACAGGATAAGAGTGCGCAATTGGGCCTGTCGCAGTTTGTTCGTGCTGGCGCGCTGGGCTCGCGCGGAGTATTTCTGTATGTAGAATGCGGAACAATCCCATCATTGTGCAAAAATACGGCGGCACCTGTCTTGAAACGCCGGAAAAAATCCGCGCGGTCGCGAGCGGTCTCGCCGACCTGCACAGGCGTGGTTATCGGGTCGTAGCGATCGTTTCAGCGATCGGCAAGACCACCGACGAACTTGTCAAGCTGGCCTATCAAGTAAGCCCGCATCCCAATCGCCGTGAGCTTGATATGTTGCTAACCACCGGTGAGCGCATCAGCATGTCTTTAATGAGCATGGCGCTGTCCGATCTCGGCACACCGGCGATCAGTTTCACCGGAAGTCAAGCCGGAGTGATGACCGACGACTCGCACTCTTCCGCGCGCATTTTAGATGTGCGGCCGATTCGCGTGCGCGAGGAGCTCGACCGCGGACGCATCGTGGTTTTGGCCGGCTTTCAAGGCGTGAATCCCGCAACTAAAGAAATCACCACGCTGGGCCGAGGCGGCAGCGACACCACTGCGGTCGCCATGGCAGCTGCGCTAAAAGCCGAATGTTGTCAGATCATCAAAGAGGTCGACGGAGTTTGCTCGGCCGATCCGCGCATCGTGGCGAATTCAAAACTCTTGCGTCAGCTGGATTTTACTTCGCTGTCGGAGATGTGTTTTTGGGGCGCCAAGGTCTTGCATTGTCGCTGCGTGGAGCTGGCACAAAGCCAAAACGTTCCCTTGGTTCTGAAGAAACTGGGCGGCGCCGAACAAACCACGCGAGTGATGAGAGAGGTTATTGGGATGGAAAGCGGAAAGGTTTTGGCCGTCAACTCAATAACTCGCATTGAGCATGTGGAGATCGATTCCGCGGATCTCAATCAGGGCTTCGAGAAATTCGCGCGGCATCTTAAACAAAACGGCTTATCCTGGCCGCAGCTCCTCGCGTCGGCTTGCGCCGGCGGAAAAACCCGCATCATGATGACTTCCGATTCGGAGTCGCTCGACGCGTTGCTGCGCACGCTGGAGAAGAGCAAAGACTTGCGCCAACAGTGTGAGGCCTTGAGTTCGGTGAGCCTCACTTGCTTTGGCGGCGTTTCTTCAGACTTGCCGTTTAAGGCGATTCAGGTTCTGCAACATCACGGGATTGTCGCCGACAAATGCGTTTTGTCACCGCATTCTGTGAATCTGATCATTCCTGCGGAGAACCGCGAGGCCGCGATCAAGGCTTTGCATTCGCTGATCTAATTGATTGTCTTGCCTAGAATATAGGGGCACTCCGCGCGAGACACCCTGCGTGAGAAACTCGGCGTGAGGTTGTCGCCCGAGCGGTCACATTGGCGCAGAGCGGAGGGCACGCTCGATCTTCGGACAAGTCACATCTTGACCGCGTTCGCGAATAGCGTGTCACCCCACTCGTACAAGGGGCGCATGAAGTCAGATTGAGTGTGGATTGCTCGACCTTTGCGATCCCGCCATTTTCGTCCGTAGGTATCGAACGGAAAGTGTCGCATGTAGTAGTCGCAAGTCTCCTCCCAATGTTCGACCGACAATGACTTGCCGTAGTGTTGGCAATACAGACTGGTCGCCACGCGTTCTACACCGACCGGCTCTCGCCCATTCGCGAAGGCGACCCCCGACCGGTTTCGCCACAACATCAGAATATCCCGCTGTTCCGGGCCGAAGAAACGACGAAAGTGCAGTAGTTCGCAATCGGCACGATAGGGCGCGTCATCGCCACGAGTCATATAGGCGTCAAACAGCTGAACCCGCACGCCGTCATAGACGCTGGAATGAGTTCGTTCGACGTATCCGCGCAGATCTCCGGTAACACGCTCATCCGGATCGAAGCAAAACGTCCAGTCGAACTGCAATTGTTCGCGCGCGGTCTGCAGCAAAATTCCGCGATGTCGACGCTCGGCAATCCGGCGCGCCTCGATGTCCGCTTCCCACGACCGATTTGTCACAATTAGAGCGACTTTCGGGTGCCCGCCAAGAATCTCCAGCGTTCGATCCGTACTCGCGTCATCATAGGCGATTATCGCATCCACGTGCTTCCCGACGTAGTCCAGTGCATCTCGGAGAATAAGTGCTTCATTGCGAACGCGGGTGATTCCGATCAAAAAGTGCCGATGACCGACGAGGCCTCTGTTGCAAACAATGATTTGCTCACCGTCGCGGAGCTGCCAACTGCTCGTGCCCGACATGGTCACCACCTGACTGCGACAAAGAATTGGCACTAATGATGGTGGGCGGGCGCAGTAACCGCAAGAGTCAAAAATTGTAGGGCTGATGCTGCCAGCGGTACGCCGCCAACGCGACATTGGGGACAGCCACTCCGGTGGCCCGTTTGGGAGGCTCCCGAAATGGAATGTCGCCTGTTGGCCAGTAGCTGAACAGCCGACTGGGCGTGGCAACGTCGCCTGTCGAGGATCAACCAGACATAAGAAACTTCGCGCCCGACCGCTGCTTTTGACCCGAAGCAGGTATGGCCGGAAATGACGCGCCGCGCGATTGGTAGCCGCTCGCGAAGCGCCCGCATGTTGTTTTCAGCGAAGCTTTACAATAGTCGTTTTCAGTGAACGCTACTTTTGGTAGTCTTTACCATGTAGGTTTTAGAGCGATTTGGGGGAAAGCTGTGAGGGCACCACTGTATCTTGCGTTGCTGCTGTTTAGCTGCTCGGGCCTGCGGGCGGCCAGTGTGGACCCGTCCGTTCTCGACAACGCGGTCTATCGGGTTGGACAAGATGAAGCTCTCATAATGCAGGTTGAGGGCGCTGGAACAGCTCCTTGCAGTCGTAACACTCCGGTTGGGGCAACATGTTACTGCAACAAAGGGGTCAGAAGAGGGCATCCGGTACTTGGCTGGACCGCATCGACAGCTGATTTAACAAATGATGGAGCAGGACACTACATGCGACCAGGCTGGCACGTCTCGGCAACCAAGGGGATGCACGGCGGAATGAAGTTCTGCCACCGCGATCAATGATGCTCATTGTTGTTGCAGGTTGAGGTGGAGGCAGATCCTTTAAGTTCTGCTTCTGGCCCATCAGCGAAGTGGCGACACCCTCACTGAGGTCAGCTTAGTGGGGCTTAGCGGACGAGATTTGCTCACGCTGAGTTCTTCGCCTTTTGACCCAAAGGCGACGTCATTGCTCCGGTGGGCACTTGCGTTGTGCAAAGACACGGCGGGCGGTGGTTCCCCGCCGGTGCACAATTGGTCTGCTCGACTCACCATTGATCTGAGTCAATCTCCTCAGTGTCCTCCCGGTGAAATGATTTCGACTGCAGCATACAAGTAATAGGACGGCTCCGGCGCAATCCTGCCGAAACTTTCCCGCGAGGGAGGAGGCCTCCATGGCTGACCATTCCACCGTTTCAACTGAATCCAGCCTGGCGTCGCCGGGCCTGTCGACCGCGATCACTCGCCGCTCTCTGCTTGGCGGGACCGGCATTGCGGTTGGCGCCGCCGTGCTTGCGTCTCCGCCGAGCATGCCCGGGTTCGCCCCGGCGCTGGCGCAGCCTGTGAACGCAGACACCCGACCGCTCGACGCGGCGTTCAAGCACCGAGCCTTCGGAGTCCGCGTGGTCTGTGCGAGCAACAACGAGAAAATTCCCATCGCGCCCCACCCTGCGAATGGCGACGAGGCCCGCTACAGTAACAAGATCGGTTCCGATTCACGGGGCCTGCCGCACGACAAACGCGGCGAAGTGACACCAGAGGCATGGCAGGCTCTCTATACCGCCTGCCAGTCGGGCGATCCCGCCGATTTCGAGAAGATTCCGCTCGGCGGCACTCGCAAGCTGGTCAATCCCTTGGGCACGCAGGCCGTCAGTCTCAGCGGCATAAACCCTACTCAGATTGGAATACCCCCGGCACCGGCTCTCGCAAGTGCAGAGCGCGCCGGCGAGGCGGTTGAGGTATATTGGCAATCCCTGCTTCGTGATGTCCCGCTTACCGAGTTGCGCGACGACACCTCCAATCGGGACGTGCTCGCAGCAACCGAGGAGATCAACAAGCTTGCCGATTTCCGAGGGCCGAAGTCTGGTGGGCGGGTCACGCCCGGTACACTGTTTCGCGCCAATGCGCTTTATTTCGACGCAGGCGACCCGAAGGGCCGTTCCGTGACGCCTCCAGGCGTTTTGGACGGTCCGCTAATCTCGCAGTTCCTGCTCAGGGACACGCCCTATGCCTCACAGTGGATCAGTGCTCAAATTCGTACCGCGTCGCCCGCCAGCGAATTCTTGACCGACTACGAGGAGTGGCTGGCGATTCAGAATGGCGCCGCACCGAAGCGCCAGCTGCAGTTCGACGCGACACCGCGATACATCACGACGGGAAGAGATATCGCAGAGTATATCCACACTGGTCCTGCACTTGGGTGGGCGGCAGCGCTGCTCCTTGCAACCCCAGGAGGCGGGCCGGACAAGCGCTACTCCGGGATCTATCCACCGGCAGAGCCCGTGTCCTACCCCTCGAACCCGTATCGGAAATCGAAAACCCAGGGGCCCGGTGGTGGCACCTTCGGGTTGCCCTACGTGCAGGCACTGCTCGCCACGGGGATCAGTAACTCCGTCCGCGCGTCTTATTGGCAAAAGTATTTCGTGCACCGGGCTGTGCGACCGGAAGCCTACGGCGCTCTGGCGCACCATCGCCTCGCCAATGGCGTGAGCGACTACCCACTGCATGATGATTTTCTGAAGTCGGAGGGCCTCGCTCGCAGCAAGGCCAAATACGGCACTTATTTGTTGTCGCAAACCTATCCGGAGGGCGCGCCCTTCCACTCCACCTATCCCGGCGGGGCCACGAGCGTTGGTGCCGTCACGGCTACCATGTTGAAGGCGTTCTTCGATGAGAGCCGCGTCATCGCCAACCCGGTGCAGCCCGATCCGGCTGACCCGACAAGGCTCGTGCCCTATGACGGCTCACCGCTCACGGTCGGCGGAGAGTTGAACAAGCTCGCCGTGAATTTCGGTTTCGGACGGAATTGGGCGGGCATCCACTGGCGTTCCGACGCGTCCGCCTCGATGGCGATCGGCGAGGAAGTGGCTATCTGTATGTTGCGGGACGAGCGCGCTACTCTTCGCGAGCCGTTCGACGGCTTCTCCTTTACACGTTTCGACGGCAGCCGCGTGACGATCTGACAGCAGACGGGCGGCACCCTGCCGTGAGGCGCCGGTGCACATGAGCGGAAGGGTTTATGCTTGACGGCCTGCCGGTGAAGGCCCAGCGCCTCGGCTGCTAAATTGACGTTGGCCCCGAAGGCGGCCTCGTTCTGATCATCTTGCGATGCGCGTTGGATCGACCTGGCCCTTAACCCGTAAGAGCGTTTAAGACCAATGGGGGTCTCGCTCCACGCGGGACCCGACACTAAGCGCGACATGACTACAAGATGATCGGGTGTGGCGAGCACTTCCGGTTATGGCCATAGCAGACCGATCGTGCCTCTTGGCGCGATGTCGGCTTATGACCCCCAACGGACCTCCCCAGCAAAGGTTCGCGCTGCCGATTTGATCCCAACAAGGCTGCGAGATGTCCGTATCCCCAAGTGCCCTAAGTTGAAATTTGGAGTGCAGTTTGCTGCACCGCAGCGACGATTGATAGCAACCGATCGGGTTCCCAACCGTTAGCAGCCATCACCGGGTGGCCCTTGGCATTTGCCGGTGACCGAGAGACCAATAGCGCTCCCGCTCCACTCTAACAGGGAAGGAGAGCGCCATGAGACGCCGCTCAAAGCCCCACCCATTCGCAGAGAGACTAGCCGCCGAGAAAGTGCGCCTTGAGCAAGAGGCGGCGAAGCTGACAGCCGGCCGCGAACTGGAAGGCATTCTCAGCAAAATCCGCCAGATCGACGTAGCGTCCGACATCCATGAATGGCTCGAAGCGTCCGCCTAGCAAAGCAAGGGAGGGTGTCATGACCGAGCAGCCCCATATCGATTTGTATTCATCCGCCGACATCTGTGATGAACAAAGCCTCGGAGAATGTCGCAACATCGTCGCAGGACGCGCAACGCCAGATGCAGAGCGAGCCTACCGCTGCCGAGCAACCAAAGAAGATCGAGCCCGCACCCTCCTCGCAGTCACCGGATCGGACGGCAGGCACGGTCGAGCAGACCCGTCCCGCACCCACTGAACAGTCAAAGAAAATGACAGCCGGTGAGGCCGAGCAAGCGCCGTCCCAGCAAAAGGTGGGCCAGGACTGCGATTAAGCGCCGGGACCATGACTCGATCTGCGATTAGGGGACTGAAAGGCCCCTTTGAGAAGCTGATCGCGCTCCCGCAAGACCAAGCGGAGCGAGCATGATCGACCCTGCTCATTTCAATACGTATTCAATCCAAGCACGCGTCTGCCTTGGCGTTGCCGCCTTCGGCGCTGCGCTGCTGTTTGCTGGGGCGGTGGCGAGAATTTATTTCGTGCAGTAAGGCCGCGCGCGGCCTGCTGAGAGCCTCCACTTAAGTTTTGTTCTGGCGGCGCTCCGACTCCGGGTGCATACTGGTAGTATCACCGCACACGGCACCGTTGCTTCGAATCGGTGATCAGAACGCCGGTTGCGCTCCTGCCCAATTCACTTAGGGAAGGGAGAGTACCATGAGACGACGCTCACACTCCCACACATTTGACGACAATCTGAACGCGGAGAGAGCCCGCATTATCGCCGAACTGGAAAACACACAGCCGGGACAGCAACGTGATCTTCTAGAAAGCAAACTGCGCCAGCTCGAAACGGCGTCTTCTATAGACGGGTGGCTGACGTCGTCGGGCCTGCAACCTCCTGAAGAATAAGGCCGCCTCAGTTGGTGGCCTTTCGTTTGTGGCACCAGATGCACGAGTACCGCGCTTATCTCATGGGCCTCGACGGGCATATCGAGCGTCGCATCCAACTGATTTGCGAGGACGAAACCGAAGCCAGGAAGCGCGCCAAGGTCTTGGCTGACGGGTACGACGTGGAGCTATGGCTTCAAGATCGAAAGGTCGCGGAATTTAAGAGTGAGTAAGGCCGCGTCAGTTGGCGGCCTCTGTCGTGCTCGTCATCCTGCTATGTTACCTGTTGGCCCTCACGCGAAGTCCGGCTGGCTCTGAAATCGTCAGCGTATTGGGGTAGACCGGAAGTGACTGGCCGACTTCCAAACCGCCGCTCATGACCCGAAACGGACGTGGACTAGCCGGTCTTTTAGGGGGCGGCCGGGCCGTTCTCTCGAAGAGAGCCTAAGCGAAGAGTACCTGTTGAGGTCATGCAGGACGCGTCCGCCAGGGCTAGATTTGCGACAGGTTCTACCACCGATATTGCCCACGTTGGACTTGGTGTTGCTGTCCGCTCTGGCGCTCAAAGGCCTGACATCAGCACCGCTGACGCACTCAAGGCGACGCTGCTCAAGGCTCAGTCCATTGCCTCGATCCCGGAGAGTGCCACCGGCTATTCAATTGCAAAGGTATTTGATCGCCTCGGCATCGCCGAGCCAATGAAAGCGAAGATGAGGGCGCAGCCCAGCCCTGCGCAGGTCGTCGCGGCAGTTGCCAAGGGTGAAGCCGAATTGGGCGTTTTTCTTATCAACGTTCTTACCGCTCCGGGTTTGGATATCGTCGGTCCGTTTCCTGCCGAACTGCAAAAAACGTTTTATTCACCGCGGCTGTTGGATCGGAAACTAGGGAAGCCATCGCTGCCAAAGCAATCATTGAATACCTTGAGTCCCGCGGCAGTTGGGATCATCAAATCGAATGGTATGAATCCGAGCTGATGGCGCTGATCAGCTCCTCGAGCGGCAGACGTTCGCGCGTGCTCACCAGCAGTGCCGCAGAAGAGAGATCGTCACAGCCGGTTATGGCCCGAGACTAGCTCGGTGGACCGACGCGGTCCGCACTTGGGGGTAGATCGGACACGCGCCGAGCGCGCTCGGAGCGCCGCTTTTGACCCGAAGCCGAGATCGGCGAGCACAAGGTCGTGCGCTATTTGGTCGGTCCTCCCGGTGGTCGAATGAGGACATCAGATGGTGGACGTCTGCGTTTTGGGCCCATCGAAAAGCTTTCTTCAGGAATCGCTTGTGAGGGATCCGCACCCGCGCACGCAACAAGGCGGCGATGACGTCGTGTTCGATTTCTCCAAAAGGGTACGGCACGCCGTCACGTCGGATGACGTCGAGGACGCTTCGCGGCCATGGACCCGTCCTAAAGGGCGCCTGGGAAGCAGTGCTTCAAGAGTTTGACGCAGAATGCGCTGTACGACCGCGAGCACATGGTATTCAATCCCTGGAACTGTCTGCCTGGGCACGGGCCGCTCGGCAGCGTCAACTGGATGCGGCTCGACGTCTATCTTGCCTCGCGGCAGGTGCGGCGGAAAGTGAACTTGGTGGGTCATGAGCAGCGAGCCGAAGCCCGATCGTTTGGGCGGACTTCAGCGGACACAGGGGCCGCCGAATGTCGAGAATGAGGCTCCGCATGCCGAACGCCGCCAGCTCACCGTGACATTTATCGACGTCGTCGGTTCGACACCCCTGAGCGAGCGGATCGATCCCGAGGAGTTCTTCGCGATTATCAGAACTTACCGCGATATCTGCGACGAGCAGATTCGCCGCTACGGCGGTCATATCGCCAGGATGATTGGTGACGGGTTGCTCGCATTTTTGGCGTCCCGCAAGCACATGAAAATGATCCTGAGCGCGCGGTCCGCGCCTCTCTGGCGATTGCCGCGGCGATCAAGGAACACAAGTTTCTGCTGTCGGACGGCAGCTTCGTTCGCCTGGGCGTGCGCATCGGGGTCAACACCGGGGTCGTCGTCGTCGGCAGCGTGCCCGGCGAGCCCCCCGATCGACGGGAAGTGTTCGGCAGTACGGCGCATGTCGCTGCCCGCCTGCAAGGACTCGCGAGTGAGAACGGTATCGTAGTTGGCTCGAGCACTTACGATCTGACCCGGAGAACCTTCAGCTATGTGCCGCTTGGCCGACAAGCTCTCAAGGGCGTGGAGGGGCCGGTCGAGGCTTGGCGTGCAGAGGCGCTTGGGTCAAACGAAAGCAGGTTCGACCGCGCGCGGAGGTCGCCTCTTGCCCCGATGATAAACCGAACCAGCGAAAGTGCGTTGCTTGCCGAGATGTGGCAGCAGACTCTCGCCGGCTCGGGGCAAGTTGGCGTCATTTCCGGCGAGCCCGGAATCGGCAAGTCACGTTTGATCCGCCAGTTCCGCAGTTCGCTCGGTGCGTCTCCGCGTGATGTTCTGTCGCTGCAATGTTCACCGTTCCACATTAACACGCCGCTTGCCCCGGAAATCGAGCGCCTCATACGCGCGACCGGCATCCACGACACCGACAACGCGGAACTCGCGCTGGCAAAACTGCAATCGCTGTTGGCGAGCGCCGTCACCGATCTCAAGCAGGCGCTTCGTTACTACGGGGCGGTGCTATCGATCCCCGCATGCGCGGGATACGAGCCCGCGGATTTCGGATCTCCGTTTGAGCGCGAGCGTGCGTTCCAGGTGTTTGTCGATGCCCTCGTCGCCGCCTCGCGCAAGCAGCCGATCCTCGGAATCGTCGAGGACGTCCAGTGGATGGATCCGACCACCATCGAGCTGCTGGGACGCGTGATAGCCCCGCTGTCCTGGCGAACGGATAATGGTCCTGATCACGCATCGCGACGACTACAAGGCCGACTGGCTGTCGGGCCCGGCCATTCGACGGATCACCCTGCAGAAGCTGGCGGCGCATGAATGCGAGCAGATGGTCGCAGCCGTCGCGGGCAGCGATCTCGTACCGCGCCGGATCACCAGCCAGATCGTGGAGAGGACCGACGGCGTGCCGCTCTTCGTCGAGGAGTTCACGCGAGCCGTCGTCGACGCCGGCGCGGTCCCGCGGGCCGCAGAGAGCCCTGCGCCGAAGTTGCCGGAAACACTGGTGCCGGCAAGTATCCACGATTCACTGATGGAACGCCTCGACCGTCTCGGTCCCGCCAAGCGCGTCGCCCAGATCGCCTCCGTTTTCGGAAGGCGTTTCGACTATTCAGGCATTTTCAACGTGCTTCCGGACCAGAGCCAAACGCTGCCAAAAGCGCTGCGGGCTCTCGAGAGAGCGGGGATCGTGTATCGCACCAAGGAACCCCAGGGCGAGGTCTTCACGTTCAAGCACGCGATGATACAGGAAGTCGCCTACTCCTCGTTGCTCATGGAGGAAAGGCGTGAACTCCATGCGCGCGTCGCATCGTGGCTGCTCCAGGACACCTCCATTGAAGAAAGCAGCCAGCCAGCGGTGCTGGGCTATCATTATGCGCGCGCGAGCAACGTTCCGGAGGCGATCGAGGCCTGGCTCCAGGCTGGCAAATCCGCGCTACGCAGATCTGCGACCAAGGAAGCCGTGGCTCATCTTCGCGAAGGTCTCTCGCTGATCTCCAAGATGCCGGCGTCGCCACGGCGCTTCGAGGCTGAAATCGGACTGCAATCCAATCTGGCGATGGCGTACACGGCCAACGCCGGATGGTCCGACCCGAACGTCTATGGTCCCTACAGTCGTGCGCTCGAGCTTTGCGCGAGCCATGGCACCATTCGCGAGAAGGCGACGGTGCTGTGGGGAAGTACCATAGCCAAGCTGGTCAACTGCGAGCTCACCAAAGGCCTCGAACACGCGGAAAATTTCGTCCAGCGGGCAGAAGAGTGGCGCAACGACGAGGCTGCCCTCATGGCCTACACCGCCGCCGTGATCGCCAATTTCTTCCTCGGTCGTTTGCAGCAGGCGAGTGAGCTCGCGGCTCTGGTCAGCGCTCGCTACAATCCGCGCGAGCACGGCAAGCTGGTCCAGATCTATCAGCATGATCCATTAATTGTATCGCTCGTCTATTCCGGACACATTGAATGGCTGTTGGGCCGGCCCTGCCGGGCCAGGGAGTGTTGCATGACGGCGCGGCAGCACGCGAACGAGATCGGGCATCCGTTCATGGTGGCCTTTGCCTCGATTCTCGGCGTTGCCGATCACTGGTATGAGGGCGATCTCGCGGAGAACCTTGCCAGCGTAAAGCGAGGCCTGAAGGTCGCTGATGAGTATGGTTATCCGATGTACCGGGTCATCGGCCCATTGTGGGCGACCGCCGCGTTGGCGGCACGAGGCCCCGCACCGGACGTGCTCGAACAACTATGTGGCTTGCTCGATAAGCTCCCCCCGAGAACCAGTGCATTCAGATGCCGCTCTATCGAATTCTGCTGGCCACGGAATTCGGACGGATCGGGCAGATAGAAAGGGCCCGGAGCTTCGCCGCTTCGGCTGCGACCCTGATGAAGCAAACCGGCGAACGCTGGGCTGCTCCCGAGATCTACCGGATCCACGGCACGCTGCTGTCTCGCGAACCGTTGCGGGACGACCGGGCTGCCATGCGCATGTTCAAACGCTCGCTCGTCTCCGCCAGGCAGCTCGGGGCGGTTGGCTGGGAATTGCGCACGGCGATCAGCATCGCGCGCCTGGTCAGCGCAGGCGGGAGCGCATCCGGACGCACTGAGGCACAAGACCTGCTAATATCGACCCGGGCGAAATTCGCATCCGCGGAAACCTCCCGCGATCTGCGCGAGGCTGATGATCTGGTGAGAGTGTTGAACTAGCATTGGCCTGAGGTCGGACCGTTGGAGCCGGTGATGCGCAGAGCCTGGAGGCCAAGATTCAGCCCAATCGCGCCGCGTCGTGCTGATGCGGAGCGCGATAAAAGAGCCTGTGTCAATCGGTCAGGTTGAGCGTCTTATCGGCGCAGACGTTGATGCCGGAGGCATCCGTCGACTGGCCGTCGTCGAACGTCCCGCGCAGATCGAAGCGGCAATCGCTGGCCTGTGGCAGTTTAGCCGACGCTTGCTTGCCGGATTTCAGCGGGCCCAGTACTTCCTTCCAGTCTGGCGACCCTGACTTGGCCGCCTCGAGCTGGACTAGATCCGCTTTGCGCGAGTTCGTCACGGTGACGGTGACCGCGCCCGCCTGTTTCGCCTTGGGCTTCGGCGCGGCCTGCGCGGCGGTAAGGCCGAACAGAGTTGCTCCCACGAGCGCTGCAGCAAGTGTCCGAGTGTTCATCGGATTGTCTCCGTTTGGCCCCCAGCAGCGACGGTCTCATTCTTCAACGCGAAGCGGTCCCGGTTATGGCCAGTTCGCGTGTTCCATAGATCAAAGTGAAGGAACTCTTTCAGCCCTGTAGCCCCGGTGCGCGCTGCCTGCCGTCCTGCGAGGTCGAACTGTCCGCGTTCTCAACGGCCGTCGCCCGCGCATTGTGAGGGGGCGCAGGATGACTTCTGCCGCACCATCGATGCGGCGCGCACGCCTGATGGCGTCTCGCCGAAGTGTCGGCGGAACGAGCGATTGAAATGAGAAACATCGCCAAAGCCGAGTGCAAACGCGATATCGATGATGGCCAAATGCAGATGGTGCGGGTCAGTCAACATCGCGAAGGCACGCTCAAGCCGACACGCTGCAAGGTGCTCGGTGAACGACTTTCCGGTCTCTTCGAGCAACTTTTGCACGTATCGCCGCGACATACCGAGCGCTCCAGCAACATTGTTCAGATCGAAATTGGGGTCGCAGAAGCGTCGCGCGACCTCCGTCAGGATCGCCTGCAGCTTGGCTGCCTTCACACCACGCTCCGTAACGAGGTTTGCAGCTTCGACGGTCGGCCCGAGCGTCGCGGCCACAAGATCGAGGAGATGTGTGCCGACGGTGGAGGCGAGTTTTGATGACGGAGGTTCTTTGAAGGATGCGAGCGATTGCAGGTAGAGGTGGAGCAGGCGAAGCGCCGGTCCAGGACGCACCGGCCGACCTGATAGATCTTCGGGCTGTGCAACCAGCGACCTAAGGGCGGCAGCCGGCACGGTCACGAATTTGACGCTGGCGCCACGCGACCCAAATACTCGCAGCAGCCTTCCCCGGTCAACCAGACAAGCGGCGCCGGCATCATAGACATGTTCCTGGCCAGCATTTGCAAATTGGACCGGGCCAGCTTCGACGATGTTCAGTCCGAATTGGTCACGGCTATCCTTGAGGTGGCGTTTGTGACGGATAAACTCCACCGGCGTGGTGACAATGCTACAAACGCCAACCGGGCCGAGCGGCAAGTAGGTGACATTGATACGCGGGCGGCCGCCGCTGTGATCTATCACGTCCAAGGCGAGGTTCAGCCGCGTAAACTCTTCACGGAACGTGGAGAACCGTGTGCGCTCCGGCAGCATCTCAGTCGACCATCGCACAAGGGGAGATGACGTTGGCATGCCGGCCTCCCGTTTCGGTGCCCAACCAGGCAAGAACGACTGAGCGCCCGAACGAAATCCGCAAATTCCTCGAATGACGCCAAGACTGAGACAATATCGGACCGCAGCTTCGCTGCAGGTGTGAGGTGGATTACAAATGGAGGTAGGGACCTCAAGAAAATGATGAGGAATTTCCCGTCAGGCTTTCGATGCTGACACGGCTCGCATCGAGGTTGCTATGATGCGCGAAATGCCGCAAGGGCACGAAGAATTTGCGTGTGCAACTTTCAGGATGCGCATGTGTAATCCACAGCCGATACGACTGGCGTCACTCCTCAAAGGTGAAGAAAACGCCGTGCCTAAAGGCCGCCAACCGAGACGGCTTGCTTCTTTAGCAAGCCCACATCATCCGCGAGCTGCGGGCGGCCGGAAAATCCGGTCTACGTTCCATTGCGGAGGAGCGGAACGAAGCCGACAAGTCGGTTGCGCGCGCGGAAGGCTCGGTTTGCTCGGTTCGGCGGTTGCGAGTGTCTTGACCATCGCAAGATCGAATGGGGTTGGGATAGAAGCAGCGATGCGGGCCCGAATGGGATCGCCCAAAAATGTCACTGCAATCGTGATCATAACTACAGATACTAGGACTACGAGCACATCAGTCATGATTCGCTTCGAAAAGTGCTTCGTCATGATTTGAACCCTCACAACCAATGACGCGCGCGTGCGCAGTTAAACTCAATTTCGCATGCAAATGGGTATGTCAATGGGAGTCGCCGCACGTAGCGGATCGTCACCAACTATGTAGCAGCGATGCAGACCCAATTTAGCGGATGCGTCAAAACTGATGTCCTCGCAGGACGCTATAGCTTCCACGTCGTGCATCGCACGGACACGACAGGATGGTCGAGGGTCCTATGGAGGGCGACGAAAAGCGCGGGGACCGTGCGACCGAACCTATCGAGAATATCTGGCGCAAGAAAATTTGTGGTTGCGGTTGCAGAGGACATGCATCTGTTTCGGACGCGCGCTCATATCATCGCGCTAGGCGGTATACCTTGAACTGAGACATTGTGCCGCAACCGATTTGTAAACTGTGGTTGAGGTTCGTCTTGCGTGCCAATGTTCTCATCACGCCGGGCTCAAGCGACTGAGCTGATTATTCCATCGAGATCGAGGAGTAAATTTCATGGCGCAAATTCTTGCTCATAACCTTAAACCCGCCGCGACTTGGGGTTCCGGCGGCGCGTCCTACGATACCGTGAGCCAAAGTATAGCGGACGCCATTGATCACGTCGTGAATCGAATCTGGCCGCAACCGGGAGAGCGTATCCTTGACGTTGCGACAGGCACGGGCTGGACTGCGCGGCGGTTATCTAATCGAGGCGCAAAGGTGACTGGTATCGATATTGGTGAAGGCGTTATCGAGGCGGCGAAACTGATTGCACCGGAGATCGACTTCAAGGTCGGCGATGCCGAAGCGCTGGAATTTCCGGATCAAAGTTTTGACTGTGTGACTTCGACGTTCGGTGTCATGTTTGTCTCGCGCCCCGAGGCTGCAGCTGCCGAGTTGGCACGTGTCACGCGCAAGGGCGGGCGACTGGGGTTGGTCACTTGGCTGCCTGGCAGTGCGGTTGAAGAAATATTCCAGACAATGCGGCCATACATGCCGCCACCGCCTGACAATCCTCCTCCTTCGCCATTTGCGTGGGGCCGGGAAGGCCGCGTTCGGGAATTGCTTGGCGATACATTCGATCTGGCCTTTGAACCTGGCACCACGGTACTCCGCATGCCGAGCGGCCAAACGGTATGGGACATATTTGTGACTGGCTATGGTCCGACAAAAACGCTGGCCGCATCGCTCGACCCTGAAAGGCGCACGGCACTTCAACGAGACTTCATCGCGATGCATGAGAAGCACCGCTCGCCGGTCGGGTTAGCCATGCCGCGCGACTATCTCTGTACGATTGGAACTCGAAAATAACGCACCCGGCACTGCGTGCCCATCAGCCATCCGCGCAACGCATCCGCAGTCGACCAAGCGTCCCATCATCGACCTCGACGCGAGCGCGTCAACGCGGGGGCCTCCGTTGTGTCCGGCACGTTGTCCACCGCAATCGGTAGCGGCTTGCCTCTCCCGCTCGGGGCGGCGCATCGCCGCGCAGCTGGGGCTATCACCGAGGAGTAACACCAAACTTGAGGGGCACAACGGGTGGGGTTAGGCTTCCGGCGAAGTGAAGAAGCAATGGCCTGATAACCCGGCGGTGGTCTACATGCGCCATACGATTAAGACCGCTCCAAACGTCGTCATCCTCGAGGCGTCACACACGCGGCGGGGATTTGCAATTTCCTGGATCGCCCGAACCCTAGTCGCGGCGGCACTCATCGGGTTCTGTCTCAACGCCGACGTCGTCGCGTGTGTGGCGCGATACGCCACTCAGCAGGAGTTATCTAAGCTCATCACGATCGTCCCGCCGGTCATGGCGCAACAGACGCCATTGTCGAAGGACGACGAGGCGGCGCAGCTCAAGCAGGCGGTCGACAGCGCGACAGCGGAACTGCGGCAGTCTCTGCAGCTAGAGCACGCCAGGGCTGAGGCGCTCGAAAAAGAACTTGTGAAGGCATGGCGGTACGTCGGGAAACTGCTGTCGATGCCAAACGGCGAGGCGCACCAGTTCAGCCAAGCGGTCGACAGCGCGACGGCGGTACTGTGGCAGTCTCTGCAGCAGGAGCACGACAGGGCCGAAGCGCTTGCAACCGAACTGGCGGAGGCGCGGCGCTCCATGGAACAGAAACCTGCCGTTGTGGAAGAGAGGCGCGGTGTCTCCTTGCCTACCTGGGCAAACAGCTACGCCGCCTTCGTGAAGCCCGCCCAGACCGTAGGTCAACCGGACGTGGCCACGGAGAACCGCAAATCGGCAATTAAACCAGGCGAACCAGCTCGCGTTGAACACAAACCGCGCGGGGGCTACGGCTGCCAGCACTTTCAGACTTACGATCCGGCATCCGGAACTTACATCGGCTATGACGGACGGCGGCGTTCCTGCCCATAAGTGCGGGGGGTGTTTCGGCAACAAGTCTAGCTGACCTGCCGCTATGGGTAGCGAGATGCAGCCGCCCTCACTCGGCTGCTGCGGCTTCCTGACGACGTCACCGAACGTGTCGTCTTGTCGATCCATCCGAAGGCCATGCCGGTGATCTTGGCCACCGACGAAGAGCGAGACGTGTGGATGCGCGCACCGTGGGATGAGGCCAAGGCGCTGCAGCGGCCATTGCCGGACAACACGCTTAAGATCGTGATGCGGGGTGAGGATATGGAAAATCGCGTCGCCGCATAAGCCCCAGCATTCGCTAAGAAAAAGGCGAATTAACCTTTCCTTAACCATAACCGTTCAGCCTCCTCTCGGGGCAGCTCGATGGAGTAACGGGCTATGTCCGACCGAGCAGCAAAGCCTGATGGGAATTTGCTTTCTGCGTTCGCGTTGATGATTGGTGGCACATTAGGTATCAGCCTGCCGATAACGCTGGTGATCATTTGGATTTGTGCCTAGCGGCTTTCCGATATTGCGCCGCCGCCTTGTTGTCGCTCGTTGCGTGTACGAGCGCAGCTTTCACTGTTGACCTAATCGGCCAAGCCAGCATCGTCGACGGCGACACTCTTGAAATCCACGGAGCGCGCATCAGGCTCTGGGGTGTCGACGCTCCCGAGAGCAGCCAGCTTTGCCGGGGCGAGGACAGTCTGCAGTATCGGTGCGGCGCAAAAGCTGCGAACGAATTGGCGGCCTTCATTGGTGAACGGCCAGTGTCATGCGCGCCGACGAGCCTCGACCGCTACGGGCGCACGGTAGCTTCATGCGCAGTCGGTGGGACCGATCTTGCCGATTGGCTCGTGAGCCAGGGGCTGGCGCTGGACTGGCCGCGATACAGCCGCGGGCTCTATGCTGCGGCTCAGAATGATGCGCGAGGCCACGAGCGGGGCATATGGTCAGGCAGCTTCGTCGAGCCATGGCGCTATCGCGATTGCATCTGGCGCGGCGGGCAACCCGCAACCTGCTCAGACTAGCTGCTGCCAGTTTGCCGCTCGGTCCACATCATTCGCACCTTACCTGCGAAGGTGAGTTCAGGACGATCTCTGGCTTCCCCTTGTAGGGTTGAACTTGGCCTGTGATGCTGCACGTCTTGCTCGCCACGTTGGGCAATTCAGAAAAGGTGCTAGCGTTCTTGGTAGGTATCCAGCCAGTGAAAGCTTGGTTTGGATACGTGCCGCCCATATTGAGAAACCTGTTTCCTCGACCTGATGTCGTGTCAGCCGAGACAACGCCCTTCACCGTGACCAACTGGCCTTGATAGGTCGGGGCTTCTCTGGGCGAATGGTTTTGGCCGGAGGGTCTGCGAAGGCCGCCGGGACAACCCCAATCAACGCGAAAAACAAAACAACCATTTTGAGCATTATTGTCCCCGTCACACGTGTTCCTACGAGAACTATGAAAGGACATTTGTCACGGTTCAACGGCCCGCGTCAGCCTGCAGCGTGTGACCTGCTTCGCGCCGTGCCTGCGACTGAACCTCGGTGAGTTGGACTGTCGCCTCGCGTAGTCATCATCGACGGCCTATGACCCAAGGCGGTCATTGGGCGACCGTCACGCGCACGCGCCAATCTGGGGCAGATGGATCAGCTGGGATCCCTTCGGGCGCAACGAACGCCACGCGGCGAATCGCCGAAGCGAGCTCGGAACAAGCGATTGAAATGCGAAACATCCGAGAAGCCGACCTCTAGGGCGATATCGGAAATTAGCCGCGCGCTGGCGCTGGACTCGGTCAGCAGTTTGAGCGCTCGTTGGAGGCGTAACTCATTCATGTGCCCGGTGAACGATGATCCTGATGATGCCATGAGGCGTTGCAGATAGCGAGGTGAGATGCCTTGGCAACGAGCTACCATCTCGACGCTGAGCCCTGGTTCTTGAAAGTGTGTCTCGATGTAATCGAGGGCGGCGCCGTGGCGCGCATTCACGACAGCGCTCGCACTGCTCTCGCCCAAGGGGGCGCACTCGCCGATTGCGAGCGCCAGAAGATCGTGGATGTGAGCCACGACCGCATCTCGCAGCTTCGGGGTGGCCAGAACACTCTCAGTAAATGCCGACTTGAGATAAGCCATGAGAAGTCGGAGCGTTTCACTTCGGTGGGAAATCGGCCGCATGGCGCGGCTTTCGACGTTCGTCACGCGCTGTGCGAGGGCGTCGCGCGGTACGGCAAGACCGAATAGCAATCCGTCGACATAGGTGACGGTGGCCGGCTCGGAATGCAGAATTGCGATGGCGTCGCTGGCGTGAAGCTCGATTTCTTGACAGCGCTGCGATAGTTGACTTTTGCCGGGAGAACAGAGGATGACTCCGATCGAGTCATCACCATCAGCGATGCTCGCCTGCAAGCGCTTGAAACGCATAGGGGAGCCTTTCAGCGCGAGCCTGCGCAAACCTCGGATCGATTGCAGCGTTGCGTAGGCCTGAAACGGTGCGTTCGATAGAGGCTCAATATCAGCGTGGACTATGCCTCGCCCAAAGTCCTCGCGCCATAGCGGGACTCGCATCCGCTCCGGAAACTCCCGCGTCGAGAAACGATGTGATACGAATTCGGCTGCGTCCATAGACATGGGGACCTCCAGCCTTGTTGGACATCGGGATCAAATGCGACAAACTCACCAGTATCTGCATTTTGCAGCTCGCGCACCGAACTTGTTTGATCTGTGCGCAAGAGTCCAAGAAGCTACGCCATTGGCCTGCTAGTCTCGCTCAGCTAAGTTCAATGCTGATGTGAACTCGTTCACTTAGCGGCCAGAAATTAGGTCTATAGTGATTGCGAAGGCCGTGGCGTCAAAAAATCTCCTTTAAGAGGAGGCGGTGGTGATGGCTCTATTTCTGATTGCCGTTATCGGATCTAGTTTGGATATCCTTGGCGGGGTGAACCCGTAAGCTCCGCTTCTATGATTCTCGCGATTGATCGAACTCAACGATCCGCGGACAGACTGTCCTTCAGCACTAGACGTTCTCTGATACCGATTTCGTGTCGCGCCTCGTCGGCCACATCGTCGTCATCCGAGTTCGTCGGACACAAACTACTCCGGCGCCGTTGATATTTACCGCCGGTTGAAATGGTCGAAATCTATCGTCAATGGTGATGATCAAGCGAGGGTTCGATCATGTCCACCCTAGTCGAGATGTTTTACCGTGAGTATTGCCGTGCCCGCCTCGCCGAAATGCGGAAGCAGCTTCTGATACCGGTTGCCAGCGACGGCATATTGCAAACGTTTTGGGAGGACGGCGAACCTTCCGGCCCAGGCAATCAAAGCGCCGGTTGGCGAACGAAAGAGCCTCCAACCATCAGGTAGCTCAGGCTCGTAACCGCATCGTTTGGTCGGATACCCCGCTCGGCCCCCCAGCCTGGAGCAGCGGAGCCTCTCATCGACCGATGTGCGAGCACGCCGGCAGGTCAGACAGATGCACGATCGAACTCACACCTCGAAGCGATTGATCGGCGAAACTCCGCCGGAGTTCTGGGGGGCTGGCCGCGACCTGCGCATCGATGTCTGTCGCGGGATCGCGCTATGGTGGATCTTTCTTGATCATGTTCCCAACAACATCGGAAGCTGGTTGACACCGCGCAACTACGGCTTCTGCGATGCCGCCGAAATATTCATGTTCATTTCGGGCGTGACCTGCGCGCTGGCCTACGGCAGGGCACGTCAGCGCGAGGGCTGGAGCGGCATGATTGGTCGTTCGCTGCGGCGGGGATGGGACATCTATGCCGCGTTTCTGCTGCTCACGCTCGCTTGCACCGTCCTCGTCTACCTCGCGGGCAGCGATCGGCTTGCCGACGAGAGCAATACGCGGATTCTGCTCGATCATCCGGGCGCGACGCTTGCGCATGTCGCAATCCTGCAATATCGCCCTGTCAACACCGACGTCTTGCCGACTTTCGTCATCTTTCACGTGTTGTTCGCGCCGCTGTTGTGGATGCTGCTGCGTGCACCAAACATTACGCTTGGTGTTTCGCTGTCGCTTTATGCACTCGTACACATCTTCGGCTGGAGCGTTCCAGCCTGGCCCAACGGCGCCTGGTTCTTCAACCCGTTGGCTTGGCAGCTTTTGATCGTGCTGGGCGCGTGGTGCGTCATCGAAGGGGAGAGGGTCTGGCCCTGGGTGACGTCGCGCACGACGCTTACTCTTGCTGTTGTCTATCTGGTTTTTGGCCTGGTCCTGACGCTGAGTTGCAGCGGCAAACCGCTGGTCCCGCAAAATTTGACGAACCTGCTCTTTCCGCTAGATAAATCGAATCTCAGTCCGTTCCGGCTGTTGCATTTCTTGGCTCTTGCAATTGTGGTGCTACGGTTCGTTCCTCACGATTGGCGCGGACTATCGACGCCAGTCATGCGCTGCGCGAGGTGCTGCGGCGAGAATTCGCTGCCAATCTATTGTCTCGGCGTCCTCCTGGCGCTGGCCTGCCACCTGACGCTGCTTGACATTTCGGACCGGCCTGCGATGCAGATCGTGCTCAGTCTTGCTGGAATCCTGGCGATGATCGTCGTCGCGATACTGCTGAACCGGATCAGCCTCAGACGCGGTCATTACCCCGGGTGGACGCAGTCGACCGAGAAGATCGCACCGGTATTCTCTAGTTGGCAGGTTGCTGATGGAGTGCGGAGGGAAGCTCTTGGCCCTTAGCTGACGTATTGGGCACGGCGTCGGCTTTTGACCCGTTTTCGGACGTGGACTAAGAGAGCCTAAGCAAAGAAGGGGTGCGGAGCGTCTCCCGTTCCTTTCGCCTTCATAAGCGCAACGCACTCATCGATCTGCTGGTCGGACACGTTTAGTCCTAATTCGCCGCGCAGCACGTCCCTGAACTCCCTTTCGGTCGCCAACCAGCGTTTCTCCGCGTGCCCGTCTGCGTCGCGCACGGTGACACGCGCGTTGTACATAGTGATCCGGCTCCTGTTCGGTCCCGGCTTTGCCACGATGATGTTGCTTTGGTATGGGTTGTAGGCCCGGCGACGTTAGCCACCCGTATATATGAGAAGCGGTTTCGAGCTGCCGCAGTTTGCGTTCCAGGAGATCACGTTGCGGTCCTGGCTGCGTATTTTCCAGTTCCGCTATGATGCGGGCTCTTTCCGCGTTCAGATTGTCGTCAATGTGGGATAGCGAGCGTCGTCCCATGGCACTCTCCTTTCCCTGCGTGAATTGGGCGGGAGCGCAACCGGCGTTCTCATCACCGATCAAAGCACGGTGCCGAGCGGTGCGGGAACCAGTATGCACCCGGAACCAGAGCGACGCCAGAACAAGAGTTATCCCAGCAAACGTCTGCCGGGGTCAGAAGCGGACTTCAGCCCATCGGCCGGGATACGGCTGACGCGGTGGCGGTGCTCGCGGTGCGACGTAGAAACGCGCTTCGCATGCAACGCAAGTCAAGTGCTCCGCGATATCAACCCGCAGCCCGGATCGCAATTTATTCGATCCGCAATCCGGACACTTTCCGACGTTTAGTGCTTCAAGAATATCCGTCTCGCTCATGAAGCCACGAACATCAGACGCCGAACGAACGCGTGATGTGCTTCGCCATGACGATAACTGCGTCGGTATACTTGCCATTTGAAACTTGCTGATCGCACAGCATCAGGAAAAGCAGGGCGAGAGCAGCAATCATGCAACCTTTGAGCATAACGGTCTCTCCATGAAGAGACTGCCAACCGAGCAGGTCCAGATGATAGTTAGCGAAACGGGTGTCGCCGCCGCGACGATTGCAATGGTCTCAACGTTGGCAATGATGCATTAACTTTCCGTAAAGCAGAACTAGAGAGGCAAGCGCCCCTGATCTTCGGACCAATCAATAATCTCGAAGAATCGGACCAATCAATAATCTCGAAGAACATGCCCCGACGAAGCATCTCGGCCTCTAGATTGGCGGCATGCTCCCGCCAGTCAGGCGTTTCACGAACTTGGAAGCGAGGTTTCTCTCCGGCAGCCTTCTGGGCCTCGTCAGACGCGAGAGCGCCGCGAACACTCTCATACATCATGGTGATGCTGTCGTTCGTGAAAGCTCGATAGTCCATCGGTCCAACAAAAATTCCGTCGCGGGGTTGAGTTCGGCGACGGCTCAGGTGTGAGTTCGTAGATATCGACTATGCGCTAGCCGGGATAATGATGGACGTTGGGGGTTAACGGGCCGTTGCTGCAAAACTAGTGGCAGGCGCAATATCGGAGAGCGGGCCCCGGCGTACGCTCGCTGCCTCGCCATGTGCTAAGCCTAAGCTCCGTGCCAGACGTTCAACGCGCCTTCGCGAAAGCCTTCAACGAACTGATCAGATACGTCTGGTGGCATAATTTGGGCTAAGATCATCGCGCTGTCGGAAAGCCTCGTCGGCAATGTTCGGCGATCTACCATCCGTCGATGCCGCCGGGCAGCCTGTCGTCGGTGATAATGCCTCTGCGCCATTCGTTGCGTGGACGACGTTGTATTCTTCCTCTCGCAAGGCCTCCACGACGAACTCGCGTATGAGGGCGTCGTCCTCGACGAGAGGTATTCGCACTAGCGGCTCCTTCAACCGAAGGTGGAGCGCTTCTGCCAGCAGGCGCGTTGACCGCCGCGGCAGGCCCGCTCTCGCGGGCTTGCCGGTAACCGTCAGAACCCGGAATAGTAGTCGTTCACGGCTCTCGCGCGTCCCGGGTCGTTCCAGTCCCAGGCATTGTCGTTGCCGTACTTCGGCGCACCCTGAAGCCTGTCCGCCGTGAGATTGGTTCGGTAGCCGCCGAGACCCGTGTCATACTTCAGCGATTGCCAGGGCAGCGGGTAGTGATCGTCCCCGATGCCGAGGAAGCCGCCGAAGCCGAGAACCGCGTACGACACTTGGCCGCTGACCTTGTCGATCATGACGCGCTCGATCGAACCGATCTTCTGGGCGTCTGACCCATAGACCGCCGTGCCTTCGACCTTGTCGCTACCGATCAGCGTACCGGTTTCACGCCTGTCCGTTTCCATTGTCGTCTCCTCCTAAAAAACATGACGCACGACAACTGTGATCGAGAGGCGATCGTTCCTACGTTTTAAAGGTTTCGGCGGGAGGCTATGGAAAGCGAGCGACGCGACAAAAACTGATCTCGTACTTCGCGCGTCGCGATGAATTCACCACCCCGACAACCGGCGCAGCGGAAGGTCACAGGATTTCCAGCCCGTGACCCTGAGCAGCAAAATGAGGTTAAGGTAGTGGCCGAGGATCCGCGACGCGGCCTTTGTGCCATCGATTGGAATGAGTCATCCATTCGGAAATCGGCTCGCCATCGCGATGCCGGCCTCCAGCTTCTGCGCCAGCCCAAGCCGCCGCGGCCCCGAACAGCAACGCTGCAGCCGCTGAGAAAGCGATGATGATGCTCGCCGCGCGAGCCCTCGAGATCGCGCTCTTTGCATTTGCCAACGTCGTGTCCACCCGCCTTTCAGCGTCCGATGCCGCAAGACCGGTCAGTGCCGTGACCTGCTGAACTAGATAAGTGCGATCTTCGGGAAGGACGCCGCCGTGGCTCGAAGCAGTTGCCAGAATGCGGGCGGCTTCAGCACGCTCACCTGTCAGGTCAACGTTCGGCGGCCTCCGGGGCGCACGGAAGAGATGATCAAGCTCGTAACTTAGGACCGACGGTTCGGTAGCGGACGGCGGCTGCGTCGTCGCGGACGGACGGTTTGCGGCGCCTGCTATCAACGCAGTTAGAACCGCTCCCATCAAGACCGCGAGCGCCCAGGCAGCAACGCCATGCAGTCCGTCGCGCGTCTCGATGTCATCGGTCGCGGAAGCGTAAGGCGGCCGCACGCGCCCGGCAAAATAGCCGCCGCAGCCAAAACTGATAAGGGACTGAAAGATCAGGTAGACGCCCGACAACAGCCATAGCGCAACGGAAGCATCTCTCCAGGTCGGCGCAGCGGAGGCCATGCCCAGTCCAAGCGCTGTTCCAAAGGAGATCAGTATCAGGGACAAACTCGTAGCGACGAAGGCTCCAACAACGATGGGTGTCCACTGCAAACCCCAGGGCCTGGTTAAGTTGGACGCGGTGGCTGTTTCGGATGCGATCCCGGAGATTGGTTCAATGGCCATGGCGTCTACCGGAGACCGAGTAGAGACAAAATGAACATGACGATTACGATCAGGCCAACGAGATAGATGATTCCATTCATGCGAAGTCCTCCTCTTCGCCATTTCAATGCCAGGCGTGCGTAAGGGTTCCTCGATCCAGACCCGCCAGGTGGCGCATCCGCGCGACTCCGGTCATAAAAAACAGCCGCGTTGCCGGGGCAAGACAACGCGGCTGGGAAGCAAATCCCCGGAGGAGCCAGGCTTACTTCCTGTTGCTTTTGGGGCCGGCCTGATCGCTGTCGGGAACCAGAGCCACCCTGGCCGGACGCGTCAGGCTTCATCATTCCGCCCTTGGTCATGCCGTAATTGTAAAATCCTCACATGCCGTTTCTCAAGGTCGGGGAGACGGCCCGGTTGGGGGCTTGGGGGCAAGTAGACCGGGGCCGCTCCGCCAGCATCGGCGGCGATGCTTGGCAGGTTCTCAATTGGCCTTCGGCGCTAGTTGTTCCGCGCCGCCCGATGCAGACGCAGATTCGGCGTCGGTCGCCGGTAGGAATGCGAAGCTGGCAGTATATTTTCGCGTCTGGGATGCGCCGCGCATTGTCGTATCTCGGAATTGGTCTATGCGCGTCGCTGACTGCTTGGATGTCGATGATGCTGTTCTATAGAAGTGGTTCTGCCGCAAATTTATCGATGCAGGCAACCCTTACTAGCCAGGAGGGTCGTTTCCTTTCGGCTCTTGTAAGAGTTTCAGCATGTGTCCCCGCGGTTCGCGATCACGTGGGGCAGGGCGCTCGGATGGGACGCGGCCAAGCTTCGGCTGCAGCTCGACGAGATCGGTAAAGACGTCGGCCTGGCGGCGCAGCTCGTCGGCGATCATCGGCGGCTGGGTGGCGATAGTGGAAATCACCGTGACTCGCACGCCGCGGCGCTGCACGGCTTCGACCAGTAAGCGGAAGTCGCCATCGCCCGAGAACAGCACCATCTGGTCGATGTGTTCGGCGAGCTCCATGGCGTCCACCGCGAGCTCGATATCCATGTTGCCCTTGATCTTGCGGCGGCCGGATGCATCGACAAACTCTTTAGTCGCCTTGGTGACGACCGTGAACCCGTTGTAGTCCAACCAATCAAGCAGGGGACGAATCGAGGAAAACTCCTGATCCTCGATGACTGCGGTGTAGTAGAAAGCCCGAAACAGTTCCCCGCGGCTCTGAAATTCCTCCAGCAGGCGTTTGTAATCAATGTCGAAGCCCAGTGCTTTCGCCGTCGCGTAAAGATTGGCGCCATCGATGAAAAGCGCAATCTTGTTAATCGAAGCGGATGACATGACTTGCGGGCTTTCCAGAGCGCCGATTTAGGTCTTGGTCGAAGACCAGCAATTGAATCCTTGGCTCAATCTCGAAGGACTACGAAACGCGCGAAAAATACTTTAAGCTTCAAGCAATCGCATGGTGAGGAGGAACTCCGCCGCCACCAAAGAAGTTAGCCGATTTAAAATCGTTGAGTAATGTGGCTATTTTAGGTGGTCGTTTTGGAGTATGCGTCCCATGAGCGAGATGGATTTTCCTGTCTTTGATAGTTCGATCACACGGCGCGGTCGCGGCTGGCGTTGGTGTGTTTCTGGCGAAGCCGGTAAAATCTTCCTGCAGGGTACTGAGCGCAGCCGACCAGCGGCACAGTATATGGCTGCGCGAGCGACTTTTTTGCTGCTCCTCACCGCGCCCTACTGGAGCCCCAGCAATGAGCTGCTTCCGGTTAACGGATATCCGGTTAAGCCAATTCCCACCGTGCGCCCGAACTCAACTGGCCTGAGATAGTGGACTGCACCCCTGAAGTGAGACACGATAATTTCAGTGACAGGCATTTCAAGGATGACCTGTGGCAGGACAAGGAAAGAACCGTCAGTTTCCGACGGCCTACAAGATAAAGGCGATCAAGCGGGTTGAGAGAGGCGACGGCGTTCTGCCCGTAGCCCGTGAACTCGGAATTTCTCGCAAGATTCTCCACGACTGGATCAAGGCGTGGAAGGCCGATGGGCCAGACGGGTTGAACCGCAAGCGCGGACCCAAGCCTGGCCCCCGCAAGCTGAAGCCGCCAGCGACGTACAACGACAAGCGCTCGGCCCTCGTGCTCGCCAAAGCGCGTATCGCCGAGCTCGAAGGGCTGGTGGGTCGCCAGCAGATGGACCTCGATTTTTTTCGGCAAGCCTTGCGCGCCTTGGAGCGGCCGGCAGCGCAAGGCAAACCCGCATCCGCATCATCGAAGTCATCCAAGCGATGACTTCGCAAGCAACAGACTCAAACGTCGACGTGCAGCGACTATGCCGCCTCGCGGGCCTGCCGCGCGCTACGTATTACCGTCATCTCGCCAAACGCAGCAGCGAGACAGCCGAGTGCGAGCTGCGCGACGTGATCCAGCGCATCTGCCTCAAGCACGTCTTCTACGGCTATCGGCGGGTGACCGCGGCTCTCCGGCGCCAAGGTATGGTGGTGAATGCCAAGAAAGTTCAGCGGCTTATGCGCCAGGATAATCTGCTCGCACAGCGCAGGACGCCGTTCCTGAAGCCGCCTGCAGAACGACCATCAAGCGTTCTCGTCATCCCCAATCTGGTCCGCGGCCTAGTGCCATCCGCACCCGATCAGATCTGGGTCGCCGACATCACCTATGTCCATCTCGCCAAGACCTTTGCCTATCTCGCCGTCATTCTGGATGCCTTCTCGCGCAAGGCTGTCGGCTGGGCTTTTGAAGATACGCTCGATGCCTCACTCGCCATCGCTGCACTGGAGAAAGCCATCGACGCCCGGAAGCCGGCACCCGGCAGCCTGATCCATCACTCCGATCGCGGTGTGCAATACGCGTCCATCGCCTATCGCCAGCGACTGGCCGATCGCGACATTACCATCAGCATGAGCAGGCCGGGCAATCCCTTCGACAACGCCAAGGCCGAAAGCTTCATGAAAACGCTCAAGGTCGAGCAGGTCAACGGCAGGACCTTTACCGATCTGGGCGACGCCCGCCGCCACATCAACAGCTTTATCGCGGAGGTCTACAACAAAGAGCGCCTGCACTCGGCGCTCGGATATCAGTCGCCCCTTGAGTTCGAAGCCGCGTTCGCGCAAAACAAAGCGCGATAACGCATCGTGACAACCCCGCTGTCACTGAAATTATCGTGTCTCACTTCAGGGGTGCAGTCCAATAGCCAAAGGCCGTGTGCGCTTGGATGCTCTCGGACTCTCGGAAAAGGCTCTCCATCGCGGCGTTCATGAGAGGGCTCGCAGTGTGGCGTGGCGCGTACGGATCTTCAAGAACCAATTCGTTGATTGGAAAAACGCTTCCTGTGAGTAAGCGCTGGGAGTTCTTGCGTCTGCGAGAACGAACTACGCCGGCAACCCTATCACGTCGTACTCAAATGCCACCCCCTTGGGGGCATTCTCCTCGAACCGTTTCTGCGGCATCGACACTCGCGAATACCTTGATTTGGTCGACGTCGCCGACATGTTTGGCGGTGTTCACGTAGACGAAGACGGTCATTGATCCCTCTTCAGCTTGCGCCGGCTTGGGTCTTTGGAACGGATCGGACTTCCTGCGGGTTAAGCGCGACGACTCTGGGAGTTTGCCGTGAAACTAATCCTACTATTAGCAACCGGTTTGGTTGTCTCTATTGCTGCCGTGTCGGCGCAGCCTTCCGGCTCACCAAGCGGACGTGGGGCGGTCAATGGTGATCCCGCAGCCAGCTCGACGGCGCCGAGCAGAGACCCGCGTGGCACCACTGGCATGTCGCCTGGTTCGAGTAGCGGAAGTGGTACGTCCACTTCTGGTGGCAAAGACGACAATGGTGATCAGGGTCGAGACAAAATGCCGGACAGCAACAGGACTGTCCGGCCCGAGAACCAGCAGCCGGAAAAGCCGCACTAGCGCTTAAAATCCCGTGTGGATCGACTCTCGTCGAAGTTCTGGCGTCGCAATTCGGACGGAGCAAGATGAGCTGAGGCCGCTTGAGCTTCGGAACGGAGGCGAATCCAACCGACGCTCAGCGAGGGTAGGCGGCATCCACTCCCACGCATGGTCCACTTGTGAACAACGCCGCCGCGATGTTAGCGCGCGTGCTTTACGTCTCGTGAATGTCCTCCGTCTTGCGCGAAGCGCCTCGCGTTGAAGCTGGCGAATTTCGATAGGCTTCGGTATTTCACGGGGGTGTGCTTGGCGTCACCCAAAACTATGTTGCCGCGCTCTGAGCGAGTCTGGAAATGACTGGCCGCCGCAACAAGGACAATCCGCCTATCCTCATGTGCCAAGAATGTAGGCGACGGATGGTGTATCTCGCTCCACTTCCAAAGATTGCTAGCCTGCCCGCAGCACACGCTTACTTGTGTCGACCATGTCAGCGGGTCGATAGCATTACGTTGAAGTAGGGCCGACGCAGGCATCTTTTAAGCTAGCCGTCCTGGCACCGAATGCCGAAATTGTCGCAGGTCAGCGCAAAGGCTTCCTTCGCCTTTGCATCCTCAAAGCAGAAGCGAGTGCCGATGTCTGCGCGATCGGCCCACCACCCCAATTTGCTGCCCTTCGCAATGCGAGCAGCCTCTCCGCGCAGCAAATCCAACTGTTTTCCAGCCGCGTGAACGACTAAGCAATTTTCCTTTGTCATGAATGCGGTCCTCAAAAATGAAGCAACGACACCATTTTGATTCCGACAAAAAATGAAAATAGTGTGGCGGCTCGGGTGCTAGAACGAAGGCCGCACCAGGGGGACTGCTGCGACCTCATTCTCGAAAAAATCGGGTGGAATGATCTAAGTGAAATATGCAGCCATCCCCGGTGATCAACAACCTACCGCAGCTCGGTCGCAGCGCAATGTCAGCTAGGTCACACCTGGAAACCTATTTAATGCGCAGGCACGACTTACTCAGAAGCCCTTCGCTTAGGCAGTCTGGACTGCTTCGTCGCGCGCTCCTCGTCATGACAATCCCTAATAATTCTTGACGGTCGGGCTAAACACCAGCCACAGTGCGATTGACACCAGCCCAAAGCAGCCGAGCAGCAGGAAGGTCGGGCCGTAGCCGATCCATTGCGCGATCCAGCCGCCGAGTGCGGGACTGAGGCTTGCGCCGATCCCCTGCACGGTGATCACGGCTCCCTGGCCGAGATTAATGCGCCCGCTGCCGTTGAGCGAGCGCGCGACCATGCCCGGGACAGCGACAGTCTGCAGTCCGGTCCCGATGCCGTCGAGCACCTGCATTGGTACAACACCCCACCATCCCATGACGAAGAAAGCGAGCACGCCGCGAACAGGCAGCATCGTGAAAGAGACCAGCAGCACTGGCCAGTAGTTGCGCTTGCCCGCGACTTGCATGCCGACTAGCGATGTCGCGATCATCACGCCCTGCGCGATCACCACCGTGATTGCTACGAAGCTCGGACCGTCGGCCTGTGCTTCTGCGACGGCCGCAAGGCCATAGAGCGGAACGATCGCGGCGTTGCCGAGATGGAAGATCGCCAGCGCCAGCGCCAGCACGAGCAGCGCCTTGTGCTTGAACAGGATGGACAGACCACTCGGCGGGCTATCCGGATCGTCCTCCTTGCCGCCGCGCGCGGCGCGATCGTCGATCGCCTTGGCCGGGATCATCAATACGCAAGCCACCGCGATGGCGCCAAAAATCGCGGCGAGTACGAACACGGTCACGTAGCCGAATTTGTAACCGAGATAGCCCGACAGTGCCGCGCCGACCATGTTGCCGGCATGGTTGAATGCCTGGTTGCGTCCGTTCAGCGCATTAAAACCTTTTTGATTAGCGATGCCGAGCGTGATGCCGGTTACTGCCGGCACAATCGCGGCACTCGCCAGCGATTGCGCAACCTGCGAGAACGTCACCGCCCAGAAATTCTGTGAGATCAGGATGATTGCGGATGCCAGAACGACGCAGATGCCAGGGATGACGACCCACAGCCGCTTGTTGCGGCTAGAATCGATGAAGCCGCCGATCGGTGTCGTTACCAGCATGCCCGCGACATTGCCGAACGTCATCGCCGTGCCGATCAATCCGGTGGCCCAACCACGCTCCTGCAGGAATACGCCCACGAACGGCCCGATGCCGGACTGCATGTCGGCCATGAAAAAGTTGACGGCGTAGAGGGGCCAGATGCGGGAAGGCGAGCGCGATATCATTTGAGAGGCCGAGCGTGAAGCTGCCGATCGAATAGAGTCTCGCGCAAGCGGACATGGCCCGCCGATTGGCCGGACTGGAAAATAACCTGTGCCCATCATGTTAGTTCCGCCGACCTTGGCGATTAGAGCGCAACGACGTCACCTCGCTAATGCCTCGCGCTCATTTCTGGATCTCTGCCATGCCTCTCTGGACCTGCGCGGCCCCTCCCATGCGCGGTCCGTTTCCCGGCGAGAGTTAGCTTATGGCGGCGAGCTCGAGGAGCTTCCGCGCGGTGGCCTTGGGTTCGGCGTTGGGATGTTCCCCGACGAGTTTTATATTGCGGCCAAATCTTCTTTCACGCCACGTGCCACGATTCGCAACGCGCCGTCTGCAAGCGGACGCTGAAGTTCTTTGGCTTCATCCCAAGGCCCCTTCATCCAGGTCTCAACTGCACCCGGCGTCGTCAAAACAACGGCATCGCTTTCGGGTGGATGGCGTTTACCTCAAAGCTTGGTTTGGTAGTTAGAAATCCATAGAGGTCGTTGGTCGTCTCGCCTTCCCTGACTTTTCGCACCGAGGTCCAGTTTGCCCAGATGCCAGCGAAAGCAGGCGAGGGGACGGGTTTCGTCGAGCGCAAACCAGATGTCGCCGCCTTCGGCTTTGTTGAACTCGCTGAAGCTGGTGAACGGCACCAGACAGCGATTGTTCGGCCCGAGCCAGCGCTTCCAGTGGTCGCTATTTGTGTTGCGAATGTTGGTCGTGCCGCTGTCCGGCTCCATCCGGAGCAACTCCTTGAAGTGCACCGTTTTACCTTTGGCCTCGAGTTTCTGGGCACGTTTCTTTGTCGCGTCCATAAGAGCCTCCGAGGAAGAAGGCATTCTCCATCGCGCCATGACAATCTCGCGTCCGTCTAGGGCATTGCGGACGATGGGGGCAGGGTAGTCGGGAAATATGCCGGGCATGCTGGGCAGATTGCCGACGCGACTGTTCAACGCTCCGAACAATTGACGGAGTAGAGATTGCACATCGTCACATCTCGGAAGGAGCAGGCCGGGCGGTGCGCGAGCTGCAGCAGCGCCGCGGACGGCCAACGACCCGTCTTAGCACATCGTAGCACCGGAGCCTGCCAGCTAGGTCATGGACAAAGGTCGTGGGAGGGTGCCGCAATGCAGCGAAATCAACATCACGCCGGTCTTGCAGCGGGAGCATTCGATCTCCAGCCACGGATATACACGATGGCTTTCTCGGTCGATCACGCGGGCGATCAGGTAGTGATCGCCGGACGTCTTAAACGACCCTAAACGTGTGGCGTCGATCGCGAGCTCTGACCTCCCGAGCGGATAATATCTCCGCAACTACGGCGTAGGCGCGCTCTTTGGGCACGCCTAGCGCGACCTTGCCCTTGATGAACTCTTCGAGGCCGACCAAAAGTTTACGTTCAGCCTCTGTCATCTGTTGAATAGCGTCCGTTTCCTGCTTGAGTGCGTCGTCGTCAGACATCAGTGCCTCATCCTAGTGGTGGCTGCGGCGAGCCGGGACAAGTACGGCGCCGGGCTTAAATTGGCCCGGCGGCGGTAAGGTTCAATCTGTTGGGATGCCAACTCAAAGGCCCGCTGGTTCACTGGGGGCCTACCACCAATAAGCAACCCCTGCCGGTTTACGACAGGGGCTGCCGCGGATGGATGGCCTGAGGCTAGCGTCGGGGCGTCTAGGTGTCACGCCAAGGACCCGCTGAAAGTCAACGCCGCTCGGCGCCTCGCAGCTAGCAGATTTGTTAAGCAGCGCGCACAAATAAGCGGCTTGTTAGACCGTGCGGGGTTTGATCACGTGCATCAAGATTGAAAACACGCTTTAGTTGCATCGATTGTTCTGCAGTACGCATTGCGATCACCATTCACGCTTAGCGGTTCGCCAGCTTGACCGATCGAAAAGCGGTCGCGCAAGCCGTGGTCCACCGACACACGGGCTTTTTAACTCAATGGTGCCGCGCTATTTTAAAGCCATGCCGCGTAGCACAAACCGTAACCTGCCGAGATCTGCGGACCTATTGGCCGCCAAGGACGAGCTTCTTGCTGGTCGACGGATCGTCATTGCTGCTTTGGCTGGACCGCGTCTTAGCGGTAAGAAAGGCATCGTTCTTGGTCAGGGAGCGACGGCCACTCAGGTCAAGGTGCTCTTAGACGGTGCCAAGGGCTACGTGATTCTCCATGCGCGATACGTTGATCTATTCGAGGATCGATCCGCTACCGAGGGGGTCTAGAATGACCGAAGCGAAGGCGCGGTACGTTGTTTGGTATGAGCGACCGGTAACCGGCCGGTTCACCGTACTGGATCTTTCACTAGATGTGCCTGCGATCGGAAAAGGCGGGAAGCCTCTGTCTGGCTTGTCGCACTCCACTGCTGAAGCAGAGTCCGATAGACTGAACGCTGCCCGCAGCCGACCGAGGGGCCCAGAAAAGGGGATGGACGGAAAGGGGCAATTGAACCGCGGGCCCCGATTGCGCAGGAGGCGCGCGACCGAACGCTCAGCATTCTCGCGTCATTGCCGGATTGGTCCGGTTCTTCAACTTGATCCAGTCTTTCGAGCGGCCGGCGCCACAACGCCGGTCGCGGCGTTTCGAGACCAGGCCTCGAGGCCCATGCCACAGGCTGCCTTGAAAAGGTCCGGCCCAATCTCTCCCCCTCAAATGGTGCAATGAAGATGCCATCCGGTCGGCCGCGTAGCAGGCGCGACAGGTTGGTCTTGCGCATTGTCAGCGGCAGCTGGCGCAGATCTTCACCGCCGAGCGCCAGAATGTCGAACGCATAGAGCTGCACCTCTCCATCGTGCCGGCGCGAGTGTAGGGCGTTGAAGTCTGAGACGCCGTCCACGCCGAACACTACAGCCTCTCCGTCGATGACGAACTGCTGCTCACGGTTCTTCAGCGCCGCCTCGACGATCCAGGGGAAGCGGTCCGTCCGGTTGTGGCCGTTCTTGGTGAGCAGCCGAACGTCGCGCCCTTTGCGCTCGACGCGCAGGCGGTAGCCGTCATACTTGATTACGTGGATCCAGTCGGGGCTGGCCGGCATCACCTTGGCGGCCGTGGGCAGGCAGGACTCAAACGCTTTCGACATAGTCGACAGATAGGCGCGGTTTCGTAGATTGCGAATCCGGAACCGTCATGAATCAATATCGGCTTGACACTGTTAGTGGCGGCGGGTGTAAAAAAACACGCGCAGCGTGCTGTTCGCCGGAGGCTACGAAACCGGATGGACTGGATCGCTTATACGGTTATCGGGCTGTTGCTGCTCTTTGTGGCAGGTAAGTTGTTTTGGAAATGGCTCAACCGAGGGATCTGGCGGAGCTAAATTCCGAAACGACATCAGTGCCGCCAGCCGTCCTTGTCGACCTCCACCTGAAATCTTTTCGGCATCCGCGGCACTTCACCTTCGCCAGTCACGTTGCAGGCCGGGCAGGGCGCGCCAGCGCCGCCACAGCTGCAAGCGCGCCGGCCATCCCAGGGGCGATCCGGGTGGTTCTCGCAAACCCAGCCAAGATCGTCGTAGTTGGTGCACGTTGTGGCGCATCCGCCGGCCAGCGGCTTTTCATCGCTGGACATCAAGCAACCCCGCGCAAGGGAAACGCTAGCTGCATGTCGACGCGCCTTGTGGCGTTAGCGGCGATGAAGGCTTGTAGTGCAGAGGAGACCTCAGCGTCGGTGTCGGCTGCGCGCTGGGCCAGTGCGTCGGCGACCTCGGAAGTCGCATCCCGCGACCATCCCTCGACGGGATTGAAGGATACAATTCGGACCGGATAGGCGTACTGGCCGGACACGAGATTTTGCAGGATCGTCTCGAGGTCGGTGTCAGCCTCGTCCGTCTCGCGCCAAGCGCAACCAGCGCGCGCGCCGAAGTCTTCAAGCACCAGATAGATGTCGCGGTCGAGGCGGTCGGCGGGCACGATCGAGGGCGAGGAACGCATACGATACTCCGATACTACAAAAGCGAAGAGAACGGCCCCAGCTCCGGAGGGATCAGAGGGTAGGCCGAGGCCGTTCCGCCGGCCCGGCTAGGCAAGCGAGCCGCGACGATTCATATTTTCGGCTGCTCTTGTCGTTCCCCTTGAGTCCGCTGTCCCCGAAGAAAAGGGCCCCAGCTCAAATGAGGGATGAGCCGGGGGCCTAGAGGTTACCCTCGACGAGCCTCAAGGGCGTCGGGGAAACTTGGCACTAGCCGCGATGTTCCTGCGCGATGGCTTGCTGGCGCCCGACTCGAACCGGCAATACACTGATTACAGGTCAGCCTCTCTACCACTGAGCTACAAGGGGCTCCAGCCAGGCAGGGGGAGTGCAAGCTGGGGACGTGGCTTGTCGGCCACACGTCCGACTAAACCGAGACGGTTTGTCGGGATTCGGACAGACGAGCCAGCGCCATTTATTCAGCCTGTCAGCCATTGAAGTGGTGTGATCGGCGGATCAGCCCGGCGGTCTCCTCCAAGGGCCGCCGGGCTTTTCCGGTTTGCCAGTGGCCAGGGGCTGACGCCGCTGAGTGAGTGGAGGCAAGTGGCTTGGATAAGGATCTTCATTTCAGGATTGCTGTCATCGCCCTTGGCGCGTTTACGACCGTCTTGGCTATCAGGCTGATATATCCTGTCTGACGTGTTCCTTCGATGGCGGTGCTTGTTCAGCCGCATCGATGGAACCGTGACTCCAAGCTGCATATCCCGCATGCAGCACCACGTCTGCCCCAACCGTGCAGACAATCGGCAGCCGGGAAAAATAGGAACCCCTAGTACTTATGCCGGTTCTTTCCGCCGCATGCCCACCATCCATTTCGACATTCTCAGTGATGCCGACACGATCATCGACGACGAGGGCGTCGAATTGCCGGACACCTGCGTGGCCCCGCAGATGGCTCTGGAATTGCTAGGTCAGGCGATTTTGGATGGATCGCGCCGTGGCACTCCGGGCGTGACCAAAATCGAATTGCGAGATCAGAACGGGCCTTTTCTGCGCGTGTCAGCCGCTGTCGTGATCGAGAAACTGTAGCGAGATCTCGGTGATCGTGCGCCCTTAAACGGACATTCATCAATGAGCGATTTTCTAAGTCATTCTTCAGTCGATATGTCCGTCTTTCCGAGACGGGACGACCTGCTTAGTAGGACTGAGCAAACCTCGCCGGTCAACGACCGTCGATGGACTGATGGCTATCTGTTGCCAGTCGTATTCTTATCCGTCGCCGGCGCGGCCTCGGTTGTGTGGTTCGGCGCCATCGGATGGACCAGTTGGCGCCTGATCAACTGGGTGATTTCATAAGCTGTCCAGCAACGATAAGCCGCGCCGCCGCCCGGCTGCGAGCCCGCGAATTCGTGACCGTTGCAGCCTGGCCACGAACGGCTCGGCTAGGAACGTTCCCCGATTGAACAGGACATCATGGTCCGTGACCTTTTGCTCCTGCTCGCCGTTTCAATCGTGTTGAACGCATTTATCTGGAGCATCTTCGGAAATTCGAAAAAAAAGTCTCAGCATCCGCGAGGTGAAGCATTACTTTCCTTGAATGCCGCTCCGGATTTTTTTCAACCGACGTCTGAGTTCATCCGTATATGAGGACCGAACGCTGACGCGTCCGTCGCCCGGCGCCCACTTCAGCGCAGGCAGGCCAGTCTTAAATCTCCTGCGCGCACTCTCGTGCGCCCAGCACGTTCTGCATAGGGTCAGCAGAGGATGGCTGTCGGGGTAGCTCCGGACCTCTCCTGCGGAGTAGCGGCACTTGCCGCTGTCGCAATTTGGATTGTTGTTTGGATTCTTCACATGGGCCCCGGTCAAGTCGAGATCTGTCTAAAGTGAACGAAGATTGTGACGAGTGCATGCATGGGAAAAGCCTGAGCGCGCCGAAAAGGCGGCTCCAGCGGTAGGGTTGCGAGCGTGCTGGAGCCGCGCAGTCGCGATGTGCAAAGCGCTCTGGGACGAATTGGACTGGCCCGAAGCGTGATTCAAATGCTGTTCGAGCGCCAGCGTTCCTATTGAAGACGTGTCGTGCGGGATACAACATTACGCCCGCCTTAAAGATCGGGAACAACCGGAAATGCGCGCTGATTCAACTGCGCCGAACGGCGTCAGCGTCCGGTTTCACCCCCGGCGATGTGCGAGGCCGTTTCGTTGTGTGGCGCTGAGAAAAGCAAAAACGCCGCCCACTTAATATACCGCGGGCGGCTGCTTCCAGCCCTGGGACGAATCAGCAAAATCCCGGATACCCACTAAGAGATGCGCGGCGAAAAGGTTCAGCCGCACCACGGGGGTGTTTGTGGGGATGGCGGATTTGGAGCGGGGCTGCCCAAGATGGCGGGGCGTCATTCGCGACGGCTCGCGGGCGCATAGCGCGTAGTCTTGGCAGCGCTCTCAATGTTGTGGTTTTCGGCCTCTGCTGGAGTTTCGAATGGCACCGCTACGACTTCGCCGGTCGGTGCAATCATCACGGCAAGGTACGGGAGCCCCAGCTGGGGCGGATTGTAAACAACGAAAGTTATGCCTGACATTTTTGATGTATCTCGCATCCGAGGTAACGGCTGAGCGCCATCTTCCACGCGAAGCGATCTGCCGCTATTGCCCAACCGGCCGTATCCCTAGATCAAGGTGAAGGAACTCTTGCGAAACTTTTCGTCGTGCGGGCGCCTATACAATTCCCCAAAAAAGGGCCTCAGCTCAAATGGGGATGAGCCGAGGCCTATAGGTTGCCCTCGGCGAGCATCGTCGAGGGCGTCGAGAAAACTTGGCAAAAACCACGATGCTCCTGGCTCGGCAGAATCCCCGCGGCGCAAAACGTCAACGGTGCAGGGGGAGCACTAGCTGGACCCCGATCGGCTGATCGCGCGCTGTGTGAAACAAGCCACACGCAGGGGAGATTTAGAACTTGGCTGGGAACGTCTATGTCGCGCCCGGCTTGTGTTATGCGGTGACGGTCTCGGTCCCACGAGACAGAAGCCTGTCCGGAAGCCCCAGCATCATTACGCCCCCGGCCCGATGCTGGGGCCTCCACGGGCAGCATCCCACCAGCGGAGCTTTCCTCCACCTATTAGGACTCGCTTTCCAATGTTGGGAAGCGCACACTGAGACGTCGCCGCAGGGCTAGTGGCATACATCGGTGATGAGAACACCAATTTGCGCTCCCGCCTTCTCAGGAATGGAGTCGCGCCATGCAGCGACGCCGTCTCAAGCAAACAACATCCCTTGAAGACCGCCTTGCCGCAGAGGCAAAACGCCTGCGCGAGGCGGCTGAATCGCTTCCACCAGGTATCGAGCGAGACCACGCGATCCGTAAAGCTCGCCAAGCCGAGACGGGCTCGCATATCAACGATTGGCTCAGATCCCCCGGGTTGCAGCCGCCAAGTGAGTGCTGACAGCGCGCCTAAGGCTGTGGTAAAATCAGTCCCAGGGAAAAGTACGCGCGCCGGGGCGTGCTATGCGGGACTATCAAGCGCAATTGGAAAAGCCGCGGACCGACGCGGCCGAGTGCGAGTTCATCAGCGATCTTGCCACTGATAAAGCCAAACGGGACTTGTTCGATAGGTTGGCCAGCCATCTTACGGTTCTTGCCGATCAGGTCGAAGCAGCCATGCTCGAGCGCAAGGTCCGCGACGGAACTTAAAGTGGCACAATCTACATAGACCCCACTTCTAGTTAGTGCATAATTTTCCCTCAAATACGCGAGGGAGCGCCATGACCGAGCGACTTATTCAAGCGGCTATTGTCGCGGTAGGCACTCTCAACGCAGCGCTCGTCGTCTGGATGATCTTGAGGCTTTGAAGCCGCCCCAGTGGGCTAGAGCCGCCCCAAAAAAACTTCGGAACAGTTGTTCACTTTGGTACTTTGGAACATCGACACGGCCCGCGGTGATTCGATGCTCCAAATGATTTTGATAATGGCAGGGCTTGGTACTGCGCTGATTGCCACCATCGTCATCCTGTTCGAGTGGCGCGCCTTGGTCGGGTACTGGCGCCTCAAGAGGCGGCCGCCCGCAAATATCTCAATCGATGCAAAGTAAAGGCCGCCTCAGTTGGCGGCCTCTTTTCAGGGCGTGTACTCATAGATCCGCGATGTCCGCTTATTCGCCAACAGCGGCGCAGAGTCCGCAAAGGCCAACAGCGGATTCGTTCAGCGTCTCACTTGAACTTCACGACATCGTCTGGGATCCAGAAGTGAATGCACATCGGGCCGAAGCTGCCGGACGCTTGCGATGAAACCTTACGCCGCATTGCCGAGGTGCCCATCTCCTTGGTCTAATGGCTCCTGACGTTCATTCAGGGACTTGCCTTGAACAGTTTCCAGATAGGCGTTCATTTCGTCACGCTGGCGGCGGCGTTCGCGCTCGCCGTGCCGATTGGGTGGGACCGCGAAAAGCGGGCGCGCAGCGCGGGGCTCCGTACTTTTCCGCTGGTCGCGCTGGCTAGTTGCGGCTTCATCCAGGCCAGCGAACACCTCCTGGCGTCCTCGCCCGACGGAATGGCAAAGGTCATCGAAGGCCTAATCACCGGCATTGGCTTCATCGGCGGCGGCGCGATCCTCAAGCAGGGCAATATGGTACAGGGTACCGCTACCGCCGCGAGCCTGTGGGCCACCGGCGCGATCGGAGTCTCGGTCGGGCTCGGCAGCTACGATGTCGCGGTGACGATCGCGTTGTTCACCTTCCTGACGCTCCGGTTGTTAACCCTCGTCAAGGAAGAGGACGACCCTCAGTGACATGTTTAGAGCCAAGCAGCCGCCGCGAGAGCCGCAATAGGCTGTAGGTTCAGCACAGCCCCATTCTCGAGGCTGGCGATATTGAAGCGATCTTGCAGATGTACGCCGATGACGCTGTGACCGAATGCGATTGTGACGGTGTGACCAGGTTGAGCGCGGCGACGGCATCTTCTTTACGCGCTCAGACGGCCGCGACTACTCGTCGCGTCGCATGAAGGAAACGGTTAGCGGGCGCTGCGACGCCATCAATTGGATGACGCTCCTGTTTGCGCAATTCATCGACTAGACGTTCGAGGTACGGCGGCAGAGGCGAGGCTTCGAGAGATAAGTTCTGTTGCAATTGTCACCCACCTCGTCACAGATCGACCGGGCAGTCTGATGATCGATGTGGTCCGATATTCTGCTGGCTGGTTCCATATCGCGACCTTTCGATTAGGCCCCACGATTAACTCAGGTTACAGGGATGCAAAAATGTTTCGCGCGCCTTCGAAGAATGCCGATGGCTTCATTGAATGGAACGAAGACACTGTGCGTCAGGCCGATTGCCATTGTCAGCGCTGATACCTGCAACCCGCCGAGTTAGTGAAACTCTTGGCGCGCGACTCACTCGTCTGTTCCGGGTTAAAACCGGCAATAGTCTGGTTGAGCAGAGAATTCTGCTAAAATTCCAAAAGCCGACTTCAGCGCTTTTTATGAGTACGCGCCCTAGCCGATGTGCAATTTGCCAGTCAGCAGATCTTCACCGGGCGGCATCAGCTTCACGTAAGTGCCGCTCTCGTGCTTCGACAGCCAGCCGCGCTCGATCGCGAGTTTGAGCCCGGCGCCGAACTCGCTGCCACTGCCCTTCAGCTTGAACAAGAAGGGCGCGTTGATCCTCTCGATATATATGCGGCCGTCCCGGACAGCCTCGACGCTCGCTGCGAGCTCGACGAGCTTGCGCGCGGCCGCCTCCGGGTCGCATAGGGTCGTCTTTCGGTGTGCTTCATCGGCGTGTCCCATTGGCCGTATGCACGGCAGTGATGTGTGCGCGGTGCTGGTAGCTCTCCGCCGGCTTCCAGCTGTCGAATGTGGTGCCGCAGACGCAGCGCATTCGTGTGCTGCGGATCTCGCTATCGAGCTTCTCGCCGCGCGCGCGCTTGGCCGCAACCGCGGCCCGCCAGTCGCGATCGCTGCGCCATTCGGCGAAGGCATTATCGGGGATGCTCGGCTGTAGCTCCGACCATGCCGTCTCGAAAGCCTCGCGCGCGGCTTCGAAGGTCGCGGCTACCCTCCTCGAGTGGTCGAATGTTTACAACACCTCCGCATGAACCTGAGCCACGCCACGATCCGTAATACCCAAGCTCCGCGCCGCGGCCAACGAAAGGTCGAGGACACGACCGCGGACGAACGGACCGCGGTCATTGACTATGACGATGACGCTTCGGCTTCCGTGGGTGACGCGCAACTTGGTACCGAAGGGTAGGCGGCGGTGCGCTGCTGTTAGCCGATTACGATCAAACGATGAACCGCTCGCTGTCTTGCCTTTGGAATAAGAATAGTAGGAGGCCGTGCCGGAGAAGACTCGATTCTGAGATTGAGCTCCTGAACGATCTTTCGAGGGCTCTTCCGAAGTCTGAGGTTGCGTTTGCTGTGTGGTCGAAGGTTGCGTTTGCGTTTCGTCCTTCTTTGTCTGGTCGCTTCCTTCAGGAGCTGGCTCAGCGTGAGCTCTTGGAATGATGGACCACCTGTCATCGAAGGTTTGTCCGACAGCAGGAGTTGAGTAGATCGCCATCCAAGCTGGGATTGTTGCAATCGCGATCATTCTACCAAGAACTTGCATGATCGGCCTCACGCACAAATGAAACTGATGGACAATGCGAACTCATCGGCCTGTGTTCCGGCACGCGCATCCACGTGCAGAACAAAGGTGAATGCATACCGATGGTCCGATGAGTGGTTCCAAGAGTGTTTAGACGCAGCGCAGCAGGCAGCTATCGCTGCGACGCATCACGCCGTAGAAGCCGCAAAACCGAAGGCACAAATCATATTCGCCTCCAGCAGCCGCTGCTTGGCTTCTACTCTGGTGGTGCAGTCTTTCGATCTCGAAATTGCTCAAGCGTTCGCTATTGCATTGGCCGCCACGCCACGTCTGGCGAGGTAGAGATCGATCACCTTCTGCGCCTTGTCGACGCTCCAGCATAGCGCCTCGGCGATCTCCGGGGCCGTTGCGCCGGCCTCAGCGGGCAGCGTCGCGGCTGTGCCGCGGTTATCGTGGAAATTGGCCAGCGCGCGGCGTTCTTGCCTTTGGCTTCGGCCTGGAAGGGCCTCACGTTCCTCCTGCTCGACGCCAAGGGCTGAGAGCGATCAACGGCGCGCCAATACATATCCAATCAGGAAGGCGATTCCGAGCGATGCGAGCGGAGCCTCGCGCGTTAGGTCGCTGACGATAGCCTTCCACTGGCCAGGCGGCTTGCCGTCGCCGAGCCCCTCGCGGACATCGTGTGCGACCTCGCGGACCGTTTCGTTGGCGGCAGCGAAAGTTGAGGTTTGGGTTTGGGATGGCGTGTCAGTCATGGCTTCCTCCTCGGGCGACAATGAACCGTGGAGAGCCTGGTTCCTCCAAAACTGACGGGGTCTGCTTTACCGTGTGCGACAAGACGGCATGCTGTTCGTCTCACGCTTTAGGAACGAGGCAATAACGCAACGTATTGTCAGAGGAAGTGGCGGGCGGAGCCTTGCAATGATCAGCGTGTCAAGGAAAGATCTGGAGCTGATAGCACTGCAGGAAATCCGGAGCTTTCCGGGGGGCGAGTTAGTTATCGCGGTCGAAATCGAATGCGACGAAGGTTATCCGAACGACATGAATTGGCGTTTGGACGTTACTGCGGCCGATAACGCCGACATAGATCGCATCGAGTATGCCGCTCGGACGACAACCGCAAGACTAAAACGTCGATACGTTTTCCGGCGGCACTGAAGATCGATCGCGAGAACTTATGGAGCAAGGTTTGCGCAATAGGAGAAGCGACCATGCCAAACCTAAGTCAGGAAGACATTCGTATTCGTGCCTACGAGCTTTGGCGTACTGCGGGCGAGCCAAGCGGCGACATGGAGGCCTTCTGGTTTGAAGCCGAGAAGCAGCTCCTGGTGGAACGGTCGCAACCTGATGAGCTTCCGCCCGGCATGACCGATAATTTGCCGGTATAAGAGCAATCAAGGCGCGTGGCGATTACGCCACGCGCCTTCGAGCAACGAGCCGTCAACGTTTGGCGGGCGGCCCGCTCTTGTTTCCCGGCAGACCTTTGATATTCGATGAGTCCTGTTGCTGGGTCGTGGTGTTCTGACCGACAGTACCTTTAGGAGAGGGGCCGCTTGTGCTACCCGGTGCTCCGGCAATTCCTGTTCCTGAATTTTGAGCGCTTGGTGCCGTCGTCGTAGAATCGGCGCGCCCCGAGCTGCTGCCCGGCATCTGCGCTGCGGAACCTGGTCTGTCCTGTTCACCGACGTAACCCGACGCACCGGAGTTTTGAGTCTTGATGCCTTTATCGGCTTCGTTTTGCATGTTTGGCGAGGTCTGTTGAGCCGCCACGGGCGTCAAGCCAACGGCAACAACGATTGCTGCAAGTGCGATGCGACGCATGAGTTCCTCCTTGGGTTGTTTCCTCAACAACGTGAGAAGGGCTCGCTGGCTCCTAGGTTCTTTTTTGATTCTTTGAAGGCCGATCGTATTCGCGCGCATTGCAAGAAGCTGTTCTTTGACTGATCGCAAGTGCCCGAACTATTTCGGCCTCGGCATTTTGAGCGACGAGTTTTTGTTTTCTTGGTTATGATTGCGCAATGCACCGTTGCTTATTGACCGCTTCAGGAGGACGGTATTCCGCACCGGAGCATGCGTCGGGTGATGTAAGGCGCCTACACGTTGATCTCGCCGGCGGCCCGCACAATCGCCGCGATGGCTGCCTTGGCCGCAGGCGACGAGGTTCTCCCTCGTAAACGCACGATGCCCGTGCTCGACGGCGGCGACAGCCACCCCGCACGACAAGCCGAACGAGAGCGCCGGATTCCAGCTCTTCCCGTACCGCCGCGTCCGTCGCACCCAGAACGGTATCCGTGGTGAGGGCGACTGTCTTGAGCATGCCATAGTTGTCGCACTCGAGCGCAATAGTGGCCTCCTGGCCCTCAGGCAGGCCCAGCAGGGCGGCCAGTTCAACCGTTGAGGGGCTCAGCAGCCTAGGTACCGCAAGCCCGTACGCCCAGACTTCCTGCAGCGTGTGCTCGCCCGCAGCCAGCGGATGGCCTCTCCGCACATACAGATTGGCCGGTTGTCCCCCGATCAGCTGGATGTCCAGCGCAGCATCCCCGGGCATGTCGCGCACATCGGCGGCAAAGAACTCGATGTTCTCGGTACGCAGACTCTCCAGCAACTGCGCCCAGTTGCCGACCTCCATGCGCAGCGCCACCTGCGGGTGCTGACGGCGTAGCGCCACAAGAGCGCGTGGCATCAGGGTGGCCGTCAACAGCGGCCCTACGCCGAAGGCCGTGTCGCCGAGCTGGCCGTCGCGGTAAAGATCCACGTCGCGCTGCAGGCAACGTGCCTCGAACAGCAGCTTGCGCGCCCGCTCGATGACGAATTCGCCGGCCGGGGTGGGGCGGACATCACCAACGTCGCGGTCGAACAGGCGGATTCTCAAGTCGCTCTCGATGGCCTGGATGCTGCGGCTGAAGGCCGGCTGACTCAGGTGGACGGCTTCGGCGGCGCGGGCGAAGTGCAGGGTGTCAGCAAGAGCGACGACGTGCCTCAGTCGGCGCAAATCCATGGTATTGCGCTCCATGCATCAAGATAATGAGAATTATGCATTGGACGCATTGGTGATGATACTTCTAAATCGCCCTCACAATCAAAAATGTGAGCGATAGGAAACACCCAACATGAGCTTGCAAGTGCAATACCTCCTGATCGGCGCCTGCATCCTGGGCTTTGCCGCCATGGAGTTTATCACCCGGCGGTATCAAACCACCGTGCAAGACAACGCGACAGCCAACGACGCCTGGCTTGAAGTGCTGATGTTCGTCAGCCTAATCGCCGTCACCCAGCCGATCGCACTGTTGGGTAGCAACGCGCTGTGTAGCTGGCTCATGCCCGCGCAGCACAACGCCTGGGCCAACCTGCCGTGGTGGGCAATGTTCGGCCTGCTGCTGATCGGCGATGACCTCACGCAGTATCTCTGGCACCGCGCCTCGCACACGCCGCTGCTATGGCCGTTGCACCGCGCGCACCACAGCGCAGCCTACATGAGCGTGCGCATTACCTACCGCAACAACTTCTTCTACTACCTGATGATGCCGGGCCTGTGGATCGGCGGCGTGGCGGTGTATCTTGGTTTCGGCCCGGTCTACGCGGCGTACCTGGTGATCAAGCTGGCGGTCATCCTGGGCGCGCACTGCGCCTGGGCGTGGGACGCGCCGCTGTACCGCATCCGCGCGCTGCATCCGCTGATGTGGGTGCTGGAGCGTACCATCTCCACGCCGGCCACGCACCAGGCGCACCACGCGCTCACCAACGAAGACGGCATCGGCCACTACAAGGGCAACTTCGGCAACCTGCTGTTTTTCTGGGACGTGCTGTTCGGCACCGCGCATATCACACGCAAATATCCGGCCAAGGTCGGCCTGCAGGACGACATCTTGTTTGGCCCGGAGCGCTGGACGACGCAGATGTTCTACCCGCTGGTCCATTCCGAGCGCGAGCATTCGGCGCTGCGCCCCGGCGGCTATGGCTTCACCGAAGCCGACCTAAAGACCGAAGCTAAACAGGAGGCAGCCTGAACGACCGAGCCAGGTTCGACTTGCCCCCGTGGGTAGCGCACTCGAAGCACTGCAGCAGGCGTTCGCGGTGCCTCGGAAGGAGCCGAAATGCGACACCATCTGGTCCGCGAGCGGCCTCTTGACTACGCCGAGGTGACCCGAATGGAAACTATCATGCTTGCGGCTGGGTGGAGCGCCGCGTTGGTATCGGTTGGGAGAAGGCGATGATCGTCTGTTCTTGCAATGTGTTCAGCGACCATCAGGTGCGGTCAGTGGTTGCAAAAGAGGCACGATCGCCCCGTATGAGCGAGGTGTATGCCTGCCTCGGATGCAGCGCCCAGTGCGGCCGCTGCGCTCACGCTATCAAGCGGATCATGGGTGAAGGGCCCAGCTCCGCTCATGCGAATGCAAGCATGCATTGACTTGGAGTTGATAAAGTCACGGTTACGCGCGCCCTCGTTGTTCGCGTGGAGGACACGCGAACAACAGTGAGGAAGGGAACATCATGAACGTGCCTGTCAATTCCCGTTCGATCGACATTCCCACTGAATTTCAGTCCTGCTTTGACAAGCAGCGTGCGGCTTATGTGGCGACGCCGGAGCCATCCTATGCTCAGCGCATGGCTGACTTGAAGGCGCTGGCGCGGCTCCTGAAAGACAACAAGGACGAGTTCGTCGCAGCGATCAACGCCGACTATGGCAACCGGTCTGAATTCGAGACCCTATTTGCCGAATACTTCGTTGTCCTCGAAACAATCGCCGACGCCGCCAAAAATTTGAAGAAGTGGATGAAACCACAGCGCAGACACGTCGACTTCATGACCTATCCGCTCGCGCGCAACCGTGTCATCCCGCAGCCGCTTGGCGTCGTCGGGGTCATCGTTCCCTGGAATTTTCCGCTTAATCTTAGCTTCTGCCCGCTTGCAGCGATTTTGGCCGCCGGCAATCGCGCGATGGTCAAGATGTCGGAAAATTCAAAAGCGCTCGCCCAGGTTCTGATGCGCGTTTCCCTAAAGTATTTTCCGATCGAGAAGCTTGCCTTTTTCGAGGATGGCGGCGGACGAGGACCGGGATTCTCGTCATTGCCCTTCGACCATCTGCTGTTCACGGGATCCGGTGCTACCGGTCGCTCGGTCATGGCCAACGCGGCCCGCAACCTCACCCCTGTCACGCTTGAACTGGGCGGCAAGGCACCTGCGATTGTTGGGCCTGACTTCCCGGTCAAAACAGCGGCGGAGCGCATTCTCTGGGTGAAGATGTTCAATGCCGGTCAGATCTGTACGAATGTCGACTACATGTTTCTGCCCAAAGGAAGTGAGGACGAGTTCGTCCGCCATTGCCGGCGACTGTTTGCCGACCGCTTCCCGGACATCAACGGCCCGGACTACACGTCGATCATCGATGAACGCTCTTTCACACGGCTGCAGGCGACGCTGCGGGATGCCCGTACAAAGGGCGCGGTCCTGGTCAACCTTGCGGAACAGCAGATTCCGGACGCGAAGCGTCGCAAATTTGCACCGCATCTCGTGCTAAATCCGACGGAAGACATGATTGTCATGCAGCGCGAGATCTTTGGTCCGATCTTGCCGATCAAGACGTATGCAGATCGGCAGGAAGTCGCCGACTATATTAATAGTCACGACCGCCCGTTGGCAATCTATCCATTCACTCACAATGCCGAGCTGCGCGACTTCTACATCTCGCGGGTCATGTCGGGTGGCGTATCGGTTAATGAAGCTCTCCTGCACGTCGGCCAGCACGACTTGCCATTCGGTGGGGTCGGGGCGAGCGGCATGGGCCATTACCACGCGCGCGAGGGGTTCAACACCTTTTCAAAATTGCGCCCGGTCTTCTACCAGGGCCCTCTCTCGCCGATCCAAATGCTATTTCAGCCGCCCTACGCGGGCCGCCCAATGAGCATCCTGCAGACGATGATCAAGTGGAAGACGTGATGCGTGAAGTGAGCATTGCGGCCTTGATTCATTCTCGTTCACGCGGAGACCACCATGAAGGGTAAAGTCGTTGTTATCACCGGCGCGTTAGGTGCGCTTGGCAAGGTGGTCGCCGAGGAAGCCCTTTCGCGCGGCGCGCACGTCGCGGGCATCGATCATGCTGCGTCGCAGCTCGCGGCAACAGCCCAGCGGATTGAACTCGGCCGCATCGACTTGACCGACGCGGCACAGGCGAAAAAGGCGATTGATGCCGCCGCCGCTCATTTCGGCGCGATCGACGCGCTGATCAATATTGCCGGCGGATTTACCTTCGAGACTATTGCCGACGGCGATCTCAGCGCCTGGCAGCGTATGTTCACGCTCAATGTCGAGACCGCGCTGAACGCCTCGCGCCCGGCGATCCCGCATCTTCTCAACTCGCGGGCGGCCCGCATCGTCAATATTGGCGCGATGGGCGCACTGCAGGCCGGCTCCGGCATGGGTCCTTATGCGGCGTCGAAGGCGGGCGTGCATAAGCTGACGGAGTCACTTGCCGCCGAGCTGAAAGGCAAGATCACCGTGAATGCGGTGCTGCCCTCGATCATCGATACCACGGCAAATCGCGCCAGCATGCCGGAGGCCGATCCCGCCAAATGGGTCGCGCCGAAGGAACTCGCCGATGTCATCCTTTTCCTGGCAAGCGACGCCGCCAGTGCCGTCACCGGCGCGCTGCTGCCGGTCAACGGACGGGTCTGACGCGCGGTTACGCCGAAGCATGGCAGAAACCGAGTGCTCCGCTTGCCTGGGATTCGTCCGCCAGCATCTAGCCGAACGTGTCCTGCCTCCGTTCCGTGCGTATAAAAAGCCCCTTCAATGCGGGCCAGGGACGTAGGGTTCGCACAGGGCCGGCGGTTTTTGGCTAGGACGTGACCATCCGAACTAGGCTGCTCGCCAGTAAATAGAGATTCCGAAAGAATGGGTTTCGCGGTGTGGCGGACCTAACTCAAACCCCCGACGATTTACGATCCGCCCGCCCCCGCGCTATAGTCAGCCGAGCCCCGTCGTTCCGACAAAGAGAAAATCCAATAAGGGTTCAATGCAGGTCTGACGGCCCGGTTGTCGGAATGGGCATTGAGTTTCCTGGCAAATCATACGCCTCTTAATCAGCGGGTCCCAGGTTCGAGCCCTGGTGCGCCCACCATTTCAATAACTTAGCTAGGTCAACCGTTTGAGACGTCGTTTTTCAAACGGTGATTTTCTCAGATCAAGCTGTCTCGCCGTCTCTTAGTTCGGCAAACGATCTCCTGATGCCTGTTTCTCAGTAGCGGAAGCCGAGCTGCTGCCTGGGACCTCTCAGTGCGGAAATCGCTCAACTGGTTTCAGGGAGCGTGGGGCTTTGGCGCAAGCGTGAGCGCGGCACCGAAAGCAAGACAAACACCAACGCCGATCACGCAAGCGGTCCATCCAAGTGAGTCAAAGAGTCGACCCAGAACGGCGGTCCCGACAAGTCCACCAAAGAAGTAGCAGGCCGCCGGGGTCACGCCGTAGCGGCGCGTCAAGGAAGGGAGGATCGCTTGCGTTGCGAACAGGTCGACAACGGTCAGGAATGCGGTCAGTCCGATCACGAGCGAGCGAAGCACGATACCCGGCGAATGCTCGTGCATCTCCATCGCGGTCGGCTTCATGCGGGCGGGCAAATCGGTCATTGCGCGGCGTCTCCTGGTGTTTGAAATGAGGATGTGACGCCCAGCGTGCGGGGCGGCACGGGGGATCCCGGGTCGTCACATCCAGCAACGAGGGCTGGGACTGGGGGCGCTCGCTACATGTTGTCGTCGTGCGGATCCTTGCGGACGTCGCCGACGTAGAGAATGACTGTCTCCTTGCCGAGGTTCTTCCACCAGTGCGAGGTACCGAAGACCTCGGGACGGAGATCGCCCGCCTTGTGCACGATCGGGTCGATGCAGTTGGAAGCGTATTCGACGATCTCGCCCTGCTGCACGTAGATCAGGGCAGGACGGTCGTCATGGCTGTGCCAGGGCACGATACCGCCGGGCTCGATAGTCAGCTTGCGAAAACGCAGCTCGCGGTCCTTGATGTTGGCGGGCTGCTTTTCGAGGTTGATGGACCCGAGCGTGACGTCGGTGACGCCGACCGGCTTGTAGTCGACCATCTGGCGTGCTGGCCGGGACAGTGCGGTCGAGGCGGTTACGCCGACTGCGAGATTGCGCGAGGCTATCTCGGCGGAACCCACGCTTGGCCGGTTTCTCGATAGGCGGCTTGAGAATAACGGCGTCACCATCGAAGGCATCGCGATACGCGAGGGCCGGCTGCTAGCCGGATTCCGGGGCCCGATGTTGGATGACGGGCGCGCCGCGATACTATCCGTTTCGCTGGCCGCATTATTCGGCAACGGCGATCTCGATGCTAGGCTCCATCAATTGCGCCTCGGCGGCGGGCAAGGCGTGCGCGATCTTGCCGTCTATGAGAGCGGGATACTTATCCTCTCCGGCCCGTCGGCCGATGGGCCGGGCTCATACGCCGTGTACTGGTGGAATGGCGGAAGTCCCACCGTGCGCCAACTTAAGGAGATCTCGTCCGTCATCAACGATGCGGAGTACAAGCCCGAAGCCATCCTGCCTCTCGATAAGGGGGCGTCGGGAATAAGATTGCTCGTGCTGTTCGACGGCGCGAAGGAAGGCAAGCCCGTTGTCGTCGACATACCGGAGCCTTAACGACCCAAACCGTACCTGTAGTGATACCGACATGCACCTCAATCTAGAATGACTTCCACCGGAAAAGACGAAGAACAACATCGCGACGATTGGCGATCGCATTACTTTTTGCCTGGCCGCTCCTATTTCGCCTGTGCTCGCAGACGACCTGAAGACGAACACGTTTGATCGTCATGAACTGACGTCGACGATGCGAAGCTTCGTCAAATCCGGTTCGAGAAGCGCGGCAATGCAGCCGCATCGGCATTTATCGAACGAGCCAGCACACAACTGCGGAGTGCGTAGCGCCGATAAGAATTGTTGCCTTGTGATTGATCTCGCCAAGCTCGCAGGAGTGGTCATGCGATGCTCGCATTGAATTGACGCGTTTCATCTGTGTGCTGCTGTCCGCCGCGATTGTTGGCAAAGCCAGCGCACTTATAATGGCAACCTCGAACCTCGAGCATCTCGCGGAAGGACGGGGAGGGTTGTCGTCCTCGCACTGAGGCGTACTATGGCCTGCTCAGGAGCTGCGCGGAGCAGCTCAAGGCAGACATTGTCGCCGTGCAGGAAGTCGAGAGCGCCGGAGCGCTGGCGCTAGTATTTGGTCCAAAGACCTGGGCCATCGAAATATCTGCCGCTCCGCCGGAAGGCGAAAAGCGCGAATGTGCCGGTCTTCCCAGTCAGTTCATTACCAAACAGCTGACCGGCTTTGCGATCCGAAAATCGGTGGTTTATGTCCGCAATCCAGATGTTACCGACCTGGATATCGGCGCTATCGGCCGGCACCGCTATGACGTGGATATCTCGCTCGACACGGGAGTCCCGCCTCGGCTGCTCTCCGTGCATCTCAAATCCGGCTGCCATTCGGTGCCGGAGACCTCGGCAAGGGAAGACTGCAGGGTTCTCTTTGAGCAGGCGCGGGAAGCTAGCTCAAACTTGCCCAGGTCCCGATTGGTCAAGGGGCTGAGCCCCCTTGCTCAGTTTGGACAACGGGTTGGACCACACTCTGTTTGCCAGTGAAAATGATGCTCTGGATCGTACGCCGGTACGCGCCTCTCCCGAGCCAACCCTGCAGCGCACGATGGGCAATTGATGTGCTCAACGCGGCAAATACCGCGCTGCTGATCGCCTGCTGCTGGCTGCGCAGATGGTCTTCGAGAAGCTTGTGCCGCGTAATATAGCCTCCGTTTACTCCAGGTATGGCATGGTTCATCAGGAGCTTAGCATCGACCTCCGACACGCCGGCCGCCGTTGCAATCGTGCGGAAGGTCTGACGCAGATCGTTGCCCCACTTCGACAGTATTTCCCGGTCCTCTTTTGTTTCTGCCAGATGCCCAGACCCGCTGTCAGCCGGAAAGGTCCACTCTTGTGCTTGCGTAGGATACATCTGCCTGCCGAACCGGATCGCGCGGATGAGGCAAAGGATCATCTGACGCGATAGCGGAATGTCGAAGGCCTTCTTCTTGCCTCCCTTTGGTTTTGGGATGTGCAGCGTGCGGCGCCGAAAATCGATGTGTTCCGGTTTGGCTTCCTGGAGCGCAGTGGGTCGAGAACCGCAAAGGAGAGTGAAGAGGTGGAACTCTCTGCGAATCGGGTTGTCGAGGACGGCGAGCTGCGCAAACCAGCCTTTCAGGTCGGCCGATCCCATCCCGGTGTTGCGGCGCTCCTCGACATTCCAGTCGACCGCATCGGCTGGGTTATCTGATGGCAGCGACCTGTTCGTCTTCCGAGCATGATGGTAGATGGCCCGCAGGGTCCGCATGCTGCCATTGGCCATGTATGGCCCGTTCTCACTTGTGATTTCATCGTGCTTCTTGGCCACCCGAGCTGGGTCGGTTGCGAGCTCATGGAGGGTGGTATCAAGCCATTCCGCAAAAATTCGTTCGACGTGATCGCGGTAACCCTCGATAGTCTTTTCGCTGCGGTTCTTCCGGATCAGATGCGCCTCGAGATATCGTTCCCAGGCCTGCCTGAGAGTGATGTTCGCGACCGTCCCGCGACTTTCCATCGCCGGAGCTGGATTTTTCGGTTCGAGTTGCTTCTCATCCTTCGGATGCCGTCCCCGGCTAATCTGGGCCAGGTACTCCTTGGCAGTGGCACGCGCAGCTCGGGTCGACATCTCGTTGGCGTCACCAATGGAAACTCTAATGGATGAAGCCCGCTTACCGCCGCGCCTGAGGTCACCTTGGACAGTAAAGGTCCTCCGTCGCTTTCCAATGACCACGAAAAACCCTTCAATTCTGTATCTCGTGCGAGGTACCAGCCTTCCTTCGGAGCGGGCAATTGAGCGATTTTCTTGTCGGTGAGAGAAATTCGAATATCGGTCATAGCGAGAGTCCGGGGCCGCCAAAACGGTTTTCAAACGGTGTTGGCGGATTGAGCAGTCGGAAGGGTTGAGTTCGACGGAGCGCGAAACTATGCGAGAAACACCTATAAAAAAGGGCTTCTCGAATCCTCATCGTAGCGCGGCGTGCATTCGGAAACTGCGGAGAAGCGATGTGGTCGAACTCTTAATCAGCGGGTCCCAGGTTCGAGCCCTGGTGCGCCCACCATATCGAAAGCCCTTTTAGCGCAGGGTTTTTCCATTTCAGGCGACAGAGCAGAGCGCGTATCGTGCGACGCTTTGGTGTTCGGACATCGCACCGTGCGTCGACTTGGCGATGTTCGCGACATGTTCTTGCTGGTCCGCATCACCGTCGCGCTCCTCATCTCGCATGGTCGCCAGTATCGTCCATGACTTGTCGCACGCCCGTGACCATCATGTAGACCGAGACTGGCCAGCTCGGGCCGCCACTCCACTGCACCAGCAGCGTCGGAATCAGTGGCGTAAAGCCGCCGACGACAACGCCGCTGACTTCTTTTGCGAAGACGAGACCAGTGTAGCGGATCCGCGAGTCGAACAGCTCCGAGTAGAACGCCGCGATGGATCCGGAGATCGATGCGACGCCGAAAGACAAGCCGACGATGCCTCTGTCGATTTCCGAATTACGGAATTTCAAAGAGGTGGCGCGGGCGGAATATGGAAAGACGTCTTACCTAAAGAACGGCGGACTGTTCTGCGGCGCAACACCCTCGCCGGGCCGCTCGATTGCTGCCGCCGCCGTCAAGCGGGCGATGACACAGCGCGCAGATTGACGGACACGTCTTCATAATCGCGCTTTCGACGACCCGCATGCTGCTCCTTGCCTGCAACTCCTTGATTTGAATCAGTGAGCATCGCGCCGAATTTGGGATGCTCGGCACACGACGGGGATTGGCTGCCTAGAGGATTTCTACGTAGTGGCTTATACTGATTGTGCGGTCGGTGTGTCGCGGCGGTAGGCTAAATTTATCGGAGAGTTGTCTGCATATGCCAGGAAACTAGCGGTTCGAAAGTTAGCACTGCAGGAAGGCGAGTGTATCATGTCCCTTCAGGAGACACCGGTCAGCCGACATGTTCGAAATGCCTCCGGAGGATCGAGGCATGCGCGCAAGGCGAATTCCGAACAGTTCGCTCTGCAGGAAGAAGGTCATCGTCAGATTGCTTCGGAGCTTCACGATTCAACGTGCCAGCATCTGGTGGCGGCGAGCCTCATTCTGGAGGCAGCCCTCTCATGAAACGAATTCTCATTGCTGATGATCATGATGCTGTTCGATCCGGGCTACGGGCTGTCCTCGAGCAGCGGCCGGGTTGGATGATTGTCGCCGAGGCCTCCGACGGAAAATCGGCATTTGAGGCCGCTCTCAAAGAGCGGCCCGATGTTGCGATCGTCGACTTCTTCATGCCGCGCATGACGGGACTGGAAATCACTCGAGGAATAAAAAAACATCTCCGCGAAACTGAGGTGCTGATCTTTACCGCGCACGAATCCGGAGTGCTGGCTCAAGAGGCGCTTCAGGCGGGTGCGCGCGCGTTCCTGGTCAAGTCGGACGCGAACAAGCTGCTGCTGGCTGCCGTTGAAGCGCTAATGGCGCGTAAGCCATTCGTCGGCGGACGATTTTGTGGTCAGTCGGGTCGAGAAGACGAAGCTGGCGAGGGGCATGCAAAGCTGTCTCCGCGAGAGCGGCTCGTTGTCAAACTCGTGGCCGAGGGGTACAGCAACAAGGGTATCAGCGCGATGCTGAGCTCAAGCGTGAAAACCACGGAAACGCATCGGGCGTCGGCCATGGGAAAACTGGGGGTCAATTCGATAGCTGGACTGGTCCGCTACGCGATCAGAGCTAAATTGATTGAAGAGTGAACGAAATCAGCGGCTGCCGGCGCGCCGCGCTTCGCAACCGATCGCGGCGGTGAAGCAGAGCTGATCGCTGCGGAAGCGCAGCTCTGTTCTTTCCCGTCCGCAAAGGGATCGCGGACGGTCACCTCCACCGCCACCCGCAATGGCGGCGACCGCGATGCCACCAGCAAACCCAACGGAGCCTGCGCGGTCGCGGCCGCCCCCAACCGGGGCCATCCGCTCCCTGCTCCGGGGTTCGGGACAAGCCGCTATCCCGCTCCGCGCGGGCCGAGTGTCAGGTTCGTAACTCCCGCCGCAAGGTTCAATCCGATCGATCGCTCGATCGACAGAGGCTGGAGCGCAATCGTCCGGCGAGAGCCTCCGATCAGAACGTTCGCTCCGAGACCAGGGCCGAACGCGACATTGCCGCTCGCCCCCACGTAGCTCCCGCGCAGCGTGCCGGGGCCGACGCGCGAGTTCCTGGCGAAGACCGCCCATGAGAGGGTTCCTGCGCTGGTCACGCCGATGTCGAGACCAACGCGCCTGATCCGTCCGTCGTAGACGTACTGCCGGGTCGAGCGTCTCGTGACGAATACGCAACGAAGCTCCTGCGCGGAGCCGAGCACCAGCCCAACGCGCGGAGTGCTGGTGCACACGAGCCGGCCGACCCTGAACGCCTCGGCGCGTGCGGGGAGGGCGTCGACGCACATCAAGGCGGATCCGCAGATGATTACAAGAAGCAGGTTAATGCGCATTCAGACCTCCGTTTGACTTCCGGTGTTGGTGGGCGAACTCCCTGGGCTGCGATCCTGGCGAAGCCAGAACGTGATGCCGAGGCCGATCAGCAGGACGGCGCCCAACAGGAAGAAGATGATGGATTGCTGTAACCAGGATATCGCCGGAACCGTGACGCCCATCGCAAGGCCGAGGAAGGCAATTTGCGGCGACAGAAGACTGACGCCGGCGAGGAAGGTGCCGAGCGCAAGTAACGTGAGAAGGACAAGGCTGGTCGCCGGCGTCGGCAACAATTGCTGAACGCCTGACACCAGCATGATGTTCATCGTGACCAGGACGGCAACCCAGTGCAGCGCCTGGGTCCAGATCAGTTGCCACCGGGCCTCCTTGCCATCGACCTCCGGCCATCTGTTGATGACGCACACAACGCCGATGGCCAGCGCGAGAAATTCCCAATAGCCAACGAGAGGCTGGTGAGAGGCGTTGGTATAGGCGACGCCCGCGACGGCGAGCACCAGTGCAATGATGTAGGGAAGTTGCTGCCACAGAAAACGTGTCATCCGCGCGTGCGCCGGGGATGGCTCCATTCCATTGTTCCGTTCGGCTCGAATCTCGCTCATGGCGCTCCCATTTGCGATGGTCCCTTGTTGGACATGCGCCCGCTGTTATCGCCGAGGTAATCCTCGACGTAGAATCTAATGATCGCGACCCGGCCGACCGCGACCAGCGGCATGGCGAGTGCGATACCCATCACGCCCAGCATTGCGCCCAACAGCACGATCGCGACCAATGTCCATGCGGGAGGAATCTCGACCGCCTGGCGCTGGATCAACGGGCCGATCACATAGCCCTCGATCGATTGAATGATTGTGTAGATGACGACGGCCCAGATCAGCAGCGATGCGCCGAGCGGCATCGCGACGAGCGCGATCGGGATCGCGGCAAGGATCGGCCCCAGATACGGAACGAAGTTGGAAAGGCCCGCCTGGAGCCCAAGCACGAAGGGACCGGGAAGCCCGATCAGATAGAGCGCGACCCACACGCACAGTGTCATCAGGATGATGCGGATCAGCTGTCCGACGAACCACAGCCGCAGGACGTTTCCCATCTCGTTCATTACGGAGCGGGTTCGGGCGCGATAGGAAGGCTTCGTCAGCATCACGAGACTCTCGCGATGGCTGGTGGGATCAAAGGCGAAGAGGATACCGAGGAACGCGATCACCAGCACACCGGTCAGGAAGCTCGACGCTCTGCCAAGGACGAGTTGGGCGTGGCTGAAGAACCGGCCTTGATCGGACAGCAGCCATTGCGCAAAATCGCGCCCCGATTCCGGACCAAGCAGATCGACGCCGTAGGTCAGAAGGCGTTGCTGCAAGATGTCGAATTGGACGTCCATGACCTCTAGCAGGATGCGTGTTTGCTGCGGCAGCTTGCCGCCTCCCCAAGCGAGGCCTAGTCCGACCATGGTGCTGAATAGCAGCAGCACGAATGTCAGCCGCCAGACTCGATTGAGTGGAATTATTAGCGCCAGTGCGCGTGCGGCGGCATCCAGAAAGGCAGCAAACAGCACGCCTGCGAAGATGATGAGAAGACTCGAGGCCGTTTGCCATACGAGGAAGAGAGCAACGCAAATGGCGAGCAGGGCGAGACCCGTTGCGAGAAAGCCGCGCCGCCTGTCGGTCATGCCCTGGTCTGGAGGCTCGCGGACCACGACCTCGCGCGGTTGCTCTTGTCCTGTCCTCACGTCGCTCATCGATCGCGTGTCTCGGCGGCGGATTGCAATGACGAACTGTCGCGCCGGGGCTCAGGTGCGAACACGGCGGCTGCCGTAATGGGGATGCGAGCCGCCGCGATGACGCCAGTAGCGATGCTTGGTGGGGTTCGTATTCGTATTTGGCGTGGCGGTGCTTGGGGCAGGTGTCGTGACCTGCTTTGGCACGGATGCGGCCGGATCGGTCGTCTGCGCCTGGGAACTGGTCGACTGCGCGGTTGCAATCGATCCGGCAAGGATCAAGGCACCGCAAAAGGTCCGGACATTCATGTTTGTCTCCAACTGACCCATAACACTTCAGATCGAGATTGCGCCGACGGCCAACGCATAGACGCGGACGCGTGCGGCGAGCCCTCAACCCCGGAGATGAGGTGGGCGGAAGGGTCGAATTTGAACGGGGTAGACCGGCCACCCCCGGTTACGAGAGTAGAGGCAGCTTCTCGGTCGGCGCATCAGGGATTCTATGTAGAGGGCGAGGCAGGAAATCGGTCGACCGCCTCTAATGAGGACTTGTCGATCCGGGCGTAGCGGCGGGGACGACCAACACGAAGCTCGCGAAACAACTCGCCCGCCTTAGCGAGTTCAGTCGCGATATGCCTGGCGTGCAGAACGGCGGCGTCCTGGTCGGCGCACTCGCATCCAATTCCGTCCGGACAAAGGCCGTACTTGTCGACGATGTGAAAGAAGTAGCGCACGCGAACGGATCAGGCCGGTGCGTGACCAGCTTCCAGTGACAAAGGTGTAAGAGTCCAGGCGAAAAGGACGAGAAGCCTGGGGCAACCCAAGGTTACCTTTCGGCAAGTCGCTCTGGCGGATACGGGTATCCCGAGATAGGGTGATATATCTTCCGGCGCCCGGGTGATCATCCGATGTCCCCGCAGGGGCCGGACCGCTAGCTTGGCTTGTTCATGCGAACCAATCCGAGGAGGCAAGCGATGTCGAATTATGATCCGAATTTGACTGCCTCAGGCACTGGTGGCGGCGCGCTTGCGATCGATCCCGGATTGCGCGCCTACATGCTGCGCATCTACAATTATATGGCCGCGGGCGTGGGCCTGACTGCAATTGTCGCGTGGCTGACGTATCAGCTCATGGGTCCCGCATTGCTAGAGAGCCCGTTGATGTGGGTTCTCATCCTGGCGCCACTCGGGCTGGTGTTCTTCATCGGGGCGCGCATCAATACGCTGTCGGTGGAAACGGCGCGCATTCTGTTCTTTGTCTATGCCGCGCTGGTCGGTGTCTCGCTCTCGACGCTGCTGCACATCTACACCAGCGCCTCGATCACGCGCGTGTTCTTCATCGCCGCCGCGATGTTCGGGGCACTCAGCGTCTTCGGCTACACCACGAGGCGCGACCTGTCCGCGGTCGGCAGCTTCCTGTTCATGGGCCTGATCGGCATCATCGTCGCAAGCCTGGTCAATATTTTCCTGAGGTCGACGGGGCTCGATTGGTTGATCTCGATCGTCGGCGTCGGCGTCTTTGCGGGACTCACGGCCTATGATACGCAGCGGATCAAGGCGATGTACGAGAGCAGGGACGATGCGACGACGGCAGGCCGCAAGTCGGTGATCGCGGCACTGTCGCTCTACCTCAACTTCCTCAATCTGTTCATGATGCTGCTGCGCCTGCTCGGCGGCAGGCGGTAGGCGGCTTCAGGCCGCCGGCCGCTCCGCCGCGCTGGCGAGCGCATCGCGCAGGATCTTTTCCTTGGTCTCGTCCAGGGACGTTTTCAATACGACTCCGCCGGCATCCTTGATTTCGTTCAACACCTTATCTGCCGTCATGTTCTTGATCAGGACGAAGAGCGCGGCGTTGCCTGTGTGGAGCGAAGCGGACAGCTCCTTCATGAAGGAATCGTTGAGGGAGCAGGGGAACCCCTCGGCCCGATCTGCGCGATCCGGCGGTTCTGAGTCTTCAATTTGCTGCGAACATCGACGCGGCGAGCAGCAGCGACACCAGGAGCAGGGAGATGCCCGCGGCGGACCATTGACGGAGAACTTCGTCGCTTCTTTCGATGAGGCTGCCGAATCCAAGACAGCCGCGCCGGAGCGGACCGACCACTCTCATGAGCGCTTTCCAGGCCGCGGATGAGCCCAGCGGGTGTGGCCACGGGCTGAGCAGGATGGCGAGCGCTGCCCCTCCCAGCACCGGCAGGAGCAATTTGGATAGTGCGTCGATGCCGAACAGCTTCGATGTCGCATCATACGGGACCGGCAAATACGAATCCCAGGGTAGCAAGCCAAGGAACAAAGAACAGAGAGCCAAGGCAAGTGCCGCGAGGTCGCGGCTGAGCGGTGCTGGGCCGACGAGGGCAATCGGCTGGTCCGATGGCGCGAGCGCATGGGACAGGACCAGCACGACATAGGCGGTGGTGAACATTCCGCCGGCCTGGAGCACGACGGCCCACCACCACTGCCCCGTTCTCGCCGCGTCCTGGAGCAATAACTCCTTCGCGAGTGACGCTCCGCTCGGTTGAACACCCATCAGGGCGATGCCGCCAATTGCGAACGCCAGGACGCTCAAGGGCAGGGCGCGCGCGACACCGCGCAGCCCGGTGATGCGATCGTGGCCGAGCCCGGTGTAGATTGATCCGACGGCCATGAACATCGCCGCCTTGGCAGTCGCATGGGAAACTGCCTGCAACAGGCCGCCCGCCAGGGCCTGGTCACTTTCGAGCTTCCCGGATGCGCCGAACGCAAGAGGAAACATCAGGAAGAGATATCCGATCTGAGCCAGCGTCGAATACGCGATCAGAAGCTTGAGGCGCTCTTGCCGGAGAGCGACAACGCTTCCGAACAAGATCGCTCCGGCTCCCAACGCCGCGAGCAATTGTGCGGCAGCCAAGCCGGGCAAGCCCGGCATGACGTCGAACCAGAGCCGAACAAGGATGAAGAACGATCCCTTCACGACCAAGGCGGACAGGATCGCGCTAGCTGCGGCCGGTGCGCCAGCGTGAGCGGGTGGCAGCCAGAGGTGCAACGGAAAGAGTGCAGTTTTTGCGAGGAGACCGGTTGTCATCAAGGCTGCCGCGATGAGCACGCCGGAGTCCGCGCTCACGCGATGCGATAACAACTCGATATCAAGGGTGCCGTAGAGACCATAGAGCAGCGCGGTGCCCATCAGGTAGAGGACCGAGCCGAGCAGTGCGAAGAGCAGATACCGCAATGCAGCCCGAAGCGTCTCCGCGCGACCGTCGAGAGAGACCAGAGGCACCGCGGCGAACGTCAGCAATTCCAGCGCGACATACAGCGTGAAGAGGTCTCCCGCGACGAAGATCGTGTTCAGCGCGCCCCAGATTGCCAGAAGCAGGATCCAGAATGCGAAAGGTGCGCGCGCTTCGACAGATTGGGGACGAAAATCGGTTGCGGCAAAAATGGCGACCGCGCAGATCACGACCGCCGTCGTCGCGAGCATGACCGCCGACAATCCGTCCGCGCGGAGGGCTACGCCGAGCGGGGGTGGCCAGGCGCCGAGCAGGTAGACGAGCTGGCCGTCGCTCCGAGGCAAGAGCACGAGAACGGCGAGAGCAATCGCCAACCCGATCAGCACGACCGTGGAGGCAACCTGCCGGACGTAGCGCTGGCCGAGAGCGAACGCCAGCAAGACGCCCGCGACCGGCACGACGATCGACAGCACCAGCAGGAAGCCGCCGGCGGTGGTCACCAGCGCGGGGGCGGGGGCAGCATCAGTGACCGGACGGATCGGAGCGCGGGCTCGCCGCCGCCCGACTGTTGAGCGTCGTGGAGCCTGCGATTTGAAACAGCCGCAGCAACAAGGCGATCGCCAGAGCCGTTGCGGAAAACGCGACCACGACTCCTGTGATCACCAGGGCCTGCGGCACCGGGTCGTTGCCAAAGCCCGCTGCGGCGCCTCGCCGCCCGACGATGCCGAACAGAAGAAATACGCCGCTGCCGAGCAGATTGAATGCGATGATCTTGCGAAGCGGTTGCGGATTGGCAATCAGGCCGTAGAGCCCGAGTCCGACCGCCGCGGCGGCGCATAGTCCGAACACCGTCACGGCGCTCATCGCTCAGCACTCCTTTCAGGTGCACCGGCGAGCAGCAGGCCGAGCGTCGTCGCGATCGTCAGGAGCATCGCGACCTCAATGCTCAGAATTAGCGGCTTGGCGAACGCAACGGGATAGGCAAGGAACGCCGACCCAAAACAGAGCCCGCCAAGGCCGACGGCAAGGAATAGGCCGGGGCCGGCCACCAGGATGAGACGTAGCCATCGACTGCGCACGGGCGGGGTATCCACCAGCCCGGCCATGATCACCAGCAGCCACATCGATGCGAGAACCGCGCCGCCCTGAAATGCTCCGCCGGGGTGATCAGCGCCCGTCCACAGCATGTAACTGCCGACGACGATGCCGGCGGGTGGCAACAGGCGCGCAAGAAAGGCGAGAACACCATTTGGATCAGCCTGGTGGCGTGGTCCGGGACGACCGCCCCAGGCCTGGTCCGACGCAAGCGACCAGACACCGACGATGGCGAGGAGGAGCACGACCTTCTCGAGCATGGTGTCCATTCCGCGGAATGCCATGAGCACGTTGGTGACGGGGTTGGTCATTCCGGTCGCCCCGGCATTCGCGACGACGGAGGGCGCGAGCGTTGGCGCCGGATCGGGCAGCAGCAGGATCGTGACGGCCAGCGCTGCCGCGATCGACGCGGACAGTATGGCCGCGCTCAAGCGCACGATCAGGCTGGGCCGTTCCGTTGTCATCGCCTCGGTATCGCGCAGCCGAGCCGCCGCACCCAACAGCACGACGCCGCCCAGGCCTCCGCCAATTGCAGCCTCGGTCAGTGCGACATCGACGGCGTCAAGACGGACCCAGATCAGCGCAACCAGCAGTCCGTAGGCGATGAAACCGACCGCGGCCGAATAGGTGTCGGGGACGGCGATCGTCCAGATGGCGAGGCCCAGCACCACGGCGGCGAGCGCGATCTCGAACACTGTTGCGATGTTCATTTGCCTGACCCGCTCTGACGTGCCGTGCGCGCGATCAATTGGGAGACGGTGGCGCCCGCGAGCAGCACGAACATCCAGATGCTGATCAGCTTCAGTCCGTCGCGCAGGCTTCCTGTTTGGGGAGCAGTCCGAGCACGACGAAACCCAGGCCGAGGTTATCGGCCTTGCTGAGCGCGTGCAGACGAGTGAGGGTGTCGGGAAAGCGAAGAAGGCCGACGGTGCCGGCGAAAAAGAAGAATACGCCTGCCGACACTCCCGCAACCGTGATGATGTCGCGTGCGACGCTCATCTGTCCTCCCCCGGATCGGCCCCGTCGGTTTCGAGGCGGGAGAGCCCCTTCTTGACGAATGCGATGGATGCGAAAGTGGCGAGCAGTGCCAGTATCAATGCCACGTCGACGGCCGCCGGCACGCCTGTCACGGTGCCGATCAGCAGCAAGACGGCAATGCCAGCAGTCCCGATCAGTTGCGCCGCCATCATCCGGTCGGCATCTGTCGGGCCACGCAAGATGGAGACCAGCCCGAGCCCCAGCATCGCCAGGATCAGGCCGACTGCGGCGATCAGGAATTCAGTCATTGTAGAGGGCCCGAACCAATGCCGCTTCCTCCGCGGCAAGTTCGGCAACGACCGGTTGCTCGACGTCGAGACAGTGATAGACGAGCTGCCCGTTCTCCTCCCCGGTTGGCACAGTGCCAGGCAAAAGGCTGGTGAGTGTCGTGAACACGTTACGTCGCATCCCGCGTGAGAGGCCGGTCGGATAGAACACAAATCCCGGCCGCAGCGGCAGCCGGGGATCGAGCGCGCGGCGCGCGACGTCTACGCCGGCGACCACCGATTGGTACAGGAAAAGCAGCGCCAGGCGGACCATGGCAGGAATTGACCGCCGGGATCTGCTCGGCTCCAGCAGGCGCAGGCTTGTCCAGGTTGCTGCCGCGATTGCTGCCGCGGCGGCAGGAATATCTGTCGGATTGGCGCCGGCGAGCACGAGCCAGAGGCAAAGGAAAAATGCCGCTCTGAAAGTCGCAGTTCGCCACGATCCTCCAACCGCGACGACGGCACGCCCGTATCGATCACCTGAGGACCCTGTCATCCCGGTTTCCTCGGTTGCTCCCGGATTGTGTCGTCCGGGTCTGCCGTGCTTTGAAGAAGCGCGTTTGCGCGCCCCAGACGAGAATTCAAACGGCGGAGCCGCGGCAGGGGTCGCGACTGCTTCACCTGACGATTGCATCATGCGTCGTGGACGGAACCGGCGACATCGGGTGATTGCCTGATCATGTCTCAGGAATCTGCTGATGGCCGAGCACGGATTCCATCCGGCACCAACGAGTAGATTTACCGATGTTGACGGCGGACTCCTTCGGCAAAAATGCGGATGGCGGTACCGGGAAAATGCGACTGCGGACCGAGCAATCCTCCCGGCAAGATCTCACTCCCGGAACGGAACAGGTCATATTCATGCACGGCAGCCGATCCGCGCCCCGAAACATCCTCACATCGACGCTGGTGATGGCGTTCTCGCTGATGCTGGCAGGATGTGGACGGGAAACCGAAACCAAGGACGCATCTCCGCCGCGGATCGTACGTACAGCGACCGTAGAAAAGCGCAAGGTCACAACGCCGCTGACATTCTCCGGACGGGTCGAGGCAGAAGACGAGGTGAATGTCGCATTCCGGATCTCGGGACGATTGTTGAGTAATGACACCAAGATAGGCGACCGGGTCAAGGCCGGCCAGGTGCTGGCACGATTGGAGTCGCAGAATGAACTGAGCACGCTGCGGCAGGCGCAGGCCTCCCTTGCCGCCGCTCAGGGGCAATTGACCCAGGCGCGCAATCACTTCGACCGCCAGGAGACACTGCTGGCCCAGGGGTGGACCACGCGCGCCAACTATGATGCCGCAACCCAGGCGCGGCAAACCGCGCAATCGCAAGTCGATGCGGCCGAAGCGCAACTGAGTTCTGCGCACGACCTCGTTGGTTTCACCGAACTCAAGGCTGATGCACCCGGTGTGATAACAGCCACAGGTCCGGTCGCCGGCGAGGTCGTCCAAGTCGGGCAGATGATCGCCAGGATCGCACGGCAGGACGGTCGCGATGCGATCTTCGATGTCCCCGCTCAATTGATCAGGTCGGCCTCCACCGATCCGGAGATCACCGTCAGCTTGGCTGACGATCCGTCGATAACGGCGCAAGGGCGCATTCGCGAAGTCGCTGCGCAGGCCAGTGCTGTGACCCGAACCTTCGAGGTCAAGGTCGGCCTGACGGATCCGCCAGCCGCGATGCGGTTGGGTGCGTCAGTGATAGGGCGAGTGAGTACCACTGCAGGGCCGATGATCGATATTCCATCTTCCGCGCTGACCAGGATGAACGAGCAGCCCGCCGTATGGGTCGTCGACCCGGCCACCGCCACGGTCGCGGTGCGCAATGTGGACGTGCTGCGATTCGATGAAGCGCAGGCCATCATATCCCAGGGGCTCGACATCGGCGAAATAGTTGTCACCGCCGGCGTTCAGGCGTTGCATCCGGGCCAGAAGGTCCGGATTCTTGGATCCGAGCCATGAGCGGAATTAATCTTTCCGACTGGGCTCTGAAACACCGTTCGCTGGTCGTCTATATGATGATGATTGCGGTGGTCGGGGGGGCGCTGTCCTATTTCCGGTTGGGGCGCAACGAAGATCCCGCCTTCATCATCAAGACCATGGTCGTCCAGGCCGCGTGGCCTGGCGCAACTGTGGAAGAGACGATGAAGCAGGTGACTGAGCGCCTCGAACGCCACTTGCAGGAAACGCCGCATCTGGACTTCCTGCGGAGCTTCACAAGGGCCGGTGTCGCGACCGTCTTTGTAAATCTGAAGGGGAGCGCGAATGCGAAGCAGGTGGCCGACACCTGGTACCACGTACGAAAGACGATCGGAGACATGCGTCATACACTACCCGCAGGCGTGATCGGGCCGGGGTTCAATGACGAATTCGGTGATACATTCGGCATCATCTATGGCTTTACCAGTGACGGCTTCACTCAGCGCGAGTTGCGCGATCGGGTCGAGGACATCCGCTCAAGGCTGCTTCTCGTACCTGACGTGTCAAAGATCGAGCTTCTGGGCGAACAGGATGAAGTGATCTTCGTCGAGTTCTCCACGAAGGAGCTCGCGGCCCTCGGAATTGATCGGTCCGCTCTTATTGCGGCGCTCCAGTCGCAAAACATCGTGCGTCCGGCGGGAACGATTCAGACCGGCTTGGAAAGCATCTCGATTCGGGTATCAGGCAGCTTCCAGTCGGAGCAGGACATCGCCAACATCAATTTTTCCGCCGGTGGCCGCATGCTTCGCCTGAGCGATATTGCGCAGGTGCGACGCGGCTACACGGATCCGCCCCAGCCGATGTTTCGGATCAATGGCAAACCGGCAATAGGCCTTGCGATCGCCATGCGGGATGGCGGCGACATTCTCGCGCTCGGCGCCAATATCAGAAAGGCAATGGCGCAAATCACCGCGGATCTCCCCATCGGAATCGAGCCCAGCCTGGTCGCTGACCAGCCCGTTGTCGTCGACCAGGCGATCCGCGAGTTTACGGTCTCGCTGTTGCAGGCGATCGGCATCATCATGGTGGTGAGTTTCATCAGCCTGGGCGTACGACCCGGCCTGATCATCGCGCTGGCCATACCGTTCACGCTGGCGATCGTGTTTCCGATCATGGGACTTCTCAGCATCGATATGCAGCGAATATCGCTTGGCGCGCTCATCATTGCGCTCGCATTGCTGGTCGACGATGCGATGACCACGACCGATGCAACGCTCAGTCGGCTCGCAGAGGGCGCCAGTAAGATCGAGGCGGCAACTTTCGCATATCGGACCCATGCAATGGCGATGCTCGCGGGCACGCTGGTGACGATAGCGGGCTTTATACCGGTCGGCTTTGCCGCGAGTTCCGCCGGTGAATACACGTTCTCGCTCTTCGCCGTGGTCACGATCGCACTGCTGGTTTCCTGGTTCGTTGCGGTCATTTTCACGCCACTGCTCGGAGCAGCGATCCTTGTTCCACCGAAGCAAACAAGTACGGCGGATCCGGGCAGGATCTTCCGCATGTATCGGAGTTTCCTGACTTTCGCGATGCGCGCGAAATGGCTGACGATCGCGATCTCCTTGGCACTCTTCGCTTGTTCGGTGCTTGCGCTGCCGCTCATCCCGCGACAATTCTTTCCATCGTCGGACCGTCCCGAATTGCTCGTGGACCTGAGCTTGCCGCAGAACTCGTCAATCCACGCGAGCGAGGCTGCGGCAAAGCGCCTGGATGCTGCCCTTTCGAGCGATGCCGATGTGGCGCGGTGGAGCACCTATGTCGGGCGCGGCGCCATCCGCTTCTATTTGCCCCTTAATGTTCAGCTCCCGAACGATTTCTTCACGCAGGCCGTGGTGATCGCCAAGGATGTCGCTGCACGCGAGCGCCTGCATTCCAAGCTCGAAAAGCTGCTCGCGCAGGATTTTCCTAACGCGATTGCGTTCGTTTCTCCGCTTGAGCTCGGACCGCCGGTCGGATGGCCGGTGCAGTATCGGGTCAGTGGGCCCGACGTGGAACGGGTGCGCGAAATCGCGCTCAAAGTCGGACAGATCGTAGCCTCCAGTCCGGACACCAAGCAGGTGAATTTCGATTGGATGGAACCCAATCGCCAAGTGCGTATTCGCGTGGACCAGAACGAGGCTCGCCTTCTCGGCCTCAGTTCGCAAGCGATCGCGACAGTCCTGAATACGGTCATATCCGGCACACCCATTACCCAGGTTCGCGACGATATCTATCTGGTCAATGTGGTGGCGCGCGCGACCAACGAGCAGAGGGGCTCGCTGGACGGTCTGCGCAACTTGCAGGTGGCGCTGCCGGGTGGGCAGACTGTTCCTCTCAGCCAGTTCGCCTCCTTCGAATATGACCAGGAGTTTCCGCTCGTCTGGCGGCGCGACCGCATTCCGACCCTGACGGTTCAGGCTGCCATTGCCGGTGACAAGCTGCCGGAGAGCGTGGTTACGTCGCTCGCGATGGCGATCGAGAACTTCAGAAAGAGCCTTCCTTCGGGGTACAGCGTCGTCGTGGGTGGCACCGTGGAGGAAAGTCAGAAGTCGCAGGCGTCTGTGCTGGCAGTGGTGCCGGTGATGCTGTTGGTCATGTTTACCGTCCTCATGGTGCAGCTCCAGAGCTTTCCGAGACTGTTCATGGTGCTCAGCGTGGCGCCACTCGGCCTTATCGGCGTGGTTGCAGCGTTGATGCTGTCCGGCAGGCCCCTGGGTTTTGTCGCCATTCTCGGCGTGCTCGCGCTGCTGGGCATGATCAGCAAGAACGCGGTCATTCTGATCGGTCAGATCGACGCCGAACGGGCTTTGGGCAAGACGGCCTGGGACGCTGCGGTGGATGCCAGCAGTTCCCGTTTCCGGCCGATCATGTTGACGGCCGTATCGACTGTTCTCGGGATGATTCCAATCGCGCCAACAGTATTCTGGGGACCGATGGCCTTCGCGATCATGGGCGGACTCCTTGTCGCCACCGTTCTGACGCTGGTCTTCCTGCCGACGCTGTATGTAGCCTGGTTTGCGCGGGACGAGAAAGAGCAACCGTCCGCGGGATCGCGCCCGGCCTGACGGCCGCTAAAATCGGAGCAGCCAAGGCACCAGCGCCAGGGTCGTTACCATCACGACGACGGTAAAAGGGACACCAATTTTCAAGAAATCGCCGAAACCGTAATTGCCCGGTCCGACCACCAAGGTGTTCACCGGCGAAGACACAGGCGTCATGAAGGCGGCCGAGGCTGCGATGGCGATAGTCATCGCGAAGGGATACGGCGAGGCGCCGATGTCCTTCGCGACGGCGAGCGCTACTGGCGCCATGAGCACCGCGGTTGCCGTATTCGAGATGAACAGGCCAAGGGCGGCCGTGATCACGAAGAGCAGCGCCAACAGGACTCGCGGTGATGCCTCGCCCGCGAGATGCGTCACCGCGTCGGCGGCGAGATCGACACCACCGGTTCGTTGCAACGCGAGCGAAAAGGGCAGCATGCCGACAATAAGAACCAGGCTCTTCCAATTGATCGAGGCATAGGCACTGTTGAAATCCACGCAGCCCAGCGACCCCATCAGCAAGCAGCCGATCAGAACCGCGTGCACGTTCGGCACCACACCGCTGACCATCATACCGACCGTCAAAGCCAGCACCGCCAGAGCCTGAGGTGCGAGGTTCGCGGCCGGCAGAACCTCTTTGTGCTCGGTCGGTAGGTTCAGGACGACAAGATCCGAGAATTCGGATCGCAGCTTGCGGATGTCAGACCAGAAGCCGGTCAGCAGAAGGGTGTCACCGACCTTCAAGGTCTCATCGAGCAGCCCCTGGCTCACGACCTCGCGACCGTGCCGCAACCCCAGCACCGTCAATCCCATTTCGCTGCGCACCCGCGCTTGCAAAATGCTCTGGCCAATCAGCTTGGACTCCGCCGGGACGATGACTTCGACCATGCCGATCTCCTGCGAACGATCGGTGAAGTAGCCGCCATCGCCCAAAGGGAGCTTTTCGACCTTATAGTCATTCAGCATCCGGTTGGTTTCGGCAGGGGACGCGATGACGTCGAGTAGCATGATCTGCCCGGCGGCCAGTTCGGTCCGTGCTTTCGGGCGGCTCACCTCGGTCCCAAAGCGGCCTGGGAGCTCGATGGCGAGCAGATTCACGCCACGGTCCCGGAGCGGAAGCTCTTCCAGACGCTTGCCGATCAGTGGCGAGTCAGTCAGCACGCGCACGCGCAAGGCTCGATCGGCCAGGCCATACTGCGTCACCCAATCAAGCAAGTTCGGCTGACGGTGTTCGCCGTCCACACGCTTGGCCGAGACGGGCAGAAACCGCCGCGCGAACAGCATATAGGCAATGCCGAGCGCCAGGAATGTGAGCCCAAAGGGCGTGAAGCTGAAAAAGCCGAAGCCTGCCGCACCCTGGCGGATCAGCTCGGCGTTGACCACGAGATTTGGCGCCGTCGCGACCAGGGTGAGCATGCCACTGATCAGGGCCGCAAAGCTCAAGGGCATCATCAGCTGGCTCGGCGCGGCGCCCGTGTTCTGACAGATGCGCAGCACGACCGGGATGAAGATGGCCACCACGGCGGTCGAACTCATGAATGCACCGAGCCCGCTGACCGCGAGCATCAGCAGCACCAGCATGCGCGTCTCGCTGCTGCCGGCGGTCGCGTTCAGCCAATCGCCGAGCCGACGCGCCACACCGGTGCGTACCAGTCCTTCTCCGATCACGAACAGACCCGCGATCAGCACGACGCTGGGATCACTGAACCCCGCCAGTGCCTCGTTGATGGTAATCACCCCAGTAAATGGCATGATCACGATCATCAGCAGCGCGACCGCATCCATGCGCGGGCGATTGGCCATAAACATCACGATCGCGGCCGCAAGCAGCAGAAGAACCAAAGCAAGATTGGTGTTCATGCGGAAATACCCGGTCGGTTAAGACGCAAACCAATCGTCCTGCGCAAACTGCTCATCCTGCGAATGGCCAGAGCATGGGCACGAGAAACGTGCCTACCAGGAAGAACCAGAGCAGCAACGGTAGACCCATCCTCCAGAAATCGCCAAATCGATAGCCGCCGGGGCCCTGCACCATGAGGCTCGCTGAGGCAGCGATTGGCGTAAGAAAGGAAGCGGCCGCAGCCACCGCCACAGTCACCAGCGCGGTGCGCGGCGAGACACCGACAGCTTCCGCGGAGGCAATGGCTATCGGAATGACGATGAGTGTCGTCGCTGTGCTGCTGATCAACTGGCCGATTAGCGCCGTGAGCAAAAACAGCCCCGCCAGCAGCGCGTACGGGCTCGCATTGCCGACAACGGCAACGAGTGTATCGGCGATGAGATAGGCTGCACCCGTCTTGTACATGGCGGTCGAGAGCGGGATCAGCGAAGCGACCATGATCAGAACATTCCAGTTAATCGCCCGATAGGCTCGTTCGATCTTGAGTACGCGCAACAGGATCACCGCGCAGGCCGCCGCCAATCCAGCGACGACTCTTGGCACGACTCCCGTCGCTAGCAGCGTAACCATGACCGCGAGAATGACAATGGCGCGTATGGAGCCGGCGCCCAGGGGCCTGGCCTGGCTGCGGATCATGTCAGGGGCAGCAACGACGAGCACGTTGGGATCTCGCCCGTACTCCTCAAGCGCTTCCCAACGGCCTTGCAGCAACAGCGTGTCACCCGCCGCAAGGACGGTTTCGCCCGGTCCGAGATTCTCGCCGCCGCGTTGAACGCCCAGGATAATCAGATCGCCACTTTCGGTGACCATGCCGGGGAAGACGGTCTCACCGATCAGACGAGAGCGGGGCGGCAGCACCACCTCGGAAAAGCCATGGCTATCGTTGAACAGTGCCTCCCGCATTTTGCCGACCGTCTCCTGGCAGGGCGTCAGGCCATGCTGCTCCGCGAACGCGTCCATCGCCGCCTGCTCACCGCGCATGATGAGTCGATCGCCTTCCACGAGAGAATGTTGCCACGAGATGCTGTTCTGGCGGCGAGGACGAATGGCGATGAAGCTGAGCTCCGGGTGGTTCTCTCGCTCCAGCCGCGATTCCAGCACCGCCTGCAACGTGCCGCGATAGGGCGAGGCGGCGGTGATCTCGAGCTGGTACACCTGGTCAAACAGCTTGTATTGCTCGGTCAGCATGCGCGAATGGTGGCTCAGGTCCTCCGGCATCTCCCGGCTAGTGCGCACCGGCAGCAGCATATCGCCGAAAAGGATCACGATGGCCACGGTGCCTGCCAGGAGCGGTACGCCGATCACCGTCATCTCGAAAAAGCCGAAGGGCGCGAGACCGACATCGCTCGCCGCGTCGGAAAGCAGCACGTTCACGAGGCTTCCGGTCAGTACCAGCATCGACCCCGAATAGGAGGCGAAAGCGAGAGGCATCATGAGTTGCGCGGGCGGACGCTTGAGCCGGACGGAGACGATCACCAGCACGGGCAGCAGGGCAGCCACTGCGCCACCCGAGCCGATCAGCGCCGTGAGAAAGGCCACGAGCAACATCGACAGCACCAACAGGCGTGTCCGGCTTTCGCCGGCGTAACGGATCAGCACCTGGCCTGCCCACGTGGTGACGCCGGACGAATCCAGGCTGGCACTCACCACGAAGAGCGAAGCGATGAAGAGTATCGTGGTGTCGCCGAAACCCGCCAGCGCCTCGGAGAGCTCCAGGATGCCGGTCGCGTAAAGAACGAGTGTCGCACTTAGCGCTACGACAGCGACCGGCACCTGGTTCGAGACGAACAGCAGCACCATCGTGGCGATGATGGCGAAGGTAATGAGGATATGCGGCGTCATCGCACCTCGCGAGGGCGGTCTGGCCCGGAGCCAGCGCTGCTTGCCCGTGCCGCTCTACCGCGACAGCGCTTCCAGAATACGTGCCCAGGAGCGGATGCCCTTGTGGAAACTCTTGAGATTGTACTTCTCGTTCGGGCTGTGGATGCGGTCATCCTCGAGGCCGAAGCCCGCAAGCACCACGTCCATGCCCAGCGATTGTTTGAGCTGATGGGTCACGGGAATGGAGCCGCCGCCGCCGATGAAGACTGCGGGCTTGCCCCATTCGGCCGTCAGTGCGTCGCGCGCCTTGCCGAAGGCCGGGGCCTCGATCGGGAAACGGATCGCCTGACCCGCGCCATGCTCCAGGAATTCCACACGGCAATCGGCCGGGACGCGTGCATGCACATGCTCCCGGAAGGCTTTGCGGATGGCATGGGGGTCCTGATCGAAGACCAGGCGAAAAGACACCTTTGCCGATGCCATGGCGGGAATTACAGTCTTGAATCCGGCCCCCTGGTAGCCGCCGCCCATGCCGTTGATTTCGCAGGTCGGGCGCGACCAGACCATCTCCAGCGCGTCGCGGCCCTTCTCGCCGGCGGGAATCGAAAGCCCGATGGCGCCGAGGAAGGACTTTGCGCTGAAGTTCAGGCTGTCCCATTGCTCGCGCAGCGCCTTGGGAAGTTCCGGTACGCCGTCATAGAAGCCGCGCAGCGTGACGCGTCCGTTGTCGTCGTGCAGGTCAGAGAGGATGCGGGCGAGGATGCGGTTCGGATTGGCTGCGGCCGAACCATAGAAGCCCGAGTGCAGGTCGCGGTCGGCGGCGTGTATGATGACCTCTTCACCGCAGAGTCCGCGCAGCATGGTCTGGATCGCCGGCGTCTCGTGGTCCCACATGTTGGTGTCGCAGATCAGGCCGATATCTGCGCGCAGCTCCGCGGCATGGGTATCGAGAAAGCCCGGCAGGTTCACGCCACCGGATTCCTCTTCGCCCTCCAGCAGGATCGAAACCGGAATCGGCAGTTTGCCGGTGACCGCCTTCCAGGCGCGGCAGGCCTCGACAAAGGCCATGAGTTGGCCTTTGTCGTCCGCGGCGCCGCGGCCCGTGATGATCTTCGCGCCATCGGGCATCGTCTGGATAGACGGGTCAAAGGGATCGCGCTCCCAGAGCTCGAGCGGATCGACCGGCTGCACATCGTAATGGCCGTAGAACAGTGCCGAGGGACCGGGCACGCTGCGGTCATGTGCCACGACCATCGGGTGCCCCGGTGTCGGGCGCACCGAGGCGTCGAAGCCAATGCTCTTGAGGTCGGCCACGTGCCATTCGGCATTGGCCGTACATTCGGCCTTGTAAGCCGGATCGGTCGAAATCGACTTGATGCGCAGGATCGCGAACAGACGTTCGAGAGCCGCATCGAGATTTGCATCGACGTTGGACAGGACATCATCGAGCTTGGTCATGGAGCCCTCCGGAGGGTCGTCTGAGCCGCTGGTCAGTACGCGCGCGATCGCCACATTGTCCGTCGTCGCAAACGCTGTTCCTCGCCACGAGGTTACGATTGTTATTCGTTCCTTCCGCGCTCAGGCGGCGCCGGGTCGGGAATTTCGCCTGGCAGGAAGTTGGGAAGCTTCCCTGCCGGGAAAATCGCAAGCAAGGCAACGCCGGCCATGATGATGAGGCCGATTTTCAAGGCGCGCAATCGCACGACAGTGTTGACGCGCACCGCTTCCGCCACTTGAGCCGGAGAGGCCGTGGTTTGCTCCATCACGCTCTGCAGCCGGTCGTTGCTGATGAAGGTGATGTTATCCAGGTCCAGCTGCGCCTGTATCTCAGGCGGCAATTTTGGATTTTCGGTGATGGTCCGCAGAACAGCCGCGCTTAACAGGCCGACGAGGAGTGCCCCGGCCACCGCTGTGCCGACGGCCGCGGCGAGATTGTTGGTCGTGCCGCGCAGCGAGCCGACGTCGCCCGCGAGCTCTTTCGGCGAAGCCGTGACCAGCACGTTGAACAACAGTGTGACCAGCGATCCCTGTCCAATGCCGAAAATCACCAGCCCAACGAGAACCGGGACAGCGCTCCAATCATTCCTCACGACAAAGGCGAGCCAAAGGAGCGCCACAGTGCAGAGGATGAAGCCATAGCGTCCGATCTGCCTCGGCGTGAACCGACCATAGAATCGCACGATCAGCATCGCCGCGAAGAAGACGGTGAGGTTGAAGGGCATCATGGCGATTGTTGTCGCCAGCGGCGTGCGCCCCTGCACGATCTGGATGTATAATGGAACCGAGAAATTGAGCATCGCTTCCAGCGCTACGACAGCAAACATCGCATACACCGCCGCCCGCTCCTGCGGGGAGTCGATCACCTCGAGCGCAAGAAGCGGTGTCTTTCCCGCAGCCTGCTGTCTGTGGGTCCAGCTCAGAAAGCCTTGACCGAGCACGATACCCATCACGATCATGATCGGGGCGGGAGATACGCCAAAGAGGTCGAATGGCGCATTGGGCCCCGCCAATCCCAGCCCCACCGATTGAGGTTGTTGAAACCGAAGCTGATCAGAATGATGGCTGCGGCAGCGAGAATGACACCTACGAAATCGATCCGGACCTCCGGACGTGCCTCATCGGGCTTGAGACGAAAGCTCAACAGGAAAACCACAGCCGACACGGCGATCAGAATCCCGAACGCAGGGCGCCATCCGATGAATGTGCCTAGAGTACCGCCGATGACAAACGCCAGAACGCCCGCAGCGGCGCGCGCGGAACCCAGTGCGCCAACGGCTGTTGCCTGCTGCCGCCCCTTGTAGTTTTCCGCGATAAGCGCGACCAACGACGGTACGATCACCGCACCGGCCGCGCCGGACAAGGATTGCGCGGTAATCATGAGCTCCGCGTTTGGACTGAACGTCATTAACGTCTGCGCGACGCCGAACACGGCAACGGCAACGCGGAACACGTGCGTCGCTCCGTAGCGCTGTGTCAGCTTCGCACCGAGCATGACGAAGCCGGCGACAAGCATCGAATAAGCCACGATACCGGTGGCGACGGTCGTGGGCGGAACGCCAAAACTGTTGACCATCCCTCCCAGCGCAACTGGCAAGGAGGCGACGTTGAAGGACATGATCATCTGGCCGAGGGCGATGGTGATCATCGGCACCCAGGATGCATTCTCTTCTTCAACGGAGTGAACCGTCGTCGCAGATGCCATCGTCATGGCGTGTCCCCTGTCGTTTTTTCTGAAGTCCAGCCGCAGTCAGTGCGGGCTGAATCTCCGACAATTGCAAGCCTACGGTTCCGGGTTGGACATGAACAAATCCATGCCCAACCGCTGCGACAGATACTTCGCTACAAGCTGTCCCTTGACGCTGTTTCCGGCGCTGTCGAGCGGCGGCGCAAAAGTCCCAAGACCGCCCTTTCCCGGGGAGACCGTGACGATCCCGCCGCCGATGCCGCTCTTGCCCGGTAGCCCGACATCGTAAAGCCAATCGCCTGATGTCTCGTACATTCCGGCAGTCGTCATGACGGCCAGTGCGTAGTGGCAGACCGACGGATCGACCACGCGCACTTTCGTGATGGGGTTCACGCCACCGTCCGCCAAAGTGGCACCCATCACCGCCAGATCCTTGGCACTCACATTCAGCGCGCATTGTCTGGTGTAAAGATCTGTGGCCTCTGCCGGATCACAGTAAATCCGTTCGAAACTCTGGAGCAGGCGGGCGATGCTCTGGTTTCGGAAGTTGGTCTCCGTCGCCGAGGCATAAACCTCGTCGTTAAGCGCAAGCGGACGTCCGGCGAACTGTGACAATCCGTCGTAGATGAACTTCCATTTCGCATCAGCCGTCGCTCCCGGGACGAGACTTGTCGTCGCAATCGCGCCCGCATTCACCATCGGATTTGTGCGGCCATCGGGGCTGCGTTCGACGGCAGCGAGCGAGTTGAACGGAAGGCCGGTTGCGTTCGCTCCGAGCTTCTGGCGTGCCTGCGCTGCGCCGAGGACCTGGCAGACCAATGCAAAGATGAACGGCTTGGAAACGCTCATGATCGAGAACTCGTATTCGGCCGCCCCCACAGCGTAGACCGCGCCGTTGGTGCCGACCACGCAAACGCCGAACAGGTCGCTCGGCACCTCGGCGAGCGCTGGATATACTTGAGAGTTCTTGCCGTCCGTATTCGATTTGTAGCGCGCGTACACCTCGTCGATCAGCGAGATGACTTCCGCTTCGGCCGGCAAGTGTCCGGTTGATACGTAGGAATAGTTGTTGTCGGCATCGGCGTTAGCATTCATTGCGCGTTCCAAGCCTCCATAATGAGAAGCACCGAGGGAGCCCCGACACGTGTCGGGTCAAACGCCCCTCACTCGCCGTTTTCGTTCACTGCCTTTAACGAGGCCCAACGGACCGTGATCTAACGTTGATTTTCCTTGGTGAACAATCAGGCCATTTACCCGGACATCTCGGGGTTTTTCCGGGTTAGGGCTGCCTTGCGCCTCATAATCCCCAAGGCAAGCCCAGCAGGTACCAGACAACGAACAGCACGGTCCAAATGATGGCCATCCAGAGTGTGTACGGCAACATCAGCGCGACAACCGTCCCGACGCCCGCTTTCTTGTCGTAAATCTGGGCAAATCCGACCACCATGGCAAAGTAGGCATTGAGCGGGGTAATCGCGTTGATCGGCGAGTCGCCGACGCGGTAGGCGGCCAGGACGGCCGCGGGATCGACGTTAAGCTGCACGAACACCGGCACGAAGACCGGCGCGAAGATGGCCCATTTGGCGATCGCCGGCGTGAACACGAAGTCCAGGATCATGACGACAATGATGAAGCCAACCAGCAGCCACAGCGTGCCGATATTCGCGCTCTTCAAGACATCGGCCATCGTCAGGGCCATCAACGTTGGAATGTTGCTATAGTTGAAGTAGTCGACGAACTGGCTGATGACGACGAAGAGAAGGATGGTGCCGCTCAGCGAAGCCACCGCCTTGGTCATGGCCGCGATGACGGCCGTGGAGCTATTCACCGTCTTCGCGCCGATGCCGTATGCGATCCCGGTTGCAAGGAACAGCACCATGATGACCCCGATCAGGCCGTTCATGAATGGTGAGTTGCCGATCAGGACGCCCGTCGTCGGATGGCGCAGGGGCGCGCCCGACGGAACCGTTAACAGAAGGAACAGGATCACGACCCCGAGCAGCGCAAAGCCGCTGTACCTCAGCCCACGCGACTCGTCGGCGGAAAGCTGCCCTCCGTTCGCCTCCGGCCGAGTGTTAGCGGTCTTCTCGGCCTGGTAAGCGCCCAGCCGTGGCTCGATGAGCCGGTTGTTGATGAGCGCGATGACGATGGTCAGGACAAGAACGGAGGCGATCGAGAACGAGACGTTGGCGGTCAGATCCAGCGACGTGGTGGGGTTGACCATGTGGATTGCGTCATTGGTGATTTCCGTCAGAACGGCATCAAGCGGCTTGATGATCATGTTCACGGTGAATGCACCGGCGACTGCGGCAAATCCCACAGCGAGCCCGGCGAGAGGATGCCGGCCAACGCTCAAGAAGGCGGCGCCGGCCAGCGGGATCAACACCACATAGCCGGCGTCTGCGGCAATGCTGGACAAGATGCCGACGAACGCGACGATGTAAACGAGTGCCCAGCTCGGAGAGACGGCCACGAGTTTTCTGATCAACGCGTTGATCAGGCCGGCTTCCTCGGCGACGCCGACGCCCATCATGGCGACGATCAACAGCCCAACCGCGGTGAAACCCATGAGGTTTGGCACGAGCCGCGTGTAAATATGACGAATTCCATCCGCCGTCAGCAGGCTATTGGCGGCAGAGGTCGCGGTCTCGATCTTGTGAGTATCCGGATTGATGGCCTGATAGGTGACGCTTGCCCCCAACATGTAGAGTAAGTGAGACAGCACCAACACGATGGCGATGAGGATCAGAAATATCACGACCGGGTGCGGGACGCTGTTTCCGACACGTTCGACAGTGTCGAGGGCTCTTTGCGTCATCGTCTTCGATGGCGGCGTGTTCGTGGCGTCACTGCGCGCGCTCATGTCGGAAATCCTCCCGCTCCACTAGCGACGGCTGGAGCAGCGCTGGTACCATGATGATCCATGCGATAAGAACAGCGACGAAGGATCGGACGCCAATGCGCGCTCGAAACCGCTGATCCCGTAATCAACGCGACGACCCCGCTACTCCTCTGACGAAGATGCCAGCGTCATCGCCGCGAGTGCGGCGACGATCTGAAAGGACCATGGAGACACGGAGGCCTCTCGGGAGAGGATTGCTCATCCTTTCGCGATCTGTCCGTTCACACGCTGCCCTACGAACAATCAATAAGGCGCATCAAAATCCGGCTGAATACCGAATGCGCCTAGATTGTTCCGGGGCAATTACCGACCCGAACGAACGTCTGTGTCAGCAAGGCCTCCATGTCTGCCTGCGAAGCAACAAAGGCTGTCTTCAGAACCGCACAGTGGCCGAGCCAAGGATGCGATTGGCGGTACCAGAGCCGGTGCTGACCGGGGCTGTTGCTGCGGTGCCGCCGTACACGTCCCGATGGGAGTAGACATATTCAAGACCGACGTCGAGCCATCCGGTCCCGACGCTGTTGCCACGAAGCTCGGCGAACGGGCTCCAGATCAAATTGACGATCCCCTGCTGCATGGTGCTGTTCAACGACGTCGCCGAGGCAGATCCCGGCACGAACAATTGCGCATAGGACGGATATTGCTGCCATGCGTAGGAGTAGACGAAATTGCTGCGCAATTGCGGTGCCCAGAAGCGGCGGTAGCCTGCGCTCGCGCCATAGGTCGGCAGTGCGTCGAGGCTGGGATCGACAACGCCGGGCAGGCCGATGTTGGACAGCGCATCCTGGCCGAAGGTATTGCCGCCGAAATAGCGCCCGATGCCTTGGCCGTAATAGGCCATGCCAACCAGCTCGTCCGGACCGAAAGCTGGTGACAGCCATCGCATTGGAAAGCGACCGCTACCTGCGACACCCCAACCGGCGGTATTGCGTTCGACCGCTGGCGGCGCCGCCGCCGTACCAGCCGTGCGGATGGTGAGATCGCGCAGCAGGCCGCGCAGGTCGAGCCCCAGGCCATCGTTCCGGTATTCGAGCCGGCCGAGTAGATCGGGCACGGAGGCAAATGATGGACTCAATCCACCAAAGCCAGCCGGGGTGCTGATCTGCGTGAATACGCCTGCCGCGGACGTGTACTGCGTATCCGGCATCTCGATTGAAACGTGCCCGGTCAATCCCGGAGCCAATGTCGCGGTCGCCCGAACCTGCGCCTGGCGCACGAATGACTGGTTGAGATTGGTCGAGAAGTTCACGGTTTCATAAACGCCCTCGTTCCACAGGCTGTTCGCCCAGCCGGCCAGGACACGAAACTGTTCGGTGCCGAGCTCGCCCCAGGCCTGACGGAGCCGAAAGACCGCATTGGGTGAGGCTGCCGTGCCCCCGCCGAAGTCGCCTTCCAAGCGGGTTTCCAGAGTGCCCCAGGCGGTCGCCGTGCGCGTATCCATACCGATGCGGCTGAACCGGGCGGACAATCCGGTATCGCCTCCCTGGATGTCGGCAGGGCTTCCGGACAGCGGAATGGCTTGCACTGTCGGCGCATCGGACTGATTGCGGCCATTGAAGTCGTGGTAGCCATGGACGTTCGCGAAACCGTAGAATCGCACCTCGGACTGCGAACCCGGGATGCGCAAGGACAAACCCGGGAGATCGGAACGCAGCGCGTCCTCGCCTTCGCCGTCGAACTGACTGCCCATTGGTTCGGGCGGACGCAGGCCCGGAATGGGCGCCGCCGCGGCTTGTGGAGGGACCGCAGCAGTCATTCGCGGCTCAGTCGACGCAACCGGAATCGCAGACGGCTTTTGCCCGGCGGTCGGCGCGACGACGTCACGACGTGCGGTGGCGGCTTGGGACTTCGAATGCTTTTCGCGCGCTTCGAGTTCGTCGACGCGATGACGCAGCGCGCTGATCAGCTTGTCACCTTCGGTTGCGCGGGCTTGCAGCGCATCGAGACGGCGCATCAACTCTTCCATGGAAGGTTTCTGCTCCTGACCGGCGGGTGTCTGTGCCAAGGCCGGACCGGAAAATATTGCGATTGATGCAACGCCGCAAAGCGCTCGGAATGTTCGCACGCAAGCCTCCTGTTGGCACGTTCGGGGCACATCGAGTTTTGCGCTTGATTTCAGCGATCGCAAGCGAGCTCCATCGAAGGTCGAAATTTTCGGCGAGATTGTGCCATTTCGGTTGTACCGCAGCGCGGTTGCATCGCGCTCGGTCGGCTCAAGATCATCCTGCAGTGCAGAAAGCGATCTCAGGATAGGGAGGGGTGCGTGAAATCGAAATGGCTCACAATCCCACCACTGCGCGCTGCGTCCCGTATCGTCGCGTCTTGGGTGTCGCCGCCATATTTGCGTGGCACGAACTGCATAGTCATATGCCGGAATTCATGCCAGTCATGCGAGGTTTTGGTCTTCGGGGAATACAACCTGCTGGCTGAGGGTAAGATCGAGCGTATAATCCGATCTATCCCCTAGGGCGTTTCCTGTAGTCCGGTGATCGATGCTGGGACGACTGGAGAGGGGAGCTTTCGAGATTGAGCGTTGAGTTCGACCTCGAAAACGACCCGGAAAGTTGGGTGCGTACCGTGAAGCCACACAGTTCTCCTGCTTGCGAGCCGGCGCGTTCCTTTATCGACGATCACCTGATTGGCCAGGACGCAATTGGCGATCGCTCATATTGGACACGCTCCGAAGAGCTCCTTTTCGCGGTCCGCCCCTCACGTGGCGGGCGCTTCGTGTACGAGGCAATCAATCAGGCCTTCGAGGCTCTCCTTGGAATGTCGCAGCAGGAGGTCCGAGAGCTGGACGTCTTCGAATGTCTTGCCAAGGAAGACGCCGAGCGTCTCTGTGAAATCCTCCGGGCATGTCTTGCGGAAGGAACCGAGGCCAAAATCCAGCACAGTCTGATGCTCGGCGGGTTGCTGCGGGATGTCGAGACAACCGTTGTTCCGATTCTCCATCCCATGGCCGGCAATGCGGCCCGGTTGATTGGCGGTCATCGGTTACTCCAGAAGGAGGGGCTCGACTGTGTGACTGAAGAGGCTGCTTTCCTTCACGGGGACGTCAGCCTGATGTCCATCCGCGAGGACATCCACCAGCGGATCGCATCGGAGCTTCATGATTCGACATGCCAGGAGCTGGTTGCCGCCAGTCTTGGTGTGATGCGTGTCCGCACTTGCCTCGATAAGCCGCGTGACGTCGAGCGGCTTTGCGATGATATCGACGCGTCGATCGACGCGGCACTCAAGGAAATCCGTTCACTGACCTATCTGCTCCACCCCCAGGATCTGACGGACCGGGGACTCAAGGCGACGATCGAGCAGCATGCCTTGGGGTTTGGTGCACGTACGTCGTTGCGGGTGAGCACGAGGATACCCGCCGCCGTCGATAAGCTACCTTACGCGAGCCAGCTCTCGGTGCTGCGGGTCATTCAGGAGGCCCTCACGAACATATTCCGCCACGCGAAGGCGACGGAGGTCAGAATCGTCGTCGAGGCGATCGAGGGTCACTTCCATCTGACGATCAGCGACAACGGGCGCGGTTTTCCGATCGATCACACAAAACGTGGCAACGGGGCGATATCGCCCGGTGTCGGCATTCCCGCCATGAGAGCGAGACTTAAGCAGCTTGGGGGCACGTTCGAGATCCGGTCCGATCTTGCACCGCGACATTCCGGCACGACGCTGTGCGCGGTGTTCCCGCATGGTCTCATGACCAAAAGGCGCAGCCGGCGCGCGTCACTGAAATCATAAGCCAGCGTGTGCACGGAATGACGGAGATCAGGGACCCCGGGGCAAGCAGTCTCTGTCCGTCGGTTCCCGGAGTTCCCTCCACGAAACGAAGGCTGATCGACGATGATCGTGTCGCGGTCCGATTTGGGCCGAGCGCGGGCAAGACCCGTCGATGTCTGATTGGAAACGCCGATGTTTGGTACATCCGCCCGGAGATATCAGGGTTTTGTAGGATAACCCATTGAAGGATAATCGGTAGATTGGCAGCACTTGACTGCTGGAAATCCCCATCCATTGCCCGGCAGGTTCTGGGCCCGCATACGGGAACGACGCCGTGAAACGCATCGTGATTGCGGATGATCATGAAGTCGTACGTTCCGGGCTCCGAGCGATCGTTGAGACCCGCTCAGACTGGATCGTCAGCGGAGAGGCGACGAACGGCGAGCAGGCTGTGGCGGTGGCGGTGGAGACGCGTCCGGACGTCGTGATAGCCGACTATTCGATGCCGCTGATGAACGGACTTGAGGTCAGCCGCCGCCTCAAGTCGATGCACCTGCGCACCGAAGTATTGATCCTGACGATGCACGAGAATGAGGAATTGCTGACTGAAGCCATCCTGGCTGGCGTTCGCGGCTTCCTGTTCAAATCGGACGCCAGTAAGCACCTGATCTTCGCGATCGAGGCCTTGCTCGATGGCAGACCTTACTTCACGGGCGTTCTGTTGGAGAAGTTGCTCCACGAATACCAGGCCGGCAAGCAAAATACGTCCGATATGCTGCTCACCGCGCGCGAGCAGGGCGTTGTCCAGCTTATTGCAGAGGGACACACCAACAAGTCGATCGGCGTCATCCTGAAGCTGAGCGTAAAGACCGTCGAGACCCACCGCGCGTCAGCGATGCGCAAGCTCAGAATGTCATCGACGGCCGAGCTGGTCCGCTACGCCGTTCGCAGGAAGCTCGTCAATCCTTGATGGAGTTTTCAATGCGAGTCGCCGCCTCGCCAGCGATCAGCGACAACGCGTTCTCCCGTTGGAGATGTCGCGATCTTCGCTGGAGCGACAGCGGTGCTGCCAAGGTCCGCACTTGGGCAGACCCGCTCCAGGAGCATCCGGGCATTTCCTTCCAGCGGCCCGAGGCTCGAAAGCACGACGTTGGTCTCCCGAATTCGACGACACAACCTCGAGCTCGGCACACCTGGCTGACCGGCAGCCGCCGTGGCATTCTGGCTTTGGTCGTGCGCGGTTTCCGCTTTTGGGATAACATGGCGAGCGTGTCGGCACCCGGATGACGACGGGAAACCATGAAGGGGAGCTTGGAATGAGCTCTCAGCGAGTGTCGGGAACCGCGGTGCAACGAACCATTGCCGTCCTGGGCTCGGCGGTTTTCTTTGTGGTCGCCCCATGTACGCTGGCGGGGCTCATTCCATGGTCGATCACGGGATGGCAACTCCGGCCGCCGTTCCTTGGTCTGGAGCTGACGCGCGGCATCGGCGCGATAATGATTCTCGCAGGCGTGCCGGGGCTCGTTGACGCATTTGCGCGTTTCGCGCTGCAGGGTCTCGGCACCCCTGCGCCCATCGCGCCGCCCCCGAATCTCGTGGTGACCGGACTCTACCGTTATGTGCGTAATCCAATATACGTCGCGGTCGTTGCTATCATCCTGGGTCAAGCGGTGCTGATGGGCGATTCGCGCCTCATCGTCTACGGCGCGCTGCTTTGGCTCTTCTTCCACGTCTTCGTTTTGGCGTACGAAGAACCCACGCTCGAGCGGACGTTTGGGAGTGAGTACGAGGCGTTCCGCGCCGCCGTCCCGCGCTGGATACCGCGGATGACCCCGTGGCGGTCGAAATGATTGGTGGCCCGCGGTTGTGCGAGCCGCTGCTCGCGACCGGTCTCGGAGGCTTCACCGGCGCCGCGAGCAGGCACGCTAACGGCCCTCGGAAAAGAACATCTCCCCATCGGCGAAGCGGTTAGGTTTCAGGCGCATCGCAACGCGCTACGACAAACTCGCTCGGAGCTACTTCTCAGCCCTGTCCCCCGTTGCCGCCGTGCCATTGGCTAACTCCATCGCATGGGTTTTCCGCCGTTGGCCGCGCTCTCCTGAGCAAGTATTGCGATGCGCGTGGCGCGCAGGGCCTCGTTTGCCGCAATCTGCAAGGTCTCGCCGCGGGCGAGATGATCAAAGACGAAGCTGGCGGGCGAGGCGCCGACGGGAAGGTCGATTTCGCGCCGGGGTCTCGTCGCCGTCTCGACGAGCAGTCGATTTTCCGCGAACAGAACGTCAGCACGACCCTTTGTCCCGGAGATCCGCATGGCATAGTCGCCGTGCCGTGGCGATGCTTCGGGCTGGATCCAGTCGACTTCGATCGCGAATTCCGGTCCGCCATCGCAGGCGAGAATAGCACGCCCCAGCGCGGGAAAGTTCGTCGTGCCGGCAGCCGGGGTCGATGAAATCCAGCCGCTGATCGTGCCGCTGGTGTATCTCGTCAACCAAAGGGCCAGATCAATATCGTGGACCGTGAGGTCAGCGAGGATGCCGCCATAGGTTGATGGTTCGAACATCCACGCCGGGCGTCGGCTTGGGACCAGCTCGTGCGGCCCGGTTGCAGTGATGGATACAATGTCTCCAAGTTGGCCGCTGTCGATCACGGATCGGAGTGCGAGCGTGACCGGATAAAACCGCTTCTCGAGCAGTAGAGTGAGCAAATTGCGCCCGGCGAGCGTCTCCTCGATAAGCGCGAGCTGGGCCAGGGTCACAGCCATGGGCTTGTCGGCGATCGCGAAGATGCCGCGGCGCAGAAGTTCGACGACGATTGGAGCGCGAAGACCGAATTCGGTGAAGACTGCCGCGGCCCGAACCCGATGCGCATCCAGAAGCGCATTCAGGTCGGCGTAGCCGGGCGTCTTCGTACGCCGTTCGAGCTCGGTGCGCCGCGCTGGGTCATGGTCGGCGACGGCCACGACCCTGACGTCGGTTCTGACAGCGATCTCTGACAGCACGTATTCGACATGCGGGTGGGCTGCGCCGACGATGGCAATGTCGAGCATCTCGGAGCTAGCTGGCATGAATGGCCTCCGCTGCGATCTCATTGGGGCCGACGGCGCGACCTTCGGCAGCCGAGCGATAGATGGCGTCAACCAGTCTCGCAGCTTCGAATCCATCCCTGAACGTGCTCGCAGGCGGCCGTCGCTCCCGGACGGCTTGAACGAAGTCGCGCCATTGCGCGACATGTCCTTCGATCCCGATCGCCTTGGGATCGCTCGCGGCGCTCCCAACCCCGGCCGCGCTTGGCGGCTCGGCAACATCAGCAAAGTCCCAGCGCACGATGCTGTCGTTTGCGAGCTCGCAACTGCCGCGATCGGTGAACAGTCGAAGCACGGCCGGCCGTCCTGGAGGCAGCGCCGTGCTCGTCACGATCACACCTAGCGTGCCGGACGCGAAGGAGAGCAGCGCCGCCGTCGTGTCCTCGACGGCGTGCGTGTGTCCGAGCGTCGCCGTCTTGCCCTGAACACTGTCGACGGCTCCGAATAGCCAGAGCATCAGGTCGAGATTGTGAACGCCCTGATTGAACAGCGAGCCGCCGCCATGCTCGGCTTCGCTGCGCCACGGCTTCTCCGCATAGTAGGCGTCGGAGCGGTACCAATGGATCGCCGCCTCGATCAGGCGCGGCTGTCCGAGCCGGCCAGTGTCGAGCAGGGTCTTGATCGCCTGGTGCTGCGGTTCGAGACGGCGCTGCGAAACCACGCCACAGGTCAGCTGCGAGCGCTCGGCGGCGCGGACCAGCGACGCGGCCTCGGCCGGATCGACGCAGAGCGGCTTCTCGACCAGCACGTGCCGCCCCGCCTCGATCGCAGCAAGCGCGACGTCATGATGCGCGCCGCTCGGGGTGCAGACCACGACCGCGTCGATCCCGGCATTGGCCAGCATCGCCTCGGTGGTCACGAATGCCGGGACGTCTTCGCCATTCTGGCACGCCGCAATCTGCTCAGGCGTGCCGCCGGCGATCGCGGACAAGACGGTATCGTCGAGCGCCCGTATTGCCCGCGCGTGTGTTTCGCCGATCGCTCCCGGACCGATCAACCCGATGCGAAGCCGGTTCATGTCTCAGTCCTCAAGAGTTGCAGCGATAGGGTCGGCCCGCGACATAGACGGTCTCGGGCGCGAGCGACCCATCCTCGCCGAGACGGAAGCGCAGCAGATCGGCCGGTGCTCCCACCGTCAGCGCAGGAAGGTTGAACGGCAGACGCGGATTGACCGTCGCGAGCCTCAACGCCTCTGCCAGGGTCAATCCGGCCATGCGTCTGGCCGTGGCTACTCCGAACACGAGGCTGACGGCTGCGCCCGCCAGAAAGGATGTGCCGACGACTTCCAGCCGACCGTTCGCCTTCAACTCGACCTTGCCGCCGATCGGCGCGTCGTAGATTCCGGGTGTGCAACCCGCGAGCGCGGCGGCATCCGACACCAGGATCGATCGCTCCAGCCCCTTTGCGCGCAGCATGGCCTTGAAGGTCTCGCGAGGAAGGTGATGGCCATCGGCGATGAAACTCGCCCACAGCCCGTCCTCGGCCAGTTGCGACCAGATCGGGTTGGGATGTCGCGGCAGCGTGGCCGCGATGCCATTGCCAAGATGCGTCGACAACATTGCGCCCGCCGCGACGGCGGCGGAGATCTGATCCGGTGCCGCGCTTGTATGGCCCAGGGCAACACGGACGCCGCGCGCATGAAGGCCGCGCACATAGGCGTCCGTTTCCGGCCAATGCGGCGACAACGTCACGAGGCCGACAAGATTTCCGCAGGCCGCCTGCCACGCGTCGAACTCGTCGAGGCTCGGCGGCCTGACATGTTCGGCCGGATGCGCACCGCGCGGACCATCTTCTGGCGCGATGTGCGGGCCTTCGACATGCACGAAGGGCATTGCGTGCTTGAGAAACGGATCGCTGTCACGCGCCTGCGCAATGGCGCGCAATGCATCGATGATCGCATCATGCGATGCCGTGATGAGCGTAGGGGCAAAACGCGACACGCCGCTGTTGTGGACGGCCGTGACGAGACCGCGGACCGTCCGGAGATCAGGGCGGCCATTGAGATCGCAGCCCGCAAAGCCGTTCAATTGCAGATCGAACAGGCCGAGCGACAGCCACAGCCCGTCATCGTCCCCGCCGGGAACGATGTCCGTGATCCGGCCGTCGTGAATGACGATGGTGCGATTCTGTCCGGTCTCCGGATCGCGGCCCGAAACGCGCGTTGCCGGATCTGTCATGCGCGTACCGGTGTCAGTGAGAGCTGCGGCGGCGTGGAATCCTGGTCGAGATACAGCGCGCATCGCGGATGCGTGCGGAGCGCGCTCGCCGGGCACTCGGTCCCGATCGGACCGTATAGCGATCGTTCGACGGCGGCGCGTTTGGACGCGCCGGGCACGACGCAAAACAGCCGGTCGGCATCCAGGAGCCGGGGAATCGTCAGCGTGATCGCATGTGTCGGAACATCCCCGAGCGTCGGGAAGCACCCATCGTCAACCTGCTGCTGCCGGCACACTGCGTCGAGCTCGACGATCTTGACCGACTTGGTGTCGTGCAGATCGGCGACCGGCGGGTCATTGAAGGCGAGGTGACCGTTCACGCCGATTCCGAGGCAGATGATGTCGATCGGGGCTTCGCCGAGAAGGGCCGCATAGCGTGCTGCTACCTGCTCCGGATCCGGCTCCTGCCCGATCAGGTGAACCGCGCCGAAAGCGATGTGCGAGAACAAATGACGCGTCAGCCAAGCCCCGAAGCGCTCCGGCGCATCCGCGGGAAGTCCGAGATATTCGTCCATGTGGAAGGCTGTGACGCGCCGCCAGTCGATATCGCGCTCGCGAGCAAGCCCATCCAGCATCTCCGCCTGGCTCGGTGCCGCCGCGAAGATCATCCGCACGTTGCTCTGCCGTCCGAGGTGGTCGCGGAGCGCAGCAGCGACGTCCGCGGCGGCCGCCCGGCCCATCGCATCCCGCGTTTCAAACGTCGCGATTGAGGGAGTCACCGAAGCCGTCATGCTCATCCATGGTCTGCCGGGCCTGCACTTTACCCTCGAGCGGAGAGAATGTGATGCAACCGGTTGCATGTCAAGCTTGCGCCCCGGGCCCGGCCGGGGCATGTCTAGGTGAAGGGTATGCAGAGGAGGCGGCCTGCGGTGAAGCGCGATTCCGATAGCGGCGGGGAGGGACGTCCATCGGTCGTGCCGACGATCAGTCAGGTCGCGAAGGCTTCCGGAGTTTCGCGCGCCACCGTATCGCGCGCCTTCTCGCGGCCGGAGATGCTGACCGAGGAGACCGTCCGGCGCGTCAAGGAAGTCGCGGGCAAGCTCGGTTATGTGCCGAACCAGGTCGCGCGTGCGCTTTCGACCGGACGCCACGGCAACGTCGCGCTCATCGTCTCGGATGTCGCGAACCCGTTCTTTCCGCCGCTGATCAGGGCGGCGCAACTGCGCGCCGACCAGGCCGGGCTGTGCGTCTTCCTCGGCAATTCGGACGAAGATCCAGCGCGTGAGGAGTTGCTGGTCGGCCGCTTCATCGGCCAGGTGGAGGGGCTTGTCCTCGCCTCGTCGCGCCTGGACGAAGAGCGTATCCGCCGTCATGCGACGCGCCGGCCGCTGGTGCTCATCAATCGCGATATCGAAGGCATTACGCGGGTCCTGATCGACACCGCGCCGGGCGTGGCGGCTGCGATCGCGCATCTGGCCGAGCTGGGGCATCGGCACATCGCCTATGTCAGCGGCCCCACGACGTCGTGGTCGAACCAGCAGCGGCGCAACGCTGTCCGGCGCGAGGCGGAGAAGCGCGGGCTCAAGGTGATCGCCGTGCCCGCGCGTCCACCCTCCTACGACACCGGCCGGCTGGCGGCCACCCAGATCGTCGCCAGCGGCGTCACCGCGGCGATCGCGTTCGACGACCTTGTCGCTCAAGGCCTCATGGCAGGGTTAGCTGCGCTCGATGTCGAGGTGCCCAAATCGTTCAGCGTCGTCGGCTGCGACGACGTCCTCGGCGAAACCACCTATCCGCCGCTCACCACCGTGTCGGCGCGCTGCGCCGACGCCGGCGACGTCGCGGTCGGTCTGCTGCTGAGCCAGATGAATGGCGGCGTATCGGGCGAGATCCGCCACAAGCTGAATTCCCATCTCGTCATTCGCGCCTCGACCGGGCCGGCCCCTTTGAAGCGGCGAGGCCGCTGACGATTTAGTCAATGGCCTTCGAAAGCGGCAACGGATCGCAATTGACACGCAACCGGTTGCATGCGAGCTTTTTCGCAGGATTTGTCCCATTCTGTATTGCGAGAATGACCCTCATGATGAGACCCGTCGGCAGGTTCGGCTACATCACGCGTTCCGAGGACAACATTCGCCCGGCGAATTCGGGGCGCCGGTCATGGATGTCGGCCGCGCTGTCGCTGGCGCTCGCCGTCGCCGTGCCGGCGTTTGCGTCTCCTGCTTCGGCGGAGAAACTGACCATCTGGAGCGGGTGGCCTGATCTGGCCCCGTTCTACAAGCGCGTCGGCGACCAGCTGAAGAGCAAATACCCGGATCTCGAAATCAGCGTTGAGGCCATTGCGCTACGCGAGCACGAGAAGCGGTTGGCACTGTCGCTTTCATCAGGCGCGGCCGGGGACGTCATCGAGATGGAGGTCGAGGCGGCACGGTATCTCGAGGCTGGCCTCATCCCGGAGCCGCCGGCGTCGATCGTCGATTTCGTCAAAGCCAATTACGACATGACGCGCGTGAAGACCGCCATGTACGAGGGCAAGATCTTCGGTGTGCCGCTATTCCAGGGGCAGGGCGCGCTTTTCTACAACACCGAGATGTTCGCAAGGGCCGGCCTCGACGGTCCGCCCAAGACCATGGCCGACTACACCGCTTATGCGCAGAAGCTCGCGCAGCGCGATGCGTCCGGCGTGCCAACGGTGAGCGGATGGAGTTTGCGTCTCAGCGGCGGCGGTTCGGGCATCGCCGAGAAGTACTGGACCATCCTCTATAATCACGGCGGAACGCTGTTGCAGGAGAAGGGCGGAAAATGGCGCGCCGCCTATGCGAGCGAGGCCGGTCGCACCGCGCTCAAGCAGTATCTCGACAACGTCGTGGTTTACCGGACGGTGACGCCCGAGATGAAGGCCGATGCGGAAGCCTTCGAGCTCGGCCAGACCGCGATGTTCATCCGGGAATCCTGGGTGATCGGCGACGTCGCCAAGAAGGCGCCCAATCTCAAATACGCCACGGCTCCACTGCCCAAGGGCACGCTGATGGTCCCGGTCGATCTCTACGTGCCGAACAAGGGACCCAAGAGCCAGATCGCCTGGGATTTCGTGCAAAAGGCCAACGAGCCGGAAAATCTGCTCTGGCTGCTCGAGAACACGGCTTGGGTCCCGAACCGCAAAGGCCTCGACTACTCCACCGTGCTCAAGAAGATCCCGCAGCTCGACGCCTTCGTCAACACGCCGCCCGGCCACGTCTTCTTCACGGTCCCGGCGATCAGCCCTGCCAGCGAAATCCTCACCCGGCTCGCGGCGCGGCTGGAGAAGGCGTTCACCGACAAATCGCTGGCCGGCAGCGACGCCGCGATCGATGCTTTTCTGAAGGCCGCGGCTGAGGAGAGCGACAAGATCCTGGCCCGGGAAGACCTGCTGGCCAAACCCTAGACTCCATCGACAGGGACTCACTCAATCCAGGCGCCGGTGGCTGACCGGCGCCTGCCGGAGGATGCATGCGCACCACGCCGAAATGGCTGTTTCCAGTTCTGGCGTTGCTTCCGGTCCTCGGCCTCTATGGCTGTATCCGCGTCTATCCGATCATCGGGACGCTGCGGCTCAGCCTCTTTCAGTGGAATATCATCTCGCGGCGCAAGCCGTTCGTCGGTTTCGCCAACTTCGTCGAGCTGGCGAGCGACCCGCTGTTTCTCGAAGCGATCTTCAACACCACCATCATCGCCTTTAGCGTCGTGGCGATCACCATCCCCGTCGCGCTTGCGCTCGCCGCCTTGATCAACACCCGGCAGGGGCTGCGGCGCAGCGGCGTCTATGAGGCCTCGGTCTTCCTGCCGCACGTCGTCTCGCTGGTTCCGGCGGCGATGGCCTGGAAATGGATTTTCGACGCCCGGCTCGGACCGCTCAACGCCCTGATCGGCCTTGTCGGGATTCCGGCCCAGTCGTGGCTGTTCGACCCTGTCCTGTCGCTGGTGTGCCTGATCGTTCTCTGCTCCTGGCAGGCGATCGGCTATGCCGTCTTGATCTTCCTGGTCGGACTGAAGAACGTCCCGGAGGCGCTCTACGAGGCGGCGCGCCTCGACGGCGCCTCGTCGTTTCAGGCCTTCCGCTACATCGCCGTGCCGCTGCTAAAGCCTGTCATGCTGTATGTGTCGGTCATCACGCTGATCTCGTCCTACAACATCTATGCGCAGGCCTTCGTGCTGGCATCGGATGTCCAGGGTGCGCCGGGGCATCTCGTCCGGGTCCTCGTCCTCGACATGCTTGAAAACAGCTTTCGTAACTACCGGGTTGGCTACGCTGCCGCCGAAGCCGTCGTACTGCTCGTCATCGTCCTCATTTTGACCAGCGCGCAGTTCAGGCTGTTCCGCGACAGGAGCCGCGCATGAGCGAGCACGAACGCGAGCATCCGTCCGTCGTTGGTCAGAACGGTGTCGTCGGCCTCGTGATCGACGCCGTTCTGGGCGCCGTCAGCCTGATGATGCTCCTGCCGCTGGTCTTCCTGATCAGCAACGCGTTCAAGACGCCGCCGGAGTTGCTGGCATGGCCGCCGACCGTCATCCCGCACCAGCCGACGCTGGACAACATCGTCAGCGTCCTGCGCGAAACGCCGCTGTTTCGCTGGATCGGCAACTCGCTGATCTTCGCGACACTCTCGACCGCGAGCATCGTCTCCACATCGGCGATCGCAGGTTATGTGCTCGGCAAGTTCGATCTACCGGGAATCCCGGTCATCTTCGGCGTCATCATCGCGACGGCGGTCGTTCCCTTCGAAGTCTACATGATCCCGCTCTATCTCAACGTCCAGTCCGCCGGACTGTTGAACACCTGGCCCGGGCTCCTGGTCGGCTATCTCATCATGAGTTTCGGCATCTTCCTGGTGCGGCAATATGTGATGACGTCGATCCCTGACGAGCTGCTGGAAGCTGCCCGGGTGGATGGCGCGGGGGAGCTCTGGATCTTCCTGCGGATCGTGCTGCCGCTGATGCGCGGCCCGTTGGGCGCTCTTGCCGTGCTGGCGTTCTTTCAGGCCTGGACTGCCTTCGCGTGGCCGCTCGTCGTCATGACCAACAAGGAAACCTATACGCTCGAGGTCGGGCTCGCCTTGTTTCAGACCGGCTTCACCGTGGACATCGGTCGCCTCAGCGCTGCCGCGGCGCTGGCGCTGGTTCCGAGCGCACTGTTCTTCTCGCTGATGCGTCGAAATTTCGTGCGCGGCGTGGCCTCCAGCGGCCTGAAGGAGTGACGGGTTGGTTCTGGTGAAACTGGTGCGGCAGGTCTGCGATCGAAACTTGAACTTGGCGCATTTCGTTCTGTTGGTGATAGTGTGACAGCGCCAGTCATTCCCGGCGGCCGACGGCAAGCGAATTCCGTTCGCATCCTGCCGGCCAGTCGCCACGGTCTGCCAAGGTCAGCGTCTTGGTTCGCGTTGATTGGAAGTGCGTAAAAAGTTCATAGGAAAGCAAGCCAGGCGGGAATGGATCGTGAGTTTCTTCGAGCGTCTAAAGACAGAAGCATCGGCTGAGTGGCGGGCCTACACCGAGCATCCCTTCACGGACGGATTGGCAGATGGCTCGCTCCCTGAAGCCGCATTTCGTCACTACCTTGCTCAGGACTATCTGTTCCTCATCGAGTTCGCGCGCGCCTATGCGCTCTCGGTCTACAAGTCGCCCAAGCTTGCCGACATGCGTGAAGCTGCGGCCGGCCTGTCGGCCATCCTTGATGTCGAAATGAGCCTTCATGTGAAGCTGTGTGCCGGTTGGGGTCTATCCCCGAGTGACCTTGAACAAACTCCTCCGGCGGTCGAGATGCTGGCCTACACACGCTACGTGCTCGATGCTGGAATGCGCGGCGATCTGCTGGCGCTCAAGGTGGCACTTGCCCCCTGCGTGATCGGGTACGCGGAGATCGCAACGCGGCTCGCCTTGCGACCCGATGCGGACGCCAGGACGAACGCCTATCGGATTTGGATCGACGAGTACGCTGGCGTGCCATACCAGGAGGTCGCGGCGAAAGCGCGTGCGCATTTGGAGCATCTCGCCGATCTCTACGCCACGCCGGCTCGTGAGGCAGAACTGATTGCCATCTTCAAGGAAGCCACTCGGCTCGAGGCAGACTTCTGGGAAATGGGCTGGCGTGTGGGCCAGCGTGTTGAATAGCCCTTCGGCAATCGTCAAGCTCATCACCCGAAGGTCAACCAGTCAATCGCATCGGGGCAGGCTGCTATTGGTCTTGGATTGCGAGACCACTTCACTACGTGAACGAGGCCCCCGGTGCGCAAGCGCCGTCCTCGCCAACGATAGGCGAGATGCAGGATCGCCAAGTCATTAGTAATGTTCAGTCGCGTGCAGTGCTGGAGATGGAGATCCTGGCACGCCATCGCTCTTCAAACGTGTCAGAGCCCTCTTTCAGCGCCAACGCTTGTGCATCGAGGGGATTGCCGGGCTTGTTAGCAATGAGGATACCTGTAGCTTCTCCGCGAGAATCAGGTCGGGGACGCTGCTCTGTAGGCCATTCCAACAATGCTTTCGACAGCATGGGTTTGCCCGCGTACCAGCATTTTCGTCCGTCGATGATACGGTAGGACCACCATTGCCCTTGCGGATTTGGCGGCATTGCGGCGCTGCATTGTTGCTTGGCATGCAGGCTGTTCATTTCGAGCGATGAGAGCGCAACAATGCCAACGGTTAAAGAAAACGCTTGGAGTGGTTTGCGCATGGGCGGGCTCAATTGCCGTGCTGCTGCAATCGACTTACAGCAACGATTAAAGCGGGCCGCTCGAGAACTTCCACCAACTCTTCAAGGATACGCGCATTGTCCTTGGGACGGGGCTGAAGGAACTTTTCCAATATGAGTTGCGCGTCGCTAATCGCTTCCAGGGCTAATTGCTGATCAGTCATCACTACTTACTCATCAATTAGTTGCGCTGAGAAAGCCAGCGAAGGCAGCGATCAAGTCAGCTTTGAGGAATATCCCCGCTCTTATATTCACTTTTTATTTCAAATCTCGCGGTGTCACCTCGGTCAATGTGCGAAATAATCCCACTAGAACGTAGGTAGCCCTCTCGCGCTACCAATTCCCCCGAGGGCGATTCCGAGCCTGCCATGGCGAGCTCATGCTCAATGCCGGCAGACGATCGCCCTTAACCGCGACCATCCGCAACGGCATGGAGGTTCGCTAACCGCTTGAGTCACGAACGGCGAAGTTCGCTCTACGGTCGGCGGTGGCGTCAGGCGTCGGCGATTAGTGAGGCGATGTCCTCGATCGGACGCCGGCTAAAGTCCTTCACGAGCTCCCCTAAGATCTTGTCTCTCAGGTCCCGATTGAAGTGCTTGCGCATCTCTCCCAGGGTTCTGGGGTCGGAGACGACGACCAAGTGTTCTATGGTCCCGTCCAGGCTGAGCTTGTTCAGGAAAGCGGCCGTCGCTGCCGCGAAGTCGTCCTCGACGAGCCGCCTCCCGTCGGGGTTGGCAGAGCCGGTACGATGCCGCGCACCCGAGCCCGAGTGGGCGGACTGAGGCGGAGCCGCCGTGATCTCGACCAAGTGCACTCCAGGTTTCACGCCCGTATTGTGGAACAGGCGGATCGTCTGGCCGTCAGCGACAGCTACTGTCGCACCGGTAGGCAGAATCATCGAAAGACCTCCTGTTCACGATCCCGCGCGAACACGGCGGGCTATGTACTTGTCAGCCGGCGTCTTGCCGCATCTCTTAAGCTCCCGGCACGGAACTCCTCAGAGCAGGGCAGTACAACGACCGCCGAAAGGAAACGGCGCGGCGCGCACGGCGATCTTGGCGGCCGAGAAGTCGGTGCGCTGGAGAACGCCTTCCCGGCCGGTCGACGATCGCTCGAAGATTGAGTCCAAGGCGGTCGAAAGGAAAATCACCTCTCGCTATGGAGTCGATAGCCGACCGTTATCGGAATGACTGAAAGACGCTTGGCGCCGCGGCGGGACTACGGCGCTTCCCTCTGCCGGCGTTTACCCGGCGTCGTCTCGACGCGGGTCGGCTACGTCAAGGACGCCACCCACCGCAACCGCGCCACGCACGCGGCAGCGATGGAGATCGCGTCCGGTTCGACCAGGACGAGCTTTAGCGATCGGCAAGAGTTCTTCTTCCAGATGTTCCGCGCGCCATGGTCGGCGCCCCTAGGGGAACGTCAGGCCGAATGCAGCCGGATCGGGCTGCTCGCCCTTCCGGGGAACCAAGAAGCGCTCCAACCCACCCGGCACGAAGCTGAGCAGCAGGGTCGCCTGGTCGCCGACCACCTCGATCGTATGCGGCACACCGCGGGGAAGAGCCGCGTAGGCGCCTGGCCCCACCTCGATACGGGTATCGCCGACCTGCGCGATTAGCTTCCCTTGCACCACGTATAGCAGCTCGTCCTCGCGCGTGTGGGTGTGCAGCGGCGGTTCTTCCCCGGCCCGCACCGTCCACAGGACCGTGCCATATTCGCCTCCGGACTGGCTGCTCTCCACCTTCATCTCGACGCTCGAGCCTCCGCTCGAGGTCACTGTCTCGCCGCCGTGCGGCGCCGTGAGAACCGGCTTGTGAACTGACATTGTAACCTCCTGATTGCGCGTCGGATGAGCCCGGCACCGTGCAAGCATGGAATTCCGTGCGGCGAATTGGAAATGACGTCACGCCATGAAATCAATAGCTGCACGTCATGATGGCGGTTCGCTTTCCGCATCGGGCTCGCGTGCATCCGACGTTGACTGCTCGAGCAGATCGGTCGGCATCCTGATGGCCTCCGTTGGCTTCAGGACTTCGCTCTCGCGCAGTTGTTCGATCTTATGCAGCATCTGAGCTTCGCCCGACATTGATCCGGGTAGTCGTTCTCCGCGGCCTTGCAATCGATATCTTGCTGTTCGTTCCGGCTTATCATGATGATCAGCGCTGCGTTGCCGCCCGAACGCCGCGGCGTGCCGATAACGGTCGGCTATCGACTCCATGGCAAGAGGTCATTTCCCATTTTTCGGTGCTGGACCCAATCTTCGAGCCATCGTCGCCCGCCCGCGTGTACGGGCCGAGCTTGGCGTCCCGTTGGACGATCGCAGGCCAGGAGTTCCCCAGATGCTGATCAAATATTCATCCGACATTTCCTTTCCCGGCGAGGTCGAGAGCCATCTGCCGGAGGATGTAGTCGTGCTTGCGGACAGAGCCGGTGTCGCGCTTGGGGTGCAGCGCCCACTCCGTGTGAGAGTGCGGAGCGTCAGCGATCACGGCAGCGGTGTTATCGCGTCCAGACGCGTGGAGATTCCGCTCGTCGGGGGCGACGGCGAGATCTCCGGGGTCCTGTTCCGAACCGCCCCACGGTCCAGCACGCGCCGCGTGGCCTTCGCCCGCGGCTCGGAGGGGGAGAGGTCGACCGGGGACGCGGCGCAGTTCGTCGTCCACGACATCAACAACCTTCTCGCCGTGATCGGCGGCGGCCTGCGGCTGCTCGAGTGCCAGAGCGACGCCGCGTATCGAAAGGCGATCGTTGGCAAAATGCAGGAGGCGATTGCGCGAGGCGTGTCGCTCAGCCGTCAGCTCCTCGATACTGCGCGACCATGCCGCAAGTCGATCGACGGCTTTATCGCAGGCAATCGTCTCGCAGCGATCGCGAGTACGCTTGACTGGGCGTTGCGCCCGGACATCACTGTCCGCACCGAGATCGCGCCTGACTTATGGACCTTCAACGCCGACCCGGAAGAGCTGTACTTTGCGCTCCTGAATCTCTGCCGAAACGCAGACGATGCCATGCCGGCCGGCGGCACGATCACCGTTGCGGCGCGGAATGTCGAGCCGTTTAGCGCGGACCGCGGGTTCGTTGAGATTGTCGTCGCCGACGAGGGGGAGGGCATGTCTGAGGAGGTCCTGTCGCAGGCGTTCCTTCCGTACTTCACGACAAAGGCGGCTGGCGGCGGCAGCGGCATCGGACTCGCCCAGGTTCGGCGCTTCGCCGAAGGACGGAGCGGTGCGATCAGTATAGAGAGCGAGCGAGGTGGCGGCACGCTGGTCCGCCTCTTTCTCCCGCGTGTCGACGATGCGAGGGGCCGGAGCAGCTTTGTCGGCACGCGGATCACGCGCACGCCGTCATCCAAAACTCCCCGCGGTCAGTGACTACCGCGGTGTGGCAGGAAGGCCGGACAATCGACCACATCGCGGCGCTCTAGGAATGAGATACAATTATGTTTTCCGTGATCTTCGAAGTCCTCCCCCATAAAGGGAAGTGCGATAACTACCTCGACAACGCCAACATCCTGCGCCCCGAGCTGGAGCAGGTCGAGGGCTTTGTCGACAACATCCGCTACAAGAGCCTGACACGCGAGGGCTGGATCCTTTCGCTTTCGAACTGGCGAGACGAGAAGTCGCTCGTCCGCTGGCGCATCCGCATGCGCCATCACGAGGTCCAGCAGAAGGGCCGCGATGAAATACTCGCGGACTACCATCTCCGCGTCGGTCAGATCACTGCCGACAATAAGGTGCCCGCGGGTTACGCCCTCACGGAGCAGCGGCTCGATGAGACCGAAATCGGGGAGGGGATGACGGTCACGCTGATCAACGCGACGCGCCCCGCGGAGTGGAAACAGACCAACAACCCGTACGACTGCGCGGAGTGGCTCGGACTGAGCCCTTGGGCCGCCGACTTCACGTCGTGGGACATCTTCGAAGCAGTGCTCACGCCTGGCGATCTGATTCTGCTCATGTCCTGGAAGGACGCCGCCGCAGCGCAGGCTTACGAGGACGCTTCCGCGCCGAATGACAAGGCAAGGGTTCGTAGAGTGCGGATCGTGCGCGACTACGGGAAATACGACCGTCGCGAAGCACCTCAATACTTCGAAGATGCCAAGGGCGGCGAGACCCTCCATGCCTGACGCCGCTCCGTCGGGAAGGGCCATGCTGCCGCGAGTTCGCCTCTGGGTTCGCAATGCCGCCCGGTCCCGCGTTTTGCGGGGCTTGGCAAGAAACAGACGATTGGCGGTTGACGAATTATCGTTGAGGCTTGCTCCGCTAGCTGTCGCACGATTGATTTCTGCGTTGACGAACATGTCCTGGGGGCGGGTACACGCGGGGCCGCCGCCCGTCCGGTTCTCGGCCACCTCGCATGCACTATCCCGGCTCTCAGAAACTCCTGAAAGCGTGTCCGTGCGTCCTAATCAATAGGCCAGGCCGTTCCAACCTGCGCACGCAAGTCTCATCTACTCCCCATCGCGACGTGCCTGTCACGCCGTCGATTGCAAAGGCTCGTCTCTATCGACAGTCGCACCTTGACGGAGAACATAACAACCCATGGAGCTTCATCAGGTTCGCTACTTCCTCGCCGTCGCGTCCACCCTCAACTTCACCCGCGCGGCCGAGCAGTGCAATGTCACGCAGCCCGCGTTGACCAAGGGGGTGCAGAAGCTCGAGCAGGAGCTCGGCGGCCAGTTGATCTACCGCGAACGCCAGCTCACCCAACTCACCGATCTTGGAAAGGAAGTCCTTCCGATGCTGGAGCGCACACTGGCCTCGGCAGAGGCGGTGCGTCGCCGAGCCCAGGAGTTCCAACGCAAGGATGTTGCGCCACTGAAGATCGGCCTGGCCCCCTCCATCTCGGCGTCGCTCGTCCTCGATCCGATCGCGGAGATCGCGAAGTTCGTCCCTGGACTTCACGTCGAGCTGCGCGAGGGCGCGGCGAAGAAGCTCGTCGACCTCTTGCTCGAGGGCGAGATCAACGTCGCAATGGTCGGCGACGTGCAGGATGTGCCCGCCCGGATCGACGACTGGTCGCTGTTCGAGGAGCGCTACGTTGTGGTTCTTGCGCCGACGCACCGGCTCGCAAATCGTCCCTCGATCGGCATCGACGACCTCCGCGAGACCATCTTGCTGGAGCGCGCCGACTGCGACGTGGCCCCGAAGATCCAGAAATCGTATTTCCCCGAGAGCCCGCCCCAACTTGGCCACTGCAGCGGTCACGACCTGCACCTGCAGCACATGGCCGCGGCCGGCCTTGGCGTGATACTCGCGCCCGAGCACATGCCGCGCCTTCCGACGCTCAAGACCATCCCGCTCGAAGGCAACCTGGTTTCACGGGAGGTGCGCCTACTGGCTGTGCAAGGGCGCCGCTACTCCCCGGCGCTGGACGCATTCGTCAAGGTCGCGCGGCTTCGCGACTGGTCGGTCGAAGCCCCGACCGGGGCGTGCCGCACGCAGCGGTCCCGGTGGTGTCGGGGGCGCCCGCATGACCACGACACGCACGCCGGCGGCCAGCCGCTTCCAGCCAATCGATCCTCAGCCCGATGACTCCCAACCGATGTTAAATCAGACCAACAAGACACTCGCCCGGATTCGCGCCGAGCTGTTGACGACGTTCAGCGCCGCGGATTGGGAATCATACAACCACCTCGTGCGCTGGCTCCGAGATACCGACGTGGCATCGCACGCTCTGAAGGTTGGAGACGCCGCGCCGAACTTCCTCCTGCCGGACGCTGACGGCCGTCTCCACTCCTCCGAACGGCTGCGCCGCAAAGGGCCCCTCGTGCTGAGTTTCTTCCGAGGCGGCTGGTGTCCTTTCTGCACCGCTGAGCTTTGCGCCCTGCAGGCTGCAAAGGATGAGTTCGAGAGCATCGGTGCGACCCTCGCAGTGGTGACACCCGAGACGAGGGACTTCCCGCGGCAGCTCAAGCGGAGCCTGGGCTTGGACCTGAAGGTGCTCTCCGACGTCGACTATGGCGTTGCCATATCGTACGGCGTGCTGTTCCGGGTGCCAGACGAGACCAAAGCGCACTATTCCAGGCTAGGATTCGACTTCGGCGCTCGGCACGGGTCACCGGAGTGGATGCTACCTATTCCCGCGACCTATGTGATTGACGCGGACGGCCAGATCCGCAGCGCATTCGTCGAGCCGGACTTCACGATACGAGAGGAGCCGACGCAAATCCTGGCCGCACTGCGCCAGGCCGCTTCCACGTCCGAGTGAGGGCAGAGAAGATGGAGAGCAACCTTCTCGACGGCTGATCGCAGACGGACGGGACGCCGACGTCGCTTCTGTCCGACGATACCTGCCGCCTATCGAATACATGTCCAAAGGGAATTTCTAATTTCATGGGCCGCGTCCGATCTTCCGGAGTGCCCGGCCCGGCCGAACACGCGCGGTCGGCCCCACAGCGATTGAAATGGTGATTTGAAGCCGTCGCGCTGAATCACTGTGCAACGCGCGAGCGGTAAAGGAGATCCCCATGAAATTATCGAAGACTATCGGCCTCGCTGTTGCCGTCTCGCTGGTCACCGGCGCCGTGGCAGCGCTCGCGCAGATCAACGGAGCAGCTCCGGCCAGCCCGACCGCGAACGTGGTGGACGGCGCTGGGCACCTGCGCGTGCCGGCGGACTACCGAACCCTCTACCAAGCGCTCGGCACCTGGGCGATTGCGGCTGAGAGCGGCCAGGGCTCGAATGAAATCCACGCCGTCTACGCATCCCCGGGGGCGATCGACGCCTACCGGAAGACGGGGCATTTCCCGGACGGCGCCGTTCTGGTGAAAGAAGTCTTCGCGACTTCGACCAACGAGATGACCACCGGCACGGTAAGCCACGCCGACAAGCTCAAGGGCTGGTTCGTCATGGTGAGAGACAGTAAGGGAACGCACCCCGGCAACCCGTTGTGGGGCGACGGGTGGGGATGGTCGTGGTTCGACGCGGACAAGCCGCTCAAAACCACCTCGACGGACTACCGTTCCGATTGCCAGGGGTGCCACGTGCCGGCCACGGCCACGGACTGGATTTATGTGAATGGGTATCCAGTGCTGCGTCACTAAGCGATCGTATGCGTGGGGCTTTCGCCCTGCCGCAGCTTCGCCGAGGCAATTTCTAATCCCGCCAGCTGGTGCGGCATGATTGAAGAACCTATTGCGATCAGTCGGTTCGATTCTCGATCTTCGGGGCTGACCGATGTTCAGAGTACAAACGAGCCGATGGAGTTCGACGTGTCCCTCTCGGTCTATGACATAACTGTCCCCGTCATGGTGCACGGACTGAACGTGATGAATGACTATCTCGACCACGCCCAAGCACTCGAGCGGACCAGGGGATGTGAGCCTGGAAGGATCCTTGGCGAGCGGCTCGCGTCCGACATGCTGAGTTTCGGAGAACAGTTTTCTGTAAGCTGCAATAAGGTCGACGCCCACATGGCGAAGCTGATGCAGCGCGATGCGCCGGCTCCGCAAAACACCCTCATGGTGTACCCGGCACTGAAGGGGCGGCTCCTCGAGACGCGCGGCTTCCTGCAAAACCTGCAGCCGGACGAGATTGCCGGCGCGCAGTCCCGCACATACGAACTGACACCGCCTATCGTGCGCGGGTGGTTCGGCGGCGACGACTACATCCGGCACCTGGTGCTACCCGACTTCTTCTTCCACATCGCGATTGCGCACGCGATCCTTCGGCACCTGGGAGCGAAGATCGGGAAGCGCGACTACCTCGCCAACCTCAGTCAGCAGAGCGGAGGTGACTACTCGTGAGCGGCAGGCGCGGTGCGCGACACGAGCCGAAGCTTTCAAGATTGTCGTTGTCATGGCCGGAATCACGCGTGCGCCGCACCTGATCTGACGAGAGAGCTAATGGTGAAGAGAATACCAGTCATCGGTGTGCATTTGTGGCCGACCCAACGTAGCTGCTCGCTCAAGATCAAGTATCGATCTACGGAATCCGCCATTGAACATATGCGCAAAGTCGGCCGTCCAAAGTTCGCGCCGGACATTGCATACTGATGGGTGGCGTCGACGGTTTGACGGCGGCTCGGCGCCGCTGGGTAATGCTCTGCATCTTGCTTGGACTTGGTCTAAGTTCCCTCGGAAGCGCGATCGTGAACATCGCCTTGCCAAACATCTCGCGTTCATTCGCAAGTAGTGACGCCGCGACCGTTTGGGTCGTGAATGCCTATCAGCTTTCGGCAACGGTCTGCTTGTTGCCTGTTGCAAGTCTGGTCGAATCACTCGGTCTGAAGCGCGTTTATACCGCCGGCCTGGCTATTTTTGTTTTCGCGTCGTTGGGTTGCGCTTTCGCTCCAACATTACCGATGCTGGTGAGTGCGCGCTTGATTCAGGGGCCGGGGCAGCTGGAGTTTCTGTGGCCGGCATGGCATTTGTACGCGTGATTTATCCGCATCACATGGTCAGCAAGGGCTTCGCGTTGGTCGCATTAGCGGTGGCGATACCTGGAGCATTGGGCCCCACCATCGCGGCGGCAATACTTGCCGTGGCAAAATGGCCCTGGCTATTTTTGGTGAATGTGCCGTTCGGCCTCACTGTTCCGCTATTTATCGCCGCTGCACCACCAGACGTTCGGGTTGCGCGCTCTCTCGATCTGATCGGGACCGCTCTCAATGCGCTGGCGTTCGGACTTTTCGTCGTCGGTGTCGGCACGCTGGGTACTGGCGATGGGCGCATTGCGACGGGAGAGATCGTAGCGGGCCTCTTCTGTCTTGGTCTCTTCGTTCGACAACAGCTCGGGCACCCGATGCCAATGTTGCCATTCGATCTTTTCCGTATACCTCTGTTTACCCTATCGGTGTGGACCTCCGTCTGCTCCTATGCAGCGCAAATTCTGGCTTACGTCTCCTTGCCGTTTCTATTTGAGACGAGGATGCATCTTTCGGCCGTGGAAACAGGTTTTCTTCTGACAACCTGGCCGTTCATGACTGCCGTCACGGCCCCAATTGCCGGCCGCTTGACGATCCGCCACCCCGCTTCGGTGATCTGCAGCATTGGTTTGGCGTTGTTGGCGGTCGGTTTGCTCCTGATGGTCTTCTTGCCGACAACTCCGGCGAGATGGGATGTCGTATGGCGACTGGCTCTTTGCGGTATCGGCTTTGGTCTTTTTCAGACCCCGAACAACACGGCGATGATGACGGCTGGACCCGTAGGGCGCAGCGGGGCCGCAAGTGGGATGAATGCCTCGGCTCGCTACATCGGATGGTCACTTGGTTCCGCGTTGGTCTCGCTGATCTTCGGATTGGGCGGAGACCAAGGCGCCGTCTTTTGTTTGGTCGCCGGAATGGCCTTCGCTCTGACGGGAGTCGCCACCAGCAGCGCTCGTCGGTTCAGATAGCGTCCAAATGCGGGACGCTGCACCTCGTCTCCGTTGATATCTGCGCCATGTGCTCGCTGCTGCAGACAAACGTGGCTTGTGACAAGCCGCCGCAGAACTCGCGGTTCTAGAATCAACGATCAGCCATGACGCTCCGCTGAACGGATTCGGTTGAATTCCGTGCTCTCTAAGTTGCGTCCGCTTTCGCCATGACCGTTGTCAGGGTCATCGAAGCGGCAAAGGCGCCGCCGATTGAGGTCGCGGCGGCTATGGCGAGGCCGACTTCGTAGCCGGACGAGAAAGACGCGACGCCGGCGGCCAGTGCCACCCCGGCGAGCTGCGCAACCCTACTCGCCGCATTGTTGATGCCGGAGGCGAGTCCTTCGTCGGCCTCGTCCACACTCGACATGACCGACGCGGTGAGCGGCGCCACGAGCACAGCGAAGGACAGGCCGAGCAGGGTCATAGGTCCGATCACGCCGAGCATCAGGGATTCTTTCTCGCCGAGCGCCATCAGGATATAGGCGAGTGCCGCACCCAGCGGTCCCGCGATGAGCATGGCCCGCGCGCCAATCTTGTCTGCAAGCCGGCCGAACAGATTCGACAAGAGCCCTACGCCAAGCGTGAAGGGTAGGAATGCCAGCCCGGCGTCGGTCGACGACAGGGCGCGGCGATCGATGAGCTCAAAGGGCAGCAGAAAGAACATGATGGAAACCCCCGCATAGACCATCAGGGTGACAACGTTCAGCCCGAGGAAGGCGCGGTTCCCCGCCAAGCGAGGTGGCGTCATCGGGTGCTCGCTTCCGCGCTCCCAGAGCGCGTAGACGGCGAGCCCGGTAATGCCAAACCCGGTGACAATCACGAGCACTGTGCCCGACGGGCGGGAAGCGTCCGCGGCGGCCTGAACTTCACGAGGGCCGATTTGGCTAAGCGCCCAGGCAAGCGCTCCGATCGCCGAAGCGAGGATCGCGGCGCCAATCACGTCGAATCTGCGCTGGATGCGACCATCCTTCGGCGCAAAGACCAGCAGAACTCCCACTGCCGCGAGCGCGAGCGGCGGGTTGATCCAGAACACGGATGGCCAGCCAAAGGTCTCGGTGAGCCAGCCGCCCAGGACAGGACCTCCGGCGGTGGTGAGAGCCGACGCTGCGGCCCATACGCCGATCGCTCGGTTCCGCTCTGCGCGCGGATAGGTGGCCCCGATCAGGGCGAGGCTGGCGGGGGTAACGATCGCTGCGGCTGCTCCCTGCGCGACGCGGGCAGCGATCAGCCAGGCGGGCGAAGGCGCCATCGCGCAAGCCGCGGATGCCAGACCGAACAGCACGCAACCGAACCCGAGCATGCGCGCCTTGCCGTAAACGTCGGCGAGCGCGCCGCCGATCAATGTCAGCGAGGCGAGCGCCAGCATGTATCCGTTGAGAACCCATTGAACCGAGGCGAGGTCCGCCGCCAAATCTGAGCGCAATTTCGGTAACGCAACGGGCAACGCTGTCGCATCGATGAACGCCATCGAGGACGCGAGCACACAGGCCGCGAGCACCATGCGCCGGCACCGAGGCGGAGCTTCCCGGCCGAGCTCTCGCGGGCAGGGCTCTGCGTCGATCACGCCACGGCTGCACCCCTCTGCAAACGGCTGCGCCTCGTTGCGACACGCTCGCCGTCTCCGGTTTGCAGGATTGGTCATTCGCAGTCTTATTTCGGGTTGAAGGTGGTTCCGACAGCCATCTCATATGGTGGCGGTCGGGCCCTGGTGAAGGAAATTATCTCTCGCCATGGAATCGATAGATTATCGTTATTGCCTTGCCGCGCGGCGGCATGCCGTCGCGGCGTGCGCAACTTGCCTTGATTTATGAATGGCAGAGAAGACCGTCGCAGCACTATTCCCCGCTGCAATGGAAACTATGCATGCCGGCTATTGGAGAATGTTACCCCGCGCTGCCATCAATGGGTACCGCCCGCGGATTTTGTCGAGTGCTGGACAACTGAGATCGTGAAGGCGCCGTCCCCCATGGTCGCTGGCAAGCGATGCCGAACTGACTTTTTATCGCTGGAACGTATCCAGCAAGGAGAAAATAACTGAGGAGACAACTCACATGAAGGCAATCGCCGTAACGGACCAGGCCGCGGGAACGGCCGGGATGAAGCTGGTGGAGCGGCCCGAACCGCAGCCAGCGATAAACGACGTCGTCGTTCAAGTTTATGCATCGGGCTTCACTTGGGATGAGCTGACGTGGCCCCCGATGTGGACCGATCGCCTCGATCGTGACCGAACACCGTCGATCCCTGGGCACGAGCTGGCCGGAGTCGTCACCGCTCTCGGCTATGGCACGACGGGATTGTCGGTGGGACAGCGGGTGTTCGGCCTCACGGACTGGTATCGCGACGGCACCTTGGCGGAGTATGTGGCCGTCGAGGCACGCAACCTTGCGCCGCTGCCGGGCGACGTCGACTTCACGGTGGGCGCGAGCCTGCCGATGCCGGGTCTGACTGCGTGGCAGGGACTGTTCGTGCACGGCCACCTTCAGGCCGGGAGGAGCGTCCTTGCGCACGGCGCGGCCGGCGTCGTCGGTTCGATGGTGACGCAACTCGCACGTGAGGCCGGCGCCTACGTCATCGGTACTGGACGCGCCGGCGACCGTCAGGCGGTGCTCGACTTCGGCGCGAATGAGTTCGTCGACCTCGAGAACGACGCTCTAGAAGACGTCGGTGGCGTCGATCTGGTTTTCGATATCTTCGGCGGCGACATCGCGAAGCGGTCCGCAGGCCTAATTCGAGCGGGAGGAGCGCTGGTGACCATCGCCGGGCCGACCGAGGCGCGGCCCGCCGACGGCTTGGCGATCGACTTCGTTGTCGAGTCCGATCGCGCCCAACTAGGTGAGATCGTCCAGCGTGTGCGGGACGGACGACTGCGGACGAACATCGGCACCGTCTCGACCCTCGATGACGCCATCGCCGCCTTCAATCGGACCGAGCGACGCAAGGGGAAGACAATCGTTCGCGTTCGCCCGTGTTGCGAAAAGTGATCCGCGAACGGACACGCCAGTTCGGCTTCGGGCTGCCGCCCAATGATCCCGCGCGCCGCGAAGCGCGCGACCTGACATGACGGGTAGGTCGTGAGCAGCGCGTCACTGATCCTGACCGATTGCGGCCTGGCGCTCGCCGAGCCTAAGGCCGTCGGCGCGCATGGGAGCACCAAGGTGCTCGCCGCGTCAGCCCTGGGCGGCTGCCTCGTGTTCGTCAGCGGCGCCGTCGTCACGGTCGCGCTCGCGGCGATTGGCCGAGATATGCGCCTTTCGCCACTTGACCTGCAGTGGGTAATGAACGCCGAACTCCTGCCACTCGCGGCCCTGACCTTGGGCGCCGGCGCTCTGGGTGACCGGTTCGGACAGAAGCGGGTCTTCCTCGCTGGGATCGCCCTTTACGGTCTGGGCGCGACCGCAATTGCTTTCGCGCCGAGTTTCGCGCCCCTCATCGGCGGCCGCTTCCTGCAAGGCGTGGGCGAAGCTGTGATCCTGCCCAACGGCCTTTCCGTGCTCGGGCGGGCCTTTCCCGCCGACAAGAAAGCCCGTGCGATCGGCATCTGGTCCGCCGTCGCTGCGGTCGCAAGTGGCATCACGCCCGCGATCGCGGGCGCGATCATTGATCACGGGTCCTGGCAGACGACCTTTCTGATGCTCCTGCCCATCGTCGCCAGCGCGCTGGCCTTCGGCACCGCGTGGATACCCAAGGACTCCCCGACCAGCTACGTCCGGATCGACGTCTATGGCGCGGTCCTTTCGACAGTCGGGCTCGGCTCGTTGGGCGCGGGGCTGACGAGCCTGACCAACGGTTCCGGTCCAACCCTTTGGGTGCTCATCACTCTGATCGTCGGTCTGGGCGGCCTAGCCGGCCTTATCGTCACACAGCGGCGACTAGGCGAGAACGCCATGCTGCCCCCATCGCTCTTCGCCTCGCGGTCGATCGTCGGCGCGAACCTGTTCACCGCGCTCCTCTACGGCCCGTTCACGGTCATGCTAACCTTGATCCCGTTCGTGATGATCCGGGGCGCGCACTTGCCGACGCTGGTGGCGGGCCTAGCCTTCATTCCTCTGCAAGTACTGATTACGGTCGTCTCGCCGCTCGCCGGCATGCTCTGCCGCCGGTTCGGCAGGCGCCTGCCATTGTTCGCCGGCAGCGCCGTCGTCGCCTTGGGCTGCATCGTGGCGCTCCGTATCGGTCCGAACGCGACCTATTGGGAGGACATCTTCCCCAGCATCCTGTTGCTGGCGCTGGGCATGAGCCTTGCGATCGCGCCGTTGACGACCCTCGTCCTCACGTCCGTCGAGTCCGATCGAGTCGGAACCGTGTCTGGCGTCAACAGCGCAGTCTCACGCGCCGGGTCGCTGTTCGCCATCGCATTGCTCGGCGGTGTGCTGCAGCAAGGCGGTCCTCAGCTGTTCTGGGGATTCCACATGGCGATGGTTGTCGCCGCCGTCGCCTGCGTTCTCGCCACGCTCGCGGTGTTCATCATCGAGCCGGGGCCCCACGTCGACTTCATCCCGCGAGACTGACCGTTCGGTGTCGGCGAACAGCAGGCCGGCAAGGTCGAGAGGGAGCAATGAAGAACGAATACCAACCTCTAGGCAGAAGGAGAAACTCATGAAGATCCGGACCATTGTCGCTGTCACCTGCGCCGCCTTCTCGATGGCCGGCTCCATCCGCGCCCATGAGCGCGAAGCGGAAACCGTCGCGAAGAAACTCGAGGCGGCCATTCCCAATGTCCCTGGCAAGTCGCTGCTCGCCCTGGAGGTCGATTACGCGCCGGGCGCGGCATCCCCGCCCCATACCCATGCGAAGTCGGCTTTCATCTACGCTTACGTCATCTCGGGCGCGATCGAGTCGAAGGTGAACGACGGGGCGAAGCGCATCTATCGGGCAGGCGAGGGCTGGTCGGAGCCGCCGGATGCAACCCATTCGATCAGCCGCAATGCGAGCAAGACAAAACCGGCGAAGCTGCTCGCTGTCTTCGTCCTCGACACCAATGACAACCCGCTGACGACACCCCTCAAGTAGCGTACTCACCCAGCCTGGCACGAATTCACGGTGAAGATATCGGCCACGAGTTTACCTCGGCCGTTGTCCGCCGTGGCACCGAAAGCGGAAAATATGCTTCACGTGAATGACAGCATCGAAGCTGTTGAAAATGTATTTGCCCGAGACGTCGTCGGCGGCTTATCCGCTGATGTGAAGACGCTGCCGAGCCGTTGGTTATACAACGAGCGTGGATCTGAACTCTTCGAAGAGATAACGAGGCAGGATGAGTATTATCTGACCAGAGCCGAAACGTCGATCTTGCGAGAGCGGCAGCGGGACATCGCCAATTTTATAGAGCCTGGCGCGGTTCTCATCGAGTATGGTGCGGGAGCCGGCGTTAAGACGGAGCTTGTGCTGTCAGGCCTGCGTGACCCGCGAGGCTACGTGCCGATCGATGTCGCCGATGCTTTCCTTGCAGAAACGTCCAGGAGGATCGCTTCGCGCTTCCCGTCGCTCTGGGTCCGTCCCATCGCGCGCAATTTCCTGGATGTATTTGAGGTTCCGTTTGATGGCTTCAGCGGCGGCAGGACAGGTTTTTTTCCTGGCTCGACGATGGGGAATTTGAATGCGAGCGAGGCGAAGGCCTTGCTCATGCAGATGGGGCGACACTTGGGCAAAAACGGACGTGCCATCATCGGTGTCGATCTCCAGAAAAACGTAGATACGCTTTTACGTGCTTACGACGACAGCGCTGGTGTGACAGCCGCTTTCAACCTCAACCTCCTTGAGCGGATCAACGCCGAACTGGGCGGCGATTTCCGTTTAGAGCGGTTCAAGCACGTGGCGCGCTGGAACGAGATCGAGAAAGCAGTAGAGATGCATCTGGTTAGCGTGTGTGATCAGCGCGTTACCCTCTGCGAGCGCGCGTTTGGCTTCAGAACGTCGGAAAGCATTCATACTGAGAGCTCCCGAAAATATACTGCGGAGAGCTTCGAGCGGCTTGCCCGCTCCGGCGGATGGAAGGTTGTCGAGTTCTGGCAGGACGCGGGCGGATTATTCGGCCTGTTCGGGCTCATTCGCTATTGATCGGCCGATGATGCGCCACACCAGGTCTTCCGAAACCAGCGTGAGAGTTGCGGTGTAAAGGAACGCGGCATGGAACAGTCCCCCCAGATCGGCGACAGGATCACCGACAAATCAGCGTTGCCCGACGACAGCACTGTCCGAGACTGGATCGGGCCGAAGGCGTTCGGGCATTGGGCCGAGCTGCGAAAATGGATCGAGGCATACTACCCCGGTGTTTTCGTGCCGGACTGGCTCTATCGTGGCAAGAAGCGTGGTTGGTCCCTGCGTTACAAGAAATCCAAGGCATTCTGCACTTTCCTGCCGGAATACAGGCTGTTTTCAGTCGAGGTGGTCCTGGGGGCAGCAGAGCGAGAGAAGTTTGAGGCGCGGCGTTACGGGTGGCGCTCGCAGCTGGTGAAGCTCTATGATGAAACCCGAACATACCCTGACGGAAAATGGTTGAAAGTTGCGATCTCATCCGCAGCCGATCGGCATGACGTGACGGAGCTTCTAAGTCTGAAGCGCCCTCCCTCGCGGTCACGCGGTTGAGATGCCCGCGCCATGGTCGACTTCCAGATGAGATAGGCGCGCGCATCGAACATCTTCTTGTGCGGCGGAGCGACGTCATCGTCCTAGTGGGCGATCTGGCGGCCTAGAGCGATCCCTTGAGTGCCCCGTCGAAGGGCTCCGGCGCCTCGACGTCAAATGACGGCGCATTGGAGACGTCGGTCACCACCTGCCTGTCGGCAATGGCTTCTTTGAACCCTTCGCCGGTGACGGTGTTGCCGCCCGCTTTCCGCGGCGCTGTGATCACTTCGTGGCCGCCTTGGCGAAGGACGGCGACAGTATTCGCGGCAACCAAAAGCCCGGACACATTCCCAAGAATCCTTCCTGGGTGCATCCGGGCTCTTGCGTCATGCTCGCACAGAGCGTCCTCAGAGATCGTCGATGCGAATGGGTTGAGTTCAGATCGAGCCAGCCGGCGCAACGGCAGGAAAGTCCTTCTCGGGATCGAACACGTTGTTGAAGAAGTTCGTCAGAGAGTACATGGCCACCAGCGCGACTATCTCGATGACATTCGCATCCGTGTAGCCTGCATCGCGGACGACTTTCAGATCGGCGTCACTAACCTTGCCGCGGGTCTCGATGACTTTGCGCGCAAACTGAATGGCGGCGTCCCGCTTCGGGTCGGTGGCATGGCCCTTCCGGGCGAGAGTGATTTCATTGGCGGGCAGCTTGGCCATATGATTGGCCGTAAAGCTGTGAACCGTCAGGCAGTAGTCGCAGCCATTCACTTCGGAGACAGCGAGGCCGATGCTGTCGCGCGTCTTCACGTCTAGCGCCTTGCTCAAGGAGCCAAGCAGGGCGGCCCATGAGTTGAACGCGATCGGGCTTGCCGCGAAGGCCGCCATCATATTTGGGGTGAACCCGATGTTCTTGGTGAACATATCGAGGGTCGCTTTCGAATCGGCCGGCACTTGGTCCGGTTTCAGAGCTGCAATTCTTGGCATCATAATCTTCGCAAGTTGCTGGGTTCACAGATAGTCAAACGAGATCCAACACATCAGCCACCGGACGGCGCGGCTTTTGTGGCCAGTTTCCCGGGCGCTCGGCGCCTACCGACAACAACATGACCGGTACTTCGTCCTCGGCCAGTCCAAAATCTCGGTGCACCGCTTCCGCATCGAAACCGATCATCGGCGTCGAACCTAGGCCTAGGGAGCGGGCCGCATAGATCATGGCGGCCGCGCCGAAGGCGCCGGTGCGCACTGCTTCGTCGCGCTGGCGCTGCGGGTAGTCCTTATAGAGATCGCGTGCGGGGATTTCCCAATCCGGTATCAACTTTGCCGGCATGATACCCGCCTCCACCACCGGCGCCAGGCGGTCCGGAATTACACTGGAATCAGCCAACTGGCCGCAGATGATAAAGGTAACGGCGGCTTCAGTGATCGCCGGCTGCTTCCAGGCGATCGGACTCAACCGAGCCTTGGCTTCGGGCGTGCGTACCGCGATGAAGCGCCAGTTCTGCAAATGGAAGGATGTCGGCGCAGTAGTGCCGATTCGCACTAGCTCGCGGATTTGGTCATCGCTCAAAGTGGCGGCAGGGTCGTAGTATTTGGCGGAGCTGCGGCTCAGGATACATTCGATGACAGCGTTGGTCATGGCGAGTCTGTTGGTCATGTTGATTCCTGTGCGTTAGGGGATGATTTGAGATAACGAGTGCTTTCGCTCTCTTTGCTTGATATGCCGCAGGGATGGAGGCCCGGTTGGCATCTCATGCCCGGGGGCCGTGGTGGTTTCCTGGGTTGCGGCGCGTCCGATAGGACGCGACAGCCGCGTGCATCGAATGTGGGTCGTTCACGGACGAACGCGGATGATCGTCTTCCCGCCGATCCGCTTTGTCGGTTTGAGGGCGGCGACGGCATCTTCGAGCGTCGTTACGTGGCCGATGTTCGTGCGCAGTCGCCCGTCCCGAACCCGCCGGACGATCTCAACCAGTTGGGCACGATCGGACTCGACGACGAAGTCGACCGCCAGGCCATCGGCGGGCCGCGCCTTGGCCGGCCCGACGATGGACACCAGCGTTCCTCCGGATCGAGCCAGGCGCGCGGAGCGCTTCCCGATGTCGCCGCCAATGAGATCGAACACCAGATCGACCGGGCCGACGTCTTTTAGAGCGTCGTTCTCCAGGTCGACGAACTCATTCGCGCCGAAGTCGAGCGCCTTCTGACGGTCGGCGGCGCGTCCGGTGCCGATGACATAGGCGCCGGCCTCACGCGCGAGTTGCGTCACCATCGACCCGACTGCGCCAGCCGCGCCGTGCGCAAGGACGCTCTGCCCCGCCTGAAGGTGGCCGTGCACGAACAGTCCCTGCCACGCGGTCAGACCCGAGACCGGCAGGCTCGCGCCCACCGTGAAATCAACGTCGCCCGGCAGCGGCGCGAGGTTGCGTGCCTCGATCGCCACATACTCGGCCAGTGTGCCATCGCGATACCAGTCCGCGAGGCCGAACACCCGCTGTCCCACCGACAGGCCCGTCGTGCCATATCCGAGAGCGGTGACCACTCCAGCCAACTCGTGCCCGGGAATCGACGGTGTTCGGTCACGATCGAGGCGATCGGTCCACGTCGAAGGCCACGACAGCTCGGTTCCAACGAATCCTGACGCATGAACCTGAACGACGACGTCGTTTATTGCTGGCCGCGGTTCGGGTCGCTCCACCAGCTTCATCCCGGCCATTCCCGCAGCTTGGTCTGCCACGACGATTGCCCTCATCGCCAACCTCCTCGTGTGTGGTATGTCGTCATCTTCCGATTTGCCTCGCGGGCGAACAAAAATACGATCGCGAAATTCGATGGTCCAATGACCTGTGGCTATGGAATCGATGCCATCGACACGAAAGATCAAAGCGCGTCGGCAGTGAACGTCGGAGCGAATGCCCCACGATGGAGGATCTCCGGGCACTGAGGACGCAAGAAAGAGCTGCAATGCGGGTTTGATAGGCTGCGATGCGCCGGTACAGCGATCGACGGCACGAGAGATGCTCAATCCGGAGTGATATTCGGGATCGGGAGTTGAGCCAGATCATCCTCGTAGCTGGCCTGAGTGCTTGGGCTGTGGCCGGAAGCAGTAGCGTCCAGGCGCGTGTTGATAGCGGCACCGATGCCGAGAATCCTGCCGACAGGACAGAGGTTTGCGGCTTCCAGCAGGAGCGCGCGCTGATGCGCATCGAGTTCTCCGTCCAGCACGAGGGTGCGTGCGAACGAATCTCGTTCGCCCTGAGCGCCATGGCGGAAGCTGACGCTCACTTCCAGCCGCTCCAGCGGAAGTCTTTGGCGTCGAGCCTGAAAACGAATGCTCATAGCGGTGCATGCGGCGAGAGATGCGCTAAGGAGGTCGTAAGGATTGGGACCAGAAGAAATGCTGCCGACGCCATCCGGGCCGCCGACAGTAAACTGAGAGCCGCCGACACGGCATACCAGTGCATCATGATTAGTGGGGTCGCTTACGACAACAACTTCGCGGATCTTGGTCATGACTAGGTTCCGATTGTTCGAATGATCGACCACCGGCTTCGACGACGTGAACGCCAGCAAGCAGCGCAGAACGGGTCTTGAAGATAGTGCGAGGTCTCAGCGCCGCGTCCGCTCCGGGTCCGCTCCGGCCGGCGCGTTCAGCAACTAAATCCGGCGACCATTCGGGTAAAGCTATCATGTCGATAACCACCAGGAATGCTTCGGGAGTCGGTGCCGAAGCTCTGCGACGAGGAAATCCGTGAACCCGCGCGCCGGGCTTGACGGTCTTCCGCTCGCGACAACGCATTGACTTTCGTCGAGGCGAAGTCTCGGTCGGAGAAACAACGCGCGGGAATGGAAATCATAACGGTCGGACATTTCTCAATTAGGGGGCGGCGACGTAGTTTCACCCTGCAGGGGGCGGCGTGATGGCTCGTGGGCGATCAGTGGGTGCCGGAATTCCCGACGTACTGGGAAAACACTGCGGAGAAGAGAATGCTGCTGCCTCGTCGATCGGTTCCCGAACTGCGCGTGCCGACCCTTGCTCATGGCGACTTTGATCTTGCCGCCGACGCGCCGAAGCTGTTTACGCTGATATGCTTCTATCGCGGACTCCATTGCCCGGTCTGCCTCAAGTATCTGCGCGAGCTGGAATCGCTCATACCCGAGTATGAGCGTCGCGGTACAAAGGTCATCGCTATCAGCTCTGACGTTCGCGAGCGCGCTCAGGAAATGGCAAACAAGGTCGGCGCCAGCTTGCGATTCGGATATTCGCTGCCGCTGGCGGTTGCTCGCAAGTGGGGTCTCTATATTTCGTCGTCGCGTGGAAAGACATCGATCAACATCGAGGAGCCGTCACTGTTTTCGGAGCCCGGCGTATTTCTCATCCGACCGGATGGCACTTTGTATTACGGTGCGGTTCAAACAATGCCGTTCGCACGTCCGCTGTTCTCGGAATTGCTTCAGGCGATCGATTTCGCTATCGCCAGGGATTATCCGGCGCGTGGCGAGTATGACGGCCCTCTCTGAGCGGCCGTTGGCTTAGCTACCGGCACAGCCGTGAACATGAAGGCCGCTGCACGCTAGCTACTGTGTGATTCTCTGTTCGGCCCGGTTGTTTCGGGTTTGTTTGATCTTACCGGCTCTGGCCGAGCGTGACTCGGAATTCTCCGCAGAATAAGACGTCGCGGTTTCGAGTTCCATGCGGCCTGCGGCATTCCTCGCTACGGCATCGCGTTCGCGCGGCGAGCGGCAATAACGGCCGTTTATCGAGTTCATGGCGAGAGGTGATTTCCGTCGCCGGAATTGCAAGGCCATTCTCCAAAACATCGTCGAGCCTGAACCGGCGGTTCTGCGATCCAGGCGCGGATCACGATGAAAGATCGAGAGCGCAGTGGGTCGATATGCGAAGCAACGACGTAATCTAGATCATCGCGCTGGGTTCTTGGAGAGACGGAAGTGAGTATGACTGATAGACCGGCATCTCAGCTCGATCGCGGTTCGTTCTATCGCTTTCCACGATGTTGCGTCGCACCGATCGGTCTGCTGTTCGCGCTGGCGCTCGCCGGCTGCGACAAGAAGGCACAGTCACAGGAGGCTGCGCCTACACCGCCGCTGGTTACAGTCGCGCAACCAGTCAAGCGCACGGTCACTGACTGGGACGAGTTCACCGGCCGCTTTGAGGCGATACAGGAGGTTCAGGTCCGTGCCCGTGTCGGTGGCTTCGTCAACAGCGTCGAGTTCACAGACGGTGCGATCGTTCATGCCGGCGATCTGCTCTACATCATCGATCCGCGCCCGTTCGAGGCGGTCGCCTCACAAGCGCAGGGCCAACTCGACGACGCGCGGGCCAAGGCAGAGCTTGCCAAGCGTGAACTCGACCGTGGGCTGAACCTAGTCCAGACCAGCGCAGTTTCGGTGCAGGTCGTCGATCAGCGCCGTCAGGCCTTGCAGGCGGCCTATGCGGCCGAGACGCAGGCCGAGGGTGCGCTGAAGGCCGCGCAGCTCAATGTCGAATTCACCCACGTGCTGGCGCCGATCACCGGCCGCGTCAGTCGCCATCTGGTGACCCCCGGCAACCTCGTGCAGGGCGCCGATAGCGGCGCGACGTTGCTCACCTCGATCGTGTCGCTCGATCCGATTTACATCTATTTCGACGTCGACGAGGCGACCTATCAGCGCAACAGCAGGCTGTGGTTCGAAGGCAAGCGGCCGAGTTCGCGCGATACGTCAAATCCCGTGCAGGTGACGCTGACCGGGGAGATAAAGCCCTCGCATGAGGGGAAGATGGACTTCCTCGACAATCGACTGGACATTTCGACTGCGACCCTGCGCAGCCGCGCGATTGTCCCGAACAAGGATCTCTCGATCCTCCCGGGGCAGTTTGGCCGCGTCAGGATCATCGGCTCGTCGCCCTATGAGGCGCTGCTGATTCCGGACACCGCTATAGCCACCGACCAGTCGCGCAAGATCGTGTTCGTGGTCAAGGCAGACAACACGGTAGATGTAAGGCCGGTGATGCTCGGGCCGCTCGATGGGGGGCTGCGCGTGATTCGCGAGGGCCTCATGCCGGAGGATCAGGTCATCGTCGACGGGCTGCAGCGTGCGCGCGTCGGCGCCAAGGTGACACCGAAAAAGGCGCAGGCGCCGGCAGACGACAAGGCTCCGGCAGGTGCGAGGCCATGAATCTCGGAAAGCTTTCCATCAACCAGCCCATCTTGGCGATGGTACTGTCCATCGTGCTTGTGATCGTCGGCACGATCGCCTACCAGACGCTGCCGGTCTCGGAATATCCGCAGGCGGTGCCGCCGACCGTCACCGTCACCACGCAATATCCCGGCGCCTCCGCGCAGACCGTATCCGACACGGTGGCAGCCCCGATCGAGCAGGAGATCAACGGCGTCGAGGACATGCTGTATCTCTACAGTCAGGCGACCTCGAACGGCCAGCTCACCATCACCGTCACCTTCAAGCTCGGTATTGACCTCGACAAGGCGCAGGTACTTGTGCAGAACCGCGTCGCGATTGCGCAGCCGCGGCTGCCGGACGAGGTGCAGCGCAACGGCGTCGTAACCCGCAAGAACTCGCCCGACATCCTGATGGCCGTATTCGTGCTGTCGCCCGACGACTCGTTCGATCAGCTCTACATCTCCAACTACACGCTGCTGCAGGTGCGCGATCAGCTTTTGCGGCTCGACGGCGTCGGTGACATCCAGATGTTCGGCGCGCGCGACTACTCGATGCGACTGTGGCTCGATCCCGACCGGATCGCTGATGTCGGTCTGACATCGGGCGAGGTGCTGGCGGCGATCCGCGCACAGAACCTGCAGATCACCGGCGGACAGATCGCTGAGCCGCCGATCGCCGATCGCGCGCTCCAGCCGAACCTCGTCTTCACTGGCCGCCTCAAGGATATCGGGCAGTTTGAGGACATCGTGGTGAAGGCCGGTTCCGACGGCCGCACCGTACGTCTGCGCGACGTCGCCCGCGTCGAGCTCGGTGCGCTCTCCTACGCCACCAGCAGCCGCATACTACGCAAGTCGGCCGTCGCAATGGTGGTGACGCAACGGCCCGGATCGAACGCGCTCGCCACGGCGAAGGCAATCTCCACCACCATGGCGAAGCTGAAGGAAAGTTTTCCGAAGGGCCTCGACTACAATATCGGCTACAACCCCACCGAATTCATCGCCCAATCGGTCCATGAGCTGATTAAGACGGTGTACGAGGCGATGGCGCTCGTCGTCATCGTGGTGCTGGTGTTCTTGCAGGGATGGCGGCCTGCGATCATCCCGATCATCGCGATCCCAGTGTCGCTGGTCGGCACCTTCGCGGTGATGGCCGCGCTTGGATTCTCGATCAATAATTTGACGCTCTTCGGTCTGGTCCTCGCGGTCGGCATCGTGGTCGACGACGCCATCGTGGTGGTCGAGAACGTCGAGAGACACCTCCAGCACGGTATGAGCCGGCGCGAGGCGGCGCTCAAGACCATGGAGGAAGTCGGCGGCGCGCTGGTCTCGATCGCACTCGTGCTCTGCGCAGTGTTCGTGCCAACAGCTTTCCTGGGCGGTATCTCCGGGCAGTTCTTCCAGCAATTCGCCGTCACCATCGCAGTCGCGACCGCGATCTCCTGCTTCTGCTCGCTGACACTGTCGCCGGCACTGGCCTCCCAGATCCTTACTCCACACGAGGAGAAACGTCCGCCGGCGCGCTGGAACGTCATTGCGCGCGGCTGGGACGGCTTCACCGCGCTGTTCAACCGCATCTTCGATCGCCTAGCGCGCGGCTACGCGACCGCCGCCGACTTCGTGATCCGGCATACGATGGTGATGCTTGTGATCTATCTCGGGCTGATTGGCAGCGCCGGCTGGCTGCTCGTCACCACTTCGCAGGGCTTCATTCCCGCGCAGGATCGCGGTTACCTCATCATCTCGGCGCAATTGCCAGGCGCCGCGTCGCTGGCGCGGACCGCTGCGGTGGTGCGCGAAATCGAGCGGATCGCGCTGGATACGCCAGGTATCGTCCGCGTCGGGGCGTTCAGCGGGTTCTCCGGCGCGACGCGCACGCAGGCCGGTAATGCCGCAGCGCTATTCCCGGTGTTCGACGAGCCGGAGGCGCGGCAGAAGAGGGGATTGTCGGCCAACGCGATCACGGCCGATCTACGCAAGCGGCTGTCGGCGATCCAGGGCGCCTTCATCATCGTCATTCCACCGCCCGCGGTGCCAGGCATCGGCACTGGCGGCGGCTTCGCCATCCGCATCCAGGATCGACAAGGGCGCGGTCCCGAGCTGCTCGCAGCGGCGACCGACGAGCTCGTCGCCGCCGCCCGTAAGTCGCCAAATCTGACCTCGGTGTTCTCGCCTTTCACGGCGAATACGCCGCAGCTGTTTGTCGATATCGATCGTGTCAAAGCGCAGAAGCTCGCAGTCCCCATCGCCAACATCACCGACACGATCGAGACCTACTTCGGTTCGACCTATGTCAACGACTTCAACCTGTTTGGGCGTACCTATCACGTCACCGCGCAGGCCGATCTCCCATTCCGCAAGGAGACTTCCGATCTCGCGCGGCTGCGTACCCGGAACGCGGCCGGCGACATGGTGATGCTCGGCAGCGTCGTTGACTTCAAGGACATCTCGGGACCCGATCGTGTGGCGCGATACAATCTCTACTCGACGTCCGAGGTGCAAGGTGAGCCGGCGACGGGCGTAAGCTCGGCCACAGCGCTCAGCACCATCAAGCGATTGGCCGACGAAACGTTGCCGAGCGGCTTTTCTCTCGAATGGACCGATCTGTCCTATCAACAGGTGATGGGTGGCAATGCCGGCCTCTATGTGTTCCCGATCTGTGTGCTGTTCGTCTACTTGGTGCTGGCAGCGCAATATGGCAGCTGGACGTTGCCGTTCGCGGTGATCCTGATCGTGCCGATGTGCCTGTTCGCGGCCACCATCGGGGTGCGCTTCATGGGTCAGGACGTCAACATCCTAACCCAGATCGGCTTCGTGGTGCTGGTCGGACTTGCGGCCAAGAACGCGATCCTGATCGTCGAGTTCGCGCGCGACATCGAGCTTGAGGGCAGGTCGCGGCTGGAGGCTGTCATCGAGGCCTGCCGGCTCCGCCTGCGGCCGATCCTGATGACCTCGTTTGCTTTCATCCTCGGCGTGCTGCCCCTGGTGATTTCGACTGGTTCGGGCTCGGAGATGCGCCAGGCGGTCGGCGTCGCGGTGTTCTTCGGCATGCTCGGCGTCACGCTGTTCGGCCTGATCTTCACGCCGATTTTCTATGTGGTGGTGCGCAACCTCGCGGAAGGCAAGAACGAGGGCAGGCCAATTCAGCCGAGCGCGGCCGCGGCGGCGGCGGAATGAGCCGCGTTGACCGCGGTGCGCGATGAAGCGGGGACACTCGCGCGAAGAGGGCGGATCAAGAACGCCGACGATGTGCGGGGCGGCCTCACATGGGCGGTAAAGATGTTCCTCGCCGCGGCGGCGATCGGCCTCGATGAGCACCGGTTTCGGATGCCGGCGGGAATCGAACCGGCGCGGTCTAGCCGCACACCCGCGGAATGTTGTTGATCGCGAACCGCACCGGCACGGGTTGCGCCGGACGTCGAGGTGTAGACGGGATCGACGTTGGCAGCTCCAGCGTAGCGGCCGCTGGGCCGCTGCCGCGACGCCTATTCGACGGCTCACGCATTTCACTTGTAGTCTAGCGGCGGATCGAGCAATCTCTTGTACCGTCGAGCGAAGCCTTCTTGACTCGCCGCTCGTGGTCGTCGGCAAGAGCCTTAAGCTGAGCCGCAATCACTTGGTCCGTCATGGCTTTGGCAGAGCGAAGCAAGGTCTTCGCAGTCCTCAAATATTCTTTGCCTCGCTGTGAGATCTGAAGCGTCATGACGCCCTCGCGCGGTTTTCGGGCGACTGGTCGAAGCGTGTTGGAACCAGCCTATCCAATTGTGCTCACCCTGGTGGCGCGCCGTGAAGCGATCGACGCACCTTGGACCTCCAGGCCCGCGATCGTTCAACAGAACGCCGACTTCGGCCGGTATCGAGGGCGGGGGCGATTGGTTGCAGATTGAGTTCAAGCCAGTTGAAAGGAAAGTCACCTCTCGCCATGGAGTTGATAGCCGACCGTTATCGGAACGGCTGGGGCGCGCCTGGGTTCTACGGCGAGAGAGTGGCGCTCGTTCCACGAGGATTTCGATCGAGCGGAACTATCGATCCATTGCTTTACCAGCGAATTTCACGGCAGTAAGGCCGGCTTCTGCGAGGGGGATCCCTATAGCCGTATCCGGTCGGACCGGGGATCGGCTGGCATTTTTCGGGCGACGGAGTACGATTTCTCCCGGCGGAGACAGACCGCGCGTGTGGCGCGCGAAGAGCTTGATTGGCCGACTTCCGGCCGAGGCTCGACGCCGGAGTCTGACAGATGGTGCGGCAGTCGTTGAACGTCGCATACTCGGATGGTAGTTCCCAGGTGTTGTGGGAGGATGGCGAGCGCGTGTTTAGCCGCGGCTGGCGAGTGGACGACAATGGCAACCGGCTCGCCGTCCTGCTTGTTGCTCCTGCCGCCCATCACCCGTCCCGGTCAAGACTCGATCGTCTCACGCACGAATACGAGCTGAAAGATGAACTCGACGGGGCATGGGCGGTGCGGCCACTGGCCCTCATGCGCGACGCCGGTCGGACCGTGCTAGTGCTCGATGATCCAGGCGGCCAGCCGCTCGACCATTTGCTCGGTGAGCCCATGGAGGTAGCGCGCTTCCTGTGCCTGGCTATCGCCGTTACCTCAGCCTTGGGCAAGCTTCATCAGCGCGGGCTCATCCACAAAGACATCAAGCCAGCTAATATCGTCGTGGACTGCGCGGATGGACATGTGCGTCTCACCGGGTTTGGCATCGCATCCCGCCTGTCCCGCGAGCGGCAGGCGCCCGAGCCGCCCGAAACCATCGCCGGTACGCTCGCTTACATGGCACCCGAACAAACCGGGCGGATGAACCGCTCGATCGACGCCCGCAGCGACCTCTACGCCCTCGGCGTCACGCTGTACCAGATGCTCACGGGCGTGCTGCCCTTCACGGCGGCGGATCCGATGGAATGGGTGCACTGCCATATCGCAAGACGACCGGCGCCCCCCAGCGAGCGGTTAAAAAACCTCCCAGGCTCGGTCTCCGCGATTATCATGAAGCTTCTCGCCAAGACTGCCGAGGAGCGTTACCAGACGGCTGCAGGTGCCGAGAGAGATTTACGGCGCTGCCTCGCTGAATGGGAAACCCGTGGCGATATCGATGAATTCCCGCCCGGGGAACATGACACCCCGGACCGGCTGCTGATCCCCGAGAAATTGTATGGTCGGACGGCCGAGATCGATACCCTGCTTGCCTCCTTCGACCGTATCGTTGCCGGCGGCAGGCCGGAGTTGATCCTGGTTTCCGGATACTCCGGCATCGGCAAATCCGCGGTCGTTAACGAGCTTCATAAACGACTTGTTCCGCCCCGCGGTCTTTTTGCGTCGGGCAAGCTTGATCAGTACAAGCGCGACATCCCCTACGCCACCCTTGCGCAGGCCTTTCAGAGCCTGATCCGCCCTCTCTTGAACAAGACCGAAGCGGAGCTGCGGAAATGGCGGGAGGCGCTGCTCGAGGCGCTCGAGCCGAACGCTCGGCTCATTGTCGATCTCGTTCCGGAATTGAAGCACATCATCGGCGAACAGCCACCGGTCCCCGAGCTGCCGCCACAGGATGTGCAAGGTCGCTTTCAACTGGTGTTCCGGCGATTCATCAGCGTGTTCGCGCGGCCGGAACATCCGCTCGCCCTGTTCCTTGATGATCTCCAATGGCTCGATGCAGCAACGCTCGATTTGCTTCAGGATCTGTTGACCCGGGCGGATGTACAGAACCTGTTGTTGATTGGCGCTTACCGCAACAACGAAGTCGATCCCGTCCATCCGCTGACACGCAAGCTTGAGGCGATCCGCCAAGCCGGAGCGATACTACAAGGCATCGTATTGGCGCCCTTATCCTGTGAAGATCTGGGACAATTGATCGCGGATTCCGTTCACAGCGAACCGGAGAAAATCGCGCCGCTGGCACAGCTGATTCACGAGAAGACAACCGGCAATCCGCTTTTCGCTATTCAGTTCATTTCTGCGCTCGCCGACGAAGCATTGCTCACTTTCGATTATGACGAGGCGCGATGGTGCTGGGACCTGAATCGCATTCACGCCAAAGGTTACACCGACAATGTGGTGGACCTTATGGTGGGGAAGCTGAACCGTCTGTCCGCCGAAACCCGGAACGCATTGCAAAAGCTCGCCTGCCTGGGCAACGACGCAGAGTCCGCCATGTTGCGGATCGCTTACCAGGACTCCGGGGAGGAGATGCACGGCCAGCTTTGGGAAGCCGTGCGAGCAGGGCTGATCCTTCGTTCAGAGGATTCCTACAAGTTTCTCCACGACCGTGTCCAGGAAGCGGCCTACTCCTTGATTCCGGAGGAATCGCGTGCCGAAGCCCATCTCCGAATGGGGATGCTCCTCGCAGCGCAGACCCCTCCAGAGAGGTTGGAGGAGACGATCTTCGAAATCGTCAATCAGCTCAACCGCGGCTCGCATCTCATCACGTCAACTGAGGAGCTTGAGCGGGTCGCTGAGTTGAATTTCATTGCAGGGAAACGCGCAAAGACCTCGACAGCATATGCCTCGGCGCTGAACTACCTGATCTCCGGCGTAGCACTGCTGCCAGGGGACCCCTGGGAGCGCCAGCACGACCTGATCTTCGAGCTGGAGTTGCACCGGGCCGAATGTGAGTTCCTTACTGGTGCACTGGCGGAAGCCGAGCAGCGCCTGGCGATGCTGTCGGCCCGTGCCACAACGACGATCGAACGAGCCCGCGTTACGTGCCTGCAGGTGGATCTTTACACGACACTGGATCAGGGCAGTCGCGCGATCGCAGTCGGTCTCGACTATCTCCGCCACCTGGGTGTTGACTGGTCGGCGCACCCGACGGAAGAAGAGGCAAGGCGCGAGTATGACCGGATCTGGTCCCAACTCGGCTCCCGCGCGATAGAAACCCTGATTGATCTGCCTTTGATGAGCGATCCCGTATCGCTCGCGACCCTTGATGTGCTGACAAAGCTCGGGCCGCCGGCCCACTATACAGATGCGAAACTACGTTCGATGGTCATCTGTCGAGCAGTCAATCTCAGCCTCGAGGGCGGCAATTGTGACGGGTCGTGCTACGCCTATGCAGTGCTAGCCAGGCTTGCTGGACCGGAATTCGGCGACTACCAGGCGGGACTTCGATTCGGTCGTCTCGGCTATGAACTGGTCGAACAGCGCGGGCTAAAGCGCTTCCAAGCCAGGACCTATTTGAACTTTGGATATTTACTCATGTTCTGGACGAGACATGTCCGGGAAGGTCGTGATCTGCTGCGACGTGCGTTTGAGACGGCAAACCAGATAGGTGACCTCACTTTTGCGGCGTACTACTACACCCACCTGAACACGTATCTTCTCGCGGCGGGCGATCCGCTCGATATCGTGCAGGTCGAGGTCGAGCATGGTCTTGCGTTCGCGCGGAACATGCGGTTCGGCTTTGCGATTGACTCCATTGCCGGCCAGCTAGGGCTGATCCGGACGCTCCGCGGCTTGACGCCGATTTTCGGTTGCTTTGACGATGGGCAGTTCAACGAACTCCTACTGGAGTCCCGTTTCCGCAAGAACCCGGATCTGGCGTTGGCCGAGGGCTCGTATTGGACCCGCAAGCTGCAGGCACGTTTCTTTGCCGGCGACTATGTGGGTGCCCTTGAGGCCTCATTGAGGGCGCAACAGCTGCAGCCGACATCGGCGTCTTTTTTCGAATGCGCGGAATATCACTTTTACAGTGCGCTCTCCAGAGCGGCATCCTGCGAGTCCGCGGCGGCCGCCCAACGGCAGGAGCATGTCGAGGCACTGGCTGCGCACCACCGACAACTCGAGGTCTGGACGACGGCTTGCCCGGAGAGCTTCGAGAACCGCGCCGCACTCGTCGGGGCGGAGATCGCCCGGATCGAAGGCCGCGCGCTCGACGCCGAACATCTTTACGAGCACGCTATCCGCTCGGCACACACGCATGGCTTGGTCCACAACGAGGCGCTCGCCAACGAAGTCGCCGCACGCTTTTATTCCGCACGCGGGTTCGAGAAGATCGCGCATGCCTATCTGCAGGACGCGCGGTACGGATACATTCGCTGGGGAGCCGACGGCAAGGTGCGCCAACTCGACGAGTTGTATCCGCACCTCAGGAAGGAAAAGCCAGCTGCCGGCCCCACAAGCACGATCGGGGCACCCGTCGAACAACTGGATCTATCTACTGTTATCAAAGTCTCGCAAACCGTGTCGGGCGAGATCGTCCTGGAAAAGCTGATCGACACGCTGATGCGCACGGCGATTGAGTACGCGGGTGCCGGGCGAGGTCTGTTGATCCTTGCGGTAGGTGATGGGTACCGGATTGAGGCGGAAGTCACGACCAGCAATGATATGGTGACCGTCGGTCAGCGACAAGCAGGTGTAACCGCCGCAAATCTACCGGAGTCCATTCTACACTACGTGATCCGGACCAAAGAGAGCGTTCTGATCCACGATGCCGCTGCCGCGAACCCGTTTTTCGCCGATGAGTACATCCATAAGCATCACGCCCATTCAATTCTCTGCCTGCCGTTGCTCAAACAAGGCAGGCTGGCCGGGGTACTCTACCTAGAGAACAACTTGGCGGCACACGTTTTCACACCTGACCGCGTCACAGTCTTGAAGGTGCTCGCGTCGCAGGCGGCCATCTCGCTCGAAAATTCGCGGCTTTATGACGATCTCGCAGATCGGGAAGGGAAGATCAGGCGTTTGGTCGACGCCAACATCATTGGGATCCTCATTGCCGACAGCGAAGGACGGATCCTCGAAGCTAATGACGCGTTTCTACGCATCGTAGGATATGACCGCGAGGACTTGGTTTCGGGGCGCGTGCGCTGGACCGAGCTGTCCCCGCCCGAATGGCGCGAGCGGGACATACTGACTCAGGCGGAACTGAACTCGGCCGGAATAGTTCGACCCTTCGAGAAGGAGTATGTTCGGAAGGACGGCAGCCGCGTTCCCGTACTTATTGGCGCTGCTCTGTTCAAGGAAGGAGGCGACGAGGGCCTTGCATTCGTGCTCGATTTGACGGAGCGAAAGCGCGTCGAGGAAGCGCTTAGCCAGGCACAAAGACTGAGCCGCACCGGCTATTGGATCTACAACGCCACAACGATGCGTTACCTCTATTGGTCGGACGAGAGTTACAGGATCTGGGGGTTTGATCCGTCGCAGGGCCTGCCAAGTCGGCAAGGTATTTGGGAACGTATTCACCCAGAGGACCGCGACAGAGTGTGGGGCGCGGTTCAGGAGGCCGTGCAACGGAAGAGAGACTTCGTGGCCGAGTTCAGACTTCTCCTACCTGATGGAACAATCAAATGGGTCGAAGGAACCAGCTATCATGTGTTTTCGCCTGGGGGCGCGCTGGCTGAGGTTATCACCACAACCGTCGATGTGACGGAGCGAAGGCGGGCACAGGACGAACGTGAGAAGCTGCGTCAGTTCGAACTGGATTTCGCCCACATGAACCGCGTGAGCATGATGGGAGAATTGGCGGCCTCGCTGTCTCACGAAATTCTGCATCCGATCGCTACTGCTCGTAACAACGCCCGTGCAGGGATGCGCTTTCTGGAGATGAAACCGCCAAATTTGGATGAGACCAGGGAAGCGCTCGCTTGCGTCGTGAGGGACACGGACCGCGCCAAGGATATCGTCGGACGGATGCGTGATCACATCAAGAAAGCGCCTCTGCGAAAGGAGCGTTTTGATCTCAATTCGGCTATCAACGAAGTGATTGTACTGGCGCAAAGCGCAATTCACAGGAACAGCGTTTCGGTCCAAACCCGGCTCGCAGATGGACTGCTTCCGGTTATGGGGGATTGCGTTCAGCTGCAACAGGTATTGCTGAACTTGATCCTGAACGCGGCCGAAGCGATGGGCTTGGTCGAGGAAGGGGCGAGAGAGCTATTGATCAGCACCAGGGAGGATCAGACCGGCGCCCTCGTAACCGTACGGGATTCGGGGCGGGGCATTGATCCGGAGCACTTCGATCGAGTCTTCGACGCCTTTTACACCACGAAGCCCGGTGGAACAGGGATGGGGTTGTCGATATGCCGTTCCATCATCCAAGCACATGGAGGCAAGTTGTGGGCGGAAGCGAACGAACCTCGCGGCGCCGTATTTCAGTTTACCCTGCCGGCGGACAACGACTCATGAATTATCTTCAATTGGCGTACCCGACCGCAGAGCAGAACGCACGCATCGCTCGAGAATGTCATCGTCCACTGGCTTGCTAAGATAGCAAACAACCCCGTCCTTCAGAGCCTGATCCCTGACAACCTCATCGGGGTAGGCGGTAACGAGGATCGTTGGGATTGCATACCCTGCATCGACCAAACGCCTGTGCAGCTCGACTCCGGTCATTCCGGGCATGTTAACGTCAGTGACCAAGCAGGCGGTTTCAGGCAGGGCACGCGATGCCAGGAAATCGGCCGCCGACGAAAACGCTTCGACAGTATAGCCCAGCAGCATTATTAGCTTTCGTATTGACTCACGGTGGGGCTGATCGTCGTCGACGACGGATATCAGTGTACGGTGCAACATAGCGGCTTCCAGGCACTTCCGCCGGCCGGCGAGGCAGCGCCTCGCGCTGCATGCAACATAGTGTCACGGACATCCCTCAATAACGCAATGTCGGCGTTCCTAAGCGATGGTTTAGTCATCCGGCTATCCGCTCAGGCAAAATATTCTGTTCATCTCGATAGATTGTGCGTAGGGTGTGCAGGACTAGGCAAGAATGCGCTTCCCCAACGCAGGATACCGGGAATGGGTGAGGCAAATCCCAGTGTCTTGGTTATCGATGATGATCCCGAATTTCGCGATTCGGTCGCGCGACTGTTGCGGACAGTCGGCTTGGATGCCCGACAATTTTCGTCTGTTCCCGATTTTCTCGAGGCCGATCCGCCGGATGGTCCTACTTGCCTGGTGCTCGACGTAAGAATGCCGGGGCGAAGCGGTCTCGATCTTCAGAGCGAACTTGTCGCCGCAAACAGGCAAGTGCCTATCATCTTCATCACAGCCTACGCCGACGTGCCGATGACTGTGCAAGCAATGAAGAGCGGTGCGATAGAGTTCCTTACAAAGCCATTCCGAGATCAGGATCTGCTTGACGCCATCGATGCCGGTCTCGCTCGCGATCGTGCCCGACGTGAGAGTGATAGGGTGGTGGCTGCAATAAGGCGGCGTCTCGACACGCTCAGCCCCCGCGAGACTGAGGTCATGCTCCATGTCGTGGCTGGTCGCCTGAACAAGCAGATTGCCAACGATATCGGCATCGCCGAGTCCACGGTGAAAGTGCATCGCACTAACCTGATGCGAAAGATGAAAGCGCGTTCGGTCCCGGAACTCACCCGGATGGCGGACTGCCTCAATATAAAACTGCAGCAGCTGCAGAACCTCTGAGCCCGAAAGGCGCGCCATCAGTGCTTTCGTGCGAGGGTGCCGTCTACTCGCAAATCGCATCCACCTCATTTCGCCGCGCCGCTGATCGTCTCCTTTAGGGGCCGATCCGGCCAACGGATTCGGGGCGCGAGGTTTACGCTCTCACTTCTAAGCGATCGCTTAGCACAAGCAGCGACAAGCGAACCTCATCATACCTCCGCGTAGTCGACCGCGGCGCCCCTATCCGTCAAAATGCGGCCGTTGACGGTCACCGAGTTCGTCTTCCCCCTTGGTGAACGACCACGAGCGCCCGAATCCGGGCAGGGCGACGCAAGGCCTGTCGGTAGAGACAGCCGCACCTTGACGGAGAACATAGCAGCCCATGGAGCTTCATCAGGTTCGCTACTTCCTCGCCGTCGCGTCCACGCTCAACTTCACCCGCGCGGCCGAGCAGTGCAACGTTACGCAGCCCGCTCTGACCAAGGCGGTGCAGAAACTCGAGCAGGAGCTCGGCGGCCAATTGATCTACCGCGAACGCCAGTTGACGCAGCTCACCGACCTTGGAAAAGAAGTCCTTCCGATGCTGGAGCGCACACTGGCCTCGGCAGAGGCGGTGCGTCGCCGAGCCCAGGAGTTCCAACGCAAGGAAGTCGCGCCACTGAAGATCGGCCTCGCCCCATCCATCTCGGCCTCGCTCGTCCTCGATCCGATCGCCGAGATCGCAAAGTTCGTTCCCGGACTTCACGTAGAGTTGCGTGAGGATGTGACGGAAAAGCTCGTCGACCTCTTGCTCGAGGGGGAGATCAATGCCGCAATGGTCGGCGACGTGCAGGACGTGCCCGCCCGCATCGACGACTGGTCGCTGTTCGAGGAGCGCTACGTCGCGGTTCTCGCGCCGACACACCGGCTCGCAAACCGTCTCTCGATCGGCATCGACGACCTCCGTGAGACCATCTTGCTGGAACGCGCCGGATGCGACATCACTCCGAAGATCCAACGGTCGTATTTCCCCGAGGAACCGCTCCACCTCGGCCACTGCAGCGGTCATGACTTGCACTTGCAGCACATGGCCGCCGCTGGCTTCGGCGTGATACTCGCGCCCGAGCACATGCCGCACCTTCCGACGCTCAAGACCATCCCGCTCGAAGGCGACATGGTTTCGCGGGAGGTGCGGCTGCTGGCAGTGCAGGGGCGCTGCTACTCGCCGGCGCTGGATGCGTTCGTCAAGTTCGCTCGCCTTCGCGACTGGTCGGTCGTCGCTCGGACGGCGTGAAATCGTCGAATGCGTCCAGCGCCCGGAAGAACATGCGGCGCATGCGTTCACTGCGGTTGGTTCAAAAGCCATCCAAATGCGCTACGCGAACAATGCTGCCTTCCCAAGCTGTCCCTGACCTCGACAGCCGGACACTGAGCCACCACCGTCGGACTCGCGGTAGACGCGCCACGCTCACCCGCTTCCGTGGCGCCCGACGACTGGAATGGAAACGATAACGACCGGGCATTTCCCATGGTTGACGTGCCGGCCTACGCCTATTGCTCGTCTAACCAGAGTGCTTGCTGGCACAGGATTGCGTAATCTCTCTCTTGGATGGATGCACCTTCCGCGTCGCAAGGACCCGCTCAAGTAATCGACCAGAGGAGTCTCCGATGTCGTTTCGCTTCATCACCAAGTCTATCCACGCCTACCTGATCGACTATCCTGTCGCGGTCGTCTTGATCGCCGCGCCGTTCGTGCTGGGGCTCGGTCAAAGCGGACCGGTTGCGGTGGAGCTTTCGGTCGTCGCCGGTGTGGCCGCGCTGCTCTTGGCCTCCCTGACCGACCATCCCACCGGGATCGTCCACATCATTCCCTATTGGCTGCACCTTTGGGTCGATCGCGCCGTCGGGGTGGTCTTTGTCATCGCACCGTTTGCCTTCAAATTTACAGGGCTCGACGCCTGGTACTACTGGGTCCTCGCTGCGGCCGTCCTGTTCACGACGTCAGTCCTGAACGCGCCTGAGAAGCGAGTTGCGATCCGCCCGGAATTGGGCAGGCGCGCAGCCGGCTGAAAGCTGCGATGGCGTCGTCGAGACGTCGCCGATGTTCGTCTGCAGCCGTCCGCAGGACCTCGGGGAGCGACAATAACGATCGCCTGTCGACTCCATGGAGATAGGTGAATTCCCCCGCCGGCGTTGCAGGATCACTCTCCAAAGGCATGGTCCGATCAATCCCAGGATCAGGAGCTGTGATAGTGCCACGTCGGCGACGGACGCTGATTGAACGATGCAAATTCTGTGAAAGAAAAGACACTGATGTCCCACGAAGCCTACGATATTGTCATTGTTGGTGCAGGCGCAGCCGGCTGCGTCGTCGCGAGTTATCTCGCCGAACGTACCGATGCGTCGATCGCGCTGATCGAAGCGGGCGATATGGATCGCGATCCGTTCATCCACATCCCAGCGGGCTTCGCCAAACTTCTGGCCCACGACCGGCATGTCTGGAAATACGAGACGATCCCCCAGCACGGGACGAAGCGAGCATATCGCTCAGGCAAGGTACTCGGCGGCGGCTCCTCGATCAATGCGATGTGCTACGTGCGTGGTCAGATTCGCGATTTCGCCGCGTGGCAGGACGCGGTCGGCGACACCGGAAAATGGTCGTATGAAGACCTGCTTCCCGTCTTCATGGCGCAGGAGGACAACGACACCTTCCACGACGAGTATCACGGCATAGATGGTGGCCTGGCGGTCCAGTTGCCCAAGGGCATCAACAAGCTGAACCAATATTGCCTCAAGGCATTCCAGGAATATGGGGTTCCCTATAATCCCGACTATAACGGAAGGAGCCAGATCGGCGTCTCGCCGGTGCAGTCGACGGTCGGAGACCAGCGCCGATGCAGCGCGGTCGACGCTTATCTGCGTCCGCACCTCACTTCGGGCCGCGTGGTCCTGCTCACCGGCAAGACCGTCGTTCGCGTCCTCGTCGAAAACAAGCGGGCTGTGGGCGTTGAGTTCATGGACACGAGCCTGAAGAGGATCATGGCCAACGAAGTTGTGCTGTCGGCTGGCGCCGTCCATAGCCCGACGATCCTCATGCACTCAGGCATCGGGCCAGCCGAGCAGCTGCGCCAACACGGTATCGCGGCGATCGTCGATTCTCCGGAGGTAGGCGAAAATCTCCAGGATCACCCGATGGTACCGGTCCGTGTCTATGTGAAGGGTGGTCTCGGCTATCAGGCTGCCGCCCAGGGCCTCGGCAGCGTGAAGGCGGGCCTGCGCTATCTCGTCACGAAGGACGGCCCGGCGTCGGGTAATGGCATCGAGACGGTGACACACTGGAATCCATCTGATTTCACCGCCGAGCCCACGATCCAATGCTATCACGCTCCTATCGTCTTGAACGAGCAGCTCGGCCCGGCGGGCGACCGCTCGGGCATCACTTTCGAACTCGTGGTGCTTCAGCCTAAGAGCCGCGGCTGGGTGCGGTTGGCCGACAGTGACCCGACGTCAATGCCCCTCATCAACCCGAATTTCGTTGGCGAAGAGGAAGACCTGAGGGCCGCGGTGGAATCAGTGCGCGCGATCCGCAAGGTCATGGCCCAGGAATCGTTGGCGCCGGTGATCGAGGAAGAGATGGACCCCGGCCTGCACATCCAGTCCGATGCGGAGATCCGCGAATGGGTGAAGCGGGTCGTGACGACAATGTGGCACCCGGTCGGTACCTGCCGGATGGGCCAGGATGCACGAGCGGTGGTTGACGCGAGGCTCAGGGTCCGCGGCGTCGACGGCCTCCGGGTAATCGATGCCTCGATCATGCCGAACATAACCAGCGGCAATACCAACGCTCCGACCCAGGCGCTTGCGCGCCACGCTGCGACGATGCTGGTCGAGGATCTGAAACGCACCTAAGGAGTTCTGGCGCGAGCAGGCGAGGCCGGCCTCCCGCCCACGCCGGGCGGGAAGCCGCGCGGGAGCTGACACCGGCCATGAGCGTCCAATGCGCATAGAAAGGTTCAGGTACCTGGCTCCCGCAGCCGTACTCGCTATCGGCATCTTTCTGGTCGATACCTTGTCATCACTGCAGTTCGCGGTCGCCTCGCTGTATGTTGTCGTCGTGTTGGTAGCTGCCCAGGATCTCGATCGCGGAGGCGCTGTCGTCGTCGGCATAGTCTGCGCACTGCTTACCATCCTCAGCTATATTCTTACGCACGGCTTCGTCCCCAATGGGAGCGCAACGTTGCGATCCAGCGTTAGCCTGATCGCGCTCTTGGTCACGACAATGCTTGTGCTCCATCGACTTTCCGCTAACCAGCGCGTCAAGAAAGCAGAGCGCGAACGTATGAACCTGGCGCGCTTCTTCCCGCCAGGCATCGCTGAACAGCTCATCAAGGCTCGGACCCCTCTTTCGTTTACGCGTCGTCAGCGTGCAGCAGTACTGTTTGTCGACATCGTCGGGTTCACTGAATTCTCATCCAACAGGCCGCCGGATGTCGTCGTCCGGACGCTGCGACACCACTTGCGTATGTTCAGTGACGTGGTGTTCTCCCATCAGGGCTCGATCGACAAGTTCATGGGTGATGGGCTGATGGCTTTTTTCGGCCCGAATTGACCAACCTGCGCGACGCCACGAACGCTGCGGAGTGTGCGATCGAGCTTATCAAATCCGTCGATTCCTGGAACCGACGCATTGAGGCGAGAGACCAGTCGCTCCGTATCGCCGTCGGTATCCATTACGGCGAAGTCATCTATGGAGACGTCGGCAATGAAAAGAAATTGGAACTCACCCTGATCGGTGATACCGTGAATGTCGCTAGTCGGGTTGAAGCCCATTGCCGGGTATTGGAGGCTTCTGTGCTCGTCACCGGCGAATTCATGGATGCATTGTCTGCGGAAGGGAGCGCGGAACTCGCCACCGCGTTTCGCGACGAAGGCGCACACATGCTGCGTGGCCGAAGAGATCCGGTCCGTCTCTTCAGTATTGGCAGGCCGTCGTGCGAGCAGGCCAACTGCGCTTGGCGGTTGCCTCGCCAGCGGAACTCATTGAATCACGGTGGAAATCGGCAAAACCAGGCCGACGTGTCCGGTTGCAGAGCCTCTAGAGGTCGTGGGAGGACCGGTGGACCTCGCTTATCGTACAGGAAGCGCGGTGCTTAGGGTGTCGATCGTAGAGAGCGCATAGCACCTACGATCGGATCGCACCTCGCTCTCAGATATCCTTCCGGACTTCGCCCTCCTTGGCCATCCGCCGATGGTCGCTGGGATCTCTATTGTACGCCTTTCGGAAAGCCCGCACGAAACTCGAACGGCTCTCGTACCCCGCATTAAGAGCCACTGCGTCGATCGACATCGTCGTTGTCGTCAAATCGATCGCAGCCTGGCGCATTCTCAAGTGTCGCAAGACAGCCATCGGGGATTGTCCAAAGATGTCCGAGAAGCGCGCCATGAACGCCGAACGACTCAATCCTGCACTGTGTGCCAGGCTTTGAACTGAATGGGCGGCTCCCGGCCGCGCCACCATATCGGCAAAAGCACGGGTGACCTGCCTGTCGGCAAGTATCGAGAACCGTTCAGTCCACCGTCGGGATGACTTGAGCGACCGTCGTACCAACGAGACAACGATCTGCCTGAGCAGAGAAGCTGTCATGGCTCCAACGCCGACCTCTTGCTGTAGCAACTCGTTCATGGCTTCGCGAAGTTTGAGATCGATTCTGTCCGCCGGCTCGAATTGCTCGATGACCGGTTCGCGGAGTTCTCCGAACAGCCTCACGGACTGACCAAAGGATGCGTTAAAAAAGCCGCATATCTGGACGATCTCTGGTTGCTCTTTCGGCACTGCGACGCGGAGGATGCCTTCTTGACGAGTCCAGCAGTCTCTCGAAATGAGCTTCGGAGGGCTACTTCCACCGTCAACCTCGATCATGAGCGGGGTGTTTGGCGGCACGATGATAAGTAAATGAGGGCGCAACGGTATCGTCGGCCCGCCATCAATTGATAGACGTCCCATGCCACTTAAGTTGTAGTGGATCCCGGGTACGTCAATCGTTCCAAATTCGACTCGATGGCCTCGCGGCACCAGAATCTCGGTCATGGCGATGACATCTATGTCGAGCGCCTGCATCAAATTGTTGAGGTCTGTTGTAGACAATTTGACAGTGGCGCCCGAGGGCGACGAAACATTCTGCCCGACAAGAGCCTGCTTTGGAATCGATTTCGAATTATGCATGACTGTGGTGGCTCCTGCTAACGGCTACCAGCACCGATAGTGCTCCGAAATCTGTTCTCCGAGGATCAGCGGGGGCGTCGCCATGCCGTTCGTACCACTGAACCTCGTCTCTCGCCACTAGGCGAAATTTGGACTTGCGGAGAACGCAAATGCTCCAATAGCCATTATGCTCCGGGACTATAGTTCCCGACCGTCATCCCGTGTGCGCTACAACGCGCGCGGGATGACGGGAATGATTAAGACGACGACTTCAACGAATTCGTATCGATCGGCAGGCTGCGCACACGCTTGCCTGTTGCGGCGAAGATCGCATTGGTCACTGCAGCACTGACAATGGCCGTCGGAGCTTCACCAACGCCACCCGGAGCCTCCGCGTTCTTGATCAAGTGTGTCTCCACCACCGGCACCTCGTCGATACGCATCGGCAGATAGTTGTCAAAATTGCTCTGCTCGACCCGACCATCCTTGAAGGTGATTGACCCATGGAGTGCGGCGGTGAGGCCGAAAAGCGTTCCACCCTGAACCTGCGCTTCGATTGTATCCGGATTAACGTGCATTCCGCAGTCAAGCGCACAGACGATCCGCTTGACTTTGACGGAGCCATCGGCCGCTACTTCGACCTCGGCGACCTGCGACGTGTAACTTCCGTAAGCGAATTGTACTGAAATTCCGCGGCCATGCCGCACGGGAAGGGGGGATGCCCACCCCGCTTTTTCCGCCGCAAGCGATAAAACAGCGAGTGCTCGCGGATTGTGGCCAAGCAATCCTTTGCGGTAGGTGACGGGATCCTGCTTCGCGGCATGAGCGAGCTCATCTATGAAGCTTTCGACCACAAAGACATTGTGAGTCGGTCCGACGCCGCGCCACCAAGACGTCCGGACACCAGGGGGCTCGACCCGGACAAAGTCGACGTGGATATTGGGCAGCGCATAGGGCGGCTCTGCCGCCGCTTCGACGGCATCGGGGTCCAATCCGTGCTTGACGTAAGGGGGATAATAGCGAGCCATGACTGAGGAGCCGGCGATCCGATGCGTCCAGGCAACCGGCTTGCCGGCCGCGTCAAGCCCGGCCGACAGTCGATCGAGATAGTACGGCCGATACATATCGTGCTGGATATCTTCCTCGCGGCTCCAGATCACCTTCACCGGGCCATCGACGTGCTTGGCGATCTTGACGGCCAGCACCGTGCCATCGGCCTCCAGCCTTCGACCGAAGCCACCGCCAATCAGGTGATTGTGAATCTTGATTGCCTCCTTTGGCAGGCCGGTGAGTTCGGCCACCAGAGACTGCGTGATCGTAGGCGCCTGCGTCCCGACCCAGATGTCGCAGCGATCGTTCTGCTGGTGGACCGTGCAGTTCATCGGCTCCATCGCCGCATGGGCCAGGAAAGGCACCTGATAGATGGCGTCAACCCGTTGCGTCGCGGCCGCAAGGGCGTCCTCTGCATCACCATCGTTACGGGCAACCGCGCCTGGTTTTTTGGACGCCTCCTCCAACTGCTTGACGATATCGGCATTACTGATCTTCCCGTTCGGCCCATCGTCCCACGTGATGGCAGCCGCCTCGAGCCCCTTCTTCGCCGCACCCATGTGATCCGCCACCACGGCAACAGCTTCATCGATGTTGACCACCTGCCGGACGCCCTTCACCGCCAGCGCGGCTTTCTCGTCCACCGCTTTCGCTTTACCACCGAGCACAGGCGAAATGGCAACCGCTGCAACCTTCATGCCCGGCAATCGTGTATCTATGCCGTAGAGCGCGCGCCCATCGACCTTTATCGATGAATCCACGCGCCTGGCACGCGTGCCGATCAAGGTGAAATCCTTCGGCTCCTTCAATTTGACGCTTGCCGCCGGCGGCACAGGCAATTTCGCCGCGGCCGTCGCAAGTTCGCCGTAGCTCAGATGCTTTGCGCCTGACGCATCGAAGACGATGCCGTCCTTGGCGCGGCAGGTCGCCGGATCGACGTTCCAGCGTTTTGCGGCTGCCGCGATCAGCAGATTGCGACCTACTGCGCCTGCCTGACGCAGCGGTGTCCAGAACGCTCGGACAGAGGCGGAACCACCTGTATTTTGAATGCCTATGATCGAATTGACGTAAAGCGCGTGATTTGGCGGCGCATGCTGAACCTGAATTTTGTCAAGCTTCACCTCCAGTTCTTCAGCGAGAAGCATCGAGAGCGACGTGTAGACCCCTTGTCCCATCTCGACCATCGGCATGACCAGCGTTACGGCGCCCGTTGGATTGATCCGTATAAATCCATTCGGAGCGAAAGTACCCGTGACCTCGTCCTCGACGACCTGCGAAGTGGGCGCCGCGAAGACGGAGCTCGTGCTGGCGCCGGTCAGCGAAAAGCCGAGCAGAAAGCCTGCGCCCTGAAGGAAGGCGCGCCGTGACATGCCTGTTTCCTCGGCGACCTGCTCGCTCAAAATCGGCCCATTCATGATCTCAAACTCCGGCAGCCAGCCTGATCGCGGCGCGGATGCGCTGATAGGTGCCGCATCGGCAGACATTCCCCGACATGGCGGCGCCGATGTCGTCATCCGTCGGCTTCGGCATGTCTTTCAGGAGCGCCGCCGCCGACATGATCTGGCCAGATTGGCAGTAACCGCACTGCACCACCTCGAGCTCCAGCCACGCCTTCTGCAAGGCTGCGCCCTGCGGCGTCCGCCCGATCGCCTCGATCGTGGTGACCGCGCTGTCCCCAACGCTGTCGATCGTTGTCTGACAGGAGCGGACCGCCTGGCCGTCGACATGCACAGTGCAGGCGCCGCACAGCGCCTGGCCGCAGCCGAACTTGGTTCCGGTCATGCCGAGCACATCGCGCAGCACCCACAGCAGCGGAATGTCACCGTCGACATCGACTTCATGGGGTGTACCGTTGATTTTCAACGTGAATGCCATGCGTGCCTCCTGAGCGCGTTGGGAGTGAGGAGTGAGTGGACGGGCACCCACGCATTGGTAGTCCTCGACAGGCTCAAGTCGCCCGATGCGGCCTATTCCGGCAGATGCGACGGATTGAGGTTGCGCGGGGCGTTACTCGATGAATCTCCGATAGCGACACCCATTGATCGCAGCGCGGGACGAAATCTTCCAATAGCCGGCATGTATGGTTTCCATAGCAGCGGGGAATACTGCTGCGATGGTGCTGTCCGCCAAAGGCATCGCACTGCGCGGCGAGCGGGCGCGGGCTCATTCAGCTTCGACAATTGCTTCCAAGAGTGAAAGTGACGCGCGCATTTGGCGCATCGATCGGCGGCGCGAGCATTATAAACGAGCTCGCGCATGCGCACCAACGCGAAGGGCTAATAAAGAGGAAGTGAGTAAGCGTCGATAATGATTGATTTGTACCGACCCGTCGAAACAACGACAGATGGTCGAACGACAAGTAAGTCCACGAACAGGTCGATGATGTCAGACATCTTGAAGAAAATCGAAGCCTATAAGCGCGAGGAGATTGCCGCCTCCAAGCGTGCTCATCCCCTCGCGAGCATCGAGGCACGCGCCAAGGCGGCGGCGCCACCGCGCGGCTTCGTCCGCGCGATCAAGGAAAAGCATGGCGACGGTGACCATGCGCTGATTGCTGAGATCAAGAAGGCTTCGCCATCGAAGGGACTCATCCGCGCCGATTTCGATCCGCCGGCCCTGGCAAAGGCCTATGAGGCCGGGGGCGCGGCCTGCCTCTCGGTGCTGACCGACACTCCGTCGTTCCAGGGGCATCTCGACTTCATGGTCGCGGCGCGCGCGGCGACCAATCTGCCGGTGCTGCGCAAGGATTTCATGTTCGACACCTATCAGGTCGTCGAAGCCCGCGCTCATGGCGCGGACTGCATCCTGATCATCATGGCCGCGCTCGATGACGCCGCCGCCAAAGATATTGAGGACGCCGCCATCGCGCTTCAGATGGATGTGCTGGTCGAGATCCACGACCGGGCCGAACTCGAGCGGGCGCTGAAACTCCGCTCGCCGATGGTCGGCGTCAACAATCGCAATCTCCGTACCTTCGAGACCACGCTTGCGACCAGCGAGGCGCTAGCGCCGCTTATCCCGGAGGAGCGGCTGATGGTCGGGGAAAGCGGTATCTTCACGCCGGACGATCTGGCCAGGCTTGAGCGTGTGGGAATGTCGACCTTTCTGGTCGGCGAGAGCCTGATGCGCCAGCCGGATGTGACGGCAGCAACCCGCGCGCTGCTGGTGCGGGACACGCCGGCGACGGCGGCGGGAATACGTTCCAGCCGAGTCGCGCCATCCTCTCAATAAGCGGCTGCATGAGGCCGCGCTGGAATGCCTGTGCGCCTTCCTTCGATCATCTGCAACGCCGTATGACGGCGCCCTGGCCCCGCGCCTTAAGCGCGGCGGCCAGAAAATCGATCGTTGCGCGAACGCTGGGTAATATGCCGCGCCGTGATGGATGATGCCGTCCTGGGCGCTCCACTCCGGCAGAATGCGGACCAGCTGTCTACGCTCTAACGTCCTAGTACTCGCCGGACGCAAAGCATTCTGATTTCGTTAGTTTGGTGTAGTTGCTCAGCACTCGGGGGATCAATGGAGCCGAGAGTCTCGATACTAAACTTCGCTTCAAGCTCTGACGCCATGCAGATGCAAATCTGCAAGCAAGCGTCCGTCGAAAAGCCGCCTTGCTGCGCGCAGCCGTTTCGGCACGCTGAGAGAAACTGCGGTCGCCATTCTGCAGCCGTGGCGATTGTTATGAAGTTGACGGCAGCTATCGTCAGAGCAGGGAGAAACGCGGACATTGCTTCGCTTCCCTTTTTTAGTTTGCTGAGGGGCCGCTCTAATTCGACTCCATCTTTTTCGCCTCTGGCAATATGTAGCTATTTGCGTAGTTGTCCCCTGAAACGGAACCACAAATGACCGATCAGTGATAGGACTATGGCGGTCAGGATTATCGGGAGCCAGATCGACGTGGTTATGATGAACAAGGATATGATCACCACACGTCCAAAGACCGATTCGCTGACCGGATTCTTAAGACGAGCGAAGTAGGCGTAGATAACAAAGATGGTGGCCGGCACCATCCACGCGGCGACAAGCACGAGTAACAGGTCAACAAGTTGGCTGGCATAATGGTGCATGAGCGCACCTCCTGACAGCGTCGGCGCGAATTGCTGTCACCGCTGCGAGAGATGCGATGATCGTCGACGACAATTGGTCTTTGTTCGCGTTGGTGGGCATCTGCACGCTCGGCATCGCTGTCACGGCCGGTGCCCAAACTCTTGCGAGCCCGCAGCCTTCGATTCGCCTGAGCTAGGGCCTCTCAACGCGCACTCGTTGAGATTGCTCGGGCAAGGGCTCGTCCAATGCAATCATAACCATCCGCGGTGTTGTGCAATCCGTCCCACGTTACAAGCGCGCTTTGCGCAACTCCGGCACTGACCGAGTTTCGCATCAGCGCAAAACGAGAGAATAGCCCGACCCGTTCCTGTTTTGCGACATCGATGATGATGTCCTCCATCGTCGAATAGCCAGCTGAGGCGAGCACCTGTGGCGCATATTGCAGATCCATCAACACGACATCGGCAGAGCCGGCCTTAAGTGCCCTTACCCCTTCAACAACGTTTCTTTTGAGCCCTTGGTCCGGCCGCCCACCCCAGGCGACGTCATTGGTACCTAATTGCCAGATAACGAGATCAGGCGTGTGCGCGAAAACGTCGCGCTCGAACCGCGCGATGTTGTTCGGAATCGTATCGCCGACTCGACCGCTGTTGATGACGTCGATCGTGGCGTTGGATCTAAGCCTGGAGAGTTCTCGGCGCATCACCTCCGGATATGTGGCCGCGGACCTAAGTACCCAGAGTCCCACCGTCGACGATGATCCGATCGCGACAATCTTTAGCGGCGCACCAGATCTCAAACGCGCCGCCGTGCGGGGCAATTGTGCGCCCAGCGAGACATCCAAATTTGCAGCAAGGCATCTCTCGCCAGATGATGCCTCGTTCTGCGCTTGAGAGGGCGCCGTGCTGGACAAACCGACAATTACGGCAGCACCGATCGACGCTATTGTTCGAGCGGTTCGGCTTACGCATGGCAGAATAATTCGACCCATGTTCCCCAATAACTGGTGGATTCTCTCTTGACAACCCTTGGCGTCAAACGTCTGTTTTTGATTACAGGTCGATCGAGGGGCAGCGAGCAGCACGCATGAGTCCGGGAATAAGACAATGTCCGGCAAGCCTGTAGCGAAACGGTTGGTATTCCATATCGGCGGCTACGATCCAATCACGTCGCATACCAGCGCGCAACGACGCTTTGTGCGCGAAATTGCGAGGTTCCAACGTACCTGGTCAGTGAATGCGGCCGTTGATGGTTTGCATGAAACCGCCGACCAGATACGATGGAATGTGAGGACAGCTGGTCCCGATTGGCTCGTCGAAACCGATTACCGTCTGGTCCGATGGCACGATGTAATTGAGGTCTTCGGGGGCGAAGCATAGGCTCACGCATTTCCATCGGCATTCTGACGTTTCTGGATTTCGTTTTGACCGGCACTCTTTGGCGTTACTTGCAGACCAATTGGCGCTACGCACTTTTCTTTCTCTATCCATTCGTTACGTTCGGATTGCTCATCGCTGCCGCCTTTTTGATTGGCGTGGCTGCACTCAAGATCACCGGATCGATTCCCGTTGCTACCGGCGGCGGCCTCTTCGGGCTCGCAGCCGTGTTGGCGGGGCCGTGGCGCTGGCTGCACCTGGGCGACTTGTTCGACGATTGGATTTTTTCTTGCGAGTACATTCGATTCGGTAATTCGGAAATAGAGCAAAGGCTGGACAGATTGGCCGCCGAGCTCGTGGCTGCGGCGAGCAACTCTGCCGCAGACGAAATCTTGGTCATAGCGCACAGTCTCGGCGCCGTACTTGCGGTTGATCTGCTTGATCGCGCCTTGAAGCAGGACCCTGAACTCGGTCGGAATAAAACTCCCGTCACGTTCTTGAGCGTTGGATCATCCATACTCAAAGTAGGCCTGCACCCGAAAGCAACACGCTTTCGCGTGACGATGGAGCGCGTCGCCAAGTCGCGCGCGATCTTCTGGGGCGATTATCAGGCCCTCGTCGACCCGTTGAACTTTTACAAGAGCCGGCCGATGGCCGAAATGGGCTTGTCGACAGAGAACGAAGCGATCGTCAGGGTCGTGAGATTCAGTCGAATGCTCGACGACGAGATCTATCGACGTATCCGCCTCCACTTCTTCCGTTTGCACAACCAGTTCGTCAGCGGAAATGACAAGCGAACATCGTATGACTACTTCATGCTGACTTGCGGACCTATTTCAGCCAAATCCCAGACGCTCGCCCCGGATGGCGCCGTGTCGATGATCGCTGACGACGGAGGACTGATTGCGAGCGCGGCGCCGTCGGAGGGCGAACTGCCAAGTCGTCCGGGCGCGGCGGCCTGATTCAAATGACGCCCACTATTTCGAAAATCATTTTCGTTGCCTTGGCGATCGGCTGGTACCTCATACGCTACAAGTACGCGCGGCGTTCTCGCCGTGCGAGGATTGTGCGGAGCGCTCGCGGCCCGCTGGAAATTGCCCTCCTGCTTACATCTCTTTCGGGACTCGGGCTTGTTCCGCTTGTCTACGTAGCGACAGGAATGCCTCGTTTCGCAGATCACAGCTTTTATCCCTGGTTGGCTTGGCTGGGGTCTTTCTTTGCGATTGCGGCTTTGAGCGTGTTTCACCTGACACATCGTGCACTCGGCCGGAATTGGTCGGTAAGTCTCGACGTGCGGGAGAACCATGAACTCGTGACGGAAGGGATTTACCGGAGAGTTCGACACCCGATGTATTCGGCATTTTGGCTGTGGGCTATCGCCCAGGCATTGCTGCTGCCGAATTGGATTGCCGGTTTGGCGGGCCTGGTCGGCTTCGGGGTCTTGTTCTTTGGCCGCGTCGCAAGGGAAGAGCGAATGATGTTGCAGACGTTTGGCGACAGCTATCGCGATTATATGGCGCGGACCGGTCGGGTCTTCCCGTGGATCCTCTGAGGTCGGCCCGCCACGTCTCGACCTGTGGTACCCACGAGACTGATTTGGAACCAGACGCCTCAATTTGCGTGCCATTTCCGCAACATACGGCAGAAAAAGCGGTCGGAACCGCCGACTCACCGGTCTATTCGTTGGTGCCGTGGCGAGTGTCGGGTTATTCATATGCCTGTCAGGTGAATCCAATCGTTCCCGAACAATGGTGAGAACCGATGTTGAAATTCGTTGTCCTTGGAATCGCTACTTTGGCTTTCGTGGGAACCGCAGCTGCTGCGGACCTGCCACGGCCTCAGCCGGTTGCCGCCGCGGCGCCGGTTGGCAAAGCCCCGATCGGCAAATATCCCGTGGGTAAGAGCCCCGTGGGCAAATACCCGGTCGCTGCCCCGGCTCCGTTGGTGACCAAGGGTTGATCTGACTATCCATTCGTACGCCAGCGGCGTTCGTTTGGGGTAGCGGACTACCTGTGTCATCGGATCTTGGATCCAAGAGGATTCGAAGATGGGAGTGATTCGGAAATATCCGGGTCTAAAGCTTCTTGCAAAGGCCGCCATGCTGGCGGCCTTTGTGGGCTTGGGGGCCGGGATCAGTGACGCGCAACCACTCGTGGCGCGTACCGACCAGCCGCAACGGGACGCTCTCCCCAGCTCGGCGACGAAGCATGCGGCGAGCATGGCTGCTGCTACGCCGTCGATATCCGATGTAAAGCCAGCTCGAAGAGCTGCCGCCACGGGTCCATACTACGTTGATTTTCGTGCCCGCACGGCAGCAACGTACGGTCATGCATTCGTCTGGTACGGAAAGACGAGCGAGAAGAAGGTCGAGGTCGCTGGTCTGGCTCCGGCCGGCGACGAGGTGCCCTATCTCCTGGGACACATCATGTTTGTCCCTTCTGAGACGGGTGCGACCTACGGTGATCTTGACGAGCAATATCTGACGGCCAGCTATCGCGTCTATTTGTCTGAGGCAGACGCCAAGAAGGTCTTTGCTTATATCAAGCGCCAGCAGGAGTCTTCGCCGCTCTGGAATGCAGCAACGACAAACTGTACTGCCTTTATCGGCCGCATAGCGACGTTCATGGGCCTCAACGCTCCGTTTCATCTGCTGAAGCCTGAGGAATACGTCAACAAACTCAGAGATCTGAACGGGGGGCGAAAAACGGTGCAGCTTGAACCCGGTCGGGGCTAGAATCCTCGGGTTGAGTTCATGCAGTTTTCCGCGCGCCAGGATGGGTGTGAGGTCTTCGAGACATTCAAGCGAGCTTGTTCTTTGAGGATGCGGTTCGATACGACCTCGTGGGCTGCCTCGCCTGGTTGATGAATAGGCCGGGAGATCATGGAACGTCCGTGGCACTGCGCTGCAAGGCAGTTCCACCTCCGCTTGGTCGTAGCTAAGCTCTCGTTGGAAACCGTTCTGAGGGTGAAGTCCTCCTTGGCGTAGTTGAGGAAGGTTCGCAGAACTTGTCGTCGCAGACGAAGATCACCGCTTAGGCCATGGTTCTGGCGTCCAGGCCGAGCATCAACATCAATCGACCAGTGCACGTCGCGTACACGGCGGGATAATGGACGCTCTCCTGCCGAATCGAGATCTGTATCATCGGTACGCTTGTCGCCGCCTATGGCGATTCGCGATCATGATCGCGGTGTCGCCGACCTTTGCAGCGGTCACCGCGCGGAAAGCTGCGTGTTATCAAGTCGAAAAGCGCTCCTTCAGCTCTGTGGAAATGGAAGAGCTGAGTTCACTCGCTCGTATTCGAGCGCGATGGATCAGGCGCATTTTTTGAGCTAAGCCGTCTGAGCCGCCTGGAACGGCGCGGGCGGCCGCTCTCTTGCAGCATACTCAATGCCTGCAAGCTATCGCGCCGGTATTCGGGGGACGCGGATGCGGGTCCATATGATTGTTGCCGGCCTTATCCTAGCGATCATGGGGAAGGCCAGTGCCACGGTTGTCGATAAGGGAACCGACGCGCAAAAGTCTTGCGAGCTGCTTGTCAAGAACTCGCTTCGCAGTCAGGAAGAAGCTCGGTCCGCAGGCGCATGTGAGGGGATGATCGAGACCGCGATGATCTTTTCGCCAAATCTGCCCGCTGACGTGCGTGCATGCCCCCCGCGCAAGGCAGCCCCTTGCAAAGTGCGAAGGTTTTTCTGCAGTATCTTGATAACAATCCGGATCGAGCGAATGAACCGGGGATCACCGTCGCGATCGAAGCATTCAGGGATGCTTGGCCCTGCCGCGGGGACGATGCCGGGACTGGACTGAAAAAGCGTGCCCCAAAAAAATCCAAATAGAACGCGTATCTGCGGATACTGATACTAGCCTTGCGGCCGGCGATGTTCGCGTCAGGCCTGATTGATTCGCAATGAACTACCGCCGAGGTGCGAACTGAACCGCAGTGCACACCTCCACGATCAGCATTCAACGCCTTATCGACGAGCGAAGCGAACCCTTGAGCCCCGATCAACAGCGGGGCATTGTGCCATAAACGCCCGGGCTGGAACAGCATGACAATCCCATGCCGCGTCCTGATGATCTATCCGAAGTTCGTTCCGAATTCGTTTTGGAACTATGCGGAGGCCTGCGAACTCGTCGGCGCGAAGTATCCAACGGCGCCACTCGGCCTGATTACCGTCGCTGCTATGTTGCCGAAGCATTGGGACATCCGGCTCGTCAACCGCAATACCGAAGCGTTGACAGATGCGGACCTCGATTGGGCCGATCTTGTGATGATCGGCGGTATGCTCAACCAGCAGCCTGATGCCATCTACCTGATCGATCTCGCTCACCTGCGCGGCAAGCCAGTCTGTGTTGGTGGGCCGGACGTCTCCTCCAGCCCGCATCTTTACGCGGACGCGGACTTTCAGGTGGTCGGCGAGGCCGAGCATGTCATCGAGCAGTTCATCGCCGCCTGGGAAAGCGGCGAACGCAAGGGCGTGTTCATCGCCGAGAAATTCAAGATTGATGTCACGCTGAGTCCGATGCCTCGCTACGATCTACTCAACTTCGATCACTATCTATACATCGGCTTGCAGTATTCGCGTGGCTGCCCGTTCACCTGCGAGTTCTGCGATATTATCGAACTGTATGGTCGTGTGCCGCGTACCAAGACCAACGATCAGATTCTCGCAGAGTTGCAGGCACTCTACGATCACGGTTATCGCGGGCATGTCGATTTCGTCGACGACAATTTCATCGGCAACAAGAAGAACCTCCGCACCTTGATGCCGCGGCTCAAAGCCTGGCTGGAAGACCACGATTATCCATTCGAGTTCTCAACCGAAGCCTCGATCAACATCGCGGACGACAGCGAGCTGTTGCAGGCAATGAAGGATGCGAACTTCTTCGCGATCTTCGTCGGCATCGAGAGCCCGGATCCCGAGACGCTCGTCCAGATGAAGAAGAAGCAGAACACCAAGCGCAACATCGCCGAGTGCATTCACAAGATTTACGGCTACGGCATGTTCGTCACCGCTGGCTTCATCGTCGGGTTCGATAGCGAAAATGCCTCGATAGGACAGGCAATGGCCGACCTCATCGAGGAGGCGAGCATTCCAGTCTCCATCGTTGGACTGCTTTATGCGCTGCCTGGGACGCAGCTTACACGGCGGTTGGCAGCAGAAGGCCGCTTGCACCAGGGCCATGACCTCATGAACGTCGAGCAGACGGGCGATCAGTGCACGCTCGGCTGTAATTTCGATACCAAGCGTCCGCTTCGTGACATCCTTGCCGATTACAAGGCCGTGCTCGGGCACGTCTACAGTCCGGCAGCATATGCAGGGCGGCTGTCGCGTCTCGCAGCCATGCTCGACCGCTCCGACCGGCGACGCGATCTCCCGGATGGCGATGTGCGCAAGAGGCTTGGCGGCATCGACAGCGTACACAAGATCATGCGGGCCCTGCCGAAGGTTCGCGAGCCGTTCTGGAAGACCTTCGTCGAAGTCGCGGAGACCAATCCGGGCGCGCTACGGTACATCGTGATGCTGATGGCGTTGTACATGCACCTTGGGCCGTTCTCGGAACGCGTGATCGGCGAGATTGACCGCCGCATTGCCGAGTTGGACGATGTACCTCCACTAAGGGCGTCCGCAGTTAGTCAGGTGCTACCTCCAGCGACGGTGTAGCCACAGCCACTGATCGGGATATTCGCGGATCCAGCCCTCGATGACCGACGTGACCGCTTGCATCGTTCCCTGAATGTCGATTTGCCCGCGCGGCCGATTCAGGCTTGAGCAGCCGAAGCGATAATTCGGAGCTCGGGTCCTCGCTAGTTCTCAAGCCAGACACTCATGCCCGGCTCAAGGTCTGTCGACTCTCCCTTGGGCTCGAGGCGCAAGCGCAGCGTATTGCGGTCATGATCGCCAATGACACGCTCTGCCTGCCAGGTGGCAAACACGCCGAGCGGCCGCAGCTCGGTGATGACCGCCTTCGTCGCGACATTGGCGCCTTGCCGCATCACATTCGCCGTTTCTCCCATCGCGAGACGATCGAGATGATCCTCGCGGACGTTGAATGAGAGCCATTGCCTGCCCGCGGCCTCGACCATCAGGATCGGCTGGCCCGCGCGAACGTTCTCGCCGACCTCGGCGGCGGTGACGCTGACCACGCCGTCGGCCGGCGCGCGCAACACCATCTTGTCGAGGCGGCGCTCGAGCACGGCCACGGCGGCGGCTGCGGCCTGCACCTGTGCATCGGCGATGGCCCGTTCTTCCTTGGTCGGGCCCGCCACCGCGGCATCGTAATTGGCCTGGGCCTCGGCGACGTCGGCCTGCGCGGCCGCCACGTCATTCTCGGCCTGGTCCAGCGCCTGCTGCGACTCGAAACTCTGCCGTGCGAGCGTGCTAGTCCGCGTGAGTTGGGCCTGCACGTAGTCGAGGCGGGCGCCGGCCCTGGCGATCGCGGCCTTCAGGGAATCGACCTGTTCGCGGCGCACGCCGGCATAGACATTGTTGCGGCTTGCGACGGCGGAGGCGAGCGCGGCACGTGCCTGGTCCGCCTGCGCCGTCAGCTCCACCGCCGAGAGCTGCGCCACGACGTCGCCTTGCTTCACGGAGGCACCCTTCGCGACCGCGATCGAGACCAGCTGGCCGTTGACCTCCGGCTCGACCCTGACCTCGGTCGCGCGCACGACGCCGACGATGGCCGCGGGCGGCGCCCAATGGCGGATGACATAGATCAGCACCCCCGCCGCGACGAGTGCGAGTGGAATGGCGATGAAGGCGGCAGGTCTAAGGTTGGGCATGTCGCTGTCTCCTCCTGACGGCAAATGCCGAGATCACCGCGAGCGCGAAATAGCCGAGCGCCAGGCACCAGAGAGTGAGCCAGTCATGGGCAACCTCCCAGATGCCGGCCCCTAGCTGGTTGATGCGCACGAGGCCGTCGATCGCGGAGTCGGCGGGGAACAACCGGCCGAACGCAAGGGCCACATCCGGGATCGCTTCGCGCGGCCACGCGAAGCCGGCCATGAAGAACTGCGGCAGGCTCGTTGCCAGCAGCAGAATGGTTGCATTCTCCGGCCGCGTGAACCAGGCCCCGACGGCCTGACCCATGAAGCTCGTCGCCAGCAGAAAGACGCTCGCGAGCGCGAGAACCCGCGGAAGATGGCCGAGCGTCGAAAAGCCGTAGATGCGAGGCAGCACGATGACATAGAGCGCGAGCGCAGGAAGGTAGACGGTCAGATGCGCGATGCCGCGGCCGAGCACGCCGGCAAAGGCTGCGCCTCCGCTCGCGAGCGCAGTGCCGGTCAACATCGCCGCGCCGATCAGCAGGGTCTGCTGCAGGATCAGGATGAACGCCGCTGGAACGATGTAGCTCGCATAGCCGCCCACCGGGTTGAAGATCGGCTGCAGCAGCACATCGGCCGGGCTCGACGCCGCGAGCTTCGCCTTGACGAGGCTGCCATCCGAGCGCGCGCCGCGCGAAACGAGCTCGGACGTCAAGGTTCCGATGGCGGTGGCCAACCCGCTGGCGCTCGTTCTGAAGATGAACAGATAGGTTGCGTCCGCATAGACGGGGATGTGGGCGGTGATGCCCTTGAGCACGTCGCGCTCGGTGTTGGGCGGAATCTCGACGACGGCAAAGGCCTGCCCGCGATCGATCGCGGTGTGCGCCTCGGCGAGCGTTCGGGAGCGAACCGTCACGCTCAATGCGCCGCTCGCATCCAGCGTCTCGACGATCTGCCGGCTGAGATCGCTGAGATCGTTGTCGACGACCGCAATCGGAAGCTTGCGAAGGATCTGGTTCAGATAGGGTTGGGGATAGTAGATGCCGTAGACCAGCGGAGCGACAAATAGCAGAGTGAGGGCGCTTCGCGTTCCCAGCACGCGCCGCCACTCCGCCACGAAGGCGCCACCGACGCCGCGCGGCGTGTCGCTGGCCTCGGATGGCTCGGCAGGCCGCGCCGTCGCAAACCAGCCCTTGCGGGTGACGTTCGCCATGCGCAGCCATACCAGGCCGGCAAAGAGCAACGCCAGGCCCGCAAGCGCCGCGAAGGGAAGGGCGGAATCCGCGACCGGCAATCCCCGCGCGGCTTGTCCCAGCAGGACGGCCATGTACCAGCGCAGCGGCAGGATCGCGCTCCATGTCTGCGCAAAGGCATTCATGCCGATGGTGGGAAAGCCGACGCCGGCATAGCCGAATGCGGGTGAGGCGATCAGGCCCGCAAGCCCGAGTCCGGTGGCGAGATCGCCGACCAGAAGCTGAAGCAGGGCGCCGAGCGACAGATAACCGATGATCAGCAGCGAGGCCGCGGCGATCATCAAGGGCAGATCGCCCTTGAAGGGGATTTCCAGCACGCCTTCCAGGAACAGCGGCTCGGCCAGCATGATCAGGACGAAGATGCAGAACAGCGGCGCGAGCTTGCCGGCCAGCGCGACAAGCGGATCACCGCCGGCGCTTTCGAGCCAGGCCCGGGCGTCGCGGCGGCGGAATTCGGAGCCGACGGAATAGCCGGCGGCGAGAGTAATCACCACATGGATGATGGTCGGCAGCAGCGCGCGTAGCAGAAACTGCGCGTAGTTCTTCTGCGGATTGACGAGCGCGATGGTCTCCGCCTTGAGCGCTCCCAGGGTTGTTGGGGCAGGTGCCGCGCGACTGGCGGGAGCGGCCACGGTCGCCGCGGCGGAAAGAGAATCGCTCAGACCCGAGGATGCGATCCCGGACGGAGTCAAAAACTGCTGGTTATAAAATCCGACGATCTGCGGGCGGCGCGCGGCCTTCAGGTCGCGGTCGAAGTTCGGCGGGATATAGACGGCCGAGATCGACTTGCCGGAGCGTATATTCTGCACGGCCGTGGACAGTGTGCCGGAGCGGTCGACGATCTTCAGGCTTGGCGACGCCGCAATGTATTCCACCAGGGCGCGCGAGGCGTCCGACTTGTCCTCGTCGACGACAGTCACGCCTAACCCGCGAATGACCGGATGGCTGAACACCGTCGTGAGCACCACGAAAGCGAACAGCGGGACGCCGAGAATCAGCAGCAGCGCCACGCGATCATGGATCAGCCAGCGGCATTCGCGCCGCACAACCATCCAGAACCCCGGCTTGGAGGCCGCCATCATTGCCGCGACCGCCAGTCGAGATAGGCGCTCATCCCCGGCCGCAGCTCGGGCATCGGTTGCACCGGATAGGCGCGGATCGAAAACGTCCGCAGGTCGAAATCGCCGGAGGCACGCGTGGCCCGCCAGCTCGCATATTCCCCCTTGGTCGCGATCAGCTTGACCTCGACCGCGACGGAGCGGTCGCCGAGGGCCGGAATGCGGACATCGAAGCGATCGCCGACCTTCAGGCCTTTGACGAGATCCTCGCGCAGATCGAAATGCACCCAGAGGTCGGCCAGATTGATCAAGGTGATGAGCGGGACGCCCGGCGATACATATTCGCCAGGCTCCACGTTGCGCTGATAGATCTGTGAGGCTACGGGCGCATAAACCACGAGCTGGTCGATGATCGATTGAACGCTCTGGATATCGGCACTGGCCTTTTCGACATTGGTCTTGGCAATGGCCCGCTCCTCCTTGGTGTAGCCATTGACCGCCTGCTCATAGGCCGATTTGGCCTGGTCGACGGCGCGCTCGCTTTCGTGCAGCGCATCGGTTACCTGGTCGAGGCGGGCCTGCGGCGCGTTGCCTTGCTCGGTCAAGGTGTGTGTACGGTCAAACGTCTTCTGTGCCAGCACCAGCGCCGCTTGCGCCCGCTCCATTTCCGCGTTCCGTGCCGCGATCACTTCCACGCGCGTTCCGACGAGCACGTTGGCAAGCTGCGCGTCCGCGACAGCCTTGGCCGCCTTCATCTGCTCGTGCTTGGCCAGCGTCTCTGGATTGTCGATCTGGACCAGCACTGCGCCCGCAGCCACGTTCTGGCCGCGCTCGACGGGAATCTTGCCAACCCGTCCGTCCACGCGCGCCGCGATATCGAGCCGCGTTGCATCGACCTCGCCCTGAACCAGCAAGGGCTCCGGGCGCAACAGATAGAAGACGGAAAGCCCGACGACAGCAGCCGCAACGACACCGACGATGATAGAGGGCGTGCGTGTCGGGTTGCGCGCGGCTTTCGCCGGTCCGTTACTCGGCACGTCGGGCGTGCTTTGAACGTCCTTGTCAGAGCTCGGCACGTCCATGCCTGACTCCCTTTCTGGTGGCCGGCCGGCCTTTAGTTTATTCGGTTGTTAGGCTCAGCCGCAATCGCGAGGCGATGAATTTTTTGAGTCAGAGCCGACCATGTAACCTGTCCGTTGCCCACGCTTGGATGTTTGATACCTGACTTGTTGAAAGTTGCTGCTCTCGCAGTGGTGCTCGTCCCGATGTCCCGTGGGGGCGTCAAGTGATCAAGCAGCAGACCCATCCCAGCGATGACATTCCTCTCCAAGATGAATGACGGCGATCGCGTCATAGTCGCGCCACCTGACCCTGTCCTTGGTCGGGCCAGGATGCAGGTGCGAGATGCCAAACGCCGTCACGAAGTCAAACCCCACGATCCCTTTGGGGGAAGACCGGAAGTGGCGTTTCGGAGCCGTCGGGGCAGCTTTTGACCCAAAGGCGAGATTCAACGTCTGGAGTGATTTCCAGCTTCTGTCTGATCTTCGGATGCTAGCCGGGGAAGTCGCGGAACTCCTTGACGAGATTAAACGGAATTTTCCACCCGGCGCCTCCCCCGCGCATCAGCATCTTGATGTCTTCCGCCCTGTTTTCTTTTCCGGTTTTCGGATCGGTCTCCAGCGTGTGGCCTTGGCTGTCCCAAGGTTTGGTCGCGCTCTTCGAGTAGTAGCCGAGAAAATGGCCGGATTCATGGGCAGATGTGTTGGGCCCGCGTTGCGAGCTGATGAGGGCAAGGTCCAGGCCTCGAGCAAACGAGCCATTGGCGGGGCCGCCATTGGACCAAACCTTATCGACGCAGAAAATGGTTAGATGGGCGCCCTGAACTTTGTGTTTGACGAAGAAGCCCTTCAGTTTTTCGACGTCGATCACATCGGGAAAGATCGCTAGGCTCGCATCCTTCATGCCAGTCGCATTGGCGAGCTCCTGTTTGATGGCAGCCTGCGAGTCGTCGATGACCAGCCAGTCGCTTGGCACCCGCTCGAAGCGGATGTTGGCCTGCGGTCTCCATATATTGTTCATCGTCAGCAATTCATCTTGCTCGTTGCAGGGCTTCTTGGCGTGAAACGCCGGAGCGCCGCCACTCCCCGGAACCATGACATTGCGGAACGCCACCTTGATCTTGATTTCCGGCAGCACGACAACATGGAGCTTGGCTTCGATCTTCCGGCCGGCCGACCGGGCCACCACCTCCAGGCCGGGAAAGCCAATCGGCTTAATCCGGCCATTGATTTCGAAAAACCGTGCATCGCCATTGAAGGTGGCGGGAAGCGACGCCGCCCTGAGCTGCGGATCGATATCGGGTTTGGAAAAGGTGTCTCTGGCCTGCATGACGCGTCTAAGGGTATCGGCGCCATCGATCTCCTTGATCCCGAGGGCATGGGCGTTAGGATCGACTTTGAGCTTTCTTCCGGGATCGATCAGCGCCACGATGTTGGAGCCGCCGAACGGCACCACCATGCCCGGCGGGCTGCGGCGCTCATCGATGCCGGAGCGCCGGAAAACCTCTTGAAAGGCGGCCATGTCTGGTTCTCCTGTCTTAGTTCGGTTCGTCAACGCGAAATCTTGCGCGCAGAAATGAGAGCCTCGTTCGGCCCCGGAAACACCATCTGGCCGGCCCCCGCGGCGAGATGCAGAAAATTTCGGCGGCGAAGTTTCATGGCCAGTCCCTCCGCAAAAATTGGGCACGGACGACAATAAGCGTAGCCTACTCCGCTTTCCGGAGAGCGCGGAAGGCCAATCAATGTCCGCTAATGGCCCTGTTGAGGGCGCTCGCACCTCGCCTTTGAACTTCCCCGACCGCTCACGTCACTACTAGTCATAGCCGTGGTGGGAGCCGACGCTCCCTCCAGCGCTCAGCTTTGGGCAGGCCACGCCAGCAACGGGAGAAATTGCCATGGGACGCGCGCCGCAGCCACTGCCGCAATACACCCCGCCGGGCCCGGTGGAACAGATGCCGAATATGGCGACGCAACCGCAGTGCTCGCCGCTTGCCAAGGTTCACAGCGCCGATGTCTTTCCCTACGTGGCCAATGAAGTCGCGACGTCCCGCACCGAGGTCGGCCATCTCGGTGTGGACGTCAGTCTGGTCCCGCCGGCCGGCATCTGCCAATATCTCATCATCTGGGATTTCGGCGTCGACTGGCGGCATCTCAAGAACATCGCCAAGCGCGATCCGCTGTTGGCAGCACAGCTCATCCGATTCGAGAGCGACAAGTCGTTGCAGTTCCAGATCGTCGGATACAGCGACAGCACCGGCGGCGAACGGAACAACATCTTCCTGCGCACGGGCCGGGCCAAGAACGTCTTTCATCTGTTCGGCCCAAGCGCCCGCTCGCGCGTCTTCTCCGTCAAGCCCGCTTCACACTATGAGTATCTGAAGGACAACACGACCGTGATGAACAGGGCCGCCAATCGCGCTGTGGTCGTCGAAATCTTCGCCGGCGGCGGCGGGACGATCTAGCCACATTCCAACGCGAACGGAGGGGCGGGCGGCTCCTAATCGTGCAGTACAGCGTTTCAGCGTTTGCGGGGCCCAGCCGGACCACTATTGCTCGACCACGCAAGGGAGATAGGTGATGCCACTGACCGAAGGCGACGTCCTGGACACACTCAGTGACTCGGTCGCGCTTGGCATCGAGTTCTACGTCGACAAGATCCATATCAAGGGCGAATACTTGACGACGGTTCGCGATCACATTCGTGCCGGCAATATATTGGTGAAGGGCGGCACTCAGGATCTCGCCTTCTACGATCAGGTTACGGATGTTTTGTTGACGCAGAAGAAGTCGCCGCCCGCAAATGATAGCGATCGGGCGCTGCTCCTGCATGAGTGCGTCCATGCCATGATCGACGTCTATGATCCTGACGGCGCTGTTACGCGCCACATGGGCGAACTGGCGGCCTACCTCACTCAAACCACATATAGTGTTCGCAAGAATCCGTCGTCTAACCGCAACGGCACCGCCCCCTGGGACAAATTCTGGGGCGACCTCTACGCCACGGTGCGCGCCAATAAGCTCGACACCAGCGCGGGCAACGGCGTCCGGATCCCGTCGGCGACGCTCGAAAATCTGCGCCGGCAGCTCGCAGCGCTGCCTTTTGTGAACTATGGAAAGTTCACCAAAGAAGCGACGGGCGTATCGGATGGGCTGACCCGCAGGAACTTGTTTCTGTCGAGCGATGAACCCGTGTCCATGCGATCATCGAGCGTTTCCCACGAAACTTATGTTGATCCGAGCGATGACTATTTGGTGCGCACCCTGATGGAGGCTTACGCGAGCGCCGATGTCAGAGGCTATGGCAGCCGACTGCGCCGGCTACGTCGTGATTTTCTCTATTGCTCGCTGTCTCGCGCCCATGAACTCCAGAAGAGGTTTTCGGTGCGGAAGCGTGGAGACCGGCTCTCCGAACTGTTTCACGATCGCCTGTCGCATGGCGGCCGCGCAATTCTTCTCCGTGTGCTTGCGCTGCGAAGCTGACCAGCACGCTGGAAAAATCGGAAAGATACTCTTGAGAGGAAGAATTCACGACCGCACCGCGTCGAATTCTCGGCGTCTTGGTGCGTCATTTGAGTGGACTCCCGGCCGCTCCCTTGCAGTGGATTCTAGTCCAGGTGCCTTGCGCGCAGATCTTGAAGGTCCTTTTTCAATGCCACAAGATCCAGCCCGCGAGGAAAAGTGAGGCGTCCAGAGCGGATCACGAGCCGGACGTACGGATAGCGCTCCTCGGCAAGCATCGGAGAGCTGATTTTGTATTTGTGCCAATCTTCAACGATGTGTGCTTGTTGCTCGACGTTGTAGGATTCCCAGGAATCGCCCGGCGTGTACTCGTAGCCGGAACCGATTGTCTGCGCCCAGAAGGAGCGCGCCATCGTCCAGTTTGAATCGTTGAACGCCTGCCACACATGGGTCATTTCGTGCACGAAGAGGTCGCAAATGCGACCGAAGTCGTCGCACAAGAGACCGAAGGTGGGGCTGGGCGATGCCAGGTTACTGAACGCGACACTGCCAAGATTGATGGCATACCGCATGCTCGGCACCATGGGATTGCTCCCCCTGAAGAACGGTCCATCGTTCGTCCACGGTCTTCCGCCTGCTCCCAGGCCATTGGTAATCGCAATTGTCTCCCACGGCGGCAGCGTCGGGCCAAAAACGTTGCGCGCGAAATCCCGTTCGCTCACGTCCAGCACGCGCGCGAAGTCGGGTCGGCTTCCTTCACATTCCGGCGGGGTCGGAGCCGCTGGAGTGGGCGCAACCGGTGGAGTGGGCGCAATCGGCGGGGGAGGCGGCGTACCTGGCGGCAGATAGATGAATCCCCCTCGCCATCCACCTCTGCCGCCGGTCGTACCGGAGGAAAACGCGAAATTCTGGCGATCGGGCGACATCGCGCGGCTGCCTACATACTCGGCCAGGTACCAGTTCACCTGCCGTGTGGCTTGTTGGAAATCGCGCTGCTTGACGAGCTTTATGCCCGGAAAATTGAACTCGATGAGGTCCCAGGGGTCGATGCCGATCCGCTTGGCAAGGGATATCCAGGTCTCGCCTGCCGTCACCGCATGCCGGATTCCTGCGGGCGGTACGTAGCTTTCGACGACAGGCTTCAAGGGCCTTTCCTGGTTCGGCAATGTAAGACCTCCCCCCGCTAATTCCTGCGGAACTACGCGTTCTCGCCACCAATACTTTTATTCGTCGCCGCTACCTCGAGGCGGTTCGATGGTCCCATTCATTCTGGTCACCAACTGGCAGTGGCAAATCGAAGTGCCTCATTCGTCGGTTGGAGGCGTAGACACGGAGCAATGTCGCACCAGCGATATCCGCTTTAGCGCCGGCCTTTTGACTTCGAGCCGAGCAGGTCATGCGTGCCGCTGATGCTCACGGTTCCGGAGCACTCGAACCCGCCGAAAAGTCCGCAGGAGCCGGTGACCGTAACGCGTAAGTCTTTGCGCTGGTACATGTCGACCGAAATGCCCACGCGCGAAAAGTCGTTCGCGCTGTTCGGCAGGATCAGATCGATGTGCTCCGCGGCCCATTGCGGTATATGCTTGTTGCTCTTCCAGAACAGCTCATTGCCGGCGTGATGCACGAAGTTCGGCCCGACCGTAAGGGCGCCGTCCACGCCCTCGAATACGAAGCCCGTTTCGTCGATGTGCACGTTCACCCGATCAGGTGCTACGGCGAAATGCAACGAGGTGATGTCCTGGGGCTGCGGGTCTTTGCCGAATTGCGAGCTGTAGGCGTCGCTCCATTGTCCGCGGTCGCGCCCGAGCCCGAAGCCGTGGCGGCCCGGGAGATCCCGCGTTGAGAGCGGCCTGTCCGACAGCTTTGGGCGCCAGATCTCCCGAAACCCCTTGCCGATCGTTGCCGCCATCGACAGATCGAGGGCCCAATGCGACGCTTTCTCCGGGCTTTGCCCTTCGGCGAAGGCGTCGAATCCGTCCGTCGTCTTGGCAATGCGCAGCTTCTTGATCAGCTCTTCCCAGTCCTTGGGCAGGAAGGTGACGCCGTCGAGCGTGGTCGTCGCGGCAGCGACACCATACTTCTCGAGCTGGTGTCGGATGTAGGGCTTCTCGTCATAAAGGCGCACATCCGGGTTGGGGCCGGCAAAATAATTCTTCAAGTCGATCTGCGGCCGCAGCATGGTCAGTCGCGCCGCGATCTTCCGGTAAGTGTCGGTCGTCGTCGGATCGGTCGTCGTCATGGGGCGCACTCCGAGGCAATCCTCGCCCCAAATTGGTCTCACCCGGACGGGTTCGGGTTCAATGCCGGCTCGTTCGACCAAGCTGCCGCCCGGCCCAGGTCACTCGAATTCCTGTCGCGCCAGTGCAATGACTGTTTGAACCTGCTGATCGGAAACGGCGACCATTATCCATGGGGTAGTGCAAACAACGAGGACGATCAAATGTCACTGCGGGGCAGGGTGTTGGACGTACTCAATGGCCCGGCAGTCGCACGCATGCGCTTCCGGTTTCCGATCCGCGGCAGCCACGTGACGATTGCGCCGCAAACGTTCCATCACGTCGCCCGCGCGATCCGGTTGGGGCAGGTCACCGTCAGACCTCCGACGGATCTCGCGGCAGGCGTTGCTGCACAATACAACGATGTCGCGAGAACCAGGGCGGACGGCACAGCGGTTGCGGCGAACACGCTGGAGGTCGTGTCGGCGACGGGGCGGCTGGACGAGGCCTATGTCGTCCACGAGAGCCTGCATGCGGCATACGATCTGTTGCGTACAGGCCTTGATGCCAATGCCGAAGAGGCGTCTGCCTACGTCTGCACGGCGCTCTATTGCCGCATGACAGGCCTGCCCCGCCCTCGCTGGGCCAACGGGCCGATCTACGCCAATGCCGCAGAGGTCGCCCGAACGCTGCTGTCCCAGTATCAGAAGGGCGATCCCGGGATTCCCTGGGTCGGCGAGCATGAATGGAAGATGCTGCGCGCAGGTGTTGGCCTTGATCCGGTCTATGCCAGCGGACCCGGAGGTATTCTCACGGGATGGCTCCTCGGCCAGCAATATACCCACGACGGCTAGAGTGCCGGGCCGCATCCGTTGCAGGAAATGGCAGGAGCTTCCAACTCCTGCCGTTCATGCCAACGGAGCCGACGCACTTTAGCGCGTCACGCGACCAGCAGGCCCAGCTTGCCGACCATTGCAAGCGAGCGTTGAACGCTTTCTCGCGTCGACAGCAATAACGGCTCGGCAGGCTGCCCGGCACTATCCTTCTGGTCTATCCGGATGGTCGGGCCGAATTTTTCGGTCATTTCGGCCGTGATCTGGTCGATGGTCCGCGCTCCGTCGAGCAATTGCAGGAAATCCCTGGTCCGGTCGTCCTCCAACTGCACCGTTTGGTGGAGGAGGTTGGTGACGAGCGGACCTGTTTGCGCTTGTCTTCGCGCGAGCAGGCTCGCCTGCGGATGCACGGTAGCTTCCTTCAACAGAAAGGGACGCGACAGCAGGAACGAAACTTCGCCGCTGCAAGCCAGGATGAACATCGCCTCAGTCAACACCCTTTGGTCATCATCTGCCTGCCGGTCGCCCAGCAGCGCGCGGGCCCCATCGAGCAGCTCGTCGAATGAAAGTGCTCGCGGCCAGGCCCGGCCCAGACATAGATACGCGGCCTTCAAGAGCGGATTGGTCACCGTGACCCTGCTGCCGTCCTGGTTCTCGAATTCCATCGCGGAATCGTCGGTCACGCAGGCGTCGGGGTCGACCGGGTTGGTCGTGCTCAGCAAATGGAACCTGGTGACGAAATCGAGGTCGATCTGGCGGGATAGCGAAATGCTGTCGTGGCAGAGCAAGGTGCGCCGAAAGCCGTTGCCGTCGATGAAGTCCTGATATTGATCGCGTGCCATGAACTCGCTCTCCGGGAAGCGCTGCAACGTTGCGCGAACCTCCTCGGAATAGCCGGCAAGATAGCGTCGTGAAAAATCAGCGTCGCCCAGATATTGCAGGCCATGGCGGCTTGCGTCCTCGGCCACCTCATGCAGCAGGAACGCCTCGGCGCCATCATCGAGATCGTCGTGAAACAGTAACTCGTCGGGGGATTTAAGGACGCGGTTGTACTGGTCGCGCATGACTGCGCCGTGCACCGAGTTGGCCTTCGAGCCGTCGCTCAGGAACTTCAGGATCGCGCGGGCCTGTCCGACCTTCTCCTTCATGCCGGTGAGACGGCGGGTGTGATACCGCATCATGTCGCGGACCATGTCGCGAAGATGCGAGAACGGGTGCGCATTGTAGCTGACGTAGCAGACCCCGCGCGGAGCCAGGTTCTGCTTGAAGATCATCATCATCTTCTCGCGCACCGCCGGCGGTACCCAGGAATACACGCCGTGCGCCAAGATGTAGTCGAACTCCCCGAAGCCTGTGTCGACATTCATGATGTCGCAGTGGAGGAGCTTGATGTTGCTCAGGCCCAATGTGGCGATATTTCGCTGGCCGCGCTCGATCGTCACGCCGCTCAGGTCGACACCGACGAATTCGCTGCTTGGATATTGAAAGGCCATCGGCAACAGGTTGCCGCCAACGCCGCAGCCAAGCTCCAGCACCCGGCAACGCTCGACCGGCGCTGACTGCATGCCGTAAACGGCGGCAATGGTAGCAAGATGGTTCGGATGAGTGAGCCCGTAGACGTGGCCAGGGTAGTAGACCTCGTCGTATGGCGTGGGACCAGCGTTCGGGTGGCGATGCTCGGTTTGAATGTTCATCGTCCTCAATTCCACGAATATGCGAACTTATCGTTCTCGATCGAGACCCGCGCCTTCTTGATTTCTTCCTTGGCAAGCGATTTGCTAAGGAACTCGCGCGACAGCTCCGGGAGCAGGGTGTTGGTGATGATGTTGTCAATCATTCGCCCGCCGGAATCCGGGTCGTTGCAACGTGACACTATGTGCTCCACGACCGCGTCATCGTAGTCGAAGGACGCGTTATGATTGTCGCGGAGGCGTCGTCCGATCCGGTCGAGCTGCAACCGAACGATCCCGGCGAGCATCTCGTCGGATAGCGGGAAGTACGGTATCGAGACGATGCGTCCGAGCAGCGCTGCAGGAAACACCTTCAGCAATTCCGGCCTCAGCATCTTGGCGAGCTCTTCCGGCTCGCTGCGATACTTTGGATCGCGCGCGAGACCCATGATCAGATCGGTGCCGACGTTGGTGGTAAGGATGATCAAGGTGTTCTTGAAGTCGATCCGCCGCCCGTTGCCGTCTTCCATGGTTCCCTTGTCGAACACCTGGAAGAAGATCTCGTGGACGTCGGGATGAGCTTTCTCCACCTCGTCGAGCAGGATGACGCTGTAGGGCTTGCGCCGGACAGCCTCCGTGAGGCGCCCACCTTCGCCGTAGCCGACATAGCCGGGAGGTGCACCCTTCAAGGTCGAGACGGTGTGCGCTTCCTGGAACTCCGACATGTTGATCGTGATCATGTTCTGCTCGCCGCCGTAAAGGGTCTCGGCAAGCGCCAGCGCGGTTTCGGTTTTGCCCACGCCGGATGGACCAGCCAGCATGAACACGCCGATCGGCTTCGACGGGTTGTCCAGTTTGGCGCGGCTGGTCTCGATTCGCTTGGCGATCATCGTCAGCCCATGAGACTGGCCGACGACGCGGCGGTTGAGGATCTCCGGTAGTTTCAGCACGGTTTCGATCTCGTCGCGCATCATCCGGCCGACCGGGATGCCGGTCCAATCAGAAACAACGGACGCCACCGATTGCTGGTCTACATGGGCATAGACCATCCGCTTTTCCGGATTGATGCTCTCAAGTGTGTCGAACTTGCCGCGCAGCTCCGCGCGCCTGGCAGCCGGATCGTCGCCTTCCTTGGGTTCGGACAGGATCTCTCGAATGCTGCGGATGTCCTTGACGAGCGCCTGCTCTTTGGCCCAATCGGCTTCGAGGTTCGTCAGCTTGTCCTTCAGTGCTGCAATGTCGTTGTCGATCACTACGATGCGCTCGTCGCCCTCAATCCCAAGATCACTGTCGCTGACGAGTGCCGATCTCTCCGCTTCACGAGCGGTAATCGCAACGCGTGCATCCTCGATCAGGGCTGGCGTCGCGCTCTGGCTGATGGCCACGCGTGCCGAGGCGGTGTCAAGCAGGCTGACCGCCTTGTCCGGCAGCTGCCGTGAAGGAATGTAGCGGTGGGACAAGTTGACCGCTGCGACGATGGCAGCATCGGAGATGCGAACCCCGTGGTGCTTTTCCATCGGACCGAGAAGTCCGCGCAGCATGACGCAGCAGGTCTCCACTTCCGGCTCATCGATCTGGATCGGCTGGAAGCGTCGTGTGAGCGCGGGATCTTTCTCGATATACTGGCGATATTCTGCCCATGTGGTGGCGGCGATCGTGCGCAGCGTGCCACGGGCGAGAGGAGGTTTCAGGAGATTGGCCGCATCACCGGTGCCGGCCGCGCCGCCGGCGCCGATCAATGTGTGGGCTTCATCGATGAACAGTATGATGGGGGTGGGTGAGCTCTGGACCTCGTCGATCACCGAGCGCAAGCGCTGCTCAAACTCACCCTTCATGGAAGCACCGGCCTGCATCAGGCCGATATCGAGCGCACAAAGCCTTACACCGCGGAGCGGTGGCGGCACGTCGCCGGCGGCGATTCGCTGGGCGAATCCCTCGACAACTGCGGTCTTGCCGACGCCAGCCTCGCCGGTAAGAATTGGATTGTTCTGCCGCCGTCGCATCAACACGTCGATCAGCTGGCGGATTTCTTCGTCCCGGCCAAGGATCGGATCCATCTCGCCCGATTTGGCCTTGGCGGTGAGATCCTGAGAGAACCGGTCGAGCGGCGTCGTCCCCTTGGGACCCGCTTGGGCCGCGCCTTCCGTGCCTGCACCGACCAGGCCCGAACCGTCCATCGGCCGCATGGTTTCCTCGTCGGAGCCGGCCCAGACGTTGCGGCGCTCCGCGGCGAGTGCGTCGACGTTGACCTTGGCGAATTCCTGCGAGAGGTTGTTCAGCGTGCGACGAATATCGTTCGATTTCAGGCCCGCCACAAGCAGATGACCGGTGCGGATCTGGGTTTCGCCAAAGAACAGCGTGGCATAATGCCAGCCCCGATCGAGCAGATCGATGACCGGATTGGCGACGCCCGGCATGTCGGTTTCGTTCTTACGAAAGCCATTGATCACGCCGGCAAGGTCCGACAACAAGCGTGCCCGGTCGAGCTTGTAATGATCGACCGAGAGGCTGAGATCGTTGCGTTCCTGCTGCAGGATATGAAACAGCCAGTGCGCTAGCTCGACGTTGCGATTGCCGGCGCTCTTCGCGTGACGCAGGGCCTGTATGAAGGCATCATAGCCGGCCCGGTTCAGCTTGCCCGTTACAGCCTCAATGCTGATGTCGGTCACGGCGGATCCTCCTGCTTAATCCATCCGCGGATGCCTGGCATCAAGCGGAAATTTCATCGAATCCCATAGCTTTAGGCAATCGGCGCTACGGATAGGTTCAAATCGCCGGGGCATCGCCTGCGGCGGCCCGACGGGCGCTCAAGCGCTCGCCGAGCTGAAAGCGGGCATCGCGGCGATATTCTTCCGTGGAAGTCCAGTTCGGCGAGATCCAGGTGGTCCATCCAAGTCGTCCGCTCTGTCCGAGCCTGACCGGAACGACCTCTCCCGCCGGAATGGCGAGCTCCACCTCCCATTCCAATTCGTCGCCGATATAGAAGAATACGGCGTCCGCCAGAGGCTCCGACAGGTTGCGCGCTTCGGTCGGCAAGAACTGTTCGTACTGGGTGAAATTCTTGACGAAGACTCGCACCCTGATCTTGTCCTCGACGCTGAATACGCGTGAGCCCAGAAGCGCGTCCCGGCCGAGACTGGCATGGGTTCCGCCGAGCCGGCTGCAATGACTTGGGTCGAATGACAGCCAGGTGCCGACAAATTCGTCGATCTCGACCTTGACGTCGAACAGCCCCTGCAGGAACCGCGTCAACCGTGACGCACACTTCGCTCTGGGGGAGATCAGTCCGGCAAAGCTGAGCTTCGCCATGTCCGGTACGGTGTCTCGATCGGCCAAAACGTCGGAGCCGAGGCCGGCGAAGGAGCCTACATAGGCGATGAAGCGATCATCCGCCGGACGGTCGTGCTGAGCGATCGGCCGCGCATCGGCCCAGGCGCGAAAGAAGAGTTGCAGAAAGCGTCCGTTGAGCAGATCGAGAAAGCGCGGGAAGGCGTCATCCCGCATCAGCCACCAACTGAGGCTTTCGTCGGTGGTGGCAAGCGGCAGCGCGCCCTGCGGCCCCAGGAGACCGAGAAATTTGACGAGTATCCTGATCCGGCCACCCAGGTCGTCGACGGCCGCAAGGTTGGAGGCGGGGAACTCCAGATAAGGCACTTGGCCGAGGTCGATATACTCCTCGCGGCGCGCAGCACTGTCACCGATCCGCGGTCGATCGGAGTTGGCGCGCTCGAGCTGGCGCAGCGTGTTGAAGAAATCGAACCGCCAGGGCTCCGCCTTCATCTGGTCGATCAGCGTCATAGAGGTCTCCGCGTGCCCATGCGCGGCGGCCAACGCATGATCTCGCCGCGTTCCGGCGTCGAGACGACCGTCTGTGTGAAGGTATTGAAGCCCGAATAGTCGGCGAAGAAGCGCTCCAGCACGGCTCCGAGCAAGAACACGCCGCTGCCCTCGAATGCCTTCTCGTCGAGGGTGATAGTAATCTCCAGGCCGCGTGCTGCGCCGCTGCCGGTGCGCTCGCGCACCCGCCGTACGACAGGCCGGCTTTCTATGCTGCGCACGCCGCGGATCTTGCGTTCCGTGGCGTCGTCGAACTGGTCGGCGAACAAGGACAGCATTTCGCGCAGGGCTCCGGCGTTCTTGCCGCCACCGCGCTCGACGAGGCCAAGATAGTTCAGGCTCAGCATGTTGATCAGCCGCCAGCTGACGATTCCGCTGTTCGCGATCTCGCTGCGGCTGCGCATCTGCGCCACGATCGGCTCGCGTGGTCGGGTGGGACCAGCGACGCACATCAGATCAAGGGAAGTATCGTCCAGCAGGCGGAAGTCGGCGCCCCCCTGGCCGACCGGCAAGTGTTCCGTGAGATGCCGGTTGGAGCACAGCGCCCGGACGCTGAGTTCGGCGACCGCACCTTCGCCGCTTAGTTCACCGGGCTCCAGCAGAGACAGGAACATGTCCGTCCCGGTGTAGTCCGAGGATGCGCCATAAGTCTTTTCTCCCACTGTGCGGCGCCGGGGCAACCGTCGAACGGTGAAATAGAGCCCCTCGACCGATCCGCTGGTCCGGTCGACGGCGGCCGAATACAGCGGGCGCACCGGCCGCTTGTCCTTGTCAGCCGGAAAGTGCGCGTAGACTTCGAGCACCTGGTGCGGTTCGTATTCCAGATAGCGGCTGCGATCGGGCACGACATGGTACTCGTGCGTATTCGACTTGACGGGGATGCGATCGCTCGTCTTCTCGAACAGGTTGATCGCCGGCGCGCTATAGAGACTGAAAGTATCGGGCCGTACCGCGGCGGCAAGCCGTGAATTGTGTTCATCGAAAGCGAAGACGATATCGATCGATTTGCTGCGCAGCCGTGGTATCACGCTGCGAAGTCCCGTCAGGTTGAAGCCGAGGAACTTGCGTGGAAACATGAAATATTCCCGCAGCAGCTCCGAGCCGCGAAAGACCCGGTTGTCGTTGGGAAACAGCGACTCGTTTTCGTCGAAACCAATCTGCTGCACGCAGTCATGGGGCGCACGAGTCACCACCGGATCGCCGAAATCATCGAGATGCCGGAAGTAGACGCCCCTGCAATTCGAGATCAATTGCTCGTAAAGCGCAATGGCGTCGGATTCCGCGCCTGAAAGGTAGATCGGAAGCTCGCTCGTGCGGCAGCCTGCAAACCAGGTTTCCGGCTTGGCCCTAGCCTCTGCGTCCGGCAGCTCCTCATCGAGCCGGGCCGCGGTGCGGTGGGTCAACGATAGCCTGAGCCCAGCGATGACGTCGCCGCCGACGGGAATCCCGAGCGCCTGCAGCGCGCCTGCAGTCGAGAAGTATTCGGCGCCGGTGACGTCAAATGGCCAAAGAACGATATCGCGGCAAAGTCGAAATCGGCAGGAAAGACTTCGTTCTCTCTCGCGATAGGCGGCATCGAAATAGGCGCCGCGCGCGATCTTCCTGCCATCGCGTAGCGCTGGGTCGGCATAGGGGGGGCGAGCCGTGACCAACATGGCCGACGGAGTCGGGGCAAGGTAATTCGGAACCAGTTGCTCGAGCAGGTTTGCAGTGAATTCCGGGAACTCATGCTTGAGCTTGAGCTGAACGCGAGCGGCGAGAAATGCGGCGCCTTCCAGCAATCCTGTGATCATGGGATCTGAGCGATCCCGGATCAGCCCACCGAGGCGTTCTGCGATGCCGGGATACTCTTCGGCGAAATCCCCGGCCTGCTCGTAGAGCAGTGACAGTTCACGATTGTAAAAATCCAGGAATTCGCGGTTCATGCTAAAGTCGGTTGATCTGGATATCGCCGCTGTCGAGGTCGACGTCGGCGACAAATTCCACGGGGACGTTGAGCGGTTCGGCTTTCAGGTCGGCGTGAACGATGAAGCGCAGCTTGAGTTGCTCGGGGCCGACCGAGCCGTCGCGTCGGACCCGGATGGTGTTGCGATCGAGCCTCGGTTCATAAGTCGTGAGCGTCGCGCGCAACGCGTCGGTGAGCTCGTCGTCGGCGACCTCATCGATCGAACGGTGGGCAATATCAGGGAAGCCAAAGTTCAGGATTGAGGTTCGGACGCAATCGCGCCCGTCCAGATCCAGGGTCGATTCCAGGGCAATGGTATTGAGGAGCGTTTCGAGGTCATGGGAGACCTCGCGCCGGAGCAACGTTTCCGAGATTGGAAATCGGCCCGCGCTCCGCCGCCCTGCAATGACCCGCTCGCCAGACTCATCGCGTAGATTGAGCTTCTTGCGTGCGTCGCGCGCTTCATGGGCTGAGCGAAATGCCAGCATCAATGGGGGAGAGAGCCGATCCTTCCTTGGTGCAATGGTCATTCACGGTCCCCATGACGTCCAACTCGCATGCAATCTCGGGGGACGCTCGTTGGTGTCCGACTTGACGTCGCCCAGCAGGCTTTCGGACCCGCAACCGGGCCGAACGAGAGGTGCGATAAAAGTCGCACCGCTTGGCGCCGGTTCGCCATTCGCAACCGGCGCCAGGCGAGGGGCCGACAATCAGGCCCATTCCTTGTTGGCAGGAACATCCCAGCCAAACGTCGGCGAAGCTCCGGCGCCACCCTTCTCCGTCTGGGTCTTGTAGATCATCTTGACCTTTGCGAAGTTCAGACTCACGTTTTCGGTAAGCCGATCTTCGCCGTGCGATCCGCCTGTTGATACGCTAGTCACGAGAACCTGCTTCATCTCGATCTTGAGATATTCCAGCGGGTTTTCGCCGGCCTTGCGGACCGTCAGGATCGCGCTGTCAATATGCTTTCCGTTTGCGCAGACCTTGAAAAGCTCCGGCGTGGCCTTGTCAACGAAGTGCGTGAAGTGAAGATCCTGCACGCTGACCTTGCCGGCGCCGCCGCCCGATCCGCTGTGGAAGGTGCCGGTCTGGCTCTCGCCAAACGACCAGCTCAAAATATCGATTTCGTCTTTATGCTTGTCGTCCAGCGACTCGCCCTTGATCGGATCGAGTTTCAGGAAGATGTCGACAGCCATAGCATGGTCCTCTCAAATTTCTGTGTGTACGGTTACGATGCTGCAGCGTCAGGAGCTGGGACCTGGCAGGCGTGAAACCAGACTGAGGCCGACATCCATCGCTTCCAATTGAAAGTGCGGACGAAGAAAGAAGCGCGCGTTGTAATATCCCGGGTTCTCCTCGTTTGCTATGACCTCTACCTTCGCAGCGGCCAGCGGCTTGCGCGCTTTCTGAGCTTCTGACGATAGGGCTGGGTTGGCATCAACGTACTCGTTGATCCAGGTTTGTAGCCAGACCGTCAGCTCATCCTTCTCCTTCATGGATCCGATTTTGTCGCGAACCATGCACTTCAGATAGTGCGCAAAGCGAGACACTGCGAACATGTAGGGCAGACGTGACGACAGGTTGTCGGACGCGGTTGCATCCACGCCCTTCTCGCCGAAATACTTCTTCGGCTTGTAAAGCGACTGGGCGCCGATGAAGGCGGCCTTGTCGGTGTTCTTGCGATGGATCAGCGGGATGAGGCCCGCTTTTGCAAGTTCGTGCTCGCGGCGATCGCTGATGGCGATCTCGGTCGGGCATTTCAGGTCGACGCCACCGTCGTCGGTCGGGAATGTGTGCGTCGGCAGATTGATGACCTCGCCGCCGGATTGCACACCGCGGATGCGCGTGCACCAGCCGAACTCTTTGAAGGCGCGGTTGATGTTGACCGCCATCGCATAGGCGGCGTTGATCCAGCCGTATTTGTCGCCGGTGTGCCCGTCTGTCTCCTCCTCGAAGGCGAACTCCTCCACGGGCTCCGATTTCGCGCCGTAGGGGAGGCGACCCAGCGCGCGCGGCATGCACAGGCCGAGATAACGCGAGTCGTCCTGGTCGCGCAGTCCCTTCCATGCGGCATATTCCGGTGTGTCGAACACCTTGCCGATATCGCGAGGGTTGGACAATTCGGTCCACGAGTCCATCCCCATCAGCGTCGGCTCGGCGCCGCTGAAGAAGGGGGCGTGTGCGGCGCCGGCGATCTTGCTGAGATCGCGCAGCAACTGCACGTCGGTGGGGAGGTGGCTGAAATAGTAGTCGCCGATAAGGCAGCCGAACGGCTCGCCGCCCAACTGGCCGAACTCATATTCGTAGATCTGCTTGAACAATGGGCTCTGGTCCCAGCGCGCGTCGGGATAAAGCCGCAGGTTACGATACAGCTCGTTCTTCGAGACGTTCATCACCCGGATCTTGAGGTTGGCGTCGGTCTCCGAGTTGAAGACGAGGTAATGGAGACCCCGCCAGGTACTTTCGATCGCCTGGAATTCGGGCGCGTGAATGATCTCGTTCATCTGCGCGGTCAGCTTCTGGTCGATCCGCGCGATCATCTCCTCGATGGTATCGAGAACGTCCGACTTGATGACGCTCGAGTCCTTCAATGCCTCTTGAACGAGCGTGGTTACCGCGTTGTCGACCTCGGTCGCTGCGCGCTCGGTGCGCGGTTTGAAGCTTTGCTTCAGCAGAGTGGCAAACTCGTCAGCTTCGACGGTCTTGACCTGGGTGGTGCTCTCTTTGTGAACAGCTTCTTTTGCCATGGTCCCCGTTCCTTCCTTAGCTCTCGGTGCCAGGTTCGGTCGACTGGCTGATCGCGCGTTCCCGAAGCGCTGCCATCAGTTGAGGATCGGCCAGAAGTTTTTTCAGCTGGTCCTCGGCGGCTACCTTGCCATCCATGTAGCGCAGCAGGTTGGCAAGTTGTTCGCGCGCCTCGAGCAGCTTGGCTGTAGCCGGCACCTGGCGGGCGACGGCCACGGGAGTGAAGTCGGCCATCTTGTTGAAGCGCAGATTGACCGAAAGTTTTTCGTCTGATCCGTCGCTGAGACGATTGGCGACACGCGCCGTCACGCCGGGCTGGATTGCCGCCATGCGGCTGTCGAAATTGTCCATGTCAAACTCGAGGAATTTGCGCTCCTCGACCTTGGTCTTCTCGACGCCCGGGTTATTGCCGGAAAGGTCGGAGAGGACGCCCATGACGAACGGCAGTTCGATCAGCCGCTCGGCGTCGTAAGGATCTTCGTATGTGATGTGCACGCGTGGTGCGCGATTTCGACGAATGAATTTTTGACCGCTATCTGTAGCCATGGTTCCCTCACTACGAAATCGCTTTAGACGTCGAATTTGCGCGACGCAGATCGGCTAGGGGACTTCAAGTTGCTGCGGTCGGCAAACATCCTTGTGTCCATTTAGTGCCCTCGAGCGAAAGCTGGGTTCAATGCGATCCGTCGATTGTTTTAAGGACTCCCTCAGGAAGAACATCATCCAAAAGGCTGAGAAAATCTCGTTGCGCGAGGTCGCGCGCACGATCTACCAAAAAGGGGACGGGGCTGGACGGCTCTGCGGTTCGGAAAAACGACGCCACCTTCGCCAGCAGACCCAAGGCTTGCGCTCTGCTTTCCACTGAAAATACAATATCTTGAGTGTGGTTCTCGGCCGTCGATGAGAGCGACGTGGCGAGTTCCGCCATCCGTTCGATCGGCAGGTCGAAGACCTTGTTGCGCCCGATGTTGATCGCAGCGCTCTCCACGTGCGCAGGCACCAGCATCCGCATGACTTCGATAAATGACTTGCCGACCATCTCCTGCGCTTGACGCACCAGCAACAGTGCCGGGTTGGATGGTTCCATTCGGGCAAAATAGTCTGCCGCCGCTGCAAGCGCTGCAGATGCCTGTGCGGATGAAGTCACCACCCCGGTCGTGTCTGACGGCGCCTGTGTATCGACAGGACCGACATCTTCCGCGGTTGCGGCGATCGCGGCCGGATCGCGCGACGCGACAAGACCCGCAAGCCAGGCAGCCATGCCGTTAACCAAGCCGGAGAGCCTGTCGAGGCTGATCGGTTGCCCCGCGTTCAACTTCTCGTGCCAGGTCTGCTTGATACCCGCGATTTCAGCAGCAACCGCAGAGCACCGCCCGCTGGCTGCCTTGAGAGTGTCGAGATCTGTCTCGCTGACGATGCGCTCGATGGCTGCCAGATCAGGCCCGTCTGCGTCGGCGTCGCCGGCGGGAATTTCGCCGTGAGCGATTTGATAGGCACGGTAGTTGAGGTTGCCGTGTCTGCGGTTCTCGATCAGGGGAAGGAACTGGAGCGGGTTGATCACGGTCGGGAACACGTCGATTGCCTCGACCGTGACGGCGCGAAGTGCGTAGTCGCCGTCCTCGCCCTTCGGATGCACCGCTTCCCACTGTTCGCGCAGCAGCAGGTTGGTCGCCTTCAGGCAGCAGAGAAAGCCGTCGAGATCGCGGTTGAGGATTGAAAACTTGGCCAGCAGCAGGTTCAGACGTAGATCGCGGGTACGCGCCAGAATGGGCTGCGCGGCGGCAAACTGGCCGGCAAAATCGACTGCCTTTGGATCGAAGCGTCCACGCTCTCCGTTGGCATTGACGACCTCGAAGAAAGACATCGGTAGCAGCGATTCCGCACCTGCGAAGAAGTTCAGATATTGGACGTCTCCGATGGCGTCGAGATCCGGCCCGCAGGGATCGTCAGCGGCAATGGGCTGCGTCAGGGAGGCGACATCAAGCATATGCGGGCCGTCCATCTGCTCGATCACGGCCCCGCTGCCGAGCCCGTGGCGACTAGGGGATCGCGCGGGGGGCATGATCCGAATCTATACCTATGGGTCAGATGCCTGCCGACCTTGGTTCATTCCCGAAGATCATGCCATTTTCGCGTGAACCGGCAAGCTCTTGGAGCCGACTACTTGATGGCCCGAGGTGGTTCTTTGACGGCCGTTGCGGACCGTCAGGAAGCCCAGCCCTGGGGCGGGCTTGCCGGCACAGCCGGTGGCGCGCAGGATTTCCGTCGTTCTTGCATAACGTCTGATCAGCTTTTTGCAGCGGGTCATTCGATCGAAGGAGGGAGTTTAAGCCCACATGGGCCAGCTTACTCAGGATACCCGCCTCTGCGAACTCAAGACGCCTCTTGGCAAGGACGTTTTGGTTTTTGCCGGATTCGAAGGCTCGGAAGGTCTCAGCGAACTGTTCGAGTATCGCATCGAGTGTCTCAGTGAGGATGCCGACCTCGACTTCGACCGCGCTATCGGTCAGCAGTGCACGCTGACCATAAAGCTGCATGAAAAGGAGCGCGAGTTCAGCGGCATTCTGACGGAGGCCCAATGGCTCGGGGTGAAGAACGACTATTTCAGCTACCGGATCGTGCTGAGGCCCTGGTTATGGCTGTTGTCGCGAACCACCGATTGCCGGATCTTTCAGGACAAGAAGGCACCCGACATCATCAAAGAGGTCTTCAACGAACGCGGCTTCACCGACTATGAATCCAAACTGACCGAAGAGGGTTCTTGTCCGAAGCTAGAATATTGCGTTCAGTACCGCGAGACCGACATGAACTTCGTGTGCCGGCTGATGGAGCAGCATGGCATCTACTACTTCTTCAAGCATGAGGGCGGCAAGCACACGCTGGTGTTGGCGGACTCCAAATCGTCGCACAGTCCGATCAAAGGTCTTGCTACGATTCCCTACATCCCGCTCGCGGGTGCCGACCGGCGAGGCGAGCAGCACGTCTATGAATGGGTATCGGAACGACGATTTCGTACCGGCAAGATCGAACTTAACGATTACAATTATCAGAAGCCCAACGCTCAGATGATCAGCGATGCCAAGGGCTCCGAGCATTACACTCGGTCGGAGATGGAGTTTTACGACTATCCCGGGAAGTTCAAGGAGAAATCCGATGGCGAGCGCTACGCGAAGATCCAGCTCCAGGCAGAGCAAGCGATGGATCGGCGTCGCCGCGGCAATGGCGACGCCGTCAACCTGTTCCCCGGTGGGCTGACGAAGCTCGAAAAGCACTCCAAGGACTCGCAGAACGTCGAATACCTCGTGGTGCGAGCTGTGCACTCGTTCTCGATCGAATCCTATCGCACCGGCGGTCCGAGCGACGCAGGGCAGCACGTCTATTTCGGCAGCTACGAGTTCTTGCCGAGCGACCGGCCGTTTCGAGCGCTGATGATGACGCCGAAGCCAAGAATCAACGGTGTCCAGACGGCCAAGGTGGTGACCAAAGACGATAATTCGAGCGAGGAAATCGACGTCGAATCTCTGGGCGAAATCTATGTCCGCTTTTTCTGGGATCGGAAGAAGAAGCGGTCGTGCCGGTTGCGCGTGGCTCAGGTCTGGTCTGGCAAGCGCTGGGGCGGTCAGATCATCCCGCGCGTCGGACAGGAAGTCGTTATCGAATTCCTGGAGGGGGATCCGGACCGGCCCCTGGTGATCGGCACCGTTTACAACGACGAGTACAAGCTGCCCTACGATCTGCCGTCGAAGAAGACGATTGCAGGATTGAAGTCGGACTCCACCAAAGGTGGCGGCGGCTTCAACGAGTGGAGCTTCGAGGACAAGAAGGGGTCCGAGAAGATCACGGTGCATGCCGAGAAGGACCACGACGTAACGGTCCGCGACACCGAGACACGTACCATCGGCGAGGCCGCATTTGGCGGCGACACGCGCAGCACCACGCTCAAGAACGGCAATGATAAACTCGATATCCAGTTGGGTGGTCAGCACATCACTTTGGCCATGGACCAGTCTGTCAATGCAGGCGTCAGCATCACGCTCATGGCCAATGCCAACATCACCCTACAGGTGGGTCCTAGTCAGATCATTCTGACCCCGGCGGGCATCGTCATCAACGCGCCGACGATCGCCATGACGGCGCAGGCCGGTATGGCGCTTGCTGCCGGTGGTCCGCTGGTCGCCCACGGTACTCCAACCCTTGTTGGTTGACGGTCATGGGACAAGTTCGGTTCGGTACGGTTCAGGATCTGTTTCAGGCCTATCCCTTGGCGCGTTATGATGTCGGCAAAGCCGACGTTGACAAGCCTTCGCTGGACTTCCTTCAGGAGGCCGCCGATGCGCGGAATTGGCACCCGGCCGTGTCTTACTGTGCCTATCTGCTTCCCAGGCGCGTAGCAGTTGCCTGGGGATGTCGCTCTCTGCGACTGATGTTCGACCATTTCGACGCCAGCGATACCAGGTCGCTCAATATTGTGGAGACCTGGGTCCGGCAGCCGGACGAGCAGTCCCGGAACAAGGCGCTGGCTGTCGGCAATGCCAATGATCCTGAGCAGCCGGCGACATGGCTGGCGCTGGCGGCCGGCTGGTCCGGCGGAAGCGTGGTTCCCCCGGAATTTGCGCCTGTGGAAGCTAAGCCAGATCAGGCCGCGCGGGCGGTGCGTGCAGCACTGCTGATCGGCCTCTGCCGGCTCCCCCGTGACTCCCGGGACCGGATAATGACGTCATGCCTAGAGGATGGTATTCAATTGGCACGCGGCGAACCGCGCCCTCCGCGCTAACGAGACGATGTGATGGTGCTTCGCTTTAATATCGAGAACGAACCGAACCTTCCGGATGGCGGACCTGTGTCGTTTACGGTCACCGGCAGGCGTTCAGTCGATATTGGCCGGGACCGTCACCTCGACTGGACGCTGCCGGATCCGGCGCGGACGATTTCCGGAAAGCATTGCGAAGTGCACTTTCGCGACGGTGGCTATTGGCTACACGACGTTTCGACCAACGGCACCTTCCTCAATGGTGCCGACCAGCGCATGCGGGGGCCGCACCGCTTGCGCGACGGTGACCGACTCACGATCGGCCACTACATCATCGGAGTTTCGCTGGAGAACGAGGCTGGCGGACGCAGCCCAAACCCTGAGCCGCAACTGCGCGAACCCTCGGTCCAGCGGCATGCCGACTACGGAGAGCTTTGGGCAGCCGATCGTGACATTCCGCCGCCGATCGATCCGCAACTGTTGAAGAAGCCACGCGAGGCTGCGCGGCCCGTCAATCCGGGGTTCCTGGATTGGGCGGCGAGCGTCCCGGCACCGGGTGTAGACCCGTTCCGACGGTCACAGCCGGCGTCTCCGCACCAACCGTCCGAGCAGGACGACGACATGAACTGGGCAGCCGGTCCAGCCAGCGCGCCGAAACCGCAAGTCGAGCGCCCCCCCATCATGCCGACCCCGCGCCGGCCGTCGGTATGGACCGATGATGAACCAGCCGCTGCCCAGCCGCCAGCATCGCCATCGCGCCCGGCGCAAGCGGCAGACGAGGGACCTGTCACGGCCAAGCCAGTCGGCGGTACCGAGTTCGCGCGACTGGTGGCGCGCGCTGCAGGATTGCCGGACAATTTCTTTGCCAGCAGGTCCGATGCCGAACTCGCCGAACAGCTTGGCGTCATCTTGCGTATGACCGTGGATAATCTGATGGCGCTGCTTCAGGCGCGGACGCAAGCCAAGCAGCTGACCCGTAGCACCAGCCAAACCACCGTCCAAGCCCTTGAGAATAATCCGCTGAAGTTCTCGCCGAGCTCGGAAGAAGCGATGCGCATTCTCTTTGGGCCGCCGACGCGCAGCTACCTCGACGCACAGCGCGCCTTTGCACAGGGCTTCAGTGATCTCAAGTCACATCAGTTGAAGACCTACATGGCGATGCAGCATGCTGTCCATGAGCTGATTGCGGGCATAGATCCGACGCTGATGGCGCGCGAGCTCGAGCTTCAGCGTGGCGCAAGCTCCTGGCTCGGCACGAACAAGGGAAAACTCTGGGACGAGTTCTTGACGCGCTGGAAGGCGCATCTCGGCCGCGACAACAGCGCGCCGATCGAAACCTTTATGTTGCATTTCTCGAACTATTACGACCGCGGCGACAAGCCCGGTTCAAAGTAAACTATCGGCGACCACGCGGCTGCCGACAATTTCTAAGTGGATGTAGGAATGTCTTGGTACAGCAAAGTTTTCTGGTCGGAAGGTCTATTTCTGCGGCCGCATCATCTGCAGCAGAACGACCGCTACATCGAACACTTGCTGGAAAAGCGCGTTCGCTACACGACCCCATACCCGTGGGGCTTTGCCCAGCTAGAGATCGACAAGGATCTTACCGAACAGAGCAAGTTCGCGGTGCGCAATGCGTCCGGTGTCATGCCGGACGGTACGCCGTTCGATATCCCCGCGGACAGCCAAATTCCCGAAGCGATCGATGTGCCGGAGACGGCCGCAGGCCAGGTCGTCTGGCTGATGATGCCGGTCGCGGCGCCAAACACCCGCGAGGTCGACGAGGATCGCACCGACAGCGCCAGTCGTTATGTTCGTAGTTCGGAAACCTTCATTGACTCGACCTCTGCGCTACGCATCGAGGAAGAGATCGACATCGCTTATCCGCGCTTGTCGTTCGAACTGCGCAAGAGCAGCAAGCCCGGATACATGGGGCTCGGCATCGCGCGCATTCTCGAGGTGCGCGACAAGAACATCCTGTTCGACGATAAGTTCGTGCCGCCGATGCTGATCTGCGCCGCGCATCCGATCATCGATGGCTGGCTCAACCGCATCATCGGCTGGGTTGAGACTAAACTCGACGAGCTGGCGCGTTACGCGGTCGATCCGTCATCCGGCGGTGGGTTGCAGAGCGTCGACTATCTGGTCCTGCAAGTGCTGAACCGTACCATTCCGGTCCTGACTCATTTCCAGCGCTCCGGCAGCGTGCACCCCGAGCGCCTGTACGAGGAATTGCTGAGATTCGCGGGTGAACTTGCGACGTTTTCTACGGCGGAACGGCGGGCGCGCAACTATCCGGCTTACGATCACGACGATCTCGAGAACGTCTTCACACCCCTGGTGAGCGACATCCAGGACTTCTTGAGCGCGCGATTGGGCCGGCGGGCGATCCGCCTTGAGATCATCGAGCGCGCACAGAATGCGTTCGTATCGCCGATCCGCGATCGAGCGCTATTCCGAAACGCGACCCTGGTGCTGGAGGTTGCCGCGCGGCGGCCGCTCGTGGAGATCCAGAACGATTTCCCGCACCTGTTCAAGGTCGGGCCGAACACCAAGATGAACGAGATCGTGCACGCAAACTTGCCGGGCCTGACCTTGGCGCATTTGCCGACGCCGCCGCCGCATATCCGGGCCATTACGGATCACGTCTATTTCTATCTCGACCGCAAGTCGCCGCTTTGGCCCGAGTTCAGCACGGCGGCCTCGATCGGAATGCATTTCTCCGGCGACTGGCCGGAGCTTGAGCTGTATCTTTGGGCCATCCTGGAAGACAGGCCATGAGCGACAGGGACAAGCCGGTCAATCCTTTCGGTCGGGGCGAACGGACGATCATTCGTCCCAACCCCGGCGGGAAGTTGCCGCCGGCGCCGACCTCTCAGCCTCCGCCGGGCGAGGGGCCCGCGGCACGCCCAGGCTATTCGCCATCACCAGTACCCTCTCCCGGCGCGCCGGCGCCACCGTCATCATTTTCTCCTGTCCCGCAGGGCTCGAACTACGCCTCCGCGCCGGCCAGCCATCCCGCTGAGGAATGGATATCGACACCCGCACAGGCCCAGGCGCAGCAGCCTATGCTACCGCCAGGACCGCCGCTGCGCGTCGACGATCTCGTCGCGCCAAATGCCAATCCAGTGATGCGTGCTGCGGGCCCGTTGCTGCAGCTGCTTGGTCGGTTGCGGGTGGCGCTCATGCGCGCGTCATTCGCGAGTTTGATGGAGCAGGTTGCAGACGCGATCAAGTTCTTCGAGAAGGACATCCGTTCCGCGGGCATATCCGAGCACCAGGCCAACACAGCGAAATACATCCTGTGTGCCACTGCCGACGATATCGTGCAGCACATCCCAACCGAGGAGCGCCACGTCTGGACGCAATATTCGATGCTGAGCCGGTTCTTCGGCGAGCGTGTCGGCGGCGTCCGTTTCTTCGAGATCCTCGACCATTTGAAGGTTGATCCACTGGTCAACTATCCGGTCCTCGAACTCCAGCACGCCTGCCTTGCGCTTGGTTTTCAGGGCATTCACCGGACGTCAGGTGGCGGACTTGCGAACCTGCAGCTGATCCAGCGTAACCTTTATGAATTGCTGCGCCGGGTCCGGCCGAAGACGATGAGCGACCTGTCGCCCAACTGGCGCGGGCAGGCGCTGGCGGGGCGCCGGCAGCGTCTGCGCGTTCCGGTCTGGCTCGTCGCGGCCGTCGTCGCCGCGCTGCTGACCGGGTCCTATTTCGTCCTGCGGACGCTCCTCGCTGGCCGGTCAGAGAATGCTGCCGAGGTGGCGCTCGCGCTCCATCCAGCCGGCCCGATCGAGCTCAAGCGCCAGATCGTTGCACCACCGCCGCCGCCTCCACCTCCGCCGCCACCGGATCGCATCACCCAGTTGCAACGCATCCGCAATGCGCTCGCGAAGGAGAACACCGCCTGTGCCATGACGGCGGACCAGACCCCGAGCTTCATCGTGATCAGGGTCTGCGATCTGGCGCTGTTCGCGTCGGGCCAGGCGACCATCCTCGACGGTTTCAAGCCGATCGCACTCCGCGTCGCAGCAACCCTCGACAAGGAGCCGGGACGGATTCGGGTCGTCGGCCATACCGACAGTTCGCCGATCCGCACAGTCCGCTTCCCGTCAAATTTCGAGTTGTCGGTCGAGCGTGCCAAGGCGGTAGCCGCGGCATTGAAGCCTGGCTTGACCGATGGCGCACGCGTCGACGTCGAGGGCAAAGGAGCAGATGCGCCAATCGCCAGCAACACGACACCCGAGGGACGCGCCAAGAACCGGCGCGTCGAGATCTTTATCGAACGCAGCGAATAGGCAGATACCGCCGGGTCAGGTGGTTTGCGACAGGTACGGTTAGATGCTTGCCAAGGACATTCTTCGCATCGTTCTCTACGGAGTAGGGCTCAGCTCGCTCGGAGCGGTGATCTATCTCGCCGGTCCCTTCATCGCGTTCGGCGACTGGCGGCCGCTGGAGAACCATATCGTCCGGCAGATCGCTATTCTGCTGCTCACCACGGTCGTGGCAGGCATCGTTGGCCTCAATCTATTCAAGCGTCGCAAGAGTGCCAAGGAGATTGCCGATGGCATCGCTGGTGCGGACCAGCCTGTCAGCGATGAACCGGTGCTCAAGGAGCGCATGAAGGATGCGCTCGCGACGCTGAAGACCGCCAGCGGCAACAAGTCGGGCTATCTCTACGATCTGCCGTGGTACGTCATCATCGGTCCGCCCGGCGCCGGCAAGACCACGGCGCTGGTCAATTCCGGGCTCAAATTTCCGCTCGCGCGCGGGGCGACGCCCGCAGCGATCGCGGGAGTCGGTGGTACGCGCTACTGCGATTGGTGGTTTACCGAGGAGGCGGTGCTGATCGATACCGCCGGCCGCTACACGACCCAGGACTCCAACAGCAAGGCCGACAAGGACAGCTGGCTGGCGTTCCTGGACATCCTGAAGAAAAGCCGGTCGCGCCAGCCGATCAACGGCGTCCTCGTCGCCATCAGTATCGAAGACATCCTGACGCTGCCGAAGCAGGAACTCGCACTTCACGCCGATGCCATCAGGATGCGCCTGCTCGAGTTGCATCAGAGGCTCAAGGTCAGCTTCCCGGTCTACGCGCTATTTACCAAAGCCGATCTCGTTGCCGGCTTCACCGAGTATTTCGCCTATCTCGGGGAGGCCGGCCGGCGCCAGGTCTGGGGTGCCACGTTCCAGACCGCAGACAAGACCCAGAATCTGGTGGGGCAGATCCCGGTCGAGTTCGACCGTCTGCTGGAGCGCCTGAGCGAGGAGACGCTCGACCGTCTGCAGGATGAGCCGACGCCCCAGCACCGCGTGCAATTGTTCGGCTTTCCGGCACAGATGGCGCGGCTCAAGCCTCAGATCCACGACTTCCTCAACCAGATCTTCGAGCCGACGCGCTATCACGTGAACGCGAACCTGCGCGGTTTCTACTTCACCTCGGGCACGCAGCAGGGCACGCCGATCGACCAATTGATCGGGTCGCTGGCACGTACGTTCGGCGCTGAGGAGGTCGGTTCCGGATCCTATTCGGGCGCGGGCAAGAGCTTCTTCCTCGCCGATCTGATTTCCAAGGTCATCATAGGCGAGGCCGACTGGGTGTCGACCGACCGTGCCGCGGTGCGCCGCGCGCTGATCCTGAAAACCGCGGGCCTGTCTTTGATCGGCCTGGTCTCGATCGGACTGATCGCAGCTTGGCTGATGAGCTACAAGCGGAACTCCGATTTGATCGAGCAAAGCCTGCAGGCGGATAGCGAGTATGCAGCCGCCGGCGCACCACTTATCAAGCAGACGCTAATTGCCGATCATGATCTCGACAAGGTGCTGCCGCTACTCTACCGGTTGCGCAACGCCCCGGCAGGGTACGGATCGCGCGCCCAGTCGGTGCCTCTGTCGGCTCGCTACGGGCTCAGTCAGCACGCCCGGCTGCTGTCGCCCTCGAAGGCGGCCTATCATACGGCGCTTGAGCGCATGTTTCGGCCGCGCCTGCTGTATCGCCTCGAGGAGCAGCTCAATGCGCGCATCAACGAACCTGCCTTCGTCTACGAGGCGCTCAAGGTCTACTTGATGGTCGGCGGCCTACAGTCGCCAGACCGCGAGCTGATCCGCTCCTGGATGCAACGTGACTGGGTGGACAACCTCTATCCTGGCGCCACCAACGCGGAAGGGCGGCGTCTGCTCGACGAGAATCTCGTGGCAATGTTCGACCTCGAGACCGAGCAGCAGCCGCTGGTCGAACTCGACGGCCGGCTGATCAAGCAGGCCCAGAGCTCCTTGGCGCGCCTGAGCGTGTCGCAACGTGCCTACGAGTTTCTGAAATCGGAGGCTCGCGCATCGACCGCTGGCGACTGGATCGCTAGCCGCCATGGCGGACCCGACATGGGTGTCGTGTTCGAAACCACGACGGGGCAGCCTTTGGACGCGGTGCGGGTACCTGAGTTCTTCACGTATAACGGCTTCCATCAGAAGTTCGTCGCCCGGCTGTCCGGATTGTCTGAGCGGATGAAGAGGGAGCGATGGGTTTTGGGTGACGCAGGCCAGCAGTCAGCCATCGACCAGCAGTACGACAATCTGGCCGGCGATCTGCTCAACATCTATTCGAACGATTTCGTGACGACCTGGCGAACGGCGCTCGGGAGCCTGCGCCTGAAGAAGCTGCTCGCCGACAAGCCGAAATACGAGGTGCTGCGGGCGCTTTCGGCGCCGACCTCGCCGATGCGGCAAATTCTGGAATCGGTGCGCGACGAGACGGTGCTGACCAAGGAACGGGCGAAGCCGGCGAACGCTTCGGCGCAAGCTGCCGCACCGGCGCCCGCACTCTTCACGAACGCCCAGGATGGACCGCCTGGCGCGACGATCGAGGCACAGTTCAAACCTTACCACGCGGCGCTCGAAGGCGAGAGCACCCGCCGGCCGATCGACTCGACGGTCGCAAACCTGAACGACATCGCGCAGAACCTGACGTTGATCATTGAGAATCCCCAACTGACAGCACAGGCCACGGCTGCGCTTCAGGCCCAGGTCGCAGCGCTCCGCAACAATGCCTCGCGCATGCCGCCGCCATTCTCCGACATGCTGCGCGCAGCAGCCGCGGAGTTCGAAGGCAGCATCGCGGCTTCAACCGCCGGGCAAATCCTGCAAACGTTGCGCGATCAGGTCACGCCGGTCTGCCAACAGACCGTGACCAACCGCTACCCGTTTGTCCGCAGCAGCGGCCAGGAAGTCCCGCTGGCGGATTTTGCCAAATTGTTCAGTCCGAATGGCGTTATGGACAAGTTCTTCACCCAGTACCTGGCACCTTATGCCGATACGTCGCGGTCGGACTGGGCTTGGCGCAAGGAGAGCCCCGTTGGTCGGTCGTTCTCGCCCGACACGCTCAAACAATTCCAGAATGCGGCTTATATCCGGGATGCGTTCTTCCAGACGGGCGGCGGTGTGCCCGCCGTTTCTTTCGCGATCCGGCCTCCTGGGGCACCGGGCCCAGGCGTGACCGTTAAGACCGAGATCGGCGGCACCACGATTGCGAGTCCAACCATTCCCGGACCGGCCACGTCGTCCTTGTTCGGCGGTCCGCAACCGACGCCACCGCCACCGCCACAGAGCAACTCGCCAACGACCGTCCTATGGCCGGGCCCGGCGCCCCGAACGGCAATCTCAGTTAGTAACGACACCGGCGCGCCATCCGTGCTTGAGCGCATTGGTCCCTGGTCGCTATTTCGGATGCTGGAGGCGGGCTCGTTGGTTGTGAAAGCGGAAACGGCCAGCGCGACTTTCATCGTCGCGGGGCGCGAGCTCAACTATCAAATTTCGACTGGGTCGTTGCGCAACCCGCTAAACCTGTCAGTGCTGCGCGAGTTTCGTTGCCCGACCGGGATATGACCATGCGTTGCGGGCTATTCGGCAAGATCGGCGCCAAGCGCGATTTCATCGCAATCGCGACCCCGCGCAGCTTCCTGGAAGCCTGGGAGCCGTGGGTACAGGCAGCGCTGTCAGCAAGTCGCCACCAGCTTGGCCCAGGATGGCAGCAGGCTTTTCTGACCGCTCCGGTCTGGCGGTTTTGGCTCGGCGCCGCGATCTGCGGCACGACAGTGGCGGGGGCGATCATGCCCTCGCTCGACGGGGTGGGGCGATACTATCCCTTGACCCTGCATGCGGTGACCGGCGAGGCCGCCTCGCTGCCGCCGCCGAGCATTGATCCGCAGGACGAATGGTTCGGGCAAGTGGAAGCGTTCATGCTTTCGACCCTGGATCGTGCCGCAACCTTCGAGCAGATCTCCGATGCATTGGATCGGCTTGCGGTGCCACGACTGCAGGAAACCATCGCCGGCGGTCCGCCGATCACGTCGCTTGGTACTGCGACAACGGGAAGGGCTTCGGCGGTCGACGCCTTCGCGGGGTCGTTTGCAACACTTTGCGCCGCCAACCCACAGGTCTACGCCGCAGCTAGCTTCTGGTGGACCGCCGGAGGGGAAGGCTTTCCGCCAATGGCGCTGAGTTGCCGCGGATTACCAGATCCGTTTCACTACATCACGCTGCTGACCGGTGATCTCGGCCACGCGGCATCCGGGAATGGATGACACGCGATGGTGCATATTCCATCCTTGTTCGATGTTGGTAGCGTTACCCATGCCGGACGGGTGCGGGAGCGGAACGAGGATTCATGTCTGGTACGAACCGACGTCGGCCTTTGGGCGGTCGCCGACGGTATGGGTGGTCACGAGGCCGGCGATCTCGCCAGTCGCATTGTAGTGCAGTCGCTTGACGCGATCGGCACGCCAGAATCAGCCGCAGACCTGCTGGCGGAGTGCGAGGAGCGGCTGTTCAGCGCAAACCAGCAGATACTTGCGCTAAGTCATGAACGACAGGGTGCCACCGTCGGGACCACGGCGGCGGTTCTGCTCGTTCGCGATAGCTACTATGCCTGCATATGGGCGGGTGACAGCCGGGTCTACCTGATCAGTCGTGGCGCAATTAGCCAAGTGTCGCATGATCACAGTGAACTGGAGGAACTGATCGCCGAAGGTGCGCTGTCGCGCGAAGACGTGAATGATTGGCCGAGCAATGCCATTACTCGTGCCGTCGGTGTCGCCGATGATCCGGAATTTGAGGTGGTGACTGGCCCGGCCGAGCCGGAGGATATCTTCGTGATCTGCAGCGATGGCCTGACCAGGCACGTGCAAGACGACGAGATCCTGCAGCACGCAGCTACGCGACGCGCCCAGGCGGCTTGCGATGACATGCTCGCGCTGGCTCTTGATCGTGGCGGACTTGACAACGTGACGATTGTGATCGTGCGACTGCTGACGCCACGATCTCAGGAGGCGACAAGATCTCCACTCAATCGGGAGCCGCAACCATGACCCCGAACGATCCGTTCCGATCGTCCTATCACGGCGTGCCGCCCGGCACACGTCTCAACGGCATTTACGAGATCGAAGCGGTGATCGGCGCGGGCGGCATGGGGGAGGTCTACAAATGCCGTGAGATCCAGACTGGATCGCCTGTTGCGGTGAAAATGCTGCTGCCCGACATGGTTGATAACGAGGCGGCGCTCGCGCTGTTCCGTCGAGAGGCCGCGGCACTCCACAATCTTCCGCATGACGCGATCGTTCGCTACTTCCTGTTTACCGTGGAGCCGGTGCTGCAGCGACCTTATCTCGCGATGGAATTCGTGAATGGCCGCTCGCTCTCGAACATGCTCGATGATGGGCCGTTGACCTTCGAGGCGCTGATCAGGCTGATGCAGCGAGTCGCATCGGGACTGGAAGCCGCCCATGAGCACGGCATCATCCATCGTGACGTTTCTCCGGACAACATCATCGTTCCGCTCGACGACGTCAGGCGGGCCAAGATCATCGACTTCGGCATCGCGCGGTCGACCCAGATGGGTGACAAGACCATCATCGGCTCGGGCTTCGCCGGCAAGGACAATTACGCATCGCCGGAACAGGTTGGGTTGTACGGCAATGACGTGACTGCGAAATCCGATGTCTACAGCTTCGGTCTTGTGCTGTTCCATGCGCTGACCGGACAGAAACTCGACATGGGCGGCAGCCAGTTTCAACTGGTGGAGAAGCGCCGGCGTGTGCCCGATCTCGGTGCGGTTGATATGCGGATCCGGCCTTTGCTGGAGCGGATGCTGCAGCCTGATCCGGCATTGCGCCCGACCATGGGGGAGGTCGCCAGCTGGACGCCAACCGGTTCGGCCCAGACACCGGCCGCGCCGTTATATGGCTTCGATCCGCTACGGCGGCCGGAAAGCGCGGCGCCGGCGTCGCAGGATAGGATGCCGTCGACCGCGCGGAGCGCGCGCGGCCTCTGGCTGGGGGCGGGCGTGGCGGCGTTGTTGCTGCTGGTCGGCGGTGGCGGATATGCCTTCTACAAGCTGGTCTGGTCAGCGCCCGGCACCGCGACCTTGCCGCCACCTCCGAAACTCGCCGGAACAATGGTGCCGCCGAAGGTCGAGCCCGCTGGACCACAGTCCGGACGCCAAGAGACAGAGAAGTTGTCCGCGCAGCCGACGGCAACGCCGTCTCCGGCACTCGATGGGCCGGGGCGAGCTGAGCGCATCCGCAAATACGTGGCCCAATATTCTGGCGGTGACTGCTTCTTTGTCTTGCCGATTGCTGTGAGCCCAAATGCGGCCGTCATCGAAGGGTTCGGTTCCTCGACCGCCCCATTCGACACTTTCGACAAAGCATTTCGGCGTGAGCAGGGTTTCGAAGCTTCGGTCGGCGTCAGGCAAGTGACCCAGGCGCAATGCCCAGCCGTCAAGTTCTTGAGTCAGGTCGGGAGCGATCAGGCGCGAATGCCACGCATCACCCTGTCAGCGACAGAGCTGAAGGGCGGTGAAACCCTCAATGGGACCATTGAGAACTTTGCCAACCGCGTGGTGGAACTGCTCATGGTGTCGGATCGCGGCGAAGTCCAGAGCCTCTCATACCTTCTGAAGCCGGGCATCGACTCACTTTCGTTTACGCTCCCGACAGCGCGCGCGAGCGGTCCGCAACTGCTGTTGGTCGTGGCGGTTCCGCAGGTTCTGGACTCATTGCGCCAGCCGAGGCCGATGGCTGCCGACACGTTCTTTCTGCAGGCACTAAGCGAGGCTCAGCGCAACAAGGTGACCGTCATCGCGGCCGCGCGCTACGTGCTGCTCACCAATTGACCGGCACGTTCAGAATGTTCCGATCACCAGGATTTTCAGGTCGGCATCCGGCTTGAAGTCGCTTGCCGTATATTCAAGCATGTTTCCGGCAGCAGGCGATGCCTTTAGCCGCCCAGGACAGAAGCTCACCAAACGGTCGCTGCCGCCTGGGTCGATTGTCAGTTTGAATGAGCGGATCGGCCCGGCCCAATTCGCGCCGGTCTTGAGCACATACGATATGCGCCGCTCCTGCAGCTTCGCGCTGTTGGTCTGGTTACTGCCCGCGCGCTTGTCGAGTTCGGCGAGGAACGTATCCTGGACGCAGTATTCTTTCCGGTAACGGGCGACTTCCTGAGCGAGTGCGCCGCTGCGGCGCAGGCTCGAGCGCAGGATGGTGTCGGGACTGGAGCCGACGCTCGGCCGGTACTGGTGTTCGACCAAGACGGTGCGCGTGGGCGGAAACACCTGCTGGCGCACAGCCGAGGTCTTGACAACCCAACCCGGCGCATACTGCTGCCGACCGTTGTCGCTCATTCCGGCAGGTATCAGAAGTCCGTCGTCCACGAGCCGGGCCCGCGTCGCCTCGGGCAGGTCGTTCACCCGGATCTCGCGGCTACCAATCGGCAGCAGCGGCAACTTGAGTTCGCGGAGCAGGGCACTGACATCCCTGTTGCCGACCATGGCGCGCTGATCGACGGTCAGCGGCGCCGGGCTGCTATCCACCTTGGTCTCGAAGTCGACGAAGTTGATCGGATCATTTGACGGCAGTGCGATGTTCTCAGCCTCCGACAGGTCGATGTCGGGCAGCGGGAAGGCAACGGTAAGTGTGACCGGCTTGGCGGTGACGTTGGCGAATTGGTAGCGAACGCTAACCCTGTCGAGTGCGATACGAAGGTTCTCGCTCTCCATGGCCACGTCATTGGTGCGCACGAACTGGAGCCCGCCGATCGACAATTCCGCAGCCGAGTCGTTGGCGCGTGCCGGCCAGCCCGTCGCGGCCAGCAGCGCGACCATCAAGGCCCATATCCAGAACGATGGTCGGGCGGAGGGGCCATGCGGCAAGCTAGTATCGATGCGGCGTCGCAGCATATGCTGGTTCCATCCGATGCGGGTCAATCGATCGGCTGATAAAGATCGCCCCACTCGGACTTCCAGACCCCGTCTGGATCGCACACTACGAGTGCGAGCTTTACGTCGTTTGCCAGTCGGATCGCGCCGCGAAAAGCATCCTGAGCCGGCAACTGCGCGCTGACCTGGTCGGTGGTCAGCCGTCCCCCGCTCGCGGCGGCCGGCAGCACGATCGATCCGGAGATGCCGTCATTGTCGCGTTTCAGGACAAGCGTGATCGCGTCGGGCTGGACTTCGCTCACCTGCTCAAATCTATTCCGGGCCATGTTTTGCACCGCAAGCTGAAGACATTTCGGACTATCACCGTCCAGTGATAGATTGAACGTGATTGAGATTGCTCACCACTAATTGACGCGCCGCATCAACGGCATCTCGGATTAGTCGATCCGACGCGGCGATCGGTTCGGGGTACATTGAGGCGAACATGCTTCGTCCAAATCATTGGATCTTGGTCTTCATCGTTGGCGTTGGCATTCTTGGAACCAAGGCGTACGCCGACGATACCGTTGTACGCAGCTTTGCCGGCGGTTCGGCTGCTTCCATGGTCGGCATCGTCCCGGCCAGCGAGGACGTGGAACTCGCGGGACCGCAAGCACTCAGCGCCGACGGGCAGGGCAACCTGTTTGTGCTCGATCAGATCAACGGTCGCATCCTCCAATTTGATCCGAAACAGCCAAGCTCAGATCCTGACGTCCTCAAGATGCCGAAGGACGTGCAGCCGACCGATCTCGTGGTCCACAACGACGACATTATGGTCTGGGACGGCGGCGTACGGACGCTGAAGGCGGCGCCGGGGCAATCCACGCGCGGTCTCGGCGGTGATGTGATCCAGCTTGAAGAGGTATCGAGCCGCGGCGCGGATGATCAGGTCGCCGTCTCCGCTTTTGCCCAGATGGGATCACAGGCGCCCGGCAGCGCGGCCGACCTGCTCGACCAGAATACCCGCGCGGCGATCGTCAGGACGACGCGGCAGCCCGACCGGCAATATGTGGCTTCTCGAAGCAAGGGCTCGGTGATCGCCGACATCATTCCGGACAAGGGCAATGCCAGCGTACGGGTCGAAATCCAGACCATGGTCACCAACGAGACGATCGGCCAGCTCGGCCTGCGGGTGCGCAACCAGCTCGGCACGGTGGAGTTTCTCGAGATCGACAACAGTGACCGCTTCTACGTCCTGGCCGAGGACGTTCCGCCATCGGGAAAGAACGCCTCCACGTTCGTGGCACGCTATGCCGCGAACGGGCGTCTCGAAGGAATCTATGAGCTTCCTTTGGAAAACACGCCGCTGACCCGGCGGTTCGTAACGGTTTCGGGCGATGGCGATGTCTATTTCCTGCGGACCAAACCGGACGGTATTGAAGTGGTCGGCGTGGGCTTCAGGCCTCTGACCAACGCTTCGATTATCGACGTGCGGCCGTCGCGAACGGCAGCCGCGCCGGCATCGCAATCCGGCGTCAAATTCGACGCGTCGGCCGCCGTGAGACCGTCCAATCGCCAGCAGGCGATCGAGACAGCGTTTGCGTTCGAGGGCATCCAGTGGAAGCTGACGCAGGCGAATTACGGCAACGATCCCGACAGCCAATGCAGCGGCTTCAGCCGTGTTCGTAGGCCGTGGTATCTGCAGGGAAAGATGAACCAGGAGGTCCGCGGCGTACCCTATTGCTGGGGCTGCCATGGTTCGCTCGCGAACTTCCGGCAGCGGATCGAGAACGGAACGCTGGCTGGCAATGTGTGCACTCGCAATGCGCCACGGCCGGATGTGGCTGGCGTCGATTGTTCGGCATTCGTCAGCGCCGCGTGGGGGCTCTCCGTCCACTACACGACTGCCGCTATTCCCGCGATCGCAGCGCCCGTGGCAAATCCCTGGGACCTGAGGCCCGGCGATGCGCTGAACAAGCCGGGCTCGCACGTGATGTTGTTCCTGCGGTTCACGCCTGATCGCAAGGCCGAGGTGATGGAATCCTCGACCGGTGGCTGCAACGGCCGCGTCTGCCGCAACGTCTACCCGTTGGCGAGCCTGCTTTCGCGCGGCTACGTTCCGGTCCGCTTTCGAGCCTTCGCGGACGATCAGACGGCAGTTTCAGCGAGCGCCTATCAGGAGACCGAACAATCGCCGGCGGGCCGCAAAACGGCAAGTAAAAGGCGCTGAACCCAGTGTGTCGCCAGAGCTACAAAATGGGTAGGCATGATGTCGAGGTGGATCACGATGCGGATGCCCAGAGGACTTGATTGCGGGATCACGCGGCTATGCGCCACCATCGGGCTCGCTGCGCTGATCGGGCTGATAACCCCGCACGCGCATGCGGCAGGAGGACTTTCGATCAGCAATCCGGACGGGGCGGCGGTGCGCGCGCTGGTGATCGGGATCGATGATTATCAGCACGTGCGGAAATTGAAGGGCGCGGTCGCTGACGCCACTGACATCGTGACCAGCTTGAAAAGCATGGGGGTTGGCGACGTCGTCGTACTGACGAACGCCCAGGCTGACAGGGCAAGCGTCCTGCGCGAGATCAGTGCGCTGGTGGAGCGAACCAAGAACAACGACCTCATCTTTCTGTCGATCGCCGGTCATGGCACCCAGGAACCGGAGCGCGTCAAGGGCTCCGAGCCCGACGGAATGGAAAACGTGTTCCTGCTGCCAGGCTTTGAAACTACGCCAACCGGGTCGGTCGAACGTGTTCTAGGCAGTGAGTTCAACCATTTCATCCGGCAGTTCGAGCTGCGCGGGGCGAGGGTGATCTTCGTGGCTGATACCTGCCACGGCGGCGGTATGGTGCGCGATATCGATCCGCGTGCCGCTGAGATGAGCTTCCGGCAGGTCCCGCGCTACACGTTGCTGGTCGACGAACTGAAGCCGGTGTCGGACAGCAACGATCCGAAGTCAGAACTCGATCTTGACCACACGGCGTTTCTGGCTGCGGTGGACCGCTACACCAAGGCGCCGGAAGTCCGCATCCCTGGCATCGATGGCCTGCGCGGGGCTCTCAGCTATGCGGTCGCGCGGGCGGTGGAGGGGAGCGCGGACATCAATCACGATGGGAAGGTGACGCTCAAGGAGCTCTTCAGCAATGTTCGACAGGTGGTCTATCAGCTCTCGGACCAGCGCCAGAACATCGTGACCATATCATCGCCGCCTCAGACGCCGGATACCGACGTCGCCTTCGAATTGACGCGCGGTGTCGTGCTGATTCAGGGGCCGGCCGCGAGAGCGGCCTCTGGGTCGGCCGGATCCGGGGCCATCGAGGGACAGGCGCCCGTGCCGCCGGCTGTCACGGCCAAGGCATCAACCATTCCGACCCTTGCCGCGGCGGCGACCAAGGAACTTCCGGCCGGCGACGCGCCGGGGCCTCTCCGCCTCGCTGCACCAATCCGGCTGGCGGCGCTCGACGGCAAGACGAGCTATTTTGTAAGCGTGAAGCCAAAGGATATTCCCGTGCAGGCGGTTCAACCGACGGACAATCCCGACCTGATCTGGGATCCCGTGTCGCACGATGTGATCGCGTGGGGCGACGTGGTCGCCTACGGGATCGACGTTGCAAACCTGCCGACGGTAGTTGACCGGACAGCGGCAATTCGTGAACTGAAACGCATTGCGACCCGGTCACCGCAGATCATGCGTATCTGGCCGGACGATCGCCAACAGCGTGCTGGCCAGACTGTCGAAGTTGATCTGTCTGATGTGGGGTCAAGAGCGGTGCTGCTGTTCAATGTGTCTGGCGATGGCACCATCCAATTGTTGTATCCGGTGGGTTCTGATGCGGCGCTGGCCCGATCTGCGAGTTTGCGCCTACCGCTCAGGGTCGGCGAGCCGTTCGGTGCGGAACAGATCGTTGCGGTGACCTCGCAGCAACGCATGGTCGATCTTGAGACAGCCCTAATGCAGTTCAACCGGCGTCGCGCCTCGGGGCAAGTGATCAAGAGTCTCGAGCGTTACTTGCCCGCAGACGCGCGAATCGCCTCGATCAGCTTCTTCAGTGCTCCCTGACTCTTAGGGAGCAGGCCATGCCGTCATCGCAGCCGATCCGCCAGGCGCGACCATGGCTCGCATTCCTGCTGCTACTGGCGGGTAGCGGAGCTGCCCCCGCAGCACCATTGCCGACGGCGTCGTTGCATGTCGGCACGACGTACGCACGTTGGCTTTGGCCCGTACAAGCGGTGCGCGGGCAGACCAATACCGCGAGTGTGTCGCTTCAGATCCGGCCGAGCGAGACCGTCAATGTCGGCGGCAAGGTCTCGTTCGGCGTCACCGCCAGGAAGACCGGATATCTCATTTTGGTCGATGTCGACGCGGAAGGGCGGATGTCCCAGATCTTTCCGACCCCCGAGCTATTGGCGCAGTCGAACGAACGCGACATCAATCTCGTCAAGCCGGGTGTCGAATTTGTTGTTCCTGCCCCGGCGGCGCGACAGCGTGGTTTTGAATATATCGTCGCACCGCCGACGGGGTCCGCAGTGATGATCGCCATCCTGAGCGAGCGACGCGTGCAATTGCTCGATTTGCCGGACATGCCCCGCAAGCTGGAAGGTCAGGCCGACGCGTTGAGCTATCTATCGGCCTGGACCAGCGAGCTACGCGTGCCGGACAGCAGCAGCGGAAAGCTGGTGACGAACAATTGGTCGTTCGACGTCAAATCTTATTCCATCAAGTGAGTCCCGTGAAGCTTGGGTTATAGCTTGCTCAGTCGGCTGAAGAAGCCGCCCCGGGCGATCATGTAATGAATGTCCTTTGGAAAGGGAAAAGCGCTGCGAACGTTGGAAATTGCGTGCTGGAGGAATTCCCCGCGCTGCGGCGCTGGCTTATGCCGCGGCTGATCCGCGACCTGCGGTATCATGAAGCGATCCACGAAAGCCGGGTCAAGATCGTTGACCCTGACCATCTGGCCAAATGCCGGGAACAGGTCGTAATGACCCAAGCTTACGCTGAGATTCTTGAGGGCAGGGCGCTGAGGCTGAGTTTGATTGCCATCGGTCGTCGCCAGCCCACGCCCGATCAGGTCCAGCTTCACCGATTGCGGCAGAGTTGATGGACCATACACGATCTCGAGCGCCCGGCCGCTCTGTCCGGACAGCCATTGGTACCAGAAGGTCGCATCGTCGGGCCGCGCATTGGCACCGTAGAGGCAGTCAAATCCCCAACAGGCCGTCAGCTTGCCCTGATACTTTCCAAGGCTCCCGACGAGATTGCGCATGCCGTTACCGCCGCCGGAGTGGCATGCGATGATGAGCTTGCCGATCTGGAGCTGAGGAATGGACGTCGAAGAGAGACCCAGGAACCTGGCAAGAGCTCCAAGGATCTCCTCGAGATAGCGTTCGCCCCAGTTCGCGGTTGCCAGGTCAGACACGCTGTAGTTTCCGGCAAAGGTGTCGCCAACGGCATATTCGTAGCCCAGGAACGGCGCGATAAGCACTACGTCCTTGCCGGAATCCCGGACCTGTTCGCGCAGCCGCGCTGGATCGCTGTGGAAGAGGAATTCATGGTTTTTGACATAGAAGCCGTGAAGCCAGATCACGACGTCGAACTTGGCGGCAGATGTTGGGTGCTTTGGCGGAAGATAAACCGCCGTCGGCTTCATGCCGGGGGCCTGCCGCTTCGTGAAGAGCGTCACCCCGGGAAAGGCGTTGGCGTCCTTTTGCTCAAGCTCACACGCAACCACGCAGGTCGCTCCGCTTCGGCCAATCCAGGCACGGACCTGGCTGACCTGGTATTAAGCTCTGCTGCCCGTCACACACCTTCTCGGCACCAAAATCTGCGCGGCCTCCTGGCCTTCCATGACGCCGCGGCAGCCTTGCGCGTTGCTAGCGGCAGGACTCGACATTACCCACGTTGCCCCCGGGGCCGCCGCCGCCACGGTATTCGAGGTGGCAGCCGCTTCTAACCTGACGGCACAGAGATTGATCACAAACGATCTGACCACTGCCGCCGCCGCTGTTCTTCGCAGTTGCTTGTCGCCGCGGAACGTCGGCTGTTGGCTCCGGTCTCTCGCGGGCCGAACGATCTGCACGTGACGGACGTTCGTCCGTGTTGCGCTTTGCAACCGGTTTCTTCCCGCGTCGTTTCTCGCATTCATTGTCGTCGTTGAGGAACGAACCCTCGGCACAGGTGATCCTGCTGCACTGGTCACCGTCAGCCTTGTAGCCATGATCACAGATCAGGGGACAGACCCGGGACGGCTTGAGCTTGATTGCGTCAAGCGCGTCGAGACTTGCGAGCTTGGCGTCGAATTTGGTTCCCGCGTGCTGGTTGAAGAGAGCCAACGAGCGCTGTGAGGTCGCATTCCATTGGCCATTGACGGCGCCGGTGAAGCAGCCGACGCGGCTCAATTCGCCTTGCAAGGACTTGGCGATATCTACGGGCTTGGCGATATCGGCCTTTGTGACATCGGTCCGGCGCGGCTCGTCGCTCAGCGCGGCAAGCTTGGGCGTCTTGCTGTCCTCAGCGGGCGCAGCAGCCGCAGGGTTATCCGCGACGGTACTCTCAACAGCCGGCTTATTCCCGGAGAGTGCAGCGACGATCGTAGATTCGGATGAAATACGTTTCCGTTCCGCCTCGGCGGCCTGCTCCTGCGCCGCTTGCTTCGTCTTCTCGGCCGCAATCCGGGCCTCTTCCGCAGCCTTCAGATCCGCGGCCGCCTTCTCCTGGTCTGCACGCTGGGCGCCCTGGGACATCAGGCGAGCTTGCTGCTGCTCGGCCTGCTGCGCTTTCGCCGTGGCCGCGACGCGTGCGTCCTCGGCGTCGAGCTGGTTGAGCTGCAGCTTGGCCAGATTTGAGTAGTATCCGTCCGGATGTTGGGTCAGGAACGCGTTCAGAGCAGGCTTGTTGCGGAGCTGCAAGGCCAATTCGTAATCACGACGAATTTCCGACTGGGCGTTGGCTGCCTGTATCGGCTCCTCGGCCTTGGTAGCCGGAACAAGCGCAACGTCTTCGCCGCCGAGCGAGCCGTAGACATAGGGCTCCTGTCGGTTGCCGGTGGCTTGCAAGACATCGTCGCGGACGAAGCCGAAAGCCCTTCGCAAGTCGAGCCCCGGCTTTGCGATGTACTTCACGAGGGCCGTTGCGTACGGACTATTCTGGCTGTTGCCATCGAGTGCGGTCAGTCCCGCTTTCGCGGCAAACGCGATCAGCGTGTTGGAGACGGTGGGCTCGACCCTGGCCAGTCCGCGGCTGATCGATCGCGAGGCAACTGTACGCTTCATCGAGTCGGCAAACGGATTGTTGCGGCACGCGTCGACGATCACCACGCGTAGTTGCCTCGCCGGCTCAATCGCCAGCAGGACGCGGTCGAGCGAGAATGCTTCGTCATAGATGTCGGTGTCACGTTCGAGTCTGGCGTCGGTCGGGATCAGATAGTTTGTCCCGTCGATCTCGATACCGTGGCCAGCGTAGTACACCAGGGCTATGTCGGCATTGCGGGCCTGATCGGCGAATTCTCTCAAGGCCCGCCGCATATCAGTCGCGGCGAGGTTAAGCCTTGAGTCAACCACATCGAAACCCGCTCCCTTCAAGGTCGCGGTGATAGCCGCAGCGTCGTTGGCCGGGTTTGGGAGCAGAGGGGCGTTTTGATAGTTGGCATTGCCGACCACCAAAGCTACGCGTTTTGTCGCCCAGGCTGGCTGAGAGGCCAGGAACAGCGAAGCGGCGAGAAGAAGCAAAACTCGAAGGTGCCTGTACACTCTCATGGCGAACACTCAACCTATGCCCGTAGAATGGTGACGTCGCGAAGATCGCCGCGTGAGAAACAATTCCTGAATTCGTACGCTACTGGCGGCTGCCCATCTGCATACAGTACCAATCTCGAGCCCGATCCATTCCTATCTGTTGTTGCGAAATGCGGACGCGTTCAAAAGGCATGGAAGATATTGCGCCGGGCGTTGTGCGCCGATTCATCTGGATGGTAGGCGCCCGCCAGTGCTTTGCTGAGGGCGCGATCGCAATATAAAACATTGATATAAAACAGCTATTTTCTTTGGGGCTGCTCGTGGCAGCGCAGCACAAGGCCTCTGGCGTGGTTCAAACTTGAGTTCCGCTGAGCCGCACATCGAGGAGACGTGAAGCCCGGTGTCAGGCGCGCGGATCAATCGTCCTGGTCGAGAGCTCCCGCCCGGCCTGATGAACTCGCCGCCCGAGTCCCGCGGGGATCAGACTTGCAGGGATTAGAAAAGGCGTTGCAGCGGCATAGACGTCATATTCAGGGAAGGCCAGTCTTAGAATCCGCTCTTCGTTGATCATTCGTCGGTACTGAATCATCGCAACCACGATGGCGATGAGCACGGCAAGTGGTGAAAGGACCTGAAGTGTGACACCGGCTAACGCAATCCCCTCACATAGGTAGAGGGGATGCCGGACGACTCGATAAGGCCCCTCCGTCACAAGGCGCCTCGCCTCCGGTAGAATGCTGAAGGATTTGCCCAACCAGCGGAGTACCACGATAGAAAGCGAGATCCCCACCAGGATCAACGTCGTGGACAGAGCCGACCAGATCGGGCCGAGCTCTGCCTTCGGGAGAAAGGCGAGTGCGACGGTCGGAAATGCGCCCAGCAAGGCCGAGACCCGCATCTCAACACCCTTCGACTTCATCGTCGGGACCAGCCGGGTCATGGTTGTCAGTGCAACGAGTCCGAGGAACAGGACGTTGGCAATACTGGCTGCGATCATCAGCAAGTTGTCCACGCTGCCCAACGGAAGGCGATGGATGCTGGCGGCGCCAATGAGAGCAGATCCGCCATAGACGATCACGATGGCCACCCTGGAGGTCCAGTCCAGCCAGGGATTGACGCCGCCGGCGATCCGGTTCCTGGCTGTCCCCTCCTGGCCGACCTTGGCGTCAGTCACAGCAGTGATCTCGCTCGCTCAAAATCTGCCTCACTAAACGCCAGGCCCCTGGAGAGGTCAATTGGCTGGCCACATCTCCGAGCGCGGCCACACCAGCCAGTCCCATGCGGTTCCACATTCCGCGGACCTTCCGGATCTTCGAGTGGTCATTGAACCGAACCTGTCGTGGCGACACGAATGATAAAGCGCATAATTAAACAGTAGTACTGCCATGGGTTTGCACGGATTCGTGAATTTGCGCCGAATCTTGTTCCTTCTTCCTGTGCTGCTGCTCTTCTTCTGTCAGCCGGCGTGGGCGGGGATTCGCGTCGCACTTGTCATTGGCAATTCTGCCTACAAAAACGCGGCGCCACTTTCGAATCCCGTCAATGACGCTGCGATTGTCGAGGCGACACTCAAGAACGCAGGTTTTGACGTTGTGCAAACTCGCCGGGATCTTCAGGCGATCGAGATGCGGCGAACGCTGCGCGATTTTGCCGATCAGGCTCGCGACGCAGATGTGGCCGTTATCTACTACGCCGGTCATGGTATGGAGATCGAAGGTACGAACTATCTGATCCCGGTCGACGCCACCCTCGAGCGCGATACGGATGTGTACGATGAGGCGTTTTCGCTCGATCGCGTCATGCTGGCCATCGAACCGGCAAGGCAGCTGCGACTTGTGATCCTCGACGCTTGCCGCAACAATCCTTTCTCCGAAAAGATGAAACGGACGGTCGGCTCGCGGTCCATCAGCCGGGGACTTGCCCGAATTGAGCCAGCGACGGCGAATACTCTGGTTGCCTTCGCCGCCAAGGCTGGCTCGACAGCGTCGGACGGCAACAGCAAGAACAGTCCTTACGCTTCCGCATTGGTCAAATATATCGGGACTCCGGGACTGGATTTGCGCAGAGTGTTCGGCTTCGTTCGCGACGACGTCATGAAAGCGACGGGCAATCGGCAGGAGCCCTATGTTTACGGCACGCTTGGCGGCGACGACGTGCCGCTGGTGCCCGCCAAGGAAACAGCCAAGGAGCCAACCAGGGAACCAGCCGGAGAGCCAGCCAAGGAGGCCGCGAAGGAAGCTGCCCCATCGACTACGCTGCGATCCGAAATACGGCGCGACTACGAGCTCGCGCTGCAGGTTGGCAACAAGGACGCACTGAACTTCTTCATCGTCCAGTATCCGGATGGTTACTACGCGAATCTCGCAAAGCTTCAGCTCGCCAAAATCGATGCGGAGGAGAAGCGTGTTGTTGCGGCCGAAAAGGCGCGTCAGGCCGAGCAGGAGCAGGCGCGGCTCGTCAACGAGGGCGCACAACAGATGCAACTTGCCAAGGCTGCGTCGGATCTGAAGGCAGCGCAGGAAGCTCGGGCCGCCGCCGAGGCCGCCAAGGAAACCGCACAGCATCAGGCTGCTCAAGCCGAACAAAGGCGTGTCGCGGCTGAAACGGCAGCTGCCGCGAAGAACGCTGCACCATCAGCAACAGGGCAGCCGCAAGAGGCGAAGGCAAACACGGACACAAAAGTGGCAGCGCTCCCCAATCCACAGGCTCCCGTGCCGCCACCTTCGCCAGCCGAGCTGGCAAAATCGGTGCAAACCGAATTGCGCCGGGTCGGCTGCCTGACGGGATCGGCCAGTGGGGAGTGGGATGCGGCGTCGCGGCGCTCGCTTGAGCTGTTCAATCAAAGCGCCGGCACCAAGTTCGATACCAAGGCCGCGAGCGCCGATGCGCTCGATGCGATCAAGCTCAAGCCGGCGCGGGTTTGCCCCTTGATTTGCGGATCCGGCCTCAAGCGTGATGGCGATCACTGTGTCAAGATTACCTGCGCTGCGGGTTACTTTCTGAATGGCGACGATGAATGCGAGAAGCGCAAGGTCCGTCAGGCCCCGTCCGCAAGACTTGAACGAAGGGAGAGGGAGGCTGCTCCTGCAAGACCCGCAAGACCCGAGGCCAGCGCAAGCAACAAGCCGGAAGGCGGCGGAATGCCATTCATGTTCTTCCTGCCCTGAAGATTTCAGCCGATACAGTGTAGGGCCGTGTTCAAGCATGCCGTTCGAGTCTGCATCGGCCATTCTGAGCGTAAGCCCGGCTCTAGACTTTCCTTGCGCAGACTTCCGGGTCTTCGCGACACATTTTCCAGCTGGTTTGGCCGACCCGTGCACGAAGCCAACATGCTCGTCTGACCCGATTCACGTTCAGTCGACGAGGCGGGCGAAACGTGGCTCGTTAGTCGCCGTTAAGGGGCAAACCGCTCACGCGATTGCTGCCGCGAAAGCGCATAGGAACGCGAAGTGCGCATATGTGGTTGCCCTCTGCGCGGCAGCTGTTGCCGTAGCTGAGGACCGTACAGTGTCTTTCCGGTTGTGACCATCGTCGAAAGACGGCGCAGCGAGATACGATCGCAATTTCGAAATTCGGAGGAGCTGATGCCCATTCCGTTGAGGATCTACATCACCCCATTTGCCGACAGGGGGGTCGTTGAGCCCGGGCAATGGAGCAGCGACACGGCAAAGAAGGCGCTCGACGTGGTCAATACGATCTGGTCAAAGGCCAAGATCGCGTTCGTGATCAGCGATTGCTTGATGGAGAAGCCGCTCGACATGGCAAAGAGCGCGCGCAGCAATGATCAGCGATTGCTGGGTGTTCTTGCCTCTCGGCACGATCCGGACAATGCCATCCACATCTACCTCGTCAATTCGATTGAAAATCTATCCGCCGGCGGAAGCTCATACCCCAACAGCGAACCCGAGCCGGCAAGCTTCGTCCAGTGGTATGGCAATGACCACGCCAATGGACGCGCCTGGGCTCACGAGCTTGGCCATCTGATGAGCCTCGATCACGTCGAGATCGACTATTCCAATGAGAAACAGGCGGCGCAACGCATCAAGAACCTCATGACGAAAGGATTGAGCGCCGGCTCCGACTTGACTGGCCAGCAGATCGATGCCGCCAAGGGCTCAAAGCTGGTCAAGCGATTTGGCGGATAAGTCGTCGGCCGACCGGAGCGCTGAGTTGTGGTGCCTCCTTGATGTCGACGAGTTCGCCAGTTTTGCTCGGTGCGGTTGCAGACGGTCCAAGAGCGGACCAAATCGGCCATAATTGCTGTCACGATTGGCCTTTTGCGGCCATTTTGGCACGGATCTGGAGCCCGATCTAATCCGCCCATCCAGCCTGGGCCGGACAACGGCGCGCGCTTAATGGGCGCTTAATGCTTTTGCGCAACAGATAGATCACCAGCGCGGAATTAGTCCTAGTTACGAATGCGAGCCGAGCTCCCGAGGAGGGGAATCGGATGGGACTGCTTTTTGTCGGAGTGCTGGCGGGAGTCCTGATCGGCTTTGGCTGGTTCGCGCCTTCCCGAGGGTATTTCCTCGGGTGCGCGTCACGACCTTGTTTTGACAGGGGCATAGTGGCCAGACCCGCGGAGCCAATACCGACGGCATTGGCGCCAGATCCTGCGGTCGTCAAATCGAATTCCGCAACGCCGGCAAGGTCCGGCAAAAAGCCATCTCCGAAGAAACGCGGATCGACCGACCCTGCCAAAGCGGCGTCCCCGCGAACAGTGATCAGCGTCCCGGCATCCGAACGGCCCGCGGAAATGTCGGATCCCGCTCTGGACAAGGCGAAAGTTGCGATCGCGACGCAGATGGGGCATCCGGAAGCGGTCGAACTCAGCGACGTCAAGCGCGCAATGCGAAAGAACATGTTTGGACGTAGCGTCGATACGATTTGCGGGCGCGTGAAAGGAAGAAGCGCGTCAAGCGGCGAGGCTGGAGAGAGGCCGTTTCTGTATCTCGTGAAGGAGGATGAAGCATATGTCGTCGACGGCAAGTCAGGGTCGGCGGCGTCAACGGCGTATCGAAATATCTGCAATTAGGGATGCGTCGACTGCGCCACCGCGCGGTACATGCCCAAATGATTTGAGCGGAAAGAATTTCCCCCAGGTGTCGAGTGATCCAGCAGCGGATACGGCACTAACGCGGCACTGCGCCGCTCTCGTGATGATGCATTCAGGATGAATGCATCAGCAGGGGAGACGCAATACGGAATGGGAATATCGCGGAAGTTCTTTTCATCTCGAGGACACCATGCACGACATAACCAACACTTCAAAACGGCTCAATGAATCGCTTCACTTGCCGGTTCTGGTGATCATCGAGCCGCTCCTGTTGCCTCGTACATGCATTCTGCACGTCCTCAGGCGGGAGTTGGACGAACTTGAGATCCTTGACATGGCATCGGTCCAAGGCCTGGACTGCACGTCAGCCCGCGATGTTCGTCTGGTGATGCTGAGTATCGCGGACAAGCCCATCGGCGATCCCGCGGTTGAGGACGACCTCGCCTTCGTTGCGGAGTGTTGTCCCAACGCCGCCACTGTGGTCCTGTCAAACCACGACGACGAGCCGACCGTGCAGGCCGCGATGCAGCGGGGCGTGCGCGGCTTTCTTTGCACCTCGCTACCAATCGAGATCGCCATAGCCGGCCTGCGCCTTGTTCTTGTCGGCGGCGCCTACAGGCCGTTGCCCGTGGCCGGGATGAACAGGATACCGGATTTCGAGCCGCCGGATTCGCGCGGGCTCGCGCCCGCGTATCTGATGAACGAGGGAGCCAGATTGGCTATCGACAGGAGCCTGACCGATCTCACGCCTCGTGAGCAACAGGTTCTGGCGGAACTGGAGCTCGGCCTGCCCAACAAGCTGATCGCCGCCAAATTGGGCCTGTCGGAAAGCACGGTCAAAATGCACATTCAGCATATCATGAGGAAATGTGCCGCGCACAATCGCACGGAAGCCGTGCTCCGCTGGCGCGGCCGGTTGCCCGCGCCAAGTCGCGATCACGACCCCGGCGCGGCTCTCATGCCGGAGACCTGATGCATAATCCGGACCCGGAAAGCGCGATAACGATCCATCCCGATCTCACCGCGCTTCAGTCCTCTCTGAATGCACCACGGAAGCTGTCGAGCAGGGGCCTGAGCGCGTAGAGAGCCACGGTGCCGCGTCCCGTCGTGATGAACACCTGAACCGGCATGCCGGGGACGATCTGGATGTCGTTCGCGACGATCTGCCCGTCGTCGATCCGGATCCTGGTCGCGTAGTATGGCTGGTCGGTACGCTTGTCGAGCAGCCGGTCTGCGGATACGTGCACGACGGTTCCCTTCAGGCGGGGCACGCGACGCTGATTGTACGGTACGAGTTGAACCTCGGCATTGAGGCCGGGATGAACCACATCGATGTCCTCGGGCCTCAGGCGCGCGGTCACGACGAGACGGTCTTGGCGGGGCACCAGGTCCATGAGCGCAGCGCCCGCTCCGATGACGCCGCCGGCCGTATGAATCCGCAGATCGGTTATCACGCCGTCCTCCGGCGCCTTGATCTCCGTTCGCGATAGCTGATCCCTGGCCGCAAGCAACCGCTCGCGGAGCTGGAATATCTGGTTCTGTGCTTCACGAAGCGATTGTGCGATCTCGTTCTGCCTCTCGCTCTCGAGCTTGAACAAGGTGGCCTGCTGTTCGCTGATGACCTGCCCGGCGCGGGCAATCTGCGCGGTGATCTCGCCGCGGCGGCCCTCAACGTCGGCCAGCTCCCGCTGCAGGTTCAGAAGCCGCGGCCGCCGTTCGAGTCCCTTGTTGACGAGGGTCGCGACCATATCCAGTTCCTCCCGAACGATGTCGACCCGCTGCCCGGTGGCGGTTTCCTGAGCCTTGAGACCTTCGATCTCCTTCTCGACTTGACGTCTTCGTTCGCGAATGACCGCAAGCTGCGACTCGTGAACCTGCAGGCGTGCCTGAAAAATGAATTGCTGCGCCGACACCGCGGCGGCCGCCACCCCGCTCTGCCTGCTGTCCTGTTCCAGCGCGTCGGGGATTGCGATCCTCTCGAATCTCTGCTGCTCGGCTTGAAGCCGTGCGACACGAGCAGCTGCATCCCAAAATTGGCCTTGGAGGCTTTGCATCTCCGACCCGGCCCGGGTGTCGTCGAGCTCGATCAGCGTCTGGCCGCTGCGCACGATATCGCCATCCGAAACCAGGATCTTCCTGATGATACCGCCTTCCAGATGCTGAATCGTCTTGCGGCTCGATTCCGATTCCACGACGCCGGACGCGATCGCTGCGCTCTCGAGAGGCGCGAGGCTCGCCCATGTCCCAAGCCCCAGCATGAAGCAGAGCACCAGCAGATTGCCCGCGACGGTGATACCGCGAAGCCTTCCGCGCGGAGAGGTTGGCGTGGGCGTCGAACACCATGGAAATTCCAGAGGCTCGAAATCGTCGATTGCGGTCACCACGACGCCGGATCGCCGGGCGGGCGGGGGGCTCGCCGGCGCTCGCATGAGCTGGTCCCAGATCATGGGAAGTCTCGAGACGGCGGGAAGCTTCCGGATGGTGAGAGAGTTCCAGGTCATGGCGCTATCTGCGAAGTAACCTGGGGTCGGCTCAGGTGCGTTTCGAAGATGTCCTCGCTGTCGCCGAACGCGGCGACCGCACCGCCCTCCATGATGGCAATCTTGTCCGTGGCGGCGAGGAGACCCATCCTGTGGGTGACGACGACAAGGATGACGCCTGCGAGCTTCATGCGCTCGATGGCATCCAAGAGCATTCGCTCGCCCCCGTAGTCGAGGCTGGCGTTGGGTTCGTCGAGAACGACGAGCCGTGGACTGCCGAAAAAGGCGCGGGCAAGACCGAGGCGCTGCCGATACCCGCGCGAGAAGGTCGCTTCGCTCTGAACCACCGTGTCGTAACCCAGCGGCAGGCCCATGATCGCCCCATGGATACCGACGAGCTTGGCCGCTTCGATGACCTTCCGTCGGTCTGCATCTTCAAGGCGTGCGATGATGTCGTTGATCGTGTCGCCGAGCAGGTTGATGTCCTGGGGGAGATATCCGAGGCGGTCGCCGTTTCGGCCCTCGCGAAGCAGCGAGACGTCGGTATTGTCGAGGAGGACATGGCCATGCGTTGGCATCGACAGCCCGGCGATCACCTGGCCGAGCAAGGACTTGCCTGACCCGGACGGACCGATGATGCCAAGGCATTCTCCGGGCATGAGGCTGAACGAGATACCGTTCAGCAGAAGACGGTTGGTCCCCGCAAGCCTCACGTCAACATTGTCGATCACGAGGCCGCTTCGCGCCTGCGGCGGAGAAACCTCCGCGTTCTGCTGCCGGGTGACGGGGAATGCGGCGAGAAGCGCGCCGAGCCGCTGACAGGCGCTCACGGCCGCCACGAGTGATTTCCAGCCCGCGACCGCACTTTCGACCGGCGCGAGCGCCCGGCTGAACATCAGTGTGGAAGCAAAGATGATTGCCGGACTCTTCCCGTGATCGAGGACGAGCCATGCAGCGGCCCCCATGATCAGGACCTGCGACAGCGCGCGAACCGGCTTGGTGGCCAGCGAAACGATCTCGCCTCGCCGAAGTGCCACATCATGCTCTCTGCGGGCGTGCTGCGCGTCACGGTGGATCATGCGCGCAGCGCTATCGAGCATTCCCATGGCGCGGATCATGTGGATGTTGCTCGCTGCAGTCTGGAGCCGGCCGCAGCTTCTGGACAGCGCGGCGCCGGATCTGAGCAGAACGTCTTCCGTGACCAGCTCTCCGGCAACCGTGAGCGCGAACAGGAAGGCGACGCAGCAGGCGCCTACCACGCCAAGCAGGGGATGGATCAGAAACAGCACAAGGAGGAACAAGGGCGCCCAGAGCGCGTCGAACAGCATCGGACATGCGCCGGACTCGACGAACTGGCGCAGCACGGTGAGATCCCGATATGCGCCCGACGCTTGCGTCCAATCGCTGCGAAGCGCCGATTCGAGGCCGGCCGAAAGCACGCAAGGACGAAGGCGATCGTCGAGCCAGGCGCCAAGGCGTCCAAGGACGGCGCGCCGCAATGCATCGAACACGCCGCCGACGACCACCGTGATCGCGACAATGAGCGTGAGCAGGAGCAACGTGTCGCCGCTCCGGCTCGACAACACCCGGTCGTAGATTTGAAGAAGATAGATGGAGGGCGCGAACAGAAGCAGGTTGTAGCTGCAGCTATACGCGAATACGAGACCGAGCGGTCCCGCGCAGGACCGGAGGGCCGCGTGTAGTGGCGTCCCGATCTGCGGCAGGATAGGCAACCGAATGGGCGGCATCAGCATGATCGTCACCGCCTGAAATCGAGGTCCGACGCACTTGACCGATGGCCGACACAATCCGGCAACGGCATCGGTAGGTCATTGGCGCGAAATCCAGGACCGGTGGCCGGGGCCCCCGGTCCTGCCAGTCAGACGAGCGGCTGGTCAGAGCGTATCGAGATGGAAGGTCACTCCGCCACCCCATGCGAAGTTGCCGTCTCCGCCATCGCCGCCGATGCCGGCCACAACTTCCTGGTGCTGGTCCACCATGACCTTGTTGATCTGGGTGGCATCCGTATTGGCGTAGACCTTGGAGGTATCGTAGCCGCTGTAGGATTTCTGGCTTCCGTTCGACTCGGCGTCTCCGCCATGGGCCTTCGAAAAATACGAGGCCTTGGCGTTGGCGCCGCCGGCATCCCAATCCGCCGTCTGTTTGACGTGATCGCCGTTGTTCACGTGCACGTCGGCACCTTCCGCCTTGTTGGTCGGATCGTAGTTGACAGTCGGCTTGCTGATGATGGCTCCCTTGAAAGTACCGTCGCCGCCATTTCCGGCACTTTGACCACCGGTGTCGATCGATTTGACTTTGATCGTATCCGAGATGTTGATTGCCTTTGGCATCATTTGAGGCCTCCGTCGTTTTGTTGGCTGTCGTGCAACATCCATCCCGATCAGGCGGACGCGCGCGGCAAGTCTGGTCCGCCCGCGCGCGATGGCGATAGATGTCAAATCGGACACCATCCGGTTGGTCGGCCTATGTACGAAAGGATGACGTTCGTCGTGCGGCATCGGGGCTCGAAACATCCGCGAGGGCGCGCAGGGCGAGCTTGCGTCGTGTTGACGCAGCTCGCGATCGGGCTTGTGCGAGCGGCGCGATATTTCGCTATCCCATCAGGTGAAGATCCGACAGAAGATGGGCGGAAAGATCGCCACCCAGTGCGAGATTGCCGTGGCCGCCGTCCCCGCCAACACCGGCGATCTGGACCGCACTCTGGTCGATGTGGACGTTGTTGACCTGATCGGCTACAGCCGTCGAATGGGGACCCGCGATTGCGATATTGATGGGTGCATAGATCGCGACGCTGACGTCGATCAGGCTGCCGGAAAAATAGCCGTTGCCGCCATTGCCTGCGCTGTTCGAACCGGTCGCGATCGTATCGGAGCCGCCCCACAGATTATGGGAGAGAAGGCTTGCATGGCCGCCCGCCGCGGCGTTGGCGTTGCCGCCGTGCCCGCCAATGCCGGCGATCTGGATGATGGATTGATCTACGTAGGCATCATTGGTCTGGACCGAATGAACGTTGGAACCATAGCCCGCGACTGCGATGTTGATCGGGTCGTACACTACAAACGAGGTATGGACGAGTTCACCGTAGAACACGCCGTCACCGCCATTGCCGGCCTGGCTTCCGCCCGTTTGAATGCCAAAGGCGCCCCCTCCATTGCTTGATCCCCAGCCGGGGTCGAGCGTCATGACGCTGCCGCCGGCGGCCACGTTGCCATGTCCGCCACTTCCGCCGACGCCCGCGATCTGAGTGGCCGACTGATCGATGTCCACCGTGTTCGATTGACTTGCATGCGCAGTGCCGCCCGCGGCCGCCACCGCAATATTGATCGGATGATAGATCACCACGGGAGCGTCCACGATCGCACCCGAGAAATAGCCGCTGCCGCCGTTTCCGGCACCGTTGTCGCCGCTCGCGATCACGCCGGCGCCCAGGGACGTACTGACGCTGCCTCCCGATGCAATGTTGTCATTGCCGCCATGGCCGCCGACGCCGGCCATCTGAAAGGCGGATTGATCGACATTCAAATTGTTGGACTGGTTGGCCAGGGCGACCGAGCCGTATCCCAAGCTCACCGAGATGTTGATCGGTTGATAGATCAACAGGGACGCGTGAATGATGCTTCCGTAGAAGTAGCCATCTCCGCCGTTCCCGGCCGTGTTGGCTCCGCTCTCGACCGTAGCAATGCCCGTCCCGGGATGTGATGCGCCGGAAGCGGGCGTGGTGGACGAAACATCCAGGCCCGCCGCGGCGTGGTCGCTGGCGTGGCCGCCCGTGTCGCCCACCGATGTGGGATGCTTGGATTGAATCGGGTCGGAGTCATTATGCTGGGTATTCGCGCTCGCGGGGCGCGCCCCAGGACCTGAAAATTGTCCTGCAGATTGACCTACAAAATGACCTGCAAACGGGCCGGGACCATGGACCAGGGTGCCACCGCCGACTGCGTCAGACACGAACGGGGCGCTCGGTGCCGGACCCGCTTCGTCGTCACCATCGTACCCATCGTGCCGATGAGAGGCGTGATGCAGCCGGATCCCATCCGACATCCGCGAAAAGTCCATCGTAGCCTCCCTCATCGCAATCGCTTCACGCAATCGGACGGGTTCTGCACTCCGAACGGAATGTCATCCCGGGAAGGTCGAAAGCCCAGTCGTCAGTTCGGATATAGCGCTTCGTCTGGCAGCCGTAACATCGGCTACATCCGTTCGGGTAAAGCGCCTGATTAGCCCTTCGCACCGACGCAACTCGTCATTGCGATCCCGCAGCACTTCGATCCGCAAACGAAGGTCCGGTCTCGCGCACCGCAGGCAGCTACCAGCCTTCAGGCAGCCGACAAACGGGCCTGGGCCTTCAAGGTCGTCCCCAACGATGACCTGATGGCGAGCGCCATTCTCAAATACATAGCGAAGTCCGGCGCGAAGATGCTTGGCTTTATCGGTGTTTCGGATGGGTATGGCGAAGGTTACTATAAGGAGGTCGGCCGCCTTGCGCCGACCTTGGGTCTGACGGTGACGACGCATGAAGTCTACGCGCGTGCGGACACCAGCGTCACCGGCCAGGCGTTGAAGGTGATGTCGACGAATCCTGACGCCGTCTTCATTGCTTCTGCAGGTACCCCGACGGTCCTGCCGCAACAGGAGCTCCGTGAGCGCGGATACACCGGAAAGATCTTTCAGACCCATGGCGTGGCCAGCGAGGAGTTCATCAAGCTCGGAGGCGCGACCGTCGAAGGCGCTATTTTCGCCGGCGAGACCTTTACCGTTGCGGCCGATCTTCCGGCGGGAGACCCGTTCCGTCACGCGACGGAGCAGTTCGTGACCGCCTATGAAGCGGTGAACGGTCAGAAGCCCAATATGTTCGCGGCTCACCTCTGGGATGTCGTCGCACTGATCGGAAAAGCTGCCCCGAACGCGCTGGAGACGGCGAAGCCGGGGACGCCCGAGTTTCGTGCAGCTCTGCGGGACGAACTCGAACGCGGGCAGAACATCTATCTCAACAACGGGCTGTCGAGCATGAGCAAGACCGACCACAACGGCTATGATGAACGCTCAGCCTTTTTGATCAAGGTCGAGGGCGGGAAGTTCCGCTTGGCGAAATAGCAGCGCGCCATCCTCGGGAAGACGCGATGTCGAAGCCGAGTTTCTCGTCGGTGATCTCGACTCCTCGGCCCGGAGGACAGGGCGTCACGCCGTCAGCGCGCCACGAGAGGAACATAGTGTTCGAGTTCGGGATCGGGGAAATGGATGGTCCGGCCAAGCTCTGCGGAGCGATAGAGCCCCATAAGCATTTCCATGACGCCGACCCCGTCATCGAAGGTTTCTGCCGGACTCATGCCTCGCCTGAATGCCTCCACCATATGTCGGTTCTCGTCGGTGTAGCCGTAGATGCCGGCTTCGTCCTCGACAACCGGCATCAGACCTTGCTCGGAATTCTGCTTCTCGACGAGGTCCTCGCCCTCTGATCCGCTGATCGCGCGGGAGATGAAGACCTTGAGGCCCGTCGAGAGCGAGGAGAACTCCATCGAATATTCGGGTCCAAGCAATTCAAGCTGGATGCGCAAGCCCGCGCCGACATACGCCCATGAGGTTGTCGCCTCGATCATCAATTGATGCCCATCGGTATCTTCCATCGTCAGTATCCCGCGCGCGAAATCTTCGACCGGACGTTTGGCGAAATCGACCCCCATTCGCCTCTTGAGGTCGGCAGCGTAGTGGGGGCGCGTCCATTTGAGATTGGCCGTCGTGGCGCTGGCGCTGACCAGCCGTAAGGAATCGCGCTTTGCGCCGGGCGCGGTCAGCATGAAGCGTGCGACCTCGACTGAATGGCACATCATGTCGGAGAGCACGCCCCCTCCTTGCTTGTCGCCCTGCCAGAACCATGGCTCGTGCGGTCCTGAATGCTCCTCGGCGGCACGCGCGAGATAGGGGCGTCCACTTCCGGGTACCGCTCGCCGCCAGATGATGTCCTTGCCGCGCATGACCGCGGTCGAGAAAAGCTGGTTCTCCAGATAACCGTGAAGCAGGCCTGCATCTTCGACGAGCCTGCGCATTTCCCGTGCTTCGGCAAGCGTGCGGGCGAGCGGCTTTTCGCAGGCAATGGCGCGCAGGGGAGCCCCGGCCTTGGTCACGCGGTGGATCTCGCGCATGATGTCGAGACGGCTGTCGTTCGGCGTCAGCAGCCAAAGCGCATCGACCTCGCCGGACATTGCCATCGCCTCGATGCTGTCAAACACATGCGCCGGCCCCAGGCCAAGATTGCGCGCCTTGTCGGCAATGCGCGTCCGCCGCTCGGCGGAACGGCTGTAGACGCCGCCGACGCTGACGTTGCGCACGCCGAGCATGGACTGCAGATGGAACGCGGCAATGAAGCCGCTGCCGACAAGGCCGATGCGCAGCATTGGAAGTTCCGTGAGCTTCTGCATGTCAGAGACCTCCTTCAATGGAAATGCGCTGGTTCAGGCCGGCGTGGGCGCTCTGCGTTGCCTGCCCGGGATCGCGGCCAGCAGTGCCTGTGTGTAGGGATGCTCCGGCCGTGTCAGCAGATCTGCCGTCGGCCTGATCTCGACGATTTCTCCGAGGCGCATCACGGCGATCCTGTCGCAGACCTGGGCCGCGACGTTGAGATCGTGGGTGATGAACAGCACCGCCAGCCGCAGCCGCGCCTTCAATGTCTCGAGCAAGGTGAGCACCTGCGCCTGGACGGAGACGTCGAGCGCTGACACCGGTTCGTCGGCCACCAGCACCTCTGGGTCGAGCGCCAGCGCGCGCGCAATACCGATCCGCTGGCGTTGCCCTCCGGAGAATTCATGCGGAAAGCGTCGCGCGGCGCTCGGGTCGAGGCCCACGAGCGCCAGCAGTTCATCGGCACGCGCGAAGGCCTGCCCCGGCGGGACGCCGTGCGCGATCGGTCCGTCGGCGATAATTCGCCCGACGCGGCGACGCGGATTGAGCGAGGCGAAGGGATCCTGGAACACCATTTGGACATGCTTGCGGGCGGCCCGCAGGCCGGCACCGCGAGCCTCGGAGAAATCCAGTTCGCCGATACGGACCACGCCCGCATCGGCGTCGGTGAGACGCATCACGAGCCGACCGATCGTGCTCTTGCCCGAGCCGGACTCTCCAACGAGGCCGAGCGTCTCGCCGCGCCGGATTTCGAAGGTCACATTCTTTACGGCTGCGACCTCGGTCTGCGAGCTGAACCAGTCGCTGCCGCGATAGATCTTCGCAAGTCCGGTCGCGGCGCAGGCGATCGGTTCGTCCTCGACCCGGACCCGAATCGGCGGGGTCCCGCCGGGCACCGCGGCGAGCAGCCGGCGCGTATAGGGATGCTGCGGGCGTTCGAGTACGTCCTCCACGGACCCCTGTTCGACGACGCGGCCCTTCTCCATGACCGCGACGCGGTCCGCGATGTCGGCGACGACGCCGAAATCATGGGTGATGAACAGCACCGCCATGCCGCGCCGCTGCTGAATGTCCCGGATCAACCGAAGGATCTGTGCCTGTGTCGTGACGTCGAGTGCCGTGGTTGGTTCGTCCGCGACCAGGATCGATGGTTCGAGCGCAAGGGCCATCGCGATCATGGCACGCTGACGCTGGCCACCCGACAACTGATGCGGGTAGCTGCGGATGATCCGCTCGATATCGCGCATGCCTACCTCTTCGAGGAGGGCGCGCAAGTGGGCCTGCCGCTCAGTTGGCGTGAGTTGTCCGTGCGCCTCGAACGCTTCCATGATCTGGTCGCCGATCCTGATCACAGGATTGAGCGCTGTCATCGGTTCCTGGAAGATCATCGCGATGCGTCGCCCGCGCAACGTCCGCCATTCTGCTGCGGGGAGGTTCAGCAGATCGCGCCCCTCGAAGTGTATGGCCCCTGCAACCGGGCGAATGGCCCTGGGCAGCAGGCCCATGACAGCAGAGGCGCAGACCGATTTACCGGAGCCGGATTCACCGACGACGCAGAGGATTTGTCGCGGATGCAGAGCAAGCGAAACGTCCTCGACCGCAGAGGCACGATCCGCGCCGGCGGGCAGCGCCAGTGTCAGCCGCTCGATCGACAGGATCGCCTCTATTGTCTCGCTCATGCTGCCCGATCCGACATCACGTCTTTCTCATCCTGGTCACGCCGCCAGTGCAATGCCGTCCTTGCGATGGTCCGACGCGCCGAGAATGACGCCCCTGGAAGGATCGACGTGCACGGCCTGACAACCTCCGAGCGGTTCGTCCGCCCAGATCACGCGATGACCGCGCGCAATCAATTCGTCGGCGACGGAGCCGGGAATCGTGGGTTCGAGGCTCAGCGTGCCATCAAACGCAAAGCTGCGCGGCGCATCCGAGGACTGCTGAATGTCGAGTCCACGATCGAGCACGCCGCTCAGGATCTGCATATGTCCTGCCGCCTGGTATTGTCCACCCATCACGCCAAAGGCCATGATCGGCTTGCCGCGCTTCGCCAGCAGACCCGGAATGATGGTGTGAAAGGGACGCTTCCGCGGCGCAATCGCGTTGGGATGTCCTTCTAAGAGGGAGAATCCCGAACCGCGGTTCTGCAATAGCACGCCGGCGCGGGGGGCGTAGATGCCGCTGCCGAACGCGAAGAAGAGCGAATTGATGAAAGATACCATGTTGCCGTCGCGGTCGGCGACCGCAACGTAAGCCGTGTCACGATGAACAGGCATGTCAAAATCCGCTGATGCGCTGGCGTGCTTCCGGTCGATGGAGGAGCGCAATGCCGCGACTGACGCCTCCGAGAGGAGCGAGTCGACATCGAGCGGACGGAATGCCGGATCGGCGACTAGCGCGTCACGCTGCCGATAGGCCGCCTTGGTTGCCTCGGCGAGGAGGTGAATGCGATCCACCTCGCCGAGCGCCGGATTGGCCATGTCGAAGCCGGCAAGGATGCGGGCGATCAGCAGCGCCGCGACGCCCTGTCCGTTAGGTGGACATTGCAGGATTTGATGATCGCGGTAGTCGGCGCTGATCGGCTCGACGTACTCCGATCGGGCACTTGCGAAATCGTCAAGCTGCATCACTCCGCCCAGCGCCTTCAATGTTGCGACGATTTCCTCGGCGACAGCGCCTTCGTAAAACGCAGCGCGTCCCTCGCGTGCGATCCGGCGCAGCGTCGCGCCGAGTGCGGGATGATTGAGCTTGCTGCCGACGGCGGGCGCAGCGCCACCGGGCAGATAGACCGGTACGCCAGTCTGATGTCGTTCGATGCGATCGGCATAGCGTGCCCAATCCAACGCGGCGCGGGGCGTCACCACAAAGCCGGTCTCGGCCGCGCGGATCGCCGGCGCCAGAACCTCGTCCAGGCCTTTTGAACCATAGTCGCCAGAGAGGCGGCACCAGGCATCGACCGCCCCCGGAACTGTCACTGCATGGGGTGAATCGTCCGGAATCGACGCCAGCCCGTGTTGCCGAAACCAGCCGAGCTCGGCCTTCGCCGGCGCTCGGCCCGAGCCGTTGACAGCGACGGGTTTGCCGGAGGCGGGAGCATAGATCGCAAAACAGTCGCCGCCGATGCCGGTCATATGCGGATCAATGACACCCTGGAGGGCGATCGCGGCAATGGCTGCATCGACTGCATTGCCGCCACTGCGCAGGATCTCGACCGCAGCGAGCGTGACAGCCGGATGAGAGGTCGCGGCCATGCCCTGGTCGCCCACCGCCAGCGAGCGCCCCGGCACCATGAAATCGCGCTGTCCCCAGCTCATGCCCTTCTCCGATTGTTGTTGTGGGGCCGCGTGGCGAGGGCTGCGGCAGCCGGTTCATCGCAAAGGATATCGACGTTGCCGTGCAGGCGGAGTGCCGAGGCAGGACAAGCCGCTGTGATCGGACCCTCGATCGCGGCTGCGACTGCGGCTGCTTTCTCCGGCCCCCTGGCGATAAGGAGGATGCTCCGAGCCTCCAGGATCGTTGCTATGCCCATTGTGATCGCACGTTCGGGAACCGACGCCGGATCGGGAAAATTGATGGCATTCGCGATGCGGGTAGCTTCATCGAGTCTGACCTCGCGGGTACGTGAGGCGAAATCCGAACCTGGCTCATTGAAGCCGATATGGCCGTTGGCGCCGATGCCGAGGAGCAGGAGGTCGATGCCCCCGGCAGCCGCAATCCGCGCCTCGTAGCGCGCGGCCTCGGCGGCGACGTCGTCGGCCGTGCCATCGGGGATTTCTGCCCGACCGGCTTCCATATCTACATGCCCAAACAAATGCTGCTGCATATAGGCATGGAAGCTTCCGGGCGATTGGGGGGCGACGCCCACATATTCATCGAGATTGAAACTCGACACCGTTCGGAATGAGATGACGCCGGCGCGGGTCGCGGCGACAAGGCGGGCATAGAGCGGCGCCATTGTCGCTCCGGTCGCAAGACCGAGGGTCACCGGCCGTCGATCCTGCAGCCGCGCGATGACGAGCGCGGCTGCCCGTTCCGCGACGGCGGCGGCATTGCCGACAACTTCGATTCTCGGCGCCTGCTCCTTCATGCCGCGACATCTGCTGCCGTGAAAGGAAGAGCCAGCGGGCCCGCATCCCTGCCGATGCCAAACAGCGAGCGATGCACGAGGTCGATCGCGCTGCCGATCGCGCCGATCAGCGTAGCGCGATTGCCGAGCGCGCTGAGCTCGATACGAACAGGCTCGCGCATGCAGCGTCCCAGGTGTTCATCGATCCGGACCTTCAACTCGGGCCGTGCGCCGATGCTGCCGCCCATGATGATGATTTCCGAATCGAGGATGCTGTGCACCGCCAGGATGGCAGTCGTGAGGATCCGGCCGACCTCGTCGATCGTCACTCGTGCCGTCTCCTCGACCGCGAGCCGATCGAAGACATCGCGCACGGTACTGCCGGGCGCGCCGCCGAGCGCGATATAGCGTTCGACAATGCCGGCGCTGCCGATCGCGGTTTCCAGGGTGCCGAACCGAAGGCCGCGCGCATCGTAGGGATCGCCCCCAAGCGGCAGGTAGGCTATCTCGCCGGCCGCCCCGCGTGCGCCGCGCACGAGATAGCCGTTCGAAAAGATGCCCATGCCAATGCCGGTGCCGACTGCGATGAAGGCGAAACTGCGCGCCTTGCGGCTGTTGCCGCGCCAATGCTCCCCGATTGCGGCGAGATTGACGTCATTTTCGATGGCGACGTCGATTCCGAGCCGTTCGCGCAGCGCGGCCCTCACGTCCAGGCTATCCAGTCCGGGGATATTGGGCGCGATGACGATGCTGCCCGACCCTGGGTCGACCATCCCCGGACTTCCCATCACGCCACCGCGCAACCGTTGCGCCGATACGGACGCACGCTGAAGCAGGGCATCCTTCATGCGATTGATCTGTGCGACCACGGCAGCGCCGCCGTCGCCGGATGTCGGTTCGATGCTCTCGGCGGCGATCTCGCCGTGCAGATCGGCAAGTGCGACATGCAGTTTCGTGCCGCCAAGGTCGATACCCAACACAAAGGCGGCGTCCGGCCGGAGCGCGTAGGTGACGGCGCTTCTCCCCACGCTGCCCTGAATTTGACCGTCCTCATGGACCCAGCCGTCGCGTTCGAGATCACGCATCACTTCGGAGATGGTCTGCTTGGACAGGCCCGTGCTGCGAGCGATTTCGGCGCGCGATACCGAGCGATCGCGCAGCAGGCGCTCAACCACAAGGCGCACGGATTGCTGTCGCGCAACGGGCGATGAGGGGGCGTCTGGCATGGGCCTCAATCCAATTAGTCAATATACAGAACTAATACCTCGCCAGATCTGTCGTCAAGGGGGCAGAGTGAGGGTTTTACGCTCTCAGAAGCGTTACGCTGTAATTTAGTTTCATTTCGCGAGATGATTTGTTCGAGACGTTTACAAATAGGTTGAGTCGTGCTTGTCTTGACCGTTAGCAGCAGAGCCTTGGAAGCCTTGGGATAGGCGTGCGACGAAAGGAATTCCGTATGAAGCGGACGGGCACGGCGTTGGCGGCAATTCTTATGATCGCATCGGGCCTGGTCTCGGCGAGTGCCGCGACATTGCGGGTCGGCATTCAGGACGATCCCGATGCGCTCGACCCGGCCCTCAGCGGCACATACTCCGGCCGCTTCGTGTTTGCGGCGCTGTGCGACAAGCTTGTCGATATCTCCCCCGACCTCAAGATCGTGCCGCGGCTGGCGGAGGCATGGGAGTGGTCTGCGGACGGCAAGTCGATCACGTTCACGCTGCGCAAGAACGTCACGTTCCACGATGGCACCGCGTTCGATGCAGCGGCAGTCAAGTTCAATATCGAGCGCATGAAGACGATGCCGGATTCCAAGCGCAAGGCCGAGCTGGCGCCGGTCGCGAGCGTCGAAGCGCTTGCCGCGGACAAGGTGAAGTTCAACCTGTCGGAGCCGTTCGTGCCGCTGCTTGCCAATCTCAGCGATCGCGCCGGCATGATGGTCTCGCCCAAGGCCGCCACGGAGAAGGCCGGGGAATTTGCAGCCGCGCCGGTCTGTGCCGGTCCGTATCAATTTGCCGAGCGCAAGTCGCGCGACCTCATTCGCGTCAAGAAATATCCCGGCTACTGGGACGCTGCACGGGTCGGCTATGACGAGGTCGTCTACTACTACGTTCCCGACTCGACCGTGCGGTTGTCGCGTGTCCGGGCGGGCGATCTCGATCTCGCGGAACGTATCGCGCCGACCGATCTCAAGACCGTACGCGACGATCCCAACCTCGCCCTGCATTCCGGCCAGGGACTTGCCGTCTCGCACCTGATGTTCAATGTCGGCGCGGGCGCGAAGGCCGATACGCCACTCGGCAAGAACTCGACGCTGCGTCAGGCCTTTGAGCTGGCGATCGATCGCAATGTCATCAACCGCGTCGCCTTCAACGGCGAGTTCCTGGCGGATAACCAGATGATCCCGCCGTCATCTCCGTTCTACGACAGCGCGCGCAAGGCGCCGGCTCGCGATGTTGCCAAGGCAAAGGCAATGATTGCCGCCGCCGGAATGACTCGCGTGCCGGTCGAGATCCAGTACGAGAATACGGCCGGCGATTCCCGGGTCGCACAGATCATCCAGTCGATGGCGGGCGAGGCCGGTTTCGACGTCAAGCTGCTGCCCATGGAAACGACCACTGCCATCGAGCGCTACATGAACGGCAATTTCGAAGCCTATATCGGCAACTGGAGCGGCCGCGCTGATCCGGACCCGACGCTGGTCGCCTTTTTCAGTTGCGCGGGCTCCCAGAACGTCAACAAGTACTGCAACAAGGATCTCGATGCGATCCTGAACCAGGCCCGGGGCGAGGCTGACGAAGCCAAGCGCAAGGCACTCTACGCCAAAGCGACGGACATTTACCTGACGGCGCTCTCGTCGATTCCCCTCCATCACCCGAACTGGTTCTTTGCGGCCCGCAAATCGGTCGGCGGCATCGTCATGGTGCCGGACGGTCTGTTGCGTCTGGTCGGTGTCAAGCCTGTGAATTGATGCGCAACGCCTCGCGCCCGACGATGCGCTCGCCCTGGTGAGGACCAGTCTGCCCCGATGAAGAGCTTGCTTCTGCGCCGGCTTGCCGTCCTGCTGCCGACCCTGTTGCTGGTGTCGATGATGGTGTTCGGTCTGCAGAAACTGCTGCCCGGCGATCCTGCGCTGGCGCTCGCCGGAGAAGAGCGTAATCCCGAAGTCGTTGAGTATCTTCGGCAGAAGTATCGCTTCAATGATCCGATCCCGGTGCAATACGCCGTCTGGCTGAAAGCCCTGGTGCACGGTGACTTCGGCACTTCGGTACGCACCCGATTGCCGATCGGCACCATGCTGGCGGAAAAATTGCCGGTGACCGTTGAGCTCGCGATGCTGTCGATGCTGGTTGCGCTGCTCGTCGGGTTGCCGATCGGGATATTCGCGGCGCTGGGGCGCGGGACGCCCTTCGACTACGGCGCCAGTCTGTTCGGGCTTGCCGGACTGTCGATCCCGCATTTCTGGCTGGGGATCATGCTGATCCTTCTGTTCTCGGTGAATCTCGGCTGGCTTCCGGCCGGAGGTTTCGTTCCGCCGTCCGAGAGCGTGGGAGGCAATCTGCTTTCGATGCTGATGCCCGCGTTGGTGCTTGGCACGGGCACCGCTGCGATCATGATGCGCCATGTCCGCAGCGCGATGATCGAAGCGATGAAGCAGGACTACGTGCGCACCGCCCGCGCGAAGGGCGTGCGCGAAAGCACCATCGTGGTGCGCCATGCGTTGCCGAACGCGCTGATTCCCGTGGTCACGCTGGGCACACTGCAATTTGGCGAACTGCTGGCCGGCGCGGTGTTGACGGAGCAGGTCTTTTCCATCCCGGGGTTCGGCAAGATGGTCGTCGACGGCGTGTTCAGCCGCGATTATGCCGTGGTTCAAGCGGTCGTGCTCTGCACAGCAGCCGTATTCCTCCTGATGAGCCTGATTGCCGACGTCGCCTATGTGCTGCTCAATCCGAGGCTCAGGTCATGAGCTCGATTGAGACGGTGCCGGTCGCAAGTCAGGTGCGCGCCGCCGCTCCTTCGGAAATTCGTCGCCTGTTGCGCGAACCATCCGCCGTCATCGGAGCCACGATCATCCTGTTCTTCGTCGTGCTGGCGGTGTTTGCCTCGTGGATCGCGCCGTACGATCCAAACTCGCCGGACTGGATGGCGATTCGCGCGGCGCCCAGTGCGGCACACTGGTTCGGCACCGACGATCTCGGTCGGGACGTGCTCTCGCGCGTGATCTTCGGCACGCAAGCCTCGCTTGCCGCCGGCATGGTCTCCGTGACGGTCGCCGTGCTGATCGGCCTCCCGTTTGGTCTCATGGCCGGCTATTTCGGCGGCCTCACCGATATGGTGATCTCGCGCCTCGCCGATGCGCTGCTCGCTTGCCCCTTTTTGGTGCTGGCGATTGCGCTCGCCGCGTTCCTGGGCCCCAGCCTGCAAAATGCGATGATTGCCATCGGCATTTCCGCCGTGCCGGTGTTCGTTCGTGTTGCGCGTGCCGAGACGCTGGTGGTCTGCACCGAGGATTACATCGCGGCGGCCCGGTCCCAGGGCCTCGGCCATCTCGCCATCCTGACCGGACAGGTGCTGCCGAACGTGCTTGCGCCGACGATTGTGCAGGCGACGCTGACCATGGCGATTGCAGTTCTCGCCGAGGCGAGCCTGGCCTTTCTGGGGCTTGGCCAGCTTCCTCCGGCCCCTTCATGGGGCGCCATGCTTGACGTTGCCAGGCAATTTCTCGGCGAGGCGCCATGGATGGCCTTCTGGCCGGGGCTCGCGATCATTGCGCTCGTCATCGGCTTCAACCTGATGGGGGACGGCCTGAATGATGCCCTCAATCCCAGGCACTAGATGGAAGACGAGCCGGTTCCGCTGAGGGACTCCGCAGCGGGGCCTAGGGCTGTTTGATTTCAGGCGGCAGAGCAAAGCCTGTCTCGTCCGAGCGTTGCAGCGCGCAGATCCGATGACACAGGTCGATGACGTGCTCGTCGTAGACTAGAGTGTATTGGCGCGAGCATTTGGCGCGCCGTTGATCTGTATCAAGCCCGCCGCGGGATAGGGGCCGCTAAGCTTCCAGCAGGAACGCTGCCCGGATACAGGCCTTGAACACTCTTCGCCAGCATCGGTCCATCGACGGAGTCATCCAGCTCGTGATCCGGCTCGGATTGCTGGCGCTGCTGATCCTGTGGACTTTCCTCATCATCCGCCCGTTCGTGCCAATCCTGGCCTGGAGTGCGGTGCTCGCGGTGGCGTTCTATCCAGTCTTCGGCTGGCTCGCCAAACGCCTCGGCGGCCGCCCGCGCACCGCCGCTTTCATTCTTACGCTGGTTACACTGGGCATCGTCATCGGTCCTGCGGCCTGGCTCGGCGTGAGCGCAGTCGACGGCATCAGGGATCTCGCGGGCCAGATCAGCAGCGGCGATCTCAGGCTTACGGAGGCGCCCGAACAGATCAAGAGCTGGCCGCTGATCGGCACCCAGCTCTACGATCTCTGGACCCAGGCCAACAGCAATATCCGCGCGGCGCTGAGCGAGGTGATGCCGTATCTGAAACCGCTTGCCGGGATGATGCTGTCGTTGGCCGGTGATGCCGGTGTCGGCACGCTCCAGTTCCTGCTGTCGGTATTCGTCGCCGGCTTCCTCTTTCCCTACGGTCCGCAGCTCGTCGACGCGGTGCGCGGCTTCCTGTTCCGGGTCGTACCTGAGCAGAGCGAGCATTTTCTCGAGCTCGCCGGCGCGACCATCCGCGCGGTGTCGCAGGGCATCATCGGTGTCGCAATCGTGCAGTCGCTACTGGCCGGCATCGGCTTCAAGCTCGCAGGCGCCCCGAGTGCCGGCCTGCTGGCATTCCTCGTCCTGTTGCTGTCGATCGTGCAGATCGGCCCCTTCCTCGTTCTCTTCCCCGTGGTCGTCTGGATCTGGATGGACAAGGACGTGACCACAGCGGTGCTCCTGACCATCTTCCTCGGCGCCGTCGGCCTCCTCGACAACATCCTGAAACCCATCGTCATGGGGCGCGGTCTGACCACGCCGACGATCGTGATCCTGATCGGGGTGATCGGTGGAACGCTCGCGCACGGAATCATCGGCCTCTTCATCGGCCCGATCATCCTGTCCGTCGCCTGGGAACTCGCGGCGGCCTGGATCCGGAACGACCGCGCCGCTGTGCCGAAAGGGCCGGAAGAGACCTGAATCTCCGCACGCATCACCTTTGACCTAAGTCAATTCTCTCGACTCCCGATGCGCCCTAGATCGGGCGTAGGCAGATCTGACCTCAGGCATGTCGATGGCCCATCGAACGTCGCAGCGGGATTGCACATTCGGGCAAACGTCCCCGGCGATGACGGCTGTCGACTAACCGCCATGGATGCGATCCTTGCCATCGATGCGAATGCAGGAGGGGTGAACTTCCAGCTCTTCTCCGTGCGAGGCGAGGGGAGGCTGGAACGGCAAATCAAGGGACGGCTTGACGGGCTCGGCAGCCATCCGCGCCTCAGGGCGAGCGGAGCGAACGGCGATCCGCTGGCGCACCGCACCTATCAGAACGACGACGTCGATGACATCCCGGCGGCATGCGCGGTTGTCGATAGCTGGCTGCGGGACGAATTGGGAATCCAGCCGCTGGCCGTGGGACATCGTGTCGCGCAGGGAGGACCGGATGACGCCCGGCCGGCCCTGATCGATGACGCCGTGATGGCGCGTCTGGAACGGCTGATTGCACTCGCGCCGCTGCTTCAACCGTATAATCTTGCGCCAATCCGTATCATGCAGGCCAATCATCCGGCGCTACCGCAAGTCGCCTGCTTCGATACTGCGTTCCATCTCGGCAAGGTCGTGGAGAACGGCAGCTATCCCATTGCGCATCAACTCTACGCAGGTGGCGCAAGGCGTTACGGCGCTCACGGTCTTTGCTACGAGTCGATTGCTCGAGCTCTGACGCTCGAGGCCCCCGAGATTGCCGCGCGCCGCGTGATCGTTGCGTGCCTCGGCGACACCAGCTCGATGTGCGCGCTGAAGGAAGGCCGCAGCGTCGAAAGCACGAATGGATTCTATGCTTTTGGCGCATCGCCGTCGGACTATTCCGCGGGCGAAATCGATCCCGGCGGCGCATTTCTGCTCACCAATCCGGGTGACGCCGGTGCGGCGGCTCGTTTTCTGCGAGCAGAACACGCCGTCGAGCACCTCGCCTACTGCGCCGGCCTCAACGCCGGCCTGCTTGCGGCCGCGCTGGAGGGGCTTGACGCCTTTGTTTTCACCGGCGCAATCGGCCAGCGCTCGACCGCGATCCGCGCGCGCATCGCCGAAAGGCTGAGCTGGCTCGGTGCTATACTGGATGCGAAGGCCAACGGCCATAACGCAAGGCTGATCTCGCGCCGCGATAGTCGCATCCCTCTCTACGTGCTCCCGTCCGACGACGAATTGACCATCGCGCGGCACACATTGGCGCTCTTGGTGAACGGGCCGTCGCCACGTTGAGGCAGCTTCCCGGAAAGCTGAAAAGGATTGGGCGCGCGATGCTTCTTCAATTCCTCGTCGGTACGCTGGTCAGCGTGATCAATATCGGCATCCATGCGCTGGTGACCATCGTCGCCGTCGGGATCGCCCGCGGCGCGGGCTTGCGACAAACCAGGAGACCAAGAGTGCACCTGATGGGTGTCATGGTCGCGACAGCCGTGGTGTTGCAGGTCGCGCATACGCTGGAGGTTCTGATGTGGGCTCTGATGTATGAAGTCGTTCAGGCCGCCGCACCGGGCAGTGATGTACTCTATTTCGCCTTCGTCAACTACACCACGCTCGGCTACGGCGATATCACGCCCGTGCGCGAATGGCGCCTCATCGGCCCGTTGACGGCCATGAATGGTGTCCTGCTGTTCGGCTGGTCGGCCGCCATCCTGTTCGAGGTCTTGCGCAAGACTCTCGAGCACCTCGGCGTAACCCAGGCGCCTGGCCTCAAATGACCCTGATACCGATGGAGGCTTCGGCGAGAGCCGGGCTCAGCCAAGGAAAAGGATCATGGCCGTGAACGCCACCGGCAGCGTCCCGAACAAAATGACTGCGATCCGAAATGCGGTCTCGTTCCACATCGGAAGAGGCTAGCATCGGACGGTACCGGTGTGATGTGCAGTTTGTGCCATTCGCCGGTGTCGGCCCGCTCAAGGCTGCAGGTCGAGGCTTGCAAGCTTGTGCCGATCCAGCAGCACGATCTGACGCTGGGTGTTGCCGACGAAGCCGAGGGCGCCGACCTCATGGAGCCGTGACAGCGCGCGGGATACGGTCTCCAGCGTCAGGCCGAGGTAATCGGCGATATCGCGCCGCGACATCGGCAGCGCCATGACGCCGGACGCCGTCAACCGCCCGTCCATCTCGAGCAGGAACGCTGCGACCCGCTCCAGCGAGGTCTTGCGGCCCAGCAGCAGCATATGGTCCTCCGCATGCTGGAGGTTGTTGGTGGTCATGCTGAGGAGGTTTCTGGCGACCATCGCATCGCTTTCGGCCACCATTTCGAGGCTTTGCCGTCTGACCAGGCGCACCGTGGTGTCGACGATCGCTTCCGTGGTGAAGCGGTGTTCGTTGCCGTTCTCCAGGCCAAAAATGTCGCCGGCGAGGTGAAAGGCGCCAATCTGCCTGCGGCCGTCCGACAGCAGCTTGTAGCTTCGCACCGCACCAGACGTCACCTGATAGACATATTCGGCGGGCTCTCTCTCTCCATAGATTTCGCTGCCCTTTTTATAGGTAAATTGGCTTAAACTGACGAGCGCATTTGAATCGCTGGTCATGCCAAGGTCACGAAGGGAGTTGGGACGCGGCGTCGAATCCGCTGTGATGCGAACGAACATAGGCCAACTCCTCAGCTCATCGCCGAATTGGTCTGTCGGACGAAAAGTCTCGCCGCCGGGAATGCGCCGCGCCGTCCCACTCCCGCTGAAGTTGATTTACGACTAAGGCGGCATTCTCATCCATTGTCCCAAGGTTCATTGTACCAAGGGACAGCGTTGAGGCCTGCTGGGAGGTTGTTGCGCGGATTGAGAAGTTGCCGGTGGTGGTTGACGAATTCAGCAAGAGGTGACGCGTGCCTGGCCTTGTTCACGTGGTGGATGACGACGATTCCTTCCGGACGGCAATCGCGCGCCGGCTGAAGCTCGCCGGTTACGACGTTGCGACCTACGCGTCGGCGCAGGATTTGCTGGATGCGGCGCCTGACGACGCGCAGCCGGGATGCATCCTGCTCGACGTGTGGATACCGGGGCTGAGCGGCCCCGACTTGCAGACCCGATTGGTCGCGTCGGGTTCGACGCTGCCAATCATATTCCTGACTGGACACGCCGACACGCCAACCACGGTGCAGGCCATCAAGGCCGGCGCGGAGGATTTCCTGACCAAGCCAGTATCCTCCGAGCAGTTGATCGCTGCGATCGAGCGCGCGCTGGTGCGCCAGCGCGCCGCGCAGGCGCATCGCGGAAGGCTCGAGACCTTCCGCATTCACCTCGCCACGTTGACGCATCGCGAGCGTCAGGTGTTCGATCTCATCGTCCGCGGCAGGATCAACAAGCAGATCGCGCATGAGCTTGGAACCACCGAGCGCACCGTGAAGGCGCACCGCCACCAGGTGATGGAGAAGATGCAGGTTCATTCGCTGGCGGAGCTCGTTTCGATCGCGGAACGGCTTGGAATGCTCGATACGAGCGACGATTAGCTGATTTGTCGTCACGGACAGTTCCCGCGGCGTGACTTCCCCAAGAGACAATATGAAATTCGCTGGTGCGGTGCCATGCAGGGCGACGGTTTGCCTGACACGCAAGTGGCAACCAGGCGAATTCAATATGGCCAGAGCCGCCGCAATCAGTCGTTCGGCTCGAAGGGGCACTTCCTTGTCAGAGCGTGGCTCTGTTTTTATCGTCGATGACGATCCGTCCATCCGGACCAGCTTGAACAGGCTGCTCCGCGAGCATGGCTTTGCCGCGACGCTCTTCGACTCCGCTGGAGCCTTGCTCCATCACGGCAGCTTCGACAAGGCGATCTGCATCGTCCTCGATATCGACCTGAACGGACGGTCCGGCATCGACCTGCGCCGGCAACTGGCAGAGGAGGGCGTCACCGCGCCGGTGATCTACATCACCGGAAATGACAGCTCGGCGAATCGCGCCGCCGCGGTCGCGTCCGGATGCATTGCCTATCTGGTAAAGCCTTTCACGGCGCAGTCCCTGATCGAGTCGGTGGCGCGTGCGTCGGCAGCGTAACGCAGTACGGCCGCTCATTCATCGACATATTGCTCCAGCGTCCTGGCCGGCGCGCCCTTGTGGACGGACGCGAACTGCGCCAGCGGCACCGAGGTCGTCAATGCCAGAAGGTTTGAATCGACGACCTCGAGGGCAAGTGTCTTCCCTGACTCCATCTCCTTGATGATCGCGGGAGGCGCGACGTCGGCCGCAATGCAGCCATTGGTCAGGCACCAGCTGTAGGGGATGCGGAGGGGGCTGCCCTGGTCGACGGTCAGCTTCGCCGGCTGTTGCAGGTACATGCCGACGGGCACGAAGAGTTGCAGTCGTGCCGTGGGAGTGCCTTCGCGCTCGATCAGGTCCACGCGTATTGCCGTCTGGCCGGTTGGAAACTTGCCGGTGATTGACGTCCGGCACAGCGTCGGCGCACCGCCTGCCTTGAAGCAGAGCTTCTGCCAGTCTCCGTAGACGATGTCCTTTGCCTCACGCTGGCCGCGCGTCGCGATCTCGGCGGGCTTGTCGGCCTGCGCGGATTTCGGCGCGGCGATGCCGGCACATGTCGCGCTTCCGGCGACCGCGACGACCAGCAGGCCAGGGAGACAATTGCGGGGACTTGGCATGATGTGCCTCCGAGCCTGAACTCTATTTCTGCGCGTCGAGGAACTTCGCCACCAGCGGCGACCACAGCGGGATCGCGTCCGGCGAGCCGATGAAGAAATGGCCCTCGTTGCCGAAGGGCGGCATCAGATGATATTCGGCGCGGCCGCCAGCCGCCGTGAATGCTGCATGCATGCGCCTCGACAGATCGGGGCCGAAAAACGTGTCGTTCTCGATGTAAATCCACAGCATCGGCACCCGCGACGTGCTGCCGAAATCCGCGGTCGCCTCGACCAGCTTGTCGGGTGCGCAATTGTTGTTCGGCTTGCCGCCGACCCGCCCGCCGCGGCCGGCGGCGAAGGTGATGATGGCCTTCACCTGTGGTGGGTTCACGCTGGACAAGGCGATGGAAGCCCAGCCTCCGGCGGACTGGCCGACCACGATCACGTCCTTTGGAATGATGCGTTTCTCGGCGGCCATGTAGTCGATGATCCAGAGATCGACCTTGGCGACTGCGAGGCCCGCATCATGGAAGTTGGGGTTCGTGCACTTTCCGACCTTGGAAAAGAATGGCCCATAGAGCGCGCGCTCGGGAATGTCGATGGCCGCGGCGCCATAGCCGCTGCCGACCGGTGCGACCACGAGATAGCCGCGCTTGGCGAACCACTTTGCAGCGTCGCGGAATTCCACCAGCGGGAAGAAGCTCCGGTCGGTCGGATTGAGAGAGACGCCGTGGTTCATGATCACCAGAGGGAAAGGGCCGTCGCCGACCGGGCGCACCAGATAGGCGAACATCGGCAACGGCAGCGGCAAGGCCCAGATCTCTTCCTGGATTCGGACCTCGTCCTCAGCCCGCATTGGGGCGGAGAGCGAGGCCAGAACGAGCAGGGTGGTCGCCAGGGATCGGAGCGTTACAGCCAGAAGCGAGCGCATCGCGATCTCCTTCAACCCGTATACGTAGCGGCAACGACGATCGGGCCCAGCACCGTCAGCAACACGTTGCCGACCGCGTAGGGCACGGCGACACCAAGCACCGGCGTCTTGCTCTCGGCGACGTCGCACGCGCCTGTCACGGCGGCATCGACCGTCATGGCGCCGGCGAGCGCGCCGCACGTCACGACCGGGTTCATGCGCAGCACGTGGTAGGCGAACAGTGTCCCGACCGTCAGCGGGATCAGCGTAACAACCACACCCATGCCGACCAGCAGGAAGCCGTGGGCCTGGATCGCCGCCCACGCGGCAAGACCGTTGCCGAGCCCGATCGCCGCGATGAAGCCGCCAAGCCCGAGATCGCTCAGCGTCTGTTGTGCCGCCGGCGGCAGCGCGCCCATGGTCGGGTTTCGCGAGCGCAGCCAGCCGCAGACGAGCCCCGCGATGAGCGCGCCGCCACCGCCGCCAAGCGTCAAAGCTACCGCGCCGACCTTGAAGCTTGCAAGGCCGGCCAGCAGACCGGCGGCTATGCCGATGGCAAGGAAGGCAATATCGGTCCGGTCGCTCGCGTTCAGGGAATGACCGACCTGTGTCGTCGCCCGCGCAATATTGCCGGTGCTGCCGACCAGCGTCATGACGTCGCCGATATAGACGCGCGTGTCGGGGCCGAGCGGCACCTCTCGGCCCATCCGGGTGAGTGCACGTAGGAAGACGCCGCGCGCATTTGCACCGACGATATCGGCAATCTCCCTGATGGAGCGGCCGTGCAGCCTGCGGTTCTCCACCAGAACCTCGGTCACGTTGCCGGGCAGGTTGCGCAGGAGTTCGCCGGCGTCGATCTCCATGCCGATGACCGGCTCGGCGGCGACGATGGCCGCGGTCGGGCCGGTCACGACGACATCGTCCCCAGCTTCGAGGATGACGTCGCGGTGCGGCGGGACGTCGGCACCGCGGCGCACGATCCGCTCCACCACGGAGCGGCCGCCGATCTCCGCCTCGATCGCCTCGATCGTGCGGTCCGCGCCGGCCGACACGCGATAGGCGCGTGCCTGGAATTTGCGATAGGACAGATTTTCTGTTTTCGCCGGGGCGCCGCCGGCAAGCTCGGCCTCGAGCTTCGCCGCCTCGGCCTTCAGATCGATCCGCATCAGCCGCGGGGCGACGAACGGAACGAACAGCAGCGTCAGGATGTAGCCGAGCACATAGGTCACGGCATAGCCGGCCGCGATATTGGCCTCCTGCTGCTCCAGCGCCGCCTTCGACAGGCCGAGTTGCGCCAGCGCGCCCGACGCCGTGCCGATCACGGACGACTGGGTCAGCGCGCCGGCAGTCAGCCCCGCCGCTGTCCCAGTGTCGAGCTTGAACGCATAAGCGAAGACAAGCACGATGATGAGGCCGGTGGCTCCGATCACCAGCGCCAGGATAACCTGCGCCAGGGTCCGGACGCTCAGCGAAGCGAAGAATTCCGGGCCCGACCGGTAGCCGATGGTGAAGACGAAGAGGCTGAACAGGATCGCCCGGAGGATCGGTGGAAAGGTGAAGCTGCCGAGCTGTCCGATCAGGACGGCGACGATCAGCACACAGGCGGTCGTTCCGATCGAGAAGCCGCGAATCCTGATCCGGCCGAGGAGGGTGCCGATCGCAATGGCCAGCAGCAGGAAGATTTCCGGAGCGGTGGAGATGATCCACCTGACAGTGTCCATGGTCGCAATTCCCCCGGCGCTTTGCGCTGGATTTGATCCGCAGAGGTCTGGATTTGCTTGATCCAGATCAACCCTCCGGAACGCACGGACGAGACCTATGGGGCGATGCAGCATCTCCGACCGTCGATACGTCCGACATGAGTTCTCTGGACATTGCCGCCAGTTCGTCCGTCCATCGCGACGAAACGGCCGAAGTCGTGCTCCTGCTGGCGTTCACAGGAGGCTTTATCGATGCCTATACCTGGATCATCCACGGCGTGATGGCCAACGCGCAGACGGCGAACTTGGTCCTGCTCTGGGTTCACGGGGGCGAGGGCGATTGGGGGAACGCTTTGCGTTTCGTCCCGCCGATCCTGGCCTTTGCTGTCGGCATAATCATCGCGGCGTGGTTGCGCCGCCTCACCGGCGAGCGCGCCCCCGCGATCAGTACGCTCGTCGAGATACTGTTCCTGATCACGATCGGAATTCTGCACAACCGCTTGCCGGACCTCGCAGGTACGCTGGGCATCTCGCTCGTTGCCGCCATGCAGACAGCGGTATTTACCAAGGTCGAAGGTGCGGTCTGCAGCACGGTGATGATCACCGGGAATATGCGTCACGCCATCGAGGCTTTGTTCGCCGCGACGCTTGGCGGGTCGCGAGTCGGAGCATTTCGCCGCTCCGGCATCCTCACGGCGCTCTGCATGGCGTTCGGCCTCGGAGCCGCCGTGGGCGCCTTCGCAACCAAGAGCATTCCCGATCTTGCGCTCGGCATTCCCGTGATTGCGCTGTTGGTCGTGCTGCTGCGCTGCGAAGTGACGCCTCGCCAAGTGTCTCCATGAGCGCGCTGTCCGAACCCGGGTGGACGCGGCTTTTTTCCGTCGTTCGGCTGGCTTCCCTCCTATCGGCGCGAGTGGCTCCCTTCCGACGCCGTCGCCGGCATCACGCTCGCCGCTTACGCCATCCCGGTCTCGCTGGCTTACGCGGTGCTTGCCGGTCTCCCGCCGCAGGTCGGTGTCTACGGCTACATGCTCGGCGGCATCGGCTACGCCCTGCTCGGGTCGTCGCGCCAGCTCGCGATCGGCCCGACCTCGGCGATCTCGCTGATGATCGCCGGCACCGTCGGCGCGCATGCGCAGCTTGCGCGACCTGCTGCGCGCCGAAGGGCTGGCGGAGAAAACCGACAGCGGCCAGTGGCTGCGGTCGCTCGACAGCGTCTTGGGTGGCGATTCAGCCAATACCGCGCAACGAACGGTCTGACGCCCCTTATTGCGATGCAAGGGGGATCGTCCTGTCCGTCCGCCCGATCAGAATGCGCGCGACCGTTGACTTGGATCAATGGAGCGACCGGCCCCGCACTCACGATCCCGCATCACCTTTGCCTATGGGATCGGGAGGGCCGCATGTCCAAAGAAGCCAAGCCCGCGCAGAAGCGCATCGATCAGTTCTTTTCCGGGCCCGGCTGCCGGGCAGACGATTGGCGTGACCTCGTTGAGGCGGCCAAGGTGTGGGCGCGCGGCGGAGATCGCGCGAAATACGATGCAGCACTTGCTGATCTTTCTGTGACGGAAGAATTTCACGGCTATCCAGGCCTGCAATTGATGGCGGCGTTGCGGGAAGCCGCCGTCGCCGGTGACGCGGCCGGCTCGCTCGCTTTGTCGACGCGGATCACGCAGGCCCTTCAAACCAAGTCCTTCCGCCAGCATGCGGGCGACGCGAGCGACAACGATGAGGGCAACGGTGATGCCTCTGATCTGCTGGTGCCGACATCTGGTTCTGCGCGCCGTCCTTATTTCGAGACCCTGATCGTCACCGGTGTCTCATCCAACAGTTGGCCGTCACTTGCGGCCGAATGGCGCAAGCTGCGGCGGCCGGCGGATCAGTTCGTCTATGAACCGGTCTTCGTGGGGAGCCTCGAAGACGCCTTCTGTGCCACGCTTCTGAACCCCAATCTCGCGGCGGTCGTGATCAATGAAGGTTTTGGGCTGCGCTCGCGTCATGATGCGCCCATCCTGCGCACGATGACTTCCTCGGCCCGTCTGAACGATGAAAGCGATGCGTCCGCGCTTGGGCTCGCCCATATCATCAAGCGGATCCGTCCGGAGCTCGACCTCTACCTGATGTCCAACCGCGACGTGGAGGAGATGGCCGGGAATCCCGAGGCCAACGTCGCCCGCCGTATCTTCTATTCCATCGAAGAGCTGCTCGAGCTGCATCTGTCCATCCTCGAAGGCGTGCAAGACCGCTACGACACGCCGTTCTTCGACAATCTCAAGAAATATGCACAGCGGCCGATTGGGACATTCCATGCGCTGCCGATCGCGCGCGGCAAATCCATCTTCAAGTCGGACTGGATCCGCGACATGGGCGAGTTCTACGGCCTGAACCTGTTTTTGGCCGAGAGCAGCGCGACCACCGGCGGCCTCGACAGCCTGCTGGAGCCGACTGGCAACATCAAGAAGGCGCAGGACAAGGCGGCGCGGGCGCTTGGCGCCGACCGCGTCTTCTTCGTCACCAACGGCACCTCGACCTCGAACAAGATGGCGGTGCAGGCCCTGCTGGCACCGGGCGATATCGCAATCGTCGACCGCAATTGTCACAAGTCGCATCATTACGGCATGGTGCTGGCGGGCGCGCAGCCGCTCTACGTCGAAGCCTTCCCGATGACGGAGTATTCGATGTACGGCGCCGTGCCGCTGAAGACGATCAAGCAGGCGCTGCTGAACGCCAAGGCCGACGGCCGGCTCGACCGCGTCAAGATGCTCGACCTCACCAACTGCACGTTCGACGGCCACATCTACAACACCCGCCGGGTCATGGAGGAATGCCTCGCCATCAAGCCCGATCTGATCTTCCTGTGGGACGAAGCCTGGTTCGGCTTTGCGCGCTTCTCGCCGTTCTTGCGACGACGCACCGGGTTGGGCGCGGCCAACGAGATCGAGGCCTGGATGCACGACCCGAAATCGGTCGCGGCCTATGAACAGCAACAGGCCGAACTCGGCAAGAACCCTTCGAACGAAGTGCTGCTCAAGACCCGGCTCATTCCCGATCCGCGTCAGATCCGCCTGCGGGTCTACCAGACCAATTCGACGCACAAGTCGATGTCCGCGATCCGGCAGGGCTCGATGCTGTCCGTCAAGGACGTCGAATTTCACACCGTCGAGCAGCAATTCAAGGAAGCGGTCTTCACCCACGCCTCGACCAGTCCGAACCAGCAGCTCATTGCCAGCCTCGACGTCTCGCGGCGCCAGATGGAGTTGGAGGGCTACGGTCTCGTCGCCAATGCGATCGAAGTCGCGTTCGCCATTCGCAAGGCGGTCAACAACAATCCGCTGATCTCGAAATACTTCCGCGTTCTCGGCGCCGACGCCATGGTGCCCGCGCTCTATCGCCAGAGCGGCTTCACCGACTATCTGGCGGCCGGCGTAAACTGGGCAAATACCCTGAAGAGCCTGGACGACGACGAGTTCTGCCTCGATCCGACCCGCATGACTCTGGTGTGCGGCACGGCGGGCTTCGACGGCACCCAGTTCAAGGGGATGCTGGCGAACGAATACAGCATCCAGGTCAACAAGACCTCGCGCAATTCAGTCCTGATCCAGTCCAACATCAACAACACCCGCAGCGACGTGGCGCATCTTGTCAGGGTTTTGGCCGAGATCGCGGGCGAGGTGGATCGCGGCCTCGCCCAAGGCGGTGCCAATGCGAAGAAGACCTTCGAGGCGCGGGTCAAGAGCCTGATGAAAGACGTGCCCGACCTGCCGAACTTCTCGCATTTCCACCCGAGCTTCCGTGGCGATGCCGGCACCAAGACCAACGAGGGCGATATCCGTAGCGGCTTCTACACGGCCTATAACGCGGCGGGGTGCGAATTCATCCGGCTCGGTGATCCCGAGATCGACCGTCGCCTGAAGGCTGGACCTGAACTGGTTTCCGCCAGTTTCGTGATCCCGTATCCGCCGGGCTTCCCGATCATGGTGCCGGGCCAGGTCATCACCCAGGAGACCATCGACTTCATGCGCAAGCTCGATGTGAAGGAGATCCATGGCTACGACGCCAAGGAAGGCCTGAAGCTCGTGCGCGCAGAAGCCTTGGCGAAGATCGGCAAGCCGAAGCCCGGTGCTTCGCCGAAGCTCAAGGCGGCGTCATAAGGGGGACGAACAATGCAGGGGTTTTTCACGTTTCTGCAGCAGAATCCATTTCTGCTTCTGTTCTTCGTCGTCGGGCTGGCGGTATGGATCGGGCGGGCCAGCATCAAGGGCTATGGCCTCGGCATGGTGGCCGGCGCCATCGTGGTCGGCGCTGGCTTGGCGGTATGGTCATCGACTTATGGCGTAAAGCTCGAGCTCAACAATTTTGCCAAAAGCCTGTTCTACTATCTTTTCATGTACGGCGTCGGCCTGCGGGTCGGCCCGTCCTTCATCAACAGCCTGAAGGGTGACGGGATCAAGTTCGTCGTCCTGGCGGTGGTCTCGAGTGTCCTTGGCCTCGCGCTTGTCGTTCTCGGCGCAAAACTCTTCGCGCTTCCGACGGGCGCTGCGGGCGGCATGCTTGCGGGTTCGCAGACCATGTCTGCCGCGATCGGTTCGGCCGAGCAGGCGATCACGTCGGGCGTCGTCAAGCTGCCTGAGGGGATGAAGCCCGAGGAAGCGACCGGCATGATCGCGCTGTCCTACGGCATCACCTACATCTGGGGGACCGTCGGCATCATCCTGATTTGCAAATACCTGCCGCGCTGGTGGGGCATCGACGCCCAGGCCGCCGCGAAGAAGTATGAGCTGGACTTCGGCGTCAAGGACCTCGAAGGCGGCGCTCTCACCGGCTATCGGCAGTTCGGCGTGCGTGCCTACCGGCTGGAGAACCCGGCCCAGGTCGGCAAGAGCATCGAGGGCTTCCGCAAGGAGAACCCCGAATATCGCATCGCCAACGTATTGCGAGGCGGCGAGTCGGTGGGGGCCAATGCGGACCTCGTGCTTCAGAAGGGCGACATTGTCGCGCTGGGCGGCGCGACAGAGCACCTCACCGACAAGATGGGCCTGATCGGGCCCGAGGTTGCCGACGCCAAGGCACTTAGCGTTGCTCTGGATCAGGCCGATATCCTCGTCACCAACAAGGAGATGGTCGGGAGGACCTTTGAATCCTTCCGCGACCTGGCAATTGCCGGCCAGTTGCAGATCGGCAAGGTCGAGCGCGGTGGCGTGCCGCTTCCGGCCGGCCTCAAGACCGAGCTGCAGCGGATGGACATCATCTCGGTGGTCGGTCTGAAGTCGGCCGTCGACGAGCTCGGCAAGATGTGGGGCCGCATCGCGCGTTACAACACCTCGACCGATCTACTGACGCTGTCTGTCGGCATGATCCTTGGCTTCCTGATCGGCCGGATCGAATTCCCGGCCTTCGGCGCCAAGATCGGCCTCGGCAATGCCGGTGGCTTGTTGCTGGCGGGCGTGATTGTTTCCTCGATCGTGTCTCGCTTGCGCTTCTTCGGCAGCACGCCGAACGCGGCGCGCAACGTGCTGGAGGATCTCGGCCTCGTCGTCTTTGTCGCGATCGTCGGCGTCAATGCGGGTGCCGGCCTGCTGGCCCAGCTCACCGGTGCCGTCGCCTTGAAGATCTTCCTCGTCGGCTTCATCGCCTGCACGATCCCGCCGTTCGTCGTCTGGGCGATCGGCTTCCACATATTCAAGATCAACCCGGCGGTGCTGATGGGCGGTGTTGCCGGCGCACGGTCGCATTCCGGTCCGTGCCGCGAGGCAGCGGTCGAAATCAAAAGCACGGTGCCCTGGATCGGTTTCCCGGTCGCCTATGCCGTATCGGGCATTCTGCTCACCGTGTTCGGCTACTTCGCAATGCTTCTAGCCCAATAGTCCGTTGCAACAACCAAAAGGGGAATGAACATCATGAGGAAATTTGCCATCGGCGCCGCCTTGGTCATCTCGTTCGCCACCGCGGCCGGCTTCAGCACGCCGTCACGTGCCGAGACCGGCCAGGTCGCCGTCGTCTTCACCAAGGGCGGCTTCGTTGTCGGCGTCGGCGGCGGCGAGGGCGTTTTGGTGTTGCGGGGCAAAAAATATCCCTTCACCGTGTCAGGCATGAGCGTTGGCTTCACGATCGGAGCTTCGACGACCAGGTTCGTCGGCCGCGCCCTCAATCTGAGGGGGCCGCAGTCGATTGAAGGCTCTTACGCGGTGGGCGGCGCCGGCGGCGCGGTCGCCGCAGGGGCCGGAGCCGTGCAGTTGCAGAACGGCAACGGCGTGATCCTTCAGCTCAGCGGACCGAGGGTCGGCGCGGAAGTGTCGGCCGCGGTCGGCGGCGTCACGATCCGGCTGAAATAGGTCCGGCAGGGCGCTCAAGCCAAACGGGCTGCATCATCGCAGCCCGTTTCGCGTTTCAGTAGCGTTCCTCGACGAACTTCAGGCCGCGCAGGCTCGCCTGGTCGTTGTAACGTCCCTTGTGGGACCGCGGCGGCAGCTTGACCTTCTCCCGCTTGACCTCCTTGTAAGGGATCGTTCTCAGGATGTGCGAGATGACGTTGAGCCGCGCTCGCCGCTTGTCGTCGGAGCGGATCAGTCGCCACGGTGCATGCTTCGTGTCAGTCGCCTCGAACATCATGTCACGCGCGCGTGAGTAATCGTACCAGCGCCCGAACGACTCGGTGTCCATCGGGCTCAGCTTCCACTGCCGCAGCGGATCCTCGATACGCGCCTTGAAGCGGAGTTCCTGCTCCTCCATCCCGACCTCGAGCCAAAGCTTGATCAGGATGATGCCCGCGTCCACGGCGAACTTCTCGACCAGCGGACACAATTCCAGGAAGCGCCTGTGTTCGGCCGGCGAGCAGAAGCCCATGACGTACTCAACGCCGGCGCGGTTGTACCAGCTGCGGTCGAAAATCACGATCTCACCGCCGGCCGGGAATTGCTCGATATAGCGCTGCAGGAACAGCTGGGATTTCTGCCGGTCGGAGGGCGCGGGCAGGGCGCAGACACGGAACACGCGCGGGCTCACCTTTTCGGTCAGCGCCTTGATGGTGCCACCCTTGCCGGCCGCGTCGCGCCCCTCGAAAATGATGATCACCTTCAGCTTTTCGGCTTTCACCCATTCCTGGAGGTGACACAGCTCTACCTGGAGCTTCTCGAGCTCCTTCTCATAGTCCTTCCGCTTCATCCGCTCCGCGGGCGCGTCCTTGGCCATGCTCAATCACCCCAGGAAATGGTCACGCCGATGTCGCCGGGCACACCGCCTGGAAAATCGATGACCTGATAGGCGATGCGATAGCCGCGTGGTTTCAGGTAGTCGCTCCAGAGCTGGAAGATTTCCTTCGGAATCCCGGTCAGGGTGTTCTCCCAGCCCGCTTCCATCTGATTGATGGCGCGGCCCTTGTCGGTGCACAGCGTGTTGGGGAAGCGATAGACCTGAACCTCGGTCAAGCCGTTCCGCACCGCACGCTGGATGATCGTCGAGGCGAGCTTGATCTTCTCGTCCTCGGTCTTGCCAGAAGGCTTGCTGAGGCGTTCAATGAGGGCGTGTTTCTCGGCTTCGGCGGCGGCGGCAAGGCGCGCATATTCGTCGGCCTTCGCTGCCTCCTTGAGGGCTGCTTCCTTGCGGATCTGCGTGGCGCTGGGGATGAGATCATCGATGCCGGGCATGGCTGGCGACTCCTGTTGCTGCGCGTCAACTTTCAGGCGAGGCTAGGAGGGGCCGTTCCAGGCCCGTTGATCCAAATCAAGCAATTGCGCCACCCGATACCGACACTGCATTCGACGCATTCAAGTGGGAACGCGCCTGACGAGGAGAGAACGTTGAGCGATCAGCTTCATCCGATGGCCCCGCATCATCTGCCGTTCTTTCTCGCACCGGGAAGCGGGGTGGATCCGCTGATGGTGGTGATGGGAATTTTCCTGATCGGCACCGTGCTCTGGGTCGGTACTCTTTATTGGAAACTGCACAGCCTGCCTGAGCGAATGGCGCACAAGTCGCAGAAACTGCAATTCGAATTCGTAGCCGTGCTCGGCCTGATCTCGCTCTTCACGCACATGCACATCTTCTGGATTGCAGGCCTGCTGCTGGCCATGATCGACCTTCCCGACTTCGGCGGTCCGCTGCGCAGCATCGCCGGTTCCGTGGAGAAGATCGCGGATGCGACGCCCGAAGACAGCGACGCGGCCACGCAGATCGGCCCGCGACCTGCAGGCGGCGACGCACCGCCTCCAACGGACAAGCCGGGGCCCGCGAAGGAGAAGGAGCACAGCCATGTTTGAGCTGATGTTCTGCTCGCTGCTGACGATCCTGCCCGACTATCTCTACCGCCGCTATGTCCAGGGCAAGCGCTTCGGCAAGGAGATCACCTTCTTCTCCGTCTGGTACGAGCTGCGTTGGGGCATTACCGGCTGCCTGATGCTGACGGTGTCGCTGATCACCATGATCTTCTATTTCCATCCGTCGACATCCAGCGCGACGCTTTATTTCCGCACCGTGCCGATCCTGCCCGAAGGCTCGGGGCGCGTGGCCGAGGTCAAGATCGGCTTCAGCGCGCCGGTGAAGAAAGGCGAAGTGCTGTTCACGCTCGACGCGTCGAAGCAGCAGGCCGCGGTCGCGACCGCCAGGCGCAAGATCGCCGAAGTCGATGCCGCCATGCAGACGGCACAAGCTGACGTGGTCAAGGCCGAGGCGCAGATCGGCGAAGCGAAGGCGAATTATCAGCAGGCCAAGGACGAGCTCGACGTCAAGAGCGAGCTGCAGCGACGAAATCCCGGTATCGTGCCGCAGCGCGATATCGAAAAGCTCCAAGTGCTGGTCGACCAGCGCCAGTCCGGCATCGATGCCGCGACGGCCGCGCGGCAGTCGGCGGCGTTGCAGGTCTCGACCTCGCTTCCAGCGCAGAGGGCGAGTGCCGAGGCGGCGCTTGATGAGGCCCAGGTCGATCTCGACAAGACACTGGTCCGCGCCGGCGTCGACGGGCGCGTCGAGCAGTTCCTTGTCCGCTCCGGCGATGTCGTCAACCAGTTGATGCGGCCTGCGGGAATCCTGATTCCGGCGGAGGCCGGCCGATCGGTCCTTCAGGCCGGCTTCGGTCAGATCGAGGCCCAGGTGATGAAGACCGGCATGGTGGCGGAGGCGACCTGCATCTCGAAGCCGTGGGTCATCATTCCGATGGTGATCACAACGGTGCAGGACTACATCGCCGCCGGCCAATTCCGCTCCGGCGAGCAGTTACTGGAAGCACAGAACGTCGTTCGGCCCGGCACGATCCTGGTGTTCCTGGAGCCGCTCTACAAAGGCGGCCTCGAGGGCGTGACGCCGGGCTCGAGCTGCATCGTCAACGCCTACACCAGCAATCACGAGGAGATTTCCGCCAAGGACACGCCGACCAGCCGGAAGATCGCGCTGCACGTCGTCGACGGCGTCGGCCTGGTCCATGCCCTGCTGCTGCGCATCCAGGCTTTGCTGCTGCCGATCCAGACGCTGGTGCTGAGCGGGCACTGAGCGCGCGAGGGAAGAGAACATGAGATCACGAAGAGCGATTGCACCGGGCGCGATGTTGCTTGCCTCGCTGTTGGGGGCGTCCGGCCGTGCCGATGCGCTTGATCTCAACGGCGCATGGGTCAGTGATGCCGACAACTGCCCCAAGGTGTTTGCACGCAACGGCTCGCAGCTCGGCTTCACCGAGATGTCGGACGCCTATGGCGGCGGCTTCATCATCAACGGCGACCAGATCGCCGGCAAGTTCGCGCGCTGCCGGATCAAGGCGAGGAAGGACAATGGTCCGTACGTTAACCTCATCGCTGCGTGTGCGACCGACATAATGCTGTCCAGCGTCCAATTCAATTTGAAGGAGCTGGACTCCAACAGCCTGGTCCGCCTGTTCCCGGGCATGGAAGACATGGAGATCCGCTACCACCGCTGCCTGGCGAAATAGCGGCCATAGGCTGTCGGTGCCGTGCAATTCCCGCTAGAGTTACCGCGGTGAGCGGCCGTTCGAAGCCGCCGGGGAGGTGGATGAGCGGGCACGTGACCATTGCGTCAACCAAATCGTGGTCAGTCACGGCCGCAGTGCTCTGTCTCGGCCTGCTGCTCGCCGCGTGCATGCTGTCCGGGCCCGCGCGAGCCGCCGAGCCCGTCTCGGTTGCGCGCAGCGAGCCAAAGCGCGTGCTGATCCTGCACTCCTTCGGCCGCGAGTTTCGCCCCTGGAGTGAGTACGCGCGGAGCATCAAGGTCGAGCTCGAGCGGCAATCGCCCTGGCCGCTCGACGTCCAGGAGCACGCGCTGCTCAGCGCGCGCTTCAACAATGCTGGCCCCGAAACGCCCTTCGTCGAATATCTCGGTTCGCTCTACCATGGCCAGCCGCCCGACATTGTGCTGAGCATCGGCGCACCCGCGGCGCGGTTCGTGCAGAGATACCGTGCGAAACTCTTTCCGGAAGCGCCGGCGGTGCTGACCGTGGTCGAACAACGGCTGGTGAACCGCCTGGATCTCACCGACAATGACGTGGTCGTGTCCGTCCGCAATGATTTCGTGGCGGCCTTCGAGAACATTCTCAAGGTCTTGCCCGATATCAAAACGGTTGCCGTTGTGATCGGCGCCTCGCCCCTCGAGAAATTCTGGATAGAGGAGGTGAAGCAGGAGTTGAAACCGCTGGAAGGCAGGCTCGACCTCGTCTGGTACTCCGACCTCCCGTTTGAGGAGATCCTGAAGCGCGCATCGGCGCTTCCACCGCACTCGGCGCTGTTCTGGGGGCTGATGTCGGTCGATGCCGCCGGCATTGTCCACGAGGGCGATATCGCCCTGCACAGGCTGCATGCTGTCGCGAATGCGCCGATCTTCTCGTATCAGGAGCCTTTCTTCGGCGACGCCAGTGTCGGCGGACCCATGCACTCCGTCGCCGAAACCAGTTCGAAGACCGTCAGTGCCGCGATCCGGATCCTCGGCGGCGAGAAGCCGGCCCGCATCAAATACGAGCCGATCGGATTCGGGTCGCCGAAATATGATTGGCGGGAGTTGCAGCGCTGGGGGATAGGCGAGAGCAGTCTACCGCCGGGCAGCGAAATCCTGTTTCGTGAGCCGACCCTCTGGGATCGCTATCGCTGGCAGATGCTGCTGATCGCGGCCGTGATTTTGATACAGGCCGGTTTCATCAGCGGGCTTCTGCACGAGCGCCATCGCCGTCAATTGGCCGAGATCGAGTCGCGACAGCGCCTGGCGGAACTCGCCCACGCCAATCGGTACTCGGCCGTCGGCGAGTTGACGACGTCGATTGCCCACGAGCTGAACCAGCCGCTCGGCTCCATTCTGACCAATGCCGAGACGGCGGAGCTCATGCTCAAAGCCACTGCACCCGACATCAACGAGATCCGCCAGATTCTAGCCGACATCAGGCGCGACGATCAGCGGGCGTCCGAGGTCATCCGCAGGCTTCGCAGCGTCCTGAAGAAGAGGCCGTTTGAAATCAGGGACACCGAACTGAACGACACGGTACGGGAAGCAATTGGCCTGGTGACAGCGGTCGCCGACGGGCGCCGGATCACGCTGGCTTACGCGCCGGCCGCTGCGGAGTTGAACGTCAAGGGCGACCCCGTGCAGCTGCAGCAGGTCGTTCTCAACCTGATCATCAATGCGTTGGATGCGGTCTCCGACGCGGACATGAAGAAGCGCGAGGTCAGCGTATCGACCGCGCGCGCCGGCGGCCACGCCGAGATCAGGATCGCCGATACCGGTTCGGGCATTGCGGTCGGCGACCTCGCGAAGATCTTCAATCCATTCTTCACAACCAAGCCTCAGGGCATGGGTATGGGGCTCGCAATCGTCAAGACCATTGTCGAGGCCCATCACGGCACCATAGCCGCCGAGAACCAGCCGTCGGGCGGCGCGCTGTTCACGATCAGGCTCCCGATCATTCATTAGCGCCGACGTCTTGCGATCCGGCAGCGCGGCATTGCTCTCGCGCCGCAACAAGGCGGCGAAGCAGGCCTTCGTTGATCTTGATCAATAAACGGCCATGCCGCGGCCCGATCTTGGTGGCCGGAAAGTTCGATGGAGGAAGGTATGTTTCGCTGCGGCAAGATCCTGATGGCACTTGCGCTGATGCTGACGCTGCCGATCACCGCAACCGCGCAGACAGCTGACAAGCCGGCGGCGCCAAGCACGCAGGCACAGCCCGCAAGTCCGCCTCCGCCGAGCGCCGAACTCCTGAAACCCGAGCAGCTCGAGGCACTGGTCGCGCCAATCGCGCTCTATCCCGACGAGCTGTTGGCAAATGTGCTGGCGGCATCGACCTATCCGCTGGAAGTCGTGCAGGCCGATCGCTGGCTGAAGGAACGCAAGACGCTGAAGGGCGATGCGCTCAAGGCCGAGGTCGACAAGCAGGCCTGGGACGACAGCGTCAAGGCGCTGGCGAGCACCCCCGATGTTCTTTCGATGATGAGCGACAAGCTCGAATGGACCCAGAAGCTCGGCGATGCCTTTCTCGCCCAGCAGCCCGACGTGATGGACGCGATCCAGCGCCTGCGCAACAAGGCCTATGACAACAAGAAGCTGGTCACGACCAAACAGCAGAAGGTCAGCGTTCAGAGCCAGGAAGGCAGGCAGGTGGTCGTCATCCAGCAGGCCGATCCCGCCGAGATGTACGTGCCCTATTACGATCCGGCGACGGTCTACGGCGCCTGGCCCTACGCGGAGTACCCGCCCTATTATTGGGGCTATCCGTCCTATATCGGCGCCGGCGTGGTTGCTGCCGGCATTGCCTTTGGCACGGCCTGGGCGATCGGGCGCTGGGGCAATTACTGGGGCGGCGGCTGCAACTGGGGCAACCGCAATGTCTACGTCAATCATCGTACCACCAACATCGGCAACGGTTGGCAGCACAATCCCGCCCATCGCGGCGGCGTGCGCTACAACAACACCAACGTCCAACAGCGTTTCGGCAACACCAATGTGAGGGCGGGCGCGTCGGATCGGATGGATTTCCGCGGCCGTGATGGCAACCAGGTGCTGCGTCCGGGCCAGGGTGCGGGAGATCGGGCGGGAGATCGCGCCGGCGACCGTGCCGGTGATCGTGGCGGTCCGGGTGACCGTGCAGGAGATCGTGCAGGAGATCGTGCAGGAGATCGCGGTGATCGTGCCGGCAATCGCGGTGACCGGCCCGGCGGCGGCGATCGCGCTGGCGCGGGAGATCGTGCCAAGGGTGGTGGAGATCGCGCCAAGAATGCAGGCAAGAACGCAGGCAAGGGCGGCGGCGATCGTGCAAAGGCTGCCAACCGTGCCGGCGGCGGCGCTGCCGCCAATCGTGGCGGTGGCGGCAATCGCGGCGGTGCGATGAATGTCTCGTCCGGCCGGGCGGCGGCTGCAGCATCGGCGCGCGGACGCTCCAGCATGGCGAGCATGCCGCGCGGCGGCGGTGGTGGAGGCTTTGCCGGGCGCGGTGGCGGGGGCGGAATGGCCATGCATGGTGGTGGTGGTGGCGGCTTCCGTGGTGGAGGCGGAGGAGGAGGCCGTGGCGGTGGCGGCGGTGGCCGGCGCTCCGACATCGCGCTGAAGCATGACATCGTCCTGCTCGGCCATCTCTCTAACGGCCTCGGCTATTATCGCTTCAGCTACATCGGCAGCGACAAGGCCTATGTCGGCGTGATGGCGCAGGAAGTCGAGCGGGCGATGCCTGACGCTGTGACGCGCGGCAGCGATGGCTATCTGCGCGTGTATTATGAAAAGCTTGGCCTGACATTCCGCACCTACCGCGATTGGCTCGCCGACGGCGCGAAGATCCCTGCGGAGGCGACGCCATGATCGGCCTGAAATTGCTTAATCGTACCGTCTTACCGGGCATCATGGCGCTCGTGCTCATGGGCACGGCAAGCCAGGCACAGCAGTCCTACCCGACACCGGAGGAGGCGGCATCCGCGCTCGCTGCCGCGGCCAAGAGCGGTCCGCGCGATATCCTGAAAGTGCTCGGCAGAGCGGCGGACGACATCGTCTCATCCGGCGACGAAGTCGCCGATGCCGACATTCGCGCGCGTTTCGTCTCGATGTACGACGCCAAGCACGCGATCAAGGCAGAGGCCAACAAGAAGGCGACGCTGCTGCTTGGCCCCGATGACTTCCCGTTCCCGATTCCGCTGGTCAACACGAAGGCGGGTTGGGAATTCGACACCGACGAGGGGCGGATCGAGGTGCTTCGCCGCCGCATCGGCCGCAATGAGCTCGACGCGATCCAGACCGCGCTCGCTTATGTCGACGCCCAGAACGAATATGCCGACAAGGATCGCGGCCAAGGCGCCGGCGTCTATGCGCAGCGCTTCCTCTCCACCCCCGGGAAGAAGGACGGCTTGTTCTGGCGCGATGACAACGATCCAAGTCCGCTCGGCGCGCTGGTCGCGGAGGCTTCGGCCGAAGGCTACAAGCCGGGTGAAGGGCCGGCGCCCTACCACGGCTATTACTTCCGCATCCTGAAGGGCCAGGGGCCTGACGCACCCGGCGGCGCGCTCAACTACGTGGTCAAGGACAAGATGATCGGGGGCTTCGGGCTGATCGCCTGGCCCGCCGAATACGGCAATTCCGGTGTGATGACATTCGTGGTCAATCATGCGGGCACCGTCTACGAGAAGGATCTCGGCAGGCGGACCGATTTCGTCGCGCCGCGCATGACGCTGTTCGATCCCGACCAGACCTGGAAGAAGGCCGATGCCGGAAAACCGTAAGCTGGAATGGATGCGGCGCGCGATAGCAATCGGCGTTGCGGCACTTGCGTTCGTCCTGCTCGCGATGCCGGCCACGCCGTCGTTTGCGCAAGCGAGCGGCCATGTCCAGGTGAGGTTCGTCAAGGCTGGCCTGCTGGTCGGAGGCGGCACCGGTAGTGGCGTGCTGAACTACCGCGGTCGGAACTATCCCTTCAAGGTCTCCGGCTTGAGCGTCGGCATCACCGCCGGTGCGACCGTCGGCAGATTTGATGGCCGGGCATCAGGCATCAGCGAGGTCGGCGACTTCGTCGGCACCTACAGCTCCGTCGGCGGCGGCTTCGCCCTCGTCGGTGGCGTCAACGGCGTCCACCTGCGCAACGAAAAGGGCGTGACGATCGTATTGCAAGGCCCGAAGGCCGGACTTGAGCTCGCCTCCAACATCAGTGCGATCACGATCGCCTGGAAGTGAGCGCCTCGAGCCTGGGTTACCGGGCCGCGATGGCCGTCATCTCGAGTTTGACGCCTGGACCGAGATCGGCCACGCCGATCGCGGCGCGCGCCGGCAGGTGAGCTTCCGCAAAGTGCGCCTTCCAGGCCACATTGAACTCCGCCTTCTCCTTCAGGTTGGTCATGAAGATGGTCACCTGCAAGACGTTGGCGAGATCGGAGCCGAGCGTCTTCAACAGGCGCGCCAGCTGCCCGAGGACGTCGTTGGCCTGGCCCGACATATTGAGGCTCGTGTCCTCGGGGACGATCCCGCCGATGTAGAGCACGCCATTATGCTCGACCACTTCGTGGAGGAGTCCTTCGTAGGGCAAGACGCGCTGGATCATGATGAGACCGATATTGCTGTGGGGATGGGCGGCATATCGCACATTTCCATGTCGATGTCGTTTGAAGAGATTTCGCGACCGGGGCGTCTCGAAGATAGTCCAATAAGATATTGAAAATAAAGAATAAATTGGCCGAGAAATCGCCACTGGTGGCGCGGTTGGACGGTCACCAAGCTGTACTTGCGCGCGGGAGCCCGGCGTTTCCGACGGCCCTGATCCCGACGACAGCGGGGGCGGATTGGTATACTGCCACCGGAATTGACGCGGTAGCGGCTGGGCCCGTGCCGCGCGGAATAAGGATCAGACGATGGACGATACGATTGGCTTTCCCGACCCCGGCCTCGACCTCTCTGACGGCTTCAAGCCCCACACCTCGCATTGGGGCGTGTTTTCCGCGCGTCAAAGCGAAGCTGGACTCGAGGTCAGGGCCTATGCGGGCGACCCCGATCCGAACGGCATCATCGGCAATTTCCCCGGCGCGCTGCGTCATCAGGCGCGCATCGCCCAGCCGGCGATCCGCCGCGGCTGGCTCGAGCGCGGACCTGGCCCGGACGATCGCCGCGGCCGCGATGAGTTCGTCTCCGTCAGTTGGGAGAAGGCGCTCGATCTGCTCGGCGACGAGCTCGGCCGCATCCGCGACACGCGCGGCCCCGGCGCCGTGTTCGGTGGCTCCTACGGCTGGTCGAGCGCGGGCCGCTTCCATCATGCCCAGAGCCAGGTGCATCGCTTCCTCAACATCGCGATGGGCGGCTATGTGCGCTCGGTGAACACCTATTCCTCGGGCGCGTCCTCGGTGCTGCTGCCGCAGATCCTTGCGGGCTACGAGGACATCACCAAGCGCAACGTCACCTGGGAGCAGATTGCCGAGAACACCGACATCGTGCTGGCGTTCGGCGGCATGGCGCTGAAGAACTCCATGGTGGCCGGCGGCTCGATCAGCAAGCATATCGAGCGCGGCGCCATGGAAGCCGCGCGCCGGCGCGGCTGCGCGTTCATCCTGGTCAGCCCGCTGCGCGACGATCTTCCCGTCGAGGCCGGCGCCGAATGGATGACGTGCCTGCCGGGCACCGACACCGCCCTGATGCTCGGCATCGTCCACACGCTTGTGAGCGAAGGTCTGCACGACCAGGCCTTCCTCGATCGCTACACCGAAGGCTGGCCCGTGTTCCTCCGCTATCTCACTGGCGAGAGCGACGGGCAGGCCAAGCATGCCGAATGGGCCGCCGCGATTTGCGGCGTCGATGCGGACACGATCCGCGAGCTCGCGCGCCGCGCCGCCGGAAAGCGTGCGCTGATCACCGTTTCGCATTCGCTCCAGCGCGCTGAGCATGGCGAGCAGCCGGTGTGGATGGGCATGGTGCTCGCAGCGGCGCTCGGCCAGATCGGCCTGCCTGGCGGCGGCTATGCTTATTCGCTCGGCGCGATCGGCTATTACGGCCGCCGCGTCAACGACGTGCCGGGACCGACGCTGGGGCAGGGCCGCAACGGCGTGCGCGATTTTATTCCGGTCGCGCGCATCGCCGACATGTTGCTCAATCCCGGCACGACCTATCGCTACAATGGCGAGACGCGTACCTATCCGGACATCCGCCTCGTCTACTGGGCCGGCGGCAATCCCTTCCATCACCATCAGGACATCAACCGCTTGCGCAAGGCTTTTGCGCAGCTCGATACGTTCGTCGTGCACGAGCTCGCCTGGACTGCGACGGCGCGGCACGCGGACATCGTGCTGCCCTCGACCATGACGCTGGAGCGCGAGGACATCGGCTATTCGACCAACGATCCCCTGATGGTCGCGATGCACCAGATCGCCGAGCCCTTTGGCCTAGCGCGTGACGATTACGACATCTTTGCCGATCTCGCCGAGCGCCTGGGTGCGCGCGAACCTTTCACCGAGGGGCGCACGTCGCGGCAGTGGCTCGAACATCTGTACGAGCCGACTCGCGCCTCGCTTCAAGCGCGTGGCCTCGAGGCGCCTGATTTCGACGAATTCTGGCGGCGCGGCAGCCTGGTGGTGCCGCGGCAGCCCGACGACGGCGGCCGTCTGCGCAGCTTTCGCGAAGATCCCGTCAATCATCCGCTGCCGACGCCGACCGGCCGCATCGAGATCCATTCGGCCAAGATCGCCGCGCACGGCGATGCCGATTGCCCCGGCCATCCGGTCTGGCTGGAGAAGACCGACATGCCGAAACCCGGCGCGCCGTGCTTCCTCGTCGCCAATCAACCGGTGACGCGCCTGCACAGCCAGCTCGATTTCGGCGGCCATTCGCTGGGCGCGAAGCATCGCGGGCGCGAGGTCGCGCGCATGAATCCACGCGATGCCGATGCACGCGGTATCAGGGATGGCGACATCATCCGCCTGTTCAACGAGCGCGGCGCGTGTCTTGCCGCAGTCCACGTCACCGACGGCATCGCGGCCGGCGTGGTGCAATTGCCGACCGGCGCGTGGTACGACCCAATGGACCCCGAGGACGACGCGCCGCTCTGCGTTCACGGCAATCCCAACGTGCTCACCCGCGACATCGGCACCTCGTCCTTCGCGCAGGGCTGCACCGGCCAGCTCACGACGGTCGAGGTGGAGAAGTTCACGGGCAATCTGCCGCCGATCCGCGCTTTCGATCCGGTGTAGGCGCGTCGCCGGGATTGCTTCGGCCGTAGTGCAAAGGCGCCGGACTACGCCGCGCTCTATCCGGTCTACGCGAAATGCGCTCGCAACGACGACGTGGAGGGAGTGTGAGTCGTGCTGCGCTCTCGTGCCCGTGCCGTAGCGCGTCCAGGACACGCAGAAAGAAAAGGGGCCGCCCTGTGTAGGCGCAGGGACGGCCCCGAGTGGCTCGCAGGCCCGGGAGGAAAGGGGCTCGAGCCGGCGTGAGTGGCGGGGTACTCACGCCAAAGAAAATCGCAAACCGGTCGAAGTGCAAATGGCGTGATGCCAAGTGCCTTGATCCTAAGTCGCTTGACTGCAACTCCCTTGATTCCAGTTCCCTCGATCCCAATTCACCTGCCGGCGCACGAACTACGCCGCTGCGCCAACCATCCAGTCCATGTCCGCGGCAGCGCGCCGCCGCGGAAGCGCCTCCGTAGCAGGCAGCACAGCCCTGCTGGCCAGACGCCAGCGTGCCGGTGACTCGCCGCTGATGCGCTTGAACACGGTCGAAAAATGCGCCTGCGTGCTGAAGCCGACGGCAAGCGCGATCTCCGCAAGCGGCCGCTCGGTCGTCGTGAGCAAGGTCTTCGCATGCGCAACCCGATGATTGAGCAGATATTCGCGTGGACGGTAGCCGGTCGCGGCGCGGAACTGCGCCGCGAAATGCATCCTCGAGAGGCCTGCGACATTGGCGAGCTCGGACAGGCTGATACAGCGATCAAAGTGATCGGCGATATATTGCTCGACGCGCCGCAGCCGCCATTTGGGCAAGGCATTGACTTTCGAGCGTGGCAGCTCGAGCCGGGTCAGATGCATCGCGAGGGTCTCGCCGATGCAGCGCGCGAACTGCTGGTCCGCGGTATCGCCATGCTCGGTCAGTGCCTTGGCGAGCTCGGCGGCGAGCGGGTCGCGCAGCAGGACGAGGTCGTTGAGGCCCTCAGTCGCCGGCCGCGCCGCCGAAAAATGATCGGTGGAGATATGGAAGTGTAGGAAGGCGCAGGGCGACTGGAATTGCACGCCGAGAAGCTTCGATGGCGCACTGACGTACAGCGTGCCCGCGGGCATGGTCCCGTCGAAGATGATCTGACGGTCCCGCGTCAGCTTTACCCGAGCGGTCTTCAGCGCGATGGCGACGAAATAGCGGTCCGCCGGCGTCGTTGCTTCGTGCGACGAGATGGCCCGAGAGTCTTCCCATCGCGAAATCGTGATGTCCGCGTCCAGGCCGCGGTCGACCTTGCGCCATCCGCTTTCCTGCGCGATTGCTCGCATCCCGTGCGAAGCGTTGCGATCACACCGGCTGGCGGGAAATTCGATCCAGGCATGCGCTGCTTGCAAGTCATTGAACATCGCTCGTCCTCTCCTGGCCTCGTCGCCGCTTGCAGCGATCGGCCAACTCTCAGTGCTTTCCACGATCAGAGGATAGGCGTGAGCCAGGCAAGAAGCCCGTTAGTGATGATTAGGAGGTGTTAGATTTTGTGCGAGCGCCTGAAGTGTGACAGCGCGCCGCAGGGCGTTTGATTTTGTCCAGCATTTCAATTATTTGCGCAGATCGGCGCGGTGTGAGGACATTGCAGAACATCGCGCTGCGATCGAGGTGCCGGTAGGAGGCCGGCGCGGTGCCTTGCTGGACCGCGCATCGACGGCGGGTATAGTCGCCGCGCATTTGAATGAAATGGCCGTCAAGATGAGTCAGAAGTGACCGAACCCCCGGCAGGACATAGCTCGCCCGGCAATGGCGCCGGGGCGAGCCTGGATTTCGACGCAGTCTCGTTCGGACCGTTTTCGCTGCGGTCGCGGTTGCTCGAGAGGGACGGGGCGCCGGTCAAGCTCGGCAGCCGGGCGATGGACATTCTGCGCCTGCTCCTCAGCCGTGCCGGCGAAGTGGTGCCGAAGAGCGAGATCCTGAGCTACGCGTGGTCCGGCCTCGCGGTCGAGGAGATCAGCCTGCGCGTCCATGTCGCGGAGCTGCGCAAGGTGCTTGGCGACGGCAAGGACGGGGCCCGCTACATCACCAACGTCCCGAGCCGCGGCTATTGCTTCGTCGCGCCTGTGCAACGTGGCGAACGCAACGTGGCGCCCGTGCCCGTATTGCGTGCGCCCGAACGAGCGGCGGCGCCGGTGGCCTTGCCACATCGGCTGGACCGGATGATCGGTCGGGACGACGTGCTGCCCGAGTTGTCGGCGCGTCTGCTGAGCGACCGCTTCGTCACGCTGCGAGGACCAGGCGGTATCGGCAAGACCACGGTCGCGACCGCACTCGCGCATGACATGTGGCAGGCATTCGAGGGCCAGGTTCATTTTCTCGAATTCGGCCCACTAAAGGACGCCACGCTGGTCGCGAGCACGGTTGCCGCCGCTCTGGGCCTCGTCGTGCATCACGATGATCCCTCAGGCAGCATCGTCAATTTTCTGCGCGGACGGCGGCTGCTTCTCATCCTCGACAGCTGCGAGCATGTCATCGACGAGGCCGCGCGCCTTGCGGAAAATATCTATCGCGAGGCACCGGGCATCGCCATTCTCGCCACCAGCCGCGAGTCGCTGCTGGTGGAAGGCGAGCAGATCTTCGAGCTCGTTCCGCTGGCCGGCCCGCCGCAAGGGGCGCACCTCAGCGCCGGCGAAGTGCTGGATTATCCGGCCGCGCAGCTGTTCATCGATCGTGCCGCGGCCGCAGGCCATCGCGGCGATATCACGGACGAGGATGCCGAGGTTCTGGCCGAGATCTGCGGCAAGCTCGATGGTATCGCGCTCGCGATCGAGCTCGCCGCCGTGCGCGTCGGCGTCTACGGATTGCGGGAGATGGCCGCGCTGCTCGACTCCAGGCTCAAGCTCGAATGGCGCGGACGGCGAACGGCGCCGCCACGGCAGCAGACGCTCGGCGCGACGCTCGACTGGAGTTTTGGCCTGATCGGCGAGAGCGAACGCACCGTGCTTCAGCGGCTCGCCATCTTCGCCGGCCCCTTCACGCTCAAGGGGCGATCGCCGTCGCCGCGGATGAGGGCGCCGCGGCCGATCGCGTCGTCGATGCGCTGGAGCAGCTCGTCGCCAAGTCGCTGGTGTCGGCGCAGCCCGATGGCGCATCGCGACGCTATCGCCTGCTGGATGCCACGCGCGCCTATGCCATGCAGAAGCTGGTCGACGCAGGCGAAGCGACGGCGATCGCGCGCCGTCACACGGTCTATGTTCAGCGCACGCTCGAAGCCGGCATGGCGGAGCAGGGCGGCGACCCGGCTTCGCGCCTGCAGGCGCGCGCGAGCCTGCTCGCAGATGCCCGTGCAGCGTTGGAATGGAGTTTTGCCAACCACGACGGCGCCGCCTTGCGCGTGCCGCTCGCCGGCAGCGCCGCAAGGCTGTTCGTCGAGCTCAACCTGCTGAACGAGGCGCGCATCTGGTCGGGCCGCGCGCTCGCGATGCTCGACGATGTCAACCAGGGCGGTAAATGGGAACTCGAGCTGCAGTCGACGCTCGGCCACGCCTTCATGTTCACGGAGCGCAACAGCGAGCAGGCCGAGGCCGCACTCCGGCGCGGGCTGGAGATCGCGGAAGCGCTCGACGATCACGCCAATGCGTTCAGGCTGCTGTCGCGGCTGAACATGTTCTATCGCCGCACGGGCGACTACAGGCATCTCGTGCCGACCGCACTCCAGGCCGAGCGCATCGCCCGCCAGATCGGCGATACCGCGGGGATCGCAGGCAGCAAGGCGCTTCTCGGCGTGTCCTATCATCTTGCCGGCGACCAGGCCGAGGCGCAGGCCCATCTCGACGAAGGCGTGCGTGACGACGCCGCGCTGCGCGGGACGGAGCCCGGGCATTTCGCCTATTCGCGCACGCCGCAGATTCCGCTCGCGCGGGTGCTGTGGCTGCGCGGCTTCCCCGACCGCGCGCTCGATTGCGTCCGTCCGCTCGTCGGCGCCGCCGCGCCGCGCGACGTGGTGATGCATTGCATCGCGCTGTGCTGGTCATCATCGGTGTTCGGCTGGGTCGGCGACTGGGCCGCCGTCGAGACGATGACGGGACGCCTCGCGACCCATGCGAATTTGCACGGGCTCGCGCCGTACGAAGCCGTCGCGACCGGCTTTCGCGCGCAGACCATGATCGCCCGCGGCGAGCTGGCCGGCGGTGTCGATCTGCTGCGGAGCGCGCTGCCGCGCCTGCATGCGGATCGCTACGAGCTCTACGCATCCGCGTTCGCCGCAGACCTGTCGCAAGGACTGGCTGCGCTGGGGCGGTTGACGGACGCGCTGCAAGTCCTGCATGAGACGATCGCCCGTGTCGAGCAGGGCGGCGGCGGTTTTGACGTGCCCGAGCTCCTGCGCCGGCGCGGCGACCTCGAGGCGCGGACCGGTGACCTCGGTGCCGCCGAAGCGAGCTTTGCCGCATCGCTCGCGCTGGCCGAGCAGCAGGGCGCGCTGTCCTGGCGATTGCGGACGGAGATGTCGCTCGCGGCGCTTCGGCTTCGGCAGGGTATCAAGAATCCGCTCGACGATCTCGCCGCAACCTATGCGCGGTTCTCGGAAGGATTCGAGACGGCGGATTTGAAGGCCGCACGGCTCGTGCTGGACGAGGCATCGGCCTGACTAGGCTCAGTCGAACCGGAAATCCGCGAGATCGATCGACACCATCAACTCATCACGCAGCGGCATCAGATCGTCGCCGCGCAGATAGATGCGCCGCCGGCTCGGGAGCTTGAAGCCGTCAACGCTGACGGGATCGGATACGTACTGAGCTGCCGGAAAATTGCCGGCGATCTCGACCCGGTAATCATGCCGACGGATGAGCATGTCGGGGCCGAAATAGAAATCCTGCTCGGCGCTGTGGCTTGCGATCACGGTTGGGAAGGTCGCCCGCAATCCGCGCCAGACCTCCGCGCCCTCGCGCCAGGGTGCGATCTCCCGGACCTGGAACCCGTCCGCCGCCAGCAGGAACGGCGCAGTCATGTAGGTCCAGAGCGCATAGCCGTTGAAATAGGCGCGATGCAGCGGATCCCAATGCGTGCGCATATCGTGCCGCGCGAAGGCGGCGCGCGGATTGCTGCGCTCCGCGACGATGCGGCCGTCCGCAGCCACGATGGCGATCCGGTCCGGGCTGAACTCGGTGCGCCGGCCGGCCTTGCCGAACGGCTCCACGGAAGCCCGCTCGCGATGCAACTCGATCCGCATCGTGCGCGGCGCCTGGTCCTGATCGACGCCCTTCAATATCCAGAGATCGCCGCCCGTCACGATCGTGGCGGTGAGCCGCTCGTGGGCATTCCATCGATCGAGCCCGCCATGGGCCTCGATCGCATTCGCCAGCAGCGGAATCATCCGGCCGTTTCCTCTCGCATCGGTGGTGTCGCCCCAATAGAGATACCCCCGTGCGCAGACGATCGCCCGTTAAGCGTTGTTAAGTGCCGTTGGCAGGTTCGGCGCCTAGGCTTCGACCATGACGTCCAGCACCGCGTCGGCAAAGGCCTTCGGCGCCTCTTGCGGCAGATTGTGGCCGATACCGCCCTTGATGGTCCGGTGCGAATAGCGCCCGGAGAATTTCTTCGCGTAAGCGGACGGCTCAGGATGCGGCGCGCCGTTGGCGTCACCCTCCATGGTGATGGTGGGCACGGCGATCACGGGGGCTTGCGCCAATTTCGCCTCGTCGTCGGCGTATTTCGCCTCGCCTTCGGCAAGGCCCAGCCGCCAGCGATAATTGTGGATCACGATCGCCACGTGGTCCGGATTGTCGAACGCCTTCGCGCTGCGGTCGAAGGTGGCGTCGTCGAAATGCCATTGGGGCGAAGCGAGCTGCCAGATCAGCTTCGAGAAATCGTGGCGGTACTTGTCGTAGCCCTCGCGGCCGCGCTCGGTCGCGAAATAGAACTGGTACCACCATTGCAGCTCGGCCTTCGGCGGCAGCGGCGTCTTGCCGGCTTGCTGACTGCCGATCAGGTAGCCGCTCACGGACACCATCGCCTTGACCCGCTCCGGCCGGAGCGCAGCGATGATGTTGGCGGTGCGCGCACCCCAGTCGAAGCCGGCAATCGTCGCCTTGTCGATTCCGAGCGCGTCCATCAGGGCGACGATGTCGGCCGCGATCGCCGCCGGCTGCCCGTTCCGCATCGTCGAGTCCGAGAGGAAGCGCGTGCTGCCGTAGCCGCGCAGGTAAGGCACGATCACGCGATGACCGGCCGCGGCGAGCAACGGTGCGACATCGACGAAGGCGTAGATGTCATAGGGCCAGCCATGCAGCAGGATCACGGGCGGGCCATCCGCGGGGCCCGCCTCGGCATAGCCGACGTTGAGGAGGCCGGCGTTGATCTGTTTCAGGGACGCGAACGCGGTGTTGGCGCCGGGCTTGACGACGGTGGCGGACTTGGCCGGCTTCGCCGTAGCCGTCGTGCTCAGCGCAAGCTGGGTCGCGGCGAGCGCCATCGCAGCCCCGCCGACGAAACGACGTCGTTCGTGGCTGATGTTGTCGGTCATGTGTGCCTCCTGTGGTCGGTGCATCGTGCAAGTCGCCGTTCAGCCCTTGTGCCCGTCCAGACGCGCAAGGAAGTTGCGGACCAGCGTGGCGATCTCGTCGGTTGCCTCGTCGAGCGCGAAATGGCCGGCTTCGAGGATGTGGACCTCCGCATCCGGCACATCGTCGCGATAGGCCGAAGCGCCGGCGACGGCGAAGGACGGATCGTACTTGCCCCAGACCACCAGCGTCGGCGGCCGCGTCTTGCGCAGCCATTCCTGCCATTTCGGATAGGAGGCGACGTTGGTCCGGTAATCCAGGAACAGCGTAGTCTGGATCTCGGCCTCGCCGGGACGCGTTAGGAACGCGTATTCGTCGGTCCAGCTATCGGGGTCGTAACGCTCGGGGTGCGGGCTGGAGCCGAGGTGCCGCTGGCGCGTCGCGGCCAGGGATGTGAAGTTTGCCTTGAGCGCCTCAAGCTCATGCGCCGGATCGGCCCAGTATCTGCGACGCGCTTCCCAGAGCGGGCTCAGTCCCTGTTCATGCGAAACGGCATTCTGGATCATGATGGCGCGGACGCGCTCGGGATGCGCCAGTGCCATGCGGAAGCCGACCGGGCCGCCATAGTCCTGCATGAACAGCACGTAGTTGGTCAGGCCAAGCTTGTTCGTCAGCTCGCCCATCACGCCGGCAATGTTGTCAAAAGTGTAGTTGAAATCGGACGGCGGCGGCGCGCTGCTGTTGCCGAAGCCGGGATAATCAGGCGCGATCAGGTGATATTTGTCGGCGAGCAGCGGCAGCAGGGGTTCCCACATCCGCGACGAGGAGGGAAAGCCGTGCAGCAGCAGTACGGTCGGCGCATCGGCTGGCCCGGCCTCGCGGTAGAAGATATTGAGACCCCCGATATCGATCGTGTGATAGCTGATCGAGCGTCGGCTCGACCGCAGATCCTGTGCCGAGGCCTGCACGGTGGTGCAGGCGAGGGCGGCTGCGAGGGTGAGGGTGGCTGGAATGTTCATGTCATCGCTCCGATGTGGGCGTGTCGCGTCGAGACGTGCCGGCGCGTCATGCACCGGCAACCGCTCTGACGGGATTGAGCGCCACGCCGCCACTGTGATCGCTGTTGTGCGAAGTAGCTTCCGCTCGCCGGATCACATTCGTGAGCCCCGGCGTAAAGCTTTCGTCATCGTTCTCGGTGTCTCCGGTCAGTTGCCGGAGCGGTGCTGATTGATGAGCACCGCTCCGATGCAAGCCTGACTTACGCGGCCGACTTCGCCTTCTTGGCCAGGGCGGCGAGCAGCGTCTGCGCCGCCGGGCCGGAGGAGTGCGGATTCTGTCCCGTGATGAGCTGGCCCGCGCTGACGACGTGTACGCCCCAGTTCGCCGTTTTCGAGAAGACCGCGCCGAGCTTCAACATCTCGTCCTCGACGAGGAACGGTACGACATGGGTCAGGCCCACTTCCTCTTCCTCGCCATTGGTGAAGCCGGTCACCTCCTTGCCCTCGACCAAAGGCTTGCCGTCGGGCGTCTTGACGTGGCGCAGCGCACCGGTCGAGTGACACACCACCGCGATGGTCTTGCCCGCGGCGAGGAAGGATTCGATCAGCTTGACCGAGTCCTTGTCTTCGGCGAGGTCCCACATCGGGCCGTGACCGCCGGGATAGAACAGCGTGTCGAAGTCTTCCTGCTTGACGCTGTCGAGGCGCACCGTCTTGTCGAGCTGGGCTTCAGCGGCAGCGTCCGCCTCGAAGCGCAGCGTCAGGTCGGTGCGGAACTCGGGCTCGTTGCTCTTGGGATCGAGGGGCGGCCGGCCGCCTTTGGGCGAAGCCAGCGTGATCTCCGCGCCGGAATCCTTGAACACGTAGTAGGGAGCGGCGAGCTCCTCGAGCCAGAACCCGGTCTTGCGTCCAGTGTTGCCGAGCTGGTCGTGGGAGGTGATAACCATAAGAACCTTCATGACGATCTCCTTGAGTGCGTTCGCTGCAATGACGCATTCCCTCGTGGTGGAGGTGCGCCGGCCTCGGTCTCGTTCGAGCACGACACTCGTTCGTTGCTCGTGAGCCCAATGTTGCACCCAAGGCCGCGTGTTAGCTCGTTATGTATTGTTAGGCGTTGAGAGCAGTGAACGGTTCCCGCTCTCGCGCGTCGCCACCGCTACTCGAACACGGCGTCGAAGATCTCGACGTCCATCAGCACGGGCCTGGCGATCACGCTTCCATCAGGCCGCAGCGTCTGCACACGCCGCAATGTCGGCACGACGATGCCGCCGAAGCTGTCATGGGCCCAGGAATAATGCGCGACCTTGTTTCCGAACAGATCGTGATCCGTCCGCCGTTGCAGCGCGTTCTCGTCGAAATAGAAGATCTGCTCGGGCGCGAGCGTGATCAGGCTCGGCGGGAACTGCGCGCGCAGCCGCCGCCACGTGTCAGCGTTTTCGCGCCACGGCGGAAGCTCCTCCGTGACGACGTCGGGATGGGCGAGCAGAAATGGGTTGGTCAGATAATTCCAGATCGAAACGCCGCAGAAGAAGACGAGATGCAGTTCGTCCGCGAGCGCAGGAGAGCCGGTCTCGGGAAATGCAAGGCTCGGGTTATCCCAGGTGCGCAGGACCTCACCCTCGAGGCTCTCGATCGTGATCGCGTCGGGCTGAAAGCAGCCGGAGTGTTCACCCCCGGTGATGCCGGTGAAGCGGACCGACTGGGCGCGGGTCGAGCCCTCCGCCGTCACGTCCTTGAATTCGCTGGCATGTCCGGCGCTGGAGAACAACGAGCCGCCGACGGAAAGGTGGAGCGTGAATCGGGTCAAGCTATTCCAGCGGGCCATACCGCCACTGGCATCAATTACATCGTCAAGAAGCGCCATAACCCGCCATATCCACCGTGAAGTGCCACCACCATGGCGGGGTGGATGCGGCTTGGCATGTTAGAAGTTGTTAGGAGTTGCGAGCAGGTGCTTGGGCGGTATCCCGTTGAAGATACTGTCAATTCAGCGCGCTCAACAGCTCCCTGGCGGCCACGAGATCACGGGTCTGGAGGCCTTCCTGGTACCGCGCGACGAGCGGGGCGAGCAGGGCGCGTGCTTCGCCCGCTTGTCCGGTCTGGCGCCAGACCCGGCCGAGGCTGATCGCCCCCCGCAGCTCCCAGCCGAGCGCGCACTGCCGGCGCGACAGATCGAGCGATTTCCGGAAGCAGCGCTCGGCCTCCGCGGTGTTTCCCGACCGGACGAGGATGTCGCCCTTGACCCGGAGCATCTCCGGCATGTCGAAGGATTCGCCATGATCTGGAATCTGCGCAATGGCCTCATTGATCGTGCGCAGGGCCTCGTCCGGCTGGTTCTCCGCCACGAGACCCTCCGCCAGCGCCGTCGCAAACACTGTCGTCATGATCCGGTGCCGCGTCGCGTACAGCGTGGCCTGGCTGCGGCGAAGATGCTCGATCCCGCCGGCGATGTCGCCGCGGCGAAGCATGAGCTCGCCCTTCTGGCCGACGCCGACGGCATGATAGGGACCAAGGAAGTGCCGCGCCGAATGGTCGATCAGCCGCTCGATCAGGATTTCGGCATTGGCCCAGTCGCCGACCCAGAGGAACACGTAGATCGTCCAGACCAGGGAGATGCCGAGGGTGAGGGGTTGTTCCAGCAGTTCCGCCTCGCGAACGGTGTATCTCGCCGCCTCGATCGCGCGATCGGGCCGGCCGGTGAGCCAGAGCCCGCGCGCCAGCGCGACCAGCGCGACGATGCGGTCGTCATAACCGAGATGCCCGATGTTCAGCCGCTGCGAGCCGGGATTGTGCACCATCGCGCTCTCGCAGAACTGCACGGCCTTGTCCTGATTGCCGATCAGATGGTGCGCGACGCCCAGCATCCATTCCACGTTCAGCGCGGCGGCCGCGTCATTCAGCTTGCGGGCAACGCTCTCGCCCTGCTCGCCGGTGCCGAGCGCGCCGTGAAAATCCCCGACCCTGGTCAGGTAGATGTGCAATCCGCGCAGCAGCCAGAGCTGCCAGTGCAGATCCTCGAGATCCCGCGCAAGCTGAAGACTGCGTGTGAACGCCGACCGGACCGCTTCGGTATTGCCCTGCGTGAACATCAAGGAGACGCCGAGCGCAGCCTGCAACGTCATCTCCTGGCGGCGGTCGATCGAATTCGTATCGAGAGAGACAAGCGCCTGCTTCGTCCAGCGATAGCACTCCGTCAGCAATGTCAGTTCGAGGAAAAACTGGGCCGCCGAAGCCGCCAGATCCACGCCGATCGTCCGGTCGGCGCTATCCGAAAAGCTCCAGGTCAGCGCGGCCCTGACATTGTGCAAATGGTCGGCATAGGGAAGGAAGCCGCCCGCGGTCTGCATACCCGTGGATTTGAGCGCGATGTCGCGCAGGAAATCGCGGAAATATTCGGCGTGAGCGCGCGCGACACGGGGCGCTTCGCCGTTCTCGACGAGCTTGGCGCCGGCGAAGGCGCGGGTGGTGTCGAGCAGACGATAGCGCAGCCGCCGCTCCGCAGGTGAGGTTGCGATCAGCGATTTGGAGAGCAGGTTCGAGATCGCCTCGACCGCCTCGGGCTCGCTGATGCCCTGGCTGAACGCAACGGCGAGCGCGGCCTCCATCGTGAATGGCCCGACGAACACCGACAAACCGCGCAGCGTCGCACTCTCGGCTGCCGGCAACAGATCATAGCTCCAGGCGAGCGCGGCGCTCAGGGTCTGGTGCCGCGGGATCGCGGTACGGCGTCCCCGCCACAGAAGCGAGAAACGGCTGTCGAGCAGCGAGGCGGTCCCGGCAATGCCATAGGCGTTCACGCGTCCGGCGGCGAGCTCGATCGCGAGCGCGATGCCGTCCAGTCGCCGGCAGATCTCGGCGACAAGCGGTGCATCCTCATCGCTCAGTTCGAATTCGCCCAGGCTCTCGGCAATGCGTTCCACGAAGAGCTGGCTTGCGGGATAGGCAAGGATGTCGGCGATGCCGAGCCCGTCGCGCTGGGGCGGGCAGTCCAGCGGAAACAACCGGTGGACGCGTTCGCCTTCGGTGCGAAAGGATTCGCGGCTGGTGGCGAGAATATGCAGCTCAGGGGCTTCCTGGACGATGTGCTCGGCCAAGGGCGCGAGCTCGTCGATGATGTGCTCGCAGCTGTCGAAGATCAGCAGCATTCGACGGTTGCGCAGCACCGTCAGCAGGCCCGGCATCGGGTCCTCGGAATTGACGGTCAGGCCGAGCGTGGCGGCGATGGTGCTTGGAACGAGCCTGGCATCCGTCAGCGCGCCGAAATCAACGAAGTTGACCTGACCGTCGAAGGCCTGGAGCTCGCGATGCGCGACGGCGAGCGCGACGGAAGTCTTGCCAATCCCGCCGGGGCCGACAATTGTCACGAAGCGATGCTGCGCAAGCTCGGTGGAAATCCGCTCGACCGCGTCGTCTCGTCCGATCATCCTGGCAAGCGGCGGCGGGAGTATGTGAGGCGACGGGACGGCCGGGCCTGTCCGCGTCTCCGGCGATTCGGACCGGACCAGCGGGCCCGCGAAGCAATAGCCACGGCCGGGCACGTTGACGACATAGCGGGAGCCTTCGCCGGCATCCCCCAAGGCCTTGCGCAGCGTCGTGATGTGGAAGCGAAGGCTGCCTTCATCGACCGTCACGTCGGCCCAGACGCGCTTGATCAACTCACGCTTGTCGATGACCTCGCCGGCGCGCTCGACGAGAAAAATGAGAATATCGAGTGCGCGGCCGCCGAGGTGAAGCGGAGCGCCGTCCTTCTCGAGCAGGCGCGACCTTGCGTACAGCCGGAATGGCCCGAAGGAAATCGCCGCATCCTGGTCGTTAGTGTCCGCCACGCGCCAATGAATCCAGTGAAGGGGCTGTTGTCCGCATCCTGATCTAGCAGAACGAGGTCATGAGTAAACTGGTCGAAAGTGGCGAAATCGCGCGGCAAGTCAGCCGGCCGCGCCGGGATGATGCGTGACAAGTTTCGCTTAAAGGCGAGCGGCTTGCGAAGCGATCGGGACGACCCGTCAGCGTGCTTGACCGTCGAGATGACAGTCTGGCCGCCAACTTGTGATGTCGCCGATCATAACAAAATCTTGCAACGTCTAACGAGCAAAACGCGCGCGGCGCATCCAGTATAGGGTTCGAGTTAGGTCCTAGGTCCAACGGGGAGGCTATCATGTCCGCTATCGGTTTGGGGACGAACGACCATTTCGTTCGATCTCAGCACATTGCCAACCTTGATGATCAGTCGCGTGATTGGGAACTCGTACTACGGGAATCCCACCATCGGATGAAGAACACGCTGACGCTGCTGGGTGCGTCAGTCCGCCGCGACTTCTCGCGGCCGGGCACCAGGGACATGTCGGGCGCGGTGGACCGGTTCGAGCAGCGCATCGTCGCGTTCGGCAGGCTCTATCAGCTCTTGTCCGACAGCGACAGCCTGTCCGCCGTCTCCGTCGAGGCCTTCTTCGAAAACCTGTGCGAGGCGCTCTCCGAGGCAGTGCTGGAACCGGCCGGCATCCGCTGCGAGGCCGCGATCGAGAGCGGGGCGCTGCCGGCATCGCAGTGTCATCGGTTGGCGTTGATGCTGACGGAGCTGGTCACGAATGCAGCGAAACATGCCTTCCCGAACAAGAACGATGCGCTGATCCGCATCGAAATTGCCAACCGCGACGACGCTTGGCTCTGCACGGTGGCTGACAACGGCATCGGCGCGACCGGTCCGCTTCAGGGCACCGGCAGCCGCATCCTTGAAGGGCTCGCACGCAGTATCGACGCGCGGTTGCAGGGTGAGGCGGGCCAGGGTGGCACGCGGGTAACGATCGTGATGCCCGCTGCCGCTTGAAGCTCGTTTCAATTTCAACTCAGGGAGTGCGACATGGCCACCACCGAAATCGACCGCGACGCCGCGGCCGGGTCCCCGAAGACGTCTTCGACATCGCGGGGCGTTGATCTGAAGCTCGAGATCGTCGTCATCCCCGTGTCGGATGTCGACCGCGCCAAGGCGTTCTACACGCGCCTCGGCTGGCGATTGGACGCCGATTTTGCCTCGGCTGACGAATGGCGCGTGATCCAGTTCACGCCGCCGGGTTCGGCTTGTTCTGTGATCTTCGGCAAGAACGTCACGCCGGCAACGCCGGGTTCGGCGCGCGGGCTGTACCTGATCGTCTCCGATCTGGCCGTGGCGCGACAGGAACTGCTCGACCGCGGCATCGCGGTGAGCGCACCATTCCATGGTGCGGGCGACGTTCACGCCGGTTCGGACGAGCCGTATCTGTTCGGCAGCGTCCGGGTCAGCGGTGTTGACCCGAAGCGCGGCAGCTACAGCTCGTTTGCCTCGTTCAGCGATCCCGACGGCAATGGCTGGCTGTTCCAGGAGGTCACGACGCGACTGCCTGGACGCATTGCGGGTGACGGCACGACGTTTGCCTCAACGGCCGATCTGGCCGCAACCCTGCGACGTGCCGCTGTCGCGCATGGTGAGCACGAGAAGCGCATCGGCGGACACGACGAGAACTGGGCCGACTGGTACGCCGACTACATCGTCCGCGAGCAGGCCGGTCAACCGCTGCCCTCGTGAGTTGTAATGAGCCCATCTCCCGAATTCACGGACAGGGCGCGCGCCGATTGAACTCGTCGCGCGCCGTGTCGCTTCTGCATCGCGCGTATCGTCATGGTCGCTCGCTCTCTTGCACCCCGCGGACTCGCAACGGCTAACGCGGCCTAACAACCGATAACGAGCAAATTGCCAGGACCTGCGCCAATCTCTGTTCACGACGAAACGACGCGTCGATTTCGAATTCGGCTGGCGTCACCGACCAGAGTAAGGGAGATCCGACATGACAACGCAAGCACGAGCCGACATTCTCAATCCTGACCGCCGTCAATTGCTGAGCCAGGCCGCGATGACCGCGGTCGCTGCCAGCGTAGCGAGCCTGCTGCCGCTGCGTCCGGCAAAGGCCGCTGCAAGCGGCGCCATCCGCCCGTTCCGCGTCAGCGTGCCCGAGGAAGATCTGCTTGACCTCCGCCGCCGCCTCGCAGCGACACGCTGGCCCGATCGCGAGATCGTCGCCGACCAATCGCAGGGCGTACAGCTCACGACGCTCCAGCAGCTCGTGCGGTACTGGCAGAACGACTACGACTGGCGCAAGATGGAAGCGCGGCTGAACGCCTTGCCGCAATTCGTCACCGAGATCGACGGCGTCGACATCCACTTCATTCACATCCGCTCCCGCCACGAGAACGCACTGCCGATGATCGTCACGCATGGCTGGCCGGGCTCGATCATCGAGCAGATGAAGATCGTCGGCCCGCTGACCGATCCCACCGCGCATGGTGCGAAGGCCGCGGATGCATTCGACCTGGTGATCCCCTCGCTTCCGGGCCACGGCTTCTCCGGCAAGCCGACGGAGCTCGGCTGGGATCCCCAGCGCATCGCGCGCGCCTGGATCGTGCTGATGCAACGCCTCGGCTACAACCGCTACGTGGCGCAGGGCGGCGATTGGGGCAATGCCGTCACCGAGCAGATGGCGGTGATCGCACCGCCGGAACTGCTCGGCATTCACACCAACATGCCCGCCACCGTTCCCGACGACATCGCCAAGGCGCTTCAGCCGGGTGGAACGCGGCCATCAAACCTCTCGGCCGACGAGCGCATTGCCTACGACCAGCTCGACGATTTCTACAAGCACGGCCTCGGTTACGCGATCGAGATGTCGAACCGGCCGCAGACGCTCTATGGTCTCGTCGACTCACCGGCCGGTCTTGCATCCTGGATGCTTGATCACGACGCACGCAGTGCTGCGATGATTGCGCGGGCGTTCGACGGCAAGACCGAAGGCCTGTCGCGCGATGACGTGATCGACAACATCACGCTCTACTGGCTCACCAACACCGCGGTGTCGTCGGCGCGGCTCTACTGGGAGAACAAGCTGGTGTTCTTCGAGCCCAAGCACATCAAGATCCCGGTCGCCGTCAGCGTGTTCCCTGACGAGATCTATGCCGCGCCGCGCAGCTGGGCCGAGAAGGCCTATCCGAAGCTGATGCACTACAACCGCCTCGACAAGGGCGGCCACTTCGCGGCCTGGGAGCAGCCCGCGCTGTTCTCTGCGGAAATGCGCACCGCGTTCCGCCCGCTGCGCCAGTCGATCTGAACCGAGCAGGGGACGCGCGCCGCCGTGCGTTCCATTTTCGAACACACATATCAGGAGTGTCAACAATGAGCCGCCCCGTACAGATCTTCACCACCGAGGACATTCACCTGGAGCGCCGCCTGCCGACATACTGGCGCGTCACCTTCGACATGCCGCCGGTGAACATCTTCGGCCCTAAGCACCTTCCGCTGCTCAACGACATCATCACCGCGATTGAGACCGATCCGGACGTGAAGGTGGTCGTATTCGACAGCGCCGTCGAAGGCTTCTTCATCACGCATTACGACTTCCTGGCGCCGCTGGAGGACTCTCTCGGCGTTCCGCCAGGGCCGACCGGCCTGCAGGCGCTGCCCGACATGCTGGTGCGCCTCAGCCGCGCGCCGGTTGTCTCCATTGCCTCGATCCGGGGCCGTGCGACCGGGGTCGGCAGCGAGCTCGCGCTGGCCAGCGACATGCGTTTTGCCAGCCGCGAGAAGGCGATCCTGTCGCAATGGGAGGTCGGCGCGGGACTCGTGCCCGGCGGCGGGCCGATGGCCCGGTTGCCGCGGCTGATGGGCCGAGGCCGTGCGCTCGAAGTGTTGCTCGGTGCCGACGACATCCACGGCGATCTCGCCGAGCGTTACGGCTACGTGAACCGTTCGCTGCCGGATGCGGAGCTCGTCGGCTTCGTCGAGGCGCTCGCCATGCGCATTGCGTCGTTCGACAAGGAAGCCATCGCCGAGACCAAGCGTCTCGTCGATGTTGCGAGCCTGCCGCCGGATGATGAGATCAAGCCGGAGTGGGATGCGTTCCTGGCCGCGCTCGGCCGTCCCGCCAGCCAGACTCGCATCAAGGCGCTGATGGCGCGCGGTTTCCACCGCGCCGGCGACGTCGAGAACCGGCTGGGCTTCCACGTCGGACAGATCGGGAGTTGACGGAACCGCTGCGGCGCTCGGCCGGTTGGAAGGGGTGACAGGCGGTCGTGCCAATGTCGCTTTCCTCCGGTACCGAGCGCCGGTGCCAAAAACCAACCTGAGAACCAACAAGGAGAATCGAGATGATCCGCAAGGCAACAGCAGTCTGGAAAGGCACCGGTCGCGACGGCACCGGCCATCTGTCGAGCGAATCCGGTGTGCTCGCCGGCACGCCCTATTCGTTCAAGACCCGCTTCGAGAACGAGAAGGGCACCAATCCCGAGGAGTTGATCGCCGCGGCCCATGCCGGTTGCTTTACCATGGCACTGGCCTTCGGCCTTCAGCTCGCCGGCTTCACGCCGGACGAGCTGTCGACGGAAGCCGCCATCACGCTCGAGCCGGAAGGCAAGGGCTTCAAGATCAGCAAGTCGGCACTGACGCTTCGCGCCAAGGTGCCGAACCTTGACGACGCAGGTTTCGCCAAGATCGCCGGCGAGGCCGAGAAGAACTGTCCGGTGTCGAAGGTGCTCAACGCCGCGATCACGCTCGACGCCAAATTGACCTGATCCAACACAGGGAGCGGTGCCATGCCTCGCCAAGATCTGTCTCGCCAAGATCTGTCTCGCCAAGATCTGTCTCGCCAAGATCCGCCTCGCCAGCATCAGCCGGATGAAGACAGGTTCCGGGCGATTTTGCCCGAGGACATCGCATGGCAACCATTCCCTGCGTTCCCGCCGGGCGCGCGGCTGGCCGTGATGGTCGGCCATCCCAGCGAACCCGGACCTTACGTGGTCCGGGTGAAGGTGCCCGGGGGCACGAAACTGATGCCGCACAAGCATCCGGAGGATCGCATCTACACGGTCATGTCGGGTGTGTTCTACATCGGCCTCGGCGAGCGTTTTGATGGCGACCAGGTGAAAGCCTATCCGCCGGGCAGCGTCATCGTGCTGCCCGGCGAGACCTGGCATTTTCACTGGGCGAAGTCCGGCGAATACGTCACACAGGTCTCCGCCATCGGGCCGCTGGGCCTCGAATACCACGATGACCACGATGACCCGCGCTTGCATCCGGCAGCGGACAAGCGCTGACTATCTCGACGAAACCAATGGAGCATCAGATGACGACAGAGCGCGCAGTTTTGGCCGGAGGCTGCTTCTGGGGCATGCAGGATCTGATCCGCAGGCAACCGGGGGTGATCTCCACCCGTGTCGGTTACACCGGCGGGCATGTGAAAAACGCCACCTATCGCAATCACGAGGGCCACGCCGAGGCGATCGAGATCATCTTCAATCCCGCGAAGACGAGCTTCCGGACCATGCTGGAGTTCTTCTTCCAGATCCACGATCCCACCACGCTCAATCGCCAGGGCAATGATCGGGGCACGAGCTACCGCTCGGCAATCTTCTATACCAGTGACGAGCAGAAGAGAGTCGCCGAAGACACCATTGCCGATGTCGAGGCATCAGGTCTCTGGCCTGGCAAGGTGGTGACCGAGGTCGCGCCCGCAGCTGAGTTCTGGGAAGCCGAGCCCGAGCATCAGGATTATCTCGAGCGCTATCCCGATGGCTACACCTGCCACTTCATCCGGCCCGACTGGAAGCTGCCAAGGCGCGCGGCCGCCGTGGGAGGCTAGCGGGATTGTCGCGTACGGCCGCCGAGGCCCTCTTGACGAGGAGTGCAAATGTGCGAACTCCCCTCATCCTACGATCACGAGCATTCCTCGCGGCTCAATGCGCCTCCGGCCGGCGTCGACAGATCACAGTCACCGCCTTGCGGGCAATCTCCCTCAGATCGGCGCGGCGTGCGCCGGCCCGGGCGCGGATGGCGATCGTCTGCATCGTGGCGGCGGCAAGGATCGCAAGTGCAGCCGGATCGGCCTCGCGATCCAGCTCGCCCTTGTCCTGCGCCAGGCGGAAGCGGGCCTCGAAATCGGCATCGATCGTCCGCAGTCCCGTCGCAACGCTGCTCCGGATCGCCGCATCCTCGGCGACTTCGGTCACCGCGGTACCGACCACGAAGCAACCGCGCGCTGATCCCTTGCCGGAAAAGTAGATCGACAGCGCCGCGTCATAGGCCAGCATCAGCGCTTCGTCCAAGGGATGGTCCCCTGCGAGAGCCTCACGCGTTGCCGCAAGGCTGATCTCCCAATAGCGCGCCAACGCCTCGAGATAGAGCGCGTGCTTGTTGCCGAACGCCGCATAGAGGCTCGGTGGACTCATGCCGGTCGCGGCCGCGACCTTGTCCAGGGACGTGCCGGAATAACCCGTCCTCCAGAACGTTTCCGTTGCCCGCTTGAGGGCCGTCTCAGTGTCGTAGGCGGGTGGCCGTCCCCGGCGCGCCAGGCCCGCCTCGCTCTTTTTCCGTGCCATGTCGTTCGAACCTGCTTGCCATGTTTCACACGTATATTTGTATGGATCGTTATAAAAATCAATGGCCGCGCGGCTTGATCGCCGCATCGGGGTACAATATTTGTAACGAACGTTAGTAAATGAGATAAGGACGAGGACGATGGGTTTGAACTTTGCGCCAATCGCCGGCTGGCTGGGCGATCGCAGCTTCCGCGGCAGCGAGGCTGTTGCGCCGTTGTTCGGAGCGGATCTTGCCAGGCGGCTGCGCCGGCCCCTGATGCTCGCGGTGCCCGCCGCGGCTGCCGTGTTCGGCGCCTTCATGTATCTGGCGCAGGAACAATACGTCTCGACCGACGATGCGTTCGTGCGCGCGGCGAAAGTCACCATCAACGCGCGGGTGTCCGGCCAGGCGGTCGACATCGCCGTGCGCGACAATGAGCGTGTCCGGCAGGGCCAGGTCCTGTTTCGAATTGACCCGGAGCCCTACCAGATCGCCGTCGATCAGGCCGAAGCCCGGCTCGGCAGCGCGCGGCTCCAGATCGACTCCCTCAAGGCGACCTACCGCCAGCAGCAGGCGGAACTGCAATCGGCGAAGGACTCGGCCTCTTTCGACGAGCGCGAGTTCGACCGCAAGAGGATGCTGGTCGCCTCCGACTTCACGCCGCGCGCGGTCTACGAGCGGGCCGAGACCGATCTGAAGGTCGCGCGCCATCGGATGGCATCGATCGAACAGCAGATCGCCAATACGGTCGTCGCGCTCAACGGGGATCCCAATATCGATGTCGACCGTCATCCGACAGTCCGCGCGGCCAGGGCGCAGCTCGATCGCGCGCGGCTCGATCTCTCCTACGCCACGGTGAGGGCACCCGACGACGGTATCGTGACCAAGGTCGACGATCTGCAGATCGGTGGTTTCGTCAACGCAGGCGCGCCCACGTTCTCACTGATGTCGAGCCGGGACGTCTGGATCGAGGCGAATTTTCGCGAGACGGGCCTGACCCACATGCGCCCGGGCCAGCAGGCGACGATCGACGTCGACGCCTATCCGGATCGAAAATTCAAGGCGCATATCGTCAGCATGAGTCCCGGCACCGGGTCGGACTTCTCGATCCTGCCGCCGGAGAATGCGACCGGGAACTGGGTCAAGGTCGTCCAGCGGCTGCCGGTGCGCCTCGAGCTCGATGATCCCGATTCGACCCGGCCGCTGTTCTCCGGCATCAGCGTGACGGCGCGGGTTGACACCGGCCATCGTCGCGACTGGCTGCATCTGCTCCAGCCTGCGCTTGCGACGGAGGTCAAATGAGTACGCCCCTCCCATCGACCGCGACCGGCGGTCATCATGCAATCTCGGCGGCCACCCTGATGGCGACCTACATGCAGGCCGTCAACATTTCGATACCGAACGCCGCGCTGCCGCACATCCAGGCCACGCTCTCGATGGCCAATGACGAGGTCGGCTGGGTGTTCTCCTCGTATATCGCCGCAAGCGCTGTGACCATGTCGATCACGCAATGGCTTGCGGGACGCTATGGTCGCAAGGCGGTCTATCAGGCGGCCCTTGCCGTCTTCACGCTCGGTCTTGTCCTCGACACGCTGGCGACGACGTCGATCCAGTTCGTGCTGGCGCGGATTCTCCAGGGCGCGGCGAGCGGACCACTTGCCCCGCTCTCATTGGCGATTCTGCTGGAGGCGACGCCGGCGGCGCGGCAAGCGCGCATGGGCCTGGCATTGACGGTCTGCTCGCTGCTCGGCATCAGCACCGGTCCCGCTCTTGGTGGCTGGCTCAGCGAATATTACGGCTGGCCGTCGATCTTCTATGTCAGCCTGCCCATGACGGCCTTCATCGCCCTGACGATGGCCCTGTTGTTGGGCGAGAAGCGGGCAGAGCGGAGCCAGCCCTTCGACGTCTTCGGCCTGACGACCTTCTCCGCCGGCATGATCGGGTTGCAGATGCTGCTGGATCGCGGCGAGCGCCTCGAATGGTTCGCCTCGACGGAGATCTGGGTCGAAGCCATCGCCTCGGTCCTGGGCTTCTATCTCTTCATCGTGCACGTTCTGACGAAGAAGGAACATTTTCTCCGCACGTCGCTGTTCAGGGATCGCAATCTCGTCCTCTCGACGGTGATCTCCTTCGCGCTCGGCTTCGTCCTGCTGCCGACATTGGCGTTGACGTCCCCGATGCTGGAGGAGTTGCTCAACTACCCTGTCGACACTACCGGCTACATGAGCATTCCACGCGGCGTGGCGCTGGTGGGCGCGCTGGTGCTGACCAGCCTGGTTCCGGGACAGGTCGACTACCGGCCGTTCCTCATGGGAGGAATGGCGCTCGTGGTCTATGCCAACTGGCTGATGCTCGGCTATTCGCCGGCGATGGATTGGCGGCCGGTCGTCGAAGCAGGCTTCCTCCAGGGCGCTGGTCTCGGCATGTTGTTGCCGGCGCTCGTGAGGGCCGCGTTCGGAACGCTCGATCCGAAGCTTCGCCCTGAAGGCAGTGCGCTGATCAACCTGTCGCGCCTTTATGGCAGCACCATCGGCATCGCGGTGGTCCAGCTCTTCTTCTATGCCAACACCCAGGCCGTGCATATCGCGCTCGCCAAGCATCTCACGCCTTATCGTGTCGCGGCGAATGTCACGGGCCCGATCGGGAAGTCAGGCCTTGCCGCCCTCAATGGCATGGTCACGCGCCAGGCGGCCACGGTCGCGGTCATCGATCAGTTCGAGATCCTGATGTTCGCCATGCTCGTCGTGATTCCGCTGGTGTTCTTTCTTCGTAAGCCGCGCCCCGTCGGTTAACGCCGAAGAGTCGTGAAATGACGTTGTGTCCGCAACCCCGATCGCTTCGTCCGCATCGCGCGGCTAGCAGTCAACAAGGAGTATCACCATGACGACCTCCGATTCACTTCGTTACACGAGGATTCCCACACATGAGGCCGTGACGATTCCCGCAGTCGGATTTGGCACGCTCATTCCCGATCCGCTCGTAACCAGGCAGGCCACCAGGGCTGCGTTGGGGGCCGGATTTCGACATCTCGATTGTGCCGAGCGCTATCGCAACGAAGCGGCCGTCGGCGACGCGCTACAGGACGCGTTCAGGGCGGGCACGCTTCGGCGCCAGGACCTGTTCGTTACGACGAAGCTATGGAACACCAATCATCGGCCGGAACGGGTCAGGCCCGCCTTCGACGCCAGTCGCCGGCGGCTGCAACTCGACGAGATCGATTGCTACATCATCCATACGCCCTTCGCCTTTCAACCCGGTGACGAGCAGGACCCGAGGGACGCGAGCGGCCATGTGATCTACGATTCTGGCGTGACGCTGGCGGAGACATGGGGGGCGCTGGAGCGCCTCGTCGACGAGGGGCACTGCAAGTCGATCGGGCTGTCGGACATTACCTTGGAGAAGCTGCGCGAGATCGTCGAGGTCGCGCGGATCAGGCCTGCCATGGTGCAGGTCGAATCGCATCCGTACCTGCCCGAATGGGACCTGCTCGACTTCTGTCGGGAGCATGGAATTGTCCTGCAGGCGTTTGCCGCGCTGGGGCACGCCATGAAGCCGAACCTCCTCGCTGACCCCGTGATCACCGCCATCGCGGAGCGCCTGCAAAAGACGCCGGCTCAGGTCGCACTGGCCTGGGCCGTCCAGCGCGGCACGGCTTTCCTGACGACCTCGACCAATCCTCGGCGTATCGAGGAAAACTTCGATATCTCGACGCTGCCTGCAGACGCCATGCGGGAGATGCGGGACCACATCACGACGAATGTCCGGTTCAACACGGTGGTCGAGACCGGCGTGCCCGGATTCATTCCGCGGGCAGGATGAAGCGCGTGGCGCGGTGCGAAAGCCGAAGGCCTTCGGCCGGCCTCGTCAACTCCGGAGTTGCGCGATCAAATCGCGCGCGCTGCGGATATCGGCGATGCCGGCGCCCTCGCTGAACGGCCCGCATGCGCGTTCGAGAATTGCCAGGGCCTCTGCATTCTGGCCGGCTCCGATCATGAACCGCGCGAGGCTGATCGCGCCGCGCAGCTCCCAGAATCGCGCGCCCTGCTGGTTGGCAATGTCCATGGCCTCGCGAAAGCGCACCTCGGCGTCTCCCGCATGCCGCGGGCTCTTGAGCAACAATTCGCCCTTGATGCGCGTCAGTTCCGGCAGATACCACAGCTCCTGCCGGTCGTTGCAGCGGGTCAGGACGTCCTCGATCACGTCGAGGCCACGGTCGACCTGGTGGGCCTCGCCGGAACATGCGGCGAGTTCGCCGAGCAGTGGAAGAAAGCGCGGCAGGAATCGCGCATCGCCGGCGCGATTGAGCTCTTCGCGCAGCAGCGGCAGGCCGGTCGCGACGTCGCCACGCCTTACGACGACCGCCGCGTTGAACGCCCGTGCCCAAAGGCCCCACAGCCGGATGGCGTGGCGCTCGGTGTGTTCGAGCAGCTCGGCGCCGTGGCGCTCCGCGGCCTCGAAATCGCCGGACCAGAAGGCGATCGGGCAGGCGGCTTGCCCCAGCACGCTACAGAAAGTCAGCGCGTGGCCGTTGGCACGGCCTTCCTCGATGTTTCGGGCGGCGAGCGCCTGCGCCTGATCGGCGAGGCCCTGAAGCCACAGGATGCGGGCCCGGAAATATTGCGTTGATATCCTGAGGTCGAGCGGGAAGATCTTCGGCTTCTCCGCCAGCACATGCAGCGACGCGTTCACGCGCTCGATGCGAAGCCGTGCGTCGTTCTGATCGCCGAGATAATGCAGCGCCACCGCCATCAGCCGGTCGCCCAGCATGAGGTCGGTCCTGTCCGACGAGTTCGCCGCTGCATTCGCAAACCGGTCGGCGAGCGCGCGGGCCTTGCCGAACTGTCCGTTGTTGAACTGGTCGATGCACAAACCCCAGAGCGCGCGCAGCCGGAAGTCCTTGTCGTCGAGCCTGTCAGCCAGCTCCAGGGTCGTCTCGAGGATCGGACGCGCCTCGCGGGCGCGGCCCTCGCCATACATCAGCGACCAGCCGAGCGCCGACAGGAGTTGCATGCGAATGCGATCGTCGCCGCCGCTGTCGCCGAGCGCGGTGAGCGCCGTCTTGGCGCGCTCGCGGCATTCGGCGAACAGGGACAGGCGGACCCACAGCGTGACGGCAGCCGCCGTCAGTGCGATCCCGAGTGCAGCGTCGCCGTTGGGCCCGAAGGCCCAGTTCAATGCGGCACGCACATTGTCCAGCTCCGCGCCATAGATGCTCAGCCATTCCGTCAGCGGCGTCGATGTATCGGCCTCCGCGCGCTCGAAGAATTCGCGAAAATGCTCTGCATGACGCCGCGCGAACTGACTGGTCTCGCCGAGCTCGTTCAGCTTTCCATGCGCATAGGTGCGGGTGGTGTCGAGCAGGCGATAGCGCAGCGTTCGCGAGCCCGATGGCGAGATCAGCGATTTGGTGACGAGGCTGTCGATCGCCTCCAGCGTTTCGGACGCGCCGAGGCCGTCGCCGGCGGCCACCGCGGCAGCCGCCTCCGGCGCGAACGGCCCGGCAAAGACCGACAGGCGTCGCAGCGTGGCACTCTCGGCGGGAGGTAGCAGATCGTAGCTCCAGTCGAGCGCCGCGGCGAGCGTCTGATGTCGTGGCACGGCGGTGCGCCGACCCCGCCACTGCAACGAGAAGCGGCTGTCGAGCAGCGACGCCGTCCCGGCAATACCGTACGCATTGACACGGCCGGCCGCGAGCTCGATTGCAAGCGCAATGCCGTCGAGGCGCCGGCAGATGCTGGCGACGAGCGGCGCTTCTTCCGCACTGAGCTGGAACGGACCCGAGCTCTGCGCAATGCGCTCGACGAAGAGCTGGGCCGCGGGGTAAGCGAGGACCTCGGCGACATCCAGGTCCTCGCGCTCCGGCGGGCAATCCAGCGGGAACAGGCGGAAAATCCGTTCGCCGTCGCTCCGGAACGACTCGCGGCTGGTTGCGAGAACGCGAAGCTGCGGTGCGTCGCGAACGATGCGCTCGACGAGCGGCGCCAACGCATCCAGCACATGCTCGCAGCTGTCGAAGATCAGCAGGGCTGGGCCGGTCTTCAGGAATGTCAGCAGGGCCGGCGTCGGATCCTCCGCGCTGATGGTCAGTCCCAGTGCGGAGGCGATGGTGGTCGCGATGTGGCCGGCGTCCCTCAGCGGACCGAAGTCGACGAAGAAGACGCGTCCGCCGAAATCCGCCGATCTACGATGCCCGACGGTGACGGCGACGGCGGTCTTGCCGATGCCGCCGGGGCCGACCACCGTCATGAAGCGATGCAACGAAAGCCCGTTCGATATCTTCTCGACGATCTCCTCCCGTCCGACCATTTTCGAGAGCGGCGAGGGAAGGGAGCGGGGAGGTGCGATGTTCACGGCGGGCTGAGCGGGCGGCGGAGCCGCCTGAGCGAGCGAGGCGACAAAGCAGTAGCCGCGGCCGGGCACATTGACGACATAACGGGCCGACTTGCCGGTATCGCCCAGCGCCTTGCGCAGTGCTGCGACGTGGAAGCGCAGGCTGCCCTCGTCGACATTGACGTCGGCCCAGATGCGCTTGACCAGCTCTCTCTTGTCGATGACTTCGCCGGGGCGCTCGGCGAGGAAGATCAGAATATCGAGCGCGCGGCCGCCGACGTGAAGCGGCGAGCCCTCCTTCTCCAAGAGCCGCGACTTCGGAAATAGGCGAAATGGCCCAAAAGAAATGGCCGAGTCTTCGGTACGATCTGGCACGCGCCATTGCCCCCGCAACGGGAGTCAAAAGGTATTACTTTTTGGTCTATCAGAACGAGGCGTACAGTAAACTGGCCGAAAGCAGTGGGCAGAGCTGGTAGCCCTGCGCGCATGGCTTCGATCGGTCGGTCCGCCGAAATAACCCTTAAGAAGTAAAGGGTTATATTGACATGGCAAGGCGATGACCCCGGTGCTCTCACCCGGATGGCGCATTGACGGCGGTAGCAGATTGCTGCGATTGGATCGTTCGGGAGCCGGTCCCGCCTCGACTGTGACTACCGACTTCCGGAATTCGAACATGGCTTCCTTCTCGCGGCGACGATTCGTCCATGCGCTATCGGGCGCAGCGGCGCTGGCGGCCATCCCGCGCAGCGGACAAACCGCTGATTATCCGACTCGTCCCATTCGCCTCGTGCTTCCGTATGGAGCCGGCGGAGCGGGGGATCAGATCGGGCGTCCCTGGGTGGACAAGATGACATCGCTGCTTGGGCCGACCTTCGTGGAATATATCGGCGGTGCGGGCGGCGCGATCGGGGCTGCGACGGTCGCGCGCGAGGAGCCCGACGGATATTCGCTGCTGCTCGGCAACGGCAGCACGCAGGTCATCATTCCCCTGACCTCGAGAAATCCCGGCTATTCCGTCGACGATTTTCGCGCCATCTATCGTCTGATCAGCACTTCGCTGGTTTTCGCGGTCCATCCGTCGGTGCCTGCCGCTAACCTGCGCGAGTTGATTGCTCACGCGAGAGCCAACCCGGGAAAGCTGTCCTATGGCACGCCCGGCATCGGCACTGGAAATCATCTCGTTGGCGAATCCTTCAAGCAGCAGGCAGGCGCGCTGGACATCGTCCACGTGCCGTATCGAGGCATTTCGCAGGCGACCAACGACCTCGCCGGTGGCCAGATCTCGCTTGTCATCGGCGTCATGTCGGACCAGCTGAAGCAACTGGGCGAGGCCGGGAAGGTCAGGCTGCTGGCGGTCACCAGCGAAAAGCGGCTGAGCGGCGCGCCGGAGATTCCGACCGCTGTCGAATCCGGCATGCCGGATCTTCGCTATGAGGGGTGGTTCGGCATCTTTGCGCCCAGGCACACCGACGATGCGATCATCGACCGGATCGCGCAGGCAACGCGCGTCGCGATGGCCGATCCTGCGCTTCAGGCAAGCTACCGTGCGCAAGGCATCGAGCCGGACAGCGATTCGAGCCCCGAGAAATTCCAGCGCATTGTCGATACGACGACGGCAAGCCTGGCGCCGGTGATCAAGTCGATCGGGCTGAGCAATTTGTGAGGCCGCTCAGGCCTCGACGCGCGATGTCTGGCGGCCCTCCGCCGTGACGATGCGCGCCGACAGCGCGACGAGACACATCAGCGCGGCCAGCAGCCAGAACGCTGTCGGCAATCCGCCAAGCCGTGCGATGAAGCCGACACCGGCGGGACCGATGAGGATGCCCGCGTAGCCTGCAGTCGTGATGGCGGCGACGGCGAGCCCCGTGGGCATCACAGTCTGCCTGGCCGCCCGGCGGAACAGCACCGGCACGAGGTTCGATGCACCGAGGCCGATCAGCAGGAAGCCGCCGATGGCGACCGCCGCTACGGGCGCCCTGAGCAGGACTACGAAGCCTGCGATCGCAATGATGCTGCCCCAGAACAATGTCGCGCGATCCCCGATGCGTGCAACGACGGCGTCGCCGCCGAGCCGCCCCGCGGTCATGGCTATCGAGAACACGATGTAGCCGATCCCGCCTTGCGCCTCCGAGACGAGGCCCGCGCCGATGACAAGCAGCGCGCCCCAATCGAGCATCGCGCCCTCGACGAGGAAAGTGATGGCGCCGAGCAGCGCCAGCAGGAGCACGGAGCCATGCGGCAGCACGAAGAGCGGTCCGTCCTGCACTTGCACCGAACGAAGCAGGCGCGGCCAGGCGGCCAGCATCGCGACCAGCATCAGCACGGAGCAGATCAGCGTGCAGGCGAGCGCGCCGAGTTGCAGCGAGAGCAGCGCAGTCATCAAGGCGGATCCCGCGAAGCCGCCGATGCTGAACAGCGCGTGGAAGCCGGACATCAGCGGGCGGCCCGCGTCGCGCTCCACCTCGACCGCATGGATGTTCATGGCGACGTCGATGGAGCCGAGCGCGGCGCCGAAGGCGAACAGGGCCAGCGCCAGCGTCGCAGGCGAGCTTGCGATCGCCAGCAGGGGCAGCACCAGCGCCAGACCGAGTCCGCCCGCAATGATGATCGGCTTGCTGCCGTAGCGCGCGCTCATGACTCCGGTCAGAAGCATTGCCACGACCGAGCCGATGCCGAGGCTGAGCAGGAGCAATCCAAGAACGCCGTCATCGACGCCGAGCCGCGTCTTTGCGAACGGCACCAGCGGCGCCCAGCACGCGATGCCGAAGCCCGCGACGAGAAAGGCGAGCCGCGTCGCGAGGCGCGTTGCCGGCCGGTCGGCAGAATGCATGGGAACTCCGGGGAAGCAGGGGCGGGGCGATCGACAAGCCCTGAGATTGCCGCGTCTTTATGTCCGAGGCGTGCTCGAATTGTCGCAGGCTGTGCTCGAGAACGGCGCGACGTCGACCTGGGTTCCGAAGCGTGTCGCGTTCGCGACGATATTCGTGAGTGCGCCGCCGGGGGCCGGCCGTCGGGCAAAACACCGGGTCATTCCGAGCTGCGCCGGTGTCAAGCCGCGCCTGCAACAATATTCCACTTTACCGAAATTCGGAAATGACGTATGTGTCGTCCATCCCGGCTCACCAAGAGGGGCGATCTTGTGTCGTCACTGTCGCGAGCCGGGCTTGCGGTGGACGCGGCAGCGTTGGGCGCGAGAAGTGCGGGCAGGGCGGATTGCTCTCCGTGAGCCCAAGACTTCGTGCCGGATGAGCGGCGCTGCTAGGCTTCGTCTCGTCTGCAAGTTTCCGGCTCCGTCGACAGGGCTGGAAAAACTGCGGCGACATGGCGGGCCGTGCGTGCGGCAAAACCGTGTGGTCCTGGCCGTCGTCGCTACGGTCAAGTGCTTGCGAATGCGGCAGTCGCGTCAACCGGCGTGGTGCTGGTGACTTTCGCAAGGACGAGGGAGGCCAGAGGGAATTCGGCTCCCGGGAGAGCACGGCATAAGCCGTCCAACCATCGCGCAGGGAAGGCCGAGTGATTGGCACCACCTGTATGCTGCTGTGCGGTCTCCTTTGCGCTACCTTTCGCGCAGCGGACCGCGGGTGCGAGGTCAGCACCCGGCCTTCCCAGCGCCCTCTTGGCTTCGAGGGCGGAGAGATCAAGCAAGCTCGGGCGAAATGCGCTGCGAGGGTGCATAGGTGTGTCTGCAGCATTCGCTGTCATCGCCCGCCTTGTGCGCACTTGCGCACTGGGGCGGACGATCCAGCATGCCAGAGGCGGGTGAGGTTGAGCGTTGCGCTTCGACTATGCCGTTCCGATCACGAAGGGCAAGTACGGCATCGTCCAGGAGTTCAGATGCGGCGGCGGCACCTCGTTCTAACCACCCAGGAGCCGCCGGCAGGCGTCGACGAAGACCTGTGCGCCGGTGACGATATCGGCATCGGCGGTGTTTTCGGTCCAGTGATGGCTGATGCCGCCGATCGACGGCACGAACAGCATCGCTGCGGGCATGACGGTCGCGAGCATCTGCGCGTCGTGGCCGGCGCCGCTGGGCATGCGAATGGATCGTCCGCTGGCAAGGGTCTTGCTCGCGGCTTCGATGGCGTCCTGGAAGCCGGCGTTCATCATCGCTGGCGCGCCGGTGCGAATCTTCTCCACGGTGACGGTGCAAGGGCCCTTCACATTGGCCTCTTCCGCCATGGTGCGCAGCAGCTCCTCCAGCCGCGCGATAACCGCCGGATTGTCGTCGCGGATCTGGAACAGCATCTCGGCGCCGCCGGGAATGATGCTCGGCGCGCCAGGATCGAGCGTGATGCGGCCGGTGGTCCAGACCGTGCGGGGACCGCATGCGGTCGGGAAACGTTCGTCGATCGCCACGCAGAACTTCGCCAGCGCGAGGCCCGCATCCTTGCGCACGGCCATGCGGGTGGTGCCGGCGTGATTTTGCTCGCCGGTGAAACTGATGCGATACTGCCAGATGCCGACGATGGAGGTGACGACGCCGATCGCGAGCTTGTCGCTCTCGAGCGTGTCGCCCTGCTCGATATGCGCCTCCAGATATCCAACGTGTCGCTTCGGTTCGACGGCAACGCGGGCGCGTCCTGTGAGACCCATGTCGGCGAGCGCATCGCGCATGGGCCGCCCGTTGGTGCGGTCACGTGCGGCGTCGATTTCGGCCTCGGTCACCTGTCCGACATAGGAGCGCGAGCCGAGGAAGCTGCCGAAATGTCCTTCCTCGTCGCACCACGCGGCGACTTCGACCGCGCCCTTCACGGACGGATCGGCATTGAGCACGCGGGCCGCTTCGAGCGCATAGACGACGCCGAGCGGGCCATCGAGCCAGCCGGCGTAGTTCTGGCTCTCCAGGTGCGAGCCCGCCAGCAGTTTTGGTCCCGGCTTTGCGCTGGTGCCGAACACATTGCCGATGCCGTCGATCGCGGCGATAAGGCCGGCGTCGGGCAGCTTCTGCACCAGCCAGTCCAGCGACTGCTTGTGCGGCTCGGAGAAGGTCGGCTTGTGCACGCCGGTCTTGTAGGCGCCGATGGCGCGGAGCGCATTGAGATCGGCGAGAACGCGTTGCCCATCGGCACGCGGCTTGGTGTCAGGCATGTTCGGCAACCTTCAGCGCCTCGGTGCGGATCTCCTCGACCAGCCGTTCCTTCAGCTGGACGAATTCGGGCGTGGTCTTGATCTTGTACGAGCGCGGATGCGGCAGGTCTACATTGATCTCGGCCTTGATGCGGCCGGGGCGCGCGCTCATCACGATGACGCGGCTGCCGAGGAAGATGGCCTCCTCGATGTCGTGGGTGACGAACAGCACGGTCTTCTGGTCGCGTTCCCAGATCCCGAGCAGCATTTCCTGCATCAAGGCGCGGGTCTGGTTGTCGAGCGCGCCGAAGGGCTCGTCGAGCAGCAGGATCTTTGGATCATTGGCGAGCGCGCGGGCGATCGCGGTGCGCTGCTGCATGCCGCCGGAGAGCTGCTTCGGCCAGTGGTTCTCGAAGCCGGACAGTCCGACCTGGCGGATGAGGGCATCGGCGATCTTGTTCCGCTCCGCCTCGGGCACGCCGCGCTCGCGCAGGCCGAAGGCGATGTTCTCGCGCACGCTCAGCCAGGGAAACAGCGTGTAGGACTGGAACACCATGCCGCGATCGGCGCCCGGGCCGGTGACCTCGCGCCCGTCGAGCGTGACGCGCCCGCTGGTCGGCCGGTCGAGACCGGCGACGATGCGAAGCAGTGTGGACTTGCCGCAGCCGGAGGGGCCGAGGATGGTGACGAAATCGTTGTTGCCGATGGTGAGGTCGGTCGGCTCCAGCGCCCTGGTCGGCGCGTTGCCGTGGCGCGCGGGGAAGGTTCGCGAGACCTGTTCGATCTTCAGCGTGGTCATGCGAGCCTCCACGGAAACAGCCAGGCGTTGAACGCCTTGAACATGAAGTCCGAGAGGAGACCGATCAGTCCGATGACGATGATGCCGAAGATGATCTGGCCGGTGTTGAGCAGCGCCTGGCTGTCGGTGATCATGTGGCCGATGCCCGAGGACGAGCCGATCAGCTCGGCGACGATGACGTAGGTCCAGGCCCAGCCCAGCACCAGCCGCAGGATTTCGGCGATCTCGGGCGCGGAGGAGGGCAGCAGCACGCGGCGGATGATGCCGCGGTCGCTGGCCCCGAGCGTATAGGCCGCCTCGACCAGATCGCGCCGCGTAGTGCCCACGGTTACGGCGATCATCAGGATGATCTGGAATACCGAGCCGATGAAGATGACGAGCAACTTCTGCAATTCGCCGATGCCGGCCCACAGGATCAGCAGCGGGATAAAGGCCGAGGCAGGCAAATAGCGAGCAAAGGAGACGAACGGTTCGAGGAACGCTTCGACCGGCTTGTAGGCGCCCATCAGCACGCCGAGCGGAACCGCGATGATCGCAGCGAGCGCGAAGCCGCCGACGACGCGCCAGATCGTCATGCCGATGTCGAACAGGAAGCCCTGCTTGGCGAGCAGGTCATAGCCTTCCTGCATCATGGTCAGCGGGTTCGCGAGAAAGGTCTTCGACACATGGCCGCCGAGCGTTGCCCACGACCAGAGGGCGACGAACAGCACGAAGAACGCGAGGCCGTAAACCACGCGCTGCTTCGATGTCACGGGATCCAGGGGACGCATCAACGATCTATCCGGGCGGTGAACGAGTTTTCCGGCCCCGCCGCGAGACGGGGCCGGCAGCTCCTGAAGGGTTTACTTGATGTAGCTCGCGTCGAAGAGGTCCTCGACCTTCGGCGCGGCCTTGATGATGCCGATCTCGAGCAGGAGGTCGGCGGCCTCCTTGTTGAAGGTCAGGAAATCGCCGGCAAAGAACTTCTGGTTCGCGGCCTTGTCCTGCCAGCGCAGATATTTGGCCGAATTGCCGAACGCCTCGCCGGTCTGCTTCACATCGGCGCCCATGATCTCATAGGCCTTGGCCTGGTCCTTGGCGATCATGTCGAGCGCCTCGAAATAGCTGTCGGCGAGCGCCTTGGCAGCCTTCGGGTTCTCGGTGAGGAACTTCGGCGTGCAGCCAAAGGTGTCCATGACCATCGGGTAGTCGAGCGTGGTCGCGATGATCTTGCCCTTGTCGGGCGCGGCGCGAACCGTCGACAGATACGGCTCGTAGGTCATCGCGGCATCGTTCTGGCCGGAGACGAAGGCCTGCGCGGCCGCAGCGGGCTCGAGGTTCACGACGGTGACGTCCTTCACCGAGAGCCCGTTCTTCTTCAGCATCCAGGCCAGCGCGAAATAGGGCGAAGTGCCGGGCGCGGAAGCCGCGACGGTCTTGCCCTTGAGGTCCTTGATCGATGCGAGATCGTTGCGAACGGCCATGCCGTCGGCACCATAGCTCTTGTCGAGCTGGAAGATCTGCTTGGTCGCAACGCCGTTGGCGTTCCAGGAGATCCAGGTCTCGACCGTCGTGGCAGCGCACTGGACGTCGCCGGAGGCGATCGCGAGGTGGCGGTCCTTCTGCGGGATCTTCTTGATCGTCACGTCAAGACCATTTTTCTTGAAGATGCCGGCCTCCTTCGCCAGCGTGAGCGGCGCGAAGCCGGTCCATCCGGAGATGCCGATGCCGACCTTGACGTCGTCGGCGAGCACGGGAGTGGAGGCCGCAAGTGCAATGATTGTCGCAAATACCTTTAAACTACGCATGATTGTCGTCCTCTTGCCGATCGATGGTTTGACGTCTTGTTGATCATTGCCGGCCCATATGGACCGTTGCCCGAAGCGTTGCACGATTTGTGCCGACATTGTTCTCTCAGCCTCCCTTGAATCGGGCGACAAGGCGGTGAGAGTCACCGGGATAGAGCAGGCGCACCGCGGTGATGGTGCGTGCGCTGCGCCAGGTATAGCGGTCGATCACGAGGCAAGGCGCGCCGACGGCGATGTCGAGCGCTTCCGCCGTGCGATCGTCCGCAACGATGGCGCTGATCGTATGCTCGGCTTCCGTCCATGGGACATGATGAAGCAGCCACGAGCCGGGCGGCTCGCGCGAGAAATCCGCGGTCGCCGCATCCGGCACGGAGGAAAGATCGATCAGTCGGTCCTCGACGGCAAACGGCACCTTGTCGGCGCTGTGCCGGCAAGTGATCGCAACCACCTTGCCGGCCTTCTTGACGCCAAGACGCTCGCGGTCGGCGGCGGTCGCCGCGCGCAGCTTGCGCCCGATCAGCTCGTAGCCGTAGCCGCGGCCAAGCGCGGTGATCTCGGCGCGAATGTCTGCGATCTTCAGCACCGCGGACAGATGCTGCGGCCGGCGTACGAAGGAGCCGGCGCGCCGCCGCCGTTCGATCAGGTCTGCCTGCGCGAGCTCCGACAGCGCTTTGTTCACCGTCATGCGCGAGCAGCCGTAACGTGCGACCAGTTCGTGCTCGAACGGGATGCGATGCCCGGGCGGCCACTCGCCGGTCAGGATGCGCTTCTCGATGTCGGCGCGGATGCGCTTGTAGAGCGTCGGCTGGTCGGCGGCATCGGTGGCCAGGCTCATGCGAGGAGCCTCCGCACCGCCGCGTTGAAGCGCTCGCGCGCGATCTGTCGCAGCCTGTGACGCCCGCCTTCGACGACCTTGTGGCCGCCGGCCCAGACGCAATCGATCGCGCCGGTCCCTCCGGCAAAAATCCAACCGTCGATGGCGGCGTCGCGCAAACGTCCCGCGAGTGACGGATGTGCGGTGTCAAGTGTGACGATGTCGGCGCGTGCGCCGGGCTCGAGGCCAACCGTCGCTTGTGCCAGCGCGCGCGCACCGCCGGCGAGCGTATGATCGAACAGCGTACGTCCCGTCGAGCGGCCTGCGCCGCCGGAGAGCACGTTGCGCTCGCGATGCTTGAGACGCTGGCCATATTCGAGCTGACGCAGCTCGTCGGCTGCGCCGACCAGCACGTTGGAGTCGGTGCCCACACCGAATGCGCCGCCGGCGTGGACGAATTCGCGCGCCGGAAAGATGCCGTCCCCGAGACTGGCTTCCGTGATGGGGCAGAGACCCGCCACTGCACCGGTCCTGGCGAATGCGGTTACTTCCGCGTCCGTCGTATGGGTCGCGTGGATGAGGCACCAGCGTTGATCGACGGGCGCGTTCTCCAGCAGCCACTGCACCGGCCGTCGTCCCGACCAGGCCAGGCAATCCTCGACCTCTTTCACCTGCTCGGCGGCATGAATGTGCACCGGCCCGCCATCCGCGAGTGGAATGATCGCCGCGAGCTCGTCCGGCGTCACCGCGCGCAGGCTGTGCGGCGCGATGCCGATATTGGCGCCCGGCAATCTGCTGATCGCCTTGCGCGATGCAGCCATCAGAGCGGCGAACTGATCGACCGAGCAGATGAAGCGGCGCTGGCCTTCATGCGGGGCTGCGCCTCCGAAAGAGCCGTGCGCATAAAAACTCGGCAGCAGCGTCAGCGCAATGCCGGAAGCTTCGGCGGCCTGCGCAATGCGGGCAGCCATTTCCGCGAGGTCGGCATAAGGAGAGCCGTCGCGGTCGTGGTGGAGGTATTGGAATTCGCCGACGCGGGTAAAGCCCTGTTCGAGCATCTCGACATACAGCAACGTCGCAACGGCAGCGACATCGTCCGGCGTCATCGCCAGCGCGAAACGATACATCGTGTCGCGCCAGGTCCAGAATGTATCGGTGCTATCGCCGCGCAGCTCGGCCAGCCCCGCCATGCCGCGCTGGAATGCGTGGCTGTGCAGGCTCGCCAAGCCCGGAAGCGCAATTCCGTGACGCTCGTCGCCGGCGGCCGGCGCCACGCCCGGCGTCACCTCGGCGATCGCGCCGGCGGTGATCACCATCTGCACGTCATTGGCCCAGCCCGAGGGCAGGAGCGCGGAGGCGAAATGCAGTCGGGTCATGATTACACGCCGGCTGGACAGAACCGCCCCACGATTATATGTCTAGACATATAAGTCAAGCATCCCACGAAGGGACCATTGCATGGCAGAGCGCTTCGACCGGATCTGGCACAACGCCCGGCTCGCCACGATGCGGGCCGACCGTCCCGATCTCGGCGAGATCGAGCACGGCGTGATCGCCACGCGCGGCGGTCATATCGTCTATGCGGGCGCAGCGGCGGATTTCCCCGGTGATGCAGACGCGATCAAGCGGATCGACTGTGAGGGGCGCTGGATCACGCCCGGCCTCGTCGATTGCCATACCCATCTCGTCTATGGCGGCAACCGCGCGCATGAATTCGAGCTGCGCCTGAAGGGCGCAAGCTACGAGGAAATCGCGCGCGCCGGTGGCGGAATTGTCTCGACAGTCGCCGCGACCCGCAAGGCGAGCGAGGCCGAGCTCGTTGCAAACGCGCTGCCGCGGCTCGATGCGCTGGTCGGCGAGGGCGTCACCACCATCGAGATCAAGTCCGGTTACGGCCTCGATACCGAGACCGAGATGCGTCAGCTCTCAGCGGCGCGCATCCTCGGCCGTCAGCGGCCGGTTGCGATCCGCACATCCTTTCTCGGGGCGCATGCGCTGCCTGTGGAGGCCAGCGGTGACAAGGATCGCTACATCGATCTCGTGTGTCATGAAATGCTGCCGGCTGTCGCAAAGGCCGGTCTTGCCGATGCCGTCGATGCCTTCATGGAAGGTATCGCGTTCTCGGCCGAGCAGACCGCGCGGGTGTTCGAGACGGCGAGGGGGCTTGGGCTGCCGGTCAAGCTCCATGCCGACCAGCTGTCCAACCTCGGCGGCGCTGCGCTCGCCGCAAAATTCTCGGCGCTCTCCGCCGATCACCTCGAGCATACCGACGAGGCCGGCGCCGCCGCAATGGCGAAGGCCGGAACTGTCGCCGTGCTGCTGCCCGGTGCCTTCTATTTCATCCGCGAGACACAGAAGCCGCCGGTCGAGGCGTTCCGCAGGCACGGCGTCCACATGGCGCTCGCGACCGACTGCAATCCCGGCAGCTCGCCGCTGACATCCCTTCTGCTCACGATGAACATGGGCGCGACGCTGTTCCGGATGACGGTGGCCGAATGCCTCGCTGGTGTCACCCGTGAAGGCGCGCGGGCGCTCGGCGTGCTCAATGAGACCGGCACGCTGGAAGCAGGGAAGTGGTGCGATCTCGCGATCTGGGACATCGAGCGCCCCGCCGAGCTCGTCTACCGCATCGGCTTCAATCCGCTGCATCGCCGGGTTTGGAGGGGACAGTGACGGAACAGGGCGCGGTGATCGCCGTCAAGCCGGGAACGGTAAGCCTCGGTGATCTCGCGCGCGTGCTCAAAGGCGCCGCTGTCGTGCTTGATCCGTCATTCTGGCCGCGCGTCGAGGCGACGGCGGAGATCGTCGCAAAGGCCGCAAACGCCGCCGCGCCGGTCTACGGCATCAATACCGGTTTTGGAAAACTGGCCTCGAAGCGCATTCCGCCCGACCAGACCGCGCTGCTCCAGCGCAATCTCATCGTCTCGCATTGCTGCGGTGTCGGCCTGGCTACGCCGGAGCCGATCGTGCGGCTGATGATGGCGTTGAAGATCGTCTCGCTCGGCCGCGGCGCCTCCGGCGTGCGTCGCGAGGTGATCGAGCAGTTGCAGGCCATGCTGGCGCAGGACGTCTATCCGCTGGTGCCGCAGCAGGGCTCGGTCGGCGCCTCTGGTGATCTTGCGCCGCTCGCGCACATGACGGCGGTGATGATCGGCGAGGGGGAGGCGATCGTTGATGGCAAGACTGTCTCCGGCCGTGAGGCACTCGCCGTCGCCGGTCTCGCGCCGCTGACGCTCGGTCCCAAGGAGGGGCTCGCGCTCATCAACGGGACGCAGTTCTCGACGGCCTACGCCGTCTCCGGCGTGCTGCGCGCGTTTCGCCTGGCTCGCGCCGCGCTCGTGACCGGCGCGCTGTCGGTCGATGCGGCAATGGCATCGACGGCGCCGTTTCGCCCGGAAATTCAGGCGCTGCGCGGTCACGCCGGACAGGTCGCTGCGGCCGCGACGTTGACCGCGTTGCTCGACGGCAGCGATATCAGGTTGTCGCATCTCGAAGGTGACGAGCGCGTGCAGGATCCCTATTGCCTGCGGTGCCAGCCGCAGGTCGCGGGCGCTGCGCTCGACTTGATCACGCAGGCCGCCCGCACCCTGGTCGTCGAAGCCAATGCCGTCACCGACAATCCGCTCGTTCTGGTCGAGACCGGCGAGATCGTCTCCGGCGGCAATTTCCACGCTGAGCCGGTCGCCTTTGCCGCCGATACGATCGCGCTGGCGCTGTCGGAGATCGGCGCGATCAGCGAGCGGCGGATCGCGACGCTGGTCGATCCCGCGCTCAATTTCGGTCTTCCGCCGTTTCTGACGCCCGATCCCGGCATCAATTCCGGCTTCATGATCGCCGAGGTCACGGGCGCTGCGCTCTACGCCGAGAACAAGCAGCGTGCGGCTGCCTGCTCGATCGACTCGACCCCGACCAGCGCCAACCAGGAAGACCATGTCTCGATGGCCGCGCACGCCGCGCGTCGCCTCTCGGACATGGCCGATAATCTCGCCGCCATCCTCGGCATCGAGCTCCTGGTCGCCGCACAAGGCATCACGCTGCGTGCGCCGCATGCGACCAGCGCGCCACTCGCAGCCGTCATTGCTGCGCTTCGCGAGCATGTGCCCGCGCTCGCCGCCGACCGCTACATGGCCGGCGATCTCGCCCAGGCGGCGGCGCTGATCGAAGCCGATGCGCTACCGGCCGTGGCGATCGCGGCGCTTCCAACCGATCCGTTCCCGAGACTTGACTAAAGAGGTGCTCCGCATGAACCGCCGACTGGACAATGACCGCACCATCCGCGCCCCCCGCGGCAGCGACATCAGCGCCAAGAGCTGGCTGACGGAAGCGCCCCTGCGCATGCTGATGAACAATCTCGATCCTGATGTCGCGGAGCGTCCGAGCGAGCTCGTCGTCTATGGCGGCATTGGCCGCGCCGCGCGCGACTGGGAGAGCTTTGACCGCATCACGGCGGCCTTGCGCACGCTCGAAGCCGACGAGACGCTGCTGGTCCAATCCGGCAAGCCGGTCGGTGTCTTCCGCACCCATGCCGATGCCCCGCGTGTCCTGATCGCGAACTCCAACATCGTGCCGCATTGGGCGACGCTCGACCATTTCAACGAGCTCGATCGCAAAGGCCTGATGATGTACGGCCAGATGACGGCGGGCTCCTGGATCTATATCGGCAGCCAGGGCATCGTGCAGGGCACTTACGAGACCTTCGTCGAGGTCGGACGCCGCCATTACGGCGGCAGCCTTGCGGGCAAATGGATTCTCACCGCCGGTCTCGGCGGCATGGGCGGCGCGCAACCGCTGGCCGCGACCATGGCGGGCGCCTCGATGCTCGCGGTCGAGTGCCAGCCGAGCCGCATCGAGATGCGACTGCGCACTGGTTATCTCGATCGGCAGGCCGCGACGCTCGACGAGGCGCTGGCGATCATGGAAGATGCTGCGAAGACGAAGAAGGCGGTTTCGGTCGGCCTGCTCGGCAACGCTGCGGAGATTTTCCCCGAGCTGGTGCGTCGCGGCGTCAAACCCGACATCGTCACCGACCAGACCAGCGCGCATGATCCGATCAACGGCTACTTGCCGAAGGGCTGGACGCTCGCCGATTGGGAAGCCAAGCGCGCCTCCGATCCGAAGGCGGTGGAGCGTGCGTCGAAGACGTCGATGGTCGAGCACGTCCAGGCCATGCTGGATTTCCATGCGCAGGGCATTCCGACGCTCGACTACGGTAACAATATCCGCCAGATGGCGCAGGACATGGGCCTGAGGAACGCCTTCGATTTCCCGGGCTTCGTGCCTGCCTATATCCGTCCCTTGTTCTGCCGCGGCGTCGGGCCGTTCCGCTGGGCTGCGCTGTCGGGCGATCCCGAGGACATCTTCAAGACCGACGCCAAGGTCAAGGAGCTGATGCCTGACGACAAGCATCTGCACAATTGGCTCGACATGGCCAAGGAACGCATCAAGTTCCAGGGCCTGCCGGCGCGGATTTGCTGGGTTGGTCTCGGCGATCGCCATCGTCTGGGCCTTGCCTTCAACGAGATGGTGGCGCGTGGCGAACTGAAAGCGCCGATCGTGATCGGCCGCGATCATCTCGACAGCGGCTCGGTGGCGAGCCCCAACCGCGAGACCGAGGCGATGAAGGACGGATCGGACGCGGTGTCCGACTGGCCCTTGCTCAACGCGCTGCTCAATTGCGCCAGCGGCGCGACCTGGGTGTCGCTGCATCACGGCGGCGGCGTCGGCATCGGCTACTCGCAGCATGCCGGCATGGTGATCGTCGCCGACGGCACGCCGGAAGCGGCAAAGCGCATTGAGCGTGTGCTCTGGAACGATCCTGCCAGCGGCGTCATGCGCCATGCAGACGCGGGCTATGAGACTGCAATCGATTGTGCCCGTGACAAGGGCCTCGATCTGCCAAGCCTTGCGACGTAGCTAGCCGCTCACCAGCAGCTTCGGCATTGTCATCTTCGCGCCGTCCATGAAGGTCTGGACGGCGTCGCGGACGATCGCGTCGAGATCGGGCGGGATCGGCGTCTCGTAGATGAACTTGCGGATGGCGAGATAGAAGATGCGGCCGTGCAGGCCCCAGAACAGCTCGGTCTCGCGTTCGCTGAGCGGATGGGATTTCGCGTCGGGCAGCTTCAGATCGTGGCGCAACTCGGCCGCCGCGGGCTCGATGATTTCGCGGCGGACAATGTCGAGATAACGGCCGGTGATGCCGAACGACTTCATGCCGGAGAAGACGAAGATCCGCACCCAATTGTACTCGAACACGCGTTCGACATAGTCGAGATAGAAGCGCGTCAGCCGCGCCTCGAGCGGCAAGGTTCGGTCGCGGATCATCGGCCCCCAATCCGGCGACCAGCGGCTGAGATAGACCTCCTGGTAGACCCGTTCGATCAGCGCCTCCTTGCTCGGGAAGTGGCGATAGATCGCCGAATGCGTGATGCCCATGCGTTTGGCGAGCTCGCGGGTCTGGCCCTCGAAGCCATGCTCGGCGAAGAAGCGGATCGCCTCGTCCACGATCGCACGCTCGCGGTCGGCCGCACGCATGTTGCGGCGCTTTGGCGCGGACTTGCTGCCTGTGTCCGTCCGCTTCCGGACCGGTCGCTTCGCTGGTTTCTGCGCTTTTCGGGCCATTTCGTCGATGAATCGCAATCTCAGGCTGCCTTCTTAGCCCATAGGTGCATTTGTGACCAAATGGTCATTTTCTGTTGACCGCCTCTCGGCGGCGTGTCAGGATTTTGAGACCAGATGGTTACAAATCTGGCATCCCGGCTGATGAGCCGACGGATCTCGAGGAAACGGCGGTGAAGGCGAGGGCTTTCAGCTATTTTCGTGCTGCGACGATCGACCAGGCGCTGGATGCTCATGCCCGCGCCGGCGATGACGCGCGCTTCATTGCCGGGGGCCAGAGTCTCGTGCCGGCGTTGTCGCTGCGGCTCCAGGCGCCGCGGTTGCTGATCGACATCACCCATATTGACGAGCTGCGCGGCGTCCGGCGCGAAGGCGGTTACTTGCGCATCGGCGCGCTGACGCGCCATTGCGAGATGCTGAGTGAGCCGCTGATCGCCGAGTTCGCGCCGTTGCTGCGTGCTGCAGCGCCGTTCGTCGCCCATCCCGCAATCCGCAACCGCGGCACCTTCGGCGGAAGCATTGCGCTGGCCGATCCCGCCTCCGAGTTCCCGGCGATGACCTTGGCGCTCGATGCCGAGATCGAGATCGCCGGCCCTTCCGGCAGCCGGCGTGTGAAAGCCGACGACTTCTTCGTCGAGCTGTTCGAGACCGCATTGCAGCCCGGTGAGCTGATCACCGCGATCTACGTTCCGCTGTTCAAGGCCGATCAGCGCTTTGCGTTCGACGAGCTGGCGCGCCGACGTGGGGACTATGCTCTGGTCGGATGCGGCATGCTTGCGACCTGCACCGGCGATCACATCAACGACATCCGCATTTCCTTCTTCTCGGTCGGCAATACACCGACTCGGGTGAAAGGTGCTGAGGCAACCCTGATCGGCTCGAACCTGGATCCTGAACGTATCGCCGCCGCGCAAGCGGCGCTCGAAAGCGATCTCGCGCCGCCCGACAGCGACGAGGTGCCGCCGGCGATGCGGCTGCATCTCGCCCGCGTGCTGCTCGGCCGCCTGCTCGGACGTCTCGGTGAGGGCGCATGAGCGGTTTTGACGAAACCCTTCTGGACGACGCGGACGAGACGGTGCGGGTCCGTTTCGTCGTCAATGGCCGCAAGGTCGCCTGCGAGGTGGCGCCACGCGAGACGCTGGTCGATTGCCTGCGCAACGCGCTCGAACTGACCGGCACGCATGCCGGCTGCGAGATGGGGGCCTGCGGCGCCTGCCTGGTGCAGCTCGACGGCCGCGCCGTGCATTCCTGCTTGATGTTCGCGGTGCAGGCTGATGGTGCGAAGATCGAGACCATCGAGGGACTCACCGAGAGCGGCGCTATCGCCGATCTCCAGGCCGAATTCCATCGCCGCAACGCGCTGCAATGCGGCTTCTGCACGCCGGGCATGCTGGTGAATGCCCACGAACTGCTCTCGCAGGTGGCGCGGCCCAGCCGCGACGAAATCCGCGACGCGCTGTCGGGCAACTATTGCCGCTGCACCGGCTATGAGGCGATCGTCGACGCCATCGACGCGGTGGCCAAAGCACGCCGCGAAGGCGGGGGCGCGACATGACCGCACCGCTGACCTCGCTCGACCGACCGAATTCCTATATCGGCCGCTCCGTGCCGCGCCCGAACGCCAAGCGGCTGCTCACCGGCCGCGGACGTTATGTCAGCGACCTTCGCCTGCCGCGCATGCTCCATGCCGCCTTCCTGCGCAGTCCGCATGCGCACGCGAAGATCGTCGCCATCAATACCGAGCAAGCGCGCGCACTCGAAGGGGTGCATCTCGTTACTACCGGCGAGGATCTCGCAAGGATCTGCATGCCCTGGACCGGCACGCTCGACCACTTCAAGGGCATGACGTCGGCTCCGCAATTGCCGTTGCCGCTCGACCGCGTGGTCTGGGCCGGGCAGGCCGTGGTGGCCGTCGTCGCCGAGAGCCGGGCGATTGCGGAAGATGCGCTGGAGCTGATCGAGATCGACTATGAGGACCTCCCTGTCGTCGTCGATATCGACAGTGCACGAGAGGTTGGTGGCCCGCTGATCAATCCGGGCACCGCAAATAACACCTGCTTCCGCAGCCAGCTCGACAACGGCACGGTCGATGACGCCTTTGCGCATGCCGCGCACGTGGTGGAAGAAGAGTTCTCCTTCGGCCGCCACACCGCGGTGACGCTGGAGCCGCGCGCCATCGTTGCGGACTACGATCCCGCCGCCGGCGCACTCACCGTGCATCACGCGACGCAGACGCCCTACCAGTTCCAGGATCTCTATTCGCGCCACTACGGCATCCCCGAGGCCCGCGTTCGCGTGATCGCGACCGACATCGGCGGCTCCTTCGGGATGAAGCTGCATGTCTATCACGAGGACATGGCGGTGGTCGGCCTCTCGATCCTGCTCGGCCGTCCCGTCAAATACGTCGCCGACCGGATCGAGTCCTTCGTCTCCGACATCCACGCCCGCGATCATCGCGTCCGCGCCCGCATGGCGCTCGATGCGATGGGCGAGATCCTGGCGATGGACGTGCTGGACCTGACCGCGATCGGCGCGTTCTCGACCTATCCGCGCACCAGCGTGGTCGAAGGCAACCAGGTAATCCGCCTGATCGGCGCGCCCTATCGTTTCAAGAACTATCGGGCCACACTGGAGGTGATCTTCCAGAACAAGGTGCAGACCAGCCAGTATCGCGCCGTTGGCCATCCCATCGCTTGCGCCGTCACCGAGCGGCTGGTCGACATGGCCGCGGCGAAGATCGGCCTCGATCCCTTCGACATTCGCGCGCGGAACGTGATCGCTGACGATGCCTATCCGCAGACCTCGCCGACCGGCTATCGCTTCGAGGCGCTGTCGCATCAGGCCTGCCTGAAGCGCTTGTACGAGATGATGGGTTATGAGGCGTTGCGCGCCGAGCAGGCCGACTTGCGCAAGCGCGGCGTCTATCGCGGCATCGGCATTGCGGCCTTCGTCGAGATCACCAATCCCAGCCCAGCTTTTTATGGTGTCGGCGGTGCGCGCATCTCGTCGCAGGACGGCGCTATCCTCAGCCTGACGCCGTCGGGCGAGGTCCGTTGCCTGATCTCGGTCACCGAGCAGGGGCAGGGCACCGAGGCGATCATCAGCCAGATCGTGGCCGATCAGCTCGGCCTCGCGCAGGAGCATGTCAAGGTCATTATGGGAGATACCGAGGTGACGCCGCATGGCGGCGCGACCTGGGCCTGCCGTGGCGCCGGCATCGGCGGCGAGACCGCGCTGCAGGCCACGCGCGTGCTCAAGCGCAATATTCTGGAGATTGCCGCGCTCATTCTTCAGGAGCAGCCCTCGGCACTCGACATCATCGATGGCGAGGTCGTCGACGCCGTGACCCGGAACCAACGGTTGCCGATCTCCGAGATCGCCCGGATCGCCTACTTCCGCTCCGACACTTTGCCGCCCGGCACACAGGCGCAGCTCACCGTTAGTCATCACTTCGCCCCGCAGGGCTATCCGTTCGCCTTCACCAACGGCATCCAGGGCTGTTCGCTGGAGGTCGATGTCGAGACCGGCTTCATCAAGGTGCTGAAGCACTTCATCGTCGAGGATTGCGGGCGCGTCATCAATCCGATGCTGGTGGACGAGCAGCTTCGCGGCGGCATCGTCCAGGGGCTCGGCGCGGCGCTGTTCGAGGAATGCCGCTACAGCGAGACAGGTCAGCTCATAAACGGCTCGCTCGCCGACTACCTCGTTCCGATGCCGATGGAGATGCCCGACATCGTCATCGGCCACGTCGAGACGCCGACCGCCGACACCGTGCTCGGAGCCAAGGGGGTTGGCGAGGCCGGCACGGCGGCGGCATCCGCCTGCGTTCTCAACGCCGTCAACGACGCGCTCACGCCGTTCGGCGCGACGATCAATTCGATCCCGATCACGCCCATAAAAATCCTGAAAGCCCTGAAACGTTTCTAGAAAAAAGACAGTTGGAGGAAATCATGCCCAAATCCGGTTCGACCTCGACAATATCCCGCCGCACTGCGCTCGCCGGCCTCTCCGCCGGCACTGCGCTGCTCGCCATGCCGCGTCTCGGCCGCGCCGCGGACGAGACCATTCGCATCGGCTTCCCGACGCCGCTGACCGGACCGTTCGCCGCTGAGGCGCGCGATCAGGTCAAATGCGCCGAGCTCGCCGTCAAGCTCGTCAACGACAAGGGCGGCATCGGCGGCCGCAAGGTCGAGCTCCTGGTGCGTGACGACAAGCTCAATGCCGGTGAGGCCGCGACCCGGACGCTGGAGCTGATCGAGAAGGACAAGGTCCACGCCGTGGTCGGTGCGCTCTCCAGCGCCGTGCAACTCGCCGTCAACGAGGTCACCCGCGCCCGCGGTGTGATCTACGTGTCGATCAGCCAGTCCGACACGATCAACGAGGCCAAGGATTTCAGCAAATACACCTTCCATGAGGCGCTGAACCCGCACATGACGACCGCTGCCGTGGCGCGGCAGACCCTGAAGAAGGGCATGAAGGTCGCCCATCTCGTGGCCGACTATGCGTATGGCCATGAGATGCTGCGCGGCTTCAAGCGCGCGCAGGCAGCGATCGGCGCGGACAATGTCGGCGAGATCCTGCATCCGTTCGGAGCGGCCGACTATTCCACCTTCATGCCGCGCCTGATGTCGATGCGGCCGGATGTGCTCTGCATCTCCAATTTCGGCCGCGACCAGGCCAACGCGATCAAGCAGGCGGTGGATTTCGGCGTCAAGCAGCAGATGAAGATCGTGGTGCCCGTCATCCTGCACAACCAGCGCCTCGCGGTCGGCCCCGACGTGTTCGAGGGCGTGGTCGGCGGCGCCAACTATTATTGGGGGCTGGAACCGCAGAGCAAATCGGCGGCCAGCTTCAACGCGGCGTTCAAGGCTGCCAATGGCGGTGCGATCCCGACCGACTACGGCGCCTACGGCTATTCCGGCGTCGGTTCGCTGCTGGCGGCCATGCAGGCCGCCGGAGGCACCGACACCGACAAGGTCATCGATGCCCTCGAGAAGCTGCAATATGACCTGACCAAGGGCCCGCAGCACTACCGCAAATGCGACCACCAGTCGGTGCAGTCGGTGCTGGTGCTGGAGTCCAAGAAGAAGTCCGCGATGGCGAACGACAACGATTTGTTCGCCATTCTCGCCAACGATACCGGCTCCGACGATATGCTGCGCAGCTGCAGCGAGCTCGGCCACGCGACCTAAGCCATAGCAGATGGACCTGTCGCTGATCATCATGCAGCTTCTTTCCGGGATCGCCCTTGGGGCGGTCCTGGTGATCACTGCGCTTGGACTGACGATCGTGTTCGGCATGCTCGGGGTGGTCAATTTCGCCCATGGCGCGCTGTTCATGATCGGGGCCTATGCGGGGCTGTATCTGGCATCGCTCACCGGCAGTTTCTGGTGGGGATTGCTGCTAGCTCCCATCTTGATCGGCGCCTTCGGCATGCTGATCGAGCTCGTCCTGATCCGCAGGCTCTATGGACGCTCGATCGACGATCCGCTGCTGCTCACCTTCGGCCTCAGCTACATCCTGGTCGAGGGCGTGCGCATCGTGTTCGGTAGCGACGGCATTCCGTTTCCGACCCCGCCGCAGCTCGTCGGCGTGCTCGATCTCGGCATCGGCTTCTTCCCGCGCTATCGCCTGTTCGTCATCGCGCTGGTGGCGGTGGTGCTGCTGGCGCTCTGGCTGACGCTGGAGAAGACCCGCATCGGCCTCATTGTGCGCGCGGGCGCCCGCGATCCCACCATCATGCAGGTGCTCGGCGTCGATATCGGCCGGGTCTGGCTCGCGATTTTTGGCCTTGGCGTCGGACTTGCCGCGCTGGGCGGTGTGCTCGCGGGTCCGATGCGTAGCGTCAATCCGGAGATGGGCTCGCTGGTACTGGCGGAGGCCTTCGTGGTGACCGTGATCGGCGGGCTCGGCTCGATCGTCGGCGCGGTCGTCGCCGGCCTCATGGTCGGCATCTGCATCAGCCTGGTGGCGCTGTTTGCGCCTGAAATGGCGACCATCGTCATGTTCGCGCTGATGGCTATTGTGCTGCTGATCCGCCCGCAAGGCCTGTTCGGCGTGAGAGGGAGGACCGCGTGACGTCACCATCGAGCGGCGAAGCGGTCGCCAAGCCCACGTCCAGCGGGCTCGGCTGGATTCTCGAGCAGCGCGTGCTGCTGTCGATCGCGGTGCTGGCCGTGCTGCCATGGCTGCTGCCGTCCCAGGCGCTGGCCGTCAACGTCCTGATCTACGGCGTCGTGGTGATGGGGTACAATCTGCTGTTCGGCTACACCGGGCTGCTATCGTTCGGGCAGGCGGCGTTCTTCGGCGCGGGCGCCTACTTCACCGGCATCGCGATCGGCCGCTACGGTGTGCCCTGGTTCGCTGCGGTGCCGATCGCCGTCCTCCTGAGCACCGGCCTTGCCGCAGCAATCGGCATCGTCTCTACGCGCACCCGCGGCATCTATTTTTCCATGGTGACGCTGGCGCTGGCCCAGCTCGTCTACTACGTCGCGCTGCAGGCCTCGTCCTTCACGGGCGGCGAGAACGGCCTGCGCGGCTTCACCGTCGACCGCATCAGCCTGTTCGGCTTCTCCGTCAATTTCCTCGACCCCGTTAACAAATATTACGTGCTGACGGCCTTCGCGGCGCTCGCGATGTGGTTCCAGTCGCGGATCCTGAACTCGCCGTTCGGCGCCGTCATCGAGGCCATCCGCGAAAACGAGCAGCGGGCGCGGGCGTGCGGCTATGACGTCGAGCGCAGCAAGCTGATCGTGTTCATGCTGTCGGGCGCGATCTCCTCGCTTGGCGGCTGCATGCTGGCGCTGCACCTGTCGATCGTGCCGCTCGACCTTTTGCACTACCAGACATCGGGCATGATCGTGATGATGGTGCTGCTCGGCGGCGCGCGCAGCTTCTTCGGGCCCTTCGTCGGGGCTGCGAGCTTCCTGATCCTGGAGGATGTCATCTCGCTTTGGACGCCGCATTGGCAGATTTTCGTCGGCGCGATCTTCGTGCTGTTCGTGCTGTTCCTGCCCAAGGGGATCTGGGGAACGCTGCTCGACACGCTCGGCATCGGAAAGGCGCGGCCATGAGCGGCGAACTGCTTCGCGTCGAGGGGGTCGGCAAGCGTTTCGGCGGCTTCGTTGCGCTCGAAGACATTACCGTATCCTTTGCGGCGGGACAGCTCACCTCGATCATCGGGCCGAACGGCGCCGGCAAGAGCACCTTCTTCAACATCCTCTCCGGCGCGCTACCCCCGACGTCGGGCACGCTGCACTTCAGGGGACGCGAGCTGAACGGTCTGCCGCAACACCGCTTCGTGCACCAGGGCATCTCGCGCTCCTACCAGATCACGAACATCTTTCCGGACTTGTCCGTGCACGAGAATGTGCGCGTGGCGGCGCAGGCGCTGACCGTGAGCTACGACATCTGGCGCAACCGCGCCCGGCTGACGGAGCTGAACGTGCGCGCCGACGCGGCGCTTGAGGCGGTCGGACTGCTCGGCAAGCGCGCTGAATTGGCAAAATTCCTCTCGCACGGCCAGCAGCGCGCGCTGGAGATCGCGATCGCGCTGGTCTCCGAGCCCGAACTGCTCCTGCTCGACGAGCCCACCGCCGGCATGGGGCCGGAAGAGACCAAGGACATGGTGGCGCTGCTCGAACGGCTCGCGGAGAAGCGCACGGTGCTGCTGGTCGAGCACAAGATGAAGATGGTGCTCGGCCTGTCCAAGCGTGTCGTGGTGCTGCATCACGGCCGTCTGCTGGCGGACGGCCCGCCCGACGAGATCAGGAGCAACCCGGAAGTCCGGCGGGTTTACCTCGGACAGAGTGAAGGCTATGGCTGAGACCGCGCTGCTCGAAATCGATGATCTCCACGCCTGGTATGGCGCAAGCCATATCCTGCACGGCATCTCCCTGCACGTGAAGGAGGGCGAGGTGGTCGCTCTCGTGGGTCGCAACGGCGCCGGCAAGACCACCACGCTGCGGGCGATGATGGGTCTGATGCCGAAGGCGACCGGCCGCGTGCGCTTTGCGGGCAAGGAACTGCTGCCGCTCCGCGCTCATCAGCGCTTCCATCTCGGTTTGGCCTATGTGCCGGAGGACCGCCGCATCGTTCCCGGGCTCTCCGTGCGCGAGAACTTGCGGCTCGGCCTGGTCGCGGCCGGAAGCGAGATCGAGGAGCGCGCCGCGATCGACGAGATCGCCGAAACCTTTCCGCGCCTGAAGGAACGCCTCGATCAGGAGGGCGTCACGCTTTCGGGCGGCGAGCAACAGATGCTCGCGATCGCCCGCGCGCTGATCGCAAAGCCCAAGATGATCCTGCTCGACGAGCCCTCGGAAGGCATCATGCCCGTCCTGGTCGAGGAGATGGGCGTGCTGTTCCGCCGCCTGCGCGACGAGGGCAAGACACTGCTGCTGGTCGAGCAGAACGTCGAATGGGCCCTGCGGCTGGCCGACCGCGCGGTGATCATCGACCAGGGCGAGGTCGTGCATCAAAGCAGCGCCGCGGCACTGCTGGCGGACAAGGACATCCAGGAGCGCTACTGCGCGGTGTGACGGCTGCGGGGGCGTTTCGACGCATGTGAAGCGGACGATTGACAGGCAGCAGTTTAATTTATCAGCGCTACGCGTGCGGAGAGATATGGCCTTCAGGCCACGACCTTGGCGCCGGCGTCGCCGAGACGCTGGCGTTCCTTTGCGAGATAGTCGCCGATCGCGTCGCCCGACATCGGCTTTGCAAAGTAGTAGCCCTGGATGAAGTCGCATCCCAGGCGCCGCAGGCTGTCGAGCTGGGCGCGGGTTTCGACGCCCTCGGCGACGCAGGCGATCTCCATGTCGTCGCACAGGCCGGCGAGAGACTTGATGATCTTGTGACTCACCGGATTTTCGTTGATGTCGGCGACGAAGCTGCGGTCGATCTTGATCTTGTCGAGCGGCAGCCGATGCACGTGGCTCAGCGAGGAATAACCAGTGCCGAAATCGTCCAGTGAAATGCCGCAGCCCATGGCCTTCAGCGTCGCGATCGATTGCTGCGCGCGCACGAAGTCGAAGGTGACGGCGGTCTCGGTGATCTCGAAGTCGATCCGGTGCGGCGGCAACCCGCTTCTCTCGATGATCGAGATCAGCGGCAAAATGCCCTCGGCTGCGCAGACATCGTGAGCGGAGAGGTTGAACGACAGGCGGATGTGGTCGGGCCAGGTCCTTGCCGTCGCGAGCGCGCGGGCCAGCAGCGCCTGCGTCAGCGGCCGGATCAGGCCGATGCGCTCTGCGGCGGGAATGAAGTCGGCCGGTGAGACCAGGCCGAGGCGGGAGCTGTGCCAGCGCGCCAGGACTTCGAAGCCGGCGGTGTGCTCGCTCATGGCGTCCACGATCGGCTGGAACACCAGATCCATCTCAGTGCTGAAATCGGCGGTGCGGAGCAAGTTCTCGATGACGCCGCGGCTGCGGATCTCGGCCTCGAGCTCGCTCGAGAAGATCACGGTGCGGCCGCGCAGATGGCGCTTGGCGTGATAGAGCGAGTAGTCGGCGCATTCATAGAGCGCTTCGGCGCTCGTCGCCGAGCTCGGGAACAGCGCGAAGCCGATCGAGCAGGACAGGCCGGTATGGGCGGTATCGAGCTGGTAGGGCAGCCTGACCTGTTCGCCGATGCGCTGGCCGAGCCGCATCAGGTCGTCATCTTCAGGATCGCCGCACACCACGAGGCCGAACTCGTCGCCGCCGAGCCGGGCAAATTCCACCCGCTGCGGGCCGAAGCCCTCGCAGACTTCGCGGATGCGGCGCCCGGCTTCGATCAGGACGCGATCGCCGACCGAGTGGCCGTAATTGTCGTTGATCGGCTTGAAGCCGTCGAGGTCGAGGATCCCCACCGCGACGCGAACGCGCCTGCGCTCGGCGTCGGTGAAGGCGCTCGACAGCTCGGCGAAGAAGCGGCGGCGGTTCGGCAGCTCGGTGAGGGAATCGAGATTGGCGAGGCGGAAGTTCTCGTCCGAGAGCGCTTGTGTCGCGGCCTGCTGCGCCAGGAGCGATTTGCGGCTGGAGACGAGATCGGCGAAGTCGCGGTAGTAGATGAAAAGCACCGTCACCATCGCGCCGGAGACGAGAAGGTTGTTGACCGCGATCGCCTTCAGCGTCGGTTCGCCGGTGGCCCAGAAGAACAGCACATAGGGAACGTCGACGACGAGCGTCACGATCAACGCCGCGGAACGCAGATGCATCAGCGAAAAGATGCAGCCGATCACGGTCACCGCCATGTAGAAGGCGACCTGGCTCTTGGCGAAGGCATCGCCGTAGGGGTACAGCGCGAAGGACCATGCGGTGAAGCCGGCGCCGATCGGCAATGTCATCCAGTTGGTGGCGCGCAGATTGCGCAGGATATCGGCATCGCTCCGCACGAGGTGCCGCTGGCGCAGCCACCAGAAGCTGCGCAGCGCCGCGAGCACGGTGAGCACGCTCGGCACGATCATCGTCAGCCAGTCCGGCGCCACGTTGACATAGGTATAGGCGACGGCGATCGTGTTGCTCATCAGGATGAAATAGAGCAGCGGGATCTGCTTGGAGAAGGCGTCGAACTGCGCGCGCGTCAGGTCCGCGTTGTCGTCCGGCACGCGAAACAGCCGCATCGCGGCGGCGAGCTGAGACTTCAAATTGACGACAGGCATTGCAATACGCGCCCCGGATCCCTTCAAAACGGCGGCGATCTTGCACGACGGGGGTAAAGGTCGCGTTAGGTGGCGCTGCACGAACAGCCAGCGCAGGTTGCGCGCGGCCGCGGGATTTTCCAACCGCGTGTATGGGTGAGACCGTGTTAAGGATATCCGGCGGCGAGCCGCGTGTCTCAGGCACGCCTCGCCCGCGGCCACCCGCAGCTACAATCTGCTAACCATGGGAGATCTTGGCTTTCACGTAGGCGACGGCGTATGGCTGCGTGGTCAGCCGACGCGCGCGCTTCACCTCTCCCCGCGGGAGGAGAGGTGAAGAGAGGGCAAGCGGCCGTTATTTCTTCTCCAACGCCGCCGTCTGCTTGGCGAGTTGCTTGTCGAAATCCTCCGACAGGCTGGTTGCGTAGGTTGCGAGCTCGCCCGGCTTCACGAACGGGTTCGGTGCGCCGTCCTTCATCTCCGCACGCTTGGCCTGCATGCCATAGACTTCCGGATGCGGCCCGAGCAGCACGTCGATCTTCATCGCCTTGGCCTTGGCGAAGGTCGCGCGGTAATCATCAACGATGCCGGCATAGGTCGGCTGGCCGACCAGCCGGTTCAGCGCCACCGTGCCACTGCAGAAGAACAGCACCTCGCGGTCCTGGCCACCGTCCTTGACGGTCATCTCCCAGCTCGTGCAGCCCGGCGAGTGGCCGGGCGTTGCATGCGCCGTCAGCGTGGTATCGCCGAGCGTGACCTTGTCACCCTCCTTCACCGTGCGGTCGACCTTCACCGCGGGAAAGGCGAGGTCCTCGTTCTTCTCGTCGCCTGGATAGTAGCCGCCTTCGAGCAACGGCTTGTCGCGCTCACCGGCAACGAGCTGTGCGCCGGTCTCCTTCTTGATCTCGGCGAAGCCGCCGGTGTGGTCGAGATGCGCATGCGTGTTGAGGATGATCTTGATGTCGGCGACCTTGAGGCCGAGCTTCGCGATGTTGTCCTCGATCATGCCGGTCGACTGGGGCATCGCGGTGTCCATCAGGATCAGGCCCTGCGATGTCTTGATGACATAAACGGCAATGCCGTCTGTTCCGACATAATAGATGTTGCCGATGAGCTGGAACGGATCGAATGGCGCCGTCCATTTCTGCATGACCGCCGCGAGGAAATCCTTGATGGTCTGCGCCTGTGCGCCGGTTGCGAGGAATACCAGCGCACATAGCGTGGCCGCGAGCTTCTTCATAGGTTGCCTCCCGAAGTGTTCTTGTTCGTTTTGACCGTGCGCGCCTTTTGCGCGGCACGGCCGGCGCGCAAGCTACGTCGTGCGAGCTGCGGCAGCAACGGCCTCGTATCCGGAAAAATTCATTGCATGCGCGGAATAACGGTCGCCGTTCGGTTTGAGCATGGCGGCTATCGCCGGAATGCGGCCGCTTGCTGTTTGACCGCACGCAGGCGGCCCGCCATACTTTGCGTCAAGGCGAGCCAAAGACTTGTCGGCACCGGGAGCTGAAATGACCAATTCATTCGCCGTCCTCGCGGGGACGCTGATTTCCCTCGTCTCCTTCACTTCAATTGCACTGTCGCAGCCGGCCTGCGTCACCCAGAACATGGCCGTGCCGCCCGGGGCCAACACCACCGACAAGGCGGCACCGTTCTTCATCGACACGACGGGCCTCGATTTCAAGACGGCGCCGCCGACGCGCGATCCCTCGAACCCCAACTATCCGCGCGCGACAGAGCTGCCCGACGGCACGCTGCCGCCGCCCGGCGCCGAGGGCAATTTCATCATCGGGCCCACCCACAATCCCGCGCCGGAGACGATTGCGAAGGAAGGCGTACCACGCGGCACGACAAAATCCTTCACGCTGACGTCGAAGGAGAGCACGATCTACAATCCCGGCCTGATCCGCGACGACGTCGCCGGCTGCACCAATTCCTCGATCATGACGACCGTCACCGCGCCGGATGACAAGTCGCACATGATCGTCACCACCAGCCATCCTGGAATCTGGTCGCGCACGATCGACGTCTACGTGCCGGCGCAATATGTGCGCGGCACCGAGGCGCCGTTCATCGTGGTCGGCGACGGCGGCTCCAACGCCTACAAGGACCTCGCCACGACGCTCGATAATCTGATCGCGCAGCGCCGCGTGCCGCCGATGATCGCGATCCAGATCGGCAATGGCGGCCAGGATGCGCAGGGCAGCCAGCGCGGCCGCGAATATGATGCGGTGTCAGGCGCGTATGCGCAATTCGTCGAGCGCGAGGTGTTGCCGCTGGTCGAAAAGAACGCTGACGTCAAGCTGACCGGAAATCCGGACGGGCGCGCGACCATGGGGCTGAGCTCGAGCGGGGCTGCGGCCTTCACCATGGCGTGGTTCTATCCCGATCTCTATCACCGCGTGCTGGCCTTCTCGCCGACGATGGTCAACCAGCAATGGCCGCACGATCCGTCGCTGCGTGGCGGTGCCTGGGAATATCACAGCGCATGGACGGGGCCGGCCGGTCCCAACCTCATCTCCAAGGCCGGCGTGCTCACGCCGGCCGAGCCGCCCGGCGTGCCGCTGATCGTCGCCGCACCGGCGAAGCCGATCCGCTTCTGGTTCTTCGGCGGCGACCAGGACCTGTTCTATCCGAACCCCACCATTCCCGACGGCATGCACGACTGGACCCTGTCGAACGCGCTGATGGCGAAGGTGCTGGCGGAGAAGGGCTACCACTACCAGTTCCTGTTCGTGCGCAACGCCAAGCACGTCGACCGGCCGACGATCGCACAAACGCTGCCGTCGGCGCTGGAGTGGGTCTGGAAGGGCTACCCGATCCCCTGAACGCGAAGCCGCGCGAAATCTAGCGCCCGATCGTCACGCCGGCGGTCGAGCGCATGGCGTCCCGGAGGGTCGTCGCGTTCATGTCGTCGAGGACCTGACGCGTCAGCACGGTGGTCTGGCCCGGCGTGTTGAGGATCGTCTGGCCGCGCGAGGTCGAGAGCCGGTCGGCCTTGTAGGGCGCGGCCGGATCGGTGGCGGGCATATGGTGCGGGCGTTTGCTGGACGCCGCAAAGGCCCCTTGCGAGATGCAGAGGGCGGCGATCACGACCAGGCGCAATGATCTTGCGGGCATACGGCCTCCCATGTCCAGGGCGTCAGCTTGGCATATGGCGGGCATGGTCGCAGAGGACAAGGGTCAGGCGAGAGCGGCCTGGCGTTCCCGCAGCGGTTCGCGGGTCCGGTCGGGGTTACGCGGCTCGGCGAGCCGGGTAAAGCTGCGCTGACCTGCCGACGCGGGCGCCTCGACGACGACGCCCTCGCAGACGATCTGCCCGCCCAGCATCCTGAATTCGAGCTTGTCGTAACGTGGCATGGTCTCGCCGGGCGCGGGCGGCAGCAACTCGACGCGGCCCTGGATGTTCAGCGTGGCATCGCCGGCGCCGTGAAGCCGCGGATTCCACATCCTGATCCCGGTCTCCGTCCAGCGCTGACGGATCAACGCGGCACGGTCGACGGGTTCCACGACCTTTGCGCGCGTCTTCGGCGCGCTGGGGATCACCGGAGCGGGAGACTCGAGGGCCGGCTCCGGCGCAACATGCGTGACGGCGCTCACTGTGTCGGCAGAGGAATCCTCCGCGGCGATCGGTGCGACCGGGGCGGGATCGTTGGCCGGGACTGGCTCGATCTCCATTGCGACGACAGGAAGGGCAGCGCTGTCGATGCTGCTCTCAGAGACCTCCTCCGCCGAGACGTCGCCGTCCGCAAGCGCGATGCACGGGTCCTCCACGACAACCGGCTCAGCATCAGCGACGTCAGAGGAGGTATCGTCGTCGACGGCGAGAACGGGGGCATCAACCGGAGCGATCTCGACGTCGATAGACGAGACCAGCGCCTCCTCTGCGACGACAAGCTCCACCTCGGTCGAGTGTTCGGGAGATGGATCGCTGCAGATGACGGGCTCGGAAACGTTGGCCTGCCGGCCCTCGGCCTCGACAGGTGATAGCTGGACCTCTTCAACGATGACGGGTTCAGCGTTCACCGGGAGTTCCGCAGACGGCTCGCTGCCGACGAGCTCAGCAGCATCGACCGGCTCGCTCTCGATCTCGGCAACGGGGACCGGTGTCTCTTCTACGACGACGGGTGCGACGCTGGTTTCAGGCTCCGCGGGCGGATCGCTGCTGACGAGCTCATGTGCATCGACGGACGCGCTCTCCACCTCGACTGATGAGACCGAAACCTCTTCGACGACGACCGCCTCGACCTCTGTCGGCGCTTCCAGGGATGAATCACCGGCGACGCTGATATCAGTTGGCGCTGCGGACGGGCTCTCCGGGATGACAGAGATAGCGACGGCCTCTTCGGCGACCGGAGCCGCAACGGCGATCTCGCTGTCACTGCGCTGCGGGCTCGTGCTGATGCGGTCGGGCGCCGGAACAGCTTCTGCGATGTCGGCAACGGTTGCGGGCGAATCGCTTGCCGCGATCGGCGCGACATCGATGCTGCCGCCGTGAGGCAAGGGCCTGAGCCGGGTGAACGCCCATTTCACCGCGGGAATGCGGCGCAGCAACGATATCAGTCTCGAAAGCACAGGGAGTTGTCCAAGAGGTACTCGGCGTGAGGCAATCGCTGATTCGCCAGCAATGCAAAAAACTGCCCCGGCCGTCACATCGATGTCAATGTAGGTGGGACCAATTGCAGAACATCCGTGCGTCCACCGCGCGGGAAAGGGCAACGCGACTGCCGTGTCGGATGCGACAACGCACCACCGCCGGGTTGCGGGCGGTCGCGCCTAGGATGGGCGGGACAGCAACGCAAAGCACGCGCATGTCCGATCCTCCCGACGACAGGATCGTTCCGATCCGCTCGTTGCAAGGCGCCCGGCTCGACGAGCGCTTTGACGCAACGCTTGCGGACCTCGAGGCGCGCCGCGATGAACTCGTGCAAATCATCTCGCGTCTCACCGACGGCTTGAGCGCGATCGATCAGGCCGCCGCTGGCGGATCGGCACAGTCGGCGCGGGATCTGCTCGCGCTCCTGACCACGGCCAAAGCCCAGCTGAGCGAGGTGACGGCCATCATCGAAAAGCTGCGGTCGTCCTGAAGCTCCGACGACAAGCTTTGGGTTGCCTGGCAAGAGCAGTGGATGAAGGAGCCGGACCCGCAGGGCTACCGCAATGTCATGCGGTACTGCCCCGGCCGCTGATCCTGCGCCGAACGTCGCACTTCCCTGCGTCGTCCTTCCCGCCTAAGTTCATATGTCTGGGGAGTGAGGACAACGCAATGAGAAAACTTGCCGCCATCGCAGCGGCTCTGGTCTGGTCGACATGCGCTTACGCGCAGGATCGCACCATCACCGTGGCCTCGACGACGTCGACGGAGCAGTCGGGCCTGTTTGGCTACCTGCTGCCATTGTTCTCGAAGGCGGAGGGCATCGAGGTGAAGGTCGTCGCCGTCGGCACCGGCCAGGCGCTCGACATCGGGCGGCGCGGCGATGCCGACGTGGTGTTCGTCCATGACCGGCCCGCCGAGGACAAGTTCATGTCCGAGGGGCAGGGCGTGAAGCGCTTCGATGTCATGTACAATGACTTCATCATTGTCGGTCCGAAGAGCGATCCCGCAAAGATCGCCGGCGACAAGGACGTCGCGGATGCGCTGCGCAAGATCGCGGCGGCGAGGGCAACCTTCATCTCGCGCGGCGATAAGTCCGGCACGCATGCGGCGGAGCTGAGATTGTGGAAGGAGGCGGGCGTCGATATCGGCGCCGGCAAGGACAGCTGGTATCGCGAGATCGGGCAGGGCATGGGTCCTGCGCTGAACATGGCCTCGTCGTCGAACGCCTATCTCCTGTCGGACCGCGGCACCTGGCTGTCGTTCAAGAACCGGGGCGAGCTTGCCGTCCTGACCGAGGGCGACAAGCGGCTGTTCAACCAGTACGGCGTCATGCTGGTGAATCCGGCGAGGCATGCGAACGTGAAGGCGAAGGACGGACAGGCCTTCATCGACTGGCTGGTTTCGCCGAAGGGGCAGGATGCGATCGCCGGCTACAAGGTCGGCGGCGAGCAGCTATTTTTCCCCAACGCGTCCCACTAGCAGGAAGGCGACGGTCGACACCGCCACGCTGAGCGCGAGCAGGATCAGCCCGAGCCCGAGTGCCAGCGGCAGCTCGCCCTTGCTGGTTTCCAGCGCGATCGCCGTCGTCATCGTGCGCGTGAAGCCGCGGATGTTGCCACCGACGATGATGATGGCGCCGACCTCGGCGATCGCGCGCCCGAAAGCCGCGAGAAAGGCGGTCAGCAGCGACGTTCGGCCGAGCGCGAACAGCAGGCCGATGCTGCGCAGTGTCGATAGTCCGTCGATCCGCGCGAGGTCGCCATACTCGGCCCAAAGCAGGCTCGCCGGGCGGTGCACCAACGCGACCACGATCGGGGTCGCGAGCAGGGTCTGCGCGATCACCATCGCGGTCGGCGTGAACAACAGTCCGGCTGCCCCAAGCGGGCCGGACCGCGACAGCAGAAGATAGAGCGCAAGCCCGACCACGACCGGCGGAAGGCCGAGCAGCGCATTGGTCAGCACGATGACGACCTGCCGCCCGCGAAATCGGGTGATCGCGAGCAGCGCCCCGATCGGCGCGCCGATCAGCAGCGCGACGATGCCGGCGGTCAGGCTGACACGCACCGACAGCGCGACGATGCCGAGCAGCTCGGCATCGGCCTCGCCGATCAGCGTGAGCGCGGCGGCGACGGATTGCGCGAAATCGTTCATCCGGCCGGACGCTGCGGCGTCGGGCAGAATGCCTCCGGTTCGTCGACGTCGAGGCCGCGCAATCGCTTCACGGACTGGTCCCTGCGAGTCTTGTTCGACGACAGAATACCGGGCAGGCACGATTTGAAAATGCGATTCATCCCAAAAATGAACGTCGGTGCGGCGTTATGCAGGCTTCCGGGACGTAATCTGGGCCGTGCTCCGCTCTTCGGCGGCTCCGCCCCAAAGCCAGCGCCCGAGCAGAACGGCAAGCCCGGCCCCGATGAATTGAGCGGCGATGAAAGCCGGGATGTCGTGCGGGGCGACACCCGCGAAGGTATCGGACAGCGAGCGGGCGATGGTGACCGCGGGGTTTGCGAATGACGTGGACGACGTGAACCAGTACGCCGAGGTGATATAGAGGCCGACGGCATAGGGAACGGCGGTGGGTGTCCGACGCCCGACGCCAAGGATCGTCGCCAGCAGGCCAAACGTGGCCACGGCCTCGGCAAGCCATTGTCCGGCACCCGCGCGTTCTGTGAGCGAGAGCTGCAGGACCGGAAGCTCGAACATCATGTGCGCGATCCCGACGCCTGCGATCGCGCCGGCGATCTGAGCGACGAGATAGGCGGCAGCGTCCGTCCATGCGGTTTCGCCGCGCAGGGTGAATGCCAGCGTCACGACCGGATTCAAATGCGCCCCCGATATCGGAGCGAACATCAGGATCAGCACCACGAGGATCGCACCCGTGGCGATGGTGTTGCACAGCAGCGCCAGCGCGACGTTTCCGCCGGAGAGCCTCTGGGCCATGATCCCCGAGCCGACGACGGCGGCAAGCAGGAACGCCGTCCCAAGCCACTCCGCGAAGGCGCGCTGCGCAAGCCCCGGCATCAGGCGCCGCGATCCAGCCGCACGCGCTCGCCGTCCTCCTTGACGAATTCGCCCTGCTGCGCCGGCAGCAGATCGAGCACGCGTTCGGAGGGCCGGCAAAGCCTGACGCCTCTCGGCGTCACCACGATCGGCCGGTTGATCAGGATCGGATGTGCCATCATCGCGTCGAGCAGTTGCTCGTCGGTCAGCGCCGGGTTGTCGAGCCCGAGCTCCGCATAGGGCGCGGCCTTTTCGCGAACCGCCTCGCGCACCGAAATCCCCATGCGCGCGATGAGCTGCTGCAACAGCGCCCGCGATGGCGGCGTCTTCAGATATTCGATGACGTGCGGCTCGATGCCGGCAGTCCGGATCATCGCCAGCGTGTTGCGCGACGTGCCGCACTCGGGATTGTGGTAGATGATCGCGTCCATGACGGAAGTCCTCGTGCTCAGCAGCAGGCCCGCGAGACGGTTGGCGTCACCTGCGGCGCGCAGCAGGCCGACTGGGTCTCCTGCTTCTCGTGAGCGACTCGCGCCCGATTCTCGCCGCTGCCGTCGCCGTAATCGGTGCTCTCGCCCGAGGTGTAAAAGGTCTCCCAGGCGATGCCGGCGGGATCATCGATCCAGGATTTTTCCGACTTGGCGTAGCAGCAGGTGGTCTGCCCCTGCTCGATGACGTTGCCGCCGGCCTGGCGCAGCCGCGCATAAACCTCTTGCAGCTCCTCGCCGGTCTCGACCTGGATGCCGAGATGGTCGAGGCCTGCCGCGCGGCCACGCGTCGAGATCGCGAAATTCATGCGGGGGTCTTCGAGCATCCACTTGGCATAGTCGGATTTCACGACCGATGGTTGGCTGGCGAACAAGGCCGAGTAGAACCCGATCGCGTGGGGAATATCCTCGACGGACACGTGAACGTGCAGGCGCTTCATGGTCTGTCCTCTCAGGCTGGCACTTTGCTGCGCTTTCGCGCGGGTTTCGCAGTATTGGCCGGAGCACATGATGTTCCGCCGCAGCAATTCTCGGTCAGGAAACCGACGAGCGCGTTCATGGTCTCGAACCGCGCCGCATAGATCATCGAGCGTCCCTCGCGCCGGACCGTCGCAAGTCCCGCCATCCTCAGCCGGTCGAAGTGAAAGGTCAGCGTGTTGGGGGCGATGTCCAGCGTCTCGGCGATCGCGCCGGCGGACATGCCGTCCGGGCCGGCCTGCACCAGCAGGCGGAAGACGTCGAGGCGGTTGTCCTGTGCAAGCGCGGCGAGCGCTGCGACGGCGTTTATCTTTTCCATATTTCAACGATTATGGAAATAATAAGCGGATGTCAATCAAGATCGAGGCTGTTCGCTCCCGATCTCGATATGATGGTCGGACCTCCGCGCCTCAGCGCTTGGCGTTGGCCGATGCCGAGACCGCTACCTCAAGGCTCTGCTGCCAGTAGCGCTCGATCTGGTCGACCAGGGCGGCCGGCAGCGGCACGTAATTGAGCGTCTCGGCCTGCGTCTTTCCGTTCTCCAGCGACCAGCGCATGAAGTCGATGGCCGCTGCCGATCGTTCCTCAGATTTCGGCGCCTTCGGCATCAGCACGAAGGTCGTCGCCGTGATCGGGTAGGCGTCTTCGCCGGGCGCGTCGGTGAGCACGAGATGGAAATCCTTCTCCGCCTTCCAGTCCGCGCTCGAGGCCGCGGCCTGGAACGATGCGGCGTCGGGCACTACGAAATTTCCGGCGCTGTTCTGCACGACGCCAAATGAGATTCTATCCAGCCGTTGCAGCGCGTAAGTGTATTCGAGATAGCCGATCGCGCCCGGAACGAGGCTGACGAGCGAGGCGACGCCGTCATTGCCCTTGCCGCCGAGGCCAAGCGGCCACTCGACCGAGGTGCCTTCGCCCACGCTCGTCTTCCACCGCGGGCTGACCTTGGAGAGGTAGTTCGACCAGTTGAACGTCGTGCCGGATCCGTCGATGCGATGAACCACCGTTATCGCAGTGTTCGGCAGCCTGATGTCGGGGTTGATCGCACGAATGGCCGGATCGTTCCATGATCTCAGCTTGCCGAGATAGATGTCGGCGAGCATCTGGCCGGTGAAGCGGATCTGGCCGGGCTTGACCCCATCGATATTGACGACCGGCACGACGCCCCCGATCACGATCGGGAATTGCATCATGCCGAGCCTGTCCAGCTCCTTGGGATCGAGCGGCATGTCGCTTGCGCCGAAGTCGACGGCCTCTTTCTTGATCAGGCCGACGCCGATGCTCGAGCCGACCGCTTGATAGGTGACGGTGTTGCCGGTCTTCGTCTTGTATGCGTCGATCCATTTCGCCATTACGGGCGAAACGAAGGTCGAGCCGGCTCCCTTGGTCTCGGCCGCCAGGCTCTGCGTGGCGACGAGCAGAGCGGTGAAGATGATGGGAAGTGCAATATGTTTTGTCATGTGCGCGACCCTAACAGGTGGGGCACGAGGCTGATGTGGGTTATGTCACAATAGCGTCGCGAGGCATTCGCACTGGCCATTGCGCATCAATTACACCATGCCGTTAGCGAGCACCCATCGTCCGATTGATGTAGATCAAGATGGTCCGAACCGGCGGGGCCGAGCCGTCCCTCGCTGCAAGGCGCCGGGGGCGAGCACACGAAAATTCGGTAAAACCGCCTGCCAGACTGCCAAATCATGCCGTTTCGCGGCCGGATGGCGGCTTTATTCCCGCCTCGGATGCTTTAAGGAAGGGGCATGATCAGGTCGCCCCCGCCCGGTGGCGGTGCTAGACCCTGATGCAGGAACAATGGGGCCGGGCCGTCTGGCACGCCCGCAAGGATGAAGGATACGAGGCAATGATCAACACGGTTGGCATCATCGGGGCAGGGACCATGGGGAACGGCATCGCGCAGATTTGTGCCGCGGCCGGGCTCTCGGTCGTGATGGTCGACATCTCCGATGCGGCTGTGAACCGCGGGCTGTCGACCGTCGGCGGCAGCCTCGAGCGCCTGGTCAAGAAGGAGAAGATGTCGGCGGCCGATCGCGACGCGACTCTCAAGCGCATCACCGGCACCACCGACCGCGCGAAGCTCGCCGATTGCGACCTCGTCATCGAGGCCGCGACCGAGAACGAGGAGCTCAAGGTCAAGATCCTGAAGGACCTCTGCGCCACGCTGTCGCCGCGCACGCTGCTCGCGACCAACACTTCCTCGATTTCGATCACGAAGCTTGCCGCCGCAACCGATCGCCCCGATCGCTTCATCGGCATGCACTTCTTCAACCCGGTGCCGGTGATGGCACTGCTGGAGCTCATCCGCGGCTTGCAGACCTCCGACGACACCCACGCCAAGGCGCTGGATTTCGCCAAGCGGGTCGGCAAGGTGGCGATCACGGCCAAGAACAGCCCCGGCTTTGCCGTCAACCGCATCCTGTGCCCGATGATCAACGAGGCGATCTTTGCGCTCCAGGAGGGGATCGCGACCGCCGAGGAGATCGATGCCGGCATGAAGCTCGGCTGCAACCATCCGATCGGGCCGCTGGCGCTCGCCGATCTCGTCGGGCTCGACACCATGCTTTCGGTGATGGAGGTCTTCTACAAGGGCTTCAACGACCCCAAATACCGTCCGGCCCCCTTGCTCAAGGAAATGGTCGACGCCGGCCATCTCGGCCGCAAGACCGGCCAGGGCTTCTACACCTATAGCGCCTGATGGCGCCGGCGGCGGGTGCCCGGCATCCGCCGTCCGATCCCCGCAATTTGCGCTGCGACAAAGACGCCGCGCGCAATTGGCCCGACAATGTCGAACGGGCGGCCTGCGGGAACAAATGAACGGATAACGAAGGACATGTCGGATCGATTGAAGGCCGAGCGCGAGGCGGCGGCCGCGCGGCGGAACCTGCTGACCCAGGATGCGATCGAGCGCACCGGGATCACGGAGGAGATGATCGGGGAGCTCGTCACCCGCTTCTACGGACGCGTGCGCGAGGATGCGCTGCTGGGGCCGGTCTTTGCGATCGTGCAGAATTGGGACGAGCATCTCGCCAAACTCAGGGAATTCTGGTCGTCGGTCGTGCTGATGAGCGGCCGCTATCATGGTTCGCCGATGCGGGCGCATGTGCCGCTCAGCCTGGTCGGCGATCATTTCGACCGCTGGCTCGATCTGTTCGAGCAGACCGCGCGCGAGGTCTGTCCGCCGCCGGCGGCCGCGCTCTTCATCGACAAGGCGCGTCGCATCGCCGACAGCTTTGAGATGGCGTCGGCGACCATCGCCGGCCGCATCGCTGCGCCGCGTCACGTGCTCCGGTCCTGACGACAGAAAATCTGCCTGTAAAACGTGCAGTTGTGTCGCTTCGAGGTTGTGCTGCGTGGCCAATAACGCGTTGCACCAATTCCGGCATCATCGGTCTGATCTGCAAAATCATCATGCTGATCGCGCGACGCGACGTTGCAATTGCAAATATGCGCCGGAACGCATTCATTTGCGTTCAACCAAAGCGAGCAAAGACATATTGATGCGCTGCGGCGCCAACTCTCCGCCTTTTTTTCGGCAGAGTTCCAGCGCCTGCTACCGTGCATGTCGCGCGCATCATTCAACACCACTCCCTCATCGTCCAAGAGCACCGCGGAACCTGACGTCGACGCGGGCGCAGAACAGACGCGGCGAACGCTGCTGCTCGGCGCGCTCGCCACGACCGCCTGCCTTGGTTGTTCCACGCAGGCGCGCGCGGGCGAGGATCCGCCAGGCTCCGACGAACGTCCGCAGAAGGGTGATCTCCTCGTCTTCTCCGAAGGCGACCAGGAGGGAAAGCTCATCACTGCGGCCGATCTCCCGGCCGGTGGACCGCCGGTCCATGCGTGGCCGAAGGATCCCAACACGTCGGTGGTGCGCAGCGCCTCGCGCCTCAACGAAATCCTGATCATCAGACTCGATCCTGCCGAACTCGACGAGAAGACCCGCGCGCGTGCCGTCGACGGCATCTTGGCCTATTCGGCGATCTGCTCCCATGCCGGCTGTCCCGTCACCGCCTGGGTCAAGAGCGATGTCGGCGACAAGGATGTGTTCAAGTGCATGTGTCACAACTCTGAATACGATCCCCGCGAGGGCGCGCAGGTCGTGTTCGGGCCGGCCCCGCGGCGGCTTGCCGCGCTGCCGCTCGCGCTCGCTGACGGTTCGCTCAGCGTTGCCGGCAACTTCATCGGAAAGGTAGGTGGCGTGCAGCCAGGATGATGGACGGTGCGGGTTATGCCCGCGTCACGAGAGGCCGCATCCGCCGAGGGGCGGACGACGGGACGAACGACAAGAATTCAAAGCAAGAATTCAAACGGATGAAAAAGGGGAACGTCCATGAAAACTTCCATGACCAGGAAGCAATGGTTACTGTCCGGCTTCGTCGCCTTCACGTGTCTTGCCTCGACCGCCGCCGGCGCCGGCCCGATCGAGAATTATTCTCCCGTCACCGCGCAGCGGCTGGAAAATCCGGAACCCAGCAACTGGATGCTCTATCGGCGCACCTATGACGGGCAGGGCTATAGCCCGCTCGACCAGATCAACACCTCGAACGTCAAGAATCTCACGCCGGTCTGGACGTTTGCCACCGGCGTGGTCGAAGGCCACGAGGCGCCGCCGATCGTCAACAACGGCGTGATGTTCGTGGCGACCCCGATGGGGCAGGTGATCGCGCTGAACGCGAAGACCGGCGACGAGTACTGGCGCTACAAGCGGCAGCTCCCCGACGATCTGTTCCAGTTGCATCCGACCAGTCGCGGTGTCGGCCTCTGGGAGGACAAGCTCTATCTCGCCACCACCGACGACCATGTCGTGGCACTCGACGCCAAGACCGGCAAGGTGGTGTGGGACACCAAGGTGCAGGATTACAAGAAGGGCCAGTACATGACCCTGATGCCGCTGATCATCGACGGCAAGGTCATCGTCGGCGGCTCCGGCGGCGAGTTCGGCGTGCGCGGCTATGTCGCCGCCTACGATGCCAAGGACGGCAAGGAGCTGTGGCGGACCTACACCATTCCGGGCGAAGGCGAGCCCGGTCACGACACCTGGCAGGGCGACGACTGGAAGAACGGCGGCGGCTCGGCCTGGATGACCGGCAATTACGACAAGGAGACCAAGACGATCTATTGGGGTGTCGGCAACGCCGCGCCGTGGCCTGGCGAGATGCACCCCGGCGACAATCTCTACACCTCGTCGGTGCTCGCGCTCGATCCCAGCAACGGCAAGATCAAGACCTATCACCAGTATCACCAGAACGATTCTTGGGACTGGGACGAGGTCGAAGCGCCAATGCTGATCGACCTGCAACGCAATGGGCGCAACATCAAGAGCCTGGTCCATCCCGGCCGCGACGCGATCTTCTGGGTGCTCGAGCGCACGCCGACCAAGATCAACTATGTCGCTGGCTGGCCGTTCGTCTCCACCGACGTCTGGAAGGGCATCGATGCCGAGAGCGGACGGCCGATCGTCGATCCCGATCACAAGCCGACCGTAGGCAAGCGCGTCGAGTTCTGTCCGTCGCTGTGGGGCGGCAAGGACTGGCCGTCAGCGGCCTACAGCCAGAAGACAGGCCTCGTCTACGTGCCCGCCAACGAGAATTTCTGCGGCGGCTTTACCGGCGAGAAGCTTCCGCTCAAGCCCGGCGAACTCTGGCTCGGCACCAAGCCGGAAGACATCGGCCTGAAGACCAAGCCCGGCGCCGATCATTTCGGCGAGCTCCAGGCCTGGGATCCCGTCACCGGCAAGAAGGTGTGGCAGCACAATTTCCCGAAGTCGCAGCTGTTCGGCTCGGTGACGGCGACCGCAGGCGATCTCGTCTTCGTCGGCGGCACCAACGACCGCAACTTCCGCGCCTTCAATGCCAAGACCGGCGAGCTGCTGTGGGAGCAGAAGACCAACTCCGGCATCATGGGCATGCCGTCGTCCTATGAGATCGACGGCACGCAATATATCGCGATCCAGTCCGGATGGGGCGTCGACGCGCAGCGCATCCAGGACGCGCTCGCGACCAACAATATCGGCATCGAATCCAATGTGCCGCAGGGCGGCGTGATCTGGGTGTTCGCGCTGAAGAAATAAGCTCTGCGGGCAGATCGAAGGAAGCGGAGCGTCAGGGGGCAAATGCGGCGGACGGCAACGTCCGCCGCATTTTGCGTATCTTCTTCCCTTCTCTCCTTGTTGTGGGAGAAGGTGGCATAGGCGGCCTTCGGCCGCCGTTCTTAAGAGAACGCCGAAGCGAAGCTTCGGCTAGAGCGCCGCATGAGCGGTTATATCCGCGTACACAAATCGCGAGGGGGCTCGCGGAGACAAACCCCTCACCCAAGCGAGCTCGTGTCACCCAGCGTCGCTGCCCTCTCCCGCAAGGGGAGAGGGCGCATCAATGCGCAGGCGCTGAACCGCTACTTCCCCTGCCGATCAACCTTGTCCTTTTCCTTCTGGTTCATCTCCTGAACCTTCGGATCGGAGCTGGTCTGCCCGGTGGTCTGCGTGGTCGAAGGCGGCGGCGCGCCGGCGTTGGGAAGCGAGTTCTGCTCCGGCGCGGTGGGGCGCGTGGCGGTGGTCGGCGGAGTGGTGCTGCTTTGGGCGAACGCAGCCGTGGTCGTCATGAAAAAGGCGCCCGACAGCAACGAGACTGCGAGCGCCTTTGAGATGTTGGTCATCGATCTGCTCCTGTCAGATCGATGGAAACGGCGCGAGGCCGCTCAATGTTCCGCCTTAGGCCTCCAATTGCTTGCCGAGCGGAAGGCTGCGGATACGCTTTCCGGTCGCGGCGAAGATCGCGTTCATCAGCGCGGGCGCGAATGGCGGAACACCGGGTTCGCCGACGCCGCTCGGCGGCGTGTCGGGTCCGGGCGGGACGATGTAGACGTTGGTTACAAGAGGAGATTCATCCATCCTGAGGACCTGGAAGTCGTCGAAGTTCTTCTGCTCGACCTTGCCGTCCTTGAAGGTGATCGCGCCGTATTTGGCGACGCTCAGCCCCATGATCGCCGCGCCCTCCATCTGCGAGGCGATGCGCTCGGGGTTGACATAGGTGCCGCAGTCGATCGCGGTATCGACCCGCGGCACCGTCAGCTTGCCCTTCTCGTCGACGGCCACCTCGACGATGGTCGCGATGTAGCTGACGAAGCTGCGGTGCACGGCAATGCCGAGGCCGTGGCCTTTCGGCACCTGACGGCCCCATTCGCCCTTCTCGGCGACCAGCTCGACCACCTTGCGCAGGCGCGCGGTGTCGATCGGGTAGCTGTCATAGGGCTCGCCGTAGTTCCACATGTCCTTCACCGCTGGCTTGACGATGCGGGGACTGCCGATCAGCGCGAGCAGTGTCTCCTTCTGGTCGCGCCCGGTCGCCTGCGCGATCTCGCCGACCATCGACTGCACCGCAAAGGCCCGCGGGATGTTCGAGACCGAACGGAACCAGCCGATGCGGGTGAACGCCGCGGCTTCCGGGTTCTCACAGGAGATGTTGGCGATCTCGAACGGCATGTCGACGAGGCCCATGCCGAGCTCGAAGGGTGCCTGGTGGTTTGCACCCGCGGCGAAGGTCGAGGCGATGCTCGGGGCCACGCTGCGGTGGCGCCAGGCGATCACCTTGCCGTTCTTGTCGAGCCCCGCCTCGATCCGCTCGACCGAGACGGTGTGCAGGAAGTCGTGACGGACGTCGTCCTCGCGCGTCCATTGCACCTTCACCGGCGCGCCGAGCTCCCTCGAAAGCAGTGCGGCCTCGAGCGCGAAGTCGCATTTCGACTTGCGGCCGAAACCGCCGCCGAGCAGCGTGACGTTCACCGTGACGTTGTCCTCGGGAATGCCGAGCGTCTTGGCGACGTCCTCGCGGGTGCCGCCGGGACTCTGCACCGGCGCCCAGATCTCCGCCTTGTCACCCTTGACGTCGGCGACCGCCACCGGCGGCTCCATGCTGACATGGGCGAGGTGCGGCAGATAGTATTCGCCGACGACGACCTTGTCGGCGCCTTTCAGCGCAGCGTCTGCGTCACCCTCCTGGCGTACGACGAGGCCCGGTTTGCGTGAGGCTTCCTCGAGCTCCTTGCGATAGGCGACGGAGTCGTATTTGCCGTTGGCGCCGTCGTCCCAGGTCAGCTTCAGCGCGTCGCGGCCCTTGATCGCCGCGCCGGTGTTGCGCGCGATCACCGCAACGCCGCCGAGCGGCTGGAATTTCGACGGCCACGGCCAGCCGCGCACCTGCATCACCTTCTCGACGCCGGGGACCTTCAGCGCGGTGTCCGGATCGAACGAGACCAGCTTGCCGCCGGTCACCGGCGGGCGTGCGATGACGGCATATTTCATGCCCGGCAGGCGTACGTCCGCGCCGTAGCGCGCCTTGCCGGTGGTGATGTCGTGGAGATCGACGATGCCGATCTGGCCCTTGCCGAGATAACGGAAGTCCTTGGGGTCCTTCAGCTTGAGGCCTTCGATGCTCGGCACCGATTGCTTGGCTGCGTCCGCGGCGAGCTCGCCGAAGCCGAGCTTGCGGCCGCTGGCACTATGGACGACCTCGTGGTTGACGGCCTTGACCTCGGTCGCCGGCACGCCCCAGCGCTTGGCCGCGGCCTGCTCCAGCATGGTGCGGGCGGAGGCGCCGATCTGGCGCATCGGGATCAGATAATGCCGCGTGCTGCGGGAGCCGTCGGTGTCCTGGTTGCCGAACTTGACCTCGTCGCCATGGGCCTGCTGCACCTTTACCCTGGACCAGTCAGCCTCCATCTCCTCGGCGACGATCAGCGGCAGGCTGGTGCGCACGCCGGTGCCCATTTCGGCACGATGGGCGAGGATGGTGACGGTGCCGTCGGGCGCAACGGCAACGAAGACGCGCGGGTCGACCACGACGCCGTGCGGCATCTTGCCGGCGCCGGTCTCATAGGCAAACGCCCGGCGCGACATCACGGGGGCGGCGAGCACGAAGCCGCCGGTGATGCCGAGCCCCTTCAGGATGCTGCGGCGCGAGACCTTCTCGACCTTGAGGTTCTTTTCGAAGCCACGGAGCTTCGTCGGGTTCTCGATGAAATTCATGTCACACTCCCGTCGATGCGAGATGGACTGCGTTCTCGATGCGCTGGTAGCAGCCGCAGCGGCAGATGTTGCCGGCCATCGCTTCGCGGATCTGGTCGTGTGACGGCTTGGGATTCTCCATCAGCAGCGCGGCAGCCTGCATGATCTGGCCAGCCTGGCAGAAGCCGCATTGGGGCACGTTGACCTGGCGCCAGGCCTTCTGGACGGGATGGTCGCCGTTCGGATGCAGTCCTTCGATGGTGGTCACCTCGCGCCCGGCGACGTCGTTGATCGACGTGATGCAGGAGCGCACGGCCTCCTTGTCGACGATGACGGTGCAGGCGCCGCACAAGGCCTGGCCGCAGCCAAACTTGGTGCCGGTCAGCCCGGCCTCGTCACGCAGAAACCAGAGTAGCGGGAGATCCGGGTCGCCGTCCCAGCTCTGTTCCTGGCCGTTGATCTTCACCTTGATCATGATGGTCCCTCGCTCTTCATAAGCATGTCGATTTCAACATTGCCGACACAGGTCGGCGCACTGCCCGTTTCGTCGTGTCGCCGCATCCCCGCCCGGTCTCCTGCGCGGGCAAATCCCGGCAGCAAGCAGGAATGCGAATCGTGATGTCCGGATGTGCTCGATACCTCCCGTCTTATTCTTGATTGATTGAATTCGCGCGGCATCGTGACGACGCGATCGTAGCAGAGACCGCGCCGGCCCGGCGTTCACAGCCGGGTGTTCTTGACGGGAAAGGATTGCAACGAAGGTTTGTCAAAAGCAGGGCGCGACATCACGCCGCTGCGCCTGCGAAATGTGCACGACGAAAAAAGCTTCGTCCGGCAGAGACTGCGCGGACGAAGCAGGATGCCTCAGTCGAGGGAGGGAGAAGCGCAGAGGCGCGGACTTCGAGGGGGAAGCGGGCGGCACTGCGCAGTCATTCAGAGACCAGGACTGAGGAGCTCATCTGAGGAGCTCATGGCCCTCGCATCTTGCGTCGTGCGAAGCGGAGGCATCGCAGCGATTTGGTCGGGGACCGGACCGTCCGGCTCGCTGGCGATGGTCGGGGCCAGCGAGCGGACGGGGGCACGGCGAAGGTCTGGCGGCTCCGTTCAGGCGGCCTTGTCAGGCAGCTTTGGCTTTCGCCACGTGGGTCGCTATCGCGTCCATCAGCGCCGGCGACAGGCAGTCATAGGGCTCGAGCCCGATTTCCTTCAGCCGCGAGCGGATGCCTGCCATCTGTTCCGGCTTCACGCCGGATTCGATCACGGAGGAGACGAAGGCGGCGAATTGCGGCGCCTGCGAGCCCTGCTCCTGGAACAGCTCGGGATGGATGAAATCGAGGCCGTAGAACGGATGGCCCTTGTTCTCGATGCGGCCGTACATGTGCGTGCCGCAGGCCTTGCAGGCGTAGCGCTGGATCACCGCCGAGGGATCGACGATCTGGAGCTTGTCGCCGTTCTCGGTCACGCTGACGTTCTGGCGCGGCACCACGGCGACCACCGAGAAGTTCGCGCCTTGCGGCTTCCAGCACTTGGTGCAGCCGCAGGCGTGGTTGTGGGCAACGTCGCCCTTCACCGCGACCTTGACCGGGTGGTCCGTGCATTTGCAGACCAGTGTGCCGCCGGCAAAGTTGCCGCTGCCCTGTTTGACGCCGTTATCGATCGAGGGATGGAGTGCAACAGTCATGGGTCGATCCTCCTTGGGTGTGACGCTTTCGAGCTAGAACACGACGACTGAACGGATGGATTTGCCCTCGTGCATGAGGTCAAAGCCCTTATTGATCTCCTCGAGCTTGAGCACGTGGGTGATCATCGGATCGATCTGGATCTTTCCGTTCATGTACCAGTCGACGATCTTGGGCACGTCGGTGCGGCCGCGTGCGCCGCCGAAGGCCGTGCCGCGCCAGTTGCGCCCGGTGACGAGCTGGAACGGGCGGGTGGCGATCTCCTTGCCGGATTCGGCAACGCCGATGATGATCGAGGTGCCCCAGCCGCGATGGCAGGCTTCCAGCGCCTGGCGCATCACGGTGGTGTTCCCGGTGCAATCGAAGGTGTAGTCGGCGCCACCGTCGGTCAGGTTGACCAGATGCGCGACGATGTCGCCGGTGATCTTCTTGGGGTTGACGAACTCGGTCATGCCGAACCGGCGGCCCCAATCCTCCTTGGAGTCGTTGATGTCGACGCCGATGATCTTGTCGGCGCCGGCCATCTTGGCGCCCTGGATCACGTTGAGGCCGATGCCGCCGAGGCCGAACACGACCACGTTGGAGCCCGGTGTGACCTTCGCGGTGTTGACGACGGCGCCGACGCCGGTGGTGACGCCGCAGCCGATGTAGCAGCTCTTGTCGAAGGGCGCGTCCTCGCGGATCTTGGCGACGGCGATCTCCGGCAGCACGGTGAAGTTCGAGAAGGTCGAGCAGCCCATGTAGTGGTAGACCGGCTTGCCCTTGTAGGAGAAGCGGCTGGTGCCATCGGGCATCACGCCCTTGCCCTGCGTCGCGCGGATCGCGGTGCAGAGATTGGTCTTCTGGCTCAGGCAGCTTTTGCACTGCCGGCACTCCGGCGTGTAGAGCGGGATGACGTGGTCGCCCGGTTTCACCGAGGTCACGCCCGGTCCGATCTCGCGGATGATACCGGCGCCCTCATGACCCAGGATCGACGGGAAGATTCCTTCGCTGTCGAAGCCGTCGAGCGTGTAGGCGTCGGTATGGCAGATGCCCGTCGCCTTGATCTCGACCAGGACTTCGCCTGCCTTCGGTCCTTCCAGATCGACTTCGACGATCTCGAGTGGTTTCTTGGCTTCGAAAGCAACGGCGGCACGTGTCTTCATCGTAAACTCCTCAAATTCTCGCAGGACGCCACGAGGTGGTATCGGTCCTGGTAACCTTCATTTCTTGCCCATGCAGGCGTCTTCCGCCTTGGTGTAGGTCTCGTTCTTCTCCTCCTTCTTGGAGGGACGTTGACGGCCCCACGCCTCGTCGGAGCGCGCGCGCAGATAGACGTAGAGATCGTCCATGTAGCAGGCGACGTTCGGGTTGTCGCCGAAGGCAGGCATGACGTTCTCCTGCGCGGTCGAGATGTTCTTGCGACCGGAGGCGACGACGCCGAGGAAGTCGCCATAGCTCATGGTCTTGACCGAATCCTTCAACGACGGTGCGTAGGTGGATCCCATGCCGTCGGGGCCATGGCAGACGTGGCAGTCGGAGTGATAGCGGCGATATCCGGAATAGGTGAACCAGTCCACGGTGCCGTCGGCCGAAATCTTGTAGGTCGGGTTTCCTTCCTTATCGAGCCACTTTCCGTCGTCTTCCTTCTTGACGGCGGTCGGGTCGCCCGGACCGTCCGCAACAGCAATTCCTCCCGAAGTCACGAAGATGGTCGCAGCGATGACAAAGCAGATTTTACGCAAGAGATGATCCTCGAAGGCATCAGGTGGAGACGAGCCGGCGCGTGGAGTTGATCCACGCGCCGGAGCGACACGAAGGGTGGGCTAGTTCGCCGCTGGCAGCGAGAACACGGTCAGCGTACCGCCGAGTGCCGTGTAGTTGCTGAGAGCCGCGTAGCCACCGACTGCGCCGAGACCGGCGGTCGGATCGGTCAGACCAGCTGCCAGACCGATACCGGCCCAGCCGCCCACGCCGGAGAGCACTGCGACATACTGCTTGCCGCCGTTCTCATAGGTCGTGACGTTGCCGATGATGCCGGAGGGAGTCTTGAACTTGTAGAGCTCCTTGCCGGACTTGGCGTCGACTGCCTTCAGGTAGCCTTCGAGCGTGCCGTAGAACACCACGCCGCCGGCGGTTGCGAGCGCACCCGACCAGACCGAGAACTGCTCCTTGTTCGACCAGACGATCTTGCCGGTCTTGCCGTCCCAGGCGATGAAATTACCCATGTGGGTCTCGCCCGCCGGCGGATACATCGAGAGCGTCGCACCCACATAGGGCTGGCCCGCGGTGTAGCTCACCTTGAACGGTTCGTAGTCCATGCAGACGTGGTTGGTCGGAACGTAGAACAGCTGCGTGTCCGGCGAGTAGGCTGCCGGCTGCTCGTCCTTGGTACCGAGCGCGGCCGGGCAGATGCCCTTCACGTTGTGGTCTTCGCCGGCCTTGTCGGTCGACGCTGCGTCAAGCACCTTCGGACGGCCATAGGTCGCCGAGTTCTTGTCCATGTCGACGCCGGAGGTCCAGTTCACCTTCGGATCGTACTTTTCGGCGACCAGCAGTTCGCCGTTCTCACGGTCCATCGTGTAGGCGAGGCCGTTACGGTCGAAATGAGTCAGCAGCTTGCGCGGCTGGCCGTTGATCTGCTGATCCGAGAGGATCATCTCGTTGACGCCGTCATAGTCCCACTCGTCGTGGGGCGTCATCTGATAGACCCACTTGGCCATGCCGGTGTCCGCGTCACGCGCGAAAATCGTCATCGACCACTTGTTGTCGCCCGGACGCTGCTTCGGATTCCAGGTCGAGGGGTTGCCCGACCCGTAATACACGAGGTTCAGAGCGGGATCGAAGGACATCCAGCCCCAGGTGCAGCCTCCGCCGATCTTCCACTGATCGCCTTGCCAGGTCTTCAGCGAGGAATCGGCTCCGACCGGCTTGCCGAGCGACGTTGTCTTGGCCGGATCGACCTTGATCTGGTCATCCGGACCTTCGGAGAAGGCGCGCCAGACCTGCTTGCCGCTCTTGAGGTCGTAAGCGGTGACGTGGCATTGCACGCCGAACTCGCCGCCGGAGATGCCGACCAGGACCTTGTCCTTGACGACCAGCGCCGCCGACGTACCGGTCTCACCCTTCGCGGGGTTGCCGTTCGTCGCCGACCACTCGACCTTGCCGGTCTTGGCGTCGAGCGCGACGAGGTTGGTGTCGGCCTGATGCAGGATGATCTTGCCGTCACCGTAGGACAGGCCGCGGTTAACCGTATCGCAGCACATCACCGGGATGACGTTCGGATCCTGCTTCGGCTCATACTTCCAGACGATCTTGTTCTCGTTGGAAAGGTCAATAGCATAGACCTTGTTCGGGAACGGCGTGTGGACGTACATCATGTTGCCGATGATCAGCGGGCCGCCTTCGTGGCCGCGCAGCACGCCGGTGGAGAAGGTCCAGGCGACCTGGAGCTTGCCTACGTTTTGTGCGTTGATCTGGTTCAGCTTCGAATAGCGGGTATTGGCGTAGTCTCCCGCGGGCATCACCCAGTCTTTGGGATTCTGCGACATCTTGATCAGCTCGTCATTGGCTGACGCGCTGCCGGCGGCGAGCATCGCCGCGGAGCCAAGATAGGTCGCCATTAGCACCTTGCGCATAGTCATTCCTCCGTTGGTCTCGTTTATTGTTTCCGAAGCATTGCTTAATCACCGGGCTTCTCGTCCGGCGTCTGCTCGTGCAGGGCGGTCACGTTTGGGACCAGAAACGATGCTGTGCTGTTTCCTCCTCCGGATGAGAGCTACGGGTCCACGTGCAGGAGAGGCCCGTTTTTGTTGTTCCTGCCGCAATCCCTAACGACTTCGTCATCGGGAAACTTGCCCAAGAGGGAAGCCGGTTTGCTCGACAGCGCACGGACGCGAAGTTTTTGATTTTGCAGTAGCGAATTCAGCGGCTTCCGCGCGGCTTCGCGACGCCTTCGACGCTCAGGTTCCCCTTGACGGCGCTGCAACTAAGGCGGAGGATTAACCGTCAAGGGTGGCAATGGAACGACCGCGATCGTTGCAACAGACCGCTCAAATTCGAGGTAAACGTCACGCAATCATAGCTGAGGGCTCCGGCAGCGCTGGTTGCGATTCGCGTCGAATCTCCAGATGAAACCAGCGGCTGGATTAATGTCCGACACCATTCACACGCTCTCGACGACCGGCCTGACGCCGAAGCGGCAGATCCAGAGCTGGATCGACGGGCTGACAAGCCTGTGTGGGCATTTCGACGTCGATCCGCTCGAGGCGTCCTCGCTCGAGGGCCGCATCGACTACACCAGCGTCTCGCGCCTGAAGCTCTGCCAGATCGAGGTCAGCCAGCATCGCATCGCGCACACGCTGGCGCGCGCCAAGGCCAATGAACACCCGTACATCAAGATCCACTTCCAGACCTATGGCGTGTCCTATTTCGAGCAGGAAGGCCGCCACATCGAGCTGAACCCGGGCGACATCATCGCCTATGACGTCTCCTGTCCGCATTCCATCATCAGCCCCGCCTTCACCCGCCACGACGTGGTGATCGTGCCGAAGGCCTTGCTGCGCGACCGCGGATTCCCGTCGCAGCGGATGCCGGCCTGCAAATTGTCGGCGAAGACCGGGACGGGGAGGATCGCCCATGATTTTGTTCATGCCACCTTCGACGAGGCGGCCAAGCTGTCGGCGAACAGCGCGGTCGGCGTCGCCGATTCGCTGATCGACCTCTTGCTGCTGCCGTTGCGCGAAGCGGACACGATGTTCGATCGCGTCGGGCCCGAGGCGATGTATGTGCGCGCGCAATTCTTCATCCGCGAGCACCTGCGCGATCCGGATCTGTGCATCGACCAGATCTCCGCAGAGCTCGGCTGCTCCAAGCGCTATCTGCACATGCTGTTCTCCGAGCGCGGCACCACGGTGAGCGACTACATCTGGCAGGCGCGCCTGCAGAACTGCCGCCAGGAGCTCGAGGCACACGGCGGCAAGACCATCACCGACGTCGCCTTCTCCTGGGGCTTCTCCAGCTCATCGCATTTCAGCCGCGTGTTCCGGAAATACTTTGGCGTGGTGCCGTCCTCGATCCACAAGGCCCAGCAGGGCGCCGCGGCCTCGGGCGAGCATTAGGCGAGCGCCGCAGCCGGCGCAGGCCGCGCGGCGATATCTCTCAGGCCGATATGGCGACGTAGGGAATGCTGGTCACGAGAGCGACGAGCAGGACCGCGTTGCCCAGCATTCCGCTCCAATGCAGGCGTCGCAGCCGACGCGGAGCCTCGGCATCTCCGGCGTCCCTCGCGCGGAGCTGGTCGTCCATCCGTTGCATGAACCAGCGGCGTCCCCAGATCGCCAGGGCCGCGAGCAGGCCGACGCCCATCGCGGCGACCAGGCGACCGTCGAGCAGGAAAGCCAGCGCCCCGATCACGCCGGCGATGCGCATCACCAGAAAATGGGCGTTGAACATCCCACGCAATAACTGGGCGACGGGCTGGATATCGAGCTTCACCAGCAGGAAGGCGGGTGAGGCCAGCGTGAAATAGCCCATTGGAAAGAGCAGGATGATCATGACGGCAACGGCGACGCCATCCGGTGTCATGCGATCGGCCTTTCTTGTCCGCCGGTGAGGGGGACGGCACCGGCACACAATCATAGCGGGAAAATGCGCTTCCAACACTAGGCTTTGGTTGGATGCCGGACTCCGATGGGGCAGCCCCGTGCGCCGCGCAAGGTTCAGGCCGGCTCGAGGCCGAGCGACCGCGCGCTCTCGATCCAGATCGGCAACTCGCGTTGATACAGGGCATTGGTTTCCTTGAAGCCGATTGCCGGCTCGAGCACGAAGGTCGCGAGAACCTCCTTCACCTTCGGATCGCTGTTGGCGGCGACGCAGAGCTCCGCCAGGCGGTCGACCACCGGCTGCGGCGTCGCCTTCGGCACGGCCCAGCCGGAGAAACCGCTCACGGTGAAGAATTTTGACGTTGCGCCCTGCTCCGGGAGGGTCTTGATGGCGGGGATCGCGTCGACCTTCTTCGAATGCACGGCGAACACGGTGCCACGGTCGCTTTGCAGGACGGACTGCGCCGCCGTGTAGCTGCCCATTGCGGCGTCGAGCGTGCCTTCCAGCATCCCCGTCCACATCGGCGCTTCGCCGCGGTAGTGAACCGGCTCGATGGAAAGACCGTACTGCTTGTTGAGCTCGTTGATCGTCATGTGCGGAGCCGAGCCCGCGCTATAGGTGCCGAAGTTGACCTTGCCGCTCTTGCGCGCGAAGGCGACGAAATCCTCCAGCGTCTTGACCCCGGTCTTGGGGTTCGCGACCAGCAACAGGCCGGCGCCCGGAATGACACTGACGAGCGTCAGGTCCTTGTCCATGTCGTAGCCGGGATTCTTCATCACGACCCGGTTCATGATGTAGGTGGTCGAGATCGAGCACAGGATGGTGTGGCCGTCGGGCTCGGCGCGGGCGACCTCTGCGGTGCCGATCGCGCCGGAGGCGCCGGGCTTGTTCTCGACCACGACGGTCTTGCCGACCTGCTTGGAGATGAATTCGCCATAGGCGCGCGCGAGCAAATCGGTCTGTCCGCCGGCGGGATAGCTGCAAATCATGCGGATCTGCCGCGACGGCCAATTGCCTTGCGATGCGCCTTGCGCCGAGGCGCCGCGCGCGACGAAGGGCATCGCGAGTGCACTGGTACCGGCGGCGATGAAGTGGCGGCGATCGAATTTTGCGGGCATGATTCCCTCCTGATTTTTGCCGACCCTACTGCATCAGGCTGGGGTGGTAGGCGAGACAGATTGGCGCATTCGACAGGGCCGCGCGGCGCCCATTTGCGCGTCATCCGGGAGATCGGGTCTTCCGCATGACCCGCAGCCGGACGATCTCGGTCAGGGCTACCGCGATCAGGCCGAACGTACCGCCGATCAGCACGTTGACGATGCGCTCCTCGGCGATGCCGCTGGCGCCGCCGGCAAAGGACGCGGCGAGCGCAATGAAGAAGCAGCGCAGGCCGAAGCCGACGACGTAGCGGGAGAACGAGATCAGGGTGAGGGTGGCCGCGAGAATCGCGATGGCGTAGCCGACGCGGCTTTGCGGCAGGGCAAGGCCGGTGAGAAAGCCGAGCGGCGCGCCGACGAAGGCGCCGATCGCCCGCTGCTTCAGCTTGCCGGTGGATGCCGTGAGGTCGCCAACCACGACGCTTGCGGCCGACCACATCACCCATTGTCCCTGCGCGAGGTTGAAGATCTCGACCAGGGCGGCTGCGGCAAAGACCGCCATGGCGGTTGCGGCTGCCGGCAGAAACCAGTCGGCCGCGGGCGGTCCGAGCGAGGTCGCGGCATTGCCGCGCAGCCGCTGGTCGTAAGTCTGGATCGCGCAGACGAGCGCCAGCGCGATCGGAGAGGAGGCGACGATCACGCCGGCATGACGTATCGCTTCCTCGGCGCTCACGCCCTCCCGCACCTCGCAGGCGAGATAGACGGCGGGGATGAACACCCAATTGCCAAGTGTGCGGAAATGTTCGCCATAGCGCGTCCCCGCCACCGCAAGGAAGCCGGCGAGCGCCGTCAGCACCACGAATAGCGGCTTGACCGGAGCTGCAAGGAAAAGCGCGGCAAAGGTGACGAGGATGGCGAGATAATGCCACGCGACGACTTTTGGCGGAAAGTGCTGCCTGAGCGCCGGAATGAGCAGCGAGACCGCGACCAGCCCCAGGTTCAGCAGCGCCGTCTCGCGCAAGATGAAATAGGCGGCGACCATCGGGCCGACGACGATCAGCGCGCGCAGGAGCTCGCCGGTCTTGACTTCGCGGGAGAGGAGATCGCGCAGGCCGGCGGCGGAGGGTGTCGTGGGGGGATTCACGGGGCACCAAAGGGGCGAACGAAACACTATGCATACCACGGAAATGTGGTCGGCACTTTGGGGTGTGGAGCGACGGTCGCACCACACCCTCGCTGTCATCGCCCGGCTTGACCGGCGATCCAGTATTCCCGAGGCGCTTGCGATTGGATCGAGAGGCCGCGACGTACTGGATGCCCCGCCTGCCGCCTACGCCAAAGCTTCGGCGCTCCTGGACCTCAACCCCGGCGAAGCCTTGGCGCAGCCGGGTCGCGGTGCATGACACCGGTGATGTGACGGCACGTGTGGCTACCTACCGCTGAATGATCGTCGCCCAGACATCGCCGAGCACCGCAGGCTCGCGCGGCGGCAGATAGGTGAGGCCGGCCTGGTTGCCGAACTCGGCGATCTTGCCCTCGGCGGCAAGGCTGGTCAGCGCCTTGTTGACCGCATCGATCAGTGCGCCGTCGCTGGTGAGCCCGACATAGCCGCGATTGGCGCCGATCGGATAATAATAGCCCGACGCGGTGATCGTCGTGTCGGTATGCGCGGCGCGGTGGGCATCGAAGCGGCCGAGGTCGATCAGCGTCGCGTCATGGTCGCCGCGCTGGAGCGCGCCGAGGAGATCGTCGCGGCCGGGGACGAGATGGGTGATGCTGTCGATCAGGCGGCCCTTGTCGAAGGTCATCAGGATGGCATCGCCCAGCGAGCCGCTCTCGATCGCAAGGCGAAGGCCGGCGAGGTCGCCGATGCCACCGATCTTGCGGCCCTGCGCTTTCGGTCCGAGTACCACCGTCATCGGCGAATAGACGTAAGGCTGGCTCGGTGCGAGCACGCCGAGCGCGACGCGGCGGCGCCGGTCGTCGCGCGTGGCCCCGGCGAAATCCGGCAAGCGTGCCGTCTTCATGCCGGGCTTGACGAGGGAATCCGTCGTCAGCGCATAGCCGCCGACCAGCGAGCAGCGCCCATCGGAGAGCAAGGCGTTGGCCTCGAGCTGCGGGCTCGAATCCTCGTCCAGCTTGCTCTCGAACCACTGGATCTTCAGCGGCCGGCCGATCCGGTCCGCGATCGCCTGCGCCAGCAGCACGTCGAAGCCTGAATCCGGCTTGCCCTTGTCATGCACCGAGAGCGGAGGCCGGTCCTCGTCGAGGCAAACCTTCAACGGCTCGTCGGCCGCGCGCGCGGCGGTGGTCGCCGCCGCTAGGATCGCGGCGACGCTCCATGCGGCGAGCCAGGCTCTCATGGCTTTCTCCTGCTCGAGACGAAGGCCCAGAGATTGCCGATCTCGTCGTCGCTCAAAATGTCGGCCCAGGGCGGCATCTTGTTGTTCTTGCCGTTCTTCACCGTGGTGACGAAGCGCGTCTTGTCGTCGGGAAAGGCGCGCAGGTCCGGCGTGATGGTGCCGGAATTCATCATGTTGGGGCCGTGGCAATGCGAGCATTTCGAAGCATAGGTCGACTTGCCATGGTCGATCTGTGCCTGCACGGGATTGCCAGTTGCATCGTCCGCGGCACGAACGGTCGCCGCAAGCGCGACCGTCAGCACCGCGACGGTGGCGATCGTCGCCACCGTCTTGTGAGATATGTCCTTCAGCATCGGGCCGTGGTTATTGCTTGACCGCAAAAACCCACAGCGAGCCGCCGGGCGGTACCTTGGCAAGCCGCTCGTCGCCGGAGAACAGCGAGTAGACGCCGCCATAGCCGGAGGTGACGGCAATGTACTGCACGCCATCCTGCTGCCAGGTCACCGGTTGTCCCTCGATGCCCGAGCCGGTCTGGAACTGCCAGAGCTTCTTGCCGGTGTCGGCATCGAAGGCCTCGAACTCGCCGGTCAGCGCGCCCGTGAACACGACGCCGCCCGCGGTCGACAGCACGCCCGAGAAGCGCGGGATGTCGCTCGGTGCTTCCCACTTGGCCTTGCCGGTCATGGGATCGATCGCCTTCAGATGACCGCGCGGGCCGTCACCCCACTCCCAGAGGTCGGTGAGGTCCATGCCGAGATACCATTCGCCCTGCTTGAAGGTCACGGGCTCGGTCTTGTACCTGCCGCCGAAGGCGAGCGTGTTGGCATAGGCGAGGCCGGTCTGCGGATTGAACGACATCGGCTCCCAGTTCTTGCCGCCGAGGATCGACGGATAGACGGTGACCTTCTTGCCGTCGCGCGCGTCCTTCGTGACGTCGGTCTCGATCGGCTTACCGGTCTTCATGTCGACGCCGGTTGCCCAATTCACCTTCACGTAAGGATTGGCCGCAAGCAGCTTTCCGTTGGTGCGGTCGAGCACGTAGAAGAAGCCGTTGCGGTTGGCGTCCATCAGCACCTTGGTCGGCTTGCCCTCGACATTCATGTCGGCGAGGACCATCTCGGCCACCGAATCATAGTCGAACGGATTGTTCGGCGAGAACTGGTAGTGCCACTTGATCTTGCCGGTCTTGGGATCCATCGCCAGCACGGAGCAGGTGTAGAGGTTGTCGCCGGGACGCACCGCCGAGTTGAACGGTCCGGGATTGCCGATGCCCCAATAGACCGTGTTGAGCTCGGGATCGTAGGAGCCGGTGATCCAGGTCGAGCCGCCGCCCAACTTCCAGGTGTCACCCTTCCAGGTGTCGCCACCGGGCTCGTCGGGCGAGGGGATCGAATGGGTACGCCAGAGATGCTTGCCCGTCGCCGGATCCCAGCCGTCGATGAAGCCGCGGGTGCCGAACTCGGCGCCGGAGATGCCGGTGATGACGACACCGTCGGCGACCAGCGGCGCCACCGTCATCGAATAGCCTTCCTTGATGTCGGCGGCCTTCTGTCGCCACAACTCCTTGCCGTCCTTGGCATCGAGCGCGATCACGTTGGCGTCGAGCGTGGTGCGGAAGACCTTGCCGTCATAGAGCGCGGCGCCGCGGTTGATGATGCCGCAGCAGACGATGCGCGGCGTCTCGGCGGGATACTCGACCTTGGATTTCCAGATCTGTTTCCCGGTCTTGGCGTCGACCGCCATGGTGGCGTTGTGCGAGGTCACGTAGATCACGCCCTGGTACACCAGCGGCTGCGATTCCTCGCTGCGATCGTCGTTGAAACTGTAGTTCCAGACCGGGACGAGATTCTTGACGGTGTCCTTGTTGACCTGGTTCAGCGTCGAGAAGCGCTGCAGATTGTAGCCCATCCCGTAATTGAGAACGTTCGATGTATCGGTCGCGCCCTTGACCAGTTGCTCGGTGGTCTGTGCGCTCGCACAAGTCGATGCAAGCATGACGAGGCTCGCGGCCATCGCAAAGCGTTTCATCCGTTCCTCCCAATATGCGCGCCTTTTGACGCTGCGGGAGCAACACTCCGCCCGAACGCAAAACACGTCAATACGAAAGTCGTAAGTCCGTCGCCGATATGTTGGATGCCAGATGCCGGTCACCTGACAGAAACCTGACAACCGACTTTCACTTGTGCGCAGACGCTGAAAAAATTCCGTGGCATGAAGCAGTGCCGGCTTCGGCTGCTCTGCTCGGCCGTCGGGTTCCGCGAGTTGTGCGGTGCGCAGGTTGCAATTCCGGACTTGAACCGGGGCTCGCTTGTGGACTTATGTCGTTTCGATCCCGAACGAATCGGGGGCTGGTGGCTGGTCAGGAGGGTTTGATGATTTCACGTCGCTCAGTTGCGCTTGCGCTCACGATTGCAGTGCTGTCCGGTCCAGCGTGGGCTGCTTCCGGCAACGCCGTAAAGATGTTCGATACCGACAATGACGGCACGCTCGATCTCGCCGAGGTGAAGAAGGCCGCTGCCGCGCTGTTCGCAAAGCTCGATCCCGATCACGACGGCACGCTTGACGCGCGCGAATTGCGCGGACGGTTAACGGCGAAAGAACTCGCCGCCGCCGATCCCGATCGCGACGGGACTCTCACGCTCGACGAATATCTCGCGGTGGTGGAGCAGCGCTTCAACGCAGCGAATCCCGACAAGGACGGAACGCTGGATGCGAAGGAGCTGAACTCGCGCGCCGGCCGCGCGCTGGTGCGCTTGTTGCGGTGAGAGATGCGGCGCTTGACTGGGAGCGAAGGCGATTTGCCCGAGAGGGAAATTCGCGAGCATAATGCGACAGTTCGCTGTGTTTGCGCTTCGATTCCAGGCTTGCGCTGCACCTGACGCAGCCCTAGGTTTTGCCCCGCGCGATGTCGCGCTCAATACCCTTGGGAGACCCGAATGGCTTGGAAAGCTCCGAAGATCGCGGAAGTGCCGGTCGGCATGGAAATCAACATGTACGCCTGCGCTGCGCGCAAGTAAGACTGACGACCTGCCGCGGCTTCGATGGCGGACGCCGTCGAAGCCGTGGTAGTGTTCGCAATGCGCCTTGGAGCCCACACGATCTGGACGGCAATTGCGTTCGGTGTTGCGCTTGCACCGGCGTGTGTCAGTGCCGAAGAGGGCTTCGATACCGAGCACATCTTCGGCTTCATGATCGGCACCGACGTCGGCAATCCCGGCGAGCGCGAATTCCAGACCCAAACGACAGGGAGCTTCGGCAAGGGCGGCGGTACCTATCGCGCCCTCCAGCAGGAGGTCGAGATCGAGGTCGTGCCGCTGCCGAACTTCCGTGTCGAGGTCGGCGGCACCGCCACGCTGCACGACATCACCGGCGTTCCCGATATCGACGACCGCCGCCAGTTCAATTTCCAGGGCGCCTCGCTCGACCTGCGTTACCGCCTGCTCGACCGCGAGCGCGCGCCGTTCGGGTTGACTGTCGCCGCCGAACTCCATGGCGATCGCATCGACGAGACCAGCGGCGCGAAGGGACGGATGTACGGCTCCGAATTCACGCTCGCTTTCGACCGTGAGCTGATTCCGAACTACGCCATCGCAGCGCTCAATCTGATCTATCAGCCGGAATGGGCGCGCTTCGAGGTGGCGGGGGTGTCCGAGAAGAGCTCGACGATCGGCGCGGCCTTTGGCGCCATGGTGCGCGTGCGCCCCAATTTTCTGCTCGGTGGGGAAATGCGCTACTTCCGCCAGTATGAGGGCATCGGCCTCGGTGAGTTCTCGGGCCAGGCGCTGTTTGTCGGTCCGACCGCCTATTTCCAGCTATCGGAGAAGTCGCGGCTCACTCTGAGCTGGAGCATGCAGGCCTGGGGCCGCCCGGCCGGATCAGGCGGCAATCTCGACCTCGTCAATTTCGAGCGTCATCAGGCGCGATTGGTGTTTGGGGTAAACTTCTAGGTGTTTGTTCCGCCTCTGCCCGCGCGCGGGGAGAGGGAACATCCCGTCCGTTTGAAACTTCCCGCTCCTCGGAACGTAATCTTTCGTGCTAATCTCGATTGTCCCCTTGCGACAGGATCCCGGCATGAACCCGATTGACCTGGTGGTGACTGTGTGTGCGGTGCTCTCGCCTGCGACCTGCGAGGAGCAGCATCTGGTGTTCAACTTTGCGGGGTCGCCGAGGCAATGCGTGATGGCCGCACCGCCCTATATCGCCCAATGGGTCGGCGACCATCCGAAGTGGCAGGCGGTGCGGTGGCGCTGCGAATATCCGCACCCGAACGACAAGGCGTAAGCCCTTCGTTATTTCGTGCAGTCCTTCAGGTCCTTGTCGGCGATCGAGAACACCGCGTCCGCCTTGATCTCGATGTCGCGGACGACGCACTGCCGCGCATTGGGATAGCTGACCCTGGCGTCATAGCGGCCGGGCTCGACGCCGGTGATGCGCAGCCGCTCGTCGTGGTCGACTTCCTTGTCCTTGTCGTTCAGGCACTGGTTCGGGCCCCACTCGGTCTTGCCGGCGGGCGAGAGCTGGAAGCCGGAGATCGTCTCCGTCGTCAAATTCCAGAGCCTGATGCCCTTGCCCTTGCTTTGGGCGGCGGCTTCGCCGGCCAACGTCAACAACGCGATCAAAGCCAGAAACCAACGCATCAGCCGATCCTCCAAAGGCGCCCGTTATTCCCTGACCAGACGCTCGCGGTTCTTTGCCTTGTCGAAATTCCTGGCGCGGTCAAGGCCGATCGGCGCGATCAGCTTCGCCGAGGCGAGATCGGCGCCCTCGAAATCGGCGTCAGTGACGGTGGCTCCGGTCAGGTCGGCGCCGCCGAGCTGCGCATTTTTGAGCGACGCGCCGGTCAGGTCGGCTCCCTTGAGGGAGGCAAATTCGAGATCGACGCGCGACAGGTCGGCATTGCGCGCGTTCAACCCTTCCAGATTGGCGGATCGCAGCACTGCGCGCATCAGCCCCATCGACTGGTTGCGCATATCGGCGCCAAGATGCGCGTCCGCAATCGAAGCGCCGAGCAGGCTTGCGCCGGTGAGGTCGGCCGCGATGCGAGCACCGGTCAGGTCCGCGCCGTCCAGACGCGCGCGCGCCATCTGCGAGGCGAACAGATTGGCGCCCTTCAGGCTCGCGCCGGCGAGATCAGCGTCCAGCAGCCACGCCTGATCGAGGATCGCCTGATCAAGACGGGCACCGGCGAGTTTTGTCTTGTTGAGGCGCGCCGCACGGAGGATCGCCGTGGAAAGGTCGAGACCGGAGAGATCGAGCCCCGACAACCGCTTGCCGGTGAAATCGGCCGGCGCCCCGGCGCCGGCTTTGGCCAGGATGGCCTCGACCTCCTGCCGGCTCATTTCCGCCGAGACCATCGCGGGTGACGTGAGGTCGACGTCACGCATCATGTCCTGCGCGCTCGCCATGGTCGCGACGAGAGCGAGGCCAAGCGTCATGAGGGCGACCATTCGCTTCATCATCGGGCTCCGCTACGGGCCCTGTTTAGCACGCGCTTTGCCTGGCTGCCTATGAGGCATCACGCCCGTCGCGTTCGCCGCCATGTTCACCCTGGGTCCTCGCCAGGAGGCCCGCCTTGATCGTGGCGATCTCTGCGTCGCCGCGTGCGCCACGCGGGATGCCGATCGGCACCTCTGCCAGAATTCGCGCCGGCTGCGGCGACAGGAAGAACAAGCGGTCGCCGAGGCGGACCGCATCGTCGAGGCTGTGGGTGACGAGCAGCGTCATCACGGGGCGGCTTGCGACCAGCGTTGCGATCTCGTCGCGCAGGCGGCCGGCGAGCGCGTCGTCGAGCGAGGCGAGGGGCTCGTCGAGCACGAGCAGATCGGGCTCGACCGCGAAGGCGCGAGCCAGCGCGACGCGCCGGGCCAGTCCCAGCGACAATTCGCCGGGAAAATGGCTGCGATGCGCTTCCAGCTCCAGGATCCTGAACAGCTCCGACAGCTTCGCCTCGGAGATATCAGGAGCCGCAAGCCGCACATTCTGCTCGACCGAGCGCCACGGCAGCAGCCGCGGCTCCTGGAACACCATCCCGATCCGCGCTTCCGGTGGACGCGCGATGGTCCCGTGGAAATCGCGGTCGAGCCCGAGGATGATGCGCAGCATCGTGCTCTTGCCGCAGCCGGAGGGGCCGATCAAAACGCCGACCTCACCAGATTGAAGCGCGAAGCTGACCGGGGCCAGCACCTCGTGCGTTTCGCCCGCGGCACTCCTGAATGTCTTTCCGGAGATATCGACTTCAAGCCGCACGGGGCCGCCACCGTGTTGCGCGGGCTTCGAACGGCTGCACCAGCAAGGTTTCGATGACGAGCACGACGGCCGCGAAGGTGAGCGAATAGGCCAGCAGACGCGGCGTGTCGAACAGCTGGAAGGCGACGCCGATCTCGAAGCCGACGCCGTTCGGCCGTCCGAGCAGCTCGGCCACCAGCACGATCTTCCACACCAGCGACAATCCGGACCGGGCCGAGGCTGCGATATAGGGCGCAAGCTGCGGCAGCACGACATGGCGGAACGCGCGCCAGCGCGGCATCGCGAACACGGTTGCCATCTCGTCCAGCGAACGGTCGAGCGCGCGGGTGCCCTCACGCAAGGTGACGATGGCGGTCGGCAACTTGTTGATGGCGATCGCCGCGATCGCCGCCGCTTCGGTCAGGCCGGCCCAGATATAGGCCAGCACGATCACGACCAGCGCCGGCAGGTTCAGCAGCAGGATCAGCCAGGGATCGCCGAGCCGGTCGGCGAGCTTCACCCGTCCCATCAAATAGCCGATGGCACTGCCGAGCGACATCGCCAGCACGAAGGCGAGCGCGACGCGCGCCAGCGTGGCGCCGAGATGCAGGAACAGGGCGCCGCTCGATGCTTCCGTGATGATGACGTTGAGCACGGCAGGCGGGGAGGGCAGCTTTGCGCCGCCGACGAACAGCGCCGCGATCCACCAGGTCGCGAGGAACAGGGAAAACGAGAGAAGACGCAGCACCTCAGTCTCCGGGGACCGCGTGATAGAAAGTGCCGGGGTCGAGCTCGGCCGCCGGCCCGACCAGGTCGCGTCCGCCGATCTCGGCGAGCACGCGATAGAGCACGCGCGCATCCGCCTCCTCGTCCACGATGCTCCGGCGCGGAATGCCGTCGCGATAGCGGTCGCGGTAGGTCTTGAGGATGGCCGGATCGCTCGCTCCGGTGAGCGGCGCGATCTTGTCCCAGGCGGCGTCCGAGGTGACCAGCAGCTGCTTGGCCTTGCGGGTCATCGCAATGAAACGCGCCACCGCATCGCGGTGGGTTGCGGCCCAGCTCTCGTCGAAGACATAACCGACCGCGGACACCGCGCCCTTGGCCCCCAGCTTTGGCAAAATCTCCTCGATGCCGGCGAGGCGGCGAAAGCCCTTGGCTTCGAGCTGCGCGCAGAAATTCCAGAAATTGAGGCTCGCATCCATCTCGCCGTCGAGCGCCTTGGCGGCGATCAAGGGCGGCGCACCATAGACGATGCTGGCATCGGACTTCAGATCGATGCCGTCCTGCTTCATCCGCGCCTGCAGCAGCAGCCAGCTCTTGTCGATCGCGCCGCCGCCGACGCCGAGCTTCCGTCCCTTCAGGTCGGCGAGCGTCTTGAGCGGCGACGAGGCCGGCACCATCACCGCGCCGAGCGCGCTGGAATAGGGATAGAAGGTGAGCTTGGCGCCGAGCACGCGCTCGCGCGACACCCACAGCCAATCGGACAGGATGATGTCGGCATTCCCGGCGCGCAGGGCGATCTTGCCGGCCTCGGGGCTCGCGAGCTCGGCGACGTCGAGCGACAGATCGGCTTCCTTGTCGAGCCGGCCGGCGCGGATCGCGGCCAACTCCCAGGAGAATGTTCCGGTCTTCTGCACTGCAAGGCGGATCGTATCCGCGGCGCGGCCAGGCGCGGCCAGCGACAGCGCCAGCGTCATCGCGAGCGCCAATGTTCGCCCAGGCGCTCTCAAACCAAGTGCTCTCATCACCTTGTGAGCCGTTTCCTCGAAGGGAGTGCTTTTCATGACAATACGCATAGCATAGCTTTTGTCGCAACCAGCGGGAGGACGCTCATGAATCTGGCGGGACAGCTACGACCGATTGTCGCCGCATTGGCGGTGTGGGCTGCGACCGTCTACGCCGCGCGTGCCGAGGAGGCCAATGATTATCCGACGTCGGCGCGTGCCGAATACGTCTATGGCTGCATGAAGGCCAATGGTGAGAGCCGGCAGTCGATCGAGCAATGTTCCTGCTCGATCGACGTGGTGGCCTCGATCGTGTCCTATGACCGTTACGTCACCGCCGAGACGGCGCTCAGCATGTCCCAGGTGCGCGGCAATCTCGGCGTCCAGTTTCGTACGTCCGAGCAGGCGAATTCGGCGGTGAATGATCTCAGGCGTGCGCAGGCGGAAGCCGAGGTGAGGTGTTTCTGACAGCTAGCTTCACGCCAACCGTAGTCGTCATGCCCGGGCTTGTCCCGAGCATCCACGTTCTTAGGATCGGCGCGAGGGAAGCGACGCCGTCCTTCGGACGGCTATGCCCGGCCATGACAGTCGAGAGACTTAAGTCCCCGGCTTCTCCACATCCCATTCATTGCGGAACACGTGCCCATCCGTGTCCTTAGCTTCCGCGCGGAAGCGCTTGGCACCGTTGGACACATACGTGAAGCGCAGATTGGGATCTTCCGAGATCGAGATGCCACCCTCCATCGACAGCACGGGGCTGTCGTCCTGCGTCAGCTTCAGCTGGTTGACGAAAAAGGCGGGAATGTAGAGCTGCGTGACCTGGTCCATTTGCAGCCCCGAATTGTTGGGATGGCCGATCATGATCTGCGCCTCGCGGACGCGGCTCGCCGGTGCCTCCTCGCGCGCGAATTGCCGGTAGCGCATCTGGCCGAGCCGGTTCCTGGCTTCCTCGATGTTCTTTCCTGCCGGCGCCGAGCAGCCGCCTGAGGCCTTCACATAGGTCTTGGCGACGTAGAGCTGGCCGTCGCTGAGCTCGGCGACCGCGTGGACGTCGGTGTAGTTGTTGACGCGCACGCGCGTGGAGATCTCGGTGACGTTGGCATCTGCGCCGAGCTCGAACTTCGCCGCCATCGGCGCCGGGTTGCGGTCGATGACGAGGGTGATCGAACGGATGCGGCGGCTATCCGCGGGCGACAGTTTGCTGCGCAGGGTCACCGGCACGATCGCCGCATCCTCGGCGCGATAGGGCATCTCGATGCCGATGACGTCGTTGCCGTCGTTGATCGGACGGTTGCTGAAGATGTCCTGCACTAGGCCCGGCCAGGGATCGTAAGCCTCTTCGGCGCTCGCCGGCACAGCGAAGGCGATGCCGAGCAATGCGGCGATCAGGGGCAGGCGGCGGCGTGTGCATCCCGTCATTGTCGAGGTCCCGTGCGGACGAAGCAGTTTTCTCTGGGGCGGCGTAGCCGATCCGCGTCCAGCGTAGCGCGTCCACTACTCCCATTCAATTTCCGAAAATGCTGCGGTTGCGTTGCGAGCATTGTAGTCGTCGAACAATTGCCAATGCGGCCGTTCCGATGCGGCCGCCTTGTCGGCGGCAGTCCGGATCGGCTCGCCCTTCTTGTTCGACGCCCGGACGTCCGCCAGCAGCGTCGTGAGATAGCGCCGCTCCTCGCCGAGCGCGGCAGGCCAGTCGCTCACAGGCCCGTGACCGGGCACGACGCGCTGCGCCGGAATCTTGTCGAGTTCCCCGAGCGTGCCGAGCCAGCCGCGGATGCTGCCGTCCATCACCGGGATATGGCGGAGGAAGACGAGATCGCCGGCGAACAGCGTCTTGCTGGTCTCGTCGAACACGGTCAGATCGCTGTCGCTGTGCCCGGCCGGCCAGGCCCGCAAGGTGAGGCGGCGCGACCCGAGATCGAGCGTCAGGGTATCAACGACGAGCAGGGTGGGCGGCACGATCTTCACGGGGTCGATCAATTCGCTACCCATGAGGCGTCTAAAATTGTCGAGATAATACGGCCCGCGCGTCGCCAGCGCCTGCGGCAGCTTGCTGTGGCCGACGAAGCGGGTTCCCTCTGCGGCAAAGGCCGCATTGCCGAAGACATGGTCGGGATGGCCGTGGGTGTTGATGACGTAGCGGATCGGCTTGGATGTGCGAGCCCGCACCGCCTCCAGCAGCGCCTGACCCTCGCGGAGGCTGCCGCCGGTGTCGATCACGGCCACCGCGTCCTCGCCGACGATGAAGCCGACATTGGCGATGTCGCCTTCGTTCTCGCGGGTCATCAGCGCAATGGCCCCGGAGTGTACGAAGATTCCCGGCGCGACTTCGCTCACAGGCAATTCGGCCGCTTCAGTGCGTGCTAGCGTCGCGATCCCCAGCAGGGACAAGGCTGCGATCACGAGAGCGATGCGAGACACTTTTCCGCCTCAGTTCAAAGGGTTGCGCGCTTTGCACTGCAACAAAGCAAAGCCAGCATAAAGTTTGGCAAAACATGGCGCGTCATGCGTTGCATGGCTAGCATTCAAACAAACCGAGGAGGAAGCGCGATGACGGAGGCCGGACGACATCGTCGCTGGTTGTTTTCACTGTGGGTCCTGGTGGCATCCTGCGCGTTCGGCGACGTCGCCATTGCGCAGACCAGCGAGACCGGCGACCTCTCGTTCGAGCTGGTCGATCCAAAAGTGCTGCGCGTCTGTGCCGACCCGCGCAATCTGCCGTTCTCGAACGAGAAGGGCGAGGGGTTCGAGAACAAGCTCGCCGAGTTGCTCGCGGACAAGCTCCAGAAGAAGCTCGACTACGTCTTCTTCCCGCAGGCCACCGGCTTCGTGCGCATGACGCTGGGCGCGCATCGCTGCGACGTCATCATGGGATTTCCGCAAGGTGACGACCTCGTGCAGGGCACCAATCCCTATTACCGCACGACCTATGCGCTGGTCGCCAAGACCGGCAGCGGGCTCGAAGACGTCGATACGCTCGAAGACGCGCGCCTGAAGGGCAAGCATATCGGCATCGTCGCCGGCACGCCGCCGGCGACCAACATGGCGTTGGCCGGCCTGATGGGCGATGCGAAGCCCTATCCGCTGATGATCGACACGCGCTTCGACAATTCGGCGCAGGCCATGATCGACGACCTCGCCGCCGGCAAGATCGATGCCGGCGTGCTGTGGGGCCCGATGGCCGGGTTCTATGCCAAGAAGGCCGGGTCGCTGCACGTCACGCCGCTGGTGAAGGAAACGACCGGGCCGAAGCTGGTCTATCGCATCGGCATGGGCGTGCGTCCCGCCGACCAGAACTGGAAGCGGCAGCTCAACAAGCTGATCCAGGAGAACCAGGGTGAGATCAACAAGATCCTGCTCGACTTCGGCGTACCGCTGCTCGACGAGAGCGACCGGCCGCTCGGTGCGGAGACGGCCAAGAAGACGCCATGAGGCGGCGCGTTACCGCTGCGCTGCTCGCCGCCATTCTGGTGGCGCCGGCGTTGGCGGAGCAGCAGGAGCCGTTCGAGCCCGAGGGATATCGCGCCGATAATTACCGCGCGCCGGTGCCGGCGACGCTCACCGGCGCGCGCGTGCTGACGACTGCGGAGGCCGAAGCGATTTGGCGTGCGAAGAGCGGCACATTCATCGACGTGCTGCCACGCGCGCCGAAGCCGAAGAACCTCCCCGAAGGCACCGTCTGGCGCGATATGCCGCGGAAAAACATTCCGGGCAGCATCTGGCTGCCGGACACCGGCTACGGCGTGCTGCCGCCCGCCATGGATGACTATTTCCAGCGCGGCCTCGCCCGCGCCGCGCGCGGCGACAAGGCTGCGCTGCTCGTGATCTATTGCCTGGCGGATTGCTGGATGTCCTGGAACGCTGCCAAGCGCGCCTTGGCCTACGGTTATGCCAACGTCGCCTGGTACCCCGACGGCACCGACGGCTGGGAGCGCGCAAACCTTCCGACCGAGGACACGCAGCCGCAGCCGCGGCCAGAGCAGTAGCCACAGCCCGTCATGCCCGGGCTTGTCCCGGGCATCCACGTACTTCAATCCGTGTGGTTGGGCGTGGATGGCCGGGACAGGCCCGGCCATGACGCCGTGCCGCGCGCGGGGGAGGTGAAGATGCAGGGTTACTGCTTCTGCAACTTGGTCAGCGTGCCCGTACCGTTGTTGTCGGTCGCCGAGTACGTCACCCTGTCGCCGGCATGGACGGCATCCAGCATCGCGGCGTCCTTGGCCTTGTACTCCTGAACCGCGCCGGCGCCGCCTGCGCTGCCGCCGACCGTGCCTTTCTGTGCCTGCTGGATCGAGATCGTGCTGTTGAGCCGGTCGATTCTGGTGACCATTCCGGTCATGTCGTCAGCAAGAGCGCTGGTTGCGAGCATGCCGAGGGCCGCAGCACCCGCAAAGATGAATTTTCTTGTTCCCATCGAGGCCTCCCGACGTCTTGAAGTTCATTTCGACAAGCCATCTTGAATGGATTTGGTTCCGGCAGATAGCGCGGCAAAAGGTTAACGTTCCCGAGGCGATCGCGGGAACTTTTGGTGAGCTGTCAGCGAGGCTGACGCTATTCCATTTCCTGCTGGATCACGCGTCCGAGAGCGAACAGGCGCTGGTCGATCGTGGTCGGAACTTCGCAAACGAACCGCACCACCTTGTGGCGGTCCTCGAAGATGCGGGTCTTCCAGATCAGGTCGTTGCTGAGCGCCTCGACCTTGGCCTCGTCGCGCGGCGTTGCGCCCTGGAGCGCCTGCAGCGCCAGGGTCTCTTCGCGAATCTTGTCGGCGGCCTCACGCTGCTTGCGGCTGACGCGTTCGAGCCCGCTCATGACCTGGGAGCGCTGCGCATTGAGCGTGTCGAACAGACCGGCGAACAGGAGTTTTGCGTTCGCGGTCTTGTCAGCGGCGGAGCCCGCCAGGAATTCCTTGACCGACTTCTCCGCCTCGTCGAGCGGCGTCTTGCGCGCCGACAGCTTTGAGACCAGCGCGCTGATCTTGGCGTCGTCCTTCCACTTGGTCTCGGCGTCGTCGAGCGCCGGGCCGGCCCACACGGCGGCGAGAGAAATCACCGGCACTTTTGCCTGCGTGCAGGGCCAGTCGGGATAGCGCGGATCGGCCGCGCGCGCGGCCGTGCCCGCAACAGCGAGCGCCACAGCGGCTACGATCACGATCCCCGATCTCATCATTCGCCTCCCGCTGGGCCCCGTCGCGCCAGCCCGCGCGAGGGATCATAGGCCAGAATCGCGCCGATCATGAAGACGATTGTGCAGGCCGCGACCACCGCCAGCGAGATCCAGTTGATTTGCCCGTAGAACGCAAAGCGGATCAGCTCGACCGCATGGGTGAACGGGTTGGCCACGCAGAGATAGTAGAGATAGGGGCTGCCCTCCTGCACCCGCCAGAGCGGGTACAGCGCCGAGGAGGCGAAGAACATCGGGAAGATCACGAAGTTCATCACGCCGGCGAAGCTTTCAAGCTGCTTGATGCCCGAGGAGATCAGCATGCCGAGCGAGCCCAGCATCAGCCCCGACAGGATCAGCGCCGGCAGCACGGTGAGATAGCCGATCGCGGGAGGGGTGATGTCCCAGAACCAGGCGATCAGCAGGAACGCATAGACCTGGAGCAGCGACACCGCGGTGCCCGCCAGCAGCTTGCAGAACAAGAGGAACCCGCGCGGCAGCGGGCTCACCAGCAGCGTCCGCATATTGCCCATCTCGCGGTCATAGACCATCGAGAGCGAGGACTGCATGCCGTTGAAGAGCTGGATCATCGCCATCAGCCCGGGCGCGATATAGACCTCGTAGAGGATGTAGGTCTCGTAAGGCGGGATGATCGAGATGCCGAGCACCTGGCGGAAGCCGGCGGCGAAGATGAACAGCCATACCAGCGGGCGCACCAGCGCCGAGATGAAGCGCTCGCGCTGATGCAGGAAGCGCAGGCCCTCGCGCCAGACGATGCCGGTGAGGCAGGTCATGTATTCCGCGGCCGAGAAACCGCGCGGTGTATCCCGCGTCGTGATGCTGCTCATGCGCCGCCTCCCGGCATCGTCCGCGCACCGGTCAGGCGCATGAAGGCGGTGTTGACGTCCTGCGCGCCGGCATCCGTGATGACGCGGCTCATCGGCCCCTCCGCCAGCACCTTGCCCTGGTGCAGCACCACGAGGTCGTCAGCGGGCATGATCTCGTCGAACAGATGCGTGGCCCAGAGCACGCCGATGCCTTGTTCGGTGACGAGCTGGCGGACATGGCTGATGATGTCGGCGCGCGCCTTGACGTCGAGGCCGACGGTCGGCTCGTCCAGCAACAGCAGCCGAGGCCGGTGCAGCAGGGCGCGGGCGATCTCCAGCCGCCGCATCTGGCCGCCCGAGAGATCGCGCACCTTGCTGCCGGCACGCTCTTCGAGCCCGATGCGGCCGAGCAGCTCGCCGCTGCGCGCGGCCGCCTCGCGCCGGCTGATGCCGTGGAGGGCGGCGTGATAGAGCAGGTTCTGTGTCAGCGACAGGTCGAGATCGAGCGTGCGCGGCTGGAACACGACGCCGAGCAGCCGCAGCGCCTCGCCGGGGCTCTTGCTGATGTCGTGGCCGAAGATGCCGACGCGGCCGCTCTGGATGCCGAACAGGCGCGTGATCAGCGAGAACAGCGTGCTCTTGCCCGCGCCGTTGAGCCCGAGCAGCGCAGTGAAGCTCGCGGGCTGCACATTGAAGGAGACGTCCATCAACGCCCGGCGCGGCCCATAGGAATGGCTGACGCCGTCGATCGACAGCGCCGGCACCGCGGCCGCTTCCGGCCTCGGCATCTCCTGTGGTTCGGCGATGGGAGCAGGGCTGGTCATGGCGCGATCGCAATGCCCCAGGGCAGTTCGCCCACCTGAATGGTCTTGATTACCTTTTGCGCGGCGACGTCGATCACCGAGACGTCGTTGGACACGCCGTTGGTGGTGAGCAGATATTTCTCGTCCGGCGTGAACGCCATGTGCCAGACGCGCTGTCCCACCAGCAGGTATTTCGTCACCTTGCGCGAGGCGACGTCGACCACGGCGACGCGGTTGGCCGGACCGAGCGCGACGAAGGCGGTCTTGTCGTCCCTGGTCATGCCGATGCCGACCGGCTGGATCGCCTCCTTCCGCAACCCCGGAATCTCGAACGTGACCTTGCCGGTCACCTCGTGCTTTTTGGGATCGATGATCGAGACCGTGCCGCCGATCTCCGAGGACACCCACAGCTCCGAACTGTCATGCTTGAATTCGGCAAAGCGCGGCCGCGCGTCGACCAGCACGTTGGCGACGATCTGGCGCGACGAGGTGTCGATGAAATGCGCCATGTTGGTCGTCTCGGACGTGTTGATCAGCGTCTTGCCGTCGGGGCTGATGGTCATGCCCTCGGGCTCGACGCCGACCTGGATGTCGCCGAGCCGCGCGCGCTTCTCCAGATCGATCACGGTCACCGTGTTGTCGTTCTCGTTGGCGACATAGAGGATTTTTCCGGCCGCATCCTGCGCGAACAATTCGGGGTCGGGCCCGGAGGGCAGGCTGTCCACCACGGCCTGGGTCTTGGCATCGATCACCTGGATGGTGTCGTCGTCGCCGACCGCGACCATCACGAACTTGCCGTCGCGCGTGAAATCGATGCCGCGCGGGCGCTGGCCGACCTTGATGGTCTTGGTCACGGTCCAGCTGTCGGTGTCGATCACCGAGACCGTGTTGCTCTTCTCGTTCGAGACATAGGCGATGAACGCATGCGCGGGCGCGGCCGCAAGCGCCAGTCCGGACAGCAACCCCACACGCCACATGCGCAACATTCGCGTCCTCATTTCAGCTTGCATTTGCTCTCCGGGCGGTCGTAGCCGAGCGTGTCGAGCTCGGAGACCTGGTGCAGAAATCCCTCCTGCGGCGACACCGACACCACCATGCGGCCGTCGACCAGCAGGATCGGCTGGCGCAGCTGCAGGTTCCAGTCGCGCAGGGTCAGTCTTGTGCCCTTGAAGGCAGCGACTGAAAAATCCGGCCCCTTGATGAAGTCGGTTACTTTCTTGACGTCGCCGGAATTGGTGCGCGAGGTGGCCTCGCCGATCATGCGCACCGCCGTCCAGGCCTGCATGTCGCGCGCGGTCATGCGCCGCGAATTCAGCTTGATGAAGCGGTTCTGCATCTGGATCGCGCCCCACTGGTCCTGCGCCGCGTCCCAGCTGCGCGGCACGAGGCCGGCCGAGCCCGCGACGGGGCGCGGATCCCAGGTGCGATAGGGCAGATAGGCGCCAAACACTTCGCTCTCGTCGGCGGCGACCAGCACGTCATAGGCCGGCAACTGTTGCGTGAACACCGGCATCTGGCGCTGGATCAGCGTGACACCGCTATCGGTGCGGCGCGCGCCGCCCTTGTCCTCGAAGGTCTTCTCTTGCACGATCTTGGCGCCGAAGCGTGTGGCGGTACGCCGGAGCGCGTCTGCAAACAGCTTGTCCTCGTCATGCGAGCCGACCACGAGCACCCAGCGCTTCCACTGCTTCCAAACCAGATATTGGCCGAGCGCATCGGCCAGCATCGCGCGCGTCGGTGCGGTGTGGATGACATTGGCGCGGCAATCGGTCTCGCGCAGCCGCTCGTCGATCGCGCCGGCGTTGAACAGCAGCGTGCCGCGCTCACGCAGGGCATCCGAGACCTTCAATAGCGCGTCGGCCGGCAGGTCGGCGATGATGAAGCCGTTCTTCTCGGCGAGCGCAGCCGCGGCCTCAACCGGATCTTCGCCTTCCTTGATGCGGCGCTCCTCCAGCGTGAAGCGCTGGTTGAGGAATTTTCCCGTGGTGTTGTTGTCCTCGATGGCGAGGCGCGCGCCAGCGACGCCGTCATTCTCCGCGGGCTGCTCGACCAGCGACAGCGTCGATCTGGTGCCGGCGACGCCGAGATAGCCGACGCCGATCTGGACCGGGTCGGCCGCGAGCGCGCTCGTCGCGGCAAGACCCAGGCCGATCAGGCCGACCAACCATCGGATCATGTTTCCTCCAGATGTTCCCCCTGGCTTGACCGCCGGTGGAGAATTGTCTCTGCTAAAGCATGACCGATTTGGCCCGGCTTGCAACCCCGCATTTCGTCCCCGCGCGCGCGAGACCGGGAATCACGATCATGCGAGCGCTGATCTGTTTCGCAGCTTTGCTGTTGACGGGTTCGGTCGCGTTGGCCGATCCGCCAAGGCTCGCGGTGTTCGATTTCGAGCTGATCGACACCAGCCTTCCCGGCGAGTTCTACGGCTCCAAGCCGGAAGAGGCGCGGCTCGAGCGCATCAGCGAGCAGCTGCGCAAGGAACTGGCTCTGTCGGGAAGGTTCCAGTTGCTCGACATCGCGCCGGTCAGGGATGCGGCCCGTCACGCCAATCTGCAGGCCTGCGGCGGCTGCGACCTCAAGCTTGCCGGCCAGCTCGGCGCCGACCTCGAGATCACCGGCATGGTGCAGAAGGTCTCGAACCTGATCATCAATCTCAACATCTATTTGCGCGACGTGAAGACCGGCAACATGATCACCGTCGCCAGCGCCGACATGCGCGGCAACACGGACGAATCCTGGTCGCGCACGATGAGCTACCTGATCCGCAATCGATTGCTGGCGCCGAATTACGGCAAGCCGGAGTAGGGATTTCTTACCCTCCCCCTCCAGGGAGGGTAGGAAAGATCACCCCTTCAATCTCTCCGCATGCCAGTGCAGATGATCGCCCATGAACGTCGAGATGAAATAATAGCTGTGGTCATATCCCGCCTGCCGCCGCAGCGTCAGCGGGATGCCCGCCTTGGTGCAGGCGGCCTCGAGCAACTCGGGCCTGAGCTGTTCCTTCAGGAAATTGTCCGCCTCGCCGACGTCGACGAGGAAGCCGGAATATTTCGCGCCGTCCTCGATCAGCGCCACGGTGTCGTGGTTGCGCCAGGTCTCCTTGTCCGGTCCGAGATAGCCGGTCAGCGCCTTGATGCCCCAGGGCACGAGCGACGGCGCCACGATCGGCGCAAACGCGCTGGCCGCGCGATAGCGGTGCGGGTTGCGCAGCGCGACCGTCAGCGCGCCGTGGCCGCCCATCGAATGGCCCATCACCGATTGCCGCTTGGCGTCGACCGGAAAATTCTCCGCCACGAGCTTTGGCAGCTCGTCGGTGACATAGCTCCACATGCGATAGTTGCGCGCGAACGGCTGTTGCGTCGCGTCGACATAGAAGCCGGCGCCGAGGCCGAAATCATAGGCATTGTTGGCATCGCCCGGCACGTCGGGCCCGCGCGGGCTGGTGTCCGGCGCGACGAAGACCAGGCCGAGCTCGGCGCAGGCTTTGCGGAATTCGCCCTTCTCGGTGACGTTGGCATGGGTGCAGGTGAGGCCGGAGAGATACCAGACCACGGGAAGCTTTGCGCCGGCGGCATGTGGGGGAACATAGACCGAGAACACCATGTCGGTTCCGGTCGACTGGCTGGCATGGCGGTACACGCCCTGCACGCCGCCATAGGATGTGTTGGTCGAGACAGTCTGGATCGTCATGCCGATATGCTCCGTGGCATCTAACCACATCAAGATTGCAACGCTTGTGTGACCGAATTCGTGGCGGTGTTTGTCAGGCGACGCCGCTGTCGATCGCCAGCCGCACCAGCTCGACCGAGGTCTTCACGCCGAGCTTCTGTCGCATGATCGAGGAGGTGTTGGCGACAGTCTTGTAGGACGACTGCACCAGCCAGGCGATCTCGGACAGGCTCTTTCCGGCGCTGAGCAGCCGCAGGATTTCCATCTCGCGCGCGTTCAGCTTCGACAGCGGGCTTTGCGCCAGCGTCGGTCCCGCAAACGCGATGCTGCGCGCGATCGCGGTCGGCAGATAGGTGCCGCCGCCCCCGACGGCGCGGATCGCCTCGACCAGGTCGTCGGGGTCGCCGGTCTTGGAGACGTAGCCCTTGGCCCCGCACTCGATCGCGCGCGCGGCGAACGCAGGGTCGTCGTTCATGCTGAACATGATGATGCGGGCCTCGGGCGCGCGTTCGAGGATGCGGCGTGCGAGCTCGAAGCCGGAGACGGTCGGCAGGTTGATGTCGATGATGCAGAGGTCGGGGCGCTCGACAATGAAGACGCATTCGCCGTCCTCGGCGTCGGCGGCCTCCAAAATCTCGATCTCGCCCTCGTCGGCCAGCACGGCACGGCAGCCGGAGGCGACAATGGGATGATCGTCGACGATCAGAATACGCATAGGCGTTCCTCGCGACAGCGCGTTCCCCTTGACAGAATTTGCCTGTTTTGCGCCGCATGATCCGAACAAAAGCGCTGCGCGCGTCTCATGTCGCCTCATGCAACCCGGCCGGGATTGCTGTACGCTTTCGATTAGATATCGGGCGCTTCGCCTCTGTCAACGTCATCGGACAGGCGCGGGCCAACCTTCGCGAGGCACGGGCGGCACCAATGTGGCAAAATCTATCGTTGCGCGCGCGCATCAACCTTCTGCTGGCACTGCTGCTGGCGCTGGGGCTCGCCGTCAATATCGGCCGCCAGGTCGCGGAAGCAGGTCCCCGCGTGCAGGCCGAGGACCAGAGCGTGATCCGGCTCGCGCGCGAATTCATCGAGATGATCGTTGCGGATCTGAACGAGGCGCCCGATCCGGATGCCAGGCTGAACCAGATCGCGCGCGATCTGAGCCGCCTGCGCCATGTCAGCATCGCGCTTCAGGACGCCGGCGGTAAACCGCTGACGCCGCCCCGGCCTGCCGACGACGACGCGCGCGGACCCCCGGCCTGGTTCGTCAGCCTGGTTCATCCCGAGCAGACCGCGGTGAGCGTGCCGGTCTCGGTCCATGGCAAGCCGGGCTCGCTGGTGATCACCGCGCATCCCGACGACGAGATCGCCGAGATCTGGGACGCCATCGTGACCCAGCTCGAGGTCGGCTCGGTGATCGCGCTCGCGCTGTTCCTGGTGATGATGACGGTGGTCGGCCGCGCGCTCGCGCCGCTGCAGTCGTTGGCGCAGACGATGACCGCGATCGAGGGCGGGCATTATGACGCGCGCGCCACGCCGGGCGGTGCGCCCGAGCTGGCCGCGATCTGCGGCAAGCTCAATCACCTCGCGGCGGCGCTCGGCGCGGCGGTGGAGGAAAAGCGGCTCCTGGCCGAGCGCGCGGTGTCGCTCCAGGACGTCGAGCGCAAGGAGATCGCGCGCGAGCTGCACGACGAATTCGGGCCGTATCTGTTCTCGCTGCGCGCGCATGCGAGCGCGCTGGCGAAGCTCGCGGACGGGCGCGCGCCGAATGCCGAGTCGGTCCGGAAGCACGGCAGCGCCTTGCTGGAACAGATCAACCAGCTCCAGCAGTTCACCCGCCGGGTGCTGGAGCGGCTCCGGCCCGTCGGCCTTGCCGAGCTCGGCCTGCGCCAGGCGCTGGAATCGCTCTCGCGGCTGTGGCGGGAGTCGCATCCCGACGTCGCGATCGAAACCGTGATCTCCGCCACGCTCGGGGTCACCGGCGAGACGGCCGACCTCACCATCTACCGCATCGTGCAGGAGGCGCTCACCAACGTGTTCCGCCACGCCGGCGCGACGTCGGTCAATGTCGTGATCGAGCCCGTCGAGCAGGCCGGCGGCCGCGGCTACGCGCGCGTGCGGGTCAGCGACAACGGCCGCGGCATGGAGCCGGGCCAGAAGCTCGGCTTCGGCCTCGTCGGTATGCGTGAGCGCATTCTGGCGCTGGGCGGCACGCTTAACGTCGTCTCCGGCGACGGCGGCCTGACCGTGGAGGCGCTGGTTCCGACGGCGGCATCCTGATGGCATCGGGAAAAATTCCCGATTTGGTCGGGAAAACGGGTGCGGATAGTGCCTGACCTTTTGTGGCTGGCGGACTCACTGGCGCCGAATACACTCGTCTCAACCAAACGGCGAAAATCAAAACAGCCGGTGGTCACGGATGGGAAGGCAGGGATGGGCACGCCTCTTTGGTTCAAGCGTCGTTTGTTGATGGCCTCGGTGTCGACGGGGCTGGTGTCGGGCCTCGTCTTTATAGGTCCTGCCGCAGCCGCGCAGGACGAGGAGACCAACGTCCAGAACCTGCCGGCGGTCGAGATCACGGCACCACCGCCACCGGCCGTGAGGCGCAGTGCGCCAACGCGGCCGGTCGCACGGGTCGGAGCGCCGGCGTCCGCCGCTCCGAAGACACGCCTCTACGTCTACCCAACCTCTCCCGGCACCGGCCGAGGCCTCGATGTCGACAAGGTGCCGTCCGCGATCAATGCGGTGGATGCCAGCCAGATCAGGCGTACCGCCTCGCCAGATATCGCCATTGCCCTGCAGCAGTACGTGCCTGGTCTCAGCATCAATGAAGTGACCGGCAATCCATTCCAGCCCGATGTGCAGTTTCGCGGCTTCGTCGCTTCACCTCTGGCCGGCACGCCGCAGGGCCTCGCCGTCTACCAGAACGGCGTACGCATCAACGAGGCGTTTTCCGACACTGTCAATTGGGATCTGATCCCGACGGCTGCGATCCGATCGGCAGTGGTCGTAACTAACAATCCGGCATACGGCCTTAACGCGCTCGGCGGCGCCATCGATCTGCAGATGAAGAACGGCTTCAACTATCAGGGTGCCGAAATCGACATCATGGGCGGCTCGTTCGGCCGCATCCAGGGCTCTGCGCAATGGGGCAAGCAGGTTGACAATAATTGGTCGGTCTACGGAGCGCTCGAAGGCGTTCACGACAATGGTTTCCGCAATTTCTCGCAATCGGACGTCCGGCGCTTCTATGGCGATGTCGGGTATCGCTTCGAAGGCAACGAGTTTCACCTCAATGGCGGCGTCGCCAACAATTCCCTGGCAGGACCCAGCACTGTTCCGGCCGAATTGCTCCAGCAATATTGGGGGGCGACCTACACGACGCCGCAAACCATTTCCAACAAGGTCGGCTATCTCAACCTGACCGGCAAGGTGGAGGCGACGCCGACCTGGACCTTTGAGGGCACGGCGCATCTGCGGAGCTTCAAACAGAGTACCGTGGACGGAAACCCGACCGACGCCCAGCCTTGCGTCGATCCAACGCTCCTGTGCTTCGGCGATGATACGGTCCCGGCTTTTGGCCTGAATGGCGTTCAGCTCGCCAATACCTTTGCGCCGGATGCCATCCTCGGCGAGATCGATCGCACCAGCACGAAATCGACCACCTTCGGCGTATCCGGCCAGGCGACCAACAGCGACCAGTTGTTCGGTCACGAGAACCGCTTCGTAGTTGGCGCGAGCTATGATGTCAGCAGCACGCGCTTCACCGGCAGCGCCGAGTTAGGAACCATAGGCACGAACTATGTCGTCACGGGCAGCGGCATATTCCTGGGCCCGTCCGGCGACCCGACATCGGTCGGCCCTGTGTCGCTTCGCACCGTCAATCAATATCAGGGGCTCTATGCGCTCGACACGTTCAACGTGGATGATCGCTTCGCGATCACGGGAGGCGGGCGGTTCAATGCGGCCCGTGTCACGTTGATGGACCAGCTCGGCACCGCACTCAATGGCGATCATACCTATGATCGATTCAATCCCATCATTGGCGGCACCTACAAGATCACGTCTGAAGTGACCGCCTATGCGGGCTATTCCGAAGCCAACCGGGTGCCGACGCCGCTCGAACTCGGCTGCGCCGATCCGGCGAGGCCATGCATCATCGGACAGTTCCTGATCGCTGACCCGCCACTTCAGCAAGTCGTATCCAAGACCTTCGAAGCGGGCTTCCGCGGCACCAAGGAATTGAACATCGGCTCGCTCGGCTGGAAAATCGGTGCCTACCGTGCGACCAACTACGACGACATCCTCGCGACCCCAATTCCGGGCCTGACCGGCTTCGGCTTTTTCCAGAACGTCGGCCGAACACGAAGGCAAGGTGTCGAAGCCGAGGTGAGCATCAAGTCGAACGTGCTTCAGTTCCAGGCGAGCTATGCGTTCCTGGATGCACGCTTCCTCGACGCGCTGACGCTTGGATCAGAGAGCCCGTTCGCCGACGCCGACGGCAACATCCAGGTCTTGCCGGGCAATCACATTCCGCGCCTCCCTAGCCACCTTATCAAGGCGAGCATCGAATATGCGGTTACCGATGTCTGGAAGGTCGGGGGTGATGCGCTCTTTGTCTCGAGCCAGTATTTCGTCGGCGATGAGTCCAACCAGTTTCCGAAGCTGCCGTCCTACGCCGTGTTCAATCTCCACACCTCCTACCAGATCACCAAGAACTTCCAGATTTACGGTCGCGTCAGCAACATCTTCGACAATCGCTACTCGACTCTCGGCACATTCTTCGACCGCGAAGCCTTGCCCAACTTCACCAACGGCGGTGCGGAGTTCACCGACCCGCGATCGCTGAGCCCGGCAAGGCCCCGTGCGTTCTATGCAGGCATGCGGATGACGTTCTGAGTTCGACACGCAAGCCTGGTCGCCTCTGGAGGGCGAAAGACACCATCTTTACTCCGCCCAGCCTCGGGCGAGGATCGCCGCTTGCTGCAAGGAAATGCGCCGGACCAGCGGGTCTGCATGGCGGTGGACCAGCCGCCAATCCGTGCCGTCCTTGCGATAGATCTCCGTGACGCGCAGCGACCAGTCCTGGGCAGGCAGGCCGCCGACCTCCGCGCTCTGGCGTTCGATCATGACGAGCGCGACGAGTCCGTTCGAGGCATAGCTCTGCAAGACCTCCAGTCCGGTTTCCCCGTTCCTGAAATATTGCGCCAGGTCAGCCAGCCGTTTTGGGCTGTTGTCGAATCCGAAGCTGGCAGGGCCACCGAAGGGCTGCATCAGCGTGAAATCCGGGGCAATGCGGACGAGCTGCGACCAGCGGTCCATGTCGCCACGCATGAAGGCGGCATTCTTCTCGCCGGCGAGCTTGATGAGACCGGCTGTCGCATCGTCCTCGGCGACCGCGTCGGCTGAAAGCTGAGCGGAAGCAGGAATTGCCGCCGCCATCATCATCGAGCGCCTCGACATCCTGTGCGGCGAGTCCTGCTTGTCCGGCGAGCCATGGCCTTTGCTCACCTCTTGCGACCTTCTGATCATTTCGAGGCTCCTGATTGCACGATCTACGCATTCCATGAGGCCTTGATCTCGATGAATCCAGCGATATGATTTCAGCAACATGCTGAACCAAACTGATCTATCCAGGGTCGAACTGAATCTCCTTGTGCTCTTCCGCGTGGTCCTGGAAGAACGCCATGTCGCGCGCGCAGCCGCGCGACTGAACCTGACGCCGTCCGCTGTCAGCCACGCGCTTGGCCGGCTGCGCCTTGTTTTGAACGACCCGTTGTTCCTGCGAACGCCGAAGGGCGTCGTTCCAACGGAACGGGCCCTGGAGCTTGATCACCCGATCGCTGAAATCATCGCGCGGGTCGAACAACTGGTTGGCTCGGCTAGACCATTCGACCCTGCAAAAAGCCATCGCCGTTTTACGATCGGGGCACCCGATGCTGTTCTCGCCTCGACAACGGGGCAACTACTGGGTTCGATCGCGAGCAGGGCGCCCCACATCGACATCGGATTGATCCATGTGATGCCCGCGCCTCGCGGCGGCGCGATCGGCGAACCCTGGCACGAGTGCCTCGAGATGCTCGAAAGACGAGAGCTGGACATCGCGATGCTGCCGCTGCCTGCGGTATCGCCGCGTTTCGAGGCGCGCAGGCTCTACGACGAGGAATTCGTGCTGGCCATGCGCAAGGGACACGCCTTCGCCAGAGCTCCGACACCTGCGGCTTTCTCGCGATCTCAGCATCTGCTGGTGTCTCTCAGCGGTGAACCGCGCGGCTTCGTCGATGAGATGTTGGCAAGGCGCGGTCTCAAGCGCCGCATTGCCTTGACTGTCCCGAACTTTATGATGGCACTGGTCCAGCTTGCAGGGTCCGAACTGATCGCTGCATTGCCGCGGCGTCTGGTGCAGCAGCACGCCGGGCATTTCGGATTGATGTTCGTCGAGCTGCCTTTCGCCCGTAAACCGGATACGATCTGCGCCATCGCGACCAAGGCCGCGATGAAGGACGCCGGTGTTGCATGGCTGATGGAAGTTGTCTTCGCCTCGGTCGGAGCAGGTCGGAACCGCAATCGGTAGCGCGCGCCCGCTCAGTTGGGCGGCCCCCAAACGGTTTCCTCCGTCCAGCCCAGATCGGCAAACTCGGATGCCCTCAACGGCGCTTCGGCAGCTGAAAAGAACTCGTCGAGTTGCGGCGGCTTGACGCGCGTTCCCGACAACATCGTGTGCGCCTGCCCACGGTGGTGAATGTGATGCTGAATGAGATGCATCAGCAGCCGGTCGCGTCGCTCTATCTGGACACCAGGATCTCGATTGATCCGCACGTCTTCGTTCAACGAGGCGGGCGTCAGAGCATCACAGACGCCGATGAAGCGGCGGTCGATCGATGCTTGAGCTTCCGAGAGCCCTGCAAGAGCCGGAAATGGGATCGGATCCTCCCAGGCCTTCGGCCCAAGCCATCCGCCCTCGAGTGCATCGACGTAAAGGAGGTCAACGACATAAATATGGTTCAACGTCCGCTGCAGGCTCGGGAAGAAGCCCGTCCGCTCGACCTCAAATTCGCCTTGGCCCAGCTCGGCGCACGCGCGGTGCAATCGGTGGTTCGCCCAGGCATTGTTGTAGGCGAAGGCGCGATAGGTTTGAACAATCGACATTGCAAACCCCTCGACCTGCTTGGCGCCGCCTTTACCGATCAGAAACCATAGCAAATGATCTGAAAATTGTAACGAAACGACTTGGCTGTTTCCGGGTAGGTTTGCCGGAGGGCCCGTCCGATGACAGAGCACCAGTTGCGAGAGCAGGAATTCCAGATCGCGCGTTACAAGCTTCTGGAGCGCGAAGTCACCGATCCGCTTGCCGCATGTCTGCTTCACAGCATCATCGAGGAACTGGAAGCCGAGTTGCGAAGGGACAGACCGGATTCGCACGGGCCGCGCGATTAACCGTTTCTTAGCGCTGATCATGCGGATTATTCGCGAGGGAATGTCAAGGGAGACTGCTCCCATGCTGAAGGACGGCACCTACGCGGCGTGGTACAAGACACCACTGGACCAGGGTACCGGGATCGTCCATGTCGCAGACGGACAAATCTGGGGCTGCGACAGCCTGATGACCTATCACGGCTCCTGCAAGGTCGATGGAGATCGCTTCACTGCCACCGTGTCGACGAAGCGTCATACCGACGGACGTGCAACGGTCTTCGGCATCGACGACGAACTCACGCTGGACATCGAGGGAAACTGCCCCGGCAAGGTCGCGACTTACACGGCGAAGGCAGCGCAGATGCCGGGAATGATCCTCCAGGGGACGCTCATTCTCACGGAACAGCAGCCGCCCGCGCGTGAGCGAACCGAGCAGGTACCCGCGTTCAATCCCGACAAGCTTCCGAAATTGCCCAAGCGCTCGCGCTGATCGAGCGAGCCGGGGCGCTCGGCGTGCCCGGTTCAATGCAGCATCATGTCGGACAAGGCTTGGCGTCGCCAGCTTGTGCGGCCGATAGCCGAGTTTTCGCCGAGATCGCTCCGAACCATCCTCTGCTGGTAGGCACGCCCGACCCTGTAGGTGCAGGGTTCGCAGACATTCACGAGACGCATTGCGCAGCGCGAAGCTGAAGATCATACCGCCCAACGGCAAAGACCGCGACTTCGTGGTGGATGGTCTGGGCTCGCGAGCTGTGATCAATTCGCAGCTGGCGTGCTTCGGTGCGGCTCAGGACGTGAAAGGCAAAAAGAAGGGCAGGGGGTAAATCCGGGCGTTCTTCTGCATTTTTGCATCCGCAAGTCCCGGAACTCCCGCTTTTCAAGCAGCTTCCGACACGCCATTGTGCCGCCGCAACAATCGTCTCAAGGGGCAGTATCAATGTCGGACAAGGTTTCGCGTCGCCAGTTTGCCAAGCTGGCGGGATTGTCCGCAGCCGGAATCGCCAGTCCGCTGGAGGCCGCTGAGGTTAAGCCGGCACCGGCGCCGCGAGGCATGGACGGCTTTCCGGCGGGCTTTGTCTGGGGCACGGCGACCTCGTCCTATCAGGTCGAGGGTGCGGTCGACGTCGACGGGCGGGGGGCTTCGATCTGGGACAAGTTCGTGCGCATCCCCGGCAAGATCGAGGACGGCACCACCGGCGATCGCGCCGTCGAGCATTATCACCGCTACAAGGAGGACATCGCGCTCATCAAGGAGCTCGGCTGCAAGGCCTACCGCTTCTCGGTGGCATGGCCGCGGGTGTTTCCGGACGGCGACGGCAAGCCGAACCCGAAGGGGCTCGACTTCTACAATCGTCTCGTCGACGAGCTCCTCAGGAACGGCATCGAGCCGTGGCTGACGCTCTATCACTGGGACCTGCCGCAATCGCTCCAGGATCGCTTCGGCGGCTGGCGCTCGACCGAGACCTGCAAGATATTTGGCGACTATGCGGGCTATGTCGCCGAGCGCCTGACCGATCGCGTCAAGAACGTGTTCACGCTGAACGAGAGCGGACGTTTCGTCCAGTTCGGCTATGGCCTCGGCATCGACGCGCCCGGCGTGACGCTGCCGCAAGCCGAGGTCAACCAGGTCAGGCATAACAGCGCGCTCGCGCACGGGCTCGCGGTACAGGCGGTGCGAGCGCACGGCCGCCGCGGCACCAGGGTCGGGCCGGCCGAGAATATCGACGTCTGCGTTCCTGCAATCGACACGCCAGAGCATGTCCGCGCGGCCGAGATCGCGCTGCGCGAGATGAATGCCGGCTATCTCAACGTCATCATGACGGGCCGGTATACCGACGCCTTCCTGAAATACGCGGGCGCCGATGCGCCGAAATACACCGACGCCGAGCTGAAGATCATCTCCTCGCCGGTCGACTTCCTCGGTCTCAATATCTACGCGCCGCAGAACTACGTGGTGCCCTCCGACCAGGGCGCGGGCTTCATGCCGCTGCCGATCCCGAAATCGTTCCCGCACATGAACTCGAACTGGCTCCGCGTCGCGCCGGAGACGATCTACTGGGTGCCGAAGCTGGCCGCAAAGATCTGGAAGACAGATGCGATCTACATCAGCGAGAACGGCACCTCCGGCGACGACGTGGTGACGCCCGACGGCAAGATCTACGACACCGACCGCATCATGTACCTGCGCAACTATCTCGCCCAGCTCCAGCGTGCCACCGCCGAGGGCGTGCCGGTGCGCGGCTACTTCCTCTGGAGCCTGCTGGACAATTTCGAATGGGTGTTCGGGCTCAACAAGCGTTTCGGGCTCTATCACGTCAATTTCGACACGCAGGTGCGCACGCCGAAGCTCAGCGCGACCTTCTACCGCAACGTGATCGCGAAGAACGCGGCGGGGGCGTAGCTTTCTCTCCCTCTCCCGGATTTCCGCGCGTAAAATCCGACCTCTTCCCGCAGGCGGGGCGAGGTGACGCAAGATCGCGCGGCCACGGCCGTTTAGCCTGACAAGCCAATCGCTTCACCGGTATCGCCGCGCCTCATGCGGAACCCGCGCTTCTACTGTGCATGGGGTTGTTTTTCAGTTTTTTGCAAGGAGGCCGCGCGGCACCGCACGTTGACTCCACCTTTCCCCTGATTCAGAAACGACATCAACACCCATAAACAAGAGGACAACGCCAATGGCTGACGCGCTGATCATCGATGCCTGCCGGACCCCGCGGGGCGTAGGCAAGGCCGGCAAGGGAGCACTCTCGGGCATTCATCCGCAGCAGCTCGGCGCGACCGTGCTGCGCGCGCTCGCCGACCGCACCGGCATCGACACCGCCGATGTCGACGACATCGTCTGGGGCTGCAGCGCGCAGGTCGCGACCCAAAGCGGCGACCTCGGCCGCATGTCGGCGCTCGATGCCGGCTACGACGTGCGCGCCAGCGCGGTGACGCTCGACCGCTTCTGTGGAAGCGGCATCACCAGCGTCAACATGGCGGCGGCCTCGATCATGTCGGGAACCGAAGACCTCGTCATCGCCGGCGGCTGCGAGATGATGTCGATGGAAGGACGCCGCGGCGGCGGTCCGATGATGATGGACAGCGGCAATCTGCGCCTGCGTGCGCGGCATCCGCAGTCGCATCAGGGCGTCTGCGCCGACGCGATCGCGACGCTGGAAGGCATCACGCGAAGCGACGTCGACGCGCTCGGTCTCGAAAGCCAGAAGCGCGCAGCGCAGGCGATTGCCGGCGGCCACTTCAAGAACAGCCTCGTGCCCGTGCATCGCGAGGACGGCAGCCTCGCGCTCGACCATGAAGAGTATCCGCGGCCGCAGACCACGATGGAAGGGCTGAGTGCATTGAAGCCCGCATTCCCCGCGATCGCCGATTTTGCGCTCGACGACAAGGGCACGACCTATCGCGGCCTCATCCTGCAGAAATATCCGGACCTGAACATCGACTTCATGCATCACGCCGGCAATTCGTCCGGCGTCGTCGACGGTGCCGCCGCGATCCTGCTCGCATCGCCCGCCTATGCCAGCGCGCACGGCCTGAAGCCGCGCGCGCGCGTCGTCGCGATGGCCAACATGGGGGATTCGCCGACCCTGATGCTGAACGCGCCGGTGCCGGCGACGCGCAAGGTGCTGGCGAAGGCGGGGCTCTCAATCGACGACATCGATCTGTTCGAGATCAACGAGGCCTTTGCGGTGGTGGCGGAAAAGTACATCCGCGACCTCAAGCTCGACCGCGCCAAGGTCAACGTCAATGGCGGCTCGATCGCCCTCGGCCATCCCATCGGCGCCACCGGCTCGATCCTGATCGGCACCCTGCTCGACGAGCTCGAACGGCGCGACCTGAAGCGCGGTCTCGTCACCATGTGCGCCGCCGGCGGCATGGCTCCGGCCGTCATCATCGAGCGTATCTAGCGCGAGCGAAGCTCGCCGCGCCCCCGTAAAAACAGGGTGAAAGAGTAGCTGAGACGTCGCACACGACGATCTAGCCTTATTTTTCAGGGTGAATCGCGACCGGCCTTTCACAAAGAGGCCGGTCGTCGCTTGTCGAAAGCAGCGAATCAGCTTTAGCAAGGCGGCGTGCGGGCCTTTGAAACAAGGCAAAAACCGCTGCCGGAGGCTCCTTCCGCTCTGGAAGCCGCTGAAAAGCAGGGTTTTTTGCCCCAGGGGGCCAAAAAAGCCCGTAAAATCGCGACAAAACTGTGCAGAAGGCTCTGGGCCTTCAACGGTTGGTCTAATATGCAACCGGCAACGAATCAGAGGAGACACGATGCCAACCCAAATGTCCAAATCGCAGCTGATCGAAAAGATTGCGACCGCCACCGAGCTTTCCAAGCGTGACGTCAAGAGCGTCATGGAGACGCTGACCGACGTCGGTCACAAGGAGCTCAAGAAGAACGGCCTGTTCCTGGTGCCGGGCTTCGCCAAGTTCGTGGTCATCAAGAAGCCCGCGACCAAGGCGCGCAAGGGTACCAACCCGTTCACGGGTGAAGAGATGATGTTCAAGGCCAAGCCGGCCCGGAAGATCGTCCGCGCCCGCCCGGTCAAGGCCGCCAAGGACGCGGTGGGCTAACAACGCAAAGGCCCCCTCGGCTAGGAGGGGGCCTTTTGTTTGGGGCTGCCGCGAGGGCTTGAGACGGAGGGCTCAACCCTTGCGGCGCTTCGCCCGGACCGGAACAGGCTGAAGTCGCGGCCCAGGCGCCGCCAGCGCATCGCGAACCCGGTCGATCGCACGGTCGAGCAGCTGACGCAGCCGCTGCGTCTTCCGTGATCGCCTCGCTTTTTCCAGCAGTTTCTTCATCGCCTTCACTCCGCCGCTTCGACCTTGGCATCGGCCGGCTCGAGCGCTGCGGCGATGGCCTCGTCGACGCGCTCCAGCCAGATGAATTCGAGGTTGTCCCGCGCGCTCTTCGGGATGTCGTCGTAGTCCCGCTTGTTGCGCGCCGGCAGCATCACCCGCTTCAACCCGGCAGCGGCCGCAGCCACCACCTTCTCCTTGATGCCGCCGACCGGCAGCACCAGACCGCGCAGCGAGATCTCGCCGGTCATCGCCGTGTCGCTGCGCACCGTGCGATTGGTGAGCAGGGACGTCAACGCCGTGAACATCGCAACGCCCGCGCTCGGTCCGTCCTTCGGGGTTGCGCCCGCCGGCACGTGAACGTGGATGTCGTTCTTCTCGAACACCGACGGATCGATGCCGAGCTGCGTGGCCTTGCTCTTCACCAGCGTCATCGCAGCCTGCACGCTCTCGCGCATGACGTCGCCGAGCTGACCGGTCAGGATCATGCCGCCCCGGCCGGGCACGCGCGAGGCCTCGATGAACAGGATGTCACCGCCAACCGGCGTCCAGGCAAGGCCGGTGGCCACGCCCGGAATGCTGGTGCGCTGCGCAATCTCGCCCTCGAAGCGCGGCTGGCCGAGCACGATGCCGATGTCCTTCGGGCTCACCACGACCTTGGCAGCCGTGCCCTCGGCGATCTGCACCGCGGCATGGCGGAACAGCTTGCCGATCTCGCGCTCGAGGTTGCGCACGCCGGCTTCGCGGGTGTAGCCCTTGACGACCAGCTTCAACGCCTCCGGCTCGATCTCGGCCTGCTCGGCCGTCAGGCCGTTGGCCTCGAGCTGACGCCGCACCAGGTAGCGGCGCGCGATCTCCAGCTTCTCCTCCTCGGTGTAGCCGGCGAGGCTGATCAGCTCCATGCGATCCAGCAGCGGACCCGGAATCTGGTCCAGCATGTTGGCGGTCGCGATGAACACCACGCGCGATAGGTCGAACGGCACGGCCAGGTAGTTGTCCCGGAACGTCCCGTTCTGCTCGGGGTCGAGCACCTCCAGCATGGCGGCCGAGGGATCGCCCTGCACGCCACGGCCCATCTTGTCGATCTCGTCCAGCATCATGACGCAGTTCCGCGTGCCGGCCTTCTTGATGCCCTGGATGATGTTGCCGGGCAGCGCGCCGATATAGGTGCGCCGGTGGCCGCGGATCTCGGCCTCGTCATGCACGCCGCCGAGGCTGACGCGCACGAACGGGCGATCCATCGCGCGTGCGATGGATTGGCCGAGCGAGGTCTTGCCGACGCCGGGCGGACCGACGAAGCACAGGATCGGCGCCTTGCCCTGCGGAGCGAGCTTGCGCACCGCCAGATATTCGATGATCCGGCCCTTGATCTTCTCCAGGCCAAAGTGATCAGCGTCGAGGATGCGGCGTGCTTCCTTGATGTCGATCGGCTTCTCCGCGGGCAGCGCCCACGGCAGCTCGATCAGCCAGTCGAGATAGGTGCGGACCATGCCGGATTCACCGGCAGCCTCCGGCATGCGCTCGTAGCGGCGCAGCTCCTTCTTGGCGTGCGCCTCCGCTTCCGGCGGCATGTTGGCCTTGGCGATGGCAGCCGTCAGCTCGGCGACCTCGGCCGCCTTGCCGTCGCCTTCGCCGAGCTGCCGCTGGATGGTCGCCATCTGCTCGCGCAGGATCGCCTCGCGCTGCCGCTCGTCGAAGGAGGCCTTGGTCTTCTGGCCGATCTCGTTGGAGATGCGCAGCACCTCCAGCCGCTCGGCCAGGTGCTTCGACACCTTCTCGACGCGCAGTGCGAGATCGATGGTCTCCAGCACCTCCTGCTTGTCCTGCGGCTTGATGTCCATGAACGAGGTCGCCAGGTCCGCCAGCGCGCCGGGCGCGGTGGTGCTCTGGAACATCGCGACCAGCTCGGGCGGCGCCTGCGGCAGCAGCTCGATCGCCTCGATCGCCTGGCGCTGCAGGTTCAGCGCGCGCGCCTCGATCTCGGGCGAGCTCGTGGTCGGCTCGGGGATCTGCTGGAAACGCGCGGCCAGGAACGGCGTCCCCGGCAGGAAGTCGAGGATGCGGGCGCGCTGCACGCCCTGGCAGACGATGTGATGGGTGCCGTCGGGCGCGGTGATGTAGCGCACGATGTTGGCGATGGTCGCGACCCGGTAGAGATCATCAGGCCCGGGCTCCTCGATCTCGGGGCTGCGCTGCAGGACGATGCCGACCGGCCGCTGCTCGCGCAGCGCCTGCTGCGCGGCGGCGATGGACTTCGCCCGGCCGATCGCGATCGGCGCGATGGCGCCGGGAAACAGCACCATCTCGCGCACCGGGATGACGATCAGCGCGTCTTCGGGAATCTTCACGTCGGGATTATTCTGGGAATTGGTTTGTGCGGTATTCATCTGTTCGGTGGCCATGATCGACCTCAGGATTTGGCGAGGCGCAGCGCGACGCAGCCGTCCATCACGAACCGGCTGATGGCGTAGCGGCCGACGGGAAGCGCAATGCGCCGCTCGAAGCGGCCCTGCGGCAGCTCGAGCCGGTGGATGCGGGCGTTGCGAAGCTCCGGCGGCAGCGTGCGCTGGCCGGAGATGACGAGCACGCCGTCGAGGATCACCGTCTCGACGTTGTCGGGATTGACGCCGGGAAGCGCGACCAGGATCAAAAGCTCATGCTCGGTCTCGAGCACGTCGATCGGCGGCTCCCAGCAGGCTTCCTGGCGGCCGAACTGCTGGCGCAGCCGTTCGGCGCGGGTCAGCGAGTCCAGGGCTTCGGACAGCATCCAGTCGAGGGGATTTTTGGGTTGCATGGCAAAAACTCGGGGAAGGCGCTGCGGTTGGAAAACGAGCATATGGGGACGGTTCCCCAAAATTCCAGCATCGCGCGTTTGGAGCATGCCTGGCCTCTCCAACCGGAAAAGGCCCTTGTAGTCGCACGCTTCGACGCCGCGGGGATATTCCGCGGCATCGAAGGCAACAGTTGGGCGCGTCGCGCTGATCAGGCCGCGGCGCGGTACTCCTCTTCCGCTTCGAGGTTGATGACCGAGGTCGCGAGCTCGGTCAGCGTGTGATCGGTCGCCTCTTCCTCGTCCAGCGTCTCCTGGAGCAGCCTTGCCGCGTCCGGCATGCCGAGCTCCTCGGCCCAGGTGCGGAGCGTGCCGTAGCGGGAGATCTCGTAGTGCTCGACGGCCTGAGCGGCCGCGAGCAGGCCGGCGTCGAGGGCAGGGGCGTTCTTGAAATCCTTCATGATCTCGGCGCCCTCGTCGGTGATGCCGTTGATCGCTTCGCAGGGCTTGCCGCGGGCCGGCTTGCCCAGCATCTTGAAGATCTGATCGAGCCGTTTGACCTGGCCCTGCGTCTCGCGCAGATGCTTGTTGAAGGCTGCGGCAAGGTCCTTGGAATGCGCGGCCTTGGCCATCTTGGGTAGCGTCTTGATGATCTTGTTCTCGGCGAAATAGATGTCCTTCAGCGTCTCCAGGAACAGGTCGCTCAACATCTTCGGTGCCTGACGCGGACGGCGCGCCGCGGTCTTTTTCGCGTTCGCACGCTTCTTTGCTCGTTTAGCCATGAATCCTCCTCTTGAGGTGACACGGGAAGGGCGATGCCCTCCTCAATCCTCGCGCGACCAAGACTCTGCGAAGGCAAATGTTCCTCGCGAAGGCCTCCTCCAGCGGTTATGGATTGCGGCTGCACCTCGCGCGAGACCCACCCGCATGCTCGACTTCGCCCTGTCCGCCTTCGTGACGCTGCTGCTGGTGGTCGATCCCGTCGGCCTTGCGCCGGCCTTCCTCGCCGCGACCGGAGGCATGCCCGACAAGGTCAAGCGCACGATCGCCCTGCGCGCGCCGCTGATCGCGGCCTCGATCCTGGTGGTGATCTCGCTGGCCGGAAACTGGCTGTTGCGCCAGCTCGGGATCGGCATCCCCGCTTTCCAGATCGCCGGCGGACTGCTGCTGTTCGGCGTGTCCTACCAGATGATCTTCGGCGACCGTCCGCATCGCGAGGCGCGCGAGGCCGACAAGGCGACCTCGGAGCATGCCTCCGACGTCGCGGTGTTTCCCTTGGCCATCCCGATGATGGCCGGTCCCGGCGCGATCGCGACCACGCTGCTGCTGACGGGCAATGCCGGCTATGGGGCCAAGCTCGCGATCATCATCGCGGTCGTCGTCTCCGTCTGCATGCTCTGCATGCTGTGCTTCGTCTCCGCGAGCCTGATCGCGCGCACCCTCGGGCGCACCGGAAATGCCGTGCTCTCACGCGTGCTCGGTATGCTGCTCGCAGCCTACTCGGTGCAGTTCGTGATCAACGGGATCGCGGCCGTCCGGGCGAGCCTGCCCTAGGGGTTGCCCTCGACCTGCGTAAATCTGCTAATTTATTGATTTCAAGTGATATTTCGTGGCTTGGCGAGGCTGCCGGCAAGACGGTAGCTGATCCGGGTCGCTTTCGCTTGCACTGCCACATTGCTTTGACGTACTCCCGGTCTAACAAACGCCCATCGCCAAGAAGTCGAGATATCGATGACAGCGGACGAGCTCGACAAGAGACAGGCCATAATCGACGCTTGCCGCCGCATGAACGCGCTCGGCATCAACCAGGGCACATCAGGGAATATCAGCGTCCGGCATGCAGACGGGCTTCTGGTCACGCCGACCAGCGTGCCCTATGACGCCATGACGCCCGACCAGATCGTGTTGATGGCGATGGACGGCTCCCATGCCCCCGGTCAGAAGCCCTCCAGTGAGTGGCGCTTCCACCGCGACATCCTGAAATCGCGGCCCGACGTCAACGCCGTCGTCCACGCCCATCCCACCTATTGCACCATCCTGGCGATCATGGGCATGGAGATTCCGCCCGTGCACTACATGATCGCAGCCGCCGGCGGTGACAGTATCCGTTGCGCGCCCTATGCCACCTTCGGAACGGCGGAGTTGTCCGAGCATGCGCTGCGGGCGCTGGAGGGCCGGCTCGCCTGCCTGCTCGACCATCACGGCATGATCGCGGTCGGCAAGACGCTGGACAAGGCGATGTGGCTCGCCGTCGAGGTCGAGACGCTGGCGCGGCAGTATCACGGCTGCCTCCAGATCGGAAAACCGCCGCTGCTGTCGAGTGCCGAGATCGAACGGGTCCGCCAGCGCATGGCCGGCTACGGCATGTCGGAAGGGTAGGGCGGGCAAGAAGGTGTTCGCGCGGATCAGACACATCGCCGATCGCAAGGGATCGAACCGCGTCATGGTTCGCCTGCGCGCGCTCTTGCGCAGCAACGAGTTCTACCTGATCCCGCTGGCGCTTGTGATCGGCACGCTTACCGGCGCCATCGTGACGCTGATGGCCGAGATTGCACAGATTGCCCATATGGTGATCTACGGCATTCCCGTCGACGTTCGCCTGTCCGCCCACGCCCGGGTCAGCCCCTGGGCGGCCCTGAGCGCGCCCGCGCTGGGCGGACTGGCGCTCGGTATCATGGAATGGTGGCGGCGGCGGCTGAAGATCTCCAACGCGGTCGACCCGATCGAGGCGAACGCGCTGCGCGGCGGCAATCTGTCGATGCGCGACAGCATGGTGGTGTCGAGCCAGACGCTGATCTCGAACGGCTGCGGCGCCTCGGTCGGCCTCGAGGCCGGCTACACCCAGATCGGCTCGGGCATCGCCTCTCTGTTCGGCAAGTTCTTCAATCTGCGCCGCAACGATTTGCGCCTGATCGTCGGGTGCGGCGCCGCCGCTGCGATCGCAGCGGCGTTTGGCGCGCCGATCACCGGCGCCTTCTATGCCTGCGAGCTGATCGTCGGCGTCTATTCGGTCGGCAGCGCCGCGCCGATCCTGGCGGCCTCGCTTGCCGGCGCGCTGACCGCGCAATGGCTCGGCGGCGCGCCGTACTCTATCGAAATACCGAAGGTCAGCGCGGTCGGCGTCGAGCAATATCTGGCATTGATCGGGCTTGCGCTCATTACCAGCGGCGTCGGCATCGCGGTGATGCGGTCGTCTTCGATGTTCGAGCGCCTGTTTGTCTGGCTGCCGGTCTGGCTGCGCCCGGTGATCGGCGGCCTTATCGTCGGCAGCTTTGCCATCGTGACGCCGCAGGTGCTCGCGGCCGGCCACGGCGCCATGGTGCTGGATCTGTTTCACGACATGACGATCGGCCTGATCGCGATCATCATCGCCTTGAAGGTGACGGCCTGCCTGATCTCGCTCGCCTCGGGTTTCCGTGGCGGTCTGTTCTTTGCCTCGTTGTTCGTCGGCAGCCTGATCGGAAAGTTCTTCGCTGCGGTTCTTTTGCTCATCAGCCCGGAATTCGTGATCGACCCGCTGGTGGCAATGCTGACGGGCATGGCGACGCTCGGCGTCGCCATTGTCGGCGGTCCCCTGACCATGTCGTTCCTCGTGCTCGAGATGACCCGCAATGTCGACGTCACCGCCGTGGTGCTGGCCGGCTGCATCGTCACCTCGATCTGCGTCCGCTTCATGTTCGGCCATTCCTTCTCGACCTGGCGCCTGCATCTGCGCGGCGAGACCATCCGCAGCGCCAACGACGTCGGCTGGCTGCGCAACCTCACGGTCGAGCGGCTGATGCGCTCCGACGTCGGCAAGGTGCCGTCGACCACGACGATCGCCGCCGTGCGCAGTGAATTCGCGCTGGGCTCGCGGCCCGGCATCGTCATCGTCAACAATGCCGACGAATATGTCGGCCTCGTCCTGCTGCCCGACCTGTTCTCCAGCGATCTCGACACCATCGCCGACGACATCCAGGTGATCGAGCTCGCCCGCCTGACCGAGATCGTGCTGATCCCGGAAATGAACGTGAAGTCGGCGATGGCCGTGTTCGACGAGGCGGAAGCCGAGATGCTGGCGGTGGTCGATTCCACCGATAGCCGCAAGGTGGTCGGCTTCCTGACCGAGACGTTTGCCCGCCGCCGCTATGTCGAGGAGATCGACAAGGCGACGCGCGGCGTGCTCGGGGCGCTGTCGTAAGAGGTCTGCGGCCTCGGGGTCGAGAGAGGTATTGGGGGAGGGGGCCATGGCCCCTGAAGTCGTCCGGCCTCCGAATTTCCTTGAAGGCGTCTTGCTTTGGACAAAGCCCGTCAGCGATGATCAGGGCAAGCAAATGCGACGGACGCCTTCGGGCGACATTGGGCTAGAAGGGGAGCGCCAATGAACTCCGTGACGACACCGATCGAGCCGCGTTATGCGCCGTCCGCGCGCATGGACGAAGAGCTCACGCATACCTTCGAGAAAATCAAGAGCGTGGATGAAGAGATCGCGCGCGCCAGCGAGCAGCTTGCCCGGCTGGAGCGCGATGCGGTGCGCAGTCGCCCGCGGCGTGGCGGGACGGCGCTGCGCGGCTTCGTCGGTCTGGGGCTGGCTGCAGGGATTGGCATCGCTGCCTTTGTCTCGCAATCATCCCACGGTGATACGGTCAGGCAGATGATCGCCGGTTGGGCGCCGCTGCACGCTGCGACGTCGTCGCAGTTGCAAGCAGAGCCGGCGCGCGAAGCAGGGCCGCCGCGCGAAGCTGAGACGAGCCCGACTGCTCAATTGGCCGAGGCATCTCCGCAACCGGCATCCGCCGCCGAATCCATACCGGAGGCAGTCGCGCCAACCGGCAGCACGCTCCCGCCGGAGTTGACCGAATTGCTGCAGAAGCTGGCGAGCGATCTCGCAAACGTGCAGCAAGGCATCGATCAGCTCGCGGCGAGCCAGGCGCAATTGAAAGCGAACCAGGAGCAAATGTCGCTCGACAATCTCAGGCTTGCCGATGAGTTGAAGGCAGGCCAGGAACAAATGGCGCGGCTCGTCGCCAAGATGCCTGGAGACAAGGCGTCTGAAAACAAGACGCCGGATAACAACAAGCCCGAGATCGCCGGGAAAACGACCGGCCGGTCGAACGCGGGGCAGAAGACGAGCGCAGCACCCGTGCCTGCGCCACGTCCGGCTGCGGCCCAGACGCGCAAGCCGGCGCCGGCAACGTCGTCACCGCATGCCGCGGTGCGACGGCCGCCTCCGGTCCAGCTGCAATCAGCGCGGCAATAGCCGCGATCGGTATGGGCCCGTCGTCGCGGCCGCATTCACGACAACGATCGCCCCACGTCGGTGGTGCCGACGCCGTCGGGAACTACCGCCGGCATCGCGCCGAGTAAGGCGGCCGTCATGCCGCTTTCGAATTCGCCGAGCCGCACCAGCGCGACGCGGACTATGCCGCTGATCGTATGGCGCCCATCGCCATCAGCGCGATGATCGAGCCCTGCGAGGCCGAGAGAGTAGGCGCAGCCGGTTAGTGCATAGGTCTGCCAGCCAATCGCCGCGGTGAGCGACTTGATAGGAGCATTCCGACAGGGTTCGCGACGCGATGTAGGGCGACGGCGCCGCGACAAGGCAACGGCTAGAGATGACAGAGTGGAAGCTCGATCCGAGGTGTCCAGCAATCATGGAAGCTGGACGGCGGGCTGCTTGCGCCGCCGTCCGCGCCTTCTATCGGCCTGGTTGAGATGGAGAAGCGACGACGCACGCCACGATCCGTCGGACCAGTGGCAGCACCATCAGCAGCGTGGGAAAGGCGACGAGCCATGACAGCGCCCAGGCGCCGGGCCAGGTCGCGAGGAACGCCGGCGTCGCGCCGAGGCTCCGGAGCGTCGAAATGACCGACACCACGGCCGTCATGAGGATGGACAGCACGAATGGCATCACGATCGGCGCATAGCGCGCCGGCAGTTTGCGAACCGCAATCATCTGGTTTCTCTTGAAGAAAAGGACGCGTCAGTCACGTTGAACCTGCGAAAATGGCATCGATCCCGACGGCGTCGGTTGATGCGTTGGTTCACGTGAAACGCTTACGGCGACCGAAAAACGGCGCGGCTGTTCATTATCCGCTCAGGTTGAGTGGTTCAAGCTGGATCTGGTCGTTCGGTTTACAATCGTTCCAAGCGTGGCAGATTGCCGCGATCACGAAACTTCTCAGTGATTTGCGAGTTGTGGACCGTTTCATATTTTGACTTTGAACGAGAACAAAGGACGCCGAGATGAGCGACAGGCCCGTAAATTCCAGATTTGGCCGCAACACCGTACTGGCTGCGTTTGCGAGTCTGGCTCTGGCCACAGCTTGCGTCTCGTCCTCGTCTGCGGCGCCGGCCGATTCGCCGACCGTCAGCGCGGACTCTGCGACGTCGAGCAGATCCGTAGCGACCGATTTCAGCGCCGCCCGCCGCCACCGCTACTATCGCCGGGGTCCAAATGCGGCAGGACTTGCCTTCATGGGCGTGGCGGCAGGTCTGATCGGAGGCGCGATCGCAGAGAGCCGGCGCCAGGAGTACTACGAGAATCGCTATTATGACGGCCCGGGTCCTTACTATGGTGGTCAGGGATATTATGGCGGCGGTCCCTATTACGGTCCGCGTGGCTACTATCAGCCTTATTAGGCGCCTGTTCTCGACGTAGCCCGGCTGCGCGGAGCCCGTCATCGGGCTACGCGCCTCTGCGTTGCCCGACGGGCAAAACACCCGAGAGGGCGTCAAGCCGCGCGCGTGAAAATATTCCGCGTTACCGAAATTCGGAAACGGCGTATGTGTCGCCCATCCCGGCTCACCAAGAGGGGCGATCTTGTGTCGTCACGTTTCGCGAGCCGGGTTGCGGTGGACGCGGCAGCGTCGGGCGCGAGAGGTCAGGGTAGGGCGGATTGCTCTCCGTGAGCCCAAGACTTCGTGCCGGATGAGCGGCGCTGCTAGGCTTCGTCTCGTCTGTAAGTTTCCGGCTCCGTCGACAGGGCTGGAAAAACTGCGGCGAAATGGCGGGCCGTACGTACGGCAAAACCGTGTGGTCCTGGCCGTCGTCGCTACGGTCAAGTGCTTGCGAATGCGGCAGTCGCGTCAACCGGCGCGGTGCTGGTGACTTTCGCAAGGACGAGGGAGGCCAGAAGGAATTCGGCTCCCGGGAGAGCACGGCATAAGCCGTCCGACCACTGCGCAGGGAAGGCCGAGTGATTGGCACCACCTGTATGCTGCTGTGCGGTTTCCTTGCGCTACCTTTCGCGCAGCGGACCGCGGGTGCGAGGTCAGCACCCGGCCTTCCCTGCGCCCTCTTGGCTTCGAGGGCGGAACGACGAAGCAAAGCTCGCGCGAAATGCGCCGCGAGGATGAAAAAGGCGTGTCTTAGGGGCCGTAGGATGGGTAGAGCACTTGCGGAACCCATCATGCTTCCGCCTTGATGAGAGATGATGGGTTTCGCTTCGCTCTACCCATCCTACGAGTGCGCTCGCCATGGATGACGTTGAAAGAGTTGCGCTCTACGCTTCCGGCATCACCGTCCCGCCGGTGCCGACAGCGCGCCGTTGGCGTAGCGCTGCCAGTCGGGTGTGGTCGACTGCGACGGCCAGAACGCGTTGGAGTCGCGGACCGACTGGGTGATCGGGGCGGCGCGTGCCTTGCTTCTGTGGTGGCGGTCGCTCGCGGCGGCGGTCTGGACGGTGGCGGCGGCAATCAGGGTGACGCCGAGAATGGCAAAGGTCTTTCGCATGGTTGTTTCTCCCGTGACGGCGATTCAGGCTGTGAGAAAAATGTCTCCTGTGTTCGCGGTCGTGGCTGACATGGCGATGCGTCCTGCCGAATATCAGCCGGGCCGGTTTCACGATCCGAAGCGCGGCCATCACGTTGGGGCGAGCAAATTTTCTAGCCCCGGCCAAATATTCGGCAATCGTGCCCGCAGCGCCGGTGGACTTGCCCCTGGCAATCCGGTTCAATGACGTGAATTGAGTTCTCAGGCGACAACGATGTCGAAATATCTGCTGGTCCTTCTCCTGATCGCCTCGCCGGCGGTCGCGCAGGTTAAGCTCACGCCAAAGACCTCGGCAGCGCATCCAGACCCGTGCGCCCCGATCGGGCGGACCGCGGACGGCAAGCTGGTCTACTCCATGAAATGCGAGAATCTGCCGGCGCCGCCTCCACCTCCGCCACAGGCGGAACTGAAGGAGGCGCCCCCTTCGGCCGCGCCCGCCGCCGAGCCCGAGCCGGAGGTGCGGCGGAGCGGTATTTTCGGCTGGTCCTACGACCGCAGATGACGGGCCGCGCCACTTGCGCGAAGCCCCCTGGAATGCTCTTTGCTTGAAAATTCCCCGTGGGCCTTTGGCCCCCGATCCAGAGAGATGAGATGAGCAAACTCGTTATCCGCGCCGGCGACTTCACCTTCGATGCCCGCTTCGAGGAGCAGCTGGCGCCCAAGACCGTCGCTGCGTTTCGCAAGGCGCTGCCGTTCGAAAGCCACATCATCCATGTGCGCTGGAGCGGCGAGGGCGTCTGGATGCCGCTCGGCGATCTCGATTTCGGCGTCGGCTACGAGAACCACACCAGCTATCCCGCGCCGGGTCAGATCATCCTCTATCCCGGCGGCATCAGCGAGACCGAGATCCTGCTCGCCTATGGCGGCGTGCACTTCGCCAGCAAAATGGGCCAGCTCGCCGGCAATCATTTCATCACGCTGACCTCGGGCCTCGAGAATCTCGCGACCCTCGGCAAGAGCGTGCTGTGGAAGGGCGCCTTGCCGATCCGCTTCGAGGAAGTCTGAGTGACGGATACTCGCTACCCGCGCGATCTCCGCGGTTACGGCCGCAACCCGCCGCATCCGCAATGGCCTGACAACGCGCGGGTCGCGGTGCAGTTCGTCGTCAACTTCGAGGAAGGCGGCGAGAACAACATCTTGCACGGCGATCGCGCCTCGGAAGCGTTTCTGTCCGACGTCCTCGGTGCTCAGCCCTGGCCGGGCCAGCGCCACGCCAATATCGAGTCGATGTTCGAATATGGCTCGCGCGCCGGCTTCTGGCGGCTGTGGCGGATGTTCAATACGCGGAAGTGGCCGACCACCGTGTTCGGCGTTGCCACCGCGCTGAAGCGCAATCCCGAGATTGTCGCGGCGATGAAGGAGTCAGGCTGGGACATCGCGAGCCACAGCCTGAAATGGATCGAGCACAAGGACATGACCGAGGCGCAGGAGCGCGCCGAGATCGCCGAGTCCATTCGCGTCCACACCGAGGCGACGGGCTCGCGGCCGCTCGGCTGGTACACCGGGCGCTCCTCGATCAACACCAACCGCCTCCTGATGGAGGAGGGCGGCTTCCTCTATCTCTGCGACTCCTATGCCGACGATCTGCCCTATTGGGTCAAGGGCGCGAACGGCAAGCAGCTCATCATTCCCTATACGTTAGACGCCAACGACATGCGCTTCATCAACCCGCAGGGGTTTGCCGAAGGCGAGCAGTTCTTTACCTATCTGAAGGACGCCTTCGACGTGTTCTATGCCGAGGGTGAGACCGCGCCGAAGATGATGTCGGTGGGGCTGCACTGCCGTCTTGCCGGCCGGCCCGGCCGTGCCGCGGGACTGATCCGCTTCCTCGACTATATCGGCAAGCACGATCGCGTCTGGGTGCCGACGCGGCTCCAGATCGCGCAGCACTGGCACGACAAGCATGCGCATCTCGCCGCTGACGCCTTCGAGATCGGGTGAGGACGATGGCGCAAATCTCGCTCGCCGATCTCAATGCTGCTGATCAGGCCGGCTTTGTCGCGGTCCTTGCCAATGTCGTCGAATATTCACCGTGGATTGCGGAGAAACTTGCCGGGCAGCGGCCGTTCGCCGGTATCAACCAGTTGCACTCAGCGCTGATGGCGGCGATCCAGGCTGCCGAGCCCGACGTGCAGCTCGCGCTGATCCGGGCGCATCCGGACCTTGCCAACAAGACCCAGCGCGCGGCGGGCCTCACGGCGGAATCGACCGACGAGCAGAACAGTGCCGGCCTCGACCGGCTGTCGGAGGCCGAATACGCGGCGTTCGAGCGCGTCAACAACGCCTATCGCGACAGGTTCGGCTTCCCCTATATCGTCTGCGTGCGCCGTCACACCAGGGATTCCGTGCTGCGCGACTTCGAGACGCGGTTGCGCAATATCGCCAAGACCGAGACGCGGCGCGCGATCGAGGAGATCGGTCGTATCTCCGCGCTGCGGCTCGATCAGCTCGTCGTCGCCGACGACGCACTGAAGGTGCACGGCCGGCTCTCGACGCATGTGCTCGACAATCACGCCGGAAAGCCTGCAGCCGGCATCCCGGTGGAGCTCGTCGAGCTTGCAAATCTCGGCGAGAGCCGCGTGATCGCGCGCGCCGTCACCAATGCCGATGGCCGCACCGACCAGCCGCTGATCGGCGGCCGTCCGCTGCCGATCGGCCGCTACGAGCTTCGCTTCAGCGTCGCCAAATATTACGCCGAGCGTAACGTGCCGCTGTCAGACCCGCCGTTCCTCGATGAGATCCCGCTGCGCTTTGCGATCAGCGAGCCGGAAAGCCACTACCACGTGCCGCTGCTGGTCACGCCGTGGAGCTACTCGACCTATCGCGGCAGTTAATTCCCGAACTTCGCGTGCAGCGCCGGAAACAGCTGGTCCGGCTTGAACGGCGGCGCGGTGAAGCGGATGCCGGTGGCATCCGTGATCGCGTTGCCGAGCGCGGCGGTGACCGGATTGTACGGGCTCTCGCTCATCGACTTGGCGCCCAGCGGCCCGATCGTGTCGGACGTCTCGGCAAAGAAGACCTCCGTGCGCGGAACGTCTGCGAAGGAGGGCAGGTGGTAATCGCGGAATTTCGGATTGGTGACGCGGCCGGTCGCGTCGATCACCATCTCCTCGTAGAGCGCCGCCCCGATCGCCTGCGCGACGCCGCCCTCGACCTGGCCGCGGCACTGCATGGGATTGGCGACGACGCCGGCGTCCGCCGCCTGCACGCTCCTGAGAATCTTGATCTCGCCGGTGCCCTTGTTCACGGCGACGCGAAAGCCCTGGACGTTGAAGCCGACCGAGCGCGGCGTCCCCTCGGAATTGCCGCTGGCCGCGAATGGCTGTCCGCGTTCGCGCGCAAGCTTCGCGAGTTCGGTAAACGACATCCGCCGCACGCCGCTGACGACGGCTTCGTCGTCGAGCGTGCAACTCGCGGCGTCGCACAACCAGGCGCCGGCGGCCACCGCTTTCAGCTCGGTCGCAAGCTGCATCGCGGCCGCATGCGTTGCCTTGCCCGCAACGAAGGTGCCCGCACTGCCATAGGCGCCGGTGTCGTGGCCGCCATGGGCGGTGTCGGACTGGCGCAGGCGGATGCGGTCGACGGTGGTTGCGAGCGTCGTCGCCGCGATCTGCCGGTGCACGGTGCTGGTGCCGTTGCCGAACTCGGCGGTGCCGACGGTGAGGTCGAAGCCGCCGTCGTCGTTGAGCGCGATCATCGCATCCGCGAGATGGCCGGCCGGCGGCACCGTGTCGATCATGGTCAGCGCGACGCCGTCGCCGATCAGCCACTCCGGCGACAGGTCCGGCTGCGGGCCATCAGCCTGCATGGCGCGTTCGACAAGGTCGAGGCACTGGTCGAGCCCGTAGGAGCCATAGAGCACGTCGTGAAATTCGGACGGCGGTGGCGACAGCATGGGATCGCCTGTTTTGACGACGTTGCGCCGGCGCATGTCGTAGGGGCTGATCCCGAGCTGCCGTGCCAATTCGTCGATCGCGGCTTCGATCGCGATCTGCGTTTGGGGCAGGCCATAGCCGCGAAACGCGCCCGACGGCACCGTGTTGGTGTAGACGGCGAAGCCGTCGACCTTCTTATTCGGACAATTATAGACCGCGATGGACTCGGACAGCGAGTGGAACATCACGGGGCCAGCATGATTGCCGTAGGCGCCGGTGTTGGAGAGCACTTCGAGCTGGAGCGCGGTGAGCCTGCCGTCGGCATCGGCGCCGGCCTTGATGTGGACCCGCATCGGATGCCGCGTCGAGGTCGCGATGAACTGCTCCTCGCGGGTCAGCTCCAGCTTGACCGGTCGCCCGGTCTTGAGCGCAGCCAGCGCCAGAATGTCCTCGACGAACATCTCCTGCTTGCCGCCAAAGCCGCCACCGACGCGCTCGCAGAACACGCGGACCTTGTCCATCGGGAGCCCAAAGATGTCCGACAACGCGCGGCGGGTCAGGAACGGCACCTGCGTGGAGGTGCGGACATTGAGCACGCCTGAAGCATCGAGCCAGGCGAGGCCGCCATGAGTCTCCAGCGCGGCGTGCTGCACGCGGTGGCTGTGGAAGGTTGCCTCATAGGTGACGGCGGACGTCGCGAATGCCGCCGCCACGTCGCCGTATTCGCCATGCGTCTCGGCTGCGAGGTTGCGCTGGGGATCGGCGATACGGTTCGCGGTGGTGCGGTCAGGATGAATGACAGGTGCACCCGGTGCCATCGCCTGCTCCGGGTCGATCAGCGCAGGCAGGATCTCGTAGCTGACCTTCAGCCGGCGGCACGCCTCCTCGGCGGCGGCCTCGCTCTCGGCGACGACGGCGGCGACCTTCTGGCCGATGAAGCGGACGACGTCATCGAGGATGCGAGTATCCTCCGGATCCATCCAGTCCTTCTCATGCCGGGCAGTCGAGATCAGCACCGACGGCGCATCCTCATGCGTCAGGACCGCGTGCACGCCGGGCACGCGCAGCGCGTCCGACTTGTCGATTGCCACGATTTTCGCGTGGGCGTGCGGCGAGCGCAGCAGCTTGATGTGCAGCAGGTCGTCGATCTGCGTGTCGAAGGTGTAGTGCGCCTTGCCGCGCACGACGTCGGGGCCTGCGGGCGCCGGCAGGCTGCGGCCGAAGGCGGCGCCGGGTTCGACGCTCTCCTCGACATTGGTCTTGCCGAGCAGTGCGTCCTCGATCGAGCGATAGCCGGTGCAGCGGCAGATATTGCCCTTCAGCGCCGATCCGAGATCAGTGCGCTGCGCCTGATTCAGCGAAGCGCAGGTCAGGATCATGCCGGCGGTGCAGAAGCCGCATTGGAAGCCCTGCGCGTCGAGGAAGGCCTGCTGCATCGGATGCGCGCCGTGGTCGCCAGCGAGGCCCTCGATCGTGGTGACGGCGCGCCCCTCGGCGCGAAACGCCGGGATCAGGCAGCTATGCACCGGCTCGCCGTCGAGCAGCACGGTGCAGGCGCCGCAATCGCCGGCATCGCAGCCCTTCTTCACGCCGAAATGGCCGAGCTCGCGCAGGAACGTGCGCAGGCACTGCCCGGCGCGCGGCTCTTGCGGGAACGCCTTGCCGTTGACCTCGAAACTCATGACGGCGTTGCCCCGGCGAGTTCGACGCGAATCTCCTCGGCGAGCCTTAGCGTCATATGCTTGCGCCAGAGCGGCTTGCCGTGGATGTCGGTGTGGTACAGATCATCCGGGATCTGCTGCGCGATCGCGTCGCGAAGCGCGCCCGCGTCCAGAGCCTTGCGAAAGGACAGCTGGATCGGTCGCACCGTCGATGCGGTCACCGACAGCGTCAGCGTGCCATCGCTATCCAGGCTGCCGATCAGAAGCGCCGCAGAGCGGCCGACCGGGGCCAGCGAGATCTGGCGAAAGGCCGTGCGGCGCTTCAGCGCGGCAATCGGGATATCGATCTGCCGGATCAGGTCGCCCGGCGTCAGGCGGTTGCGCTGGTTGCCAATGACGAAGTCGACGACGGGCATCTTCTCTTCGCCGCCGCCGGCCTTCCAGATGGTGCAGACGCCGTCCAGCGCCGACGTGAGCGAGATCATCGGTCCCGCCGGCAGCGACATGCAGAGATTGCCGCCGACGGTTGCGGTCTTCCAGATCTTGAATGACGCAAGGAAAGCCCGGCAGCACTGGCCGATCAGCGGGGCTGCGAGCCAGTCGGGCGGGCAGGCGAAACCGTCGAGCTGTGTGATGGTGCAGGTGGCGGAGATGGCGAGATGGGTGTCGGTGATCGTCAGCGCCGGCCATTTCAGGTCAGTGAGATCGATCAGCCGCTTCAGGTGGACCTGGGGCTCCGAGAACAGCCAGGTGCCGCCCGCGAGCCAAGCATCACCTTCCGCCCAGGCGGGCAGTTGTGCGCGCGTTTGCGGATGGGCCACCGTCGTGATGGTATTCAAATCCATGGCTGCGCCAAAGCTTTCGCCCGTGAATCGTACAGATGAGTCTTGCAAGACCGGAGCCAAGTCGCAACAAGCAAGTCGTAGCATGAAGGTGATCGGGCCGGGGGCCGCCTTGCCGGCCTTGTCATCAGCGGATGTGAGGAGACCACGATCATGAGCGACGCAAAGCCGATCTGGATCAGGGATCCCCTCGCCATCCTCGCCGACGGCGCCGAGCGCGGGATCGTGGTGAGGGATCGCCGGATTGTCGAGCTCGTGCCGGCCGGCGGCAGGCCTGCGACGGCGGATGTCGCGGTGTTCGACGCAAGCGGGCATGTCGTGCTGCCGGGCCTGATCAACACGCATCATCATTTCTACCAGACGCTGACGCGGGCGCTGCCGGCGGCGATGGACCGCGAGCTGTTTCCCTGGCTCCAGGCGCTCTATCCGGTATGGGCGAGGATGACGCCGGAATCGCTCGAGCTCGGCGTCACCGTGGCGATGTCCGAACTCCTGCTCTCGGGCTGCACCACCACAACGGATCACCACTATGTGTTCCCGGCGGGGCTCGAGGAGTCCGTCGATATCGAGGTCGGGGTCGCAAAACGGCTCGGTGTCCGGGTGCTGTTCACGCGCGGCTCGATGAACCTGTCGCAGCGCGACGGCGGCCTGCCGCCTGACAGCGTCGTACAGGACGAGGACACCATCCTCGCCGACAGCGCGCGGGTGGTTGCAAAGCATCACCAGCGTGGCGCGGATGCGATGGTGCAGATTGCGCTGGCGCCATGTTCGCCGTTCTCGGTCACGACGTCCCTGATGCGCGCCACCGCCGATCTCGCCGACAGGCTCGACGTTCGCCTGCACACCCATCTCGCCGAGACCGAGGACGAGAACAAATTCTGCCAGCAGATGTATGGCTGCCGTCCGCTCGACTATCTCGAGCAATGCGGCTGGCTCAATGCGCGGACCTGGCTCGCTCACGGCATCTTTTTCAACGCCGACGAGATGAAGCGGCTCGGCAAGGCCAAAACCACCATCAGCCATTGCGCATGCAGCAATCAGATTCTGGCGTCGGGCTGCTGCCCGGTGTGCGAGATGGAGGAGGCCGGTGTCGGCATCGGCATCGGCGTCGACGGCTCGGCCTCGAACGACGGATCGAATTTGATGCAGGAGGTACGGGCGGCGTTCCTGCTGCAGCGGGCGCGCTACGGGGTGGCCAAGATCAGCCACAAGGATGCGCTGCGCTGGGCGACCAAGGGCTCGGCGGCCTGTGTCGGCCGGCCGGAGCTGGGCGAGATCGCCATCGGCAAGGCCGCCGATCTCGCCCTGTTCAAGCTCGACGAGCTACGCTTCTCCGGTCACGGCGATCCGCTGGCCGCGCTGGTGCTGTGCGGGGCGCATCGGGCCGACCGGGTGATGGTGGCGGGACAATGGGCCGTGATCGACGGCGCGATCCCGGGACTGGATGTTCCCGATCTCATCCGCCGCCACGGTTCCGCGGCGCGGGCGATGCAGGCGGGATAATCCGGGCAAAAAAGAAAGAGGGGGCGACCACAAGTGCCGGGTGCTTCTGGCCACCCCCTCCGAACCTCCTCCGGGAGGAGCAGGTGATTAAGGCAATGCAAGAAGCGTGCTACTTGCCCGGAAGCTTGTCGTCGATGCCCTTGACGTAGAAATTCATGCCGAGGATCTGGCCGTCATCGAGGTGATCGCCACCTTTGCACTCGACCGGCTTTCCGTCCTGCCCAACGACCGGGCACTTGAACGGATGCAGCTTGCCCGCTGTGATCGCGGCCTGGGCATCCTCGGCCATCTTCTTCACGTCGTCGGGCATGTTGGTGTAGGGCGCCATCGCGAACATATGGCTGTCGAGGCCGCCCCAGGTGTCCTCGGACTTCCAGGTGCCGGCGAGCTCGGCCTTGACGCGCTCGATGTAGTAAGGGCCCCAGGTGTCCAGGATCGAGGTGAGCTGGGTCTTAGGCCCGAACTTGATCATCTCGGAATCCTGGCCGAAGGCGAGCTTGCCGCGTTCGCTGGCAATCTGCATCGCCGCCGGCGAATCCGTGTGCTGCATGATGACGTCGGCGCCCTGGTCGATCAGCGCCTTGGCGGCGTCGGCCTCCTTGCCCGGGTCGAACCAGGTGTTGGCCCAGATGATCTTGACCTTGATGTTCGGGTTGATGGTCTGCGCCGCCAGGATCGTCGCGTTGATGCCGGAGACGACCTCCGGAATCGGGAACGAGCCGATATAGCCGAGCACCCCGGACTTCGACATCTTGGCCGCGATCAGGCCCTGGATGTAGCGGCCCTGCCACCATTTGGCCGAGTAGGTCGACATGTTCGGGTTGCGCTTGTAGCCGGTGGCGTGCTCGAAATGCACGTTCGGATATTTCTTGGCGACCTTCAGTGTCGGGTCCATGTAGCCGAACGAGGTCGTGAAGATCAGCTTGTTGCCGGCGCGGACGAGCTGCTCGATGGAGCGCTCGGCGTCGGGACCTTCGGGCACGTTCTCGAGATAGGTGGTCTCGATCTTGTCGCCCAGCTCCTTCACCAGGGCCTGGCGCGCGAGGTCGTGCTGGTAGGTCCAGCCCAAGTCTCCGATCGGACCCAGATAGATGAAGCCGACTTTCAGCTTGTCGGCGGCGGAGGCTGCGCTGACGCTTCCGGCAAGCAAGAGCCCGGCAGCCAGCGCAAGAAGTGATTTCCTCATCATCAATCTCCAAACATCAGGGGACAGCCACGATCCGCAACGTACGCGCCCCATCGCGCACGCCGCGGAAATGAAATTCAGCGGTCGGGCACGAACACGGTGCCGAGCGCGGCCGGCGCGGTCGACCCGCCGGTGCGCGCGCGGGAGAGCAGGACCAGGACGATGACGGTTGCGAGGTAAGGCAGCGCCGACATGAATTGCGAGGGAATGCCGATGCCCCAGCCTTGCGCATGCAGCTGCAGGATCGTCACCGCGCCGAACAGATAGGCGCCGACCACGAGCCGGCCCGGCCGCCAGGACGAAAACACGACCAGCGCCAGCGCGATCCAGCCGCGGCCCGCGGTCATGCCGGGAATGAAGAACGGCGTATAGGCGAGCGGCAAATAGGCGCCGGCGAGGCCTGCGCAGGCGCCGCCGAACATCACGGCGAAGGTGCGAATGCGCAGCACGGGGTAGCCGAGCGCATGCGCGGAGACATGATTGTCGCCGCAGGCGCGGAGGATCAAACCCGCCCGCGTGCGATACAGGAACCACCAGACGCCGATGACGAGTGCGATGGAGAAATAGACGAAGGCGTCCTCGCCGAACAGCACCCGGCCAATCAGCGGCATGTCCGTGAGGCCGGGAATGGCGAGGTGCATCGCGGGCGTGATGCGCTCGCCGACGAAGCCCGCGCCGATCAGGCCGGACAGGCCGACGCCGAGGATGGTCAGCGCGAGACCCGTTGCAACCTGGTTGACAGCGAGGCCGAGTGCCATCAGCGCGAACACCAGCGACATCAGCGCGCCCGCGACGATGCCGAACAGTGCGCCGATGAAGATCGAGCCGGTGAGCCACGCACCCGCAAAGCCGCAGGCCGCGCCGACGATCATCATGCCCTCGACGCCGAGATTGAGCACGCCGGAGCGCTCGGTCACGAGCTCACCGGTCGCCGCGATCAGGAGCGGCGTCGATGCGGCGAGTACCGCGAGGATGATGGCTTCAACCAGTTCCACGGGCCACCTGTCGGTTCGGGAAAATCAGCTTGAAGCGGTAGAGAATGAGCGAATCGCAGGCGAGGACGTAGAACAACAGAATTCCCTGGAAGACCTTGGTGACGTCCAACGGGATCTTCATCGCGATCTGCGCCTGCTCGCCGCCGATAAAGGTCAATGCGAGAAAAAGGCCAGCAATCAATATTCCAAGCGGGTTCAGCCGGCCGAGGAAGGCGACGATGATCGCGGTGAAGCCGTAGCCGGGCGAGATGCCGGGCTGAAGATGCCCGACCGGACCCGCGACCTCGATGATGCCGGCAAGGCCTGCGAGCGCGCCTGACACCGCGAAGGTCAGGATGATCAGCTGGTTGGCGTTGAAGCCGCCGAACCGGGCCGCGCGGGGCGCCGCGCCGACCACGCGGATCTCGAAGCCCTTGATGGTGCGTCCGAGCAGGATCGCGGCTGCTGCGACGACGAGCAGGGCGATGATCGAGCCGAGATGCAGCCGGCCACCTTCGATCAGCAGCGGGACTGTCGCCACCGGATCGAATTCCGCCGTCGTCGGGAAGTTGAAGCCATGCGGATCGCGCCAGGGGCCGCGCACGAGATAGTCGAGGAAGAGGTCGGCGACATAGACCAGCATCAGGCTGGTCAGGATTTCGCTGGCGCCGAACTTTACCTTGCAGATCGCCGGGATCAGCGCATAGAGCGCGCCTGCCGCGGCGGCGAGCACGAGCATCGCCGGCAGCACCCAGGCCCCGGCATCGGTGCCCTGCGTCTTCACCGCGATCCAGCTTCCGGCGACCGCGCCGATCAGGAATTGGCCCTCGGCGCCGATGTTCCAGGCATTGGCGAGATAGCAGAGCGAGAGCCCGATCGCGATCATCACCAGCGGCGTCGCCTTCACCGCGATCTCCTGTAGCGAATAGCCATCGGTCAAAGGCGCGATGAAATAGGCATGCAGAGCGAGGAGCGGATTCTTGCCGAGGATCGCGAACAGGATGATCATGGTCGCGATCGTGAGGCCGATCGCGATCAGCGGCGAGACCAGCGCGATCGTGTTGGAACGCTCGACGCGCTTCTCAAGCACCAACTGCATGCGCGGCCTCCTTCGGCTCCAGGCTGCTGCCCCCCATCAACAGGCCAAGTTTTTCGCGCGTGGCTTCGCTCGTGGCAAGCGGTGCCGACAGCCGGCCATGGAACATCACGGCGATGCGGTCGGCGATCTCCGCGAGCTCGTCGAGATCCTGGCTGGTGACGAGCACCGCGGCGCCTGCGGTTGCGAGATCAAGCAGCGCCTGACGGATCACGGCGGCGGCGCCGGCATCGACGCCCCAGGTCGGTTGGCTCACCACCAGCACCGCGGGGTTGCGCAGGATCTCGCGGCCGACGATGAACTTCTGCAAATTGCCGCCGGACAGGGATGCTGCTTCCGGATCCCGTTTGGCCTTGCGCACGTCGAACGTTTCGGTCGCGCGGTCCACGGTCTTTAGTGTCGCCGCGGTGTCGATGAAGCCGTGATGGACCATGCCGCTGGCGGCGTGCCCGGTCAGCAGCGCGTTCTCCGACAGCTTCATGCGCGGCGCGGTGCCGTGGCCGAGCCGTTCCTCCGGGACGAAGGCCGCGCCCAGCTTGCGGCGCTGGGTGATCGAGAGGTGGCCGGCGGCAATGCCTTCGATCACCACCGTGCCGGGGTCCTTCGAGAGCCGTTCGCCGGAGAGCGCGGCGAACAACTCGTCCTGGCCGTTGCCGGCGACCCCGGCGATCCCGAGGATCTCACCGCCCTTCAGCTCGAACGAGATGTGCTCGAGTCGCACGCCGTGCGCCTCGCTCGGCGCGAGTGAAAGGTCGTTGACGACGAGCCGCGGCACGGTGGTCGTCAGGCCGGCTGGTGCCTTCACTTCCCTGATCTCGCCGCCGACCATCATCCGCGCGAGCGAGGCCGCGGTCTCGAGTCGGGGATTGCAGGTCTCGACCTTCTTGCCGCCGCGCAGGATCGTGGCGGTGTCGCACAGTCGCTTCACTTCCTCGAGCTTGTGGCTGATGTAGAGGATGGCGCGGCCTTCGGCCTTGAGGCGTTCCAGCACGATGAAGAGCTGGTCGGCCTCCTGCGGCGTCAGCACGGCGGTCGGCTCGTCCAGGATCAGGAATTTCGGATCCTGCATCAGCGCGCGGACGATCTCGATGCGCTGGCGCTCGCCGACGGAGAGTTGCCAGACCTCGCGCCTGGGATCGAGCGGCAGTCCATAGGTCTTCGACACCTGCTCCAGCCGCGCCGACATGTCGTTGAAGGATTCCCTGCCGTCGAGGCCGAGCGCGACATTCTCGGCAACGGTGAGATTGTCGAAGAGCGAGAAATGCTGGAACACCATGCCGATGCCGCGGTTGCGCGCCTCTGAGGGACCCGACAGCACGATGGGGTGGCCCTGCCAGCGGATCTCGCCGGCGCTGGGCTGGATCAGCCCGTAGATCGCCTTGACCAGCGTCGACTTGCCGGCGCCGTTCTCGCCGAGAAGGGCATGGATCTGTTTCGGCTGGATCTCGATGCTGATGGAGTCGTTGGCGAGGAAATCACCATAGCGCTTGGTGAGCCCGATCGTCTGAAGCAGAGGGGGCTCGCCGGAATGCAGGTCGTTGGACGTCTGGTCTAACATTCGCTGATGCGCTGGCACGGGGTGAAGTGCCTCAATTGTGGGCTAGTTTGAACCGTCGCGTAAGATGTGAAAAAGCGTCATCCCTTGCTCAACGCTTCGGCAGGCGGTCTGTGTCGCGAGTCGCGACCCTTGTCAGTCGATGATCGTCTCCAACCGACATTCGGGAGAGCCATTGCGGCGGCCTCCTGCGAGAGACGCTGTTGCAAATTTGTGACGGCTCAAACCAAATCGGAACCCGCTGTGCAGGCCTGACCTGAAGTTGAGCAAAGTGGCGCCGGCGCGCGTATGCAATTCCCGACCAGGCCAACGGTCGCGGTCGTCGATTGTGTCTGCATTCTTGCGCCGCCACAAAAGACAAATGAAATCAAACGGGGATATTCGGCATCGCGTCACCGCACGCACGCAACAGCGAAACGGAAAAAATCCTCGAATTCCCCGGTTGAAAGGCCGCCTCCTGCCGAAACAAGCGGCATGCCTTGAAAGAAGTTGAGGCTTCTCACTCCGGGAGATCGGCGCAAGTGTCGCACCCAAGGGGCGTTCATTTTTACGTGTCCAAACTTGGGGGTATTCAGGATGTCGTTTCGTTTCAAGGCAATCGCAGCCGCGGCGCTGTCGATTGCTGCACTCGCTATCAGTGGGCTGGCTCAGGCAGCGGACCTGCCGGTCAAGGCTGCCAAGAAGGCGGCGGATGTCCCGTTCTTCCTGGTGATCGACAACCGCGTCACGTTCTCCTGGATGCCCAAGGGCACGGACCCCGGCATGTGGAGTGTCCGCCCCGACGGCAGCATCAACGGCACCACCGCCAAGCAGGTCTACTCCTTCACCCATTTCGATCTCTGGGCCTACGGCACCAACTTCTTCACCATCTCGATGTTCAAGTCGGGCAAGAACGATCCGGCCTCGCCCTGTATTGCACCCGGACTGTCTGCCTCCTTCGGTGCCGCCGACTGCGCCGGCGCCACCGAGATCTACGGCCTGTTCCGTTCGACCTTCGGCTGGAACCAGCTCTTCAACACCAAGGCCTTCACTATGGGGCCGCTGCAGGACATTTCGTTCGAAGTCGGCATGGACGGCAACAGCGAGAACACCTTCCTCGCGCCTGCCAAGCGCGACGTCGTCGCCGGTCTGCAGTTCGCCTTCGACCTTCCCTACAAGGGCTACATCAACGTTGCGCCCTTGATGTACTGGGAGTTCTCCAACCACAACGCCTTCACCCAGTGCGGCGGCGGTTTTGCTGGCCCCCTCCCGGGTGTGAGCTGTAACTCCGATGGCAATGTCAGCTACAACCCGACCTGGGCCGTCGAAATCAACTACTACATGGACCTGGGCTTCCTGCCGCCGAACATGCAGTTCTGGTCGATCAGCGGCCGCGCCGGCTGGTACGGTGCGAAGGGTGACTCCAACGGCCTGCCTGCTCTCTCTGGTCCAGGCCGGTTCTCGACCGCCTCCAAGGCCGAGCTGAACAGCGAACCGATCCGCCTGACCTTCGATGCCTCGAAGGCGGTCTTGGGTGACAAGTATTCGCACTTCGTCGACCTCTGGGTTTCCTATCGCTACTGGCAGAACAAGTTCGGCCTCGACCACAACGCCATGCCCGGCGTCTGCACCGTCGCAGCGACCGGCCAGAGCACCAAGAGCTGCACCGAATCCACGGTTTACGGCGGCATCACTGTGAAGTTCTGATCGGCTGGGGGTCTTCAGGTTAGGATGGCGTTGCGCAGAGATGCGCGGCGCTGTTCTGCTTTTTGAAGCGCTAGAATCGTAGGGTGGGCAAAGGCGCAAAGCGCCGTGCCCACCATCTTTCCAAGTGATTGGCTATTGGTGGGCACGCTTCGCTTTGCCCACCCTACGAAGCCGAGTGTGTGGCGGCGCCTACTGCGTCCACACGCCGTCGTGCAGCGCTTCGGCCTCGTCCTCGAGCAGCGGCCCCACAACCTCCGTCGGCCGCTGGCCGCTGGCAAACACCTCACGGCACGGCAAGTCCAGCGTGGGGTTCTCCGGATGGTTGCCGGTGACGCCGCGCAGGCGATGCTCGCTGAGGCCGTAGACCACGCGGCCGATGCCGGCCCAGTAGATCGCGCCGGCACACATCGCGCAGGGCTCTGCGGAGGAATAGAGCGTGGCCTTCGCCAGCACCTCGCGGTCGAGCCTACGGCAGGCTTGCGTGGCCGCGAGGCGCTCGGCATGCGCAGTGCCGTCGTGGTCGGGCATGTAGCCGTTCTCGGTCTCGATCAGCACCTTGCCATCGGCATCGACGACGACGCAGCCGAACGGATGGTTGCCATGGGTGAGGGAGCGGCGCGCGACCGTGAAGGACAGGCGGAGGAAGTGCTCGTCGCGCTCGGATCCGCCGCTCATCGCTCGTCCCTGGTCAATGCCCCGCCATATGCCGGCCGACCACGGTCAGATCGGCTTCGCTGGTTCGTGCTTCATACACGAATTCGCCGTGGAACATCACCACCAGCCGATCGGAGAGTTCGAGCAATTCGTCAAGGTCCTCGCTGACGAGCAGCACGGCGGCGCCACGGTTGCGGGCGGCCATGATCTCGGCGTGGATCTGCGCCACCGCCGCGAAGTCGAGGCCGAAGCAGGGATTGGCCGCGATCAGGACCTCGACGTTGCCGCCAAGCTCGCGCGCCAGCACGGCGCGCTGGACGTTGCCGCCCGACAGCGCCGCGATCGGCGTGTCGGGCGTGCGGGTCTTGATCTTGTACTGCGCGATCTTCTTCTTCGCATCGTCCCGGAAGGCGCCGCGGTTGAGCCACCAGCCGCCGCTCGCGAAGGGCGCACGGTCGAATTCGCGGAAGGCGATGTTGTCGGCGACGCTCATGCCGCCGACGCAGGCGTTCCTGAGCGGCTCCTCGGGCAGGAGCGACATCTTGTGGCGGCGCATCTCCTCGCGGCTGGCGTGATAGGAATCGCCGGCGACGCGGACTTCCCCGCCCTCCGCCTCGCGTTGGCCGGCCAACACCTCGACCAGCTGGCGCTGGCCATTGCCGGAGACGCCGGCAATGCCCACGATCTCGCCGGCGCGGACCGTGAGTGAGACGTCGTGCACGGCGATGGCGCCTGAGTCGTCGAGCGCGCAGACTTTTGCCAATTCCAGCCGGGCCTGGCCGGCTTCGCCGGTGCGCGGCGGCTGCACGGTCAGTTCTTCGGCGCCGATCATGGTTCGCGCCATCGCATCCGGTGTGAGTTCGGAAACCTTGCCGGCACCTGCGAGCTTGCCGCGGCGCAGGATCGTGACGTCGTCGGCGAAGGCCATGACCTCGCGGAATTTGTGCGTGATCATCAGGATGGTCAGCTCGTCCTTGACGACCATGTCGCGGAGCATGCCGAGCACTTCGTCGGCCTCTGCCGGCGTCAGCACCGAGGTCGGCTCGTCCAGGATCAGGAAGCGGCGCCTCAGATAGAGCTGCTTGAGGATCTCGCATTTCTGCCGCTCCCCGGCGGAGATGTCGGAGACCTTGGCTGCGAGCGGCACCTTGAACGGCATCCGGGCCAGAAAAGCCTCGAGCTCCTTCATCTCCTTCGGCCAGTTCACCACGGCCGGCACATCGTCGCGGGCCAGCACGAGGTTTTCGGCGACCGTCATGGCCGGCACCAGGGTAAAATGCTGGTAGACCATGCCGAGGCCGAGCGCGTGGGCGTCCTTTGGATTTGCGATCGCCTGCTCGCGGCCGCCGACCAGGATGTCGCCTTCGGTTGCGTGGTAATAGCCCATGATGCATTTGACGAGCGTCGACTTGCCGGCGCCGTTCTCGCCGAGCAGCGCGTGGAACGAGCCCGGCCGCACCTTCAGCTCGACATTGTCGAGCGCGAGGAAGTCGCCGAAGCGCATGGTCATGGCGATGGCGTCGACGCCGAAGGCGCCTGCTGGCGGCGGCGTGTCGCCGATGATCACGAAATCGCTCCGATGAAGGCGTCCGACGTCGAGACCGCGCCGAACACGCCGCCCTGCATCTTGATCATCTTCAGTGCATGGTCGTGATTGCTCTTGTCGGTCGCGCCGCAGCAATCGTGTAGCAGGACGCATTCGAAGCCGCGGTCGTTGGCCTCGCGCATCGTGGTGTGAACGCAGACGTCGGTCGTGATGCCCGTCAGCACGATGTTCTCGATGCCGCGCACGCGCAGGATCAGCTCCAGGTCGGTGGCGCAGAACGAGCCCTTGCCGGGCTTGTCGATGATGGGCTCGCCCGGCAGCGGGCTAAGCTCCTCGATGATGTCCCAGCCGGGCTCGCCGCGCACCAGGATGCGGCCGCAGGGACCGGGATCGCCGATGCCGGCGCCGATCTGGCGCGAGCGCCAGCGCTTGTTGGCGGGCAGGTCGGAGAGATCGGGGCGATGTCCCTCGCGGGTATGGATGATGTGAAAGCCTTGCGCGCGCATCGCCGCGAGCAGCTCCTTGATCGGCTCGATCGGCGCCCGCGTCAGCGAGAGGTCGTAGCCCATCTTGTCGACATAGCCGCCGATGCCGCAGAAATCGGTCTGCATGTCGATGATGATGAGCGCGGTGTTCTCCGGGCGGAGATCGCCGTTGTAGGGCCAGGCGTAGGGCTCGGACTTGATATAGCGCTCGGGCATGATTTCGCTCTCTAGCGGGTGATCGACAATTCGGCCGGGGCTCCGGTCAGCGTGCGTTTTGGCGAGCAGGTGATGATCATGATCGCCAGCGTCAGGATGTAGGGCGCGGCGTTGAAGAGGTGATAGCCGGAGGTGACGCCGACCGATTGCAGTGCAGGGCCCAAGGCCGCGGCACCGCCGAAGGCGAGCGAGGCCCATAGGCAGAGCAGGGGATCCCAGCGCGCGAAGATCACGAGGGCCACGGCGGTGATGCCCTGGCCGGAGGACAGGCCCTCATTCCAGCTGCCGGGATAGAACAGCGACAGGAACGAGCCGCCGATGCCGGCGAGGAAGCCGCCGACCATGGTCGCGCGCAGGCGGATCAGCAGCACGGAATGGCCCATTGCGCGCGCGGCGTCAGAGCTCTCGCCGGCGGTGCGGATCAAGAGGCCCCAGCGCGTCGTGCGGAAGGCCCAATAGAGGATCGGCGCGAGCGCGACGCCGATCAGGAACAGGACGTTGACGCGTAGCGCGGCGCGGACTTGGGGGACGTCGCTCCACCAGCCAAAATCGATCGCGGGCAAGCGCGGAGCGGTGGGCTCGATCAGCGGCTTGCCGAGATAGAAGGCAAGGCCGGTGCCGAACAGCATCAGCGCGATGCCGACCGCGATATCGTTGACGCGCGGCAGCGAGCAGATACCGGCGTGCAATGCGCCCAGCAGTGCACCAGTGATGCCGGCGGCGAGCACGCCGAGCCAGGGCGAGCCCGTGAGGTAGGAGATGCCGTAGGCGCTCATCGCGCCCGTCACCAGCGTGCCCTCGAGGCCGAGATTGATGCGGCCGGAGCGCTCGGTGATGCATTCGCCCAGGCTCACGAACAGGAACGGCGTGGAGACGCGGATGGCGCCGCCGAGCACGGCGAGGGGGACAGTCCAGAGTCCGATCGATCCGTCTGCCATCTCAGGATTTTCCCTTCAAAAATCCAATGCGGCCGTAAAGCGCATCGCTGGCCAGCACGAAGACGAAGATGATGCCCTGAAGCACCAGAACGGATGCGTCGGGCAATCCGAGACGGCGCTGCAGCAGGCCGCCGCTGGCGCTGATGCCGCCGAGCAGGATCGCGACGGGAATGATCGCGAGCGGATTCTGCCGGGCGAGGAAGGCGACGAGAATGCCGGTGAAGCCGTAGCCCGCCGCAAGGTTGGCGTTGGTGCGTCCCTGCACAGCGGCGACCTCGACCATGCCGGCAAGGCCCGCGGCGCCGCCGGCGAGGAAGCAGACGGTCAGGATCAGCTTGCTGACGCCGAGGCCGACGATCTTTGCGGCGCGGATGTTGCCGCCGGCGACCCGCGCGGCGAAGCCGAACACGGTGTGATAGATCAGGACGTAGGCAGCGATCGCGGCGATCAGGCCGAAGACGAGACCCCAATGCACGTCGGTGCCGGGAATGGTGCCGATCATGTTGGCGGCACCGATCTCGCGCGTCGACGGCTTGTTGAGGCTGGCGGGATCGCGCATCAGCCCCTCTACGAGATGATTGAGGATCGCGAGCGCGATGTAGACGAGCAGCAGGCTCGAGATGGTCTCGTTGACGCCGCGATATTGGCGCAGCGCGCCCGACAGCATGATCCACAGGCCGCCGCCGATCACGCCGCCGATGACCATGGCAATTTGGACGACGAGCGGCGGCATGCCCTGAAGCGCCAGCGCGGCGCTGGTCGCCGACAGCGCGCCGATCAGGAGCGCGCCTTCGCCGCCGATGATGACCATGCCGAGCTGTGCCGGCAGTGCGGTGCAGAGCGCGGTGAGGATCAGCGGCGCGGCACGCGTCAACGTGTTCTGCCAGGAGAACCAGGTGCCGAAAGCGCCGTAGTACATATAGAAATAGAGATCGAGCGGGTTCTTGCCGAACATCGCGACGAAGATGCCGAAGACCACGAGCGCGCCGGCCAGCGCCGCGCCCGGGATCAGGATGTATTCGATTGTCGCGCCGTGGCGCTGGACAAAGCCGGGACCGGCGGCCGGGGCAACTGTCCCGGCCGCTTCAGTGGAATCCGCGGCTTCCGTTGTCACGAAGTCGCTCCGATCACGCCTTCGACCAGGTAGTCCATCTTCTCCAGCTCAGGATCCTTCTGGCCGCGATCGGTGCCGGCTGCGATCACTATCTTGCCCTTGTTGTCGACCAGCCCGCCCCTGAAGATGGCGTAGCCCTCCGCCGACAGGAATTTGGCCTTGACCTCGTCGGCGTGCTTTCGCGCCTCGGTGGAGACTGCCTCACCGTAGGGCGAGGTCTTGACGATCTCTTCCTTGAGTCCGCCACGATAGAAGTTCGGGATGCTTTCGCCGGCGGCGATCATCTTGACGAACTTCGGATAGAGCGCTTCCCAATTCCACTCGGCGCCCGTGAGATATGCCTTCGGCGCCAGCGGCGACTGGTTGGTGTGATAACCGCAGACGAAGGCGCCGCGGCGCGCCGCGTTCTCGACCATGGTCTTCGGACCGTCGACGTGGCAGGTGAGCACGTCGACGCCCTGATCGATCAGGCTGTTGGTGGCTTCGGCCTCCTTGACCGGCATCGACCAATCGCCCGTGAAAATAACCTGGGTGGTGGCCTTGGGATTGGCGAGTCTGGCGCCGAGCGCGAAGGCGTTGATGTTGCGCAGCACCTGCGGGATCGGCTTGGCGGCAACGAAGCCGAGCTTGCCGCTCTTGGAGGTGTAGCCGGCGACGATGCCCGAGATGTACTGGGCCTCGTCGATATAGCCAAAATAGCTGCCGGCGTTCTTCGGATCCTTGTCGCTCCACAGGCCGCCGCAGTGCTCGAAGCGCAGCTTCGGGAACTTGGTGGCCATCTTGATCATGTGCGGGTTGTAGTAGCCGAACGAGGTCGGGAAGAGCAGGGTGGCGCCGTCGAGGTTGATCATGGACTCGATCGTCTTCTCGACCGCGTCGGTCTCCGGCACCTTCTCTTCCTCGACGACCTTCAGCCCCGGAATTTTCTTCAGTGCCGCCGCGCCCTGCGCATGCGCCTGGTTGTAGCCGTAGTCATCGCGCGAGCCGACATAGATGAAGCCGATGGTGGTATCGGCCGCGAAGGCGGGACGGAGGCCCGCTGCCGCACCGAGGGTCAGGGCCGCGCCGCCCTGCAACAAATGACGTCGTGAAATCTTGCCGAAATCCATTGCTCGCTCCCCTTGGCGGATGTCCCGCCTTAATCTCGCGGCCGCGCCGGTCTGGCGGAGCCTGGGGATAAGATGTCGCAAGCTTCGTGCCAGAGGCCATGGAGTGGTCAATGGACCTGAAGTCATTGAAAAATATTGTGTTTATAAATTAGCAGAATCCTGCTGAGTAAATCGTCAGATTAATTTTTAAGCAAAATCTAGAACTTGTATGCAATGGAGTTGAGCAACTAGGCCAGCTCGTTTGTGTCCATGGCGGAGACGATCTGCCGGCAACATGCATTCGTGCTACCCACGCGCGGATCGGGACCGCGTTCGTGATTTTTTGCTGGCACCGAACTTGTATCGATTGCCGCCAGGACCGCCGCCGCGGTCCCAACAAATGGGAAGCTCGCCGAGATGGTTGCTGGTAACGCCGTTCAGAATGCATCGCTCGGCGAGGAGATCGTGCGACGGATCGACGAGCTCGCCGCGATCTCGGAAGACGGCGACAGGCTCACCCGCATCTACCTCACCAACGAGCTGCGCAGCGCCGCCGATCTCATCCTGGGCTGGATGCGCGAAGCCGGCATGAGCGCGCATCTCGATGCGATCGGGAATGTCTGCGGACGCTACGAAGGCGAGCAGCCGGGGGCGCCCTGCCTGATGCTCGGCTCGCACTACGACACGGTGCGCGATGCCGGTAAATGGGACGGGCCGCTGGGCGTGATCACGGCGATCGCCTGCGTCGCCGATCTCAAGCGCCGCGGCAAGCGCCTGCCGTTCGCGATCGAGGTGATCGGCTTTGCCGATGAAGAGGGGGTACGTTTCGCCTCGACGCTGCTCGGAAGTCGGGCGGTGGCGGGCACCTTCGACGAGAGCGTGCTGAACACGCGCGACCGCGACGGCGTGTCGATGCGCGATGCGCTCGTCGCGTTCGGCCTCGATCCCGATCACATCGGCGCGGCCGCGCGGGCCCGGCGCGAACTGCTCGCCTATCTCGAATTGCACATCGAGCAGGGCCCGGTGCTGGAAGCCCAGAACCTGCCCGTCGGGGTCGTCACTGCGATTGCGGGCGCGACACGGCTCGCTGCGCGGCTGACCGGCATGGCCGGTCATGCCGGCACCGTGCCGATGGCGCTGCGCCGTGATGCGCTCGCCGGCGCGGCCGAATGCATCGGCGCGATCGAGCAGTTTTGCCGCACCGACGCGGGCGGGCTGGTCGGCACCGTCGGCTATATCCAGGCGAGGCCAGGTGCGACCAATGTCATCCCGGGCGAAGTGTCGTTCACCATCGACATGCGGGCGCCGACCGACATGCATCGTAAACGCGCGGTCGCCGACGTCGTCCGGCAAATCGAGGCCATCGCCAAGCGCCGGAATTTGGCGCTTCAGCTAGACGTCACTCACGAGAACCGCACCGCGCCTTGCGCACCCTGGCTGAAGGACCAGATTGCGCAGGCGATCGCTGCCGAAGGCGCGTCAGTGTTCGAGCTGCCGAGCGGGGCAGGGCACGACGGCATGGCGATGATCGATATCGCCGATGTCGGCATGATCTTCGTCCGCTGCCGCGGCGGCATCAGCCACCACCCGGACGAGCACGTCGAGCTCGCCGACGTCGACGCCGGCGCGCGCGTGCTGCTGCGGGTGATCGAGAATTTCAGGCCGCAGGAGGGCCGTGCCGGCGCGAACTGATAGCCTGAAGCCCGCAAGTCACCGGGTAGAGATACGAATCAGTCATGTTTAATCAGTCATGTTTAAAATGGTGGCCGCCATCACGGGGTCACGAGACATCAGCCGATTGACGCATATGAACAGCGACATCTCTTTTCCATCACAGCGTGAGAACCGGTTCTACCAGGGGATGGCTGCGACCTTCGTCGCTAACGCGCTTCAGGCGGTCAATTTTCTCGGTGATCGCTTCCTGAGACAATCGCATCATGCGTTGTCGGACATCGAGGATCTCTACCGGCATTCGATGGACAGTGCCTTTTCGGTGACCGAGGCCTTCCTCGTCACGGGAGCGCCGCACGCCTCCGCCTATTACCCGCGCGACTTCGCCTGGTTTTACCCCGACGTCCTCGACCCTGAAACCATCATGGATGCGCAGGACGCGGTCCGTCGGGCTCGCCTGCTTGAAAAGAGCGTTCGCCTCTTGCTGGAGGCGGTTCGCGCCGACGTGGTCACGACGACCATCGTTCCTGCGGGACGCGGGCGGTACCTCGGCGTGAATTATTTCTCGCGGCCCTCTGATACGCTGCTCGGCATTCTCGCCGGTCTCAAGCAGATGATAGGTGCCGACGAGAGAGCGTCTTCCTATCTGGCGATGTCGCAATGCGCACATGCCGGCCGCCTGCTGCTGGCCGAATATGGCGTCGACCTGAAGCGAGCGATCCTTCAGCTCGCGAGCGAGCTTGAGCCGTTCGACACTGACGGTACCAGGTATTTGCTGTGCGATGCCGGGGGGCCTCGCTCTGCGGCAACGGATACGCGGGCCGAGCGCAGGCGCTTCGTCACCAACGCCTGCGTCTACACGACGTTCGTGTGGGGCGTGCAGCTCGGGATCGTCGACGAGAACGAACTGAAGCGGCTGCTCGGTCGCGACCTTGCGCAGTACAAGCGAGATCTGCTCCGTTTGTTCGGCAAGGACGGCTATATCAGGCATTCGCTTGACGGCCCGGCGGGCGCGCCGGTGTCCTTGGTGGCCCTGGATTTCGTCAGCGTGCATCGCGGTTTCTGGAACATGAACGATGCCAGCGAGCGGGCGCTGTTTGCGGCTACGACGGATCTGATCATCGCCGAGCCGCGATTTCGCATCCCCAGTACGTTCCACTTCCTGGTGTCCGCGGATAATCCACGGAACAAGATGATCCACAAGATCGCGGCGCCGGCCTATCAGGGGCGTTCGTCGTGGCCGACATTCAACGTCGAATTCGCGGATCGGATGCTGGACTTCGATGAAGCCTCAGGGAGCGATACCTATCGGGCTTGCGCGCAGGGGATATTGAAGGACATTCGGACCGCGACCGAGGTCCATGGCGGCTATCAGGAGCTGATCTCGGAGCAGGGCCTGAAGTATCGCACCTGGGCGTATAAAGGCGCCGTGGCGCACTCCTGGTTTCCGCGCTTCCTGTCCGTCTGGGGGAGGGCGTATGGAGCGCCACTCCTCCAATGGGATGACGGGCGCTAACCCGCGGTCACGTCGACCAGCTCGCCACCCTCCAGTACCTTGGCCGCCTTGGCGCGGTCGAGATCGCCTTCCCAGGCGGCGACCACGACAGTCGCCACGCAATTGCCGATGAGGTTGCCGAGGGCGCGGGCCATGCCGATGAACCAATCGACCGACAGCACCAGCACGAGGCCGATGGCGGGAATACTCGGCACCGCGTTGAGCGTCGCTGCCAGGATCACGATCGCCGAACCCGGCACGCCGTGCGCGCCCTTCGACGTGATCAGCGAGACGCCGAGCACCAGCAGGAGGTCGCCGAAGGACAGCGGCGTGTTGGTCGCCTGCGCGATGAAGACGACGGCGAGCGTCAGGTAGATCGAGAAAGCGTCGAGGTTGAAGGAATAGCCGGTCGGGATGACGAGGCCGACCACGGAATCCTTCACGCCCATCCGCTCCAGTTTCTTCATGATCTGCGGCAGCACGGCATCGGAGGACGCGGTCGCGAGCACGATGGTCAGCTCTTCGCGCAAGTAAGCGAGGAATTTGAGGATGTTGATTCCGGCGAGCGCCATCACGCCGCCGAGCACGCCCAGCACGAAGATGCCGACCGAGACGTAGAACAGCATCACCAGCGAGACGAGCTGCTTCAGTGAGCCGACGCCGTATTTGCCGACGGTATAGGCGACCGCGCCGAGCACGCCGAGCGGCGCGACCCGCACGATCAGCCCCATGACCCGAAACAGCACGGTGGAGGCCGCGTCGATGATCGACGTGACCAGCGCGCCCTTCTCGCCGCCGACGAGCGCAAGGCCGACACCGAAAAGGACCGCGAAGAACAGCACCTGGAGCACGTCGTTGCGCGACAGCGCATCGAACGAGGTGCTGGGGATCACGTTCATCAGGAACGCACCGATGCCGCCGCCGGACAGCTTGTGGGCGTTGTCGGCATAGGTGTTGAGCGCCTTGGCGTCGAGCGTCGAGGGATCGATGTTCATGCCGTGGCCGGGGCCGAAGAGATAGGCGAGCAGCAGGCCGACCACGAGCGCGACCGTCGTCATTACCTCGAAATAGACCAGCGCCTTGACGCCGACCCGGCCGACCTTCTTGAGGTCGCCGGCGCCGGCAATGCCGTGCACGACGACGCAGAACACGATCGGGGCCACGATCATCGAGATCAGCTTCAGGAAGGCATCGCTGAGGATCTTGAGCCCGATCGCGAAGTCCGGAACGCCCATCCCCAGGATGACGCCTAGCACCAGCGCGGCGAGGACCTGGACGAACAGCGAGGTGTAGAGCGGCTTCGGCTCGGCGGTAGGTGCCGCGGTGATGGTCGACATGGTGGGCTCCCCCGGTTTGACGCGTCTTGGACGTCAAAAAGGAGCAACAACCGTGCCAGATTGTCGCGGCTTGGTCCTGGAAGTCATCCAGGGCGCCGCATAATCGGAGATTCTTGCGTGCGCTCTTCCGTTTGCAAGTCGGCATCGCAACAGCTATGTCCCGGCTTTCGCAAGAGCCTGATATGACAATCTCGAATGAGCACGATCTGATTTGTCTGAAAGAGGTCGGGCGTATCGTCGCCAATGCCCTTGAGGCGATGGGGAAGGCCCTCGAGCCCGGCATGACCACCGCCGAACTCGACCGGATCGGGCGAGAGCTCCTTGAGGCCGGTGGAGCGCGTTCGGCGCCGGAACTGGCCTATGCCTTTCCTGGCGCAACCTGCATCAGCGTGAACGAAGAGATCGCTCATGGCATCCCGGGTGCCCGGCGGATCGAGCGTGGCGACCTCGTCAACATCGACGTCTCGGCCGAGAAGGGCGGCTTCTTTGCCGATACGGGAGCTTCGTTCGCCGTTCCGCCCGTCACCCGTTCGATCGAGCGTCTTTGCAGGGATGGTCGGCGGGCGATGTGGACGGGCCTGCGGCAGGTCGGAGCCGGCAAACCGATTGCCGGCATCGGTCAGGCCATCGGTACGTTTGCGCGGAAAAACGGCTACATGCTCGTCAAGAACCTGGCCAGTCACGGTGTCGGCTTGTCGCTCCACGAGGAGCCGACGGAGATCGCGACATGGCCCGATCGCTCCGAGCGCCGCATCATGAGCGATGGCCTGGTGTTCACCGTCGAGCCGTTCCTGTCGCTTGGCGCGGAGTGGGCCGATAACGGTGATGACGATCCATGGACGCTCTACAGCAGCCCCGGGGCGCCTACCGTTCAGTACGAGCACACGGTCGTCGCAACCCGAAATGGACCTTTGATCGTTACGTTGGCGGGGTGAACTCGTCCCCGCGACGCGCTGTCAGCAGGAACGCAAAGGATTATTCTTCGGGCGATCATGCAGAGCCATTGCGCGTGGACAGTCTCGTCACGCCACGAGATCCAGTAGCCGGCACGATCCGCGTACCAGCACCTTGCGTCCGGTTGGCGTCATCGAAGGTACACCGTCATTGACAACAACGAGACCGAGCTTGACGAGACCTTCGACGAGATAGGCCTTCGAGAGGCGACCATTCGACACGGGGTTGCGAAGCGCTTTCAGCGCTTCCCATTGGTCCGGCGAAAGATCGAAGTCGATGTCGTCGCTCATGTTGCCTCAAGCGATAGTCCAGGTTCGCGCGCCCCTGTTAGCGGCGCCGCATGAACACCATGCGACGACAATGAGTCGGGAATTCGGTAAGCTGTTTAGAACCTCTCTTCACGAATTGCCGCACTTCATTGCGCCACAACAGTTAAGATGGCTCGCGCACGAAAATCGTCCCGAGCTCCGATCACTAATTGATGATGTGCGCTTGATCCTGCGGCGAGAGTTACCGCAGTGCACGGGAAGCATCACTGTCCCATTGCGCGTCGCGATATGCACAGAAATCGTGAAGCGAGGGCGATTGGACTCTGACTGGACTCTGCTACGTTGATCTGCGGGGGATTGGCTTCACACGACAGGAGTGTGAGTGCATGAACAGGCTGGTGGAAATTCGCAGTCAGGAATTCCTCTGCCGAGAGCGCGCCGCGCTGGATTCGGAGCGACGGGCGTTCTGGCTCGCGCAGGCCCGGGAATGGGAGCAGCGCGCGCTCGACGAAATTGCGCATCACTTTCGGGAGTGCAACCTCGTCCAAGCTGGGCTGACTGCCGCCTGACGCCAGCAACGGACGTGATTGCCGTCTACTGATAAGTCGCCACGATGTCGGACACGGCGCGTTCGAGCTGCTGTGCGGTGGCGCATTGGCGCACGACAGTGCAGAAGGTCGCGTAGCGCGGCATCTCGGAATCACCGAAGCCCCAGGCGAGCCGTCCTTCGGGATTGAGCCAGACCACGCGCTTCGAGCGTTCGGAGATGCGGCGCAGGATGTCGGCGCGCGGGTCGAGATTGTTGCTGCGGGCGTCGCCGAGCACGATCACCGTGGTCTGCGGCGTCAGCGTGCTCATGAACTCCTTCTCGAAATCGACGAGCGAAGAGCCGTAGTCGGATGAGCCGAAGCCGACCTTGGACATGATCTCGGCCATCGCCTCTTCCGGCGACTTCTTTTCCAGGATCTCGCTGACCTCGATCAGATGGGAGGAGAAGGCGAAGGAGTGGACGTCGTCGACCACCTCGTGCAGCGAGTGGATCAGGAGCAGGAAGAAATCGGAGACCTGCGCGACCGAGCCGGAGACGTCGCAGATGGCAACGATCTTCGGCCGATCGCGATGCTTGCGCTTCCAGGTGGTGAGGAAGGGCACGCCGCCCCAGGCCGCGTTGCGGCGCAGTGTGCGACGCACGTCGAGATGGCCGCGGCGCTGGCGCTTACGCGGCTTCGAGTAGCGCTCGCGCAGGCGGCGCGCGATCTGGCGGATAAGCGCACGCATCTCCGCGACCTGGCGCCGCTCGATGCGGGCGAGCGGGGCATTGCGCAGGATCTCGTTGCGGAGATTTTCGGCCTCCTCGCGGGCATAGAGCGCAAGGCCTTGCGAGACGGTGTCGCGGACTGCTTCGCGCAACGCGTCCAGCGCGCCGCGCAGACGCTCGGCCAGCGACGGATTGGCCGCGGTGAGCGCGTCGAGATCGTCGCGCAGGCGCTGAAGGCCCATGGCGTCGAGGATGCGGCTGGAAAAGATGCCGCGCTGAGTCGAATAGCGGATGTCGGACAGCGAAGCCGCACCGGAAGCGCTGGCGATGGCGGCTGCGATCGCGTTGCGATCCTGCGACAGCAGCATCTGCGCGAGCGGGCCCAATCCTTCGGAAGGCTGGCCTTCGCCTGCTTCACTGGCCGAGCTGGGTGAGGGCGTCTGATCCGCGTCCTGCGATGCGTCGTCGTTGTCGTCGGCCTCGAGGTGACCCTGCCGCGGCTCTGGTTGGCTGAAGAAGAGATCAAAGCAGTCGCCGAGGGCGAGCTTCTCGTCCTGCGACTTGGCGAGCGTCAGGAGCAGCGCATCGCGCAGGATGGCCCGGTCGGAAAAGCCGACCTGCTTGACCGCGCGCATCGCATCGATGCTTTCGGCGGGCGAGACATGCACGCCGGCACCGCGCGCCGCCCGAAAGAAACGATGGAGGTTCTCGCGCATCGGCGTCAACCGAAAACGTTGGACCGTGCCGCCTTGGCAATGAAGGTCGTAACTTGCGGCGTTGCTGCCTCTATGTCGGCCTCGTACTTCAGGAGCACATTGAGCGTGTCCTTGACGATGTCCGTATCGAGCTCCGAGGCCTGAAGTAGGACCAGGACGCGCGCCCAGTCGATGGTCTCACTGACCGAAGGCAGCTTCTTCAGGTCGAGCGAGCGGATCTCGTGGATGAAGCCGACCATCTGCCGACGCAGCGCCTGCGAGATGCCGGAGACGCGGCTCTCGACGATGCGTTCTTCGAGCCGCTGCTCGGGGAAGCCGATATGCAGATGCAGGCAGCGCCGCTTCAGGGCGTCGCCGAGGTCACGCTCGCTGTTCGAGGTGAGGATCACCGTCGGCGGCGTGATCGCCGCGACCGTGCCGAGCTCCGGGATCGTGACCTGGAAATCGGAGAGGATTTCCAGCAGCAGCGATTCGAACTCGGCGTCCGACTTGTCGATCTCGTCGATCAGCAGCACGCAACCGCCGGGCTGCTCCAGCGCCTGGAGCAGCGGCCGGGGCTCGACGAACTCCTTGGAGAAGAACACGTCGCCGAAATCGTGCAGCTGATTGAGTGCGTCATGCAGCGTCTGCGCGCCGCCAAGGACTTCGCCGAGCTTGTCCTTGAGGATCTGGGTGTAGAGAAGCTGCTTGGCGTATTTCCACTCGTAGAGCGCCTTGGCCTCGTCGAGGCCCTCGTAACACTGCAGGCGGATCATCTTCATGCCGCGCCAGGCCGCAATGGCCTTGGCAAGCTCGGTCTTGCCGACGCCCGCGGGGCCTTCGACCAGGATCGGCTTCTCGATCTGCTGCGACAAATAGACGGCGGTCGCGATCTGCCGGCTCGCGATATAGCCTTGCGCGGCGAGGCCGCTCTCCACTGCCTCGATTGAGGTCGAGGCCTTCTGTTCAGCCACGAAAGGGCGCTCCCAAAGGTCCTGCTTGAGGCTTGTTCTGCCTGCGTTCCCGGCAAAGAACAAGCCTCGTTTGGGAGGCATCAGACCCGCGCGGACGGCGTTTTTTCCGCTTAACGCAAATACTTGAGGGGGACGCCGACGGCGGTCAGTGCCGCAGCTCCGGCTTGCTGATGGTCTGCCGGACTTCGGCGCCGCAGTCCGCGCATTCATAGACGAAGTCGATCCTGGCAAGGCCCCAATGCGGTTCGACCTCGCGGACATACATCGGTAGGAACCCCATGCAGGCGGGACAAATCACAGGCGCGATTTCGATATCCTGATGATGCTGTACATAAGCTGGCATCTCGGCTCTCCTTCGCAGGCGACCACCAAACCCCGTGCGAAACCTACCGCCGGGCGCACCATGACCGTCATCAACTCTTTCGAACAGAGGCGGAACTGCGCGCCTTTGTCGTTCGCTGTGACATTCTTGCTACGTCTCTGTACTGTAACGGGCCGACCGAATTCCTATTTCACTGGCCGATCCGTTTTCCACGGACCTTCACTGCAACAATAAGGGAGCAACGCCCATGACGCATGCCATTCGCTTTCACAAGACCGGCGGTCCTGAAGTCCTGGTCTGGGAGGAGGTCAGTGTCGGCAAGCCCGGACCCGGCGAGGCGCGCATCCGTCACACTGCCGTCGGTCTCAACTTCGTCGACATCTACAATCGCTCCGGCGTGTATCCGGCACAATTGCCGAGCGGTCTTGGCAGCGAGGCGGCCGGGATCGTCGAGGAAGTCGGCTCGGGTGTCACCGATCTGAAGCCGGGCGACCGCGTCGCCTATGGCGCCTCGCCGCTCGGTGCCTATTCCGAGGCGCGGCTGATCCCGGCCGACCGGCTGTTGAAGCTGCCCGACGGCGTCGACGACAAGACTGCGGCGGCAATGATGCTGAAGGGGCTCACCACCCAATATCTGATCCGGCAGACCTATCGCGTGAAGGCCGGCGACACCATCCTGCTCCATGCCGCGGCCGGCGGCGTCGGCCTGATCCTGAGCCAGTGGGCAAAGCATCTCGGCGCGACGGTGATCGGCACCGTCAGCAGCGACGAGAAGGCAAAGCTCGCCAAGGCACACGGCTGCGATCATGTGATCATCTATACGCGCGAGGATTTCGTGAAGCGCGTCGACGAGATCGCCGGCGGCAAGAAGGTGCCGGTGGTCTACGATTCCGTCGGCAAGGATACGTTCCTGAAGTCGCTGGATTGTCTTGCGCCGCTCGGTGTTGCCGCGCTGTTTGGTGCGTCCTCCGGCGCTGTCGAGCCGCTCAACCTCGGCCTGCTCGCGCAGAAGGGCTCGCTCTACGTCACCCGTCCGACGCTGTTCACCTACGCGGCCAAGCGCGAGGCCCTGGTCGCGATGGCGAACGAGCTGTTCGACGTGGTGAAGTCCGGCGCAGTCAAGATCGAGGTGCACCAGACCTATCCGTTGAAGGACGCCGCCAAGGCGCATGCCGATCTCGCCGCACGCAAGACCACGGGCTCGACCGTCCTCACGGTGTGATCGCCGGCCGGGCAGTGACGCAGGCCGTTTGGGCCTGCGTCACGTTTTCTCGTGCTTGCGCCGGTCGCGGGCGTGATCGAGGCGGGTGGCCTGGAGGTCGACTTCTTCAGGCGGAACCTGGGGGAGGGCGGCCTCGGTCAGGATGGCCTCGGTCACGTCTTCGACCGAATTCTCCGCGATTTCGTGGATGAACGAGATGTTTCGGTATTCCCCCGAAGCGACGCGGGAGATGACCTCGCGCCTTGTGATCTCGGGATCGACGACCGCCTCGCGTCCGCGCCGCCCATAGTCGATCATCACGACGAAATACTGCATGAAACGATCCTGCCGCGCCCGTGGTCGGGAGCGCGGCAGAGTATTTCCGAAAAACAGAATTAAGTCAAGATTGATTTCCAGAAATCGGAAATCGACGCCTATTTGCTCTTCTTGCGAGGGCGTGCCGACTTGGCGCGCAGCCGCTCGAGCTGGCCCTTGGGCATCGACAGGCAGATCTCGCCGACCCACTCGAGCTTGACGCCGACGATCGGCTTGGCGTTGAAGCTGGTGAGGTTGACGACGGAGGGGGATTTGCCCCGCTCGATGGTCTTCAAATAGCGCTCGCCGGTCTTGAGCCGGACCACGGCCTCTTCGCCGTAGAAGCTCGACAGCGGATGGCGCTGGTCCTTGTAGACGACGATCACGTCGCCGCTCTCGTATTTGGGCAGCATCGAATCGCCGACGATCTCGAAGGCGACGGTCTCTTCCATGATCGGGAACGGCAGCGCGATATCGCCGAGGCCTTCCGGGGGAACCTGTTCATAATCGGGCTCGATCACCGCGCCGGCTCCGACGCGGCCCATGATCGGCGCGAGATTGAGCTCAAGATATTCCATGATCGGAATGATTTCGGACGCCTTCACCAGGCGCTCGCCGCCCAGGATCTCGGACACCGCGCCGGGCCGCACGCCCATGGCGGCCGCGAGGCCGCCCTTGCTCTTGCCCGTCTTCTCCAGGCCCCGCTCGATCATAGCAACGTCCAACATGGTGATTCCCTCGATTGCCCATCGTCCCGCCTCTTGTAATCCGAAATTCGGAATTGATGCAATTATGAATATCAGAATTGTCGCTTGACAGTTGCTTCGGAATAACGGAATGTAATCTCCGCCTCGCGATCGAGCGATCGGAGGAGGCGCATCACAGGACAACAGCATGGAACCGGGTCATTGGCCGTCGGAGCACTCCGACGCGCTTCGCGACTATTTTCTCAAGGGAATGTCTTATGCGGAGATCGGAAGACAGATAAACGGAAGGTTTGGAACGGCTTACACACGCAACGCGGTGGCCGGCCGCGCCAAGCGGCTGGGACTCGCGGCACCGGCGCGGATGACGAGTCCATCGATCGTGCCGTCCTTGCCGTCAGGAGCCTGTCTCATCGGGCCGCCCCGTCCGGCGATGCCGAACCTGAACTTGCCACCGAAATCCGCAATGAAGCCCGCGCGGGTCAAGTTGCGCTGTGTCGGCGTCCAGCCCCGCCTGATCACGCTGGGCGAACTCGGGCGCGACGACTGCCGCTATCCCTATGGTGGCGACAAGGACGGGGAGGCGATCGCCTTCTGCGGCCATCCGCGCCAGCGGGGTTCCAGCTATTGCACGCCGCATGCCCGCCTGACGCGAAAGTCTGAGGCCGCGTCCGCTCGCGTCGCCGGTCCCGTCGTCCTGAGGCTGATCTCTGCCGCCTGACGGGACCGCTATTCATTCAATTTGCGAGGAGTATCCGAGTGGCAGGTGTACGACGCAACAAGTCCTACAGATTGACTGGAATCTACGATCGGCGCTCGCGCGAGGTGCCGTTCAATGCCGAGGTGGCGGAGGTCGAGGTCGACAATCCGCTGGCGCTCGATGCCGGCGAGAAGATCGTCGTCGTCCGCTCGGTCCGAGGTGATCCGCTCGGCCGGTTGCACGCGCATCACCAGATCGACGAGGCGCAATATCGCGGCGGGCGCGCCTTCCAGAGCGACTGGGAGAGGGCGGAGCGCGGGCCCCAGGCGGTGGATCCGACGCGCGAATATGTCGATGGCACGCGCTCGCGCGAGCCCGTTACCGAGGACCAGCGCCAGGCTGTGCTGCGCCTGAACCGGGTCGAGCGCGAACTCGGTACCGATGGCGCCGCGCTGGTCCACGACGTCCTGGTGCTGGGGCTGACCATGGATCAGATCGGGGAGCGGCGCGCTGTTCGCACCCAGCGCTGGAACGACTATTTCGCGCGGCGCTTTCGCGAATGCCTGGACCGGCTGGCGCTGATCTACGGCTTTGCGACGGAAGGCCGGGCTCAGCGCGCCAAGCAGCGTTGAGGCTAGTGGTGCGCCTGCGGGTCTCGCCGCAGGCGCGCCCGGGCCGCTTGTTACGGATGCGGCACAATCTGGTAAGGCGTCGTGTAGGGCTCGACACGGAGAGACGCGTTGGCCAAGAGCCCGATCTTCGCGGTCGGCGCCTGTTGCAATTCACCGTTCGGGCCGCGATGCACGTTGTACTGCCAGACCGTGAGATCGCCCTTCTGCGCCAGCGCGTGCGCAACCGCGCTCGCATCATTGCCGCCGAGCGTCTGGAGCTCCTCCGCCGACAATCCGACGACGATTTCGTCCTTGATGGTGACGATCTTGAACAGATTCATCCTGGTCTCCTGCGCCCATGCGCCTTGTATCGAGAAAGTGAGAAGCGCGACCGCGCCGCCCTTGATGAGATCGCAGCGGGAAAGCATTCTGTCGTCCTTTGGTGCTGAGGCGCGCCCGAATCGAGAAGTCCGTCAGCCATGGCGCCCGTGGTCTGCGTGGCCGCATCGCAACCGCTTGGTCGTTCCACCTTGAACGACGGTTCATTGGCGGAGATATCTTCGGACCGATAAACCCTGGTGCGGGGAACCGCGTCCAAGCCGAGCAGCCCAAGGGGCTTCACTGGCGGACGGATCAAGGCGCTGCAGGCCGGCTGCGAGGCTCGACGTTCATTTCGCCGACGATACAACCGCCGAGGTCGGACTCGCCAACTGCGTGTATACGCTGAAGAAACTTTAATCTGACCTCATTCACACCGGAAACACGGCGAAACGCCACACCGATTGACAGCGACCGAGGCCGTGTGCGTGAGTGATGCCGCTTCTTGACGCAGGTGGGTGACGACGGTCCATATTCCTGTTATCCGGAATTGCCGTGGTGCGATGCGGACGAAGCAGCGCTACGGCGACGGTTGGGCTTGCTGGAAGGGTTGTTTCTTGACATAGTTGCAACCTGTTCGGTTGAGCCAGTCCGTGTGGATATGTGGTTCAGCGTGTTAACCCACCGGGTGCCCCGGCCGAGAGCTCAGGGTCACCATGGCGTCCGGTCATGGTGTTCGGTTCTCGAACGAGACCTCGACGTCTGATCACGAGGGCCGATGCTTGTCATAGGTGCGAGATGAAAAACCTCAATTTCGCCGCTGAACTGCACCTTAAGCTCGGCGCGCCTGCAAGCAGCACCGTTGAAAGTCTGCGTCTGCTTCGCGCGTTCCTGAAGCTCGCGCCTCGACAGCGTTTCGAGGTCATCAAGCTGGTCGAAGACCTCGGCACCGAAGAAACCCTTCCCGAGCACCCCCTGTCCTGACCCCGGCCGCGCGCCGGCCTTACGCCTCGTCCCTCGTTTTCCGGCCGGAGCCGGACCGCCGGGCGACGTTTGTCCCCCAGGCTGCCGCTGGAATGCGGTCCGGCAAGTGTGGTATTCAGTTGGGAAAAACGGGGAGGAGTATGACCATGATCGAACCGAAGCTCGAAGTTCCGGCCGAACTGCGCGACCTGGCCGAAAAGACGATCGATCAGGCGGAACAGGCATTCGGCATGTTTTTCGAAGCTGCCACCAAATCGATGACGTCGGTTCCCGGAGCGGGTACCGAAGTGTCCAAGCAGGCGCTCGCGTTCACCGAGCAGAACATGAAGTCGGCGTTCGAGCACGCGCGCAAGCTCGTGCATGCCACCGACCTTCAGGAAGCGATGCGAATCCAGTCCGACTTCCTGCGCAGCCAGTTCACCAGCGCCGGCGACCACATGCGCCAGATGACCGGCAGTTTCATGCAGCCCGGCAAGGGAAAGTCCTGAGTTCCGGTGTGCGCCGCGTGACCGCAAATTGATCCTGCGTGACGCCGCGCTCAGCCGCAGCACGATCCCGGAAATTGCGAGAGATCGATGCGGGCGATGATCGACCGCAGCAGCTTGCGGGTCGCACGATAGAGATGCCGCGCGATTGCCCGTGTGCTCGCAGCTGGCAGGCCAAGGCCTGCCGTCTCGAGACGTTTCGTATCGAGGCTTTCGATGGTGTGCGACACGTGCCTCTCCGGGATGGTGAGGCCCTTCCTAGCGTCGCCAGCCTGGAGCTGCCTTGATCTGCCGCAAAGGGGCCCGGCTAGTAGTCGCCGGGGTTCATGATCATCGGGCTTCTGGTGTCAGCCGGCGCGAGCGAGCTGCTGGCACTGTCACGCAGGAAGCGGTCGAGTGTCGCCTGGATCTTCTCCTTGACCGCATCGGGACCGCGATCGCTCATCTCGGTGTGCTGCGCACCGGTATGGACGATGTCGATGCCGCGCGCTTTGGCCTCTTCAGGCGTCGGCAGCACGCCCGGGTCGGTCTGGAAATGCGGATCCTTGGAGCGGAACGACAAGATCTTCAGGTTGTCGCTGAGCACGAAGGGCACCCGCAAATTGTCGAGCGTGATCACCTTCGACACGATCTCCGGGTGCTGATGGGCGACATACATCGAGACGTCGCCACCGTTGGAATGGCCGACGATGGTGATGTGGTCGTAGTCGGTGTTTTCCTGCCGTCGCTTCAGTTCGGCCAGGGTGAAAAGGATGTTGGCCTCGCAGCGGATGTAGACCTCGCGCCGCCCGACATATTGCTGACCGACATGGGTCATCAACGGCGGATCGCTCGGCAGGTCCTGCTGGATGCTGGCAACGAGATAACCGCGCGCCGCGAGCACGTTGGCGAGGAAGGAATACTCGGTCGCCTTGACGGTGTTGCCGTTGCTGATGATGGCGAGCGGGAGCTTCCAGAGCCCGAGATTGGCCTTGGTCTCGTAGTCGCGCCGCACCGCGATTTCGACCGAGATCGGCCGTTGGCGCGAGGCATCGAACAGGGTCAAAACGTCATGTCGGATCGCGAGCCGGCTGACCACGAAATACTGGCCGACGCCGAGCACGCAGAGAAAGGCCAGGATTGCAAACACCCTCTTCATGGTTCCGTCCCAATCACTTTCGTCTGAAAATGGTCATTGGAAGCCCCCGGATCGAGCGATCGTGAGCAGGTTACGGGATTAAATTTAGGCAAGCCTGTGAGCAAGGCCAAAAAGGGCCGCATGCCGGGTGCGATCAAAGCGCGGCGGCTAGAGGCAGCCACCCCTCCGCGTTCGGGGCAGAGCCGGAATGCGCTCGAGAGGGTGAAGAGGAAGCGCGGGCTGCGGCGCTCGTTGTCTGGAGCCCGGTAGCTCAAGGGGACGGCTACGCCGAGATCGGCTTGAAGATCGTCCGCCAGAAAGAACCGCACGCCCGCTCAGGCCGACGTCAGCGACAGGCCGTCGCTCAGGCGGTACCGTCGTTCCAGACTGCGCCGGCGTCGCCAAGGCGTAGAGAAGTCACAGAGGATATCCTGCTGCATGACGAAAGCCGCGTGCTCGACATGTTCGAGCGGATCCAGCAGCTCGGCGTCCGCGTTCTGTTCGACGATTTCGGCACGGGCTATGCGAGCCCGAGCTATCTGAAGAAGTTTCCGCTCGACGGGCTCAAGATCGACCGGTCGTTCGTGCTTGACCTGCTCGCCGATTCCGACGACGCCGCGATCGTCGGCTCGACCATCGGTCTCAGCAAGCAGCTCGGGCTCACTGTCGTGGCGGAAGGCATCGAGAACCGTGCCACGGCCGACTTCCTGGTCAGCATGGGATGCGAGGAAGGGCAGGGATATTTCTTCGGCCGCCCGATGCCTGCCGAGGCGTTCGAGAGGCAATTCCTGCCGGCCGAGCTCGAAGCCGTCAGCGCTGCCTAGCTGACTCACATCACGCGGGCTTCATTGCTAACGCCGGCGGGCGATGGCAACCCCGAACAGGAAGGCGACGAACAGGCTCGCGAGCGGCGCTTCGCGTGTGATTGCGGCGACCGTCGAGAGCGGTTTACCCGGCTTTCGAGCTTCGTCGATGACTTGCGTCAAGCGGTCGACAGCGGCGCGCAAGCCTCCCGCGACCTCACCGATCGTATGAGAGACGTCTGCCGCCGCGTCGATGGCGCGCTCGGCCATGCCGGGCTGGGACGGGGGCTGCGGAATTTCGGTGCTCAAATTCGTAAACTCCGCTTCTGACGAAGTAATGAGGCCGGCACCTTTGGCTATCCGCGCGAGCGCTCGTTTTGAACAGCGGGTCCGAAGACCTTTGGCTATCCGCGACAGGCGCCGTAATGTACGGCGGGTGCCGGCCTTGCAAGGGAAATGCGGCGTGCGGGGTTTTGTTCCGGGCGGCTTCTCTCGCGGCGTCTTTTCACCGAGAAATACCCGTGAAACGACGGGTACGAATCTCTGCTAGGCTGCCACGACCTTGTGGATGTCAGGAGACTGCCGTGACCGATCGGACCATGCCGGATCGAGCCCGGCGCATCGCCTTGCTCGGCGCGCCCATCGACATGGGAGCTTCGCAGCGCGGCACCTTGATGGGCCCTGCGGCGCTGCGCACCGCCGGGCTTGCGGCTTTGCTCGAAAGCCTTGATTTCGAAGTTGTCGACTACGGCGATCTCTCCGTTGCGGAGGTCGGGGACCTCGCTGACCGGCCGCCCGAAAAAGCCAATCACTATCGCGAAATCCAGCGCTGGACGCGTCTGCTGAGCCGCAGAGGCCATGAGATCGCGCAGACCGGGGCGTTGCCGATCTTCCTCGGTGGCGATCACACATTGTCGATGGGCTCGGTGAATGCCATGGCGCGCCACTGGCAGGAACGCGGACGCGAGCTGTTCGTGCTCTGGCTCGACGCCCATGCCGATTACAACACGCCCGAGACGACGATCACCGCCAACATGCACGGCATGTCGGCGGCGTTCTTGTGTGGCGAGCCCGGCCTCGACGGATTGCTCGGCGATGATCCGCGCGCCTCGATTGATCCCGACAGGCTGGACCTGTTCGGCGCGCGTTCGATCGACAAGCTCGAAAGGGAATTGATGCGCACACGCCGGATCAGGGTTGTCGACATGCGCCAGATTGACGAGTTCGGCGTCGCTGTGCTGATCCGGCGCGTCATCGAGCGCGTCAAGGCGAGCGATGGCGTGCTCCATGTCAGCTTCGATGTCGATTTCCTCGATCCGTGTGTGGCGCCGGGAGTCGGCACCACGGTGCCGGGCGGAGCGACCTATCGCGAGGCGCATCTGATCATGGAGCTGCTTCATGATTCCGGCGTGGTCGGATCGGTCGATATCGTCGAGCTCAATCCGTTCCTGGACGAGCGCGGTCGCACCGCGCGCACTGCGGTCGAGCTGATCGGCAGCCTGTTCGGACAGCAGATCACCGACCGCCCGACGCCGAGTAACGCGATCGCACCAGGCGAGTGAAACTGGGAGCTGTCTTGCATCGCGAAGAACAGAATGACTGTCGCGGCTGGCTGATCTAGACCAGTCCTGGTCGAAATCGCCTGTTTTTGAAATAGGTGCGGATTGCAAACGCCTTTCGCGGAGGGTTTGATGCGGGTCGCGCTTCAGCCGAGGATCCGCAATGAGCAGCACGATCGACGCCGCCGGAAAACCCGCGAGAACAACACGCCGTCGCTTCCTGCAAGGCGGCACCGCGGTGGCGGGCGGCGCCGTTCTGGGCGCTGGTGCGTCGGCCGCGGCGGAAACGGATAACCTTCCGCCCAACATTCCCGAATGGATGAAGGCACCGGGCGAGCCGATGGGAGCCCAGCCCTATGGCGCGCCGTCACCGTTCGAGAAGGACGTCGTCAAGAACATCTCGAAGACTCTTAAGCAGTACATATCGGCTTCCAGCCGGACGCCATTGCGGGAGCTCGACGGCATCATCACGCCGAATGGATTGTTCTACGAGCGGCATCATGGCGGTGTTCCGACCATCGATCCGGCGCAGCATCGGTTGATGCTGCACGGCCTCGTCGAACGGCCCCTGATCTTCACGATGGACGATCTCAGGCGCTTCCCGTCGGAGTCGCGCATCCACTTCCTCGAATGCTCCGGCAATCCCGGTTACACCAAGCCCTATGGCAAGACGGCATCGGACCTCGTGGGTCTGGTGAGTTGCGCCGAATGGACCGGCGTGAGCCTGAAGCTCGTGCTCCAGGAGGCCGGATTGAAACCGGACGCCAGATGGGTCGTCGCCGAAGGCGCTGACGCCGCCGCGCTGACGCGCAGCATTCCGATCGAGAAATGCCTCGAGGACGCCCTTCTGGTCTACAGCCAGAACGGCGAGCGCTTGCGTCCGCAGCAGGGCTATCCCCTGCGGCTGTTCCTGCCGGGCTTCGAAGGCAATATGAGCGTGAAGTGGCTGCGCCGTCTGCACGTGACCGCGGAGCCAACTTATTCGCGCGAAGAGACCTCGAAATACACCGATCTCTTGCCCGACGGCACGGCGCGCGAATTTTCCTTCTACATGGAGGCGAAGTCGATCATTACGCGTCCCTCGGGCGGTCATCGCCTGAGCGCGCCTGGCTTCCACGAGATCACCGGCATCGCCTGGAGCGGACATGGCAAGATCAAGCGCGTCGAGGTGTCGGTCGATGACGGCAAGAGCTGGCAGGACGCGCGATTGCAGGAGCCGGTGTTGACGCGCGCCCTCACGCGCTTCCGCCTGCCCTGGCAATGGGACGGCAAGCCGGCCGTGATCCAGAGCCGTGCCGTCGACGAGACCGGCTATGTGCAGCCGACGCTGGCCGAGCTGCTCGCGGTGCGCGGCGAGAACTATTTCTACCACAACAACGCGATCTGGCCCTGGCGCATCGCGGCCGACGGCGAGGTGACCAATGCGCTGGCGTGAGAGCTGCGGCGTTGCCGTCGCAATCGCGCTGGGTGCCTTCGCGAGCGAGGCGCATGCGCAAAGCCCTTATGGCATCGGTCGCCCTGCGACGGCTGCGGAGATCGCAGGCTGGAATATCGATGTCGGACGTGACGGCAGCAATCTGCCGAAGGGAGGCGGTTCGGTCAGCCATGGGCGCGAGGTGTTCGCCCAGCAATGTGCCTCCTGCCACGGCGATAAAGGCGAGGGTGGCCTGGGTGACCGGCTCGTCGGCGGGCAGGGCACGATCGCGACGGCCAGGCCGATCCGCACCGTCGGCAGCTATTGGCCTTATGCGCCGACGCTGTTCGATTATATCCGCCGCGCCATGCCGCAGAACGCGCCGCAGTCGCTGAGCGACGAGGACGTCTATGCGGTGTCCGCCTATATCCTGAACCTGAACGGGCTGGTGGGAGCCGATGCGACGCTTGACGCCAAATCGCTTTCGGCTGTCAAAATGCCGAACCGCGACAGCTTCGTCGGCGACGCGCGCCCGGACGTGAAAAAGTGATCATATCGGGACGATCTGTTCCGCGTAGTGGCTCGGAACTTGCTTAAGCGAAGGCCGGAACTCGCGGGATACGTTTGAGTTAACCCGCGAGAGGAAACAGCACGGGTCTTTCGATGACAACAGATCGCTTCGCAAACTCCATGTCCTCGGCGCTTCGTCATCCCGGCGTGATCGCGCTGATCGTGGCCGGCTTGACGATTGTTGCGATGCTGATCGTCGATCACGGGCCGTGGAACCGCGCCAAGACGCAGCCGGCTCATGTCGCGATGTATGCAACCACGGGCGAGGCTGCACATGCCGCCGGCGCCAAGGTGCTTCCCACCGCCCCGAAGTCGCCGGTCGAGCCGGAGCGGCCGGGGCCGAAGACATCTCCGACCGTCAATCCGGTGACGCCGTAATACGGTTCATCAGCGTGCCGGCCGCGCCCGCGGCCTTCATCATCGTCGCCGCGTCCCAGATCTTGGCGTCGCAGATCCTGGCGTCGCAGATCTCGGCGGCACTGTCGCCGGTCTGGTCAGCCGATCGCGGACGAGCCGAGCAGCGCGAGGACGGCCAGCGCCATGATCGCGGTGCCGAGCCAGCCCAGCGCGACCAGCCGTGATCGGGCTTTGAAGCGCCCCATGATCGCACGGCTCGAGACGATCAGCATCATCATGGCCATGACCGGCACGGCAACGATGCCGTTGAGCACCGCGCTCCATACCAGCATGTGGATCGAGTCGATGCCGGTGAAGCCGAGGCCGAAGCCGATGATGGTTGCGGCCGCGATGATGGTGTAGAAGCCGACCGCTTTTTCCGGCTTCGCCTCCAGCGTGGCGTGCCAGCCGAAAATCTCCGCAACGGCGTAAGCCGCCGAGCCCGCCAGCACCGGGATCGCCAGAAGGCCGGTGCCGATGATGCCGAGCGCGAACAGCGCGAAGGTGAAGTCGCCGGCGAGCGGACGCAGCGCTTCGGCCGCTTCCGTCGCCGAGTTGATCCTGGTGACGCCATTGCCGTTCAGCACGGCCGCCGTGGTCAGGATGATGAAGAAGGCGATGCTGTTGGAGAGCAGCATGCCGACGATGGTGTCGGCCTTGATGCGCGCGATTTCAGGGTCGCCCCCGCTCGGAAGGTCGCGCAGCGGCTTGTCGCGCTTGCCCTGGTTCATCTCCTCGACCTCTTGCGAGGCCTGCCAGAAGAAGAGATAGGGGCTGATGGTGGTGCCGAGCACGGCGACGACCATCAGGAAATAGTCGGCGCTGATCGTCGCCTTCGGCCAGACCGCGGCGAGCAGCGCGGTGCTCCACGGGATATTCACCGTGAAGGCAGTGGCGACGTAGGCGAGCAGCGTCAGCGTCAGGAATTTCAGCACCGGCGAATAGCGGCGATAGGGCACGAACACCTGGAGCAGGGTCGAGCCCGCCGCGAAGATCAGGGCGTGCTCGTGATTGAGCCCGCCGATGACCAGCGAGAGGGCCTCCGCCATCGCGGCGATGTCGGCGGCGATGTTGAAGGTGTTGGCGATGACGAGCAGCGAGACGAGCCCCAGCACGATCCAGCGCGGCGCGAGCTGCAGGACGTTGGCGGCGAGCCCTTTGCCGGTGACCCGGCCGATCCGCGCGCTGACGAGCTGAATCGCGATCATGAACGGCAGCGTCAGAAACACCGTCCAGAGCAGCCCGTAGCCGAATTGCGCACCCGCCTGCGAATAGGTGGCGATGCCCGACGGGTCGTCGTCGGCCGCGCCGGTGATGAGTCCGGGTCCCAGCCGTTTCAGCAGCCCCGGCCCGGACTTCGCCGAACCTTCGGCGCTGTCGTGCTTGGCGGCGTGCTGCTTCGATCGGTTTGACAGGGCTGACCTTCCGGAATTGCGAAGTGTGCTTTAAGCGCGATCATGGCAGCAAAGTTCCTGCGTCGGCCAGCGCCGCCGCCTGCTGACGCCAATGCTCCGTCATTGCTTTGACACGTCGGGCAAAACACCTGTAGAGTTGTACCATAGCAGAGATCGTCGGGCCCGCACCGTCACCGGTTGCGGGCTCTTCGTTTGCCTCCCGTTCAAAACGATCGCCAGCCTCTCGCGCCAGAGCATCTCGCCGACGGCCGGCTGATCCCTGGACACAGAGGCCATCGGCGATCAGGCAGCACTTGCTCGATTGTCCGCCGTCGCGCGGCACGAACTGGTTCTCATGACAGTAGCGCCCGCCGACCGGCGGGGTTAACGTTGTTGCGCTGATTCGCGCCTTCCGAAAATTTGGAACCAAAGCTGGATGAGCGCGTTGCGGTGCCGCTTGACGGGCCGTTCCAACCCGCCCCGGCAGCAAAGTCACGGTGCGGTGCTGCCTTGCCCAAGGCCGGGCCGCGCGCCGTACGAGCAAAGAATTTGCAACGACAAAAGGGGGCACATTTGGCCGCCGATCTGGTTTTCAGAATTGCAATTGCCGGGCTGTTTGTCTTTTCAGCGGTGCTGGCTTCCATGCTGTGGCTGAACGTGTGAGCCTCGACGTGTGAGCCTCGCCCTGTGAGTCTCGCTCTGCCGTTTGGAACGGCCGGTCCATGGTGGCGTTTTTCTTCCGTGAGGGAGGAAACGCAATGGACAATCTGACGAAGCGCGGGCAACCGGACCGCAGCAAGATCAATATGCACGAGGCCTACGAGGTCAAGTACTGGACGCACGCGCTCGGCGTATCGAAGGAGGAGCTGCAGAAAGCCGTCGACAAGGTCGGCAATTCGGCCGCCGCCGTCCGCAAGGAATTGGGAATTAACGGTTCAACGCAAAGGACGTGACGGAGCGCATCGTGCCTGCGCTGAGCTGCGGCGTGCTTCGCGCCGAAACGCGCGCTGCTACTTGATGCTGACGAACATGCCCCAGGCGGCGGCCAGCGCGCCGCCGGTGAAGACGACCACCGGGTTGTCGCAGAACGTGCTGCCATAGCTGCACACGTTGGCACCGAACTGGCCGAGCTCGTGATGGCTCGCGGAGTAGAACAGTCCCGACAGCACCAGCAATGCGGCGGCGACGTAATACATCGACGTTATCTCCAGCCTGCCCGTGCGCCCTCGCAAGGGACATGTCCCAGCATGGCGCGGGGAGATTTCATTTCGCCGAATCCGCTTCGCCGCATTTGGTTAAAGTTTGACCCATTGGGCAAACGATGTCGTGATTGAACGCGAGCGGCCGGCGCCAGAACAAATGTGAGATAGTTCATATCCGGCGCGTTACCGGCGTGTTGCCATTCCGGTGTGTCCGGCGAAACTTCATTTCTTTCGCTATGCGCTGCGGTTCGGACTGTGCGGAGGCGTTGAATGGTCAATATCAAGGTTCCTCTTAATCCGGTGCAGAAACGCGGCTTGTGGCCGCCCAAAGGCGGGCGCGAATATCCGGTCCTGGATACGGACGACTGGTGGAAAATTGCGGCGCGCGAGCACATGGATGCGTGGGCGTTGATCGAGTTCAATTTCCAGACGCACGTTCCCGAGGAGGTGAATTGGTATTTGCGAGAGCTCGTGGGTTGCCGCCACAGCCGTGACGGGGGCGCAACTACGCGTTTCTCGGGGCTGACCCGAAGCTGCGCAAAATCTATCTTCCCGCTGTGCCGCCTCCGCCCCCACCTAAACCCATACCCTGGCCCGACAAACTCAAGAAGCTCCAGTACGAGGTGGAGCATTCGAACGATCCGCAAAAGGAACGCTTCCTCTGCATGCTCAAGGCGATGGAGAACCGCCGTGATGATCGCGTGATCTTTTGGTCCACCATAGCCCCGGGCCCCGAGTGGGTTGCTCCGCTTGGCGTTGAGGGAAGAGGGATCGGGAGAGCGTTGATCGATTCACAGTGGCTCTATAAAAATATAAAGACCGTGCGGGATGTGGACCTTCTTCCGTATGGCGACGGGATGCCGAGAAGCGATACTTTCGTGATCAGCTTCCACAAATATCTGTTTGAAACGGCTGAGCCTTCCATCGGTATCCTGCGCGCGGCGAACGCAGAAATCGTCAAGACGCATGTCATGCTGGATCGTTGGGCGAACCAAAGCATGGGTGGAAGTTCGTCGATGCCGACGTGTTATCGCGCAATCAAGGAATTCATTCGCTTGCAGGAGCAAAGTGATTACCCGTCTGTCATCAACTGCATCGTGACAACCGGCAGGTAACCAGTTCCCTGGGCGGATGACTGCACCAATCCCCACCGCTTCAACGTACGCGCCCTGGTTCAAAGGCCCGCACGTCAATGAAGCATCTTGCGGGACGCATTGAAGGTGAGGATCGCGCTCACGACGCCGTCGCGCGCGACATAGGAAATGGCTGCTCCATCGGCGGATGGCTGGAGATCGTCCAGATGCGAAGCGGGATAGGCGCGCAGGCCCTGCCGGTTCGAAATCGTCTTCAGGCCGCCGCAGGCGCCGCCTCAGTTGGCGGCCTTTTGCGGCGACTTCCATCTCATTTGCGGTGCACGCGATCGGGCGGTTAGCTCCGGAGTTATCCGCTCCCCGTTCAAGTGTCCTGATCCGCCTTCGCGGATGTCAAAGCAAAGGGCCGCTGTCCTGGACAGCGGCCCCTCATGTTTCCGGGTTTCAATAATTCCGAAATGAAATTCCTCGACCAGCTCCCCGGGTTGCCATTTTTTCCCGGTTAACAAATCCTTGCCATAACAAATGTGAACCAGACCGGTAAATTTCCCAGTGTCCTGATCTGCCAGCAATCCGCGGTGAGGAAGGCGGTCGGGCAGGTGGGCGGCGGCGCCCCAACCCCGTCCTGCGCTCCCGCATTTCTCCTGCATTGACTATTTGTTCATGATTTGTTCTTATTGTCCCATCATCAGGTGGAGATGGGCCGTGGACAACCGCATCAATGAAATCCGCAACATCGTCAGAGCGTTACGCGTCAGCATGCGAGAGGCCGAGGCCATCATGCACGAGCAGATCAATCGCGACGAGGACTGCACCTTCGTGGCGGAAGAGATCATGAAGATGCGCGTCGTGATGAGCGGCCTGGTTCAGGAGCGGGCACGACTCGGCGACAGCGAGCCTATTCTCGTGCACAGCCTCTTCGTTCCGCGCCGGCCGCCGGCAGCCCCGCGGACTGGTCTTGCCAATGGCGGCCTCGTACCGCACGGAATTGAGCAGCAACGCGGCCACGCACGCCCGTGAACGGAGATGGCGTTCAGACCGCGCGGCAAGCGGCAGACGTATGATGTCGGCTACGAGCCAAGAACTCCGCGGCCAGGCGTCGGCCGTAAAGAAAGCGGTCAACAGCCGGAAGGAGGTGGGGAAGAGGTTGCGGAATCGTAAGGTCCCCCTTTGGAACTTCCTGCTGCAAACTCGAATTGGTTGTGTGGTCGGCCCACCGCCGATGGCCGGCCTGGAATGGCGGCTCCGGCGCCCCCAGCCCCCGTCCCGCGCCGGGGCCGTTTCCAGGAGTTAGGTGGGACAAAAACACCGGCGGCATCGCCGCCAGACGTTCAGCAGGCACCTGTGTAGATCGTCTTCTGGAGATCGTTTTCGGTCTCGACGAAACACGCCTGAAACATTGCTGAAACCAGATTGTCCTGAACGCCGCGCCCGTTGGCCTCGACCAACGGAGCGAGAAGGAGACAAGTCATGATCCAGGTCGGTTCGAAAGAAGAAGTCGCGTTTCTGCTGGCGCTGTTCGGCACGCACACCCAGCCGGTCAAGCGGCCGAAGCCGAAATCGCAGCAACGCTGACGGCTGAGCCATGCCCGGTTTGGCCGATTGCCAGAGCCTCCTGCGTCTCCTGATCGCAAGGGGCGATCCGAGGGCCATTCCACTCGCCAAAGGCGCCATCGATCAATATTTGAACACCGCGCCGGCCAGCCTCCGCGGGCGCGGCCTGCGCGTGCTCCAGCGCGACGCGCTCGACCAGCACGGTGCCGCGGTCGGGGTGCAACGCTCCTTCGCCGAGACGGTGGACGCCTATATCGAGCGCAAGCTTGCGGAGGAATGACACCTTCCGGTGCAGCGGCTGGGGCAGCGTGGCTGCCGGTCAGGCTGCGACGGGTGGCGTGGCTTGCGTCAACAGCCCGATCTTCCGGTCGAGATGCCAGACCTCGACGTCGCCCCGGCGCGTGAACTGTTGTGCGACGCGAAGCGCGGCTGCGTCGGAATCGGCCTCGAACGCTTCGGCGGAGCGAAACACGCCGTTCTCGCCGACCAGATAGGCGCGGTATTGCCGGGTCATGTCGGCGCCCTCAGGCCCGACGAATGCAGCCAGGACTCGATCTGGATGGCCGTCTCGTCCTGCCGCGCCCGGCGCAGCAGCATCTCGCGGCGGCGCCCCGGCGCAAGCGCCTGGGCCTCCTCGCGAAGCCGTGCGGCCTCGTCTGCGAGCCGCTCGTGGAGAGTTTTGGACTGTTTGAAACGACGTCGCTTCAGCATGACACTGCTCCCTCGTTAGAGTGGGGCGGGAGCGCAACTGGCGTTCTCATCACCGACCGATGCCACGTGCCGCGCGGTGGTGACTGACTGTAGGCCTGTCCTCGGCGGGCGTCTGCAACATTTGATACATTCCTCCGGAAATCTCGAGCGTCCGTCGCGGCGAGGTTTTAGTCCCTTGAGCCGGGGGCCGTCAGCCCCGACAGGTCGAGCGCGAACACGCTGCCAGGCAGCGAGCTCGCATGCATGGACTTTCGCGCATCGGTCGGAACAGCAAAAGCGTGAAGTACCGGGCGAACAGGTGTTGACATTGTTCTCGTTATGTTCTAGTTGGCATCAACTCAACCTATGAGCGAGCCGTGATCGATTGTCAGTCACGCCTCGAAACTTACCTGAGGCGGCCGAATGAGTAAGTCGTTTCTTGCCTTGGTCTTGTTGGAGACTCCTGCAACTCCGGACATGGTCGCGCTCGCCAAGGCCATTCGCGCGCGACATCCCGAACTGCCGATGGAGGTGGAAGGAGGGGGCGAGGGGAGCGCACGCCAGGGTTCGCCGCTGATCCGCTGTGGCAACGAACTCGTTGTGGTGATGGCGATGCCGGCACCCATTCCGGAAGATACCGGCCTCTGGTCGCGCGCTTCCACGATATGGCCGCAGGCCAAAGCGGTCGCGGCGGGGCACCGAGGGCATCTGATCGTTTCGGTGCTTGGCCAGAATCAGCGACCATTACCCACCGCCCGTTTGACGACTGCAGTCATCGGCGCGCTGATAGCAACCATGCCGCAATGCTGCGCCGTCGTGTGGAACGGCAAGGTCGCACGATCCACCGATCTATGGCTTGACCTGTCCAGCCGATCGCTCGCGCCGTTTCCGGATTATCCCTGCTCGCTTTGGATCGACATACTCCCCTTCCGATCAGAGGCGGGCATCGGCGCAGTGACGATGGGGCTGGCGGCGTTTGCCGAACGTGAAATTCAATTCGAGACCCACAAGCTGTCCCTTGGAACATTGCTCAACAAGGTCGACGGTCTTGCCGCCTATCTGGTCGAACACGGAGCGGTGGTCAAGGATGGCGATACGTTTGGTAGAGACGCGCGCGAGCGCTTTTCGGTTCGTCACAAGGACTCCGATCAGTTCGGTGGCTTGCCTGTGCTTTTCTGTAGCGATGGTTCGGCGTGACTCCGCGTGATGATGCGCGAAGGGATATGCGGGATGTCGTTCAAGGTCGATCGTTGACACGTCGGGCAAAACACTGGCAGGATGGCATCATCGAGATGAATTCGGACAAAGCCCGCGGGGATGCCGCGGGCTTTTTTGTTGGCAGTTGATATTGGTTCTACGTCGCCCTGCAGGCATGATGTTCAATGGGCGGAGTCATGGGTAACAGAACGACAGTCTTCATTGTGACCGACCAAAGGCGCGAAGCGCCCACCGTTACGTGATGAGCCGGACGTATATTCGGCAGGAGCATAATTTTATGGCTGTATCCCGTAATCCAAAGCGAAGGCCGAAGGGGCCGAAACTCTATCGTGTCGGGCTGGATTTCAGAATCCACACGCGCCCCGGTTTGGAAATGGAGAATTTTGCCGCCCTTGGCGCCGGTCGCGTGCTGCTTTCACCACGGGGCAAGCGAAGCTTTCCTGCGCTGGCCGAAACGCCACGGCTGCTGATCGACAAATCTCTCGGTCGGCCGCCGGTCGATTGGGAGCTATTTCACGACTTCTGGCTCGTATCCGATCGGATGAAGAGTGTCCTGGAGGCCGTGGATAGCGACGGCGTGGCGTTCCTGAGGTGCGAAACGCGGTCGTTGCGTGGAGATGCGCCCGTCTATTGGCTTTGTGATGTTGTCCGCAAGCTCGAGGTCATCGACGAGGAAAAGTCGATCGTCGAAATCCTGGATGATGGGACAGATTTCAGGCGGTACGATAACACGGCGATTTCAAGCTTTGTCTTTAGGGAGGAGGCCATCGGTTCGGCTCATATTTTCCGGCCGCGCTTTCTAGAGACGAGGATTATTTGCGACCAGGCAATGAAAGACGCCTGTAAGGCTGCCGGGGTCAGAGGCCTAAGCTTTGGAGATCCCTACTTCAATTACGATAGCCTTCGCCCCTAGTTTTCTTCACGTCGAGATTCGGGGAAAATCCGGCTTTGTCTGTTTGTGGGCTCGCCGAAGACATTCGCACGACTCTAACGACTCTAGCAGAGGGGCGGATGCCCCGATTTCATTTCAATAGTACGGATCGCTGCCGTCGTCACGCCGACCTAAAGGCGACGACGTTGTAGGCGCGGCGTGCCGATCGGCGATGCCGGGTGCGGCGGCCGCATGGACCTCTAGCGCGCACGCAAAGCGGCCGGCTCTCGCCGCCGGCCATCCACCAAGCATTTCAGATCAGACCCGCCGGCTGCGATTACCAGCAGCCCGGACGCCGGCCTGCGCCAGAAAAGTAGCAGTCGCATGTTCCAAGATCATCACGTCTTAGCGCAGAAATTTGCAGGCCATCCGGTTATCCGTCTCTTGGGGGAACGCTTCAATCATGATGCGATTCGAAATCTAATCGCGTTGCCGTCAAGGCAGCCGCTGGCAACCGAACTTAGTTCAAGTCCGCATACGGGGGGACATCTCGGAACGTACTACAAGGGATTTTGCGAGCATCTGAAGGAGCTCAAAACGTCTCCAAGGTTCGCCGCGGCTAGCGCGGGCGATGCACGTGCGCTGGACGAGGTAGCTTCCGAGTTGAACGCGCTTGTTGCCGCTGCCAAGTACGCGCTAGCGAACGGTCATCTGTTTCCCAATACTCCCAAGGGAATGACGCCTAAGGAGGCAAATGATGAGAACAACAAATGGTTCTCAAACTGGAGGAAATATGCCGAGGACAATGCAGAGCAGATTCGGCAGATGCAGGAGACAGTTGATCAGTTTCACAATGCCGGTCAGCGGTATGCAGCTTTGCATTTTCCGCTTTTGTCCCCGACCAGCGATCTCAGCATGGCAGAGAGGATCGAAATCTTAAAGCGCTTCCCAAAGGGCTCTCCGATTTCGCTGCAATTTACCGCTGTTGGCGCTGTCCCTGGTCTTCCGGGCCTCGTTCCACCCTTTGTCAATACCCGCTTGCCAGGATTCATTCCGCCTTCACTTGAGGGAGCGAACGAGCCGGAAGGGTTTACACCAAGCAATCCGCTTCTGACCTATGGATTGCCAGGGTTTCCGGTCCCTCCCTCAGATTGGCAACGTCTGATGCAAGTGCCTCCCAGCGTGGCTATGCCGCCGGAGCCGCAGGTCTTGCAATTTCACTCGGAGACAGGCCAGCCACTCACGCGTCTCTCTGATGGATCACAAGTGCTGGGGCCGCAGGCACCTCCTGATCAGGGCTCTGCGTCGCTGATGGGGGCGGCTGTGCTTGGTACAGGAGCGATGATGCTACCTGTAGCACAAGGCCTTGGCGCTGCGTTGCTCGCAGGCTCAACTGTCGCCGCCCTCACTCGCCCCGCTTTCCCGGCAACCATCTCCAGCGATGCCAAGGTTGCAGATGGCAGCGTCTTTTCCAACGGAGCAGCTCCCTATCAACCGTTCGACGTTAACGTTCCTGTCCAACGCCTTGATGATGGATGGAGGGATACTCTCGAGCCATCCGCCAGCACCTTTGCAGATCGGTTCGGAAACTGGACCGACACGCCAGCCGGAACTATGCCTGCCCAGAATGTACAACAAGCGCCGACCCCTCCTGCCGCGGGAGCAGTCGCACCCGAAGAGGTTCGGCGTCTCACCCGCGTCAACGCGACAAATGCGAGCAGCGTCTTCACATCAGGGAGTGCGCCAGTCCCGTATCTGCCGTCCACGGAATTCAACGATCGGTTTGGCAGCTGGAGCATGCCGACTGGCGAGGGCCGCGCACAACAGGCGAACATGCCGATCGGCGCGTTCGCGGAAGAGCCGCCTTACATCATTCCGCCGCCGATCTTCGGGGTGGATGATCCGGGCTACCCGCGCAATGATGCTGAAGAATGGTTTGCGCGCTGGATACGGCCGTTGCTTCGACCGGAGTGAAGGCGTCGAAGCCCTAGGCACACACTGGCAGAATGGCATCATCGAGATGAGTTCGGATCAAGCCCGCGGAATCCCGCGGGCTTTGTTTGGATGGCGTCTCTGACGCGCGCGCGCTACACAGCAGCCGGCGGTCCAAACCAGGTCGTCAGCGCATCCGCAAGTCCGCGCTGGCTCTCATCTCCGACCCACGCCACATGCCCGTCGGGCCGCACGAGCACGGCTTCGGGGGCGGTGACCTGTCCGATGGCCGGAAGCTCCCATGCGCCGTTGTAGTCGGCGTCGACTGTTCCGATGCGATCTGCCCAGGGCGCGATGTTGACGCTGCCGGGCTTGCCGAAATTGAGCAACACAGCCTGTGCGCTGTGCAGAAGCGCGAAGAGTTTTCGGGGGCAGCCATCGACCGTGAGGTCGAGATCGGGCATCCGGCGCCCGAGCAGTTCGTGTCCTTCGCCGAGATCGTAGCGGATATCGAGCCCGCTCATCATCGCGCCGAAGCGTTTGCGCGGCTCGTCCATGGCGAGCAGGTCGGACACCACATCGCGCGCGGCCTTGAGGCCGGCCTCGCCGCGGCGGAGCATGGCGATCTGCGCCATGGTGTTGCGCAAGACGCGCGCGGCCACGGGATGACGCTCAGTGTGGTAGGTGTCGAGCAGGCCGTCGGGCGAAATGCCCCTGACCACCTGCGCCAGCTTCCAGCCGAGATTGACCGCGTCCTGCACGCCGGTGTTGAGGCCTTGCCCGCCGACGGAGTGATGGATATGCGCGGCATCGCCGGCGAGCAGCACGCGCTCCCGGCGATAGGACACGGCCTGCCGCGCCGCATCGGTGAAGCGGGAGATCCAGGCGGGATTTTGGATCCCGAAGTCGGTGCCGTACACGGCGACGAGCGCATCGCTGAGATCGCGCAAGCCGGGTTCGCCGGTGCGGTCGAGCGTCGCTTCCGTCACGACGACCAGCACGCGACCGCTCTCCGCCTTGCTGAGGCCATGAAAGCCGATGGCGTCGTGGCGGAGACCCCATGCCGGCTCGTCGCGCATCTCGACTTCGGCCATGAGATTGCTGAGCGTCGGATCGGAGCCGGCGAAATCGATGCCGGCCCTCTTGCGCACCAGGCTGCGACCGCCGTCGCAGCCGACGAGATAGCTTGCGCGCAATGCCTTGCCGCCGGAGAGCGCAACGTCGATGCCGGTCGCGTCCTGAACGAAGCCTGTCACCTCGGAGTTTCGATAGATCGGTACCGCGAGCTCCTCGACCCAGTCGGCCAGGATGCGCTCGATGTGGCGCTGCCGCAGCGCGAGGCCATAAGCGTGCCGGGTGGGGAGATCGCCGATGTCGAGCCTGGTCCAGGCGAAGCCCGCGAGCTGGGTGACTTGCCCTTCGCGCAGGAAGCGCTCCGCGATGCCGCGCTGATCGAGGATCTCGATGGTCCGCGCGTGCAATCCGCCGGCTCGCGTGCCGACGAGCTCCTGATCCGCGCGCCGCTCGACCACGGCGACGTCGACATCCGCGAGCGCCAGCTCGGCGGCCAGCATCAAGCCGGTCGGGCCGCCGCCGGCGATCACCACGGCATGGTGGCTCGCGCAGCTGGCACCGGCCCGCTCGGAACGGCCGCGCGGCCGGGACGACAGAAGCAATACAGGCATGTGGACTCCCTCGCGTTGCCGCTTTGGATGTTCATTGGGTCGGGGGTTCTACGGCAGGGCGGGGGCTTGAAGCAAGCCCTTTGCGCACCACATATCAAGCTGGGAGGAAGGGCTCCTCCTTCTGTATTCGCTGCGTTGACACGTCGGGCAAAACACTGGCAGAATGGCATCATCGAAAGACGTTTGGTTCGGCCCGCGCGAGCGGGCTTTTTTGTTTCTGCGTCGTGTGACGACGATCTCACTCAACACAAGGTTTGACACGTCGGGCAAAACACCGGCAGAATGACATCATCGAGACGAGTTTGGTTCACCCGCGCCGGAAGCATCCGCCGCGGGTTTTTTCGTCTCGACTTCGAGATCGGACGGTGGCCGCGCATCCGGCCACGCACTCGCTAGACCACGTTCAAGGGGCGCCGATCGGCGCGCCGCCGTCCGTACCATTTCTGGCCGTGCGCGCGCGAACGTGCCGGCCCGCGGCGCCGGGCCTGTTGCTCGCGCCGCTGCGGTCTCCGGAGACACGGAGATAGGGTTCGCGCCCGAAACGATCGCGGCTTCGTCACGCGATCTGCCGCGCATTTTCTTTTTCGTGGAGAGACGATGACCGCCTATCTGATATCGCTCGCGCTCGCCGGCCTGGTTGCAATCGTGCTGTGGGAGACGTTTTCTTGAACGAGGAGATAGAAGGCGAGCTCGCGAGCGAGCCGATCCGCCCGCCGGCGCGACGGAGGACGTCCAGCGCACGCACCTTGACCGAAATTCGCTCGCTTGCGCGAAGCCACACCAGAACTGCGCTCAGGGTGCTCGTCGGCATCATGCGCAGCGACGATGCGACGCCGGCAGCGCGCGTCTCAGCAGCGAATGCGATCCTCGATCGCGGCTGGGGCAAGGCGGCGCAGCCGATCGAGAACGGCGAAGACGGAGCGCTGGAACTGATTCACCGGATCGAACGCATCATTGTGTATCCGGGAAGCTTGGGCGATGGGGATGCCGGGCGTGACGCCTGAGCCGTGGAAAGATCGATCTGGAATTCGGTTGGACTTGCCGTTTGACACGTCGGGCAAAACACTGGCAGAATGGCATCATCAAAGACGAGTTGGTTCAGCCCGCGCCGAGCAATCGGTTGCGGGTTTTTCGTCTCGGTCATGCTTTCGTCAGTCCTTGGTCTGCTTGCTGGTCCGGCGTTGCCCGGCATAGGCGCGCTGACGGATCGTGGCCTACGGCTTGCGGCGGCGTCCTTGCTGGTTTCAATCAAGCTCCGCAGGGACAGCCCGACACACCCGACAACGAAGACTGGTCCGCGATGTGGCGCAGGCGCAGCGGTCTGCACTAGGGCGAGCGCATCCATTGTCCATCCTGAAAATTCCGACGGCGAAAATCTTCGAGCCGCTATTGAAACCCGCCCGTTACAAGGGCGTTTATGGTGGGCGGGGCTCGGGTAAATCGCATTTCTTCGGCGAGCTCCTCGTCGAAACCTGCCAGGCCGAACGCGGCACGCTCGCGATTTGCATCCGCGAGGCGCAGCGGACGCTGGCGCAATCCTCGAAGCGCTTGATCGAGGGCAAGATCGCAAGTCTCGGTCTTGGTCACGGCTTCAAGCTCTTCAGCGACAAGATCGAGACGCCCGCAGACGGTTTGATCATCTTTCGTGGACTTCAGGACGATGCCGGCAAATACAGGTTGATGATGAAGGCGCGGGATGCCGTCGCGGCCAGGCCGATGCCGCCGGTACAGAGACCGGGCATGGCGGCGAGTCGGGATGAACGGGATCGGCATGATCTGCGAACGCTGAGCGCGCGCCTTTCGAGCACTGGTGATCTCAAGGATGCGGTCGCACTCTACCAGGCGAAGAAGGCGGGTGGCCGGTGAGGGAAGCGTGCCAGGAAACCTTAACCGATCAGACACCTGATGTGCTTCGTTTGGCTCCAAATAGCGACCTTGTGCAAAAAGGATAGGATGCCCATGCTGTTCAGCCGCATTTTGCCTCTCATGATTGTCGCGACAGGCCTTCTATCGGTTGATGCGTTTGCCGGTGATTACACTGTTTCCTATGCCTTCGACGGCACGACGCGGGAGGATGTCTCCGCCGGTGCAACGAGCTCGCTCAATGAAGAGGGGACCACGAAAGAGTGCCAGTATGACAGGCATTGCACGATAGAGCTGACGAAGTCGGATCTGACGATATCGTTGAGCGTCAAGCGTTCCGGGCGCCGTAAGGTGGTCGTCTATGCGGACGGCGGTCGTAGCCGTAGCGCAGGTTGTTGCTATTTTTCGGGCGGCGATCGCCAGGCTGAGAGCGAGCTTACCCAATCATTGCTTCGCCTGTACATCTACGAAGGGCACGCTCGCAAGAGAAACGAATACGTTCAAAATCCCCCTTGGGGCTTCTGTATCTCCAATTTTCAGACTTGAAATAGTTCGGCGTTCGAGAACGCCGCTAGCCCGTCCTCATCGCCCTTATTCGTCAGCCGAATTCTCCCGCGATCCTTGGTTGATCGCGGGACCGGATCGGCATGCTTCCACAGGAACTCATGATGGCCACCATCGAGCGACAGTATCTGCCTCCCCTGAATCCCGAGACGACGATCGCGGAGGCGGATCGCCCGCGTGTCTACGATATCGTTCGCAAGCAGTTGGCCGATCTCCTGGAAGGAGACCAGTCCTACTATCCGGATGGGGTCCAGAAGGATTGGCAGGCTCGCGCCGAAGATCTTGACGGCTACATTAGATCGTTCACGAGCTTGCAAGGACGTGTCAACGATCCAGCCGATATCCTTGGAGACGTGATCAGGCATCTCCGCGGACATGCCAAAAACTTTCGGACCCGAATCGAGGGGGCAGGGCCGTCCGATCCGATCGAACTGCCGCCGGCACTGTCGCCGACCACCCGAGACAGGAACGAGCTGTACGTCTATCCAAATCCGTTTGCTCCGCCAATGGAGACTCTTCCCCAGCCGCGGCGGGAATGGCCGGTTTCGTCGGGCGCTGGAATCGCTAAGGGCAGCGGGACGAGCAAGCCAGAGCAGCGCATCGCGCCGCCAATATTCTTCCCGTTCTAGGAACGGCTCTTTCGATCCTCTCGGGGTACCGACCAGCCATCTGAACTGGATTTACGACAGGAAAGCGCACCATGAGCGAAGACGACAGGAATTTCATCGAACGCGCCGATTCCATAACCGGACATCTCTACGGCAAACCCATGTCGCCGGAGCGGATTGTGGAGAACTTTGCGCTCTATGGATTGAAGAAGCGCGTGGCGGCACTCGAGAAGTTCGATGCCGAATTGGGGGCGAGATCGATTCGAGCCCTCACAACTTGCGAAGGCGCGTTCAGCTTGTCGATCTGCGCCGGCGCATGGGCAGTCTTCATGAGGCGTTGCGCAAAGCCAAGCGATGACCCATCCACTGCTAGCGGCGCTTGCACAGGCACGGCTGCGCGATGCGCCGATGTTCGTCAAATGGTGCGAGCTGAACGGCGCGACCGCGTGCCCGGCCACGCCTGCGTCGGTCGCGCGTTTTGTGACCGACTGCGCGTCGCTTGGCATGAGCGGACTCTGGCCGGCCGTTCAGGACATATCGCGGATGCACGTAGCACTCGGCCTGGCCGATCCGACCCTGGGTGGTCCGGCGGCAGGCGCGATGAGCACGGTTGCGGCCATATCGCCGCCTCGATCCTGGCCGGGCTCATTCAGGCAACGGTTCGAGGCGCTACCCTACGACATCCAGCTCTATCTTTTGTCGCACGAAACCCAGCGGGAACGCGCGCTCCGGCGCGCGCAGAACGAGGCTGCATCCGCTCGCCAGAAGCTGGCGGCGTTCGAGGCTCAAACGAAGGACGAAAAGGCCAGTGGCAATGAAACAGCATCGCACGACAAGGCTTGAGGATCGGATCGAAGAGCTGCGCGCTGAAATCGACGGCATTATCGATCAGCGCGTGGCCAGGATCGCCAGCGGGAGCCCCGGCGTCCCCGCGGGCGTGATCCGCAACCTCCTGACGGCCCGGGCGCCGTCCTGCCGGTGCGCGCAGTATATCGAGCTGTGCGGCACAGAGGCGAAGACGCCGGACTGACGGCTGGTAGTTCAGATTCTCTCCAAATACGCGACGGTGGCTCAGGAAGCCGCCTCTTCAATCAAGGATACAGGATGACTCTCTACAAATGGTCCCAACTGGCCTCCGCCGACGCCACAGCAGATCCGACAATCAACTGGGCGGAGGGGCAAACCCCTCCAGCGTCAACGACTCGGCGCGCGGGATGATGGCGGCGATTGCCAAGTACCGCGATGACACGGCTGGAATGATCGTCACGAGCGGAACCAGCACAGCCTACGTGGTCAGTACCTATCAGGTGTTTCAGTCGCTTTCGCAGTTGAACGGCCAGCTTGTCGCGTTCACGCCGCATGCTACCAATGGAGCGGCCGTGACCATCAACGTCGATGGTCTTGGTGCTAGGCCGCTTCGGTCTGCTCCCTCGATCGAACTGCCGCCCGGAACGATCATCCAGGGTACGCCGTATGCGGCTCTCTACAACAATAGCGATGCCGCATTCTATTTGGCTGGCTTCTTCAACGATCCTTACAATGTTCCTATCGGCTCCTGCATCGACTTCTTCGGCGCAACAGCCCCAAACAGTTCATTTGCCCTCGCTTACGGTCAAGCAATCTCTCGGACGGCCTATTCGACACTATTCTCGATGTTCGGCACGACATACGGCACCGGTGACGGTTCCACTACCTTTAACGTTCCTGATCTTCGCGGGCGGATCGTTGCCGGCAAGGATGATATGGGTGGTTCTGCGGCTAGCCGCCTGACGTCGTCTTATTTTGGCGGCACGGCAACCAATCTTGGTGCGACGGGTGGCTCGGAAAGTCATACGCTAACGACAGCGCAACTGGCCTCACATACGCACCCGAACACGTTGACTGATCCAGGACACGTGCACTCGTATCAGCGAGCGGAGTACGGTGAGCAGAAGCCGGCGTCGGGCGGCAATACGCCCTTTGCTACGTATTCCTCGCAAAATACAGGATCGGCTACCACCGGGGTCACGATCAACAATGTCGCAACGGGCAGCGGCAATGCTCATAACAATACACAACCGACGATCATCGCCAATAAGTTGTTGCGGATTATTTAGCGATCTTTATGCCATCGCATCACGTCGTGATCTTGCGGGATGATCGATCCGATAGCTTCCTTTGGAAAAAAGATAAAATCTCGATGTCCACTCAATCCAAATTTAGGATGAGGAATTGTCGAGATATCTTTTATCTGCGCGTAAGTCTTTCCAAGAAACATGATGCCCGAATAGCCGAGACTACTGAAGAACTCTAGCAACGGAGTAATTTCTCCGGGCGTACTTTCGAACTGGATAACCGGAGAAAATTTACGGATCAGATGTTCTCCGCCGCGGAAAACTTTTAGTTCATGCCCTTCTACGTCGCACTTGATGAACTTCAAATTCGAGATTGGTCCGATATCATCTAGCTTCGCGAGCTTAACGGGTATTGACCCGCCGATGTTTCTGGAGAGCGAGGCACTCCCATCCCCGGGGCGCTTTCTGGACAGTTGAGAGACGCCCTCGGCGTCAGACAAAGCAAGATTGACAATCTCGACATTTGGTCCGAGGCGACGCTGACGAATATACTCCGCCATCTCCGGCTGAGGTTCGATTGCGAGCACGCGACCGTGGGGTCCAACAGCTTTGGCCAGCCAATACGAGTAAATCCCTTTGTTCGCCCCAATGTCTAGAACTGTGGCGCCGGTCAGCCGCAAGCGCAGAAGAGCCTTGAGCTGCAAACTCTCGGTTCTCAGCCTGTAGCGCAGGCATCGAACGAAAAAATGGACATCCTCGAGCATGACTTGAGGCTACTACTACACCCCCCAACCGAGTCAACCCATGGTAGACCTGAACGCCCTTTCTGCGGCGAATGCGAAGCGCTGGGCGCATGCGAAGCCGACCCGGAAAGCCGAATCCGGCAATGTTGCCTTGCGTCTCTACAAGGCCAGGCAGCGCTATCGGGCTGTCGCACGGGAAACCGGTGTCCCCTGGCCAGTCATTGCGGTCATTCACGAGCGGGAATCCTCCCAGGACTGGCGAGCTTCCCCGGCTCAGGGCGATCCCTGGAACCGCGTGTCGGTTCACGTGCCGGCGGGACGAGGCCCATTCGAATCGTGGGAGGACGCGGCCATCGACGCGCTCGTCAAGTGCCCGCCGTTCCTCGCGCGTCACAGGGATTGGTCGATTGCGGCCGCGCTGACGGCGCTCGAGACTTACAACGGCATCGGTTACGCCGCCCGCGGCGTGCCTTCGCCATACGTCTGGTCCGGCACTGACCAGTACCGTACCGGCAAGTATGTGCGGGATGGCGTCTACGATCCAGGCAAGGTCGATCCGCAACTGGGATGTGCGGCGCTCATCATCGCGCTGATGGAGCTCGATCCCGACATCAGTTTTGCGGGAGCAAAGATCGCAAAGAGCGCAGCGGCGAGTGATTCAGCGGAGCCCTCACTGACGAATCCGTCGAGGGGCTCGATCGGTGCATTCGTGGTCAACCTGGTCAGAGCAGTTTTTGGAAGGAAATGAACATGAGAACGATGCTCGATATCATATTCTTCATCATATTTTTCGGCGCCGGCTTTGCCGCCTGCTGGTTTTGCAAAGATCCGATTGTTCGGCTCGTGACCGGCACCGAAGCCCTGATCGCGTCGCTTGAGGTCAAGCTTGCGGCACTGCGGGCGAAACCGTGATGCTCGCAAAAATCAAGGCGGTCTGTCTGCACTCCATGACCATTGCCTGGAGCTATTGCATCGCGTTCACCGGTGCTCTGGCATCAATCATCGACGACCTCGCCGATGCCCTGGGCGATCCCGGCGTCAAGGATCAAATCAGCTCGGCCATTGGCGACGTCAAGACGACGGGGCGCATCATGCTGGTGATCTCCATCGTGACGATCGTCGCACGTCTGCGAACCCTTCGGAGGATAGATCAATGTGGATGACGATCATCTCATTTCTCGGCGGCCCTGTCGTCAAGGCGCTGATCGATGCTTACAGCGCGAAGCTGAAGGCTGAGAATGTTGACACCAGGATCGCGGCTGATCTTGCGGCGAGCGAGATCGCGTCGCAGACGGCGGAAACCAAGGCCGTCATGGAATATAGAATCGCGGAGCTCGGTTATTGGTACGAGCCGGATAAGTTGATTGGCTATTGCGTGACGGTCTATTTCGCGAAGCTCCTTGTCTGGGACAAGGTTCTCGGCCTCGGTACTACAGATGCCCTGGCGGGATTTGCGGCGATCACCGCCAATCTCGTGGTCTCTTTCTATTTCGCCAAGCGCGGATTCGAGAATGTTGCAAGGATCATCAAGCGGTGAAGATGCCAGAGGATGAAATCAGGGCGATCGTGGCCGAGACACTGGCCGAGCAACACAGGCTGCAACAGGAGAGTGTCGATGCGATCGTTTTGAAGGCGGTCGCATCGGTGCTGGCGTCCTTCGGAATCGAAGATGACGACCGGAAGGAGCTAAGGGCCGATTTCCAGCACCTGCGGAGGTGGCGAAAGAGCGTGGAGCAGGCGCAGAGCTACACCTTCAAGGCCGTTATCACGGTGATCGCGACGGGACTGATGGGCGCCGTTTGGCTAGGCGTCAAGGTCGTACTGGGCAAGTGAGCCGCTACGGCGGCAACATCGCTGCACCTTGACTCACGCAATTTCCCGCAAACGGGCCGTCTCATGTACAAAATTCGTATCGTCGAAGCGTCCGATGACGACATCCTTGACACGTTGGCCGATCTGCATCGGTCGACGTTCTTCGATGCGGCGGCCATGCCGCAATTCGAGTTGGGAGCGTGGTGGCTTGCCTATCATGGCGGTGAGGCGGTCGCATTTGCCGGCGTCATACCGTCGACGCACGTTCGAAACGGCGGCTACTTCTCCAGGGTCGGCGTGTTGCAGCGGCATTGGGGGCGGGGACTCCAGCGCAGGCTGATGCGTGTGATCGAGGCGAGGGGGCGGCGTGTCGGATGGGATGCCATTGTGTCCGATACGACAGACAACCCGGTCTCTGCGAATAACTTCATCCAGGCGGGCTATCGGCTCTTCGAGCCAGAGGTGCCCTGGGCCTGGGCGCACACGCTTTATTGGCGGAAGTGGCTTCGCTGAGAGGGGTTTCCCGTGATGCGGAACGTGCTTTTCTCGGCGTAGGATGGTCAATGCGAGACACAGTGTGACTCGTACGCCCAAAATGTTCGAGGGCCCGGCAGCTTGATGGCTGCCGGGCCCTTTTTGCGTATTGAAGCGATGCGGGTGAAGTACTTGCGAAGTTGGCGGCGCCGGGCTTTAAGTTTGCTCTTGCAGGAAATTCGGCACCCATAAGCCGATGTAAGGGAGCGCCGTCGATGCCCACCAAGCCTCAATTGCCGGAACGTTCGTCGCGGGCGACGGGCGCGCCTACCGCGCTCGACGGTCTCTTGGTCGTCGATTTCACGCGCGTCGTGGCGGGGCCGGCCTGCACACAGACACTTGCCGATTTCGGTGCACGCGTCATCAAGATCGAGAATCCGGATGGCGGCGACGATACGCGCGCCTATGAGCACGCCGAAATCGGCGGCGAAAGCGCCGCTTATCTGAGTCTGAACCGCAACAAGCGCGGTATCGCGCTCGACCTAACCGTGCCGCAGGCTCGCGAGATCGCACTGGACCTGATCCGGAAGGCGGATGTGGTCGTGGAGAATTTTTCGAGCGGGGTCATGAGGAAATTCGGCCTCGACTACGAGGCGGTCGCGCCGCTCAACCCGCGGCTGGTCTATTGCTCGATTTCCGCTTACGGGCGCACCGGACCGTTCGCTTCACGCCCCGGCTTCGATCCCATCACGCAGGCGGAAAGCGGTTTCATGTCGCTCAATGGGTTTGCCGATGGGCCTGCGGTTCGTACCGGCCCGCCGATCGTGGACATGGCGACGGGGATGTCCGCCTGCAACGCCATCTTGCTGGCGCTATTGGCGCGCGATCGGCTCGGCCGTGGTCAGCATGTCGAGGTCGCCCTGTTCGACGTCGCCATGGGCATGACCGGCTTCTACGGCATGGCCTATCTGATCAACGGCGAAAACCCCGGCCGGTTCGGCAATTCGCCGAGCGGGTCGCCCACTGTCGGCGTCTATGAAGCTTCCGATGGGCCGCTTTACATGGCCTGCGCCAATGACCGGCTCTATCGCCGGCTGGTGGTCGAGGTGCTGAACCGGCCCGATTTGATCACCGATCCGCAGTTCGCGTCGCGCAAAGCGCGCTCTGAGAACAAGGAACTCCTGCGGGCAGCCATCGCAGAGGTCTTTGCGAGCGATACCCTCGAGAATTGGATGGCGAAGATGAAGCTGGCCAATATCCCGGTTGGCTATCTTCGAACGGTCGAGGAGGGGTTCAATGCTCCCGAGGCCCGCGAGCGCCATCGCCTGAACAGGATTCCGCACCGTACGGCAGAGTGGGTCCCCAATATCGAACCTCCGATCAATATGAGCCTGACGGGAGCGATTGATCCCGTCGCTGCGCCCCTGTTAGGCGAGCATACCGAAGACGTCCTGCGTGATACGCTCGGTTACGACGAGCGTCGGATTTCGGAGTTCAATCAGAAGGGCGTCTTTGGATCAGGCAAACCATCGACCTCAGGCCAAGCCTGAGCGGTCAGCTCCACGGAGCCGCCAGGCATCGCAAAGCTTGCGGAAAGCTGCTTTGAGAAGACGGTATACGCGACATCGCATTCCTGCGAACAGCCGGGGTGCAGGGCGACCACGCAACGTTAACCCTGCCCAGCTTGATTTGGCGAAGTTCCCGCCGCATAACTATGTGAAAGCGAGGGACTCGAATGGCGCCTGGTCAAGAGCCGAGCATGGGCCAGCCGACGGGGCAGGAAGCCGGTGGACGCGCCTATGCGGCAATGATCGCGAGGACCCGGGCGCTCGTGCCGCGGCTGCGAGAGCGGGCTGCCCGCACGGAGGAACTGCGGCATCTTCCGACGGAAACCGAGAAGGATCTCCACGACGCCGGCCTCTTCCGCATGCTGCAGCCGAAGCGCATCGGCGGTGCCGAGCTTGACTATGTCGCTCTCGTCGACTGCGCCGAACTGCTGGGAATGGCGGATGCGTCAGTGGCGTGGAATCTCGCTAACCTGGCAAGCCACCATTGGATGCTCGGCATGTTCGCGCAAAAGGCGCAGGATTTGGTCTGGGACCGCGATCCGGACGCGTTGATTGCGTCCTCTTTCATTTTTCCTGCCGGACGCGCCACGAGGGTCGAGGGCGGCTACCGGTTGCACGGCAGCTGGCCGTTTTCCTCCGGCGTTGCCTCCTGCGAGTGGAACATGCTCGCAAGCGTCGTTTACTCCGACGACGAGGCGGACGGCATCGAGTATCGAATCTTTCTGCTGCCGAAGGGCGATTACAAGGTGTTGGACACCTGGAATGTCGCGGGCCTGCGCGGGACGGGGTCCTGCGACGTCGAAGTCAGGGACGCTTTCGTGCCGGACTTTATGACGGTCGCGGTTGGCGATCTTGCCGGCGGCCCGACGCCGGGAAGCAAGGTCAATCCCAATCCGCTCTATGCGCTACCTGTGTTCTCGCTGTTTCCCTACGTCCTCTCCGGCGTCGCGCTGGGGAATGCTCAAGTATGCCTCGACGATTATGCGGAGGTCGCGCGTCATCGCATCTCGACCTACAACCGTGCCAAGCTGAGCGACTTTCAAAGCACGCAGATCAAGATCGCGGAGGCTTCGGCCAAGATCGACGCTGCGCGCCTGATCATGCGTTCGGCCTGCGTCAATGCAATGGAAGATGCGAGGCGCGGTCGTATTCCTGATATGGCGACCAAGACCAGATATCGTCGCGATGGCGCATTTTCGGTGAATCTGTGCACCGACGCGGTCTCGATGCTGTTTGCGGCGAGCGGAGCGCGCGGTCTGTTCACGACGGGCGTGTTGCAGCGGCAGTTCCGCGATGCGCACGCGATAAACTCGCATCTTGCGTTCAACTTCGATGCGGCCGGAACCAATTACGGACGGGTGGCTCTGGGCCTGCCGTCCGAGAATCTCACGCTGTGAGGCCGGCCGATGAATGATCTGCCGAAGCAGCCGGCCATTTCCGATCCAGCCAATGAGCTCGCCAGCGACAGCTCGCCGATCGATCCTCGTGATTTTCGCAACGCGCTTGGCACATACGGAACGGGCGTAACGATCATCACGGCCATGGCCGCTGATGGAAAGCCCTATGGTATCACCTGCAATTCGTTCGCGTCAGTCTCTCTGAATCCCCCTCTGGTCCTGTGGAGCCTCGGATTCTATTCCTCAAGCCTCCCCGTGTTTCAGAACGCCAGCCATTTCGCCGTTCACATACTCGGCACGTCGCAGCAAACGCTTGCGAACAAATTTGCAAAATCGTCCGAGGACAAGTTCGCCGGGGTCGACTGGACCCCGGGCCTCGGGAACGCGCCGGTCCTTGCCGAGAGTGTCGCCAACTTTCAATGCCGATCGGTCAATCGCTATTATGGCGGTGACCACGTGATTTTTCTCGGAGCGGTCGAGGCCTATGCCTACAGCGCCAAGGAGCCCCTGCTGTTTGCGCGCGGGGGGTATGGCCGGTTCCTGGCTGATGATGAACGCAAGAAGTCGCCATAAGGCGATTCAAGGACGCTCGTCGGCTCGGCGGTCTGTGGCCGAGAGCTTGTAGATTTCCAAAGCGTCCGCGTCGGCACCGCGTGCAGCCTTGGCCAGCCTGAATATCTGTCCCGCGAGGGTCGCCATCGGCACGGGCGTTGACGTCGCCTGGGCGACATCGGCGACCGTGTCGAGATCCTTGAGCATTGTCGCGATATGGCCAAGCGGCGGCGAGTGGATGCCCTGGACCATGCGCGGCACGAAGAGCTGAAGCGGGATGGAATCCGCAAAGCCGCCGGCGAGCGCCTCGGGCAGCCGGCCTGCGTCAATCCCTGCATTCGAGGCAAGGCGCGTTGCTTCCGCCAGAACGGCCATCGCGCATCCGACGATCACCTGGTTGCAGAGCTTTGTGGTTTGGCCAGCCCCGATCGGGCCCATGTGGGTGAACCTGCGTGCCATGTGCAGCACATAGGGCCGTGCCCGCTCAATGTCAGCAGCTTCTCCGCCGGCCATGATGGCGAGCGTGCCTTCCTCTGCGCCCTTGGTGCCGCCGGACACCGGCGCATCTATCCAGCCCGCGCCATTCGCGTCTTTCAGCCGCGCTGCAAGATCGCGCGCGGCGTCGGGATGGATTGACGAGAAGTCGACGACGAGCTTGCCTGCGCCGGAAGCCGCTGCAAGACCCTCGGGTCCGAAGATCACCTCTTCGACGGCGGCGGCATCGGTCACGCACATGAAGACGATATCCGCGTTCGCCAACATGTCGCGGGGTGTGGTTGCGCGCCTGGCGCCGGCCGCGACGAGCGGAGCGACCTTGCCCTCCGAACGATTCCAGACAGCGACCTGATGGCCGGCTTTGAGCAGGCGCCGGGTCATCGGCGTTCCCATCAGTCCAAGGCCGAGATAGCCGAGCCTCTCGACGCCGTGCGGGTTTGTCTTGGTCGCATCAGCCATAGGTTGCCTCCTTCTGTCGCAGCGCAAACGCCGCCTTACCATACATTGCAGGTCGGACAGCGAAACCGTCCGGCTCGCATGGCTTGCCTGATTGTTTGAACCATGAAACATTTGCGCCAGTCGGGTTGGGTGGCGCCGGTCGGCGCCGGAGCAGCGGAGTGGGCATGATGCGAACCGTGTCGAAGTGGATCCTGGCTTTGGGAGCGGCGGCGGCTTTGAGCGCGGGGGCGGGCCCGTCATGGGCACAGCAGACCATTCGCGTCGGCTGGACCATCCCGGCCGAAGAATCCAAGTACTGGATGATGCGCAGGCCGGCTGAGTTTCCCAATATCGGCAAGGCTTACAATATCGAATGGACCCAATTTCAGGGCACCGCGCCGATGACGCAGGCATTGGCGGCCGGCGCGCTGGATTGCGCAACGCAAGCGCCGCTGTCGCTGGCCAACGGTGTGGTCGGCGGCAATCTCAAGGCCTACATCGTGGCGCAGCACGTCTTCGAGAAGCCCGGCGGTTTCTCGGTCTATTGGGCGGTGATGGATGACTCGCCGATCAAGACGATCGCCGATCTCAAAGGCAAGACGGTCGGCATTTCCGTGATCGGCGGCGGCACACAAGGCCCCTTCAACTTGTTGCTCAAGCAGAATGGCGTCGATCCGGCCAAGGACATCAAGCTGGTCGAGGTCGGTTTTGCCGTCTCCGAAGATGCGCTGCGCCAGGGCCGTGTCGACGCGGTCAACATGAACCAGCCGTTTGCCGCACGTGCGGAGGCGAAGGGTGGCACAAGAAAGCTGTTCTCGTTGTCGCAGGCGATGCCGAACATCGTGCACATCCTGGAAGCCTGCCGCGCCGATTTCGTCGACAAGAACCCCGACTTGGTGAAGGCCTACGTGCGTGACATTACCTCAGGTATGAAGAAAGCGCTGGCCAACCGCGAAGAGACGCTAAAGGTCGTGAATGAGGTTCTGAAGGCGCCTATTCCGGTGCTCGAGACCTATCTGCTCAAGGACAACGATTTCGGCCGCGATCCGGGTGCGGCGCCGAACTTCCCCGCGATCCAGAAGATGCTGGACATCTACGCGGAGACCGGAATGCTGCCGAAGCTGGATGCCACGCAGTTCAAGCACGCGACGATCGTCGCGCCGCTGGAATAGGCGACGGGCGAATTGTCCGAACGAGGGGGGGGCGGCGTCCCGGACGTTGCATGAAGAAGATGCACGCATGAAGAAGTTGCGATCACGGGTCACGACTGACGGCCTCGACCGGGCCCCGCACCGCGCTTTCATGCGCGCAATGGGGCTCGACGACGCCGCGATCGCCAAGCCGATGGTGGGCGTCGTCAGCATGAAGGGCGAGCAGACGCCCTGCAATATGACCCACGACTTCCAGGTGGCCGCGGCCAAGACGGGAATCGAGGAGGCGGGCGGCACGCCGCGCGAATTCTCCACCGTGTCGGTCTCCGACGGCATCAGCATGAATCACGAGGGAATGAAGTTTTCTCTCTTTTCGCGCGAGCTGATTGCCGATTCGATCGAGGCCGTCGTTCATGGTCTCGCCTATGACGCGCTGATCGGGTACGGCGGATGCGACAAGACGCTTCCCGGCGTGATGATGGGCATGGTTCGTTGCAACGTACCGTCTATTTTCATCTACGGCGGCAGCTCGCTGCCTGGCCGGGTGGACGGGCGGACTCTCACGGTGCTCGACTCCTATGAAGCTGTCGGCAGCTTCATGACCGGAGAGATCGACGGCGCCACGCTCGAGCGGATCGAGCGCGCCTGCCTGCCGACCATTGGCGCGTGCGCCGGCCAGTTTACCGCGAATACGATGGGGATGGTGTCGGAGACGATGGGGCTGACCATTCCCAACGTCTCGATGGTGCCCGGTGTCTATGCCGAACGTGCACAGATCTCGCGCCGCGCCGGGCGACTGGTGATGGAGATGCTGGAACGTGGCGGCCCGCTGCCGCGCGACCTCGTGACTCGGAAATCCCTCGAGAACGGAGCGGCGATTGTTGCCGCCACCGGCGGCTCGACCAACGCCGCGCTGCATCTGCCGGCGATCGCGAATGAGGCCGGGATCGCATTCACGATCGACGACGTCGGCGAGATCTTTGCAAGGACACCGCTGATCGGAAACTTGCGACCGGGCGGCAAGTACACCGCGAAGGATGTCTACGACATCGGCGGCGCGGCCGTCGTGATCCGCGAGTTGATCCAGAGCGGGCACATCGATGGGAGCTGCTTGTCCGTCACCGGGCGCACGCTCGCCGAGGAATATGGCGCGGCCAACGCTCCCGATGGTGAGGTTGTTTACGCGTCTCGTGCACCGATCATGCCTGATGGTGGCGTGGCGGTTCTGAAGGGCAATCTCTGTCCAGACGGCGCGGTGATCAAGGTCGCGGGTTTGAAGAGTCAGCACTTCGAGGGCGTTGCGCGCGTCTTCGAAAATGAGGAGGCATGTGTCAAAGCCGTCCGTGACCGCACCTACACGGCGGGCGAGGTGCTGGTGATCCGCAATGAAGGGCCAGTCGGCGGCCCGGGCATGCGCGAGATGCTCGGCGTTACCGCGCTGATCTACGGCCAGGGTATGGGCGAGAAGGTGGCCCTGATCACCGATGGACGGTTCTCCGGCGCTACTCGCGGCATGTGCATCGGCTACGTGTCCCCCGAAGCGTTCGTCGGCGGTCCGTTGGCGCTTGTTCACGACGGCGACAGGATCCGGATCGATGCCGCAAACCGGCGGATGGATATGCTGGTCGACGAGCAGGAACTCAAGGCGCGCCGACGCGATTGGAAGCCGAGGCCGCCCCGTCACCGTGCAGGTGCGCTCGCAAAGTATGCGCGGTTGGTCGGACAGGCGCCGGGCGGAGCCGTGACACATGAGGGCCCTGCAGAATGGCCTTGGTTCGAATGACGCGCCGCGCCCGTGCGAGAATGACCGCCTGTCTGGCAAGTTTCTTGCTAAGCTCGCTCAGCTGATGGAGGACATCAGCGGATCGGTTGCGTGACGTTCGCGCGTGAGTCAAGCGAGAGACGGGATGAGGGTAGTGCCTTCGAGATCGAGCGAATGGGTGAATCCGGTGACGTTACAAAGGCCGGCTTCTGCGATCATCGAGATCGACCGCGTCTCCCAGGTTTTTCAGACCTCGGCGCGTAAGGATCATTTGGCGCTATCGGACATCTCGCTGACGATCGAGGAAGGGGCCTTCGTCTCCATCCTTGGTCCGTCCGGCTGCGGCAAGTCGACACTTCTTTATGTCGTCGGCGGCTTCGTCAGTCCGACCAGCGGCGTGGCGAGAATGAAGGGACAGACGATCACGGGCCCAGGTCCGGATCGCGGACCAGTGTTTCAAGAGTTCGCTCTGTTTCCCTGGAAGACGGTGCTGGGCAATGTGATGTATGGCCCGCGCCAGCAAGGTGTGCCTGCCACCGAGGCCGGAGCACAGAGCCGGGCCTTGATCGAGATGGTCGGCCTCAAAGGCTATGAGAACTTTTATCCCAAGGAGCTCTCGGGTGGCATGAAGCAGCGCGTCGCGCTGGCCCGGACATTGGCTTACCATCCTGAAGTTCTGCTGATGGACGAGCCGTTCGGCGCGCTCGACGCGCACACCCGTACACGCCTCCAGAATGATCTCCTGAACATCTGGGAGCGTGACCGCAAGACGGTGCTGTTCGTGACCCATTCGGTCGACGAGGCCGTCTTCCTGTCGGACAAGGTCGTGATGATGTCGAAATCTCCCGGCCGCATTCGGCAGGTGATCGACATCGATCTGCCTCGGCCGCGTCGCCGCAACGAGCTGTTGCTCGATCCGCGCTACCAGAAATACGTCGTCGACATCGAGCGCATGTTCGACGAGGTCGACGAGACTGGATCGCCGTCATGACACCGCTGGCTGCCGCCGCCAGACGTGCCGCCCCGGTGTTCGCTTGCATCGGGCTGCTGGCAGTCTGGCAGGTCGCGTCGCTCTTGCTGAAGAATGACAGCTTTCCGACAGCGATCGAGGCGATCCGCGCGATCCCGGACATCCTTGGCGACAAGGAGTCGCTGATCAACATCCTGGCCTCGCTTCGTCGCATGGCGATCGGGTTCGGTGTAGCGGTGCTCGTTTCGATCCCGCTGGGTCTGATGATGGGGCGTAGCCGCGCCGTCGCGGCCTTCTTCAACCCGCTTCTGATGGTGATCTATCCGGTGCCGAAAGCGGCGCTGATGCCGATCATCATGCTTTGGCTGGGCGTCGGCGACATCACGAAGACGCTGGTGATCTTCCTCGGCGTCAGCCTTCCCGTGATCTATCACAGCTTTGAGGGCGCCCAGGCCGTCGAAGAGAAGATGTTGTGGTCGGGCGCCGCGATGGGACTTTCGCCGCTGCAACGGCTGGTGCGGATCGTGCTGCCGGCAGCGCTGCCGGAGATCCTGACCGGATGTCGCACCGGTCTCGTGCTGGCGTTGATCACGATGATCACCAGCGAGATGATCGCTCGCCAGTCCGGCGCCGGCAACATTCTGTTCAATGCGCTGGACATGGGCCAATACGACACCGTCTTCGCGATGATCATCATCGTGGGGGCGATGGGAATTTGCCTCGATGCGATTTTCGAGCGGGTCCGCGCACGGTTGGTGCGCTGGTCCGAGCCTCAATTCGACATGCCGCTGAGCTTCTCATGACATCGCGTCTTCCCTCAGCAAACGTCGTTCTCGGGCTCGCGCCAATCGTGCTGGTGATCGCGGTTTGGCAAGGCCTCGTATCGTTCGGCTTTGCGCCTGCGGTCTTGCTGCCGCCGCCGGGATACGTCTTCAGCAGGTTGCTCCAGCAACTCGTGACGTGGACGTTTCAACAGGAGATCGCAGCGACCCTGATCCGGCTGTTTGCCGGCTTTGCGATTGCGGTCGTGCTCGGCGTAGGTATCGGCATCGCTGCGGCCGCCAATCCAGCGATCAATGCCGTGGTCCGGCCAATCGTGCGCGTATTGGCGCCGTTGCCTAAAGTCGCACTCTATCCGGCGCTGCTGCTTCTGCTCGGCTTCGGCCACGGATCGAAGATCACGCTGGTGGCGGCGGACGCACTCTTTCCCATTCTGCTGTCCACCTATTACGGCGCATCAGCCGTCGAGCAGAAGCTGATCTGGTCGGCGATGGCAGCGGGAACGCCGCGCTATGAAATCTTGTTCAAGGTGGTCTTGCCGGCCGCGATGCCCTCGATCCTGACCGGCTGCCGGATCGGCCTTGTCATTTCCTGCATCGTGGTGTTTCTGGCCGAGATGATCACGTCGACGGACGGGTTGGGGCACGTGCTGGTGACGGCGGCCCGGACCTTTCAGGCCGTCGACATGTTCGTACCGCTGATCACGATTTCGCTGCTAGGGTTGATCCTGAACGGCTTGCTGGGTGCCGTGCGATCGTATCTCTTGCGGGGCTTCCCCGAAGCGTGATCTGACTGAACAGAAGAACCAGAAGACCGGGAGTGAACCATGCTGGCGGATCGCATCGAGGCAAAATGGATCGACGCGTTTTGCGAGATCTTTGAACGCTGCGCCGTCAAGGCCGGCGACACCGCGGCGATCCTCTCGGAAACACAATCGCGTGCGCTGAACGTTCATTTGGCGGAGCTCGCCCTGCTGCGGATGGGCGCGCGGCCGTTTCATGTGGTGATGCCGACGCCGCGTAACCGGAATATCGTGCCGGTTCGCTCGACCGGGGCAAGCGAGGCAATCCAGCGGCTTGGTCCGGTCATCACCGCACTCCAGCAGGCCGGCTTTGTGGTGGATTGCACCATCGAGGGCCTGATGCACGCGGCGGAGACGCCGGAGATCCTCAAGGCCGGTGCACGGATACTGGTGATCTCCAACGAACACCCGGAAGCGCTAGAGCGGATGGTGCCGGATCCCGCACTTGAGAAGCGTGTTCGCGCGGCGGCGAAGTTGTTGCGTGGGACGAAGCGGATGCGCGTGACATCGAAGGCCGGCACGGCGCTCGACGTTGACATGGTCGGTGCGTCCACGGTCGGCGTGTGGGGTTGGACCGACAAGCCAGGCACGCTGGCGCACTGGCCAGGTGGCATTGTGGTTAGCTTTCCCAAGAGCGGAACGATCAACGGGACGTTGGTGATGGCCCCCGGTGACATCAATCTGACCTTCAAGCGCTACCTGGCGTCCCCGGTGAAAATGACGCTGAAGGACGATTATGTTGTCGAGCTGGAAGGCGAGGGCACGGATGCGGCGATGATGCGCGCCTATCTCGCGGCGTGGGGCGATCGCGAGGCCTATGCGGTCTCGCATGTCGGTTTCGGCATGAATCCGGGGGCCCGCTATGAAGCCCTCTCGATGTATGACCAGCGCGACACCAACGGCACTGAAATTCGTGCCGTCTCCGGCAATTTCCTGTTCTCGACCGGCGCGAACGAATTTGCCGGCCGCTACACGGCGGGCCACTTTGATTTGCCCATGATGGGAACGACGATCGAACTCGACGGCGTCGCGGTCGTGCGCGAAGGGGTGCTGCAGGACGTCTTCGGCTAGCTGCGGTCGAGGACCGGTGGGCGCGCCAGGCCGAAATGCCGGAGCAGGTCGACCATGGCCTGAAGCCGCTTCACGCGATAGGCATCGACGTCCATGCCTGAATAATCGAGGAAGCCGGCACCCGTTCGCAGGCCGATCCGGCCTTCATGCATATTGCGGGAAATGACGTCCGGCGCGCGATAGCGGTCGCTGCCGAGCGCGCCTTCGAGGTACCGGCTGGCGTAGTACAAGATGTCGCCGCCGCCCCAGTCGATGAACTCGAGCAGTCCGAGCACGGCATAGCGGAAGCCAAAGCCGTAACGGATCGCTTTGTCGATCTCCTCGGCGCTGGCGACGCCTTCCTCGACCATGCGTGCGGCCTCGTTCATCGCCAGTGCCTGGATGCGCGGGACGATGAAACCGGGCGTCGCCGCGCAGACCACGGGGACCTTTCCGATGGCTTCGAGCAGCGCCTTGACCTCATCGATGATGGCGGGATCGGTGGCTTTGCCGGGCGAAACCTCGACCAGCGGGATCAGATAGGCCGGATTGAGCCAGTGCACATTGAGGAAGCGGCGAGGGTTCACGATCGCATCGGCGAGATCGTCGACGAGGATGGTTGACGTGGTCGAAGCGATGATCGTATCCGGACCGACTTGCTTTGAAGCCGCCTCGAGCACCTCGCGCTTGAGCTCGACGACCTCAGGAACGCCCTCGAAAACCATTCCGGCGCCGGACAGCGCTGCGCCGCTTCGGCTGGCTGGCACCACCGAGACCCGTGCGACAAGCGGATCGACATCTGCCTCGCTCAGCAGTCCCAGCTTCGACAGGCTGGCAAAGGTCTTCCTGACTTCGTCGCGCGCGTCCGCCTCCAGCCTGGCGAAGTCTTCCGCGGAACGGCCCTTGATGTCGATCATCGTGACCGTATGCCCTGCGTAGGCGAACGCGACGGCGATGCCGCGCCCCATGCGGCCGGCCCCGAGGCAGGCAATGTTGGCGCGCCTGGTCATCGGTCAAAATCCCCTGCGAAGAAGCGCCTGGAGCTCGGCCTTGCCGAGATTGCCAAGCCCCAGCGTCTCGAGCGTTCGGCCGCCCTGAGCAAAATCCTCGCCGCAAATCGCACCGCCGATGGCCAGAAAGGCCTTGGCCAACGGCGTGGGCGAGTCCGCCAGGGCGGCGACGGAGACCAGCAGCGACAGCCCAAGCCGCAGATCCTCACGCATATAGCGGTGCTCGGTCAGCACGATCCGCTCACGCCAGTCGCCGGAATCGGTCAGCCGGTCGTGCGAGCCACGGCCATACATCCAGATCTCGCCTTCTTTGGCGTAGTGGTGGGCCAGCGGAAAATGCGGCGCGCCATAGCCAAGCGCTTCGCGCACCGCGATCCGTTCTGCGTCGAGCGCGTCGGTTACCCGGCGGATCGCGGCCTGCGTTCCTTCCTTGTGGATGTCCCATCGTTCGAAATGCTCGATCGGACCGGCGTTCATCACGATCAGTGGCGGGTGAATGATGGGCCCGGCATTCGTCAGCGCGCCGGAGAGCGCATCGCCACACGGCTCGATCGCATCAGGGAAAGCGCGTCCGATCACTTCGAGTGCATGCGCGGCCTGATCGAGCGGAAACACGCCGACCGGCAGCCGCTTGGCGCGTATGGTGATCGCGACTTCGAACGGCCCGTGCTTGCGGGTCAGCCAAGGCAGCGTGCCGGTCTCGGCAAAGCTTGCCCTGGCATGGTTTCCGGCATCCCGTGCGGCTTGGGCGAAGATCATCGAGCCGAATGTGGCGGGCGGCAGGAACACGACCTGGCCGTCCCGCAAATGCGGAGCGAGCAAACGAGCAATGTCCGGCTGCGCGAAGGCAGGGGCGGGGCACAGAATCAGTTCGGTGCTCTCAATTGCTTCGCCGATATCGGTCGTCACCAGCGCGAGCTTCACATCGTGCCGGCCATTATGATCCTTGACCAAGATTTGCGAGCCGGCGGCCCGATGCGCCGCCACCTGATCGGCGTCGCGGCGCCAGAGCCGGACCTCATGCCCCGACAGCGCAAAATCGCCCGCGGCCGCGAAAGAGCCGTTTCCCCCACCCAGTACTGCAATCTTCAAGATGCTTCTCCTTGCGCGCGCGACTGCGCATCGAGCTCCTTCAGCAGGAAATGCTGGACCTTGCCCAGTGCCGTGCGCGGCAGGTCGTTGACGAAGACGATGTCGCGCGGAACCTTGTAACGGGCGAGCTGCGTCTGAAGATGCGCTCTCAGCTCCTCCGCTTCGAGCCGGCAGCCGGACCGCCCGATGACATAGGCGATCGGCACCTCGTCCCAGCGCGGGTCCGGCCGGCCGATCACGGCGCATTCCCTGACATCGGGATGTTCGAGCAGGACGCGCTCGACCTCGGCCGGATAGACGTTCTCGCCGCCGGAAATGATCACATTCTTCTTGCGGTCCCGGACCCAGAAATAGCCGTCGGCATCGCAAAGGCCGATATCGCCGGTGCGATACCAACCGTCGTGCAGCGCATCGCGCGTGGCATCCGCATTGCCCCAATATTCGAAGAACACGGTGGGCCCTCGGACGGCGATTTCGCCCGGCGTGCCCGCAGGGACCTCATTGCCGGCCTGATCGATCACTTTCGCTTCGCAGCACAGCCCGGCAAGTCCGGTCGATCCCGCGCGCGAAAGGTCGCCGCCAAGCCGGGTGTAGATTGCGATGGGGCAGGTTTCCGTCGATCCATAGACCTGAAGCACCGGAACATCGCGCGCCACGAAGCGATCGATCAGGTGCGGTGGCACGATGGTCGAGCCGGTCGAGACGGCTTTGAGCGACGAGAGATCGGTCGTTGTCCAGGCGGGATGCTCGCTCACGGCCTGGAGGATTGCAGGCACCATCACAGTCAGGGTCGGTCGTTCCCGTTCAATGGCCGCGAGCGCAGTATCCGGCGTGAAGCGGTCGTGGATCGTGACGGTCGCACCAAGCTGCAGCGCCGGCGTGGTCTGGATGTTGAGGCCGCCGACATGGAAGAATGGCAGTACCGTCAGCACGTGATCATCCGACGTCATGTTGTGCATGTGCTGGCTCATGACGCCGTTCCAGAACAAGGCTTCTTGCCGCAGAACAGCGCCCTTCGGCCGTCCCGTCGTTCCAGACGTGTAGACGACGAGCAGCGGGCAGGAGAGATCAGTGTGCGGATTGCGGCCGCTGCCTTCGCTGCGAGCCAGCAGGTCTTCGAATGTCACGCCCCGCGACGGCGCGAAATCGAGGCCAATGACGGCCGTCCCCGGCGCAAGCTCCGGGAGAACTCCGTCAAATGCCCGCTCGAGTACCAGGACCTTTGCGCCCGCATCGGTGAGAATGAAGCGCTGCTCGGCAACCGCCAGTCGCCAGTTCAGCGGCACCAGCATCGCACCAAGTCGCGCGCATGCGTAGAGCAGAACCAGATAGTCCGGCCGGTTCAGGCTCAGGATCGCGACGCGGTCGCCTCGGCCGACGCCGAGTTCCTGCTTCAACGCCGTGGCGGTCCGTTCGATACGCGCGGCGAGTGCGGCGTAGCTCAGCCGCTCACCCTCGAAGGCGATCGCCGTCTTGTCTGGCGCGAACCCCGCGTTGCGATCGATCAGACTACAGAGGTCCACGGTCAGTCGTCCGTTTCACCGGCCTCGTACAGCGCCTCGCGCCCGATGCGGTCGAGGCAGAGCTCGGCGGTCCAGGGCAGCATCAGCGAGCCGCAGCGGCTGTCGCGATAGATGCGCTCCAGCGGCAGCGAGCGGAGCATGGCCTGACCGCCGCAGGTCCGGATCGCGAGCGCGGCGAGCTCATTGGCGCCCTCCATCACCGAATATTGCGCGGCATAGGCGCGCAGCACCTGCTCCTTGCTTGGATTGGCGTGGGCCTCGGTGACCGCCTGGAACCAGATCGCCTTGATCTGCTCGAGCTTGATCTGCATCTGCGCGACCGCGATCTGCTTGGTCGGGTACATCCGACGCTTGACCGGCGGCATGCCCGGTACCTCGCCGCGAAGATAGCGCACGGTGAAATCATAGGCGGCTTGCGCCAGGCCCATATAGGTCGGCGACAGCGTCAGGAACATGTGAGGCCAGCGCATCGCCGCCTGGAAATAGACGCCGCGCGGCATCAGCGCGGAATCCTCAGGGACGAACACATCCTTGAACAGCAGCGTGCGAGAGACTGTGCCGCGCATGCCGAGCGGATCCCAGTCGCCGACCACCGAGACACCGTCCGATTTCGCGGAGATCGCGAGGTAGAGGGTGTTGCGCCGCGAGGCTCTTTCGCCCTCCTCCATCTCGGTGCAGAGCACGCCGTAATAGTCGGCATGACCGGACAGCGATGCAAAGATCTTCTTGCCGTTGACGATCCAACCGCCCTTCACGGGCTTGGCCTCCGTGCCGAACGCGACGCCGCCGGCCGCGGCCGCTCCGCCCTCGGAAAAGGGCTGCGAGTAGATCGCGCCATCCTCAACAATACGCTTGTAATGAACCGCACGCCGCCGCTCGTGCTCGGCGCGGGTCTCCACGTCCATGTCGAGATCGTCGGCGAGCGGACCTGACCACAGGGTCGAGCAGACGTGCATGTTCCAGGTGAGGGCGGTCGCGCCGCAATAGCGGCCGATTTCGGCTGCCGCCAGTGCGTAAGTTTGATAGTTCGCGCCGAGCCCGCCATGCTTCTTGGGAACCGCGATGCCGAGCAGGCCGACGCGATGCAGGTCGCGATAATTCTCTGTCGGGAAGATCGCCTCGCGATCGTAAGTCGCCGCACGACCAGCGAACACGCTCTGGCCGATCTCGCGGGCGCGCGCGATGATGCCGGCCTGCTCGTCGTTCAAGCGGAATGCGACGGGATCGAAGATCGGAGCATCCAGCGCGACCTTGCCGGTTGCGCCAATGTTCTTTCTGACTTGCATGGTCATTGCGCAGCCACCCTACGTTTTGGTCGCGACGGAATTCAGGAACCGGCCGACGGCTTCGTCGAATGCGTCAGGGCGTTCGAGGTTGGCGAGATGGCCGACCCCAGCCAGCTCGACATATTCGGCAGAGGGAATGAATGTTGCTGTCTTTGCCATCATGGGGGCAGGCGCGTTGTTATCCCTGGAGCCGGACAGCAACAGCGTCGGGACGGAAATGTCTCTGAGTGTGCTGCGCTGATCGAAGCCCATCAAAGCCAGCATCATGGCGCGATAGCTTGCCTCGGGCACGCTTGCCATGCACTCGCGCGCAAGCTCCATTCCCTTCGGATCGGGATCGTCGCCGACAAGCTCTTTCACCAGGGAGGGAGCCAGCGACTTCATGGTCTCGCCGCGATCGAGTGGCCCAAGCCGCGCCGCGATGAACGATTTTTGCCAATCGCCATCGGCCTTGCCGAAGGCCGGGCTGGTCTGCGCGAGGACGATCGCGCGGGCCAGTTTCGGAGATTGCGCCAGCCATTTCTGGACGATCATGCCACCGATCGAATGGCCGACGAGAATTGGCTTGGCTGCACCAAGCTGCTCAATGAATTGCTGGAGCGCATCGGCAAGGGCCGCGATGCTGACGCTGGCGAGCGACGCCGACCTGCCGTAGCCCGGCATATCCCATGCAATCGCGCGGAACTGGGTGCTGAATCTGGCAAGCTGCTGCCGCCAGGCCCGTGCCGCGCCGCCAATGCCATGCAGGAAGATCAGAGGTGTCGCGTCCGGATCGCCCGCGGCTTCGTAGGCGAAGCGGCCGTCTTTTGTTATCATTGGCGCAGGCTGCGACACGCGACATCCTTTTGCTCGGCCGGGCGATGCTAACAGGCCTGTGGGGGATGGGAAGCGATAATTTTATACTTAAAGCAATTTTCGGGCCGGTCTCTCGCGCGAAGGCGTTCGCGGCGCTACGGCAGCTTCGTTGCAAAAACTTGAAGGTTAAAATATATCGAGGAACGATCAGCAGAGCCAAGGAGCCAGCGCATGTCCGGATTGCCGCACTCGCCGCACGCGCTCGTGACCGGTGGCGGTCGCGGCATCGGCCGCGCCATCGCGGCCTCTCTTGTCGGGGCAGGCGCAACTGTGACGGTGCTCGGCCGCAACGCCGCTGTTCTCGAAGAGGCGGTCAGCGCAGGTGCCGCGCATTTTGCTGCGATCGCCGACGTCTCGAACGAATTATCACTGAAAGCCGCTATCGCTGAAGCGAGCGCGCGAAAGCCGATCGATATCCTGATCGCCAACGCGGGAAGCGCAGAATCCGCGCCGTTCGCGAAATCGGACGCTGCCCTGTTTGCGCGCATGATGGACGTCAATTTCATGGGCGTTGTCCACGCCATCCAGGGCGTTCTGCCGGGCATGAAGGATCGTCCCTATGGCCGCATCGTCGCGATTGCCTCGACGGCAGGGCTCAAGGGGTACGCCTATGTCAGCGCGTATACGGCGGCGAAGCACGCCGTCGTCGGTCTCGTGCGCTCTCTTGCCCTCGAGACGGCCGGAAGCAATGTGACTGTGAATGCGGTGTGCCCGGGTTTCACCGATACCGATCTCGTCGCCGGCAGCATCGAGAACATCATGAAGAAGACCGGCAGGAGCCGCGAGCAGGCGATCGCCGAGCTCGCGAAGCACAATCCGCAGGGACGGCTGATCACGCCTCAAGAGGTGGCAGATGCAGTGCTTTGGTTGTGTGGCGAAGGCGCTGGTGCGATCACCGGGCAGGCGATTGCAGTCGCAGGCGGCGAAATCTAGCAGCGCGGAACAAACATACTAAGGAGATCGCATGAGCAGACCAGCCAATCCTGTGACCGTGCCGCTCGCGGATTATTCGCCGCAGCACTTCCTGCTGGCAGTGGTCGACAGCGTTGCCACGGTGACGCTCAATCGTCCCGAGCGGAAGAATCCACTGACCTTCGAGAGCTATCGGGAACTGACGGATTTCTTCCGCGCCTGCGCTTTCGATGATGCAGTCAAGGCCATCATCGTCACCGGCGCCGGCGGTAACTTCTCGTCCGGCGGCGATGTGTTCGAGATCATCGGCCCGCTCGTGAAGATGGACACCAAGGGGCTGACCGCGTTCACGCGGATGACCGGCGACCTCGTCAAAGCGATGCGGGCCTGCCCTCAACCCATTGTGGCTGCGGTCGAGGGCATCTGCGCCGGCGCCGGCGCGATCATCGCGATGGCATCGGACATGCGGCTCGCGGCGAGCGGCGCGAAGGTCGCGTTCCTCTTCAACAAGGTCGGCCTCGGCGGCTGCGACATGGGCGCCTGCGCGATCCTGCCACGGATCATCGGACAGTCCCGCGCCTCCGAGCTGCTCTATACCGGCCGGTTCATGACCGCGGAGGAGGGCGAGCGCTGGGGCTTCTTCAGCCGCATCGTCACGCCCGAGCAGGTGCTGCCGCAGGCGCAGTTGCTGGCCAAGCAGGTCGCGGAAGGGCCGACCTTCGGCAACACCATGACCAAGCGGATGTTGGCGATGGAATGGGCGATGTCGATTGAAGAGGCGATTGAAGCGGAAGCCGTTGCCCAGGCGCTGTGCATGACCACAGCGGATTTCGAGCGCGCCTTTGAAGCGTTCGCCAACAAGGTCAAGCCGGTCTTCAGAGGCGACTGAGCCCCGGACTTGCTGCGAGAAGCCGGCACGGTGACTTGCGCCGCACCTGCCCGGAACAGATCAGATTTTCCGCAACAGCGTGCGCGACCGGCGGGATCTCGAGGAGCTGAGAATTAAGGCTAAGCCCAAGACCCGGGCCGAGCTCAAGGCTGAGGCCACAAAGCCGCTTGCGGCGGAGTGACCGCCCGTGCGACTTTAACCCCATTGCCTGGCGTATTTTCGAGTGGAGTAAGGGCGATGAAGGCGATTATCGTCGGTGGCGGTATCGGTGGTCTCACCACGGCATTGATGCTGCGCTCGCGCGGCATCGGGTGCGAGATTTTCGAGCAGGCCGACACCATCCGCGAGCTCGGCGTCGGCATCAACACGCTGCCGCATGCGATGCGGGAGCTTGCCGGCCTCGGTCTCCTCCAGCAGCTCGACGACGTCGCGATCCGCACCGACCAGCTCTATTACCTCAATCGCCACGGCCAGGAGGTCTGGCGCGAAGCCCGCGGCATCGACGCCGGCCACGACGTGCCGCAATTCTCGATTCACCGCGGCCGCCTCCAGGGCGTCATCCATCGCGCCGTCGAGGAGCGGCTCGGGCCGGAGGCAATTCACACCGGCTGCCGCCTCGGCGCCTTCACGCAGGACGAGGGCGGCGTCACCGCTTATTTCTTCGACCGCTCGGGCGCGCACATCCATACTGCGCGCGGCGATATCCTGATCGGCGCTGACGGCATCCATTCTCGCGTTCGCGACACGCTGTTCCCGAACGAGGGACCGCCGTGCTGGAACGGCCTGATGCTATGGCGCGGTGCGCGCGATTGGCCGCTGTTCCTCACCGGCAAGTCGATGATCGTGGCCGGCGGCCTCAACGCCAAGGTGGTGATCTATCCGATCGCAGAGGGATCGAGCCCGGCGAGCCGTCTCACCAACTGGGCGGTGCTGGTGAAGGTCGGCGAGGGCAATGCCCCGCCGCCCCGGAAGGAAGACTGGTCGCGGCCCGGCCGGCGCGAGGAGTTGATGCCGCATGTCGCGCGCTTCTCGGTGCCCTATATCGATGTCAAGAGGCTGATCTCGGCAACGCCCGAGTTCTACGAATATCCGACCTGCGACCGCGATCCCTTGCCTTACTGGTCGTCCGGGCGCGTTACGCTGCTCGGCGATGCCGCGCATCCCATGTATCCGGTCGGCTCCAACGGCGCGTCTCAGGCGATCCTCGACGCGCGCTGCCTTGCTGATGCGCTGGTGCGCGCCGAGCATCCGCGCCAGGCTTTGCTTGAATATGAGAAGAAGCGTCTGCCGATGACCGCTGACATCGTCCGCTCCAACCGGCGCGGCGGCCCCGAGGGCGTCATCGACGCCGTCGAGCAGCTTGCGCCCGATGGCTTCGACAACGTCGACAACGTGCTGAGCTATTCCCAGCGCGAGGCGATCGTGCGCGGCTACGCCACCAAGGCCGGCTTCGCCGCCGTGCCTGGACTTGCGGCGGTGCGAGCTTGAGACTCGCTGCTAGCCGCCGGGTGGCGGCGGCAGGAAGTGGATGTTGAACTCGGCGGCCATCGCCACCACGTCCTCGGGCTTCTGTTCCTTCATGTTGTGAAGGCCCCAGAACAAGTCGAACAGCTTGCGGGTCGGCGACACCCAGAACAGAACCTTTGCCGTCTGCTCCGACTTGTTGAAGATGCCGTGCGGCACGCCCATGCCGAGGCGGATCAGATCGCCCGCGGTCGCCTGCGCCTCCGAATTGCCGAGCACGAAGTCGAGCTTGCCCTCGAGCATGTAGAGATACTCATCCTGGTCGGGATGGATGTGCGGCGGTACGAATGTGCCCGGCGGCAATGTCGCGTGCCAGGAGAAGCTGTGCTCGGTATTGCTCTTCGGCACATAGGTCTGGCCGAGGATGTTCCAGGAAATGCCCTGGATCCCTTCATTGGCCCGCGTGATGCCGGTGATTTCGCTTTTCATTGCAGTCCTCCCGTAATGCGGTGCGGCTTAGTTTGCCGCCTTGCAGTCCTTGGCATAGCGGTCGCCATAGTTCTCGAAGACCTTTTGAACGATCTCGGTCTGGAACTTGCCGTCCGCACGCTTGGCGACCTTGGTCAGATAGAAATCCTGGATCGGATAGCCGTTGGTGTTGAACTTGAAGGCGCCGCGCAGAGAGGTGAAGTCGGCCTTCTTCAGCGCAGCCCCAACCGCATCCTTGTTCGAGAGATCGCCTTTCACGGCCTTGACCGCGCTGTCGATCAGCATCGCAGCGTCATACGCCTGGAAAGCGTAGGTGCCGGGCACGACGTTGTAGGCGGCTTCATAGGCCGCGACGAACTTCTTGTTCTGGGGATTGTCGAGATTGGGCGCCCAGTTCGCGCCGCCAAACATGCCGACGGCCGCATCCTGCTGCGCCGGCAAGGTCGATTCATCCACCGTGAAAGCCGAGAGCACTGGAGTCGTGTCGGCGAGGCCGGCTTGCCGGTATTGCTTGACGAGATTGACACCGAGGCCGCCCGGCATGAACGTGAACAGCGCATCGGGCTTCTGCGACGAGATCTTGGAAAGCTCCGGCTGGAAGTCCAGCGTGTTCAGCGGCATGTAGGATTCTTCGACGATCTCGCCCTTGTAGTCGAGCTTGAAGCCCGCCACAGAATCCTTGCCGGCCTGATAGTTCGGCACCATCAGATACATGCGCTTGTAGCCGCGATCCTGCGCGACCTTGCCGAGGATCTCGTGGACCTGGTCGTTCTGATACGACGTCACATAGAAGAACGGGTTGCAGTCTTTGCCGGCGAAAGTCGATGGGCCGGCGTTGGGGCTGATCAGGAACGTCTTGGACTCCGTAATGGGGCGGTGGATCGCCTGGAGGATATTGGAGAAGATCGGGCCGACCACGAAGTCGACCTTGTCGCGCTCCAGAAGGCCCTTGACCTTCGTGACCGCTGCGTCGGGCTTCAACTCGTCATCGGCGACGATCATTTCGACATCTCGGCCCCCCATCTTGCCGCCGAGATCCTTCACGGCGAGCGCAAAGCCGTCGCGGACCTGCTGGCCAAGCGCGGCGGCGGGGCCCGACAGGGTCACGACCACGCCCAGCTTGATCTTCTCCTGGGCGAGGGAAGGGCTCACCGCAGTGCCGAGCAGCAGGGCGGCGGCGGCAAAGGTCACTTGCGTCTTCATGATGTATCCCCCGTGACGATCGGGCTTGCGCAGCAAGCCGCGTACTTCAATCCAAGCTTATGCCGATGATGGCGGCCGCGGCAAGCAAGCTCAAGGCGTGGCCATCCTGCGGGCAGCGGCGCATGCAAGCGGCGCGCCAGTTATTTGAAGCCTAAAGAAATTCGAGTGTGGTCGATTGTTGCAGCTTTAGGCTTGCGGCCGGGGCCGATTTATTTGAAGCTCAAAACGTTGGGGAATCCGTGCTGGCGCCAGGCCGGCCATGAGTGACTGCATCGAGATGCTCGATTCCGAGACCAAGGCCGTCGAGACGCCGGAGGACCACGCCGAAGAGCTTCGGCTGTGGCTGCGTCTGCTCACCTGCACGACCCTGATCGAAGGCGAAGTCCGCGGCCGCCTGCGACAGCGCTTCGACGTCACGCTGCCCCGGTTCGACCTGATGGCGCAACTCGACAAAGCGCCCGATGGCATGACGCTGTCCGACGTCTCCAAGCGAATGATGGTGTCCAACGGCAACGTCACCGGCCTCGTCGAACGGCTGGTGGAATCGGGCCATCTCGACCGGCGCACCTCGGAGACGGACCGCCGCGTCCAGGTGATCCGCCTCACAAAGCTGGGCCGCGCCGAGTTTCGGAGGATGGCTGCGGAGCACGAGACCTGGATCGCCGATCTGTTCGCCGACCTGACCCCGAAGGATGTCCGCGAATTGATGCGGCTCCTGGCCAAGACAAAGGCGTCGGCGCAGAAATCGGCCGGTCGCCGCCGGCCGTAGTCCGCTAGCGGGGCACCCCGCCAGTCCCACCTTGCCGCAGGAAAATGCATGGGATGCCCAAAATCCGCTATTGCGCCGAATTGTTTTAAGCCTAAAATGTTTCCCGGATGATGCTGCCGGGTGCTTTCCATGCTGAAAGGAGCGTGCGATGGCCAACGCCGCTAAGGCTCAAGAGTCGGGTTCGTATGATGGCAACGCCGCGACAGCCCACGTCGATACGTTCGCACGGCAGCATCTGCCGCCGCGAGAGTTCTGGCCCGAATTCATCTTCACGCGGCCGGAGCTGCACTACCCGCCGCGATTGAACTGCGTCAGCTATTTTCTCGATCGCTGGGTCGAGGAGGGCCACGGCGACGCGCCGTGCGTCATCAGTCCGGCCGTCAGCTACACCTATCGCGAGCTGCAAGCGCTTGTGAACCGCATCGCCAACGTGCTGGTTCGTAAGCTTGGTCTCGTAACCGGCGGGCGCGTGCTGCTGCGCTCCGCCAACAATCCGATGATGGTTGCAACCTATCTCGCGGTGATCAAGGCTGGCGGCATCGTCGTGGCGACCATGCCTCTGCTGCGCGCCAAGGAACTATCTTATCCGATCCAGAAGGCGGAGATTGCACTCGCGCTCTGCGATGGAAAGCTCTCGGAGGAGATGGAGAAGGCGAAAGCGGCGGCGCCCGGCCTCAAGCACGTGGTCTATTGGGGCACCGGCGCGTCGGACTCGCTCGAGGCGCTGATTGCTGATGCGAGCCCGGAGTTCAAGGCGGTCGATACCGCCGCCGATGACATCTGCCTAATTGCCTTCACGTCGGGCACGACGGGCGATCCCAAGGGCACCATGCATTTCCATCGGGATATGCTGGCGGTCTGCGACGGTTATGCGCACAACATCTTGAGAGCGGAGCAGAAGGATCGCTTCGTCGGTTCAGCGCCGCTCGCCTTTACCTTCGGCTTCGGCGGCGTGCTGTTTCCGATGCATATCGGCGCTTCCTTCGTCGTGCTGGAGAAGACAACGCCGGACGACATGCTGACGGCGATCGAGCAATACAAGACCTCGGTCTGCTTCACTGCGCCGACCGCCTATCGCGCCATGATCGGCAAGCTCGCAGGTCGTGACATTTCCTCGCTGCGAAAGTGTGTCTCTGCCGGCGAGACCCTTCCCAAGCCGACATTCGATGCCTGGCTCAAGGTCACCGGCATCATGCTGATGGACGGCATCGGTTCGACCGAGCTGCTGCACATCTTCATCAGTGCGACCGAGGACGAGATCCGTCCCGGCGCAACCGGCAAACCCGTGCCGGGTTACGAAGCAAAAATCGTCGATGACGACGGCAATGACCTGCCGCCGGGCACGATGGGGCGGCTCGCGGTGCGTGGCCCGACCGGCTGCCGCTATCTCGCCGACGAGCGGCAGCGCAAATACGTCCAGAACGGCTGGAACATCACCGGCGATACCTATCTGATGGATAGCGACGGCTACTTCTGGTACCAGTCGCGCTCCGACGACATGATCGTGTCGGCCGGGTACAACATCGCAGGCACGGATGTGGAGGCGGCGCTGCTGACGCATCCATCCGTAGCCGAGTGCGGCGTCGTCGGTGCGCCGGACGAGGCGCGTGGCATGATCGTGAAGGCCTATGTCATCGCCGCCCCCGGTGTGACGCCGGACGCTCAACTCGCAGCGGAGTTGCAGGAGCATGTCAAACGTGAGATTGCGCCTTACAAATATCCGCGCGCGATCGAGTTCGTGGCGCAACTGCCGAAGACCGAGACCGGCAAGTTGAAGCGATTTGCCCTGCGACAGTTGGCGCAGGCCGCAGCGACGTCATCTGGCGTCGCGGCGGAATAAGAGAAGGATGAAGCATTGTCCGTGACGACGCCGAAAGGCCCGCACCTCGCTGTGCTGCCGACAGCAGCCCAGGGCGAAACCGGCTCCAGGGCGCAGGTGCTCCAACCGTCCGGGTGGCCGCTACCGAAAGGCTATGCCAACGGCATGGCCGCCGAGGGACGCATCGTCGTCACCGGCGGCGTGATCGGCTGGGACGCCGAGGAGCGTCTCGCGGACGGCTTTGTCGCGCAGGTGCGCCAAGCCCTGAGCAACATCGCCGAGATATTGGCGGAGGCGGGTGCGCGGCCCGAGCACCTCGTGCGCCTGACCTGGTACGTCGTCGACATGGACGAATACTTGGCCAACCTGAGGGAACTCGGCAAGAGCTACCGCGCCACCTTCGGTGCGCACTATCCTGCGATGGCGCTGGTGCAGGTCGTCCGCCTCGTCGAGAAGGCGGCGCGCGTCGAGATCGAAGCCACCGCCGTCATTCCCCGCTAAGCCGCCCTCGGTTCGCGCCTAGCTGGCCTTGGCGAGATCGTCGTCCTCGGGCGAATTCAGATAGACGCCCGATACGGTGTCGACCCAGCACAGATGGTCATGCACCTTCTTGACACCGTCGACGTTCTCCGCCGCGACGATGGCAGCCTGACGCGCGCGTTCCTCAGTGATGACACCGCTGAGATGAACGATGCCGTCCCGGACGATGACGTTCAGTCCGAACGGGCACCAGTCGTTTTTCTCCATGGTGTCGATGATGCGGCCGCGAATGTGGTCGTCGTCGGCCGTCGGGTCCGGTACCTCGCGGGCGAGCCCCGCCACCGCCTGCAACAGATTCGCGCGGGAGACGATGCCGACGACCTTGTCGCCCCGCACCACCGGCAGCCGCTTTACGTTGTTCCGTTCCATGAGATCGACGATCTCCGCGAGCGCCGTATCCTCGGTGATGGTCACAACCGAGGTGGTCATCACCTCCGAGACCTTGCGGCCATGCTCGTGGACGAAATCGCTGGCGGATTCGCCGGGGCCGAGGATGAACCGCAGCCAACGGCCTCGCTTGCGGCCGGTGCCGATTTCGCTGCGGCGGACGAAATCCCCCTCGGAGACCACGCCGACCAGCTTGCCGGCATCGTCGACCACGGTTAGGCCGCTGACGTGCCGCTTCAGCATGATGTTGGCCGCTTCGACGATGCTGGTGTGGGGGGTAACCGAGATCACCGAGCGGGTCATGATCTGGTGGGCGCGCATGGGGAAGCTCCGCAAGTTCACACGAATATCGATGTGTGGAGCTTAGGTCGCCGGCAGGAAGCTGATTTGACTTAAGTCAAGCTGGTCCGCACCTAATCCTCGGGTTCTGCATTCGGGGCGAGGTCGGAGGAGCGGAACGGCTTGGCTTTGTCCAGTTTCCGGTAAGCGTTCGAGGCGGTCCCCAACAGCTTCTTTTGCCGCTTCCGGTTGAGGAAGCGAATGCCCGCCTCGGGGACGGCCTCGTTCAGGGACGCTGCCAGGGTTTGCCCTCGCGCATCGTCGTTCAATTGCCCGAGGGACCTCTGCGCCTTGCGCAATTGCTTGAGGATCGACTTCTGTTTTGTCAGCGATTCGTCTGCAAACAAATCCTCTAGCGACTCGATCGAATAGGTCAGCCGCTTGTTGAGGAGCCGCAGCTTGTGCCGTTTTTCGACGTCGAGCTTGCGGAGTTTCCGCGCCTTCCTGAGCAGCGTCGTTTCCCATTCCGTGAGCTGCGCCGTCGCGTGGTCGGCAAGCGGGCAGCGGCGCAATCGGATTGCCTCCTTGCTGCGCCGGGTCGACCAAGGACCGCTCTCGATCCAGGCCGAGGTCTGCTCGACAAGACGGCGATACCGCGCCGATTGCAGCGCGCGCGCCAGCAGGCGGTGGCTCTCGGCGCGCTTCTCGTCCCAATGCTGAAGCTCGGCGATCACGTCAAGCTCGCCTCCGCTCTCGGCGATAACCCGCTCGATCGCCACGTCGAGGTCGCGCACCATGCCGAGCTGGCTGTTCAGCCATTTCAGTTCGGCCCAGACATTCGGCCGCAGGGAATCGTCGACCATGGGCGAGAAGAAGCGGATGGCGGTGCGCAGATGCGTCAGTGCGATCCGGATCTGATGCAGCGCCTCCGGATCGCCGTGGCAGGTGCCATTGTGCTGGGCGAGGACGGCATCGAGGTGACGGCGGGCGATGATCCGGAACGCGGTGTCGCAGGCCATACCGGGACTGAGGCGGCCGGGCAGAACATTGCGCCGCGCCGCAGGCTTGGCACGAGCGGTCGCCATCGAACTCGTGGTGGGTCGCGCCATCCTAGCCCGCGCCAATCAGATTGCCTTATTTGCCCTCAGCGATTACGTCCCGGCAGTTCTGGAGCGTCTGCGCTTGTGTCCCGGATGCATCGATGGTCGCCCAACCGACATAGCCGATATTATAGTGCTCTTGCTGCGCGGCAACCTCTTGCGTGGCGTCGGACGCGTCGCCCCGGCGGCCGCCGATTCGCGCCTGGCGGGTGGCGAGGTCGGCGACGAGGAATAGTCCATTGAGCGGTACGCCGCACTCGCGTGCCAGGGCGGCCATCTCGTCTCGCTCGGACTCGCGCGCAAAGACGGCGTCGACGATTGCCGAATGGCCTTGCGCCAGAACCTGCCGGGCGCGCTGCATCAGCACCTCGTAGACGCGCGCCGTCACGTCGGGCCGGTACGTGGACTGCGGTAGCCGCTCGGTGTGTCCGACCTGAAACATCTGCTTGCGAATGACGTCGCTGCGCAGCACGACGGCGCCGGGCTGTGGCGCCACGGCGGGCGCCAGCGCGCGGGCGAGCACGGATTTGCCGGTGCCCGACAGTCCGCCGACCGCGATCAGGCGAGGGGCGGGGGGATGAATCAAAGCCTGGGCGAGCTCGAAATAGCGGCGCGCCTCGTCGAGAGTGCCGGGGCCGTCGGCATCAGGCCGCCTCAGCCGCGCCAGCGCCACCTGTGCACGGATCGCGGCGCGAATGGACATGAACAGTGGCAGCGCAGCCAGGGCGTCCAGCGTTTCGTCGGGCGCCGTCATCAGATACTGGTTCAGGACGGCATTGGCCGTGGCCGGCTGGTCATGGCGCAGCAGGTCCATCAGCGTGAACGCAAGATCGTAGAGCACGTCCACAGTCGCCATCTGCGTGTCGAATTCGAGAGCGTCGAACAGGACAGGCTGCCGGTCGATCAGCACGATATTGGCAAGATGCAAGTCGCCGTGACAGCGGCGCACAAAGCCGTGGCGCGCGCGTTCCTCCAGTGTAGCGCGGACGCGCAGGAATGCCTGATGTGAGGACTCGCAGAGTTGCTCGATCTGGGCTGCTTCGAAATGATCGCCATTGCGCAGCCCGGTGCTGTTGCCTTCGATCAGCGCGGAAATGGAGGCAACCCATGCGGCGCCGTCCGCGACGGGCGCTCTCGCATGCAATGCTGCGATCGCATCCGCGATGGCCGGGCCGAGCTCTGCATCCAGCGGACCGCCTTTTGCCACATGGTCCAGCGTCCGGTTTTCGTCGAAGCGGGACATGTCGACTGCATACTCGACCGGCCGGCCGCGACCGTCGATCTTGATCGATCCATCCGGCTCCTCCGTGATCGCCACGACGCGGTGATAGATTTGCGGCGCGAACGGCTGGTTGATCCTGATCTCCTCTTCGCAGGCCGCCTCGCGCTTTTCGAGCGTCGAATAGTCGAGGAATGGAAACTTGACAGCCCGCTTGATCTTCAATGCGCGTGCCCCGTCCAGGAGCACCGAGGCTGCGTGCGTGTCGATCCGCTTCACGCCGGGATGCGCGCTCAGTGCTTGGAAGACCCGTTCCTGGGTTGCAGAATCGTCCGTCATCTCTGCCAGCAAATCCAGATGCATCGGCGGTGAGGCAGCAGGCTAACTCCTGGAGGCGGATCGAGGCCAGTCCTTGACATCGGTCAAAGCCGGTCGTCGGCTGGCTGCGCGGTGTTCCCGCCTTGAGGAAGATCAAGCTTCCCGGCGAAAGGTGGCTTATCCTAGCCGGTAAGGAGAATCCCGATGCCCATCAAGGATGTCTTTCTGCCGCTTGTCGGCCAGCCGCGCGGGCCGGCCCTCGCTGCGATCGGGACATGCGTGGCTGTCGCCGCCGACCTCGGCGCCAGGATCACCGCGCTCGCGCTCGAGGAAGACGATTTCGTGCGGCCGAGGGTCACCATCCCTGGTGATCTCGATTCCGCGGAGGCGAGCGGTTCGCGTGAGGTAAGCAACGTGCAGCAACTCCTCAACGCCTTCACCAATGCAGCCTCCAGCGCCAACATTCGCGCCCAAAGCCGATCGGGTAAGGTGCCGGCGGACCAGATCGCGTCGATCCTGGCCGAGCATGCGCGCTTCAGCGATCTGACGCTGGTTCCCGCGAGGCCGCATGACAGTCGAACGGAGCGCATCATCGAAACGCTCCTGTTCGAATCCGGCCGGCCGCTGCTGCTCTGCCCGGAACAGCATGTGGACAAGCTGCGACCGGAGTTCGAGAACGTCATGATCGCCTGGGATCACTCCGCCCGTGCCGCGCGGGCGGTCGGCGACGCGTTGCCCATTCTTCAGGCTGCGGCATCCGTCCGGGTGGTCACGGTGGCGGACGACCCGACCGACGCGATTGTTCAATCCGGAACCGCGCTCGTCGACCACCTGAGGGAACACGGTGTCTACGCCTCGTTCGAAACGGCGATGGGCCGCGGCAGCTCGATCGGCAAGGTGCTCGGAAGCTGGGCGAATTCCCATGCCATGGATGCGATCGTGATGGGCGCCTACCATCATTCACGGCTGAACGAGATCGTCTGGGGTGGTGTGACAAAGACCGTCATTGGCCAGCCGCCGTGCTGGGTTATGATCTCGCACTAGGCGCATCGCCGGTTTATCGGCCGATCGTCAACCATCGGAACCGCCACCGACCGGGCGCATATGCTTTCATGTCAACCTATCGCTTGAAGAATCTGCTGTCGCCGCGTTCGGTTGCGCTCGTCGGCGCGAGCGCCCGCCCGGTCTCGGTCGGCCGCGCCGTTCTCGAGAACATTCGCAAAGCCGAGTTCAAGGGGCGGTTCGGCCTCGTCAATCCGCGCCATGCCGAGATCGGCGGCATCGCTGCGGTGGGCAGTCTGGACAGGCTGGACTTCGTGCCCGAGCTCGTGGTCATCACCGCGCCGGCGCGAGAGGTCCCCGGCATCATTGATCAGGCCGGACGTCGGGGCTCGGCCGGCGCGCTGATCGTCTCGGCGGGCCTCGGTCACGGACCGGGATCCCTGCACGAGGCCGCGATCGCTGCGGCGCGCAAATACGGCATGCGGCTGATTGGGCCGAACTGCCTCGGCATCATGATGCCCGGCGTCAGCCTCAATGCCAGCTTTGCCGCTCACATGCCGGGGGCGGGCAACCTCGCGCTGATCTCGCAATCCGGCGCGATCGCGGCCGGAATGGTGGATTGGGCTGCGCAGCGCGGCGTCGGGTTCTCCGGCATTGTCACGATCGGCGATCAGATCGACGTCGATATTGCCGATCTGCTCGATCATTTCGCGATGGACCACAAGACCCGCGCGATACTGCTTTATATCGAGGCCATCAAGGACGCGCGCAAGTTCATGTCGGCGGCGAGGGCCGCGGCGCGCGTGAAGCCGGTCGTCGTGGTCAAGTCCGGTCGCATGGTGCAGGGTGCCAAAGCGGCGGCAACCCATACGGGCGCGCTCGCCGGCGCCGACGCCGTCTATGATGCCGCGTTCCGCCGTGCGGGCGTCCTGCGCGTCTCCGATCTGCGCGAGCTGTTCGATTGCGCCGAGACGCTCGGTCGCGTTGAGCCGCCGGCGGGACAGCGTCTCGCCATCCTCACCAATGGCGGGGGCATCGGCGTCCTGGCCGTGGATCGGTTGGCGGACCTTGGTGGAATCCCGGCGTCCATCTCGGCTGAGACGCGCAAGAGCCTCGATGCAGTTCTGCCGCCGACCTGGTCCGGTGCAAATCCCGTCGACATCGTCGGTGATGCCGATGCATCGCGCTACGCGGCGGCGCTGGAGGTGCTGCTCGCAGATCCTGATAATGATGCCGTCCTCGTCCTCAACGTGCAGACTGCGATCGCCCCGGCGGCCGACATCGCCGCGACCGTGACCGAGCTCGTCGGCAAATATCGCGAGCAGCAGCGTCGATGGGCGAAGCCCGTGCTGGCGGCTTGGGTCGGAGCCGATCAGAACATCATTCAGGCGCTCTCCGGCGCGGGCATTCCGAATTATCCGACCGAAGATGATGCGGTGCGCGGCTTCATGCATCTCGTGCGGCATCGCGAGGTCGTGGAGGAGCTGAGCCAGGTTCCTCCCGCGATGCCCGACACGTTCGTGCCTGACGCCCGGGCTGCCAGGCAGATCGTCGCCGCTGCGATCGCGGACGGTCGCAAATGGCTCGATCCCGTCGAGATCAAGCACCTGCTCGGGGCCTATGACATCGCGATGGTACCGACCCGTGCTGCTGATGATGTCGAGCAGGCCGTCACCTACGCCAGCGAGATGTTCGCGCAGGGCGTCACAGTCGTGCTGAAGATCATGTCGCGCGACATCGTCCACAAGTCGGACGTCGGCGGCGTCGTCCTCAATCTGACCACGCCGGAGGCCGTGCGCGCGGCTGCCACCGACATTCTCGCGCGGGCGAGGAAGCTCCGTCCCGAAGCCCGCATCGAGGGCGTCATCGTGCAGGCGATGGTCGTCAAGGCGAAGGCGCGCGAGCTGATCCTGGGTCTTGCCGACGATCCCATCTTTGGCACCGTCGTCGTCTTCGGCCGGGGCGGGACGGCGGTCGAGATCATCAACGACAAGGCACTGGCGCTTCCGCCGCTCGATCTGCAACTCGCCCGGGACCTGATCGGCCGCACGCGCGTATCACGGCTGCTGAAGGCCTATCGTGACGTACCCGCGGTCGAGCAGGACGCCGTCGCGATGGTGCTGGTCAAGCTCGCCCAGATGGCCGCTGACATTCCCGAGATCCGGGAGTTCGACATCAACCCACTGCTTGCGGACGAGACCGGCGTGACCGCGGTCGACGCCCGCGTCGCGGTGGGGCCGCCGCAGCGCAAATTCGCCGGCTCCGGCCCGGCCAACTTCGCCGTCCGGGCCTATCCGTCGCAGTGGGAGCGCCGCCTGGCGCTCAAGGACGACTGGCGGATCTTCGTACGGCCCCTGCGTCCGGAGGACGAGCCGACCATCCACGAATTCCTGCGTCACGTCACGGCGCACGACCTCCGCCTGCGCTTCTTCGCGCCGATGAAGGAGTTCACCCACGAATTCATCGCACGCCTGACCCAGCTCGACTATGCGCGCGCAATGGCCTTCATCGCATTCGACGAAGCCACCAACGAGATGGTCGGCGTCGTCCGGCTCCATTCGGACTCGGTCTATGAGAGCGGCGAATATGCGATCCTGCTGCGCTCCGACCTCAAGGGCAGGGGGCTCGGATGGGCGTTGATGCAGTTGATCATCGACTATGCGAGGTCGGAGGGGCTGAAGACCATCTCGGGTGATGTTCTCAGGGAGAACACCACAATGCTTGAGATGTGCCGCCAGCTCGGCTTCGACGTGAAGCCAGATTCAACGGAGCCCGACCTCTGTGACGTCAGGCTCAAGCTCTGATCGTTCCGATCACGAGTGCGCTTCGCGCGATGCGCCGGCTTCCGTGGCCGCTTTCCGCAGACTCTTGACGATGATCGCAATCAGCGGCACCAGCACCGGCACAATCGTGGTGAGCGGATGATGGACCGCGCCTGACACCTGAGCCTGGAGCGCCCGCGCCTCGAGCTGCAAGGCTTCGATGGATGCGCCGTGAATTTCATTGGCGAGCTCGATGTCGCGGCCGGATGGAGGACGGCCGGCAACGATGAAGAGAACCGCCGCGATGGCGAAATTCACGGCGCCGAGGATGGCAGCCGCCGCAATTGCGCTCCAGATCTGGACCAGCGCGAAATAGGCCGACAGCTCCAGCATCAGGAGCCCGAATGCCGCGATCAACGCCGCGAAGGCCCGCAGGCCGAGACCGATCAGTAGATGGCGCAGCCTGATGTCCGCGATGATCCTGTCGGTGCGCCACAGCACGCGCAGATGTTTGACGACATTTTCCATGTTCATCTAGTGTCTCCTCAGCATGAAGCCGACGACCACGCCGAGCGCGAAAGCCGAGGCCAGCGATGTGACCGGGCGTTCCGCAATGAGGCCCTGAAGCTGCTCCTGCTCGTCGCTGACGGTTTCTCCGAGCTCGGCAAGCGCGGCCTTGATCTGATCGGCCAGAACCTCGGCCCGGTCTCTCGAGCTGTCGAACATCTCTTCGCCTGCGGTGCTCAGCAGACGCGTGACGTCAACCTTCAGCGCTCGCAGCTCTTCGCTCATCCTGTCGCTGTTGAACATGGATTTGAGAACTCCCTTGAAATGGAAGCGAGCCTAAGGCCCGGCGGCGCGACCGCGCTTGATTTGCGTCAAGGGCCGGCGCGTGGCCCTGGTGTTGAGACAGGTCAACCCGGCCGCCACATGCTGGCCTAGAAGTGGCGGCTGAATGGGGGCCAATTGTCCCGATGAGGTGGAAGCGTGAACGAACCGCTGTTGCTGGCAACGCCCTCCGGCGATGCGCTGAAATTGCGCCCGGAAGGGCCGTGGACGGCAGCCAACGTGTCGGCGCTCGAAACGCTGTCCCGATCGGTCGGAGCGGATGTCGATCGATCCAGCGCCGTGACGCTGGACATGTCCGGCGTCAGTGCGCTTGACACGCTCGGCGCCTGGGTCCTGGAGAAGTTGTCGCGCAGGGCCGCATCATCCGGTAGATCGGCCGAATTCGTCGGCGTTGCCGATCATTTCAGCGGCCTGATGGATGAGGTGCGTCAGGTCAACCGCCACCCCCCGGCGGTTGCGGCCGCGCCAAACCCGATTCTGCTGAGGCTCGGCGATCTCGGCAAGTCCACGGTTGGCGCGCGCGAAGACGTCACGATCTTTCTTCAAATGCTGGGTGCATTGTTCATCGCCGTAATCGGCGTGCTGCGCCGGCCGCGATCGCTGCGGCTGACCTCGCTGGTCTACCAGCTCTACCGGATTGGCTGGCAGGCGATTCCCATCGTCGTGCTCATCACCTTCCTGATCGGCGCCATCATTGCGCAACAAGGGTTCTTCCATTTCCGCAGGTTCGGTGCGGAGTCCTACACGGTCGACATGGTCGGCATCCTGGTGCTCCGCGAGCTCGGCGTGCTGATCGTCGCCATCATGGTCGCGGGACGTTCGGGCAGCGCCTACACCGCCGAGCTCGGCTCGATGAAGATGCGCGAGGAGATCGACGCGCTCTCGACCATGGGACTCGATCCCGTCCATGTCCTGATACTGCCGCGAGTAGCAGCCCTCGTCATCGCGCTGCCGATCCTCGCGTTCATTGGGGCGGTTGCGGCGCTCTATGGCGGAGGACTGGTCGCGCAATTCTACGGCGGCATGGCACCGGCGATCTACATCGCGCGGCTGCATGAGGCCATCTCCGTCACCCATTTCGAGGTCGGCATCCTGAAGGCGCCCTTCATGGCGCTGGTGATCGGGATCGTCGCCTGCAGCGAAGGATTGCGCGTGAAGGGCAGCGCGGAATCGCTCGGGCGGCAGACGACCACGTCGGTGGTGAAGTCGATCTTCCTGGTGATCGTGCTCGATGGCCTGTTCGCGATCTTCTTCGCTTCGATCGGAATGTGACGATGGACGAATCGCAAGAGGTATTGGCGATCCGCGTTCGCGACCTCGTGGTCGGCTTCGGCCGCCAGACCGTGCTCGACTATCTGTCGCTCGACGTCCGCCGGGGCGAGATCCTCGGGCTCGTCGGAGCGTCCGGCGGCGGCAAGTCGGTCTTGATGCGCACCATCATCGGCCTCATCCCGCGCCAGGGCGGGAGCATCGAAGTCATGGGACGGCCGATCGGTGGCCGCACCGAAGGCGCGGCAACGACGTGGGGCATTCTGTTCCAGCAAGGTGCGCTGTTCTCCTCACTGACGGTTCGTCAAAACGTGCAGTTTCCGCTGCGCGAAAATCTCGTGCTGTCGCAGGAGCTGATGGACGAGATCGCGATCGCCAAGCTCGAGATGGTCGGGTTGCGGGCGCAGGACGCCGACAAATATCCGTCGGAGCTCTCGGGCGGCATGACCAAGCGCGTGGCGCTGGCCCGCGCACTCGCGCTCGATCCGCCGATCCTGTTCCTGGACGAGCCGACCTCCGGTCTCGACCCGATCGCGGCGGGCGATTTTGACGCGCTGATCGGGACGCTGCAGAAGACCCTCGGCCTCACCGTGTTCATGGTCACCCATGATCTTGCGAGCCTCACCACGGTCTGCGACCGCGTCGCCGCGCTCGCCGACGGCAAGATCGTGGCGATCGGCCCGATGCGCGAATTGCTGCAATCCGAGCATCCCTGGGTGCGCGCCTATTTCCACGGCAAGCGCTCGCAGATGCTGCAACACGAGATGAGATGAGACATGGAAACCCGCGCTCCCTACGTGCTGATCGGCAGCTTCGTGCTGGCCGCGATCCTCGCGGTATTCGGCTTCGTCTATTGGCTGAACAACACGGGCGGCATCGGGCCGCGCGCGAACTATCATGTGCAATTCCAGGGTCCGGTGCCGGGTCTGCTGGTTGGTGCCGGCGTGCTGTTCAACGGCATCCGGGTCGGCGAGGTGACGCAGATCGGCCTCGCGCCGGATAATCCGCGCTTCGTCAATGCGACGATCTCGGTTGCCTCGACGACACCCGTGCGTAACGACACCAAGGTCGGGCTCGATTTCCAGGGGCTGACCGGCGTGCCGGTGGTGACGCTGGAGGGCGGCGTGATCGTTGCCAAGGCCGGCGAGCCCGTGACCCTGATCGCCGAGGCCGGTGCAGGCCAGAGCATGACGCAGGCTGCGCGCGATGCGCTGCGACGGGTCGATACCGTGCTGGAGGACAATTCCGGTCCACTGAAGGACACCATTGCGAACCTCAAGACATTCTCCGACGGGCTCGCGCGCAACACCGGCAAAATCGACGGTATTCTGGCAGGCCTGGAAAAGATGACCGGCGGCGGGACGCCGGCCCAGAAGATCACCTACGACCTGCGCACGCCGCAGAATCTTGGGCCGGCCGGCAAGACGCTTACGGCGTCACTGGCGATTCCGGAGCCGACCGCGGTTGCGATGCTCCAGACTCAACGGATGCTGTTTGCGCCCAGCGGGGACAATCCGGGTTTTGCGGAATTCCTCTGGGCCGACAGCATCCCGAAGCTGGTCCAGGCGCGGCTGATCGACAGTTTTGAGAATTACGACATCGCCCACGCGCCCCTGCGCACGGCTGACCTCGGACAGGCGGACTACCAGCTTCTGATCGACATCAGGCGTTTCCGGATCGCCACGGAGGGCGAGGCCCGGGTCGAGATCGGACTGTCGGCACACATCGTCGACAAGAACGGCAAGGTGATCGCGTCGCGCCTCGTCGAGACCAGCGAGAAGCTTGACAAGGTCGAGCCGGCCGCAGCGGTCGCAGCGTTCGACGCAGCCTTCGCTCGCATTGCAAAGGAGCTGATCGGCTGGACAGTTCAGGCAGTCTGACGGCCTCTATTCCAGTGTCTTCAGGTAGGACAGGAGATCGTGGATCTGGTCTGGACTGAGCTCGAAGGCCGGCATGTTGGTGTGGCCGGTCGAAATACCTTCGGCCAGCGCTTCCTCGAGGGCCTCGATCGGATAGCGGTTGTGCAGCGTGCGCAACGGCGGCGCTATCCTGAGCGGGCTTTTCGAGACCCGATCGATCGCATGGCAGCGCGCACAACTGGCCCGTGCAAATGCCTTGCCGCGCTGTTCTGCGGTCGGAGCCGCCAGCACAGGCGTGATCAGAAACAGCCCAATCAGGCCGTGGCGCAACGCAGTTTGCAGCATGGAAGGTGATCCCGTCGAACTCTGGAAGCAGAATATGGCGGGGACGTCTGTCAAAATTGATCTGGGTCAACTGCCTTTGGCGCAGTGCAGTAAAATGCAGCCGTGCGGTGGACTCGGCCTGACGCGGAGCAGCCGGCGCTTGGAGCGGTGGATGAAGGCTTCCGTGGTGACGATCGAGCCGAACGGGCATTTCTGTAGCGATTGTGCGGTCCGCGACTTCGCGGTGTGCTCGTCGCTGGACCCGGCCGAGCTCAGGGAATTCGAGCATCTGGGGCGCCGCGTCCATTTTGACGGGGGCGAGACCGTGTTCTCCGAGGAGGACATCGCGACCTCGTTCTACAACGTCCTCGAAGGCGTCATGCGGCTCTACAAGCTGCTGCCCGACGGAAGGCGGCAGATCGTGGGATTTGCTTTGCCCGGCGATTTCCTGGGGATGAATATTTCCGGCCGGCACAATTTTTCGGCCGATGCGATCAGCGGCGTCACCGTGTGCCAGTTCGCGAAGGCCCCTTTTGGCCGTTTCATCGAAGACCGGCCGCACCTGCTCAGGCGGATCAACGAGCTGGCTATTCGCGAGTTGAGCCAGGCGCGCGACCACATGGTCTTGCTCGGCCGCCGCTCGGCGGACGAGAAAGTCGCGACGTTTCTGCTCACCTGGCGCGAGCGGCTATTTTCGCTGAAGGGGGCGTCGGACACGGTTCAGCTGCCGATGAGTCGTCAGGACATCGCCGACTACCTCGGCCTGACCATTGAAACCGTCAGTCGCACCTTCACCAAGCTGGAGCGACATGGGGTGATCGAGATCGTTCAAGGCGGCATCAGTCTGCTCGATCCGGCGAAGGTCGAGGCCTTGGCTGCGGCCTGATTCGGCGATCGCCAATTTTGATCCCAATCAATGACGGCGGTCGCGCGCCGCCAATAATGCCCCAAATAGCAGGGGAGGGCATCATGCCGACTGACGCACTGCTGGTGACGATCGCTGTCGTAGTCGTTTTTGTCACATTCGCCGGGGCTTTGGCATGGGCAGACCGGCAAACCAGCGCAGGTCGGCCTGATTCGGACGCTAGGCACTGACGGTCCTGAGATCACAATCGCGTTTTACCGTGCTTGCCGCGGAGGCGTCCACGGCCAGCTCGTGGCTGTTCGGCAGCGCCTCAACGCAATGGTGCGGGCGATAGCTGCAACTCTGCATCGACCGGGACACGTTGGCTCATCCCCCGGATGCCGCCTTGGCGCCCGATCGCGGCATTTTCGCCGTATTTGGCTCAAACCGTGCACATGCTTTCCGGTTGAAAAGCCTGCTAACGTTGACTACGCAGGAACTCCAGTGCCTCGCAGTCTTAGGAGCCCAGCGGCGTGCCTCAGGACAAGACCGGCGACCCCCGACAAGCTGCGGGCAACAAATTATCGGTCCTGCGCAAGCACCCGATCTTCGCGGATCTGGAGCCGGAGGCGCTCGATCAGCTCTGCCGCTACGCCAAGCACACCACGGTGAAGCGCGGCGCGACGATCGCCGCCAAGGGCGATCCCGGCAACAACCTGTTCGCGGTGATCACGGGAACAGTGAAGATTTCCTCTTCGTCGCCGGATGGAAGGAACGCTATTCTCAATCTGATCGGTCCTGGAGAAATCTTTGGCGAGATCGCGGTTCTCGATGGCGCGCCGCGCTCGGCCGACGCGACCGCCAACACCAATTGCGAACTCTACATCATCGACCGTCGCGACTTCCTGCCATTCGTGAAGAGCCAGCCGGCGCTGGCGATGAAGTTCATCGAGCTGCTTTGCGCGCGCCTGCGCTGGACCAGCCAGCAGGTCGAGCAAGTGATCCTGCAAAATCTGCCGGGCCGGCTTGCGAGCGCGCTGCTCGGTCTCACCGAAGAGCGCAAGTTAGACTCCGGCAGCGGCACGCTCGCCATCACGCAGCAGGAGATCAGCGAGATGGTGGGGATGACGCGCGAGAGCATCAACAAGCAATTGCGCGCCTGGGCCGGCCGCAACTGGGTTCGTCTCGAGCACGGCGCCATCGTCGTGCTGGATACCGATGCGTTGCGCGACCTCGCCGAGAGCGGCCTCGACGGCGAGTGAGGCCTCAGATCTGATTGTCGACGATGGCGACCGCTCGGGTCCACCCTGCGGACGCCCGCTCGATCTTTACCGGGAAGCATGAGACCGTGAATCCGGTCGACGGCAGCTTGTCGAGATTGTGCAGCTTCTCGAGATGGCAATAGCCGATGTGTCGTCCCGCCTTGTGACCTTCCCAGATCAGGCCGGCATCTTTTGTTTCGGCATATTTCTTCGCGGTGTAGACGAACGGTGCGTCCCAGCTCCAGCCGTCGGTGCCGGTCAGCCGCACACCGCGTTCGAGCAGGTACATGGTGGCCTCATAGCCCATGCCGCAGCCGGAGTTGACGTAGTCGGCCTGGCCGAATTTGGCGCCGGCGCTGGTGTTGACGACCACGATCTCCAGCGGCGACAGCGTGTGCCCGATCCGTTTCAGCTCCTTCTCGACATCGTCGGCAGTCACCACGTACCCATCGGGCAGGTGGCGGAAGTCGAGCTTCACGCCGGGCTGCAGGCACCATTCGAGCGGCACCTCGTCGATCGTCCATGACCGCTCGCCGCGATTCATGGTCGGGTGGAAGTGCCAGGGCGCGTCGAGATGCGTGCCGTTGTGGGTGGACAGCGAGACCTGCTCGACCGCCCAGCCCTGGCCATCCGGCAAATCCTCCGCCTTGAGGCCGTCGAAGAACTGCAGCATGCGGGGCAGGCCCTGCTGGTGATCAATATACTGGATCGTCGGGTGATTGCCCGGCGGATCGGCCGTCGCGTCGTTTCCGAGCGGCACGGAAATATCGATCAGCTTCCGCGGCATGGGCATTCCTCGCGATGTTCCGTTTCGGCGCATCTTGGGGGGCTCTACCTGTGGCGTCAAGTAACGGCCCGGTGCAGGCGATTTCGGAAAAACGAGGCCATTCGCCGATCGCGCGCTCGAAGTGATGCATGATAGATCGATGCAACTCCAGCATTGATCGATGCTGGATTTGGCTTGGACTCAGAATGCCGCCCGCCCTAGGGACGACGTAAGGATGGGGCGACCTTCATGTCTGCACCTCCAAGCCGCAACCAATAGCGGTCGATTCTAGAGCCAGAGGAACGACCATGGACATGATGAGCATCGTCACCTTGCGTCCGGCATTGGCCGAACGGCGAGGCGGGATTAGAGGGAAGCCGGTACCTGCCGCGCAAGTCCCCGCCGGAGAGGGCGCGATGAAGCTCGCACCTGCCCTCGCCGCGATCATCCACCAGTCAAATCCGCTCGACTCCGCCGCGCAATCCTACCAAGGTGGTGCGTTTGTAACGCTTGACTTTACACCTGAAGTGGAGCGACCCAAGGCGGCCTGCAGCATCGGCTCAACGACAACATAATCAACTCAGGAGGAAGCCCAGATGAAGACACTCACCGGTATCATCGCAGCCGCCGTACTGGCGGTCTCAGCGCCACTCGCGACCGCACGCGATTTCCGTTCGGCCGACATCCACCCCGCCGATTATCCGACCGTCGAGGCCGTCAGGTTCATGGGCAAGCAGCTCGCGACGGCGAGCGGCGGCAAGCTCGGCGTGAAGGTGTTTCCCAATGGAGCCCTGGGCTCCGAAAAGGACACCATCGAGCAGCTGAAGATCGGCGCCCTCGACATGATGCGGATCAACGCATCGCCGTTGAACAACTTCGTGCCTGAAACCATCGCGTTGTGCCTGCCCTTCGTCTTCCGCGACACGCAGCACATGCGCACCGTCCTTGACGGACCGATCGGCGACGAGATCCTCGCAGCCATGGAGCCGGCCGGCCTGGTCGGGCTTGCCTATTACGACAGCGGCGCCCGCTCCATCTACACCGTCAAGGCGCCGGTCAAGTCGCTCGCCGACCTCAAGGGCCTGAAGATCCGCGTCCAGCAGTCCGACCTCTGGGTCGGCATGATCCAGAGCCTCGGTGCCAATCCGACGCCGATGCCTTATGGCGAAGTCTACACCGCGCTCAAGACGGGCCTGGTGGACGCAGCCGAGAACAACTGGCCCTCCTACGAGTCTTCGCGTCACTTCGAGGCCGCCAAGTTCTACAACGTGACCGAGCACTCGCTCGCGCCCGAAGTTCTCGTGATGTCCAAGAAGGTCTGGGACACGTTGAGCAAGGAGGATCAGGCGATGGTCCGCAAGGCGGCCAAGGAATCGGTGCCGGTCATGCGCAAGCTCTGGGACGATCGCGAGCAGGCTTCCCGCAAGACCGTCGAAGCCGCAGGCGTTCAGGTCGTGACCATCGCCAACAAGACGGAATTCGTCGACGCGATGAAGCCGGTGTACGACAAGTTCGCAGGTGACGAAAAGCTGAAGGGCCTCGTCAAGCGGATCCAGGACACGAAGTAAGACCACAGCGTCGGGTCCGGCGTCGCCGCGAGGCGGGCGCCGGACCCTCGCGAAGGGGACGCGCAAGGAGACGCCGATGACAGACCCACATGTCGCAAGCCACGAACAGGAGGTAACCGGCCGACCGTCGACCGGCCTGCTGTCGCGGATCAACGCCGTCGTTGCTCGCCTCGGCATGTATCTGTCCGTGACCGGCCTGCTCGTCATCGTCACCATCGTGTTCTACCAGGTGTTCGGACGTTACGTGCTCAATTCGAGCCCGACCTGGACCGAGAACCTTGCGCTGGTCCTGATCCTGTATGTCACGCTGATCGGCGCCGCCGTCGGCGTTCGCGACGCCGGACACATCGGCATGGACAGCTTGCTGGTGATGCTTCCGGATCATCTGCGAGAGAAGATCGAGCTCGTGATCCACGTTCTGGTGGCCGTGTTCGGCATTGCGATGGCGTACAATGGCTGGATCCTCGGAGCGTCGGTCGGAACCGTGAAGATCCCCAATCTCGGGCTCCCCGAGGTCATCCGCTACGTCCCGCTGATCGCCTCCGGCGTCCTCATCGTCTCCTTTTCAATCGAGCACATCATTGCGCTCCTGCGCGGCGAGGAGGTCGTCCCCTCATGGAACTGATCATTCTCGGCGCAACCTTCTTCGGCTTCCTGATCCTCGGCGTACCTGTCGCCTTCGCGATCGGCCTCTCGGCGATTTGCACCATCCTCTACGAAGGCCTGCCGGTCGCCGTCATCTTTCAGCAGATGATGTCGGGGATGAACATCTTCTCCTTCCTTGCCATCCCGTTCTTCGTCTTCAGCGGTGAGCTGATGCTGCATGGCGGGGTAGCCGACAAGATCGTGCAGCTCGCCAAGAATCTCGTCGGACACATCCGCGGCGGGCTCGGCATGTCGAACGTGGTCGCCTGCACGCTGTTCGGCGGCGTCTCCGGCTCGCCCGTGGCCGACGTGTCGGCGATGGGCGCGGTGATGATCCCGATGATGAAGAAAGAGGGTTTCGACACCGACTACGCGGTCAACGTCACCACCCACGCTTCGCTGGTGGGCGCGCTCATGCCGACCAGCCACAACATGATCATCTATGCGCTCGCCGCGGGCGGCAAGGTCTCGATCGGCGCGCTGATCGCGGCCGGCCTCCTGCCGGCGCTCGTGCTGATGGTGTGCATGCTGGTTGCCGCCTACGCGGTCGCGGTGAAGCGCGGCTATCCCGCCGGCAAGTTCCCGGGCTGGGCCGAGGTGTTCCGCTCGTTCGCGGCCGCGCTGCCCGGCCTGCTGATCGTCGGCATTATCCTGGCGGGCATCCTGTCCGGCGTCTTCACGGCAACTGAATCCGCAGCCGTCGCGGTCACCTACACGATCCTGCTGACGTTCTTCATCTACCGCACCATGACCTTGCCGAACTTCCTGCGGGCTGCCGCCAAGGCCGTGAAGACGACGGGCGTGGTGCTGCTGCTGATCGGCGTCTCCACCATGTTCCAGTATTTGATGGGGCTCTACGAGGTGGCCGACTTCGCCGGCGACTTGATGAGCAAGGTGTCCTCGCAACCCTGGGTCATCTTCCTGCTCATCAACGTCATCCTGTTCGTGCTCGGCACGTTCATGGACATGGCGGCGACCATCCTGATCTGCACTCCGATCTTCCTGCCGATCGCGATGAAGGCGGGCATGGATCCGGTGCAATTCGGCATGCTGATGCTGATCAACTGCGCGCTGGGGCTGAACACCCCGCCGGTCGGAACGACGCAGTTCGTCGGTTGCGCCATCGGCGGCATCTCGGTGGGTGCGGTGATGCGTACCATCCTGCCGTTCTATGCCGCCCTGATCGCAGCTCTGATGTTCGTGACCTACGTCCCCGCGTTCTCGCTGTGGCTGCCCCGCCTGCTGATGGGCTACAAGGGATAGCAGCAACAGGGAGAATCCGTTCGTGACTGACTATCGCAAGCTCTTCGATCTCACCGGCAAGACCGCCGTGGTGCTCGGCGCCGCCTCGGGCATCGGCAAATCGTCGGCCGAGGCGCTGGCCGGGCTCGGCGCCCGCGTCGTTTGCGCAGATCGTGCGCTTGACGCCGCTGAGGCGACGGCAGCCGGCATTCGCGACAAGGGCGGCTGGGCGGAAGCAGCTAGCTGCGACGCCGCGAGCGCTGCGGACGTCAATGCGCTGGCTAAAATCGTGATGCAGAAATTTGCGCGGCTCGACATCGCCGTGACGACGCCGGGGCTCAACATCCGCAAGACCATCCTCGACTACACCGAGGAGGATCTCGACCGCGTTCTCAATCTCAACGTCAAGGGCACGGTCTGGTTCTTCCAGGCCTTCGGCCGCATCATGGTCGAGCAGAAGGGCGGCAGCATCATCGCCTGCTCCTCGGTGCGCGCGGTCACCATCGAGCCGGGCCTTGGCGTCTACGGCTCGACCAAGGCGGCCATCGGCCTCCTGGTGAAGGGCTTTGCTTCAGAGGTCGGCCACGCTGGCGTCCGCGTCAACGCGATCGCGCCGAGCATTGCCGAGACCGCGCTGACCGGCCCGTTCAAGCAGCGGCCCGATATCTACAATCTCTACGCCGGCCACACCGTGTTCAACCGCTGGAGCAGTGCCGACGAGGTCGCGACGGCGGTCGCCTATCTTGCTTCGGACGCCGCGAGCTATGTCAGCGGCAGCACGCTGTTCGTCGACGGCGGCTGGACCGCGGTCGATGGTCCGCCGACCGGTCTCACCCAGTTGCATAAATAGGGCGGCCGTCGGCACCTAGCCGGTAAAGCCCATGCTCCGGCGCAGCTCCTTCCGGTCTGCGCCGGTCAGCAGCGCGATCAGCGCGGCCGCTTCTGTCGGATGTGCGGCCCGCGCGGTCACGGCGGCCGTGTACATCGTCACGAGCTCGCAGCCCTGCGGCAGCGATCCTGACAGCGCGATGCCGTCGGTCGCGATGATCTCGGTCGCCTGCGTGCATCCGATCGGCCGTGCGGCGGTGGACGACGCCAGCTCCCGCATCGCGGTCGCTCCGTTCGGAAAGATCTTGAGACGCGATGCGACCTCATAGGCGATCCCAAGCTGGTCCAGCACTCTTGCGACATGCTGTCCCGCGGTCGAGGCTTTGGTGTCCGGAACGTAGATGGCATCCGCGGATCGCAGCACCTCGCGCAGATCGGCCTCAGTCTTCACCGTGACTTTCGGATCGCGGTTACGGACCGCCAGCGCGGTCTCGACCCGGCCGATATCTGCGATCGAGGAGGGGACGACGAGCTTCTCCGCGGCAAGCTTCGCAAGGAGCGCCTGCGTCAGGATCACGAGATCCGCCGACGTGCTGGCGCGCAGCTTGTCGGCCATGATGCCGACCGCGCCGAACTCGCCATCGATGCCGAATCCGGTCCGCGTCTTGAAAGGCTCGCTGAGGCCGCGCACGAGGCCTTGCGCCGCGCCGCCGCTCAAAATGGTCACTGTCGTCACGATGCAAGCTCCATGGCTGCGATGATCTTGTCGCGCGTGATCGGCAGGTCGCGTACGCGCACGCCGAGGCAATCGTAGACCGCATTGGCGATCGCCGCCGTCACGGGGCCGTGCGCGGCCTCGCCGGCGCCGACCGGCTCGATCTCCGGCCGCTGGATGATTTCGACATCCACCGCCGGCACCTCGCTGAAAGTCAGGATCGGGTAGTCCGTCCATGACGTTGAGGTGATGCGCGTCCGGTCGAAGCGGACGCGTTCCTTCAGCACCCAGCTCGTGGCCTGGATCGCACCGCCCTCGATCTGGTTGATGACGCCGTCCGGATTGATGGCCTCGCCGACGTCGACTGCAAGCGTCAACCGCCGGACGCGAATGTCGTCGGTGCCTTCGATCTCCGCGATCGCGGCGCAATAGGCGCCCGTGTTCTTGTAGCGGGCGAAGCCGACGCCATGGCCGATGCCAGACTGTTTTTGCGGTTTCCACTGCGCGCGGCGTGCCGCGGCGCGAATGACGTCGCTGGCGCGCTCGTCGCGGAGACAACGCAGGCGGAACGCGATCGGGTCCTCGCCGCGCAGGACCGCGATCTCGTCGAGTATGGATTCGATCGCGAACACATTACCTTGCCCGCCCAGGGTCCGCAGCGCCGACGTGCGCACCGGCATCGTCAGCAACCGGTGGCTCGTGATGGTCCAGGCCGGAAGGTCGTAGAGTGGAACGGAGTTGCGGTCGCCGCCCCGCCATTGGCGGCCGGTGGGTTCGTCGAGATCATGCGCGGGTAGGGGGGCGCGATCTCGGTCGCCGCAAGCAGCGCCGGCTGCGCCGCGCGTCCCGGCCGCGCGGCGTGGCCGTTGCTCCAGATCGCATGGCGCCAGCTGACGATCTCGCTGTCCGCATCGAGGTCGGCCTCGATCTCGATGGCCATCGCTGCGCCAAACGGCGCATGAGACATCTCGTCATGGCGCGACCACTGCACCCGCACCGGGCGGCCGCCGGCGGCTTTCGCCAGCAACACAGCATCGAGCGCGACGTCGTCGGCCGCATTGTGCCCATAGCAGCCGGCCCCCTCCATATGCTCGACGACGATGTTTTCGGCCGGCAGCTCGAGCACGATCGCAAGATCGGCGCGCAGCAGATAGACGCCCTGGCTGTGTGTCCAGACATGGATACGATCGCCGTCCCATCGCGCCATGGCGCAAGATGGCGCGATCGAGGCGTGTGCGATGTAGGGACGGGTGTATTGCCGGCGAAGGGTGCGCGCAGCTCTCTTCGTCGTTGCCGCTGCTCTGGTGTCGATGACGGTGGTTTCGACCGGCTGGCTCTTCAGAAAGCCTGCGAGATCGTCTTCGTCGGGCAACGGCTCGCCGGCCGACCATGTTGCGCCCTTGCGCAAGGCTTTCAGTGCGGCTTCCGCCGCAGCCTCGCTATCGGCAACCACGCCGGCAAAGCCGCCGTCGCGGACGATCGCGAGGAGGCCCGGAACGGCGCGCGCCGCCGTGTCGTCGAGCGCGGTCAGTCTGGCACCCGAGATGTCAGGCCGCAGCACGCGGCCGTGTGCCAGGTCCGGCAGCGCGCAATCGTGAATGAAGCGCGGTCGCGCGAACACCTTGTCGGGAATGTCGACCCGCTGGACCGAATGTCCGGCGACACCGCGTGTGGCAGCGGGCTTCGCCACGGCGCCCGCGGTGGCGTCGCGGTCGAGCGAGACGTCGCCAGCCAGCTCCCAATAGCTGGTCCTGACATTGCCGGGACCCGAGATCGTGCCGTCATCGACATCGAGCAGCGCCGCATCGACGCCGAGACGCTCTGATGCGGCAGCGAGGAAGCGCTGGCGCACCTCGGCGCAGACATGTCGCAGCGCGCGGCCGGATTGCTGGACCGAGAGGCTGCCCGAGGTGACACCCTCGTTCGGGCTGGCCGCCGTCGAGGCGCGGATCAGCTCGATCCTGCCGATATCGACGTCGAGCTCGTCCGCGGCGATCTGCGCCAGCGCCGTGACGATGCCCTGGCCGATCTCGACCTTGCCGGGCGAAATTGCGACACCGCCTTCGCCGCTGAACCGCACCCAGGACGACAGCTTTGGATTGGCCGCGAGGCTAACCGGCAGTTTCGGGACGGGGGACGGCATACTCATGATGTCGCCGTCTCCGCTGCCGCGCGCAGCACGGCGCGGACCATGCGATTGTGCGATCCGCAGCGGCACAGATTGCGATCGAGCGCGGCTCTGACCTCGGTCTCCGTCGGCGAGGGATTGCGCTTCAGCAGCGCCGCCGCGCTGATCAGGATCCCCGAGACGCAATAGCCGCATTGCATCGCCTGCTCGGAGACGAAGGCGCGTTGCAGCGGATGCGGCCGCTCGGCCGTGCCGAGGCCTTCCACCGTAACGACGTCCTTGTCCGCCACCGACCACATCGGCATGTCGCAGGAGGCCATCGCGCGGTCGCCGACCATGACGTAACAGGCCCCGCACTCACCGGCCCCGCAGCCGAAATGCGCACCCGTGATGCCGAGCCGGCCGCGCAGCACATCGAGCAGTGTCTGGTCGGGATCGGCATCCACAGCCATCGCCGCGCCGTTGAGCTGAAATTGAATGGTCGGCATGATCGCTCTACGGCCTCAGGATTTGTCGAACTTCTTGACGACATCGGCCCATTTCTCGATATCGCCGCGAAGGAATTTTTCGAATTCCCCCGGCGTCATGGACATGGGTACGGCACCCTGCTCGGTCCAGAGCTTTACGATGTCCGGTCGCTTCACCATTGCGTTTACGGCGGCATTGAGCTTGTCGATGACAGGCTTCGGCGTGCCGGCCGGAGCCATTAGGCCAAGCCAGATCGTGGCCTCATAGCCTGCTACGCCGGCTTCGCCCGCGGTCGGCACGTTCGGCAGTACGGCCGAGCGCTGCTTGCCGGTGGTCGCGAGCGCGCGGACCTGGTTCTCGCCGATATTCGGCGCCATCGCCGGCACGGCGTCGATCATCATCTGCACCTGTCCGCCGATCACGCCGCTGCGCGCCTCGCCGCTGTTGCGGTAGGGAACGTGGACCACGTCGATGGCGGCCATCGCTTTGAACAACTCGCCGGCCATGTGATAGGGCGTGCCCTGGCCGGAGGAGGCGTAGTTCAGCTTGCCCGGCTGCGATTTGGCGAGCGCGATGAACTCCTGCAGCGTCTTCGCCGGAACTTGCGGGTTCACCACGATGACGAGATCGGAGTAGTTCACCGGCGCGATCGGCGCGAGGTCGCGCATCAGCTCGTATTTGCGCTTGTCCGGCGTCAATAGCGATTCATTCGCGGTCTGGGTGTTGGACATCATCAACAGCGTGTAGCCGTCGGCCGGCGACTTCGCCGCTTCGACCGTGCCGATGATGCCGCCCGCGCCGGTGCGGTTTTCGACCACGAAGGGCTGGCCAAAGCTCTCCTGGAGCACGTTGCCGATCAGCCGGGCCGCGACGTCCGCCGGCCCGCCGGCGCCAAAGGGCACCACGATCCGGACGGCGTGGTTGGGATAATCTTGCGCGGATGAGGGGGCTGCGGAGAATGCGGCAAGCAGGCCGGCGGCGAGCGCCAGCATAAGACGTCGGGCCATCACGCCCACCTCCCTGATATCGTTTTTGTTGGCCGACACTGTAACGGCAGGGGATATGGACTGTCGACGCCTCACAAAGTCGGTCGCGCCGGGAATATCGGACGGTTTTCGGTGTGACCGCGGCCGATTTCGCGGTCGCGGCAGGAGCCGTCTGCGCATGCGGGTTGAGCAATTCGCATGGGAAATGCCGGCAAAATGCTCTCGGCTGGTCGGTATTTTGATGTTACGAACTGGACATGAACCAGCACGCCAAGATCGAAATCCGCCATTCGACCTGTCCGCACGACTGCCCCTCGGCCTGCGCGCTCGATATCGAGGTGGTCGAAGGCCGCAGCATTGGCCGCGTCCGAGGTTCGAAGAAGCAGACCTACACGGCTGGCGTCGTCTGCGCCAAGGTCGCCCGTTACGCCGAGCGCATCCATCACCCCGAGCGGCTGATGTATCCGATGCGCCGCACCGGGCCGAAGGGCTCCGGGCAGTTCGCGCGGATCTCCTGGGACGAGGCGCTGGACGAGATCGCGGATCGCTTCAACCAGGCCGAGCGCGAGTACGGCGCGGAATCGATCTGGCCTTATTACTACGCCGGCACGATGGGGCTGGTGATGCGCGACGGCCTCAATCGCCTCACGCATGTGAAGAAATATTCGCGCTTCTATCAGACCATCTGCGCCAATGTCGGGCGCATCGGGTTCGCGATCGGCACCGGTAAGATTGCCGGCGTCGATCCGCGCGAGATGGCGCTCTCCGACCTCGTCGTGATCTGGGGCACCAACCCGGTCAACACGCAGGTCAACGTGATGACGCATGCTGCCCGTGCTCGCAAGGAGCGCGGCGCCAAGATTGCCGCCGTCGACATCTACGACAACGAGACCATGAAGCAGGCTGACATCAAGATCATCCTGCGGCCCGGCACCGATGGCGCCTTTGCGTGCGGCGTGATGCATGTCCTGTTCCGCGATGGCTACGCCGACCGCGCCTACATGGACAAGTACACCGACTGCCCCGATGAACTCGAGGCGCATCTGAAGACGCGCACGCCGGAGTGGGCGTCCGCGATCTGCGGCGTGCCGGTGTCGGAGATCGAGGCCTTTGCGAAACTGGTCGGCGAGACCAAGCGGACCTTCTTCCGGCTCGGCTACGGCTTCACCCGCTCGCGCAACGGCGCCACGCAAATGCACGCGGCGCTCTGCGTTCCCGCGGTGACCGGCGCCTGGCAGTATGAAGGCGGTGGCGCCTTCTTCAACAATTACGCGCTGTGGCACTTCAATGAATCCCTCATCGAGGGGCACGACGCGATCGATAAGACCACGCGTGCGCTCGACCAGTCGCAGGTCGGCCGCATCCTCACCGGCGACGCGGAAGCCTTGCTCGGCAAGGGGCCGATCAAGGCGATGCTGATCCAGAACACCAATCCGATGACGGTGGCACCGGAGCAGGCGCTGGTGCGTCAGGGGTTTGCGCGCGAGGATCTGTTCGTGGCGGTGCACGAGCAGTTCATGACCGAGACGGCCGAGATGGCCGACATCGTGCTGCCGGCGACCATGTTCATGGAGCATGATGATCTCTATTACGGCGGCGGCCACCAGCACATCTCGGTCGGGCCGAAGCTGATCGACCCGCCCGGCGAATGCCGCTCCAACCATCAGGTCATGCAGGCGCTGGCGCCGCGGCTTGGCGCGAAGCATCCGGGCTTCGAGATGACGCCGCGCGAATTGATCGACGCGACGCTGAAGCTCAGCAACCACGGCGACATCGCTGGTCTCGAAGCCGACATCTGGCGCGACCTGCAACCGGACTTCCGGACCTCGCATTATATCGACGGCTTTGCCCACGCGGACAAGAAATTCCATTTCAAGGCCGATTGGGCGCATCCGCCGTTCGGCCAGACGATGGGCGATTTCGACAAGATGCCGTCGCTGCCGGACCATTGGGCGGTGATCGAGCATACCGATCAAGCCCATCCGTTCCGGCTCGCGACCAGCCCCTCCCGCAGCTTCCTCAACACCACCTTCAACGAGACGCCGTCCTCGCAGGCGCGCGAAGGCAGAGCGAGCGTGATGATCCATCCGCTGGATGCGGCCGCGCTCGGCATCGCCGACGGCGACGCCGTGACGCTCGGCAACAACCGCGGCGAAACCACGCTGCTCGCAACGCTGTTCGACGGCGTGCGGCGCGGCGTGCTGATCGCGGAATCCGTTCACCCGAACAAGAATCATATCGGCGGCCGCGGCATCAACGTGCTGACTGGAGCCGATACGATCGCGCCGATCGGGGGAGCCGCATTCCACGACAACAAGGTCTGGATCAGGAAAACGGTCTCGGCCTGAGCGCACGCTCGCCAATTTGTGTCGAGGCGCTAAAGCAAGGCCTCGCTACAGATTGCCCTTGCGCCTGCCGCCCGAGCTGCCGCAAATGGCTGCAAACGGGAGCAAGGAAGCGAGCGTACCATGACCGACACCACAGCAATCATCACCGAAAAGCGTGGGCAGGCGTTCTGGATCACCATCAACCGGCCGGAGAAGCGCAACGCGCTGAACGGCGAGGTCATCGCCGGCATCACCAAAGGCTATCGCGAGGCGCATGACGACAAGGACGTCCGCGTCATCGTGCTGACGGGGGCAGGCGACAAGGCGTTCTGCGCCGGCGCCGACTTGCAGAATTCCGGCGCGGCGTTCGCGATGGATCATTCCAAGCCGAATGTCGACTATGCCGATCTGCTGCGGTTGTCGCAGAACGCGACGAAGCCGGCGATTGCGCGGGTCGGCGGCGTCTGCATGGCCGGCGGCATGGGCCTGTTGTGCATGACCGACATGGCGATTGCGGCCGATCACGTCATCTTCGGCCTGCCGGAGGTGAAGGTCGGCGTATTCCCGATGCAAGTGCTGAGCTTGTTGCAGAGCATCGCGCCGCCGCGACTCGTCAACGAATGGGCGCTCACCGGCGAGCCGTTCGACGCGAAAGCGGCGCAAGCTGCGGGCCTGCTCAACTACGTCGTGCCTACAGCCGAGTTGGATGCCAAGGTCGACTGGCTGATCGGCCGCATCGTCGACAAATCCCCGACCGCGATCCGCCGCGGCAAATATGCCATGCGCGCCATCGCCTCGATGTCGTTCGACGAGAGCATCGCCTATACCGAAAGCCAGATCGCGCTGCTCGCAATGACCGAAGACGCCAAGGAAGGCCTGAAGGCCTTCGGCGAGAAGCGGAAGCCGGTCTGGACGGGGCGGTGAGGGGAAGTTCGTAGGGTGGGTTAGCGTCAGCGTAACCCACCACTGTCAGTTTCCGCCGAGGCAGAATAGGCGGGTTACGCCCTGCAGGCCGCGCTTTGCGCGTCCGCAGCGGTAACCCACCCTACGGCATCTCAACCCGCGTTGGGCTTCAGCCCGGCCGCCTGGATGCCGGCGACCGCACAGGCCTCGTCATTGTCCGAGGTGTCGCCCGACACGCCGACGGCACCGAGCAGCGTTGCGCCATCCATGATCAGAACACCGCCGGGGACCGGCACCAGCGCGCCCTTGGCGATGGTGTTCACGGAATCGATGAAATAGGCCTGCTCCTGTGCGCGCTGGTACAAGGCGCGCGAGCCCATGCCCATGGCGAGCGCACCATAGGCTTTGCCGTGGGCGATCTCGGCGCGCATCAGGCTGGTGCCGTCCTGCGCCGCGGCGATCTTGAGCACGCCGCGTGCGTCCAGGATGGTGACGACCAGCGGCTTGAGCTTCAGCTCGGTGGATTTCGCGAACGCGGCGTCGAGGATCTTGCGGGCGGTGTCGAGCGTGAGGTCAGCCATGGCTGGTTTCCTTTTTAGTGTGAGAAGTGGAATTTGCTCCGGCGCGGTCGAGGCTCATCGCCAGCACGCGCGCAACGTGAAGCGCTTCGCGCTGGGCGCCGTCGTGGATCTGATGTCGGCAGGAGGTGCCGTCAGCGACGACCAGCGTATTTTGGTCGGCGCGCCGCACGGCGGGCAGCAGCGACAGTTCGGCCATCTCGATCGAGGCATCATAGGTGTCAGCGCCGTAACCGAACGCGCCGGCCATGCCGCAGCAGCTCGATTCGATGGTCTCGACCTTCAGGTCCGGAATGAGGCGCAGCACCTGCTCGACCGGCTTGAAGGCGCCGAAGGATTTTTGGTGGCAATGGCCGTGCACGACGGCCTTGTCGGCGACGGTACCGAGCGGCAGCTGCAGCCTTCCGGCCTCCGCTTCGCGCACCAAAAATTCCTCGAAAGTCAGCGCGTGGGCGCCGACGGCCCTGGCATCGTTGTCCTTGCGCAGCGAGGCGAGCTCGTCGCGCAGCGTCAGCAGGCAGCTCGGCTCAAGGCCGACGATCGGCACGCCGCGGGCGGCAAAGGGCGCGAACGCGGCCACGAGGCGGTCGAGCTCGGCCCTGGCTTCGTCGACGAGACCGGCTGAGAGGAATGTACGGCCGCAGCAGAGCGGGCGACTGCCGCTCGAAGGCCTGGGCAGGTGCACGCGATAACCACCCGCCGCGAACACGCGGAGCGCGGCGTCGAGATTTTCGCGCTCGTAGATGCGATTGAAGGTGTCCGTGAACAACACGACTTCGCGGCCGGTCTCCGGCCCGACCGCTTCCGCAGGCGGCATGAACACGTCGCTGCGGAAGGCGGGCAGGGCGCGGCGCGCGCTGATGCCGGCAAAGCGCTCGAACAGCTTTCGGAGCAACGGGCTGCGGTTGCGCAAATTGGCGAGTGGCGCGAAGTGCGATGCGAGACCGGCATAGCGCGGGAGGTAGCCGACCAAGCGATCGCGCAGGGTCAGGCCATGGGACGCTGCGCGGGCAGCGAGCACCTCGATCTTCATCTTGGCCATGTCGACGCCGGTCGGGCATTCGTGGCGGCAGGCCTTGCAGGAGACGCAGAGTTTTAGGGTCTCCATCATCTCGTCGGAGGACAACGCGTCGGGACCGAGCTGGCCGGAGATGGCGAGCCGCAAGCTGTTGGCGCGGCCGCGGGTGACGTCCTTCTCGTTGCGCGTCGCGCGGTAGGACGGGCACATCACGCCGCCCTCGAGCTTGCGGCAGGCGCCGTTATTGTTGCACATCTCGACGGCGCCTTGGAATCCGCCGCCGGCGCCGGGATAGGCGGACCAGTCCAGCCTGGTCTTCAGCTCGGTGACGCGATAGTCGGGCCGGAAGCGGAACAGCGAGCGATCGTCCATCCGGGGCGCATCGACGATCTTGCCGGGATTGAGGACGCCCTCGGGATCGAAGCGGCTCTTCACCTCCCTGAAATCGGCGACGAGACGCTCGCCGAACATGGTCTCGTGGAATTCCGAGCGCACCAGGCCATCGCCATGCTCGCCTGAATGCGAGCCCTTGTATTCACGCACCAGCGCGAAGGCTTCCTCGGCGATGGCCCGCATCGCCTTGACGTCCTTCTCCAGCTTCAGGTTCAGCACGGGCCGCACGTGCAGGCAGCCCTCGGAGGCATGCGCATACATCGTGCCGCTGGTGCCGTGCTTTGCGAAAACCTCGCTCAAGCGCGCGGTGTAGTCGGCCAGATGCGGCAGCGGCACGGCGCAATCCTCGACGAACGAGACCGGCTTGCCCTCCTGCTTCATCGACATCATGACATTGAGGCCGGCGGCGCGGAAATCGGCAATGCCGCTCTGGAGTGCGGGCTCGGTGATCTCCACCACGCCGCCCCATTTGCGCTGCTCGTTGTTCCAGCCGAAGCCGAGATCGCCCATCAATTCGCCGAGTTGCTTGAGGCGCACCAGATTGTCCGCCTGGTCCTCTTCGGCGAACTCCACCACCAGAACGGCATCCGGATCGCCCTTGATAGCGGCGGAGATGATCGGCCTGAACATCGCGATGTCGCGGCCGAGCGCGAGCATGGTGCGGTCGACCAGCTCGACCGCGATCGGCTTGAGCTTGACCAGGTGCTGGGCGGCGTCCATCGCCTCGTAGAAGCTGCCGAAGTGGCAGATGCCGAGCGCCTTGTTGCGAATGACAGGCCACAGCTTCAGCTCGACCTTGGTGGTGAAGGCGAGGGTGCCTTCGGAGCCGACCAGGAGATGCGCCATGTTGTTGCGCGCATTGCGCGGCGTCAGCGCATCGAGATTATAGCCGCCGACCCGGCGCTGCACCTTGGGAAAGCGCGCGGCGATCTCGTCGGCCTCGCGGGCGCCGAGATCGAGCATGTCGCGGAACAGGGCGCGCGCGCTGTCGTTCGCATCGAGATCGGAGAGGTCGCGCGACACCTCGCCGTAGCGGCCAAGCGTGCCGTCGGCGAGCGCCGCCTCCATCGATAGCGTGTTGTCGCGCATCGTGCCGTAGCGAAGGGAGCGGCCACCGCAGGAATTGTTGCCGGCCATGCCGCCGATGGTCGCGCGCGAGGCCGTGGAGACGTCGACCGGAAACCACAGGCCGTGCTTCTTGAGCTGACGGTTGAGATCGTCGAGCACGATGCCGGGCTCGACCACGCAGGTGCGGCTGGCGACGTCGAGCGACAGGATCCGGTTCAGGTGCTTCGAGAGATCGACCACGAGGCCGTCATTGACGGTCTGGCCGCATTGCGAGGTGCCGCCGCCGCGCGGGGTCACCTTCAGGCCCTCGTCACGGGCGATCGCCAGTGCCCGCAAGGCCTCATCCATGGTCCTGGGCACGACCACGCCGGTCGGCATGATCTGGTAGAACGAGGCGTCGGTGGCATAGCGGCCGCGGCTGAAGCCGTCGAACAGGACATCGCCGGTCATTTCCGCGCGCAGGCGCCGTTCGAGCGAGGAGGCGTTTGTCATCCCTGGTCCCGGATTGATCCAGCGAGGCCCAGCCTTGCTGAGTTATTCATTATTTCTCATGACCGATTATATTATGAATTCAAAATGAGCAAGTCGGTCACCCCTCAGGGCGATACCGGCGCGTCCGCTTGGGGCTCGGTCAGGTGCTCGATCGCGGCCGCCCGCTTGTTGCGCAGGTGCTGGAACAGGATGTCGCTGAGCTCGCTGGCGGCGCGGCGGCGCAGCGCGTCGAGGATGGTCTCGTGCTCGCGCATCGCTTCCGCCCAGCGCTGCCGCTTGCGGGCGAAATTGGCGGAGTAACGGACCCGGCGGATGCGGCCAGCGAAGTTGGCGTAGGCGCTCTTCAGCGTCTCGTTGCGTGCGGCTGCGACGATGCTTTCGTGGATGCGCTGGTTGGTCTGGAAATAGCCGTGCATGTCGCGATGCAGATAGTGCCCGTACATCTCGTAATGCAGCTGCTCGATCGCCGTGATTTCCTCATCCGTGATGGCCTCGCAGGCGAGGCGTCCGGCAAGGCTCTCCAGCCCCGCCATGACGTCGAACAGCTCCTCGAGGTCGCGCTGGCTGAGCTGGCGGACGCGCGCGCCGCGGTTGGGCAGAAGCTCGATCAGGCCCTCGGAGGCGAGCACCTTCAGGGCCTCGCGCAGCGGCGTGCGGGAGATCCCTAGCATCGCGCAGAGCTGGCGCTCGGGGACACGCGCGCCGTCGGGGATATTGCCCTCGACCACGTAGTCGCGCAGCCGCAGCAGGATCTCGCCGTGAAGCGAGGCCTCCTGGCGGTCGCCGCCATTTGCGGCTGGTGGGGCGATCGGAACCCCGGTGTCGGGAATCGTGGATTTCATTTGCAGCACAATAGTTTGCCTGTCTGATCGCGTCGATGTTTACAATCGAATACCAAAATTCGATTGAAAGGACAAAAAATGAATGCAAAATAGTCTTCGAAGCCGGCCCAGAGTCCGCCGACAAGGAGGTTTTCATGCACCAGGGACGCCATTTCCTTCAGATTCCAGGCCCGAGCCCGGTCCCAGAGCGCGTCCTGCGCGCCATGGACATGCCGGTGATCGACCACCGGAGCGCCGAGTTCGGTGAGCTCGGCCGCGCCGTTCTCGAGGGCAGCCAGACAATTTTCCAAACCGCGGGCCCGGTCGTGATCTTCCCCTCGTCGGGGACGGGCGCCTGGGAGGCCGCGATCGTCAACACGCTATCGCCTGGCGACAAGGTGCTGATGGTCGAGACCGGCCATTTCGCCACGCTGTGGCGGCAGATGGCGGGACGATTCGGCATCGAGGTCGACTTCGTGCCCGGTGACTGGCGCCGCGGCGCCGATCCCGCATTGATCGAGGCGAAGCTCACCGATGACAAGGCACGCGCGATCAAGGCTGTCATGGTCGTGCACAACGAGACCTCGACCGGCGCAACCAGCCGCATCGCCGAGATCCGCGCCGCGATCGACCGCACCGCGCATCCGGCGCTGCTGATGGTCGACACCATCTCCTCGCTCGGCTCGGTCGACTACCGCCACGACGAGTGGAAGGTCGATGTCAGCGTGAGCTGCTCGCAGAAGGGGTTCATGCTGCCGCCCGGCCTCGGCTTCAACGCGATCTCGGAGAAGGCGCGCGCAGCCGCGAAGACCAACAAGATGCCGCGCTCCTATTTCGACTGGGAGGAGATGCTCAAGCCCAACGCCAACGGCTTCTTCCCCTACACGCCGGCGACCAATCTGCTCTACGGCCTGCGCGAGGCTATCGCGATGCTGCTCGAAGAGGGGCTCGACAACGTGTTCGCGCGCCATCAACGGCTGGCTGCCGCGACGCGTGCCGCCGTCAGTCACTGGGGCCTCGAGATCCTCTGCCAGGAACCCTCGGAGTTCTCGCCGGTGCTCACCGCGGTGTTGATGCCGCCGGGCCACGACGCCGATCAGTTCCGCAAGATCGTGCTCGACAATTACAACATGTCGCTCGGCTCGGGCCTGTCGAAGGTCGCCGGAAAAGTCTTCCGCATCGGCCATCTCGGCGAATGCAACGCGCTGACGCTGCTCGGTGCGCTCACCGGCGTGGAGATGGGCCTGTCGGTTGCGGGCGTGCCGCATCGCTCCGGCGGCGTCGACGCCGCGATGAAGCTTCTGGAGCAGCGCCCGCAGGGCAATGCCTCGCCGCATCTGAAAGTGGTCGGCACCTAGGTCGCGCGGGACACGCAGGGCCAATCATAAAAAACAGTACAGTCAGGGAGGGTGGAGATGGGAATTCGGTTCAAGGCCACGCATGTCGTCTTGGCGATGCTCTGCGCGATGTATTTCATCACCTATGTCGACCGGGTGAACATCGGCACCGCCGCGAGCGAGATCCAGAAGGAGCTGGGTCTGTCGAACACCCAGCTTGGCCTCGTGTTCTCCGCCTTCGCCTATCCCTATCTGCTGTTCCAGGTGATCGGCGGCTGGGTCGGCGATCGTTTCGGGCCGCGCAAGACCCTGTTCTGGTGTGGCATGATCTGGGCGGCGGCGACCATCTCGACCGGCTTCGTCAACGGTCTTGCCGCACTGTTCGTTGCGCGCTTCGCGCTCGGCTTCGGCGAGGGCGCGACCTTCCCGACGGCAACGCGCGCGATGCAATACTGGACGCCCGCGAACCGCCGCGGTTTTGCGCAGGGACTGACCCATTCCTTCGCCCGGCTCGGCAACGCCGTGACGCCACCGGTGGTGGCGCTGCTCATCCTCTGGCTGACCTGGCGCGGCGCGTTCGTCGTGCTCGGTCTCGTCAGTCTGGTCTGGGGCGTCGTCTGGGTCTGGTACTTCCGCAACGAGCCGAAGGAGCACGCCTCCATCACCGAGGCCGAGCTCGCCGCACTGCCGCCGCGCCCGACCGGCGAGCGGCCGGGCGTTCCGTGGGGGCCGTTGCTCGGACGCATGTGGCCAGTGACGCTGACCTATTTCTGCTACGGCTGGTGCCTGTGGCTCTATCTCAACTGGCTGCCGCTGTTCTTCAAGAACAACTACAATCTCGACATCAAGAACTCGGCGCTGTTCGCCTCCGGCGTGTTCTTCGCCGGCGTGGTCGGCGACAGCGTCGGCGGCGTGCTTTCGGACAAGATCCTCGATCGCACCGGCAACGTCCGCCTGGCGCGGCTGAGCGTCACCGTTGCGGGATTTACGGGCGCGCTGCTTTCGCTGTTTCCAATCCTGTTCGTCCACGACATCACGATCGTCGCGCTGTGCCTGTCGGCCGGCTTCTTCTGCGCCGAGCTGGTGATCGGCCCGATGTGGTCGATCCCGATGGACATCGCCCCGAAATGTTCCGGCACCGCCTCGGGGCTCATGAACACCGGCTCGGCCTTCGCCGCCATCGTCTCTCCGCTCGTTGCCGGCTTCGTGATCGACGCGACCGGCAACTGGTACCTGCCGTTCCTGATGTCGATGGGGCTGCTGTTGCTCGGTGGCTTCTCCGCCTTCCTGATGCATCCGGAGCGTCCGTTTACGGAAGCCGAGGGGCGCCTGCCGGTCGGAAAGGTGGTGGCCGCGGAGTAGGGGAAGCGCGGCCGGGGCGAGGCCCGCCGCTTATGCATGGGAGGCGTCTTAAGGAGAGGGGACAAGCCCGTCAAATGGTGCTATTCGGCGGCCATCAAAACCAAGGCTAGACCGGGAAGGACGCCGATGACCGTGCACACTGGAAGGCATTTCTTACAGATTCCAGGACCGACCAACGTGCCCGACCGGGTGCTGCGGGCGATGGACATGCCGACGCTGGACCATCGCGGTCCGGAGTTCGCCGAGCTCGGTTTTGCGGTCCTCGCCTCGATGCAGCGGGTGTTCCGCACCCAGCACCCCGTCATCATCTTCCCCTCGTCCGGCACCGGTGCCTGGGAAGCGGCGATGGTCAACGTGTTCGCCCCCGGCGACAAGGTTTTGATGTGCGAGACCGGCCAGTTCGCCGTGCTGTGGCGCGGCATCGCCGACAAGTTCAAGCTCGACGTCGACTTCATCCCGAGCGACTGGCGCCATGGCGCCGACCTCGCCGAGATCGAGAAGCGCCTTGCCGCCGACAAGCAGCACACGATCAAGGCGGTCTGCGTCGTTCACAACGAGACCTCGACCGGCTGCGTGACGCCGCCGCTCGAGGTGCGCAAGCTGCTCGACCGCGTCAGGCATCCGGCCCTCCTGATGGTCGACACCATCTCCGGCCTCGGCTCGATGGAATACGAGCACGATGCCTGGGGCATCGACGTCTCGGTCGCCGGCTCGCAGAAGGGCCTGATGCTGCCCCCGGGCCTCGGCTTCAACGCCGTCTCGGAGAAGGCGCTCGCGGTGGCGAAGGCCAACCCCGGCATGCGCTCCTACTGGGACTGGCAGGAGGTCATCTCCTTCAACAAGCTCGGCACCTTCCCCTATACGCCCGCGACCAATCTGCTCTATGGCCTGCGTGAAGCGGTCAAGATGCTGGAAGAGGAGGGGCTGGAGAATGTCTGGACCCGCCACAAGCGCCACAGCGCCGCGACCCGCGCCGCGGTCAAGGTCTGGGGCCTGGAGACGCAGTGCGCCGATCCCGCCGCACACTCGCCGGCGCTGACCGGCGTGCGCGTGCCCGATGGACACGACGCCGACGCCTTCCGCAAGGTGGTGCTCGAAAACTTCGACATGTCGCTCGGCACGGGCCTGAACAAGGTCAAGGGCAAGGTGTTCCGCATCGGCCATATCGGCCATTTCAACGACCTGATGCTGATGGGCACGCTCGCCGGCGTCGAGATGGGCCTGGATCTTGCAAAGATTCCGCACCGGAGCGGCGGCGTATTGGCGGCCATGGACGTCCTGAAGGGACGCGACGCGGTGCCGATGGCCAAGGCCCAGGTGGCCTGAAGGCTCAGGTGGCCTGAACTAACTTAGAAAGTGAGCGCGCGATGAACGCACCGACGACGACCAACGAAGACCTGCTCTACTCCGTCCAGGACGGCATCGCGCGGATCACCTTCAACCGCCCCCAGGCGCGTAACGCAATGACCTTCGCCATGTATGACCGCATGGCGGAGATCTGCCAGGAGATCAACGCCGATCGCTCGATCAAGGCACTGATCCTGACTGGCGCCGGCGACAAGGCGTTCGCCTCGGGCACCGACATTTCCCAATTCCGCGCCTTCAAGACCGCGCAGGACGCGCTCGACTACGAGGCCCGCATCGACCGCGTGCTCGGCACGCTCGAGCAGTGCCGTGTGCCCGTGATCGCGGCGATTGCGGGAGCCTGCACCGGCGGCGGCGCCGGCATCGCGGCCTGCTGCGACCTTCGCATCGGTACCGAAACCACGCGCATCGGCTTTCCGATCGCACGCACGCTCGGCAACTGCCTGTCGATGTCGAACATCAGCCGCGTCGTCTCGCTGGTGGGACCTGCCCGCACCAAGGATCTGATCTTCAAGGCGCGCCTCGTCGAGGCGCAGGAAGCGCTGTCGCTCGGCCTGCTCAACGAGGTCGTGCCCGACGTCGAGACGCTGCAGCGCCGTGCCGACGAGACCGCCAGGCTCGTCGCAAGCCATGCGCCGCTCACGCTGGAAGCGACCAAGGAGGCGGTGCGCCGCATCCGCCGCACGCTGTCGCGCGAAGAGGGCGAGGACCTGATCCTCAAGGCCTATATGAGCGAAGATTTCCGCGAGGGCATGGACGCCTTTCTCAACAAGCGTACACCGAACTGGAAGGGCAAGTAGCGCAGGCCTAGGTCTTGTGCGGTGCCTAGGCAAACGCCTGTCTCAGTGCAATCGCCGACACGGCAGACATAGATTCTCGCCTTCAGGACGTTGCTCAACCGTTGTGAGGCTGCGCGCTGCAACGGCTCGCGTTTTGTCGGCGGGTTCGCTTGCCATCCATCTCATTCCAAAGTCATAAGTGAAGCGGCGCCGGGCGGCTTGAACTGGCCGGCGTTCGCCCGCACAATGCAACTCGCCTTACTTCGCGAATTGCCAATCCAAACAAGAACATAGGGAAGATGCGCGTGAGATATGGAATGAAGGCCGCAATCACGCTGGCCGCCGCGCTTTGTGGCGCGCCGGCTTTTGCTGGCTGGGAGCCGACCAAACCCGTCGAGATCGTGGTGGCCGCCGGCGCGGGCGGCGCCTCCGACCAGATGGCGCGGATGATGCAGGCCGCCATTCAGAAGAACAATCTGATGAAGCAGCCGATCGTCGTCTCGCTCAAGGGCGGCGCCTCGGGCGCGGAAGCGCTGATGTACATGAAGTCCAGCGAAGGCGACCCGAACAAGGTGCTGATCGCCTATTCGCTGATCTACATGCTGCCGCTGTCGGCGAAGATCCCGTTCAACTGGCGCGAGCTGACGCCGGTCTCGGTGATCGCGCTAGACCAGTTCGTACTGTGGGACAACAGCGCAGGTCCGAAGACGGTGAAGGAATTCGTCGCGGCCGCGAAGGCGGCGAGTTCGCCGTTCAAGATGGGCGGCACCGGCTCCAAGCGCGAGGATCACGTGCTGACCGTCTTCCTCGAGCAGAAGACCGGCGCGAAATTCTCCTATCTGCCCTACAAGTCCGGCGGCGAGGCCGCCACCCAGCTCGTCGGCAACCACACTGAATCCAACGTCAACAATCCGAGCGAAAATCTCGAAGTCTGGCGTGCCGGCCAGGTGCGTCCGCTCTGCGTGTTCGACAAGGAGCGCATTTCCTACACCAGCAAGGTGACGGACACGCAATCCTGGGCCGACATCCCGACCTGCAAGGAGGAGGGCGTCGACGTCCAGTATCTGATGCTGCGCGCGATGTTCCTGCCCGGCAAGGTCACGCCGGAGCAGCAGGCGTTCTATGTCGATCTGTTCCACAAGGTGACGCAGACCGCGGAATACAAGGACTACATGGAAAAGCAGGCGCTGAAGCCGATCTTCCTCACCGGCAAGGACATGGTGCAATTCCTCGAGGAGGACGACGCCACCAACAAGTCGCTGATGACGGAAGCCGGATTCGTCGCGAAGTAATCACACCCTCCATGTCATGCCCCCGCGAAGGCGGGGCATCCAGTATTGCACAGAATTCGACGAAAGACGGCTTCTGCACGGAGTACTGGATCATCCGCCCCAGTGCGCAATTGCGCACAAGGCGGATGATGACAGCGCAACTTGATCTGGCGGAGCATGTCCCAAACCGATCTTGAAATCGTCGTCGACGATCCGACCGCGCCTGAAGACGACTCACCCTCCGTCGTCTCCTCCGGCACGATCGAGATATTCGTCTGCCTGCTGTTGCTCGCGTTGGCCGCAACGCTCGGCTATGACAATTGGCGCACCGGCGCCTCCTGGGATTCGACCGGGCCGGAGCCCGGCTATTTCCCGTTCTATCTCTCCGTCATCCTCGGTGGCGGCAGCCTCTATGGCCTGATTGCGGCCTTCGTGGCGCACCGCGCGGCATCCGAAAGCTTCGTCACGCGTGCGCAAGCGCGCCGTGTGATGGCGGTGTTCGTGCCGACGCTGCTGTTCTGCCTGGTGATGCAGTTCCTCGGCCTCTACGTCGCGAGCTTCCTCCTGATCGCGGGCTTCATGCGGCTCGTCGGCAAGATCGCGCTGTGGAAGTCGCTGCTCACTGCCCTCCTGTTCACGGCGATCATGTTCATCACCTTCGACATCGCCTTCGACGTCATCATGCCGAAAGGGCCGCTCGAAGCGGCCTTCGGCTACTAGGCGCTCACGATGGAAGCTTTCGGTCTCTTGCTTCATGGCTTCGCCGTCCTGCTGACGTGGAAGACGCTCGTGCTGATGATGGTCGGGCTGGTGCTCGGCATCTTCGTCGGCGTGCTGCCCGGGCTCGGCGGCCCCAACGGCGTTGCGATCCTGCTGCCGCTCACCTTCACGATGGATCCGACCTCGGCGATCGTGATGCTGTCCTGCATCTACTGGGGCGCGCTGTTCGGCGGCGCCATCACCTCGATCCTGTTCAACATCCCCGGCGAGGCCTGGTCGGTCGCGACCACGTTCGACGGTTATCCGATGGCGCAGCAGGGCAGGGCGGCGGAGGCGCTGACCGCGGCGTTCACGTCCTCCTTCATCGGCTCGCTGGTCGCGGTGCTGCTGATCACCTTCCTCGCGCCGATGATCTCGTCCTTTGCGTTGAAGTTCGGTCCCCCCGAGTTCTTCGCTGTTTATCTGTTGACCTTCTGCTCCTTCGTCGGATTGGGGCGCGAGGCCAAGCACAAGACGGTCATCTCGATGTCGCTCGGCCTTCTGCTCGCCGGCGTCGGCATGGATACCGTGTCCGGCCAGCTGCGCATGACCTTCGGCTCGGCCGAGCTCTTGCGCGGCATCAACTTCCTCGTTGCCGTGATCGGCCTGTTCGGCATCAGCGAGATCCTGCTGACGATGGAGGAGCGGCTGGCGCTGCGCGGACACGCGGCGAGCATCTCGCTCCGCGTCGTGCTGAGCGTCTGGAAGGACCTGCCGAAATACTGGGTGACGCTGCTGCGTTCCTCCTTCATCGGCTGCTGGCTCGGCATCACCCCGGGGGGCGCGATCGCGGCTTCCTTCATGGGTTACAACCTCGCAAAACGCTTCGCCAACGATCCCGAGAGCTTTGGCAAGGGCCGCATCGAGGGCGTGTTCGCACCGGAGACGGCGGCGCATGCCTCCGGCACCTCGGCGCTGCTGCCGATGCTGGCGCTCGGCATTCCCGGTTCCGGCACGGCAGCGATCCTGCTCGGCGGGTTGATGGTGTGGGGACTCAATCCGGGTCCGCTGCTGTTCGTGGAGCACAAGGACTTCGTCTGGGGCCTGATCGCCTCAATGTATCTCGGCAATGTCGTCGGCCTCGTGCTGGTGCTGACGACGGTGCCGATCTTCGCCTCGATCCTGCGGGTGCCGTTCGCCGCGGTCGCGCCGATGATCGTGGTGTCCTGCGCGATCGGCGCCTATGCGATCCAGAACGCGATGTTCGACATCTGGCTAATGCTGGGCTTCGGCGTGGTCGGCTACGTTTTCAAGAAGATCGGCATCCCGCTCGCGCCGTTCACCCTGGCGCTCGTGCTCGGCAACCGCGCCGAGGATGCCTTCCGCCTCTCCATGATCGGGTCCGGCGGCAACCTCAAGGTGTTCTGGTCGAACGGCCTCGTCGGCTCGATCACAACCTTGGCGATTGTGCTGTTGTTTTGGCCTGCGATCGACCGCTTGCTGCGCTGCGTCGGATGGCCGCGACAGACGAAGCCTGTCGCTTGAGCCAAGCGGATTGGAAACCCCATTGGGATAGGTGTCGCGTAAGTCCGATAAAGTTCAAAGCCCGTGTCGCCGGGTGCAGTTTTGCTTCCGAATCAATCGCGATGTGGGGAATAGTGCATTCCACGACTATTGCCGCTCGCGAGGGTGTGATATGGCTAACAATTGCAGGTTGTTGTTCTTTGTTGCGTCGGAATTGATCTTCGGCTCATGACGCCGAACGATCTATTGCAATCATTTTTTTAGTTGGAGACGGAAATGAAGAGGTTATGTGGGCTGCCTTTTGTAATCGCCGGGGCAATCATCGCACTTTCGCTCCTGACGAGTCCCGCCAGCGCTCAAGCGAGCCGCACTTGGGTGTCGGGTGTTGGCGATGACGTCAATCCGTGCAGCAGGACGGCGCCTTGCAAGACCTTCGCCGGCGCGATTTCGAAGACAGCGGTGAACGGTGAGATCAATTGTCTTGATCCTGGCGGCTTCGGCGCCGTGACCATCACGAAGTCGATCACCATTGACTGCCACGAGGTGTACGGTTCGATTCTCAACGCCTTAACGAACGGCATCAACGTCGCATTTGATTCCTTCGCGGGAACCGACGTCCGCAAGACGGTGAACCTCCGCAACCTCAACCTGCAGGGATTCGACACCGGCCTTACCGGGATTCGTATCTTTGGTGCGGGGGCCGGGAGCTTCGTCAACATCGAGGACTGCCTGATCAACGGCAATTTCGGCTCGCCCGGCACAGGCATTGCCGATCAGCGGACCAATGGAACGCTGAACGTCGTGAACACCACGATTCGGGATATGGGAGGCAGCGGCTTTACGATTGCAAGCGCGGCTGCGGGCTTGATCAAGGCGACGCTCAGCAACGTCAAGGTGATCAACGCGGCCAGCGGTGTCGGCGTGGGCGCCGGCGCCGCCGTTCACCTCAGCAATTCGGTCGTGTCAAGCAATTCGGTTGCCGGTATTGCCATCTCGGGCGGCGGCATCAACATTGACACCACGACGATTTCGTTCAACACGATCGGCGTCAAGCAAGTCGGCGGATCGGTCAACCTGTCCAATAACGATCTTTCGTTCAACAGCACCGGCGTGTCCGGCACGGTCAGCTCGCATTCGAACAATCGCTTCACGAACAACGGTGCCGGCGGAACGATCACGCCAATCGGTAGCACGACCAATCCGACCGGATTGCAGTAAGAGCGAGAGTCGCATCGGCTCAGCGATGACGTGAAATGCAAAAGCCCCGGCTCGCCGGGGCTTTTGGTATTTGCAATGTTTTCCGTCCCGGCGCGATGCGGGCCGCCGCGTTGAGCCGGCTCGATGAGGACCTGAGCTGCCGCCGTTCAAATCTGGAGAGCGAAGCTGGCGAAAATCTGCTGAGCGCATCTCTGGTCTGGCGCAGTATCTGCGGTGGTCCTCGTGATCTCGGTGACGATGAATCGAAAGCCCGGCGGTGTCGCCGGGCTTTCGTTATTTCGTCGTGACCCACCGACCGGACAGTTCGAGGCGGGAGCCAGGTCGTGCTGCTCTACCATGACGGCGGAGAGCTTTGTCGTGTCGTCGATGCTGCCGGCCGCTATGTCGGCACGCGCTTCGACGGTTTGCGCAAGATTTAATTGTTGCGTAAGCGCGTCAATGCGCGGCCGATGGTGATCACCGCGGCGATCCGGATCCGAAAGGCCGGCCGTCGAGACGCGGCCGTTCTTTCACACCACCTTGGCGCTCCGGAGCGTCGCGATCTCATCTGCGCTGAGGCCGAACTCCTTCAAGATCTCGTCGGTCTGCTCGCCGAATTCCGGCGGCCGCGCCACCATCTTGCTCGGCGTGCGCGACAGCGTGACGGGTTGGCCGACCAGTCGAATGTGGCGGTCCTCGTCGTTCGGTACGTCCTGCGCGATGCCGAGATGTTTGACCTGCGCGTCTTCGAACATCTGGTCGATGGCGTAGATCGGTCCGCAGGGCACGCCGGCGTCGTTGAACTCGCGGACCCAGGTCTCGGTCGACTTCGTCACCGTGCGCTTTTCGATCTCGGCGTTGAGCGCGTCGCGGTTCTTGGAGCGGGCCGGCGCGGTCGCATAATCGGGATGGCTGTAGAGCTCCGGCGCGCCGATCGCCTGCGCGCAACGCTCCCAGATCCGTCCGCCGGTGGTGGCGATGTTGATGTAGCCGTCCGAGGTCTTGAACACGCCGGTCGGGATGCTGGTCGGATGGTTGTTGCCGGCCTGCTTGGCGACTTCCTTCTCCATCAGCCAGCGCGCGGCCTGGAAGTCGAGCATGAAAATCTGCGCCTGCAGCAGCGAGGTCTGCACCCACTGTCCCTTGCCGGAGACCTCGCGCTCGAGCAGCGCGGTGAGGATGCCCATGGCGCAGAACAGGCCGGCCGTGAGGTCGGCGACGGGAATGCCGACCCGCATCGGCCCTTCGCCCGGCGCACCGGTGATCGACATCAGTCCGCCCATGCCCTGGGCGATCTGATCGAAGCCCGGCCGCTTGTGGTAGGGGCCATCCTGGCCGAAGCCGGAGATGCTGCCATAGACGATGCGCGGATTGATCTCGCGCAGGCTCTCATAGTCGATGCCGAGCTTCTTCTTCACGTCGGGACGGAAATTCTCGACCACGACGTCGGCCTTGGCGGCGAGGCGCTTGAACACGGCGAGCCCGCGCTCGTCCTTCAGGTTCAGCGTCATCGCCCGCTTGTTGCGATGCAAGTTCTGGAAATCGGACCCCCGCCGCGGCCCGCCCGGCTGCTCGCCGCCGGAATCCTCGGTCAGCGCGTCGATCTTGACGACATTGGCGCCCCAGTCCGCGAGCTGCCGCACGCAGGTGGGCCCGGACCGGACACGGGTCAGATCGAGCACGGTGAAGCGCGACAGGGCTTCCGAGGCATGCGGAAAGGGCATCGTGAAAGGCTCCGGGTCAGATTGCGGAGTCACCATAGTGCCGAAACATCATGCGGCAAGTCTGCGCGTGCGCGGATGCCGCCTGTCGAAATGCAGTGCTTGGTGCTGCTTGCTGCGTTGCAGGAAGGGATCAGCGCGGCAGGCGCTTCAGCTCGTCGCGTGCCTGCGCGGCGAGCGGGTCATCGCCGTGGCGCGCAATGAAGAGCTCGAACGCCTCCCTGGTTCCCTTCTGACGTGCGGTCTCGTATTCCCGGGTGACCGTCGCCGCAGGGTCCCGGGCCATAGGCATGGAGGGGGCGGGTCCCGCCTTACCGCTTTCATTGCCTTTGTCCTTGCCGCCATCGTCTGCATTGGCTTTCCCGACCATGGCGGGCTGTTCTCCGATGGGCAGACGATCCGGCCCGGCGAACACCGCCATGACCCCGACGAGACCGACTGAAAATAGGCCTGGTTTCATGATTTCCTTTACAGACCATACCCGCCGGCGGGACCTGAATCCCTGCCCTCGGCCCGTGCCCCTACTTGATTTGATGGCTAATACGGCCCTATGAAAGGGGGCCGGAAGCCGCTGCCGAATTTTAACCAAACATATAACTCTCAAGCTAGAATCTCGCGCCTTCGTCCGCGAATCGCGTGATCCGTTGCTCCGGAGAGTCCATTGGCTAATTCTGTTACCGTTGGTGCAACCAACAACGCCGATATTGACGGCTTGCTGTCGGGCTACAAGTGGACCGGCACGATCACCTATAGCTTTCCCGACTCGGCCAGCGACTACTCCAATCCTTATTACGGCGGCAACAGTGAGCCGACATCGTCTGGCTTCGCCGCGGCGCCAAGCGCGATGCAGTCGGCGATCAACTACGCGATCGGACTGATCCTCGGCTACACCAACGCCAGCATCCAGTACGTGGGGACCGACGGCGCGGACATCATGATCGCGCAGTCATCGAAGCCCCCGACCTCCTACGCCTACTATCCGGGCGACTATGCGGCCGGCGGCGACGTCTGGTTCGGGACCCAATACAATTACTCGCTCGCCAAGCTCGGCAATTATTATTTCACGACAGCGATGCATGAGCTCGGCCACGCTCTCGGTCTCAAGCACAGCCAGGAGACGGGCGGTCCCGCCAACATCGCGGTGCCGAGCGCGCATGACGACAGCGAATACACCATCATGAGCTATCGCAGCTATGTCGGCGCCTCGACGACCGCCGGCTACAGCAACGAGGCTTACGGATATCCGCAGACCTACATGGCCAACGATATCCTCGCGCTCCAGACGATGTACGGCGCGAACTATGCGACCCAGGGCGGGAACACCGTCTACTCCTGGAATCCCACCACGGGTCAGGAGTTCATCAACGGTGTCGGGCAACTCGCGCCGGGCGGCGGCGCCGGCAACTCGGCCAACCGCATCTACGAGACGATATGGGACGGCGGCGGCATCGATACCTATGATCTGTCCAACTACACGACGAATCTGAGCATCAATCTCAATCCCGGCGCGACGTCGCTGTTTTCAACCGTGCAACGGGCCAATCTCGGCGACAACCAAAATCTCGGCTACGACCATTACGCCTCAGGCAACGTCTACAACGCCTATCTCTACAACAACGACGCGCGCTCCTACATCGATAATGCCACCGGCGGCTCCGGCAACGATACGATCATCGGCAACGCCATCGCCAACGTGCTGAACGGCGGCGCCGGCAACGATACGATCACTGGCGGCGGCGGCAACGACACCATTATTGGCGGCGCCGGTACCGATATGACGGTGTATTCGGGCAACAGGGCGAATTACGCGATAGCCTACAGTGCGGTCACGCAGACCTTTACCGTGGTTGATCAGCGCTCCGGTTCTCCCGACGGCACCGACACGGTGACCGGCGTCGAATCGTTCCAGTTCGCCGATGGCGTGGTGGCAAGCTCCGTCCTGATGGGGCCTCCCAAGCCCGACCTGTCCGAATTCGTAACTGTCAGCCAGAGCTCCGTACCGGCCGGAGGTAATGTGACGGTCGATGCCTACAACATGAATCTCGGTGACGCAGTGGCAGGGCCGTCCGTCGCGGGCATCTATCTCTCCACCGACGCGACAATCACCACATCGGATACGCTGCTTGCGACGGTGTCGACCTCGATGACCCTCGCGACGGTAAGTCAGCCCGGCTATTACGACCATCAGACGATCATCGTCGCGCTCCCCGGCAATGTGGCGCCTGGCACCTACTACATCGGTGGTATCGGCGACTACAACAACCAGCTCAGCGAGCGCGACGAGACCAACAACACCTACAATGCGGTCCAGATTACCGTGACGGCGCCGGGCCATCCTGACCTGATCGAATATGTAGCCGTGGACAAGACGACCGTTGCCGCCGGGAGCAGCCTGACGATCGATGCCTACAACATGAATATCGGCAACGCCGTGGCAGGCCCCACGACGGCTGCAATCTATATTTCGACCGACGCGACGATCACGACGTCGGACACGCTGCTCACGACGCTGACGACATCGTCGACGCTGGCCACCGTCAGTCTGCCCGGTTACTACGATCAAAAGACGGTCAGTGTGACGCTGCCCGGCAATCTGGCACCCGGCACCTACTACATTGGCGGCATTTCCGATTACAACAATCAGCTGACCGAGAGCAACGAGACCAACAACACCTACAACGCGGTGCAGGTCACGGTGACTGCGCCGCCGCAGCCTGACCTGATCGAATATCTGGTCTCGTCCCAGACCACCGTTGCCGCCGGGAGCGGCCTGACGATCGATGCCTACGACATGAACATCGGCAACGCCGTGGCGGGCCCGACGACGGCTGCAATCTATCTTTCGACCGACGCGACGATCACGACGTCGGACACGCTGCTCACGACGCTGACGACAGGCTCGACGCTGGCCACCGTCAGCCAGCCCGGCTATTACGATCTTCATACGGTCACCTTGACGCTGTCCGGCAATCTGGCGCCTGGCACCTATTACGTCGGCGGCATTTCCGACTACAACAATCAGCTGACCGAGAGCAACGAGACCAACAACACCTACAACGCGTTGCAGATTACCGTGTCTGCCGCGGGCAGCTCGGCGACGTCGCATGCGCCAGCGGCTTCGCCGTCGTCGACGCAGGCAGCGACGAATGGAGACGCTGGCTCGGTCGGCGCTCTGCTTGTCGGGCATACGCATGTTCAGGACAATTTCGCGCTATCGCAGACGGACAACGCGCAAGGCGGCCTCTACTGGGCGGAACATTCCCAACTCGCGCAGCTGGTCTCAGTGCTGGCGGCCAGGACCCAGCAACTGACGGACCTGACGGACGCTCATTTCGTGTTCGACAACGTCTCCGATATGGCGCAGCACCATGTCGGCGATTTTCACCTGATCTGATCGATACGCGGTCGAACTGCAGCTCTGGATTCTCCGGCGTGCGTACACTAGTCTGGCGACCCAGACGGGTGAACGGGTGAGATGAAGACCCTTGATCGGGGCTTCGCCCGATGGTTTTGCGGGGACGGATGCGAGGCTCGGCGCGACGAGGACTTTGGGTATTGCTTGCGTTTGTGCTCGCCGCGCCCGCTCACGCCCAGTCGTTGCGCCAGGGCGTCGCCGCGTTCCAGCGCCAGGATTATGGGACGGCCTCCCGCATCTTCATTCCGCTCGCCGAGCGCGGCAATGCGCGGGCGCAGACCTATCTCGGCTTCCTGTTCGAGACCGGCCGCGGGGTGCCGCAGAACTATACGGAAGCCGCGATGTGGTATCGCCGCGCGGCGGAGCAGGGCGACAGCCGCGCCCAATATTCGCTGGGCCTGCTCTACGACCGCGGCCAGGGCGTGCCGCAGAACATCGTGGAAGCCTCCAAATGGCTGAACCTGTCGACGGCGGCCGCGCCGCCGCCGGCGCGCGAGGCACGGGCCCGGATCCGTGACGCCGTCACCACCAAGATGACGCGCGGGGAGATCGCCCAGGCCCGCCTGCGGGCGCTGGAATGGGCGCCGAGCCGCGAGCACTGACCTTCTGGCGCCTTGCCCTCTGCGACCGCAAATAAAAAAGTCGAAAACAACCCCATGCACAGTAGACGAGGACCGCCGGCGCGGCGCCTCGCGCCTGCGCCAGGATGACGATTTATCCTGACATCATCGGGCTTTAGCCCGGCCAGCCGCCGAGCCAGTTGGTGTACCAGCTTTCGCCCAGCCAACCGACCCAGATTGCGGGGGCGAGGAACAGCCCGAACGGCAGGAAGGCCGTGCCGCGAAGCCGCTCCTTTCTCAGGGCGGCATTGGCGAGATAGGCGGCGATCGCAGCCAGCGCCGCAAGCTCGATCACTGCGACCACGGTCGCGAGATCGAGCCAGGCGCCGCAGACCGCGGCGAGCTTGACGTCGCCGAGCCCGAGCCCGTCGCGGCCGCGCCAGCGCCGATAGAACGCCATCAGGAGCAGGAGCGGCAGCGCCACGGCGGCCGCGCGGGCCACGGGCCAAAGCAGGGCCTCGACGCCGATATCAGGCACGAACGCGCCGGCGCGGAGCAAGGCGAGTGCGAACGCCGCCGCCGTCAGCTCATTCGGAATGAGGTAGTGGCGGGCATCGTTCGCTGCGATCGCGAGCATCAGGGCGGCGAGATAGGCGCCGTACAGGCCCTCCGCGCCCGGTGCCGTGACGAGACTTGCGAAAACACCCAGCATTAGGGCGATGCTGAGCACGAGCGCAGGGCCCGTCCCCTCGGGCACAGCCTGATCCGTCACGCCGCTAAAGCGCGATGAGATTTAAACCAATCGTCATCGCGCTTTGGCTCCTTGGTTTGAGCATGATCTTTTTCGGAAGACCGATTCACACTTTTCCGGATCATGCTTTAGCGCGCCGCCCCGGGCGGACTCACGGTGACGACGGGATTGCTGGTTCCGACCAGGCGGCTGTTCATCTTGCTGCGCATCTCCTCGGCGATGACATGGGCATCGACACCGTCCTTGATCACCGTCGGGCGGATGAACAGGATCAGCTCGGTGCGGTTGCGCGTGTTGGTCTGGTGCGAGAACGCGTCGCCCACGCCGGGAATGGAATCGAGGACCGGAATGCCCTGGCGCTGCCTGTTCTCGGTCTCGCTGATCAGGCCGGCGAGCAGCACGGTCTGGCCGCTGGTCACGGCAATCGAGCTCTTGACGCGGCGCTGCGAGATCGTCGGCGTCAGCGAGTTGGCACTGCCGGCAGCGACGCTCGAGATCTCCTGCTCGATGTCGAGTACGACATTGCCGTTGGCGTTGGCGCGCGGCAGCACGCGCAGGATGATGCCGGTGTTCTTGTAGTCGATGGTGTTGACCACGGTGTTGTTGGCGGTCAGCACGGTCGCCGTGCCGGTCGAGAACGGCACCTGGTCGCCGACCTGCAGGGTCGCCGACTGGTTGTCCAGCACAACCAGAGACGGATTCGACAGCACCTTGACATTGGTGACGCCGTGCAGCGCATCGAGCACGACGCGCGGCGAGTTCTCGGCGCCGATCAGGAAGTTGAAGCCCGGCAATGCGCGGCCGAGCAGGGCGCCGGCTGCGGCGTTGACGGCGTTGCTCGTGCCCTCGATATTGCTGCCGATCGTGCTCGAATTGCTGATGCCCGAGATGGTGTTGGAGATCGAGCCCTGCTTGCTGGCGAGGAAGAACTGTACGCCGTAGTTCAACTGGTCGTTCAGCGTCACCTCGGCGATCGTCGCCTCGATCGCGATCTGGCGCTGCGGCCGGTCGATCTGCCGGATGGTCTGCTCGACGATGCGCTGCGCCTCCTGATTGGCGTAGACGAGCACGGCGTTGTTGGTGACGTCGGCGGTGATCCGCACATTCTGGAGGATGCCATTGATGCCGGGCCTCGCCCCGCCGCCCGAAAGGCTGCCAGAGCCGTTGTCCTGAGTCGACATTGCGGACGCGGCCGGAGCGGACCGGGCGCCGAGCGCCGATCCCGGAGGCGCGGTGACCGGCGTTGCGGCGCCGGCGCCGGCGGTCGGCAGCGCGCTCAGCGACGCCACCGGATTGCCGGATGACGAGGTCGAAATGCCCGCGCCGGGCGCGAGCTGGCTCGATGCGCTGTCGAGTGTCGAGCCGCTCGTCGCGCTCTGGCTGAACAGCATGTCGTTCAGCATCGTCACGACCAGCTTGGAATTGCCGTAGCGCAACGGATAGGATTTCAGGTTCACGCCCTCGGTGTCGGAGCGGTCGAGCCGCGCGATCCAGGTCTGCGCGCGCTTGAGATATTCCGGCTTCTGGCTCACCACGAGGATCGAGTTGAGCCGCGAGATCGGCTGAAACTTGATCACGTTCTGGCTCATGCCGCCTTCGCCCGAATCCATGATCTTCTCGATCTCGGTGATCACGGGTTCGGGCGAGGAGTTGCGGACCGGGAAGATGCCGACGGATTGTCCGCGCATCCAGTCGGCGTCAAAGGACAGAATGGTGTCGACCGCGGTGGCGCGGTCGGCGCCGCTGCCGCTGACGATCAGCGTGTTGCGGGCGCTGTCGGGCCGCATGGTCGAGGCCTTCACGCCGAAGGCATCGAGCAGCTTGAAGATGTTCTGGGCCGAGACGTAGCGCAGCGGCACCACCGTGATGCCCTGGCCCGCCGCGGCGTTGGTCGAGCGATCGACGCCGCCGGGACCGGCTTCCGGCGCCGGCAGCAGGCGATATCCGGTACGGTCGCGCACCAATGCGACGCCCGACATGCGCAGCGCGTTTTCCAGCACGTAGAGCGCGTCCGCCTTGGGTACGGGCCGCACCGAGGCAAGCGTGACGGTCCCCTGCACGCGTGGATCGATCGTATAGCCGACATTGAGCACGTCGCCGAGGATGACCTTAGCGACGGTCGCCACGGGCGCGTTCTCGAAATTGAGGTCGTAGCCGCTGCCGCCGGACTCGTCGCGTTCGGCAAGCGCGCCGCCTTGCGGCGTTGCACCGTCGCTGAGGTAGATTGCCGGCCTCGGCGATTTGGCTTGGGCAATGCCGCCCGCGCCTGCATCCGCAGGTTGTCGCGGCTGGAGATCGAGGGAGCGGATCTTGTCGGCGATGTCCTGGGCGCGCGGATCCTTTGGATCGGCTTCGATCGACTGGTCGGCCGTGACGATGCAGGCGGCAAGCAGGAAAGCGGACGACAACAGAACGATCGTTCCAGTCAACGCTGAGCGGTGGCGCAAAAGCGGCTGGACCACTTCGAACAAAATACGCCCGCCGCTAGCTGATTGGAAATTGCATCCGCCCCCCCTCGGTTCGGATGCGCAAGAATTTGCGCGGCGATTATGTTTTTGCTAACAAATAAGTCAAGGGGCAAAGGGCCTTCCATAACTCGCCGAAGTTGTTGCATTCAGGTAACAAGGTCAACGCTGTGAATGCGATGCGCGACCGCTCCGCGGATAGCTTCCGGCAGCACCTCCTGGAAAAATATTCACTGCCGCTGCGGGCGCACGCCCATGTGGACAAGTCAGCCAATCCCGCGATTACGCGCCCCTTGCGCGAATTGTGGGAGGCCACCGACCTTTCCGCGGCCGATTTCGCCGATGAAGTATCCGACTATTTTGCACTGCCGCGGCTGAGCCTTCCGCAACTGCTCGCGGCTACACCTCGTCTCGACGGCTTTTCGCGCCGTTTCCTGCGTGAATCCACGATCTTTCCCTTCAGTGCGACGAGTGACGTTTTCAGATTGGCTGTTGCCGATCCTTCCGACACCGCTGCCATTCGCGCGGCCGAAATCGTCTTCGGAACGCCGGTCGATGTCGTCGTGGCGTCATATGAGGACATTACGACGGTACTCGATCAGCGCACCGAGGCGGGCGATGCGAAGGCCGAGGACGGCGTGCGCAGCATCGCGCAGCAGTCCGACGACGACATCGAGAGCCTGCGCGATCTCGCCAGCGGTGCGCCGGTGGTGCGCGCGCTCAACGATCTCCTCGAGCGTGCGGTGGAATTGCGCGCCAGCGACATTCATGTCGAGCCGTTCCGCGCCGGGCTCACGGTGCGCATGCGCGTGGATGGCCTGTTGCGCGCGCTGCCGTCGCCGCACGGCATTCCGCCGCAGGCGCTGATCTCGCGCATCAAGATTCTCGCCAGCCTCAACATCGCGGAACGGCGGCTGCCGCAGGACGGCGCCGCGCGCGTGCGCGTCGGGCGCGGCGAGATCGACGTCCGCGTCGCGACCATGCCGACGCAGCATGGCGAGAGCGCCGTCATCCGCCTGCTGCCGCGCGACCGCGGCCTGCTGGAAATGGGCAAGCTCGGCCTTGCCGCGCACGACGAGAGGGCGATGACGCGGCTGCTCGCGATGCCGCACGGCATGATAGTGATCACCGGCCCGACCGGCAGCGGCAAGACCACGACGCTCGCCACCATGCTGTCGATCCTCAACGAACCGACGCGCAAGATCCTGACCATCGAGGATCCCGTCGAATACGAGATCCCCGGCATCAACCAGTCCCAGGTCAAGCCGTCGATCGGACTGACCTTCGCCTCCGCCATGCGCGCCTTCGTGCGCCAGGACCCCGACGTCATCATGGTCGGCGAGGTCCGCGACGCCGAGACCGCTCATATCGCGATCCATGCCGCGCTGACCGGCCATCTCGTGCTGACGACGCTGCACACCGAGACCGCGGCCGCCGCCGTGCCGCGCCTGATCGATCTCGGCATCGAGGGCTTCCTGCTCAAGTCCACGCTGCGCGCGGTGGTCGCGCAGCGCCTGGTACGCATGCTCTGCGACCGCTGCAAGGTGCCGCACACGCTGACCGAGGCCGATCTCGCCAAGGACCCGCGCTTTGCGGTGATCGGATTCAAGTGCGGCGAGGTCGTGCACGAGGCCGGCGGCTGCGAACGCTGCGGCGGCACCGGCTATCGCGGGCGCAACGGCGTGTTCGAGATCCTGGAGATGTCCGACGAGGTGCGCACGCTGATCGGCCCGCAGACCGACTCCCATTCGATCGATGCCGCCGCGATGCGCGGCGGCATGACGACGATGCTGGAGGATGCGGTCGCCAAATGCCGGGCCGGGCTGACGACGGTCCCCGAAGTCTTCCGCGTCACGACGGTGCGCTAGGGCATGCCGAACTATCGCTACCGCGCGCTCAATGCCAACGGCGAGCTGGTCTCCGGCGCCATCGCCGCGCCCGGGCCGGGCGACGTCGCGCAGCAGATCGAGCAGCTCGGTCTGGTGCTGGTCGACAACGTCACGCCGGAAGAGGGCGGCGCGACCGGCGGTGTGCTCAGCCTCTTCAACAGGCCGAAGCCGGAAGACGTCACGATCCTCACCCGCGATCTCGCGCTGCTGCTGCGCGCCGGCGCCCGCATCAATGACGGACTGGAGCTGCTCGCGACCGATCCCGATCTCGGCCGGCTGCGCCCCGTCGTCGCCGACATCCGATCGCGCGTCGTCGCGGGCGAGAGCTTTGCCGAGGCGCTGGCGCGACACGAGGGGCTGTTTCCGCCGATGTATATCGCGCTGGTGCGGGTCGGCGAGGCCTCGGGCTCGCTGGATCAGGTGCTGGAGGTGCTGGCCGGCGAACGCTCGCGCAGCGAGGCATTGCGGCGCCGGTTGTCGGATGCGATCCGCTATCCGCTGTTCGTGCTCGGCGCGGCCGGCTGCGTGCTGCTGTTCTTCCTCACCTTCGTGCTGCCGCAGTTCGCCAGCGTGTTGCAGGATTTCGGCGCCAAGGTCGATCCGATCGTCGGGATCTTCCTCAACATCTCGACCTTTCTGCGCGGCAATTCCGATGCGGTGCTCGCCGGCCTTGCGGCCACCATCGCCGCCATTTGGCTCTTGCTCCGGCAGGAGCGCGTCCGCCGCGGCCTCACCAATGCGATCACACGGCTGCCGGCGATCCGCAACGTGATGCGTGCGTACCGCACGGCGCTGTTCTGCCGCAATCTCGGCCTGCTGCTCGGCAGCGGCGTCAATCTCACCGTCACGCTGCGCATCCTGATTGACATGATGGCGACGACCGGCCCGTCCGCGGTCTGGAGCGACGCCGCCGACCGGGTTCGGCATGGTTCAAAACTCTCCGACGCACTGGCCGAGACGGAGGCGCTGCCGCCGATGGCGGTGCGCATGCTGAGGTTGGGCGACGAGACCGGGCAATTGCCGATGCTGTCGGGCCGGGTCGCCGAATTCTACGAGACCAAGCTGCAGCGAACGCTCGATCGCGCGGTCGGCGTCGCCGGGCCGGCGGCAATCATCGCGATCTCGCTCGTCGTCGGCGGCCTGATCACGTCGGTGATGACGGCGCTGATGTCGGTGAGCCAGATTGTCGGATAAGCAGGTAATGGGAGGGGTTCGAAGTGAGCAAACATCCGTCGTTTAGGCGCGGCCGGCGGCGCGCGCGGCGAGGGGAGGCTGGCTTCACCCTGGTCGAGATGCTGGTGGTCATCACCATCATCGGGATGATCATGGCGCTGGTCGGCCCGCGGGTGCTGAACTATCTCAGCGAGTCCAAGGCGAAGGCCGCAAAGATCCAGATCGAGAGCTTCTCCAGCGCGCTCGATCTCTATTATCTCGATGTCGGCCGCTATCCGACCTCCAATGAGGGCCTTGCGGGACTGACGCGCACCAACAATCAGGCCGGCTGGAACGGGCCGTACCTGCGTGGCGGCGTGGTGCCGAACGATCCCTGGGGCCACGTCTACGTCTATCGCTCGCCGGGCGCGAGCGCGCCCTACGAGATCATCTCGCTCGGATCGGACGGTCAGGAAGGCGGCAGTGGAACGGCAGCCGACATCGCCAGCGGCGCGCGCTGAAGGTCTTCGCGAGGCGCAAGACTTCAACGCACAGGGCTTCAACGCGCAAGGCTTCGCGCTGATCGAGATCCTGTGCGTACTCGCGATCATCGGCCTGCTCGCAGCGATCATCATGCCGGCGATTCCGCGCACGACGACGCGCGCGAGGCTCGAGAGCTACGCGGTCGAGACCGCGGCACTGCTGAAAGCCGATCGCAACGCGGCGCTGCGCCGCCAGGTGAGGGTGGTGACGCAGGTGGACGCGGAGGGGCGCGCGATCCGTTCCGGCGTCACCGGGCGGACCATCCGCCTGCCGGGCGACGTGGTCATGCAGGCGACGCTGGCGTCGCGTTGCGCCGATCGCGCGACGGGGCGGTCGATCGACTTCTTTCCGTCGGGCATGTCGTGCGGCGGGACGATCGCGCTGGCGCGGCCGGGGATGGGTTATGAAGTGCGCGTCAACTGGCTGACCGGAGGTGTCGAGATTGTCCCGCAGAAGCTGCTCTGACGCCGCCGGCTTCACCCTGATCGAGGCGCTGGTCGCGCTCGCGATCATCGCGGTCGTGCTCGGGACGATCGGCTCGGTCATCGCCACGACGGCGAAGGGCACCCGCTCGATCGACCAGCATCTGGTGCTATCAGGCACGGCCGAGCGGCTGCTTGCGGACCTGCCGGCGCGCGGATTGCTGAAGCCCGGCCGACAGAGCGGCGAACTCGCCGGCAGCCACTGGCGCGTTGATATCGCGCCGATGAACGTGGCGGGCGGCAATCCCGCCACCGATCGCTTCGTGCCGATGGCGGTCAATCTGCGCCTCCAGCGCGCCGACGGCAGTGCGATCCAGATCACGACGGTGAAGCTGGTGCCCAGGGGATCGCAATGAAGGGCTTCGCGATGAGGGGGCCGGCGATGAAACGCCTGCGCCGCGCGCTCGCCGATGAGGCCGGCTTTACCCTGCTCGAAGTGCTGCTCGCGACGCTGCTCATGACCGTCATCCTGGCGGCGCTGGCGACGGTGACGGCGCAATGGCTGCCGAACTGGAATCGCGGCATCGCCCGCGTGCAGCGGGCCGAGCGCCTCGCCACCGGACTCGACCGCATCGTCGCCGACCTGTCGGTCGCCGAGCACGTGCCGGTCAACGGCGACGCGAGGGCGCCGCTGTTCGACGGCGCCGAATTGTCGGTGACCTTTTTGCGCACCGCGCTCGGTCCGAGCGCGCGTCCGGGACTCGAATTCATCCGCCTGATCGAGAAGGCCGATGCGCAGGGGCTCGCGCTGGTGCGGGAGCGCGCGCCGTTCCAGCCGATGCCGACCGACGGGCAGATCCGCTTCGTCGACCAAGTCGTGCTGATCCGCGCGCCGTTCCGGGTGAGCTTCTCCTATGCCGGACCGGACGGGCAGTGGCAGCCGATCTGGCGGGGCCAGCCGCAACTGCCGGACCGCATCCGCATCACCGTGCGCGACGGCGCCACCGGGCAGGTGCTGGCGGTCTCGGCTGCGGTGGTTCCGCACATCACGGCGGCGGCGGAATGTGCGCGGGCCAAGAATCCGGCGACTTGCGTGGCGTCGCAGAACCGGCCGCAACAGGCGCAGAAGGAGGAGCAACAGCTATGAGCGGCGCGAGGCATCACGGCGGCGCGCTTCGCGATGACCGCGGCTTCATCGTCGTCGTGGTGCTCTGGATGCTGGCGGCGCTGGCCGCGCTCGCGCTGATCTACCTGACCTATGTCACCAATACCGCGGTCACGGTCGCGGTCAACGCAGACCGGCTGCAGACTGACGCGCTGGTGAACGCCGGCCTCGAGCTCGCAGCCTACCGGCTGACGGCGCAGAACGAGGCCACGCGTCCGACCAGCGGCACCTTCAACGCCCGTGTCGGGGCCGGCCGGGTGAGCGTCACGTTCCGCTCGGAGGCGGCACGCATCGACCTCAACATGGCGCCGAAGCCGATCCTCGCGGGCCTGATGACGGCGCTGGGTGTTTCCGCGGACAATGCGCCCGTCTATGCCGACCGTATCGTCGCCTGGCGGTCGTCGACGGAGCCCGGCCAGGACAATCCGGAGGATTCCTACTACCGCACGCTGGGCGCCTCCTATCTGCCGCGCCATGCGCCGTTTCCGCACAGCGACGAGCTCTGGCTCGTGCGCGGCATCCCGCCCGCCGTGGTCGAGCGTGTGCTGCCCTTCGTCACCGTGTTCAGCAACATGCGGACGGTGAACGTGCTCGACGCCGCGCCGCAGGTGGTGGCGGCGCTGCCGGGCATGACGCCGCAGACGCTGCAACAGGTCTTGCGCGACCGCACCGATCCCAACATCGACCCGCGCTCCCTGGTTGGGCTCGCCGGTGGCGGCGCTGCGACAATCGAGGGCGCGAAGGCGTACCGGCTCACAGTGGCCGTGGAGGCGCCTTCGCACCGGCAGAGCTCGGCCGAGATCGTCATCCTCCTTCTCGAAAGCGGCGATGAGCCGTATCGTGTATTGTCGTGGCACAACGACTTCGACGGCTCCGCCGGAAAGCCTCTGTGAGATGAGTTCGCTCAGTTCCCTTCGCGCGATTGCCGATGCCTGGACCGGCGCCGTGGCCGGTACCATCGTCGCCGCCCTGGAACGGATGGTGTCGCCGCGCGTGGTGCGGCTGGTCGAGGGCGAGACCGGCGCGTTCGCGCTGGAGGCTGCGAAGTCGGAGAACATCCTGAAGGAGATCGCGTTCGAGGACGGCAAGTTCGCCAGTCCCGATCTGGCGCAGATCGTCCGCGGCAGCCGCGTCGAAATCGTGCTGCGGCCGTCGCGCTTCCTGTTCCGACCGCTGGAGCTGCCGGCCCGCGCCGCGGATTTCCTCGACGGTATCGTGCGGGCACAGATCGACCGACTGACGCCGTGGAGCGCGAGCGAGGCCGTGTTCGGTTGCAGCCGGCCATCGCCGCATGGCAGCGAGAGCATCACCACCGAGATCGCAGCCGCGCCGCGCCGGCTGGCGATGGGTTATGTCGAGGCGTTATCGGGCTTCCACCCGTCCGCGATCGCGATCGCGACGGAGGCGCCCGCGGGAGCGCGCATCAAGGTGTTCGAGCAGAGGTCGCGCGGCGCGGTCGATCCTGCGCGGCTGAGCCGGACGCTGCAGGCGGTGCTGGCTTTCGCCGCAATCGCCGCGGTCGTCGGATCGGTCGCCGCAAGCTATCTCGCCGACAGCCTCGGCGCGCAGGAAGCCGAGCTCGACCGGCAGATCACCCAGCGCCGCGCGGCGCTCCGCTCGGGCGGGGACGGTGGCGAGCGCTCGCCGCTGGCGCTGCTGGAGCGGCGCAAATACGAGACGCCGGCGAGCGTGATCGTGCTGGAATCGCTCAGCCGCATCCTGCCGGACCACACGTTTGTCACCGAGCTGCATCTGGCCGGCAACAAGCTTCAGATCGGTGGCATCACGCGTGATGCGCCCTCGCTTATTCCCTTGATCGAGCAGTCCCAGCATTTCACCCGCGCGACCTTCTATGCCCCGACCACGCGTGCCCCGTCCGATCCCGGCGAGCGCTTCCACATCGAGGCGCAGATCGAACCGAGGAACGCGCCATGAGCAGCGCAGGAATCGCGAGCGGAAATGCGGTTACACGTGCGCTCGCCGGCTCGCCGCTGATCGCGGTCACGCTCTATCTCGCGGTAACAGGCGGGCTCTTGCTGATGGCGGGCCTGTCGATCGCCGATGTCATCGCCCACCGTCAGGCCCTGGCGCAGACCTCCGACCTGCTCGACCAGCTGCGTGGCCGCAAGGGCGGCGCCAAGAACGCCGCGGCAGCAATGGCCGAGCATCCCGGCACGCCGTTCCTGGAAGGGCCGACCGTGACGGTCGCCGGCGCCAATCTGCTGCAGCGGGTCGCGGCAGCGGTCGGCAATGTCGGCGGCTCGGTGCAGTCCTCGCAGGTCGACGTATCAGGCGCGCAGGCCAAGGACGGATTCGTCGGCCTCGTCGTGAGCTGCGAGCTGGACCAGCCCGCGCTCCAGAAGGTGCTGTACGATCTCGAAGCCGGCATGCCGTTCCTGTTCGTCGATCAGCTCGACGTCCAGGTGCCCCAGACCACCGCGCTGAACGAGGCCGGCACCGGCCGCGTCAGGGTGATTTTGGGAGTTTCCGGCCAGTGGCAGGCGGGAAAGTAGGATCAGCTCACCAGCTGTACTTGAACACGCCCTTGCCGGAATAGCTGGTGACGTTGCCGGAGAACTCGCCGTCGAAGGTGCCGGCGATCGAGAAGCCACTCAACCATTTCATCTCGGCGCTGGCGCTGAGGAGCGCGGAGTCGGCGTCGACCCTGGCGCCGTTCACGACAAAGCTGGTGCCGAGCAGGGTCTGGAACAGCGCGGTGACGGCACGGCTCGGATTGTAGTCGTGCGCCCAGGCGGCGCGGCCGCGCAGCGTCAGTACGCCGTTCTGCATCGCATAGGCCTTGTCGGTGCGCAGGCCGAGCTCGGAGCGGGTGTCGGTGAGGGACTGCGAGGCGTAGTTCAGCGCGAACAGGCCGCCGCCATTGAGACTGACTTCGGAGTAGTTGGGCAGGTTGAAGTTCGTCACCTGCGCCGCCGCATAGGGCGTGATGCCGACCAGCGGCGTCGCGAAGCGATAGCCGCCCTCGAAGCGAGCCGAGAACGTGTCGGCCTTGAAGCGGCCCTGCAGCTGGTCGAAGCCGCCGGGCGCCACGGTGCGGTTGGTGGTGACGTCGTGCCAGCCATAGGCGAGCGCGGCCGAGACGTAGGCAGGTCCGAAATTGTGGCGGCCATAGACGCCGGCCTGGAACATATCGGCCGAGCCCGAGCCCATCGCATTCGCAACCGAGTAGTTCAGCCCGCCGCCGCCGAGCGCGAAGCCGACCAGCGTGTCCACCGAGACCCTGTAGTCGGCGCCGGCAGCGCCGCCCCAGACCCGTGCGGTCAGGTCTTGCGAGCCGACCTGCGCATTGCCGCCGACATCGGCCGAGCCGCCATAGCCGGCGGCCCAGACGCTCCAGCGGCTGCTCGGCTGCGGCGAGAGCAGCGGCGCCTTGGTCGCCATCGCGTAAGCCTCGCGCTCGCGCGCATTGGCCGGACGCATCTTCGCGTAGGCCGTCATGTCATCGCTCTCGGCGAATTGCGCGACGCTGCCCGCCTTGGCAAAGCCGCCCGAGCGTCCGATGACGGTCGGATCGAGCATCAAATTGAGGAACTGGCCGTCGGCGTTGATCGCGGACTGGATGATGCCGGTGCCGAGCTCGCCCGAGGCGGTCGTCAGCCCTGCCGGCGACAGCGCGGCGAAGGCGGCGGGAATGCCGCCGGTCGCGTTGAAGAAGTTGGTCAGCGTGTTCGCGACGTTCTGCTGGTTGACGTTGAGCCCGCCCGCCTGCGCGAAATCGACGTTGACGTTGAGGAACACGTTGCTGGTGTCGTAGCTCAGCTTCGCGTTGATCGTCGGCATGTTGGAGACGACGGTCGGGTTGAAGGTGGTGTTGGTGAGGCTGCCGGCCGCGGTCAGGATCGTGTACTGCTTCTTGACCGTCCCCGAGGTGAAGTTCGCGCGCACCGTCGCGCCGCCGAGATCGGTCGCGCCCGTGACCTGGGTAAGGCTGGCATTGCCGGTGGAGACCTGCACCAGATAGGTCGAGGCCGCCGTGAAGATCAGCGAGCCGTTGATCGTCAGCGGGCCGAACGGGTTCGCCGCGCTGCCCGGCGCAAGCGTGCCGCCGTTGACCTGGACGCCGGCCACCGTGCCGCTGCCGGCGAGCGTGCCGCCGGTGTTGACCGTGATCGGGCTGTTCAGGATCGAGCCGTCCACCACCAGCGTGCCGCCATTCACGGTGGTGGCGCCGGTATAGGTGTTGTTGCCGGACAGCGTCTGCGCGCCTCCGGCGACGGTCAGGCCGCCACCGAAGCCGGCATCGTCGATGACGCCCGAGAAATTGCCGATGCCGTTGCTGATCGTCAGCGTGTTGGCGCCGAGATTGACATTGCCTGAGCCCGCCAGCGATTTGATCGAGGTGCCGCCGTTGAGCAGGCCCGAGATGTCGAAGATGCCGTTGGCGATGACGTTGCTGGAGGTCGCGATGCTGCCATTGAGCCCGCCGAAATCGATCAGATCGAGCTCGCCGCCGGCTGCAATGTTCGTGATGCCGGTATAGGTGTTGGTGCCGAACAGCTGCTGCGTCGCGCCGTTCGCGATCGCGAGATTGCCACCGGTGCCGCCGCCGATGCCGCCGTCCTGGATCACGCCGCCGAAGAAGGTGCCGCTCGTGATCGTCAGCGTCTTCGATCCCAGCGAGACGACGCCGGCGGTGCTGGCGGAGAAGAGGCCGGCGACCGAAGCGCCTGACGTGGTCTGGGAAATATCGAGCGTTGCGCCTCCGCCCGCGAGGGCGACATAGAGCGAGTTCGCAATCGATCCGCTGCCCTTCAGCGCGAGCGTTGCGCCCCCGTCGATCTGAGTGACGTTGCTGTAGGTGTTCACGCCGCTGATCGTCTGGACGCCGCCGCCGACCTCGAGGCCGCCGGTGCCTTGAATGACGCCCGCGAATTCCGTCGAACCGTTGGTGACGAACAGTCCCTTGCTGCCGAGATTCACGAGGCCGCTGGAATTGCCGGCGAGCGTCGTGATGGCGGCAAACGAGGGGATGATGGCGGAAATGTCGAGCGTCGCGTTGACGGTGACGAGGCTGGAGCCGGAGATGATGCCGAAGCCCGACAGTGCCAGCGTTCCGGCCGAGACGGTCGTCGCGCCGGTGTAGCTGTTGCCGCCGGTCAGCGTCAGCGTGCCGGTGCCGACCTTGGTCAGGCCGCCGCCGTTGCCGGAGATCACGCCGTCGACCTGGGTCGAGGCGTTGTTGCCGCCCGTGGTCAGCGTCTTGGCGCCGAGCACGTAGCTGCCGGCGCCTTCGATCGAGCCCGCGGTCATGCCGGCGCTGGTGAGGCCCGAGATGTCGACGATGCCGCCGGCATTGGTGATGAAGCGGGCGTTGCCGCCGGTCGCCGTGCCGGTGAAGCTCGTGGTGGCAAAATTCTCGGTGGTGATGGTGGCGCTGCCGGCGGAGGCGGAGCCGGCGAAGCTCAGCGAGCCGCTGTTGGAGATCGTCGACGTGCCCGCGGTGGCCGAGGTGTTGAACGAGAGGAAGCCGGTGGCGGCATTGGTGATGTTGGCGTTGTTGGCCGAGCTCGCGTCGTTGAAGTTCATCACGATGTTGTTCGTGATCGTCGCAGTGCCGGCGTTGCTGCTGCCGTTGAACTCGACATCGCCGTTGTTGGTGATGTTGGCCGAGCCCGCGGTGCTGGTGTCGTTGAAGATCATCGCGCCGGCAGAGACGTTGTACGTCACGACGTTGCTGCCACCGCTCGCGCTGCTCGAATTCGTGAACGCCATGCTGGAGCTGACGTTGAACGTCTGGACGTTGGTCGAATTGTTCGAGATGCCGGCGCCGTTCACCACGAAAATGTCGTTGGTGGTGACGGTATAGGCTTGCGCATTGGGTGCGGCGGTGAACACCACGGAGCCGATGTTGACGACACCGTTGCTGTCGACCGTGTTCGAGCCGGAGTTGGTGAAGGTGGCAGTGCCGTCCGGTACGTCCGGATTCGACGTCCAATTCGTGCCGTCCGTCCATTCGGTGGTGGCGCCGGCCCAGGTGCCATCGACGGCATGCGCGGCGACCACCCCGAGCGCGGTGGTGGCGAGCAGGGTCGCCAGCGAGTGCCGAAGGAGGGACCCCAGCGCGTATCCGGTCCCCTTGCGCCCCATCGTCGGTCCAGCCATCGGTATTCCCAAATAGGCAAACGAAATCATCAAAAATATGCAGCTCGAGCGTGTGGTGGAGCCGTGCGCCTGCCCCATAGTCTCATGGCGTCGCAGCGGCGGGCAATGAATGGAGGTCTATTTGCGCCGCGTTCTTGCCCGTTCCGAGTGCAATTTCAACGAGCGTGGCCGTTGGGCAACATTTTCACGCGTTGCAATATGCGAGGCAGGAAGCTCATGGATTGCAGTCCGGCTTGGGATCAAAACGGTGCCGGTTGATGGCGAGGCGCATCGGAACTAGTCTGGTGGGCGAGGCTTGCCGCGTGCTGGCGTGACAACCATTCGCAAGGGAATTTCGATGTCCGGGGGGCTGAGACCGACGGGATTGGCGATGCTGTGCGCGGCCGCCGCGTCATGCTGGGTCTCGAGCATGATCCTGGGTGTTGCCGAGACCGCGGCTGCCACCTCGTCGCGCATGGACATCCTGTCCGACGATGCCCCGCCCAGCGCGGCCGAAAGCGTCGATGTCGGCGCCATGCGGCCGATCGCGCGGCCGTCGCAGGCGGCGAGCAAGCCGATCCCGCGCGGCAATCCGCTGTGGTCGGTGCCGCTCTCGGCGCTGACCGTGACCCAGGAGCGCCCGATCTTCTCGGCGATGCGCCGGCCGCCGCCGCGCGCGGTGGCCGCGTCTCCGGTCGAGGAGGTGAACGTGCCGGCGCCGCCCAGGCCGGTCGAGGGACCGCCGCCTCTGCTGCTGGTCGGGGCCGTGGTGGGCGAGGGCGACGCCATCGCGATCTTCGTGAACCGCGCCGATCAGAAGGTCGTGCGCCTGCGCCAGGGCGAATCGCTCGGCGGCTGGTCGCTAGCCGAGGTTCAGCCGCGCGAGGTGACGCTCAAGCAGGGCGATCGCAGCGAGGTCCTGGCGCTGCAGCGGCCGGATCCAGCGGCCTCTCCCCGGACCCCACCTCCGACCCCGACCGATTCCGCGAGCGTTGAGGGTAAGCTGGTCACGCCGACCACGGGCGATGCGTCGTTCGCCCCTTTCGTGCCCCGTTCGACGCCAAAGAACGGCGAGTCGGACGGGCTCTGAGCGCTGCCGTCTGGATCCGGTGCCGCCTCGCAAGCCGGCTCAGTACCGCGGCCGATGCCATTGCCTCAGCAATTGAACCACCTTAAGACCCGCGCGATGCCCAATCCGATGGCATCAGGCGGTCGCGCTTGCGCGCGTGGGGCCAATCGCTTGCCGGGAAGGATGCGGCTCCGACACGCAAATTGACGCGCCCGGCGAGGCCGGCGGTTCGGGCGGACCCGGGGGGTGCTATCGACATTCCGGGTGCTGGCTGCTAGCCCGGTTTCGCGATACCTAGAGGGGAACTCTGATCGGCGAGGTCGCAAAGGCGTGATGGGGTGAAGGCCGGGTGGCTGGCATGGCGTTGAAAAAAAGACCGCCCGATCTGCTGGGTAACTCGGCGTGGAATGCGATGGCCTTCCTTGTGGCCGTGGTGCTGAACCTGGCGATCCTGCCTTTCGTGATCGCTCGTCTCGGTCTCGCTGCATTCGGTGTCGCGGGTCTTGTGACCGCATGCATTGCGCCTGGGCTCGTGTTCAGCAACGCGCTTGGACTGTCGACGGCTCGCGAGCTCGCGCAGCGGCTGGAGCCATCCGACCGCGAGGATGCGCGGCGCCTGTTCGCGACGGCGATCACGGTCGCGGCCGGAGCGGGCGGCCTTATCACCATTTTCTTTTGGGTTGCCGGAGCTCCACTGGCGCGTCTTGGCTTTCATCTGGCAGGTCCAGCGGCCGACGATCTTGGACTGGCCTTCACACTGGCTAGCGCCGGTTGGTTGTGCCAATGCCTATCCGCGGTCTTCGTGTCGTTATTCACCGCGCGGCAAGACTATCGCCGGATCGCATCGATCGGCATTGGCAGCACGGTGACCTCGACCCTTTCGATGCTGCTGTTCATTCCGGCCGCGCCATACGCCTCGACTTTCCTTGGCTGCCAGGCGCTCGGCTTCGCGGCCGGCCTGCTGATGGCGCTGGTCTGGTCCCGCGGCATAAGGCAATGGCTGGCACTGCCGGCGTTGCATCGCGAGGCGCTCGGCAAACTGGTTCGGATGGGCGGCTGGCAAGTTGCCGCACAAGGGGGGGCACTACTTGCGGGGCAGGCCGATCGATATCTGCTTGGCGCGCTCCTGCAACCTCAATTCGTCGGTTTCTATGGCGTGGCGCAGCGCCTCCAGGAGGCAACCTATATCGGCATCCTCAAGGTCGGTGAGATCCTGTTTCCGTTCTTCAGCACGCTGCAAAAGGAGAGCGAGGATCGCAAGGTCGACCTGCTGTTCCGATCGTCGTGGATATTGAACGTCCTTGCCGCAAGCGCCCTGGGTGCATTGATCCCCGTGGCCGGTCCACTGCTGCATGTCTGGACCGGTGCCGAGGTCGCGGCTGAGGCTGCGCGGGTGCTCGTCGTCATGTCGATTGCCGGCATCCTCGGATCGAGCGCGAACGTGTTCGGCTTCTATCTGCTGGCGCAGGGACGGTCGCGCTCCAATGCGCTCATCGCGTTGATCACGGGCGTCGTCACCGTCGTCACCAGCGCGATCGTCTTGCCAAGCTTCGGATGGCAGGCTGCAGGCTGGAGCGCCTGCGCCGGCATGATCGCGCAGATGGCGACCATCGTCATGCTGTTGCGCCGTAGTTTTGACCTCCCCGGCATTTGGCCGCGCGTCATCCATTGTGTGTTGATGCCGCTCGGCATCGGGATCGCGACGGCCCTGGCGCTGCGCTACGGTCTCGACCGCGCACCATTCCAGCTTGCCCCGTCCTGGTGGTCCGTGGGAGTCGCCGCGTCGCTAACGGCTGCGATCATCTTCGTCGTCGAAGTTGCCGCGTCGCAGCTGGGACCCTATCGAAGCGCCTGCTGGCAAGACTTGCGGGCAATTCTCAGTCGCTTCGTACCCCTGAAGGCCATCTAGGACATGTGCGGAATCGCCGGAATCGTCAATTTGCGCGGCAATGCGGTCGAGCCGTCCGACATCTCGCGACTGACCCGCCTGATCGCGCATCGTGGTCCGTTTGGCGAAGGAATCTGGTTCAGCCCGGACCGGACTCTCGCATTCGGCCACCGTCGCCTTGCGATCATCGATCCCGGCGAGGGCGGCTATCAGCCGATGCTGTCTGCAGACGGCCGTTACGTCATTGTTTTCAACGGCGAGATCTACAATTTTCTCGAGCTGCGCCGCGAGCTCGAGGCGCAGGGCGCGGTGTTCCGTAGCGAATCCGATACCGAAGTGATCCTGGCCGCCTGGGAAGCCTGGCGGGAAGACATGCTGCCGCGCTTCAACGGCATGTGGGCCCTGGCGATCTTCGATACGAGCACGCGCGAATTGTTCCTCGCGCGCGATCGCTTCGGCATCAAGCCGCTGCTTTATGCCATGTCGCCGGAGCGATTTGTCTTCGCCTCCGAGCAGCGGGCGCTGGTGCGGAGCGGACTGATCGATCCCTCGGTCGATCTGGAGGTGGCGCGCCGGCTGTTGCTCGACGCTTTCGGGATCGAGGGAAGCGAGCGGACCTTGTTTCGGCAGGTTCGCCGTCTGCAGGCCGGCCATTGCATGTGGCTGCGCCAGGGCAAGGTCAGCGTCCGGCGCTGGTGGCGGACCGTCGATCATTTGCCGTCGGTGCCGACTACGGAATCCGAGCGCGTGGCCGGCTTCCGCGAGCTGTTCCAGGATGCCGTGGCCCTGCGGATGCGCAGCGATGTGCCGATCGGGACGTGCTTGTCCGGAGGCTTCGATTCATCGGCGGTGATCTGCACCATGGCGTCGCACGAGCAGGCCGGGATGGGGCCGCGCGACAGCACCGCGTGGCGCCACGCCTTCGTCGCGACGTTCCCGGGTGCATTGAATGACGAGCGGCCGATGGCCGAGGAGGCTGCAGCCTGGGCCAAGGTCGAGCCCACGTTTCTTGAAATCGGGCAGGCCGATGCGCTGACGGATCTCGACCGGATTCTTGACGATCTCGACGACGTCTATATCAGCCTGCCCAGCGCGGTATGGCTGATCTATCGGCAATTGAGGCAAAACGACGTGACGGTGTCGCTCGACGGCCACGGAGCGGACGAGTTGATGGGCGCCTATTTGCAGGAAGGACAGACGTTTGCGTTTCGGATCCGGAACGCGGCAGAAGATCTGGCGTCGCGATCGCCGCTGGCGCGTCGCGGCGTGGACTTCCTGCGCATGTTGGCCCTGAAGCGTCAGGGGGTCTATTTTCTGCGTGGCGGCCTGCGCGATCTTCCGGCCTCGTTGCCGCTGGTCGCGGAGGATGATGTGCTGCCGCGTGAATGGGGCGGCCTGAACCGCCGCCTCTACCGCATGTTTCACAGCACGGTGCTGCCCACAATCCTGCGCAACTTCGATCGTCTCTCGATGGCCCACGGCATCGAGGTCCGCATGCCCTTCATGGACTGGCGCCTGGTGACCTACACGATGGCGCTTCCCGAAAGCAGCAAGTCGGCGGATGGCTACACCAAGGCGGTCGCCCGGCGCGCGATGGCGAACCTGATGCCGGAGTCGATCCGCACGGCGCGCCGCAAGGTCGGCTTCAATTCGCCGATGCCCGAATGGCTGAACGGAGCCTTGGCCGGCTGGACGGCAGATCTGCTCGCTCGCGAGGTGCCGGCGTTTGCCGAACTGGTCGATGAAACGGCCTTGCGCCGGGCGGTCAGCCGCTTGACGGCGTCGAAGACGTGGGACTGGGAGGCGGTCGGACGGATCTGGCCGTATCTGAACATGAAATGGATGTTGGCAAGGTACGCGTAAGATGCGTCTGTTCCAGAATAGCTGCTTCTATCCCTCCTATCTGCCGCGGTTGAACGTGCTCGCGGCAAAGGCGGTCACCTTCGAACAGCGTCGCGAGGTGTTTCTGAACGACCGTTTCGGTGCGGCACATTTCCTGAAGCCGGTGCTTGACGGATCGCCGGAGGCCTTCTTTACCAATGGTGACGACGAGGTCCTGCAGCGGCGTTGGGCGCGCGAGCAGGGTATGTCGGGCGAGCCGACGCTCGAGGCCATCCTGCTCGCACAGATCGAGCATCACGCTACCGAGGTGTTCTACAACCTCGATCCGGTGCGTTATCCTAGCGCGTTCGTCGCGAAGCTGCCGGGGTGCGTGAAGACGACGGTGTGCTGGCGTGCGGCACCGTCGGGAAATGCCGATTTCACGGCCTATGGCGCCGTGCTTGGAAACTTTCCCTCGATCCTCGACATGTGGCGCAGCAAGGGATGCCGAGGAGAACCGTTCTTTCCGGCGCATGATCCCGTGATGGATGAGTATGGTCACGGCGAGCGTCCGATCGACGTCGCCTTTGTCGGCGGTTACTCGAGGCATCATCGCGCGCGTGCCAGGACGCTGGAGCGGGTGGCACACCTGGCGGACGCCCACAATGTCGTGTTGTGTCTCGATGCATCGCGCCTGACCAGGCTCGCCGAGAGCGCCATCGGGCGGTTGCTGCCGCTGCGACAGCACAGGCGTCCCGATGCCATCGCAGCCATCGCCCGGCCGCCTGTGTTCGGGCGAGACCTCTATGAGCTTATCGGTTCGTCGAAGATCGTCCTGAATGGCGCGATCGACATGGCCGGCGAAGATCGCGGCAATATGCGCTGCTTCGAGGCGATGGGGTGCGGTGCTCTGCTCGTGTCCGACGCCGGAAGATACCCGGAGGCCATGCAGGTTGGTGTTACGATCGAGACCTATGGTACGCCGGAACAGGCCGCCGAAGTGACCTCGCGAAGCCTGCAGGATTGGCCCCGATCGGCCGAAATCGCCGCGCTCGGGCGCGCCCGCATCCGCGACATTTACAGCAAAGACGCGCAATGGAAGGAATTCGTGGACCTCATAGGGCGCCTTTAGCCGTGCTACTGTGTTTGCCGCAGCGTCTTTCCGATTGATTGCATGAATCTCAACTACCTGATCGAGTCAAGGACGGGAGCCGGGCTCCTTCGGAGGTGTCAATTGAAAATCCGAACACGATCGGCCTTGCTGCGTGAGAGGGGGCCTGATGTCCGGCCTTTCAAAGCTCGCTCGTCATTGTGCGCATGCCATCGATGGCCTCAACTTTCACTATGTCGTCCAGCGCCTGATCGGACGGGCGACCTGCCGCTTGCATGGACAAGCATTCCTGGCTCATACCGCGCGGATCAGGAACGCGTTCGGCGATAGTGACAGGATTGTCATCGGCGACCGTTCTCACGTCAGGGGCGAGCTGATGGTCCTCGGTCACGGCGGTCGGATTACGATCGGAGAATGGTGCTATGTCGGAGTGGACACACGGATCTGGTCAGGAGCTTCGATCGACATCGGAAACCGCGTCCTGATTTCGCATTCTGTGAACATATTCGATAATCTGTCACATCCGATCCGTGCTAGCGAGCGGCACGAGCAGGCGAAGCAGATATTCACCCTGGGTCACCCACGGAACCTCTCTCTCGATGACCGCCCGATCAGGATCTGCGACGATGCGTGGATTGGTGCTTGCGCGATGGTCATGCGAGGTGTGACGATCGGTGAGGGGGGGATTGTCGCCGCGGGCGCAGTGGTCACCAAGGACGTTCCAGCGTATTCCATCGTGGCGGGTAATCCTGCCACCATCATCAGGGAATTGTCCCCGGACGAGCGATGAAGGGGCACCTGTGACAACGAGGACCGGAATGTGCTCACAAGCCAATCATCGGCCCGCAGGGTAACGTTATGTCCATGTGGGTTACCGGTGCGAACGGGTTCATCGGCCGCCATCTCGTCCGCGAGCTGGCGGGCGGCGGGCATGTGGTTCATGGTGTCGGTCATGGCGCCCTCGATCCGGCCGATGCGCGCGCGCTCGGCTTGCAGACCTCGATCAACGGTGAAGTCGACGCGGCTAATCTGAACGCGCTCGCCGCCGCGCACGGACTGCCGTCGCACGTCTTCCATCTCGCCGGCGGATCGTCCGTCGGATTGTCGATCGAACGTCCGTTCGAGGATTTTTCGCGGACCGTGGCCAGCACGGCGCGTCTGCTGGAGTGGCTTCGAAGCTTTGCGCCCGGGAGCCGGCTGGTCGTTGTGTCGAGCGCTGCGGTCTACGGCGCCGACCACGCCGGGCCGATTCCCGAAAGCGCGGCGCCGGCGCCGATGTCGCCCTACGGCCACCACAAGCTGATGATGGAGCAGCTGTGTCAAAGCTACGTCCAGAGCTTCGGCATTCGCTGCATGGTCGTGCGATTGTTCTCGGTCTATGGTCCCAACCTTCGCAAGCAGCTTCTGTGGGACATCTGCTCGCGGCTGCGGAACGAGCAGCGCACGCTGAATCTCGGTGGAACAGGAGCCGAGATCAGGGACTGGACCGACGTTCGCGACGTTGTCCGCCTGCTGGCACGCGTCGCAGAGGGGCCGTGGCAGGACGATTTTGGCGTGATCAATGGCGGCTCCGGGCGCGGTGTGAGCGTGGCTGGCGTTGCCGAAGGCCTGATCGGGCATTGGGGCGGCAACACGGTCGTGCGGTTTTCCGGTGTCGCACGGCCGGGCGATCCGACGAGCCTGCTCGCCGATAGCGGGCGCGTGCTCGATATGAATTTCGATTGGCGCATTCCGCTGGAGCGCGGCCTGGCCGACTACGTCGAATGGTTCAGGGGCCAAGCCCGTGCCTGAGCGCGCGCCGGTGCGGATCGCCTTCACCAACATTCCGCGCCGCCTATGGGCAGGAGGCCATAACTATCAACGCAATCTGTTCGAGGCGCTCAACAGGCACGCGCCGGGATCGGTGACGCCCGTGCTGTTTGCCGGAACGGCCGATGATTCCGAGGAGATCACGGCGCTGGCCGGCATTCCCGCCGTCGAGGTCGTGCGCTCGCCGGTGTTCGATCATGCCGCGACCGGCCTTGCCCGTGCGACGGATCTCGCCCGCGCGATTGCCTTTGGTCTGGACGGTCCCGCCATCGCCGAGTTCAGGACTCGCAAGATCGACATGGTGTTCGAATCGGCGCGCTTCTTTGGCTGGCGTCTGCCGTTCCCCGCGATCGCCTGGTTTCCGGATTTCCAGCACCGCTTGCTCCCGCATCTTTTCTCGAGGAGCGCCTATTGGCGGCGTGATCTCGGCTTTCGGATCCAGCTTGCCTCCGGCCGCCACGTCATGTTGAGCAGCGCCAGCGCACTTGGTGATCTCAAGAAATTCTATCCGGGTCTGTTGAACGCCGTCTCCGTGGTCCGGTTTGCGACCGAACCGCCGGCCAGCCTCCTCGCCACGAATCCGTCCGACGTGATCGCAAGCTACGGCTTGCCGCCGTGCTATTTCTATCTGCCGAACCAGTTCTGGCGTCACAAGAATCACCAGCTCGTCGTCGATGCGCTTGACCTCTTGAAACGCAGGGGGCTCGACGTCGTCGTCGCGGCGTCGGGAAGCACGCTGGACTTCCGCGAGCCCGGTCTTTTCGACGCGATGATGCAAGACGTCAAAGCGCGCGGCCTCGAGACGAACTTCCGGCATCTCGGAATGATCCCGCTCGACCATGTCTACGCGCTCCTGCGCGCATCGGCCGCGCTCATCAATCCTTCGGAGTGCGAGGGGTGGAGTACCACCGTCGAGGAAGCAAAGTCGTTTGGTGTCCCGATGCTGCTGTCCGGCCTCGAGGTGCATCGCGAGCAGACCGAGGGTCGCGCGCGATATTTCGGCATTCACGATGCCGAAGCCTTGGCCGAGCACATGTCGCAGGTCGCGCGATCGGCCGATCCTGGGATCGTCCGCGACCTCCTGCCCAATCTCGATGAGCGCGTCAAAGCCTTCGTTGCCGATTTCGTCGGGCTGACCGCGGATGTGATGAAAAATCCGGGAGCTCCCTAGTCAGGGTTTCCGGTCCGCATCGAAGATGCCCCGCGGCGTCACATACCAGAGCAGGAAGAGAAGCGCGGCGCCGTGGGTCACCATGGCGACGGAAAGCGGCGTGTTGAGCAGAACGTGCGGTAGCGTGCCACTGGAGATCAACACGAATCGCTGCGGCAGTCCTGCCGAGGCTCGGTTGCCCAGAGCCAGGATGAAACCCGCCGCAAGTGCTGTCAGTGGCGCAAGGTAAAGTCCGACCGAGGCGACACCCTCCGTCGCGAACAGGGAGGCGTTGAGCATGCCGAACCCGTACGTTTCCTGCATCACTACCGACAGTTGATCCCGGTAAGCGCAAGGCATCACGGTTTTCAGCAGCGAGATCTGACAGAAATGGGTCAGCGGATGGCTCGCAAAGAAATCGTTGTAGATGTCGAGCGCACTCGATGTCGTCGCGATCATCCGGATGTTGACGAGGTCGAAATATCGGCCGACGATTCCGTTAAGGCTTGCGCCTGTTGCGACGTTCGCGATGAGGCCGATCAGCATGGGAATGAAGATCGAAAAGATGACCGAAGTTCGCGCCGGCGCAAAGCGTGACAGCACGGCCAGCGCGAACAGCCACGCGGGCGTGAAGAAGGTGAATTTCGTCAGCGTGATCGGATAGAAGAAGAGGAGCAGGATCACGACCAGCACGGCACGCCAGCGATGGCCGAGTAGCCAGTAACAGGCGAAGGCGAACGGCAGCAGCGTGCTGGAGACCCAGCCGATGAGATATCGCACCGGGCCGGGAAATGCGATCTCGCCGCGGTAATCGTAGATGTTTGCGATCGCGACCAGGCGGAAATTGTAGGTCGAGGCGACGGCGATGGTGCCGATGGAGATCGCCAGGATCAGCGTCAACAGATGCTCGAAGCGGGCATTCGACAGTGCGACGAGCTGCCGGAACGGCGCCCGCACGAACAGCATGGGCAACAGCACCAATATCAGCGACAAGCCCGCCGAAAGCCCCGCGAGCAATTGCGGGTAGCTGTATTCGGAGAAGACGTCGATCCACAGGAAGCCGAGGATCATCGTGTAGAAATAGAAGCCGACGAAATAGCCGAAGCTGAACCGGGCGGCAGCGAACAGCAGCGAGACGATCGAGAAGGCAGACGCGATGGCGACCGCGATCCAGACGCGGTCGCCGCTGAAGTGGATATAGGACTGGAAAGTCGCAACCCTGATCAGCGACAGGCAGGCGACAGCGCTATGCAACAGCACCAGGGTCGTCAAAGCGGCCCTGGTGTCGAGCCGGGCTCGCAGGTTGCTGATGATGCCGGACAGAGCACTCATGGCGGACAGGCTCGCTTGCGGACGAGGTGAGCTGCGAGCGGGATCAGGCTATTTCGAGTGAGTGCTTGAAATAGGCGATGGTCTCCTTCAGGCCGTCCTCGAGTGCGACCTTCGGCTCCCAGTTCAGCGTCGCCTTCGCCTTGGCGAGGTCGGGCTGGCGCTGTCGCGGGTCGTCCTGCGGCAGTGGCTTGAACACCAGCTTCGAGCGCGAGCCCGTGAGCTCGATGACTTTCTCGGCGAGCTCGCGGATCGTGAACTCGGAATTGTTGCCGAGATTGATCGGGCCGGTAACGTCTTCGTTCGTCACCATCAGCCGCAGGATGGCTTCGACGAGATCGTCGACATAGCAGAACGAGCGGGTCTGTCCGCCGTCGCCGAACACGGTGATCGCCTCGCCCTTGAGTGCCTGGACGATGAAGGACGACACCACGCGCCCGTCATTGGGCTGCATGCGCGGGCCATAGGTGTTGAAGATGCGCGCGACCTTGATCGGCAGGCCGTGCTGGCGCCAGTAGTCGAAGAACAGCGTCTCGGCGCAGCGCTTGCCTTCGTCGTAGCAGGAGCGGATGCCGATCGGGTTGACGTTGCCCCAATAATCCTCGGTCTGGGGATGGATCAGCGGATCGCCATAGATCTCGCTGGTCGAGGCCTGGAAGATCCGCGCCTTGAGCCGCTTGGCGAGGCCGAGCATGTTAATGGCGCCGTGCACCGAGGTCTTGGTGGTCTGCACGGGGTCGCGCTGGTAGTGGATCGGCGAGGCCGGGCAGGCCAGGTTGAAGATCGCGTCGACCTCGATGTAGAGCGGGAAGGTGACGTCGTGCCGGACCGCCTCGAACAGCGGATTTGCGATCAGATGGGCAATGTTGCGCCGGCTGCCGGTGAAATAATTGTCCGCGGACACCACCTCGGCGCCGGCGTCGAGCAGCCGCTCGCAGATGTGCGATCCGATGAAGCCGGCGCCTCCGGTCACGAGGACGCGGCTGTTCTTGTAGCTGTCAAACGGCATTATCGGTTCCAGGTTGATCTTGTGCTGAGCGGGAGGCCTTTGCCGGGCTGGGCGAGCAGAGTGGTATCGGTATCGAAAGGAATCGCCAACCCTGTTTTGAGGAGGTAATATGATACCTCATCCTCGGACATCCGCCGAGGGGGTATTTCATCTCAAGCCCGGGGCGGGCGAGGTTGGTGCGCCCCCTTGGCAGGGCCTCTGCCTGACCTGGAAGCGCCAGCGCCCCGCGCTCTAATCGCGAGGGAGCACGGATTGCTTGCCGTAGAATTCGGCGATGCAATCGTTCGGCATCTTGCCCGGGTTGTCGGTCAGGTCGGCGTCCATCAAGAGGGACGGCCTGACCGACCTCTTGGGTACGACAACATCCCGATCCTTGATCGCTCGAAGCAGGTCATCCCGCTGAAGGCTCTCGCTCCAGAAGGTGGCGAATTGTGATCGCTCCGCACGGACAGACACCAGCGCGCGGCCATTGAGAAGGAGCAACGAAACGAGTCCGCAGGCCACCAAGGCTGTCATGCGAAAAGACTGGTGCCAGCTTAGTGACGGGATGAAGCGCGCCGCCAGGGCGACGACGCATGCTGAGCCCGCGAGAAGGAAAACCACGACCTCGTTCCGCGCTCTCATTGCGAGATCCGAAGCAGTCGCAAAGTAGCCAACGAAATAAGCAGCATAGGTGCCAGCGAGAACAGCCGCCGCGAGCCCGGCGATCAAGACCAGCAGGCGGGCCGCCGTCGGCCTGGGTTGCGAAGGCGCCACGAAGACCGAGAACAACGCGACGAAAACGAACCAGGCCCACGTCGCCTCTTGCCCGAAGAGCCAGAACAGTTCGAGCCACAGGTAGTACAGCCCCATGGTGAAGGATGCGGCGATCTTCCCGCCCTCCGGGTATTCCGCCATTCGGACCGCATTCCCCGGCGCCAAGAGCAGCATCGCAAAACCGATGAAGGTCACCGTCAGCATCGTTGCATGGCTCGCCAGTTGCGGATGCGGATGGCAGGCCTTTCGATAGAGGGCGGATCCGGCGACGAGGGCCATGATCCAAAGCGGCGTGAACTCGTTGGCGAGAGCCCCTAGGAAGCACAATGCCGAGAGAACGACGACCCAGCCGGTCGAGAGGACGGTTTCGTTCGCAGCGGACCGCACCAACTCGACAAGGATGATCATCACAAAGGCAGCAGGAATCATGTAGGGGGCGCTGCCCGAAACCCAATAAAGCATCTCCCGCAGACTGATCGCCAGAACGAATGTCGCCGCGGTGAGCATCACGCCCGCCAAAAATCTTTCCGGCCACGAGAGACCGGTCCACAACCGGCCGGCCCAAAAAACGCTCACCGTGAGGAAGACGGCCATCCCGCAAATGAGCGTGACCGGATAGATGGTAAGATAATCGACGCCGGTGACCTTACTGGCAAGGTTTGGGGCTGCGATCGTCACCAGAGAGGTGAGCCGACCCATCGATGCCAAATAATAGGATTTGACCATTCCGACGAGGCCAAAGCTGTTGAAGCGATTCGTCAGACAATAATCGTCGCTTTCAGGCATCGCATAGAGCGCGATCGACGCCAGCCAGACCAGGATGAAAAGAGCCACGGCCGCGGCCAGCAGAGGCATCACGTCCAGCACGCGGCGTCCAAGGCGCATGATAAATCCAGCTCAGAACGATTGTGGGTAGATCGCCCCATAGTATCTGCTCTCCATCTGCCACAGAAAACGCGACATTTTCAATACAACCCGAGATGGAACCGCACAGGGAAATCTGACTGCCCGGCGCGATCATGAGCCCGGCGTGGATCACGCCGGCGGTGGCGCGCAAGGCGCGTCACGACGTGTCGAACATAGCTCATTGGGCTGCCCGCTCAGGGCATCAAATGATTTCCAGCTGCCCCGGGTTCGTATAGAAGCCGTCTGGAAAGCGAAAGGGAGAGCGCCTCCCGTCCGGAGCCGGCTTATGAAAGTTGTCATCCTCGCGGGTGGTCTTGGAACCCGAATTGCCGAAGAGACCAGCACGCGGCCGAAGCCAATGGTCGAGATCGGCGGCCGGCCCATCCTGTGGCATATCATGAAGATCTACAGCCATTACGGCTTCAATGATTTCGTGATCTGCCTCGGCTACCGGGGCTACATGATCAAGGAGTACTTCGCGAACTACTTCCTGCACATGTCCGACGTCACCTTCCATCTCGCCGAGAACCGGATGGAGGTGCATCGCGAGACCGCCGAGCCCTGGCGGGTCACGCTGGTCGACACCGGCGAGGACACCCAGACCGGCGGCCGGCTGAAGCGGGTGCTGCCTTACGTCGCGAACGAGCCGTTCTTTGCGCTGACCTATGGCGACGGCGTCGCCGACATCGACCTCGCCGCCGAGATCGCCTTCCACAAAGCGCATGGGCGCAGGGCCACCGTCTCGGTGGTGCGGCCCGCGAAACGGTTCGGCGCGGTCGCGATCGAAGGCGACCGGGTGGTCAATTTCGAGGAGAAGCCCAATGACGACGGCGGCTGGATCAATGGCGGATTCTTCCTGCTGTCGCCGTCGGTTGGCGAGCTGATCACGGGCGACAAGACGATCTGGGAGCGCGAGCCGATGGAGCAGCTCGTGCGCGGCGACGATTTGCGCGCCTATGTGCATCCTGGCTTTTGGCACCCGATGGATTCGCTGCGCGATCGCAATTTCCTCGAGGCCGAGTGGGCGGGCAACCGCGCCAAATGGAGGGTCTGGTGACGGATCCGGCATTCTGGCGCGGCAAGAAGGTCTTTCTGACCGGGCATACCGGCTTCAAGGGCGCGTGGGCTTCGCTGCTGCTGCGTCGTCTCGGCGCCACTGTCTACGGCTATGCACTGCCGCCGACGCATCAATCCGCGCTGTTCGTGACGGCTCGCATCGCCGACGACATCAAGCACCGCGTGGCCGACATCCGCGATCTCTCGGCGTTGCGCGGCGCAATGGCAGAGGCCGATCCCGACATTGTCATCCACATGGCCGCGCAGGCGCTGGTGCGCCCGTCCTATGAGGAGCCGGTCGAGACGTTTGCGACCAACGTGATGGGCACGGTGCACGTGCTGGAGGCGGCACGGCAGCTTCGCTCGCTTCAGGCGATGCTGATCGTCACCACCGACAAATGCTACGAGAACAACGGCACGGGCGCGGCCTTCCGCGAGAGCGACCGTCTCGGCGGCGACGATCCCTACAGCAACAGCAAGGCCTGCGCCGAGCTCGTGACGCACTCCTATCGCCACAGCTTCTTCAATGCGAAGGGCGCGGCGCGTGTCGCGACTGCGCGCGCCGGCAACGTCTTCGGCGGCGGCGACTGGGCGCGCGACCGTCTGGTGCCCGACGCGATGCAGGCCTTCCTCGCGGGCGAGGCGCTGCGCATCCGCAATCCCAATTCGGTGCGGCCGTGGCAGCACGCGCTCGATCCGGTGCTCGGCTATCTCAAGCTGGTCGAGCGGCTGGCGGGCGACGACCATTTCATCGGCGGCTGGAATTTCGGGCCCGACGCGGCAAGCGAGGTACCGGTCGGGACCGTGGTCGAACATCTGATCGCGCTGTGGGGCGACGGCGCGCGCTGGACGGCCGATGCCGGCCCGCATCCGCACGAAGCCGCCTATCTCAGGCTCGACTGCGCCAAGGCGCGCGGCGAGCTCGGTTGGACGCCGCGGCTCGATCTGGCCCAGGGTCTGCGCCTCACCGTCGACTGGTACAGGGCGCTGCGCGAAGGCCGGGACCTGCGCAGATTCTCGCTCGACCAGCTCGATCAGGTCGTTGGCGCGTCGTCGAGGACGGTCGCGTGATGTGACGGCTCGCGGCGGCCGGGGCCGAAGAAAGCGGACCGCCGCGTCTCGACCGATCTTGCCGTGGCGCGAATGCGCAGGAGATCCTTGCGGGCGACCAGGCCGAGGAGATGCCCGGTCTCGCGCTCGACGATCGGCACCCGCCCGACATCGGCCAGAACCATCCGATCGGCAACATGCGACACGGGCTCGTCGGGATAGCCGAGCGTGAGCGAGCGGTCCGAGGCGCAGTCGAACAGGGTGTCGCGGCCGTCGGCGCTTTCCGCGCGCCACCGCAGGACGTCCGAGCGGCCGACGAGACCGGAGAGCCGTCCGCCGGCATCGATCAGCGGATAGGACTTGTGACGTCGCTCCCCGCCGGAGAAGAACGATACGGCTTCGCCGACGGTCATGGTTGCGGGCAGGGTATCGACATCCTTCACCATCACTTCGTTGATGCGAAGCAGGTCGAACGGGTCGATGCCGTATTCGCGCACGACGTGCTGGCCGCGCCGCGCGATCTTTTCGGTGAGAATCGAGCGCTTGAGCAGCAACACGGTGAGCGCATAAGCCGCGCTCGTGGCAATCAGAAGCGGTCCAAGCATCGCAAAGTCGCCGGTCAGCTCGACGGCGAACAGGATCGCAGTCAGCGGCGAGCGCATGGTGCCGCCCATCATTGCGGCCATGCCGATAAGCGCCCACGCACCATGCGCCCCCGGCAGCAACTGTCCTTCGAGCCAGCCGGCGCAGCCGCCGAAAATAAGAAGCGGCGCGAGGACGCCGCCGGAGGTGCCCGATGCCAGGGCAACGATCCAGATCGCCGACTTCACGAGCAGGATCACGAGTGTGGCCGACACCGCAATGTGGTCGTTGAGCAGGTCGCCGATGATATCGTAGCCGACACCGAGCGCGCGCGGCTCGATCAGGCCGCCGGCGCCGACGAACAATCCGCCGATCGCCGGCCACCACATCCAGTGAATTGGCAGGCGGCCGAAGAAATCCTCGGCCTTGTACAGGAGAGTAGTCAGCAATCCCGATTGCAATCCTGCGGCGATGCCGATGCCGATACAGGCAAGCGGTCCCCACCACGGCAAATCGAGCTGGCCGGCGAACGGAAACAGTGGCCCGGTGCCGATCAGCCAGGGCCGCAGCGCCGACGACACCACGCAGGCGGCGATCACGGGAATCAGGCTGCGCGGCTTCAGCTCGAACAGGAGAAGCTCGACGGCGAGCATGACGGCGGCGACCGGGGTTCCGAAGATGGCCGTCATACCCGCGGTCGCCCCGGCGACCAGCAACGCCTTGCGCTCGGCGGCGGTGAGATGGAAGCATTGGGCGAAGAGAGAGCCGACGGCGCCGCCGGTCATGATGATCGGGCCCTCGGCGCCGAACGGGCCGCCAGTACCGATCGAGATGGCCGACGACAGCGGTTTGAGGACGGCGACTTTCGGCTGGAGACGGCTGCCGCCGATGAGGATGGCCTCGATCGCCTCGGGAATTCCGTGGCCGCGAATCTTCTCTGAGCCAAAGCGCGCCATCAGGCCGATGACGAGGCCGCCGACGGCTGGAGCCGCCACCATCCAGGCGCCAGGTTTCATGCCCGACAGCGAGAGCGTCTGCGTGCTCAGCGTTTGCAGCCATACCGCATTGGTGACGATCGCGATGGCGTGCAGCAACAGCCACGCCGTCGCCGCGCCGCCGGCGCCGACGAAGACGGCCATGGCAACCAGCATCAGAACACGCCGGTCTGTCGTGAAGTCGCCAAGGCGCGGCAGGGAATTGGCGGGGATGGAGCGTGGCATCTTGGTCCGATCGGGAACAACGCAATTATAAGGATGACGGAGCGGAGCGGTCACAGCCGCCGGCTCGGCGGAAATATATCGTAAGACGATATAAATCAATGGGTCATTGATGGCGGGAAGATCGAGTCGAAAATAAGTTGAAGAACCGCTTGGCGCGGCAATTCCAGAATCGCGGCGATGCGCGCCTGCCGGGAGACTGCGTGTTTGTTCAAGTCTCTGGCAAAGAGCGGCCCGTCAAAGCGGCACGTCGGCGACGTAGATGGCGGACTTGCGATAATATCTGGCGATGCAGTCGTTCGGCAATCGGTCGGCATTGGCCGTGACGTCGGCGGTCATCAGCAGAGAGGGTGTCCATTTATGCCAGGGAACGGCGATCACCGGTTCGATGCTTGTTGTCAGGAGGACGTGCCGGGCGACGCTTTCCTCCCAGTACGGGTAGAGGTCTTGCCACTGCTTGCGCAGTAGCGACGACGTTGAGCTGAAGCCGAGCGAGGCGATCATGAGAAGCGCAAGGCTGGTCGGCAGCGTGACCGGGTCGAGGAGGCCGCGATAGCGGCCTGCCGAAAGGCGCTCGCGCAATTGCGTGCGGTGCGCCCGGACCAATAGTCTAACACTCAGCATCAGTCCGAACAGCAGCAGGATCAGTGCCTGGTTCTGCGCTCTTTCGACGAGCCGGAACCCCGTCGCATACCGATGCGTGAAATATTCGAAGTAGCAACAGGCCAGGCAGGTGGCGACGATTCCGAGTGCCAGCATCTTGCCGTTGGCCTGTGCCGGCCTCGCTGGCTCCGGCTCGACGAGGACGATGGCGCCTGCGGCGATGAGCGAGACGACGATTGCTGGCTCGCGGAAAAATCGGCCGAGCCCGACGAGCGAATCGCGCAAGCCGTTGATCAGCGACGGCAGGAGGTGACCGCCATTCGGGAGCTGCTCCATGCGCGCGCTATTGCCGCTGGCCGATACCACGACGACGAAGCCGACGGCGATAGCGACGGCGATCAAGCCGTGATGCGCGATCTGGCGCGGCTGACCGAAGAGGTGGCGCGCGAGGAGGGATGCGGCGAGGATCAGCAGCAGCCAGACGCCGGTGAACTCGTTGCACATCGCGGCGACGAGTCCGCCCAGCGCCATGCCGATGGTGAGTAGCCAGGAAAACTCTGTTTCGGTGTCGAGCGCCCGGGTGCACTCGCCCAGGATCAGAATGGTGAGGAGCGCAGGCGGGACGTAGCAAATCAGGCCCGTCAGCCAGTAGAGCAGCTCGCGCAGGTTCGGCGTCGCGCTGACCACGGTGCTTGCAAATGCGAAGGTGAGGAAGGCCAATTGCAGCGCGCCGGCGCGAGGCCATGCGCGGACCGTCGCGACAGCCAATCCGAACAGGAACAGGCCCGCAGCCGCGGCCAGCGCCAGCGAATAGGCCGACAGCAGGCTGACATTCGTGGCCGCGGAGATCGCCGGCGGAATTTGGCCCAGGATCAGGACCACGATCCGGCCCGACAGCGATTGATAGAAGATCGAAATGGTCTGGACGAACCCGTGGCGCGCGTGCAGATCCGCGAAACAGAAATCGTCGTGCTCGGGCGCGCTGAGCAAAGTCAGCGCAAACAGGCAGAACAGAAACGCCGCGGGAAATAGGCTACCCAGCGCCCACGCAAGGCTGGCCCTGCGCGCGGCGACAGGACGCGTCGCCGACGCCATAGCGTCTTGATTGTACACCCAAAGCCCCCCCCGGTGACCCGGGTTAGACTAGTGACAACCGATCCAGCTCGCAACGTTCATTTTGGGCAAACCTCGCGTACCGCTAGAATTGCCGCCGCTTGAGCCAGGCGCGCGCGCTCCAATGGCCGAAGCACCAGGCCGACTTGAGCAGCGGCAGTCGCTCGACGTTGCGGTAGACGTTCCAGACCCATTTGGCGGAGCGCACCGGGCGGCTGGAGACGGACGAGCCCCTGACGCGGTAGCGCGCCAGATCCTCATTGAGGCCGTGGGCGATATGGCCGCGCCGGAGGATGGAGAGCCACAGGCAGAAATCGTCGTAGCCCTCGTTGGTCATCGCGACAGGCCCCGAAATCTCGAGGTCGACCAGCGCGGTCAATGTCGCGATCGAGGTGTTTTTCAGGAGCTGATCGTAGCTGAGCTGCGCCGGCACCGCGATCAGCCGGCCGGACATGGTGTTGGCCTCGTCGATGCGGCGGAACGCGGTGTAGCTCAGCGCGGCGCCTTTCTCCCGGGCAAAGGCGAGCTGGCGTTCGAGCTTCGCGGGCAGCCACAGATCGTCGCTGTCGAGGAAGGCGAGATAGCGGCCCTTTGCCTCGTCGATCGCGGCCTGGCGCGCCAGCGCCGGACCGCCGTTCTTCGGCAGCCGGATCAGCTTGACGCGCGGGTCGCGTTCGCCGATCTCCGCGATGATCTTGGGGGTGCGATCCGTCGAGCAGTCATCGGCGATCAGCAATTCCCAGTCGTCGAAAGTCTGGGCCTGCACCGAATGGATGGTTTCCTCGATGAAGCGCTCGACGTTCCAGGACGGCATGATGATGGAGACGAGAGGCATCGCGTGATCCGTTCAGAGAGCAGCCGCAGGCTCGGCGAGCGCGGCTCGCAACGAGGCCGTGAACGTGTCGAGCAGCCCGGGATCGCCGATGTAGAGCTCGCCGGGAAACGAGCGCCGCCACGCGGCTTCGAAATAAGGCGCTCCGCTGGCCGGGTCGAACGGTCCGGCCCTGAGCGCCTCGCGCAGGCGCTTCGGCACGTCGGCGAGACGGTCGGTAGAATAGACCAGCGGGCAGGTGCGATAGAACGCATCGCCCATCACCACGACCGGCTTGCCGAGCAGCAGCGCTTCGGCGCCCGACTTGCTGTTGACGGAGATGACGGCATCGGCCCGGTTGAGGACAGCGTAATTGTTGGTCTGCGGTGGCAACAAGACGAGATTGTCGAAGCGCCGTGCGAGCTCGAACAGCCGATCCGCGGAGATCGCGCCGATCTGCGCGGGATGCTCCTTGACGACGAGCAGGTGCGAATCCGGGATCGTCCGCAGCAGGAAGTCGACGGTCGCGACCTGGTCGAGATAATCAGGCGCGCGCAGCGTCAGCGCCATGTCGGCGGGAACGTGGAAGGGATAGTAGACGAACGGCGTCTCGGGGACCGGGCGATAGAGCTTGCGAAGTCTCGCCGCGTTGACGGCCATCATCGCGTGCACCCTCGCGTGCCGCAGATTGTGTCCGAACTCCTGGTGCTTGCCGAGCGCGAACTGGTCCCACAGTTTTTCGGCGAGGCGGCGCGAGTTGCGCAGGTTCACGACCTTCTTGAAGGCCGCCGAGTAATGATGCGCGTCCTTCTTCGGGATCACGATCGCGCGCTGGTTCAGCGTGGCATCGAGATAGGATTTCACATCAGCCGAGACGTCGTCGGCTGGCTTCGCCATCATCTCGGGCGCGCCAAAACTGTCGGGCGTGAAATACATCCGTCCGCGAAAGAACGACGGCTCGATGAACCAGTTGCGGATGCCGCGGCGCTTCGCCGCGTAGAAGCTCGTGATCACGGAGAGGAAGCCGCCGAGCTCCTGCACCAGCTCGGCGCGTGTGCCTTGGCTCTCCAGCCGGTCGAGCAGCGCCTCCATGGCGTTGGTGTAGATCATGAAGCGACGGCGCAGCGCGGCGGTGTCGCGGATGCCGAAGGTGAAGCGCTCGTGGCTGAACAGGAAGTTGGAGCCGTCCAGACCGTAGGCTTCGATGCGGGCATCGAAGGCCTGCCGGTCATCGGGCGAGGGGCCGGTCTTGAGGCCTTCGCGGTACATGTTCATGACCGGGACGCCTGCGGCCGCCGACATCTCGGCGCTGCGATCGTCGAAGGCGAGCAGCTCGACCGCATATCCCGCCGCGCGCAGCCGCTGCGCCACCGGAATCCAGAATCGGGTCTGGTATTCGGCCAGCGTCGTGATCAGAAGGGTTTTCTCGGGCGACATGTGGGGCAGGGTTGCTCGGTTGCGGTTTCCGCATATAGAAGCCTGCACGATAGCTCAAGGGTGGATTGGGGCCGGTTCCACCGCAGAAGTGTGGTAGGAGACGGCCCTATCTGGCCAACCGTCGCGGGCACCCGGTGCCGGCGGCCCGGGGCGGAATCGAGGAAGGCGGGCGCAAAGCGATGAATAAGCAGGTCGTCTTCCGCGTCGATGCTTCGGTCGAGATGGGGCTTGGTCACCTCACGCGGTGTCTCACGCTCGCCGACGCCCTCGCCGCGGACGGAGCGCGATCGTGCTTCCTCATGCGCAGCCACGCGGCCGGGTTGGCACACCTTGTCGAGAGCCACGGACACGCGGTGCGGCTGTTATCCGATCCGCTCGCGCGGCCGGCCGGGGCTGACGATGGCGGGGGCCGTACGCGCATTGGCTACCGACCCATTGGCAACAAGACGCAGACCAGACCCGCAGCGCCCTCGACGAGATCGGTGCGGCCGAATGGCTCATCGTCGATCATTACGCCCTCGACGCAAGATGGGAGCAAGTCTGCCGGCGCGACGGCATGCGCATCCTCGCCGTCGACGACCTCGCCGACCGCGACCATGATTGCGAGCTCCTGCTCGACCAGAACCTGGTCCAGGGCATGGAGACGCGCTATCGCGGCCGCGTGCCGGCGGCCTGCGTGCAATTGCTCGGGCCCGGCTATGCGCTGCTTCGTCCGGAGTTTGCCGCGCAGCGCGCTCTCCTCACCCGGCGCAGCGGCGAGATCAATCGCATCCTGATCTGCTTCGGCGGCTCCGATCCGAGCAATGAGACCGCGAAGGCGCTGGAGGCGGTCGCGAGCCTGGCCCATCCGTCGCTCGCCGTGGATGCCGTCATCGGTTTAAGCAATCCGCATGTGGACTCGGTTGCACAACTCTGTCACGGACTGTCGGGCGCCGAGCTGCATCGGGGAGCGAACAATATTGCCGAGTTGATGCGGCGGGCGGACCTGTCGATCGGGGCCGGCGGCGTCATGAGCTGGGAGCGTTGCTGCGTGGGTCTGCCCGTGATCGCAGTCGATATCGCGTCGAATCAGGTCGGCGCGCTCGAGGCATTGGCTGCGGAACGTGCGGCCGTCTATCTCGGGGCGGCCAATGACGTATCCAGAGCAGCTCTGGCCGACTCGATTCGAGCGCTGCTGGACGATGCTGCCCGGACCAAGGCGCTGGGCGAAGCCGCGCTGGCCCTGGTCGACGGGCGGGGGCGGAGCGGGTCGTGGCCTGCATGCGGACCACTCCCGGTTAGGGCGGGCAGGAGCGGCGAAGCCATGTATTTGGCAGAAGGACCGGTTTTTGTGCTAAACGCGGCGCGGTCTCGGGGAACCGTGTTCCGCTTTGTGATCAAAGTATGAAGATTTCGATTGTCTGCTCAAGTGCCTCACACCCGGTCTACGCCCATCTGGAACAGTGGGCGAGGCTTGCGCGCGCCTCGCACGATGTCGAACTCGTGCAAAAGAAGGCCGAGCTGACGGGCGGGGATATCCTTTTCCTGATCTCGTGTCATGAAATCATCTCGGCGCAGGACCGGGCGAGATACGGTGCGAGCTTGGTGATCCATGCCAGCGACCTCCCGCTCGGGCGCGGCTGGTCCCCCCATATTTGGCAGATTCTCGAAGGAAAGCATGATATCGTCGTTTCGTTGCTTGAGGCGGAGGATCAGGTGGATACCGGCGCCATTTGGGCGCAGCGCCACATGGTGCTCGAAGGCCATGAGCTCTATGACGAGATCAACGCGAAGCTCTTTGCCATCGAAATGGAGCTGATGAGCGAGGCGGTGGCCGTTGAGGGGCGAAGGGCGCGTATGCGGCAGGATGGTCGCGCTCCGACCTACTACCGAAGACGTGGGCCCGAGGATTCGCGGCTGGATCCGAACCGCTCGATCGCTGAGCAGTTCGAGCTCCTGAGAGTGGTAGATCCGCAACGTTTTCCCGCGTTCTTCGATTTCCGTGGTCATCGCTACGTGGTGCGTATTGAGAAGGTGGAAGCGACCGATGAGTGACACGATATCCATTGCCGGGCGGTCGATCGGCCAAGCGCATCGGCCGTTCATCATTGCGGAGATGTCCGGCAACCATAACCAGTCGCTGGAGCGCGCGTTGGCGATCGTTGACGCCGCAGCGAAATCGGGCGCGCATGCGCTCAAGCTTCAGACCTACACCGCCGATACGATGACGCTCGACCTTGGCAGCGACGAGTTCTTCATCGATGATCCCAACAGCCTCTGGAAGGGGCGGTCGCTGCACAAGCTCTATCAGGAGGCCTACACGCCGTGGGAGTGGCACGCACCGATCTTCGAGCGCGCGCGGTCGCTTGGCATGATTCCGTTCTCCACGCCTTTCGATGCAACGGCAGTCGACTTTCTCGAGAGCCTTGGCGTTCCCTGCTATAAGATTGCTTCCTTCGAGAACACCGATCTGCCGCTCATCCGCAAGGTTGCTGCGACCGGAAAACCGATGATCATCTCCACCGGCATGGCAAGTGTTGCCGATCTCGACGAGACGGTCCGTGCGGCGCGAGCGGCGGGCTGCAAGCAGCTCGTGCTGCTGAAATGCACGAGCACCTATCCGGCGACGCCCTCGGATACCAATCTCATGACGATTCCGCACCTGCGCGCGTTGTTTGATTGCGAGGTGGGGTTGTCGGACCACACTTTCGGGATCGGCGCTTCGGTGGCGAGCGTGGCGCTCGGCGCAAGCGTGATCGAGAAGCACTTTACGCTTGCGCGGGCCGACGGAGGCGTCGACTCGACGTTTTCTATGGAGCCTTCGGAGATGGCGGCGCTCGTGGTCGAGACCGAGCGGGCCTGGATGGCGCTTGGCGAAGTCCGCTACGGCTTGATGGAGAAGGAGCGGGACTCCCTGATCTTCCGCCGTTCGCTCTATGTGGCCGAAGACCTCGCGCCCGGCGACGTGCTGACCGGGGAGAATTTGCGGATCATTCGCCCCGGTCTCGGTCTGCCGCCAAAATATTTCGAGACGCTGATGGGTAAGCGCGTGGGCCAGGCGGTTCGCCGCGGTACGCCGATGAGCTGGGACCTGCTGTCATCCGCTGAAGAAGCGGCGTCTGCGCAGCAGGTGACTGCGGCGAGGAGCGCGCGTGGCTGACCAGCCGCATGTCTGCCTGATCGTCGACAACCCGCTTCGCGACCTCGAAGGGCTGGTGTTGCTGGCGCGCCAACTGGCAACGCGCGGCGCACTGGCCACGCTGGTGCCGATGTACGAGCAGGGGTTCGATGTTCTGGCGCTGCGGCCCGATATGGTGCTCGTCAACTACATCCGGCCCAACAATGTCGACCTGATCAAATCCTATAAGCGCGCGGGAGTTCTGGTTGGCGTTCTGGACACCGAGGGCATCGGCGGCAAGAACGCCGACCAATTCGCCGGCATGGTGAAGGGGACCGGATGCACCGACCTCGTCGATCTCTATTGCGTTTGGGGACAGGCGCAATATGCCGCTTTCCTGCGGCAAGGCACTGTCCCCGCTGAGATCCTTCGCGCGACCGGCTGCCCCCGGTACGATTTCTGCGCGCCCCCCTGGCGTGCCGCATTGCCCGAACCGTCGGTAGCGTCGGGTTATGTCTTGATCAACACGAACTTTCCGACCGTAAACCCGCGATTTTCGGGCAGCTCCTCCGACGAGGAGGGGGCCATGGTGCAGGCTGGTTTCACCCGCGAGTTCGCGCGCCAGTTCATCGCAGACGGCCGGGAAGCTTATCGCCACACGCTGGGCATGGCGATCGAGCTTGCGAAGCATTTTTCCGACGTGCCGTTTGTGTTGCGGCCGCATCCGTTTGAAAATCTCGATTCATACGGGGGCTTCGCCGACTTGCCGAATGCAAGCGTGATCCAGAGTGGAACCTCGCTCGAATGGATCAGCGGTGCGCGCCTGCTGGTTCATCAGAATTGCTCGACCGCCATCGAGGCCACGATGCTGAACGTGGAGCCGCTGAGCATGGAGTGGTTCAACACGCCGGCCCTTCGGCTCGATGCGGCGACCCGGGTCAGCCGTCCGGCGCGTAGCGAAGCGGAGCTGATCGAGTTGGTGCGGCAGGGCCTTGAGGGCAAGCTGGCGCAACCCTCTTCCGAGATTGTGGACTTTCGCCGGGAAATCATCAGCGATCTCTACCTTGCCATGGACGGCGCGAGCTCCGTTCGGGTTTCGGAGGCAGTGTTGTCGACGATGGCCGTGGCCGAGCAGGATCTCCGTCCGGCGGCCGGGTCGCGCTCGCCGTCGCTTCGCGGGCTCGCGGCGGCGGCCGCCCGTCGCACCTTGGGGCACAGGGCAAGCAGGGCTTTGCGTCGCCTCTACGGCTCGGCCGAGGGCGAGCGTCGCCGTGCGGGCAAGCAATTCGGCGATGGACTGGTCAACACCATATTGCAGCGTATCGACGCTGCTTCGGTGGACCGGCGCCGGTTTGTCGCCCGGACGCCCGCAAATATTCGGGGCGGCATGTTCAGTGGCGCCAGCCTGCAGCTTGCGGAAGTGAACTGAACCGTGCTGCGTCGGTTTCTTCATAACACCGCAATCTCGGCCGTCGCCTATGGCGTTGCCGGGGTGCTGGGCCTGTTCGCGGTAGGCCTAATTGCGAAGTCCTATGGGCTCGCGGTGCTGGGGCTTATCGTGCTCTTGCGCTCCTTTCTGCCCAGCGGCTTTCTCGCAGTGATTGATCTCGGCGTTTCCGAGATCACGACTCAGGTGATTGCGCGGGGGCGGCTCGGGGATTGGTCCACGGCCGGTGAAAAGGTTTCGTTGCTGACCATGCTCGCCCTGGTCACCGGATTGCTCTCGGGCGTACTGCTGTGGTTTTGCGCGGCGGACCTGGCCGCCATCTTCAAGGTTCACGCCGATCAGTCCGCGGATTTCATTGCCATCTTGAAGGTGACCGCGCTGATCATGCCAATCGCCTTCCTGGGGCTGGCCGCCGAAGGAGCGCTCAAGGGATTTGAGCAGTACAGCTGGCTGCGATTGACCGAGGTGGCGGGAAGCGTCGCCTACGTGGGATCGATCTTCATCGCTGTCTGGAGCAACCTTTCATTTGCCTGGATCGCCTACGCCTATCTCGCGACGATTGTGGCCAAATACGTGGTGCTTGCGCTCGTCGTCTGGCTCTTTGCGCGCAACACCTCGCTCCGTTTCAGGTCATGGACACCCTCGAGCCGGCACGACGTGGCCTACAGGTGTTGGCTGATGTTTAACAACCGTATCGCAGGCACTTTCCAGCAGACGCTGGTTCCGCTGGCTATCGGTGCACTCTACAGTCCCGTCGAAGTGGGAACCTACGACGTGCTGACACGCCTTCCCCGCTTTCTCAAGACGACAATGAGCCCGCTCTACTCGGCAATTCTTCCGATTTCGGCACATCTCGACGAACGAACCGACGTTAGACGATTGCAATTGCTGGGACGAAATGGCCTCGTTCTACCTGCCGCCATCGTTGTGCCAATCCTTGTCGTCGTTGCGTTGTTTTCTCAAGACATATTGCGGGTCTGGGTCGGGCCCGAGCATTCGAGCGAATGGCCGTGGTTGGCTCTGTCGCTGTTGGTTCCCGCTGTGACTGTCATGCTGGGGGCCGGGCAAACCGCTTTGATGGTCAGGTCGGATTTCCTGCGTCTCAACACGCGGCTGCTTTATCTGCAGGTCCTGGCGCAGTATGTGGTGACAGCACTGACGCTGGCATGGCTGCGCGAGCGTGCCTTCATATTGGGGTGGGTGCTATCTTATGTCGTATTTGCGCCCCTGATCGCGCACCGCATGCTCTCGGTCATGCACCTGCCAAGGATGTTGTTCTGGGAGCAACTGGGCAAGCAGACATTGGTGGCCGCTGTGCTCGCCGCGGGGACGATCGCCTATAAGACCTATTCGACGCCGTACACCCTTCCGGCACTGATCATCGTGGGAGCGATTGCCTGCCTCGCCGCATGGGTGCTGAGCGTCGCTCTGATCCTGTCACAGAGCGATCGCGCCATGTTCGGCAAATTCGCCCGCGCGCTGACGCAGCGGTGATCTTGTTGCATCAATCCAATTTCGCTGTCGGCGAGCGGTCGGGGCAGCGTCAGAGTGTCGGCATCCTCGGCACGGTCGGGAGCGCTGGCTCCGGAACTCGGCTGGTCCCTCCTGGATCCGATGCTGGAGGCCTTGATCAGGCCCGGTCTTCATCTAAAATTGAGGAGCTGAAGCGGCCAACCGCCGGCAGCTTGCAGAATTGACCGGCGCTGCACACAAATAGCCGGCATTTGCGTTAAGACAGGCGGGAGAATTTCGTGTTCAGGCTTCCCAGTTTCCACCCCAAGGTTCTCCTCTGGCGTGCTGCGACCAATATCGGGCCTCTGCCCGTGCTGGTGAGGGCGCGGGAGTCTGCCGTATGGCAGGATTTCTGGCGGACCGAAAGGAGCGAGGCAGCGTTTCTCGACTATGCAAAGAATACGCCCTTGCGGGATTGGCTTGCGAACTATTGCGCCGGCCTGCGGCCGGAATCGGTGGTCGAACTCGGCCCGAATGTCGGGGCAAATCTTCAGGCGATTTGGCGGGCCGATCGCAACATCAAGCTTTATGGCGTCGAGCTGAACGACAACGCCGTCAAATGGGGCATGCAACACATGCCAGAGGGCTGCGGAGCGAAGCTGCTGACCGGTTCGATGGCCGATGTGGCGGGCGTGCTCGAGCGCAACGGCATCGAGGGTGCGGACGTGGTCTTCAGCTGCGGTGCCACAATGCACGTAAACGACGAAATCTTCGCAGCCGCGAAGCAACAGGCACTCAAACTTGCCCGCAAGGCGATTATCCACGTGGAGTACAATGCTTGGACTCCAGCGGAACTGCAAAACGGACGAAATTGGCGTTCGTCTTTCCTGTCAGATCGCTGGGTTCGGGACTATGTAGCGGAGTACGAATCCATGCCCGGCGTTTCCCGCGTCGATTGCATTCGCATACCGCCGGAGATCAATGTCGCGCGCAATATCGGTCGACTTTGGATCAACGATATGACGGCCATGATTGTCGTTCATCGGAACTGAGCGATCGGGTACAAAGATCGATTCCCGCTCTGGCGACAGGGGATCCGTTTCTACATCTTCTAGGATGTCCGGTTCCGGAGGGGTACTCTTCGGTTGCCCATAATGCATGGATTTGCTAAGGGGCAAATCGCTTGACCGGGCCGGTCAAGGGGTCTGAACGATATTCCGGCAGGTTGGGGACGACAAAGATGGGATTGATGTCCAGGGCGCTTTGGCAGGTGAACCGGTCGCCGCTGCGATGGGCAGTCAAGACGGGTGTCAGCACCTGGCATTACGGCGCCAAACGGCAGCGCAAGCAAGAGTTGAACGGCTTGGACGTCAGCGCGGCGCAGAAGGCCGCGGCGAAGGATTTGAATCGCGACGGTTATGCCATCGTCAGCGAACTGATCGACCCCTCCTTGCTGCAGCAGCTTGCCGCTTCGGGCGAAGCAAAGCTCTCGGAAATCGACGCCGCCGACAAGCAGCAGGCCGGATACTGGAAAAAATTCCTGGTCCACTTGCTCGACTCGGAGATGGTCGACGGCAAACTCGCGGCCGATAATCTGTTTGTGCGCTACGCTCTGCAGCCAGGCGTGGTGAATGTCGTTGCCTCGGCGCTCGGGGAAGTCCCCTGGCTCGACTACGTCATGCTGTCGTATTCGAGGCACACCGGGCAGGCGCTCGCGTCATCGCAACTGTGGCATCGTGATCATGACGATGTCAGGGTGGTGAAGTTCTATACCTATCTGACCGACGTGCAGGAGGACGCCGACGGTCCCTTCACGTTCCTGTCGCGGCAATCGACCGATCGATTTGGCTATCCGCTGCTCGGAAGTCATTTCAGTGACGACGAGGTATTCGGGAAGGTACCGCGTCAAGACGTGAAGGTGATGAAGGCGCCTCGTCTTGTTTCGTTCATGATCGATACCAGCCGTTGTCTGCACATGGGCAGCCGGATCGCCCCCGGTCATGGCCGGCTGATGTACACCGCGACCTTCATTGCTTTTCCCCGTATGTTTCCCGGGGGCAAGAACCGGCCGTTCCGTGCAACTCCGGGCACCTCCGAACGGGACAAGTTGATCCTGGGGCTTGGTTGACCTTGGCGTTTCCGCTATCGCGAACGGCGAGGCCACCGAGATTTCCATGGATCAGCAATCTAGAGGCGTAATTGACAGTGTCGCCTGATATCGAACCGGCATCGACGCTGGAGTTGTCCCGTGCCTATGCGTCGGACTTCGCACGGAGCCTCCTTCGCCTTGCCTTCAAGAATGTCAAACGGACGGGCGACGTCGTCGATTCCGAATACAATGGCGGCGCCTGGGACAGGGTGCTGAACGAGCGCGCCTGGCTCGATGCGCCTCTGGAAGAGTTTCTCGCGGGGCAGAGTCGCTCACCTCGACTGGCCAAGGTAAACGGTCAACTCGTACGTATCGCCACGAAGGACTATTACAAGTATCGCATCCGGGCGCTGTCGGAACTGATGATGCGCCACGTCGGCGATGCGACGTCCCTGGTCGAATTGGGCTCCGGGACCGGTTATAACCTGTTTTCGCTCAGCTTGGATCCTCGCTGGACGCAACTTCGCGGCTTCGACATCGCGCCGAACGGCATTGAAGCGGGACGACAGATCGCGCGCCATTATGGCCTGGATGGGCGCGTCAGCTTCGACCGGATCGATCTGACGGACGCACATGATCCCCAGTTCAGCCAACTCGCAGGCGCAACGATCTTCACTCACTTCTGCATTGAGCAAATCCCCTACGCCGTGGATGCCGTGATCGAGAACATTCTGCGGGCGCGGCCGGGCCGTGTCGTGAACATCGAGCCCGCGATCGATATGCTGAATTTGTCGGATCCGCGCGATCTGGCCAGTCGGATCTACTTGAAATCAGTGGATTACCAGACCCGTCTTTTCGCTTTGCTGGATGAGCTCGAGCGGAAGGGGCGGATTCGCATTCTTGCTCGCGAGCGGATGGCCTACGCTCCCACATTGCACAACGACGGTCTCTTGTATGCATGGGAGCCGCTGAGCGGTTGATCGAGCCAGGCTTCCAGTTCGAGGCTTTCCAGGGCGCGCCTCGCCGCGCCGGGTTGCGTGGATGGGGGAACGTGAAGTGGGCGCACTGCTGTGGGAGTTCGAAACGCTGCTCTCGTTGCTGTTGAATGCAGCCGTTACGTTGTTGGTTCTTGCGCTTATCTTCCGAATTTCGCTGAGCCAGCCCGGATTGCTTTTCCTCACTTTCTTTTTCTTCTTTTATTGTGCCTGGAGACTCGTCTCAGTCTTCTACATTGACGTATTCGGACCGATCGTCTCCGAGCAGCTGGAAAGAAGCATTGGTCCCGGGCTTGCGGCGGTGCCGCTGGGCGCCAGCCATGTCCTTGTCCTCCTGATGTTGCTGGTCTCCTTTCATCCACAGCGTTTGAAGGCTCTCGCGGCCGCGTCCAATTTCAAAATGTCGAGTTTCCTGCCGACCGGACGTCTCGATTTGTTCAATCTGGCGTTCTGGGTCATCCTCTTGTTCGAGGTTGCTCTCTGGATCGAGATGTTGACCCGGGGGACGATCCCGCTTTTCAGCAAAATCGAACGGCTGGACTATTCGCGGCAATTCGGAGGCTTTCTCCACGGACGACTGATGGATTGGGGGCCGATGCTGGCTTTCCAGCTAGGATTGCTTTTCGCGACGCCGGTGCTGCGTGGCGCACGCTTCGACTACCGATTTGGAGCGCTGTTCGGCAGCCTGATGGTTTATCTGCTCTTTGTCGGGCACAGGTTCTCGTCGTTCTTTCTGTATTTCTCGTTCTTCATTATGCCCATGGGCAGCATTGTCCTGGGGCGCAGCAAAGCCGCAGCGTTCGACAACTTGGCATTCTACCGCATGCTGCGCGCTCTGTGGTTGCCGGTGGCCTGTCTTGGTGTCCTCGTTCTGGGGGCTCTCACATATTCCTATACCGTCGTGCGTGGCGCGGAATCGGAGTTGCTTCAGGCCAAACTCACCCAGCGGCTCCTGGTGCAGCAGGGCGAGATGTGGTGGATGACGTATGAGCGCGTTTTTCTGCACGGGGACTGGAACGCGCCTCTGGCCTTCGTCAAGCTTTTCCTGGATCCTTTCAACCCCAACCGCAATTCGACGATGCAGCTGCTGATGGAGCTTGGTCTGCCGATCGAGCGCGCGCATGCCTTGCTCGATCTGGGGGTGGCCTACACGGGCGGCTGGCCGGAAGTCTTGTTCGAACTTGGTGGACCGGTTAACGGATTTATTCTGGTTGTGCTTTCGGCAATCATGTTTTCGGAGTTCTTGTTCTTGGTGACGCGCTGTATCGTGGAGCAGCGATATGCCACTTGCTTTTTCCTGACGCCAATATTGTATGCAGTTGAAGTCTACCTCGCGTCGGGAATGATGAATTCGTTTATCCAATTGACCTTTATGACGAAATTGGGGGCTGCGATTTTCGTTTACGTCCTGGAAGATAGGTGGCGGGCGAGGTTGATGGTATCGGCATCGCCTGGAGCGGGCCAAGCGATGGCACTTGAGAAGGAAGTCACGCCATGAGAGATGCGACGGCTTCCCTATCGGCTGTTTCCTATGTCGGCGGGATGTTCAGCTATCTGACCCGCGCGGTTAGATTTCGGCTGAAGTCCGTTGTCCTGATTCCGCTTGTTGCAGCGCTGGTTGTGTTCGTCGCAGACTGGATGCGTCCCGTCGGTTACGCGGCGCAAGCCGTTGTGCGGGTCGGCCGGGTTGATGGAGCCGAGGTCGCGCCGATGTCCTCGATCGTATTCCAGATGAACTCGGCGTCGTTCAAGCGCCGGGCGTTCGGGACCGCGGACTCATCGGCTGATGGCGACGCCAAGGCACGTAGATTGATGCTGGACAGCTTCGATGTGCGGCCTGCAACTTCCGAAATGCTCGCTCTGTCCGTCGGTGCTCCGAGTGAGCAAGCCGCCACCGAGGCGCTCCAGGCCGCAGTGCGGACGCTGAACGCCGATCAAGAGAAGATTCGTGCGCCAGCGCTCTCTGAGGTCAACACCCAGATCGCCTTGGTAGATTCCAATATCGCCAGTCTCATCAGGGTTCGGGAGGAGCTGGCGTCCCTTGGCTCGATCGGTGTGAGCGATCCAGCCTCGTTGATGCTGCGGCGAGTGTGGTTGCTCGATCTGATTGTGCGCAACGAGGAAAAGTTGGTGGTTGCGACGAACGATCGACGCGCACTGGCGGAGCGGATGGGGCCGTCCAAGACCTACCCCGCGACGCTCAGCGACGATGTCACGGTCCGGCAGGTTTCCCCAAATCCGCTTCGGCACGCAATTTTCGCCGGTGCGATCGTTCTGCTGATCATGCTCGTATACGCCATGGTGAGCAGGCCAGTATCAGCTTAGACTGCCGATCCATTCGCGGGTTGTCGATGCCGGCATGTGAGATGAGCTCGGCCGCGGATCGGGCGACTCTAGGCCAAATGGTTGCGGAGCCTTCTTCAACGTGCAAAATCCCGCTGATCCTGGGCATGACGGAAGCGAGCTGACGGACCGGCTGAGACGCCCGGCCGTATTCTTCGATCGCGATGGTGTGCTCAACGTCGACAAGGACTATGTGCACAGGATCGACGACTTCGAATGGATGCAGGGAGCGCGCGAGGCCGTCAAGCTGTGCAACGATCTCGGCTATTACGTCTTCGTCGTCACCAATCAATCGGGCGTCGCCCGCGGCTACTTTAGCGTGGATGATATTCATCGTCTGCACGACTGGATGAATAGCGAGCTGGGCGCAATCGGCGCCCATATCGACGACTTCCAGTACTGTCCCTACCATGAGGAGGGCACGGTCGAGGCGTACCGACGCGCGAGCGACCGGCGCAAGCCGGCCCCGGCATGATATTGGATTGCATGAAGGCGTGGCCGGTCCGCGCCGAGGGCAGTCTGCTCGTCGGCGACAATGCCCGCGACATCGAGGCCGCCGTCGCCGCGGGAATACCCGGACATCTGTTCCGGGGAGGCGATCTGGCCGCATTCCTTCGTCCGCTGCTCGCCGCCCGGAGCTAGCCCCGATTGACCGCGCGGAACATGTATTCCGCCTGCTCCCAATCTTCGACGGTGTCGATGTCCTGCACGAGGTGCCGCGGCAGCACGACCCCGACGGAGCGCTCCGAGAAGATCGGTACGTCTTCGAGGAAGGCCGCGGCCGTGCCCCAGTAGAATTGGCCTGCATCATGATAGGCCGGCTCGAGGTCCTGCGACCGGGTGAGGCGATGCTCCGGATGAAACGGATCGACGCGGCCGGCCGGGGTCATGCGCAAGGCACGCTGGATCGGAAAGGCGTAGCTTGTCACCGAAAACGCGAAGGCGGCGTCGGAGCTCGTGAGGGCCTCATAGGCCTCACGCAGGAAGCGGGCCTCGATCAGCGGGGCGGTCGCGTAGACGCAGCAGACATGGGTGATGTCGTCACCGCGTTCGATGAACCAAGTGACGGCGTGCTTGACGACTGCGGCCGTCCCGGTGTGGTCGTCGGAGATCTCCTTCGGACGAACGAAGGGTGCTGTCGCGCCGAACTGGCGCGCCACCTCGGCGATCTCAGCGTCATCAGTGGAGACGATGATCTCGTCGAACAGGCCGCTCGCCTGCGCTGCCTCGATGGAATAGGCGATGATGGGCTTGCCGCAGAACGGCCGGATGTTCTTGCGCGGGATGCGCTTGCTGCCGCCGCGGGCCGGGATGACGGCGATCTTCACGCGAGGATCTTCCTAAGCGCCGCGACGACGGTGTCCTGCTCGGCATCCGTCATTTTCGAGAACAGCGGCAGCGTGATGGCGTCCTGGTAATAGCTCTCGGCCTCCGGAAACATGCCGACCTTGAAGCCCAGGCGCTGATAATAGGGCTGCGTGTGCACGGGAATGTAATGCACGTTGACGCCGATGCCGGCGGCACGCAGCGCCTCGAACACTTGACGGCGGCTGAGCTTGATCTCGTTGCGCCGCAGCCGGATCACGTAGAGATGCCAGGCCGAGTTCGTGTCCGGATGCTGCCACGGGCGGGTCACCGGCAGCTTCGCCAGCAGGCGATCGTAGCGCGCCGCGAGCTCGCGCCGGCGCTCCACGAACGCATCGAGCCGGACGAGCTGGCTGCTGCCGAGTGCGGCCTGGATATCGGTCATGCGGTAGTTGAGCCCGAGCTCGATCTGCTCATACATCCAGGGACCGTGCTGGTCCTCGTTGGAGCGCCGCTCGTCGGCCGTTGGGGGCGACTGCATCGGGCGAATGATGCCGTGACTGCGCAGATAGGAGAGCCGTTCGGCGAGTTTCGGCGCGTTGGTCATCAGCATCCCGCCTTCACCGGTCGTGATGATCTTGACCGGATGGAAGCTGAACACGGTGACGTCGCTGAGGGCGCCATCGCCGACCTTGCGTCCGCGGTACTCACCGCCGACCGCGTGCGAGGCGTCTTCGACAATGTGGAAGCGGTAGCGGTCGGCGAGCGCGCGGATCTCCACCATCTCGCAGGACTGCCCAGCAAAATGCACAGGCACCACCACCTTCGGAAGACGGCCCGCGGCCTCCGCCTGCGCGAGCTTTTCGGCCAATGCAGCAACGCTCATGTTGTAGGTGCGCGGATCGATGTCGACGAAATCGACGGTCGCGCCGCAATAGAGAGCACAATTGGCGGACGCCACGAAGGTGTTCGGCACCGTCCACAGAATGTCGCCAGGCCCGAGATCGAGCGCGAGACAGGCAATGTGAAGCGCTGCGGTTGCGTTCGAAACGGCGATGCCGTGGGCCGCGCCGCAATATTTCGCCAGCCCCTGCTCGAAGCGAGGGCCGGCCTGTCCCTGCGTCAGCCAGTCCGACGTCAGGACATCCCTGACCGCGTCGATGTCCTCGGCAGAGATATCCTGGCGCCCATAGGGGATCATTGGACCGCTATCTTGTTGAACTCTCTGATCTCGGCGACGTCGAGGAAATGCTCGTTCCTGCCGGAATTATACTCGAAGCCATCGGACACGGGCTCGCCGTGCTCGCCGATCTGGTTGGTGAGATAGTCGACGTCGCGGCGGAAGAACTTGATCGTCGGCTTGATCACGAAGTGGTCGTGGAACTTCAGCGTCAGATGCGAATCGTCGGTCGGGCACATCACTTCGTGCAGCTTCTCACCCGGCCGGATGCCGATCACGCGGGTCGGCAGGTTCGGCGCCATCGCGGCCGCGAGCTCGGGAATGCGCACAGAGGGGATCATCGGCACGAAGATCTCGCCGCCCGACATGCGCTCGAAGCTCTTGATCACGAAGTCGACGCCCTGTTGCAGGGAGATCCAGAACCGCGTCATGCGCGGGTCGGTGATCGGCAGATGGTCGGTGCCCTCGGCGATCAGCTTGTTGAACAGCGGAACGATCGAGCCGCGCGAGCCGACCACGTTGCCGTAGCGAACCACGCTGAACGCGGTGCGATGGCCGCCGGCCATGTTGTTGGCGGCGATGAACAGCTTGTCGGAGGCGAGCTTGGTCGCGCCGTAGAGGTTGATCGGCTGGGCCGCCTTGTCGGTCGACAGCGCGATGACCTTCTCGACGTTGGCCTCGAGCGCCGCCTGGATCACGTTCTCGGCGCCATGGACGTTGGTCTTGATGCATTCCATGGGATTGTATTCGGCGGCCGGAACCTGCTTCAGCGCCGCAGCATGGATCACGAAGTCGATCCCCTTCATGGCGGTGCGCAGGCGCTCGCCGTCGCGCACGTCGCCGATGAAGTAGCGCATCACCGGCTGGTCGAAGTCCTGCTGCATCTCGTATTGCTTCAGCTCGTCGCGCGAATAGACCACGACGCGACGCGGCTTGAAGTTCTTGAGGAGGCCGGCGACGAACTTCTTTCCGAACGAGCCCGTGCCTCCGGTGATCAGTACAGATCTTTCGTCAAACATGGGCGTTTACAGCAGCTTGCGGTGATGTCGGGGGAACGGCGGCTGTTACCATAGGCATTCGAGGCCGTCTAGGCTGGAATCTCCACGCGGGAAGAGGTGGCCCGTTCCGGCCATCTTGCGCGGAGCAAGTCGAGCTTTCAACCGGCGGAGAGTTTGGCTAAATATTGGGGATGTCAACCGGCCGGGGCGAGCATGATTGAACGGATAAAGAGCAGTCCGAACGCATTTCCGCAGCTTCGGCGGCATCAAGACCTTGTCGAATTTATCAGGGAAGAGCAGCCCGGATTCGTCGGCAAGGTTCTCGATGTCGGTTGCGGACCCGGATATCTTGCCAAGCTGATGAGGGAGGCCGGGTTCCCCGAGGTCCATGGCGTCGACTGGGGTGGCCCTTCATCTCTTATTCCGAATTCCGTTTCTTCCTACCAGCAGGTCGATCTGAATGAACAGAGGCTGGAGGAAGTGGTCGCTTCGAAGTTCGATCTCATCGTGTGCTCGGACACGCTGGAGCATCTCGAGTGCCCGGCCAAAGTCATAAGATCGATGCGAGAGCTGTTGACCGATACGGGGTCGCTCTACGTCACTGTGCCGAACTGCACGAATATATTTCAGAGAGTGAGCTGGCTGCTGACGGGCAACAGCTACCGCTACCGCACCGAACGTCCCGGCGAATTTGGCCACATCTCGCTGTTTCCCTCTTCGGTGATGCAGTCCCTTATCAATCGCGCCGGTTTGAAACAGGTGCGCAAGGGAAAGGGCTATATAGCTGCGGCCGGCTTCATTACCAGCAAGGGCATGAAGTTCAGCGACTTCTGGAGCTATTCGAGCTACTACCACTTCAAGCCGGTTGGACCGAAGCCCGAGTGAGCTCTAGCGGTCCTCGAAATTCGACAGCCGCTGGAGCGCGACGCGAAAACCTTCGCCGTCGTTCTCGTGTCCCTGCCAGATCTCCGGGATGAACGAGGCCTGTGGCGCCTGCCTGTTCAGCACCCGGAATACGTTGCCGAAATCGATCTCGCCTTCGCCGATCTGGAGGCCCTCGCCGTCGACGCCGCGGGCGTCGGCCATGTGAACATGGGCGACGAACGAGCCGATCTCCTCCATGAACTCGTCGAACGACCAGCGGTTCTCGGTGCATGCGAGCTGGGAATGCGAGGTGTCGAAGCAGATGCGCACCCCGAGCTCGCGGCAGCTGCGCGCGATGTCGTCGCTGGAGACGAACAGATTGTGGTAGCGCTGGCCGCCGAAATGCCAGGGATAGGGCGGCATGGTCTGCGGCCAGAGCTCGACCGCGGGATCGGCGAGCTCGCGGACGCTGGCGCGCAAATGGGCTTCGCGAACCGCTCGTTCCTCGGCGGTGAGGAAGCGCGTGGCTGAGAAGCCGCCGACGTTGCAGATGATGCCGACCGGGCCCTCGTTGCGAAAACGCTGCGCCAGCGCCTTGGTCTTGGCGATGACGCGCTTCATCTCCGCGATTGAACGCGTGCGATAGTCGTCGTCCGGGATCGTCAGGTCGAGCACGTGGTCGCCCTCGAACAGTTCCGGCGCGTGCACGATCAAGCCGCACGGATAGCTGTCGGCAAGAAAGTCGGAATCGTTGATGCCGAGGTCGCGATAGCTCAGGTGAAACTCGACGAAATCCGGATTGACCGCTGCGATCAGCTTGTCGGCATCGCGATGGCGCACCGGAACCCCCCAGGGGCGCCTGAAACTGATTTGTGCACCGGCAGCGAGCTCACCGAGGTCCGAGATGTCGGATGGATAGAGCGGCGTCTGCGCGGGGATCGCGCGCGGCGCCTTCCGCCCGATCACCTCGTCGATGCGGTTCGGTGACAGTCCCTGGCCCGGGCTGCGGATCTCGATCATCTCCCGGGTGATCGTCGTACCGGCCGCGATGGCGTCGATGGCGAAGATCGACTTGCCGAGGCTGATGCGGTTGGCCTTCTCGCCCTGGCTGAGGATGCGGGGCAGGGCGCTGCCGAGGGAGTCCTCGACCTGGCGCACACCTTCGACCATGCGCTTGAATTCATGCGGCAGCAGGCTGACCTTGTGGTCATTGCCTTCCTGGTCGCGCGCCAGCGTGAAATGCTTCTCGATCAGGCGCCCGCCCATCGCCACCGCCGCGACCGACACGAAGACGTCGCGCTCGTGGCCGGAATATCCGACCACGCTCTCGCAAAGCTCCTGGAGGCGCAGCATGTATTTCAGGTTGATGTCGCGGAAGGGCGCCGGATAGGTCGAGTTGCAGTGGAGCATGACATACTCCGCACCCGACGTCTGAAGCAGCTTCACCGTCTCGCGAATCTCGTCCTCGGTCGACATGCCTGTGGAGCAGATGATCGGGATCCGCTGGTCGACGATGTGCTGGAGCAGCTCGTGATTGGTGAGGTCGGCGGACGCCGTCTTGATCGCCTTCAATCCGTATGCGCGGCATTTGTCCGCACTGTTGACGTCGAAGGCGGTGCAGAGCGGCTCCATTCCGAGCGAGGCCGAGTAGTCGAAGCAGCGATAGAGGTCCTCGTCGCTGAGCTGGAAGCGGTCGAGCAGGTCGAGCACGTATTCGGTGCCGAGATCCTCGCTCTGTCCCTTCGCCCGTTTGCCGTAGAGGCCGGCCATGTCGCGCATCTGGAATTTGGCGGCGTCGGCGCCGGCCTCCGCCGCCGCCTTGATCAGGGCCATGGCGGCCTCGAGGCTGCCATTGTGGTTGTTGCCGATCTCCGCGATCAGGAAGGTCGGATTCTCTTCGGCGATGGTCCGGCTGCCGATCCTGATACCCTCGCCGGGATGGCGCTGACGGGCGACGCCGACGACGTGGCGCTCCGCGTCGACCAGCGGCACGTAGAGCACATCGCGCAGCAGCCTGTTGGCGGTCTCGCGGTCGCCCGCGACGGCGCTGCGGACGCGCCGGTTGCAGAGGTCGCCGACCGCGGCCTGCACGCCCGACGCGGCGCCCGCGCCGATCCATCGGATGATGTCGCCGTTCGAGAGGCTGCCGAGCAGCCGGCCGCTGCCATCGACGCAGAACACGATCTCGCGCCGGTTCGCCGCGACCTTGCTCGCCGCCTCCTGGATGGAGGCGTCCTCGTGCACCAGATAGCTCTGGAGGTCTCTGTCGATGATCATCCTGCGATGTTCCTGCGGAACGCGGTCTCAAGCATCTCCCAATCGGAGAGCTCGTCGAGCTCGATGCTGGTGCTTTCGTCCATCTCGTGGACGACGATCTTGCCGTGAAGGCGCGCGCTACGCCCGCGCAGCCGATCCACGGTCGAAATGTAGAACGCGCCGTTCTCCATCAGCGTGCCATTCCATTGCTGGCGCAGCGGACGGTTCGACGGATCATAGTTGATTGGCGTGCCATCGTCATTCCAGAAGAACCGTCGGGTCCTGACGCAGGTGACGAGCGAGTCCGCTTTGCTTGACACGAAACGAGAAATGGCGTCCGCAACATCGCGGCGGGTCGTTTGCGGGCTCGTCGCCTGCGCGGTGATGAGATAGGGCTCCGAGATGTCGCAGGCGTCGATCAGGTCGTAGATCGCCTCTTCGGTCGTGGAGTTGTCGGCCGCCAGATGGGGGGGGCGGGGATGCACGAGGATCCGGGAATCGATCGACCTGACCACGGCGGCGATCTCCTCGCTGTCGGTCGACACGAAGACGCGCGAGACCATGTCGCAGTCGAGCAGCGCGCTCAGCGTCCAGGCGCAAAGCGGCCGGCCGCAGAACGGTTTGACATTCTTGCCGGGGATCGATTTGGAGCCACCGCGCAGCGGAACCAGGGCGACAAAGCTCGGCTTGCTAGACAACGCGTTCATTGAATCTACGTTCATCCATGCCAGGTGGGATCACCGCGGCAAGCGGTGCAGTCTCGGCGGTTGGCACGCCCCCTCCGAAAATGTCGCGCGTGCCCGTCCGAAAATCGAAAAACCGGAGGTATTTCCAGCTCTTATCTCCCGCGACGCGCTGCTTGGTCGACCTCGATCAGCAGTCGCTAGATACGGCACGGGGCGGGATCGTGCAAGGCAAACGGCGGTCCGGGAGCCCGGAATTGCCTCTTCCGACGGCTCGGTGGCGTGGCCCGAATGTTGAGCGTTTCGCTTAAATGATCGCGTTGTTGAGGGGCGCAGCCTGAGTGCTTTCCCCCAAGGTCCCGTCGGACGGATCGTGTTTGGTTTCCGATGCGAGCAGGGCTTCGTCCGGAGCCAGCTCAACTTGCTTCGCGGGCGGTGCAGTAACCTGAGCGCACGCCAGGTCAGCAGGTTGCTCCGGGCTTGCGAGAGGCCTGGTACGCGTACCGGGCGCTATCTCGACGGTAGCGTCAGATGAATATTCATCTGAGATGTCTTCGAGAACGGCATTCGCGCAAAGTCGAAAGCTGCGAACGCGAGATGGAAGAATGGCGTTAGCGGATTTTTCAGTGATGGCCTGTTCGCGGAGACGTCGGCGAGCCCGAGCAACTTCAATTCGTTGATGGCGCTGACAGTCCAGAACGGCGCGCCTTGAGTATACTTGCATTGCAGGACTTCGAAGCCGGCCTCCTGACAGTGGCGAATGAGACTTTCCCTTGTGAACAACACGAAATGACGGGGCGTGTGAAATCCACCCCAGGAGCGGTTCCTAAACAGCCGGGCATCGAGAGAATCGTAATTTGGCGTCTTGATCCAAATCCGTCCTCCGGGTTTCAGCAGGCCGCGAGCCTTTTCCAGGAGTGCTGCAGGATTGGGAACGTGCTCCAGCAGATTGAGCATAAGGATCAGATCGAACTGCCGATCAGTCTTGAAGCCCTCCACCGGCGTGAGGTGAAATTCGTGTCCCTTTGCTCTGGCGGCGTCCTCCGCACCGGCGTCGATGTCGACGACCGTGGTGTGGGTTACGCGGGGGTCAGCTCGCTTGAGAGCGTCGAGAAGCCATCCACTGCCGCCGCCCACGTCCAGGGCGGACAAGGCATTTCCAGGAATTTGACGGGTGATGGATCTGAAGGCTCTGTCGTCGAGGAAGTTCTTGATCTTCAGCGCGATGGAGTCTGCTTCGGAAGCATGGAAAGAATAGTAGTTGGACGGGTAAATTTCATTCAACCGGTCGAAAAGCATCGGGTGAATGAAGACGATGTCGCAGCCGGTGCAGCGGTAAAACGAAAACGTATCCGGCGTTGTAAAGTACTCAACGTCATTGGCATTCGCGAAGTGGCTGACATCGGTTCGCGTGCACAGGGGGCAGCACGGGGGAGAGCTCATTGTGTTTTGTTTCTCGTGACGATGACGTCAGCCCGAAGAAGGCCAAGGAATGTATTGATATAGCTGGACCGACGCATCTCGATGATCGGGGCGATATCTGTATCGAGCAGATAGGCCTCGAGCTGATGGAGGTTTGTATAGGAGACCTGGGGCTCCCAGTGGTGCAAGAGATGTCGATCGAACCCGGCGGCGCCGAATAACGAGGAAAAGACGCTTGGGCCAAAGACCCGGGTGTAGGCTCCATGGTCTTGTTCGAAATAGTCGATGTGCGGGTCGGCGTTGGGGTCACGGTGTTCCAGCAGTTGCCGTAGCGCCCCGAGAAACGGAAAAACCATGCCGATGCCGAGGATCCATGCAAAGCCGAGCGTGTAGAAGCCAAACCAAAAGCTGGCGCCGACGATCGTGCCGTGAATTGAAAGGCCGATCAGCAGCAAGAACGTTTCCCGGGTCGTTCGGGCCTTCCCGGCGCTCGTTCGTCGCTTGGAAAGCACCTCGATCGACCGCAGCCCGAACAGGCTCTTGAAGATGAAAAGCAGATTCAGCGGGAAGAAGTAGCTCATCTCGCTATCGTCTTTTTGGCCGAGTGCACGGTGGTGCTGGAAGTGAAAAGGCCTGTACGACTGGACGGAAGTACCAACCATCCATGCGATCAGAATATCGCACAGCAGATCGCTGGTCTCTCTACGTTGCGCCAGATTGAAGTGGGCGCCTTCGTGAATGAACAACTGCAGATAGGCGACCCAGAATCCGACCGCCAGGGCACCGCCCAGCGTCGCGATCCACGGAGGACATCCATAACGAGGAGCAATAGCGGTAGCGAGCGCCGTCGCTAGCAACGCGGCGTATCCAAGCGCGATGTCGGCCCATACTCGAACGTACGAGGGCTTCAGGGTCTTCAGAAAATCCAGATAGCGCTGGCCGCTTCGATCAACGAGGACCGGCCGCAGCGTCTGGAATTTTCTCGAGTAATCCATGTCCGATCGGATCGCGACCAGGTCCTCGTTTTCCTCGCTCTTCAAAGGATATTCTCCCTGGCGCGACAATTTAGGCAAGGCTTGTTAGGCAAGGCTTGCCTCGTCCGTTCGCGCGCCCGCTACGCCCGCGCAAATCTATAGAATTTCCGCAACTGCAACTCAACCGGTTATTGCCGCGGCAACCGTCGCTGTTCCCGCGCCGACGCCCGACCGCTCATGCCGAGGGGGCGCGCAGCGCGGCTTCGCGGGCGGCGCCGGGGCGTGCGGACGGGGCCTGCTCGTGCCGCCGCGAGCTTCATGAATTCCGCCGCTTTGCGGTCAACGCACTGGTCGCAGGGCCCGGAATTGGCTATTTCGACAGTCCCGTATCGACGAATTGCTCAAGCGCCTCCGATACCGGATTTTAGAAGGACGTAGCCTGCGTGCATTCCCCCCGCCGGACGTGTTGGGTCGAGCCTCCGGCGTAAGCCGGGCGCCGGTTGAAGCCAACTCCATTTGCTTCGCAGCGATCTTCACGTGGGCAATGTCGGCGACATCGGCGATCGCATGCGCAATCGTGCGTTGGCCCCTGGGAAGCCCACACTGGCTCGCGTTCGTGAAGGCGTTTCTGCTGTTGGCAGCGGCCGTCTCCTGCCTGCTTGTACTGAGTTCCCGGCGTCACCAGGGTGCAAGCCATGCCGGCGTGGTCCTCTCGGTCATCGCCATCGTCTTTCTGCCGTGCCTTGCCTGGTTCGGTCGGGTCTTTGCCGACATCATCACCTACCCGGTCTTGCTCGGGATGGTGTTCCTGGGCGTGCAACGTGCCGCCGGGCTGGTGCGCCGCATGGCGCCGCGGATGCCGGTGCTGGCAGTCGTCTGCGGCTGCGGCGCCGGGATCGGCTACTTCTTCGTCGTGAACTCCAGGGGGTATGCCACTGTCCTCACGCCGGAACAGGCGGCAACGGGCCTGCAGCACCTCGACACGCTATATCATGCGTCGATCGCCAACATGCTCGTCAACTTCGGACATTTGAGCACGGGCTTGGACGGCTTCATGCCCATGAAGTATCACGTGCTGTCCCACATATGGATGGGATGTGTCGGCCTGTGGCTCGGCGTCACCACGCTCGAGAGTTACTATCTTACGGCGCAAATCATCGCCATTCCGTTGCTCTTGTTCAGCTTGATCATGGCGGGCTTGCTGTTGCGGCGCTCGGCGGAAGGATTGAGCGACAGCGCGCTAGTCACGCTCATTCCGCTCCTGCTTCTGATGATCGCCGATCTCTGGGGATGGACTTCATATCTGGTTTCCGAAAGCTATTTCATCTCCCTTTTTCTGCTCTTGCTTGCTTTACCACTGCTCCCGGAGATCGCCGACGAGAGGTCACCGCTCGGACCTCCCCTGACAGCCCTTGCGGTCGCGGGAACGTTGGTCTTGTTCTCAAAGATTTCGGTCGGAGTGATTTTCTGGGGCGCCGCAGGATTTTTGCTGTGGCGGCGCCTGGGACTTACTCTTTTGAACTTCATCAAGGTTGCCGCCCCAATCGCTCCGCTGGTCTGGCTTGCGAGCGCGATCGGCTCTCCCGAAGCCGGTGAATACGTCCATGCACTGAGACCATTGGCTTTCGTGCGAGAGTTTCCGCGCGGTTCGCTGCCGAACATCGTGGCCAATCTGGTGCTGTTGTATGGCGCCTCGCGCCTCTGGCTCTCAGGCACTTCGGCCGAGATGCGGCTCGCGGAGGCATTGGCACTCATTGCGATGGGGAGCCTTGCCCCGGCTCTCCTGCTCGATATCATCGGAGGCTCGGCCTTTTATTTCGCGAATGTCGGGACCTTCGTCTGTATCGCCTTTTTGACAGCCTACGGCGGTTCGATGCTCGAAAGGCGAAATCCTCGGGCAATTCGTCCCGCGGTGATCCTGATCTTCATCGCTGTCGTGGCGCTCGCTACGAACGAGAAGAGACGCAGCCCCATCGAGTTGGTGAGACAGTTCCAGGAATTGCGCGCCCGGGCCCACACACTCGCCGGCAGGGGCGAGGCGGCCCCGTTGTCGACCTTGCACGCAACCGCAGCGCTGCTTGCGCCTGGCGGCAGCCTTCGCGGAGAGATAGGCGATGATGTGAAGCACACGCCGGGAGGGCAGTCGATCGAGACGTTGCGCTCCTTGAGTGGAGGGCAAACGCATCAGACCGCCGTGTTCGTGGCGCCGGACAATCGGCCATTCTGGACGACCTATATCGACTGTCGCGGCGACCCGTTGATTGTTCCTGCAGTCCTCGGCGTGCCCATGCTCAAGGGGATCAACCCCGCCGAATTCGGATGTCCAAAGGACAGGTATTATCTGGGGGCGCACAACGCTGAAGACGCGGTCTCGGACGTTGCAAGCGATGATCAGCTTTGCGCTCGGGCGGCACGATGGGGGCTGGGCAAGATTTTGGTCCTTTCCACCCCGCAAGTCGGTCGCAGGCTAAGCTGTGCCGTTCCGCGATCGTGAGCCTGCAACAACGTCCGGTGCGCGGCCGCGGTCACGGGCGTTTGCTTCGGTATGATTTCGGGGCCGACGAAGACCATGTCAGGGAGGCCACTGTTTCGCTTGGAACGCGGGCGATCTCAGAGGGCCGCGATGATCCGCAAAAATCGCCTTTCGGCAGCGCATAGTAGCTTTGCCCGGTCTTGCGAAATCGGAGCGTCTTGCTCGTCAGCCAAAGTCGCGGTGATCGCGATTCGCGCGACGCCCGCGAGCTGGCTGATGGCCGGCAAGAGCTGTTGGCATGTGGTCTTGGGAAACAAAGAGAGATCGATGATCAGCCGCGATTGGCGTTTTTGTAGAGACATGGGTCCGGCGTAGGAGACCAGCCGCCGCCCGGCGATCAGGTTCGGAGGAACTGCGACCCCCGCGCGTTCCAGGGTCGGATAATCCAGCACCCCATCCGGGAGGGCGTGCCCCACGGTTCGAAGGGCGTCGATGAATGACGCAATATCCTGCAGTGGTGCGGTGGATCGCTCAGCGGCTTCACCGTCGATCTGCTGCTCACGGCAAGCTTCCGGCGATTGCGGATCTCCCGTCTTCTCGAACCGGTAGGCGATCACCTCGGGCGTCGATCCGCGAAGTTCGCAGAGAGAGCCGCGGGCCCTGAGCCGCTCGAGAATGGCCTTTTCGAGCGAGCCGAGGCTCGCCTCGTCGCGACGTCTGACAACCAGATCTCCGGTCGCGAGCGTCACGTCGGTCGCCAGGATGCGTGCATAGATCGCCGGCACCAGTTCATCCGAAAAAGTGAAGGATCGCGGCCAGGTGTGCCACTTGTTCGCATACATCAGTGTGATGTCGCTGAGCATCTGCTGCGTATTCGCGCCTTCGCCGAGCAGCATGGTGACTTTCGGCGAGTTCGCGGCGTACCGCTCGATCAGGTGCTTTGCATCCGCAATGATTGCACGGTCGTAGTCATCCAGGGACCAGGGATTGTCTGTCGAACGTAGAGCAAGCTCGCGATCGACTTTCCCGCGCAAGGCCGTGTACAGGGCGGCGGGGGTACAGCGATCATGATACCTGCACTCACCGGGGAGCAGCGAGTACGGTGAGTCGATACGAAACATGTAGAGGCAGGAGAAGATCGAGGCCCAGAGCACGGCGACGGTCGTCAACGCGGTCAATATGCCCGCCACGCGATCTCCGTCCAGCGCACGGTCCGCCAACCAGAGCGCGGTGGGAATGAACAACAACGCGAACGGCAAGAGAGCGATGGCGACGGTGTAGTCGACCGATCTGGCCGCGAAATAGGAACCCGTAATGGCCGTCAGGATCGCGGCAGGCAGCGCGTGGCGCAGCCAGGTGTCGCTCGTGGCGTGCAACGCGCTGCGCTTGTTGTCGAGCACCAGCAGCCAACAGCCGGCTACCGCGATCACGACCCCGCCCAGGATTGGAATCCAGCCCCAGAATGTCGCGTCGAACGGTATGGACCAGAACTGCCCAATCGGGTTGTAGCTCGACAGGAAGCCGAGATAGACGTCGAAGGCCGGCCAGCTGCCCGCCGCGAGCAGTGTGCCGACCGACAGCGCAGCAAGTCCCGACATCATGATCACGGTGGCGATGGCGAGGTCCTTCGCCAGCCTGGCGTAGCTCCGGTCACGGAGATTGCGCAAGGCGAGCGAGCCGGAATAAAGGGCAAACGTGCCGACGAACGCCTCGATGCTCCACAGGCCCGACAGAAAGCCGGCCAGGAAGACGAGGGCGGAATGCCGGGCGCCGGTTCGAGCGCCAATCCCAACGGCCATGAGCAGGATGGGGAGATAGCGCGCTCCCAGCACCGACGGTGCGGCGTTCACGTTGCCCTGGCCGCCGTCCCACGCAGACAGCCAAAACAGGATGAACACCAGCCCGAACCAGACCGCGCTCATCCGGGCCCTGGTGGATTGCCAAAGCGCCGTGATGAAAAGAGCGTAGAAGAGCAGGTTGCAGAACTGGATGGCGACGCTGGCGACGGCAAAGGACGGTGGCCCGAGCCGAAACGCAAGGTAGGTGACGAGGACGGGGCCCGGTCCGTACTGGGAGAAAGTGTCGACCATCAGCGTGCCGCCATGCAGGAGATGCAGGGCAGGACCCATCACGGTCATGTAGTGAAACGGGTCGCCGGCGAGCGAGAAGTCGAAACTCAGGACGGTGCTGGCGACGAGCGCGCAGACCAGGGCGACCCGCTGGGTTAACCGGAGTTGGGCGGGCTGGGTCGCAGCAAGGTGTCGTTCGAGCATCAGAAGGCATGCGCCGACTGTCACGAGGAGGACTGCAGTGAATATCGCGAGCAGCAGGCTCGACCGATCCGGGAATCCTCCGGGCAGGGTGCGAAACACAAAGTCGAACAGGGGACTGAAATGTCGATGTCCCGGTCCGATCCTGAACAGGACGATCACGGCAGCCGCGAAAGCAAGCACCAGCGCGACCGATGGCACAGCCCTTGAGCTCGCTCGCGCGATGATCGAACGCGCCTGATCGAGCACCTTGTCGCTCAAGCAGGCGGCGAGCAGCAGCGCGGCATAGACGAACACCACGATCCTGGCTGCATGCATTCCGGCCCTGTACCAGAAAGTCACACCGTTGCGGGCGGCCCATGCCGCCAATGCGACAAGAACAAGGCTCGTCAGCGCCGCGACCGCACACCACACGTTCAGGGCTTCGAAAGAACGTCCCACTCCGGGCCAGCGGCGATCAAGCCAATATTGCAGCGTCACCGTAGATACCGGCAGCACCAGAATGCCGGCGAAAAAGATCAGTATCGTCCGCTGTCGCGAATCAATCGCCAGCAGATCGCCGAGCACGATCGCGACGAGAATGCCAAGCAAGGTCAGGGCCGCGCTCGACAGCAGCGGAGCAACGTCGTCGAGCCAGCTGCTCGACCGATGCCGCGCGGCCTCCCGGTAGGGCTCTTGCACGTCTGCCTTCATGCAACCTTTCCCAAAGCCTCAGGCGGATGAGGCGAGGAGGCGATGCATAGTGCGCCTTGCCGCAATGGTGATCGGAGAGGGGCGCGGCCGCACGGTGTCGGGCGACGGGCCCTACGAGGGCACATGAGCGGCCATGCAGTACTGCGCCCCGAGCGGCAGCCAGCCGAGGCTCGCGTCCAGCTTGTGAAAGAAGGGCGTGTCGAACGGAGTGAATATGATGAACTGCCGCTCGATATCGACCATGCCGGCGGCGCGGAAAAGCTTGGCGAGCCGGTTCGAACGGAGCAGCACGGCATTCTGGTCGAATGGACAGGTCCTGACGATCTTCTTCGTCAGCGGATTGAGCGGATTGTGCTCGATGATGATGACGAGACCTCCCGGCCGGACCACGCGAGCCGCCTCTACGAGAAAGGACTTCCAATCGTCGGGCGGCACATGATGCATGACGGCAATGGCAAAGGCGATGTCGAAGGTGCGAGCATCGTAGGGAAGCCGCGTGCCTTCATAGACATCGTAATGGACGTCCGGATTGTCGGCCCTGGCTTCCTCGATGACCGTGCCAGCGACGTCGATTCCGGTCAGCTTGATGCCGGGTTGCGCAGGCCTCAGATGGGGATGAATGAGGCCGTGTCCGCAGCCGATATCGAGAACATCGAGAGGTTTTGACGAAGTACCGTTCTGCGACCGGACCTTGGAGAACGTGTCCAGCAGATAACGGGCCTTGGCGCGCGTGAAGAAATCCTGGGGCTGGCCGCTGAAGGCGATCGCATCGTCGATTTGCGCGCTATAGCCGTCGCGATATTGGTCGAATTCCGTCATCAAGCTTGCCCCGTTCCGGTTCGGCGGAGGATTTCGGCTGGCGCCCGGGTGTCCCCTGGCGCTGCCGCCCCTAGCGCCAGACGGTCTAGTGACGCGCTGGGCACGTTGACACTGTACTCGATCACGGTCGTCGGCCGCGACCGCACCTGGTTGTAGATGCGCCCCACATACTCGCCGATGATCCCGAGGAAAATGGCATTGAGGCTGATGCCGAACAGCAGCAGCACGGTTGTGGTTGCGAAGCCTGCTGGCCAGTCGACCCCGAAGAACAGCCGCGCGAAGATGTAGAAGAAGCTGCCAAGGCACGTCAGCATCGAGATGCCCAATCCGACGAACGCCGCGAGGCGGAGCGGGAAGATCGAGTGTGTGATCATCCCGTCGACAGCGAGCGCGATCAGCTTGGCAATAGGAAACTTGCTGACGCCCGCCTGTCGCGCTTGGCGGTCGTAGGGCACGCCGACCTGCTTGGTGGCCAGCAGCGAGGTCAGGCCGCGCGTGTAGGGTGCGACGTCATTGATCAGGTGCAGTTGATCCAGAACGGTACGGTCGATCAGCCTGAAGTCACCGCTGTCGAGCATCAGATTGTCGTCGGACAGCCTTTTCAGCAGTCGGTAGTAAAATTGGCGCGCCCATTGCAGCGGCTTGCTCTCCTGCCGAAACCGCCTGATGCCGACGACCACGTCGTGGCCCAGCTCCCACAGCTCAAGAAATCTGGGGAATACCGTCGGTGGATCCTGGAGGTCGCAGTCGATCTGGATCGCGGCGTCACCGGAGGCCAGACGATAGGCTGTGAGCACGGACCTCTGGAATCCGAAGTTTCTGGCAAATCGTACCGCGCGCACGCGAGGGTCTTTGGCCGCCAGCTCGGAGACAATCGCACTCGAGTTGTCGGTGCTGTGGTTGTCCGTGAAGATTATTTCGAACGCATAGCGATCGTTCATCTGTTCGAAAACATCGCGCACGGCGCCATAAGCCCTGCGGATGTTGTCTTCCTCGTTGAAGACAGGAATCAAAATGGAAATGAGCTTGCGTTCAGTGTCAGAAGACGTCCCGCGCATTTCGTTCGTTGTCCTGTCCGTGGCTATCGGTATTCGGCCGAGAGTTGATGCCGGCGAAAAGTTGCTAGTAACAGATGTGGCGCATCGCGCAAAGCCATCCCCACCCGCCGGCGGCAAATTACGTAGCGTTCCGAAGGGCATATGCTTGATTAATGGGGAGCTTTCCAGTAAGGGTCGCCCGGCGCGCCTGATGTCGCACCCCCACTCGGGAAGGTCGTCTTCCAGAAATTTGCAGTATCTCGTTGTTGCAATTAAGGTTCCGAATGCCCAACGCATCACATCACGACATTCCGACCGGGAAGCTGACACGCTGCCAGGTTTGCGGCTCCGAACGACTTGAGCTTGTCATCGACCTCGGCCATCAACCGCTCTGCGATTCGCTGCCTTCAAAGGCGCAACTCGATGGCCCCGAGACGAGCTATCCGTTGCGTCAGGTCTGGTGCCGTGATTGCTCCCTGTCGCAGATCGATTATGTCGTTCCTCCTGAGGTTGTCTTTCATCCGGAATACCCCTACCGCTCCGGTATCACCAAGGAGCTTGCGATCTACCAGGATGCGTTCGTACAGGACGCGGTCGCGGACCTCGGGCTGAAGCCGGATCAACTCGTTGTCGACATCGGGTCCAACGACGGAACGCTGCTCTCCGGCTTCAAGCGGCGCGGCATGCGGGTGCTGGGCATCGAGCCGACCAACATCGGTCGCATCGCGCAGGAGCAAGGCATCGACACGCTGCAGGCGTTCTTCAACGAGGAAACTGCCCGCAAGGTGGTTGAGACGCACGGTCACGCGAAGGTCGCGACTGCCACCAACGTCTTTGCGCATGTGGCGAAGCTCGGCGGCTTTATCCGCGGCCTCGAGCGCTTGCTGGCGCCCGACGGCGTCTTCATTCTCGAAAACCACTATCTGCTCGACGTCATCGAGGGCGGGCAGTTCGACACGATCTACCATGAGCACCTTCGCACCTATTCGCTGAAGTCGATCGTCAAGCTGTTCGAATTCTACGACTTCACCTGTGTCGACGCGCAGCGCGTCAGCCGCTATGGCGGCAATATCCGCGTCTATGTGGCGAAGGGCCGGGGACGTCCGGTCAAGCCCGCGGTCGCGGAATTGTTGAAGGCCGAGGATGATTTCGGTCTCTCGCGGCCCGAATGCTATGAGGCTTTCCGCGCGCGAGCCGAAAAGGTCAAGCTCGACCTCCTCCAGCTCGCCCTCGAAGCCAACAAGAAGGGGCTGAGCTTCGTCGGCAATTCGTGCCCTGGCCGCTGCAGCACCTTGCTGAACTATGTCGGCATCGACCGCATGCTCATGCCGTACATCTGCGAGCAACCGACCTCGCTCAAGCTCGGTCTGCATTTGCCCGGAAAGCAGATTCCGATCGTCGACAACGAACGGTTGATCCGCGAGCAGCCGGACTATGTCGTGCTGCTCGCTTGGCACTACGGTCAGCCCATTGCCGAGCAATTGCGCGCCAGGGGATTGAAGTCGAAATTGGTCATGCCCTTGCCCGAGGTCCGGATATTGCCGGATTGAGCAATGCGGCGGCCGTCAAGCCGCCGCATGCGCCGCTGCTCCCTGGAGGACGCAGCAATGATGATTTCGGCTCGGGCACTCTGCCGTCCGCGAGGTTTGGTCGTCTCCAGGCGGCGGACCTGATTTACGACGACGTCCTTGCCTTTGCCGCTCGATCAGATTGACGACGATTGTCACGCAGCTGACCGAACAAGAGCTTCTACCGGCTCGCACCGTGCGGACGCGAAAGGAGTTTTGATGAGCGGCGTTACGGTCGCCTTGGTGGGGGCGGACGGTGGGGGCGAACGCATGCCTCCGTCTTGGCTCAGCTTTCCGACCGGACCGCACGCATCCTGTGGGTCTCGCGGCACAACAAGGCCGCGCTAGAGGCATTCCTGGCCGATCTTGCGGGAGCGGGTGATCGATTCACGGTGGTCGACAGCCTGGATGTGGCATTGGCTTTGCGTCCTGGCGCCGCCATTGTCGCGACTCCTGCTGGCAATCACGCCGAGACCGCCGAGCTCCTGCTGCGCAGCGGCGTTCCGACCCTGGTCGAGAAGCCACTGGCCCTTGGTGTGGACGAGGCAAGGCGGCTTGTCGATCTGGCAGCCGAGCGCGGTATTCCGCTTCTCGTTGGTCTCCACCTGATGACGGCCCCATTCCTGCTTCACTTCTTGCGCCTTTCCGCGGGACGGGCGGTGTCTGCGATCGAACTGGAGTGGCTGGATCCGGAGCAGGAGATCCGGCACGGCGTCGTCAAGTCATCTAACCTGACGACCCACAAGGTCGACGAGATCGTCCCCCATCTTTGGTCGATACTGCATCTGATCGACGACACTGCGGAGCCGCAAACGCGCACGGTGAAGCCATGTGCGCAGGGTGCCGTCGAGGTGGAGGTCGATATGCGCGAAGCTCGCGCAACCCTGCGGTTCGGACGAAGGGCGCCAGCGCGCAAGCGGCGCATCGGGCTTGCATTTCGCGATGGAGGTCATGCCGAGCTCGACTTCACGCATGAGCCCGGCGCAATCATCCTCGATGGAGCTCAGCAACCGAGCCTCGAAACGGACGGCAGGATCGGTCCGCTCGCGGTTGAGCTCGCCGGCTTTCTGGACATTGTGCGTCTGGGGCGGGATGCCTGGTCTTCTCCCCGATCGGCATCCCGTTGCATGGGAGCCGTCGAATTGGCCGAAGCGGTGCGGACCCAATTGGTTGTGGCAGAGGCGGCGGCCGCAGCGGCGCGCCTTGCGCGCGGCGGTTCGATGAGGGATCCCGATATTTCGGCTTGGGTCATAGACAACATCGCGCCGCTTCTGGACGTCCAGGAGCCGCGCACCGAGAACGAGAGGCGAGAGCTCATGGGCCTGATCTTGGACGCGGCCGACATGGCGGGGCCGACGGACCATGTCGAGGACGATAAGCTGCGTCGAACGATGGCAACGATCCGCCGCTCGGACTTCTGCGGCCATTTGAACCGAGGCCTTTAGGCCTGAGGCGCCGCCACTCTCGGGCGTTGCGCCGCCTGACCGCCGCCGGCGAGAGCCAAAATTGCCAAGGCAGCAAGATTTACATCCCCGTCAGTTTCTATAGAAAGCTCCCAAGAGGTCTACATGTATGTGATTGGGATAAGCTCCGGCATCAAGCACGGCCACCACGACGGAGCGGCGGTATTGCTGCGCGACGGCGAGTTGATCGCTGCGGCCGAAGAGGAACGTTTCACGCTGGCCAAGCATGCGCGCGGCGAGCTGCCGCGTGGGGCGATCGGCTTCTGCCTGAAGCAGGCCGGCATCACCATGCGCGACGTCGACTGGATCTGCTCGCCGCTGAAGACCTACACGAACTACACGCAGCGCCTCACCGAATATTTCAGGTACCAGTTCGGTCACAGCCCGAAGATCGAGCTTTACGACCATCACCTCTGTCACGCCGCGAGTTCGTTCTACGGATCAGGTTTTTCCGAGGCGACCGTCGCCTGCTTCGACTTCTCCGGCGATTCCAGCTCCGGCCTCGTCGCCCATGCCCGCGGTAACGACTTCCGCGTGCTGACGCGGTTCGGCCGCAACAACAGTCTCGGGCTCTATTACGGGATGCTGACCCAGTATCTCGGCTATCAGATGACCAATGACGAGTACAAGGTCATGGGTCTGTCGTCCTATGGCAGCCCCGACTATCTCGACAAGTTTGCGAAGTTATTGCGTCCCAACGGCATCAATTACGAACTCGATCCCGAACTCGACAAGCGCCGGCGCGACGCGGAAATCTTCACCAGCGATTTCTCGACGCGGCAGGAGCGCATCTTCACCGAGAAGATGGAGGAGATTCTGGGGCCGCGGCGGCTACGTGGTGCGCCGCTCGACCAGCGGCTGACCAATATCGCCGCGAGCGGCCAGAAGCAGCTCGAGATCGTCGCCACCGAGGTGATCCGCTCCGCGATCGCCGAGACCGGTTGCGGCGACGTCTGCATCGCCGGCGGCGTCGGCCTGAACTGCAAGATGAACATGGAGATCGCGGCCGAGCCGTCCGTGAAGCGTCTCTACGTTCCGCCGGTGCCGCATGATGCGGGCGTGGCGCTGGGCGCCGCGATGATGAAATGCGCGGAGGCTGGCCACACGATCGCGCCGCTGACCCATGCCTATTGGGGACCGGAATATTCCAACGACACGATCAAGGAGACGCTGGACAAGATCGGTGCGCGGTTCGAGCGGCTCGACGATCCAGTGTCGCGCTGCGTCACCGACCTGACGGAGCAGAAGACCGTCGGCTGGTTCCAGGGGCGGATGGAGTATGGTCCGCGCGCGCTCGGCAACCGCTCGATCCTGGCCGATCCGCGCCATGCAGACATGAAGGACCGCATCAACCTCACGATCAAATATCGCGAGGAATTCCGCCCGTTCTGTCCGTCGGTGCTCTACGATCGCCAGGCCGAGTATTTCGAGGACACGTTCGATGCGCCCTTCATGGTGGTGACGTTTCCGGTCAATGAGAAAGTCGCCGAGACCATGCCCGCGGTGGTCCATGTCGACAACACCGCGCGCATCCAGAGCGTCCATGCGGACAGCAATCCGCTCTACAGCCGCCTGATCGGCGAGTTCGCGAAAGCCACGTCGCTGCCGGTCCTGATCAACACCAGCCTCAACATCAACGAGCAGCCGACCGTGAACGCGCCGCTGGAGGCGTTGCATACGTATTTCTGCTCGGGTCTGGACGTGCTGTATCTCGGCAACTATCGACTGTCGAAGTCGAGCTGAAGTTACCGCTCGTCCACGATCACCTTGCCGTCGTTCGGCAGCGCGCCCGGGCTGACCAGCTCGACATTGCCGCCGAGTTTCGTCACCGCGCGCAGGGTGCCTGCAATTTCATCGCGCAGGGCGTCGCTCGCGGCCGCAGTTTCCGCTCGCAGCGTCATCGCATCGGCCTCGCCCTGGCGCATGACGACGAGGCGCAGGCGGCCGAGTGCTGCATGGCGCTTGCCGATCTCGGCGACCTGCTCGGGTCGGACGAACATGCCCTTGACCTTGGTGGTCTGGTCGGCACGGCCCATCCAGCCCTTGATGCGCATGTTGGTGCGGCCGCATTTGCTCGGGCCCGGCATCGCCGCGGTAAGGTCGCCGAGCGCGAGACGGATCCAGGGATGGTGCGGATCGAGCGAGGTCACCACGATCTCGCCGACGTCGCCCGGCGCGACGGGATCGCCGGTGCCGGGTTTGACGATCTCCATGATGAGATCCTCGTTCACCACCATGCCCTCGCGCGCCTCGGTCTCGAAGGCGATGAGGCCGAGGTCGGCGGTGCCGAAAGCCTGGTAGGCGTCGATGCCGCGCGCCTTGATCTCGGCCTGGAGCGAGGGCGGGAAGGCCGCACCCGAGACCAGCGCGCGCTTGATCGATGAGATGTCGCGCCCCGAGCCTGCTGCGGCATCGAGCAGAATCTTCAGAAAGTCCGGCGTGCCGCTGTAGCCGACCGGACGGTAGGCCTCGATCAGCTCGAATTGCTGCTCGGTATTGCCGGGACCGGCCGGGATCACCGCGCAGCCGAGCGCGCGGGCCGAGGCATCGAAGATGAAGCCGCCGGGGGTGAGGTGGTAGCTGAAGGTGTTGAGCACGATGTCATCGGGGCGGAACCCTGCTGCGAACAGCGCCCGCGCACCGCGCCAGGGATCGGCCTGCCGCCCTTCAGGCTCGAAGATCGGACCGGGAGAGGTGAAGAGGCGCGCGAACGATCCCGAGGCTGCCGGCACGAAGCCGCCGAAGGGCGCTGAGGCCTTGTGCAGGGCCGGCAGCTCCGACTTGCGCAGCACCGGCAGGCCCGCCAGCGCCGCCCTGGAGGTCACGGCGGCCGGATCTATGCCCTTCAGCCGCTCGGCGTAGGCGGGTGCGGCCATTGCGCCGCGCAGCACGTCCGGCAGGCGGGAGAACAGCTCCGCCTCGCGCGCGGCTGGTTCGCGCGTCTCGCGGGCGTCGTAATGGGCGGTCATGGCTGGTCTTTCCGGGTTGGCATCCGTTGCACGCCGCCGCCGGCATGGGTATCAGACGGCCAGTATCGAGGCGTGGAGAGGACGCGATGGCGGACGAAGGCATCATTGCGGCGGGTGGGGCGGCGGACGTCGTCGCGCGCCTGAAGCGCCGCATGATCGACGAAGCGCTGCCGCTGTGGTCGTCCGTCGGCTGGGACGATGCGGCAGGCGGTTTCATCGACCGGCTGCAGCTTGACGGCACGGCCGACACGTCCGCGCCGCGGCGCGTGTTCGTGCAGGCGCGCCAGATCTGGTGCTACGCCAAGGCGGCGCAGATGGGCTGGTATCCTGAGGGGCGCGCCATCGCGCTGAAGGGACTGGAGCATCTGCTCAGCAAAGCGAAGGCGCCCGACGGCCGGCCCGGCTACGTGCACCGGCTGGCGCCGGACGGCGCCGTGCTCGACGGCCGGCGTGATGCTTACGACCACGCCTTCATCCTGTTTGCGCTCGCGGCCGTCTACGGGCTCGACCAGGATGCGCAAATTCGCGCCGAGATCGACGCGCTGCTCGCCTTCCTCGACGGCCATCTGCGCTCGCCGCATGGCGGCGTGCATGAAGGCCTGCCGATCTCGCTGCCGCGCCGGCAGAACCCGCACATGCATCTGTTCGAGGCGATGATCGCCTGCTTCGATGCGACCCACGATCTGTCGTTCCAGAACCGCGCCGGCGAATTTTTTGCGCTGTTCCTCGCCAATCTCTACGACAAGCAGAAGCGGATCCTGACGGAATATTTCGAGGAGGACTGGTCCAAGATCGAGCCGGTCAGCGTCGAGCCGGGCCATCAGGCCGAATGGGTCTGGCTGCTGAAAGGGTTTGAACGCATCACGGGTTGCCCGACCGGACAGCGTCGCGCCGAGCTGCTCGCGACCGCGCTGCGCTATCGCGACGAGGCCACGGCTTGCATGGTCGACGAGGGCGATGCCAGCGGCAACATCCGTCGCAGCACGCGCCGGCTGTGGCCGCAGACCGAGATGGCCAAGGCGTGGATCGCGCAGGCCGAGTCCGGCGAGGCGGGCGCTGCGGACGAGGCGCGCGCGGCGCTGGTGCGGCTCGAACGGCATTATCTCAGCCATCCCGTGAAGGGCGGCTGGTACGACCAGTTCGATCGCGACGGCAAATCGCTGGTCGACACCATTCCTGCGTCGTCGTTCTATCATGTTCTCTGCGCAGTCACGGAAGCGGAGCAGGTGCTGAGCTGAGTTTCACAGCCACCGTTTGCGCCGCTTGAAACTCTTGAGGTTCTTGAAGCTCTTGCGCTGATCGCCGGCGCCGCCGAGGTAGAATTCCTTGACGTCCTCGTTGTCGCGCAGTTCGTCCGCGGTGCCGTCGAGCACGACCTTGCCCTGCTCCATGATGTAGCCGTGGCTCGCCACCGACAGCGCGGCGCGGGCGTTCTGCTCGACCAGCAGGATGGTGACGCCGAGGTCGCGGTTGATCTTCTGGATGATCGAGAACACCTCTTTCACCAGCAGCGGCGACAGGCCCATCGACGGCTCGTCCATCAAGATCATCTTCGGGCGCGCCATCAGCGCGCGGCCGATCGCGAGCATCTGCTGCTCGCCGCCTGAGAGATAACCGGCAAGGCCGGTGCGCTCCTTCAGGCGCGGGAAATAGTTGAAGACCATGTCGAGATCGGCATCGACTTCGCGATCCCTGCGGGTGAAGGCGCCGAGCTTGAGGTTTTCGAGCGATGTCATGTCGGCGACAATGCGCCGGCCCTCCATCACCTGGAAGATGCCGCGACGCACGATCTTGTCGGGATCGATGCCGGCGACGGCGGAGCCCTCGAACAGGATCTCGCCACGCGTGACCTCGCCGTCCTCGGTCTTGAGCAGCCCCGAGATCGCCTTCAGCGTCGTCGACTTGCCGGCGCCGTTGGCGCCCAACAACGCCACGATCGCGCCCTTGGGCACGTCGAGGCTGAGGCCGCGCAGCACCAGGATGACGTCGTCATAGACGACCTCGATGTTGCGGACGGCGAGGAGGGGCGGTGCGGGCACGGCGGTCGGGCTGGGGCGGGATGCTTCAATGGTTTGGGACATGAGTTTTCATTCTCCGCTGTCGTCACCCCGCCTTGTGCGCAATTGCGCACTGGGGCGGGTGACCCAGTATTCCAGAGACGCTCGACGTTCCCCGAGAGGCCGCGGCGTACTGGATCCCCCGCTTTCGCGGGGGATGACAGTTGTGCGTGCAGCGAGAGCTAAGCTCACCACCCCAGCAGTTCCGGCTTGCGCGGCAGCTCGATGGTCTTGACCTTCTCGAGCTTGATCGTGCCCTTGGCCATGAGGTCGTTGAGGTCGCCGTCGGTCGCGCCAGCGATCTTGGTGCGATAGAGGTCGACCTTCAGCGTGCCGCGGTGGTCCTTGTCGGTCCAGGTCGAGGCATTGCAGACGCCTTCCATGCCCGACGGCACCCAGTCCTTCTTCTGGTAGAAGCCCTTCACGACGTTGTCGCCGGTGGCGCCGCCGTTCTTGGCAGCCCAGTCGAGCGCTTCCTTCATGTAGAGCGCCGAGCACACGGCGGCGATGTAGTGCACCGGCCGGTAGACTTTGCCGCTGGGGTCGGACATCTTCGAGATCTCCATCACCGTCTTCATGCCGGGCGCATCGCCGCCCCAGCTCACTGCGGTGCGCAGCGGGAAGATCACGCCGTTGGCGGCATCGCCGGCGGTCTTGGCGGCGTTCTCGTCCATGCCCCAGACATTGCCGAGGAACTGGATCTCGACGCCGGCGGTCTTGCAGGCCTTCATCACCGAGATGTTGGAAGCGGCGGTGTTGCCGAGATAAGCGTAGTTGGCGCCCGAGGATTTCAGGCTCAGGCACTGCGCGCTGTAGTCACCCGGGGCGAGCGCGAACACCAGCGGCGGCAGCACCTCGAAGCCGAGCTCCTGCGCCATGGCCTCGCCTGCGGCCTTCGGCGCGTTCGGATAGGGGTGGTTGGCGCCCATGTGAACGAACTTCGGCTTGCCGGGCTTGCCCTTGGCCTTCCAGTCCTCGGCCGCCCACATCAGCATCGCGCGCAGCGAGTCCGAGTAGCTCGGGCCGTAGAAGAAATTGTAGGGCGCGGGCTTGGCCTTGCCGCTGACGCCTTCGGGGTCGGTGAGGGCTGCGGCATAGGAGCCGGAGAGGTCGGGGATCTTGTCCTGGGCGAGGAAGCCGGTCAGCGCTTCGGTGTCCGCGGTGCCCCAGCCCATGATCGCGGCGACCTTGGAGTCCGGCGCCGACCATTTCTTGTAGAGCGCTATCGCGCGCGGCACCTGGTAGCCGTAGTCGTTGGTGTCGACATTGAGCTGCTTGCCGCCGACGCCGCCGTTCTTGTTGACCCAGGCGAAGGTGTCGGCGACGGCTTGGCCGTAGGGCGTGCCGACGTCGGAGGTGCCGCCGGAATAATCGGCGAGATGGCCGATCGCGATCTGCGCCTGCGCGCCGGCCGAGAATGCGGCGATCGCCAGCGCAAGCGATGCGGTGCTCAAAAGGGATTTTGTCTTCATTGGTTGCCTCCTCCTGTTTCTTCGTTGGTTAGAGAGTGGCCCGCGCTCAATGCGAGAACGGGTAGAGTTTCCAGTACGCCTTGATCTGTCGCCAGCGATGGGCGAGCCCGTCCGGCTCGAACATCAGGAACGCGATGATGATCACTCCGATCGCGATCTCGCGCAGGAAGGTGATGTTGGTGTTGAGGGACAGCGCCTTGTCGATCGCGCCGCCCTTCAGGTAGAGGCTGATGAATTCCATCGTCTCAGGCAACAGCACCACGAAGGCGGTGCCCATCAGCGTGCCCATGATCGAACCGGTGCCGCCGATGATGATCATGGCGAGGAACAGGATCGAACGCTCGATGCCGAAGCCTTCCTGGGACACCACGAGCTGGTAGTGCGCATAGAGCGCGCCGGCGATGCCGGCGAAGAAGGCGGCCAGGCCGAACGACAGCGTGCGGTATTTGGTGAGGTTGATGCCCATGATCTCGGCGGAGAGATAATGGTCGCGGATCGCCACCAGCGCGCGGCCGTCGCGTGTGCGCATCAGATTGGTGACGAGGACGTAGCTCGCGACCACATAGGCCAGCACGACATAGAAATATTGCCTGTCGCCGCGCAGGGTGAAGCCGAAGATCGAGAACGGATTGGCGCTGGCCGGCACCGAGCCGCCGGTGAACCACTCCGCGCGGGAGAAGAAGTCGAGCAAGATGTATTGCGCCGCCAGCGTTGCGATGACGAGGTAGAGCCCCTTCAGTCGCGCCGCCGGAATGCCGAAGATCAGCCCGACCAGCGCGGTGACGACACCCGCAAGCGGGATCGCGAAGAACACCGGGATCGGCGCGTTGTTGGAGATGTAGGCCGAGGTGAAGGCGCCGAGCAGGAAAAAGGCGGCATGGCCGATCGAGATCTGGCCGGTGAAGCCGACCAGGATGTTGAGGCCGAGTGCCGCGATCGAGAAGATGCCGATCTGGATCAGGATGCTGAGCCAGTACCCGCCAAGGATTTGCGGCACGAGGCAGAGCAACAGCACGCCGATGATCGCAAAGTTGCGGCTGGTCGTGGTCGGGAAGATCGTGGTGTCCGCCGCGTAGGAGGTGCGGAAATCACCAGCAGGGATGAGGGCAGGGCCGGCCATGGATCAGATCCGCTCGATGTCGTGGGTGCCGAACAGGCCGTAGGGCTTGATCATCAGCACGATGATGAGGACGTAGAACGGTGCGATCTCGTAGAGATTGCCCCAGTGCAGATACTCGCTGTCGACATATTGCGCGATGTTCTCGAGCAAGCCGATGATGATGCCGCCGAGCACGGCGCCGCCGACCGAATCGAGCCCGCCGAGGATCGCCGCCGGGAACACCTTGATGCCGTATGCTGCAAGTCCCGAGGACACGCCGTTGACGACGGCGACCACCACGCCCGCGACCGCCGACACTGTCGCGGAGATCGCCCAGGCCATCGCGAACACGCTCTTGACGGAGATGCCGAGTGATTGCGCGACCTGCTGGTTGAACGCGGTGGCGCGCATGGCGAGACCGTATTTGGAGGCGCGGAAGAACCAGGCCATGCCGATCATCATAGCGACCGAGACCACGAGGCTCATGACATAGACGGTCTGGATCTGAAGCCCGAGCAGGCTGACCGACTGGCTCTCGAACACGCGCGGGAACGGTTGCGGATTGACGCCGAACATCCATTTGAGCGTGGCCTGGAGCACGGTCGAGAGGCCGATCGTCACCATGATCACGGAGATGATGGGTTCGCCGATCATCGGTCTCAGGATCAGGACCTGGATCGCGATGCCGAATACGAACATGAACACCAGCGTCATCGGCATGCCGATCCAGAACGGCACCTGGTACTTCGCAAGCAGCGCCCAGCACACCCAGGCGCCGACCAGCAGCAGTTCACCTTGCGCGAAGTTGACGACCTGCGTCGCCTTGTAGATCAGCACGAACGACATCGCGACCACGCCATAGAGCGTGCCGACCACGAGGCCGTTGACCAGGAGCTGGATGAGGAAGGCGGTATTCATGTCGATGTCCGCGCAAAATGCAGAAGCGATGTCGGTGCACCCTCTCCCCTTGCGGGAGAGGGTGGCTTCGCGAAGCGAAGCCGGGTGAGGGGTTCTCTCGGCAGCAACGGTGCGGAGAGAGGACCCCTCACCCGGGCGAGGATGTGGTTGACTGTGGAGATGCCCTCTCCCTCAGGGGGAGAGGGCGCATCGGCTGGCAACGCGGTCTCGGTTCGAAGCAGGCTCACTCCGCGGCCTCCGCCATGTGGCCGTGCCCGCCGAGATCCACCACGCGCAGCGTCGTTCGCACGCGCTGCGTGGTGCCGTCCTGGAAGCGGATCACGGTGTCGACGGGGATGTCGGCATCGCCGCGGTAGATCGCGTTGATGATGCCTTCGTATTTCTCGTTGATGACGCTGCGGCGCACCTTTCGGGTGCGGGTGAGCTCGCCGTCGTCGGCATCCAGCTCCTTGTAGAGCAGCAGGAAGCGAGAGATGCGTTGAGCCGGCGGCAATGTGGCGTTGACGGTCTCGACTTCCTTCTTGAGCAGCGCGTAGACCTCGGGCCGCGAGGCGAGGTCGCTGTAGGTCGTGAACGAGAGTCGGCTCTTCTCCGCCCATTTCGAGATGATGGAGTAACGGATGCAGATCATCGCCGCGAGCGCGTCGCGGCCGGCGCCCAGCACTACGGCTTCGGCGATATAGGGCGAGAACTTCAGCTTGTTCTCGATGAACTGGGGCGAGAAGCGCTCGCCGCGCGAGGTCTCGGCCAGGTCCTTGATGCGATCGATGACGACGAGCTGCTTGCTATCGTTGAAGTAGCCGGCGTCACCGGACAGCATCCAGCCGTCCTTGATGTCGGCGACGCTCGCCTCGGGGTTCTTGTAATAGCCGAGGAACATGTTGGGATGCCGCACCACGATCTCGCCGACGCCGTGGACGTCGGCATTGTCGATGCGGATCTCGACGCTGTCGGCCATCGGCACGCCTGTCGTGTCGGGGTCGACCTTGCCCTCGGGGTGCAGCGTATAGGCTCCTAGCAGTTCGGTCTGGCCGTAGAGCGTGCGCAGCGGCACACCCATGGCCTGGAAGAACTTGAAGGTGTCAGGGCCGAGTGCCGCGCCGCCGGTCGCGGCCGAACGCAGGCGGGTAAAGCCGAGGCGGTCGCGGAGCGCGCGGAACAGGATTGCGTCGGCAAAGCTCGAACGCTTGCCGTCCGCGAGCGCCGCGAGGCCGCTTTTCATGCCGATGTCGAACAGGCGCTGCTTGAAAGGCGTCGCGTCCATCACCTTGGCGCGGACGTCGGCGGCGATGGATTCCCAGACGCGCGGCGCAAACAGCACGAACGTCGGCGCGATTTCGCGCAGATCGTTCATCATCGTATCAGGCTCTTCGACGAAGTTGATCTTCATCCGGCACAAGAGGCCTTTGCCGAGCACATAGACCTGCTCCATGATCCACGGCAGCGGCAGCACGGAGACGTATTCGTCGTCCGGCCCTTTCGGATCGAAGGCGAGATAGGTCGCGCAATGGCCGAGCACGCGGCCGGCGGCGAGCATGGCGAGCTTCGGGTGCGAGGTGGTGCCCGACGTGGTGCAGAGAATCGCGACGTCCTCGCCCTTGGTGGCATCGACGAGGCGATCGTAGAGCTCCGGCTCACGCGTGGCGCGGCCGCGGCCGAGTTCGGCGAACGCTTCCGCCGACATCAGTCTGGGATCGTCGTATTTCCGCATGCCGCGCGGATCGGAATAGATGATGTGCTTCAGCCGCGGCACGCGCTCGGCAAGCGCGAGCAGCTTGTCGACCTGCTCTTCGTCCTCGGCGAAAACGACCTGCGCCTCGCCATAGTTGAGGAGGTAGGAGGCTTCCTCGTCCAGCACGTCGCGATAGAGCCCAAGGCTCAGTCCACCGATGGCGTGCGTCGCCACTTCCGCCGCGACCCAGTCCGGCCGGTTGTCGCCGATGATGCCGATGACGTCCTCGCGCCCCAAGCCCAATTCGATCAGGCCGAGCGCAAAGTCGCGTACGCGGGTGTGGTAGTCATTCCAGGTGAAGACGCGCCAGAGCCCGAGATCCTTTTCGCGCAACGCGATCTCGTTGCCGTGCTCCCTGGCATTGAGCCGCAGCATCTTCGGATAGGTGTCGGCCTGCGCGACGCGGCCCGCGTAATCCATCATGCCGCACTCTCCTGCGCTGGCGGAGCATCGTCCGGATCGACCAGCACCTCGTCCTCCTCGCCGAGATAGGCACGCCTGACGTGGGGATCGGCGAGCACGGCGGCCGGATCGCCCTCGGCGATCTTGCGGCCGAAATCGAGCACCATGACGCGGTGGGAGATGTCCATCACCACGCCCATGTCGTGCTCGATCATCACCACCGTCATCCCGAACTCCTCGTTGAGGTCGACGATGTAGCGGGCCATGTCCTCCTTCTCCTCGAAGTTCATGCCGGCCATCGGCTCGTCGAGGAGAATGAGGCGCGGCTCCAGCGCCATGGCACGGGCGAGCTCGACGCGTTTGCGCAGGCCGTAGGAGAGGGTGCCGGCTTGCGCCTTTCGCACCGACTGGAGATCGAGGAAGTCGATGATCTCCTCGACCTTGCGGCGGTGCTCGAGTTCTTCCTTGCGCGCGCCGGTGAGCCAGTACAGCGATCCCGTGAGGAAATTGTTCTTCAGGAGGTGATGGCGCCCGACCATGATGTTGTCGAGCACACTCATGTGGTGGAACAGGGCCAGATTCTGGAAGGTGCGGCCGATGCCGAGCGTGGGGCGCGCGTTCGGCGTCAGCCCTGTGATGTCGCGGCCCCGGTAGAACAGCTGGCCCTCGGTCGGCTTGTAGCGACCGGAAATACAATTCACGATCGAGGTCTTGCCGGCGCCGTTGGGGCCGATGATCGAGAACAGCTCGCCGTCATTGATCGCAAAGCTGACATCGGTCAGCGCACGGACGCCGCCGAATCGCAAGGACACGCCGCGCACTTCGAGACTGGTAGCCACCAACAAATCCCTCCCGGTGATGGCGCATTCAGCGGCGCTCTTCGTCCGTTCCTGTCGGGCGATCCTAGTACGGCCGTGCCGGTGAGGCCATGCAGCTATTGGTCTCGACCGGCGCCGCGCCACTCTTGCTCCCGATCGGGATCAAAAGCCGCATCACCCAAGGTGGTCCTCAATAGGGGAAAGCGCTATTTTGAAATGTCTCCCGCCTGACAATTCTGCGACAAAGTTTTTTCAGGCGGGAGTGGCCTTCATCTTTCGTCGGATGGTGGTCGAAGCGATCGTGTTGCAGTGCAGCAGAGAGATTGGGTGGCGAACGGTGCGGCTGGCTTCGGCATCATGATTTCAGAGGATCAACTGAAGCGGGTCGCCGCCTGGTCGCGCGAGCTCACGGAAGCGGAGATCGAGGTCGCACGCGCCGGAATCACGGAACGGTCCTACCGCACCGGCGAGACCGTGTTCATGCGCGGCGACACGTTCGGCTATTGGGCGGGCATGGTGAGCGGCCTGGCACGGATGGGCGGGGTCTCGCGCGACGGCAAGGAGACGAGCCTTGCGGGGCTGACGGCCGGGGCCTGGTTCGGCGAGGGCAGCGTGCTCAAGAACGAGCCGCGCCGCTACGACGTGGTCGCGCTGCGCGACAGCCGCGTCGCGCTGATGGAACGCAGCGCCTTCATGTGGCTGTTCGAGAATAGCGTCGGCTTCAACCGCTTCCTGGTGCGCCAGCTCAACGAGCGGCTCGGCCAGTTCATCGGCATGCTCGAGGTCAACCGCACGCTGGATGCCACCGCGCGTCTCGCGCGCAGCATCGCCTCGCTGTTCAATCCGATCCTCTATCCGGAATCCACTGCACATCTGGAAATCACCCAGGAGGAGATCGGTGCGCTCTCGGGCATGTCACGGCAGAACGCCAACCGCGCGCTAAACCGGCTGGAGAAGGAGGGGCTGCTGCGGCTCGAATATGGCGGCGTCACCATTCTCGATGTCGAGCGGCTGCGCGGCTACGGGGACTAGCGCGCGTACTCCTAAACGTCAGCTTCCGAGGCTTAAGCGGAAGTTGCCCTGTTCGGTCGGCATCGACTGCTTGTGACCGGTTGCGGACCTCGGCCAACGATCGCCGCTACCTCAGGGGTAGCCGCCGCCGTGCGGCCGTGTCCAGCTGTTGCCGGGTAGTGTTCGGGGGGTGACGAAACAAAATCCGCCGGGATGAAACCATTTTCCGGCCTTCACGAAGGCATGGTGAAACAGTCGGACGTTTAAGAAAGTATTGGAAGCGATGGGCAAAGGGGCACAGCACAAAGAACGACGATCGCCATGGGGCGGGGAGCGAAGCCATGTCACAGATTCGCAAAGCTTTTTTGGGTGCTCTCGCGACAGTATTGACGATCGGTGCCGTGCAACTCGCTTCAGGTCACGACCTCGGAGACCGCTGGCAGGCGGGCTCTGAACAGCCAGGTCACATCGTCAATCGCGCCGGCAAGGCAGATCATCTTGCTGCCCCCAAGCCGTTCGCAGTCCAGACGAAAACGGTTTCCCTGCGCTTGAACGATCAAGCCGATACATCGGTCCTGATGCGTATTCCATTTGCGCAGGCCCGCATCACCAAGACGCCGCTGTGGAATCAGAGCCGTAAGCCGACAGTCGCCTGCGAGCCCATGGTCAGCACGCTCACGGAAGTCGCAAGGCTCCTGCAGCCCGGCCGTTGCGTGACCTGATCACTCAATCCGCTTTTCGGGGTGAAGCGGAAATGTCTGTGAAGCTTCTTGATATCGTGCTTTGACCCTCAACAGACCTTTCAATGTCTGCAAGGCCCTAGCGTGCATTGGCGGGGGCGTGGAGCGGCCAGAGGTCGGCGCGCCAGTGGATCGCGATCGCCAGCATCGCGATGAAGCCCGCGACGGCATAGAGCGAACCCGTCGCGGAATAGCCGATGATGTCGATCAGACTGCCGGCCGCGAGCAAGCCGAGCGGCAGGCCGTAGATCACCATCATGCGCACGCCCATCACGCGCCCGCGCAGATGTGCGCTGGCCGTACGCATCAGGATCACGGCTGCCGAGATCATGGACATGCTCTGGGCGATGCCGGCGAGAACGAGGCAAGCCATGGCGACAGGCATGGTCCTGATCTCGACGAACACCAGCAGCAAGGTGTACCAGGCCAGCGTCGCACAGATCAGGAGCCGGGCAATGCGCAGTCCGCCGACCAGGCTGAGCGTGATGGAGCCGATCAGCGAGCCGACGGCGAAGCTCGCCGAGAGATAGCCGAGGCCGGTCTGGTCGGTCTGGAAAATTTCGCGCGCGATATAGGGCAGCAATCCTCCGGTGAAGGGAAATGCGGTGAGATTGGCGAGGAAGGCGACGCACAGCGCCGCACCCATGCCCGGGCCGTTCCAGGCGTAGACGATCCCTTCCTTCAGTTCGTCGAGCAGTTTTGAAACGGCGCGGCTGTTCGCCGGCAGATCGGTCGTGGCAACGGACCTTTCCGGCCGGGTCAGGCAGAACATGAAAATCGCAGCAACCAGATAGAGGCCGGCGACCGCCGCATAAACGAGCCCAATGCCAAGCACGGCAAACAGCCCGGCTCCCGTCAGCGCTCCGGCAATGCGCGCGCTGTCCTGGGTCGTGCGTGACAGGCTGATCGCGCCGATCAAAAGCTCGGCCGGCATGATGTCGGCGAGCAACGCGCTGCGAAGGCCGAGATCGGAGGAGCGGATCAGGCCCATGATCGTCACGATGATCATGACGTTGAGCGGCGCCAGATGGCCGGTCAGCGCCAGCACCATGATGGTCGAGGCGAGCACCGTATAGACGAGGCGCATCACGACCAGGAGATCGCGATGACCGATGCGGTCGCCGATCATGCCGAACACCGGCGCGACGAGCGTCCCGACGAACTGGAGCGAGGCAAGCACGGTCAGCAGCAACACCGAGCCGGTCTCGACCAGGATGTACCAGCCGAGCACCAGCGTCTCGATCTCGAACGCCCAGGAGGTGAGCAGGTCGGACGGCCACTGGAAGCGATAGTTGCGGATGCGGAATGGCGCGAGTGCGGAAGGTCGTGCGGATGTGCTCAAGATGCGATGACGGGTTTCACGATGATTCCCCCTTATTCTTGTTCTTCTGTTCGGCAGGGTAGCTCCGGCCATGCCCCTGTCAATTGGTGCTACCGCATGCCGCCATGCTTGCCGACGACGCGCGGTGCGCCAGTGCGCCCGCAGCATCGCTTCGTCGCCCAGCCGATACGGAGAGGTCGACCAACCACCGCTTGCTCTTCCCGTGCGAGGAGCCCATGCTTGCCAGGTTCCTGGGCCCATCCGGCAGGTCCGGGAGCTCGCGCCATCGCGGCTTCCGCGAGGTCATGACCCATGAACTGCTCTTGCTGTGGTTTAGAGGTCCAGAGCGGCTTTGCCTTCTGCCCGAAGTGCGGCACGAAGCAGCCGAACGCGTGCCCCGGCTGCGGCTTTCCATGCGCGCCGGATTTCGCCTATTGCCCGAAATGCGGTGCCTTCGTCTCTGAGGCCTCTACAGGCGGCGGGCAGGCATCGGCGCGGACGAGCCCGACGACGCTCCCGATCCGGTCCTCGTCTCCGCCGCTCGTGCCGGCGGAGGACGCTCAAGCCGTATTTCGAGCTCCGTCGGACAAGATCGACAGCGAGGCGAACCGCCGTACCATCACCGTGCTGTTTGCCGACCTCAGCGGCTTCACTGCGATGAGCGAGCGGCTCGACCCCGAGGTCATGCAGACGCTTCAAAACGCATTGTTCGAGGAGTTGACGGCCGCGGTGCAAAGTTTTGGCGGCTTCGTGGACAAATTCATCGGCGATGCGCTGCTGGCTCTGTTTGGTGCGCCGGCGGCGCACGAGGACGACCCGGAGCGAGCGGTGCGCGCTGCCCTCGACATGATCGGCCGGACGGCGCGCCTCAGCGAACGCGCGGAGGCGTATGCCGGTTCACCGCTGCTGCTCCATGTCGGCATCAACACCGGGCACGTCGTCGCGGGCGGGCTCGGTGCGGGTGTTTCCAAATCCTATTCGGTGACCGGCGACACGGTGAACACCGCCCAGCGGCTACAATCGATGGCGGCTCCGGGCGAGGTGCTGGTCGGGCCGTTGACCCACCGTCTGACGCGGCATGCGTTCTCCTATGACTCGCTTGGCGAGGTCTCGCTGAAGGGCAAGATGGGCAGCGTGCTGGTCCACCGTCTGAAGGAGCCGCTCGACACGCCCCGTGCGGCGCGCGGTCTCGACATGCTGGGTCTCAATGCGCCGTTGATCGGACGCGACGCCGAGCTTGCGCGCCTGATCGGCAGCCTTGATCGCGCGTGCGGGGGCGCGGCTCAACTGGTGCGGCTGGTCGGTGAAGCCGGCATCGGGAAAACGCGCCTGGTCAGCGAATTCGTTGCGCGCATTCGCGATCAGGATCGATTCGCCGGCGTGGCGATCCGGCACGCGGCGTGCTCGCCGCTCGGCGAACAATCCTACGGCACGCTCGCCGCCGTGCTGCGTAGCGCCTATGGCATCGCGCAGAAGGCGGGCGCCGCAGAGGCGGAGGCGAAGGTCGCCGAAGCGCTGTCGGAGCTTGGCCTCGCGACCGACGAGGCCGACCGCCTGATGCCCCTCTATCTGCACGTCCTCGGCCTCGGCGACCCCAACGCCGCGCTCAGGCATGTCGAGCCCGAACAGCTCCGCCGGCAGATATTCTTCGCGATTCGCACCGTCTTCGAACGCCGCCTGGCACTGTCGCCACTGCTGATCATCGTCGAGGATCTGCACTGGGCCGACGCGGTGTCGCTTGAAGCGTTGCGGTTCCTGATGGATCGGCTGGAGCGGACGCGGCTGATGCTGCTGTTTACGCATCGGCCGATGCTGGAACTGGACCAGTTCGGTTCGAGCAGGATCAGTCACACGACCCTTCGGCTGCCCCCGCTTGGCGACGCCGACGGACAAAGGCTGCTCGCGGCCTATTTCAGTCACGGTTGGCGTGAACCGCCGGGAGGTCTGTTCGGTCGAATCCTCGATCGCGCCGGCGGCAATCCGCTTTTCCTCGAGGAGATCATACGCGGCCTGATCGAAGCCGGCACCCTGGAGCGCGACGGCGCGCAGTGGCGGATGAAGTCGGATGAAGCCTCCGCCGATATTCCGGCAAGCATTCAGGCATTGCTGCTGGCGCGTCTGGACCGGTTGCCGCATCAGGTGCGCCGCCTGGCACAGGAAGCCGCCGTAATCGGCCCGCGGTTTGATGCGGCCGCTCTCGGTGCGGCGGCAACCGAGCCGGCAAGGGTTGAAGCAGGGCTCGAGCTTCTGTGCGACGCGGAGATCATCGAGGAGATCGCGGGCGCGAACTCGATTTCGCTGCGGACCTACCGCTTCACGCAGACCATGCTTCAGGACGTGATCTATCAAAACCTGCTTCTGCAGCGCCGGATCGAGCTTCATGGACGGATCGGCGGGGCGCTCGAGAGGCTCTATGGCCATGAGCCCGAGCGCCTCGAAGATCTCATCCTGCTCGGACATCACTTCAGTCTGAGCGCGAGCAAGCCGAAAGGCGCGCGCTATCTGCGCGCGGCCGCCGATCGCGCTCGCGCCAGCTATGCCAATGACGATGCCATCCGTCTCTACCAACAGGCCCTCGCCGTGCTGTTGACCGGCGGCGAGCGGGAGCCGGAACGTCTGGTCCTGTACGAGCGGATTGCGGACCTCTGTGCCGCGGCTGGCCGCCGGAACACGGCCGAGGAGCACTATCAGAGCGCGTTTGAGGGGCACCGCGCCATCCAGGACCGGATCGGCGAAGCGCGAATCCTTCGCAAGCTTGGCCGATTGCTGTGGGACGCCGGCAAGCGGATCAAGGCAGAGACGCATTACGCCGAGGCGGCCAACCTGCTTGGAGGGATCGACGCGCCCATCGAGTGGGCGCATCTCCTGCAGGAGCGCGGCCGTCTCGCGTTTCGGACCGGCGATCACGTGGCCGCCGCAAGATGGGCAGACGAGGCGCTCGGCTATGCACGGTCCGCCCCCGCGGACGCGGACGAGCAGGCCGGTCTCGAGGCGGCACGCGCCATTGCGGAGGCCCTCAACACCAAGGGCGTTGCGCTGGCGCGGCTTGGACGACACGCGGAGGCGGTGCGCGAGGTGGAGCAAAGCGTTGCAGCCGCCGAAGCCGCCGGCCTCCTCAACGTAGCCTGCCGCGGCTACACCAATCTCGGTGTGCTCTACACGATCGTCGACCCGGCGAAAGCCGTGGAGGTCTGCCGGTGCGGACTCGATGTCGCGCGTCGGATCGGGGATCTCGGCTTCCAGGCGCGTCTTCTCGCCAATTTTGCCGTTGCCTGTTGCACCTTCACGGACAGATGTACCGAGGAAGGGGTACCGGCTGCCGAGAAGGCGATCGAAATCGACCGTGCGCTCGATCAGCGCGAGCATCTCTCCGTGCCCTTGATCGTGCTCGGGCAAATCCATCAATGCCACTTCCGCCCCGATCTGGCCGCCCTCTGCTACAATGAGGCAATCGAGGTGGCGAACGAAACCGGCGAACCGCAGCAGCTCTTTCCATGCTATGATGGTCTTGCGACGCTGAGCCTTGATCGAGGCGACATGCCCGAGGCCGACCGATATTTCGCGCTGGCGCATGATGTCTGCGCCCGCCACGGGCTTGATCCCGCCGGGCTGATCGTACTGCCATTTCTTGACTAGGTCATATGAAGGAGTTCAACCATGCCAGAACTTCATGTCGATGGACCGCTTCAACCGGGCGATCGCGCACCGGACATCGTGCTGGACGCCATCACACGCGACGGAACGATCTCGCTCCAGGATTTTCGCGGGCACAGTCCGATATTGATCGGCTTGTTTCGCGGGCTGCACTGCCCGTTCTGTCGGCGCCACATCGCGGCACAGGCGCAGCTTGACGCAGCCCTGCGCGACAAGGGCGTCGAAAGTCTCACGGTCGTCAATACGCCCATCGAACGCGCGCGGCTCTACTTCCGCTATCATCCCTTGCCCAATCTGCTCGCCGCGTCCGACCCCGAGCGGGTCTCGCACCGCGCGTTCGGCCTGCCCACTATCGAGTTTACGGAGAACGAAACCGAGTGGCCGCGCAAGGTGGGTATGGACGTCGTCAAGAGCATGCAGGTGGACATGCCCGGGGAGTTGCCCGGGCCAATGAATCGCTTGGCGGCCGCCGAGCAGCTCAACAATAAGGACGGTTACGAGATGATGGAGGCCGATCAGCGCATGGCGGCAACGGGCCAGGGCCAGCTGTTCGGCCAGTTCCTGCTCGATCGCGAGGGGATCGTGCGCTGGACCTTCACCGAGGTTCCTGAAGGCGGCCACCGCATGTTCGGGGCTCCGAGCCCTCAGGAGTTGATGTCGGCCGCATCGCAGGTGGCGAGCTAGGCATCGTCGGCTGGTGATTAACCCGCCACCTTCGGCCGCTTCTCGGCGAGCGCTGCCGCCATCGCCGAGATCAGCGGGCGCATGAAATAGTGGTCTTCCGCCGGCGCGATGTCCGTGCGCAGGCCATGCGCGGCGAGCTCTCCCGACACCGCAGGGCCCACTGACGCGATCAGCGTCCGCTCCAACCCCGCGCGCAACTTCGCCTCGCTGCCGTGTGCCTTCGCGGCTTCCACGAGGCGGCGGACCTGGCCAAGATTGGTCAGCGCGATGGAATCGATCCGCCCCTCGGCCATGTCGTCGATGGCGGCGACGATGTTGGCATCCGCCGCCTTGGAATCGTAGGCATAAGGCAGCACGGTGTCGACATCGGCGCCTTGGGCGGCAAGCGCGCCGGTCAGTGCGCTGTGATCCTTGTCCGGATAAAGCTGAAGGCCGACGCGTCGCCCGTTCAGATCGAGCCTGCCCAGCATTTCGATCACGCCCTCGGTGGTCGGCTTCTCCGTGGTCTGCTGCGCATCGAGGGAGATCTCGCGCAACGCCTTGCCGGGCTTCGGGCCGCGGGTGAATTTTCGCGACTTGGCAAGCGCTGCGACCAGAGCTTGGTCGAGACCACGGGTCCGCGCGAGCTTCATGATCCGCCGCAGGCCTTCGCCCGTCATCAGCACGAGGTCGTCAAAGGGTTGGTCGATGGCGCGGCGGATCCAGGCCTCGACCGGGGCGGGATCGGGCGCGTCGTGAATGGAGAACATCGGGCACTGCACGACTTCGGCACCTTGCTCCGCCAGAAGCTTTGAAAACTGCGCCTCCTCGCGCGTCTCCAGGATCAGGATGCGGTAGCCGTTCAAGCGGTCGGCCATGGGTGTGCTCCGGCGGTAAACTGCAATGGTCCGTTCATCCTGACTCCGCGCTTTATGTAGAAGCAAGTCTTGGGATCAAAGTCTTGGGATCAAGTCTTGGGATTGGCGCAAGGGCAGGGTCGGTGATAGAGCAGGGCGCAAATCGCGGGTCGCTCCGCACCCCGTTGCACAAACCTTCATCAAGAGCCATGCCCGATCATCAATATGTCCTGACCCTGTCCTGTCCGGATCGTCCCGGCATCGTCTCGGCGGTGTCGACCTTCCTGGCCCACAACGGACAGAACATTCTCGATGCCCAGCAGTTCGACGACGTCGAGACCAAGAAGTTCTTCATGCGCGTGGTGTTCACCGCCGCCGATCTCGCCGTGGAGCTGTCGGCGCTCCAAACCGGCTTTGCCGCGATCGCGGAGCGTTTCGGCATGGATTGGCAGATGCGCGACCGTGCCGCGCATCGCAAGGTGATGCTGCTGGTGTCGAAGTCCGACCATTGCCTGGTCGACATCCTCTATCGCTGGCGCACCGGCGAGCTGCCGATGGTCCCGACCGCAATCGTCTCCAACCATCCGCGCGAGGTCTATGCCGGGCTCGATTTCGGCGGCATCCCGTTCCACCATCTGCCTGTCACCAAGGAGACCAAGCGCGAGCAGGAGGCGCAGATCCTCGATCTCGTCGCCAAGACCGGCACCGATCTCGTCGTGCTCGCGCGCTACATGCAGATCCTGTCGGACGATCTTTCTGCCAAGCTTTCCGGCCGCTGCATCAACATCCACCACTCGTTCCTGCCGGGCTTCAAGGGCGCAAAGCCCTATCACCAGGCCCATGAGCGCGGCGTCAAGCTGATCGGCGCCACCGCCCATTACGTCACGCGCGACCTCGACGAAGGCCCGATCGTCGATCAGGACGTCGAGCGCATCAGCCACCGCGACACGCCGGAGGATCTCGTCCGCAAGGGCCGCGATATCGAGCGGCGCGTGCTGGCCCGCGCGATCCGCTACCACCTCGACGACCGCGTCATCCTCAACGGCCGCAAGACCGTGGTGTTCATGGATTGATTGCCCGTCGTTCCGGAGCGCGCGACGCGCGAATCCGGAACCTCGAGATTCCCCGGTGCGCAATTGCGCACCATAGGTCGCCTCTGCGAGCCGCCCCGGAGTGACAGCGAGATCGTTGTCGTGCCTCAGCGCACCGCACCGCCCGACGTGGACCCCGTCGCACCCTTCTGCGCCTGCTCTTCCTTCTCGCGATCGGCCGCCGGCAGCAGCCGCTTGCGTTCGCGCTCTTTCATGTAGGCGTCGTATTGCGGCGTGCCGGGCCGCGGCGGTGCGTCGGCCGGCAGGCCACCGGCCCATTGCGGGACGTAGTCGCCCATGCCGGCGGACAGCTTTTCGTTGACGGTGCCGCAGCCGGACAGCCCCGCGGCGAGCGCTACGAGGGTGAGGACGGAGCGGAAGGGTTTGAGCATTGTGCGCGCGCGAATTCAGTCAGGTTGGGCGCCGGGTTAGGCTGGCGCGGGAAGAGTAGTCTTCAACAAGGTAAAATAGACTTATTCGAGGTAGGTAATTAACTACCGATTTGCGGTGAGCCGAAGCCTCGCCGGTGTCCGAATTCTGCAAAAGAAAGACGAAATCCTCCATCCACGCGGCCGGCCGCTTTCTAGACTGTGGCAAGGGGCGCGCGACAAACTGGCTTGGTCGGCGGCGGGGCTTTTTCGTTGACAGGTCCATTTTATTTGTACATTCGTACAAATAGGAACGACCGGGATGGGGATGCTCGGGTTACCCCGACGTAACCAAGGCATCGCTCCTGTCGTCGGCAATCGGGACGCGCGGCTTGCGCCGAATGGTCGCCAAACGTCCGATTGACAATAAGGGCGCGAAAGACGCCATGTGGCGCGACATCGCGCGTGCGTGAGCTAAGGTTGAGCCAAGGACCGGGCACTCGGTCCGGCGCAAGAGGTCAGGAATGAAGGGGAGGGACATCTGATGTTCGAACGGAAGACGTTTTCTTACAAGGTCTCTTGGACCGCAGCAGCGGCCGCCATCGCGGGCCTTGCGGCCATCGTGCCGGCCAAGGCCGAGGACACCGTCAAGGTCGGCCTGATCCTGCCGATGACCGGCGGCCAGGCCTCGACCGGCAAGCAGATCGAGAACGCGATCAAGCTCTACATGCAGCAGAAGGGCGACACCGTCGCCGGCAAGAAGATCGAGATCATCCTCAAGGACGACGCCGCGATTCCGGACAAGACCAAGACGGCCGCGCAGGAGCTGATCGTCAACGACAAGGTCAATTTCATCGCCGGCTTCGGCGTGACGCCAGCCGCGCTCGCGGCCGCGCCGCTCGCAACCCAGGCCAAGATCCCGGAAGTCGTGATGGCGGCCGGCACCTCCATCATCACCGAGCGCTCGCCCTACATCGTGCGCACCAGCTTCACGCTGGCGCAGTCCTCGACCATCATCGCCGACTGGGCGGTGAAGAACGGCATCAAGAAGGTGGCGACGCTCACCTCCGACTACGCGCCGGGCAACGACGCGCTGAACTTCTTCAAGCAGAATTTCACTGCCGGCGGCGGTGAGGTGGTCGAAGAGGTGAAGACGCCGCTCGCCAATCCCGATTTCGCGCCGTTCCTCCAGCGCATGAAGGACGCCAAGCCCGACGCGATCTTCGTGTTCGTGCCGGCCGGCCAGGGCGGCAATTTCATGAAGCAGTATGCCGAGCGCGGCCTCGACAAGGCCGGCATCAAGGTGATCGGACCGGGCGACGTCACCGACGACGACCTGCTCAACAACATGGGCGATGCCGTGCTCGGCACGGTCACCGCGCATCTGTATTCCGCGGCGCATCCCTCGCAGATGAACAAGGATTTCGTCGCGGCCTACAAGAAGGCCTTCGGCAACCGTCCGGGCTTCATGGCCGTGAGCGGCTATGACGGCATCCACCTCATCTACGAGGCGCTGAAGAAGACCAATGGCGACACCGACGGCACCAAGCTGGTCGAAGCCATGAAGGGCCAGAAGTGGGAAAGCCCGCGCGGCCCGATCTCGATCGACCCCGAGACCCGCGACATCGTGCAGAACATCTACATCCGCAAGGTCGAGAAGGTCGACGGCGAGCTCTATAATGTCGAGTTCGCGACCTTCGAAGCCGTCAAGGATCTCGGCAAGACCAAGAAGTGACGCGCGAAAGCGCGTCATCCCCGAGCGCGCTTAGCGCGCATCGGGGATCTCGACGTGATGGAAATGGATTCCGGGTTCAGCGCTGCGCGCTGCCCCGGAATGACGAGTGATTACCAGGGTTCACCCGGCTTCCGATGACCTCTATCCTCACCAACCTGTTCGATGGCGTTGCCTACGGCATGCTGCTGTTCGTGCTCGCTTGCGGGCTTGCGGTCACGCTCGGCCTGATGAACTTCGTCAATCTCGCCCACGGCGCCTTCGCCATGGCCGGCGGCTATGTCTGCATGGTCCTGGTCAACCGGATGGGCTGGCCGTTCTTCGCAGCACTGCCGCTCGCCTTCGTCTCGTCGGCTGCGATCGGCATCGTGCTGGAGCGAACGCTCTACCGCCATCTCTATACGCGCAGCCATCTCGACCAGGTGCTGTTCACGATCGGTCTCACGTTCATGTCGGTCGCGGCCGTCGACTACATCCAGGGCTCGTCGCGCGTCTTCATCAATTTGCCGGCTGCGCTCCAGGGCCAGTTCGACGTGTTCGGCGTCGGTATCGGCCGCTACCGGTTGATGATCATCGTGATCTGCGGCCTGCTCACCATTGGTCTCCAGATGGTGCTGGCCAAGACCCGTTTCGGCAGCCGGCTGCGCGCCGCGGTCGATGATCCCCGTGCCGCGAGCGGCCTTGGCATCAACGTGCCGCAGGTGTTCGCCTTCACCTTTGCCTTCGGTTGCGGGCTCGCCGGTCTCGGCGGCGCGCTAAGCGCCGAGATCCTCGGCCTCGATCCGTATTTCCCGCTGAAGTTCATGATCTACTTCCTGATCGTGGTCACCGTCGGCGGCTCGTCCTCGATCACCGGGCCGTTCCTGGCCTCGCTCCTGCTCGGCATCGGCGACGTCGCCGGCAAATATTACGTGCCGAAGATGGGCCCCTTCGTGATCTACACCATGATGATCGTGATCCTGATCTGGCGCCCGAACGGCCTGTTCGGCCGCACGGCCGCGCGTTGAGGCCGCCATGAGCGCTTCCTCCGACGTCGGTTATCACGCCCAGCGCCAGGCGCGCTGGCACTACGGCGAAGTCGCCTTCTGGCTCGTCGTGCTGGCCTGCGGCTTCGCATTCCCCACGCGCTATCTGATCATGACCGACATCCTGCGGCTGGCGCTGTTCGCGATGTCGCTCGATCTCATCCTCGGTTATGCCGGCATCGTCTCGCTCGGCCACGCCGCTTTCTTCGGCGTCGGCGCCTACGCCGCGGGGCTCCTCGCCTTGCATGGGATCATCAACGAGCCCGTGCTCGCGCTGATCGTAGCCGGCCTTGCCGCGATGGTGCTGGGTTTCGCCACTAGCTTCCTGGTGATCCGGGGCGTCGATCTGACCCGGCTGATGGTCACGCTCGGCATCGCGCTGCTGCTGGAAGCGCTCGCCGAGCGCTTCTCCAACATCACCGGCGGCACCGACGGCCTCCAGGGCATCGAGATGCAGCCGATCTTCGGCGAGATTCCGTTCGACATGTTCGGCAAGACCGGCTTCTTCTACTCGCTGGCGGTGCTGTTCCTGTTGTTCCTGTTCGCCCGCCGCGTCGTGCATTCGCCGTTCGGGCTGTCGCTGCGCGCGATCAAGAACAATCCGCTGCGCGCAGCCGCCATCGGCATCCCTGTCAACCGCCGCCTGATCGCGATCTACACGCTCGCGGCGTTCTATGCCGGCATTGCGGGCGCGCTGTTCACCCAGACCACGGCGATCGCCTCCCTCGACGTGTTCGCCTTCGAGCGCTCTGCCGATTTGATGCTGGTGCTCGTCATCGGCGGGACCGGCTATCTCTATGGCGGGCTGGTCGGCGCGGTGGTGTTCCGCATGCTCCAGGAATTGTTCTCCACCATCACCCCGCAATATTGGCAGTTCTGGATCGGTCTCGTGCTGGTCGTGATCGTGCTGGTCGGCCGCCAGCGCCTGCATCGCTGGGTGCTGTACGTGCCGAACCTGGTCATCAAGCAGGTTGCCGGACGCAAGGCCGTCGTTGCCGTGCCGGAGAGCGACGCATGACCATCGCGCTCGAAACCCAGAACCTCGAAAAGCAGTTCGGCGGCCTGCGCGTGACGCGGGACCTGTCGCTCAAGATCGAGCAGGGCGCCCGCCACGCGCTGATCGGCCCGAACGGCGCCGGCAAGACCACTGTGATCAACCAACTGACCGGCGTGCTGAAGCCGAACTCGGGCCGGATCCTGCTCGAAGGCCAGGACATTACCGATCTGCCGGTGCACAAGCGCGTGCTGCGCGGCCTGTCGCGCACCTTCCAGATCAACCAGCTCTATCCCGACCTGACCCCGCTCGAGACCATCGGCCTCGCCGTTTCCGAGCGCCTCGGCCATGGCGGCGACTGGTGGCGGCGGATGGGCACGCGGAGCGACGTCAATGGCGAGATCGCCGATCTCCTGAGGCGCTTCCATCTGCTCGACGTGATGAACGAAGAGACCGTGACGCTGCCTTACGGCAAGCAACGCCTGCTCGAGATCGCGGTCGCGATCGCCGCCAAGCCGCGCGTGCTGCTGCTCGACGAGCCTGCCGCCGGCGTGCCGGAGAGCGAACGCCACGACATTCTTGCGGTCGTAGGCAGCCTGCCGCGCGACGTGACCGTGCTCCTGATCGAGCACGACATGGACCTCGTCTTCTCCTTCGCCGACCGCATCTCGGTATTGGTCTCGGGCGCGCTGCTCACCGAAGGTCCGCCCGACGTGGTCGCGCGCGACCCGCAGGTCAAGGCCGTCTATCTCGGCGAGGAGGCGGTCAATGTCTGACCTGCTCGCGATCGACGCCCTGCGCGCCGGCTATGGCGAGGCGGTGGTGCTGCCCAACATGTCCCTGCGCCTCGCCGAGGGACAGGTGCTTGCGTTGCTGGGCCGCAACGGCACCGGCAAGACCACGCTGATCAACTCCATCGTCGGCGTGACCCGCCGTTTCTCCGGCTCGGTCGCGCTCGCCGGCACCGATGTCACGAGCTTGCGGCCCGATCAGCGGGCGCGGGCCGGCATTGGCTGGGTGCCGCAGGAGCGCAACATCTTCCGCTCGCTGACGGTGGAAGAAAACATGACCGCGGTGGCGCAGCCCGGCCCCTGGACGGTCGAGAGGGTCTACGAGATGTTCCCGCGGCTGAAGGAGCGGCGGACCAATTTCGGCAACCAGCTCTCTGGTGGCGAGCAGCAGATGCTGGCGATCGGCCGGGCGCTGACCCTCAACCCCAAAGTTCTGCTGCTGGACGAGCCGACCGAGGGCCTCGCCCCCATCATCGTCGAGGAGCTTCTGAAGGCGATCGGCACCATCACCCGGGCGGGCGGCATCTGCTCGATCATCGTCGAGCAGAACGCGCAAAAGATTCTGGGGCTCGCCGACCGTGTTGTGATATTGGAGCGCGGAACGATCGTCCACGACGCCCCGAGCGCCGCGCTGAAGGCCGACCCGTCGGTTCTCGAGCGCCACCTCGGCGTCGCAGGGGCGGCGGCCCACTAAGTGCTCTGACGCGTTTTCTTAACGCGAACCGGTACCCACTTCGCTTGAAAACGCTATAGAAAATACCCGGGAGTAGAAAATGCAGCGAACCAAAGCCCCCTTCCGCGCCGACGAGGTCGGCAGCCTCTTGCGTCCCGCGAAGATCAAGGAAGCCCGCGCCAGGCTCGAGAAGGGCGAGATCTCGGCTGACGATCTGCGCAAGATCGAGGACATGGAGATCGAGAAGGTCGTGCACAAGCAGGCCTCGATCGGCCTGAAGCTCGCGACCGACGGCGAATTCCGCCGCTCCTGGTGGCACTTCGATTTCCTGGCCAAGCTCACCGGCTGCGAAATGTTTCACCCGGATACGGGCATCCAGTTCGCGGGCGTCGAGACGCGGCATGACGCGGTCCGCGTGATCGGCAAGCTCGACTTCCCCGACGACCATCCGATGCTGGATCACTTCCGCTTCCTGAAGAAGTCCGCCGACCAGGCCCATGTCACCGCCAAGATGACGATTCCCTCGCCGGCCGTGCTGCACTTCCGCGGCGGCCGCAAGGCGATCTCCAAGGACGTCTATCCTGATCTCGACGCGTTCTACGAAGACCTCGGCAAGACCTACCGCAAGGCCGTGAAGGCGTTTTACGATGCCGGCTGCCGCTATCTTCAGTTCGACGACACCGTGTGGGCCTATCTCTGCTCGCAGGACGAATCGAAGAAGGCGCGCGAGCGCGGCGACAATCCCGAGGGTCTCCAGCAGATCTATGCGCGCGTCATCAATTACGCGCTGGCCGAGAAGCCGGCCGACATGGTGGTGACGACGCATGTCTGCCGCGGCAATTTCCGCTCGACCTGGATTTCTTCGGGCGGCTACGAGCCCGTGGCCGAGACCATGCTGGCCGGCACCAATTACGATGGCTACTTCCTCGAATACGACTCTGACCGCGCCGGCGGCTTCGAGCCGCTGCGCTTCCTGCCCAAGGGCAACAAGGTCGTCGTCGTCGGCGTCATCACCTCGAAGTTTGGCGAGCTCGAGAAAAAGGACGACATCAAGCGTCGCCTCGAAGAGGCCGCCAAATTCGCGCCGCTGGAGCAACTCGCGCTGTCGCCGCAGTGCGGCTTTGCCTCAACCGAGGAAGGCAACATCCTCTCCGAGGAAGAGCAGTGGGCCAAGCTCGGCCTTGCGGTGGAGATCGCGAAGGAAGTGTGGGGCCAGTAAGCCCCGCTTAGCTCCTCGCGTGAGTGACGGGAGCCCTCTCCACATATTCGCTGTCATCCCCCGCGAAGGCAGGGAATCTCGGTGAATTACTGGCGTCTCGGATTACTGGATCGCCCGATCAAGTCGGGCGATGACACCGAGTGAGTGGCGGGCAGCGTCGCAGCCTTGAAAACCAGTGCGCTCACCCGCCCTCACTTCTCCGCCAGATAGACCTCGCCCAGCAGCGACGAGTTCGACCACGGCACCTGCTTGTTCTTCGTGCTCGAGACCACTTCAGCCCGCACCCGCGTCAGCATTTGTTGCACCTCCAGCCCCGGCGTGCCGAGATGGCGGGAGAGGGCGGCGGAGAACGGCGAGTTGGCGCCTTCGCCATCGAGCGCGACCTGGCCCGGCGCGGTGGCGAACGCGATCAGCGTGCCCGCGCCTAGCGTTGCACCGGCGCCCAGGCTCGTTGGCGCTGCGAGGCCCGAAGCGCCCTCGATGCCTCGGTTGGTGCCGGCGGCCGCGACCTGCTGCGCCATCGGATTGTTGCGACAGGCATCGAAGATCAAAATGTTGGTGCGGACCTGGTCGTCGAGGCCGGCCATGATCGTGTCCATGTCGATCATCGCCTCCGTCATGCCCGCGCCCGGCTTGAGCTCGACGTCGACGGGAATGAGATAGTTGCGGCCGTCGACCTGCACGCCGTGACCGGCATAGTACACTAACGCGACCTGTGCCCGCGCCGCCTCGCGCAGGAAGTCGCGCGTCACTTTCTGCATCGCTGCGCGGTCGAGATCGATGCCCTCCGACACCGTGAAGCCGATGTCGCGCAGGCTCCTGGCGACGGCGCGCGCATCGTTGGCCGGATTGGGCAGCGCCTTGACATGCGCGTAGGCGCCATTGCCGATCACCAGTGCGAGGCGCTTGCCAGGCGTCGCCGGGGCAGGCGAGGGCGCAGGCGCCGCGCCCGTTTGCTGCGGAGCCGGCTGCGTCACCGGTGACGGCGCATCGCGCGGGATGGGGGTGAGCGCATCCGTCACCAGCGACAGCCGCACCTTGGCGGTGGCCTGGTTGGCCTTGCTGCCGGCATCGGACGCCACGATCGCCAGCGTCGCCTTGTAGTCGTCGCGCGCATGGGCGTAGTCGCCCTTCGCCTCATAGGCCAGCGCGCGGTGGATATAGCCTGATATCAGCACGCTGTTCGGCGGCGTCATGATGTTGACGGGCGGCTTCTCTTTCGCAAGCCTGATCGCCTCGCTGCCATCGGCAATGGCGCGATCGAGATCGCCGCGCACGCGCCAGATCGCGGTGCGGTTGATCAGCGGCTGCGGCAGCGTCGGGTCGAGCCGGATCGCCTGGTTGATGTCGGCAAGCGCGCCGTCGAGATCGCCGAGCGCCTCCTTCGCGAGGCCGCGGTTCTGGAACGAGAACGTCGATTTGGGCTGCAGCTTGATCGTGGCATCGTAGTCGGCAATCGCCTTGGCGTAGTCACCCTTGCCGCGCCAGGCGTTGCCGCGATTGTGGAAGATGGTGCCATCAGCCGGGCCGAGCTTCAGCGCATCGTCGAAATCGGCGATCGCGATGTCGTAGTCGCCCTTGTCGTAATAGGCCGATCCCCTGAGATTGTAGGCCGCCTGGCTCGGCTGGAGCCGGATCGCCTCGGTGGTGTCGGCGATCGCCTTCGAATAGTCGCCCTTCTTGTTCCAGCCCACCGCACGCCAGAAATAGATCGTCGCGAGCTGCTCGCCGCGAAACACCCTCAGCGCGACGATCTTGTTGCAGGCGTCGATCATCTGGTCCGGCGGCGTGGTGTCGGTGGTGCAGAGCGGCCCGAGCTGGCTGCGCGCCTGCGCGAAGGCGGGCGCGGCCCACAGGGTTGCTGTGAGCAGGCAGAGCGCGACGAGCAGGCGGCGCATGGCGGTGGTCCCTTGAAGGAGAAGCGCTTGTTTGTTGCCCGGCGGTGCGCCGGGGTTCACGCGCTCGTCATTGGACATGGGGTAAAGCGGGGGAGGGTATTCCCTCAGTGGGCAGATTTTGCTACGACGCTGGTTCCCAACATTTCTGCCCACCGCTTTCCCACTCATGAAGAACGACGAAATCCTCAGCCAAATCACCGAGTTCTGCCGCACGGCGGACATGGCGGAATCGACGTTTGGCCGGCGCGCGGTGAACGATGGGAAGCTGGTCCATCGCCTGCGCGAGGGAAAGCGCATCACGATCGACACGCTGGAGCGGATCCAGGCCTATATCGCCGCGTCGACGACGGGTGGCCTGCCGCCGCCGCGGGGGCTCCAGGTGCCGCCGGAAAAACGCGATCCGCGCGGCAATTTCCGCTTCTTCGAGAACCGGCAGAAATACCTGTTGTTCGTCCATACCTGCAGCGAGAAGCGGGTGGTCGCCGAGCGCGTGGCGCTGGAGCTCGCCAGCATCCATCCGCGGCCGCCGGCGCTGCGTATCTTCGACGCGGGCGTCGGCGACGGCACGGTGCTGGCCCGGGTGCTGCGCGCGACGCACCAGCGCTATCCGCACATGCCGTTCTACGTCGCCGGGAAGGAGCTAAGCCTCGAGGACCTGCGGCTGACGCTGGAGCGGGTCCCGGACCGCATTTTCGAGCATCCCGCGTCGGTGTTCGTGTTCACCAACATGTTCTACTCCGAGGCGCCCTGGCTCACGCCGGCATCGCCTGCGGCGGCCGCGGCCACCGTCTGGCACGAGGTTCCGCTACGGGGCGCCTCATCGGGCGAGTTCGAGCAGCAGATCGCCGAGTTGAGGCCGTTCCTGGAGCAGAACTGGCGCGCCGCGATCAGCCCGCGCACGGCCATGCCGCTCTACGAGCGGCCCGTCGTCCTGGTGCTCTACCGCGAGGACCAGAGGTTCCTGCTGGATTCGACCATTCCGCGGCCGGGCCAGACCGAGGCCAATTTCGACCTGGTCATTGCGTCCCAGCCCTACCGCGCTCTGTCCTCGGTCAATTTCCGGGCAAAGCGGATCATTGCACCGCTGGCGCGGGCGCTCCGGCCGGGCGGGCGGCTGATCGGTATTCACTCCCATGGTCACGATCCCGGCATGGAAATGATCCAGGCGATCTGGCCTGGAGAAAATCCTTTCTCGGTCAGCCGTCATGAGCTATTGCGCGCGGTAAAGTATGAGCTCGGGTCGTTGGGCCGCGACCTAAATTTTAATGCTTATGCGGACAACCGTTCGATCTTCAGGTATGATATGGAAGCGCTGCCCAACGAGGTGACGGGTACCATCGGAACCTCGACGGCCTTTGCAGCGTGGAATGCGGCGGTGTATGTGGCGCAGATCGAGGACGACCGATTGACAGAAATGACTCAAAACGGCCGCACTCTGGATGCCGCCCGGGACGTGCTGCGGAAGTACAACGGGCTCTGGTTTCTCGACGAGTCCTACGTCATCTCGCGACGGCGTGATTGACATAATCCAAGGTTAAACATCGCAAACGCCCGCCAGGTTAACGGCGGAACAAGGGGTTACTGATGCGCGCGTCCTATCTCTTCACCAGCGAGTCCGTGTCCGAGGGCCATCCCGACAAGGTCTGTGACCGGATTTCCGATGAAATCGTCGATCTGTTCTACCGCGAGGGGCCGAAAGCCGGCATCGATCCGTGGCAGATCCGCGCGGCCTGCGAGACGCTCGCGACCACCAACAAGGTGGTGATCGCCGGCGAGACCCGCGGTCCGAAGTCGGTCACCAACGAGCAGATCGAGAGCGTCGTGCGCGCCGCGATCAAGGACATCGGCTACGAGCAGGACGGCTTCCACTGGGAGAAGGCCGACATCGAGATCCTGCTGCATCCGCAGTCGGCCGACATCGCGCAGGGCGTCGATGCGCTGCAGCCGGGCGAGGTCAAGGAAGAGGGCGCGGGCGACCAGGGCATCATGTTCGGTTACGCCACCAACGAGACGCCTGATCTGATGCCCGCGCCGATCTTCTATGCCCACAAGATCCTGCGCCTCATCTCGGAAGCGCGTCACTCCGGCCGCGAGAAGGTGCTGGGTCCGGACTCCAAGAGCCAGGTCACCGTGCAGTACGAGAACGGCAAGCCGGTCGGCGTGCGGGAGATCGTGGTGTCGCACCAGCATCTGGTCGAGGACATCTCGTCGAAGCAGATCCGCGACATCGTCGAGCCCTATGTCCGCGAGGCGCTGCCGAAGGACTGGATCACGCCGAAGACCATCTGGCACATCAATCCGACCGGCAAGTTCTACATCGGCGGTCCGGACGGCGATTCCGGCCTGACCGGCCGCAAGATCATCGTCGACACCTATGGTGGCGCGGCCCCGCACGGCGGCGGTGCGTTCTCCGGCAAGGATCCGACCAAGGTCGACCGTTCGGCGGCTTACGCGGCGCGCTACGTCGCCAAGAACATCGTCGCCGCCGGTCTCGCCGATCGCTGCACCCTCCAGCTCGCCTACGCCATCGGCGTCGCGCGTCCGCTGTCGATCTACATCGACACCCACGGCACCGGTAAGGTGTCGGAGGACCAGCTCGAGAAGGCCGCCGCCAAGGCGATGGATCTCACCCCGCGCGGCATCCGCAGCCATCTCGACCTCAACCGCCCGATCTACGCGCGCACCTCGGCCTACGGCCATTTCGGCCGCACGCCCGACAACGAGGGCGGCTTCTCCTGGGAGAAGACCGACCTGGTCGAAGCGCTCAAGCGCGCAGTCTAAGTACCAACGTCATTCCGGGGGCGCCGCGACAGCGGTGAACCCGGAATCCTTGTCCATCATGTCGAGATTCCGGGTTCGTCCCTCCAGGGCGACCCGGAACGACCAGTTCAACAACAGGACCTCCGCTATGAATGCGAAGCCCGGCTTCACCGACTACATCGTCAAGGACATTTCGCTCGCCGATTTCGGCCGCAAGGAACTCTCGCTGGCCGAGACCGAGATGCCCGGCCTGATGGCCACCCGCGAGGAGTTCGGCCCGAAGCAGCCGCTGAAGGGCGCGCGCATCGCCGGCTCGCTGCACATGACGATCCAGACCGGCGTGCTGATCGAGACGCTGGCGGCCCTCGGCGCCGACATTCGCTGGGTCTCCTGCAACATCTATTCGACGCAGGACCACGCCGCGGCGGCGATCGCGGCCGCCGGCATTCCGGTGTTCGCAGTCAAGGGCGAGACGCTGAAAGACTACTGGGACTACACCGCCAAGCTGTTCGACTGGCACGGCGGCGGTCACCCGAACATGATCCTCGATGACGGCGGCGACGCCACCATGTACGTCCATCTCGGTCTGCGCGCCGAGAACGGCGACACCGCCTTCCTCGACAAGCCCGGCTCCGAGGAAGAGGAAGTCTTCTTCGCGCTCCTGAAGAAGCAGCTCAAGGAGAAGCCGAAGGGCTACTTCGCCGAGATCGCCAAGAGCATCAAGGGCGTTTCCGAAGAGACCACCACGGGCGTGCATCGTCTCTATGACATGCAGAAGGCCGGCACGCTGCTGTGGCCGGCGATCAACGTCAACGACAGCGTCACCAAGTCGAAGTTCGACAACCTCTATGGCTGCCGTGAATCGCTGGTCGACGGTATCCGCCGCGGCACCGACGTGATGATGTCGGGCAAGGTCGCGATGGTCGCGGGCTTCGGCGACGTCGGCAAGGGCTCGGCCGCGTCGCTGCGCCAGGCCGGCTGCCGCGTGATGGTGTCGGAAGTCGATCCGATCTGCGCGCTGCAGGCTGCGATGGAAGGCTACGAGGTCGTGACCATGGAAGACGCTGCGCCCCGCGCCGACATCTTCGTCACCGCGACCGGCAACAAGGACATCATCACCATCGAGCACATGCGTGCGATGAAGGATCGCGCCATCGTCTGCAACATCGGTCACTTCGACAACGAGATCCAGATCGCGGGTCTGCGTAACCTGAAGTGGACCAACATCAAGCCGCAGGTCGACGAGATCGAATTCCCCGACAAACACCGCATCATCATGCTGTCGGAAGGCCGCCTCGTGAACCTCGGCAACGCGATGGGCCATCCGTCCTTCGTGATGTCGGCCTCCTTCACCAACCAGACGTTGGCGCAGATCGAGCTGTTCGCCAACAACAAGGACGGCAAGTACAAGAAGGAAGTCTACGTGCTGCCGAAGTCGCTCGACGAGAAGGTCGCGCGTCTCCACCTCGCCAAGATCGGCGTCAAGCTCACTGAGCTGCGCAAGGACCAGGCCGACTACATCGGCGTGAAGCAGGAAGGCCCGTACAAGTCGGATCACTACCGGTACTGAGATCGTATCCAGCTGCGACACGAAGGCCCCGGAGCGATCCGGGGCCTTTTTTGTAGCCTCATTGTGCTACGCTCAGAGGTAGAGCCAGAACAAGCCCGCCACTTCTGAAGCGGGTGGCCGCGTTTCCCACGTTCATTGTCAGATGCATATGGAGGGAATGCGATGTCCAGCGAAGCCAACGTTCAGTTGCTCAAGGAAGCCTATCGTCGGTGGAACGACAGCAAGGGCGGCAGCGTCGACTTTTGGTTCGACAGCGTCATCGGCCCGCAGATCAAATTCGACTCGCTTCCGCAGGGAGCTCCGGCGGTGCCCTTTGCCAAGTGCTATGACGACCGCGCTCAGCTGCGTGGCTATTTCGAGGGTCTGCTGGCTGACTGGAGCATGCTGCACTACACCATCAATGAATACGTCGCGCAGGGCGACGCTGTTTTCGCGCGCGGCTCAACTGCCTGGACCAATAAGAGGACCGGGAAGGTCGCTGAGACCCCGAAGGTCGATTTCTGGCGCTTCAAGGACGGCAAGGCGATCGAATTCTACGAGTATTTCGACACAGCCCTTGTCTACGACGCTGCCACCGCCTGACGGTTGCAATTCGGCACGGCGTCGCCCATCCTGTGCCGGGGAGAACGCCATGACCGCAGCCGCAGAACATTTCGACGTGCTGATCGTCGGTGCCGGCCTGTCCGGCGTCGGCGCGGGCTATCATCTTCAGAGCAAGTGCCCGGGCAAGAGCTACGTCATTCTCGAGGGCCGCGACTGCATCGGCGGGACCTGGGACCTGTTTCGCTATCCCGGTGTCCGCTCCGACAGCGACATGTTCACGCTCGGCTATTCCTTCAAGCCGTGGACCGATCCGAAGGCGATCGCCGACGGGGCGCAGATCCTGAACTATGTGCGCGAGACAGCAGCCGAGAACGGCATCGAGAAGCACATCCGCTTCCACCATCGCGTCAAGCGCGCGTCCTGGTCCACGCCGGATGCGCGCTGGACCGTCGAGGCAGAGCGCATCACGGGGGAGGGTGCAACCGAACTCGTGCGCTTCACCTGCAATTTCCTGTTCATGTGCTCGGGCTATTACAAATACGAAGCGGGCTATACGCCGGAGTTTGCGGGCGTGACGGATTTCGCCGGCCGCATCGTGCATCCGCAGAAATGGGCCGAGGACATCGACTACGCGGGAAAACGCGTCGTCGTGATCGGCTCGGGCGCAACCGCGGTGACGCTGGTGCCTGAGCTCGCCAAGAAGGCGGAGCAGGTCACCATGCTCCAGCGCTCGCCGACCTACGTGGTGTCGCGCCCTGCGCAGGACCCCGTCGCCAACAAATTGCGTCGCAATCTGCCGACGCGGCTTGCCTATCATGTCATCCGCTGGCGCAACGTGATGTGGGGGATGTTCTTCTTCCAGCTCAGCCGGCGCCGGCCTGCCAAGGTCAAGGAGCTGGTGCTCAAGGGCGTGCAGATGGCGCTCGGCCCCGACTACGACGTCGCGACCCATTTCACGCCGCGCTACAATCCCTGGGACCAGCGGCTCTGCCTCGTTCCGGACGGCGACCTCTTCAAGGCGATCCGCGAGCAGCGCGCCGCCGTCGTCACCAGCGAGATCGACACTTTTACGCGCGACGGTATCCGCCTCAAGGACGGCCGTGAGCTTGCCGCCGATATCATCGTGACGGCGACCGGGCTGGTGCTCCAGGTCGTCGGCGGTCTCGAGGTCAGCGTCGACGGCCGCGCCGTCGATTTCGCCAACACGCTGACCTACAAGGGCATGATGTATGCCGACGTGCCGAACATGGCCTCGGCCTTCGGCTACACCAACGCGTCCTGGACGCTGAAATGCGATCTCACCTGCGAATATGTCTGCCGGCTCATCAACTACATGGACCGGCACAATTTCCGTCAGTGCATGCCGCACAATGACGACCCCACGATCACCGCGCAGCCGTCGCTCGATTTCACCTCGGGCTATGTGCAGCGCTCGGTCGCGAAGATGCCGAAGCAGGGCTCGAAGCAGCCGTGGCGGCTGTACCAGAACTATGCACTCGACATCGTCTCCTTGCGCTTCGGCAGGATCGACGACGGCGTGATGCAGTATTCCTGATCACGCCGCCGCCCGCTTTATGCCTTGCGCGTGGTGAGCGCGAGCCCAAGATCGATCGCAAGCGCGAGCACCACGGCGGCGCCACCAAGTCCGAACAGGACGAGATAGTCGCCGCCGGTCTGCGCGTAGATCCAGGAGAAGCCGTAGGCCGCCGCCGCCTGGAACAGCGCAAAGCTGGTTGTGGCGTGGCTCCATGTCGCGCGCTGCTGCTCGGTCGAGTGCGGCACGAGTTCGTGGATGCGCCCGAGCACCAGCGGCACGATACCGGGTGTGAAGCCGCCGACCACCACGCTCGACACGATCAGCGAGAGAGGTGCGGTGCTGACGGTCGGCAGCAGCACGGCGGCCGCCTCGATCAGGAATGCGGCGCGCAAGGCCGGTCCAAATCCCGAGCGGTCACCGAGATGGCCGGTCACGAGCGGGCCGACGATGGCGCCGAGGCCGTACAGCACCCAGTAGCGCGAGCCCGCGGCAATGCCCTGGCCGAGGCCACGCGCCACGAAGTCGACGATGAAGACCATGTGCGGCACCAGGGCCACCGCGTTGAGGCCATACTGGACCAGAAGCGCGCGGACGGCGGGCGAGGCCTGATGGGACTTCGCGTGATGCGAAGGCGCGGCATCGCTCTTGGCCTCCGCGGGCCAATTCCACCAGCTCGCGAGCGTGAGCACGGCAGAGAGCACGCCGAGGCCGTACCAGCTCTGCTGCAAGCCCTGTTGAAGGAGCAACGGCACCAGCGTGCCCGATGCGGCGACGCCAAGACCGACGCCGGCAAAGATCACGCCGCCGACGATGCCGCGCCTCGCGGCCGATACGTGCGGCAGAATGACGGAGGCCGCCAGCACCATGATGATTCCGCCGGTGAGGCCCGACAGAAAGCGGCAGGCGAAAAACCAGGCGAATGACACCGGGGTGGAACTCGCGAAGAAGGAGAGGGTGGCAAGCAGCATCATCACCCGCAACGCGCGGACTGCGCCGATACGGGTGGCTAAGGCGCGTGCGGCGAGCGCGCCGGCGAGGTAACCGGCGAGATTGGCGGCGCCGAGATAAACGACGTCGGATGCGCTGAACCATTTTGCGGCGATCAGCGCCGGGATCAGCGGCGTGTAGGAAAAGCGGGCGAGGCCAAGCCCGACCAGTGATGCGGACAATCCCGCCACGGCGTACCGCCAAGCCTGCCGCGAAGTCGATTGCGATCCCGGCCGCTGATGCGGCCGGGCGTGATGCCTGGTGTTTGCATTGAGTTCGGTCATGTCATCCTCGTGCGCGCACAATGGCGCGCGGATCATCCTGTCTTTGCGGCGCCGCGGCGCCGGAAGTCCTGCACGGGCAGGCCGCCCCAGCCCCAATTGTCGGTGTCGACTTCCTCGATCACCACGAAGGTGGACTCGAGCGGCTTGCCGAGCACATCGAGCAGCAACTGGCTCGATCCCTTGATCAGCGCGGCCTTTTCCTCCGCCGTGAGCGACGCCGCTTCCGGCGTCGTTCCTTCGCGGGTCACTTGAATGGTGACGATCGGCATGGCGTTTCTCCGCGCTCAGTGGCCGGCGCTCTGGCCGCCGTCGACGTGCAGGATTTCGCCTGTGACGAAGCTCGCCTGCTCGAGATAGAGCACGGCACCGACGATGTCGGACATCTCGCCCATGTGGCCGACCGGATGCAGCGCGTCGAGCTGGGCATGCGTCGCAACGGGATGCATTGGCGACTTGATGACGCCGGGCGCCACTGCGTTCACGCGGATGCCGCGCCTGGCGTATTCGATCGCGAGCGACTTGGTGGCAGCGTTCAGCCCGCCCTTGCTCAGCGATGCCAGCACCGACGGCACATTCGAATTGGCCTGATCGGCCAGGGTGGTCGTGATCTGGACGACGTGACCCGAACCCTGCTTCTCCATCTCCGCAATGGCGAGCTGCGTGATGTGAAAGAAGCCCGCGACGTTGGTGCCCATCACCGCCGCGTAGTCTTCCGCCGTGTACTGAGTGAACGGCTTTGCGACGAAGATGCCGGCATTGTTGACCAGCGTGTCGACGCGGCCAAAGCGCGCGACGGCCTGCGAGACCACACGTTCGGCGGTGGCCCGGTCGGCGATGTCGCCGGGAACGGCGAGGATGTCATCGTCGCCCGACGGCTTGATGGAACGCGCCGTTGCGACGACGCGATAGTTGCGATCGCGAAAACCCTGGACCAGGGCGGCGCCAATGCCCTGCGATGCACCGGTGATGATGGCGACCTTCTGCTCGATACCCATGACGGACTCCTGTTGTTGGCCTTCAGAACCTGCGCCAGCAGCGGCTGGCCTGCGTGCTGAGGTACGCCGCGGCGGCCGGGCCGCGAATACACGTTGTCCGGCAGACACTGTTACGTGGCGCGAACGAATGCCGGACCGGCCTTTGGCGGCGGTTGTCGCGGCGGGGGCGAACGCCTAGCTTGTCACTGGAATTTGATGGGGCGACGGGTAGGCATGGATCGTCTGGATGCGATGAAGGTGTTCGTCCTTGCAGTGGACGAGGGCAGCTTGGCCGCCGCAGGGCGCAAGCTCGGCCGCTCGCCGGCGGCGGTGAGCCGCGCCATCGCCTTCCTCGAGGAGCGGATCGGCGCCGAGCTGCTGCACCGGACGACGCGATCGATCAAGCTGAGCGAGGAGGGCGAGCGCTATGTTGCGATCTGCCGTCGCGTGCTCACCGAGCTGGAGGAGGCCGACGACATCGTGGCCGGACCGCGCACGGCACCCCGTGGCCTGCTCACGATCACTGCCCCCGTGGTGTCGGGCGAGATGGTGTTGCGGCCGATCCTCGATGCATTTCTCGATGCCTATCCGACGGTGTCGGCAAAGCTCCTGCTGTTCGACCGTTCGGTCAATCTGATCGAGGAGGGTGTCGACATTGCGCTTCGCATCGGACCTCTCGCGGATTCGGCGATGGTGGCGATGCGGGTCGGCGGGATCAGCCGCGTCGTCGTCGCAGCGCCGCGCTACCTGAAGCAGCACCCGCGCATCGCTGAACCCGGCGATCTCGCCAAGCACCAGATCGTGGCGATGGCGCACCTTCCCAATTCCTGGACCTTTGCGCCACCGGCCGGCTCATCGGCAGCCAGGACAGTCCAGTTCACGCCGCGGCTCGTCGTCAACAGCACCTATGCGGCGGTGGCGTCCGCGGTCGCGGGGCGCGGCGTGGCGCGGATGTATTCGTACCAGGTGGCCGAGCAGGTCGGGCGCGGCGAGCTCGAGATCGTACTGGCCGGCGACGAGGATCCGGAGATGCCCGCGCATTTGATCTGCCCGCAGGGCCGGCTCGCGGTGCCCAAGGTGCGGGCGTTCACGGATTTCGCCGTGCCTCGGCTGAAGAAGCACTTCGCGCAGCTCAAGAAGAGCCTCAGTGCACGCTAGACATTGCGGCCGCGCGGCGACTGCCAATGCGTTGTTTTGCGTATACGGCCGCCGGGCTGAATCGGCGATGGTTCCAGAACGGTTAACGCCGATTTAACGGATGAGTCCTAGCCTGTCTCGGCCGGGGTTACTCGCAAGGCCGAGGTGAGCCCAATGGAAGCCCAGAAGATTGCGGTCGACGCCGTCGTCGCGCTGACCGATTGCGACCGCGACGCCGTCATCGCCTTCATCCGCCGGCTCTATCTCGCCGGCGTCACCGACCCCAAGCGCCTCACGTTCAAAGGACTGCAGGCGCTGTCCCGGGCTTGATCGGACGCAATCGAATCTACTTGATGGTCGGATCGCTGATCCGGATCGACGTGACGTGGTCCTGCCTCACCTCGAATGAGAAGGGCCATGGCTCGTAAGTCCAGAGCTCGGTCTTCTCCAGCCCGCTCGGCCCGACATGGAAGGGGCCGCCGAAGCGCGCCATCAGTTTCTCGATGCTGTCGCCGAGATTGACCTGGTTGAAGCTGTAGGCGGCGAGCGGCGCCGGCCCGTTGACCTGAAGCGCGACGACGCGGTTCGCCTTCACGGTCGCGGCGAGGTAAGGAAGTTGGTCTGGCTTACCGAGGAAGTACACATAGTTCGTGGCATTGTTGGCCGGTGGCAGCTTGCGGTGCGGCTCGCCGAGCGCGGCCTTGAGTGAGGCCTCCGAGATGCCGACCCCAAGCGCGCCCATGCGCTGGCAGGCAAAGCTGAGCACGTCGGGATCGGGCGGGGTGATGCGCTTACCGGCTTCGACCTTGCAGGCGAATGTCTGCCCGACCCGTAGCCACTGGCCGCGCAGCTCCGGATCCGGAGGCGTGCGGCCTTGGGGTGACGGCGAAGTGCCTTGGCCGTTCACGGGTGCGAATATTCCAAGCAGAACCAGCGCGAGCCCGGAGCCCGCCAACGACCTGCACCCCGATTTTCCCACCCCGGAACCACGATAGCACGCCGCAAACCGACCGCAACGCGGGGATTGGCGGCGGGTCAGCTACCATTTCAAATTGTGTGCGGCACGGCTCGGGACGTCCCAATCACAACCTGCGGAACAGCCTCAGGATGCACGCCAATATCTTGCAGCTCGGGCCGGGTCGGAGTAGATCACGTCCCCGGCTGGGTCACTCGGGATTTGGGGAAATGCTGAAACAGCTTTTTGCGCCGCAGCTTGTCATTCTCTATGTGCTCGCGGCTTCGACCATTTACGTTCACTTCCGCGGCAAGCAGCGACTGCGCTTCGCCCGCCAGCTCGGCGATCACTCGACCTATCTCGCGCCCTACAACGTGCTGATGTATGCGGGCTCGGCCGTGCCGAACAGCCCGGTGATCCCGGTCGAGCAGTTTCCGGAGCTGAAGCCGCTCAGCGAGAATTGGGAGACCATTCGCGACGAGGCCGTGCGCCTGTTCGACGAAGGTTTCATTCGCGCCGCGGCGAAGAACAACGACTGGGGCTTCTACTCGTTCTTCAAGAGCGGCTGGAAGCGGTTTTACCTGAAATGGTACGACGACTTCCTGCCGTCGGCGAACACGCTGTGCCCGAAGACGGTGGAGCTGCTCAAATCAATCCCAAGCGTGCACGGTGCGATGTTCGCGATGCTGCCGCCGGGCGGCAAGCTGGGCGCGCACCGCGACCCCTTTGCCGGCTCGCTGCGCTATCACCTCGGGCTCGTCACGCCGAACTCGAACAAGTGCCGCATCCTCGTCGACGGCGTCGAATGCGTCTGGCGCGACGGCGAGGCCTTCATGTTCGACGAGACTTTCATCCACAGCGCGGAGAACGCGACCGACGTTAACCGCATCATCCTGTTCTGCGACGTCGAGCGCCCGATGAAGTACGGCTTCATGACCGCGATCAACCGCTGGGTCAGCCATCACATCGTCAAGGCGTCGGCGACCCAGAACGTGGACGGCGAGAGCGTCGGTGCGCTCAACAAGGTGTTCGGCAAGCTCTACGAGATCCACCTCGGCAGCCGCAAGGTCAAGGAGTGGAACCGCAACGTCTATTACACGCTGAAATATTCGCTGACGGCGCTGATCCTCGGTCTCATCGTGATGTCGGCGCTGCGCTAATCCGCCCTACGAAAAACCCCGGAGCGGGCTCCGGAGTTTTGTTTTTGCGGACGTTGCCGCTGCCTCACACCGGCTTCGCGCCAGTGCTGATGATCGACCCCACATGCTGGCCGCGCAGCGCCGCCGCGATCCGACCCGGCACGAGACCGTTGACGACCTGCACGCGCGTGATGTGCCGCGCGTTGGCCATCACCTCGAGCAGTGCCGGATCGAACGGCAGTGTGCCCTTCAGCTTCGCAAGCTCGGCAAAGCTCGTCTCTTTCAGCAGCTCGGCCTTCTTGCCATCCGCGCCATTGGGATCGGTCGTGTAGACGCCGTCAACGTCCTCTACGATCGTGAGGCCCGCCGCACCGAGCGCGTCGGCGAGCAGGAAGGCGCCGGTATCGGCCCGATGCAGCGGGATGCGCGCGGTCGGGAATTCATGATGGTGGTAGGGCGGGAACGCGCTGCCGACGACCGCGCGCGCCGCCTGGAGGTGAATGGCGAGCTGGCTCGCGATGGTCGGGTGTTCGACATAGGAGACACCCTCCGGTGCGAGCAGGCTTGCCAGGATGTGGCCGTTCTGGCCGGCCTCGCTGGCGGCGAGCGGTGCGAGCGAACCCACGGGAAGGCCGAGGTCGAGGCCGACGCTGTAGAGATGGCGGGCGCGGATGCCGGCACCGGTCAGGATGAGCAGTCGATGCTCCGACAAGAGCGACCGCAGCTCGTCGACGAGCGGGAGGATCGCTTCGTGACCGCGGTCCATGATGCGGCCGCCGATCTTGATGACCTGCAGCCAGGGCAGCAGCTTGATCGGACGGTTGCCGGCAACGGGACGGGTGAGATCGCTGTCGAGCAGAGTCTGGCGCGCGAGCGGCGAGGCGACGTGCTTGATCTGGTTGGTGTCAGCCATGACGGTGCTCTCTTCAGCTCGCGGTGATGATGGTGCCGACATGCTCGCCCGCGAGCGCGCGGGTAAGATTGCCGGGGACGAGGCCGTTGATGATCTGCACCTGCCGGACATGGCGCGAGGCGTTGAGCAGATCGAGCACCGGGAATTCCAGGATCGAATCCTGGAGGCCCTTGGCCTTCATCTCCGCTACCGAGATCTTCGGGATGAAAGTGGCGTTCTTCGACGTCTTGGGGTTCGCGGTGTAGAGGCCGTTCTCGTCCTTCACATAGATCATCGCCTTGCAGCCGAACTGCTCGGCGACGAGGAAGCACCCGGCGTCGGTGCGATAGGGCGGGATCACACCCTCGGCCGCGGGCCGCATCCACAGGCTATAGGGTGGCATGCCGCTGAAGATCACCGCATTCACCTCGGCGAGGAACAGCGGCACCGACGACAGCCCGGCGCTGGAGACGGCGGAGATGCCGTGCTTGGCCAGCAGCTGCCCGAGCATCGCGGCGTTCTGGTCGGCGACGGAAGCGCCAAGCTGCGACAACACGCCCGCGGGCAGGCGGAGCCCGGCGGCGATCGAATACAGATGCCGCGCACGGGTGCCGGCGCCGGTGCCGATCAGGAGCTTGTGCGCCTTGCGGGCGGCGACGATCTCCTCGACGACCGGATAGACCGCGGCACGGCCGCGATCGATCATGCTCTGGCCGCCGATCTTGATGACCGTGGCTTCCGGCAGGATGCGGAAGTCCGCTGCCTTTTCCGCTGCGGCCACAAGCTGTGGGTCGGTGAGCGAGCGCTGCATCAGCAGCCCCTCGAGCTCCGTGATCGTGTTCGACATCCGAGACATCCTCTCGTTTTGTGACGCAGTCTCTGCGGCGGGACCCTCCGGTCCAAACCTGCGAATCTTGCTGCACTCCGCGGTCCATGGCAACAAGGTCGCCGCGATTTAGCGACCAAACATGGAGCAGGCAATGGCCCCGTTGCCACTTGCGAACACCGAGATCGTGCAATTCTTCCGCGAGTGGTTGGATACCTTCTCAGGGTATGTCCGTGAGGTCGACTACGCCTCGGCGCGGCCGCTCTTCCACCCGGACGTGCTGGCCTTCGGCACGCACAACGATGTCATCCCCGGCCTTGATCAATGGGTCTCGACGCAATGGAATAACGTCTGGCCGAAGACGACTGACTTCCGCTTCGTGCTCGAGCAGGTCTCCATTCTGGCATCCCCCGACGGCACAATGGCCACGGTGGTCGCGCCGTGGACGAGCACGGGCTACCATCCCGATGGCAGCGCGTTTCCGCGCCCCGGCCGGGCGACGATGGTGTTCTCAAAAAATGCCGATGGCTGGCTGTGCGTGCATTCCCACATGTCGCTCAATCGCGGGGTGCCGCAGGCGAGCCACGCTAATCGGCCGGTGAAGGCCTGGTAGAAATGCAAAAGGCCCCGGACATGTCCGGGGCCTTTCGATTCCAGATGTCGTTCAGCCTATTCCGGCTGGCCGATCGAGACCTTCAGCGCGCCGACGCCGTCGACGCCGCATTCGAGCTTGTCGCCGGGCTGGAGCTGCGACACGCCGGCCGGCGTGCCCGTCATGATGATGTCGCCGGCGGCGAGCTTCACCTGCTGCGAGAGCTGCCAGATCGTCTCCGGCACGTTCCAGATCATCTGCTCGAGGTCGCCGGTCTGGGCTTCCTTGCCGTTCACCGTCAGCCAGATCCTGCCCTTGGTGGGATGACCGATCTTCGAGGCCGGCTGTACCGCGGAGGCGGGGGCCGAACCGTCGAACGACTTGCCGATCTCCCACGGACGTTCCTTCTTGCGCGAGGCGATCTGGAGGTCGCGGCGGGTGAGGTCGATGCCGACGGCGTAGCCGTAGACGTGGTCCAGCGCCTTCTCCGCGGGGATGTTGAGGCCGCCGCTCTTCATCGCGACGATCAGCTCGACCTCGTGATGCAGATCCTTGGTCAGTGGCGGATAGGGAATGGTGGCGCCGTCGGGCACCAGCATGTCGGCGTGCTTGGCGAAGAAGAACGGCGGGGCGCGCTCGTCATTGCCCATCTCGCGGATGTGCTCGAGGTAGTTGCGGCCGACGCACCAGATGCGGCGCACGGGAAAGCGGCCGCTTTCTCCGACGACGGGAAGCGAAGCCTGGGGCGGAAGCGGAATGACGTAGGAGGCGGCGTTCATGGAGCGGTCTCGCTGCTCTTGGTGGGTGAAGGAACTCTATGCGGTTGCGCTGATCGGCGCCAGAGCGCCGGCGTCGTGGTGCTGCAGGCGGAAGAACGAGGCGTAGCGACCCGAGCGGCGGAGCAATTCGTCGTGCCGGCCCTGTTCGACGATCTCGCCGCCCTCGACCACCAGGATCGCGTCGGCGTGCATGATCGTGTGCAGGCGATGCGCGATCACGATGGTGGTGCGGTTCTGGCAGAGATGCTCGATCGCTTCCTGCACCTGCCGCTCGGACTCCGAATCCAGCGCGGCGGTGGCCTCGTCCAACAGGATGATCGGCGCGTTCTTGATCAGTGCGCGCGCCACCGCGATGCGCTGGCGCTGGCCGCCGGAGAGCTGCGTGCCGTGCTCGCCGACCGGTGTGTCGTAGCCGAGCGGGAAGCTCATGATGAAATCATGCGCGCAGGCCGCTTTCGCAGCATCAACGATTTGCTCTTCGCTCGCGCCGGGCTTGCCGAAGGCGATGTTGCTGCGGATGGTGTCGCGGAACAGATAGACGTCCTGGCCGACATAGGCGGTCTGCGCGCGCAGCGATTTGCGCGAGACCGCGCCGATCGACTGGCCGTCGATCACGATGTCGCCTTGTGCCACCTCGTAGAAGCGCAGCAGCAGCCCCAGCACGGTCGATTTGCCACCGCCGGAGGGGCCGACCAGCGCGGTGACTTTTCCGGGCTCCGCAACGAAGGACATGCGGTTGAGCACGGTCTCGCCAGTCCGGTAAGAGAAGCTGACGTCGCGCATCTCGATCTTCGCTTCGGACAGCTTCAGCGCCGGCTTGTCGTCGTCGGAATGTTCGCTCGCCGGGCTGTCGACCACCTCGAGCAGCATGCGGGCGCCGACGAGCTGGCTGTTGAGGTCGATGTTGAGCCGCGCCAGCCGCTTGGCCGGCTCGGTCGCCATCAGGAACGCGGTCATGAAGGAGAAGAACGCGCCGGGCGTGGCGTTGAGCGCGACCACGCTGTAGCCGCCATAGAGCAGGCAGCCGGCGACCGCGAAGCCGCCCAGCATCTCCATCAGCGGATTGGAGCGGTTGGCGACGCGGGCCATCTTGTTGGCGTTGCGCTCGACGATCGCGATGTTCTCGTCGATGCGCTTCTGCATGGTGTCTTCGAGCGTGAATGCCTTCACCGTGCGAATGCCCTGGAGCGATTCCTGCATCGTCTCCAAAATGTCGGCGGTGCCGGTGAACTGGTTGAAGGCGAGGCCCTTGATGCGCTTGACCAGCTTGCGCAGCACCAGCATTGCCGGCGGCACCACGACGAGGCCGATGAACGACATCACCGGGTCTTGCCACACCATCACGCCGATCATGGCGAGCAGCATCAACAGGTCGCGCCCGACGGCGTTGACCAGCATGTTGAGCACGTCGGTGATGGATTTGGCGCCGGCGGTCAGCCGCGCCAGGAATTCAGACGAATGCCGTTCGGAGAAGAAGCCGACGCTCTCGCGCATCAGCTTTGCGAACAGCTGGCGCTGGTTGGTGGCGAGGATCGCGTTGGAGATCTTGGTCAGGATCACCATGTGGCCGTAGGTCGCCACGCCCTTGATGAACAGCAGGATCACCGTGATGCCCGAGAACATCGCGATGCCCGCGACATTCTTGTCGACATAGGCCTGGTTGATGACCTGGCCGAGCACGTAGGTCGCGGCCGCGGTCGATCCGGCGGCAAGCGCCATCAGCGCGAAGGCGACGAGGTAACGCCGCCAGTAAATGATCCCCTGTTCCGTGACCAGGCGGCGAATCAGGATTGCCGCCGTATAGGGATCGTCGGTGATTTTCTTTGGAAACTGGGCCATCCGGTGTCCATTGACGGGGCAAGGAAAGGCCTGCCCGCGCGTCAGGGATCGAAGGGCCTCTGTGCCCGCTAAAGCCGCGCTTTTCAAGCCCAATTAAGGGCTTGCGCCGGGATGGAATCTAGGCCGAGGCGGCGTGGCGGAGCTCGCCATGGCGCTCGCGGAACAGCTTGTCCTCCCAGGCCAGCGCGTGGGCCGCGATGGTCTCGAGGTCGTCGTATTGCGGCTTCCAGTCGAGCAGGCCGCGGATGCGGCTGGTGTCGGCGACCATGGTCATGATGTCGCCGGGCCGGCGCGGGGCGTATTGCACGGCGAAGCTGCGCCCCGAAACCCGGCGCACGGCGTCGATGGTCTCCAGCACCGAATAGCCGCGGCCATAGCCGCAATTCAGCGTCGTCGAGGCGCCGCCATTGCGCAGGTAGGCGAGTGCCGAGCGATGCGCCTGCGAGAGGTCCGAGACGTGGATGAAGTCGCGGATGCAGCTGCCGTCCTGGGTCGGGTAGTCGGTGCCGAACACGTCGATCTTGGCGCGCTGGCCGGTCGCGGCCTCGACCGCGATCTTGAGCAGATGCGTGGCGCCGACGGTGGCCAGCCCGATGCGAGCCTGCGGATCGGCACCGGCGACGTTGAAATAGCGCAAGGTCACGTACTGCATGCCGTAGGCGGCGGCGACATCGTGCAGCATGATCTCGGTCATCAGCTTCGACGAGCCGTAGGGCGACAGCGGCCGCGTCGGCGCATGCTCGGGCACCGGCACCAGGTCCGGATTGCCATAGACGGCGGCGGTCGAGGAAAAGATGAAACGGCTGATGCCGCGCTTGACGGCGACATTGAGCAGGTTGCGCGCGGTCATGAAATTGTTGCGGTAGTAGCCGAGCGGATCGCGCATCGAGTCCGGCACGACGACGGAGCCCGCGAAATGGATGATGCTCTCGATGTCGTGCTGGGCGATCACGCCCTCGACCAGGTTCTCGTCGCCGGCGTCGCCAATGAACAGCGGCACGCCCTCGGGCAGATAGGCGGAGAAACCGGTGGAGAGATCGTCGATCACGACGACGTCCTCGCCGGCTTCAGCCAGCGCCAGGACCGTGTGACTTCCGATATAGCCGGCGCCGCCGGTGACTAGCACAGTCATGATCTCACCCGTCTTCGATCAACGCGCCAAGTTAACGTTTGCGCGGTGAAGAGGGGGTTTCGGCAGCCCTGAACTGGTCACTATGCTTAATGTTGCGTATAGGGGGCTTCCGTAACGGAGCATGACGTGGCGAATTCCCCCGGCGATCTCGAAGTGATCGTGCCAAATCTGCACAGGCGCTATTCCGGGGTCACCGCGACCAACCGGATGGTGGCGCCACGGCTGGCCAAGCTCTATCGCGCGGCGTGGTTCGGCTCGGATGCGCCGGAGGGGATTTCGCGGTTGAGCACTGCCGATTTCTTCAGGCTATGGGGCCGCAAGACGCCATTGATCTGGCATGCGCGGCGCAACAACGAGATGATCGCAGGCGTGCTCCTGCGCGCGCTCGGCTGGCCGCTCAAACTCGTGTTCACGTCGGCCGCGCAGCGTCATCACAGCTGGATCACGCGCTGGCTGATCCGGCGCATGGACGCGATCATCGCGACGTCGGATATCTCGGCCTCGTTCCTGAAGGTGAAGGCGACCGTGATCCCGCACGGCGTCGACACTGACGTCTATGCGCCGCCGAGCGATCGCGCCGCGGCGTTCGCGGAAGCCGCGCTGCCGGGCCGCTACGCGATCGGCTGCTTCGGCCGTGTGCGCGCGCAGAAGGGCACGGATGTGTTCGTCGATGCGATGTGCCAGTTGCTGCCGCGCTATCCGGATTTCACGGCAATCATCGTCGGCCAGGTCACGCCGGAGCAAATGCCTTTTGCGAACGACCTGAAGAAGCGCATCGAGGCCGCCGGCCTGCAATCGCGCATCGTCATCACCGGTGAGCTGCCGATCGAAGCGGTGCAGCGCTGGTATCAGCGGCTGACGATCTACGCCTTCACCTCGCGCAACGAGGGATTTGGCCTGACGCTGATCGAGGCGATGGCCGCCGGCAGTGCGCTCGTCGCTGCGCGTGCTGGGGCTGCCGAGCTCGTGGTTGAGGACGGCTCGACAGGTGTGCTGATCCCGACCGGTGACGCTGACGCGTTGGCGGCCGTGCTCGAACCGCTGATGCGCGACCCGGACGCCGCGCTCGCCATGGGCGCGCGGGGGCGGGCACGGGTGCTCGAGAAGTTCAGCCTCGATGCCGAAGCGGCGCGGATCGGCGAGGTCTATCGTCCGCTGCTCTGAAGCGTCGTTTCCAGGGCCGCAAGGCAAAACCGCGAAAACAACCCCATGCACAGTAGCCGATGCCAGCAGAATCAATGGCTTGGCGGTCGGCGATTGATCTAATTCTGATTTTACGAAATAGATTTGACTCGTCGGGCAAAACACCGGCATGATGTCATCATCGGCCGCAGTTGCGATACCCGGATCATCCATCCAGGTTCGTTCAAGCCGTCGCTGCCGGCTTCACATTGGGCAGCGCACGTACAGCATTTGCACCGGCACCGGCTCCTTGGAGCTGAGTGTGATATTATTCTCTCCGGAGATCGTCAGGTCGAATGCCACGTCTGAAATCGCGACGCCGTCAGAGCACGACGCGATCAGTCGCATGTTCGGCCCGTCTTCGCGCAATGATTTGACAGTGCATTTTTCAAATGTGCCGGTGATTTGCTTTCCTTGGACGATCAAGCCGCCCGCGTGGAGATCGGCATCTTTCTTGAAGGCAAGCCTGTTGTTCTCTTTGGTGAACATGTCGCCACAGGCCGAGGCGTCGATTGACCAGGCTCCGTTCAAATCCGCAGCCTGTATCGAGGCCGATTGCGTCACGAGAAGTACCAGCGTCACCAAAGGATTGAAGGTTCTCATGAAACTCTCCGACTGAATGGTCAATACCGCTAGATCAGCCTCTTCGACGGGGGCGCAGCAAAACGCGGCCCTTCGTATCGGTTTCGAGCCGCATTTAGGTGCGGCGAACTGGCGAACGTCTAGTTGATCTAAATCAATAGGTTCTGCAGAGCACGCGTCTGCCCGGGGACCCGACTAAGGCGCGTACTCATGGCGTCAATGAGTTCACACTCCGAGCACCCGCTGCGCGATCGCCACGACCTCGGAGGCCGCGATGTCCCGCATGCAGCGGTGGTCGTTCATCTTGCAGATCGTGCTCTGGCAGGGCTGGCACGACAGCACGCTCTTGTCTTGCACCACGGTCGCGGCAAGGCCGTTGAGGGGGGCCCAGAGATAGGGGCTGGTCGGGCCGAAGATGCCCATGGTGGGCGTGCCTAAGGCGGCTGCGATGTGCATCAGGCCGGAATCATTGGAGATGGCGACGCCGGCCGCCGCCATGGCCAGGACGCCGTTGCGCAGATCGGTGCCGGTGAGGTCCCGGACCCCCGGGCCGCCCGCGGCGACGATCTCCTGGGCGAGGCCCTTTTCGGCGGGGCCGCCGACCACCCAGACCTCCAGGCCGCGCTTGGCCAGCAAACGGGCAGCCTCCGGATAGTAGGTCCAGCGCTTTGAGACGCCGACCGAGCCGGGGGCCAGCGCGACCGCCGCCCCGGCGCTGAGGCCATTGGCCTGCCGCCAGCGGACGATGTCCTCGGCCGGGACCCGCAATTGCGGCACCGGCCATTCCGGGGGCAGGGGGGCACAATCGGGCTGGGCCAGGGCGGCGTTCTTGTCGATGAAGCGGGGCAGCTTCTTCTCGCCCCAGCGCCAGCGGTTGAGCAGGCCGAACCGGAATTCGCCGACGAAGCCGACCCTTTCCGGAATCCCGGCCAGGGCGGGCGCGATGGCCGCCTTCCAGGTCCGGGGCAGCACCAAGGCTGTCCCGTAATTCCGCTCGCGCAGGAGCTTCGCCAGGCCGAACTGGCGGCCAACGGCGAGCCGGCTGCGCGGCAGGTCCCAAACGATGCCATCGCGAACGCCGGGCATGTAATCGACCAAGGGGGCGCAGAGGGAGGTGGTCAGGAGATCGACCGGCCGGTTGGGCCAGCGTTCGTTCAGGACCCGGACAACGGTGTGATTCCGGACGAAATCGCCGATCCACATATAGGGGATGATCAGGATCGGGCGGGTGTCGCTCCGATCTGCATCTCGACCAAATTGCGAATCTTGGTTCATTCGTTAATAGGACCGGGAACGCGCTGATGTGGCGGTTCGGTTACCCGCTCCGGACCTGCAGGTAAAGCCGGGACAGCGCCGATCCCAAAACCGCTTACACTTTGGCGGATCATGCGCTAGGGCAGGATCGGGCCGTGAAAATCGGGCAGGGCAAAACCTGGCAGGGTAGGTGGAATGTTGCTGGTGACCGGTGGGGCCGGTTTTATCGGATCGAATGTCGTCGCCGCGCTGAACGAGGCCGGTCGCAGCGATGTCGTCGTCTGCGATCTCCTCGGGACCGAGGGCAAGTGGCGAAACCTCGCCAAGCGCCAGCTTGTGGATATCGTCCCGCCGGCCGAGCTGCTCGACTGGCTGAAGGGCCGCAAGCTCGACGCCGTGATCCATCTCGGGGCGATTTCCGAGACCACCGCGACCGACGGCGACCTCGTGATCGAGACCAATTTTCGCCTGTCGATGCGTCTTCTGGACTGGTGCACGGCGGCTGCGGTGCCGTTGATCTACGCCTCCTCGGCCGCGACCTATGGCGATGGTGCCGACGGCTTTGGCGACGACGCCTCACTGCCCGCGCTGAAGAAACTGCGGCCGATGAATCTCTACGGCTGGAGCAAGCACCTGTTCGATCTCGCCGTCGCCGAGCGCGTCGCGCGCGGCGAGAAGCTGCCGCCGCAATGGGCTGGATTGAAATTCTTCAACGTGTTCGGCCCCAACGAATACCACAAGGGCTCGATGATGAGCGTGCTGGCGCGCCGCTTCGACGATGTGAGGGCGGGCCGTGTCGTGCAATTGTTCAAGTCGCACCGCGAGGGTATCGCCGACGGCGATCAGCGCCGCGATTTCATCTATGTTGACGACGTCGTCCGCGTCGTCATGTGGCTGCTGGCGACGCCGTCGGTGTCCGGTCTCTTCAACGTCGGCACCGGCAAGGCGCGCAGCTTCAGGGATCTGATGTTGGCCGCCTACGCGGCCCTCGGCGCCAGGCCCAACATCGAATATGTCGACATGCCCGAGCAGATCCGCGGCAGCTATCAATACTTCACCCAGAGCGAGGTCGATCGCCTGCAGCGCGCCGGCTATAACGGCGGCTTCACGACGCTCGAGGACGCGGTGAAAGCCTATGTCGGCGATTATCTCGACCGGCCCGACCGCTTCCGCTGAGGCTTCAAGGACCATGCCGACGCCCATTCTCGATTTCGACGCCCTCGCGCAAGCCATCTCAAGCCGTACGGTGCTGTGCATCGGCGACATCATGCTGGACGAATTCGTCTATGGCGAGGTCTCGCGGATCTCGCCGGAAGCGCCGGCGCCTGTCATCGCCGCCCAGCGCAGCGAGATCCATATCGGCGGCGCCGGCAACGTCGCGCGCAATATCGCCTCCCTCGGGGCGCGCTGCATCTTCATCGGCCTCGTCGGCGAGGACGATGCGGGCAAGCGGCTCGAAGCGGCGCTCGCGGAGCATGCCGGCATCGAAAGCGCGCTGGTGTGCGATCCGTCGCGGCCCACCACGCGAAAAGTCCGCTTCGTCTCCGAGCATTTTTCCACGCATATGCTGCGCGCGGATTGGGAGCAGGCGGTGCCTGCCTCCGACGACATCGAGACCAGGCTGATCGACGCAATCCTGCCGCAGATCGCGCGCGCCGACATCGTGCTGCTCTCCGACTACGCCAAGGGCGTGCTGACCGCGCGCGTGATCCGCCACACGATCGACGCCGCGCGAACGCTCGGCAAGCCCGTGATCGTCGATCCCAAGAGCCTGAACTGGGCGATCTATCGCGGCGCCACGCTGCTCACGCCCAATCGCAAGGAATTTTCGGAGGCGACGCGCAGCCGCGCCGACACGCCGCAGAGCATCGTCGATGCCAGCGAGGACGTGATGCGGCTCGCCGATTGCGAGGCGATCCTGGTCACGCAAGGCGAGCACGGCATGACGCTGGTGCCGCGCAATGGCGAAGCCGTTCACGTTCCGGCTGTCCCCGTGAAGGTGCGCGACGTCTCCGGTGCCGGTGACACCGTCGCTGCCGCGCTTGCGGTATCGCTCGCGGCGGGCGCGGACTGGGACACGGCGTTGCGGATGGCCAATGCGGCCGCTGCCGTCGCCGTCGGCAAGCAAGGCACGGCCAGCGTGAGCGCGGCCGAGCTGCGGCGGAAGATCCTGCCGCATGCCTATCTCGCGGCCGAGGAGAAGATCGTGCTCGAGCCTGATACGCTCGACGCACAGCTCGCGGAATGGCGCCGGCAGGACCTGCGCGTCGGCTTCACCAATGGCTGCTTCGACATCCTGCATCCCGGCCACGTCAAGGTGTTGACCGCGGCGCGCGGAGCCTGCGATCGCCTGATCGTCGGCCTCAACAGCGATGCCTCGGTGCGGCGGCTGAAGGGCGCCGATCGCCCGGTTCAGGACGAACGGGCGCGTGCGGAAGTGCTCGCGGCGCTCGAAGCCGTCGATCTCGTCGTCATCTTCGAGGAGGATACGCCGATCGATTTGATCACCCGGATCAAGCCGAGCGCGCTGGTGAAGGGCGGCGACTACACCCGCGAGCAGGTGGTCGGCCATGAGGTCGTCGAAGCCGCCGGCGGAACCGTCGTGCTGGTCGACATCCTCCAGGGCTTCAGCACGACCGCGCTGGTTCATCGCGCGCGGGGAGGGGGCAAGTGACGGACCAAGCGACGACGCTCGCCCGGGAGACGACTGGCCAGATGCTGCGGCGGCGCTTTCGCAGCCCGGCGGCGTGGTGCGAGGCGGTCGACCTGTTCGCGATCCTGACCGTGGCGTCACTGCCCTGGTCGACCTCGCTCGCGGCGATCTTCAACGTTGCGTTCCTGGCCTGCATGGTGCCGTTTCTCGACGTCCGCGCATTCCTGCAATCGCTGAAGCGCCCGATCGCAGCCGCGCCGATCGCACTGGTCCTGCTCGCGCTGGCGGGAACGCTGTGGTCGGATGCGGCCTGGGGCGCGCGCCTCTATGCGGTCAACCCGACCGTCAAGCTGCTCGTGCTGCCGGTCTTCCTCTATCATTTCGAGCGCTCGCCGCGCGGGCACTGGATCTTCATCGCGTTCCTGGTGTCCTGCGCGCTGCTGTCGGTGATGTCGTGGCTGGTGGCCTTCTATCCCAACCTGACGCTCAAGTCCGACCATCTCGAGCGCGGCATCTTCGTCAAGAACTACATCGACCAGAGCCAGGAATTCACGCTGTGCGCGGTTGCGCTGGCTTATCCGATCGTGATGCTGCTGCGCGAGAGGCGCTATTGGCTCGCCGGATTGCTGACCGCGCTGGCGCTCAGCTTCTTCGTCAACATGGCCTTCGTGGTGGTGTCGCGCACCGCGCTCGTCACTATTCCGATCATGTTCGGCGTGTTCGCGCTGCTGCATCTGAGATGGCGCAGCATCGCGATCATCTCGGCCGCTCTGCTCGCCGGCGCCGCTCTCGCCTGGCAGGCCTCGCCGCAATTGCGCAAGACCGCGGACACCTTCGCCAGCGACTACACGCGCTATGTCGAAAAGGGCGAGCCGACCTCGCTGGGCCTGCGGCTCGAATTCTGGCGGAAATCGCTCGGCTTCTTCGCGGAGGCGCCGATCAAGGGGCACGGCACCGGCTCGACGCGCGGATTGTTCGAAGCGGTCGCGACGCCCAGCGGCCACTACCAGGCCTCTGCCGAGGTGATCGGGAATCCGCATAACCAGACGCTGAATGTCGCCGTGCAATGGGGCGTCATCGGCATCGTCGTTCTCTACGCGATCTGGATCCTGCATCTCCTGCTGTTCCGCGGCGACGGGCTGGCCCATTGGATTGGCCTGCTGGTCGTGGTGCAGAACGTCTTCACCTCGCTGTTCAACTCCCATCTGTTCGACTTCCACGAGGGCTGGATGTATGTCATCGGCGTCGGCGTTGCCGGCGGCATGGTGATCCGGGCCCGACACGCCGAGGCGAAGGTGGGGGAGGCCGGTTCCTGAACGGCCGCGCGGCCGGCAAGCCTTGTACTGGCAAGTCTTGTCGAGATGGGCTATCAGCGCGGTCAGGTTGCACTTAACTGGGATTTCATCGGTCGGCGGATGACGCGTCTTTCGCATCTCACCCTGCGCAATTTCCTGATCGCGCTCCACGACCTGCTGGCGACCACGGCGGCGCTGTTCGCAGCCTTCTACCTGCGTTTCGAGGGCGGCGACGGCTTCTTCGATCGCCTGCCGCTGCTGTTCCAGATCCTGCCCTACTTCCTCGCCTTCAGCGTGGTTGTGTTCTTCCTCTTCAACCTGACCACGACGAAATGGCGTTTCATTTCGCTGCCTGATGCGCTGAACATCATCCGGGTCGCGACTGTGCTGACGGTTGCCCTCCTGGCGCTCGACTACATCTTCGTCGCTCCCAACGTCCGCGGCGCCTTCTTCCTCGGCAAGGTGACGATCGTCCTCTACTGGTTCCTCGAGATCGCCTTCCTCAGCGCGCTGCGCATGGCGTATCGCTATTTCCGCTATACGCGGGTGCGGCGGCATGCGAGGGGCGAGGATGCCGCGCCGACGCTGCTGATCGGCCGCGCCGCGGATGCCGAGGTGCTGCTGCGCGGCATCGAGAGCGGGGCGATCAAGCGCATCTGGCCGGTGGGTGTGTTGTCGCCGTCGAGATCCGATCGCGGCCAGTTCATCCGCAACGTGCCGGTGCTGGGCGACATCGAGGACATCGAGGACGTCGTCGGCGACTTCGCCAAACGTGACAAGCCGATCGCACGCCTGGTGATGACGCCGTCCGCGTTCGAGCCGGACGCTCATCCGGAATCGATCCTGATGCGCGCGCGCAAGCTGGGCGTGATCGTCAATCGCATGCCCTCGCTGGAGAGCGGCGATGCGCCGCGCCTCACAGCCGTCGCGGTCGAGGACCTCCTGCTGCGGCCGAGCGAAAAGATCGACTATGCGCGGCTCGAAGCGCTGATCAAGGGCAAGGCTGTCATCGTCACCGGCGGCGGTGGATCGATCGGGTCCGAGATCTGCGAGCGTGTCGTTGCCTTCGGCGCCGCGCGTTTGCTGATCGTGGAAAATTCCGAGCCGGCGCTCTACGCGGTCACGGAGACGCTGGCTGCGCAGGGCGCAGCGGCCGCGATCGAGGGGCGGATCGCCGACATCCGCGACCGCGAGCGCATCATCCGCCTGATGGCGGAGTTCAAGCCGGACATCGTGTTCCATGCCGCCGCGCTCAAGCACGTGCCGATCCTGGAGCGCGACTGGAGCGAAGGCGTCAAGACCAACATCTTCGGCTCGATCAACGTCGCCGATGCGGCGCACGGCGCCGGCGCCGAAGCCATGGTGATGATCTCGACCGACAAGGCGATCGAGCCGGTGTCGATGCTCGGCCTCACCAAGCGCTTCGCCGAGATGTACTGCCAGGCGCTCGACCACGATCTTGCCGCAGCTAGCGGCAGTGCCAGGCCGCCGATGCGGTTGATCTCGGTCCGGTTCGGCAACGTGCTGGCCTCGAACGGCTCGGTGGTGCCGAAGTTCAAGGCCCAGATCGAGGCCGGCGGCCCCGTGACGGTGACGCATCCCGACATGGTCCGCTACTTCATGACCATCCGCGAGGCCTGCGATCTCGTCATCACGGCGGCAACGCATGCGCTCGGCACCGCACGCCCCGATGTCTCGGTCTACGTGCTCAACATGGGCCAGCCGGTGAAGATCGTCGATCTCGCCGAGCGCATGATCCGTCTCTCGGGCCTCCAGCCCGGCTACGACATCGAGATCGTGTTCACCGGCATGCGGCCGGGCGAGCGCCTGCACGAGATCCTGTTCGCCTCCGAGGAGCCGACCCGCGAGATCGGTGTCGCCGGCATCATGGCCGCGCAGCCGAACGAGCCGCCGATGCAGACGCTGCGCAAATGGATCGCGGCGCTGGAGCAGGCGATCGCGCGGGACGATCGGGCCACGATCAAGACGATCCTGAAGGATGCGGTCCCGGAATTCGGGTCGACCGCGGCCTGACCATGCAGTCTCAAGGCAAGATCGTCGTCGCGAGCCAGCACTATCCGCCTGATCCGAGCACGACCGCCGCGATCATGGCAGAGATCGCCTGCCGCGTCGCCGTCAACCACGAGGTCATCGTGCTGTCGGGCTCGCCCGGCGAATTGCCGGCCTCGCAAACCGGCCCGGGCAAGCCGCGTGTCATTGCCATCAAGAACCGGATGGCGGGAAAGGCCGCGCTGGTGCGGCGCGGATTGTCCGAGCTGCTGTTCGCGGCGCGCACCTTCTTCGCGCTGCTCCGGGAGCTTAGGGCAGGTGACGTCGTGGTCACCGTCACCGCGCCGTTCATGCTGCCTTACGCGGTCGCGGCAGCGGCAAGATGCAAGGGCGCGCGCTCGGCGCTGATCATGCACGACCTCTTCCCCGATGTTCTCGTGATGGCGGAAATCCTGAAGCCCGGCTCGTTCGTGACGCGGACGATGCGCGCGGCCAACAGCCTGATGTTCCGCGCGCTCAATGCCGTCATCACCATCGGCCGCGATGCGGAGCGGCCGCTCTTGAGCTATTCCGGCATGACGCGGAACAAGATCCGCTTCATCCCGAACTGGGCGACGCTCGTCCCGGCGGCACGCCCCCTGGCGCAGGACAATCCGTTCCGCAAAGCGCTTTCCGCGCGATTCATTGTCGGCCTGTCGGGCAATCTCGGCTTCACCCATGATCCGGACATCGTGTTCGAGGCGGCACGCCTTTTGAAGGACGAGCCGGACATTCACTTCCTGCTGTCCGGCTGGGGCATCGGCTTCGAGCGGCTGAAGCAGTTGCAGGCTGAAGCGAACTTGCCCAATGTGTCCTTCGTGGCGCGGGTCGCGGATGCCGAGCTCGAGGCGTTCCTGGCGGCTGCCAATCTCTGGATCATTCCGTACCGGAAGGACGTGGCGGGGGTGTCGGTGCCGAGCCGGTTCTACAATCTGCTGGCAGTCGGCCGTCCCGTGGCGCTGGTCTCGGAGCCGGAAGCCGAGGCTGCGTTGACGGTGGTGGAGAACGGGCTCGGCTGGGTCGTGACGCCGGGCCGCGCCGATCAGCTCGCCGACGCAATCCGCGCGGCATCCCGCTGCGACGCCGCCGCCATGGCCGAACGCGCGGTGAAGGCGGCGGCGAGATTCGACCGGACGACCGCGATGAATGCCTATGCCGGGCTGATCGACGAATTGTTGCGCAACCCCGATCTCGCGGAGCAACGATGAACGAGCGAAAACCGGTCGTGCTGGTGACAGGGGCGAGCGGCTTCGTCGGCCGCCATGTTGCGCCTGAGCTGGCGCGCGCGGGATGGTCGGTCCGCCGCGCGGTGCGCAGCCCGGAGGGGATCGACGACGAGGTCGTGATCGAATCGATCGGCCCCGATACCGATTGGCAAGCGGCGCTCGAAGGCGTCGACGCCGTGGTCCATCTCGCCGCGCGCGTGCATCACAAGCACGAGGAGCACGCGGTCCAGCTCTACCGCAACGTCAACATCGCCGGCACGCTGCACCTGGCGCGCTCCGCGGCGACGGCGGGCGTGCGCCAGTTCATCTTCGTCAGCACCGTTCTGGTGCACGGCCGCAGCAATGAAGGCCGCGCGCCGTTCAGCGAAGAGGACATCCTCACGCCGCGCGGCCTCTACGGCATGTCCAAGGCCGCCGCCGAGGCGGGCCTGAGGACGCTGGCGCGCGACAGCGACATGAAGATCTCGGTGATCAGGCCGCCGCTGGTCTATGGCGCGGGCGCCAAGGGCAATTTCGCGCTGCTGACGCGCGCGGTGAATCTGGGACTGCCGCTGCCCTTTGGCGCGATCCGCAATCAGCGCGCGTTCCTGGCCGTGCAGAATCTGTCGTCGTTCATCCTGCGTCGGCTGGCTCACCCCGATCCGACGAGCAATTTCGAGATATTCCTGGTCGCCGACACGGAACAGGTCTCGACGCCCGAATTCATCGAGCGGCTGGCAAAGGCTGCCGGCAAGAACTCGCGGCTGTTCGGCATGCCGCCGGACCTGCTCTCAACGCTGCTCAGCGTGATGGGCCGGCAGGATACCCATGACAGCCTGATCGGCTCGCTCGAGCTCAACCTCGCCAAGGCGATCGCGACCGGCTGGCAGCCGCAGGTCTCCCTCGACGAGGGCCTGCGGCTCGCGCTGTCGGCTCAGGACGCCTGAGGGCGGGAGAAGCGGCGCAGCACGAATCCGATCGCGATCGCGCCCGCGACGAGCGCGAGCCATGTGATCGAGGTCGAGCTTGCGCGAACGGTGACGACGGCAAGCACCGCCAGCAATAGATTGAGCGCGAACACATCGCCGATCACGCGGCGGACCGTGAAGCCATTGTCGGTGGCGCGCTGGTAGAAGTGCGAGCGGTGCGCCGACCAGAATTGTTCGCGGCGCGCGATGCGCCGAAACAGCGTGATGGTGGAATCCACGAGGTAATAGGCCGGCAGCAGCAGCGCCGCGGCGGGCTGCCCGTGCCAGGCGAGCTCCAGCAGGCACCAGCCGAGCAAAAGGCCGATCGGCAGGCTGCCGACATCGCCCAGGAACACTTTTGCGACCGGACGGTTGAACGGCGCGAACCCGAGCATCGCGCCGCACAGCGCCGTGGCGATCAGCGCGGCCGGCCACGAGAGATCACCGAGCAGTCCCAGCAGCAGCAGCGCCGCGGTGACCGGCACGACTTCCGCAACCGTCATCAGGTCCAGCCCGTCCATGAAATTGACGAGGTTCACGAACCAGACGCCGGCGAGCAGGATGAGGCCGCGCTCGAGCGGAAGCGGCAGTGCCGGCACGATGCGCGCGGTCTCGGGCGCGGTGAACACGACCGCGCCGACGCAGGCTGCTTGCAGCGCGAGCCGCACCAACACCGGCAGCGACACGATGTCGTCGGCGAATCCGACCAGCGCGATCACGATCGTTGCAATGATCAGCGCCGGTGGGATCGCAAGGTTCGCCCAGGCGGCCCAGGCCGATGCGACCAGCAGCGTGGCGGTGATCACCGCGATGCCGGCGCCCTGCGGGGTCGGAATGCGATGCGAGGAACGGGCATTCGGCCGCGCCAGGGCGTAGCGCTGGAGCAGGGGACGGCTGGTCCAGGTGACGAGGGCCGACATCAGCGCGGCGACCGCGACGGCAAGCAGCGAGGACATGGCGGCGACAGCGTCGATGGCTGGGCTCACTCCGGCACCCCGAGCGGCGCCGACCCTTTCGCGGCCTTCTCCGCGCTGAGGATCCAGACCAGGCCGCCGATCGCGCCGACGATGAAGAGCACGGCGCCGAACAGCAGCGAGACGTTGACTCCCTCGTTGGCGGAAAGCCCGGCGAAACCGAAGGCCAGGCCCATCGTCGCCTCGCGTACGCCCCAGCCGGCGATCGAGATCGGCATCAGGGTGATCAGCATGATCGGCGGAATGAGGAGGAATGTCTGGCCGAAGCTGACCGGTGCGGCAATCGACTGCACCACGCACCACGCAATGACGACGGCGAGCACGTGAACGAGAAGCGACAGAATTGCGACGATCGGTCCACGCTTGACGTTGAAGATCACGCGGTTGGCAATCACGGCGCAGGCGTGGATGTGATGGGTGGCCCACCAGGTCTTCAGCCACGACCATTTCAGCGCGCCGAAGATCAGGAAACCGACGCCGCCCGCGAGCGCGGCGAGATCGACGAGCAGCAGCGCCGAGCGTCCGTGCGGATCGGTGATGAGCTCGTAGCTCCAGGGCAGGCTGGCGACGACGACGATCGCCAGCGCGACGAGGCCGATCGCGCGGTCGACGAAGATCGAATAGGTGGCCGCACGCCATCCGGCGCCGGCGCGCGCGACCAGCCACAGCCGGACCGCATCGCCGCCGATCGCGGACGGCAGCGTCTGGTTGAAGAAGGCGCCGATCACGTTGTAGCGCATGGCGCGGCCGAGCTCGAGCGGCGCGCCGCATTCGGCGCTGATCTCGCGCCAGCGGACCACGCCGACAAAGATTTGCAGGAACGTGACCGCGATCGCCATGGCGATCCAGAGCAGGCTGGTCGCGGTCAGGCGCGAAAACAGCTCGGACAGATCGACCTTGCGCAGTGCCAGGTAGAGCAGCGCTCCGGAAATCAGGATTTTGGCCGTCGACAGCAGGATTCGGCGCATCTCGCCCGCATGAACTGGGTTTGCGAAGATCTGAGGCAACCCGACGCGAGGCGTCGAATTCGGCCGCTTTGGTATGGTTTTGGCGCCGATCTTGCAATAGCGCTTATCTGGAGCGGTGACGAATAGCGGCGAGGCTATTGCGACGGCCTCGATACCGCGGCTAAAGAGGCGCCGCGGGACCGGCTTGGGGATCGCGTGGCAACAGATCGCTTGGGAACAGGATGACGGATCAGGCGATTTTGGTCACGGGAGCCGCCGGGTTCATCGGCTTTCACGTCGCCCGGCAGCTCCTGGCCGAGGGCCGGCCCGTGGTCGGGCTCGACAATCTCAACAGCTATTACGATCCGGCGCTGAAACAGGCGCGCCTGGCGCTGCTTCGGAACGATTCCAACTTCGCCTTCGTCGAGGCCGATCTTGCCGACCGCGAGACCATCGCGGCGCTGTTTGCGCGACATCGATTTGACAAAGTCGTGCATCTCGCGGCGCAGGCGGGCGTGCGCTACTCGATCGACCATCCGCACGCTTACGCCGATTCCAACCTCCAGGGCTTTCTCAACGTCCTGGAGGGCTGCCGCAACAACTCTTGTCGTCATCTCGTCTACGCCTCGTCATCCTCCGTTTATGGCGCCAACACTAAACTGCCATTTGCCGTGCAGGACCGGACCGACCATCCCGTGAGCTTCTATGCCGCGACCAAGAAGGCGAACGAATTGATGGCGCAGTCCTACAGCCATCTCTACCGGCTGCCGGTCACGGGCCTGCGCTTCTTCACCATCTACGGCCCGTGGGGCCGACCCGATATGGCCCTGTTTCTGTTCGTGAACGCCATCATGGCTGAGCGTCCGATCCGGCTCTTTAACCATGGCAAAATGCGTCGCGACTTCACCTATATTGACGACGTCACCCGTGTAGTATCCAAGCTCATCGATCGGGTGCCCGCGGATGACCCGGCTGCCGCAAATGCGCCGTCTAAGGTCTACAATGTCGGCAACCACCATCCGGAAGAGCTGATGCATGTCGTCGGGCTTCTGGAGCAGGAGCTGGGTCGGACGGCAATCAAAGAATTGCTGCCGATGCAGCCGGGAGACGTCTTGGAAACGTTCGCGGATGTCGAGGATCTGACGCGCGACACCGGCTTTGCACCGTCAACGCCGATCGCGCTCGGGGTCCGTAATTTTGTCACCTGGTATCGGGACTACTTCAAGGTTTGAAATGACGATGGACAAACGCATTATCCCCCTGATCATGTGCGGCGGTGCCGGCACGCGGCTGTGGCCGGCTTCGCGCGAGGTGCGCCCCAAACAGTTCCTGCCGCTGTTCGGCACGCGCTCGACCTTCCAGGACACGCTGCTGCGCGTGTCGGATGCCTCGCTGTTCGATCGTCCGATCGTCATCACCAATGCGTCCTATCGCTTCATGGTGCTGGAGCAGCTTGCCGAGATCGGCATCGAGGCCGACGTGATCCTCGAGCCGATGCGGCGCGATTCCGGCCCCGCGATCGCCGCGGGCGCGGTGTTCGCGCAGAACCGCGCCGGTGACGCGATCGTGCTCGCGCTCGCCGCCGACCACGTGGTGCAGGACAATGCGGCCTTCGTCGCCGCCTGCCGCGAGGGCCTCACCGCCGCGAGCGCCGGGCGCATCGTCACCTTCGGCGTCAAGCCGGAACGGCCGGCGACCGAATACGGCTATATCAGCCCGGGCGAGGTGATCTCCGGCGAGGTGCATGCCGTCGCGCGCTTCGTCGAAAAGCCTGATGCCGTGAAGGCGGCCGACTACGTCAGCTCGGGTTATCTCTGGAACAGCGGCAACTTCATGTTCCCGGCCACGGTCCTGCTCGACGAGTACCGCAAGGTGGATGCGGCGAGCGTCGAGGCGGTGTCCAATGCAGTGGCCAATGCCGGCCGCGATCTCGGCTTCGTGACGCTGGAGCCCGAGGCGTTCGGCGCGGCGAAGGCGATCTCGATCGACTACGCGGTGATGGAGAAGACCTCGCGCGCAGCGGTCGTGCCGGTGTCCTGCGGCTGGTCCGACGTCGGCTCCTGGCGCGCCGTGTGGGAATTGTCCGAGAAGGACACGCAAGGCAACTCGGCACACGGCACCGCCGTGTTCGAGGATTCGCGCAACTGCAACGTCACGAGCGATCATGCGCTGGTCGCGCTTGAAGGCGTCGACGATCTCGTCGTGGTCGCCACCGCGGATGCGGTGCTGGTCTCGCGCCAGAAGGATGCCAACGGCCTGAAGCGCCTGGTGACGAAGCTGAAGGCGGTCGCGCCGAAGGTCACTGAGGAGCATCTCAAGGTGCACCGGCCCTGGGGCAGCTACCAGTCCGTCGACAACGGCGAGCGCCATCAGGTCAAGCGCATCGTGGTGAAGCCGGGCGGGCGGCTGTCGCTGCAGAAGCACCATCATCGTGCCGAGCACTGGATCGTCGTTCGCGGCGCGGCCCGGGTGACCGTCAACGAGACCGTCAAGACCGTGCACGAGAACGAATCCATCTACATCCCGATGGGCGCGGTGCACCGGATGGAGAACCCCGGTAAAATCATGCTGGAACTCATCGAGGTCCAGACCGGCAGCTATCTCGGGGAAGACGACATCATCCGGATTGAAGACGACTATCAAAGGTCGTAACCAGCAAGCTCCGAATCACGCGACCCGGGCCGACAAGGCGGTCTGTTTTCCGGCTTAAGGCCCGGGGAACGTGTAACTTTTTGAATCAAATCGTGTCCGGACCGTCAGGTCGGCATTCGCCACAAATGTGGCGCCCGTGCTAGAAGCGGCCCGGGGATTTGCGTTGAATCGGGGTTTGCTCAGATGAGTTCCAAAGGGTTTGCACCGGCAAAGGCCGGCTTGCGCGTTGGCGTCATTGGCGCGGGCGTGATGGGCAGCAACCATGCGCGCGTGCTTAGCGGTCTTCCAGGCGTCAGCCTCGTCGGTGTGGTCGATCCGTCGCCGACGCATCTGACGCGCACCATCGAACTTGCCAGCTGCCAGGGCTTCGAGACGCTCGACCAGCTCCTCGCCGCGGGTGTCGACGCCGTCACCATCGCGGCGCCGACCCATCTGCATCACGAGGTCGCGCTCGCCTGCATCGCCAAGAACGTCCACGTGCTGGTCGAGAAGCCGATCGCCTCCACGGTCGCGGAAGGCCGCGAGATCGTCGCCGCCGCGCAAAAGGCCGGCGTCACGCTCATGATCGGCCATGTCGAGCGCTTCAATCCGGCAGTCGCCGCCGTCAAGCAGGCGATCGCGGGCGAAGACATTCTCTCCATCGCGATCACCCGCGTCGGCCCGTTCCCGCCGCGCATGTCCAATGTCGGCGTCGTCATCGACCTCGCCGTGCACGACATCGATTTGATCCGCTGGTTCACCGAATCCGACATCGTCGAGGTGCAGCCGCAATTGTCGAGCGCGGTCGCCGAGCGCGAGGACATCGCGCTCTTGCAGTTCCGCACGGCCAACGGCGTGCTCGCGCACATCAACACCAACTGGTTGACGCCGTTCAAGGCGCGCAGCGTCACGGTCGCGACCCGCGACAAATACGTGATGGGCGATCTGTTGACGCGCCAGGTCACCGAGTGCTTCGGCTTCAAGCCGGACGGCAGCTATTCGATGCGGCATCTGCCGGTCGGCCACGACGAGCCGCTCCGTGCCGAGCTGATCGCGTTCCTGAAGGCCGTGCGCAACGGCGAGACGCCGGCGGTCACGGGCGACGAAGGCGTCGCCAGTCTCGAGATCGCCACGCAGTGCCTCGAAACGCCGGCGCGGCCCGCGGCCTCGTCGGCTGCCCGCAAGGGCCCGCGCCGCGTCGCCGGCTGATTCCCTTTCCATGTCGACCACTCAAGAAGGCGCCATGAACCAGCACCTGCGTTCCGAACCCATTCCCTTCATCGACGTTGCCTCGCAGCGGCGCCGGCTCGGCGCCTCGCTCGATGCCGCGGTCAAGCGCGTGATGGATCATTGCCAGTTCGTCAATGGACCCGAGGTCTTCGAACTCGAGAAGCAGCTTGCGGCCTATTGCGGCGCCAAGCACGTCATCGGCTGCTCCAACGGCACCGATGCGCTTCTGATGGTGCTGATGGCGAAGAATGTCGGGCCCGGCGATGCCGTGCTGTGTCCCTCCTTCACCTTCATTGCGACCGCCTCGCCGGCGGCACGTACCGGCGCGACGCCGGTTTATGTCGACGTCGATGAAGCCACCTTCAACATGAGCCCGGAGTCGCTCAAGCGCGGCATTGCGGCCGCGCGCAAGGCTGGCCTGAAGCCTGTCGCGGTCATTCCGGTCGATCTGTTCGGACAGCCTGCCGACCACGATGCCATCGCCGAGATCGCGAAGGCCGAAGGCATGTTCATCATCGATGACGCCGCACAAGGCTTTGGCGCAAGCTACAAGGGTCGCAAGCTCGGCACCTTCGGGCTCGCCACCACCACAAGCTTCTTCCCGGCAAAGCCGCTCGGCTGCTTCGGCGACGGCGGCGCGATCCTCACCGATGACGACGAGCTCGCCGCGACGCTCCGCAGCATCCGCGTGCACGGGCAGGGCGTCGACAAATACGACAACGTCCGCCTCGGCCTGACCGGCCGGCTCGACACCATGCAGGCCGCGATCCTGATCGAGAAGCTGAAGATTTTTGACGACGAGATCGCCGCCCGCAACAAGGTTGCGGAGCGCTACGCGCGCGGCCTGTCGAACGTGGTCACCGTGCCGCGGCTTGCGCCGGGCAATACTTCGGTCTGGGCGCAGTACACCATCCGTCTCCCTGAGGGCACCGACCGCGACGGCTTTGCCGCCGCGCTGAAGGCCCAGGGCGTGCCGACCGCGATCTATTACGGCAAGTCGATGCACCAGCAGACCGCCTACAAGCAGTATCCGGTCGCCGACGGCGGCCTGCCGGGCTGCGAGAGCCTGTCGCAGGACGTCATCAGCCTGCCGATGCACGCCTACCTGACCGAAGCCGACCAGGAGCGAATCATCGCCGCCGTGCGCGGCGCGATCGCGGGCTGATTTTTGCCTTTCTTCCCCTCTCCCTGCGGGGGAGGGTGGCAGAGGCGGCCTTCGGCCGCCGTCTCTTTAAGGACGCCGATGCTTTGCATCGGCTATGGCATAGCGGCGAGACAGGTGAGGGGTATCTCTCCGCACGTAATGCTCGGAGAGATACCCCTCACCCCAATGAGTTTGCGTCTACCGGCGGCGTAGCCCTCTCCCGCAAGGGGAGAGGGCGCAGCAATGCGCATCGCAAGATGCAATCGACCTCTGTTCGATAAGTCTCTAAAACGGACGCATGCTCGGACGCATCTTCACGGTTGGTGGTTACACGCTGCTCTCGCGGCTGACGGGATTTGCCCGCGACATCATGCTCGCGGCGATCCTCGGCGCCGGCCCCGTGGCCGACGCCTTTTTCGTGGCGCTGCGGCTGCCCAATCATTTCCGCGCGATCTTTGCCGAGGGCGCCTTCAACGCCGCCTGGGTGCCGGCCTATGCCCACGTCCATGGCGAGCGGGGGGAGGGGGCGGCAAAACTGTTCGCCGACCGCATCTTCACGCTGCTGCTGGCCTCGCAGGTGGTGCTACTGATCGTCGCGTGGCTGTTCATGCCGCAGGCCATGAGCATTCTGGCGCCCGGCTTCAGTGAGGACGCCGAGCAGCGCAAGCTCGCGATCGAGCTGACCCGGATCACCTTCCCCTATCTGCTGCTGATCACGCTGGTGACGCTCTACGGCGGCATGCTCAATGTGATGCAGCGTTTTGCCAGCGCCGCGGCGGCGTCGATCTTCCTCAACATCTCCATGATGATGACGCTGGCGCTAGCCGCATGGTTTCCCAGCGCAGGCCACGCCGCCGCCTGGGGCGTGCTGATCTCGGGCTTCCTGCAATATTTTCTGCTGGCGGGCGATCTCGCCCGCCATGGCGGCCTGCCGCGCTTTGCGCCGCTGAAGCTTGATGAGGACGTCCGCGGCTTCTTCAAAGCGCTTGGGCCGGCGACGCTGGGATCGATGGGCACGCAGGTGGCGATGTTCGCCGACACCATCATTGCGACCTTCCTGCCCGCTGGCGCGCTGTCGGCGCTCTATTATGCCGACCGGCTCTATCAGCTGCCGATCGGCGTGATCGGCATCGCCATTGGCACCGTGCTCCTGCCTGAGATGTCGCGCAGGCTGACGGCCAACGATCATGACGGTGCAATGAGGTCGCAGCGCCGTGCCTTCGATTACACACTGCTGTTCTCGGTCCCGTTCGTCGCGGCCTTCCTCACCGTGCCCGACGCGATCATGCGCGCGCTGTTTGCTCACGGAGCCTTCTCCAGGGCGGACGCGGCCGCCGCCGGAGCAACGCTCGCGGCCTATGCGATTGCCTTGATCCCGGCTGTGCTGATCCGCAGCGCGGTCGCAACTTTTTACGCGCGCAAGGACACGGCAACGCCGGTCCGCGCCTCGCTGACGGGCATTGCCGTCAACGTTGCGCTGAAATTCGCATTGATGGGGACGCTCGCGCAGATCGGCCTTGCACTCGCGACCGCCGTCGGGATCTGGACCAATCTGCTGCTGGTGCTCTTCTTCGCGGTGCGGCGCGGCTTTCTCGTGCTGGACCGCGCCTGGCTGTTGTCGCTCGGCAAATTCCTGCTGACCGGACTGATCCTCGCCGCCACGTTCTGGCTGATCGCGCGCTTCAGCGGTTCTATCCTGGGCTCGATGCACTTCCACGATGAACTGACGTTGGTCCTGCTCGCCGTCGGAGGCACGATCATCTACGCGCTCGCGATACTCGCGCTGTTCGGCCGCCGCTGGCTGGTCTCGCTCGTGCGCGGCTAGGCCTGTATCAATCCGTCGGGCCAAAGGCTGCTGCAGCAGGCGAGACATGCCGGAAGCAGCCATCACGTATACGACTCTCCTTTGGTTCCCGGTACATGCTAACGTTAAACCTCGACTGGGTTCGAAGGGGTGCAGTGCCACCAACGGTTATGCGATGACCAGACGGGCGAAAAAGACAGCCTCGTCGCCGAAAAAGCGCAGTGGTGTTGCCCCTGCGTCTCCAAGTTTGCAGGGTCGCGCGCAGGACATTGCGCTGATCGATCACCAGATCGAACGGATCGACCAGGGTGGATCCACGCTTGTGATCAGCGGTGAGCCCGGCATCGGAAAGTCTGCGCTCCTCGATGTGGCCCGACACAGGGCCAGTGAACGCGGCTTCACCGTCCTGGGCATGACCGGCGTCCTGGCCGAAGTCCATTTGCCGTTTGCAGCACTTGAACAGGCCTTGCGTCCGCTGATGAAAGGGGCCGAGGGCCTTGTCCCTCGCCAGCGATCGGCGTTGCTGGCCGCTTTTGGCATGCATGACGACGCGGGGCCGCCCGATATCTTCCTGGTTGCGCTCGCGACGCTGTCTCTTCTGAGCGAAAGGGCGACGCGCAAGCCTCTGCTGCTTGTTGCCGACGATGCCCAATGGCTGGATCAGGCGACCTATGAAGTGCTGGCCTTCATCTCGCGCAGATTGAGCTCGGACCCGATCGTTCTGGTGGTGGCCATGCGCGATGACTTCAAGGGTTCGCTTGGCGACGCCTCGACCCAGAGGCTGCGACTTTCAGGGCTTGACGCCGCCGATGCCGAGCATCTGCTCGATGCCAATGCGCCGGGCCTTCCTGCGGAGCTGCGCAGCCGCTTCCTTAAGGAAGCCTCGGGCAATCCACTGGCCCTTGTGGAGCTGCCTCGCGGAGAACGAGCCGCTGGAGATACTCCGTGGCTTCCGCTGACCGACCGGCTCGAGCGCGCCTTCTCCAATCGCTTATCCGACCTCCCGCCCATCGCGCGATTGCTGCTGTTCGTGACGGCAGAAAACGACGGGACATCACTCCACGAAATCCTTTCCGCCGCCGAAGCCGTGTTGGGCGAGCGCGTGGGGATCGATGCGATGGCACCCGCGGTCGCCGCCAAGCTGATCGAGATCAACGGAACGGAGGTGCGGTTTCGGCATCCGCTGGTTCGCTCCGCCATGCACCAGGCCGCCGACCCGGCAACTCGCCAAAGGATCCACGCCGCGCTTGCTGCCGTGATTCACGATCAGCTCGACCGCCAATTATGGCATCGTGCCGCAGCGACGATCGGACCTGACGACGAACTCGCCGGCGAATACGACCTGATGGCGGCGCGGGCGTTGCGGCGCGGCGCGGTTGCCATGGCGATCGAGGTCCTGGAAAGTGCGGCACGGCTGAGCAGCACGGCGAGAGCCAGAAGCGACCGGCTGTTGCGGGCGGCCGAGCTCGCGGCCGATCTGGGACAGCCGGAGCTCATGGAGCGGCTGCTGCGGCAGGCCGACATCGATGAAGCGAACCAATTGGCGCTGGTCCGGATTGCCTGGTGCCGCGAGATCAGCCAGCCTCCGGCGGCCGACCATCCCGCGAAGATTCTCGCCTTGATCGGGTTTGCTGCGAAAGCCCACGCCGCCGGCGCGATCGATCTCGCTGGCAATCTTCTTTGGCGCGCCGCGCAACGCTGCTGGTGGAGTAGCGCAAGCGATGAATTTTGCAAAAAAGTTTACGACGCGGCAACGCGGCTGGAATTGCCCGACACGGATCCCCGCCTGATCGCGATTTCCGCTTACGTCGAACCGCTGCGGCGCGGAGCTGATGTGTACCTCAAGCTGCAGGGGCTTGCGGGAACGGCGCCCGGCGATCCCACCATTGCGAGAATCCTTGGCAGCACCGCCAATGTCATCGGGACCTTCGACATCGGCGTGAACTTTCTCGCCGAGTCCAGTGCCGTGCTGCGCACGCAGGGACGGCTCAGCGATCTCGCCCGGGTGCTTTTCGCCCAAGGCTGGGCGGAAATGGAAGTCGGTGACTGGCGGGGCGCCATGAGGGAGGCCGAGGAATCCGCTCGCCTTGCCGAAGAGACCGGCGGGCTTCCGTGGATTGCCGCAGCCACGATCCTGAAAGCCAGGCTCGCAGGAATGCAAGGCAATCTGGAGCAATCCGAAGCCTATGCGGCGCAGGCGGAAGCCCTGGCCCTGTCCATCGGCGCGAGTTTCCTGCTGGCCATGTTGCAGATCGCACGAGGCGTATCCGCAATCGGCGCGGGCCGTCATTGGGAGGCCTTTGAGCATCTGCGACGCCTGTTCACGCCGGCCGATCCCGCTTTCAATTTCGGCCTTCAGTTCTTTGGCCTCGCGGATTTCGTGGAGGCCGCCGTGTCGTCCGGCAATGCGGACGAGGCGAGCCGCGTGCTTGATGAGATCGAGCGCGCCTCGGCTCCGACGCCGGTGCCGTGGGTCGGGACGATGCTGCAATATGGCAAGGCGTTCCTCGCTGCGCCTGATGATGCCGAACCGTTCTTCCTGCAAGGTCTTGGACTGCAAGGTCCTGGACTGCAAGGTTCTGGGCCGGCCGCGAAGAAATGGCCGTTCCTTCGTGCCCGATTTCTCCTGGCCTATGGCGGATGGCTGCGCCGCCAGCGCAGATCCGCCAATGCAAGGGCACCGTTGCGCGAGGCGCGCGACATGTTCGATGCGCTCGGCGCCTCACCCTGGAGCGATCGGGCCCGCGAGGAATTGCGTGCTTCGGGCGAAGCCAGCCGCCGGCGAACCGAGCAGGTGTGGGAGACGCTGACCCCGCAGGAGCTTCACATCGCGCAACTCGCCGCCGAAGGTCTCTCGAACAAGGAGATCGGCGCCAGACTGTATCTGTCCCACAGAACTGTCGGGTACCACCTGCACCGGATCTTTTCGAAGGCCGGAATCACCTCGCGGTCCGGGCTACGCCCCGTTCTCGCCAGCATCAGCCGCCCCGCGGACTGATCGCCGTCCGGTCATCGGACTGGTCATTTGACAGAAGCGGCAGCCCCTCCGCGCGGGCTAGCTGTGCGAGTGCGTCTACCCCCAAGCAAAAGTTGACCATGAAACTGTTCTCTTCACTCGCAGTCCTCAGCCTCGGAGCATGCCTCATGACCCAAGCCGCCGATGCGGCCCCGGACGCCGGGACCGACCCCCGGATCGATCCCCAGGTTCGCGCCTTCCTGCGCGAGATCAACAAGGATCCGAGCCCGTTCTGGGAGCTGCCCCAGCCCAAGCCGCAGGACATCCTGACGGAGCTTCAGAACAAGACGGCGGTCGACATGTCGGGGGTGAACACGACCGAGCAGACCATCACCCAGGATGGTCAGTCCGTGAAAATCTACATCATGAAGCCCGAGCACGTGACCGGAAAGCCCGGCGTACTGCTGTTCATTCACGGCGGTGTCTGGATCGTCGGGAATTTCCAGAACCATCAGCGTCTGTTGCGCGATCTGGTGGTCGGCTCCGGCCAGATTGGTGTTTTCGTTGAGTACACGTCCCTGCCGAAGGCGCGCTTCCCCACGCAGCTCGACCAGTCCTATGCCGTGCTGAAATGGGTGGCGAGCCACGCCGAAGAGTTCGGCGCGGACGGTGGCCGGATCGCAGTGGCGGGCAATTCGGTCGGCGGCAACATGACCGCGGCATTGTCGCTGATGGCCAAAGACCGCAGCGGACCCAAGATCAGCTATCAGGTCATGATGATCCCGGCGACCGACGCCAGCGTCGACACCGCGTCCTATCACGAATATGGCACGGGACGATTTCTCGCCCGCGCCTTCATGAAATACGGCTGGGATCTGTACGCGCCGGACGCAGCGGCGCGCAACAACCCCTACGTCTCGCCGCTGCGCGCCAGCCTGCAGCAATTGAAGGGGCTTCCCCGGCTCTTGTCATCACCGCAGAGAACGATCCGCTGCGCGACGAAGGCGAGGCTTACGCGCGCAAGCTCAAGGAGGCCGGCGTGTCCGTGATCGCGACCCGCTACAACGGGATGATCCACGACTTTGTCCTGCTGAACGGCATCCAGAGCGATCCCGAGCCCCAGGCCGCGATTCGGCAGATGTCGGCGGAGATCAAGGCACATCTCGCGCCTTGATCCAGCCTTGGAAGAGCAGGCGGCGACATTGTCGCCGCTTGCGGCGCCTTGACCGATCCCGAGCTTATGATTGCGGCGTACCGCTCACGTCCCAGTCGATCGAGTTGATCCCGAACGCAACGCTGCGAGGAGGTTGCGACGGCGTCGAAGACGAATGCGCCCGGAGTGGGCTCGCCCCCAGGATGCAGCGAGCCTCCGTACATCCCTTGATTTCGTGCGATGGCCGTGGTATTGGCGCCGTATGATCAAATCGTCGCGCCACTTCAACCGCAACCACATGACCCGCTTCGGCTGGGCCGTGGAAGGAGTCGCGCGCTAGGAATTCGACGACGACATCTTTTCACCAAGGCCCCGCCGGCATCGGACGGGGCCTTTTGTTTGGCCACGCTCCCTGCCGGCACAACAGCAGGAGCATCCGATGCCACCTCAACAGACGAACATCTCATCCGAGATTGAGCGCGATGCCGTGAGGCTTCGCCTCGACCTCTCCATCGTCTTGAGTCTGCTCAGGCGATATTGGTATGCGTTTCAGGAGCGGCGGCAGCGCCCACGGGGCGCCTTGCAGGAGCTGAGTGACAGGGAGCTGATGGATATCGGTTTGACGCGTGGCGAGATCGGCTACATCACGCCCGAGCGCGCTATCGACACACTGAGAGATCGCGCCACGGATCTTTGGAGGCGGGGCGTGATATAGGCCGTCAGAAGCGGAGTTACGCTTTGCGAACAAGCGGCAGTAGGAGTGCATTGCGGGACGAGATCGGCAACTATCGTGCCATCAACCGGCCCATTCTTCACAGGGAAATGACCGGGCTGCGGCGTTTTCGTCGCATCCCGCTCTGACAGGCGAGGCACCGGGCGAGTCTTCGCGGCCTGTGCATGCCTAAAGCCGTTTGCCTTGCCACTTTTTCCACGGCAATATGCCCACAAAACAACCATGAGGACGGGATAAGAAAATGGCGGCTCCCATCAAGTTCGGCGTTGGCCAAAGCGTGCTGCGCAAGGAGGATGACGCGCTCATCCGCGGCAAGGGCCGCTATACCGACGATTATGCGCCGCAAGCCGCGCTTCGCTGCCTGATGCTGCGCTCGCCGCACGCGCATGCCAAGTACACCATCGATGCGAGCCGGGCCCGCACGCTGCCGGGCGTTGCGCTGATCCTGACCGCCGATGATGTCAAGGATCTCGGCAATCTGCCCTGCCTGTTCAATCTCGAGACCGATCCGTTCACCGGCCCGCCTTATCCGATCCTCGCCAAGGACGAGGTGCGCCATGTCGGCGATTCCATCGCCTTCGTGGTCGCCGAGACCATCGACCAGGCCCGCGACGCGATCGAGGCGATCGAGGTCAAATGGAGCCCGCTGCCGGCCGTGACCGGCGTCGTCAACGCGGTCAAGAAGGGCGCGCCGCAGGTCTGGCCGGACAAGGCCGGCAACGTGCTGTTCGACGTCTCGATCGGCGACAAGGCGGCGACCGAAGCTGCCTTTGCGAAGGCGCATGCGGTCGCCGAAATCAACATCATCAATCCGCGCGTGGTCGCGAGCTTCATGGAGGCGCGCGCGGCCGTTTGCGAATACGACGCCAAGCGCGATCATCTGACGCTGACCGTCGGCAGCCAGGGCAGCCACCGCCTGCGCGACATCCTCTGCCAGAACGTGCTGAATATCCCCACGGAGAAGATGCGGGTGATCTGCCCCGACGTCGGCGGCGGTTTCGGCACCAAGCTGTTTCCGTACCGCGAATACGCCTTGATGGCGATCGCCGCGCGGCAGCTCAAGAAAGCGGTGAAATGGGCGGCCGACCGCACCGAGCACTTCATGGGCGACGCGCAGGGCCGCGACAACGTCACCACCGCCAAGATGGCGCTGGCCGAGGACGGCAAATTCCTCGCGATGGATTGCGACCTGATGGGCGACATGGGCGCGTATCTGTCGACCTTCGGCCCCTACATTCCGCATGGCGGCGCCGGCATGCTGCCGGGCCTCTACGATATCCAGGCCTTCCACTGCCGGGTGCGCACCATCTTCACCAACAGCGTGCCGGTCGATGCCTATCGCGGCGCGGGCCGACCCGAGGCCGCTTACGTCATCGAACGCCTCGTGGACGCCTGTGCGCGAAAACTCGACATGACGCCGGACGCCATCCGCCGCAAGAACTTCATTCCGCCGAAGGCGCTGCCCTACAAGACGGCCACGGGCAAGGTTTATGATTCCGGCGATTTCGCCGCGCATCTCAAGCGCGCCATGGAGATCGGCGAGTGGAAGGAGTTTCCGAAGCGCGCCAAGGCGGCCAAGAAGAATGGTCTGATCCGCGGCATTGGGCTGGCGAGCTATGTCGAGATCTGTGGCGTGATGGGCGAGGAGACCGCCAATGTGCGGCTCGATCCCAACGGCGACGTCACCGTTCTGATCGGCACACAGTCGAGCGGGCAGGGCCACCAGACGGCTTATGCGCAGATCGTCGCCGAGCAGTTCGGCCTGCCCCCGGAGCGCGTGCACGTGCGCCAGGGCGACACCGACGAGATCGCCACCGGGCTCGGCACCGGCGGCTCGGCCTCGATTCCGTCAGGCGGCGTCAGCGTCGAGCGCGCCACGCGCGAGCTCGGGCAAAAGCTGAAGGAGATCGCGGCGCAGGCGCTGGAAGCCAGTGCCGGCGACCTCGAGCTCTCCGACGGCGTGGTGCGGATTGCCGGCACCGACCGTTCGATGTCGTTCGCTGATCTCGCCAAGCGCGGGAGCGCCGATCCATCGAAGCTTAACGGCAGCGCGACCTTTGCCAGTGCCGACGGCACCTATCCGAACGGCACGCATCTGGCGGAAGTCGAGATTGATCCGGCGACCGGCATCATCAAGATCGTCAACTACGTGATCGTCGACGATTTCGGCAAGACGCTCAATCCGCTGCTTTTGGCGGGCCAGGTGCATGGCGGCGCCATGCAGGGCATCGGCCAGGCGCTGATGGAGCAGGTGGTCTACGGCGCCACTGACGGGCAACTGATCACCGCGACCTTCATGGACTACGCGCTGCCGCGCGCGGCGGATGGTCCGGACTTCGTGTTCGAGACCAGCAACGTTCCCTGCACGACCAATCCGCTGGGCGTGAAGGGGGCGGGCGAGGCCGGCGCGATCGGCTCCTGTCCGGCCGTCGTCAACGCCATCGTCGACGGGCTCTGGCGCGAATACAAGATCGACCACATCGACATGCCGGCCACCCCGGAGCGGGTGTGGATCGCCATCAACGAGCACCACCGCCGTCACAGCCTTTAAGCTCGAGCTCGACCAAATAATCCAAAGTGCGACGATCTATCGCCGCGCTTTGGATGGAATGAACTCTGCCAAACGGTGTTGGCCCAATGTGGGGTCAGCACGATCCTGTCTCGGAGAAAGGGATTTTGCGAATGAAGCGAGTGTTGGTTGTCGGGGGCGCGCTGCTGCTCGGCATGGGCGCGGTTTGGGCGCAGCAGGACTCCGTCAAGGAGGTCCAGGCCCTCATGAAGGGCAACGGCAAGAACGCCGGCGCGGTCGCGGCGATCGTCAAGGGCGAGAAGCCTTACGACCAGGCCACGGTGGACAGCGCGCTGGCGCAGTTCGCGGATACTGCCAAGAAGCTGCCGAACCTGTTCCCGGCGAGTGCAAAGGGCCAGAAGCCCGAGGGCGACTACAGCGCCTCGCCGAAGATCTGGGAGGACAAGGCCGGCTTCGACGCCAAGATCGCAAGCTTCGCCAAGGTCGTCGGCGAGGCCAGGGGCAAGATCAAGGACCTGGACTCGCTCAAGGCGACTTTTCCCGCGGTCGGCAAGGAATGCGGCGGCTGCCACGAGACCTTTCGTGTGAAGAACAGCTGACGCGAAGCCGGCAAAAAGCAAGGGCGGATGCGCGCAGCATCCGCCCTTTTTGCGTCGTGTGCGGGCGCCTCGGTTGACGAAGGCGAGCGTATTGCTCAGCCGGCTCCCGAAGCTTTTCGAGCGGCAGGCTTGCGAGCCTCTTTTTCGAGTAACCACCCCAAAGCCTTGGCTGGGTTCAACCAGCGCACCTCATCGATCTGTTCGGCGAGCGTCAGCGCGTGAACGGTCAGTACCTCAATGTCCTGAGGATCGACGTCAGCCTTTTCAAGCACGTGTATGCACCGGTTGATCGCCGCCAGATCGAGCTGAAGTTGCTCGACACTCGAGTGGTGATGGTTGGCCCCCACGACTTTCCATGGTCTTCTTGCGCGCACTTTTTTCTCCCCATACGCGGTCACGCCTTCGTGAGTGCCGTTTGTGGCGGCAACACGAAGATGGATGGACGGAATCGGGGATGTTTGCGGGCGGCCCGTCAAAGGTAGGGCCGCGGCGGGAGAGGCTCGGACCATTGCGTTGAGGTGCCTCGGTTACCGAGACATCGCTTCGTCGAACCACACCAAAGGCAAAATTTGTCTACGAGGCCTGGCTGATCGCTGTCGGGGCGCCGCGTATGAGCTTATCTTCAACCGCAGCCGCTGCGACGTTGACGAGTCGGATGCAGGCGCATCCGAGCCCTCTGCTTCGATCGCGGAGTTCCAATACGTGGCGAGAATCTGAATCCAAACAGCGAGACAGGCCATGGTCAAACCGTTCCCGTCGAAGACGCACATCGGCAACCATATGCTGCATCCGGAAACGCTAATGCTGACCTATGGCTATGATCCGCAATTGTCGGAAGGCGCCATCAAGCCGCCGGTGTTCCTGACCTCCACCTTCGTGTTCAAGACGGCCGATGATGGGCAGGACTTCTTCGATTTCGTCGCCGGCCGGCGCGAGCCGCCGGAAGGGATGGGCGCGGGGCTGGTCTATTCGCGCTTCAATCACCCGAACAGCGAAATCGTCGAGGACAGGCTCGCGATCTACGAGCGTACCGAAAGCTGCGCGCTGTTCTCATCCGGCATGGCGGCCATCGCAACCACGATCCTGGCGTTCGTCCGCCCCGGCGACGTCATCCTGCACTCCCAGCCGCTCTATGGCGGGACGGAAACCCTGCTGACGAACACGCTTGCGCGCCTGTCGATCGGTGCCGTCGGCTTCGCCGATGGTGTTGATGAAGCGGCGGTGAGCCAGGCCTCGGAGGAGGCCATGCGCAAGGGCCGGGTCTCGATGATTCTGATCGAAACTCCGGCCAACCCGACCAACGGGCTGGTCGACGTCGCGATGATGCGCCGTGTCGCCGAAGCCATCGGAAAGACCCAGGGACACATTCCGATCATCGCCTGCGACAATACGTTGCTCGGACCGGTGTTTCAGCGGCCGATCGAGCATGGTGCGGACATTTCCCTGTACTCGCTCACGAAATATGTCGGCGGTCATTCGGACCTGATCGCGGGTGCCGCGCTCGGCGCGAAGGCGATCGTGAAGGGCATCAAAGCGCTCCGGGGCGCGATCGGCACCCAGCTCGATCCGCATTCCTGCTGGATGATCAACCGCTCGCTCGAGACGCTGAGCCTGCGCATGGAGAAGGCCGACAGCAACGCGCGCCTCGTGGCGGACTATTTGCGTGATCACCCCAAGGTGGCCAGAGTCCACTATCTCGGCCATCTCGAGCAGGCTTCGCCGGCCGGGATGGTGTTCGCGCGGCAATGCCTGGGAGCGGGCTCCACCTTCTCGTTCGACATCGTCGGCGGCAAGGACGCGGCGGTGAAATTCCTCAACGCGCTGCAAATCCTCAAGCTGGCGGTGAGTCTTGGCGGAACGGAGTCGCTTGCGAGCCTGCCTGCAACCATGACCCATTCCGGCGTTCCCGCCGACATCCGCCGGAAAATCGGCGTCCTCGATTCCACGATCCGGCTGTCGATCGGCATCGAAAACCCGACGGACCTGATAGCCGACCTCGCGCAAGCGCTGAACGCGGCCTGAAGGCGCAGCCCCGACATTGCCGGGGCGTGCCCAATCAACGCAATGAGGTCGGCCGTGCCGCTCAGCGCGAATGGCTCACGATGTCTCGCGGGTCGATATCGCGGCTGGAGGCAACGTAGTCGATCTCGCCGCGCGTCGTGCCGATGTCCATCAGCTCCCGGTCACTCAAGCCGGACAACGTGCCGCGCAATCTCCGGCGATCGCGACGTGCCTGAAAGACATCCCAGTAGGTCCGGATCAGGCTGCGGAGATGCCGGGACGATATGGACGCCCGTTCCGGCCATATTGTACCTTGGATCAGGATCATTGCAGTACCTTCGGAGGGTGTTTTTCACCCCGAGAAGGTGCCCGAAGACCGCCGCGCGTGCTTGACCGACAGCTTACATTTTCCCTACCGGCAGCTTATTCTTGCGACGTCCAGCGGGCCAAAAAGCCCACCCCGGTCGCCCCGGAGGGCTCACCCAAGGGATTCGCACCGTGCGCTATCTCTTTGAGGAGTATGCATTCGACGCCGGTCGGCGAGAGCTGCATCGCGGAGCGGATCGGATCTCAGTTACGCCAAAGGTGTTTGATCTCCTCGATTACCTGATCCGCAACCGGGAGCGCGTCGTAGGCAAGGATGAACTCATCGATGCCGTTTGGCAGGGGCGCTGCGTGTCCGATGCTGCGGTGACGACCCGCCTCAACAGTGCGCGATGCGCGATCGGGGATTCTGGCGAAGAGCAGCGGCTGATCAGAACACTGCCACGCAGAGGTTTCCGCTTCGTGGGTCAGGTCCGGGAAACGCTCGCCGCCGAGGGCGCCGCGGCCGCCGACGGCGGAGCCGAGACGCCGAAACCAGGGCTCTCGCTTCCCGACAAACCCTCGATCGCGGTCCTCCCATTCGCCAACCTGTGCCCGGATCCGGAGCAGGACTATTTTGCCGACGGTATGGTCGAGGAGATCATTTCGGGACTGTCGCGTTCGAAGTCTCTTTTCGTCATCGCGCGACATTCGACTCTGGCCTACAAGGGCAGGGCGATCGATGTCAAACAGATCGGTCAGGAGCTGGGCGTTCGCTATGTGCTCGAAGGCAGTGTGCGCAAGGCCGGCAATCGGGTCCGAATTGCGGGCCAGTTGATCGACGCGGCGACAGGCCTGAATCTCTGGACGGACCGGTTTGACAGTGAGATCGAAGATCTTTTCGACCTGCAGGATCGGCTGACGAGCAGCGTGATCGGCGCAATCTCCCCGCAGCTGGAGCGCGCCGAAATCGAGCGCGCCCGACGCCAGCCGACCGACAACCTTCAGGCTTACGACTATTATCTTCGGGCATTTGCCTCCTTCTTCAAATTCACCGAGGAAGCAAGCATCGAGGCTATCGAGCTCGCAAAAACTGCCCGCGAGATCGATCCCGAATTCGCGCGTGCATACGCGCTCGGCGCCCGTTGCTATGTCCTGAGGAATGTTTTCGACTGGATCACTGATGAAGCCCATGAACGCAGTGAAGCCGCGCGGCTGGCGAGGCGAGCGGTTGAACTTGACAGGAATGATCCATCGGTACTTGCCATGGCCGGACATGCTCTCGCCCAGGTCCTCGGTGAGGTCGAGGAGGGCGAATCTCACCTGACGCGAGCGATAAAGCTGGATCCAAACCTCGTCATCGCACGGCATTGGAGCGGATGGGGCCAGCTCTGGCTTGGCCGCGGTGACGCCGCAGTCGAGCAGTTCAGTATTGCATTGCGTCTGAACCCGCTCCATCCGCATGGGAGCTGCAACGCCCAGACGGGTCTGGCTTACGCTTATTTCCTCGCCGGTCGCATTGAGGACGCCTTGTCCTGTGCTGCGTCAGCCGTCAGTCTGATCCCAATCTTTCCGCCTGCACTGTTCATTCTGGCAGCATGTCACGCCGCATTAGGCCACGTCGAGGAAGCGCGGCGGATTTGCGCCGACGCGATCAAGCTATCTCCCAACAAGCGCATCGCCAACTACACATCGCGAATGCGTCGACCGCAAGATGCCGAAAAGCTGACGCAAGCGCTCCGGGTTGCCGGCATGCCGGAATGAGCTTGCGTGGTCACCTCGTGGCGTGCGGAATCGAAAAGGCCGGACGCTCCCTCCGGCGCCCGGCCTTCGCGTACGAAGCAGCCTTGAGGCTTACTTCGTCACCTGGCCGCGGATCTCGCCGCCCGGATTGGCCGCGGTGTGGATGTTGACGTAGAGCTTGCCGGCGAGCAGGTCAGCAGCTTGCGCATCGGTCAGCGTCGCCGAGCCCTCGACCGGGCTGGAGGTCGCGTTCGGGATCGCGACCGCGACGCCGGCGTTCTTGCCGGCCTCGGCCGGCCCGTGGAAGTGGGCGGCCGTTGCCGGGCCGGACAGGCCGGAATAGGTGACCTTCCAGGACAGCTTCTTGCTGGCGGCATCATAGTCCAGATCGGCGGTTCCGGTGCCGCTGGTGGTGGTCGCGGGCACCTCGGACTTGCCGTCGAGCGTTGCTTTCAGCTTTTCGGCGCCGGCGGGGGCTGCAAAAGCTGCGGCGCCCAGCGCGACCATGGCGATGACGGTCTTGTTCATGACATTCTCCCTGAGACCTCGTTGGCCTGCCAACCTTCCAACATTGGCCGTTTCAGTTTATTCCCGTATCCGGCCGGGGCGGGCTAAATTCTTCGTGGCTGGAGCCGCGCGGACATCGGTCATAAGTTCGCGGCAAGCAATGAATGGATCTGCATGTTGCAACGAACAATTGCCGTGGCGCTGCTCGCCGCGGTCGCTGCTGCGGGCCTCTATTGGTGGCTCAGCGCGCCGGTGGTGGCGGCCGGCGCCGCCACAACGCCGGCCCATGTCCCCAATCTCGCCAATGGCGAGGTGATGTTCAACGCCGGTGGATGCGCGTCCTGCCATGCCGTCCCCGACCAGCCCGATCGCACCAGGCTCGGCGGCGGCGTCGCGATCAAGTCGCCGTTCGGAACGTTCTACGCGCCGAACATCTCCTCCGATCCGACCTACGGCATCGGCAAATGGACCGACGCCGATTTCGTCAACGCGGTCATGCACGGGGTCTCGCCGGACGGACAGCATTATTTTCCGGCGTTTCCCTACACGTCCTATCAGCACGCCAGGCGCGAGGATGTGCTCGACCTCTTCGCCTATCTGAAAACGCTGCCGCCCGTTGCAGGCAAGGTGCGTGACCACGACGTGCGCTTTCCGTTCGACATCCGGCGCAACATCGGCATCTGGAAATTCCTGTTTATGGACGGAAAGCCCTTCGTCGCCGACGGCACGAAGTCGCCGCAATGGAATCGCGGAGCGTATCTCGTCAACAGTTTCGGCCATTGCGCCGAATGCCACAGCCCGCGCAATGCGCTCGGCGGCATCATCTCTGGAGAGCGCTTTGCCGGCGGACCCAATCCGGAAGGCGAGGGCTGGGTACCCAACATCACACAGAAGCGTCTCGGCGAGTGGAGCGCGAAGGATATTGCCTATTTCCTCAAGACCGGCGAACTGCCCGACGGCGACAGCGTCGGCGGCGCGATGACGCGCGTGATCAAGAACACCTCGCAATTGCCGGACGAGGATCTCGCGGCCATGGCGGATTACATCAAATCGCTGCCGCCGGTGGACGGGCCGCCGCGGCCGAAACGCAAGGAAGCCAGCTAGTCTAGGGTATGTAGCGGAAGTACGCGGCTTTTTGGGGAGGCTCAGGGAAGCCCCGGATTTCAATTAGCCGTGGTGGAGGCTTGCCTTCCATAAGTAGTATCGCAAGGTCGTTTAGCACGTTTCGTGTCGTGGCGAACGTGTTGTGATTTAGCCCGAACAATTCATCTCCAATCAGACTGACATCAATCGTCCAAAGTCCAGGCAAAACAACTGGCCCGGCATCAGGTACATCTCCTGCGCGCGGGATACCTCCGGCAATACGCTTCGATAGCTGCAAGGCCTTGTCGTTCTTGGATGCGTAAAGTGTAAGCCCCTTAGTGACCTTTGCAACGCCGGAAATGTCTTGGACAAACATGTCTCGGTCCACATCGGGGGCGACCATAATCAACTGCGCGATAGCCGTGGGCGATCGTGTCGCGGCGCTATTTGATAGGGCCTCAACTGCGATCAAATTCCCCATACTGTGAGCTATCACATCGATATTGTCATATCCGGCTTTGTAAAGATCGTCGATCACGCGAAGAAAGGCCGTGCGCGAACCTAACGCGCTTTCTTTGTCATAGAGATAGTCCGCGATATCCCCGCGAGACGGCCATGAGAATAAGATTGTGGTGCCTCTGAACTGAAGATCCCAAGTTATCTGCGCTGCCCGGAGGACGGCGTCGCGGAATTTGGTATTGAAGCCATGGACAAACACGAGAGCCCTTTTCTTCTTCGTTGACGCCAGCGTTCTTATCCATTTCGCTTCGTCTGTTTTCTCGATGTTGCGAATAGTAAAATGCTTCGTTGGGTCAAGTGTGTCTTTTCTCAAGCTAAATCCGAAGAGCTTAAGGCTCGGGGGCAATTCTATGTTTCCGATGTGGTGTCCTTCAGGCACCCGGACGCGAACGATCCCGACACTCAGATCAGGGTTGCGCTCGCCTGTGTAGCCGCTGACAGCAGTCCAGCCGTTCAAGCTGTAGACAGGAGGTCCATCGCTTGTGAATGCGGGCTGGGGATGGCCTTCGATATCGGGGGAGTGTCTGACTGTTTGCGGTTCGTTGCATAGAAAAACTCAACGATACGTGTGTCGATTCCGGAGTCTTGAATCGCGCCGCCTTGGATATCCGGGTCTATCTTGGTGCCGCCGGGCTTGATGGTTGGCCTGACCGGGGCTGCTGTCACATCAAAAGGCGCGCGCCATGGCTCATCATCTGCCAGCGTGACGGGCCTAAACCTCTCGATAGAAATCCATTGAACTGAGTTGGAATCAGTGAGGAACTTCCAGTAACTCTCATACTGTGTGTTCTGAATCAAAAAAGTCACGCTATTTGGCCCGCGCTCGCGCTCCGATGCCGATAGGCAGCCTCGTAGCCGGTCCGAAAAGCGAGCGTATCTCCCAATGAAATTTTTGGCAGCTTCCGGCTGAACAATTGCCGGCATTCGCTCTGGGGCCTTCCGCGAAAACGCTTCGCAGATTTGAAGGACGTCTCGCTCGGCGACGATCGGTTGCGCGCAGCTGCTCCCGAAGCTCGTTGCCAAAGCAATTGACCAAACAGCCAAGTATTTTAACCAATGCTGGGGCACGGCACTCCCCTCAAAATGAAAATGCAAGAGACGCGAGCAGGGGTTCGTCGCGGAGTTTCGCTTCGTCCAGTGGGGGCTCCCGAGCGGCCCCGCTCGGTAGTATGCAGTCGTCGGACATCGGCTGTTGAGAGTTGGGAAGGTCGGGCCTCATTGCCGCGCTCCAGCAAAGGTATTGCAGCTCTTCACCAATCCAGTTGCGTAACCGACATCGAACCAATGATGGCGCTGCGCAGCGCTGCCATGAGTGAACGAGTCAGGCACTACGTACCCCAAGGCACTTTTCTGCAGGGTGTCGTTGCCTAGTGCTTCTGTCGTTCGAATTGCCGCTGCTATGTCGCTCGCGTTGATCTTCGCTTTCTCTTTAATCTTACGCGCCCAAATGCCGGCGAGACAATCGGCCTGCAACTCGAGAAGAACTTGTAACCGGTTTCTCTCCGCCTCCGTTTCCATGCTCCCTTGAAGCTCGCGCACTTTTGGCATAATTCCCAGCAAATTCTGAACGTGGTGTCCGATTTCGTGGGCTATCACATAGGCCTGAGGAAGTTGACAGTCGGCGCCGCTCGAATCGCAGGCGTGAAGTTCAGCCTGCATCTCTTGGAAGAACGAAAGGTCGAGGTAGACCTTCTGATCATCGGGACAATAGAATGGTCCCATGATCTTCTCGGCTAATCCGCAGGCTGCGTAGGTGGCGCTTGTGTACAGGACGAGACGGGGTGGCCGATAAGTCAGGCGATCGGATGCGAAGATTGCCTGCCAGACCTCCTCCGTGCTGCCCAGAACTCGCGAAACGAAGAGATACATCTTGTCGCGCGGCGCACCGGTCTGGTCGCCCGACTTCGCTGGAAGCTCAGCATAAAGCCACTCGGCTTGCGCGTCATGGCTACTCGTTGTTGCCGTAAATCCTTCGCCGAACAGGCGAGCCCGCACGAAGCTGCCAACTTCGATCTGTTCAGTTTGAGCCACGCCATGACGTTGGAGCGGCTGGACGGCTATTGGCTCGTGATAGCCGACCGTCATTTCCGTCGGAGGATCAAAGACAACTGAACCCGGACCAATCCTGTCGACTTGGTTACGGAGGATGGCAGCGGGGTCTATCGGTGCCGGGCGAACTGCCCAGGCTAAGCCGCCTGTGCAAAGCACCCAGACAGCAACTGCTATCGAAACAAGCGGTCCTTTGGGCATTGCCGGCCCCCGGCGCTCACGATCCGTGCGAAAAGAGCATTCCAGGGTTGTATGTTCAATGAAATTTCTCACACTTTGCGCGCGGCATAAGTGCACGCGATCGGGCCGCCGAATTGTTATTCCTCCGCGGACCTAAGCGCGTGGGCTACGATGCAAAGGCCCCAACCACTTGGAGACTATCCGTTTTTTGACCGGACATTGGCGCGATGTCGACGCGGCCGTCATCGATGAAGCGCGTTGAGCCTTGCCAGCGCGGGAGGGGCGAGCGCTGGATGATGTATGCGATGGTCAAAATCCGAAGAACTCACTTTGAGCACAATAGGTCCGCTGCGCTGTCCCGGAAGCGGACTTCCCATCCGGCCCTCTGTGAGTGCACGCCCTAGCTCGCCCCAAACGCCTTGAAGGTGATGATGGTGAGGGTGTCCTGGATGCCAGGCAGCACCTGCACCTTCTCGTTGATGAAGTGGCCGATGTCGGTGTCCTTGTCGACGTAGAACTTCACCAGCAAATCGTAATGGCCGGCCGTGGAGTAGATCTCGGAGGCGATCTCGGCTTCGGCAAGCGCATTGGCGACCGTGTAGGACTGGCCGAGCTTGCATTTGATCTGGACGAAAAAAGGAACCATTGCAGTCACTCCGAAGGCATATCTGGCGGCTAGAGCTATTTCCGTTCCGATGAAATCGGAACGGGGCTCTAGATTCTAGTTTTGACGCGTTTTCTTCACGCGAACCGGTATCCACTTCGCTCGAAAACGCTCTAATAGGCCAAAACCGGCCGGATTTAGCAAGCGAACTTGCGGGCCGCCGGGGTGCGCGCTAGGACGGGCGATGGCCTCAAAAACGTGGAAAATCGCCCCATGACGACGCCCGTGGCGCTCACCATCGCCGGCTCCGATTCGAGCGGCGGCGCCGGCATCCAGGCCGACCTGAAGACCTTTGCCGCGCTCGGCGTCTATGGCGCCTCCGCCATCACGGCCCTGACCGCGCAGAACACGCGCGGCGTCACCGGCATCCACGCGGTGCCCGCCGAATTCGTCACTGCGCAGATCGATGCCGTGTTTTCCGATCTCGAGGTCGGTGCGGTGAAGATCGGCATGGTGGCACAGGCCGCCAGCATCGATGCGATCGCGGCAGCCCTGTCGCGCTGGAAGCCTCGCCATATCGTGCTCGATCCCGTGATGGTCGCAACCTCCGGCGATCGGCTGCTCGCCTCGGAGGCGGTGGAAGCCCTGCGCAAGAAACTGATGCCGCTGGCGTCGGTGATCACGCCTAACCTGCCCGAGGCCGCGGCTCTGCTCGACGAGCCCGTCGCGACACGCGAGGCCGAGATCGAGAGCCAGGGGCGCCGGCTGCTGGCGCTGGGCTGCCGCGCGGTCCTGATCAAGGGCGGGCACGGCGAGGGCGCCGAAAGCATCGACTATCTCGTCAGCACCGAAGGAACGATCGCGCTCGCCGCGCCGCGCGTCGCCACCCAAAACACCCATGGCACCGGCTGCTCGCTGTCCTCGGCCGTCGCGGCGGGCCTCGCCAAGGGCGAGGTGCTCGAGCAGGCGGTGCGCAACGCCAAGGCCTGGATCAGCGCAGCGATCGCGGCCGCCGACCGCTTCAGCGTCGGCCACGGCCACGGGCCGATCCATCATTTCCACAAATTTTACTGATCCGGGCCGCGAGCGCACCGCCAGCGGCGCGCGGGACCGCTGCGGTTAACCTGTTCAGCCATCGGTTCCGGGGTCTTGCGGGGGCCGCTGCGGCGCCATGTCGCCTGATTGTCGCATGCGACTGATATTCGCGGGGAGGGCGAGGCAAGGTCTGATTCGTATTCGAGGGTGCCTCAAGGGTTCAATCTGTCATCCCCCTGTCACGGGACATTTGTTACAGGCTGGCGCATGGGAAGTTACGATGTGAGTGACGAGAGCCCGGAGCGGCGCTTTCGCACTTTGTTCATCTCCGACGTTCATCTCGGAGCCCGCGGTTCTCAAGCCGACCTGCTGCTCGACTTCCTGCGCTACCACGATGCCGATACGATCTATCTCGTCGGCGATATCGTCGACGGCTGGGCGCTGAAATCGAGCTGGCACTGGCCGCAATCGCATAACGACCTGGTCCAGAAGCTGCTGCGCAAGGCGCGCAAGGGCGCCAAGGTCATCTACATTCCCGGCAATCACGACGAGTTCCTGCGCAATTATTACGGCACGCATTTCGGCGGCATCGACGTCGTCGAGAACACCGTCCACACCGGCGTGGACGGCAAGCGCTATCTCGTCATCCACGGCGACATCTTCGATCTCGTGGTGCAGAACGCGCGCTGGCTCGCCCATCTCGGCGACAAGGCCTACGACTTCGCGATCCAGATGAATCGCTTCGTCAACTTCTTCCGGCGCATGTTCAAGGTGCCCTATTGGTCGCTGTCGCAATGGGCCAAGCAGAAGGTCAAGAACGCCGTCAACTACATCGGCGCGTTCGAGCAGGCGCTCGCCGCCGAGGCGCGGCGTCACGACGCCGACGGCGTGATCTGCGGCCACATCCACTATGCCGTGATCCGCGACGAAGCCGGCATCCGCTACATGAATTGCGGCGACTGGGTCGAGAGCTGCACGGCGCTGGTCGAGCATGACGACGGTCATTTCGAGATCATCACCTGGGCGGATCAGGCGCGGAAGCCGGTACAGGTTCCGCAGGTCGCAGCCAGAGCTGCATAGCAGAGGCCGCTTGATGCGCATCCTGGTCGCGACCGACGCCTGGCACCCGCAAGTCAACGGTGTGGTTCGGACGCTGACCAAGCTCGCAGACGCCGCCAAGGCGCTCGGCGTCGAGTTCACGTTCCTGACGCCGCAATCGTTCCGCACCTTCGCGATGCCGAGCTACCGCGACGTGCGGCTCGCGATGCCGCGTCCGGCGCGAATCGCGAAGCTGATCGAGGAGGCGCGCCCCGACAGCATCCACATTGCGACGGAGGGGCCGATCGGCCTGATGGTCCGCCGCTACTGCCGCCAGCGCAAGCTGCCGTTCACGTCCAGCTTCCACACCCGCTTTCCCGAATATGTCCGCGCCCGCGTGCCGGTTCCGGAATCCCTGATCTGGCGGGCGCTGCGCCGATTTCACGCGCCCAGCCGCGCCGTGATGGCGGCAACGCCGGCGCTGGCCCGCGAGCTTGGCGAGCGCGGTTTCGACAACGTCGTGCTGTGGCCGCGCGGCGTCGACACCAGCCTGTTCCACCCCCGCGGGATCGACCTCTGCCTGCCGGCGCCGGTGTTTCTCTCGGTCGGCCGGATCGCGGTGGAGAAGAACCTCGAGGCGTTTCTCGATCTCGATCTGCCCGGCACCAAGGTGATCGTCGGCGACGGCCCGGCGCGGGGCGCGCTGGAAGAAGCCTATCCGGATGCGATCTTCCTGGGCGAGAAGCACGGCGAGGCGCTGGCGGCAATCTATGCGGCGGCCGACGTGTTCGTGTTCCCCAGCAAGACCGACACGTTCGGCCTGGTCCTGCTGGAAGCGCTCGCCAGCGGCCTGCCGGTCGCGGCCTTCCCGGTGAAGGGCCCCCGCGACGTGATCGGCGATGCACCGGTCGGCGCCCTCGATCACGATCTGCGCAATGCCTGCTTCGCCGCGCTCGACGTGTCCCGGCAGGACTGCGTCGAATTCGCCGCCAATTACACCTGGGAGGCCTCGGCGAGGGCGTTTGTGGACAGCATCAAGGCGGTTGGCGCGGTGCTTCCAGGCAGGAATGGGGCGGAGCCGGTTAGTTTCGTAGCCTGAAAACCAAGGTTCATCGCGCGCAGGTGTCTTGCCCTGCGCCTCGTCCGGCGCGATAACATTGGACATGACCGAACAGCTCCTCCCGATCGGCCCTGCCGATATCGATGCAGCAGCGCGTGTGATCGCGCCCTTCGCCATCCGCACCCCGCTGTTGTCTTTTCCCGTGCTCAACGAGCGCGTCGGCGCAAAGGTCTTCCTGAAGCCGGAGATGCTCCAGCGCACCGGCTCCTTCAAGTTCCGCGGCGCCTTCAACAAGGTCGCCTCGATCCCGCAGGACAAGCGCGCCGGCGGCGTCGTCGCGTTCTCGTCCGGCAACCACGCCCAGGGCGTGGCGGCCGCGGCCAAGATCCTCGACATGCAGGCGACCATCGTGATGCCTGCGGATGCGCCGCTGTCGAAGCGCGAGCGCACCAAATCCTACGGCGCCGAGGTCGTGCTGTACGATCGCGATCGCGACGACCGCGAGGCGATCTCGCGCGGCATCGCCGAGAAGCGCGGCGCGACGCTGGTCAGGCCCTACGACGATCCGTTCGTGATCGCGGGGCAGGGCACCGCAGGTCGCGAGATCGCGGAGGACATGACTGCGCTCGGCCTCAGTCCCGACATCGTGGTGGCACCGGCCTCCGGCGGCGGCCTGATCGCGGGCGTCGCCACGGCGGTGAAGGCGCGCTATCCGCGAGCCGAGATCGTGGTGGCCGAACCCGAGGCGTTCGACGATCACGGCATTTCGCTGACCGCCGGCCACCGCGAGCCGCATGGGCCCGCGGGCCGCACCATCTGCGATGCGCTGATGGCGCTGATCCCCGGCGAGATGACCTTTGCGATCAACAGCAAGCTGTTGGCGCGCGGCGTGACTGCATCTGACAAGGAAGTCGGCGCGGCCGTGGGCTTCGCCTATCGCGAGTTGAAGCTCGTGGTCGAGCCGGGCGGTGCTGTCGGTCTTGCCGCGCTGCTCGCGGGGCGCCTCGACGTCGCCGGGAAGAACGTCGTCATCGTGCTCTCCGGCGGCAATGTGGATGCGGATCTGTTTGCCGAGCTGGTTGCTTAGGGTTCGGACCTTCTAACATGAGGAAGGGGGGGCAGAGCGTTGCCGCTCTGCCCCTTTGTCGTTTCGCTTGTGGCGATCAGCGCATGATGCCGCGGTGATTGTTGCCGCCGCCCATGGAGGGCGCCTGGTTCATCGACTGCCGGAAGTTGTTGCTGTTGCCGCCGTTGTTGACCACACGGTTGGTCGCATTGAACTGCGGGCGGTTGTTCTGCTGGTTGTTCTGGACCTGCACCTTGTTCACCGGGTTGTTGTTGAGCTTCACGATGCCGGTGTTGCCGTTGTTGACGCGGATCGGGTTGTTCTGCGTCTGAACGACCGGCTTCGTATCGACGGTCGTGCCACCCTTGCCGGCATTCACCGGCATGCTCACGATCTTGCCTGGCGTGCCTTTGGTCGTGCTGTTATTGTTGCTGCCGGCGTTCGGCGTATTGTTGGTCGCGGGCAGCGTCACGATCTTGCCGGTGCCGCCATTGGTGTTGGTCGTGTTGGTCGGTGCGGGCAGGGTGACGATCTTGCCCGGGGTCTGCGACGGCGTGCCGTTCGGCTGGTTGTTGCCCGCCGGCAGGTTGACGACCTGACCGCCATTGCCGAGCTTGCCGATGACGTTGCTGTCGATCGGCTTCTGCACGACCAGCAGATTACCATTCATCTGGCCACCGCCATTGCCCTGCTGCATCAGCGGCATGTATTTGGGCTGGCCGAGATTGCCGACCTTGAAGGTCGGGGCAATGTTCTGCGGCGCCAGGAACTTGGTCGCCTGCATCAGCGGGATCAGCTTCGGCTGGGCCTGCAGCTTCAGCGCGGATTGCGCATAGGGGCTGTTGCCGTAGCCGTCATAGAAGCTCTTGTAGCCGAGCGGGGAGTTTGCGAGCACCGCCTTGTGCCAGGCCTGCGTGATCAGCAGGTTGTTGAGCAGCCAGCGGATGTGGTCGCACAGCGGGTCGTGCGGGTACATCTGGATGAACTCCTGATAGTACTCCGGACGTCCCTCGGACACGACGTAGTCATAGGCCTGGCGCGTCGAGCGGCTCGGCAGGTTGGAGGCCATCTGCACGACAGGGGTGTTCACCGGCGCGCGAATGGCGGCAACAGCGGTGTCGCCGAAGAAGGTGAAGTCCGAGGTCAGCGATGAGCTTTCCCACGGGATCTGCGCGCCGCTGGTGCTCTGGTTCACTTCCAGGCGCACGCGCTTGAACAGCTGCTCGATCGGCACGTTGGGCTCGCGCGCGACGTTGAGGAAGGCCTGGGTGTAGGGGCTGTGGCCGTTGGTGCCGTCCTGTGCTTCCGCACCCGGCGCGGTCGAGTAGCCGACGATCGAGCCGTTCGGCGCATCGACGATGGCCAAGCCGCGGCCGGCGTCGTTGACATCAGGGAACGGATTGTTGCGGCAGGCATCGAGGATGACGATGCGCATACGGCTCGGGATCGTCTCCAGCGTCGACATCACGTCGACGAGGCGCACCGAGTTGCTCACGAGCTCGGTGGGGTTCGACACTTTCGCGTCCACGGGGACGAGATAGTTCTCGCCGGCGAGCTGCACGCCGTGACCGGCGTAGTAGACCATCGCGACAGTGTTCGGCCCCCGCGCGGAAACCTTGGCGGAAAAGTCCTGGACGACGCGGAGCATGTCGTTCTGGGTCAGGTCGGTCGCGGCAACCACCTCGAAGCCGGCGGAGTTCAGGAACTGCGCCATCGACTCCGCGTCATTGTCGGGGTTTTGGAGCTGCGGCGCGTTCTTGTAGTTGGAATTGCCGATCACCAGCGCCACGCGCTGTTCCGGGCCTTGCAGCGCGCTCGGGCCAGGCTGGACCGGGGCGACTTGCGCGGAAACAGGGCCGCAGGCGAAGCCGAACAGGCTTCCCACGAGGCTAGCCGTCATCAGGAAAGGCTTTAGGCGGAACATGGCGTGCTCCTCTGGCACTCATCTCGATGCGAGATTGGTTGCGGGGAAGCTTGGTCGCGTTCGAGCCCGTGGTCCGTGATCGCAATCACCATGGTAGGCTGCGTGATCTGAATCACGCTTTGGAACCTGCTATGGTGAACGGCCGATGACCGGCCGCGCCGGTTCGACCCGCGAAGATGCTTCCTGATCAGGAAGGGCGTGATCTGAACGGTCATCGCGCTTTAGGCTGCTGATTGAACATATCTCCGCGCTAGCCCCGCCCCATCAGATGAGCCGCCGAGCGCCAGGCGTGCTGCGACAGGGCTTCGAGGTTTCGCACCGCCTCGACACGAAGCAGGGCGGCGTCGGCGGTCAGGGTTCCATTGGCCACCGCACCGAGCGTCGCACTGCGATGGGTGCGCAGCATTTCGGCGAGCTGTGTCGTGCAACGCTCGAGTTCGGCGATCGCCTCGTCGGGCGGGTCGGCGCGCGGACCGGCCATGGCGTCGCCCGCACGCGAGGCGGGTAGCGATCCGTCCACGCGGGGCGGCGCCGCCACGCCGCGCGCAATCGCAGCCGCGCTACGCATGACTTCGGCACATAGCTCTCGGGCGCGGATGTCCTCCGGTCCGCCTGCCACCGAAGCGAAATTGTTTCCTCCACTTGCGAGGTCCGTCAGCCGGGACGCGTGGTCGAGGGCGTGCAGCGTGCTCGTCAGACGCTGTTGCTCGTCGTCGGTCTCAGGCGGTCCAGCTACATCCGACAGGAATATTTGTGCCTGGCGCACGGCATCGGCCGCCTCGTCTACGGATACGGCGTCCTTCCCCAGGCGTATCGATCCAGCGCGGCCGGCCAGTTTCGCCTCGATCGAACTGCACACCGTCAAGAGCACGCGCGCGATCGTGCGCCGAACCGCTTCCACCGCCACGATCGGAGTCTCAAGCGCCGAAGGATCGAGACATCGCGTCAGCGGCGAGCCGCGCTCGGGCAGAATCCGTTCGACCAGCCGCGTGAACGGGTTGATCAGGGGCAGCAGGACCGCGACGCCGACGACGTTGAAGGCCGTGTGGTAGCCGGCCAGTAGCGTGACGCCGTCGATCGTGTCAGCGGCGTGCAGCAGCAAGGGGGTTACTATGGGGAAAGCCACCAACGCGATGAGTGCGGCAATCAGCTTGAAAAGAACGTAGGCAATGGCCAGCCGCTTCGCGGTCGGGCTCGCGCCGATCGCGGCCAGGGCGGAACTCGTCGCTGTCCCGATGTTCTGGCCGATGATCAGGGCGCAGGCCTGGTCCAACCCGATCGCGCTCGCGAAATAGGCGGACAGGGTCACCGCGATTGCGGCCGTCGACGATTGCATCAGCGCTGTCATGACCAATCCGATCACGACCAGCGCCAGCACGCCGAAGAGGCCCGACCACCATGACACCCCGGGACTGCCGAGGACTGCGGGCAGGTCCGCCGGGTGCAATCGTTCAGCCAGCCCGCCCATGCCCTGCTGCAGGGTCGTCAAGCCGAACAGCACAAGTCCGAAGCCGGCGAGCGCGGCGCCGACCCCGGAGATTCGTCCCCTGCCGAGAAGCTTGGTCAGCGCGCCGACGAAGATCATCGGCAGCGCCGCGGCCGTGAGCGAGACGCGGACGCCGATCAGCGCGACCAGCCAGCCGGTCCCGGTGGTGCCGATATTCGCGCCGAAGACGAGGCTCAACCCTTGCTGGAAGGTCAAGAGGCCGGCGCTGACGAGACCGATCGTCGTCATGGTCGTTGCGCTGGAGGACTGCACCAGCAGCGTGACCACGGCCCCCAAAACGAGCCAAGCAGCGGCGTCGACGCAGCGTTGCCGAGCACAGTGCGTAGCGCAGAGCCGGCCAGCGTCTTCAGGCCCTCCGTCATCACGGTCATGCCGAGCAGGAAGAGACCTACCCCGCCGAGCGTCGAGATCGCCGTGGACATGTATGCTCCTTCCGACAGGGCACCACGAATGGCGAAGCAGACAGTACAGCAACGGAGTGCTGAACGGTCGGATCAATTATTGCACGATGGTCGGGCTTCCCGCGTTTCGGATGGGCGTGATCAGCCGGGGGACGCCATCAGATCGGTCCAGCCGCCCGATCGCCGCGCGCCAACGCGTGACGATTCCGCGAAAGCCCGCATGGCTGCGTGTGGGGGATATTGATCGAGGCGACGAAAAGTCTCGCACCCGAATTTGAATGGCCTTCTCGCAAGCGACTGTCTATGGTCGATACATGTCGCGCCTTATGTGTCTATTCATTGCTGTCGTCCTGTCGCTGCTACCCGCCATCGCGTCTGCTGCGTCATCTCAAAAACGCCCCAAGCCGGTCTGGCATGGTTACGGCTTCCTGCCGGGCTATCGCCAGCCGCTCAGCAACAGCATTCCGCTCTACAAGCAGAAGGAAGCGATGCGGCGCCTGTCGCGCAGCGATCGCCGCCATTGGTACATCGATCCGGTCCCTCAATATTACGGCTGGGACGGCGAATGGCGCTATTTCGGCCGGCCCGGCTTTGGCGGCGGCCGCTACAATGGCGGCAGCTTCGGGCCGTGCTGGACGCGGACCCCGATCGGCGCGGTGTGGAATTGCGGGTGACGCTGATCGTCACTGCCAACACTGATCTATCACCGTCACCCTGAGGTGCTCGCCGCTTCGGCGAGCCTCGAAGGGCGACGGCCCGGCTGCATCTCGGCCGTCCATCCTTCGAGCCTCTCCACACGATGCTGCGCATCGTGCGTCTCGCACCTCAGGATGACGGAGATAGAGTGGCGCTCGCTGTCAATCCCGTCATTGCGAGGAGCGAAGCGACGAAGCAATCCGGAATCCCCCCGCGGAAAGATTCTGGATTGCTTCGCTGCGCTCGCAATGACGATGTGGAGAGAGCGTGCGCTCTTACGAGAAGAACGCGATCTTCTCGGCCTGGGTCATGCGGCGGATTGGCGCCATGGGGTCGTTGGCCGCCGCGCGGGGCTTTTGCAGGATGCCGCTGGCGAGGATGGTGGCGCCGAGCGAGGGCTCGGGCAAGGAGGCGGACAAGGGCGAGGGCATCGGAAGCGTCGCGGTCGGCGCCGCGCCGAATGTCGCGGCGGCCGCCATGGCCGGGGCCGGCTGCTCCATCACTTCGGCGGCGGCCTCCGCAATGGCGTCGGTCAGGCGCGCGAGCGAGTCCATCGCGATCGGCGCGTCTTCGGCGGGCTCCTCCGCGACTGCGGTGGCGGCCGGCTCGGCTGCGACCGGCTCCGGAAGCTCTGCGGCAATGGGGGCTGCGACCTCCGCGGCCATCGGCTCCGGAATGGCCGCTGCCAGCTCGACCGGTTCGGTGATCTCGTCGAACTCCGGATCGGGCGCGGCCATTTCCAGCGCGATGGCCTCGAGTATGGCTTCGTCCTCGGCTTCCGCGGCGGCGTCGAGCGAGCCCCCGTCAGTCACCTCGGCGAACGCGGCGGTCTCTGCGATCTCCTCTTCGGGTTCGACCTGATTGCCGGCGACGAGCTCCGGCTCGGTCGCGACGTCCACTGCCTCCTCGCCAACGGCGTGTGCTTCGGCGGTGCTGGCCTCGACCGCTGCTTCAGGCGCGGGAGTCGCTGCGATGTCCTTCGGCGCTTCCGTAAAAGCCACGGGTGCTTCGGTGGCCATCGCGGCAGGCGCGGGATGCACCGCCGCTTGCGGCGCTGTGTCGCCGTCACCATCAAGCTGCTCGACCCGATCCCTGAGCAGATCGAATGCGGCCTTGAGCTCGACGCGGGGGTCGATGGTCGATAGCTGTCCGCAAGCCGCCTCGATGGAGGCGAGCTGCGAATCAATGAGATCGCAGATTCGCCCGTCGGCGCCGATCTCGCGCCAGCGCCAGGAGATCTCCTTGATGATGCGCACGCCGCGCGGAATCGGCGCGAGGCCGGCCTCGATCGCCGCGGGATCGAAGGCGGCGATCGCGATCGTCTCGGCCTCGCGGATGGCGCGGCGGATCTCGACCAGCGCCTTGGGCAGGCGATCCTCGACGACCGGTTGTCGCTGTGCCGCAAGGGTTTCTTCGATTTTCGCGACCGCATCGAGCACCATGCGGGTATCCGCATTGCGGTTGCGCTTGGCATATTCGCCGAGGAACCAGCGGCCGCGCGCGGTCTCCATGAAGGCTTCGCGGATCGCGTCGTAATCCTGCTCGTTCGGCTCGGCCGCACGGGCAGACATAGGCGAGAGGGCGAATGCTTCGTTGGCCATGACAATCTCGTCGCGCAAATCACTACGCGTTACTGTAACGATCACCACGATATCGACCGAATCGCAATTGGTTTGATGGCAGGCGAATCACAAATCCCCACGCAAGCCGCCGTGAAGCGGCGATTCGCCGTGAGTCTGGCGCTGTTCTATTCGGCGGTCTTCGCGGTGTCGGGCACGCATCTGCCGTTCTTTCCTGTCTGGCTGAAGGCGATCGGCATCGACGCAAGCTGGATCGGCCTCATCAACGCGCTGCCGGCGATCACGCGCTTCACCACGCTGCCGCAGATCACCGCCCTTGCCGAAAGGCGACATGCCATTCGCGTCGGCATGATGGTGTCGGTGCTGGCAACCGCGATCGGGTTCACGGCGGTCGGCTTGCAGCAGCAGCCGCTGGCGCTGTTCCTGATCTATGCGTTGACCTGCATGATGTGGACGCCGACGACCCCGCTGACCGATGCCTATGCTCTGCGCGGCGTCGCCCGCTACGGGCTCGATTACGGGCCGCTGCGGCTCTGGGGCTCGGCGGCGTTCGCCGCGGGCTCGCTCGTCTGCGGCTATCTCGTCGACCACATCGCGGCGCGCGATCTGATCTGGATCATCGTCGCGTGGGCCGTCGTTGCGGTCGCCGCCAGCCTGCTGCTGCAGCCGCTCGACGATGTCAGGCGAAGGACGACGGAGACGCATGCCGGCAAGGCCTTGCTGCGCGATGGCGGTTTCTGGGCCGTCATCGCGTCGGCCGCGCTGATCCAGGGCAGCCACGTCGCCTATTATACGTTCTCGGCCATCAACTGGCAGCTCCACGGCTTCGGCGGGCTGACGATCGCGGGACTCTGGACGCTGGGTGTGATCGCCGAGATCGTCGTCTTCGCGCTGTCGCCGCGCTTCTCGCTGTATCCATCCACGCTGATCGCCATCGGCGGCGTGAGCGCCGTGGTGCGCTGGATCGTCACCGCGCAGGAGCCGCCGCTGGCGCTGCTCGTGATCGTGCAGCTCGGCCACGGCCTCACCTTCGGCATGACCATCGTCGGCACCATGAACCTTCTGGTGCAGCGCGTGCCGTCGCATCAGATCGCACGGGGACAGGGCTATTACGCCGCATGCAACGGGCTGCTGGGTGCAGCGACATCGATCGCGTCAGGTGCGATCTACGCCCGCATCGGCGACAGCTTGTACTACGTCATGGCCGCGATGGCCGCGGCCGGCGCGCTGGTGATCTGGTCCGCGCGGCATCGACTCAAGGGTCATCCCCAGAGCGAGGTATCAGGCGGATAGACCAGGCTGTCGTCGTAGCGCAGCCCATGATCGCGATCGCGCGCGAGCAGCAGCGGGCCGTCGAGATCGACGAAGCGCGCCTGCGGCGTCACCAGCATTGCGGGGGCCATCGACAGCGAGGTCGCGACCATGCAGCCGATCATGATCTCGAAACCGAGCGCCTGCGCCGCATCGGCCATCGCCAGCGCCTCGGTGAGCCCGCCGGTCTTGTCGAGCTTGATGTTCACGGCGTCGTAGCGCTCGCGGAGCGGCGCGAGCGATTTGCGGTCGTGCACGCTCTCGTCGGCGCAGACCGCGAGTGGCCGCTTGATCCGCGCCAGAGCGCCATCCTTCCCGGCCGGCAGCGGCTGCTCGACCAGGGTGACGCCGACGGCGTCGCAGGCGGCGAGATTCTGCTCCAGATTGGCCTCGGTCCAGGCCTCGTTGGCATCCACGATCAGCTCGGATTCGGGGGCTGCCTTGCGAACCGCCGCGATCCGCTGCGCATCGCCATCGCCGCCGAGCTTGATCTTGAGCAGGGGTCGGTGCGCCGCCTTGGCGGTCGCCGCCGCCATGGCCTCGGGGGTGCCCAACGAAATTGTGAAGGCGGTGGTGCGCTCGCCCGGCACCGGGCGGTCCAGCAGGTTCCAGGCCCGCAGGCCGGTCGCCTTGGCCTCGAGGTCGATCAGGGCGCAATCCAGCGCGTTGCGGGCGGCTCCCGGCGGCATGGCGGCCTGCAGGGCCTCTCGCGACAGGCCGCCGGCGACGGCCGCCTGCATGGCCTGGATGGCGGCAAGGGTCGCCTCGGGTGTCTCGCCATAGCGGGGATAGGGGACGCATTCGCCGCGACCGGTGAGGCCGTTCCGCCTCACTTCGGCCACGACGGTCACGGCCTCGGTCTTGGCGCCCCGGCTGATGGTAAAACTGCCGGCGATCGGAAAGCGCTCGATTTGCGCGGCCAGGGCGGGAACTTTGCTGGAAGTCATTTTGAACTCTGGCGAAATCTGAACCTGCTAGTTACCTCTAGCAACTAACATTAACCAGTTGGGGATACCTTCTCTGGGTAAGGGCGTGTGCACAACCATCTGATTCTACCCGTTTCTCGCGCCCCGGCACGGGAGCGGACACCTTGAGCGGCGATCCGAAGCTGGAACGGATTGCCAAAGGCAACGCGCTGGCACTCTGCGCCACCGGAACCTGGACCGCGAGCTTCGCGCCGGTTCTGGAGCGGATGGTGGCTGACGCCGAGAAGCTCGCCGGCAGTTCGCAAAGCATCTTCATCGACGTCTCCGAGGTCGCCAAGCTCGACACCTTCGGCGCCTGGCTGATCGAACGGCTGCGCCGCAGCCTGACGCAAGGAGCCGTCGAGGCGCAGATCGCGGGGCTCTCCGCCAATTATTCGAGCCTCGTGGACGAGGTGCGGCGGGTCAGGGCGACGCCGGTCGTCGACAGCAGCGCAGTCACCATCACCGGCATGCTGGAGCAGATCGGCCGGGCCGTGGCCGGGGTCGCCGGCACGGTTGCGGGCCTCGTCGACATGCTCGGCGCGGTGCTCGCGGCGGGGTTTCGCGTGTTGATCCACCCGCGCTCGTTCCGCCTGACCTCGACCGTGCACCACATGGAGCAGGTCTGCTGGCGCGCGGTGCCGATCATCGTGCTGATCACGTTCCTGATCGGCTGCATCATCGCCCAGCAGGGCATTTTTCATTTCCGCAGGTTCGGCGCCGACATCTTCGTCGTCGACATGCTCGGCGTGCTGGTGCTGCGCGAGATCGGCGTCCTCCTGGTCGCGATCATGGTCGCGGGTCGTTCGGGCAGCGCCTACACGGCCGAGCTCGGCTCGATGAAGATGCGCGAGGAGATCGACGCGCTGCGCACGATGGGTTTCGACCCGATCGAGGTCCTGGTGCTGCCGCGCATGCTGGCGCTGGTGCTGGCGCTGCCGATCCTCGCCTTCCTCGGCGCCATGGCCGCGCTTTACGGCGGCGGCCTCGTCGCCTGGCTCTATGGCGGCGTCGATCCCGAGGCCTTCCTGCTGCGCCTGCGCGACGCCATCTCGATCGACCATTTCATCGTCGGCATCGTCAAAGCACCGGTGATGGCCGCCGTGATCGGTATCGTCGCCTGCGTCGAGGGGCTCGCCGTGCAGGGCAGCGCGGAATCGCTCGGACAGCACACCACGGCCTCCGTGGTGAAGGGCATCTTCTTCGTCATCGTCATGGACGGCGTGTTCGCCATCTTCTTCGCCTCGATCGGGATGTGACGATGGTGCAAGAAACTCAAAACGCGATTCAAAATCCGATCATCCGTGTCCGCGACATCACCGTGCAGTTCGGCGCGACGCGCGTGCTCGATGGCCTCAACCTCGACGTCAAGCGCGGCGAAATCCTCGGCTTCGTCGGCCCATCCGGTGCCGGCAAGTCGGTGCTGACGCGCACCATCATCGGCCTCGTGCCGAAGGTCGCGGGCTCCATCGAGGTGTTCGGCGTCGACCTCGATTCCTCCAGCACCGCGCAGCGCCGCAGCGTCGAGCGCCGCTGGGGCGTGCTGTTTCAGCAGGGCGCGTTGTTCTCCTCGCTGACCGTGCGGCAGAACATCCAGTTTCCGATGCGCGAATATCTCCGGGTCTCGCAGCGGCTGATGGACGAGATTACCCTGGCCAAGCTCACCATGGTCGGGCTCAAGCCGGAAGTCGCGGATCGCTTTCCCTCGGAACTGTCGGGCGGCATGATCAAGCGCGTGGCGCTGGCGCGCGCGCTGTCGCTCGATCCCGATCTCGTGTTCCTCGACGAGCCGACCTCGGGCCTCGATCCGATCGGCGCCGGCGATTTCGACGAGCTGGTCAGGACGCTCCAGCGTACTTTGGGCCTGACCGTTTTCATGGTAACGCACGACCTCGACAGCCTTTACACAGCTTGCGACCGCATCGCCGTTTTAGGGAACGGTAAGATCATTGCGGCAGGGTCGATCGCCGACATGCAGGCCTCGCAGCATCCCTGGCTGAGACAATATTTCCACGGCAAGCGCGCCCGTGCGGTGATGGGCTGAGGTGCCGGAGTAGCTGATGGAAACGCGGGCCAATTACGTATTGATCGGATCGTTCACGCTGGCGGTGATCGCCGCGGCGATCGGCTTCGTGCTGTGGTTCCAGTCGCTGCACACCACCAAGCAGCGCAGCCCGCTGCGCGTCGTGTTCGAGGGCCCGGCGGCGGGCCTGCGCAACGGCGGCAGCGTCAACTTCAACGGTATCCGGGTGGGTGAGGTGGTCTCGGTGAAGCTCGACAACCCGCGGCGGGTTGTCGCACTCGCCATGGTCGAGAACAACACCCCGCTCCGCAAGGACACCTTGGTCGGCCTCGAATTCCAGGGCCTCACCGGCGTCGCCGCGATCTCGCTCAAGGGCGGCGAGGAGGCGGCACCTCCGCCGCCGCTCGACGAGGACGGCATCCCGTCGCTGACGGCCGATCCCAACAAGCTCCAGGACGTCACCGAGGCGATCCGCGGCACGCTCCAGAACATCAACAAGATCGTCGCGGACAATCAGGAGTCGGTGAAGAACTCGCTGAAGAACCTCGAGACCTTCACCAACTCGCTCGCGCGCAACTCCGAGAAGATCGACGGCGTGATGGCCAAGGTCGACGGCGTCATGCACAAGGCCGACAGCCTCATGCTCGGCCTCAACACGCTGGCCGGCGGCAAGGACGGCGGCGAGCTGTTCCAGGCGGTGAAGTCGATCCGCGAGCTGGCCGAGGATTTCGACAAGCGCTCCGGTGCATTGATGACCGACGGCCGCCGCACGCTCGGCGATATCAGCCGCGCCGTGAACAATTTCGACCGCAACCCGACCCGCGTGCTGTTCGGCGCCAGCAACAGCGCGCCGGCCGCCGCGCCGCCGGCCGAACCGCCGAGGCAGGCGCCGGCCGCGAGCGGCAGGCGGCAGTAGCGGCGCCTCCGCCGCCATCCCATCATCGAACGCATCGGTTCATCGGCACGGCGCCATCGTGGTGCCGTGCGCGTTCGTGCGTTCCCGGGCCGCGATACGAAAGTATGGGGGTCTAGCCGCGCCAAGGTAGGGGAGGGGGCAGCCGTCGTTGTCGGCTATATCGCGCTCAAGGCGCGCTTCAAGCAGAGCGCGTCGTTTCACTCACAGGGGAGAGAGCGCGTGGTACGTCTGTTGCTGCTGTTGCCGTTCATCGGGCTGATGATCGTGCCGTTCTACAATGTCCGGGAGCCCCATCTGTTCGGCTTCCCGTTCTTCTACTGGTATCAGCTCGCCTGGGTGCCGCTGACCTCGCTGCTCACCTACATCGTCTACAGGAGCGTGCCTCGTGCTGACTGACGTCGATAGCGCGGCGTTCGCCGTATTCCTCGCACTGTTCATCCTTGTCACCGGCATGGGCTTTGTCGCCGCGCGCTGGCGCAAGCCGGAGACGCTCGCCCATCTCGACGAGTGGGGCCTCGGCGGCCGCAAGTTCGGGACCTGGATCACCTGGTTCCTGGTCGGCGGCGATTTCTACACCGCCTACACCGTGATCGCTGTTCCGGCGCTGGTCTATGCGGTCGGCGCCTACGGATTCTTCGCGCTTCCCTACACCATCATCGTCTATCCGTTCGTGTTCGCGGTGATGCCGGTGTTGTGGAAGGTCGCCAAGGAGCGTGGCTACGTCACCGCGGGTGACGTGGTGCGCGGTGCTTACGGTTCACGCGGGCTCGAGCTTGCGGTCGCTGCAACCGGCGTGCTTGCGACGATGCCCTACATCGCGCTTCAGCTCATCGGCATGGAGGTGGCGATCAAGGCGCTGGGGCTGCACGGCGAGGTGCCGCTCGTTCTCGCCTTCCTGGTGCTGGCACTCTACACCTATTCGTCGGGCCTGCGCGCACCGGCGCTGATCGCTTTCGTCAAGGACATCATGATCTACATCGTGGTGATCGCCGCGATCGCGATCGTGCCGTCGAAGCTCGGCGGCTACGGCGCGATCTTTACCGCAGCGGACGCGGCCTTTGCCGCGAAAGGCTCGGGCGGCATCCTGCTGTCGCCGGCGCAGATCGTACCCTACGCCTCGCTGGCGCTGGGCTCGGCGCTCGCGGCCTTCATGTACCCGCACACGCTGACCGGCATTTTCGCGTCCTCGGGCGGCAACACCATTCGCAAGAATGCGATGCTGCTTCCGGCCTACACGCTGCTGCTCGGCCTGCTCGCGCTGCTGGGCTACATGGGCCATGCCGCGGGCCTGAAGCTCGCAAGCAACAACGACGTTGTGCCGGAGCTGTTCAAGACGCTGTTTCCGAGCTGGTTCGCAGGCTTCGCGTTCGCCGCTATCGCGATCGGCGCGCTCGTTCCGGCGGCCGTCATGAGCATCGGTGCGGCCAATCTGTTCACCCGCAACTTCTGGAAGGTGTGGGTCGATCCGAAGGTGACACCGGCGGGTGAGGCGAAGGTCGCCAAGATCACCTCCATGCTGGTGAAGGTGGGCGCACTGCTCGCGATCCTGCTGATGCCGACGCAGTTCGCGCTCGACCTGCAATTGCTCGGCGGCCTCTGGATCCTCCAGACGCTGCCGGCGCTGGTGTTCGGCCTCTATCTGAACTGGTTCTCGAGCACCGCGCTCCTGGCCGGCTGGGCCGTCGGCCTTGCAGGCGGATCGTGGCTCGCCTGGTCGGACGGGCTGAAACCGCTCCACGGCCTCGACCTCGGCGCGGGCCCGGTCGCGATCTACACCGGGGTGCTAGCGCTCGCGCTCAACATCATGGTCGCCGTCGTGGTCAACCTCGTGCTCAAGGGCCTGCCGCAGGCGCGGCTGTCGCGCGAGGCGACCTGAGGTCAAGCTCCAAACGGCGGCCGGACATCCGGCCGCCGGACTTGAAAAGTGCCTTCCATGCGATTGAAAACGCCCTAGTATCCGCCCGCATTCCGAGCGCCGCCCGCCGGCGGGCGGATCAGACGGTCTCGAGTGAGGATGTTTTGCAGGCGTGGTTCGTTCTCGCGGTCGCGGCTGGCTATGTGACCACGCTGTTCCTGATTGCCTGGTGGGGCGATCGGCGGAGCGTCGACGGGCCGCTGGTTTCGCCCAAATCCTGGGCCGCCGCGATCAGCTACTGCCTGACGCTTGCGGTCTACAACACCTCCTGGAGCTTCTACGGGTCGGTCGGTCGTGCCGCCACCAGCGGGTTGGACTTCGTCACGATCTATGTCGGCCCGACGCTGGTGCTGTTGTTCGGCCAGCCGCTTCTGTCCAAGGTGATTGCAATCGCCAAGGCCCAGAACGTCACCTCGATCTCGGACTTCATCGCCGCCCGCTACGGCAAGAGCCAGGGGCTCGCCGCCTTCGTGACGCTCGCATCCCTGCTCGGCGTCCTTCCCTATATCGCGCTTCAGCTCAAGGCCGTCGGCAAGAGCTTCGACTATTTGATCCTCCAGCCGGAGCGAGCAGGCGGTGAATCGCTCCGGTTCTGGCAGGACTCGGCGTTCGGCGTCGCCGCGTCGATGGCGCTGTTCGCGATCGTGTTCGGCGTCCGGCATGTCCACGCCAGCGAGCATCATCGCGGGCTGATGCTTGCGATTGCCTTCGAGAGCGTCGTCAAGCTCGTCGCATTCCTGATCGTCGCGTTGTTCGTGCTGTTCGGCCTCTCCGGTGGGCCGGTCACTCTGCTGTCGCAGTTTCAATCGGACCCGCAATTGGCGGCGATACTGACCTTCGACCCAGCGCAGCCGGTTTGGCCTTCGACGATCCTCATCTCGGCGATCGCCTTCCTGTGCCTGCCACAGGCGTTTCACGTCGCGGTCGTCGAGAACGAGGCGCCGAGCCACACGCGCACCGCGGCGTGGCTCTACCCGACCTATCTGGCGCTGTTCAGTCTGCTGATCCTGCCGATTGCCGCGGCAGGGCTCGCCAGATTCGGTGCGATGATGGACCCCGACACCTACGTCATCTCGCTGCCGGTTGCGGCGGACGCGACCACCGTCAGTCTGATCGCCTTTCTGGGCGGACTGTCGGCCGCCACCGGCATGGTGATCATGACTTCCGTCGCGCTGAGCACCATGCTGTGCAACGACGTCATCATGCCGCTCGTGCTGCGCTCACGATTCTTCGGCCTGCGCGCGCAGAGCCAGCCGGTGACCTCGATGCTGGTGGCGGTGCGCCGGCTGTCGATCCTCGGCATACTGCTGCTCGCCTATCTGGTGCACCGCCTGGTCAACCAGACCTATCCATTGACCGTGATTGGTCTTCTGTCGTTCGTCGCGGTCGCGCAATTCGGTCCGGCGTTCGTCGGCGGCCTGTTCTGGCAACACGCAAACAAGACCGGCGCGTCGATCGGGATCGCAGTCGGATTTTTCGTCTGGGGTTATACGCTGTTGCTCCCATCGGCCGCGCCTCTCTGGCCCGCGATCGACGAGATTATTCGCCAGGGCCCGTGGCGGCTCGCCTGGCTAAAGCCCAACGCGTTGTTCGGCCTCGAGGGGCTCGACCCGATCTCGCATGCCACTTTGTGGAGCCTTACGGCCAACCTCGTCTGTTTCCTGGCATTCTCGGCGCTTGGACGGCAGTCGACCGTCGAGCGCAACCAGGCCGCGGCGTATGCCGATGGCGTCGTGCGCGAGATGGTCCCGAAGCTGTCCTCGCGCGTGGTGGTCCGTCTCGACGATCTCCGCGCGCTGGCGCTGCGTTTTGTCGGTGTGGAGCGGGGCTCCGCGGCCTTCGACAGTTACCGCGCTTCTCGCACGACCGGCGCCGGGCCGCCCCTCGATCCGTCGGGCCTCGTCGATCTCGACTCGATCCGCTTCACGGAGAACCTTCTCGCCGGCGCAATCGGCGCGGCGTCGGCGCGCGTGGTGATCGCAGCTTCACTGGAAGGGCACTCGCTATCGCGACGGGAGGCGATGGCGATGCTGGACGAGGCCTCCGAGGCGTTGCGCTTCAATCGCACCCTCTTGCAGAGCACGCTCGAAAGCGTGCCGCAGGGGATCTGCGCGTTCGACGCCGACTTCAACATCACGGCCTGGAACGGCCGCTTCATCGCGCTGCTGGACCTGCCACCGGACTTCGTGCGTGTCGGCCTTCCCCTGGCGGAGCTGATTGTTTTCAACGTCGAGCGCGGCGAATATGCCGCCTCCGAGTTCGCCGCGCTCCTGGTCAATCGTGACGTCGCCACGCAGAGCTGGCCCTATCTGTACGAGCGCAAGCGGCCGGACGGCACCGTGCTCGAGATCGTCTACGATCGCGTCGCGGAGGGCGGCTACGTCTCGACCTACACCGATGTAACCGAGCGGCACCGCGCGGCGGAAGCCCTGCGGCGGGCCAATGAGGATCTCGAGCTGCGCGTCCGCGAGCGCACCGAGGCGCTCGAGCAGGCGAAGGCGGAGGCCGAGCAGGCCAATCTCGACAAGACCCGTTTCCTGGCGGCCGCCAGCCATGATCTGCTGCAGCCGCTGAACGCCGCGCGGCTGTTCCTGTCCGCACTCGACGAGAGTCTGCATGCCTCGTCGCAATCGGGCGACGCCGACAAGGAACGAACCTTGGCGGGCAGCGCGATCACGGCGCTGCGCTCGACCGAGCATGTGCTCGACAGGCTGCTCGACATTTCCTCCTATGATGCCGGTGCTGTTCGCGCCGAGCCGTTCGAATTTCCGATTGCGGATCTTCTCGTGCAGTTGAACGTGGAGTTCTCGGCAATGGCGCGCGAACGTGGGCTCGCGCTGCGTGTCGTGGATTGCAGCATCGCTGTGCACAGCGATCCGCATCTGTTGCGGCGGATCTTGCAGAACCTGCTGTCGAACGCGCTTCGCTATACGCGCAAGGGCCGTATTCTGCTCGGCTGCCGGCGACGCGGCGGCGATCTGCGCATCGAGGTCTGGGATACCGGCGTCGGGATCGCCGCCGAGGACCAGAAGCGGATATTCGAGGAGTTCCATCGCCTCGCGCCCGGATCGGAGAAGGGCCTGGGTCTCGGCCTTGCGATCGTGGATCGCGTCTCGCGGCTGCTGGGCCACGCCGTCGACGTCCGATCGCGGCCGGGACGCGGCTCGTGCTTTGCCGTCACGGTGCCGCTGGCGCGCGGAGCGGGGACTCCGCTTCAGCGCAAGCCGGCAAGCGCGGCGCCGGCAGTGGCAGAGCGTGCGATGACGATCCTGTGCCTCGACAACGATGCGACCATTCTCGACGGCCTCACGGCTCTGCTGGGCGGCTGGGGGCACCATGTGCTGGTCGCTGCGGACGCCGACGGAGCGATGCTGGCCGCCGCTGCCAGTCCGCCGGATGTCGTGCTGCTCGACTACCACCTCGACGGCGGTCGCAGCGGCTTGGACTTTCTCGACGATCTCAGGCAGAAGTCGGGTCGCGACGTCCGCGCGCTGATCGTCACCGCCGATCGCAGCGAGGCGGTACGCAAGGAGGCGAGGGCGCGCGGCTGCGAGATCCTGTCGAAGCCGGTCAAGCCGGCGGCGCTGCGGCGCTTCCTCGGCGGCGAGGCCCTGAGCCGGCAGTTCGGTGCGAAACAGAGGACATCGTCGGCGTGACCATGCGCATCCTTATCGGTGACGATCACCCACTGGTACAGGCCGCCTTGCGCAGCGCGCTCTCGAGCGTGCTGCCCGACCTCGAGATCGTCGCCTGCCAGTCGCTCGACGAGGCGTTGGGTGTGCTGTCGGCCCAGTCCGACGAGATCGACCTGATCCTGTGGGACCTGACGATGCCGGGCATCCAGGGATTTGCCGCGCTGTTCATCCTGTCGGCGCAGTTCCCGACGGTGCCGGTCGCGATCATCTCGGCGCGGCAGGACGCCGCCACCATCCGACGCGCCATTGCCTATGGCGCATCCGGCTACATCCCGAAATCGCTCGGCCTGCCCGAGATGGCGGATGCCATCACGCGCATCCTCGCCGGTGAAATCTGGATGCCGCCCAATATCGGCGGTCGGGGCTCGATCCAGAGCGCGGACGTCGAGCTCGCCGCGCGAATGGCCTCGCTGTCGGCGCAGCAGCTGCGCATTCTCGCGATGATCGTCGAGGGCAAGCTCAACAAGCAGATCGCGGGCGAGCTCGACATCGCCGAGCAGACGGTGAAGGGCCATGTCTCGACGATCCTGCGCAAGCTCGGCGTCGGCTCGCGTACCCAGGCCGCCGTCCTGGCCGAGCGGCTGTCGTTCGGCCAGCCTGGGGGCAGTTGAGCCGTCGACATCCAAACGAAAACGGAGGCAGTGAGGCCTCCGTTCTCATTCGCTATTCGTTGTCGCTACGGGCTGATCACCCGAGCCGGCCCGCGGCGTGTGCGAGCAGGGTGTAGACCAGGCCCGTCTCCGAGGTCAGGTGGCTGCGCAGCTCCTGCGGACCACGGCCGTCGCGGGCGACTTCGTCGAGCAGGCGCTCGAACTCGGCGACGTAGCGGTCGACCGTGCCCTTGAAGTTGCGGTCGGAGCGGTACTTGCGGGCGACCTCGTCAAAGGCCTTCTGGCCGGCGGGCGTGTAGAGGCGCTTGGTGAAGGCCTTGTTCTCGCCGCGCTGGTAGCGGTCCCACATCTCGGCGGCGAGGTTGCGGTCCATCAGGCGGCCGATGTCGAGCGACAGCGACTCCAGCGGATTGCTGCTGCCACCCTGCGGGGCCTGCGGCTGCGGCGCGGTTGCAGCGCGGCCACGCGGGGCCTCACGACCGGTCGGAGCGCCCTGGTTGGCGTCGGTGCGGTTCAGGAGGTCCGACAGCCAGCCGTCGCGGCCCTGGTCGTTGTTCGCGGGCGCGACCGGCGGCGCTTCGGTGCGGCGCGAGGGGGCGGGCATGCCGAGGTCCGGCGGCGGCAGCGTCGAGGCGCTGCCGGTGTCGCGGGCGCGGGTTTCGGTGTTGCGCGCGCCGACGGCCGCCAGCAACGGCTCTTCCTGGCGCTGCGCGCCGGCGCGGCCCGTCGTGGAGACGTCGAGGCCACGGCCATGCTGGGCCACGATGCGGTTGAGCTCGGCGAGGGCCTCGATCTGGTCGACGATCACCTTGCGCATCTGCGCAGTGCTCTCGGCGGCCTCCTGCGGCATCTCGAGCACGCCGCGGCGCAGCTCGTTGCGGGTGGCTTCGAGCTCGTTGTGCATCTCGAACGCCATCTGCTTCATGCTGGAGACGAGGTTGGTGAACTTCTCGGTCGACTGCTTGAACATCGTATCCGCCTCGTCCGTGGTCTGGCGGTAGATGTCGTGCATGGCCTCGATGGTCTGGCGGTGCTCCTCCTCGGACGCCACGCGCACCGCCTCGAACTGGCGGGTGATCGCGGCGGAACCTGCGCCGGCGGTCTCCGCGACGACGCGGGCGATGTCGCGGGCACGCTCTTCGGCGGCGGCCAGCGATTCATCGAGCAGGCCGGTGAAGCGCGACAGACGCTGGTCGAGATCGGCCGTGCGCAGGTCGATGGTCGTGACGAGCGATTCCAGCGCCTGCTTGCGTTCGGCGAGGGAAGCGGTGGTGTTCTTGTTGCTCACCTCGACCACCTGCGCGGCCTCGACCAGCGCCTTGCCGTGCGCGTCGAACTGGGTCGACAGCTCGCCGAGGTCCTGCAGCGCCCGCGTGGTCTTCGTATTGAAGACGTTGAGCTGGTCTTCCAGGTTCTGCGTCGCAGCGCCGTTGCGCGAGGTGACGTCGTTCATCGCCGAGACGAAGTCGGCGACGCGCGTCACCAGCGCCCGCTCGAGCGAGTTGAGGTTGTCGTGCGCACCGGTCAGCACCTCCTGGAGCAGGATGTTGCCTTCGCGCAGACGCTCGAACAGGGCCACCGTGTCGGTGCGCAGGATCTTGCTGGTCTCCTGCATCTCGGTGACGGCCGCGATCGAGACCTGGCGCGACTGGTCGATCGCCGAGCGGGAGGCCTGCTCGAGGTCCTTGAGCGACTTGCCGACCGCGCCGGTGGCCATCTCGCTCGCCGCGTTGATGGTGCGGGCGACTTCGGAGCCGTTGCCCATCATCGTCTGCGAGAACGCATGGCCGCGCGTCTCGATCGACTTCAGCGCATCCGAGGTGACGCGGTCGATGTCGAGCGTGAGCTGGCTGGTCTTCGAGCCGATCGCGTCGACCAGCGCGCCGCGCTTGGCGTCGATCATGTTCGACAGACGGTCGGCCTGCTGCTGCACGTAGGTGACGATCTCGTCGGTCTTGCCGGTCATGGCCTGGCCGAAGCTGCTGCTGGCGGCGAGCACCGAACGCTCGACGTCGGCCGAGCTCGACTTGACGCGCGAGCTTGCCTCGTTGGAGGCGCTGATCAGCGCGTTCTGGGCGTTGAGCGCGCTGGTCTGGATCTCGTTGGTAGCGTTGGTCGTGGCCGTGCTCAATGCGCGCTCGATCTCGGTCGAGATCGTACGGATCTGGCTCGCGGCATCCGCCGACGTCGATGTCAGCGAGGTCTGCGCCTCTCGCGCGCTGTTGAGGATGGTCGAGGCGGTGTCGGCGCCGACCGAGGTCAGCGTGCGCTCGATGTCCGTGGTCAGCGACTTGATCTGGCTTGCCGCATCCGTCGAGGCGGTGATCAGCGTGCCCTGGGCCTCGCGCACGCCGCTGGTGAGCGCCTCGATGGTGGCGCCGCCGGCGGTCGCCAGCGCGCGCTGCATCTCGGCCGCCAGCGAACGGACCTGGCTGGTCTGTTCGGCCGAGACGGAGAGCAGGGTGCTCTGGGCGTCGCGGGCGCTGGTCGTGATCGTCTCGGCGGTCGACTGGCCGACCTGCGAGAGCGACCGATGTACTTCGACCGCGAGCGACTTGACCTGGGTCGCCGCATCCGAGGACGCGTTGACGAGGGTGGTCTGGGCTTCGCGGGCGCCGGTCATGATGGTCTCGGCCGTCGAGGTGCCGGCCATCGAGAGCGAGCGCTGCACGTCCGAGGATAGCGCCTTGATCTGGTTGGCGGTCTCGGTCGAGGCCGCGATCAGCGCGCTCTGCGCATCGCGGGCGCCGGCGGTGATCGATTCCGCCGTGGTGGCGCCGGCCAGCGACAGCGAACGCTGCACGTCGGCGGTGAGGGTCTTGACGTGGTTGGCCGCGTCCGACGACGCCGTGACGAGCGTGGTCTGCACCTCGCGGGCGCCGGCCAGGATCGAGGCCGCGGTGGCAGAACCGGCCGCCGACAGCGTGCGTTCGACGTCGACCGCGAGCCCCTTGATCTGGTTGGAGGCATCGCCCGAGGCCGCGACCAGGGTCGACTGAGCCTCGCGGGCGCTGCTCAGGATCGAGTTCGCAGCACCGGTACCGACCGCCGTCAGCGCGCGCTCGACCTCGGTGGAGGTCATCTTGAGCTGGGCGTTGACGTCGGAGGAGACCGTCATCAGCGACTGCTGCGCGGTGCGCGCACCGGTCTGGATCGTTTCGCTGGTGTTGACGACGAGGTTGGTGAGCGAGCGCTCGGCGTCCTCGACATGCGAGCGGATCGCGGTCGAGATCATCTCGGCACGGGACATCATGTCCTCGCTGGCCTGACGGCCGCTGCTCTCGATGCGGCCGGCGACGGCTTCGACACGCGAGCCGAGCAGGTCCTCGAACTGTGCCACGCGCACGTCGATGTCGTTGGCGACCGAGCCGACCTTGGTCTCGATGGCCTGGTGGATGTCCTGGAAGCGCGCCGTGACCGTGTCGGTCAGGTGCGTGCTGCGGCCGTCGATCATCTCGGCGACGCCGGTGATGCGGCGGTCGACCGCCTCGATCGCCTGCGCGGTGCCGTCCGTGAGTGTCGAGGTCAGGAGGGTGAGGCGCGTGTCGATCGACTGCACGGCCTGCGAGGCGCCGTTCGTCACCGCGGTCGTTAGGTAGGTGAGGCGCGTGTCGATGGATTCGAGCGCCTGCGAGGCGCCGCCCGAGAGCGTCGTCGTGAGGTGCGTCAGCCGCGTATCGATCGACTGGATGGTCTGCGATGCGCCATCGGTGAGCGAGGTCGCGAGATGGTTGAGGCGCGTATCGATCGTCTCGATGGCCTGCGATGCGCCGTCAGTGAGCGACGTCGTGAGGTGGGTGAGGCGGGAGTCGATTGACTGGATCGCCTGCGCGGCACCGTCGGTCAGCGACGAGGCGAGGGTGTTGAGGCGTCCGTCGATGGTTTCGGTCACCGACTTGGCGCGGGTGTCGAACGACTCTTCGAGCGCGGCGACGCGGCCGACGAGCTGGTCGTCGAAGGTCTTGATGTGACCTTCGATCGTGCCATCGAGGCTGACGATCTTGTCGTTCAGCGAGGCGTCGAGGTTGGTGACACGTTCGCTGACCGTGGTCTCGAACTGCACCAGGCGCTGGTCGAGCACGGCCGTGATCGCCCCGCCGTTCGAGGTGAAGCGGGTATCGAAATTGTCGACATAGGTCTTCAGGCTCTCGGCGATGTCCTGGGTGCGCTGGCCCATGCGATCGACGATCTCACCGCCGAACGTCTTCACGGTGCGGTCGAACTCGGAGATGTGGCGGGTGATCAGCGCGCCGAGCGTGCCGGAGTCGCGGGCGAACTTCTCGACCAGCTCGGTGCCCTGGTTCTTCACCAGCTCGTCGAACGCGCTCATCTGCAGCGACAGCGAGTCGTGCGCGGTCTCGGTCTGGCTGACGACCTTGGCGACGAGGGTGTTGACGGTGGCGTCGAGCGCCTCGCTCGCCTTGTCGCCGGAGGTCATGATGTGGCCGGCGAGCCGGTTGCCGGCATCGTCGATCTTGGCGGAGAGGTCGTTGGAGCGCAGCTCGAGCTCGAGCAGCAGCGAGTCCGACGAATTCTTCAGGCTGTCGTGCACCTGCTCGGTGCGCTCGGAGATGCCGTCGACGATCGCGGCGGAGCGCTGCTCGAACTCGCCGGTGATGCGGTCGATGCGCTCGTTCAGCATCTCGTGGACGCGGTCGGCGAGGTCGACGAACTCGTCGTGGACGTGGCCGGTCTTGAAGTTGAGGCTGGTGGTCAGCCGCTCGCTGGCGTCGAGCACGGCGCGCGTGGTCTCGTTGCTGGCCTCTTCGAGGCGGTCGAGCAGGTCGCCGCCGCGCTCGCCGAGCGCGAGGATCATGTTGTCGCCGGCGTTGCTCAGGGCGCCCGTGATGTGGGCGCCGCGCTCTTCCAGCGCGCCGGTGATGCTCTTGGCGACCTCGTCGACGCGCGAGGCGATCGCGTCCGAGATCAGCGCGATGTCGTGGCGCAGATCGATCTGCACGCCGGAGATGGCACTGCGGACCTGCTCGGCCTGGCCGACCAGATTGTCGCGCTGGTGCGCGATGTCCTGGAGCAGGGAGCGGATGCGGACTTCGTTGTCGGAATAGGCGCGCTCGAGCGCCGCAACCTCGTTGGCGACCAGCGTCTCGAGCTCGCCGGCGCGCGCGATGGCGCGCTCGATGCCGTCGCCCATCGCCGCGACCTCGCGGCGGATGGCCTGGCCGACGGTGACCATGGAATCGGATGCCGAGCCTTCGGGCTCGGAGAAGCGGATCGCGACCTGCGCCATCGCCTGCGCGATCATGCGCATTTCCTGGCCGCGCCAGACCAGGCTCGCAAGGAAGTAGAACAGCATGATCGGCGCGAAGAACATCGCGATCAGGCCGGCGATGACGAGCACGCCGCCGCTCTGGCCCATGGCGGCCTGGATCGAGGGCAGGAAGCCGACGGTGAGCGCGGCGCAGGCTGCGAGCCAGACGCCGGCGAAGATGGTGGCGAAGGTGTAGACGCTGCGGGCAGGGCGGCCCTTCTGAAGCGCCTGAAGCAACTGGCCGATGGTCTCGCGGTCGTCGTTGGCGGCGCGGCGCGAGGTGCGCGGTTCCTCGATCGTATCGAACACGGTGGCGCGCTCGTTGGCGGCAGGACGCGGCTCGAAGGTCGGCTCGTCGAAGATCGGGGGAGCCGGCGGCCCCACCGGAGCCGACGTTTCGTTGCGCATCGAGGCGTTGCGGCTGGTGTCCGCGGCCGTGTCGCTGATGTTCAGGGCTTCCTGGATCGCAGAAAGCGCAACTTCTGTGGGGTCTTTGACCTTCTTCGGAGTGTTCGCCATGTTCAGTCCGAGCCCTCGTTACTTGTACGCATCCCCCGCGAGCCCTGCGCGCGCTACGCAAGCCCACAGACCGGATCGTGCCGCTTGCGCGGATTCCGAGCCGTCCCCACCCGGACGGCTTGTCCGCCAATTTCCGCAACATCCTATTGGCAGAGCGTCGCGAATGAAATGCCCGGGATTAAGACAATCTTAATCATCGTTAACAGGATAAAGCCGTAACGCCTTAGCAATAAATGGAATTCTCCACTGGACTCGCCGGATTGCGGCAACTTTTCGTCAATAACCGGGCGGATTTGCGTAAAGCGGCCCAAACACTTCGTTAACCATTTCCATGCTTCGGTTGGGGGAACGTGACCGCCGGATCGGCGGAGATCGCGCGATGCCGGGGCCTGCGCCATGACGCCTGAACTGCAACGGATGGACTGGATGCCTTCGCCCCCGCTTGCACCCATCGATAGCCCGCTCGACCTCGATCACCTCTCGCGCATGACGCTCGGCGACACTGAACTGGAACAGGAAGTGCTTGCGATGTTCGCCGAGCAGGCGGTTCGCCTGGTCGCAGCGATGGCAGCACTGCCGGCCGAGGCCGGCGCACTCGCCCACAAGCTCAAGGGCTCGGCGCGCGGAATCGGCGCCTTTGCGGTGGCCGATGCCGCGGCCAGCCTCGAGACCGCGGTCCGGACCGGCCATGGCCAGCCCCACGCCTTCGCTGCGCTGAAAGAGGCGGTGACCGAGGCTCGCGCCGCCATCGAGGTGATCCTGAAGCCCTAGGGCGACGGGGCTAGAAACCGCGCTCTAGTCTTTTGTTTTGACGCGTTTTCTTCCCGCGAAGCGGGATTCACGTCGCTTCAAAACCCTATGGCGCCGGGCGGATCGACCCGTTATAGGACAGCCCGGACCCTCCTTCATTCGCAACATCGCGGCAGCACGAGCACACATGGCCAAGATTAACTTTGTCGACCACAAGGGCGAAACCCGTACGGTGGAAGTCGAGAACGGCGCGACCGTGATGGAAGCCGCCATCCGCAACAGCATTCCCGGCATCGAGGCCGAATGCGGCGGCGCCTGTGCCTGCGCAACCTGTCACGTTTATGTCGACGAAGCCTGGCGCGAGAAGGTCGGCAGCCCGACGCCGATGGAAGAGGACATGCTCGATTTCGGTTTCGACGTGCGCCCGAACTCGCGGCTGTCCTGCCAGATCAAGGTCTCCGACGAGCTCGACGGGCTCGTCGTGGCGACGCCGGAACGGCAGGCCTGACCGCCCCTCGCTATATTAGATGCTCGGCGGCGCGACCTCGATACCGCGCTTGTACCAGGGCCTGAGTTTCTCGATGATCTCAGCGGTGAGCGGTGCGGGCCGCCGCGTCGCCTCGTCGAGCATGACGCCGACCGACATCGCCGATGCGATGCACTTTCCTTCCGAAAACACCACCTGTTCGAAGGTCACCGACGTCCGTCCCAGCTTGACCACGCCGAGGCCGAGCTCGATCTTGTTCGGCCAGTGCAGCTCGGCGCGGAAATGGATGTCGAGCCGCACCATGATCCAGGCGAGGCCCGGCGGCGTCAGCCCGTATTCCGGGCTCTTCATCAGCGTGACGCGGCCGGTCTCGAAATAAGTGGCGTAGACCGCGTTGTTGACGTGCTGGTTCGGATCGAGATCGCCGAAGCGGACATTGTCGCCGAGACGGTAGGGATAGTCCTCCAGCCGTGGCGTCGTATCGAGGCGGCTTGGTGCGTTCACCGATTGATCTCCGTCATATCGCATCCCGTTACAGCCCAGTTATCCTGACCCGGCAAGTGGGCGCGGCTGCGGGGTGCTCCCGCTTTTATGCCTTCCCTGATCCATCCCCGTTGGCTAGACAGGCAGGGTCACTTCTGCCTCCGGGCGCCGTCCAACCGATAACGATCGATAAAGAGACGACATGAGCGACGTGATCAAAACCGATGTGCTGATTATTGGCGCCGGCCCCTGTGGTCTGTTCGCCGCCTTCGAGCTTGGCCTTCTCGACATGAAGGCGCATTTCATCGACATCCTCGACAAGGTCGGCGGGCAGTGCGCCGAGCTCTATCCGGAAAAGCCGATCTACGACATTCCCGGCATTCCGCACGTTTCGGGGCAGGGCCTCACCGACGCGCTGATGGAGCAGATCAAGCCGTTCCATCCGACCTTCCATCTCGGCGAGATGGTGGAGACGGTGGAGAAGATCGGCGATCCCTTGTTTCGCTGCACCACCGACGCGGGCAAGGTGTTCGAATGCAAGGTGGTGGTGATCGCGGCCGGCGGCGGCTCGTTCCAGCCCAAGCGTCCGCCGGTGCCGGGCATCGAGGCCTATGAAGGCACCTCGGTGCACTACGCCGTGCGCAAGATGGAGGCGTTCCGCGACAAGAGCGTTCTGATCGTCGGCGGCGGCGATTCCGCGCTCGACTGGACCCTCAATCTGCATCCGCTCGCCAAGCGCATCACGCTGCTGCACCGGCGCGACGATTTTCGCGCCGCGCCTCACAGCGTCGAGCAGATGCGCGCGCTGGTGGCCGACGGAAAGATGGATCTGCGACTCGGGCAAGTCACCGCGCTGTCCGGCGCCGAGGGCAAGCTGACCGGCGCCACCGTCAAGGGCAACGACAACAGCGTGAGCGAAATTTCCTGCGATACCATGCTGCCGTTCTTCGGGCTGACCATGAAGCTCGGTCCGGTCGCGAACTGGGGCATCGCGCTGGAGAACAATCTGGTGCCGGTCGAGACGTCCGCGTTCGAGACCAACGTATCCGGCATCTTCGCCATCGGCGACATCAACACCTATCCCGGCAAGATCAAGCTGATCCTGTGCGGCTTCCACGAGGGCGCGCTGATGTCGCAAAAAGCCCATCGCTACGTCTATCCGGAGAAGCGGCTCGTGTTCCAGTACACGACCTCGTCCTCCAGTCTGCAAAAGAAGCTCGGTGTCAGCTGACGGCACCGGGTCCGGCAGGCAATGCCCCATGTTTCTGGTGCTGGAACCGTTCGCGAAATCGCCGTAGTCTGCGGCCATTGCAGTGGCGGCTTAGCAAGGTGATCATAATGCGGACTCTCTTTTCCAGCTTTCGGCTGCGCTCGCTCCTCGCGCTCGCTCTCGCGCTGACGCTTGGCGCGGTTGGGCCGGTAGCCGCACAGGCGCAGCAGCCAACCGCCGCGGGTCTTTGGCAGAAGATCGAGGACGGCAAGACGGTGGGATGGTTTCTCTTCGTCGACCACAACGGCATCTTCGAAGGCGTGATCGCAAAAACCTTTCCGCGCCCCGGCGACGACCCGAACGAGGTCTGTGCGAAATGCACGGATGATCGCAAGAACGCGCCGGTGCTCGGGCTCTCTTTCATCCGCGACATGAAGCGCGAGGGCTTGAAGTATGACGGCGGCAACGTGGTCAATCCGCGCGACGGCAACATCTGGAAGGCCAAGATGTCGGTCAGCCCGGACGGGCAGACGCTGACCATGCGCGGCTTCCTCGGCATTTCCCTGTTCGGCAAGGACGAAACCTGGACGCGTCTCCCCGACGCCTACATCGCCCAGGTCGATCCTGCCATCGTCGCCAAATATCTTCCGGCACAGGCGACCGCCGCGACGACGAAGCCTGCGCCCGCAGCGAAGAAGGGCGGCGCCACGATGGCGCCGGCGCCGAAGCAGTAGGGCCCCTCCGTATCCTCGCGTTGTCTCTGGAATAGTGGATCGCCCGATCAAGTCGGGCGATGACAGTCGAGTGTGTGGCTCGGGCCTGCCTCAGCAACGACTGTCTTGACGACCGTCAATAGGTCCGTGCCTTCTTGCAAGGCGCGTAGAACGTGCCGTTGCCGGCGACGACCCGCTCGAGGCATTGACGGGGATCGGTGATCTCGCCGTCGACCTGGAAATAATAGGCCTGCGATCCCAGGCTCAGGACGTAATGTCCCGGCGCAAGCTCGAGCCCTGAATCGCCGGTGTGAAGCTCGTACATCTCGGGCTTCCCCGGGATCGGCGACACCCGGAACGGATAGGAGAAGTTTCGGATCACCCCGACATCTTCTCCGCCGCCCAGATTTTTGCCTGCAGCGTCGGTCGAAAACTCCCTGGCGATCTTCGCGACGACCCGAACCTCGACGCGCTCCGGGATCACGTTCGCGGCGTCACGCCGAAACACGATGAATTTGACGCGGCCGTTCGGCAGATGCGGACGATCGGGCTTCTTGAACTCCGGTGAAATCGCGATGCGCATGTCCGGCGCCATCACGCCGGTCGCATTCAACTCCGCCAGCGATTTGTCGTCGATCAATGCGTAGATGCCGTAGTCGGTTGGCAATACGCGCGTCGGGGGAGGCGGGGCAGGGGTGACCAACTCCGGCTTGGCGACCGTGATCGTCGTCTCCGGCTTGGGCAATACCTGCGCGATCTCCTGGGCCTGGGACGAAATCTGCCGGCGCAGCGCGGCGATGTTGTCTCGCTGCGAGACGATCAGGATGACTGCGCCAACGGCAAGCAGGATGGCCGCCGTACGCTTGATCACCGGTAGGAGCGGGCCCGAGATCGCAGGCAGCTTGCTGCGGGATATCTCGATCCTCGATCGCAAAACGGTCGCGTCGCCGGACACCAGAAGACCGCCTGTCTCAGTCGCCTTTGACGACGTGAGCTGTTGTGACGGCAGGCGCTCCAGCGGCGCCTCGTCGCGCGAGAATTTTTCGACCTCCTCGATCGCGACCTCGAGCGCCCGCTTCATCTGGTCGATGTTCCTGGCGTCGGCGTAGGTGAACTGCTCCTGGAGCTTGTAGCGGGCAAGGTCGTAGACCATCTGCCGCCTGGCGTCCGCGTCGTCCTTCACCGTCTCGAGCATGCGTGAAATCACGAGCGCAAACTGCACTTCGCTTGCGGGCAAGTCGGTCGAATCCTGCTGGCCAGGAAGCAACTCTCTCGAACTCATAGCGCTGACGGTCCAATGCCAGTCACGCCAACACCTGATTTCTCTAATTGAAACAGTTGATTAAACGATGCGGCCCGCGTCCGCGGCCGTTTCGTACACGTCCTCGCGGAACAAGGAAAGCCTCCAAAGCGGCTGCGGCAAATTGCCGGCGCGTTGGACATGCAGGACGTGCACGCCGGCCGGCGCAACACCGTGCGGCCGTAGTTCTCCGGAATGCGCGCTGGCGCCGGATTTGCATAGCTGTCGCAAAGCCGCTGGGGAGCGAGTCGCCGTCTCCACGCCTGCCGCCATCGCGCGGAAGGCGGACGGCGGTGTCTGTCCCTCGCGGCGCTGATCGCGATCCGCGGAGACGATATGCGACTTGCCAGACTATGTGCGGCGGCGCTGATGGCGCTGCTTGCGACCTCGGCACTGGCGCGCGACGACGGCCGCTATGCCAACTCGCCGCTAAAACCCTGGTTCGAGAGCTTGCACAGCCAATACGGGCAATGCTGCTCGGATGCCGACGGCTACGTCATAGCCGACGTCGACTGGGAATCCGATAGCGGCCACTACCGGGTGCGCATCGACGACGAATGGGTCGTCGTGCCCGACGGCGCCGTGATCACTGAGCCGAACAAGATCGGTCGCACCATGGTGTGGAAGCACTATGTCGACGGCCATCCGCGCGTGCGCTGCTTCATGCCCGGCAGCATGACCTAGCGGTCGTGGCTAGAATTTGTACGTCACGCTGCCGAGCACCGTGCGGCCGAGACCGAGAAAGCAGTCGCCGCGCGCCAGGCACGTGGTGACGTGACGCTTGTCGAAGAGATTGCTGGCATTGACCTGAAGCCGCCAGGAACCGGTCTCGTAACGAACCATGGCGTCGAACAACGTGTAGTCGGGTGTGCGGAGGGTGTCGGTGCCGTCCCAGGAGGTGCCGATGTAGCGCACGCCGCCGCCGAGCGTGACCTCGGGCAAGCCGAGCAGGGACAGACGGTACTTCGCCCAGAGCGAGGCCTGGTGATCCGGCACGGTCTCGACATGCTTGCCGGAATTGTCGCCGCTTTCCACGCGGGCATCGAGATAGGTATAGGCGCCGATCAGGTCGAGCTCCGGCGTGACGCGCGCAAGCACCTCGAGCTCCGCGCCGCGGATGCGCACCTTCCCGGTCTGGATCGAGAAGCGGTCATCATTGGGGTCGCTGGCCAGCCGATTCCGTTCGGTGGTGTCGAATATCGCGCCGTTGATCGCATTGCCCGGTGTCGGATTGTACTTGAAGCCGAGCTCCACCATCTCGCCGCGCTGCGGCGCGCACACCGTGGCGCAGACGCCGCTGCCGAACACCGGGTTGAACGACTGCGCATAGGTCACGTAGGGCGTGACGCCGAACGGCAACTCGTACATCAGCGCGGCGCGGCCGGTGGTCGCCTGGTAGTTTTCGACCGGCGAGCCCTGCGTGTCACTGGTGACGTAGTCGTGGCGCAGCCCAAGCACGGCGAGCCACGGTCCGAGGCGCAACTGGTCCTGAGCGTAAAGACCGAGCTGGGTCTGGCGCAGGTCCGGTTCGGGCGACATGGTCGGCGCGGGTACGCCGCGGTAGACCGGGGCGTAGAGATCGAACGGCGTCGGGTCTGTGGTGAAGCCTGATTGCGCGTGTTCCCTGAACTCACGGTAGTCGGTGCCGAACAACACCTTGTGTGCGACCGGTCCGGTGTGCAATTTCAGCTCGGCATTGCTGTCCGAGGTCAGGTTGTCCTTGACCGTCTCGCGGCTCCATACGCTGCGCGCCACGGTGCGTCGGCCGGGATCGAGAAATGGATAGTTCGGATCGCTTGGATCGACGAAGTTCAGGTCCGGCCACGTCGACCGGTAGATGCCCTCGACATGGGCGTAACGCAGGTTTTGCCGGATCTTCAGGGTGTCGCTGAAGCTGTGCTCGAACAGGCTGCTGATCGCGCCGGTCTCGGTCTGGTACTTGTCGAAGCCGGGCTCGCCGGCGAAGCGCTGCACCGGAATGTAGCCGTTGGGTCCGGCGAACAATGTGCCCTCGTGCGGCAGGAAGGCCGTGGAGGATCCCGTGGTGTCCTTCTGATAGGTGCCGAGCACCGTCCAGCTGGTGTTGTTGGTCGGCCGCCAGGTCAGTGACGGCGCGAGCACGATGCGATCGTCCTTGACGTAGTCGGTCTGGGTGTTGCTGTCGCGGAACACGCCGATGAAGCGATAGAGCCACTCGCCGTCCTTGGTCAGCTTTCCCGTGGAGTCGAGCTGCACCTGCTTACGGTTGAAGCTGCCATATTGCACGCCGATCTCATTGGCGGATTCGGCCTGCGGGCGCTTCGAGATCAGGTTCAACAGGCCGGCGGTCGAGGTGTCGCCGTAGAGCACGGATGAGGGGCCGCGCAAGACCTCGATACGCTCCAGCGTGTACGGCTCCGGCCGCCATTCGTTGAAGTTGTTGGTGTTCGCCATGCGAGTGCCGTCGAGATAGATATTCGGGTCCTGGCCGCGGATGCGCGGATAGTCGCCGCGCGAGTCCGCGCCGTAGGCGTCGGCGAACACGCCGGGGACATAGCGCAACGCCTCCTGAACGGTGGTCGCGCCCTGGTCGATGATGCGGTCGGCGGTGACCACGCTGATCGATTGCGGCGTCTCGCGCAGCGGCGTGTCGGTCTTCGTGCCGGTGCCGCTGCGGGTCGCGACGTAGCCGCGGACGGGGCCTGTCGCGGTCTCCGCGCCCGTGCTCGCGCCCGCCTGTGTATCGGCGTTCGATGGTGCGCGCTCGGCCTGACGACGGCGGCTTGCCGCCTGTGCGGCCTGACGGGAGCGAGATGGACGTGTGCGCGCTGCCGGCCGCGACGATTGCTCGACCACGACGGCGGGCAATTCCTGCGACGATGATTGCGCCTCGGCCGGCATCGCATCCATCAGGCCTGCCAATAGCGGCAGCGCGCCGCCGATCAATCCTGCCGTCGTTCTGAGATATGTAGTCATTCGCGACCCCATCATTTGCGGGGCGGACGACTAACAAGCGCAGTCGATGGCTTGAAGTGCGGGAGGGGCGCAATGGTCCCTCAATCATCAGATTTGGAATTAGTATTTATATAACCAGAGCGCGCGCCGCTTGATGGCGGCGCGCAGATCCGCAATTGTGAAGATGACGTAATGCGTCTGGCGTAGCGCCAATCAGCGTTCTTCGCTCGTGGCGTTGGCGCTCGCCAGCCGCTTGACGCGCGGCGACAGCACCGACACTTGCGCAGGCGAGGCGGGCATGCCGGCGACGATCATCGCGGGCGCAACCGACTGCTCCTCGACTCCGGCGCCGCCGAGAACCTGCACTTGCGTCGTCGAAATCGGAAACGACTTCACTTCGTAAGAGGGAAGCTCGCCGGCAAATGCACCGGCCGAGCTCGCAATCATAGCGCCGGCAACGGCAATCATTGAAAGAACGCGCATTGGAAAATCTCCGTGGAAGATGGCAATCGGAGGTTTGGTCGCGGCGATACCGCGCCAGGTTCGCTTGTGCGCGAACATTCGACCGCCACCGGTGGATCTTTTTGATTGCGTGATGCGACAGACGTGAAACGCGGAAGAAGTTTTGCGCGCCAATGTTTCCGGACGGTTTCGCCGAAGGCTCGAAACGACTCGTCAGCCCGTTTGCAGATCGAGGTGCGGCGATCTGGTCGTCGCGGTGGCCTCGGGAAAGCGCAAGCTCATCGTCGTCCCGCGGCCTGGTATCGCATCAATCCGCAGTGGGAAGTCCATGCCTATGTCGAGTACGAGAAGCTGCTGGGAGCGCAGCCTGCCGGTCACGCTCGGCGACATGCATCTGATCGATAGTCAGTGGAGCCGGCTGGCCCAAAGCGCGATGAGATTGGTCGTCATCGCGCTTTAGGTTATTGTTTGAGCATGATCGTTTCGGAAAACTTCTTCGCACGTTTCCGGATCATGCTCAGGTCACCGGCGCCGGGTTGAACAGCGTGAGGTCGTTGTGGATGCCCCAACGGTCCGACCACGGTTTCGTGCGGCCGGAGGCGACGTCGAGGATCAGGCGGAACAGGTCCCAGCCGGTTTCCTCGATGGTCTTCTCGCCGGTGGCGATGCCGCCCGCGTCGAAATCGATCAGGTCCTTCCAGCGGCGCGCGAGCTCGGTGCGGGTGGCAACCTTGATCACGGGCGCAGCCGCAAGACCGTAGGGCGTGCCGCGGCCGGTGGTGAACACCTGCAGCGTCATGCCGGAGGCGAGCTGCAGCGTGCCGCAGATGAAGTCGGAGGCGGGCGTTGCCGCGAACAGCATGCCCTTCTGGGTCGCCTTCTCGCCGGGCGAGAGCACGCCGGTGATGGCAGACGAGCCGGACTTGACGATCGAGCCGAGTGACTTTTCGACGATGTTGGCAAGGCCGCCCTTCTTGTTGCCGGGCGTGGTGTTGGCGCTGCGATCGGCGCCGCCGCGGGCGAGATAAGAGTCGTACCAGGCCATCTCGCGCACCAGTGCGCGGCCGACGTCCTCGTTGATGGCGCGGCGGGTGAGGAGCTGGATCGCGTCGCGGACTTCGGTGACCTCGGAGAACATCACGGTCGCGCCGGCGCGCACCAGCAGGTCCGCGGCAAAGCCCAGCGCGGGGTTGGCGGTGACGCCGGAGAAGGCATCGCTGCCGCCGCATTGCAGGCCGATGACGAGGTCGGAGGCCGGGCAGGTCTCGCGGGTGCGGGTGTTAAGGATTTTCAGGCGGGCTTCCGCCTGGGTCATGATCGCGTCGACGATGGCGCCAAAGCCGTCGAAGGCTTCGTCCTGCATGCGCACGATGGCATCGCTGATGCCTTCCGGCACCAGCCGCTCGGGCGCGAGCTTTTCGCATCCAAGGCTGATGACCAGAATCTCGCCGCCGAAATTCGGGTTCTGCGCGATGTTCTGCAGCGTGCGGATCGGCACCACCGCGTCGGGGGCATTGATGGCCACGCCGCAGCCATAGGCGTGCGTCAGCGGCACGACGTCGTCGACGTTCGGGTATTTCGGCAGCAGCTCGGCGCGGATGCGCTTGACGGCGTATTCCATCGTGCCCTTGACGCATTGCACGGAGGAGGAGATGCCGAGGATGTTCTTGGTGCCGACCGAGCCGTCGGTGTTGCGAAAGCCTTCGAAGGTAAAGCCTTCAAGCGGCGGCAGCGGCGCGGGGACGGCGGTCGAGATTTCCAGCTTGTCGAGGGCAGGGGCCTCCGGCATGCGGATGCGCGCTTCATCGACCCACTCGCCGGCCAGGATCGGCGAGAGCGCATAGCCGATGATCTCGCCATAGCGGACGATCGGCGCGTCTTGCGCGATGTCGACCAGCGCCGTCTTGTGCCCTTGCGGCACGAAGGCGCGCAGCGTCAGGCCGCTGGCGAAGCGGGAGCCGGCGGGAAGCCCAAAATCATTGACCACGATCGCGACATTGTCGCGCTCGTTGAGCTTGATGTAGCGGGGCTGCTCTTTTGCTGCGACGTCCTGGTCCATCTGCGCTCGCCTCCGAAGTCGTAGGGTGGGCAAAGGCGCAACGTGCCGTGCCCACCATCTTTCCCGATTGAGACCTTGGTGGGCACGCTTCGCTTTGCCCACCCTACGATATCTTCCCCGTGGTTAGCCCGGATAGGTATAGGCCGTCTTCACCGTGGTGTAGAACTCGCGGGCATACGAGCCCTGCTCGCGGGCGCCGTAGCTCGAACCCTTCCGGCCGCCGAACGGCACGTGATAGTCGACGCCGGCGGTCGGCAGATTGACCATCACCATGCCGGACTCGCTGTTGCGCTTGTAGTGCGAGGCGTATTTCAGGCTGGTGGTGCAGATGCCCGAGGCGAGGCCGAACTCGGTGTCGTTGGAGATCGCCAGCGCTTCCTCGTAGTTCTTGGCGCGGATGACGGCGGCGACGGGGCCGAAGATCTCCTCGCGCGCGATGCGCATGTTGTTGTTGGCTTCGGTGAACAGCGCCGGCTGGAGATAGTGGCCGGGATTCTCGCGCTTGAGCAGCTCGCCGCCGAAGGCGAGCTTGGCGCCCTCGTCCTGGCCGATCTTGATGTAGCGCAGGTCCTGGTCGAGCTGGCTCTGATCGACCACGGGGCCGATATGCACGCCGGCCTTGAGTGCGTCGTCCACCGACAGGCCGTTCAGGCGCTCGGCCATCGCCGCAACGAAGCGGTCGTGGATGCCTTCGGTGACGATCAGGCGCGAGGACGCCGTGCAGCGCTGGCCGGTCGAGAAATAGGCGCCGTTGACGGCGACCTCGACGGCGGTCTTGAGGTCGGCGTCGTCGAGCACGACCAGCGGATTCTTGCCGCCCATCTCGAGCTGGAACTTCTTCATGGGGTTCGAGAGCACGCAGGCCTGCGCGATCTTGCGGCCGGTCTGCACCGAGCCGGTGAAGGAGATCGCGGCGACATCCGGGTGGTCGAGCAGGGTCTGGCCGACCACGGAGCCGGAGCCGACGACGAGGTTGAACACGCCGGCGGGAATGCCGGAGCGGGTGATGATCTCCGACAGCGCATGCGCCGAGCCGGGCACCAGCTCGGCCGGCTTGAACACCACGGTGTTGCCGTAGCAGAGCGCCGGCGCGATCTTCCAGGCGGGGATCGCGATCGGGAAATTCCAGGGGGTGATCATGCCGACGACGCCGACCGGCTCACGGGTGAGCTCGACGTCGAGGCCGGGACGCACCGAGGCGCCCTTCTCGCCGATCAGGCGCAGCGCTTCACCTGCAAAGAACGCAAAGATCTGGCCGGCGCGGGCGACCTCGCCGATACCTTCCGGCAGGGTCTTGCCTTCCTCGCGGGCGAGCAGGCGGCCGAGCTCTTCCTTGCGGGCAAGGATTTCAGTCGAGATCTTGTTGAGCGCGTCGTAGCGCACCTGCGGGGTCGACTGCGCCCAGGCGGGGAAGGCGGCCTTGGCTGCGGCGATCGCCTTCTCGGTCTGCGCCTTGTCGGCCTTGGCGTATTCGCCGACCAGATCGTTGGTGTTGGAGGGGTTGATGTTCTTGGTGACGCCGGAGCCGTCGACCCATTCGCCGCCGATGAAGTTCTTGAGGATCGCAGTCATCTCTTTTTCCTCCTTGTTCAAGGGGCATGATCCTACGGAAAACCGGTGTCCACTTTTCCGGGATCATGCCTGAAGTATTTTAACGCACGAGGCAGGGACGCTTGTCGTCGAAGGTCCAGCCCGGGATCAGGTCCTGCATGGCCATAGCGTCATCTCGGGCGCCGAGTCCATGCTTCTTGTAGAGCTCATGCGCGGCCTCGATGGCGGCGCGATCGATCTCGATGCCGAGGCCCGGCCGCTCGGGCACGGCGATCTTGCCGCCCTTGATCTGGAGCGGCTCCTTGGTCAGCGCCTGGCCGTCCTGCCAGATCCAGTGGGTGTCGATCGCGGTGACCTTGCCGGGCGCGGCGGCGCCGACATGGGTGAACATCGCGAGCGAAATGTCAAAGTGATTGTTGGAGTGAGAGCCCCAGGTCAGGCCGTTGTCACGGCAGGTCTGGGCGACGCGCACCGAGCCTTGCATGGTCCAGAAGTGGGGGTCGGCCAGCGGAATGTCCACCGCGCCGAGGCGCAGCGCGTGGAAGAGCTGGCGCCAGTCGGTCGCGATCATGTTGGTCGCGGTCGGCAGGCCGGTAGCGCGGCGGAACTCGGCCATGATCTCGCGGCCGGAGAAGCCGGCCTCGGCGCCGCAGGGATCCTCGGCATAGGCGAGAATGCCGTGCATGTCCTTGCAGAGGCTGATCGCCTCGTCGAGCGACCATGCGCCGTTGGGGTCGAGCGTGACGCGTGCGTTGGGGAAGCGCTTTGCGATGGCGGTGACGGCCTCGATCTCCTGCTCGCCGCGGAGCACGCCGCCCTTGAGCTTGAAGTCCGCGAAGCCATAGTGGTCGTGGGTGGCTTCCGCGAGCCGCACCACGGTCTCCGGCGTCATCGCCTCCTGGTGGCGCAGGTTGAACCATTCGGGCTTGCCGGTCTCGCCCTTGGTGTAATCGAGCTTCGACCTGCGGCGATCGCCGACGAAGAAGAGATAGCCGAGCGTCTCGACGCTCTTGCGCTGCTGGCCTTCGCCGAGCAGCGCCGCGACGGGCAGGTTGAGGTGCTGGCCGAGCAGGTCGAGCAGCGCGGACTCGATCGCCGTGACCGCATGGATCATCACGCGCAGGTCGAACGTCTGCTTGCCGCGGCCGCCGGCATCTCGGTCGGCGAACGCCGTGCGGACGTCGGCAAGGATGTTGTTCATCGCGCCGACGGTCTTGCCGATCACGAGGTCGCGGGCATCCTGGAGCGTCTGCCAGATCTTTTGCCCGCCCGGCACCTCGCCGACGCCGGTGTGTCCGGAATTGTCGGTGAGGATGACGATGTTGCGGGTGAAGAACGGCGCGTGCGCGCCGCTCAGATTGAGGAGCATGCTGTCGCGGCCCGCGACCGGGATCACCTGCATCGATGTGACGACCGGTGCGCCAGCGACTGGCGCGCCGGAAATCTCAGTCTGGGCCATCGCACGCTCCTCCCTGTTGTTGTCTGTTATTCTGCAGCCTGTTGTGACGATCGGATGGCGGGCAGATTCTTCACCAGTGCGGTCAGTTCCGCCATCTCCTGCTCGGACAGATCGGTGAGCGGCGGGCGGACCGGGCCGGAATCGCGACCGATCACCTTCATGCCGGCCTTGATGATCGAGACCGCATAGCCCTTCTTGCGGTTGCGGATTGCGATCAGCGGCAGGATGAAGTTCTTCAGGCCGGCATGGATCGTCTCATGGTCGCGCTTGCGCACCGCGGCGTAGAAGTTGGTGGCGAATTCCGGAACGAAATTGAACACGGCCGAGGAATAGGTCGTCACGCCCATGTCGAGATAGGGCAGCGCGAAGGTTTCCGCGGTCGGCAGGCCGCCGATATAGGTGAGGCGGTCGCCGAGCTTGGTATAGACGCGGGTCATCAGCTCGATGTCGCCGATGCCATCCTTGTAGCCGACGAGGTTCGGGCAGCGCTCGGCGAGGCGGGCGAGCGTATCGGGCTGGAGGATGGCGTTGTCGCGGTTGTAGACGATGACGCCGATCTTCACGGCGGCGCAGATCGCTTCCACGTGGGCGGCAAGGCCGTCCTGCTCGGAATGGGTCAGATAAGGCGGCAGCAGCAGCAGGCCGTCGGCGCCGGCCTTTTCCGCACCGATTGCGATCTCGCGCGCGGTGGCGGTGCCGTAGCCGGTGCCGGCGAGCACGGGCACGCGGCCCTTGGTCTCGTCGACGGCGATCTTGACCACCTGCGGAACCTCGGTCGGCGTCAGCGAGAAGAACTCGCCGGTGCCGCCGGCGGCGAACAGGCCGGCGACGTCATAGCCGCACAGCCAGTCCATGTTGGCGCGGTAGGTCGCTTCATCGAAGGAATAGTCCGCCTTGAAGGGCGTGACGGGGAAGGACAGGAGGCCCGATCCGATCTTCTGGGCCATTTCCTGCGGGGTCATCTTGCTCATGGGCGCTGCTCCCTTAATTGCGTGTTGTGGAGGACGCGGGCCGAAGCCTGCGCGTCCATGCGCCGTTGTTTAGGAGACCGTTCGATGCGCGTCCAAGCCAAAGCCTATATCGACCGATGCGGATTGAGCATCAATCGTCCGCCACCTCCGCGGAGGACAATTCGCCTGCGATTTTGACCAGCGCGGAGAGCAGCGGATTCTCGTCGTCGCGGCGCCAGACCATGAACAGCTCGACGGGGACGCGCGTACGCAGCTTCAGCGGCCGCAACCGCACGTCGGAGATCTTCAGGCTTGCAGCCGCGGCCGGCACGATGGCAAGGCCGAGGCCGGCGCGGACCATGGCGAGGATCGAATGGATCTGGCTCAGATGCTGCACATAGCGCGGCAGCACGTCGGCGCGGGTGAACAGCGCCACCAGGAGATCGTGGAAATATCGGCTCTCATAGGGCGAGTACATCACGAAGGGCTGGTCGTCGAAGTCCTTGATGGTGATGGTCTCGGCATTCGCCAGCGGATGCTTCTTCGGGATCGCGGCGAGCAGGGGCTCGGCGACGACGCGGCGGCTGGTCAGCTCGGGGCGGGCGATCGGCGGCCTGAGCAGGCCGGCATCGATCTGACCCGAGGTCAGCGCCTCGAACTGGTCGCCCGAGACCATCTCCTTGAGCGAGAAGTCCACCTCGGGCAGCTTGGCGCGACAGGCCGCGACGAGCTCGGGGAGGAAGCCATAGGCGGCGGCCGCGGTGAAGCCGATCTTGACCGAGCCGGTCTTGCCGAGCGCGATGCGGCGGGCGACTTGCGAGGCGCTTTCCGCAAGCTTCAGGATGCGCCTTGCCTCCGGCAGGAAGCTGCGCCCCGCCGGCGTCAGGCGCACCGAGCGGCTGGTGCGCTCCAGCAGCGGCGCGTCGATGATGTGCTCAAGCACCTGGATCTGTCGCGACAGCGGTGGTTGGGTCATGTTCAGCCGCGCGGCGGCGCGGCCGAAGTGCAATTCTTCGGCCACCGTGACGAAACAGCGGAGCTGGTTGAGGTCGAACATCGATACATGCCTTAGATGGATAAGGCGTTTCCCCGGCACTTCTAGCATCGATCATCCCCAAAACAAAGACGGCGGCTGAGGAGCCGCCGTTGAGTTGCCTGGTCAAGCTCCCGTGGGAGCCCTCAGGAGGAACGTTTGAGCACCACCCGCTCGATCTTGCCGACCACCACGAGATAGGCGAAAGCGGCCACCAGCGCATTGGCGCCGACGAACAGCAGTGCGCCGTTGAATGAGCCGGTCGCGGCCAGGATGTAGCCGATCACGATCGGGGTGCTGATCGAGGAGAGGTTGCCGAAGGTGTTGAACAGGCCGCCGGAGACGCCGCCGGCTTCCTTGGGCGATGTGTCGGAGACGACCGCCCAGCCGAGCGCGCCGATGCCCTTGCCGAAGAAGGCGAGCGCCATGAAGCCGACCACCAGCGCCTGTCCGTCGACATAGTTGCAGGCGATGATCGACATCGACAGCAGCATGCCGCCGACGATCGGGATCTTGCGCGCCATGGTGAGCGAACCGGTCTTGCGCAGGATGGCGTCGGAGATGACGCCGCCGAGCACGCCGCCGATGAAGCCGCACAGCGCCGGCAGCGTCGCGACGAAGCCGGCTTGCAGGATCGACAGGCCGCGCTCCTTGACGAGGTAGACCGGGAACCAGGTCAGAAAGAAATAGGTCAACGTATTGATGCAGTACTGGCCGAGATAGACGCCGAGCATCATGCGGTTGGAGAGCAACTGGCGGATGTGATCCCAGCCGGAGCCGGACTCGGGCGCACGCTCCTGCATCAGATCGTTTTTGGGCGCATCGAGATCGACCAGCGCGCCGCCTTCCTTGATGTAATCGAACTCGGCCTCGTTGATGCCTGGATGCTCCTTCGGGCCGTAGACGGTCTTGATCCAGACCAGGCCCATGATGACGCCGAGCCCACCCATCACGAAGAACACGAAGCGCCAGCCGTAATCATGCGCGATCCAGCCCATCAGCGGCGCGAAGATCACGGTGGCGAAATACTGTCCGGAATTGAAGAAGGCCGACGCGGTGCCGCGCTCGTTGCCGGGAAACCAGGCCGCGACGATGCGGGCATTGGCGGGGAAGGAGGGCGCTTCCGCGACGCCGACGAGGAGGCGAAGCGCGAACAGCACGATGACGGCAGCGCCGGCGCTGAGGAAACCAACCCAGCCCTGCATCATCGTGAACAGCGACCAGACGATGATGCTGAAGGCATAGACGAGGCGCGAGCCGTAGCGGTCGAGCAGCCAGCCGCCCGGCACCTGCGCCACGACATAGGACCAGCCGAAGGCCGAGAAGATCCAGCCCATGGCCACGGGATCGAGATGCAGTTCCTTGGAGAGCGCAGGGCCCGCGATCGACAGCGTGGCGCGGTCGGCATAGTTCACGGTCGTGACCAGGAACAACATGGTCACGATGAACAGCCTGACGCGAGACCTCCTCACGTCCGCTGCGGATGACACCACTGCGCTCATCACGCGCCTCCTTAGAACTCGAAATGTTTCCTCACTGCGACTCCTAGAGGCGCGCGCGGCAAAGTGTCCAAGTTCAAGGGAGTATCGATCGATGCCGTTTTTGGATTGATGGAACGGCAGGTGCGGGGAACGATATTGTCGCGACGAGAATGCGGGAGCGAGCAGGCGCCACATACTCCGCTGTCATTCCCTGCGAAGGCGGGGAATCCAGTACGCCGCGGCTTCTCGATTCAATCACTGCCGTCACGGAGTACTGGATCGCCCGCCTGCGCGGGCGATAACACCGAGTATGCGGAGAGTGCAAACCCAATCGTCATTGCGAGCGCAGCGAAGCAATCCAGAAATCCCTCCGCGGAAAGATTCTGGATTGCTTCGCTGCGCTCGCAATGACGGTGTGGAGAGAGTTCGCTTTGCTTCTACTGCTGCGTGCCCAGCAGCGGCGCCAATAGTCCGCGCGTCACGCCGGGCGGCACCGCATCGAGGCCGAGCACGCTGCTCGCGGCCGGCAGTGCGGCGTCCGCCATCGCGGCGTGGCCTTCTGCGCTTGGATGCACGGCGCCGCCGTAGACGGCGGAGAGCACGCCCCAGGTGGCGTCGTGGATGTCGGTCGGCTGGCTCGCCGCCGGCAGACCTTGCGGATAGGTCATCGCGGCAAAATAGCTGTCATTGGCATCGCGGATCCAGCGCGCGCGCGGCAGGTAGGCGCGATATTCCGAGGCGCCGCGGCCGCACAGCATCGGCTGGCTCGCCGCGCTCACGATATCGGGATTGAAGCTCTGGCCGTTCTCGGCGAAGCACGTGCGGTCGAATTCGGGATCGTTGCCCGCATGGGCGCAGAAGCCGTGATCGGCGAACGCCGCCTGGTGCGAATCCACGAAGGTCATGCGGTCGGCTTCGGGATCGCGGCACAGCGCCCCGCGCGTGCAGGTGGCGAGCCCCTTCAGCTGCGGCAGGAATTCGGTGTCGACGAAGGTCGAGACGCGGGCCAGGCGCTGCGGATCGGCGTTGAAGGACGGATGGATGTCGAACCCGGCGCGGCCGCCGCGGCAGGGCACTCCGCCATCGGCGAGCGCGGGATTGGCGTAGGAGACATAGACCACGTGCGAGAGGTCGCCGCCGACGAGCGGCTTCAGCGCCTCGCGCAGCTTGACGAAATTCTGTGGCAGTTCGCGCGCCAGCGCATCGCGGGAATCGTCGACGCTCGCCATCACGCCGGAGCGGCGGAACAGCGCGCGCTCGGTCGCGGTGTCGACGATGACGTCGGCGACGAGGCCGGAGAAATAGACGTCATTGGCACCGACCGAGAGCAGCACGAGATCGAGCGTGCGGTCCGGCTGGCGCTTTTTTGCCGCGGTAAGCGCCTCGCGCAGCTCGGCGACCTGTGCGTTCACGCTGGTGTTGCAGACGCCGGTCTTGCCGGGCGGGCATTCGCGGGCGCGCTGCGAGCCCAGCAGTCCGTCGCCGATGCTGGCGCCGGTGCAGGCGAGCGGCAGAAAGGTCACCGCGATGTGGGTGTAGCGCACCGCGAGCGCGAGAGCCGTGCGGGCCTGGTAGCTGTAGAGCGAGCGGTGGCAGGGCGAGTTGAACCAGAGCGCGCCGTAATGCTGCCAGTTGGCGAGCGTGTCGGGTGCCTCGCAGGCGCGGCCGCCTTTATAGCCGGCGCGGCTCGGCCGGTAGTACTGCGCACCGGCGGTACCGAGATAGGAGCGGAAGCAGAAGCCCTCGTCCGATAGCGCCAGCGGCCGGTCCGGGTTGCCTTCGCCGGAGGCGATGCTGTCGCCGAGCCCGGCAACGAAGATGTCGCGGACCTGGATCTCGGCCTGGACGCGCTGGGTCGGATCGGAGCCGGAGGAGACGTCGACGCTCGCGACCGTCTGCTTGCCGTAGCGGACGCGCAGGTTGATCGGCTCGGCGCAATCGAAAGTCGAGGTCTGCGGCCCGTCGCCGTCGTCGAACGACCAGGCGCAGGTGGCGCCGACCGGCACCGCGCCGGTCAGGCGCACGGTCACCGGATGGTCGGTCGGGGTGATGTAGTTCTCTTTGACGTTATCGCGGGTGCAGGGCTGGTTGACCCGGCCCTGGAGGTCGATGCAGAGCCGGTTGACCATGTTGCGGGCCCAGCCGCGGCCCTCGCTCTGGAGCTCCAGCGATTGCTCTGCGGCGAGGATGCTGCGGTTCCGCGCGTTCTCGACATGGAGCAGGAAGTCGCGCTCCTCGCGGAACAGGCGGAAGCGGTTGCGCACCTCCCAGGATATTTGCATCGCACCGGCGCTCTGCGCGGCGGCGCGCTCGAGCGGCAAAGACGTCAGAATCCCGGCAAGCAGCAGGAGGCCTGCGGGAAGGGTACGAAAGGAAAAAGGGATCATGGCCCGCGTGTTCAACGGCAAAGTTGAGGCGGAAATAAGAGAGCATTGCTGCCCCGCCCGCAACCTCTGGCTGACGGGCGCCCGCCTTACCGCTTGCTGGCCTGTCGCAACGACCGTTCGCGTTCCATCGCTGCGACCTGCTTGGGCAGGTTGGCTTGCGCGCAGGCCTCGGCCAGCCGCCGCCGCTCCTGCCAGGGCTCGACCACGTTCATCCAGAGCTCGCGCGCGCCCATGATGGAGATGGCGAGGCCGAACGGGATCACGAAATAGAGGATGCGGAAGACCAGCAGGGTCGCCAGAAGCTGCTCGCGGCCGAATTCGGGCAGCGCGACCAGCATGGCGACATCGAACACGCCGATCGAGCCGGGCGCGTGGCTGGCAAAGCCGATCAGCGTCGCCAGGATGAACACCACCGCCAGCGACATGAAGTCGATGGGCGGATTGGCCGGCATCAGCAGGTACATCGCCGTCGCGCAGAAGCCGAGATCGACCACGCCGATCAGGATCTGGACCAGCGTCAGCGGCGCCGAGGGCAGCACCACCTTCCAGCCCTTCTGGCCGAGTTCGCGGCGCTTCTCGCCCATGCAGAGCCAGACCAGATAGGCGCCGATCGAGGCGAGGCCGCCGAGCCCGATCAGCCGGTTGATCGACGACGGGAGTTGATCCATCGATGAGGCGGCATCCGGATGGATGACCATGCCGATCGAGAGCACGAAGATGTTACCGAGCCAGAAGGTCAGGCCCGAGAGGAAGCAGATTTTCGCGACGTCGATCGCGTTCAGCCCGTAGTCCGAATAGATCCGGAAGCGGATCGCGCCGCCGGTAAAAACGGTGGCGCCGATGTTGTGGCCGATCGAATAGGACGTGAAGCTGGAGAGTGCTGCGATGCGATAGGGCACATGCTTCTTGCCGATCGTTCGCAGTGCAAAATAGTCGTAGAAGGTCAGCGTACAGAACGCGAAGACGACGCAGATCGCCGCCAACCCGATATTTCCGCGGGGAATCTCGGTCAACGCGGTCAGGATGACGCCGGTATCGATGTCCTTGAGAGTGCCCGCAAGTGTGGTGATCGCGAAGGCGATGATGAAGACGCTCGCAGCAACACCGAGCCGTCGCCAGCCGATCCATCTCTTGAAGCCGCGCTTCAGCGCGGGCAGCAGTCCGTGCATTCATCCTCCCGGCGGGGGGCAAGACCGATCGGCCAGACATTGGCCGGTCGGGTGCGATCACTGCCCGAAATGGGCTTCGACCGCTAGGCATGATGTAGCTCATTTAAGGCAAAAACAGCGTCTTGTGCAGCCCTTGACAACGATTGGTTCTGCGTTCGATCGATGGCTTCTGCGGTGGACCGCCGCTTTTGTCATATGTGGTTCACATCGGGCGCGCGTTAAGCATATGAGTCGAGGCACTTGCCTGGAACGCGCGTCCGCATCTTGACATGATTTCGTGTCCGCCCGCAGTCGGCATTGTTCCAGCGCGAGCGATGTGAGCTTTTTTGGAACGTCGGTACCTTGCGCCGGTTAGCGCTCCATCAGCAATCGAACATGGCGGAATCATCGGCTTTTCGTGCGAGCCGACGCCTCCGTGTTCCCGAAACCGCGAGGATCGGAACGATGGGACTGTTCACAAAAGACATCAAGACTATGAACGACCTGTTCGTGCACCAGCTTCAGGACATCTATTATGCCGAGCAGCAGCTCACCAAGGCGCTGCCGAAAATGGCAGATAAGGCCACCGATCCGCAGTTGAAGCAGGGCTTTTTGACGCACCTCGAAGAAACCAAGCAGCACGTCAAGCGGCTCGAGGAAGTATTCAAGATGCACGGCGCGCAGGTGAAGGCGGTCGACTGCCCGGCCATCGACGGCATCATCGCGGAAGCCGACGAGACCGCCGGTGAAGTCGCCGACAAGGCGGTCCTGGACGCCGCCCTGATCAATGCGGCCCAGGCCGCGGAGCATTACGAGATCGTCCGCTACGGCAGCCTGATCGCCTGGGCCAAACAGCTCGGCCGCAACGACTGCGCCACCGTGCTCGCCAAGACGCTGGAAGAAGAGAAGGCGACCGACAGGAAGCTGACCACGCTCGCCGAGAGCAAGGTCAACCTGCGCGCGGCGAGCTAGGACCCGGCGTTGTCGCGAAAGGCGTCGTGCGGTCATCCGCGCGGCGCTCGCGTATGACGCATCCATCATTCGGTCATTGTCGAAACATGACGGCGGGCTGGAAGCGTATGTTTCGCATGGGGCTGCAACCGAGGCGGCAGCATGCGAGCCAGCACCATCAAATATGAACCTCTCGACGACCGCGCCGGCGCGCAGCGTGCCGGCTCGCGCCTTGCAACCTCCCTCACGCTCGCCGCGATGAGCCTCGGCTATGGTGTGGTCCAGCTCGACGTCACCATCGTCAACACCGCGTTGGATGCGATGGGCAAAACGCTCGGCGGCGGCGTCGCCGAGTTGCAATGGGTGGTCAGCGCCTACACCGTCGCCTTCGCCGCTTTCATTCTGACCGCCGGTGCGCTCGGCGATCGGATCGGCGCCAAGCGCATCTTCATGGCGGGGTTCGCCATCTTCACCGCGGCCTCGCTCGCCTGCGCGATGTCGCCCAATGCGGACGTGCTGATCGCAGCGCGGCTGGTGCAGGGGCTGGCGGCGGCGATCCTGGTGCCGAATTCCCTGGCGCTGCTCAATCATGCCTATGCGGACGACCGCGCGCGTGGCCGCGCCGTGGCGGTCTGGGCCGCCGGAGCCAGCCTGGCGCTCACTGCCGGTCCCTTCGTCGGCGGCGCGCTGATCACGCTGGTCGGCTGGCGCGCGATCTTCCTGGTCAACCTGCCGATCGGTCTTACCGGCTTGTGGCTGAGCTGGCGCTACGCCAGCGAGACCACGCGGTCGCGTGCGCGTGAGATCGATCTGCCCGGCCAGCTCGCCGCGATCGGTGCGCTGGGCGCGCTCGCCGGCGCAATCATCGAAGCTGGCGCGCTCGGCTGGAGCCATCCAGCCGTGATCGCAGCATTCGTCGCCTCAGCCGCACTTGCAGTGCTCTTCGTCTGGTGCGAAAGCCGCACCGTGCAGCCGATGCTGCCGCTGTCGCTGTTCAGTCACCGGCTGTTTGCCTTGACCACGATCGTCGGCCTCCTCGTCAACATCGCGATCTACGGCCTGATCTTCGTGCTGAGCCTGTATTTCCAAGGGATCAACGGGTTGTCGGCCTGGTGGACCGGGCTCGCCTTCGTGCCGATGATGGGGGCGGTGCTGCCCGTCAACCTGCTGGCGCCGCGTCTGGCCGAGCGCATCGGCTCGTGCCCGACCATCGTGGTCGGCGCCTGTATCTCGGCGCTCGGCTGTCTCGGGCTGCTCTGGACCGAAGCCGGGACCAGCTACTGGGCGATCTTTGCGCAGATGATCGCGATCAGCGGTGGACTTGGCCTGCTGGTGCCGCCGCTGACCTCCACCTTGCTTGGCAGCGTCGACAGGGCGCGCTCCGGCATCGCCGCCGGCGTCCTGAACGCGACGCGGCAAACCGGCAGCGTGCTCGGCGTCGCGCTGTTCGGCTCGCTGGTGGCTTCGGACAGCGCATTCATGACGGGCCTTCACCAGTCGCTAATCATATCGACGGCCGTCCTGCTGCTCGCCGCCGCCGTGATCGGCCTCGGCGCAAATGCACCCGACGCAAAGGCGCAAGGGCGCTCAATGTGAGCGAACCCACACATTCTCTGTTCACCATTCCCGAAACCGGCGCATAGCCGGTTACCGACTGTCCATCTCTGCCGGCTCTAGTGCGGTTGGAATAGGGGCCGGCAATGTATCAAGTTCTTTACTGCCTGACGGATCAGCACGACTGGCGTCTGGTCGCACTCGGCGGAGCGGTATGTCTGCTCGCCAGCGCGGCGGCGATCAGCCTGTTCCACCGCGCGCGTGCGGCGCGCGGGGGAGCTCGTGTATCGTGGGTCGCGCTTGATGCCGTCGTCGCCGGCAGCGGCATCTGGGCAACCCATTTCATCGCGATGCAGGCTTACGGGCCTGGTGCGGGCGGCGCCTACAATATTCCGTTGACGGTGCTCTCGCTGATCTTCGCGATCGCGGTCACCTTCATCGGGCTGAGCATCTCGGTGTCGGTGACGCGGGCGGGCCTGGTTGCGCTCGGCGGCGCCGTGGTTGGTGGCGGCGTTGCCGCCATGCATTACACCGGCATGATGGCGCTCGAGATTCCCGCGCACATCGGCTGGGCGACCGGCACAGTGACGGTCTCGATCGTGCTCGGCATCGTCCTCGGGTCGTTTGCCCTGGTCGTTGCGGGGCGGCGCGACACCCTCGCGGGCGCGCTCGGCGCGACGGTGCTGCTGACGCTTGCCATCGTCTCGCATCATTTCACCGCCATGGGCGCCGTGGAGCTGACGCCGGATCCTGCGGTCGTGATCAGCGGTCTGTCGATCCCGCCGGCCTCATTGTCCATCCTCACCGCCAGCGCCGCCGCTGCGATCATCGCGATCGCGCTCGCGGCGGCTCTGCTCGACCGCCGCGCCAAGGGCGAACTGGGACGCCAGCAAGTCGTGCTGGATACCGCGCTCGAGAACATGTCGCAGGGACTGTGCATGTTCGATGCGGACGGCAAGATCCAGCTCTTCAACGAGCGCTACGCAGCGATGCTCGGCCGCACCGACATTCCGCTCGCCGGCCGCCTGCTCGTCGACGTGTTGCGGGAAGAGCAGGCCAAGGGCCATTGGCAGGGCGATGCGGGCGAATTCTTCGCGCGCCTCGTGGCCGACGCGCGCGAGGGCCGCACGACCAGCCAGGTCGTCACCCGGTTCGGTCGCTCCATCCGCGTCGTCAACCAGCCGATGCAGGGCGGCGGCTGGGTCGCGACCTTCGAGGACATCACCGAATGGCTGGAGGCGCAGGCCAAGATCTCGCACATGGCGCGCCATGACGCGCTGACCAATCTGCCGAACCGCGTGCTGTTCCACGAGCAGCTCGAGCAGGGCCTGCGCCGGGCGAAGTCGGGCGACCAGCTCGCAGTGCTGTGCCTCGATCTCGATCACTTCAAGGACATCAACGACTCGCTCGGCCATCCCATCGGCGATGCTCTGCTCAAGGAAGTCGGCCGCAGGCTGAAGGCCACTGTCGGCGCGAGCGACACCGTGGCGCGGCTCGGTGGCGACGAGTTCGCCGTGGTCCAGATCGGGCGCTCCGAGGAAGCCGCGGCGCGAGCCCTTGCCGGCCGCCTCGTCGAGGTGATCTCCGCGCCTTACGAGATCGACGACCACCAGATCGTGATCGGCGTCTCGATCGGCATCTCGCTGTCGCCGCAGGACAGCGACAATCCGGACGAGCTGTTGAAGAACGCCGACCTCGCGCTGTACCGCGCCAAGGCAGACGGCCGCGGCACCTATCGCTTCTTCGAGACCGGCATGGATGCGCGCGCGCAGGCGCGGCGGCTGCTGGAGATGGACTTGCGTGCGGCGTTGCTGCGCGACGAGTTCGAGGCGTACTACCAGCCCATCCGCGACGTCGCCAGCGGCCGCGTCGTCGCCTTCGAGGCGCTGCTGCGCTGGAACCATCCGCAGCGTGGCCTGATCGCCCCCATCAACTTCATTCCGGTGGCCGAGGAGACCGGCCTCATCGTCCAGCTCGGCGAGTTCGTGCTGCGCAGCGCCTGCAGTGACGCCGCCACCTGGCCGGACGATGTCGATGTCGCCGTCAACCTGTCGCCGGTGCAGTTCAAGAGCCCGAACCTGATCGCATCCGTGACCGATGCGTTGGCCGCCTCGGGGCTCGCGGCGCGGCGGCTCGAGCTCGAGATCACCGAATCGGTGCTGCTCCAGAACAGCGAGGCGACGCTGACCACCCTGCACGAGCTGCGCGCCATGGGCGTGCGGATCTCGCTCGACGATTTCGGCACCGGCTATTCGTCGCTGAGCTACCTGCGCAGCTTCCCGTTCGACAAGATCAAGATCGACCGCTCCTTCGTGTCGGAGCTTGCGACGCGCGAGGATTCCATGGCGATCATCCGTGCCGTGACCGGCCTCGGGCGCAGCCTCGGAATCGTCACCACGGCGGAAGGCGTCGAGAACGACGCGCAGCTCGAGCTGCTGCGGCGCGAGGGCTGCACCCAGGCGCAGGGCTATCTTTTCAGCAAGCCGCGGCCCGCATCCGATGTCGCGTTGATGCTGAACCGGCCGCGGCTGCGCGTCTCGGCCTGATGTCTAGCCGCGGCGCAGCGCGAAATGCGCGCCGCAAAACGCCATCACGGCGCCAAGACATAGCGCGGCGAGCCCGGCGAGCACGCCCGAGACGGACGGGATCGGGCTCGGCGCCGAGGCCACCTGACCCGCACCGGCAAGCAGCAGCACGCCGACCGCGATCAGGAACTGCCGCATCCGCTGCGGGATCTGCCCGGAGACGGCGCTCTGCATCAATGTCGCGGTGAAATAGCCGCCGGAGAAACCGACCGTGGCAATCAGCCACCAGGCGATCGCTGCGCCCGCGGGTATGTATTCATGCGTGTCGGAATGCCAGAGCCCGCCGAGGTCGAGCCCGTAGCGTGCGCCCAGCATGTGCACTGCGAGCGCGAGCAGCACGCCGGAGATCACGGCGGCGCCGAGAATCAGGCGGCGCGGAAAAAAGGTCGTCTCAGCCATGCCCCGCTTGTAGGATGGGCGAGGGCGATCGCGCAAGCCGATCGCAGGCGGGATTGCGCGGACGGGATTGCGCGGACGGGATTGATTGTGGGGATGCAGGTTTCGGGAGCGCAAGGCCCGTCGGTCACGAGCTACGCCTACAAGGCGTCTCTGATCGGCTCGGCGCATCGTTTCGAGCTGACGGACGCGGGCCTGTCCTGGCACATCGCCGGCCGCGCCGGCCTGTGGCGCTATGACGAGATCTCGGCGGTCCGGCTGTCGTTTCGCCCGGTGTCGATGCAGCAGCACCGCTTTCGCGCCGATCTCAGCCACACCGGCGGCGGCCGCATCAGGATCCTGTCGACAAGCTGGCAGACCGCGGCGCTGATGGCGCCGCAAGATAACGGTTTTCGCGATTTCATCATCGAATTGCACGCACGGATGGCGCAAGCCGGCAGCCACGCCGAATTGACTGCAGGCCTCGGTCGCAAAACCTATGCGGCGGTGCTGGCGTTTTTGGCGGTGCTGACGGTGGCCATGGCCGGGCTGTTGATCCGCGCGCTCCTGATCGGCGAATTCGCGGGTGCGCTGTTCATCATCGGCTTTGCCGCGCTGTTCGCCTGGCAGGTCGGCGGCTTCGTGCGGCGCAACCAGCCACACAGCTACAGTTTTGATCACGTACCGAAGGCGTTGCTGCCATAGACGGATCTCTACTCCGTCGAGTCGAAATCCTCTTCCTTGGTGCCGAGCAGCGACACGAGCGTGCGCAGGCCGGAATCGAGCTGCTCGAGCGAGGGCGGGGCGAGCGCGAGCCGCACCGCGTTCGGTGCATGTCCGTGCGCAATTGCAAACGTCGAGGATGGCGTCAGTGCGATGCCGCGCCGGGCTGCCGCGGCGACGAAGGTCTGCGAGCGCCAGTGCGGCGGCAGCGTCAGCCACAAATGATAGGAGCGCGCGTCGGCCGCGATCTGGTAGCCGGCAAGCAGCCTTGCCGCGGTCTGCTGCCGGCGCGCAGCGTCGATCCGTTTCAGCCGCGTCAGCTCGGCGACGGTGCCGTCGGCCATCAGCCGCTGCCCGGACGCCAGCGCATGGCCCGAGGCGATCCAGCCGCCGGTCCGCACCGCGCTCATCACGCTCTCGCGCAGATGCGGCGGGGTCACGAGGATGCCGAGCGCGAGGCCCGGTGCGACCTTCTTGGACAGGCTGTCGATCACGATACAACGGTCCGGCCCGAGCGCCGCCAGCGGCGTATCGTCGGCGAGGAAGCCGTAGACGGCGTCCTCGATGATGGTGAGATCGAGCTTCTCGGCGACGCGCATGATGTCGGCGCGCCGCGTCGCGTTCATGGTGACGCCGAGCGGGTTCTGGATGATGGGCTGGAGATACAGCGCCGACAGATGCGCCTCGCGATGCGCCTTCTGGATCGCATCGGGCCTCGCGCCGTATTCGTCCATCGGAATCGGGACCAGCGTCACGCCGAGCCGCGCGGCGATGCTCTTGACGTAGGGGTAGGTCAGCGCCTCGACGCCGCAGCGGCCGCCGGTGGGAACGAGGGCGGCGAGCGCGGCGGCGAGCGACTGCTTGCCGTTGGCGGTGAAGACGATCTGCTCGGCCTGCGGCGTGAAATCCTTGCGCGCGAGATAGGCGACGGCCGCGTTGCGCGCGCTCTTGGTGCCGGTGCTGGTCGAGACGCGCAGGGCGGATTCGAGCGCATCGACGCGCTCGAGCCCGGCAAGGCTCTTGGCGATCATCGCCCATTGCTGCGGCAATAACGGATAATTGACCTCGAAATCGATCCGCGCGTCGCGCGGCTCGCTCAACGCCTCGACCTCGCGCTTGATGTCGCCGGAGATGAAGGTGCCGCGGCCGACCTCGCCGACGACGAGCCCGCGGCGAAGCAACTCCGTATAAACCCGGCTCGCGGTCGAGACCGCGATGCCGCGGTCATAGGCAAAATTGCGCTGTGGCGGCAGCCGGTCGCCGGGCCTTAACGTGCCTTTAGTGATATCGGCCGCAATGGCATCGGCAAGCTTCACGTATTCGAACTTGGACATTATTGCACCGAGAGCAATGTTTTACTTGCTCCGAGTAGTGTACTGGAGCATTTAAGTTCCATCAAGTTCCGCGATTGAGCCGAGGAGAGCGAGAGCAATCCGACGGCAAATGAGGTGCAGGCGCTCACGGCGTCCGCGCCAACGGCACCTGCTTCGCCGCGCGGACAATAGGCCGGAGAAGAAAAATGACCACGATCTCGCAAACTGCCGGGCGGAGCTTACGCCCATCCTCGTCGGGCGGATTTTTCAGCACGCTCGCCAACCTCGCTCATGCGCTGTTCGACCGCCTGGAGCGCCGCTCTGCCGTCAAGACGCTGAACGAGCTCGACGACCACGCCTTGCGCGACATCGGGATCACGCGCAGCCAGATCGAGGACGCCGTCTACGGGCAGTTCAAGGCCGAACTGACGCGGTATCTGTAAGTTCATTCGGCTGCCACGCCCGGCAAGTCCGGGCGTGGTGACAATGCCTCCGCATCGTCTTTGCGAGCGGAGCGAAGCAATCCAGGCTGCCAACGCGGAAAGACGCTGGAATGCTTCGCTGCGCTTGCAATGACGGCGTTCGTTGTGACGATCAGTGCCTGACCACCAGCACCGAGCACTTGGCGTAGCGCACGACGTGCCCGGCGTTGGAGCCGAGGAAATAGGTGCGCATCGCCGGCCGGTGCGAGGTCATCACGATCAGGTCGGCCTTCATGTGCACGGCTTCCTCCAGGATCTCGTGGTAGATGCCGCCCTGGCGCACCACGCTGGAAATGCGTCCTGCCTCGATGCCTGACTCCCGCGCGACGATGGCGAGCGCTTCCTCGGAGGTCTGGCGCTGCTGCTCGTCGAAATCGGCCGGCACGTATTCGGCGAGCATCACCGGCGTCATCGGCAGCACGTTGAGCAGCCGTATCGATCCGCTCCAGGTCTGCGACAGCGTTACCGCGGTCGCAAGCGCCGGCTTGGCCAGATCGGTGTCGGCGAGGTCGATGGGCACGAGGATGGACTTGAACATCTGCGCCTCCCAATTGACCAAGCTGGATCAACCGGTCGAAACGGCGCGCCCCGCGCGTCTCAACCCGATCGAAGCAGCTTGGGGCTGACGAACAGCACCAGTTTGCCGCGGCGGTAGGCCACGTCACCCCAATCCTTGACGTCAAAGTCGAAGATCGCAAGCCCCGACGTGGGCAGATTGTGAGCGAGCGCCTTGGCGCCGGCCGGATCGCCGCCGCCCATCAGCATCAGAGCGGCCTCGTGCATGCCGGGATTGTGGCCCACCAGCAGCAACTGCTTCGGGTCGGCCGGAGCGGTTGCAGTGCGAATGGATTCCAGAATCTGGGCGGGATCGGCGCCGTAGAGTTCGGGCAGGACCTCCACCTTCGGCGCTGCGACGCGGTCCTTCATCGTCTCCCAGGCAATGTCCCAGGTCTGCCGGGCCCGGACGGCGTGCGACACCAGCACGGCCTTGAGGAAGGGGGGGTGGGTGGCGAGCCAATCCCCGATCTGCGCGGCGTCCTTGTGGCCGCGGTCGTCGAGGCGACGATCCTGGTCACGGCCGCTCGGCGCGTCAGTCTCGGTCTTGGCGTGACGCAGCAGCATCAAACGGCGCATGGCATTCTCGAATCGTTACGCGTCCAGAATAATCTACAGGCGCCGGTTGAGGACAAGGTGACAAGGGCCCGATCGGTCCTTTAAAGCGCGATGAGATTGGGACAAGTCCTCCTCGCGCTCTAAATTTTTGGTTTTGAGCATGATCTTTTCGGAAAACCGCTGCACACTTTTTCCGGATCATGCTCTAAGAAAACGACATGAGCGAGACTTTCACAAGCGTGTCCCAGGAAGAAGCCGGCTTTCGTGAACGCACGCGACTGTCGTTTGATCTCGATGCCGACATCTGCGTGATCGGGGCCGGGCTTGCCGGGCTCTCCATCGCGCTGGAGGCAGCCCGGCTCGGAGCCAGCGTCGCGGTGCTCGAGGGCCGCCATGTCGGCTGGAACGCCTCCGGAAACCAGCTCGGCACCGTGATGCCGGGCTTTGCGCTACCGCTGGCCGATTTGATCGAGCGCATCGGCTTCGAGGACGCGCGCGAATTGTGGACGCTGGCGAAGGAGGGCGCCGAGTTCGTCCGGGCCAACGCCACCGAAGAGAACATGCCCGGCATTGGCCCGAGCGATGGCGTGCTGGAGGTCTCCAACGTCGATGCCGGCGACCGGCTGATCAGCCGGTTGCAGATGCTCGACGAGGATTTCGACACGGAGGTCGAGGGCTGGCAGGTGGATCGCGTCCGCGAGGTGCTCAAGACCGACCGTTACTTCCACGGCGTCTATTATCCCCGGGCGTTCCAGCTCGACGGCCGCAAATATGTGCACGGCCTCGCAGCGCTGGCGCGGCGAGCGGGAGCGCGCATCTTCGAGGAGACGCCGGTCGTCAGCATCGATCATTCCGGCATCCGCAAGCGCATCGTCACGCCCTCGGCGCGGCTGCGCGCCACCCACATCGTGCTCGCCGGCAACATCCACCTCGGCGCGCCCTTGAGGCGCCTGTCGGAGACGCTGCTGCCGGTCTGGCGCTATGCCGGGATTACCGCGCCGCTCGGCGAGCGCGTGCACGAGATCGTGGCGTTCAAGGGATCGGTGATGGATTCCGACGGGGTCGACCATTTCCGTGTCGTCGACGGCGACCGCCTGATGTGGGAAAGCCCCGAGACCACCTGGGCCGCGCGTCCGCAGCGCTTCGCGGGCGCGGTCAGGCGGCGGATCAGATCGATTTTCCCCGAGTTCGGCGATGTCGAGATTACCGACATGTTCGGCGGTGCCACCGGCCAGACCGTGCACGGCATGCCGCAGATCGGCCAGTTGCGCAAAGGCCTGTGGGTGGCGAGCGGGTTCGGCCGCCAGGGCATGAACACCTCGGCCATGGCCGGGCAGCTGATCGCGCGCAGCATTTTGTGGGGCGACGACCGCTGGAAGCTGTTCTCGCCATTCGAGCTGGTCTGGGCAGGCGGCACGACCGGACGGGTCGCGGGCCAATTGGTGGGAGTTTGGGGCAGGGCGAGTTCCGCCGCCGCAGGCTCGCTCGCCCGCTACCGCGAGCGAGCCCGCGTCAAGGACCGGGAGCGCGAGGCGCGGCTGGCCGAAGCCAACCGGGCCGCCGGTACCGGTCCTCGCCGTCCGCCGCCCGGCGTCCGGCCGCGGCCGGCCCCTCCGCCGAAACCTGCGGCTGAGGGCATGGAACCGGCTTCGCACGAGGACATCGTCTCGCAATAAGTTGAGAAAAACCGCGCCCGGACGTGTAACGTCGGCCGTTAGAGCCCGTATCTCAGGGCGTGGACTCCCCGCGCACGGAGAATGAGATGTTTGATCGCCGCATCCTGCTGACGACTGTTGCCGGCCTGTTCGGCCTTTCGGCCTTCCGCTGGCTGAGAGGAACGCCTGCCGAGGCTGGAGAGAAGGCCACGCAAAAATTCGAGATCGAGAAGACCGACGCCGAGTGGCGCGCCCAGCTCACGCCGCAGCAATATGAAATCCTCCGCAGGGAGGGCACCGAGAGGCCGGGCTCCAGCCCGCTGCTCAAGGAGCACCGCAAGGGCATCTTCGCCTGCGCCGGCTGCGACCTGCCGTTGTTCTCGTCCGAGACCAAGTTCGAGAGCGGCACGGGTTGGCCGAGCTTCTATCAGCCGATCGAAGGCAATGTCGGCAAGACCGAGGACCGCACCTTCGGCATGGTGCGCACCGAAGTGCATTGCCGGCGTTGCGGCGGCCATCTCGGCCACGTCTTCGACGACGGTCCGAAGCCGACCGGATTGCGCTATTGCATCGACGGTTTCGGGCTGGTCTTCCATCCGGCCGCTGCCTCGGCCACGTAGGTCTCGCTGGAGTCATTCCGGAGCGATGCGTGAGAATCGAATCCGGGATCTCGCGAATTCTCAGGTGCGCAATTGCGCACCTGAGTTCGGTCCCGCGGGCCGCCCCGGAATGACCCGATGCCCCGGCAATTGTTGCCGGCCCGGCAATTGTGCCCCGGTCATCGGACGGGGGCCTTCCCATTCAAGTCATTGATTTCCTGAGAATACCCGCATTGGCATAGCCCTTGCGACTGTCTCTTCCGACTGCGGCCATGGTCGACCGGCCGCCGAGATCGGATCTGGAGACAAAGTTATGGGTATCTTCGATGCAATGAACACCTCGGTGGGTGGCCTGCAGGCGCAGTCCTACGCGCTGCAGAACATTTCCGGCAACATCGCGAACTCATCCACCACCGGTTACAAGGGCATCGGCACCAGCTTCGTCGATCTCATTCCCGACGCCTCGGTGCCGAGCAAGCAGGTCGCGGGCGGCGTGACGGCCAACGCCAAGGCCACCATCACCACGCAGGGCACGATCTCATCCTCCTCCGTCGCGACCAACATGGCGATCACCGGCGACGGCTTCTTCTCGATCCAGAAGGCGACTAGCGTCGTCGACAACTTGCCGCAGTTCAGCGGCGTCACCTACTACACCCGCCGCGGCGACTTCCAGCTCAATTCCAACGGCAATCTCGTCAATGGCGCCGGCTACTACCTGATGGGCGTCACGGTCGACCCCAAGACCGGCAACCCGACCGGCAATGTGGCGTCCGTCCTGAAATTCCAGAACAACTTCATCCCGGCACAGGCGACAACCTCGATCCAGTACGCCGCGAACCTGCCGAGCGTGCCGAACACGGCGGCGAGCTCGACCGCGGCGAGCGGCACGCTGCTGGCGGCCGGCGGCCTGAACCCGTCCGATTTCGCCGCCAACCCGCTGATCGTCGGCACGCCGCCGCCGCCCTATTCGAATGCGACGGTCTCCGGCGCAGCCGCCACCGGCAATCTGCGCTCGGCCTATACGGCGACGACCGCGACTGGCTCGGTGGCGCTGCAGGACAACGCTTCGGCGGCGGCAACTGGCAGCACGTCTCTCGATGCCGGCCTGGGGACGCATCTCAACACCAGCCTTCTCACCAACCTGGCCGGCAAGTCGTTGACGGTCAACGGCCAGACAATCAACTTCGACAACACCGTCTCGGGCACTTCGACGGCTGCAGGCCCCCCTGTCGTCACCACGATTGGTCTGAAGTCGCCCACCAGCGCACTGATGTCGGATGTCCTCAGCGCGATCGCGTCAGGAGCCGGCGTCCCCACCACCAGTGTGACTCTGACCGCCAGCGGCAACATCCAGATCACGACCAGCACCACGGCCGACGTGACGATCGGCGGCACTGCGGCAGGATTGCTCGGCGTCAGCAGCGTGACGCGCGGCGGTAACGTGCTGTCCACCCCCGCGATTACGAGTGGTACACAGCTCGGCGGCACCGCGACGCCCGGCGGGCCGGAAGTGCTCTCGACGCCCTTCCAGGTCGGCAACACGATCCAGGTCAATGGCACGGGAGCCGCCAATACGATCACTTTCGTGGCCTCCGGTGCTGTCGCTCCGAACCAGATCAACATCACTGACGACATCGCGACCTTGCTCCAGAGGATCGACACGCTCAGTGGTGCGAGCGGTTCTTCGATCAGCAACGGCGTGATCACCCTGAATACCGGTATCGCCAATCCCACCTTGACGGTGACCAGCAACAACTCCAGCGCCTTCGCCGCACTCGGCTTCACGTCGTCCATCTCCAAGAACCGTGGCGGTGGCGGCACGGCGGGCACCGGCGGCGTGATCGGCAACGACATCGCCACGTTCACCAAGGAATCGATCAGCGGCGGTGCGGTCACCGCCTACAACGCCGCGGGCACGCCGGTGAACCTGCAGCTGCGTTGGGCCAAGACCGACAGCGCCTCGCTGGGTACCGGCCATTCCGACACCTGGAACCTGTTCTACCAGACCGATCCGAATGCAACGGGCACGACGGTCGGCTGGGTCAACACCGGGCAGGCGTTCACCTTCGCCGCCGACGGCTCGCTGACCTCGCCGAGCGGATCGGGCATCACCATCAACAACGTCAGCGTCGGCGGCCAGTCGCTCGGCTCGGTCGCCTTCAACATGTCCTCGGGCGGGCTGACGCAATATGCCAGCACCAGCGGCGCGGTGACGATCAACACCATCACGCAGAACGGCTACGCCGCCGGTCAGCTCCGCTCGGTTGCCGTCAACAACAGCGGCCTCGTGGTCGGCACCTTCTCCAACGGCCAGAACCTCAACCTCGCACAGGTCTCGCTGTCGCACTTCAACGGCACCAATTACCTCAAGGCCCTCGACGGCGGCGCCTACGCGGCGACCGAACAGTCGGGCACAGCGATCGACGGCGCGTCGGGCAGCATCAGCGGCTCGTCGCTGGAAGGCTCGAACACCGACATCGCCGACGAATTCACCAAGCTGATCGTGACCCAGCAGGCCTATTCGGCCAACACCAAGGTGATCACGACGGCGAATTCGATGGTGCAGGATCTCCTGAACGTGTTGCGCTGATCGGCGCGTGACGTAACCAAAGGCGGCCAGTGATATGGGTTTGAGTTCAGCCCTCGCCAGTGCGATGAGCGGTCTGCGTGCCAACCAGGCCGCGCTCTCGATCGTCTCCTCGAACGTCGCAAATTCGCAGACGCCGGGTTACGTCGTCCAGAGGCCGAACCAGATCGAGGTCACCACCGGCGATTTCGGCTCGACGGCGATGACGACCGGCGTCAGCCGGGAGCTCGACACCTTTGTGCAGAACCAGCTGCGCACCGAGACCGGCGGCAGCGGTTACGCCGACCAGATGGCCAACATCCTGAAGCAGCTTCAGAGTGTCTATGGCACGCCCGGCAACAGCGGCACGCTCGAAACCGCGCTGAACAATTTCACCACGGCGTTGCAGGCGCTGTCGACCAGCGCGGGCTCGTCGTCGGCGCAGACGGTTGCCCTCGGCGCGGCGCAGGCCCTGGCCCAGCAGCTCAACGTGACCACCAAGGGCATCCAGTCGCTGCGCTCCAATGTCGAGCAGGACCTCGGCACCTCGGCGCAGCAGGCCAACGCGGCGATGCAGCAGATCGCCGACATCAACACCAAGCTCCAGGGCCTGTCGGCCAACGATCCCTCGGCCGCGACGCTGATGGACCAACGCGATCAGGCCATCAACACGCTGTCGAAATTCGTCGACGTGCGCGTCACCACCGACGGTTCGAACCAGGCCAACATCTACACCACGACCGGCGTCCAGCTGGTCGGCGCCGGGCTCGCCTCGCAATTCTCCTTTGCCTCTGCCGGCGCGCTGTCGGCGACCTCGCTCTACAACGCCGACCCGGCCAAGTCCGGCGTCGGCGCGCTCAACATCAAACTGCCGAACGGCTCGCAGGTCGACGTCGTCGCCAACAACGTGGTCTCGTCCGGCCGGATCGCGGCCGACCTGAAGCTGCGCGACCAGACGCTGGTGCAGGCGCAGAACCAGATCGACCAGCTCGCAGCGACGATGTCGAGCGCGCTGTCGGACAAGACCACGGCCGGCAGCACGGTCTCGGGCCCGCCGGCCGGATTCGATCTCGACCTTGCCGGCGCCCAGCCGGGCAATACGGTCAACATCACCTACAAGGACACGGCGACCAACACCCAGCGCCAGATCACGCTCGTCAACGTGACCGACCCGGCGGCGCTGCCGCTCCAGAACGCCACCAATGCCAACCCGATGCGGGTGGGCGTCAATTTCTCCGGCGGCATGAGTGCGATCGCCGCTGCGCTCAACACCGCGCTCTCAGGTTCGCACCTGACGTTCTCCGCCGCTCCGTCGCCGGCGACGGCCACGACGCTGCGGGTGACCGATGACAATACCGGTCTTGCCAACGTCAATTCGGCCTCGACCACCAAGACGATCTCGTCGCTGACCTCGGGCAGCCCGCAGCTGGCGGTGTTCACCGACGGCGGGCAGGCGCTCTACACCGGTGCGATCACCGCCTCGGGCTCGCAGATAACCGGCCTTGCCGGGCGCATCGCCGTGAATACGCAGCTAGTCAGCGATCCCACGCGGCTGTCAGTCTACAACACCTCGCCGGTGACGCCCGCCGGCGATACCACGCGCTCGGACTATCTCTATTCGCAGCTCACCAATGCGGTGTTTTCCTATTCGCCGACGACCGGCCTCGGCTCGGCGAACCAGCCCTTCACCGGCAGCGTCTCGAACTACCTGCAGCAGTTCCTCAGCATCCAGGCCAACGCCTCGACCCAGGCCACCCAGCTCCAGCAGGGCCAGAGCGTCGTGGTCTCGACGCTCCAGGCGAAGTTCGACTCGACCTCCAGCGTCAATCTGGACTCGGAGATGTCGAACCTGATCCAGCTCCAGAATGCCTATGCCGCCAACGCTCACGTGATGTCGGTGGTGCAGAGCATGATGAACACGTTGATCCAGGCTCAAGTGTAACAAGTAACAGGGTTCTGAAAGATGTCGATCAGCAGCATCAACTACTCCTCGTCGGTTCTCGGCGCGCAGATCCGCAACATCAATCAGCAGCTCACCGACCTGTCGACGCAGCTCGCGACCGGCAAGCTGTCGCAGAACTATTCCGGGATGGGCACGAACGAGGGCTTTGCGATCGCCGGGCGCTCGCAGCTCTCCAACATCGCCGCCTATACCGACACGATCACGAACGTGAACGTGAACATCAACCTCGCCAATACCGCGCTCCAGTCGCTCACGACGATCCGCAACACGGTGCAGACCGGCTCCGCGAGCACCGCGCAGGATCTCAACGTCAACGGACAGACCGTCGCGCAGAACACGGCCGCATCGCAGTTCGGCTCGATGGTCGGCGTTCTCAACACGCAGTCGGGCAACCGTTATCTGTTCTCCGGGACGGCGTTCAACACGCAGTCGGTTGCCAATGCCGGCGACATCATCAACGGCACGACCACGCAGGCGGGCTTCAAGACCGTCATGGCGGAACGCCAGGCTGCCGACCTCGGTGCCAACGGCATGGGACGGCTGCTGCAGACGCAGCCGACGCCGAGCTCGGTGAGGGTGTCCGAGGACGTCGCCGGATCGCCGTTCGGAATGAAGATCGCGGCGGTGTCCTCGACGCTGACGGGTGCGACGGTCACCGGTCCGAGCGGCTCGCCGGTGTCGTTCTCGGTCGATCTCAACGGCCTCAACCCGAACGACGGCGACAAGCTGAGCGTCCAGTTCACGCTGCCGGACGGCTCGACCGAGCAGATCGTCTTGACCGCCTCGACTGCCACGCCGACGCCGGCCGGCAGCTTCGCGATCGATACCACCACCCCTGCCAACACCGCCACCAACCTCAACGCCGCGCTGAACACCGCGATCACGAAGCTCGCCAACACTTCGCTGGTGGCGGCATCCGCCGTCACCGCAGGCGACAACTTCTTCAACACCGCGAGCTCGGCGATTGGCAGTGCCAAGACCAGCCAGGCGGCAACACCGATAACGGGGGCGACCGCTCTGTCCGGCACGGCCCCCTCGGACTCGATCTCGCCGGGCTTCGCCGCCGGTGACACCATCACCGTGAACGGCACCACGCTGACCTTCGTCAATTCGGGCGCGACCGGCAACCAGCTCAATGTCGGCGACAGCATCCAGACGCTGATGAGCAAGATCGACCAGATCACGGGCACGTCGAAGCCTTCGACCGTGCATGGCGGCTCGATCACGATCAACACGGACGACGCGGCGAGCCTCAGCATCACGACCTCGAACTCGGGCGCACTCAACGCGCTCGGCTTCGGCTCGACGCAGGTCACCGCGACGCAGCCGCCGCTGCGCGTCGGCTCGTCGCCGGCGAGCTCCGCGACGACGCTGGTCAACGGCTCGGCCAACACCGTGAAATGGTACCAGGGCAATGATGGCCCCGGCTCGCCGCGCTCGACCGCAGTGGCGCGGGTCGACGATTCCGTGACGGTGCAGTATGGCGCGCAGGCCGACGAGGACGCGATCCGCCAGCAATTGCAGGCGATTGCTGTGTTCGGGACGTTCTCGACCTCGCCGACCAGCCAGTATGCGGGCGGGCAGGTCTCTGCGCTGAGCCTGCGGGTGACACAGTCGCTGACGAAGCAGCCCGGCCAGCAGCACATCGAGGACATCCAGACGGACCTCGCGATGGCCCAGAACACGATGAAGGACGCCAGCACGCGCCAGACCCAGGCCAAGGCGCAGCTCCAGTCCATCATCGACCAGGCGGAATCGGCCTCGCCGGACCAGGTGGCGAGCGAGATCCTGTCGCTCCAGAACGCGCTTCAGGCGTCCTACCAGGTCACCTCGAACCTCGCGCAACTCTCGCTCGTCAAGTTCCTGTAACGGCGCATTAAGACGCCGTTAACCATGCCTCTTTACCTTTTGGTGAGGAGTTAAGCGGGGCGGGGGCCGTCGATGTCGGACAAGATGCAACTGGTGGTGGCCACGCCATGCTTCGGCCGGCAGGTGTCGACCATCTACGCGAGTTCGGTCTTCGCGCTCCAGCGCGCCGTGCACGGCGTGCCCAATCTCGAGCTCAAGGTGCTCCTGCGCGACGGCGACGCCCTGATCACGCGCGCGCGGGCCAATCTGGTCGCGATGTTCCTGGATGATCCCAAGGCGACGCATTTCCTGTTCATCGATGCCGATATCGGCTTCAAGCCGGAGCAGGTGTTCCGGCTAATCGAATGCGGCGCGGACGTCGTCGCCGGCTGCTATCCGATCAAGCAGGTCAACTGGGACAAGGCCAGGCGCGCGATCCAGTCCGGCCAAGCCGACGTGCCTGCCGCCTCGCTCGACTACGTGCTCGAGATCGAGGATCCCGACCACATCGTGGTGGTCAACGGTTTTACCCGCGTGCGCTACGCCGGCACCGGCTTCCTGATGATCCGCCGCCACGTGCTGGAGGCGATGTGCCGCCATCCCAACTATGCGGCCTTGCAATTCTTCCGCGAGCATTCGCACGACACGCTGGCGGGGAGCCAGAACCGCTTCGCGCTGTTCGAATGCATGATCGATCCGGCGACCGGGACGTATCTCTCCGAGGACTTCGCCTTCTGCAAGCGCTGGACCGACATCGGCGGCGAGATCTGGGCCGACATCGAGAGCTCGCTGGATCACGTCGGCCCGTCGGTATTCCACGGCGACATCGCCTCGCAATTCGCAGCCGCGCCTGCGGCAGCTGCCGATGCCGCGTGAGCCTTCCGGGATGAGTGCCGGCGCATCCGGTCTGTCAATCCCCGAGCGCACATTCGATGGCGGCTCGCGCTACCGCTTGCGCGATCTCTTCACGCCGCTGGACACGCTTCTCGTCTCCGGCGGAGATCCGCGGCTGGCGCTCGACGCTGGGGATCGCGTCAACGCCTATGGCTGTGCGGCCTCGCCGGAACCGGAGATCTGGAATTTCGCCTCCTCGACGGCATCGACGATCTCGCAATTCGCCTATGACCGCGCCGCGCTGGCGCGCGAAGAGCTGATGCACAGGTGCCTGTTCGACGAGGTGGAGATCGCCTTCGATGCGCGCTGCGAGGGCATGCGCGAGGAGTTGCGCGGCCATCTCCAGCTCTCGCCGCGCGTCGACGTCGTGTTCTCGCCGTCCGGGACGGATTCTCAGCTCCACGCCCTGTTCCTGGCGCGTGCGGTGCTCGGCGCCCCGCCAGTGACGATCGTGGTCGGGGCCGACCAGACCGGTAGCGGCACGGCCCATACCGCCCGCGGTCACCATTTCAGCTCCATGACGGCGAGCGGCTTTGTGGTCCGCAAGGACGGCGCGGTTGCCGGGCTTGCCGGCGCCAGCGTGACGTTGCCGCTGCTTCGGGATGGGCCCGGGATCGCGATGCGCGCCGACACCGATGCCGCGGTGCTGGGGGCGATCGAAGCGACGATCGCGCAAGGTGCGTCCGTGCTGCTTCAGATCATGGATTCCTCGAAGCTCGGCTGGCGCGCGCCGAGCGTGGCCTGTCTCGACGAGATCGCGCGGCGCTGGCCGCGCAAGGTTCAGGTCGTCGTCGACGCCTGTCAGGCGCGGCTCGGCCGCCGCCGGCTGCGCTCCTATCTCGACCGCGGCTATATGGTGCTGATCACCGGCTCGAAATTCTTCGGCGGCCCTGCCTTCAGCGGCGCGCTGCTGGTGCCGAAAGGGTTTTCGCGGTCGCTCGACCGGATTGAGGGGATTGCGCCGGGCTTCTTCGACTATGCCGGCCGCTGCGATTGGCCGGTGGCCTGGACGGCGCTGCGCTCACGTTTCGAGCGCCGGCCGAATTTCGGACAATGGCTGCGCTGGGAGGCGGCGCTCGCGGAGATCGGCAGCTACTACGGCGTGCCCGGAGCTTTCCGCGTCAGGGTGCTGGCCGAGCTTGCCGCCGGCATCGACAGCATGATCGCGCTGTCGCCGTCGCTTCAACCCGTTCCAACGGCGACCGAGAAGACTGCCGGGGACGACGAGGAGTTCGCGCACGCCACGATCTTTCCGTTCATGCTGCTGCGCGACGGCAAGCCGGTCTCGATGGCCGAGACCGGCGCCATCCATCGGGCGCTACGGCGTGACATGAACGACGAGATCAGCGGCAGCTCGGCGGACCGGGAGGTCGCCGTCCAGCGCAGCCTGATCGGCCAGCCGGTCCGGCTGGAGCGGCAGGACGATGCGCCGCAGGCCGTGCTGCGCCTCTGCGTCGGCGCCCGGCTCGTGACCGAGGCCTGGTCGCCGGATATGGCGCAGGCACAACGCAATGTGCAGCACCTGCTCGATCGCATCGCTCATGTCCTGGTGAAGATCGAGCTGCTGCTTGACCGCGGCGCCGCCGCAACCGCGCCGGAAAAGTCCGCCTTCGAGGTATGAGATGCAGCATCCAGTTTCCGCGCCGATCGGCGTGACCGTGCCGAACTATGCCGACCGCATCGGCTTTGCGCAGCTGACGCGCCAGGCCTTCGAAGGTGTCGATCTGCAGCCACTGCGCGATCAGCTCGTCACGCGGATCACGGAAGGAGCCGCACACGCGGGCGAAGGCCTTGACCTATCGCTGATCGTCCAGCTACTCGGCGACAAGGCGGCGGGGCTGGCAATCCAGTCGGAGGTACTGACCTTCCATCAATTGTTTCGCACGCCCGCTGCGGCTCCAAAGCCCGGCTTGCGCGTGCTTGCGTTAGCGGCCGACATCGACATGGGCGGCAACACGCCGATCGAATTCCTGCTCGAAGGCTCCGATTTCGAGCTGCTGACGCTCTACGTGACCAAGGATGTCGGCTTGCCTGAAACGTTGCCCGATCACGACGTCGCCATCGTGGTTGCATCCGATTCCGAGGAATGCCGGGAACCGCTCGCCCTGATCGAAAAGGCGGCGCAGCGCTGGCCGCGGCCGCTGCTCAATCGCCCCGATCTCATCGGCAACCTCGATCGCGACAAGCTGTATCGGCTGCTGGCGGGCATCCCTGGTCTCGAGATTCCATCGACCATCCACGCGACGCGAGCGCAATTGACGGATCTCGCGCAGGGCCGGATCGCTTGTGAGGACATCGCCGGCGAATTACGCTTTCCGATGATCGCGCGGCCGCGCGGTACGCATGCCGGTGTCGGGCTTGCGAGGCTCGACGATGCGCCTGCCCTCGCGGCCTATCTCGCCGAGCGCGAGGAGCAGGATTTCTTCGTCGCGCGCTTCGTCGATTATGCGAGCCCCGACGGACTCTACCGCAAATACCGTCTCGCGATGGTCGACGGCAAGCCCTACGCCTGCCACATGGCGATCGCCGATCGCTGGGACATCTGGTATCTCAACGCCTACATGGCGTTCAGCGAGGAGAAGCGGGCTGAAGAGGCCGTCTTCATGCTGGACTTCGACCACGCCTTCGCCGCGCGCCACAAGACCGCGCTCGACGAAATGAGCCGGCGCGTCGGTCTCGATTATTTCATCGTCGATTGCGCCGAGAACCAGGACCGCGAGCTGCTGGTCTTCGAAGCCGACAACACCGCCGTCGTGCACAACATGGATTCGCCGGTCGTGTTTCCGTACAAGCCGCCGCAGATGCGCAAGATCTTTGCCGCGTTCACGGCGATGCTGTCGCGGCACGCAAGAGAGGGCAAGGTGAGCGCAGCATGAACGAGATCATCCGCAACGCGCAAAGCTCCGTCGCGCAGGCTTCGCTCGATCCGCAGGACTGGAGCGAATTTCGCACGCTCGCCCATCGCATGCTGGACGAGGCGATCGACCGCATCGCCAATATTCGCGCGCGTCCGGTGTGGCAGCCGATCCCCGATGACGTCCGTGCGGCATTCAAGGCCGACGTGCCGCGCGAGGCGAGCGACCTTGCCGATGTCTATCGCGAATTCGCCGAGCACGTCGCGCCCTATGCGACCGGCAACGTCCATCCCGGGTTCATGGGCTGGGTGCATGGCGGCGGCACCGCGGTCGGCATGCTCGCGGAGATGCTCGCAGCTGGCCTCAATGCCAATCTCGGCGGACGCGATCACATGCCGATTGAAGTCGAACGCCAGATCGTCGCGTGGATGCGGCGCCTGTTTGATTTCCCGGAGAGTGCGAGCGGTATCTTCGTCACGGGCACGTCGATGGCCAATTTGATGGCGGTGCTGGTGGCGCGCACGAGCGCGCTCGGTACGCTGGCGCGGCAGCACGGCGTCGGCAATGACGGCGCGCTGCTCACGGCCTACACGTCGCAGGCGGCGCATGGCTGTGTCTCCAGGGCGATGGACATTGCCGGGCTCGGCACCGATGCGCTGCGCAAGATCGATGTCGATGCCGATCATCGTATCGACGTCGCCGCGTTGCGCGCGCAGATCGCGATCGATCGCGAAGTCGGCTTCAAACCGTTCCTGGTGATCGCATCTGCCGGCACGGTCGATATCGGCGCGATCGACGACCTCAAGGCCATCGCTGAACTGTGCCGCGAGGAGGGAATCTGGTTTCACGTCGATGGCGCCTTCGGGGCGCTGGCGATCTTCTCGCCCGAGCTCGCGCCCATGCTCGGCGGCATCGAGCTCGCCGATTCCATTGCGCTCGACTTCCACAAATGGGGGCAGGTGCCGTACGACGCCGGCTTCCTGCTGGTGCGCGACGGCGAACTGCACCGGCAGGCCTTTGCGCAGCCGGCGGCCTATCTGCGCCGCGAGGCGAGGGGGCTTGCGGCGGGCGCGGTCTGGCCCTGCGATCTCGGCCCCGACCTGTCGCGCGGCTTCCGCGCGCTGAAGACCTGGTTCACGCTGAAGACGTTCGGCACTGACAGGCTGGGCGCCGTGATCGCGCGAAGCTGCGCGCTGGCGAAATATCTGGAGACGCGCGTGCTGGCCGAGCCGCGGCTGGAATTGCTGGCGCCGGTGAACCTCAACATGGTCTGCTTCCGCTACCGCGCCGACGATGCGGTCAATCGCGAGATCGTCGCCGACGTCCAGGAATCCGGCGTTGCGGCGCCCTCGAGCACGACGCTGGACGGCAGGTTCGCGATCCGCGCTGCCATCGTCAATCACCGTACCGACGAGACGGACATCGACGCGCTTGTGGCTGCGGTGCTGGAGTTCGGCGCGCGGCGGACCGGCGGTGGTCTGATCGAGGTCGAGGCGCCGCCGCTGGCGGCGCAGTGACCAGGAATGCAGGCGAAACGACAACGGCCCCGGAGATGATCCGGGGCCGTTGTCATTTGGTCACGTTGATGCGTGCCGGTCAGGCGGCCGAGCTGACGTTGCCCTTGGGATGCGTCGCTTGGTACTGGTCCCGCAGCTTCTCTTCATAGGCGATCAGCTTGCGGGCATCCTTCAGTGCGCGGTAGAGATCGCCACTCATGATGTTGTTGTTGATGCTTTCGATGATCGGCCAGGCGCTCGGCACCGCAGTGATGATGTCGCGCACCAGGTTGAAGTAGGTGCCGTGCTGGCTCTGCGGATCCGGCGAGATGTACATGAGTTGGACCGCGAGATAGACGAGCTTGGCCGGCGTGTCGGCGGTCTCCGGCGTGAGGATGTCGCGCTCGCGCAGGATTGGCACGTTCTCGCCGTCGATCAGGAGGCGGGCGCGCTGGTCGGTGTTGGTGATCACCGAATTTCCGACGATGATGCGTTCGTGCGGTTTGAGCTCAACCTTGAGAGCCATGCCTGTTCTCCATCAACCCTTTTACAACGATCCGTCGCGGCGTTCGTGCGATGAGGGCGATCGTTCGTGATTTGGGGCCGATCCTTGCGCAACATGGTTAACAGGTCGTAAACGACGGCGGCGGGGACGGAAAATGCAACAATTTCAAGGCCGATAGCGGCATTTCCAGCCGTCTGCCGCGGCCTCGAAGCGGCCTTTCAGCCTCGCGACGGAAAAAGCGCGGGTTTCATTTCACGGATTGTTAGAGGCTTGGACGCACGGTTCGGCGGTCGTCTGATCAATTATGGTCAGATAGGACGCGTAGCTACCAGAAAGGTAACAGTATGTCCGTCGTTCTCTCCGCATCGGTTCGCCAGAACCTGCTCTCCCTCCAGTCCACCGCCGACCTCCTCGCCACCACCCAGTCCCGTCTGTCGACTGGCAAGAAGGTGAACTCGGCTCTCGACAACCCCACCAACTTCTTCACCGCCCAGGGCCTCGACAACCGCGCCAACGACATCAGCAACCTGCTCGATGGCATCGGCAACGGCGTGCAGGTGCTCCAGGCTGCCAACACCGGCATCACCTCGCTGCAGAAGCTGGTGGACAGCGCCAAGTCGATCGCCAACCAGGTGCTGCAGAGCCCGACGGGCTACTCCACCAAGTCGACCGTGACCTCGACCGCCATCACCGGCGCGACCGCCAACAACCTGCTGGGTACCGGTTACACCAACAACACGGTTGCCGGCACTGCCGTGCTGAACGACAACACCGGCACTGCGGTCAACATCACGGCCTCCACCCAGCTGGTCGGTACCGCCGGTGCGGCTTCCGACAACCTCAGCACCGCCATCACAAACGGCTCGGTCCTGACGGTCAACGGCAAGACCATCACGTTCTCGACCGCGCAGACCACCTCGACCACGGACACCGCCGGCAACGTCACCATCGGCATCGGCACGGGCAGCACCTTGACGGTGCAGAGCGTGCTGAGTGCGATCGACGGCATCACCGGCACCGGCACCGCCTCGACCGTCGCGGCTGGTAAGCTCACGCTGAGCACCGGCACGACCTCGGATCTCACGATCGCGGGTTCGGGCAACGTGCTCGCCGCGCTCGGTCTCTCCGCCGGCACGACCGCCCGCGTCCCGCCCGCCATCTCGGGCCAGACGCTGACGATCGCAGCCACCGGCGGCGGCACGCCCACCAGCATCACCTTCGGCACCGGCACCGGCCAGATCTCGACGCTGAACGGGCTCAATTCGGCGCTGGCGGCCAACAACCTGCAGGCCTCGATCGACTCGACCGGCGTGATCTCCATCACGACCACGAACGACGCGGCCTCCTCGACGATCGGCACGCTCGGCGGCTCGGCCTTTACGGCCACCGGTCCGTTCCACAGCGCCGCCATCGCGGCTCCGGTTGCCGATCCGACCTCGCAGAGCCAGCGTGCAGGCCTGGTTGCGCAGTACAACAACGTGCTCGCGCAGATCAACACGACCGCGCAGGATGCCTCCTTCAACGGCGTCAACCTGCTCAACGGCGACACGCTGAAGCTGACGTTCAACGAAACCGGCAAGTCGACGCTGAGCATCACCGGTGTGACCTTCAACACCGCGGGTCTCAACATCTCGAGCCTCGCCTCGGGCACCGACTTCCTGGACAACGCTTCGGCCAACAAGGTCCTGACCTCGCTCAATGCCGCCAGCAGCACGCTGCGTTCGGAAGCATCGACGCTGGGTTCGAACCTGTCGGTCGTGCAGATCCGTCAGGACTTCAACAAGAACCTGATCAACGTCCTGCAGACCGGTTCGTCCAACCTGACGCTGGCCGACACCAACGAGGAAGCGGCCAACAGCCAGGCGCTGTCGACCCGCCAGTCGATCGCGGTCTCGGCGCTGTCGCTGGCTAACCAGTCGCAGCAGAGCGTGTTGCAGCTCCTGCGCTGATACGCGGCGAAAATCGTCAAACAAGGCATTACGGCGGGGCTTTTGCCCCGCCGTTTTTTTGCGCGTGATGCGGCGTGAGCCGGGTTGCAGGGAACCCTGGCCTGTTAATACCTTGTTAACCCTGTGGCTTAAGTGGCCATTAACCTTAATTTAAAGGACAGGCTCTAAAACTGGACAAAAGCTCATCTGCCAGGTCGGCCTGGACCGATTCGTACAGCGTCGCGCTTCAAGAGGAAGATCCGCCATGTCCAACATCGTTCTCTCGGCATCAGTTCGCCAGAACCTGTTGTCGCTGCAGTCGACGGCCGACCTGCTGGCCACCACGCAAGGACGCCTTTCGACCGGCAAGAAGGTGAACACGGCGCTGGATAACCCCACCAACTTCTTCACCGCCCAGGGGCTGGACAACCGCGCCAGCGACATCAGTAACCTCCTCGATGGCATCAGCAACGGCGTGCAGGTGCTGCAGGCCGCCAACACCGGCATCACCTCGCTGCAGAAGCTGGTCGACAGCGCCAAGTCGATCGCCAGCCAGGTGCTGCAGAGTCCGACGGGCTACTCGCCCAAGTCCAACGTGACATCGGCTGCGATCCCCGGTGCGACCGCTAACAACCTGCTGGGCACGGCATACACCAACAACACGGTCACCGGCACCGTCGTCAACAATGACGATACGAGCGGCGCGGCGCCGATCACGGGCGCGACCAAGCTGGTCGGTACCGCCGGTGCGGGTTCGGACGATCTCGG